>NZ_JAJSDW010000001.1:0-2445836 GCF_021272365.1 Microbacterium sp. KKR3/1 | reverse complement strand
GATGTCCCCCTCCGTCACCGTGTAATCCGCATCCGCCGTACACGTCACCGTCTCCCCCGGCGCAATCGACACCGGACACGTCACCGACCCCACCAGCGGATCATCCACCACCGGATCCGTCACCGTCACCGTCCCCGTATTCGTCACCGCGAACGAATACGTGACCGTCTCCCCCGGCTCCGCCAGGCCATTCCCATTCCCCTCATTCAAAACAGCGATCTTCTCCAAACCCAGACCCGCAACAGCCACCGGCGTCGGAACCGTCACCGTGTCCTCCACCGGATCCGGAGGAGTCACACCCGCCGGCGGCGTCGCCGACACCGACGCCGTATTCACCACCCCACCCGCGAGGATGTCCCCCTCCGTCACCGTGTAATCCGCATCCGCCGTACACGTCACCGTCTCCCCCGGCGCAATCGACACCGGACACGTCACCGACCCCACCAACGGATCATCCACCACCGGATCCGTCACCGTCACCGTCCCCGTATTCGTCACCGCGAACGAATACGCGACCGTCTCCCCCGGCTCCGCCAGGCCATTCCCATTCCCCTCATTCAAAACAGCGATCTTCGTCAAGGCGAGCGAGGCATGAGCGATCGTGATGTCGACCGTCGCCGAGGATTCATCGGTGACCTGCTCCCCGACGCTGTTCTGGGCGACCACGGTCGCCGTGTTGACGAAGCTGGTCTGCTGCGCATCCGCGGCGGTGACCGTATAGCTGCCGGTGCAGACCATCGACGAGTCCGCCCCGCCGGCTGGGCCCAACACGTTGGACGGACAGCTGACGTCCGCGATCAACGGGTCGTCGACCACGACCCCGGTGAGCTGCTCGACCCCGGTGTTGGTGACGACGAACTGGTAGGGAATCGTGTCGCCGAGCCCGTATGCCGCCGGCTGAGGATCGGTGCGGTCGACCTGCTTGACGAGGCTGATGTCGCCGAGTGGATTCACCGACATCACCTGTACGTTGCGGATGAGGTGCACGTCCGTCTCTGCACCCGTCGATGCGGCGAAACCGAACTTGTAGGTCGCCGGCGGGCGCTCGTCCATGACGTAGGAGAGGACCGTCTGGTACGCGGTCCGGGTTCCCGTGAAGTCGATCTCGACGGTCACGACAGGGAACTCATCCGGCGATACCGTCACCCGGACGTTGCGAACCGCCTCTTCGGGACCCACGGCGTTGCGCAGTGTGCCCGGCAGCGTGGAGGCACCGCCGGGAGGGCCCAGTCGTGTCGACGCGAGGAAGCAATATCCTTCGTAGCCGTCGCCGGGCCCACGCAGGGTGACGGTGTTGCCGACGCGCGGCGGGGAGAGGTAGCCCGACAGGGCCGGACACCCGACGCCACGGCCTTGATCGTCGTTGGTGTTGTACCCCCAGGCATCGAAGGCGACTCCGAGGTATCCCCCCGCGACCCCCTCTTGCGATGTTCCCCCGAAGATGAACGGCGCGTAACCCAGAGATGCACCGATGCCGCCGGTGCTCGTGAGCGACCGCGAACCGTCCGAGAGGAAGAAGGAGATCCCGTCCGCACCGCTGCCGCCGTATTGCGCCTGATCGAACTCGATCGCCAGTCCGGCGTTCGCCGGGAGTGCTCGATCGAACACCATCCCGCCGTTCCGGTTCTGACTCTCATCGTTGAGTTGGAGCCATCCCGGAAGAAGCCCCGGCGTCGGGGAACCGTTCGTGAACGTGCACGGGCCCAAGTTGGAGGCTCCGGGTGGCGGCGCAGCGGTGGCCCCGGTGATGCATGCCCCATCGAGTCCGATCGCTCGGACATCGGGAACGGTTTCGCCCCCGAACGTCTCGTCTAGGAGGACCGACCCCGCAGCATACGCGGGGGACGCGAAGATCAGAGAAGCGGCGACGACGCTGACCGCGGCGAGCAAGGCGGCCACGCCTCGCGCACGTGATCGGGCTTTCACGACTCGCATCTTCACCACCGCACCAATCTCGTGTGAACAGCAGATGAGATCGACCATCCACGCGAATGCCGGTACTGCCACGACGAGACCCGCGGGTGGGTGGCCCGTGTGTCTGTGCCTCGGACAGTAGCGCGGGGAAGGGCCGGCCACAAGGCATGGTTGTCGACAGGCGTCAGGTACCACGGCACGGAGACACCGGGTCGCTCCTACGCAACGTCCCCCGAACAGCACGCAATGCCGATCGACGCGCGATGCCAGCACCAGGCCATCGGTTTACATGTCCTACGGAGGGCGGGTTCGGGTCCTGCCCTCGACAGGGCGTCTTCGAGCCTTGTGTCGCGTCGTGCCCACGGCACGACGTGAGGGGGCCTGCGGGAACGGGTTCCTCAGGTCCCCTCTTCTCCACGCCCAGCGAGCACCGCTACGTATCCCCACAACTGGGGATTTACCTTCCGCGGGAAGCGCCGTAGGTTGTGACCATCTCATGGTCCGGGCTGGACGACCGCCCTTCTCCCCTCCCCCATGGTCGTCCAGCTCCGGCACGCGCGGGTCGACGTCGTCACACCGGCGACGACTACGTAGCGGCTGGAACCGACTACGCAATTCTCGGCCCGCGGTGTACCCCTTTCGACGCAGGCGACCACCGCGGTCACGGTTCGGCATCGAATCTTGATGCGTGCCGATTCGCGTGGGGATCATCGACAACCAGCCGGCGCTCGTGCTGGGCATCACGGTCCTGATCAACGCGCAACCGGACATGACTTTTGTCTGCTCGGCACGCAGCGTCCGCGAACTGCTCTCGGCCGGGAAGACCCTGGATGTGGTGCTGGTCGACCCCGCGATCGGGGGACCCCTTTCGCAGCCACCTCCCTGGGAAGCACTCGTGTCGCGCGGCATCGGAGTCCTGGTCTTCTCCGGCGTCTCACCGATGCTCTCCGCCGCACAGGTGCCGGGATCCGCCGGTGTGGAGAGCATGCGGAAGACCGATCCTCTCCACCGGGTCATCGCCGGTATCCGTGCGACCCAGCGGAACCGTTCAGCAGCGCGGGAGCTCGACTCGAGCACGAGGACTCCGCTCTTCGCACCCGAGGTCGCGTTGTCTCCCCGGGAACGTGAGGTGCTGGAGCTGTACGCCACCGGATACACGGCGGCGCAGGTGGGTGAGGCGCTAGGCATCAGCCGGAACACGGTCGTGGATCACATCAAAGGCATCCGCCGGAAGTACGTGACCGCAGGTCGTCCGGCCTTCACGAAGGTGGATCTCTTCCGGCGCGCCGTCGAAGACGGCCTCGTACCAGACGGCAGCGTCTGACGACCCCTTCCGGCCGCAGTGCGCCCGGGGGAAGAGCGGCGACGGTGGCTGGTGGCCTTGCTCCCCACGGCAAGGCCACCACACCGAGGCGCCTCCCCACGGCGCCACTCCGACGGCGGCCCCCCAGCCGCGCGTCGGAGCACTGACGGGCGTCCCCGTCTCCCCCAGTCACAACATCACCAGTTCGAGCGCGACCTTGTTCCAAGAACCGTTCGACTTAAGTAGAAGGTGCTACGGAGTTCCGCATAGGAGCAGAAGCTCACCCTCTCAGTGAGTACCGTCGGCTCCGGAGAGTCCGTTTGAGAGACGACAGAGCGGCGTGCCACATCGGTAGACATGGCACGCCGCTCTGTGACGTGATCAGGCGGTTGTTACGCCTCGATCACCGGGCGCTTCATCCGTCGCGCGAGGAGGAGCACTCCTCCCGCGACCACGAGCAGCGCAGCCGCGCCGCCGATGATGCCCAGGCTGCTTCCACCCGTCGACGCGAGGTACGTAGCCTCGTCAGCGGGGGTGGTCACATCGCTCTCGGGCGGATCGATCGGCTCGACGTTGTCCGGGACCTCGGCGTAGCCGGTCGCGGCGTTGTACACCTGACCGTCCTCCACGTCCTGCTCCGTGACGGTGTACCCCTTCACGGCGTGACAGGTCATGGACTCGCCGGGCGCGAGCGTCGTCTGCGGGCACTCGACCGCGATACCGGCGTCAGTCAGCATCGGGTCGTCGACGAAGACATCTGTCAACTCAGCGGTACCGGTACTGGTGAGGTCGAAAGAGTAGTCGATCGTCTCACCGGCGTCAGCCCAGCCGTTGCCGTTGGTGTCGTTGAGCTGCGCCGACTTGACGAGCTCAAGGCCAGCCACGAGCGGCTCGAGCGGGATGACGACCTCGTCGGGCGGGCTGACCGGGTCCTCCGGGTCACCCGGGGTCCCCGGAGGAACGGCGCCCGTCGCCGTTGCGACGTTGTGGATCTCGCCGGCGAGGGCGTCGACCTGCGTGATGGTGTAGTTCTCCGACTCGCACACCGCGGACTCGCCAGCGGCAAGGGAGGTCGGGTCACACGTGATCGCGACACCCAGCTCGTCGAGCAGCGGGTCCAGGACACGGACATCGTCCAGCGGCACGTTGCCGGTGTTGGTGACGGCGAAGGTCCACTTCACGACGTCGCCCGGGTCGTTGATCCCGTTGTCGTTCGCGTCGTCGACCAGGACGTAGTCCTTCTCCAGCGCGATGGCCGGAGTCGGGGTCGGCTCGGTCGGGACGATGACCTCATCGGGCGGGCTGACCGGGTCTTCCGGGTCACCCGGGGTCTCCGGAGGAACCGTTCCGGTCGCGGTTGCCACGTTCAGGATCTCTCCCGCTTCGGCGTCGGCCTCGGTGATGGTGTAGTTCTCCGAACGGCACTCGGCGGACTCGCCGGCGGCCAGGGACGTCGGATCGCAGGTGATCGCGAGACCCAGCTCGTCGAGCAGCGGGTCCTGGACACGGACATCGTCCAGCGGCACATTGCCGGTGTTGGTGACTTCGAACGTCCAGGCGATCACGTCGCCCGGGTCGTTGATCCCGTTGCCGTTCGCGTCATCGACCACGACGTAGTCCTTGTCGAGCGCGATTCCCGGAGCCGGGGTCGGCTCGGTCGGGATGATGACCTCATCGGGCGGGCTCACCGGGTCACCCGGGTCACCCGGGGTCTCCGGAGGAACCGTTCCGGTTGCGGTGGCGACGTTATAGATCTCACCGGCTTCTGCGTCGGCCTGAGTGATCGTGTAGTTCTCCGACTCACACACCGCGGACTCGCCAGCGGCAAGGGAGGTCGGGTCACACGTGATCGCGACACCCAGCTCGTCGAGCAGCGGGTCCTGGACACGGACATCGTCCAGCGGCACGTTGCCGGTGTTGGTGACGGCGAAGGTCCACTTCACGACGTCACCCGGATCGTTGATTCCGTTGTCGTTCGCGTCGTCGACGAGGACGTAGTCCTTGTCAAGCGACAGCGCGGGAGTCGGAGTCGGTTCGGTCGGGATGATGACCTCGTCCGGAGGGCTCACCGGGTCTTCGGGGTCGCCCGGGGTACCCGGCGTGACACCACCCGTTGCGGTCGCCACGTTCAGGATCTCACCGGCTTCCACGTCGGCCTCAGTGATGGTGTAGTCGCCCGAGCGGCACAGCACCGACTCACCAGGAGCCAGAGGAGCGGGGTCGCAGATCACGGCGATTCCGAGATCCTGCAGGAGAGGGTCATCCACGACGACGTTCTCCAACGCGACGTTGCCGGTGTTGGTGACATCGAACGTCCACGCGATCACATCGCCCGCGTCGTTGATCCCGTTGCCGTTCGCGTCCTCGACGACGACGTAGTCCTTGTCGAGCGCGATTCCCGGAGCCGGGGTCGGCTCGGTCGGGATGATGACCTCGTCCGGAGGGCTCACCGGGTCTCCCGGGTCACCCGGGGTGCCCGGAGTCACGTTGCCCGTCGCCGTCGCCACGTTGTAGATCTCACCGGCATCCGCGTCGGCCTGAGTGATCGTGTAGTTCTCCGACTCACACACCGCGAACGCGCCGGCGGCCAGGGAGGTCGGGTCACACGTGATCGCGACAGCCAGCTCATCGAGCAGCGGGTCATCGACACGCACATCATCCAACGACACGTTGCCGGCGTTAGTGATGACGAACGTCCACTTCACGACATCACCCGGGTCGTTGATCCCGTTGCCGTTCACGTCATCGACGACGACGTAGTCCTTGTCGAGCGTGATCGCAGCATCCGGCGTGGCGAAGACGACGAGGTCGACCGACACACTGGCCATCTTCACGAGGGAGAGGTTGTCCACGGCGAAGTCGTTGCCGAAGCCTCCGGCCGCGTAGTTGCGCAGTCCGATCGTCGCGGTGCCGAGCGAGTCGGCGACGAACGTGCCGACGTTCTGTCCCCAGACGACATCCTGGGTCAGGCAGGAGCTCTGCTTCGCGATCGGAAGGGACGAACCGATGTTCTTCGTCTCTTCGCTGTCGGTCATGTAGAACGCGGACTGCACCGGCAGCACGTTGCCCGCGCTGTAGCTGATGTTCGTCACATGGCCCTTGACCGTGTAGGTGGCGCCGGGCTCCAAGCCGTTGACCGTCGTGGAGATGAGGTCGTGAGGCGTGGGGAACGACATCGATCCGTTCATCATCAGCACCTTGCCCGACGCGGCGGACTGCTCGGTGGTGACCTGAGTGAGGTTCGCGGCCGGGCTCGTCATCGGATCCGCACTGCAGATCACCTCGCTGGAGGTGGCATCGGCGTTGGGAAGCGCGTCGTCGATCGAGCGGACGTCGGCCCAGAGCACGTTGTAGCGATCCGTGTCGGGGCCACCGAAGTTGGTCGTCGGCCAGATCGTGTACTGCCCGTCGCAGGGTCCGTAGTACGGCGTCGCAGGGTTGCACCCCGCCGTCTCGTGGACCGTCGAGGGGTCGTCCCAGGCGTAGATCGTGTTCGCCGGGATCTGAGGCATCGACTCGCCGAGGTAGTCGAACGTCCCGTTGTCGAAGTCGGTGACGAGGTTCGGGCCGTTGGTGTCGCGCGCGATCTTCACGCCGGACAAGGTACCGATGTAGCCCGTGGGAGCGACCACGCGCAGCTCGCTGTGCGCGCGCGGAATGGAATAGATCAGCGGATCGGGCGAGACCACCTCAGCCGCCCCACCGTCGACGACGACCGACCAGTCCGTCGGGACTCCCGACACTTGGTACGAGTCGAAGTCCGCGCCACTGAGATTGTCGTCCGTGATCGTGAGCGTGAAGCCGTCGACATCCGATTCGACGACCTGGGTCGGGGAGACGTCGACCGTCAGGCCGTCCTCACCCTCGACAGTGGCGGCGAAGCTCGGAGGGACGACGACGAGACTCGTGAGCACGGCGACCGTGCTCACGAGAATCGTCGACAATAAGCGTCGGGTTCGTGGTTTTCGTGATCCCATGGAGAAGGTACCTTTCGTGCAGGGAAGCTTTTCGGCGCGCGGGAAAGAGAGCGCGCCAGGTTTCGGCGCGCTGGAACAGACAACGCCGCATGCAAGTAGACGGGTCAACGCGCTGAGCGATCGACGATCCGGCCCGAGAGCAGTACCCGAATGAGGACAGCTCCGTGCCCGGGCGCCTACTCCCCGTATGCGGCTCCGTGTCGCTACGCGCTCTATCCGTAGCCGGACGGCTGGGGTTCCGCGTTCGCCGAGCGAGAGCATGACACGGGCGGGGAACCGTCAGGATGGGCCGCGGAAGACCGCCCGTGTCACATCACCTCGGCGAGCGCCGATGTGATCCAACGGTGTTGGGCATCTCCAAGGTAGGCCCGGAGGGAGGCCGCGGACGATGCGGTACCGAGAGTGCCGTAGCCCCGCGCACAGGTTGCGTAGGTCGCGGCGAGGAGGCCGTAGTCGCTGCGGAGCGTGAATCGGAAGCGCTCTTCCACAGTCTTGAGATAGCGGTACCGAGTAGACACGAAAAACGCACCTAAGTCGTCGGCGGAGTACGCAAAACACCACGTTCCACCGCGCACGGACTGCGTGCGCGCCCGGACAGGTCCCTCTCGTACTGAAAGGTGTCCCTGGGCCAGCTCCCCCCGTGCGCGATCGCTCAACGATGATCGCGACCCGCATGGAAACAGAACCCGACTCGGTAGCGCCGTTGTCATCTCATCCTGATCCGCGCGCGCCGCGGACGGCTGCGCGGCCGAACCCCACAGGAACACGGACTTCCGTCGCGCAGGGATCAGGTCTAGTTTTCGGTTAGGAGTGTCCGCGTGAGGAAGCGGGGTCGTGCCATGGTCATCGGTCGGGAGCAGAGCCTGGCCGCCGCGCTGGATCTGGTGCATGCCGGCGTCAGCGTAGACGTCGTCGGCGGACGAGGCAGCGGCCGCAGCGCCTTCCTGAGGGCACTCCGCGCTCGGCTGGAAGAGGGCGAGTGGAAGGTCATCCAGGTTCGGGGCGTCGCCTCGCTGCGTCAGCATCCGCTCGCCGCTCTGCACCTCGCCGGCATTCCCCCCACGGGGACGCAGCGCACGACGAGTGGGCTCCACGAAACGGCGGAAGCTCTGCGACATGCTCTGCGGCTACCTCGCTCCGTGCTGTTCCTCGACGATTGGGACGACCTGGATGAATCGTCCTGGGGCGTCGCCGAGGCCGTTCGTCGCTCGAGCGGCATCCCCATCGTCCTCTCCCGGCTGCAGGGGCTGCGTGCGCGCCACACCCCGACCGGCCTCGCCGCCTCCACCCTGGAACCCTCCTATGTGATCGACATGTCTCCACTGCGCTTCGAGGAGATGGAGAAGGCGCTGGAGCATTACCTCAAGGGGCCCATCGAGGCGGCGACCATGAGCCGGATCTTCGCGAAGTCCGGGGGCAACATCGGGCTGGCATTGAGCCTGGTCGACGCCTGCATCCGCGAGCAGAGGATCGCGCTCCGCGGAGGGAAGGAGTGGGTCGCCACCCGCGACCTGTGGAGCTCGGGCCTGCGCGCGGTGCTCGAAGCGCACCTCGAGGATCTGGACGATGCCGCCCGGGACGCGATCGAGATCATCGCCATCGTCGGCGTGGCCGACATCGAGACCGTGCGCAAGCTCATCGACTGGGGCACGCTGGAGCTGCTCGAGGAACGTCGCATGATCACGTTCATCTCCAGTGGCGCGCGGCAGCTCGTGACCGTCGTGCCCCCGCTCATCGTGGAGTTCTTCCGCCACGAGCCACTGACCGCGCGACGCACCCGACTCACCGCCCTGATCGTCGAGCGCCTCGGCACGGCCGGATCCGCCTCGGCGATCCTCGCCGAACGTGAGAATCGCCAGCCGACTTTCGGGACGCAGGAGGCGCTGTTCGTCCGCTTGCTCCAGGAGCGCGCCCGGGCGCGCAGGATCGTGACGGCTTCCGAATGGGAGGCGAACCCCTCGGCGAGCAGCGCCGTGCGGTATCTGCGTGCACTGATGCACACGCACACCCCGACCGTCACCGAGACCGTCCGCCACGTCTTCGACACCACCGACGCGAGCAACGGAGACGTTGCCGGACGCGCTGACTTCGAGAGCCTGCGGGCGGAGTGGACCGCCTACGTCGACCACGATCTGGACGGTGCTCAGCGGCGTCTGAGCGAGGCGTCGATCACGCTCGGACCGTACTCCCGGATGCTCGACGCCGTCGACGTCCGCCTCCAGGCCAACCTCACACGCATCCCGGACGACTTCGGCGCACGGCTCGAGGTCACCGACGACCTCCCCGACGATGTGAAGCTGCAGCTGTGGGAGACGCAGATGCTGGTGCTCGTCTCCACGGGTCGGTTCAGCGACGCGCTCAGGGTACACACTGCCACGGAGACGGTCGAGCGCCCACGAGACGCTTACATGATCCGCGTCCTGCACGGCCTCGCCCTGCTCGGGATCGGATCGCATCGTGCCGCGCTCGAGACCCTCCAGCAAGGGTTCGACGAGGCGCACGGGTATCTCGACATCGATGCACTCCGCGCGTTCGGCGCCGCGGTGATCCTCGTGCAGCTCCTCGCGGGTGACTACGCCGCCGTGGACGAGATCGTGGAGACGGTGTTCGCCGCCGGTGAGCCCTCGCCGCTGCCTCCCGGCGTTCAACTCTCGCTCTTGACCATCGCGTCCGTCGTGGCGATCCGACGCGGACAACTGAGCCTGGGAGAGAAGATCGCCCAGGAGATCAACGGCTCCTCCATTCTCGACGGGCCGCTGCCCGGCCAGACCCACGCCTGGCCTCGCGCGCAGCTCCTGGCTTTTGACGGGAAGGTGCAGGCGGCCGCGGATGACATGTGGGCGTCGTCGCAGTCGCTGTGGGACCGTGGCGCACGGTTCGCCGCAGTGCTCGGCATGCTGTCCTCGCTCGAGCTCGCCCCCGTCGGGGAGCGCCTCGCGGTCGCCCGTCGCGCGCTCGACGAACTCCCGGACGCCCGCCTGCTTCAGGCGCACGGCGACTACGTCTCCGCCCTCGCCGAGGGCGACCCGGTCACGATGCTCGCGTGCGTGGAAGAGCTCGAGCGGGTGGGGCTCGTCGGACTCGCCCTCTCGGCGTGCCAGATCGCGCGCACCACCGCGCTCGAGAAGGGCGATGACCCCACACGCCGGGCTGCAGACAGCGCGGCGCACGCGATTCGTGCCGCTCATGGAGACCGGGCCTTCGACACGGCCAGGTTCGGGGCCGCGGCCGTCACCCTCACGGATCGCGAGCGCGAGGTCGGCAGATTCGCCGCGATGGGTCTCTCCAACCAGGAGATCGCCACGCGCCTCGTGCTCAGCGTGCGTACGGTCGAGAGTCACATGCATCGCATCATGCGCAAGCTCGACGTGTCGAACCGGAAAGCGCTCGCGCAGCACGTCGAGGTCCTGTCTTAGCTCTCCGTAGAGAGAACGCACCGCGGAGTTCCGCCCCTCCGGACCACGGAGCGGGCTGCCGTCATCACTGAATCGGGGGCGTGAGGCTACGCGACCTTTGTGGCGACCGGTACCCGCAGACCGCTCCGTGACGATACTGGTCAGCTGCCCTTCTCGTCCGGAGCCACGACCATGCCGCATCCCCCCTCTCGCCCGCTCACCCGATCCGCGAGGTCACGCCGAGCGCTTCGTCCGCGCACCCTGTTCGCGGGGATGCTCCTGGCTGTGGGCGCGGCGGTGCTCGTCGCCGTGGTCTTCGCTCCCTCCGAGGTCGAGCGCGTCTACGGCGAGACGAAGATCGCGATCGCCACGGTTCAGACCCAGGCCAGCGGAGCGCTCCCCCACATCACGCTCGGCACCTCGGGCGACGAGAGGGAATTGGACCGGTGCGATGGCACGTTCACCGAGATGGTCGGCTATGAGAACCCCGGCACCGTGCCCACGTGGGCTGCCCACAACAACTGCGGTGGGGACGTGATCCTCCCGTGGGAGGTGGGCCAGCAGCTCTCCCTCGACGGAGTCACCTATGCCGTGGTGGATGTCCGGATGCTGCCGAAGCGCGTCGCGACCTCGGACGACCTCATCGGCATACAGGGCGAGCTCACCCTGCAGACCTGCCTCTACGGCCAGCAGATGATGAAGTTCGTCGGAGTGGAGAAGGTCTCAGCGACCGCGAGTCGCTGAGACGGCGGCTACTCGGCTCACACGTCGACTACCGCCGATCACGTCATCGGCGCGCGCGGTTTCGTCTCGAAGACACGGAGAACCATGCGAGGAGCACGGCATCGGATGCGTTCTGCGCCGACGGGGAAGTCTCGCCACGTAGCTTTGCTGAGTTCCTTGCGCTGCGCCCTGAAACCCGAAGGGCTGCGCAACTCAAACTCAACCATGAAGGTAAAAGCAGATCATGTCAACATCCACAATGTCGAACGGTTCCAGTAGCGCAGCCCCCGCGCAGGGACTGCGATCCAAGGCGATCGGACTGGCGAGCTTCGTCACCGGAATCGTCTCCTTCCTTGCCGGCTTCACACTTCTCGTGCCGCTCGCGGGCCTGATCGCCGGTTTCATCGCGCTTCGCCGCGAACCTGCCAGCAAGAAGTTCGCGACCTGGGGAATCATCCTCAACGCGGTGGCGCTCGTCGGTGGTGCGATCGTCGCCATCGGGTTCATCGTGGTGTTCTGGGGCAGTGGCCTCGAAGCCGTGTTCCCCAACTGAATCAGCATCGTCGATAGCTGAACCAGCACCCCATCGGTCGTCGCCGAGGCCCCCACGCCCGGCGGCGACCGATCGCTATATAGAGGGGTGCGCGCTGAAACGTATTGACATTTTTCGATGCATGCGAGATCGTCTATGCATCGAAGTTTTTCAATGTGACGTCGCAGTCGGCGTCAGGAGGGGAGAGGTCGGCGTGGATCCGCAGTTCGCTTTCGAGGTTCATCAGCGTCACGAGGTGGAACTCAACCGGAGACTGGAGTACGAACGCGTCGCCCTGGAGAGGCTCGACGCAACCGGCCCGTCACCGCGGAGGAGTCGTGGTGCCCTGTTCCGCGGTCTGCGCGAGGCATACCGCGCGGCTCGCGCCTCCACCCAGACACCTGCCGTCTGCTGCGCCAACGCGGTGGCCTGCGCGTGAGCCCCGAGCGACCGATGTCCAGCACCCCCTCTGCCCAACCACGGATGAGGGCCATCGTGCTCGATCGCTTCGGCGGCGTCGATGAGCTCGTCCCTCGGACGATCGACGTTCCGATCGTGGGCGAGTCCGATGTCCTGATCAAGGTGTCCGTGGCGGGGGTGGCCTCCTGGGACGCCGTGGAGCGTCAGGGGGAATATGAGGATGCGTTCGGTATCGCCTCGACCTTCCCTTACGTACTCGGTTGGGATGCCGCCGGCACGATCGCCGCCGTCGGCAGCGCAGTCACACGCTTCGCGGTCGGCGATCGCGTCTACGCCGCCTCGATGCCCGTGCCGCGCGGAGGGTTCTACGCCGAGTACGGGGTCGTGGCCGAGGAGCACGTCGCTCACGTCCCCGAGCGCCTGTCGATGACCGAGGCCGGCGTGATGGCGTGGGATGCCCTGACCGCCCTGAGCGGAATTGATCTGCTCGATCTCGCGCCCGGCCAGACGCTGATGGTGTTCGGCGCGAGCGGGGGCATGGGACACATGGTCGTGCAACTGGCGCAGCAGCGCGGCATCCGGGTCCTTGCCGTCTCCTCCGGCGCCGACGGCGTTGCTCTGTCCCGAAGCCACGGCGCCGCGGCCGTCGTCGACGGCCGCTCGCATGACGTCGTGGCAGCGGCGGAGGCTTTCGCGCCGAACGGGCTCGATGCGGCGTTCGTCACCGTCGGCGGATCGGTGCTGGAGCGGGCGCTTCGCGCGATGCACCCTTCAGGACGCGTGGTTTGGCCCCACGGCGTTCATCCACTGCCCGCAACACCACCCGCCGTGCCGATCCTCCACTTCGACGGTGACCGGAGCCGTGCCGCCCTCGAACGACTCAACTCCCTCATCGACGCCGGCACGTTCACGCCGCACGTCGCGCAACGGTTCCCCTTCACTCGCGTGCAAGACGCCCACCGTGCGCTCCGCGAACACTATGTCGGGAAGCTGGCCCTCGACGTCGCGGGCGACGATGCGGAACCTACAGTTAGTTGAAGTCGCCGCCGGGAGCCATGTCGGCGAAGCGTGAGTAGTGACCCTGGAACGCGACGGTGATCGTGGCGGTCGGGCCGTTGCGGTGCTTGGCGACGATCAGGTCGGCTTCACCGGGTCGCACGTCTTTGTCGTAGACGGAGTCGCGGTGCAGCAGGATGACCATGTCGGCGTCTTGCTCGATCGAGCCCGACTCTCTCAGGTCGCTGATCGCGGGCTTCTTGTCGGTGCGCTGCTCGGGGCCACGGTTCAGTTGCGACAGGGCGATGACTGGAACCTGGAGTTCTTTGGCGATGAGCTTCAGACTTCGCGAGAACTCCGAGACCTCCTGCTGACGCGACTCGACGCGCTTGCCCGACGTCATCAGCTGCAGGTAGTCGATGATGACCATGCGCAGCCCCTCGCGCTGCTTGAGGCGACGGCACTTGGCGCGGATCTCGACGAGCGTCATGTTGGGGCTGTCGTCGATGTAGAGCGGCGCGTCGTTGATGCGTCCGCGGGTCGCGGCGACCGTGGTCCAGTCGCGGGGGTCGAGGTTTCCCTTGCGCATGTTCTGCAGCGGGATCGCACCCTCGGCGCTGAGCAGACGCATCGCGATCTCGCTCTTGCCCATCTCGAGGGAGAAGAAGACGGAAGGAAGGTCATGGCCGATGGAGGCCGCACGCGCGAAGTCGAGCGCCAGCGTCGACTTACCCATGGCGGGTCGCGCGGCGACGACGATCATCTGACCGCCGTGCAGACCGTTCGTGAGTTCGTCGAGTTCCTTGAACCCGGTCGGGACACCGGTCATCGAACCGTCACGACCGCTCGCTGCCTCGATCTCTTCGAGCGCGGCATCGACGGCGATCTGCAGGGGGACGTAATCTTCCGCGGTCTCGGATCCGGTGATCGAGTAGATCTCGGCCTGCGCGTTGTTGACGAGGTCGGTCGCGTCACCCTCGCCCGCGTAGCCCAGCTGCACGATGCGGGTGCCGGCGTCGACGAGTCGGCGCAGGATCGCTCGCTCCGAGACGATGCCGGCGTAGTAGCCCGCATTCGCCGCGGTGGGGACGATCGAGGTCAGGGTGTGGAGGTAGTCGGCACCGCCGGCGCGACCGAGCTCGCCCGTCTTGATGAGCTCGTCGGTGACGGCCACGACATCGGTGGGCTCGCCGTGCGAGTACAACGAGAGGATGGCCTCGAAGATCAACTCGTGCTTCGGGATGTAGAAGTCGGCGCCCTTCAGCGTCTCGATCACATCGGCGACCGCGTCCTTCGACAGGAGCATTCCGCCCAGAGCACTCTGCTCGGCGAGAAGGTCGTGGGGAGGCGTGCGCTCCGGCCCGCGCGACGAGCCCATGCGCTCCTCTGAGATGTCGGCGATCGACACAGTCTTCCCTTCGATGCGACGTTTCCGATGCGATGCCCTGATGAGGCGTCTCGACGGCTGAGCCGTCTGATCCTCGACCGTCACGCCGTCCTGCACAGCGAAACAGGTGCCTCCGACATTCGGTCGCTCGCTCACGCTACGAGCGACTCTTTCCCCATGCAACACGGCCTGTGGATAACCATGTGGAAAGCGTGCGGACAAAGTCGGAGTGTCTGTGCACAACAGGTGTGGATAACCCCGTGGAGTGCTCCGACTTCAAAGTTTTTTATCTTGCTTGAGCAGGGCTTTCCTGTTTCCCCACCCTGTGGATGAGAATCAGTTTAAATCGGGCGTTGAAGGTTGGCCCCGTCGGGGATGGGATGTGTAGAACCTGGGGAAAGTCAAGCCGAGATTTCGTCGGGCGCGTCACAGGCCGACATCGGCGGAAACTCGCGGATACCCCCCTAGACAGACGGTCCGGACGCGAGTATCGTCACCGGCAATCGACGCATCTGCGCCGAGGTGACGTTGCCTTCGGAGGGGGAGGTCGACGTGGACGTTCGGGCCACCCGACGCGGCGTTCCAGCCGCCGTCCTCTGGGGTGCCCTGGGAGTGCTCGCCTGGGCGACTCTCGCCGTCTTCCTCGGAGGCGGGTCCGCGCATGCGGACGACCGCGACGATGGCCCACTCGACGGACTCACTTCGCTCGTCGGCGACACCGTGTCGAGCGTGACAGCTCCCGTGAAGCCGGTCGTCACGGAGGTTGTCGCTCCGGTCGTCACGAAGGTGGTCGCGCCGGTCGTCACCAAGGCCGTCGCCCCCGTCGTCACCACGGCCGTCGCCCCCGTGCAGCAGACCGCACCGGCGGTCGTCGAGACCGTCACGGAGACCGTCGCCGCAACTCCGGTCGTCGGCACCGTGACAGCGCCCGTCGTGCAGGCGGTCACGGAGACGGCGCACGACGTGGTCGCCCCCGTCACCGCGGTGCTCTCCGACGCGCCGGTTTCGCAGATCACCGATCCACTCCTCGACACCGTCGCCGACCTTCCGCTCGTCGGAGGACTCGTCACCGATCTCGGCGTGATCACCACCGTCGACGATCTGGTCGACGTCGTCGACGACACCACGGCCATTCTCGGCGGCGCGGTGGATTCGACCGTCCCGCCCGTGCTCGACGCCCTGGACCCGACGACACCCGATCCCGCACCGGGTACCGGAGTGGTCGTGGGCCCCTCGACGCCCGGCGCCACCACGGTCGCGCCCAGAGATGAGGCCGCGCCCGGACCGGCGCCGCTCTCGGCGTCGTCCCGGGTGCTCGCCGGCGCGGCATTCGTCGCGACCGCTCCGACGGTGTCGACCCGGTCTTCCGACACGGTCGGATCCGGCGCCGACGCCACCGGTGCGCCCGAAAACTCTCCCCCAGGAACCCTCCCGGGCGGCCCTGTTCCCGCGTCTTCCTCCGCCGGTTCCGGCGGAGGGTCAGGCGCTACCCACGCGCGTCTCAGCGACGTGGATCCTTCTCCGCTCCGTGCTGGCGAGCGGACCTCCGGCGCATCCGACGACGCTCTTCCGACGTCGCCGGTCGCCGACACCGACGTCTCTCCTGACTGACGGACCGTCACGTCGTTCCCTCGGGGACGACAGACGCCGTGCTGCGCGCGCACGTCGATCGCGCGCACCCATCAGACGATCCCATCATCAGTCAGGAGAACGATCATGCGCACGTACATCAAGCGGGCCCTGTGGGGCACGCTCATCGCCGGGGGCATCACGCTCCTCGGTGCGACGACCGCCAATGCGGCCGAGACGACCGGAGAGGACGGGCTGCTCTCGGGCACCCAGGCGGAGACAGCGATCACCGCCCCGATCACGGTCGTCGGCAACGCGATCTCGGTGCTGGGCGACACCGTCGTCTCCGCACCGGCACCCGCGCCCGCACCGGCACCCGCGCCCGCACCGGCACCGGCACCCGCCCCTGCACCCGCACCCGTCACCAGCGGGTCGGACGGCACGGCATCCGGCACCCAGGCCGTGGTGACCGTGAACCTTCCCGTCACCGTGTCGAACAACGCGGTGAGTCTGGTCGACGACAGCGCCTCGACCAGCGCCCCGGCCGCGGCTCCCCAGACCCCGGCTCCCCAGTCCGGGACACCGGCCGAGGCGCCTCTCGTGACCACGAACGGCGTGGACGGCGTGCTCTCGGGCACGCAGGCGCTCCTCGCGGTCAACGCACCGATCGCGGTCACGGGGAACGCGATCTCCCTGCTCGGCGACAGCGCCAGCACCGGCACGGGCACGCAGGGAACCGCAGCACCGGCACCCGCCACCCCCACCGACGCAGCCACCTCCGGCGAAGACGGCATCGGCAGCGGCACCCAGGTCACCGCCCCCGTCACCGCACCGATCACGGTGTCGGGGAACGCGATCTCCCTCCTCGGCGACAGCGCCAGCACCGGCACGGGCACGCAGGGAGCCGCAGCACCGGCACCCGCCACCCCCACCGACGCAGCCACCTCCGGCGAAGACGGCATCGGCAGCGGCACACAGGTCACCGCCCCCGTCACAGCACCGATCACGGTGTCGGGGAACGCGATCTCCCTCCTCGGCGACAGCGCCAGCACCGGCACGGGCACGCAGGGAGCCGCAGCACCGGCCACTCCGGCCACCGGCGGGAACACCACCAGTGGTTCCGACGGCGTCCTCGGCGGCACCCAGATCACCGCACCCGTCACCGCCCCCGTGGGCGTGACCCGCAACGCGATCTCACTGCTCGATGACGCGACCGTCACCGGCACCGGCGGGAACACCACCGCACCGGCCACCCCGACCACCGGCGGCATCACCACCAGCGGTCTCGGCGGGCTCCTCGGCGGCACCCAACTGGCACTGCCGATCAGCCTTCCGATCACGCTCGGCGGCAACGCCATCTCGGTGCTCGGCGAGGCCACAGTGACGGACCCGGGCACGGACCCCGGTACCGACCCCGGCACCGACCCGGGTACCGACCCGGGAACGGATCCCGGCACCGACCCCGGAACTGACCCGGGAACCGACCCGGGAACCGACCCCGGAACGGACCCCGGCACTTCGACCGGTTCCGCCACCGCTTCGGGCGCGGCGTGGACCGGCCAGTCGACGGGGCTCGCGATGACGGGCGGGGCCTCATCGGCAGGGCTGATCGTCCTCGCCATGATCCTGCTCACCCTCGGAGGAGCGGGCCTTCTGCGACGTCGCGGAGCGTCGGCGTAAGGAGAAACGCCGGCGGTGCGGCTGTCCTCGGGGGAGGAGACCCCGCACCACCGGTGCGCCGACGCGTCATCACCCACCCCATCGCGACGGGTTCGTAGCCCCCAGCTCCCCGTCGCCCGACGCCGGCGCAGAACGGGCGGATGCCCCGTGGAAATCCCACCACGGGGCATCCGTCGCGCCCGCGCGAAGCATCCGAGGTCCACTTGTCGGGAGCCTGGGCAGATGCAAGGAGAAAGTAGCCTCGAACGCCGCCTCCGGACGGATTCTCCCGACAGGTGCACCGCCAACCGGCGAGGAGGAAGCGCGGGAAGACCGAGTCAGGGAATGTCGTCGACCTCACCGTAGGGGATGATCGCCGCGCGATACCGCTCCACGAGGTCACGCCATCCGAACCCCTCGGTGTACTCGTGCTCGTAGACCGCCTCCGTGAAGTGCCAGAGCAGATACGGGTGCGCGCCCAAGCCATAGAGCGCACCGTAGTCACGGTTCACGAAGGCGACACGCTCCTCCGGCGTCAGCACCCGGTCGTCCGCGACGGCGTCCGTACCCGCTCCTCCGGCGAGCCAACGATCGACGAAGCCCTCGGTGTCGGCCACGTACGCGTTCACGTTCGCGGTGCTCATCTCGACGGCGCGGATGAACTTGTTCATCATGTATCGGCTCACGACGCGGCCCCCCACAGGAAGAACGGACTGGAAGCGAAGCGCGAGGTCGTGGCCTCGGCGAGCTCCGCCGGTCGACCCTGCATCGCGGCGAGCGCGGCGACGATGTTCACGTACTGATAGGTGACGTTGCCCGCTGCCATGATCCGGTCGAATCGGCACCCGGCGATCGCTCCTTCGAGGTCGCCGTCACGCATCCAGGCGACGGCCTCGGCATCGAACTCGGGATCGGGGGAGCCGTTGAACGTGCGCGGTCCCCCGACGTCCGTGGCCATGTGCCCCGAGGTGAGCAGCCCCACCCTCGCATCGTTGTCCCACGACTCCACCGCGGTGCGCAGGTGGTGCCCGAGAGCGGCGAAGCGCGCGGCGGTCGGCAACGGCGGCAGGATCGAGTTCGCATGGATCGGCACGATCGGCAGGTCGAGCTCGGGCCGCACGTACTGCAGCGGGAGCACGAAGCTGTGGTCGAGGCGCCACTCGTGCGACACCGAGAAGTCGATCGTCTCGGGCAGCACCTCGCGGCCGGTGATCTGCGTCGCCAGCTCGGGGCTGCCGGTCAGCTCGGCGTACTCCATGCCGAAGGTGCGCACCTCGTTCTCGTAGGTCCCGTGGTACGACGCAGCCCGGCCGACGATGAACGCAGGCGAGTTGTCGGAGAAGAACTGGCGCACGTGATCGGTGCCGAGCACGATGAGCGTGTCGACTCCGGCATCGGCGATGGCCTCGCGGATGCGCCGGAAGTTCGCCTCGACCGCGACCAGATCATCGGGCATCGGCTCACGCATCGCCCGCCACAGCAACGGGTTGTGCGGGGTCGCGGCGGCCATGACGAGTTCAGCCACGATCGGCTCCTTCCCGGGTGCTCACAGTCGGAACAGCTTCCGTGCGTTGTCGAGCAGGATCTTCCGGCGCGACTCCTCTTTCAGTCCGAGCGCGTCGAACTCGGTCATCCACCGATCCGCGGTCATCACGGGCCAGTCCGACCCGAAGAGGACACGGTCGGAGATCAGCGAGTCGGCGTAGCGGACCACTTCCGGCGGCAGATACTTCGGCGCCCAACCGGACAGATCGAGGTACACGTTCGACTTGTGCCAGACCATCGCGAGGTTCTCGAGGTGCCACGGCCAGGCCGGGTGGGCGCTGATGATATTCAGTTCGGGGAACTCGGCAGCCACGTCGTCGATGTACGGCACCGGGCGGGCGTTCTCGAGCCGGTAGCCGCCACCGCCCGGGGTGCCCGCGCCGGCTCCGGGGAAGCCGGAGTGGAACATCACCACGAGTCCGAGTTCGGCGCAGGTCTCCCAGATCGGGAAGAACCGCCGATCGTTGGCGAGGAACTTCTGCCGGGACGGATTGAGCTCGCCGACGCCCTTGATGCCGTACTCGTCGTGCATCCGTCGGATCTCGGCGACCGCGGCCTCACCCTTCCACGGGTCGATGCCGGCGAAGGCGAGGAAGACGTCGGGGTGGTCCTGCTGCGCCTTGCCGAGGAGATCGTTCGGCGCACCCTTGATCCCGCTCGTGGTCTCCGAGTCGGAGTTCACGATGACGGCCATCATCTTGCGTTCGCGATACTGATCCGCCTGCTCGGCGAAGGACACGACCGGCCGCTCTCGCCCGAAGTGGGCGGCCATCTGGGAGTGCCTCCGGCCCATCGCGGCGATGAACTCCTCGGTCTGCGGGTGGGTGTGGACGTCGATCGCGACGAGGTCGTCGATGCCGGGCATCAGGCAGCCCCTTCCTTCGCTGGTGCGGGTTGGGAGTCGGTGGCCAGGGATCCGGACCGCAGCCCGGTCAACGCTTCGGTGTCGGCCCCGAGTGCGGGTGCATAGCGCAGCTCCGGCCGACCGGAACGCTGGAAGCGGATGCTGGGGGCCGGGACGCGCAGTGCGCCGTCCGGCCCGTCGATCTCCTCGACCAGCCCCATGCTCGCGATCTGCGGGTCATCGAACAGATCACCCATCGTGTTCAGCGGCCCATGCGGGATGTCGTGCGCGGCGAGCCGGTCGAGCCAGTACGGGCGGGGACGGGTCGCCGCGATCTCCTTGAGCACCGCGTCCAGCTCGTCGTAGTTGCGCACGCGCCCCTCACGGGTCGAGAAGCGCGGGTCCTCGGCGAGGTCGGGCCGCTCCAGGACGTCGAGCAGTCCGGTCCAGAACTTCTCCGGCACCGACATGTGGATCACGAAGGCCTTGTCGTCTGACCCCCGGCACGCGTAGGCCTGCGCCCGACGCGGCCGCGAATCGGGCGAGGAGACCTGCCCCGTCTCGAGGAAGGCCGACGCCGACTCGGTGAGGAAGTCCAGCAGTGCGCCGACCATCGTGACCTCGACATGCTCCCCGACCCCACTCACATCGCGAGCGTGCAATGCGGCGAGCACCGCTTGCACGGCCGACATCCCGGAGAGCAGATCGGAGAACGCCGGACCGAGCGGGCGGATCGTGGACGCGGGGACGACCTGGCTGTACATGCCGCCGGTGGCGGAGATCACGGTGTCGTAAGCGGGACGCTTCGCGGCAGGGCCGGTGGGACCGAAACCGGTGATGGAACACGAGATGATCCGCGGGTTGCGGGCGTGCAGGTCCTCCGGACCGAATCCGAGCCGTGCGGCGACACCCGGACGGAAGTTGTCGAGCACGATGTCCGCGTCATCGACCAGGGCGAACAGCGCGGCGAGGCCCTCAGCGCTCTTCAGGTCGAGCACGACCCCTCGCTTGCCCCGGTTGTACGCAGCGAACTGCGGGCTCATCGTCGCCCGCCCCTCCCATCGGCGCATGGGGTCGCCCTCGGGCGATTCGACCTTGACCACGTCGGCACCGAGGTCGGCCAACAGCTTCGCCGCGAACGGACCCGAGATGTACTGACCGAGTTCGATCACGCGGATCCCGGCCAGCGCTCCGGCGCCCGGCAGTGCAGTGCTCATCACGTCTGGTCTCCTCTTCGATACCGAGGGCGGTCATCGCACATCGACGATGACCTTCCCCTCGCCCTTGCGGGGAAAGTCGCGATACGCCGTGGCGACGTCGTCGAACGCGTAGCGGCTGCCGACGAGCGAGGGCAGCGCACCGGCAGCCGCGAGTGCGAGCGCCTCAGCCACATCGTCGTAGCGGGCACTGGCCACGCCGGCCAGCCGCTTGCGGCGCAGGTAGAAGTCGCGAGCATCGATGCGCAGATCGCTGTCGACGGAGGCGGCGCAGAACACGGCTCTGCCTCCCCACCGCAGGGCCGAGATCCCGGCGCTCAACGTCGGAGCGTGCCCGGACACGTCGAGGACGACGTCGAAGCCCTCTCCCCCGCTCACCGCAGAGGCCAGAGCCGCAGCATCCTGAGCCTGGATGATCTGCTCCTCGCCGAGCGCCGTGAGGGCACGGCGAGACGCGGCGACGACGTCCGCGCCGCGCGCGAGGGCGATCGCGACCGCCGCGCGGCCGAGTGTCCCACCGGCACCCGTGATGAGCACCCGCTCGCCAGCCGTGAGTGCGACAGTGCGGACGGCGTTGATCACGATGGACGCGCTGTGGACGACGGCGGTCGCCTGCGCGGCGTCGAGGCCCCGACGGTCGATCGCGTTGCGGGCGGGGGTGACGACGAACTCCGCTGCTCCCCCGTCGCGATGCACGCCGACGACGGCCTGACGCGGGCAGTCGGCCTCATCTCCTGCCTGGCAGTGCGCACAGACACCGCAGGCGATGTTGGGCTTGACCACGACGGCCTGGCCGACGCGCTCCGGATCGACACCCGCTCCGACTGCGACGATCTCGCCGGCAGGATCGATCCCGAGGATGCGCGGCAGCTGTGCCTGCGCGCCCGGCCCGGTTCCGGCGATGACATTGAGGTCGAGCTGATTCACCCCGACGGTGTCGACACGCACGAGCACTTCGCCGGTGCCGGGCGTCGGCACAGCCGTCTCCGCGACGGTCAGGCCGTCCAGGTCATGGCGGCTCAGCACGGCAGCTCGCATCTTCACCTCTTCATCGCGGGAATCTGTTTCGGATACTGTATCCAATTTTCATCGCAGGCGTCTAGACCCTGTTCGAGCACGATATCCCGCAAACCATGGACACCGGAACTCAAATTGGATACCGTATCCCAAAATCCGCGTGAGGCGCCCCACTCCACGGAGGAGTCGCACGCACTTGCCCGAATGGAGAGTCATGCGCACGACACGAAACAGACTCGGCCTCGCCGTGGTCGGCGGCACAGCAGCACTGATGCTGCTCGCCGCCTGCGCCTCGCCGACACCGACACCGGAAGGCCCCGTCGAGCTCGGCGACGGCGAACCCGGAGCCGCCGAAGACACCGACATCACGGTGGCGATCCCCTTCCCCGACATCACGATGTACTCGATGTACGTCCTCGCGACGGATCTCGGCTACTACGAGGAGGAGGGCCTCACCGTCGAGGTCATCACCGCCGACAACGTCACCGCCGCCGTCGCCAGCGGCAGTGCCGACATCGGCGTCGAATCCACCGGCACCGTGATCGACGCCATCCGCGGCGGCGTCGAGATCGACCTGGTCTCCGGGCACTACTGCCGGCAGAACTTCGACTTCGCGGTGCAGTCCGACATCGAGAGCGTCGAGGACCTCGACGGCACCTCCATCGTGCTGGCGGGCACCCCCGGCGATCCGGCCGAGTTCCAGCGAGCCCAGGTGCTCAAGGAGGAGGGCTGGGACGTCTCGTCCGTCAACACCGAGGTCGTCTACCCCGGCCCCGGGTCGGAATCGTGGACGGAGTTCTTCGTCAACGACAAGATCTCGCTGCAGCCCTTCTACGCCGATGATCGCGCCGCCCTCGAGGAACACGGTGCGAACATCGTCGTCGAGTCGCTGCGCAACTGGGCCAACGACGTGCAGATCGCCGGCACCCAGTGGGCGCAGGAGAATCCGAACACCTTGGTCCGGTTCCTGCGCGCCACGCTCAAGGGCACCGACTTCATGACGGCTCCCGCGCCCGGCGAGTTCCCCGAGAACGCGGAGGAGGCGCTGGACATCTACGAGGCCAACGACTTCGACGTCGCGGAACTGCGTGAGTCGGACAGCGTCTGGATCCTCGACGGACACCTCGCCTGCCCGAACCTGTACTTCGACGGCGAGGCGTGGGACACCACCATCGAGACGCAGAAGCTCGAGCCGCTCGACTTCGACGACGCTCAGCTGGCGTACCTGTTCAAGGCTCAGGAGCTCCTCGGCCTCGACAACGCAGGACCGGCGACACTGCCCTACCCGTGACCGACAGACTGTTCCCGTCGCGAAAACGCACGCTACCTCGCTGTTTGGCGTGACATATCGCGACGGGAGCAGCTTTCGGCACCCGTCACACGAAGAGGCCCCACCGTTGCGCATGGCGGTGGGGCCTCTTCGCGTGTGCGGCGAGCCGCGCCCGGGGCGCGCACCCGGGCCGCGCACCCGGGGCTCGCACCCGGGGCTCGCACCTGCAGGTTGCGGGACGGAAAGCGCACCTTCGAGGTGTGTCTCAGGTGCGGTTTTGATCCCGCAGCACGAAAGAGGCGGACGACGCGACGAAAGACCCGGCCCCCGTCGCGCATGAGACGGGGACCGGGAGTCGAAGTGGCGGATCAGCCGACGATCTTGCGCTCGTCGTACCAGGGCGCGAGCCGGCGCCGGAGAACCGAGATGAGCAGCAGCGTGAGGTTCGCGATGATGACCATCACCACGACCATCGCGATCGCCTCATCCATCCGGAACTGATAGGCGGCGAACTCCAGCAGGTGGCCGAGGCCGCCGGTCCCGCCGAGGAACTCACCGAGAACCTCTCCCGTGAAGCCGAGCGCAGCACCGCGCTGGATCCCGGAGAGGCTGTAGGGAAGCGTGGCGGGGAAGATCACCTTCCAGCCGAGTCCGATCCCCTTGGCGCCGTACACCCGTGCCGCGTTGACGAGCGATGGGTTCACGGTGACCGCACCCTCCATCGTGTTCAGCAGGATCGGGAAGACGGCGAGCAGGATCACGAGGGCGATCTTCGACTCGCTGCCCAGCCCGAGTCCGAGGATGAACAGCGGGGCCAACGCGACCTTGGGGGTCGAGTACAGCACCCACAGGAACGGCGCGACCATGAAGCGCAGCACCGGCGACCAGCCGACCGCGAGCCCCACGACCACGCCGACGACGATCGCGATGGCGAGGCCGATCAGGAGGTTCGTGACGCTGAACACGAACGCCGACCAGAACTCCGGGTCGACCATGAGCTGACCGAACGCGACGGCGATCGCACTGGGGGCCGGCAGGAACGCGGCGGGTATCCACTGGAACCAGCTGACCACCGCCTCCCAGAGGAGCAGCACCGCGGCGACGACGCCGATCAGGAGCAGCGTCCACCTGCCCTCCCCGGAGCGCACCACGCGCCGTGGCCGCACGATTCGGACCGTTCCGGTTGCCGAGACCACGCTCATCGCTTGCCCTTCCTCGTCCACGGTGCGACGCCGCGTTCGATGGCCGTGACCACCTGCGTCATCCCCACGCTCCACAGCACGACGACCGCGATCGCCGCGAACGCCTGATCGGTCTGATACGTGTTCGAGGCGCGGATGATGAGTGCGCCCATGCCGCTCGAAGAACCGGCGAGCTCCGCCACGACCATGCCGATCGTGGCGAGCACCACCGCCTGCCGGAGGCCCGCGAACAGGAACGGGATCGTCGACGGCAGGTAGACCGAGCGGTACAGCCGCATCCGTCCCGCGCCGTACACGCGCGCGGCACGGATGATGGAGGGGTTCGTGGTGCGCATACCGGCGGCGACGTTGAGCAGGATCGGGAAGATCGCACTGATCGTCACGAGGAAGATCACCGGACCGATCCCGAAGCCGAACCAGGCCTTCGCGAGCGGCTGATACGCGATCGACGGCGTGGCGTAGATCGTCCAGGCGATCGGCCCGATCACCCGATCGACCGGGAGCGAGGTGCCCATGAGGAGTCCGACCGGGATGCCGACGACCACGGCCAGCGCGAAACCGGTCAGCCATGCCTGCGCCGAGACACCGGCGTTGGCGGCGAGTGATCCGTTGGCCACGATCTCACCGAACCCCTGCGCGATGGCCAGGGGCGGAGGGAGGAAGACCGGGCTGATCCACCCGAGCACACCCACCACCAACTGCCACAGCACGAGGAGGATCACGACCTCGACCGCGATGACGGCGGCCTTGCCCCTCGCGCTCAGCCCGGCGAGCCAGGCGGCGACACCACCCCTGCCGAGATTCGGACCGGTGGCCAGGAGCGCGGTCATTTCGACACCGCCGCCGCCGTCGCCTCCCCTTCCAGCGCCTCCCAGAGGTGGTCGCGGAGTTCGAGGAAACGTGGGTCGTGCTGCACCGAACGCTCCGAGCGCGGGCGCGGGATGTCGGTCGTGATGATCTCCTTGATCGCCCCGGGGTGGCTCTTGAAGACGACGATGCGGTCGCCCAGGAGGATCGCCTCCTCGATCGAGTGCGTGATGAAGAGGACGGTCTTGCCCGTCGCCTCGATGAGCTTCTCGATCTCGTCGCGCATCACCTCGCGGGTCAGGGCATCGACGGCACCGAGCGGCTCGTCCATCAGCAGGATGCGCGGCTCGGCGACGAACGCGCGGGCGAGGCCGACACGCTGCTGCATGCCGCCGGAGAGCTCTCGGGGATACGAGGACTCGAACCCCTTGAGGCCGACCATGTCGATGGCCTCCTGCACCTTCGCCCGCCAGTCGGCGGTGCGCAGGCCCTTCTGCATCTCGAGTCCGAACTTCACGTTGTCGAACACGGAGCGCCAGGGCAGGAGCGCGTAGTCCTGGAAGACGACGGCCCTGTCCGGCCCTGGCCCCTCGACCTGCTGCCCATCGACGAGGACGGATCCGGTGCTCGGCGCGACGAGGCCGGCGATGACGTTCATGAACGTCGTCTTGCCGCACCCCGACGGGCCGAGCACCGTGATGAACTCGCCCTCGAACACGTCGAGGTCGACGTTCTCGATGGCGATCAGCTTCTTCCCCGTCCGCGCGACGTCATAGCTCACCGAGAGCCCGGTGACCGAGATCAGCGGATCCGCCGAGTCCCGTACGGTGTGGTTCACGTCAGTCATCGTCGACCTCTCGTCTCATCGCCGCGCGTCGGTGCGCGGCTTATCGCAGCTTAGGAAGCACCTCGGTGCCGAGGAGTTCGATCTGCTCGAAGAACCGATCGAACTTGAACCGGAAGTCGAACACGAGGTGCTCGGTGCCGACCTCCTCGAACCGCCGGATCTGCTCGACGGCCTGGTCGGGGTCACCCACGATGAGCTGGCCCTCGAGGTCTTCGACGGTTTCGAAGCTGCCGGACGGCGGCTTCACCGCGAACTTGGCCTTGTTCGCCCAGGCGAGAAGCCCTGGGATGTTCACGTGCTTCAAAGCCTCCTCGCGCGTGTCCTCGATCGAGGTCGGCGGGATGACGGCGACGGTCGGCATCGGTCGGCCGTTCTCGTCGGTCATCTCGCGCATGGTCTGGATGCGCTTCTCCATCGTGAGGAGTCCGGTGCGCCCGGGCATCCACCCGTCGGCGAACTCCGCCGCGAGACGGGCCGAGCGCGGGGTGGCGCCGCAGTACCAGAACGGGATGCGTCCTCCCACGGGCTTCGGCTCGATGGTGACGTTCTCGAACGAGAAGATCCCGTCGTCGTAGGTGACGTCGTTCTCGGTGAAGACCCGGCGCAGGATCTCGGCGTTCGAACGCACCATCTCGACGCGGTCCAGGTCGCCCCAGCCGATCGCCTCGAACTCGTGGTCGAAGGTTCCGGCGCCGAAGCCGAGGATCAGGCGCGGGCCGAGCAGCTGCGTCATCGTCCCCGCCATGAGCGCCGTGACCAGCGGGTGACGGAACGGGATCAGCGATCCGGTGCCGAGCTCGATCTTCTCGGTGACGGCGCCGATGGCGGTGAGGGTGGTCAGCGCGTCGTAGAACGTGCGGTTCGGCTTCTCCATCTCCCCGTGCGGTTCGAAGACCAGGTGGTCGCGCACCCAGACGGAGTCGAATCCGAAGCTCTCGGCGAGCTTCGATCCCTCCAGGAGCTTCTCCTTGCTCGCTTCCTCGCCGAAGTGCGGCAGCAGCAGTCCGAATTTCATGTCAGTTCCCTTCCGCGGCGAACGCCGCCCTGTCTTCCGCCGATGCGGCGAGCTTTCCGAATGTGCGGTCGCCCGTGACCTCGTCGCCGACGTAGACGTCGACGCCGCGCACGAGGGTGCGCTGGATGCGGGCACTGATGGTGCGTCCGTCATACGGGGTCCAGCCGATCTTCGACAGCACGCCGTCGTTGGTGATGGTCCACTCCTCGGAGAGGTCGGCGATCACGATGTCGGCGTCCGCCCCGATGGTGAGAGATCCCTTGACCCCTTCCAGGCCGAACTTGGCGGCGGGGATGTGGGCGACCATGTCGATCGCGCGCTGCAGGTCGAGCTCACCCTTGTTCACGGCGTCGAGCATGAGCTCGTAGTAGTACTGGATGCCGGGCGTGCCGGTGTGCGAACTCCACATCTTGGTCCACCCGACCTCCTTCTCCTCGCGGGTGTGCGGGGCGTGGTCGCTCGCGGCGATGTCGATCGTCCCGTCACGCATGCCCTCCCAGACGGCGGCGCGGTTGTCGTCGGGCACCCAGTAGCTGAGCGCGTACGGTCCGAGTGTCTCGACGTCATTCCACGTCGACAGGAACGGTGCCCAGTGGTTGACCTCGCAGGTGACGTCGATGCCGTTCTGCTTGGCACGGCGCACGGCCTCGATCGAGCGTCGGGTCTGGATGTGCGCGATGTGCACGGGGCAACCGGAGGCCTCGGCGAGACGCAGCACGACGTCGATCGCGGTGTCCCAGATCACGCCCTCGCGAGCCGCGTAGGCCGAGGCGTAGCCCTCCGGGGTGTTCTCGCCACGGGCGAGGTAGGCGCCCTCGATGTAATCCATGAGCGCCTGGTCGTGCGGGTGCACGATGAAGCGCTTGCCGGTCTGGGCGATGTGATCCATGATCTCGAGCAGGTGCCCGTGGTTGTGGATGCCGGTACCGGAGGGGTGCGGATAGTCGCGGCCGGTGTCGACGACCATGTAGATCTTGTACGCCCGGATCCCCATCTCGCTCATGCCGGCGATCTCGTCGAACTTCGTCGGCGCGGGGTTGTGGTTCCAGTCGACGATCGATGATTCCTCGTACCGGCGGAACACGTCGGTCAGCGTCGCGACGTCGGTCGTCGGCGGCTTGAGGTTCGGCATCCCGAACATCGTGGTGACGCCGCCGGCCGCAGCCTGCAGGCTCGTCGTGTAGATGTCATCCTTGTGCTCGTAACCGGGTTCGCGGGTGTGCACATGCACGTCGACCATTCCGGGGAGCACGAGCTTTCCCGCGGCATCGATCGTGCGGGCGGCCGGGATCTCGGTGCCTCCCGCGACGATGCCGGCGACCTTGCCGTCGGCGACGAGCAGGTCGGCCTGCACCGGCCCTGCGGGGGTGACGACGGTGCCACCGGTGATCTTCAGATCCACGCTCATCGCGCGACCTCCTCTTTGCTGACGGATTCTGTGGTGATGGACTCGCCGACCGCAGGCGACGGCGACGACCGGTGGATGAGATGCGCCGGCCGCACGTACCGGTCGAACCACTCGACGATCACCGGAGTGGTCTGCTCCCAGTAGGCGTCGTAGGCGGCGTAGTGGGTGGTGTGCCGCTGCATGATGAGCTGCTTCGGGCCGCGCGCGGCCTCGTACAGCGCTTCGGCGTGGTCGGTCGGCGTGGTCGCATCGCCTTCGACGCCGATCACGAGCAGCGGCGTGGTCAGACGGGACGCCGCTTCGATGGGCCGGTAGGCGAGGATGCCCTCGGCGCACGCGAGCGGGACGGCCGTCGGGATGCGGTCGTCGACATCGGCCTTGATCGTGGTGGCGCGACGTTCGGCCGTGGGGATCATGATCTCCTCGCGGGGGTGCACGATCCGCCCCTTCCCCTCGGTGACGCGCAGACGGCGGTCTTCGGCGAGGGAGTTCTGGAAGTCGAGCCATTCGTACTCGCTGCGCATGCGGTGCAGCCAGTCCTCACCGTCGGCGACGGGCACCTGGCTCACAGCGGCCTTGATGCGCGGGTCGGCGTCGGCCAGGAGCACGGCGTTGCCACCTCCCGTCCCGCCCGTTCCGAACACCCCGATCGCGTCGGCGATCACGTCCTCGCGCGTGGTGAGGTAGGTCACGGCGTTCACGAGGTCCTCGAGCTGCCAGGCCGGGGACAGGTAGCCGCGGTCGCCCTCGGAGTCGCCGAAACCGCGGTAGTCGATCACGAGCACGGCGAAGCCCGCCTGGACGAGGGCTTCGTGATAGCGGACGTAGAGCTTGGCATCTTTGAGCCCGAGCCAGCCCGGCCCCTGCACGAGCGCACGGTAGGGGCCCGCGTGATCGGGGGTGCGCCACACGGCGGAGATGCGCTGACCCTCGCTGAAGTACGAGACGGGTGTGGTCTGCATGGGTTCCTCTCGGCTGAACGCGGCGTCGCGATCGGCGATCTGCGCCGCTGCGGTGGGGCGATTCCCATCATCACCCATTTTGGATCCAGAATCCAGTATTGATTTGGATCCAGAATCCGCGCTAGCATGACCGCATCGCGTCGACCCGATTGGCCGACGCCGGTGGTCCCGACTTGGACTGCGAACGTGCTCTCGCTTGCGCCCTTCCCTTCCTCGTCTTCCGGAGAACCATGCCTGCCACCACCCGCGCCCTCGCCGCCACCCCGCTCCTCGCCCTCCTCGTCGCCGCCGGATTGAGCGGATGCAACGGCGCTCCCGCAGCCCCCGCCGCTGCCGCCGATCCGAAACCCCTCGTCCTCGACAACTGCGGCACCGAGGTGCCGGTGGAGGCCGCCCCGCAGCGGATCCTCACCATCAAGTCCTCGACACTCGAGCTCGCCCTGGCGCTCGGCGCCGGCGACCGCATCATCGGCTCCGCCTTCTCCGACGGGCCCCTGCCGGACGATCTCGCAGCGAGCGCGGAGGGCATCGACGTCGTCTCCGACAAGGTGCCGTCGAAGGAGGCTGTGCTCGAGCTCGAGCCCGACCTGGTGTTCGCCGGGTGGGAGTCGAACTTCTCGGTCGACGGTGCCGGCGAGCGCGCCGACCTGCAGAAGCTCGGCATCACCACCTACGTCGCGCCCGCCGCCTGCAAGGCGCCGGGCTACATGCCCGACCCGCTCACCTTCGACGCCGTCTTCGACGGCTTCGCCGAGGCTGGCCAATTGCTCGGCGAGCAGGATGCCGCGTCCGCGCTGATCGCGGAGCAGCGCGCCGCCCTCGACGAGATCGCCCCGGACGACCGCGGACTCACGGCGCTCTGGTACTCCTCGGGCACGGACCAGCCCTTCGTCGGTGCGGGCATCGGGGCACCGCAGATGATCATGTCGGCAGCCGGCCTCGACAACGTGTTCGCCGACGTGCACGACACCTGGACGTCGAGCTCCTGGGAGCTGATCGCCGAGGCCGACCCCGACGTGATCGTGCTGGTGGATGCCGCGTGGAACACCGCGGAGTCCAAGATCGCGCTGCTCACGTCGAACCCGGTCACATCCGAGCTCGACGCCGTGCAGAACCAACGGTTCGTGATCGTCGACTTCCCCGCCACCGAGGCGGGGATCCGCAACGTCGACGCCGTGGAGTCGATCGTGACCCAGCTCGGAGAACGATGAGCGTCACTGTCCCGTTGCGGGCGGCGGTCCCGGTCGCGGCGACATCGACCGCCCAGCCGAGACGGCGGCGCGCGGTCTCTGCCATCGCCGTGCTGCTGCCCGCCCTCGCCGCCACCGTGATCGCGGCCGTCGCGATCGGACCGGCCGACATCACCCCCGGGGAGCTCCTGGCGAGCGTGTGGTCGCACCTGACCGGGGCGGCCAGCGGCCTCACCCCGATCCGCGACGCGATCATCTGGGAGGGACGCGTGCCCCGCGTGCTCACGGCGGCCGCCGTCGGTGGTGGTCTGGCCCTCTGCGGTGCTGTGATGCAGGCACTCACCCGCAACCCGCTCGCCGATCCGTATCTGCTCGGGCTGTCGTCAGGCGCGTCCACAGGGGCGGTGATCGTGATCGTCCTGGGCGCCGCGGTGGCGCTGCCGTTCGCGGCCTTCGCCGGTGCGGTGCTCGCTCTCGTGCTGACGCTCGCCCTTGCCCGCGCCGCCGGCTCCGCGGGACCGACCGCCGTCGTGCTCGCAGGTCTCGCGGTGTCGGCCGTGCTCGCCGCATTGACCAGCCTGGTGATCTTCTGGAGTGCGACGAACGACAGCTACCGCGAGATCCTCAGCTGGCTGCTCGGCTCACTCGGCGGCGCGGACTGGGCGGATGCGACCTTGGCCGGTGTCGCCGTGCTCGTCTGCGCCGTCCCCCTGCTGGCGTCGGCCCGTCCGCTCGACAGTCTCACGCTCGGGGACACCGCCGCCGAAGCCCTGGGCGTGCCGGTCACCCGGATGCGGGTGCTCCTCTTCCTCTGCACGGCCCTCTTGACCGGTGCGCTGGTCGCGGTCAGCGGCTCGATCGGATTCGTCGGGCTGATCCTCCCGCACGCGGTGCGCGCGGTCGTCGGCGCCCGGCATCGCGCGCTGCTGCCGGTCTCGTTCCTCGCCGGGGCGGTGTTCCTCATCTGGGCCGACACCATCGCCCGCACCGTGTTCGAACCGCGCGAGCTCCCGGTCGGAATCGTGACCGCACTCATCGGCGGACCGGTGTTCGCGCTGCTGATGCTGCGGATGCGGAGGAACCGGACATGACCGATCACCGAGACGGGCTCGACGCGCGGCGCATCCGCTTCCGTCGCGACGATCGGCTCATCCTCGACGGGATGCACCTCACCGCGCCGGGCGGGGCGGTGACCGCTCTGCTCGGCCCGAACGGTTCGGGCAAGAGCACGCTGTTGCGACTGATCGCCGGCACGCTGCGCGGCGAGGTCGAGTCCGCCTGCCTGCACGGGGACTCGCTCCTGACGATGAAGCGCCGGGAGCGCGCGCAGCGGGTGGCCCTGGTGGAGCAGGAGTGGTCGGCGGCCGAGGGAATGACAGGACGCGACATCGTCGCACTCGGGCTCCTTCCGCACCGGGGCTGGCTGTCGTTCGAGAGCGAGGCGACGGACGCCGCGGCCACAGAGACGGCACTGCGCCGTGCCGGTGCCCTCGCGTTCGCCGACCGCGATGCGGCGACCCTCTCCGGCGGCGAGCGTCAGCGCGTGAACCTCGCCAGGGCCCTGGCGCAGCGTCCGGCACTTCTGCTGTGCGACGAACCGACGAACCATCTCGACATCCGCGCCCAGCTCGACGCCCTCACGCTGCTGCGCTCACTCGCCGGGGACGGGATGACCGTCTTCGCGGCACTGCACGACCTGAACCATGCGGCGGCCTTCGCCGATCGGATCGTGGTCGTCGCGAACGGTCATGTGCAGGCGGCCGGGTCGCCACAGGAGGTCCTCACCCGCGAGCTCATCGCCCGGGTGTGGAACGTCGACGCCGTGGTCCTCTCCCGACCGGACAGCGATCGCCCCCTGATCGTGTTCGATGAGGCGCCGGTTCCCGTCCTGGGACGGTGACGATCGCCTGGACTAGACGAGCAGAGCGCGCGACGGCGCGGAGTCCGCAGCGAGGACGAACGCGCTCAGCCGCCGGGAGATCTCTTCCGCCTCTGCTTCCTGCCGGTGCAGGAGCTCGTGGGTGAGACGGTCGGCCGGCTTCGGATCCGGCGACCCCTCGAACGACATGGGCAGCGCCGCGCATTGCGTGTGCCCGCAGAGCAGATGCGCCAGTTGGTGGACCACGACGTGCAGCCGGTACCACCGCGGGTCGGACTCCCGGAGGAGGATCCGCGCGCGATCACCGTACACGAGCACGAAGGGCGCGATGCACGCCCACTCCCCCTCGCCGAGCAGCTCGACCTCGATGTCCACCCCCTGCAGGACCGACACCCGGTCCGTGATGCACTCCACACTTGCGCCGCATTCGACTTCCAGCTCCTCGAAGAGCTGAGTCACTCCGTTTCGTCCGTTCATGAGGCCCCTCCGCCCGATGAGCTCGCACCGTGATCGGCCGAGCATTGCTCCCACTAATGAGACGGGTCGAGGGCACGTCTCATTACGCCGATATATTGGCGACTTTCGTCCAGATCTCTCGCCGAACGTCTAAGGTCCGGGGGCGGAATCACCCGGCCAGTCGCTGGCCCACGAGGTACTGGTGCACGGCCTCACGGACCAGTTCTGCTTGTCGCGCACCCCTCTGTGCACGCAGTTGCTCGAACGCCTCCCAGTCCCGATCGGAGAGCGTGGCTCGCACTGTGCGCGCCGTCGCCGCACGCTGGGGCTCCGCACCGATGCGGGGACGGCCCCGGCGAATCTCGCCCTCCATTGCCTCGACCGATCCGTACTCGGCGATCGCGAACTCACGGCCAGCGGCAGCGGCCGCCTCGCCGGTCAGCGCGGGACCTACGGCCGTGAACGTCGCGTCCGGGTCCGCATAGCGATCGCTCAACGCGTCGTAATCGATGTTCTTCCCACTCATTCCGGATTCTCCTCTCGGTATCGCCGGATCGCCGGCCCCAACTGCATGACGTGAAAGATGACCGCCTCTCGTCCGGAACCGTCCACAGCCACCCGCACGATCACCTCAAGCTCGCGCTCGGTCTGTCCGTGCTCGGGACCGATGAAGAGCCGGTTGACCGTGCCGTCACCGTTGTCCTCCATGTCGCGAACATAGTTCGGATGCAGGAGCGCATACATGACATCTCGACGATCGACACCGTGCTTGCCCGCCGACTTCGCCCAGGATGGTGCCACGGCCTCGATCTTATCCAATCCGAGCCAATAAAGTAAGCCGATAAAATGGACCGAGACGCACGCCCGAACCGATAGGCAGCGTTGGATGAGGTGTGGACAGGCACATCAGGACCTAGTCCCGCGTCCTCCGAACCTCGTCGACCAGGTCGAGCACGGCTCCGGCGAGCGCGGCGGCGGTGCCGCGGTCGCGCATCCAGAGCGGACGAACCGGGACGGAAATCCCCTCGGCCTCGAGCGCGGGGGCGAGCGCGGCATCCTCTTCGGCGATCACCCACGCATCGAGCAGACCCCCGGATGTTCGCGCACCGTAGTGGCGCCCGACCGCATCGGCGGCAGCGGGGATTCCGACCGCGGCGAGACACGCATCGGCCATCCCCCGCACCGGAGCGCCGGCGATGATCGGGGAAACCCCGACCACCGCTCCGGGACAGGAACGCACCGCCTCGGCGATCCCGGGGACGGCGAGGATGGGGCCGAGGGAGACCACGGGGTTCGAGGGCGCGAAGAGCACAGCGTCCGCCTCCGCCAGAGCCTCCCGCACCCCGGGCGCGGGCGCGGACCGCTCGATGCCCGGCCAGTCGAAGCCCTGCGCCGGGAGACCGGCCCGATGCCGCGTCCACCATTCCTGGAAGTGCATGCGCCCCTGGTCGGTCGTCACGTGCGTGTCGACCTCGGAGTCCGTCATCGGGAGCAACCGGACACCGAGCGGCCAGCGCCCGGCGAGACGACCCACGACCTCGGTGACCGTCGCACCCCCATGAAGCCACCCCGTGCGCGCGACATGCGCTCCGAGGTCGAGATCCCCCAGTGTGAACCACGGCCAGCCGGCCCCCCAGGCTCCCAGCTCCGCTGCCACTCGCTCGCTCTCTCCGGCTCGGCCCCACCCCCGCCCGGTATCGTTCACCCCGGCGAGGGCATAGATCATCGAGTCGACGTCCGGCTGCAGGCGCAGACCGCTGAGCCACAGATCGTCACCGGTGTTGATGATCACCGTGATCCGGGCGCGGGTGCCCCCCTCCCCGTCGGGCCAACGTCGGCGCGCAGCCTCTCGCACGCCGACGACGAACTTCGATCCGCCGACACCGCCGGCGAGTACCACGACGCGTGGTGCCGCGGGGACTGTCATGACGCCAGCACCAGGGGCCGATCCACGAGCGCCGCGGTCCGCGGCCCGAGACCGGCGCGGCGTGCCGCACGGAGGTGCTCGGCATGATCGAGGTCACGCCTCAGTCCGCTCAGCACCGGGAACCCGACCTCCGCGAAGCCGGCCTCGTGATGGGCGACGGCCGAGCGATCGCCGAAACACGGGCGCAGCTCGAAGCCCGCCCGGGCGGTCGCGAGCACGGTGCCCGTCCCCTCCGCATCCGGAACGAACGCCCGAGGATGCGAAGACGCGAAGGCGAGTGCCCTGGCCAGTTCATCTGGGCGCAGCGCCGGGAGGTCACCGAGCATCACGGCCCGCGGACGAGCATCCGGCGCCGCGCTCACGCCGAGCGCGATCGCCGCGCCCAACCCCTCTCCCCGGTCCCGCACGACCCGCACGCGGGGCAGCACGCGGAGCGCGGTCGCCGTGATCTCGTCGCTCGTCACGACGATGACCTCGGCGACCCGCTCACAGGCCGCGGCGGCCTCGACGGTGTCCAGCGCTATCGCCCGAGCGAGCGGCTCGCGCTCGACCCCCGGCAGTCGCAGGCGCGACTTCCCGATCTCGGCCCGCTTGACCGGGATCACGACCACCCACTCACGCACGGGCGCCCCCGGCACCGAGGGCCCGACACCACCACCGCGGAGCATGTCGGCGTCCTCAGCCGCGCAGTCGGGGCGCGATGTCGCGCTCGAAGAGCTGCAGGAAACGCCGCTGGTCATGACCCGGCGCATGGAAGACCAGGTGGTTGAAGCCCCAGTCGATGTACTGCTGGATCTCGGCGGCCACCGCATCCGGGTCGTTCCCGACGATCCAGCGCTTCGCGATCGTCTCCAACGGCAGCGCGTCGGCGGCCTTCTCCATCTCGACCGGATCGGTGATGTCGTGCTTCTGCTCCTTCGAGAGCGACAGCGGCGACCAGAAGCGGGTGTTCTCCAGTGCCGCGTCGCGCGTCTCCTCATAGGACAGCTTGATCTCGATCATCCGGTCATAGGTGTCGCTCGAGCGCTCGGCCTGCTCGAGTCCCTCCGCCACCGCCGGGAGCAGCTGGTCCACGTAGAGCTCGCGTCCCTTGCCCGAGGTGCAGATGAAGCCGTCGCCCGCGCGCCCGGCGTAGCGCGCGACCATCGGCCCGCCTGCGGCGATGTAGATCGGGATACCGCCCTCGGGCCGGTCGTAGATCGAGGCGTCGTGCGTCGAGTAGTACTCACCGTCGAAGTTCACCCGGTCCCCGGACCAGAGCGCCCGCATCAGGCGCACCGACTCCCGCAGTCGCCCATAGCGCTCCTTGAACTCGGGCCACTCCTGCTCCCCCGCGCCGCGGAAGCCCGTCGCGATCTCGTTCAGCGCCTCACCGGAGCCGACCCCGAGGATGATCCGGTCCTGGTACAGGCAGCCCAGGCTCGCGAACGCCTGCGCGAGCACGGCCGGGTTGTAGCGGAAGGTCGGAGTCAGCACCGAGGTGCCGATGCGGATGCTCGACGTGCGCTCGCCGACCGCCGCCATCCAGGTCAGGGAGAACGGGGCGTGCCCGCCGGTGTGTCTCCAGGGCTGGAAGTGGTCGCTGGCGAACACGGACTGCATGCCGTGCGCCTCCGCCGCCACCGAGATCTCGACGAGCTCACGGGGGTCGAACTGCTCCGCGCTGGCCTTGTATCCGAGGGTCAGTGTCATGTCGCATCCTTCTGTTCGTGTTCGTGCGGTTCGTGTGCGTGGACGGCGGCCAGGGCGGCGGCATAGCCGTCGCGGTACCCCTGGTCGAGTGCTTCGGCGGTGCCCAGCCAGAAGAGGTCGCGCTCCGAGGGGCGCACGATGCTCGACGCACCGGGCAGGGTGAGGGGACCGACGAGATCGGGGCGTCCGCGCACCACGGCGACCGGGTTGCCGCTCGCCTTGCCCTTGACGAGGTCGGAAGCCGCAGCCAGCTCGTCGGCGAGGCACGGGGTCGTGACACTGAGCACCTTGCCCGCCTGATCGGTCGTGCCGCGGAGGTCGGCGATCATCCGCACGCCTCCGCCACCGATCGCGACGTCGGTCTGTCCCTCTCGCCAGGGACGCCCGAGGGTGTCGCTCAGGATCACCCCCACCTCCGCCCCCGTGGCCGCACGCAGGCCGGCAGCGAGCGTCCGCGCCGAACGGTCGGGGTCTTCGGGGAGCAGGAGTACCCAGCCGTCGGGAGTGTTACTGGCATCGACACCGGCGGCCGCGGCGACCATCCCCAGGCGGTTCTCGACGATGCGCATGGTGTGGCCGTCGGCGGTGCGAGAGGCGACGAGGCGCACGGTCTCGGCGGTGATCGCCTCCTCGCGGTCGGCGGCCTGCACGTAGCAGCCCTCGGCCTTGGACACGATCTTGGAGGTGACCACGAGGATGTCGCCGTGCGCGAGCTCGACGCCGGTGTCGAGGATCAAGGCCACGAGGTCGTCACCGGGCTGCACCTCGCCCATGCCGGTGAGGGCGAAGACGGTGATCGCGGGGGCGCTCATGCGTGCACCTTCGGAAGGACGTCTCGACCGAACACCTCGAGGAACGACCTCTGGTCGGGGCCGACGTTGTGCAGGTAGATGCGCGTGAAGCCGAGGTCGGCATAGCGCTGGATCTGCGCCCGATGCACGTCGGGGTCCGCGGAGATCAGCATCGACGCGCGCAGGTCCTCCGCCGTCACCCCGCGCACCAGCTGTTCGAAGTCATACGGCGAGCGCACGTCGCCTCGGCGCATCCGGAGACCCGCGATCGGCCACTCCGACAGCGCGTTCGCGAGCGCCTGCTCCTCGGTCGGCGCCCAGGAGAGGCGGAGCTGGAGCACCTTCGGGAGAACGTCGGGATCGTGGCCCGCCTCCCGTGCACCCTCGGCGAACCGCGCGAGCAGGGGTTCGAGGCGTTCGACCTCGGCGGAAGTCGTGATCAGCCCATCGGCATTGCGGCCGGCACGACGTGCGGTGGCGGGCCCCGCGGTGGCGATGTAGACCGGCGGCGCGGTGGGCGGCATCGTCCACAGCCGGGTGGTCTCCATCCGGAAGTGCTCACCCCGATGGCGCGCGTCACGCCCGGCGAGGGAGGCGGTGAAGAGTTTGCGGATCAGGTCGACGGCCTCGAACATGCGGTCAATCCGCTCGGCGGGCTCCGGCCAGTAGCCGCCGACGATGTGCTCGTTCAGCGCCTCCCCCGAACCGACGCCGAGCCAGGCACGACCGGGGTAGAGCGCCGCAAGGGTCGCTGCGGCCTGCGCGACGACCGCGGGGTGCGTGCGGAAACCGGGGGTCGTGACACCGGGACCGAGGTCGCCGGTGGTGTGGGCGCCGATCGCGCCGAGCATCGTCCACACGTGCGCGGCGTTGCGATGGCGAGGTAACCAGGGCTGGAAGTGGTCGGTGGCCATGATCCCGCGGAACCCGTGCGCCTCGGCGAGGACGCAGTTCTCGATCGCGGCGGTCGGCTCGACCTGCTCGAGCATCGCGGCGTATCCGATGTGCATGTCGGCCTCCTCGCCTCTCTGTCTCCATTGAATGGATACTGGATCCAAAAGTCAAGCGTGTGAGCTTCCGGGCCGCGTCGAAGTGCGAAAACGCGCCTCCGGACCCGCCCTGAGGCGCGTTTTCGATCCCGCAACAGCGCGGCGGGCGGGACGGGGGCGGGCGGGAAGGGGGACGGGGGGCGGGGTCAGGGGCGGGGGCGGGGGCGGGACTGGACGGCCAGGGTTGCGGTCGCGGAATCCGCAGCGAGGGCCGGAGGGGTCGCGAGGTCGGGAAGACCGGCACCGACCGCCTTGCGGGTCCGACCGATCGCGCGACGAGACAGCGCCCACTGCAGGCCGTATCCGATCGCGAACACCATCAGCGTGAAGATCAGCGCCATCGCGGCGCCCTGGTCCGGTGCATAGAGCTGTGCGGAGCGCGGGTTGATCATCGCGTAGATGTACATCGACAGCGGACGGGATGACGGGGTGGCCAGGAACGCGGGAAGCGTGAACTCGTTGGTGCCGAGGATGAACATCTGGATCCACACGGCCATCACGGTGGGCATCAGCAACGGAGCGATGATGCGGCGGAACCCCTCGAAGCGACTCGCCCCGCTGGTGAGCGCGGCCTCCTCCAGCTCGGGCCGGATCTGCAGGGTCGCGCTGTACGACGAACGGTAGGCGATCGACACCCGATACGAGTAGGCGATCACCAGCGCCAGGAGGGTTCCCGCGATCGGGATGTAGGGGTTGATCACCATGAAGGTGAGGAACATCGCGAAGCCGGCGATGGTCGCGGGGATAGCGACCGACGACGAGGCGAACAGGTCCAGAGCCTTCACCCAGCCGGTCTTCTTGCTACGAGCGATGCCGTAGGCGAGGACCGTGGCGAACACGACCGCGATCGTGGCGCTGCCGCCCGCGATGAGGACCGTGCGTCCCAGCGACACCCAGAACTCCGGATCCGCGAGCACCACCCCGAACGCACCGAAGTCGGTGCTGCCGAGCATCGCATCGATCGAGAACGCCACCGGATAGGGCGTGATCGCCGCCCACAGCAGGGCGAGCAGCGGGAGGATGCCCGTGAGCAGCACGAACACGGCGACCAGCAGCATGACCGGGATCTTCCACGGCCCCATCCGCATGGTCGACGGCCGGAAGCCCTTGCCCGAGACCGATGCCCTGCGCTCGGCATTGCGGGTCGCGCGGAGATAGACCGCGAAGGCGATGGTGGTGATCACCAGGAACACGAGTCCCCACGCGGCGGCCAGGCCGTACTGCGGCAGCTCGCCCGCGTTGGAGCTGATGAGCGTCCAGAGCTTGAGGGCGAAGATGTTGCGCCCGGACTCCTGACCGAACAGCAGCGGAACCTCGAGACTGCCGAGACCGAGGATGAAGGTGAGCACGGTCACCCCGAGCAGGCCCGGCCAGAGCATCGGCAGGGTCACCCGTCGCAGCGTCTGCGGCCAGGAGGCCCCGGACACCCGCGCGGACTCTTCGAGCGAGCCGTCCATGTTCGTCAGGATGGGCACGATCATCAGGTAGGGGAAGGTGACGTTCGTGAGCGCCTGGATGAAGATCATCGTCGGGAAGGCGTACGGATCGATCGGCACGTCGCTCGCGAACGGGAGCAACCGCAGCAGCTGGTTGAGCACCCCGGACTCGGGCGAGAGCATCAGCAGGTAGGCCTGTGCCTTCACGATCGGCGGGATGATGTACGGCACGATCACCAGCACCGAGATGAGGCGACGCCACGGCGCATCCGTGCGCACCGTGACCCAGGCGAGGCCGAAAGCCATCAGGAGCGTGAGGAGCGTCGAGCCGCCGACGAACGCGCCGGTCGCGCCGAGCACACCCCAGAAGTCCTCGCGCAGCTGCCACAGGGTGACGAAGTTCTCGACGCCCCACTTCGCCGACGAGACGCCGAAGGGCAGGAACGGACCACGGAACGCGGTGATCACCTGGACGATCAGCGGTACCGCGAGAAGGATGAAGATGACCGCGCCCGAGACGATCATCGCGATCGTCATCGTGGTGGGACGCTTTCGCCCCGTGGTCCGTCCTGCCTGGAACATCGTTATCCGTTCAGCGCCTTGTCGGCGGCGTTGATCATGGCCTGCCAATCGTCACGAGTGGCCTGCGTCTCGGTCTCGGCCCCGTTCTCGAGGCCGAGCAGCAGTGCGTCGGAGTTCGTCTTCATGAGCCCGGTGGCCTCGGCGAACGTCGCAGCGGGAAGCCCGGCGAACGGCACCTGGGTGCTGGCGAAGCGCTCGTCCGTCATGCGGAGCTCGATCCAGTCCGGGTCGAACGCGTTCCACAGGGTCCACAGCGCCGCGCCCGGCTTGTTCTTGGCGTCGGAATTCACACCGGAGAACTGCGCCCAGACGCCGGCGTGCTCGAACGGCGAGACCTGGAGCGCCGGGTTCGGGTTGAAGAGGGTCTGGTTGAGGGCGATCGGCACGTCACCGCTCGACAGCGGAGCGCCCTGATCCTCGAGCAGCTTCAGGTTGCCGGACGACATGAGGTCGCCGATCAGGTCGACCATCTTGTCCTCCCCCTCGGCCATCCCGTATCCGGCGAAGACCACCGCGTTGTAGCCGGCGACCGACACCTTGTCCTTGTACTCGGGGTCGAGGAGACCGTCGAGCGTCTCGGGCACCGACTCGACCTTCTCGGTGTTGTACTGCATGAGGGTGCCGTTGATGCTGTCGGGCATGAGCTCGGGCGCACCGATGGTCAGGTACTCCGCGGGGACGCCGAAGCTCTCCCAGTCGACCTTCTCCCAGAACCCCTCGTCGTACATGGCCGCCATCGAGGTGATCGAACCGGACACCACGTCGGTGTTGCGGGCACCGGTGGCCTTGGCCGAGATGATCGCCGAGGACAGGTTGTAGGTCAGACCCCGGGTCTCGACCTTGATGTCGGGGAAGCGCTCGTTGAACTGCGCGATCACCTCGGGCGCCAGCTCGTACCAGTCCCAGATGACCAGCGTGCCGCCATCGGCCTTCTTCGCCTCTTCGTAGAGGGTGTCGAGCTGCTTGTCGATCTCCGGCCAGTAGTCGTCGTAGAAGTTCTCGCAGCGCGTGATCGCTCCGATCTCGACGGCGTCGCAGACGGCCTCGGCGGCGTCGCCCTTCAGGGCGCTGTCGCCCCCGGTGGCTTCGCTCGGCGTGCTGCATCCGCTCAGCGCGAGTGCGAAGACCGCCACGACGGCGGTCGCTCCCAGTGTTCTCTTCATGATCTGAATGTCCTCTCTGACATCAGGAATGTGATCTACGGGTGTGGTGCGGGGTTGCGTCATGCAGCCAGCACGCGGCAGGCGTGCGGGACGAGTTCGAGGAAGACCCTGCCGCCCTCGGGGGGTGTCGCCAGCGGTGCACCGCGGCCGACGATGGTGCCGACGGACTCGCCCTCGGCGAGCACTTCGGCCTCGTACTCGACGATCTCGCCGAGGAACTCCACCCGCACGATGCGGACGGGAACGACGTTGGGACGGTCGGCGTCGGTCTCGTGCCAGCGCACGGTTTCGGGGCGGAAGGTCAACGTGACCTCGTCGCCCGCCGAGACCTCGTCCGGCACGGGCGTGCGCAGCCGGGTCCCGAAGGCCTCCACCACCGCGTCACCCGCGCCGTCGCGATCGATCACGAGGGCGGGGATCATGTTCGCGCGACCGACGAAGTCCGCCACGAAGCGGTCGGCCGGCTGATCGTAGAGCTCCCGAGGGGAAGCCTCCTGCACGATGCGCCCGCCGTTCATGACGGCGACGCGGTCCGACATCGACAGCGCCTCGGACTGGTCGTGTGTGACGTAGAGCGCGCTGATCCCGAGGGTGCGCTGCAGACTGCGCAACTCATTGCGCATGGTGTCGCGCAGCTTCGCGTCGAGGTTGGACAGCGGCTCGTCGAGCAGCAGCAACCGCGGCCGGTGGGCCAGCGCCCGTGCGAGAGCGAGGCGCTGCTGCTGGCCGCCCGACAGTGCGGTGGCCGGACGCTGGGCGAGGTGATCGAGCTGCACGAGCTCGAGTGACTCCATCGCCCGCTTGCGCGCCTCCTGCTTGGGAAGACGGGAGCCGGCCACCTGGAGCGGGAAGATCGCATTGGCGAACACGGTCATGTGCGGCCAGATCGCGTAGTTCTGGAACACCATCCCGATGTCGCGCTTGTCGGGCGACACGTGCGCGGTGCCGGTGGAGAGCACCTCGCCGTCGAGCGAGATGACCCCGCCGTTGCTCCGCTCGAGCCCGGCGACACAGCGAAGCGTGGTCGTCTTGCCGCATCCCGACGGGCCGAGGAGGGAGTAGAACATCCCGGGCTCGATCGTGAACGTGACGTCCTTGACCACGGGAACCGCGGCGCCGTCGAGCTCGTAGTCCTTCTTGAGGGCGTCGACGACGAGTCTTCCGCCTCCGGATTTCGCGGTCATCGGAACCCTCTCGTCCTTCTTCATTCTGGATTTTGGATCCACTGCGATCGCCACCATCATCGTCCCTCTCTCACGACGGATTCCACTGTCTGCGGGGCTGCCGGCGCGCCCCACGGCCGCGGCTTCTCGAAGAACACCACGACGATCGCGCACACCGCGAAAGCGACGGCCGACAACAGCAGCGACTGCGACATGGCCGTGGCCAGCCCGCTGCCGTCCTCCGCCGACAGGTCGCTGCCGGGGTGGATCGCCCCCGGCACGAAGCCCGAGATATGCAGGGCGAGCGTCGCGTTCATCAGGACGGCCAGCAACGCCGACCCGATCACGGAGCCCATCTGCCTGGTCGTGGAGTACACACCCGATCCCGCTCCGGCCTGCGTGTGCGGAAGGTTGCGGGTGGCCGTCGACGCCAGAGGTCCGAACATCCCCGAGACACCGATCCCCAACAGGGCGGACGGAAGCAGCAGGAGCCAGAACGGGGCATCGAGCGTCATCGTCGCCGCGTACCAGACCATGGCCGCAGCCGAGACGACGAAAGCCGCGAACGTCACCCAGCGCGGCCCGACCCGGTCGCTCAGCTTGCCGACGAACGGGCCGAGCACCCCCGAGACGACGGCCATCGGCGCGAGCATGAGTGCGGCCAGCGTCGGGTCGAGACCCCGGCCGACCTGGAAGTAGAAGGCGAGCGGCACCGGCATCGCCGTGATGCCGACCCCCACCAGGAAGATCGTGGCGTTCGCGACCGAGAAGTTGCGGTCACGGAACAGCGCGAGCGGCATGAGCGGTTCGGCGCGGTTGACGCGCTGCCAGACGACGAAGAGCACGAGCAGTACGACCCCGGAGATGATCAGGCTCCACACCGTGATCGGTCCGAGGATCACACCCCAGTCGTAGACCTCACCCTCCTGGATGCCGAACACGAGAAGGAAGAGACCGACGCCGGACAGCGTGACGCCGAGCCAGTCGAACCGATGCGGGTGTCCTTCCAGGTTCGGCACCAGACGCCAGGCGACGAGGAACGCGACGATCCCGACGGGCACGTTCACGAAGAAGATCCACTCCCAGCCCACCGTGTCGGTGAGCACGCCGCCGAGGATCGGACCGACGAGCGTCGCGAGCCCCCCGACCGCGCCCCAGGCACCCATCGCCTGACCGCGTCCGCGCGGAGGGAAGACCCGCGCGATGATCGCCATGGTCTGCGGCGTCATCAGCGCCGCACCGAAACCCTGCACCGCCCTGGCCGCGATCAACATGCCGATACTGTCGGCCAGACCGCACGCGAGCGAAGCGAGGGTGAACACCACGAGACCGATGAGGTAGACGCGCTTGGGCCCGAAGCGATCGCCGAGCCTGCCGGTGATCAGCAGCGGGACGGCGTAGGCGAGGAGGTAGGCGCTGGTCACCCAGATGACCGTGGTCAGGTCCGCGTCGAAGGCCGCGAGGATGACCGGGTTGGCGATCGCCACGATCGTCGTGTCGACGAGGATCATGAAGAAGCCGATGCACAGCGCCCACAGGGCCGGCCAGGGCCTGACTGTCTGAGTCATGGATCACTTTCGGGAGGGATCGTCGCGGAAGGTACGGGAGCGGGGATTCGGCGTCCGCCCTGCAAGCCCCTTATGTGCAGGGCGGACGCCGAAGTTCCGGGGGCCGGGTGTCAGCCGTCGGCGGCGGGGATGCCGATGACGGGCTCGCCCAGCAGCGGGGTCGAGACCGCGTAGATGCCGTGATTGGCGAAGAGCCAGATCAGGTTCCGGTCCCACTCGACGAAGATCCCGTGCACGGGGGCGGCGAGGTCATCGTCGTCCTTCAGACCCATCGGAGGCACGAAGTAGGCGCCGACCTGCGGGTTCTCGGGATCGCGCACGTCGAAGATCTGCAGCCCCGCGGCGTAGAACGCGTAGGGGACGACTCCGCCGTGCGGGGTTCCGGTGTTCGTGAAGTACCCCGAACGCTTCGGGCCGAACGAGCCGCGGCGCTGTGCCCAGTCGGTGAACGCGGCCTCTGCCGGCGGCGTCGGGCGGGGCAGAGTGCGCACCACCCGCGGGTTCGTCGGGTCCGACACGTCGATCTGGTAGATCTCCTTGGCCGGCTCGTAGCAGTCGGTGTTCATCGGGTAGCCCGAGACGTACACGTACCCGGTCTCCTCGACCTGGGTGGTGTCGACGTTGTCGCCTTCGGTCCCGGCGACGCTCGTGGGCAGCGGGCACCATCCGACGTGATGGATGTTCGTCGGATCGGAGACGTCGAGGACGAAGAAGCCCTGACCCCCCTGCGCGGCGTACGCGTAGCGGTAGCCCGACTCCACGGAGCGGGGCATGAAGACGCCCATGCGAGAGCCGAACCAGCTCGTCTTGTTGTTCCAGCGGTCGTTGTCGGCGAGGTACTCGGAGTCCACCTCCTCGCCGGCGCGGGATCCGGGCACCCACCAGGTCGAGAGCAGTTCGGGCTTCGAGGGGTCGGAGACGTCGTAGGCCGCATGCCCCGCCGTCCACAGCGTGGTCTTGTACGGCTGGTTGGTGAACGTGTTGTCGGGCGCGGTCGCCACGAAGAGGTACTTGTCGCCGTAGTAGACCGGCAGGTCGAGGACGCCGTTGCCCTCCTGGATCTCGTCCGGCCCGTGGTTCGGATCGGTCGAGACCTCGGTCAGGAGCGTCCACTCCCTCGGGCTGGGTCCGTTCATCTCCCAGGTGCGGAAGCCGCGCAGGCCCTCCCACTCCTTCAACTGACCCTCGACGGTGTCGTCGATCCACTTGTTGGCGACCCGCCCCTTGAGGAAGTACCGCGGGGTCTCGCTCGCCTGGATGGCGATGTGCTTCCCGAGCTTCTCGTTCCACTGCACCGTCGTCGCGCCGAACTGCGGACGCGGATCATCCCACCCCCACTGCTCCTCGTCGACAATCGTGAGGTCGCGCGGGTCGGTGATGTCGTACAGCTTCCAGTGGTTGCCACCGCCGTAGTGCAGCATGAGGCGTCGGCCATCCCAGTCGTAGATGCACTGCCAGGAGTGGCTCGTGTTCACCACGATCGGGTAGAACGCCTCGGTGGTCGCATTGAACGTGTACGTCTCGGGATCGCGATAGTCGAGCTGACCGGGCCAGTCGACGAACACGTCACGCGGGACGGACGGCGTGTGCGCCGGCGGCAGAAAGGTCCCGTCCGGCTGCATACCCCAGGTCGAGGGGTCGGGATCGGCCGGTTCCCCCGCGACCCGGCGGAAATCCTCCGGGCGGTACTTCTTCGCGTCGGGCACGTAGGGAGAGCCGGCCATGTCGCCTCCATTGGCTGAATCGGGTGAGATCGTCACGACGTCGTGTCGTCCTCCTCAGATTCACCCTGGAGAAGCGATGCTGTCCAATATCCATACGGGTCAGAGCTATGACCATTCAGGCATATCAGCCGATCGGTCGGGACTCCGTCAGGGCGTACTCGCGCTCGAACTCGGCAAGCCGCGCGCCCTCTTCGCGCAGATGACTCAGAAGCGCGGACGCCGCCGGCGACGGTGCCCGATCCTTCGGCAGCGTCACTCCGACCGATCGACGGATCGAGCTCAGGGGGGTGGGCAGGATCCGCAGCTCGCGGTCGTCGACGGCGATGAACATCGGCAGCGCCGCGATCACATCGGTCGAGATCAGCAGAGTCCGCAACGTCAGCATCGACGTGCACTCCACCCGGTCGGGCGGCAGCGGCAGCCCTTCATGGAAGAACACCGCTTCGAGCTCGGCGCGCAGCGCGGTCTGAGCGACCGGGAAGATCCAGGGGTACGCGAGCAGCTCGGCGAGCGAGTTCGCCTTGACCCCGCCGAGCACGGGATGCCCCGCGCGAGCGACCAGACGTATCGGCTCCTGATGCAGCCGCTCCTGCTCGAGACGGACCGGGACCGTCGGCGAGAGCCGCCCGACCGTGAGATCGAGGTCACCTGCGAGGAGAAGCTGCTGCAGGGTGTCGGGCGTCCCTTCGCGCACGACCACCGTCAACCGCGGATGCTCGACCTTCAGCGCGGCGATGGCGCGCGGCAGCAGCAGGTTCGATCCGGCGAGATGCGTGCCGACCGTGACGGTGCCGAGCTGACCGGACTGCAGCAGCCGCACCTCCTCGCCCGCGGCGCGCAGCTCGGCGAGCACCGACCGGGCGCGCTCGATGAACGAGTCTCCGTACGGGGTCGGCTTCACGCCCCGGGGCATCCGCTCGAACAGGGGCACGCCGAGCACCTCCTCGACCTCACGGAGCCCTCGGGTGACCACGGGCTGCGTGATGTGCAGCGACTCGGCGGCGCGCACCAGGGTGCCCTCGTCGGCGATGGCGGTGACGAGGACGAGGTGGCGGATCTTGACCCGTCCGTCGAGCAGTCGATCGGTGACCATGATCGGGACTATAGCCGTACGGGCATGGCAGTGCATCAAGAGAGTATTTGTCGGCATCCCTCGAACCTTCCTAGCCTGAGCCCATGCCTTTCGAGACGATGACGCCTCCCCTCCGTGCTACGGAGCAGGGCCAGGCGCCCCGCGCGATCCACAACATGATCGCCGGCGAGCGCGTGGAGGGAATCGCCACCTTCACCAAGATCAGTCCGGTCGACGGTTCGGTCGTCGCCGAGGTGCACGAGGCCGGCACCGAACAGGTCGATCGTGCGGTGGCGGCCGCCCGTGCCGCGTTCGACGGCCCCTGGGGGCGGATGACCGTCGCCGAGCGCGCCCGCCTGCTGCGCGGAGTGGCCGACGCCATCGACCGCCGCGCCGACGAACTCGTCTCGGCCGAAGTGGGCGATACCGGCAAGCCCGAGACCCTGGCCCGCGACCTCGACGTGGCCCGGGCCGCAGCGAACTTCCGATCGTTCGCCGACACGGTCTCGACCGCCGGGCTCGACTCGTTCCTCACCGAGCTGCCCGACGGCCGCCGCGCCCTGAACTACGCGGTGCGCAAGCCGCTGGGCGTCGTCGCGGTGATCGTGCCCTGGAACCTGCCGCTGCTCCTGCTCACGTGGAAGCTCGCACCCGCTCTCGCCACCGGGAACACCGTCGTCATCAAACCCTCGGAGGAAACGCCCTCCTCGGCGACGCTCCTCGCCGAGATCCTCGCCGAGGCGGGTGTCCCCGCGGGCGTCGTGAACGTGGTGCACGGTTTCGGCGCCGACTCCGCCGGCGAAGCGCTCACGACGCATCCGGGCATCGACGGTGTCACCTTCACCGGCGAATCGTCCACCGGTTCCGCGATCATGCGGGCGGTCGCGCCGCGCGTGCGCCCCGTCTCGTTCGAGCTCGGCGGCAAGAACGCCGCGCTCGTGTTCGCCGATGCCGACCTCGACTCGGCCGTCGCCGGACTCGCCCGCTCCACGTATCTCAACACCGGCCAGGTGTGCCTGTGCACCGAGCGCATCTACGTGCAGCGCGCGATCTTCGACGACGTGGCAGCCGGACTCGCCGAGCACGCCGCCCGCCTGCGGCTGGGCCGTCCGGAGCAGCCGGCCACGACCACCGGCCCCCTCATCTCTCAGGCCCACCGCGACAAGGTCCTGTCGTACTTCGACCTCGCCGTCGCCGAGGGCGCGACCGTGCTCGCGGGCGGGGGCATCCCCACGCTCGGCGATGGACTCGATGGCGGATCGTGGATCGAGCCGACGCTGTGGACCGGCCTCGACAACAGCCACCGCACTGTGCGCGAAGAGGTGTTCGGCCCGGTCGCCGCCGTCATCCCGTTCGACACCGAGGAGGAAGCGATCGCGCTGGCGAACGACACGGACTACGGACTGGCCGCCGTCACCTGGACGACCGACCTCACCCGCGGACACCGCGTCGCGCAGCAGATGCGCACCGGCATGTCGTGGGTCAACACCTGGTACCTGCGCGACCTGCGCAGCCCCTTCGGCGGGGTCGGGCTCTCCGGCATCGGCCGAGAGGGCGGCCACCACTCGCTCGAGTTCTACACCGAGCCGACGAACGTGTGCGTGCAGCTGTGAGCACCGAGCACGACGTCGACGCCGTCCGCGCCGCCGACGAGCGGTTGCGGCGGGCCGCCGAGTCCGGACAGCCGTGCGCGCCGGTGCGTGACCTGCTCGGCGAGACGGATCAGGATGCCGCGTACGCGGTCCAGTCGTTCGGCATCGCCCGGCGACTGCAGGAGGGACGACGCCTCGTCGGTCGCAAGATCGGGCTGACCTCCCCCGCCGTGCAGACGCAGCTCGGCGTCGACAGCCCCGACTACGGCGTGCTGCTCGACGACATGATCTTCGCCGACCGCGAGCCGATCGACCTCGCGCGCTTCCTGCAGCCGCGCGCCGAGGCCGAGGTCGCCTTCGTGCTCGGCCGCGACCTGGACTCCCCCACGACGCACGTCGCCGATGTCATCCGGGCCACGGAGTTCGTGCTGCCCGCTATCGAGGTCGTCGACTCCCGCGTGGCCGACTGGGACATCCGCATCACCGACACCATCGCCGACAACGCGTCGAGCGGGGCGGTCGTGCTCGGTACGACGCCCCGGCGCCTCGACGGGTTCGACCTCACGACGCTCGGCATGACCCTCGACCGTGAAGGCCGCCCGGTCTCGACCGGATCCGGTGCCGCCTGCCTCGGGAGTCCTGTCATCGCGGTCGCCTGGCTCGCGCGTGAGGTCGCCCGGCGCGGACAGCCGCTGCGCGCGGGCGAAGTGATCCTCTCCGGCGCGCTCGGCCCGATGGTCGACGCGACCGCCGGGGTGTTCCGCGCGCGCCTCGAAGGACTCGGCGACGTCCGAGCAGACTTCTTCGGCACCGTATCGGAAAGGGCTGCAGCATGACCATCGGCATCGCCATCATCGGCTCGGGCAACATCGGCACCGATCTGCTCATTAAGGTGAAGCGGCTCTCGAGGACCCTCCACGTGGTCGCGATGGCGGGCATCGACGAGCGCTCGGACGGCCTGGCCCGCGCACGTCGACTCGGTGTCGCCACCACCCATGACGGGGTGGACGGGCTCATCGCGATGCCGGAGTTCGCCGACGTCGAGCTGGTGTTCGACGCGACTTCGGCGGGAGCCCATGCCCGCAACGACGCGCTCGTGCGCAACTCCGGACGCCTCATGGTCGACCTGACCCCCGCCGCCATCGGGCCGTACGTCGTACCGGTCGTGAACCTCGACGCCCACCTCGGTGCGACCAACGTGAACATGGTCACCTGCGGCGGCCAGGCCACGGTGCCGATGGTGGCCGCCGTGTCGCGCGTCGCCCCGGTGGCCTACGCCGAGATCGTGGCCTCGATCGCCTCGAAGTCGGCCGGCCCCGGCACCAGGGCCAACATCGACGAGTTCACCGAGACCACTGCCCGCGCGCTCGAGGTGATCGGCGGCGCCGAGCGCGGCAAGGCCATCATCGTGCTCAACCCCGCCGACCCGCCCCTCATCATGCGCGACACGGTGTTCTGCCTGGTCGAGGGCGACCCCGCCACGCTGGATCGCGATGCCGTGAGCGCCTCGGTCGATGCCATGGTCGCCGACGTGCAGGCCTATGTCGGGGGCTATCGCCTCAAGCAACAGGTGCAGTTCGATGCGGTCGACGAGGCGTACGTGCCGGCTCTCGACCGTCCGTTCCGAGGAACCCGCGTCACCGTCCTGCTGGAGGTGGCGGGCGCCGGCCACTATCTTCCGGAGTACGCGGGCAATCTCGACATCATGACCTCGGCCGCCCTGCGCACGGCCGAGCGACTCGTCGCCGAACGGACAGGGGTTCCCGCATGACCACCACTCCCCGCGTGTACGTGCAGGACGTCACCCTCCGCGACGGCATGCACGCGATCGGCCACAGCTACACGACCGATCAGGTGCAGGGCATCGCCCGCGCTCTCGAAGCGGCGGGAGTGGACGCCATCGAGGTCGCCCACGGCGATGGTCTCGGAGGGTCGAGCGTCGCCTACGGACAGGGCGCGCACACCGACTGGCAGTGGATCGAAGCGGCGGCCGGGGTGCTCGACCGTGCCGTCCTGACCACCCTGATCCTGCCCGGCATCGGCACGATCGACGACCTCGCCCGCGCCCGTGATCTCGGTGTCGGGAGCGTGCGGGTGGCGACGCACTGCACCGAGGCCGACGTCGCCATCCAGCACATCACCTGGGCGCGCGAGCACGGCATGGACGTCTCGGGGTTCCTGATGATGAGCCACCTCAACGACCCTCGCGGCCTCGCCGCGCAGGCGAAGATCATGGAGTCCGCGGGCGCGCACTGCGTGTACGTGACCGACTCCGGCGGGCGCCTCACGATGCGCGACGTCGCCGACCGCGTCGACGTATACCGCGAGGTCCTCGACCCCGGCACGCAGATCGGCATCCACGCCCACGAGAACCTCTCGCTGAGCGTGGCCAACAGCGTCACGGCCGTCGAACACGGCGTGTACCGGGTCGATGCTTCGCTCGCAGGGCAGGGAGCGGGGGCGGGGAACTGCCCGATCGAGGCGTTCATCGCGGTGGCCGATCTGCTCGGCTGGGAGCACGGCTGCGACCTGTTCGCGCTGCAGGATGCCGCGGAGGAGCTCGTGCGTCCGCTGCAACGCCGTCCCGTGCGCGTCGACCGCGAGACCCTCACCCTCGGCTATGCGGGTGTGTACTCGAGCTTCCTGCTGCACGCCGAGCGCGCCGCCGAGAAGCACGGCCTCGACGCCCGCGACATCCTCGTGGAGTTGGGCCGCCGCCGCATGGTGGGCGGCCAGGAGGACATGATCGTGGACGTCGCTCTCGACCTCGTCTCCGCGCGGACGGCGGTGACCGCATGACCGCCGACGCCGTGTTCGCCGCCGCGCTCGACACCGCTCAGCGCACGGCGACCTCGATCAACCAGCTCTCCTCCGAGGAAGAGGTCGGGCTCGACACCGCCTATGCCACGCAGCACGCGCTGATTGCCCGCCGCCTCGCGCGCGGCGAGCGCATCACCGGCCTCAAGCTGGGCTTCACGAGTCAGGCGAAGGCCCAGCAGATGGGCGTGCACGACGTGATCCTCGGCACTCTGACCGATGCCATGCGCCTGGACGACGACACCGTCTTCGACCGTCGATCCGCGATCCACCCGCGCATCGAACCCGAGGTCGCGTATCTCCTGGCGACCGACATCGACGGCTCCGCCCCCGGACGCCCGCTGTCCGACCTCATCGCTGCGGTCGCTCCCGCCCTGGAGATCATCGACTCGCGGTACCGGGACTTCCGCTTCAGCCTCGCCGATGTCGTGGCCGACAACACGTCCGCCGCCGCGTACGTGACCGGCCCCTGGACTCCCTTCGACCGCGCCGGCGACCTCGACAACAGAGCGGTGCTGCTCGAGGTCGACGGTCGGGTCAGCGCTACGGGTTCGACGTCCGCCATCCTGGGCGACCCGGCGCGCGCCGTCGCCGCGGCCGCACGACTCGCCACGCAGTACGGGTTCGCACTGCGTGCCGGCATGGTGCTGCTCGCCGGAGCCGCGACCGCCGCCGTCCTCCTGCCCGACCGCGGCGTCGTCGAGGCGTCCATCGCCGGACTCGGGCGCGTCGGCGTCCGCACGCATGAGGGATCCGACGAGCCCGAGGAGGGAGCACGATGACCGATTCACGAGGGATCCTCGTCGAGGGCAAGGCGACGCCCCGAGGGCGCTTTCCGCACGCGAAGGTCTCCGGTGACCTCGTGTTCGTCTCCGGGACGTCGAGCCGGCGCCCCGACAACACGATCGCCGGTGCGGAGGTCGACGAGCTCGGCGCCACGCGTCTCGACATCGCGGTGCAGACCCGCGCCGTCATCGAGAACATCCGCGCGGTGCTCGCCGCCGCCGGGTGCGACCTCGGCGATCTGGTCCAGGCGACCACCTTCCTCGTCGACATGAACGACTTCGCCGCGTACAACGCCGTCTGGGCCGAGTACTTCGACGAGCAGGGCCCGGCCCGCACCACGGTCGCCGTGCACGCCCTGCCCCATCCGCACCTGCGCATCGAGATCCAGGCGATCGCGCGCCGGCCCGACCCCATCACCGCTGCCACTCTCGAGGAGGAGAAATGAGCACCATCCCACCCGTCATCGATTTCCCCGCATGGATCAAGGAGAACGAGCATCTCCTGAAGCCACCGGTCAACAACAAGGCCGCCTGGACACCGATGGGCGACTTCATCGTGCAGGTCGTCGGCGGACCCAACCAGCGCACGGACTTCCACTTCGATCCCTATGAGGAGTGGTTCTACCAGTACCGCGGCAACATGCACGTCAACATCCAGACGCCAGAAGGTCTGCAGCGCATCGACATCCGCGAGGGCGAGATGTGGCTGCTGCCGGGCAACGTCTTCCACTCTCCGCAGCGCCCCGAAGAGGGTTCCATCGGCATCGTGATCGAGCGCATCCGCGAAGAGGGCACGCTCGAGAAGTTCGCCTGGTTCTGCCCGAACTGCAACGCCAAGGTGCACGAGGTCGAGCTGCAGGTGCGCGACATCGTCGAGGACCTGCCGCCGGTGTTCCGTGACTTCTACGAGAGCGAAGAGGGGCGCACCTGCCCGCAGTGCGGAACCGTCCACCCCGGCAAGGGCTGAAGCCCCTTGGGCACGATCGACGTCCACACGCACTTCGTGCCGAGCGCCTGGCCCGACCTGTCGACACAGGTCGGGCCAGGTCTCTGGCCGACCCTTCGCGTGGACTCAGAACGCGACGCGATGATCATGCTCGGCGAGACCGAGTTCCGCCGCATCGGCGACGACTGCTGGGATGCCTCGGTGCGCCTGGCCGACATGGATGCCGACGGCGTCGAGATGCAGGTCGTCTCCCCTACCCCGCTGTTCTTCTCCTACGACAAGTCGGGGGATGAAGCGGTCAAGGTCGCACGCATCTTCAACGATCTCGCTCTGGAGATCTGCGCCCCGGCACCGGAGCGGCTGATCCCGTTCGCCCAGGTGCCGCTGCAGGATCCGGATGCCGCGTGCGCCGAGGCCGACCGTGCGCTCGCGTCCGGCCACGCGGGCGTCGAGATCGGCAACCACGTGGGTGACCGCGACCTCGACGACGAGGGCATGGTGATGTTCCTCCAGCACTGCGCCGACAACGACATCCCGGTATTCGTGCATCCGTGGGACATGCCGGGTTCGCCGCGGCTCGACCGATGGATGGCACGCTGGCTCACCGGCATGCCCGCCGAGACGCACCTGTCGATCATCGCCATGATCCTGGGCGGTGTCTTCGATCGTGTACCACCGACTCTCCGTCTCGCGTTCGCGCACGGAGGAGGCTCCTTCGCGTTCTGGCTCGGGCGCTTCGAGAACGCGTGGCTCCAGCGCCCTGACCTCATCGGGGTCAGCGAACGGCCGCCGTCGGCGTACCTCGACCGCTTCAGCGTCGACAGCGTCGTCTTCGACCCGATCGCGTTGCGGGCGCTGGTGGAGACGCTCGGCACGAGTCAGGTGATGGTGGGCAGCGACTACCCGTACCCGCTGGGCGAGCGTCCGGTCGGCAGCGTCGTCGACCGGGCCGACTTCCTCGACGAGGCGCAGAAGCGCGCCATCCGCCGCGACAACGCGCTGCGGTTCCTGGGGCGCTGACCCCGCATCGACTTCGAACGGACTGTTCCATGAGCATCACCCCGACCCGCCCCGCCATCGACCGCGCCACGTGCCTGGCCCTCGACGACGCCGACCCGCTCGCACCGATGCGGGAACGGTTCGTGCTGCCGGACGATGTGATCTACCTCGACGGGAACTCGCTCGGTGCGCTCCCCCGCCACACCGCGGCACGCTTGGAGCAGGTCATCACCGAGGAGTGGGGCACGGGGCTCATCCGCAGTTGGAACGAGGCCGGATGGTTCGCCAAGCCGCGCACGGTCGGTGACCGGATCGCACCGCTGATCGGCGCCGACGCCGGCGAGGTCGTGCTCGGCGACTCCACGTCGGCGAGTCTGTTCCAAGCGGCGGTCGCCGCGGTCCGGCTCCGCCCCGGTCGCCGCGTGATCGTCGCGGAGCGGGGGAACTTCCCCACCGACCTCTACATGCTCGAGGCCGTGCAGGAGCTGCTCGGCGGCGGGACGCCCCTGGAGCGTCGGCTCATCGCCGACGACGGGCCCACCCTCGACGATGTGCTCGACGATCATGTCGCGGTCGTCGTGCTCACCCAGGTCGACTATCGCACCGGACGGATGCACGACATCGCCGAGGTCACGCGCACGGTGCACGCCGCGGGCGCGCTCGTCATCTGGGACCTCTGCCACAGTGTCGGCGCCGTGCCGATCGACCTGAACGCTGCGGAGGCGGACTTCGCGGTGGGCTGCACCTACAAATACCTCAACGGCGGACCGGGCTCACCCTCGTTCATCTGGGCGGCCGCCCGACACCACGACACCGCTCGGCCGGCTCTGACCGGCTGGCACGGCCACGCACGACCGTTCGACTTCACGGTCGACTACGCCCCCGCCGCGGGGATCGAACGCTTCCGCGTCGGCACCCCGCAGCTGCTTTCGGTGGCCGGACTCGAAGCGAGTCTCGACATCTGGGACGACGTGGATCTGACCCTCGTGCGGGAGAAGAGCCTGCGCCTCACCGAGCTCTTCCTGTCCCTCGTCGACACGCGCCTGACCCCGCGCTGGGGCATCGAGCCGGTCACTCCTCGCGAATCCGCCCGCCGTGGCAGCCAGGTCTCCCTGCGCCATGAAGACGGCTACGCGGTGATGCAGGCGTTGATCGAGCGCGGCGTGATCGGTGACTTCCGCGCTCCCGACCTCATCCGCTTCGGCTTCACCCCCCTCTACACGTCCTACACCGACGTGTGGGATGCCGTGGAGGCCCTGGAGGACGTGCTGCACAGTGAGATCTGGCGCGAGCCCCGTTTCGCGCGCCGCGGCACCGTCACCTGAGCCCGGGCCCTGCCTCACCTGCATGACCCGGGGACACCTGTATGACCGTGCCCGGCGATCCCGCCATGCATCCGTGCGGGAATCATGCATGCGTACCCGGAAGGAGGCGCGGAACTGTGCGTGTCAGGATCCGTCGGCTGCGGCCTCCGTGGCGGCGGCGTCCAGGAGTGCGATCACGCCGTCGCGCACGTGGTTCAGGTGCGACTCGAGCACGCGCAGTGCCTCCTCCGCATCGCCCGCGGCGACCACGTCGATCAACTCGCCGTGCGAATGGTCATGGCTGCCGGGTGAGACCAGACGCCAGCCCAGCACGTAGCGGCCGAGCTTCAGACGGAGCTGCTCGATCATCTCCCACATCAGCGGACGCGACTGCGCGTCGTAGAGCGTCGCGTAGAACTCGGTGCGCGCCTCCACGAACTCCCCGCCTTCGGAGATGTCGTCGGCGGTCCGGGCGAGCTCACGCAGAGCTGCGACCCGTTCCGGAGTCATCTCGGCCATCGCCAGCCGCAGCGCCTCCTTCTCGAGCAGGGTGCGCAGGTGGTACACCTCGGTGGCTTCCTCGACCGACAGCGCGCGCACCATCGCCCCGCGGCGGGCGTGGAAGATCACGAGGCCGTCCGCCTCCAGCTGGATCAGCGCGGATCGGATCGGCAGGCGCGAGATGCCGATCGACTCAGCCAGCGTCTCCTGCCGCAGCTTCATCCCGGGAGGAAGCGTGCCGTCGAGGATCGCATCGCGGATGATGTCGTACGCCATCGCGCCCACCGAGCGGTATCCGGCTCCGTGCCGCTGCGCGAGTCTCTGCAGCGCGTCGGCCCGATCCTTCGCCGACGCGACGTTTCCTGATTGCACCATGGAGCGACAGTATCGGATGATCGCACCGAACTCTGCATTCTGGATCCAGAATCACGTCCGTGTCCTCGTGCGGCCGTGCCCTCACGCCCCGGAGACGCCGAACGCCCCCTCTCCCGAAGGAGAGGGGGCGTTCGAGAACAGCGTTACTTCGCGGCGATGACCTGCAGCGTGATGACTGCAGTGACGTCTTCGTGCAGACGCACGGTCGCCTCGTGGTCGCCGGTCGACTTGATCGGCGAGGTGATGTGCACCTTGCGCTTGTCGATCGACCCCAGGCCGGCGGCTGCGACAGCATCCGCGACGTGGTCGGTCTTGACCGAGCCGAAGAGACGACCCTCCTTGCCGGCCTTGACCGTGAGGCGCACCTTGGTGCCCTCGAGAGCGTTCTTCAGCGCGACAGCGTCGTCACGATCGTGGATCGCGCGTGCCTGACGCGCGGCCTGGATCGATGCGACCTGCTTTTCGCCACCGCGGGTCCACGCCGTGGCGAAACCCTGCGGGATGAGGAAGTTCCGGGCGTACCCGTTCTTGACCTCGACCACGTCACCGGCGCTACCGAGCCCGGCGACCTCATTCGTGAGAATCAGCTTTGCCATCTCGATACCCCTTACCGGCCGGCGCCAGCGTAGGGCAGGAGCGCCATTTCGCGCGCGTTCTTGATCGCCGTGGCGATCAGACGCTGCTCCTGCACCGAGACACCGGTGATACGACGGGCGCGGATCTTGCCGCGCTCCGAGACGAACTTGCGAAGGGTGGCGACATCCTTGTAATCGATGACACCGACCCGGATGGACTTCGCGGGAGCAGCGTTCTTCGCGCCCTTCCGCGGCTTGCGGCGGTCGCCGCTCGACTTTCCAGCCATTGTTTTTCCTTAGTGATGAGCGGATGCCGGCCCTGCGGACCGGATCCAGAAGTTGTTCAGAACGGAGTGTCGTCGCCGAAGCTGCCCGGAGTGCTCCAGGCATCCGCGCTGGTCGACGAGCCGGGCGTGGACCACGGCTCCTCCGACACCTGCTGCTGCGCGGGGCGAGACTGTCCGCCGCCGCCACCACCGGCACCGCCGGTCGAGGCGGCACGCGTGACCTGAGCGGTCGCGTACCGGAGCGAGGGGCCGATCTCGTCGACCTCCAGCTCGATCGCGGTGCGCTGGTTGCCCTCGCGGTCCTGGTAGGAGCGCTGACGCAGACGGCCCTGCGCGATGACGCGCATGCCCTTCGTCAGCGAGCCCGCCACGTGCTCGGCGAACTCGCGCCACACGGATGCACGGAGGAACAGCGCATCGCCGTCCTTCCACTCATTCGCAGCGCGGTCGAAGTTCCGAGGCGTCGAAGCGATGGTGAAGTTCGCCACCGGCAGCCCGTTCTGCGTGTAGCGCAGCTCGGGGTCGGCCGTGAGGTTTCCCACCACGGTGATGACGGTTTCGCCAGCCATGGACGTCAGGCCTTCGCAGCCTTGGCGGCCTTGCGAGCAGCCTTCTCTTCGCTGCGCTTGGCCTCGGAAGCGATCATCGCCTGAGCCTCTTCAGCGCGGAGGACCTTGGTGCGCATGATCTGCTCGTTCAGCTTCAGCTGACGGTCGAGCTCCTGCGTGGCGGCGCTGGTCGCGGTGAAGTTGACGACGGCGTAGATGCCCTCGTTCTTCTTCTGGATCTCGTAAGCGAGACGGCGCTTGCCCCAGATGTCGACGTTCTCGATAGAGCCACCATCGTTGGTGATGACCTTCAGGAACTTGTCGAGCGTCGGGGCGACCTGGCGCTCGTCGATCTCGGGGGTCAGAATGACCATGAGTTCGTACTGGTGCGTCACTTACCCACCTCCTTCGGACTAGAACGGCTCTCGGGACTTTCCCGGGAGCAGGAGGGTGTGTGCACGTGTCTGCCCCAGGATTCCCGATTGGAGTCCGGAAGGCAGACAACCTGGACAGTCTAGCGGATTGCGCCCCGGGCTGCTGAACGGCGGCCGCTGTGCGAAAACGGAGAGCATCCGCGCGTGGAGCGGCGTGTCCGGGCGAGGCACGCCGCCCCGCCCGCGGTTCGTCTCCGTTTCGGCCGCCCCGTCCCCACCCCGTCCTCAAAGGATCAGTACATGACCGGCGGCACTTCCGCCCACACGGTGCGGTCGTCGACCGAGGGCGCTGCGGGGATGCGGCCGGCCCCGTCCGGTTCCGGGATCGCCGCCAGCAGCGCCTGCGTGTAGGGATGCTGCGGTGCGGCCCACAGTGGCGCCGTCGGCCCAGACTCCAGCACCCGACCACCGAACATCACGTGGGTCCGGTCGGCGATGCGTCGCACCACCGCGAGATCGTGCGAGATGAACAGCATCCCCGCTCCCGACTCCGCGACCAGGTCGCGCATGAGCCGGGCGACACTCGTCTGCGTCGAGGCGTCGAGGGCGGAGATCGGCTCGTCGGCCACGAGGAGCGACGGCCGCGCAGCCAACGCCCGCGCGATCGCGAGGCGCTGCTTCTGCCCGCCCGAGAACTGGTGGGGGAAGCGCGTGCTGACCTCGGTCGGCAGCCCGACGCGGTCGAGCCATTCGTCGACGGTCGATCCGGCCTCGCCGCGGGCCCGTGCCGTCGCGATGCCGTCCGCGATCTGGTCGCCCACACGCCGTCGGGGGTTCAGCGACGTGGACGGGTCCTGGAACACCATCTGGATACCGGTCATCGCGGTGGGTCGACGACGGATGCCGAGCGGTGCGACGGGCACATCGCGGAAACGGACGGCACCGCCCGCGATCTTCTCGATGCCGACGACGGCGCGAGCGAGGCTCGACTTCCCGCTTCCGGACTCGCCGACCAGAGCCACGGTCTCCCCCGCGGCCACGCTGATCGACACGCCGTTCACGGCGACGACGGGCGGATTTCCCGGGTAGCGCACGACCACGTCCTGCGCGTCGAGGACGGCGACCTCACTCATCTGCGGACTCCTGTTCCGGTGCCTCGTCGACCCGCGAGCCCGGCAGGGCCGCGAGCAGCATGCGCGTGTAGTCGTGTTGAGGATCGAGGAAGAGCGTCTCCCGGTCGGCGAGCTCGACGATCCGCCCGTCCTTCATGACGGCGACCCTGTCGGCGATCGCGCTCATCACGCCCAGGTCATGCGTCACGAGCAGCACCGCGAGGTTCCGCTCGACCGCGAGGTCGCGCAGCAGCTTCAGGATGCCGGCCTGCACCGTGACGTCGAGGGCCGTCGTGGGCTCGTCGGCCAGCAGCACCTCGGGGTCGCACGCGAGGGCGCACGCGATCGCGATGCGCTGGCGCTGACCGCCGGAGAACTGATGCGGATAGCGTTTCAGCGCCTCGGCGGGATTCGGCACCTGCACGGTCTCGAGCAGCTCCACCGCCCGCGCCCGTGCGGCGGCGCCCGTGAGCCCGAGATGCACACGCATGTGATCGGTGAGCTGACGGCCGACCGGAAGCTGCGGATGCAGCGAGGCGGACGGATCCTGGAACACCATGGCGATCCGCTTGCCCCGCACGCGGTTGAGCGCACGTCGACGCAGGCCGACGAGCTCTTCGTCCCCGAGCAGGATCGATCCACCGGTGCGCGCCTGCCGCGGCAGCAGCCCCAGCACGGCGAGCGAGGTGAGGGTCTTGCCGGATCCGGATTCCCCCGCGAGCCCCTGCACACGACCCGCCTCGAGTTCGAGCGAGACGCCCTTCACCAGCGGACGGCCGATATCGATCGTGAGGTCGCGGATGCGCAGGACCGTGGCTCCCTGGGCGCTCATGCCGTCGCCCCCGTCGCCGATGCCGCGTGCTCGTCGGCCTTCTCGTGCGTGATCTCCGCGGTCGGGTCGAGCACGTCGCGCATCGCGTCACCGAGGAAGTTGAACGCCAGCACGACCGTGAGGATCGCGAGGCCCGGGAACACCCCGAGCCACCAGGCGTCGAAGTTCTGCATCGCTGCGGAGATCATCGACCCCCACTCCGCCGTCGGCGGCTGTGCACCGAGACCGAGGAAGGAGAGTCCGGAGAGGAGGAGGATGGCCGCGCCGATGTCGAGCGTGGCGAGGACCAGGATCGGGCCGGCGATGTTCGGCAGGATGTCGACGAACAGCGTGCGCACCGGCGAGTGTCCGAGGAGCCGGCCCGCGATCACGTAGTTCTGCCCGCGCAGCCCCAGCACGATGCTCCGTGTGACACGCGAGTACTGCGGCCAGGACACGACGATCGCGGCGATCACCGCGTTGAAGAGGGAAGGTCCGAGCGAAGCCGCGACCACCATGGCCAGGATCACGGTCGGGAACGCCATGAACAGATCGGTGATGCGCATCAGGGTCTCGTCGACCCAGCCGCCGAAGTACCCGGCGACGGCGCCGATGACCGTGCCGATGATCATGGCGGCGATCACGAGCATGAGCGCGAGCGGAAGGCTCACCGTCGCGCCCGTCATCAGCCGGGAGAAGATGTCGCGGCCGTTGCCGTCGGTGCCGAGGAGCGTGTCGATCCCCGGCGCCTGCAGACGGGGCAGCACCTGCGCGTTCGGCGGATACGGCACCCACCACTGGGCGGTGAAGGCCACGATGACCCAGGCGCCCGCGATCACGGTGCCGATGATGCCGAGCGGGGTGCGCCAGGCTCGGGGCCAGCGGAAGCGGAAGCGACCGGCCGGGGTGGCGGCGGCGATGCGGCTCATGCGATCCTCACTCTCGGGTCGAGCACGCCGTAGAGGATGTCGACGATGAAGTTGATGAGGAGGTAGATGATGCCGACCACGAGACCGACCCCCATGATGCCGGGCAGATCGAGGTTCGCCGCCGAGTTGTACGCGTAGGTACCCAGTCCGGGCCAGGCGAACACGGACTCGACGAGCACCGTGCCCGAGAGCAGGGCTCCGAACGCGACACCCACGACCGTGAGGATCGGCAGCGAGGCGCCCCGCAGGACGTAGCCGACGATCACGCGCATGGCCGGGAGCCCCTTGGCCCGGGCGGCGCGCACGTAGTCGCTCCCCAGTACCTCGAGCACCGAAGTGCGGATGAAGCGGGTCAGCAGGCCGATCGTCACGAGCGAGAGCACCATGACGGGGAGGGCGAGGTGCGCGAGGGCGTCGAAGAACCCGACCGCGTCTCCGTTCAGGAGATAGTCGACCGTGTAGAGCCCGGTCACGCGCGGCGGCGGGGTGATCGACGGCGAGATGCGCCCGGAGCCCGGAGCGATCCGCAGCTCCAGGAAGAAGACGTAGAAGCTGACGAGCGCCAGCCAGAACGTCGGCACACTCAGGCCCACCAGCGTGACCACGCGGATGACCTGGTCGGTGACCAGTCCACGACGGTAGGCGGCGAGGGTGCCGAGCACGATGCTCACAGCGAGACTGACGATGATCGCACCGATCGCGATCTCGATGGTCGCCGGCACCGCGGTGGCGAGGTCGCTGGTGACCGGGCGTCCGGTCACCAGCGACGTGCCGAGGTCTCCGCGGAGCAGATTCCCCATGTAGATGAAGTACTGCACGAACAGTGGCTGGTCGAGACCCTGCTCCTTGATGAATGCTTCGCGCGTCGCAGGGTTCTGCGACGCGCCCTCACCGAGCGCAGCCGAGACCGGGTCCCCCGGCACCAGGTTGGTGAGCGCGAACGTGACGATCGTCACGCCCACCAACAGGAGCAGGGAGGTGCCGGCCCGCCGCAGCAGGTATCCGACCAGAGGCGATCGACGCCGCTGCGCCTGCCTCTGCACCGCCACTGTCGTCATGAGATGTCCGCTCAGCCGGCCGGCGTGATCTCGGCGATGTCCATCTCCCACACGGAGTTGTACACGGCGCCCTTCACGCTGTCGGCGGAGGAGATGTTGCGACCGGGGACGATCATCGGGACGAACGGCCCCTCGGCCTGCATGGCCTCGGCGAACTCCGTGAAGGCGGCCGTGCGCTGGTCGGCGTCGGTCGCGGCAGCGGCACCGGCGGCGATCCCGGCGATCTCCGGGTTGGCCTCTGCGGCCCAGCCGGCACGCAGGCCGACCTTAAGCCCCGGACCGAACGGCAGGAAGTTCGCGGAGTCCGCGTAGTCGGGGCCCCAGAACCAGAGGCCGAAGCCCTCGGTGCCGTTGACGTAGGCGTCGAGCTCGGTCGCGAACGGCGCGGGAGCCAGGTCGACCGTGATGCCGGCGTCCTTGAGCTGCGCCTGGATGCGCTCGGCGAGCGGGGTGAACTCCACGCCGCCGACCGGGTAGTCGTTCGGGAACTGCAGCTTCAGCGTCTGGCCGGTGTAGCCGGCTTCTTCGAGTGCGGCCGCGGTCTTGTCGAGGTCCTGCTCCACGCCGCTGTCGAGCGCGCCCTCGAATCCGGGCGGGATGACGCCGGTCGCCTGCACGGATCCGGCGCCGGCCAGCTCCAGCAGCGCGTCGTAGTCGAGTGCGTAGCGGATGGCCTCGGCGATCTTGACGTTCGCCAGGTCGCCGGCGACCGCTTCGGACTGGTTCAGCAGCAGGAAGATCGTCTGGCCGGAGGGGACCGAGTCGACCGTGATGCCGTCGCCGAGACCCGCCACCTGGTCGCCGTTCAGGTCCATCGCGACCATCGAGTCGCCGCCCTTGAGGTTGGCGAGCTGGGTGGCGCTCTCCGAGACGTTGCGCACGACCACGCGCTTGTAGTCCGATGCCTCGTCGCCGTTGTACTCGTCGTTCTTGGTCAGCACGACCTGCGAGCTGAGGTCGAGCGTGTCGAGCACGAAGGGGCCGGAGCCCGCGGAAGCGCCGTCAAGGAACTTCTGCGCCGAGTCGGTGCCATCGGTGGCGCCGCCGTTCTCGAGCACGACATCGGAGTTGACGATGCCCAGGGCGGGGTTCGCGAGGATCGCGGGCAGCTGCAGCAGCGGGGTCTCGGAGGTGAAGCGGATCGTCTTGTCGTCGACCTCGGTGATGGTCAGGCCGCCGAGGAGGAAGTTCGGCTTGGCGTCTTCCATGCCCTGGATGCGCTGCAGCGAGAAGACGACGTCCTTGGCCTCGATCGGCGAACCGTCGGAGAAGACGCGGTCGCCGTCGAGCGTGAACGTGAACTCGGTGGCCTCGTCGTTCTGCTCCCACGAGGCGAGCCCGGGGACGGGGGTCGAGACATCGGAGCCCTCGAAGTCCACGAGGGTCTCGTACAGTGCCTTCGCGATCATGTTGCCGGTCGGGTCGTAGGTGTGACCCGGGTCGGTGGTCTCGATCGAGAACGCGGTGTCGATGACGAGGGAGTCGGAGCCGGAGGAGTTGTCGCCGTTGTTGGCGGAGTTCCCTCCCGAGCATCCTGCGAGCGCGAGGAGCGCGACGGCTCCGAGCGCGATGACCGGCGTGATACGGCGTGACGACATGAGGGCCTCCAGAGGCGAGGAGTACATTCGGGTGAGTCGCCACCGATGTGGACGACCGTGGATCAGATTCGCATCATATGCGACGATGTGTCCAGCAAGAGTGGGTCACCTCGACACGCTCTGTCCAGAACCTCGACCGTGAGGAACAATATGTCCAGCAAGGATGCGGAACACTCGAAGCATTCTGGACGAAGTGCTGCCCCTTTGGACGAGACGGCATACAGAATCCTCGAAGTCCTCCGGGATAACGGTCGCGTCTCGATCGCGGCGCTCGCCGAGAAGATCGGAATATCGCGCGCGAACGCCTACACCCGGGTCGAGTCGCTGGTGCACGACGGCGTGATCACGGGATTCACGGCGCGGGTCGATCAGGCGAAGGCGGGGCTCTCGATCGGAGCGCTGGTGTTCGTCACCGTGATGCCCCAGGCCTGGGCGTCGTTCCGCGAGCGGGTGCTCGAGATGCCCGATGTGGAGTGGTGCGCCATCACGACCGGCGAGCACGATGCCATGCTGCTGATCCGCGCGGTCGACGTCAGCGGCGTGCACGAATTCTCGACCGGGGTGATCGCGCAGCTTCCCGAGGTGCGAACGGTCGTCAGCGTCGTGGTGCTCGACGAAGTGATCCGCCGGCCCTATCTGCTGCCGGGAGACCTGCCCGAGCGCGACACCGAGATCCCGCTCGGGATGACGCGCTGGACACCGGCCTCACCCGGACGCGACACGTTGCCGCCGCGCTGAGGCCGGCTCGACGTCAGGCTGCGATCTCCTCGCACACGCTCAGCTGCGGGAGTCCGTGCATCTCGTAGTGCTCGACCAGACGAATGCCACCGTCGTCGGTGAGCTCGAGCTCGCTCTCGCCGTCTCCGGTCACGACCGTGCCGTCGGCCTTGAGCACGTGCACGAACGACACCCAGATCGTGTCACCGGTGCGGGTGCCCACGAACTTGCCGAAGGTGACCGTGTCACCCTCGTACCCGCCCCAGATCGCGCCGTCGCGCTCGAAGTACTCGAAGATGCTCGGGGATTCCGGATCGACCGCCGAGGTGGTGGACGAGATCATCCGGAAGCGGCGGCCGTCGAGGGAGGGGAGGGTTGCAGTCGCAGTCACACCCTCGATTATGGGGGATCCCGCCACGAGTCGTCCGTGCGAGCTTCGGAGGCACCGCCCCCGGGTAGCGTGGTGGCATGGAGTGGATTTCCGATCCCTCGGCGGGGGCATGGCTGCGCGAGCGGCTCGACGCAGGTCACGAGACGATGCACGGGGTGGTCCCCCGCGGCTATGCCGCCTACGCCCGGGTGCTGCATCCCGCCGTCGCCCGGACCCTGCCGGATCGCGCGGTGCCGACGGCCGAGGAACTGGTGCGGATGCCCGAGGCGGAGCATCAGGCCCTCGTCGCCCGGTTCGTGGATGAGCCCGTCACCTGGGCGCAGACGGCAGCCGCATTCGGCACGGTCCTGCATCCGCTCGCGCAGTGGCAACGGATCGTGCGCACGCCCGCGGATGGCGACTGGGGCGTCAGGATCGCCCCCGACGGCCGCGAGTTCTCGGCCCCGATCGACGGGGAGCTCCACCCGGATCTCCTGGCGGCCGTCGCCGAACATCTCGCCGACCACACGCAGACCCCTGACGCCGGGGTCGCAGCGCTCTGGGAGGGACGAGGCGGCCTGCTCGGGTTCGTCGGCATGTCGCCTTCTCGGGCGTTCCTGACCTTCTCGGATGACCCGAACCATCAGGCGATGCTCGATCGCAGTACGAAGGACCCGTTCAACAACGTCTTCCGCAAACCCACGTGGCAGGAGGGCATCCTGTCTCGCGAGATCTCCGAGGGGCCACGCCTTCAGCTGACCGACCGCGCCCACGTGCTGTTCTCCGTCGCCCCGAGCGCCTTCGCCGACCCGGACTGGATCCTGCACGTTCCCTGGCGCGATCACGTGGCCGAGGAGCACGGGTTCCTGCCGTCGGCGCAGAGTCCGAGCATGCTGTGGCCGGAAGACCGCTCGTGGGTCCTGGTGAGCGAGGTCGACTTCGATTCGACGATCGTGGCCGGCTCGTCCGCCTTGATCGACGCGATCTGCGCGGACGAACGCCTGGAGGCCCTGCCGATCCCCGAGGGTGCCGCGCTCACGTGGGATGCCGACACGGTGAACCGGTGACCTCGCCGCAGCTGAGCTTCGACCCGCGGCCGCTCACCGAGCCGGTCGACGCAGCATCGGTGCGCGCTTTCGCCGCGGAGCTCCGTTCCCGCCGGACCGCGGGCATGTCGGCGTCCACCGTCATCGGCATCGCGGTGGCGGTGATCGCCGCGGTCGTGATGATCCCGATCTTCGTGAGCGTGGTGCTGGCGCTCACGTCCTTCGGCGGCTCTCCCGCTACCGCCGCCATCCCGCTGGTGCTCATCCTGCTCCTGCTCGCGGCAGTGGGGGTCATGATCTGGCTGAGCGTGCGCAACGCCCAGGCGACGCGGTACCGACTCGATCGCTTCGCCCGGGCGAACGGCATGTCGTACGAGCCGAAGATCGTCGATCCGCCTCTTCCCGGCATGATCTTCAGTCTCGGCCGCGCGCGCCAGTCGACCGATCTGATCCGGGGCACCCGGCCACGTTTCGTCGAGTTCGGCAACTACCAGTACACGGTGCAGTCGGGGAAGAACTCGACGACCTACCGCTGGGGCTACGTCGCCGTGAAGCTCGACGTGCCACTGCCGAACATCGTCCTCGACGCCAAGGGGAACAACGGTTTCGGGTCGAACCTGCCCGCGTCGTTCCAGAAGGCGCAACGCTTGTCGCTCGAGGGCGACTTCGACCAGCACTTCACCCTGTACTGCCCCGCCGGGTACGAGCGCGACGCCCTGTACCTGTTCACGCCCGACATCATGGCGCGGTTCATCGACAACGCCGCCCAGCTCGACGTCGAGATCGTCGACGACTGGCTGTTCCTCTACACGCAGCGGAAGGTATCGACCCTCGATCCCGCCACCTGGGCCTGGCTGTTCGGCGTGGTCGGCGCGCTGCTGACCAAGTTCGATCAGTGGGCGCGGTGGCGTGATGACCGGCTGATCGCGGAGAATCCGGGGGCCACGGCATCCGCCGCTCCGCCGAACCACGCACTCCCCTTCGCACCACCCGCGGGCCTGCTCACACCGCCGCCGGGCGTCGCACCGCAGGGGCGTCGTCTGAAGCGCGGCGGAACCTGGGTGCCGATCATCATCGTGATCGGGTTCATCGCGTTCTGGATCGTGAGCCGGATCATCTGACGCAGAACCGAGTGTGGGGGTGGGTGCCGGCTGGGGACCGAACTCCCACCCCATCCCCCCTCGGGATCGAAAGAAGATCGACTCTCCCTCCGCATGGCGGCTGAGCCGCCCCGCCCACGGTCAGCTGGGGACTGACGCTGCTGGGCGTATACCGAAATGGTATACCGCGAGAGGTTGCAACACGTTGCATCCATGCGTCGGAATGCGCTTTCACACGCCCTCCGCTCCACCGGCGCGGGAGCGAGTGCGGCCCCACTGCGCCGAGACCTCGTCCAGGACGCGATCGAGCGCGCGTCCTGCATCGGCCTCGCGCATGGCGGCGCCGATGCGTTCCGCGTTCGCACGGAACGCGGGCTCCGACAGGACACGCTCCACGGCACGGGAGACCTGAACCGGCGTCGCGTTGGTCGTGCGCAGGTTCACTCCGGCACCCGACCACCCGACGCGCGCCGACACCTCGACCTTGTCTTCGGTCTGGCCCGCGACCACGAGCGGGATCCCGTGGGCGAGCGCCTGCTGGACACCGCCGTAGCCACCGTTGGTGACCAGTACGTCGACCAGCGGGAGCAAGCGGTCGTAGGGCAGATACTCCGCCACGCGCACGTTGTCCGGCAGCGTGACCCCCAGGGCGTCGACCGGTCGTCCGCCCGTGGTCACCACCACGAGGACATCGGAGCCCGCGAGCGCCGTGATCGTCGGGAGGACCAGCTGCCCGAAGTCCGAGTTCGCGATCGTGCCCTGGGTGACATGCACCACGGGACGGGATCCATCGAGATCGGGCCACCACTCCGGCACGCCCGCCGTCGACGTCACGGCCGGCAACGGTCCCGCGAAGTGCACGGTCGCGGGCAGGTCGGTGCGCGGGTACTCGAACTCGGGCACGGTGAACTGCACGTAGGCGTCTGCGCGGCCAGCCCAGTCGAGCACGAAACCGCCGAGCTCACGGCCGACCGTGCGGCGCGCCATCTCGTCGGCCTCCTTCTGCACGCCCCCGAAGATCGCTCTCTCGGCGATCACACGCAGGGCGGCGTTGCGGAGGCGGCCGAACGGCCCCGGGATGGGCATGGCTCCGAGGCCGAACGGCGCCGCGTCCCTGCTGCGCACTCCGAGCGGGAAGATGCCGAGGACGACGACCGGCGGCCGTTCGTGGACGGGCATCAGCTGCAGGAGAGCACCCCCGACGAAGAGCGGCTCCGTGAGGACGGCATCGACCGGGTGGGCGTCGAGCTCGGCCTGGACGGCAGCGAGCTGCGCCGCGCCAGGACGCACGAAGAGAGTGCTCATGTCGAACCGCAGCGCGGCGGGGCCGGTGAGCCCCGCACGCTCCGGGAACGACCCGTCGGCGTCGTCGAGGTCGACGTCCGCCTCGGCAGGCAGAGCGAGGAAGCGTGCGCCTGCATCGGCCACCCGCTCGGCGTAGCGGCTGCTCGTGAGGAAGCTCACCTCGTGGCCGCGGGAGAGGAGGTGGCGCGCGACCTGCAGCAGCGACAGGACATGACCGTGAGCCGGTGTGCAGGTGAGGAGGTAGCTGGACATGTCGAGCCCTTTCGCTAAGATTGAATGTACCGTCGTAGTATTCATAACACCAACAGGAAAGTCAATGGTTGAGATCGCTCCCCGCGCCTATCGATCCGAGTTGCGCGCACGCCAGGCGCTGGAGACCCGCGAGCGCATCGTCTCCGCATCCGCACGCCTGTTCGCCACGCAGGGCTACCAGGCGACCACGATCGCCGCGATCGCTCGTGAGGCAGGGGTCTCGGCCGAGACCGTGAAGACGACGGCATCGAAAGCCGAGCTGCTCATCGCCGCTTTCGAGGTCACCTTCTCCGGCTCGGAAGGAGCGGAGACGCTCGCCGACACCGAAGTCGCGAACGGACTCTTGGACCTCCCGGACGACGTCTTCCTCGATACCGTGCTGACGCAGATCACGACCGCGAACGCGCGTGGACACGGCTTGTGGACGGTGCTGCTGGGGGCTGCGCTGTCGGATCCCGTCGTCGATGAGGCGCTCCGCCGGATCCTCGAGCACCGCAGCGCGGACTACCGGGGGCTGGTTTCGGAACTGCGCCGCCGCGACCTCGCCTCACCAGGCATCGACGACTCCGCAGTCGCCGATGCCCTGTCGTTCCTGCTCTCCCCCGAGAGCTACCAGCAGCTGGTCACGCAGTCGGGGTGGACGAGTGAGCGCTACGCCGAGTGGCTCCGCCGCGCGGTGCACGCCGAGATCGCCGCCAGGAGCTGATCCGACCCGACGACGGAGCTCTAGCGCGCCCAAACGCACGCGTCGAAAGCGATGCTCGACGGCGTGAGCGGCTGAGGTCGGTCACGCCGACAGCGTCGCCCTGGCATCCTGGGCGAGGAGGAACAGCGAGCGCTCCGCTCCGGGGAACCGTTCGAAACCGAAGCGCTCGTAGAACGGCACGACCTCATCGTTGATCGCGTGCACCAGGATGGCACGCACTCCGATGGCGTCTGCGGCTTCGAGCGCGCGCATGGTCGCGTGCTGCAGGAGGGAGACGCCGAGGCCGCGTCCTGCGTACTCGCGGTCGACGGCGAGACGCCCGAGCAGCACGATGGGAACGGAGACGGGCATTCCGACCGCGAGGGGCGGAGGTCCGTCGCCACGGTCCAGCGCACTCGACGAGAGGCAGTAGTACCCCGCGACCCTCCCCTCCCGCGTCACCGAGACCATCGTGCGGGAAGCACCGCTCTTCTCGTTCGAGCGGGGCCGTCCTCGCAACCAGCTGTCGAGACTCTCCTCCCCGCAGCGGAAATCGGACAGCTTGTCGCCGGCCGCGAGAGGCCGCGGGGTGCGGAACTCAGTCAACGAAGACGGATTCCCGTCTCAGCAGCTCTCGCAGACCCTCGACAGTACGAGGCGAGCGTTCCATGACCCCGATGAAGGCATCGAACCGGACGGCATCGACGCGCAATCGACGTTCGCGTTCGATGACCTCCTGCGCCCGCTCCACCAGCACCGATGCCGAGAAGTCCGTCACGCTGCGGCCCTCGATAGCGGCTGCCTCTTCGATCGTCTCCTTCTGGTCGGCCGTGACACGGAATTCCAGGCGGGCGCTCTTCAGCGGCGTGGTGGAAGTATTCATGAGGACAGCGTACGGCAGATACCCGTACAGGGGTCCTCGGAATGGAGAGTGCGTCCCCCAGCGTTACCCCGGGTGACGAGGCCGACCCCGCCGCCTTCTCCATGCAAGAGAATTGAAAGTGATGCCTGAACGCGAAGAACACACCCACTGGCAGGCCGAGCGCCGCGCCGCCGTCACCTCGGCGACCGGGAACCTCGCCCTGATCGAGACCCGTTGGACCGGCGAGCGCCCCGACCTTGAGGCCGAACAGCGCGCCGCGGCCGACACGGTCACGGTGACACCGATCGAGCGCACGAACATCGAGACCGGTGAGGCCGAGCATGGGCTGCGCGTCTGGGACGCGGATGCCCCCGCCATCCGCGCTTTCGACCGCATCGACACCTACGAGTACGACCCGGCCTGGGTGCTCGAAGGGCACTTCACTCCGGTCGCCGGGGACCGCCGCGTGTCGTTCGAGCACATCCGCGACAACGGTGGAACCCGCGACCTGGTCGTGCCGGGCGACATCCGCCTCGAGCTCGCGGGCCAGGAGTACACCCTCGCCGCGTTCGACGACGGCGGCACGCTGCTGCTCGTCTTCGGCGACGAGACGAACGGCGCGGAGACCTACGGATCCGGACGCTTCCTGTTCGTGCAGCTGCGGGATGACGAGGGCTCGGTGGTCCTCGACTTCAACCGCGCGTTCGTGCCACCGTGCGGTTTCAGCGCCCAGTACAACTGCCCGCTGCCGCCGGCATCCAACCGCTTCCCCCTGCCCATCCGAGCAGGCGAGAAGAACGTCGTTTTCCGCGACGGCTTCGACATCTACGCGGCGTGACGCCGCACACTCTCACCCTGGAGCACTCATGAGAAGAACCCGCATCCTCGGCGCGCTCGGCGCCGTCGCCACGCTCGCGCTCGTGGCCGGCTGCGCGTCGGGCACGAGCGACGACGCCACCGCGAGCGAAGACGCCACGATCTTCATCGGGTCGCTGTACGAGCCGACCAACCTGAGCAACACCCAGGGCGGCGGGCAAGGCGTGACCGAAGCGCTGACCGGCAACGTCTACGAGGGCCTGTACCGGCTCACGGATGACGGTGAGGTCGAACCTCTTCTCGCCGAAGACGCCCAGGTGTCCGACGACGGCCTGACCTACACGATCACGCTCCGCGACGACGTGACCTTCCACTCGGGCGACCCGCTCACCTCCGCCGACGTGAAGTCGAGCATCGAGGCCGTCACCGCCGAAGACTCCGTGTCGGCCCGCAAGTCGAGCTTCACGACGATCGCCGACATCGCCACCCCCGACGACAGCACCGTCGTGTTCACGCTGTCGCAGCGGTCGATCTCGTTCCTGTACAACCTCAGCTACGTCTGGATCGTGAACGACGAGGCCGGCGACATCACGAGCACGGAGGACGGCACCGGCCCCTACACGCTCGACGAGTGGAAGAAGGGCTCGACCCTCACCCTCCAGCGCTGGGACGACTACTGGGGCGAGACCGCCAAGAACGGCGAGGTCGTCTACACGTACTTCACCGACGCGACGGCCGAGAACAACGCGCTCCTCACGGGTGAGATCGACGTCATCACCAGCGTGCAGAACCCGGACTCGCTGACGCAGTTCGACTCCGACGACTATGTCGTGAGCGAGGGCACCTCCACCACGAAGGAGCTGCTCGCCTTCAACGACCGCGTCGCGCCCTTCGACGACACGCGCGTGCGCAAGGCGGTCTACTCCGCGATCGACACGAAGAAGCTGCTCGAATCGATCTGGGGTGACTACGGCACGCTGATCGGCTCGATGGTGCCGCCCACCGATCCCTGGTACGAGGACCTCACGCAGGTCAACCCCTACGACGTCGACCTCTCGAAGAAGCTGCTCGCGGAGGCGGGCTACGCCGACGGTTTCACGTTCACGCTCGACACCCCGAGCTACGACCCTCACCCCGCGGTGGCGGAGTTCCTGCAGTCGCAGCTCGCCGAGGTCGGCATCACGGTCGAGATCAACACGATCAGCGCCGACGAGTGGTACACGAAGGTCTTCAAGGAGCAGGACTTCGAGGCCACACTGCAGGAGCACGTGAACGACCGCGACGTGGTCTGGTACGGCAACCCCGACTTCTACTGGGGCTACGACGACGCCGACGTGCAGCAGTGGGTCGCCGACGCCGAGCAGGCCGCGACGACCGACGAGCAGACCGCTCTTCTCAAGAAGGTCAACGAGAAGATCGCCGCCGATGCCGCGAGCGTATGGTTGTACCTGTACCCGCAGATCGTGGTCGCCTCGAGCGACCTCAGCGGGTACCCGGTCAACGGCCTGAACTCGCAGTTCTTCGCCTACGACATCGTCAAGTCCTGACGTGCGTGGGGGATGCCGCGCGTCGGCATCCCCCACGTCATCCTGAGAAGCCATGCTCGCCTACCTCCTGCGCCGCCTCGCGTTCCTCGCGGTGTCGCTCGTCGTCGCGATGGTCGCGATCTTCGTGCTGCTGCGACTGCTCCCCGGCGACCCGGCCAACGCGCTGCTCTCGGTGAACGCCACCCCCGAGCAGATCGCCGCCGCGCGCGCTCAGGTCGGCTCGGACCAGCCCCTGCTGCAGCAGTTCACCACCTGGGCGGGTCAGCTGCTCCGCTTCGATCTCGGCGAATCGTTCCTGAGCTCCCGTCCGGTCGGACCTGACATCGCCGATCGGCTCGCCGTGACCCTCCCGCTCACGCTCATCGCCTTCACCATCGCGCTCCTCGTCTCACTCGTGATCGGTATCACCGCGGCCGTCAAGTCCGACCGCTGGTACGGGATCGCGCTGTCGGGGTTCGCGCAGCTCGGCGTCGCCGTCCCCGTGTTCTGGGTTGGCGTCGTGCTCGTCTGGGTGTTCGCGCTCGGTCTCGGCGTACTGCCTTCCGGCGGATTCCCCCGGAAGGACTGGGAGGATCCGGCGGATGCGCTCCGTTCGCTCGCGCTGCCCATTCTCACCATCGTGATCGTCATGAGCGCCTCTCTCAGCCGCTACGTCCGCTCGGCGACACTCGACGTGCTCGGAAGCGACTACCTGCGCACCGCGCGCGCCGGCGGTTCCGGCATGGGAGAAGCGCTGCTGCGGCACGGGGTGCGCAACGGGGCGGTGCCCGTGGTCGCGGTGCTCGGCATCGAACTGTCGACCACGCTCCTCGGCGCGGTGGTCGTCGAGAGCGTGTTCACACTTCCCGGGCTCGGCAGCCTGCTGCTCTCGGCCATCGAGCAGCACGATTTCCAGGTGATCCAGGGCGTCCTCGTCGTCAGCACGCTCTTCGTGCTGCTGGTCGGGTTCGCCGCCGACATCGTGCAGCGTCTGATCGATCCGCGCCTGCGCACGAGCGTTTCGGGGAACCGATGAGCCGCGTCGCCGAACAGCTGATCACCGCCTCCGTACCCGTGCGCCGACGGCCGAAGGCGACCCTGGTGATCGGGATCGTCCTCACCGGCGTCATCGTGCTGATCGCGCTGGTCTCCCTGTTCTGGCTGCCCTATCCGCTCGCCGACACCAGTGGAGGCCGACTCGAAGGCCCGAGCGCACAGCACCTCCTCGGCACCGATCGACTCGGCCGCGACCTGTTCTCGCAGTTGATGTGGGGCGCACGGATCGCGCTCATCGTCGGCACGGGCGCCGTCGCGATCGCCGCGGTCCTCGGAACGATCATCGGCCTGCTCGCCGCGTTCGCCCGCCCCTGGGTCGACGACACCCTCTCGGCTGGTCTCGACGTGGTGATCGCGTTCCCCGTGCTGCTGCTGGCGATGCTCGTCGTCGCGGTGCAGGGAGCATCGCTGTGGTCTGCGGTACTCGCGATCGGCCTGGCGATGTCGGCGGTCGTGGCGCGACTCACGCGTATCCTCGCGCGCCGCGTGCTGCAGGAGCAGTACATCACCGCCGCGCGCACGAGCGGCACCGGCGTGCTCGGGATCGTGTTCCAACACGTGCTGCCGAACATCGCACCCACCCTCGCCGTGAGCCTGGCGCTGCAGTTCGGTGCCGCCGTGCTGGCCGAGGCGAGCCTGTCGTACCTCGGGCTCGGCGCACCGCCGCCCAACGCTTCGTGGGGACGGATGCTGCAGGAGGCGCAGGGCACCGTGCTCACCGCACCCGTCGGTGCCATCGCTCCCGGAATCGCGATCATCGCGCTCGTGCTCGGTGTGAACTTCCTCGCCGATGGTCTGCGCGACCTCGCCGACCCGACCCGAAGGAGGAGCCGATGAGCCTCCTCGACGTCTCCGGCCTCACGGTCCGCTCCGGCGCCGGCGCGCTCGTGCGCGATGTCTCGTTCTCCCTCGGAGCGGGGGAGCGCCTGGGGCTGATCGGCGAGTCCGGCTCGGGCAAGTCGCTGACCTCGACGGCCGTGACCGGCCTGCTGCCGGATGCCCTCCGCGCGTCGGGCTCGGTGATGCTCGACGGGCACCAGGTGATCGACGCTCGGGACGCCGACCTCCGCCCGCTGCGCGGATCCGTCGCGCAGATCGTGTTCCAGGAACCGCTCACCGCGCTCGACCCCCTGATGCGGGTGGGCCGGCAGATCGCCGAACCGCTGCGGCGCCACCTCGGTCTGCGCGGGGCGGAGCTGAAGAGCGCCGTCGCCACGGCCCTCGACGAGGTCTCCCTGCCCGACGCCCGCATCGCGCGCGCCTACCCGCATGAACTCTCGGGTGGTCAGCGTCAGCGTGTCGCCATCGCCATCGCCCTCGCGGCCCGCCCGCAACTGCTGATCGCCGACGAGCCGACCACCGCACTCGACGTGACCGTGCAGGACGGCGTGCTCACGCTGCTCGAACGCCTGGTCGACGAGCGGGGCATGGCGCTGCTGTTCATCAGCCATGACCTGGCCGTGGTCTCGCGCATGGTGGACCGGATCGTGGTGCTGCGCGACGGACTCGTCGTGGAAGCGGGCGCGGTGGCGCAGGTGCTGCAGGAGCCGGCCGAGCCGTACACGCGGATGCTGGTCGACAGCGCCCGCGCGCTCGATGCTTTCCTCGATGCCGGGGAGGTCGGACGATGACGCTGCTCGAAGTGCGCGGAGCCGGCTTCGCCTATGGATCGCGCCGCGTTCTCCACGACGTGTCACTGCGCATCGACGAGGGCGACTCGTTGGGCCTCGTCGGAGAATCGGGGGCGGGCAAGTCCACGATCCTGCGGCTGATGCTCGGGCTCGATGCTCCGCGCGACGGACGGGTGCTGTTCGAGGGCGCCCCGCTCGCCCTGCGCGACCGCGCACAGATGCGACGGTTCCGCGCGAGCGTGCAGCCGGTGTTCCAAGACCCGTACTCGTCGCTCGATCCTCGCCAGCGCATCGACCGGATCGTCGGCGAACCACTCCGCTCGCTCGGCCTGGCATCCGGCGCCGACGCGCAACGCCGCATCGCCGAGGCCCTGGACTCCGTCGGGCTTCCCGCTGACACCGCCCGCCGCTATCCGCACGAGTTCTCCGGTGGGCAGCGTCAGCGCATCGCGATCGCCCGCGCCGTGGTCTCCCGCCCGCGCGTGCTTCTCGCCGATGAGCCCGTCAGCGCGCTCGACGTGACGACGCGCGTGCAGGTGCTCGAGCTACTCGATCGCTTGCGCCGCGAGAACGGCCTGTCGCTCGTGATGGTGTCGCACGACCTCACCGCGATCGCCTCGGCCTGCGACCGCACGCTCGTGCTGCAGAACGGCCGCGTCGTCGAGCAGGGTGCCACTTCGGCCGTGCTGCACGACCCGCAGGACCCGTACACGCGAGCGCTCGTCGACGCGGTTCCGCGGCTGCCGCGCTGAGGCGGGGCGACTCAGCCTGCCGGCGTCGCCAATCCGAAGTACGCGAGCTCCGCGTCGTCCAGCATCCGGGAGCGGATGAGGAATCGCATACCCGTCGATCCTTCGACGCTGAACCCGGCACCGCGCCCCGGCACCACGTCGATCGTCAGGTGCGTGTACTTCCAGTACTCGAACTGCGACTGCGACATGTAGACCTCGACGGGGTCTGCGAGTCCGACGTCGAGTGCGCCGAGCAGCACGTCGCCCTCGCCGATGAGGAACATGCCGACGGGGAAGCACATGGGCGCGGAGCCGTCGCAGCATCCGCCCGACTGATGGAACATGAGCGGACCGTGCTGCACGGTGAGCTCGCGCACGAGCGAGGCCGCGGCCTCCGTCACATCGACCCGCTGCTGTGTGCCGCTGATGGCCACGGTTCCCCCTTCCAGAGATGGTCCGGACGGACGCTGAGGGAGCAGCGCCCGCCCGGGGTCGAGCTCAGAAGAAGCTCATCGGCCCTTCCGCGTACGAGACGAGGAGGTTCTTCGTCTGCTGGTAGTGGTCGAGCATCATCTTGTGGTTCTCGCGCCCCACACCCGACTGCTTGTATCCGCCGAACGCGGCGTGGGCCGGGTACTGGTGGTAGGTGTTCGTCCACACGCGTCCAGCCTCGATCGCCCGGCCCGCGCGATAGGCCGTGTCGCCACTGCGGCTCCACACACCCGCACCCAGTCCGTAGAGCGTGTCGTTCGCGATGGAGATCGCGTCGTCGAAGTCATCGAACGACGTGACCGAGAGCACCGGACCGAAGATCTCCTCCTGGAAGATGCGCATGTCGTTCGTGCCCTCGAACACGGTCGGGGCGACGTAGAACCCCTCGCTGAGATCACCGCCGAGGTCGACCCGCTCCCCTCCGGCCAGCAGTCGCGCACCGCCCTGCGTGCCGATGTCGATGTAGCTGAGGATCTTCTCCAGCTGGTCGTTCGATGCCTGTGCACCGATCATCGTGGCGGGGTCGAGCGGGTTGCCCTGCACGACCTTGCCGACGCGCTGAAGTCCGTCGGCGAGGAATCCGTCGTAGATCGACCGCTGGATGAGTGCACGCGAGGGGCAGGTGCAGACCTCGCCCTGGTTCAGCGCGAACATCGTGAAGCCCTCGAGTGCCTTGTCGTAGAACGGGTCGCTGGTCGAGCGGGCGACGTCGTCGAAGAACACGTTCGGGCTCTTGCCTCCGAGCTCCAGCGTGACCGGGATCAGGTTCTGCGAGGCGTACTGCATGATCAGACGACCGGTCGTGGTCTCTCCCGTGAAGGCGACCTTGCGGATGCGCTTGTGCTGCGCGAGCGGAGCGCCCGCCTCGATGCCGAACCCGTTGACGATGTTCACGACACCCGCCGGGAGCAGGTCACCGATGATGTCGAACAGGAACAGCAGGGATGCCGGCGTCTGCTCGGCCGGCTTGATCACGACGCAGTTGCCTGCGGCGAGCGCGGGCGCGAGCTTCCACACGGCCATCAGGATCGGGAAGTTCCAGGGGATGATCTGTCCGACCACGCCGAGCGGCTCATGGAAGTGGTACGCGACGGTGTTCTCGTCGAGCTGGCTGATCCCGCCCTCCTGTGCCCGCAGCACACCGGCGAAGTAGCGGAAGTGGTCGACGGCGAGAGGGATGTCGGCGGCGAGGGTCTCGCGCACGGGCTTGCCGTTCTCCCACGTCTCCGCGACCGCGATCTCCTCGAGGTGCTGCTCGATCCGATCCGCGATGCGATTCAGGATGACCGACCGCTCGGCCGGACTCGTCTTCCCCCATCCGGTGAACGCCTTCCAGGCCACGTCCACGGCGCGGTCGATGTCTTCGCTCGTGCCGCGGCCGACCTCCGTGAAGGGCTTGCCGTTGACGGGGCTGATGTTCTCGAAGTACTGGCCCTTCACGGGTTCGACGAACTCTCCGCCGATGTAGTGGCCGTATCGGGGACGATAGTTCGCGAGGGCGCCCGGCCGGCCCGGGGCCGCGTAGGCGAGGGACACGTCTTCTTCGACGATGCTCATGGAGTCTCCTTCGACGGGCCGCGCTTCGTGCGCGGCTGTGTTCCGAAGGTAGGTCTCGGGAGGTTGCACCCCGATGCGCAACGTTGCAGCGGGTTGCAGTCGCGGGATTGACCCTCGTGCGGGATCAGAAACGCACCGGAGAGGTGCCCGGGAGGGGCGTTTTCGATCCCGCAAACCGGGGGGATCAGTCGGCGAGGCGCTCGATCCGGGTGACCAGTGCCGCGCGCTTCGGCGACCGTGCGGGGAGCATCTCCAGGGCCAGGCGCAGCACCTCGGCGTCTCTCTGCCCCTCGGGGATCTCGGCGTAGGAGAGCAGAACGTCGAGGCTGGCCTCCGAGAGCATCACCTCACGCAACGCCCCGCGCACCGTCTCGCGGAACTCCTCCACCCCGGGCGAGGTCGACTCGGGCAGCACGGGCCCGCGGTACGCCGTCAGTGCGACACGGTGAGCACCGCGGTCGAGCAGCGAGAGCACGTCATGCGCGTCGGTGTCGATGGCGACGGGCAGCCGATAGGGACGGGACTCCGGCACGAGGTCGGGGGCCGTGCGCTCGAGCACCTTGCGCAGACGCACCATCTCCGGGCGGAGCGTGTCGGGCGAGACCCCTTCGCCGTAGACCAGCTCGCACAGGCGCTCTGCCGAGAGCCCCTGACGGTGGACCGCGAGCATCAGGAGGATGGCGGCATGTCGCGCGCTCAGGTCGATCATGGCCTCGCCGTGCGCCGACTCGGTCTCCAAGCGCGCACGGTCGCGTCCGAGAACGTGCAGCGTCGCCCGGGCGGTCGCCGGGATACGCGCCTTCGACGGGGTCGACCGCAAACGCGGCGTCTCACCCCTCGCCCGGAGGCGTGCGACCATCAGCTCGGACTCCACGGCCCGTGCCGTCGCATCGACCAGCAACCGTGCCTGCGCGGACACGACCTCGGGTCCGCCGGTGATGTCGATCACTCCGAGCACACGCTTCGTCTCCGGGTCGCGCACAGGTGCGGCCGTGCACGACCACGGATGCACGAGCCGGTTGTAGTGCTCGGCACCGCCGATCTGCACCGACTGCTCCAAGGCGAGAGCCGTGCCGGGCGCACTCGTCCCGACCGCATCCTCCGACCAGTTCGCACCGGCGACGAAGCCCATGTCGTCCGTGAGCGAGCGCAGCTGTTCGTCGCCTTCGATCCACAGCAACCGACCCGCCTGGTCACCGACGGCGATGATCACTCCGGTGTCCTCGCTCGAGCCCGGCAACAGCAGGGCGCGGATCATGTCCATCGCGGAGGCGAGCGGGTGAGCGAGCCGATATTCTTCCAGTTCGTCGCTGATCAGCTCCAGCGGCGGTGTGTCTTCGGGTCCGACGCGGCGGCGCCACGAGCGTTCCCACGACTCGCGGACGAGCGGACGCACCCCCTGCAGCCGCCGGTCGTCGAGATTGCCGGCGAGCAGTTCCTCGTGCGCGCGCTCGACGAGAAGGCGCGATGTCGCCGGAAGGGACTCGCGGGATACCTGCCACGGCGCAGACACAGCGATCTCCGATCATCGAAGAGGCTTCGTGGATTCAGTGTACGAGCGTGGGGCCACGCGCGGAATAGGTGGGCCGGAGTCAGCCGCGCGAGGCCCACCACTCGCGGAGGCGCTGCTCCGCGACGTCGGGACCGAGCACCCCCTCGTCCAAGCGCAGGTCGAGCAGGAACCGGTACGCCTCGCCCACCTCACGCCCCGGTGAGATGCCGAGCACCTCCTGGATGCGGTTTCCGTCGAGTTCCGGACGGATCGAGTCGAGCTCCTCCTGCTCACGGAGGGCGACGATGCGCGATTCGATGTCGTCGTACGCAGCGGCGAGACGACCGGCCTTGCGCTTGTTGCGCGTGGTCACATCGGCCCGGGTCAGGATGTGCAACCGCTCGAGCAGGTCGCCCGCGTCGCGCACGTAGCGTCGCACCGCGGCATCCGTCCAGGTCCCCTCGGCATAACCGAAGAAGCGCAGGTGCAGCTCGATGAGGGTGGCGACGGCGTCGGTCGTGGCGGTGTCGAAGCGCAGAGCCTGCAGCCGCTTGCGGGCCATGCGCGCCCCGACCACGTCGTGGTGATGGAAGGTCACCACTCCCCCGGCCTCGAGCTTGCGGGTGCGAGGCTTGCCGATGTCGTGCAGCAGGGCGGCGATGCGCAGGGGCACATCGGGGGCGGCACCGGGGTGCCGGGAGTGCTCGAGCTCGATCGCCTGACGGAGCACGGTGAGCGAGTGCTCGTAGACGTCCTTGTGATGATGGTGCTCATCGACCTCGAGGCGCAGCGCGGTGACCTCGGGGAGGAACTCGTCGATCAGGCCGGTGTCGACCAGCACGCGGATGCCGCGCACCGGATCGTCTGTCTGCATGAGGCGCACGAGCTCGGACTGGATGCGCTCGGGGCTCACGATCGTCAGGGTCTCGCGCAGCGCGGCGATCGCCGCGGTGGTGGCCTCGTCGACGCGGAAGCCGAGCTGGGCGCTGAAACGAGCCGCCCGCAGCATCCGCAACGGGTCGTCGCCGAACGAGATCTTCGGGTCGGCGGGGGTGCGCAGAACACCGGCGATGAGGTCTTCCACTCCGCCGGTCGGGTCGACGAGCTTCACAGCCGGCACCTGGAGCGCCATCGAGTTGACCGTGAAGTCGCGGCGCACGAGGTCGCCGTCGATCGTGTCGCCGAACTCGACCGTGGGCTTGCGGGTCACGCCGTCGTAGCTGTCGGCGCGATACGTCGTGATCTCGACCTGCTCGCCCTGCACGCGCGCACCGATCGTGCCGAACTCGCGACCGATGTCCCAGCGAGCGGTCGAGATCGGCGTGACGATCGCCAGGATGTCGTCGGGTGACGCGTTCGTGGTGAAGTCGAGATCGTGCGTCTCCCGACCGAGCAGCGCATCGCGCACCGGACCACCGACCACGGCCAATTCGTAGCCCGCGCCCTCGAACGCCCTCGCGAGGGTGCCGACGACCGGATTCTCGGCGAGCGCACCGAGACGAGCGAGGCCGTCAGCCATGTTGAGCATGGGTTCCAGCGTACCGGGGTGAGCCGACTGCGCCTGGGCTCTGCGCCCCTCGTCTGCCAAAACGCAGACCAACCGCTCGCCCCACGGCGCGCCGCCCCTCGACACGCGGGCCCGCGACCGATCGGTCTCCGTTATGGCCCGGGTGACGTGGCCCGCATCACATCGTTCACCTCCCGGTCTCCGCGGGGTCAGGCTCCGGCCATCCGTCTTCGGTGGAGTGGATGAGCCCCGTGCGGCTGAGCACGGAACCCCCCTCCACGAAGGACTCACATGACCTCCCCCACCCCTGCCGTGCGGTGGCGACGTCACGGACTCACATCCGTCGCGCTCCTCGCCCTGCTCGGCGGCGCCGTCGTCGCCCCCGCGGCCCTCGCCGCACCCGATCCCGAGGTTCCGACCGGCTCGCTGATCACCGGCGACACCGCCTGGCACTATCTCGACGATGGCTCCGACCCCTCGCCCGCTCCCGCCGCGCTCCGCGACTGGACGCTGCCCGCCTATGACGACAGCGCGTGGAAGACGGCCCCGGGCTCCTTCGGCGCAAAACGCGGGGAGCTCGCCCCGGTCGGCCCGCAGACGCCCCGAACGCTCCTGAACCACTATCTCGACGGCACCCAGGCTCCGACCGTGCCGACGTACTTCTTCCGCACGACCTTCGAGCTCGAGACGGGTGTGGCGGAGAAGGTCGCCGTCCTGCAGAGCACGATCACCTACGACGATGCGATCATCGTCTGGATCAACGGCGAGGAGGTCGCGCGCTACGTCGACGGCCGCATCACCGACACGACCAACGTCGAGTATGCCGGCGACAGCAACGGCGACCCGCTGACGAGCACGTTCAGCGCCGAAGGCGACCTGCTCCACGACGGCACCAACACCATCGCCGTCTCCCTCTTCCAGGATCGCGAGACCAGCTCCGACATCTACTTCGACATGTCGTCGCTCACGCTCGTGGAGGCGTCCGACCCCGGCACGCCCGTGCTCGCCCCGCCGACCCGCGTTATCCTGACACCGACCGAGCAGCCCGAGGTCTCCCAGGCCTTCTCGTGGCTGGCGGGCGATGCCTCGCACACGGTCGGGCAGGTAGAGATCGCCCCGGCCGCCGGCGGCGAGACCCGCACGATCGACGCGTACGACGCCGGCGTCGTGAACGGCAACCCGAACAAGCACTTCTCGGCGACCGTGACCGGCCTCACCGCCGCCACCGAGTACCGCTACCGCGTCGGTCTTCCCGGCAGCTGGAGCGAGTGGTTCACCTTCCGTACCGCGGATCCTTCGGCGACCGACTTCCAGTTCATCTACTACGGCGACGCGCAGATCGGCCTCGACACCACGTGGCCGAGTGTCGTGAAGCAGGCCGAGGCCAACGCTCCCCGGTCGATCGGCTCGGTGCACGCAGGCGACCTGATCAACACCTCGAGCAACGAGAACGAGTGGGTCAACTGGTTCAAGGGCATGAAGGACTCGGCGGTCCGCACCAACGTGATGGCAGCCCCCGGCAACCACGAGTACTCCGGCGACAAGCTGCTCACCGCCTGGAAGGCAGCCTTCGAGTACCCGCACAACAACCCGTCGACCAGCTCGATCGGTGAGCTGGCGGACCTCGCGAAGGGCGACTCGGAGGTCGCGCAACAGTACCGCGCGTTCTTCGACCACTGGAGCTCATTCGCTGCCGAGACCGCGTACTACACCGACTACCAGGGCGTGCGCTTCATCACGCTGAACGCGACACGCGACACCACTTTCCTCACGCCGGCCGGACTCCCCTCCTGCACCGGCGCGGAGTGCCCATCCACGCAGATCGGTGTGCTCTGGACCCGCTTCCAGGGCGCATGGCTCGACCTGCTGCTGCAGAACAGCCCGTCGAAGTGGAACGTCGTCACCTTCCACCAGCCGGTTTTCTCCGCATCGGCAGGCCGTGACGAGCCGGTGCTGCGCGCGGAGTGGCTGCCGGTCTTCCAGCGCAACGACATCGACCTGGTGCTCATGGGCCACGACCACACCTACGCCCGCGGCTATGTGAACACGGACGCGACCGAGACCCCCGGCCTCACCACGGGTCCCGTCTACGTCGTGTCGAACTCGGGCGCGAAGCACTACGACCTGGAATCCGCCGAGAAGAACGTCTGGACCAACAACGGCGCCACCCAGGTGCTGCGTGGTCAGGACGTGACGACGTACCAGGTGATCGACGTCTCGAAGAACCAGCTCGTCTACCGCTCCTACCTCGCGGAGAAGCAGCCGGGAGCCACGACCGACCTCCCCGTCGGCGCCGTCTACGACACGTTCACCGTGACGAAGTCGGACGCCGGCGAGAAGTGGGTCACCGAGGAGGGCGTCACACCCCCGGTCACGCCGGAGCCCGAGGTTCCGGCCAAGATCGAGCTCGGCGCGGCCGCGGTGAAGGCCGGTGGCACCGTCACGGTCTCGGGCAGCGGCTTCGCGGAGGGCGCCGAGCTTCGCCTCGAGCTCCGCTCGGACCCGGTGCAGCTGGGCACCGCGACCGCCGGTGCGAACGGCTCGTTCCAGCGGACGGTCACGATCCCCGCGAACACTCCGGCGGGCGCACACACCCTTGCCGTCATCCTGCCCGATGGCACCGAGGTCACCGCGGCACTCACCGTCGCTGCGGTCTCCGGCGGAGGGGCAGTGACCCCGGGCGCGGGAAGCTCGACCGCGGACGACCTGGCCGCGACCGGTGCCGACAGCACGCCGTACATCGTCGCAGCCGTGGTGCTCCTGGCAGCAGGCTTCGGTCTGTTCGCGATGCGCCGTCGTCGGCAGCACGCCCCGGCGGATACGACCGAAGCGGACTGATCCGCGATCGTCGTCACGGGACGCCGTCCGGGCTTCGGCCTGGACGGCGTCCTCGTTCGTGGTACAGGCCTCCGCACATAACGATTCGTTTCGGTCACGGGTCTGACCGAAGAACGTCCATGCGAACGGCCTAGGCTCGGGTCATGCCAAGCCGTCGTCACCTCGTCCTCGCCTCCGTCACCGCCGCGCTCCTGGGCCTCGCGCTCACCGCCTGCGCTCCCGGGCAGTCACCGGACGGCTCCGCGACCTCGACACCGTCATCCACGCCGAGCACCTCGGCCTCCGCCACGCCCGCAGACCGTGTCGTCGAGATCTCCGTCGCGGGCCTGTCGATCGACGAGGGGCCCGTGATCGCATACGACGACCCGGATGGTGTCGTCGCCGCCCTCACCGATGCCTTCGGATCCGCGCCGACGGAGGGACCGGTCGAAGGCCCGTACGACTCGGTGTACGACGGGTTCGAGTGGACGGGGACGAAGGCGACGGCCTACGAGACCCGCATTACCCTGGTCGTGTCGGCGGATGCCCCCGGCGTGATCTTCCGCACCCCGGAGGGGCTCGGCCTCGGTTCCACCCGCGCCGAGGCGATCGCCGCCGGCGCAGAGGATGAGTGGGATGAAGACGGCGACGGCGTCTCCGACTACCTCAAGATCGGCATGCGAGAGGTTCCCGGCACCTCGTCTCTCGTGAATCCCGGAGAGGTCGGTGTCGAGTACATCACCCTGAAGATCACCGACGACGTCGTGACGCGCATCAACAGCGGCGGCAACGACTTCTCCGACATCTGACGCCATCGCCGCGGATGCCGAAACCGGGACCGTCTCGCGCTCCGGCGGCAGGTCGGCTCGAGACACGCCGCGACGACCGCGTCCGGTCTCCGTTTTGGTCCCGGCGGCTCGGCGCACTGGGATAACCTTCACCCGAGTCCGTCCCCGGTGAAGGAGAGCCCGTGCCCACGAACGATGTGATGGCCGACGAAACCGATCGGATCGTCGCCGCGGCCCTGCAGGTGAACGGCCGTGCGTCGTGGGGGGAGATCGGCCGCGTGGTCGATCTGCCGGAACGCACCGTCGCCCGCCGTGGACAGCGACTGCTCGACCGCGGACTGGTGCGGGTCTCCACCTATGTCGACCCCGCCAGAGTGCTCCACGCCCGCGCGGTGCTGTTCCGCATCACGACCGAGCCGCACGCGCTCTGGCATGTGGCACGCACGCTGGCACGACGGTCGGACGCCTCCTCGGTCTCGGTGCTCGAAGGCAGCAGCGACATCGCCGGAATGCTGCTCCCCCGCGACGACGCCTCCATCCGTGAGCTGCTCTTCACCGACTTCCCCGAGCTCGAGGGCATCGACTCGATCAACGTGACGACGGTGCTGAAGTTCTTCCGCTCGGGGCACGATTGGCGCGCGGGAGTGCTCACCGACGAACAGGCCCGCATGCTCGACGAGTCGTCCGGCTCCGAGGTCGACCCCGCCGATTCCCTCAGCGCGGACGAGGAGGCGCTGATCCGGCTGCTGCTGAAAGACGGTCGCATGCCGGTCGCGCAGCTCGCCCGGTCACTGGGACTGAACGTCACCACCACCCGGAGGCGGATGGAGTCCCTGAGTCGTCGCGGCCTCATGCATCCGCGCACCGAGGTGGTGCCGAGCCTGTTCGGCCTCGGTTTGGAGGCTCTGGTGTGGCTCCGCGTCCCGATGGCGCGCCTCGAGAAGGTGGGAGCGGCTCTCGCCGCCGCGCCGGAGGTGAAGTTCATCGCCGCCACCACGGGGACCTCGCAGCTGCTCGCCAATGTGCTCGTCAAGGATGCGGATGCGTTCTACGAGTTCCTGACCGGGCCGGCCGTGGCGGGGCACGACGGACTCGAGGTCGTCGAGTCGCTGGTGGTGATCACTCCGGTGCTGCGCGGGTCTCTGATCGTCGACGAGGCGCCCGCCGCGCTGGCCAATGACCTGCCCACGGGCGCGATTCGCCTATAGGCTGATTCTGTTACTGGCATGTAACGAAATGGCGAGATCGGTCTCTATCGCTTGACCTAGTGGCGAAATAGGGCGAGTATCCTCTCCAGGGCCATCACCCCTGGAGAGGACGACCGTGTTCACGGCTACTGGAGACGACTGGGCGGATCGCGCGGCGACGCTGCCCCTGCACACGCGCATGTTCATCGACGGCGCGTGGGAGGAGGGCTCGGCCGAGCCCCTGTCTCCCGTGAGCCCCCGCGACGGTCGCGCACTTCCGCAGATCAGCGCCGCCTCGCCGGCCGATGTGGACCGGGCCGTCCGCTCCGCGCGCACCGCCTTCGATTCCGGGGTCTGGTCGCGGATCGCCCCTCGTGAGCGCGGACAGCGGCTGATCGCCTTCGCGCAGAAGATCCACGACAACGCCGAAGAGCTCGCCCTCACGATCTCGCTCGAGATGGGAAAGCCCGTCCGTGAGGCTCTGCAGACCGAGCTTCGCGCCGTCGTCACCTGTTTCCGCTGGTACGGGGAGGCCGCCGACAAGGTCCTCGACGAGGCTCCCGTCACCGCGCCGAACAGTCTCGCGCTCGTCACCCGGGAGCCCGCAGGCGTCGTCGCGGCCGTGGTGCCGTGGAACTTCCCGCTGACCATGACCGCCTGGAAGCTCGCCCCGGCCCTCGCGGTCGGCAACAGCGTGGTGCTCAAGCCCGCCGAGCACACGACCTACTCGGCGCTGCGACTGGCCGAGCTCGCGCACGAGGCCGGCATCCCCTCCGGCGTGCTCAACGTCCTCCCCGGCGCCGGACACGTCGCCGGTCGCGCCCTCGGCGAGCACCCTGACGTCGACATCGTCACCTTCACGGGATCCCCGGAGGTCGGACGGCGCTTCCTGGGCTACTCGGCGGTATCCAACGGCAAGCGGGTCTGGCCCGAGCTCGGAGGGAAGACCGCGAGCCTGGTGCTGCCCGACGCCGACCTGGAGCGCGCGGTGCGTGCCACGGCCGACGGATGCTTCTACAACCAGGGACAGATGTGCACGGCGTCGTCCCGCCTGCTCGTGCCCCGAGCGCAGCATGACCGTGCGCTGGAGATCGCCGCCGAAGTCGCGCGGACGAGTCTGCCCGCCGACCCGTTCGACGTCACCACCTCGATGGGAGCGATCGTCAGCGAGAAGCAGCTCGCCGGCATCGCCGGTTTCGTGGAGCGCGCCCAGGCGGAAGGCGGTGAGCTCGCGGCCGGAACCCCGGAGCGTTTCGAGGCCGTCGACGGCGGCAGTTACCTCGCCCCCGTGGTGCTCGGAGTCACACCGCAGCACGAAGTCGCCCAGCGCGAGGTCTTCGGCCCCGTCCTCTCGGTCATCGCCTATGACGACGTGGAGGACGCCCTCGAGATCGCCAACGGCACCGAGTACGGACTCGCGGCCGCGCTGTGGAGCACCGACCTCAACGCGGTGCACACCCTATCGCGTCGTCTGCGTGCCGGCGTCGTCTGGGTGAACTGCTTCGAGGAGGGCGACATGACGATCCCCTTCGGTGGGGTCAAGGGGTCGGGCTTCGGCCGCGACAAGAGCCTGCATGCGATCGACAAGTTCACCGATCTCAAGACCACCTGGATCGAGCTGTCATGACCCGTCCGCTCATCGGCATCACGACCTGGCGTCGCTTCATCGACACCGATCTCGGGGCGGGCCGCCCCGCGCACACCCTGGGCGCCGAGTACGCCGCACCCGTCGAAGCCGCCGGTGGCGCCGTCGTCCTGCTGCCCCCGACGGCGGGCGTCGACGACGTTCTCGACCGCCTCGACGGACTGCTCCTCTCGGGCGGAGAAGACGTACACCCGTCCCGCTACGGCGCGGAACCGCAGGAGGGCAAGACCTACGATCCGTCCCGCGACGGGTTCGAGATCGCCCTCGCGCGGGGCGCCCGCCGACGCGGCATCCCGCTCCTCGCCGTCTGTCGCGGGCTGCAGGTGTCCAACGTCGCCTTCGGTGGCACCCTCCTCGTCGACATCCCGCACACCGAGGATCACCAGCCCGTGCGCGGAGCAGACCAGCAGCTCGCCGCCCGGCATCCGATCAGACTCGCCGACGGCAGCCGTCTCGCCGACCTGTACGGCACGCGGCACCGGATCGTGAACACCATCCACCACCAGTCCATCGCCGTCCCCGCCCCCGACCTGCACCCGGTCGCGTGGGCCCCGGACGGGATCGTCGAAGCCGTCGAAGCAGACGGCGACTGGCCCTTCTGGGCCGTGCAGTGGCACCCCGAGAAGATGATCGACCCCGATGAGGCCGCGGAGGAGATGCCGCTGTTCGCGGCGTTCGTCTCGGCCGCCCGCGAACGAGCAGCGGAACAACCCGCTGCGGAGAAAGGAACACGATGACCAAGCAGGTCTTCCTCGAGTACGAGAACGGCGTCCGCGCCGTCGCCACCCTGTTCGAGGACCTCGCCCCTCGCACCTGCGAGGCCATGTGGGGTGCACTGGAGAAGCCGGTCACCATGCAGGCGATGCACGCGATGTACGCCGGCCCCGAGGTCATGGTGGGCCTCCCCGAAGAGGCGCAGAACTTCGACCCGGAGAAGGTGCCGTTCGAGAACCAGCAGGTCGTACCCGCACCGGGTGACCTGCAGTGGTACTGGCAGCGTCCCATGCAGATGGGCGGCCTGCCATTCGAGTGGTACGAGATCGGCGTCTTCTACGATCGTGGTGCCCGTACTCTCGGCCCGCTCGGATGGACACCCGTCAACATCTGGGGCGGCATCACCGAAGGACTCGCGGAGTTCGCCAGGGAAAGCGCGGCGATCCGCATCGACGGAGCGAAGCAGCTCACCATCGGACGCCTGGTCTAAGGCGTCTACTCAGTGCTGGACCCATCCCGAAGGAGCAGTGCATGAATACCCGAAGAATCCTCACCACCGGAGCGCTCGTCGCCACCGGCGCCCTCGTCCTCGCCGGCTGTGCGGCCGGCGATGACACCGCATCGTCCGGCGACAAGGAGTTCGCCGGCGAGACCCTCGTCGTCACGTCGTTCGGCGGCGACTGGGAGAAGGCCTTCATCGAGGCCGTCGTCGATCCTTTCGAGGAGGAGACCGGCGCCAAGGTCGAGCTGATCACGCTGTACAGCGCCGACGCCCTCGCCCAGGTCACCGCCCAGAAGGCCAGCCCGCAGATCGATGTCGTGCACTTCTCCGGCGGGCAGGAGTTCACCGCCGCCGCGGACGGTCTCATCGCGCCGATCACCGCCGACGAGCTGTCCGAATCCGGTGACCTGATCGATCTCGCCACGGCGGGCCTCGAGCGCGGGGAGGGCCCCGTGATCCAGCTCGCACCGATCGGACTCGTCTACAACACCGAGGCCGATGCTCCGGCACCGACCTCGTGGCTCGACCTGTTCGACGAGGCCTACGCCGGCCACATCGCCCTCACGGACTTCTCGAACACGTACGGCGTGCTCTCGATGCTCCGTGTCTCCGATGCGCTCGGCGGCGGCATCGAGGACCCCTCGCAGGCCATCACCGACCTCGGGGAGCTGGCTTCGTCGGGCGACGCGATCGTCGTACCCACCTCGCCCGACCTGCAGACCGCCTTCGCACAGCGCGACACCTGGCTCGCCCCGTACGCGATGGACTACGCCGGCACGCTGCAGGACGCGGGCCTTCCGGTAGAGTTCATCGTCCCGGAGGAGGGCGTCACCGCCTCCCTCATCACGGCGAACGTCGTCGAGGGCCGGGACAACCCCGACCTCGCGAAGCTCTTCATCGATTTCGAACTGCGCCCCGAAGCGCAGGCCGTCTTCGCGGAGAACATGCGGTACTCGCCGGTCAACACCCAGACCGAACTCTCCGGCGACGCCGCGGAAGCCGTGCTCACCGGCGACGAGCTGGAGACGGTCGTCGTCTACGCTCCGGGCGATGTCGCAGCTTCGCGGCAGTCCTGGACCGATGAGTGGAATGCGCTGATCACCAAATGAGTGTCCGAACCCGTAGGGAGCCCTGGCTCCTGCTCCTGCCGGCGATCGTGCTGCTCGCGCTCGCCTTCATCACCCCGGTGGCTGGCATGCTCCTCATGAGCGTGCAATCGTCGGCAGGCGGGTTCACCCTCGACAACTTCACCCGGTTGTTCACGAGTGAATATCACCTCCAGGCGGCGCTGCGTTCGCTCCGCCTGGGGGTGATCCAGACGATCATCACGCTCGTCATCGCCATCCCGCTGTCGTACGTGATGGCTCGCGCCGGCTCCCTGGTGCGCTCCTTCCTGCTCATCGTGGTGATCCTCCCCCTCATGACGAGCGTCGTGGTCCGCACCTTCGGCTGGGTCGTCCTGATGGGACCGGCCGGGCTGATGATGCAGATTCCCGGCGTGGAGTTCCTCGTCGGCGGCACGCAGGGCTTCCTCGGCACCGAGACCGGGGTCGTGATCGCGATGGTGCAGGTGCTCCTGCCGTTCGCGGTGCTCAGCATCCTGGGTGTGATCTCCGGCATCAAGCCTCAGCTCGAAGAGGCGTCGCGCACGCTCGGCGCCGGATTCTGGCGCACGCTGTGGCACGTCGTCCTCCCGCTCGCGATCCCCGGCATCGTCGCCGGTGCCTCGCTCGTCTTCGTCCTCTCGGTGAGCTCGTTCATCACGCCGCGCTTCATCGGCGGGGCGCAGATCCCCGTGTTCGCGCAGACCATCTACGTCGACGCAACCACCAACCTCGACTGGTCGTTCGCGGCCGCACAGGCCGTGCTGCTCTTCGCCGGGGTCATGCTCGTGCTCGCAGCGACGTCCCGACTCGGGAAGCAGAAGGTGTGACCATGGTCCGTTCCGTTCCGATCCTCGGCAGGGTCCTCGCCATCGTCCTCGGCGTCATCGTGACGCTCTACATGCTCGTCCCGCTCCTGGTCGTCGCTGGTGCGTCCGTCGGCGAGAACCGCTTCCTCACCTTCCCCGGCCAGGGGTTCACCCTCGACTGGTACGTCGAGGCGCTCACCTCGGACACCTACCTCGAACCGTTCCGTCTGAGCCTCGTGGTCGGCGTCACCGTGGCCGTCGTGGCCGCGTCGATCGGCACCGCTGCCGCCCTCGCGCTGACCCGCTTCAACATCCCCGGCGGCGCCGCCATCCAAGCCCTGCTGATGTCGCCGCTGACCATCCCGACGATCATCCTGGCGATCGGTGCCCTGTCGATCTCGTCGCTCACGATCGGCGCACCGAACGTCGGTGTCCTGATCGCCGTCCACGTCGTGATCGCGATCCCGTACGTGATGCGCACCGTCACCGGCGTGATGGCGCGGGCAGACCACTTCACGGAAGAAGCCGCACGCACCCTCGGCGCCAGCGCCTGGAACCGCTACCGCCTCGTCGTGCTGCCCATCGCCCGCCCCGGCATCGCGGCTGGTGCGTTCTTCGCCTTCAACATCTCGTTCGACGATGCGGTGATCGCCCTCTTCCTGCGCACACCGCAGCTCGAGACGCTCCCCATCGCCATCTACGGCCAGCTGGAGTTCAGCACCTCGCCCACCGTGGCGGCGGTATCGACTCTCATGGTCCTGCTCACCGTCGTCCTCATGATCGTGCTCGAACGCATCATCGGCCTGGGAAGGTTGTTCGTCTGATGACAACACTCACCATCACTGCTCTCACCAAGGACTTCAAGGGGACATCGGTGCTCAAGGGCATCGATCTCTCGATGCGGTCCGGGGAGTTCGTCTCCCTGCTCGGCCCGTCGGGGTGCGGCAAGACGACGCTCCTGCGCTGCATCGCGGGGCTCGAGTCACCCAGCAGCGGCACCATCGAGATCGCCGGCCAGGATGTGACGAAGCTCCCGCCCGAGAAGCGTCACCTCGGCATGATGTTCCAGAGCTATGCCCTCTTCCCGCACATGAGCGTGGTCGAGAACGTGCGCTTCGGGCTGCGGATGTCGGGCGAGAAGTCCAAGACCGAGCAGAAGGAACTCGCCGTGCGGGCTCTGGAGCGCGTGCAGATGGGTCACCTCGCCGACCGGATGCCGGCGCAGCTGTCGGGCGGCCAGCAGCAGCGTGTCGCCCTGGCCCGCGCGATCGCGTTCGAGCCGCGTGTGCTCCTGCTGGACGAGCCGCTGTCGAACCTCGATGCCCGGCTGCGGGAGGACATGCAGGTGGAGCTCAAGGAGCTGCACCGCACTCTCGGACTCACCACCGTGTTCGTCACGCACGACCAGGAGGAGGCGATGAGCCTCTCCGACCGCATCGTCCTGATGAACGCGGGAGTGATCGAACAGGAAGGTGCGCCGGCCGAACTCTACGGCGCACCGCGCACCCCGTTCGCGGCAGACTTCATTGGCGCGGCCAACCTGCTCCCGGCCACACGTTCCGGAGCGGTCGCGACGCTCGACGGCACCGCGATCCAGGTGCCGCTGACGGGGGCGGGCCCCGATGGCACCGGTGAGGTCGTGCTCCGCCAGGAGGACCTGCGGCTCTCGCCGACGGTCGGCGCGGAGACTCCGGTGAACGTCGACGTCGTCGCCCACGTCTACCGCGGGGCCGACATCGTGTACATCGTCGAGCTCGCGGGGAAGCGGATGCGCGTGGTGCGCCCGCGGCACGAAGCACCCATCCCGGAAGGCGCAGCCGGCCTCGGCTGGCGCGACGGCGCGGTGCTCTGGATCGCCGCCGCCTGACCTCCCCCTCCCTCGCCCCTCGCCCTCGGCCCCGGCGCTGAAACCCAGACGACCCCTCGCACGCCCGGCGTGTCCCACCCCGACACGCCGGGTCGCGCGCATTCCGTCTCTGTTTTCGCCCCTGCGCTCGACACGGGCACGGTCATAGGATCGGGGCGTGACAGACGACTCCTCCACCCGTGCCACCTCGCGCCGCGGTTTCTTCAAGATCGGGGGCGCCGCGCTCGCGGGCGCGGCGGTCGGGGGTGCGGGCGGGGCGGCGATCGGCGCGTCGATGGCCGGCAACCCGCGCGACGGCTTCGCAGACGACCCGGATCCGTTCGCGGCCCTCACTCCGCGCAGTGAGCCGGGGTTCGATCACCTCGTCGTCGTGATGGGTGAGAACCGCTCCTTCGACAACCTGCTCGGATACCTGTACTCCCGGGAGAATCTGCCGGCAGGCGAGACGTTCGAGGGCCTGGACTTCGGCTCGTACAGCAACACCTCTTCCGACGGAACGGTCGTCCATGCGCACGTGTACGAGGGCGACACCGACCGGATCATGAGCCTTCCCGACCCGGACCCCGGCGAGGAGTACCCGCACGTCAACACGCAGATCTTCGGCACCGTGGATCCCGCGAGCAACGCCAGACTCTTCGTCGACGAGATGACCGCGCCGTTCAACGCCCCGACGCACGGTGAGAAGCCCACGATGTCAGGGTTCCTGGAGGACTACATCATCAACTTCCGGCGATTGCGCAAGGGGGTCGACCCGAAGCCCGAGGAGGCCAGACACATCATGGGTTCCTTCTCTCCGGAGATGCTCCCGGTGCTGTCGACGCTCGCCTCGGAGTTCGCCGTGTTCGACCACTGGTACGCCGGGGTCCCGTCGCAGACCTTCTGCAACCGTTCCTTCTTCCACGCCTCGACGTCACACGGCTTCGTGACGAACCAGGCCGGCGGCGGATACAAGAAGTGGCTCGATGCTCCGGCAGCCCCGACGGTGTTCAATCGGCTCGAAGACGAGAAGGTGAGCTGGAAGATCTACATCGACAAGCTCCAGCTCGTGTCGTTCACCGGGATGCTGCATGCCCAGGTGCTCGAGAAGTACTGGCGCACCGAGCACTTCGGCACCATGGAGGACTTCTACGCCGAGGCGAAGGACGGGAAGCTCCCCGCCTACGCGTTCATCGAGCCCCGCATGGTCTACGATCACAACGACTTCCATCCGCCGTTCGGCCGCCCCCGCGAGGGCGAGGTCGAGGGTGAAGCCGTCTTCGACAGCGCGATCTCGGACGTGCGCGCCGGAGACCGACTCATCCATGACATCTACGAGGCCGTGCGCACGAGTGCGTCCGCGACGGGTTCGAACGCGGTCAACACCCTGCTGCTCATCACCTTCGATGAGCACGGCGGCTGCTACGACCACGTGCCCCCGCCCGCCGCCACCACGCCGACGCCCGACACCGAGGCCGGCGAGATGGGCTTCACGTTCGACCGGCTCGGATGCCGCGTCCCGGCGATCGCGGTCTCGGCGTACACGAAGCGCGGCTCGATCATCCATGACGAGATGCACCACGGCTCGGTCATCGCGACGCTCTCCCGTCTGCACGGGTTGAAGCCGCTCAACGATCGCGACCAGTCCGCCAACACCCTGCTGAACGTCGTCAATCTCGACAAACCCCGCCACCCCGCCGACTGGCCCGTGACGACCCCCGCGTACACGCCGCCGAACCCCGAAGAGTCGGCGCCGCGACCCGGTGAGAAGGATCAGCTGAGGCCGTTGACCCCGCCAGCTCGCGGGCTTCTCGGCCTGCTGATCGCGCGCTACGGCAAGCCGGGAGAGCCCGAGCCGGAGACGTTCGCGGATGCGTACAGGCTGCTCCACGAGCACGGCGAGGAGCTGTTCGGTCCGCCCCGGGGCGGCTGACGGAGGCTGCGCGCGACGTGCGCGTGGTGTCACGCAGCGGAGGAGGGACGCCCCAGCATGCCGCGCAGGAGCATCCCCGGAACCGCGGCCTGATCCCGAGCGCGTCGCGACGCCTCCTCAGCGGTCGCGTCGAGAGCCCACTCGTCCACGCCGCGGAGCATGCCGAACGTCGCCGCGGCGAGCGCCGCCACGGGCACGTCATCGCGCACGGCTCCGGTGCGCACACCCACCTGCAGCACCTCGGCGACCCACGCGTGCACGGCATCGAGCAGAGTGGTCCTCGCGTCGACGCCTCCCGCTGCGGGCAGGTAGAAGATGCGCCCGAGCAGACCGAGAGCAGGATCGACCGCGGCCAGTCGGCCGAGATCCGTGAGCACTCCGTCGAGGCGCGGCCAGAAGTCATCGCCGGCGAACTGCGCGGGTTCCGGGGCGACCCAGTGCGCGCGCACGTCGGCGATCAGGGTCTCGACCACCGCGTCCAACAGCTCCGCCTTGGAACCGACCGCGTGATAGAAGGAGCTCTTGCTGATGCCGGCCGCCTGGATGATGCGGTTCAGCGACGCGCGCTCATATCCGACCGAGGCGAACTCCGCCACCGTCGCCTCGATGAGTCGGTCGCGGTGATTCCCCGTGAGCGCTGCCATGCATCCACCCTACTGGACCAGTCGGTCCAGTAGGCGTAGTGTGGGCATTGGACCAGGTGGTCCAGAGGAGGAACATGCTCACCGACACACCACTCGACTCCCAGATCGCCGCACAACACGACGATCGTCTGAGAGTGCTCATCGTCGGTGCCGGCATCGCCGGCATCACTCTCACGCAACTGCTGCGTCGCGACGGACTGCACCCGGTTCTCGTCGATCGGATGCCCGAGATGGACCACCCGGGCTACATGCTCGCGCTCATGCCGACCGTCGATCAGGCTCTGGTCGATCTCGGCGTGCACGAGGACTACCTCGCCGCGGGCACACCCATGCAGCGCTATGCGTTCCGATCCCACCGCGGCAAGATGCTGCGCTCCGAGTCGATGAGCGATCTGCTGCGCGTCTACGGCGACTACAACGGCATCTCGCGTGGCGCTCTGATCGAGGTTCTCACCGAGAGCGGGTGCCCGGTGACGTTCGGCACCACCGTGCAACAGGTGACCGATCGCACAGCGCTGTTCGTCGACCGTGACGGGGCGCCCGCCGGCGAAGGTCGGTTCGATCTGATCGTCGGTGCCGACGGCATGAACTCACGCATGCGCTCCGTGCTGGGTTCGGCCGCACCGCAGGTCGTCGAGACGGGGTGGTCGGGCTGGGTGGGATGGGCGGATGATCTCAGCGATCCGACGCTCGGCGAGGAGATCTGGGGCAATGGGTTCTTCCTCGGGGCCTACCCCGTGAAGAACCGGCTAGGTGTGTTCCTCGGCGGCCCGGACGCCGACCTTGCGGACGGTCCCGTCGCGTTCGCCGCATCCGTCCGCGAGCGGGTCGATTCCCTCGGCCCTCGCCTGGAGGCATCGTTGCGCGCGATCGAGACGGCACCGGATCCGTACCTGTGGCGACTCGCCGACGCCCGTGCCCCTCGATGGGTGCTACGCGGCGGCGTTCTGCTCGGGGACGCCGCCGCGGGCTTCCTGCCGACCGCAGGGATCGGGGCGGGAATGGCGATCGAATCGGCCTGGATGCTGGGACGCATGCTCGCGTACGCCGACCGGCAAACACTGCCGGTACTGCTTGAGGCATGGGAGCGGGTCGAGCGCCCTCGCGTCGAGGCAGCGCAGTCGAACTCACGGATGCTCGCGCGGCTCATGTTCCGCCGCGGGCGTGTGCTCGCGTGGCTGCGTGAGACCACGCTCCGGCGCCTGAGCGTGCGAGCCGTACTGGGCCCGATCGTCAAGCTCGTCGCCGGACGCCCCGACCCCGATGCCGTCGCCCGCGAGACACTGGCATGAAGCCGTGCTCCGTGCGGAGAGGCCGGCCGGGCCCGTGCGGTGATGCTGCCGTCGGTCCCGATGGTGAACGTGGACACCGCCCATCTTTAGTACCCAAGCCAGAATTCTTTGGTCTCGGGTTGCACCAGAACGATTCCGGAATCTAGAAGTACGCCCCAGTGAATCGGGGTGGTGAGAGGGTGGAAGTTCGTCTACCCCTCACATGGGGGATATGGACAGGTATCACAACGTTTCCTACGTTTCCGAGAACACGAGAAAGGTTGTGCCGTGAACTACACACGAAAGACCCACATCGGAGCCGCCACGACGTTGGCCATCGTGACGATGCTCTTGACCCCGTTTTCCGCCTCCGCGACGAGCCTAGGAAGTCCCAGCGGACGCTGAAGTGCCCACCCCCACGGTTGAGGGTAGCGCTGTAACCGTTGAGCTAGCCGCGAGTGACGTAGGCGTCGCGCTGGGCAGTTCGACGGACGTCACGATCTCTGAATCCGGCCAGTACGCAACCGTTGAGGATGCTTCGGTCACATACGCAGTCAGTCACCCAGAGGAGGGTTCGACGCGGTTCGCCGCGATCCTCGACGCCCCGGTGAAGGAACAGCCCCAGTGGACATTCGATGAGGGCACACAGCTGCTACTGCTCGATAACGGGACGGTGAACATTTCTGACGGCGAGAACTTCATCGGCGGCATTGATGCCCCCTGGGCGGTCGACGCCGAGGGCCGTACTCTCTCCACGCACTACGAGATCGCTGGTTCGACTCTCAGACAGGTCGTTGACACCACAGGCGCAACCTTCCCCGTCGTTGCAGACCCGACGGTCAACTTCTACGGGCCATATATCCAGGTCCATCTGAACCGGTCTGAGAGCCTGGCCGCCATCAGTGGGTTCTCGGCCTGCGCCGCGGTTCTCAACAAATCGAAGGTTTCCTACGCGAAGTTGCTCCAGGTTGCTTGCGCCACCGTTGTCGCGATCAGCGGTACACAGCTGGCCGGTGGGAACTGCGTCTCGATCCACTACGTCGTCGGCGTCGGCGGGCCGGCCGGCATATGGTGGCCGTGGATTCACAAGTGTTAGGAGAGCAATGATCTATGCAATCGTGGGAATTGCCCTGCTTGCATTGGGCGGTATCGCTGGGAAGCTCAGCGCTAAAGCAGGTACTGTCCTCGCCGCGGTCCTTGTGCTGTCATGGCTTCTTGCCCTGGCATGGTTCTCCGTGTCGGGCGACCTCGATTCCATGGTGCAGCCCCTCGCCGCTTGCCTCGTGGTCGGCCTCCTGGCCTTCCTGATCGGAGCGAATACCACTCGCCGCTGGCCGGCTCCGCAACGCAACAAGTAGTCGACCACCAGGGGGCGAGATGGTCACGACACTAGCCCTCGGGGAGCCGTAACGCCTTCTCGGTGAAGTACCTCACTTCACCTGCGGAGTTCTCGACGCCGAACACCCACTTGCCGGCGGGAGTTGCCCGGACGTCGATGACGGTGCCCGGTTCGCGGCCGACGATCACATCGGTTCCCGCTGAGAAAACGGATTCGCTCATGGATGAGAGCTTGCCCCCGCAAGCTCTCATCCGCATCCCTCGCACGACGGACATCCGCCGCGAAACCGACTGTCAGACCGGGTCGCCCTGCACCGGCCCGTCGGTGTTCGGCCTCCACCCGAGTGCCGGCGCCACGTGCGTCGCGAAGGCTTCCAGCACGTGCAGGTTGTACTCCGGGCCGAGCTGGTTGGGGATCGTGAGCAGCAGGGTGTCGGCGGCCATCACGGCCTCGTCCTGCTTCAGCTGGGCGATGAGCACGTCCGGCTCGGCGGCATAGGTCTTCCCGAAGGTCGAGCGGAATCCGTCGATCACACCGATCTGGTCGGCGTTCTCCTCGCTGCGCAGCCCGAAGTAGGCCCGATCCATGTCGGACACGAGCGGGAACACGCTGCGGCTCACGGAGACCCGCGGTCGCCCGGTGTGACCGGCTTCCTTGTAGGCCGAACGGAACAGCTCGATCTGTTCGCGCTGCAGTTCGTGGAAGGGTTGGCCCGTCGCTTCGGTCACGAGGGTCGAACTCATCATGTTGAGCCCCTTGCGACCCGTCTCCACGGCGGTCGAACGAGAGCCCGATCCCCACCAGATGTGGTCACGGAGCGTCGGCGACTGCGGTTCGATCTGCAGATACCGACCCGCTCCCACCATCCTGGGGTCACCGGGGGCGAGACCCTCGCCATCGATCGCCCGAAGGAAGAGGTCGAACTTCTCCCGCGCCAGCACGCTGCCGCGCTCCGTGTCCTCCTCGTCGACGTAGCCGAACGTCTCGTAGCCGCGAAGCGCGGTCTCGGGTGAACCTCGGCTCACTCCGAGCGCGATCCGTCCATCGGCGATCAGGTCGAGCGCTGCCGCTTCCTCGGCGAACTGAAACGGGTTCTCGTAGCGCATGTCGATCACACCGGTGCCGACCTCGATGCGCTTCGTGCGCGCCGCCATCGCGGAGAGCAACGGCATGGGGGACGCGGCCTGGCGCGCCCAGTGGTGCACGCGCACCGAGGCACCGTTCACTCCGATCTCGTCGGCGCCTTCGGCGATCTCGATCGTCTGCTTGAGCATGTCGCCCGCTGTGCGGGTCGCCGATCCGGGGACATCAGCGTAGTGACCGAAAGAGAGGAATCCGAAAGCCTTCATGATCTATTCCAACGCATGTATTGGGGGTCTATTCCCCCGGCAGCAGGATGCCGTCGAGGATCAGGGCACGGATGCGGGGTTCGAGGTCCACCCACAGCTCGGCCAAAGGCACGTCGAACAGGTCCGCCAGCGCCGCCACGATCTGTCCCACGGTGAGTTCACCGTCACAGGCCCCGACGAAGCCGCCGAGCGCGGAGTCGACCGCGATGGTGCGGCTGAATCCTCCGCCCTGACGCAGCTCGATCACGCTCGGGTCGTCGTTGCCGGGCAGCAGGTGTCGCGCCTCGGTGACGTCGGCAGCGACCGTCAGCGTCGCCGGCATCCCCTGGGTGAGCACGTCATGGGCGGCGAGCCCCGTCGCCAGTGCCGCACCGACGTTCGAGACATGCTGGCCGATCTTCTCGGTCCGTCGCAGCGCGTCGCCCGATGACCCCCGGCGCATCAGGACGTAGCCGAAGCCGATGGAGGTCACACCGCGGGCGGCGAAGTCATCGAGCCACGCGGTGAGCAGCGGGGTGAACCCAGGATCGCGCGGGGTGGTGCCACCGTCACGGATCCACAGCTCGGCGTACCCGAGGGGCGAGAGCTCTTCGCGTTCGATCACCCACAGGTCGAGCTCGGCCGGTACCCATGCCTCCAGGCGGGCGAGGCCCCCGACTCCCGCCTTGGACTCCCAGTTCCCCAACAGCTGGACGATGCCGTTCTCCGTGAGGAATGTCGGGGCCGTGCGCACGAACTGCTCGACCAGCGCGTCTCCGACCAGTCCGCCGTCGCGGTATTCGTACGCGGGAACCCCTTCGACGCGCGGGGTGATCACGAACGGCGGATTCGAGACGATCAGGTCGAACGCCTCCCCCGCGACCGGCTCGAACATGCTCCCCTGGCGGAACTCGATGTTGGCGACTCCGTTGAGGTGCGCGTTGAGCTCGGCGAAGGCGAGCGCACGCGCGGAGATGTCGGTCGCGATGACCCTGCCCGCCCGACGCGCGACCAGGAGCGCCTGGATACCGCACCCGGTCCCGAGGTCGAGCGCGCGATCCACCTCGATCGGGACGATGGTCTCGGCGAGGGTGCGCGATGCGCCGCCGACACCGAGGACGTGATCGTCAGGCAGCGCTCCGTCGAGTGCCACCTCGTCGAGGTCGCTCGCGATCCACCACTCCCCGACACCGTCCGCATCGACGAACGACTGCGGTCGCAACAGTGCCGTGGGCGTCACGGTGTCGGCATCGACGGTCGCGAGGCGGAGGGCGACGAGCCCATCCACCCCGAGGTGCGGGAGCGCGGCGGCCACGGGCTCCCGCGGCTGGGCCATCCCGAGCACGAAGAGGCGTCCCAGGGTGGCGAGCGCACCGGTGTCGTCGGCGATCGCGCGCAGGATCGGCTCCCTTATCCCTCGCGCCAGGGCATCGTCCGCCTCTTCTCCCCAGAGTCGCCGAAGCGGCTCGGAACGGAGGTCCGCAGCATCGAGATCCGCTGCGAGAGCGGCGCTGTGGAGCGGGTCGGGAACAGGTGCGAGGGTGTCGGACACGGCCGTCACTCTACGCGTCTTCAGGCTTCTCCTTCATGTGGCCTCCTAGAATCAGGAGGTCAGTACTCACGGGCAGCTCTCTCCGGCGCCCGAGGAAGACCTCCATGACCGCGATCACCCCCGAAACCGGCCTCCGTGCGCGCCTGCATCGGCTCGCAGGCAGGGCCGCGGTTTTCGCGATCGCAGCGGGCACCTGTGCCCTGGGTGCGCCGGGCGCCGCTTTCGCCGCGGACCAGGCCCCGAAGGACGACGATCAGACCGTCGAGCTGCACGTCTCCGCCGGCATGCGCGGACTCATCGCTCCGGGGTCGTCGACCTCGGCGACGCTCACTCTCGACAACGGCACGGACACGAGGCTCAGCGGTGGACAGGTCGAGGTCGAGCTCAACCGCACACCCCTGCCTGACGATGCGGCGGTGACGAGCTGGCTCGACGACGGTGAGGCTCCCGGCGAGTTCGCTGCGATCGGGGCCGACGACACCGAGCCGATCGATGCGGGCGCCTCCGCGACGACCACGATCTTCGTGCCCGAAGACACCCTCGGCGACCTCGCCCCCGGCGTGTACCCGCTGCGCGCGGAGCTCACCGGGGCGAAGACCGGCGAAGACGCGGCGGCCGAAGCGGACACGACCGCGACGACCGTCCTGATCGTGGCGGACTCGCAGACCACGCAGATCGGCGTGATCGTTCCCCTCACGGCGACGCCGGAAGGCGGTGCGCTGCTGAACGCCGAAGAGCTCGCAGAACTCACCGCCGCCGACGGCGCGCTTACCGCCCAGCTCGACGGGATCGCGGGAACGACGGCCGTGATCGCGGTCGACCCGTCGATCCTCACGGCGATCCGGGTGCTCGGCACGGCCGCTCCTGACAGCGCACGGGAGTGGCTCACACGGCTCGATGGGCTTCCGAACGCGCGGTTCGCCGTGCAGTTCGGGGATGCGGATGCTACGGCGCAGGCACAGGCGGGGTTGCCCGAGCTGCTCCAGCCGACGACGTTCGCCCCCTTCTTGAACGCCGCGGACTTCCCGCAGACGCCGGAGACGGTCGCCCCCACGGACGGCACGGGCGCAACACCCGGCCCGACTCCCGGTCCCACGGACTCCACCGCGCTCCCGACGGATGAGGAGCTCACCGCGGTCGAGGGTGCGCTGCCGCGAATCCTCTGGCCGCACGATGCGCTGACCGAGACCGACCTGGCCGCGTTCACCGGGTACCTCGGAGAGGGGACGACCACGATCGTTCCCTCGTCGGCGGTCGGTGGACAGAGCGCTGCCCACGCGACCGCGTCGGGCCATGATCTCCTCGTCACCGATGCCACCACGTCCGAGGTGCTGTCAGAAGTGGCCGCCGAGGGTGACAGTGTCGACCGCCAGCGCCTGCTCGCCGAAGCGACGGCGCGACTCCAGTTCGCTCAAGCTCGTTCCGCCGGCGCTCCCCTGCTCATCGGCTTGGACCGCGATGAGAATCGCCGCGCGGACGCTCTCCGCGACGCGATCTCCGCGGCGGACTCCCTCGGATTCGAGTTCTCCGCGCTCCGGGCGACGACACCCGTCGCGGCGACTCTGACCGCAGAACCCGACACCGCGCGCTCGGCCGCCGTGACGACGCTCCTGGCCGACGAGGGCAAGCTCACCGCCTTCTCGTCCATCCTCGAGGACCCGCAGGTGCTGCTGAGTCCGGAGCGCATCAGGATCCTCCGCACACTCGCCGTCGGGACCTCGGCGAACGCGTTCACGGAGGACCTCGCCGATCATCAGGCACAGACGCGCGCGACGCTGAACGCCGTGAACATCCCGCCGTCCAGCACCATCCAGCTGCTCGCGGCCAACGCCGACCTCCCGATCGCGGTCCGCAACGACCTGCCGTGGCCGGTGACCGTGCAGCTCTTCGTCTCGCCCACTGACCCCCGTCTCGACGTGAAGCCCATGACCGAGACGGTCGTGCAGCCCAACTCGACGACGCGGGTGAAGGTTCCGGTGTCGGCACGGGTGGGCAGCGGCGAGGTCGATCTGCGCCTCAGTCTCTACAGCCCCACGGGTGTGCAGATCCAAGGGGATCAGACCGTCCGGGTCGCGGTCCGTGCCGAGTGGGAGACGATCGGCCTCGTGATCTTCGGAGGTCTCGCGGTCCTCCTGATCGCCCTCGGCGTGATCCGCACCATCCGCCGCAAGCGCCGTGAGACAGCGGCGGAAGACGAGGAAGCCGTGGCCACGGAGCCCGAGGAGAAGCGTGACTAGTCTCGGACGCGCGAGCGCCATCATCGGAGCCGGCACCATGGTCTCCCGCGTCACGGGGCTGCTGCGCAGCATCGTGCTGGTCGGTGTGATCGGCTCGGTGGCCTCCGAAGCAGCAGACGCCTTCACCTACGCGAACCAACTGCCCAACAGCGTGTTCTCCCTGATCTCGGTCGGGGTGCTCACCGCCGTCATCGTGCCGCAGATCGTCAAGGCGACAGCCGATGCCGACGGCGGCAATGCGTTCATCTCGAAGCTCTTCACCCTGGGCACCGTGGTCCTGGTGGTGGTGACGGCCATCGCGACAGCTGCCGCTCCGTGGCTCGTGCATCTCGTGGCCGGCAAGGCCAACGAGGCCACGCTCGCCCTCGCCACCGCGCTCGCGTACTGGTGTCTCCCGCAGATCCTCCTCTACGGCCTGTACGCGATGCTGGGCGAAGCTCTCAACGCGCGCAAGATCTTCGGTCCGTTCACCTGGGCCCCCGTGATCAACAACATCGTCTCAATCGCCGGGTTCATCGCCCTCGGTGCGCTGTTCGCTCCCGTGTCCACGAAGGCCACCGACTGGACGCCCTCGATGATCACCCTGCTCGGCGGCACGGCCACCCTCGGCATCGCGCTCCAGGCCGTCGTGCTGCTGGTGTTCTGGAGACGCACGGGACTCGCCTTGAAGCCCGACTTCCACTGGCGAGGCGTGGGTCTCGGCAATGTCGGACGACTCGCCGGGTGGACGTTCCTGATGGCCTTCGCCAGCCTTTCCGCCGGGGTCCTGCAGGGATACATCGTCAGCGAAGTCGCGGGACTCGGCGCATCTGCGACGGTGACCGCGAACGCCTGGTTGATCTTCATGCTCCCGTACTCGGTGATCGTGCTCTCGATCGGCACGCCCTACTTCACGCAGATCAGCGGGCACGCCGCGGCCGGCCGCCACGACGAGGTCCGCTCGGACATCGCGAGGAGTATCCGCACGTTGCTCTTCTTCATCGTCGCGGCGACGGCGGCGGTCGCTGCCGCGGCGATACCCGCGTCACGTGTCTTCACCGAATCGGCGGCGGACGCACAAGCCGCCGCTCTGGTGCTGATCGCGTACCTCTTCGGTCTCATCCCGCTCACGATCCTGTTCATCGTGCAGCGCACCTTCTATGCGTATGACGACACGCGCACTCCGTTCTGGTTCACGATCATCCAGTGCGCCCTCATCGTGGGAACCGCTCTCATCGCCCTCGGCTTGCGGGAAGCGGACATCATCCCGCTGACTTCCCTCGCCGCCGCTGTCGCACTCGGGCAGTCACTCGCAAGCACCCTGCAGATGATCATCGCCACCTGGCTGCTGCATCGAAAGATCGGTGGCCTGCACGTCCGCTCGTGGATGCTCGCCATCCTCCGTTTCGCGATCGCGGGCGTGCCCGCCGGTCTTGCCGGGTGGGGGACCTTCCTGCTGCTGGGAGGAGTGGACGGCTGGGCCACGTCGGGCGTCATTCCGGGCATCTTCGGCACCGCGATCATCGGCCTCGCCGTGGTCGTGGTCTACGTCGCCATCCTCGCCGCCATGCGGGCCCCGGAACTCAAGGCTGCCGGTGGTCTGGTGCGCAGGTTCCTTCCCGGACGCTGAGCCTCCCGCACTGGGCGGGGGAATGCCTCGCGGTTACCATGGGTTGAAGCACTCGAAGGTCATTCGACTGCAGTTTCTAAGACGGAGAGCACATGCGTCAGGTCATCATCATCGGCTCCGGCCCCGCCGGATTCACGGCTGCCATCTACGCGGCCCGAGCGAACCTCAAGCCGCTGCTCATCGCGAGCTCGGTCGAGGTCGGCGGCGAGCTGATGAACACCACCGAAGTCGAGAACTATCCCGGGTTCCCCGAGGGCATCCAGGGTCCGGAGCTGATGGCGAAGTTCCAGGAGCAGGCGGAGAAGTTCGGCACCGAGGTCGTCTACGACGACGTCACCGAGCTGCAGCTCGACGGACCCGTCAAGAAGGTCATCCTCGGCAGCGGTGTCGAGCACGAAGCTCAGTCCGTGATCTATGCGACGGGCTCGGCGTACCGCAAGCTCGGCATCGAGGGAGAAGAACGCCTGTCCGGCTACGGCGTGTCCTGGTGCGCCACGTGCGACGGCTTCTTCTTCCGTGAGAAGACGATCGCTGTCGTCGGCGGCGGCGACTCGGCGATGGAGGAGGCGACCTTCCTCACTCGTTTCGCGGAGAAGGTCTACGTCATCCACCGCAAGGACACGCTGCGTGCCTCGAAGATCATGCAGGAGCGCGCGTTCGCGAACGAGAAGATCGAGTTCGTGTGGAACAGCGAGGTCGCCGAAGTCCTCGGTGGCGACTCCGTCAGCGGCGTGCAGCTGCGCTCGACGGTCGACGGCACCCTGCGCGACCTGCCGATCGATGGTCTGTTCATCGCGATCGGCAACGACCCGCGCACCCACCTCGTGCACGACAAGCTCGAGTTGACGCCCGAGGGCACGATCTGGGTCGACGGCCGCTCGTCGAAGACCTCCGTGCCCGGCGTGTTCGCCGCGGGCGACGTCATCGACCCCACGTACCGTCAGGCCATCACCGCTGCCGGCACGGGCACGGTCGCGGCCCTCGACGCGGAGCACTTCCTCGCGGACCTCGAGGACGCATCCGTCGAGGTCCCGGCTGCGGAGGCCGCCGAGATCCTCACCGCCTCGGCATAGTCCGGGAACACTTTCCCCTCGTCGGCTGTTGTAGCAGACGAACCTCGAATCAAGGAGAACTCTGATGAGTGCAAAGGCTACGAGCCAGGCGACCTGGGAGCAGGACGTTCTGCAGGCCGACGGTCCCGTGCTGGTGGACTTCTGGGCCGAGTGGTGTGGACCGTGTCGTATGGTCTCGCCGGTCCTGGACGCGATCCAGGCGGACAACCCCGACAAGATCACCATCCTCAAGCTCAACGTCGACGAGAACCCCCAGCTGGCCATGAAGTACCAGATCACGTCGATCCCGGCGATGAAGGTCTTCCAGGGCGGAGAGGTCAAGACGACCATCATCGGCGCCAAGCCGAAGCCCGCGCTCGAGAAGGACCTCGCCGCGTTCATCGGCTGACGTTCTGAGCCGAAAGGGCCGCACCTCCCGGGGAGGTGCGGCCTTTCTCGTTTTCTGCGTGTGAGTCGCACGTGATCGGCGGTGCGCGCGCCGCTGTCGCGATCAGTCGCGACAGGCGTTGATGGACGGCTGCCCCGACGTTGTCCGGCGTTCCCTCCTGGTGACAGGACTGTTTCGTGTTGAAAACATCTAGACAGCACCCGCGTAGCCCTCTGTCGGCCCCGTGCGTCCGCTGATGATCAGCGCGGAATGCGAAGCGTCTATACCCGGTTCCATGATCGGGCGCCGATGAGCATGATGCGCCCGTCGTTGAATGCCGGGGTGAGGAAGAGGGCGTGAAAGAGGAACCACCCCTGAAGCTGTACGTGGGGCACGGCTAGCCACAGCAGCATCCCGATCACGACGCAGAGCGATGGTCCGGCGACGGCGGTGAGGAAGGCGTCGCGTCCGCGGATCGAGCCGTGCGGACGCACAGAGATCCGCAGCAGCGTGCGCTCCAGGGTGATCGTGGTCACCCCGGGCGACCACGACAGGAGTATGGCGTGCCCCAATTCGTGAATCGCGAACGATGCGCACAGCCCGCAGACGTAGTGCATCCCTACCACGAGCAGCGCACCGAGGATGCCGGGCTGGTCGAACACGATCGCCGCGGCCGAGGCCGCGGCCATCGACGTGCCGAAGACAAGGTTCACCGGCCAGACGGCGAGGGACAGCCAGCGGATCACCGTGCGCGGGCGGAGTCCGGTGACCGTGGTTGACCACATCACTCGGCTTCAGCGAGGAGCTGCCTCTTCCGCTCGCGGAGCTGATCGTGCACGACCATCACCGCGACGAGGAGCACAGTGATCACGCCGACCGACAGCACGAGCGGGATCGGGTCGGCGAGACCCACTCCGAGTTCAATGGTGTCGCGAGGAGTCTGCCTCACATCGACGAACACGGCGCCGAAGAATCCGAGGCGTTGGCCTTCCGATGAACCCGCCGAGAACATGAGCCAGATCGCCGTGACGACAGCGGCACCGACGGTGGCGACGAGGGCGGCCACGAGACTCCCGATGAACCTAAACAACCACTTCATGACGTTCGATCCTTTCGATCTTCTGCATCCCGATGACGGAGAGAATTCCGGCGCACGCGGTCACGGCCGCGAGCACCACCGTGCTGAACCATGTCGGCAGCCCGAGCACGCTCGTGCCGAAGAGAAGGGTTCCGGTGACCAGGGCGGCCACCGCGACGCCGACGATCACGGAGAACGGGTTGCCCTTCTCGGGCGGGAAGGCGATCCCCGCGAGGGTCAGGACGACCGTGTTCGAGGCGCAGAACCCGACGACCATGATGATCTCGCTCCATCCGATCCCGGTGAGGGCGGACAGGATGCCGACCGGCACGGCGCAGACGAAGAGAGCGAACAGCTGCGGGCCAAGCACGAGCAGGTAGCGCCGGACCGTGCCGTGCCGACGGGGACCGCACGCCCGGAGAGGCTCGGTCGACACGAAGGCGTATGCGCCCTGGATCGTAACCGCGATGAGGAGGAAGGGCGGGAGGCGGACGTCGGCGACGAACAGCGCGTAGGATCCGGCCAAGACGAGGCCGTAGACCGTGATGGTCTCGATGGCACGGACATGCGCGAGGAAGTAGGCACCGAACTCCGACGACCCGAGCACCCGCGGGATGCGTGCGAAGCGCCGGGTCGGGTCGAACTGGCGCGGAGTCGCCGAGCAGACGAGGGTGACGAGCAGCGCGACCGCGGCAAGCCACGCGCCGACTGCGGCGAGGAGGCCGTGCGCGGCGGCGAGGTCGGCGAAGATCAGTTGGGGCGCGAAGTACTCGCCTTCTCCGATGGCGGCGAAGAGCACGCGCTCCGATTGGCTGGAGACGGCGACCGCGAGAGCGATGAGCGTGCCGGCGAGGACGATCGGTACGAGGAAAGCCCGCAGTCGGGCGAGCCGGAATTGCAGGAGAGCCCTCTCGAGGAGCAGGTAGTAGACACTCGCCAGAAGGTAGGAGACGCACGTCGGCAGCACGAGGCATGTCACAACGTCGTCGAGCACCCCGAAGCCGCCGATCGCGAGCGTACCGGCGACGAGCGCCCCGAGGATCACCGTGACCCCGATGCCCACGAGCATCGCCTCGAAGAGCATGAACCCGAGAGTGCGTGCCCGGTTGGTGAGCGGGAAGCCGAATGTGAGCTCGACGAGGTCGCTCGATTTCATGAAGAGGACGCGCACGAACGTGAAGATCGCGAGCACCCACATCGGGACGGCCGTGCCTGCGACGCGCAGCAGGGGCACGAGCAGTGCCGGATCGGCGATGAGCTGGCGGAGGGTAACGATGCCGAACGCGCAGAACGCCGCGAACGCGAGGAGCGCGGCGGCGGCGAGTCCGTAGCGGACCGCGGCGAGCCGGAGCACCCCTCGGCGGAGTATGCGGCGGACGAGGAAGAGCGACAGGAAGCCTGTCAGCGTCAGGACGGGCTTCACGCCATGCCCCGGGACGAGCTCATGGCGCGCTTGACGAGGTCGTCGACGGAGCCGAACTCGTCCTGCACTTGTCGCATCGGCAGATCGTAGGCAAGTTCGCCGCGACACAGCACGACGATGCGGTCGCATACCGCTTCGAGCAGTCGGAAGTCGTGGCTGCACAGCAGCAGAGCGTCGGCCTCTCCCAAGTCTCGTGCGTCGCGCTCGAACTCAAACAGCGCATCGACGTCGACGCCGTTCAGGGTCTCGTCGATGATCGTCAACGGGCGCCGCAGCAGCAGGCTCGAGATGAGCTGCACCTTCTTGCGCATGCCGTGCGAGTAGTCCTCGATGAGATCGAGCTGCCGCGCCTCCATCTGGTAACGGGCGAACAGGTCGTCCAGCCGCGACGCGTCGACCTCCTGGCCGTAGAAGCGGTGCATGAGGTCGACGTACTCGCGTCCGGTGAGGAACTGCGGCAGGTAGTCGTTGCTCGCGACGTAGACGAGGCTCTCGCGCGAGACGCGTTCCTGGTGCGAGCGGCCCGCGATGCGGATGTTACCGCGTCGCAGCTGCAGGAGATCGGCGATCAGACGGATGAGCGTCGACTTCCCCGAGCCGTTCGGGCCGACGAGGCCGACGCGCTCCCCGGGCGCGATCTTCAGTGAGAGGTCGCGCAGCACCGGGGTCCGCCTCGCATAGGCGAACTCCACGGCGGAGACATCGAGCAGCATTCGGTTCCTTTCTTCGCGTGCGGCGGACCCTCGGCGGACCCTCGCGGATGCGCCGAGAGTCCGCCGAGGACGAGTGCGCTAGATGCACTCAAGCCAGAGGGACGTACCTTTGTCGCTCCACGACCAGTTCCCACTGAAACGCCTGCCTCCATTCGCGAGGAAGCACCACGCGGCCATCGACGCGAGGAAGGCCACCCCGAACACGAGAAGCGCTGCGAGAAAGACGAGCCACCAGCCGTCGAAGCGCAGGAGCGCTTCATCGAGAGCGTCGTGCACTCGACGCTTCAGCAGCGTCGGTTCGATCACAGTCATCACGGACATAAAATCACCTCCAACCATTGGTCAAGAAACTCGATATCGAGACAAGCGGTCCTTGTGCTTGCCCCGCTCCTTGTCGGAGTCGAGACCTACTGAGACTGGACTGAGAAGGACTGAGCATCCCGGATCAATATTCAGCCGGCACTACGGGTGGTATCCAGAAAGTATGTTTTCTGGAAATCACCTGGTGGCCAGGCCATAATCATCAGCCCTCGCCGAGACTTGTACCGGAATACAGGCATACAGGAATACAGCGTTATGGGTTATGCGGCTATGGGCCATAGTGTTGTGCGTTCGGAGGCGGAGGGGGATTCATGCCGTCACGCATCACACACCTGCTTGCGCGTGGCTTGATCGCGTACCGGGTTGATCGAAACGTCTCTCAGGAAGAGGCGGCCCATTTGATCGGCTGTTCGATCCCGACCTACCGGACCCTTGAACACGCGGATCCGCATCAGGACCGCCTGGCGAACCCGAGGCTAAGCACCCTGATGCAAGCCCTTACGCTCCTCGGCCTTGACGCCCCGCTGGTTCACGCGCTCAAAGAAGCTCTTGAAGACCCCGAGGGGTCTGCTGCACGGGTGGGTGACATCTGATCTGGCTTGTCCGGGAGGGTGGCCTGGAAGGATATTGCTGTGCCCAACGTTAGTCGAGTGAGTTTCGCGACCCGGCGAGGAGTTGCAAGTCGCTGCTCGCACGCTCGGCTCCGATACGCGTGCGTCGTGCCATGGCGAACTCCCTCGTGTCGACAAGTTGGTATCTTTTTACCAGTCTGTCACACGGGGTGAAGATTATGTTCAGAATCTGGTGACGTCAAGCCACCCGTCACCACCCCGTGCTCAGGAGGCGTCGGCGACGGTGGGGTCCCAGCGACGGTGGCGCTGGGTCTCGTCCAGCAGGCCCCACACGGCAGAGGTCAGTTCGGGGTACTCCAGGGCGATCTGTCGCAGCACCCGATAGTGCCGGGCGGCATTGGGTCGCACGCCGTCGTTCGCGTTGATGTTGTCGGCCCGGAGGAGGTACACGACGAGCTCGTCGATGCTCGGCAGGTCTTCCATGAACTCCCAGGGGTCTTCGCCCCCGAGAAGACGCTCCTGGATGAGCACCGCGAGTTCGTCAGCCGCCTCGGCGCGCAGCACTTCCAGGCTGGCGCGGCGCTGTACGGACTCGGACATACGTCAAGCCTACGTCTCCCGTACGACCTTCCGGCGCCGTACGGCCAGTTCATCGCTCATCTCCTCGAGCTCCTTGCCCTTCGTCTCCGGCACCTTGAAGAACACGAAGAAGAACGAGAGGAGAGCGAAGAACGCATAGAACCCGTAGGCGAACGTGAGACCGATCTCCGCAAACGCGGGGAACGTCGTCGAGATGAAGAAGTTGGCCACCCACTGGGCCGCGGCGGCGACGGCGAGAGCTCCCGCGCGGATCGAATTGGGGAAGATCTCGCCGAGGAGGACCCACACCAACGGACCCCAGCTCGCCCCGAAGAAGACCACGAAACCGTTCGCGCAGATCAAGGCGATGGTCGCCCAGGGATCGGGAAGGGTCGCCGTCCCCTGCGCATCGAGTGTCCCGAACGAGAACGCGAGCGCCATGAGTCCCAGCGTCACCGTCATACCCACCGAGCCGACGAGCAGCATGATGCGTCGGCCGACCCTGTCAACGAGCAGGATGGCGACGATGGTCACCACGATGTTCGTGACCGACGTGATCACCGACGTGAGCAATGCGCTGGATTCGTCGAAGCCGACCGACTGCCACAGGGTGGTCGAGTAGTAGAAGATCACGTTGATGCCCACGAATTGCTGGAACACCGAGAGCAAGATCCCCACCCAGACGATCGGCTTGAGGCCGAGACGGCTTCCGCGCAGGTCGCGCAGCGACTCCGAGCGTTCGGTGTCGATCGTGCCGGTGATCTCCGTGATCTTCGCATCGACGTCGATCGTCCCCGTGACGGTCTCCAGCACCTCTGCGGCACGCTTCAACTCGCCCTTGCGCACCAGGTAGCGCGGTGATTCCGGCAAGCGCAGCGACATGATGCCGTAGACCAGCGCGGGGATGGCCTCGACGATGAACATCCAGCGCCACGCGGTGAGTCCCCACAGCGGCTGATCGGCGGCACCGGCGATGCCCGCGAGCAGAGCATCGGAGAGCAGCGCGGCGAAGATACCGGTCACGATCGCGAGTTGCTGCAGTGAACCCAGACGACCACGTATCGCGGCCGGCGATACCTCGGCGATGTAGGCAGGGGCGATGACGGACGCCGCACCCACCCCGAGTCCGCCGATCACACGCCAGACGATGAGGTCGACGACACTGAACGCGAGCCCGGAACCGATCGCGGAGACGAAGAACAGCGTCGCAGCGCCCACCATCACCGGGATGCGTCCGTACTTGTTGGACACCGGTCCGGCGAACCATGCACCGACCGCACAGCCGATCAACGCCGACGACACCGCGAAGCCCTTGAGAGCCGTTCCGAGATCGAACCCAGAGACGTCACCCGCGAGCGCGTCGACGGCGCCGTTGATCACCGCGGTATCGAAGCCGAACAGGAATCCGCCCAACGCCGCGGCGATACTGACCGCGATCACGCGGCGTTGGACGCTTCTGGGACCCTCTGCTGCGGACATGACATTCCCCCCTCGTCGTCGAGATGACGCGAGTCTAAGGGACCGAAACGGTCCCGAGGATGTCATCGCGCCGAGCCGTAGCCGCTTTCGCCAAGCTCCTCGAGGATCCGATTGAGGTCCTGAATGGAAGCGAAATCAATTGTGACCTGGCCTTTACGAGCACCGAGGGCGATCTTGACCCGCGTGTTCAGTCGGTCGCCGAGTTTGCCTGCCACCTCGTCGAGATACGCGCGGCGCGCCCCCGGGGTCGCCTTCGCCGACTTGCCGGCGGCCGGCTGCGCCTTCGCCGCCTCCTCCGTCGCGCGCACGGAAAGATCTTCGTTCACGACCTTGTCGGCGAGGCGCTGCATCGACTCCGGAGTCTCGAGGCTGAGGATCGCGCGGGCATGTCCAGCCGTGAGCACTCCGGCTGCGACCCGCTGCTGCACCGGGACCGGCAGCTTGAGCAGACGGATTGTGTTGCTGATCTGCGGACGCGAGCGACCGATCCTTGTCGCGAGCTCTTCCTGGGTGATGCCGAAGTCATCGAGCAGTTGCTGGTACGCCGACGCTTCTTCCAGCGGATTCAGCTCGGAGCGGTGCAGGTTCTCCAGGAGGGCGTCGCGCAGAAGGTCTTCATCGGCGGTGTCGCGGACGATCGCGGGGATGACGTCGAGACCGGCCTCACGTGCGGCACGGGTACGCCGCTCCCCCATGATGAGCTCGTAGTCGCCCGTCGCGTTCTTGCGGACGACCACGGGCTGCAGCACACCGAACTCGCGGACGCTGTGCACGAGTTCCGCCAGGTCATCGGCATCGAAATGCGTACGCGGCTGTCGGGGGTTCGCGACGATCGAGTTCGGATCCACCTGGATCAGGTGGATTCCGGGCACCTCTTCAAGCTCAGGAGTCTCGGAATCCGGACCGATCGTCGCCTCCGTCTCCGCCGGTCGCAGACTGGATCCGGGGAAGAAGACGTCGACGGGACGCTCCGCCTGATCTGCGGTGGGGATCAGCGCCCCGATTCCCCGACCGAGCCCTGTGCGCTTCGCCATCATTTCTCCTTGCTCTGCGTCGCCATGCGCGACGCGATCTCGACGGCAGCTTCGCGGTAGGCGATCGCGCCGGCGGACTGCCCATCGTAGGCGATCACCGTTTGGCCGAAACTCGGGGCCTCCGACACTCGGACGGATCGAGGGATCACCGTCTCCAGCACCTGATCCGGGAAGTGCGTACGCACTTCTTCCGCGACCTGCTGCGCGAGGCGCGTACGTCCGTCGAACATGGTCAGCAGGATCGTCGAGAGGTGAAGAGCCGGGTTCAGGTGCTTCTGGATCATCTGGATGCTCCCGAGGAGCTGACTCAGACCCTCCAGTGCGTAGTACTCGCATTGGATCGGGATGAAGACCTCAGATGCGGCCGTGAACGCATTGATGGTGAGCAGTCCGAGCGAAGGAGGGCAGTCGATGATGACGAAATCCATCGCGTTGTCGACGAGGTAGTCCTCCAGTGCTCGACGGAGGCGGTGCTCCCTCGCCACCTGGGCGACCAACTCGATCTCCGCGCCCGCCAGGTGGATGGTGCTGGGGGCGCAGAAGAGGTTGGGGTCTTCCGGGCTCGGCTGCACGATCTCCGCGAGAGGGAACTCGTCGATCAGGACGTCATAGACACTGGGGGTGTCCGCGCTATGGGGAACTCCCAGGGCCGTGGATGCGTTTCCCTGCGGGTCGAGGTCGATGACCAGCACCTTCGCCCCCAAGCCAGCAAGCGCCGAGGCGATGTTCACTGCCGACGTGGTCTTGCCGACGCCGCCCTTCTGGTTGGAGACGGTCAGAACTCGGGTATCCCCCGCGAACTCCACCTTCGCTGCCTCAAGCGCGCGCCTCCGGGCAGAGAGGTCGGCGAGTTCCCGCGCGAGCGGTGTGTCCATCCCGAACGATTCGTTCGCCGATGTCTTCTCGGACTGTTTCACGTGAAACATCCACTCCTTTCGGGGCCGCGTTCCACTCTAATCGCACGGGGCGACGTTGGATGACGACGAGGCTCTCCCGCGCTCGTCACGGTTCTTCGGAGAAGGTCCCGACGGTCGTTTCACGTGAAACATCACGCCTGGGGGCATCTATACGAACGCCACTCCCCTGGGGTCAAGCTCCTCGATCATCCCAGCTTCACCCTCATTCCGCGCACTGACGACCACCCACCCACTACCCATCTTCGTCCGATCGAGTTCGCTTCTCACCCCTCTCGGTTGGGCCCGCCGACAGCATCAGCGTTCTGACAGTCGCAACCGTGGTTGTTTCACGTGAGACACGTGCTCAGAGGAGGGAGGCCACCTACAGGCGCGCACCCCGATGTCTACGAGGGATGGGAGGTCTAGGTGAAAGCGACCGCGTGCGCACCAATCCCACCCCGGGGATGGCACACGGCGAACACAGTTGCCCCGAACAGTCTTCCCGAGCGGTACAGAAACGCAGCACAGACAGTGCAGCGGGCGGGATGCGCCTACTTCCGACCAGCCGTAGACGACACGCACACAGCCCCGTCAGGCACCGTTTCACGTGAAACATCATTCCGCCGCTCAGGGACACCGCACACGGGAACAACGGACACCTACAAGAAAGCATCGCGTCGTCATGCAGCAGAAGCCTCTGAGCGTTCGGCAGGGCGAGTCTCCCGACGGACCAGGCAACTCGGGTCGGGCGTCACCGGCCGCAGGGAGGCGCGTATCGAAGCGTCGTGCGCCCGCCCGATTCCCTTCTGGTCGGTGCTCTCAGAGACGAGCAGCTCTGCCGGGCGCCTTTTCACGTGAAACGTCATCGGGCGGGAAGGCTGTGGGAGCTGAACATCGGCGACTCCTCGCAAAAGTCGCCGCAGTTTTGCGTGGCTTGGACCAGACGACCCCCGTATGCACACGTCACGCTCCGCTCTCGTGCTCTCCTCTAAGACGGGCGCCGTCACCACAGCACCCAGGACAGAGGGACTAACGTCTCCGTTTCACGTGAAACATCGTCGGAATGCAAGGACTCCTTCGTCCCCCTCCCAGCGGTTCGAAGGCAACGAGACCGGAGCATGCATGACGATGCCCTGCGAGAAGCGGCTCGCGTAGCCGACGCACTGTATGAAGGAGAACTCACGCTGCGGAGGAGGAGATGCGTCAAAGCCTCCTTCAAAGCGTGAGTTCTCCTTCGCGGCGTGTGCGGGCGCGCGTGAGGTGCCGACGGCTGAACGCGATACTCAGACCGTCCGCTCCTCCGCGATGCCGCGACGACGCCGATGCCTCAAGCGCCGATCGGTGCTCTATCCGAGAGACCTCCACCGGCACCAGAAGGCTCAAGGCCTCGTGACGGCGAACTCCACCGCAGACGAAGGCGGGGTGTTTCACGTGAAACACCCCGCGTTGATGTCAGGAGGAACTACCGAACGCGGGCGCGAACCACGCGGGTCGTCTCGGTGAGAACACCCTCCCCCAGCACTTCCACTCGCACGTCCGACAGACGGAACTTCTTGATCTGCTTCTGGGCCGCTTCGATCTCGTTCGCGGCGTTCATCCCCTTGAGCAAGGCAAGCTCTCCGCCGTCGCGCACGAGCGGGGCAGTGAGAGGGATGAGCGTACGCAAAGCGCTGACAGCCCTCGCCGTGACGACATCGAAACCCTCGGTGGGATGGACATCCTCGGCGCGCGCACGCTGCACCACGACATTGGTCAGTCCCAGCGCCTCCACCTGCTCGGTGAGCCACGTGACCCGACGCTCCATCGGTTCGATGAGAGTCCACTTCACATCAGGACGCGCGATCGCGAGCACGATGCCCGGGAGGCCGGCCCCGGATCCGATGTCAGCGACCGAACCATGGAAGAGCGGAGCAGCGATCACACTGTTGAGGATGTGCCGCGTCCACAGGCGCGGAAGCTCGAGCGGTCCGATCAGACCCCGCTCCTCACCCTCACGCGCAAGGGAAGCCGTGAACGCTCGAGCGAGATCGATGCGGTCACCGAAAAGCTCCGCGGCAACCGCAGGCTCGTCTTCGGTCTCAGTCATCGGCAGTTCCCGAACGATGTTTCACGTGAAACATCAACGGCGACGGAGGACCGTGTGACGGTCAGCGCCCTCGCCGTACGACTCCGACACCAAGCCACGCTCAGCCGCGATATCGTGCACCAGCTTGCGCTCATAGCTCGACATCGACGGCAGAGAAGCCTGCGAGGAGCCTTCATCGAGCTTAGCGGCCGCTGCATCGACCAGTGTCTCGAGCTGCCGACGGCGCGTGTCACGCGAGCCGGCGATGTCGAGGATCAAACGGGAGAATGACCCCGTCTTGCTCTGCACCGCGAGGCGGGTGAGCTCCTGGAGCGCCTGCACCGTGTCCGGGGCGGAGAGAAGAGCGAGGCCATCGCCCTCCGCCTCCACCGAGACGTACGCGCGCCCCTGCCGCACGTCGAGGTTCAGGTCACCGTCGATGTCCGCGATGTCAAGGAGTTCCTCGAGGTAGTCCGCAGCGACGTCGCCTTCGTTCTCGAGCTGAGCCACGGTGGGCTCGGAGCTCTCGGTCATGGTTTCACTCATGAACCGTTCCCCTTCTTCTTCGCACGCTTCTTGCCCACGGGCTGCTGACGCTTGGGCGCCTGGGCCTTCGCCTTCTCCGCCTCCTCGAGCAGACGCTGCTGCTCGGCCTCATACGCAGCCATCGGAACGACCTTGCCGGAGGAGTCGATCGCCTTCCCCTTGCGAGCGAGTCGCTCTTCCCGGGCCTTGGCGGCTTCCGAGCCGGGAGTCGGCATCTCTCGGATGACGAGGAACTGCTGTCCCATGGTCCAGAGGTTGGAGATGAACCAGTACACGACCACGCCGAGCGGGAAGAAGACACCGGAGAAGATGAATCCCAGCGGCAGCACGTAGAGCATGATCTTCTGCATCTGGTACGCCTGGCCGGTCTTGGCCTCCGGCGACAGGTTCTTCGAGATGATCTGCAGCTGCGTGAAGAACTGCGAGGCGATCATGAGCACGACGAGCGTGACCAGGATGATGATCGCCGTGGTGTTGTTGGCGTCGACCGCGTCGCCGAGGGTCTCATGCAGGGACGCGACCCCGAAGAGCTTGGCGTCGTAGAACTCCTTGGTGAGCTCGGGGTTGAGCAATCCCACACCGCCGAGGCTTTGCTCCGCATGCTTCTTGACATCGCTCAGCACGCTGTACAGCGAGAAGAAGATCGGCATCTGCACCAGAAGGGGCAGGCAGCTCGACATCGGTGTCGTGCCGTGCTTCTTGTAGAGCGCCATCGTCTCGCGGCTCATGGCCTCACGAGAGAGCTGATCCTTCTTGCCCTTGTACTTCTCCTGAACTTTCCGCAGTTCAGGTGCGATTTCCATCATCTTTCGCTGGCTCTTGATCTGCTTCACGAAGAGCGGGATCAGCGCAGCGCGGACGACGACGACGAGGCCGACGATAGACAGCACCCAGGTCAGACCCGATGCGGAAGGAAGACCGACGGTGGTCAGAAGCCAATGCCAGGCGACGAGGATCAGCTCGACGACCCACTTCAGCGGCCAGAGGATGGTGCCGAGCAGGTCGAATCCCCCCGCCGCAGGTTCGGGGCTGGGAGTCGCGCTGGCGAGCAGAAGGTCAAGACCCACCGATCAGTCCTTTCGGGAAGGGACGACGAAACCGTGTGTGGTCAAGTCGTAACGGAAGTGGTCGTGCGGCCGGACGTCATCGACGCCGCCGCTGGTCCAGGGATTGCAGCGGAGGATGCGCCACGCCGAGAGCGCCGCTCCCTTCACTGCACCATGCTGCTGCACCGCACCTACAGCGTAAGCCGAACAGCTGGGGTAGTACGCACAGACATCTCCATACATCGGGGAGATCACCTTGCGGTATGCCGTGAGGAACCCCAGCACGAGGTTCCGCGGGATCACCGGGATGGTCCGCACCAGGTCACGCGCACGCCATCGCGCCGTTCCCACAGAAGATGCCGGTAGCGCGGTCATGCCGACACCGTGGCCGGCGCGAGTCTGCTCAAGCAGCGATCGACGTCGGCGCGGAGATCCGCGAAAGTCGCGCTGGAGGACGCAGGAAGGGCACGGATGACGACATCCGTGCCCTCGGGGACGCGCGGGAGCGCCTCCGCGCACACGGCTTTGAGTCGCCGACGCACGGTATTGCGCACCACAGCGGTGCCCACCTGCTTGCTGATGATGAATCCGAACCTCGCGGCCCTGTTCTCGCCCGTCGCCAGCACCGAGGTGATGACGCGCGCCCCACCACAACGGGATCCGCGTCGAACGACCAGACGGTAGTCGCTCCCGCGGGTCAGTCGATACGGGCGGGCGAGCACAGCGGACTACGCAGAGAGCTCGGTGCGGCCCTTCGCGCGGCGTGCAGCGAGGATGCCGCGGCCGGCACGCGTACGCATGCGGGCACGGAAGCCGTGCTTCTTGGCGCGACGACGGTTGTTGGGCTGGAAAGTGCGCTTGCTCATGGAATCACTCCGGGAATGCTGCCACCGGATTCACTTCGACCGGAGACATGGGGAACTGCCAAAAATGGCATAAGTCAACCGACTTAGGGTACGTCCTACCGGCGCGCAGAGCAAATCTACGCGCTTCCGCGAGGGCGGCCCGGCGGGCACCGCACAGCCATTATCCACAACCGTGGCGCGCCCGGCAGGCACAACACGCGCGCGTGTTTTCAAGGGCAGGTTGCCGTTCACAGCCGGGATGACTACCGTGGCATCCTAAGTTATCCACAGGGGGCACGGCACGTCGACCCCGCCTCGATTCCTCGTCCGGAGCGTCATGACATCACCTGCCCAGCCCGACGTCCCGATCTGGACCACGGTGCAGGAGCTGCTGGCCGACGACGATCGCGTCACCCCCCAGCTGCAGGGCTTCCTCAGCCTCGCCGTCCCGGCCGGCGTCATGTCCGCGACGCTGTACCTCGAAGTCCCGAACGATCTGACCGCAGCGCAGATCAACAAGCGTCTCCGACTCCCGATCATGGAGGCCCTTTCGCACATCGGGGAAGAGGTCACGTCCTACCGCGTCGTCGTGAACCACGAACTGGCGGAGCAGCAGACGGCCCCCATCGCCGTCGGAGACTTCGGACGCACCGAGCAGAGCCGGGTCGAGTCTCCGATGGAACAGCCCACACAGCTGCGTCACGAATCCCGGCTGAACCCGAAGTACACCTTCGACAACTTCGTCATCGGCCAGTCCAACCGATTCGCCCACGCTGCGGCGGTCGCCGTGGCCGAGGCGCCGGCCAAGGCGTACAACCCGTTGTTCATCTACGGTGACTCCGGACTCGGCAAGACGCACCTCCTCCACGCGATCGGTGACTACGCGCAGTCGCTCTACGCCGGAGTCAAAGTCCGCTACGTCTCGAGCGAGGAGTTCACCAACGACTTCATCAACTCGATCGCGAACAACCGCGGTGCCGCGTTCCAGGCCAGGTACCGCGACGTCGACATCCTCCTCATCGACGACATCCAGTTCCTGCAGGGTCGCGCCGAGACCCAGGAAGCGTTCTTCCACACGTTCAACACGCTGCACGATCACAACAAGCAGGTCGTCATCACCAGTGATGTCGCGCCGAAGCACTTGACGGGCTTCGAGGATCGGATGCGGAGCCGCTTCGAGTGGGGCCTCATCACCGATGTGCAGGCACCGGACCTCGAAACCCGCATCGCGATCCTCCGCAAGAAGGCGCAGAGCGAGGCACTCCACATCCCCGACGAGGTGCTCGAGTACATCGCGACCGTCGTCTCCTCGAACATCCGCGAGCTGGAGGGTGCACTCATCCGCGTCTCCGCGTTCGCGAGCCTGAACCGCTCTGCCCTCGACATCTCCCTCGCGCAGACCGTGCTCCGCGACATCATCGACACGGCGGAGGACAACATCATCTCGCCGACCGACATCATCACGGCCACAGCGCAGTACTTCAAGCTCACCGTGGACGATCTCTACGGTTCGAGCAGATCGCAGCAGATCGCCACGTCACGACAGATCGCCATGTATCTGTGCAGGGAGCGAACGAGCCTGTCGCTGCCGAAGATCGGTCAGCTGTTCGGCAACCGCGACCACACCACGGTCATGTACGCCTACAAGAAGATCAGTGAGCTCATGAAGGAGCGTCGCTCCATCTACAACCAGGTCACCGAGATCACGACGCAGCTCGGCCGACGCTGACACGCCGCACCTCCGAAAAAGTGGAGGACCGCACCGGAACGGATGCGGTCCTCCACTTTTTTGTGTGCCCGACAGGGATTCTGATCTCTCGATAGATGCCTCTATGCACATGTGGATAACTTGTGGATGATCGTGGATTCCATCGGGACGAATGTGAGCTGAACACCCAAACCTGTGGATAACTCGGACAACACCTCGGTTGTCCCCAGGACCGGGATCCCGCGGATTCCTCAGGGTTTCCACAACTGACAAGCGTGTAGTTCCCTACTCGCTCCTGATATCCACCGACTTATCCACAGTATCCACAGCTGTTAACACCGTTAAGGAGTTAAGTCATTCAAGGCGCGATCCGATCACCAGACGGTGGGGAGAACCGGCGAACGGATGACAGGAAACCTCGGCGTAGGGATACGCAGGACTGTGGGGCTAGCATGGGAAGCCCTGCACCGGCAGGGCCGACGACGACGCGTCACAGTTCGACGACAAGGGAGCACCCGTGAGGTTTCAGGTCAACCGCGATGTCTTCAGCGAGGCTGTCTCGTTCGTCGTCAAGCTTCTGCCGCAGCGCAATCCGCAGCCGATCCTCGCCGGAGTCTTGATCGAAGCGGACGGATCCAGCCTCACGCTCTCCGCTTTCGACTACGAGGCCTCCGCTCGGACGACCATCGAAGCCACAGTCGAGACCCCCGGCACGATCCTCGTCCACGGCCGTCTTCTCTCCGACATCGCCAGCCGCCTCCCGAACGCTCCGATCGAGATCGCCGTCGAGGAAGACGGTGGGATCGCCGTCACCTGTGGTTCGGCTCGATTCACACTCGCCGCCATGCCGGTCGAGGAATATCCGTCCATCCCCGAGGTGAACGGATCCTCCGGCGTCGTTCCGGCTGAGGAATTCGGCACGGCGATCGCACAGGTCGGCTTCGCCGCATCACGCGACGACGTCACTCCCGTCCTCACCGGTGTGCAGCTCGAAGTCTCCGGTCACACTCTGAGCCTGGTCGCCACGGACCGGTATCGGGTATCGCTCCGCGATGTGCCGTGGGACGGCGAGTCCGTCGAGGCGACAGCGCTGGTGCCGGCACGCACCCTGCTCGAGGTCGGGAAGACCTTCGGTCACGCCGGTAACATCCAGGTGGCCTTCTCCGGCGCGGGCGATCGCGAGATCATCGCCTTCACCGCCGGCAACAAGACCGTGACCTCGCTGCTCATCAAGGGCAACTTTCCCCCGGTCCGACGCCTTTTCCCCGAGCAGACCGATCACTACGCGGTCGTCAACACGGCCGACCTCGTCGAAGCCGTCCGCCGTGTCTCGCTCGTCCTCGATCGTGCGGCGCCGCTGCGATTCACGTTCTCGAGCGACAGCGTGACCATGGATGCCTCCGGTGGAGACCACGCGCGCGCATCCGAGTCGGTCGACGCGATCCTGTCCGGCGGCGACGAGGTCACGCTCGGCCTCAACCCCCAGTACCTGATCGAGGCTCTCGGAGCGGTCAAGAGCGAGTTCGTCCGCGTGACGTTCACGTCGAGCGACAACGCCAACAAGCTCAGCCCCGTGCTGATCACGAGCCAGACCTCGGTCGACCAGGCGGGCCTCGACTCCTTCAAGTACCTGCTGCAGCCGAACCTCCTCCTTCGCTGATCCCGCACCTCGCCCCGCATTCGTTGTCAGACCTCGAAGGTAGGCTGACTCCGTGATTGTGGAGCACCTGAGCCTGGTCGATTTCCGCAACTACGCGACCGCGGAACTCACTCTCCACCGGGGTCCGAACGTGCTCGTCGGACGAAACGGGCAGGGAAAGACGAACCTGGCGGAAGCGGTCGTGTTCCTGGCCACCCTCGGTTCACATCGCGTGTCGTCCGATGCACCCATGGTGCGTGACGGGCAGGAGTTCGCGGTCATCCGGGCGCGGCTCTCGCACGGCGAGCGTCGAGTGCTCGCCGAAGTGCAGGTGAACAGGCAGGGGTCGAACAAGGCACGCATCAACGGCTCTCCGTCCAAGCCGAACGAGCTGCCTCGCTACGCGCACGTCGTCCTCTTCGCGCCGGAGGACCTGCAGATCGTCCGGGGCGACCCGTCCGCCCGCCGCCGGTTCAGCGACCAGCTCCTCATCCAGCGCACTCCACGGATGGCGGGCGTGCTCGCCGACTACGACCGTGTGCTCAAGCAGCGCAATGCCCTGCTGAAGTCGGCGCGTGCCCGCGGCATCCGGGGCGAAGGTCTGAGCACCCTCGATGTGTGGGACGACAAGCTGGTCTCCCTGGGGTCCGAGATCATCACGGCTCGACAGCGGTTGGCCGTCGATCTCCAACAACCCGTCGCCGATGCGTATGAAGCGATCGCCGGTGCAGATCATCGTCCGCAGCTGGAGTGGGCGCTCTCGGTCGGTGGCGGCGACCCCGAAGAGGATGAGGGCGGACCCGAAGAGGTCTCCCCCGCCGACAGGCTCAGCGATCCGAACCGCATCGCGGACCTCTTCCGGGCCTCTCTCGCGGCGAAGCGTTCCCACGAACTCGACCGCGGCCTCACGCTCACCGGACCGCATCGGGACGATCTCGTGCTCCGTGTCCGCGACCTTCCGGTGAAGGGGTACGCCTCGCACGGGGAGTCTTGGTCGGTCGCGCTCGCGCTCCGGCTGGCATCGGCGGAGCTGTTGCGCAGTGAATCCCCCGCCGGCGATCCGGTCCTGATCCTCGACGACGTGTTCGCCGAGCTCGATGCGGACCGGCGTCGACGACTCGCAGCCCTGACCGCAGGGTACGAACAGGTCGTGGTGACCGCGGCGGTGGAGGAAGATATCCCTGAGGTGCTGCACGCGCATGTGGTGCGCATCAGCGCCGGGACGATCAGTGATGAACGGGAGGCAGTCGATGACTGACGCCGCACCGACTCCCGCTGCCGATGTCCCCGAGACGGTAGGCACCTACCTGCGTCTGCGCGGTCTGCAGCCGAGCTCGAAGAGCTGGAAGCGCAAGCGTCGCATCACGACCGATGACGACAACGCACCGTTCACACCCGGGCGGGACCCCGGGACCCTCGGCGCGGTCCTGGACAAGCTGAGCCGCGACTCGGGGTGGCAGATCACTCTGGCCAGGGAAGACCTCGTCCGTCAGTGGGCGGATCTCGCGGGCGCCGACACGGCGAAGCACTCCGAACCCGTCTCCCTGGAGCGAGGATTGCTCACCGTGAAGTGCGACTCGACGGCGTGGGCGAAGAACCTGCAGTTCATGCGCGCGACGATTCTCACCGAGATCGGCCGCCGCTATCCGGAGGCCGGCGTGGAGAACCTGCGCTTCATCGGACCGGACGTCCCCTCGTGGAAATGGGGTCCCAGAGCCGTTCCAGGGCGGGGCCCGCGCGATACCTACGGGTAGGACACCACGCAAGGGGTCCGAAACGCTCAGAGGGCCACACACGGCCGTAGAGCGGTGTTTCCCCACGAAACTCCGCTAGAATGGCAGTTCGTGATATCGATGTGGAGAATGCCCTCTGATGACGCCTGAATCCCCCGCTGACGAGACGGAATCGAACATCGGGGGAACCCCCGAGGCCCAGGGCACCATTGCACCCAAGGCGAAGCAGCCTGGGGACTACGGCGCCGACTCGATCCAGATTCTCGAAGGCCTCGAAGCCGTCCGCAAGCGTCCCGGTATGTACATCGGTTCCACGGGACCGCGCGGTCTGCACCACCTCGTCTACGAAATCGTCGACAACTCGGTCGATGAGGCCCTCGCCGGATACGCCGACACGATCTTCGTGACGATGCTCGCCGACGGTGGCGTGCGTGTGGTCGACAACGGTCGAGGCATCCCGGTGGACCCGCACTCTTCCGACCCGAACAAGTCGACGGTCGAGGTCGTGCTCACGATCCTGCACGCCGGCGGAAAGTTCGGAGGGGGCGCCTACGCAGTCTCCGGTGGTCTGCACGGTGTCGGATCCTCGGTCGTGAACGCGCTCTCGACGCGGTTCGACGTCGAGGTCAAGCAGAAGGGCTTCGTCTGGCGGCACAGCTTCGCCGACGGCGGCATCCCGCAGCAGAAGCTCGAGAAGGGCGAGGCGACCGAGGAGACCGGAACCAGCATCACGTTCTGGCCGGATGCCTCGATCTTCACCGAGACGATCGAGTTCGACTACGACACGCTGCGCACACGATTCCAGCAGATGGCGTTCCTCAACAAGGGACTGCGCATCGAGCTGCGTGACGAGCGGGAGTCGTCTGCGTACGAGGTCGAGGAAGACGGCGCGACCCTCACCAAGCAGCCTGGCGACGTGTTCTACTACGAGCGCGGACTCGTCGACTACGTCGAGTACCTCAACAAGGTGCGTCACGCCGAAGTCGTGAACGACGAGATCATCGCCTTCGAATCGGAGGACACCGAGCGCAAGATCTCGCTCGAGGTCGCGATGCAGTGGACGACGTCCTACACCGAGAACGTCTTCACCTATGCGAACACGATCAACACCCACGAAGGTGGGACGCACGAGGAGGGCTTCCGGGCAGCTCTGACCACACTGGTCAACAAGTACGCCCGAGCGAACAACCTGCTCAAGGAGAAGGATGACAACCTCTCCGGTGACGACGTGCGTGAGGGACTGACCGCGGTCATCTCGATCAAGCTCGGCGAGCCGCAGTTCGAAGGTCAGACCAAGACCAAGCTCGGCAACACCGAGGCGAAGGCATTCGTGCAGAAGGTCGTCGGCGATCAGCTCGGCGACTGGCTCGAGCGCAACCCGAACCAGGCGAAGAACGTCGTCCGCAAGGCGATCGATGCCGCGACCGCTCGTCTCGCCGCTCGCAAGGCCCGCGAGACCGCTCGCCGCAAGAGCGTGTTCGAGTCTGCGGCTATGCCGGACAAGCTCAAGGACTGCACCAGCAAGGATCCCTCCATCAGCGAGATCTTCCTCGTCGAGGGTGACTCGGCCGGTGGTTCCGCGGTGCAGGGTCGCGACCCGCACACGCAGGCGATCCTGGCGCTCCGGGGGAAGATCCTCAACGTCGAGCGTGCACGTCTCGACAAGGCGCTGGGCAACAAGGAAGTCCAGGCGATGATCCAGGCCTTCGGCACGGGGATCGGCGAAGAGTTCGACATCGAGAAGGCTCGCTACCACAAGATCGTCCTGATGGCGGATGCCGATGTCGACGGCCAGCACATCACGACTCTGCTGCTCACCCTGCTGTTCCGCTACATGCGCGGACTCATCGAGGCCGGCTTCGTCTACCTCGCGATGCCGCCGCTGTACCGCCTGAAGTGGTCGAACTCCGCTCACGAGTACGTGTTCAGCGACGCCGAGCGCGACGCCCTGCTCGCGCACGGTCTCGAAAACGGCAAGCGGATCCCGAAGGATGCCGGCATCCAGCGCTACAAGGGTCTCGGAGAGATGAACCCCAAGGAGCTGTGGGAGACGACGATGGACCACACCACGCGCACCCTGCAGCAGATCACCATCGAGGATGCGGCCGCGGCCGACGAGATCTTCAGTGTGCTGATGGGCGAAGACGTCGAGTCCCGACGCAGCTTCATCCAGCGCAACGCCAAGGACGTCCGCTTCCTCGACATCTGATGCCCGCGGGCTCAAACCAGATGTGTGACAGAGAGATTGATTCATGACTGACGAAGAACGCACCGAACCGGAACACGATCACGGCAAGATCGACCAGGTCGACCTGCAGTCGGAGATGCAGCGCAGCTACCTCGACTACGCCATGGCCGTCATCGTGGGGCGCGCCCTCCCCGACGTGCGCGACGGACTCAAGCCGGTGCACCGCCGTGTGATCTACGGCATGTACGACGGAGGTTTCCGCCCGGACAAGTCGTTCTCGAAGTGCGCGCGTGTGGTCGGCGAGGTCATGGGCCAGTACCACCCGCACGGCGACTCGGCGATCTACGACGCCCTCGTGCGACTGGTTCAGCCGTGGTCCCTCCGCTATCCGCTCGCTCTCGGGCAGGGCAACTTCGGTTCCCCCGGGAACATGGGCGCCGCGGCTCCGCGATACACCGAGACGAAGATGGCTCCGCTCGCGCTCGAGATGGTGCGCGACATCGAAGAGGAGACCGTCGACTTCGCCGACAACTACGACGGCCAGACGCAGGAGCCGACGGTTCTCCCCGCCCGGTTCCCGAACCTCCTCGTCAACGGTTCCGTCGGTATCGCGGTCGGAATGGCCACCAACATCCCGCCGCACAACCTGCGCGAGGTGGCGGATGCGGCGCTCTGGGCGCTGGACAACCCCGGCATCCCCCGCGAGGAGCTGCTCGACGGTCTGATCCAGCGCGTTCCCGGCCCCGACTTCCCGACCGGCGCGCAGATCCTCGGGACGAAGGGCATCCACGAGGCGTATCGGACCGGTCGCGGCTCGATCACGATGCGCGCGGTCGTCAACGTCGAGGAGATCCAGGGTCGTACCTGCCTCGTCATCACCGAGCTGCCTTATCAGGTCAACCCCGACAACGTCGCGGTAAAGATCGGCGACCTGGCCCGTGACGGCAAGATCACCGGCATCGCCGACATCCGTGACGAGTCCTCGGACCGCACGGGTCAGCGTCTGGTCGTCGTGCTCAAGCGCGACGCCGTCGCGAAGGTCGTGCTCAACAACCTGTACAAGCACACGCAGTTGCAGGAGAACTTCGGCGCGAACATGCTCGCGATCGTGGACGGTGTGCCGCGCACGCTCGCGATCGACGGGTTCATCACGCACTGGATCTCCCACCAGATCGATGTCATCGTGCGGCGCACCGAGTTCCGGCTGCGCGAGGCCGAGAAGCGGATGCACATCCTGCGCGGATATCTGAAGGCGCTCGACGCGCTCGACGAGGTCATCGCGCTCATCCGACGGTCGCAGACCACGGCGGATGCGAACGAGGGTCTCCAGAAGCTCCTCGACATCGACGAGATCCAGGCCGATGCGATCCTGCAGATGCAGCTGCGTCGCCTCGCAGCTCTCGAGCGTCAGCGGATCATCGATCAGGCGAACGAGCTCGAGGCCCAGATCGCGGACTACAAGGCGATCCTCGCCGACGAGGGTCGTCAGCGTGTGATCATCCGCGAAGAGCTGACCGGCATCGTCGACCGCTTCGGTGACGAGCGTCGCACGCACATCCTGCACGGCTTCGACGGCGATGTGTCGATGGAAGACCTCATCGCCGAAGAAGAGATGGTGGTGACCGTCACGCGCGAGGGCTACATCAAGCGCACGCGCAGTGACAACTACCGCTCCCAGCACCGTGGCGGCAAGGGCGTCAAGGGTGCGCAGTTGCGGGCGAACGACATCGTCGAGCACTTCTTCGTGACGACCACGCACCACTGGCTGCTGTTCTTCACCGACAAGGGCCGGGTCTACCGCGCGAAGACCTACGAGGTGCCGGAGGCCGGACGCGACGCCAAGGGCATGCACGTCGCGAACCTCCTCGCACTGCAGCCCGACGAGAGCATCGCCCAGGTGCTCGACATCCGTGACTATGGGGTGGCGGACTACCTCGTGCTCGCCACACGGGAGGGCCTCGTCAAGAAGACCCGGCTCGACACGTACGACACCAACCGTCAGGGCGGCGTCATCGCGATCCGTCTGAACGACGAGGACGAGCTGGTCAGCGCGCTCCTCGTGAACGCGGAAGACGACATCCTCCTCATCAGCCGGCACGGGATGTCGGTGCGCTTCGAGGCCACCGATGAGGCGCTGCGTCCGATGGGTCGCGCGACGGCCGGTGTTCGGGGCATGAAGTTCAAGATCGACGACGACTCCCTGCTCTCGGCCTCCGTCGCCGCCCCGGGGAAGTTCGTCTTCGTCGTCACCGACGGCGGCTACGCGAAGCGCACCGCGATCGAGGAATACCGGGTCCAGGGACGCGGCGGGACAGGCATCAAGGTCGCCAAGTTGAACGACGATCGGGGCACTCTCGCGGGCGGTCTGATCGTCGCAGAGGACGACGAGGTCTTGGTGGTTCTGTCCAGCGGCAAGGTGGTACGCTCTGCCGTGGCCGAGGTCCCCGCCAAGGGTCGCGACACCATGGGAGTGGTGTTCGCCCGGACGACGGAGGCCGATCGCATCCTCGCCATCGCCCGTAACGGTGAGCGTGGCCTCGCCGAAGAAGAGGCCGAAGCGGAGGATGCCGAGATCCAGGCACCTGAGACGACAGAAACCCCCGAGGATACAGACGCATGAGTACAGTGGCCGACAAGCTGGCGAAGAAGTCGACACGCAAGACAGGCGGCAAGCAGGTCCGGCTTCGTCTGGTCTACGTCGACTTCTGGTCGGCGGTGAAGCTGTCGTTCCTCGGAGCCGTGGCCCTCGCGGTCGTCACGATGGTGTCGTTCTTCCTCATCTTCCTGGTGCTCCAGGCGACGAACGTCATGACGACGGCCGAGAGCTTCCTGGTCGGTATCACCGACAACGCTTTCGTGCTGTCCGAGGTCGTCGGACTGCCGCAGGTCATGGCCTTTGCAGCGGTCGTCGCCATCCTGAACCTCATCGTCTTCACGGTGCTCGGCGCCGTGGTCGCCGGCATCTACAACCTCGCCGTGAAGGTGACGGGCGGATTGCTCGTCGGGTTCATGTCGAACTGATCCCTCACACGGACATACGAAGGGCGGATGCTGCGGCATCCGCCCTTCGTCGTTCCATCGAGCGGTTGCTACACGACGCCGGTGGTGCCGAGCAGCGTGCCGCATGCGGGAGATCCGGAGCACGCGTTACGGAAAACCCGAAACAGAGTGTCCGGGTGACTCGGTGCCGCGCGCAACGGCCCCGCCGTACCTTGGAAGCATGACCACTCAGACTGCGACCCCGGCTTCCGCAACCGCGGTGAAGCCGCCGTTGCGCATCTTCCTCACGATCCTGCATCTGGCAGGCGTCGGCGTCCTCGGCGGCGTCATCTTCGGCATGCTCGGCGGCCTTCTCGGCACCGGCATCGGCCTCTTCTTCGCCGCCGGCATCGGCGTCGTCCTCTTGGTCGGACTCGTCTACGCCCTTTACGGACTCGGCTGGTTCGAAGTCGCTCGTGTCGGCGCGCTCTACCGCACGCCGATCGCGCCGCTGCGCGTACAGCCACGTGATCGTCCCGGATTCGGCGGGTGGTTGCGGTCCCTCGGACGGCAGGCCATCGACGGCCGGATGTGGCGGGCAGTGGCGAACTTCGCCATCTCCGCCGTGCTCGGTTTCGTCGTCCTCCGACTGTTCTGGGGACTGGTGTGGTCGATCATCATCTCGTTCGCCCCGCTCACGGCCGCGGACTCCGTGATCGGACCGTTCGGTGGCGGGGGAATCCCCGTGGCCTGGGCTCCGCTGATCGGCGTCCTCGGCCTCGCCGCCTGCGTCGTCGGGATGATCGGGTTGGCACTGCTGCATCGAACCCTCTCCCTCGCGATCGTGATCCGCAGCAAGGAGACCGAGCTCACCGAGCGCGTCCGCACGTCGACCGCCCAGCGTGAGGGCGCGGTGCGCGCCGCCGATGTGGAGCGCACCCGGATCGAGCGCGATCTGCACGACGGGGTACAGCCGCGGCTGGTCTCGGTCGGGATGACGCTCGGACTCGCGCAGCAGAAGATCGACAACGATCCGGAGGCCGCCAAGGAGCTGATCAACGAGGCTCACACCTCGACCAAGGCAGCGATCACCGAACTCCGCCAACTCGCTCGCGGCATTCACGCCTCGGTGCTCGATGACCGTGGTCTCGACGCCGCCCTTTCCGCTCTGGCCGGGAGGTCGCACATTCCCGTGCACCTCGATGTCCGGATGGACGGCCGGTGCAGCCGCGAGGCCGAGGCCGCCGTGTACTTCTCGATCGCGGAGTCCCTGACAAACGCAGCCAAGCACTCGCGGGCCAGTGAAGCCCGGGTCACCGTGCGCGTGCGTGAGGGCAACACCCTCTGGGCCCGCGTGGAGGACAACGGCATCGGAGGCGCTCAGGTGCAGCCCGGTGGGGGTCTGGACGGCATCGCCAACCGCATCCTCGCCGCGGGAGGGACCTTCCGCCTCGACAGTCCGCAGGGCGGACCGACCAGCCTGGAGGTGAACGTCCCATGCGCATCCTGATCTGCGAGGATTCGGTCCTGCTGAGAGAAGGCCTCGTTCGCCTGTTGGAGGACGCAGGGCACGAGGTGGTCGCCGCTCTCGCCGACACGGTGGAGCTCGAGCAGACGGTGGCCGGTAGTGCACCGGATCTTTGCATCCTCGACGTGCGGTTGCCTCCGACCTTCACCGACGAGGGCATCCGCGCCGCGCTCGGTCTGCGGGCCTCGCGCCCGTCGCTCGCGATCCTCGTCCTCTCGCAGTACGTCGAGGAGCGATACGCCTCGGATCTGATCGCGGCGCAGGGCGGTCCGCTCGGATACCTGCTCAAGGACAGGGTCGCCGATGTCGAGGAGTTCCTCGGCTCGGTGCAGCGCATCTCGGAGGGTGCGACCGTTCTCGACCCCGAGGTCGTCGCTCAGCTCCTCACGCGCCGCAATCGCGACGACAAGATGATGCGACTCACCGAGCGGGAACGCACCGTGCTCGCGCTGATCGCCGAGGGGAAGTCGAACCAGGCGATCGCCGGTCTGCTGTTCCTCTCGGAGGCCAGCGTCGAGAAGCACATCACCTCCATCTTCCAGAAACTGGGCTTCGACCCGGACGAGTCCGGCAATCGCCGCGTGCTCGCCGCGCTCGCCCACATCGAGAACACGGGCGGCCCGACGCCGCCGACCGGCCAGACAGGAGTGGCACGATGACCACCGACAACAACGGCTTCCCGGGCGAGCACACCCCGCTCACCCCGCCGCCCGCTTCCCCGCCCGCCTCTCCGCCGCCGCCATCGGCGGTGCAGGGGGCACCGACACCTCCGCCGCCCAGCCCCACGGGAGGGCGTTCGTCCGGAGCCACGGCCGTCCTGGTCGTGACAGCGGTGGTGGGCGGGATCGCCCTTCTCGGAACCGGCGGCACAGCGGTCGCCGCTGCAGCAGGTTCCGTCATCTCCGCGAGCCGGCCGGATTCCGTGCAGACCGCGAACGCACAAGGCATCGAGGGCATCGACCTGGATGCGGATGCCAGCAGCATGCGCGTCGAATTCGGCGACGTGGATCAGGCAGAGCTGGCGATCACCAACGGGCGAGGACCCGCGTGGACGTTCGAACGTGACGGCGACGAACTGATCGTGCGGAGCCCGGACAGCGTGTTCGGGTGGTGGTTCGGCAGCTGGTTCGGGGACGAGCAGATCGCCGTGCTCACGTTGCCGGAGAGCCTGCGGGACGCGGAGCTCGATGCCGACCTCACACTGGATGCCGGCAGCCTCGACGTGGACGGCGACTTCGGGGTGCTCGACGCCACCGTGAGCGCCGGCGCACTCGACGTCACCGGCTCCGCCACGGAACTCGACGTGGAGATGAGCGCCGGTCGCGCCGACATTCTCCTCGATGGCGTGACCGTGGCCGATCTGGGTGTGTCCGCGGGTGACCTCACGGTCGAGCTGACCGGTACACCGCCGTCGCAGACCACGATCGATGTCAGTGCCGGGTCGCTCGATCTGACCCTGCCCGATGTCGAGTACGCCGTGAGCCAGGACATCAGCGCCGGCACCCTCAACTCGAAGGTGCAGGAGGCATCGAGCGCGCGGCGGACCATCGAGGTATCGCTCTCCGCGGGCACGGCGACGATCCGCCCGGGTCGCTGAACACGGTCGAGGGCGAGGACACTCCCGGGTCGTCGCCCTCGATTCGGAAATTCCGTCTTTCTCCGGTAAAGTCTTGGAGGTTGACGGGGCTATAGCTCAGGCGGTTAGAGCGCTTCACTGATAATGAAGAGGTCCCAGGTTCAAGTCCTGGTAGCCCCACTCCTCAACTCAAGAAATCCCTCACGGGGCCTTAGCTCAGTTGGTAGAGCGCCTGCTTTGCAAGCAGGATGTCAGGAGTTCGAATCTCCTAGGCTCCACACTTCGTGCTCGGTCTCCTGCATCGGAATGATCAGGACTGCTGGTCTTCGCGCTTTCGGGCACGGTAGGCGTGTGTCTTCTGGCGGTTGCCGCATTCCCTGATCCGAGGTCGAGGAATTCCGTCGCCGGCGAGCGCGTTCGTCCCGGAGAGGGTTCCCCGCATCGGTGCGGGAACCGACGAGGAGGCCGCATTAATGACCGTCTACTGGGTGAACACCTTCACCGCGATCCGCGATCCGCAGCGTGTGAGAGAATACGCGAGCCTCGCAGGGCCGGCCATGGAGGCGGCGGGCGGTGTCTTCCTCGCCAAGGGCGATCCCGTCGCGGTGCTCGAAGGTGCCGATCTCCGGTCCACCATCATTGCCTTCCCCGACCGGGATGCGGCGATCGCGGCCTATGCATCGCCGGCTTATCAGCGGGCGCTCGAGGTTCTGGGGGACGCTGCCGAACGCCAGATCCGGGTGCTCGCGGCGGTCGGCGATTCCGCGCGATGAGTGAGCCTCGCGAGACGATCCGGCGGCTGCGTGCGGATGAGCCGGGGCTGGTGCTGCGTCTGCTCGATGAAGCGGTGGAGTGGTTCGTATCGATCGGCAACACCGGCCAGTCGGGCGCGGAGCCTTTCTCCTCCCGGCCGGCCGCAGTGGAGCGCGCGCAGAAGTGGTGCGAGGAAGATGAAGGCTGGGTGCTCGAACGGGATGCCCGTGCCGTCGCGGTCCTCGTGCTCGGCGACCGGACCGAGTATGTTCCTGCCGTCGACGAGCCCGAGCTCTATGTGCGGCTCCTGGTCGGGTCGCGACGTGCGCGCGGCGCCGGGGCGAGGCTTCTCCAGCACGCTGTCCTTCGCGCGGAGCAACGCGGCGTGCCGCTCCTACGGGTCGACTGCTATGCCGGCGGAACGGGCGATCTCGTGCGGTACTACGAGGCGCACGGTTTCGTCAGGCAGGAGGAGTTGGATGTGCGGGGATGGCCGTGTCAGGTTCTGGGGCGGAGGCTGATGCCGGAGAGTGCATCCCGACGTTGATGACGCGACCGTCGGAGTCGCGGTAGAAGAAGCGCGTGACGCCCCAGGGCTCCTCGGTGAGTGGATGCACGATGTCCAGGCCCGCAGCCCCGGCGCGGGCGAGAGCGACGTGGACGTCGTCGACGAACACCGACACGTCGGGATTGACCTCTGCCGTCGCGTCTCGGGTCAGCAGGCTGAGCTGGTGCCCCTCGTCGTCGCCGAGCGTCACGATCCACCCGTGGTCCATCAGCACCCGAAGACCGAGCACCGCGCGGTGCTCGGCGACCGCGGAAGGAAGATCGGTCACAGTGAGATTGGGAACCACTCTCTCGACGCGCATGCTTCTCATCATCGCCGCGTCAGGTCAGATCTATCTGGTAATGGATCATCCCCGACCGGGAGGCGACGCGATCGTAGAGCCCGCGTGCGGTGGCGTTCGATTCGGCGGTGAGCCAGTAGACCTTCGCCGAGCCGTGCTGTTCGGCCCACGCTCGCACATGCGCGATGAGTTCCCGCCCGACACCGCCTCCGCGGACGTCTGGCGCGACGAACAGGTCTTCGAGGTAGCAGTAGTCGGTGGTCGTCCACGTGGCTGCGTGCGTCAACCAGTGGACGATACCGACGGCCGCACCCGTCTCGTCGCGGGCGATGGCCCCCTGGATACCGCTGTCGGCGTCGACCAGTCGCTCGAACGTGGATGCGGTGATCGTCTCGTCGAGGCCGGTCTCGTAGAAGGCTAGATAGCCCTTCCAGAGGGCGAGCCAGTCGGGCTGGTCCGCGGCGGTGAGAGGCGCGATCGTCGTCATGAGTCGAGACTAGTGATCAGGAGAGGGCGGTGCCGTCCGGAGAGGGGCGCAGCGCGCGCAGGATGGTGGCATGACGGACGAGGAACGTCCGCTCGTCGAGCTTCTTCCGCCGCAGCCAGCCGGTGACCTCGTCATTGTGCTTGCTGGCATTGCAGGACGCGCACGCCGGGACCACGTTCTCGAGGGTGTAGCGACCACCGCGCGACACGGGCTGGATGCAGTCGCGCTGTAGAGCTGCGCCGTCACCGCCGCAGTAGGCGCATCCGCCCCAGGCTTCCATGAGGTCGTACCACTGCTCGTCGGTGAGGTCGTTGTCGACGCGGGCGAGTCGATTCTGGCGGCGTTTCGCGTACCGTGCTCGGGTCGCCGGTGATGCGGTGGCGGAAGAGACCTTGCGGCGGCGACGCATGCGCTGATCGTATCGCGGGAAGTGCGCGCGCTCGGTCAGCGCGTGAGGTCAGCGGAGGCCGACCGCGGTGAGACCGTGCGGCGCGACGTTGAGCCGCTCTCCACCCTCCGCCGTGACGACGACGATGTCCTCGATGCGGGCACCCCACTCGCCGGCGAAGTAGATGCCGGGCTCGATGCTGAACGCCATGCCTTCGCGCAGGACCAGGTCGTTGCCCGGAGCGATGTACGGCTCCTCGTGCACCGAGACGCCGATGCCGTGGCCGGTCCGATGCAGGAACGCCTCCCCCAGACCCGCGTCGGTGAGCACGCTCCGGGCGGCGGCATCCACCTCGGCCGCGGTGGCACCCGGACGCACGGCTTCGACCGCTGCCTGCTGCGCCCGCACGAGCACCGCGATCCGTTCGGCGGCTGCGGGGGCGGGAGTCCCCACCACGTAGGTCCGCGTGCTGTCCGAGTTGTATCCGCTCGGGACCGCACCGCCGATGTCGACCACGACGATGTCGCCCTCCTCGATCACCCGATCCGACACCTCGTGGTGCGGGTCGGCGCCGTTCGGACCCGACCCGACGATCACGAACTCGACCGTGCGATGGCCCTCCGCGACGATGGCTTCGGCGATGTCGGCTGCCACTTCGCGCTCGGTGCGTCCTGCCCGAAGCCACTCGTGCACCCGTCGATGCACCGCGTCGATGGCTTCTCCGGCCCGGCGCAGTTCGGCGATCTCCTCGGCGTCCTTGATCATCCGTCCTTCGCGCAGCACCGGAGTCGCGAGCTCGAGGCGCACCCCGAGACGATCCCCGATCGGGAGGACGTGCAGCGCGGGGAGGGCATCGGAGACACCCACACGGGCGGCGTCGCCCACCGCCGAAGTCACCAGCGCATACGGGTCTTCTCCATCGACCCAGTCGGCGACCGCGAGACCCAGCTCGCCGACGGCCGTGCTGCGTACCTTCGCGAGTTCCATGCGCGGCACCACGACCGTCGGCGCCGCGCCGGGGGCGATCACGAGGGCCGTCAGCCGTTCGATCGTGTCGCCTTCCACTCCCACCAGATACTGCAGATCCGGCCCGGGACCGACCACGATGGCGTCGAGCCCCGCGTCGGCGGCGAGGGAGGCGGCGCGGCTGAGCCGGGCGGAGTAGACGGAGGCGGGGAACGGGAGTGTGCTCACGACATCCACGCTACTGCGCGGTCGCCGCCGGGTCGACGGTCAGCTGATCGCGACGCGGATGCGTTCCGCGAGGAACTCCAGATCGGCGTCGGTGAGTGCGGTCACGGCGTACGCGGTCGGCCAGACCGTGCCGTCGTCGAGGTTCGAGATCGGTTCGAAGCCGAAGGTGCCGTAGCGCACCTTGAACTTGCTCGCGGGCTGGAAGAAGCAGAGCACCTTCCCGTCACGACCCCACGCCGGCATCCCGTAGTACGTGCGCGGCACCAGCTCCGGGGCGACCTCCGACACGAGGGCGTGCAGCTTCTTCGCCAGAGCCTGATCCTCGGCGGTGAGCTTCTCGATGGCCTCCGTGATGTCGGCCTCCCCGGCTGCCCGCAGCTCTTCCGGTGACTTCTTCGCCCGGGAACGTCGGGTGCGGGCCTCCTTCGCGGCGGCCTGCATCGCCTCGCGTTCTTCGGCGCTGAAGTTCTTCTCTTTCTCGGCCATCTTCGGTCCTCTCGGTGTGCTGCCGGTATGGACTTCACACTACGGAGGAGAGACGCGGGCGTGCTTCTCGATTCCTGATCGATCCTCGCCGTGGCGCAGACGCCTGACAGACTGACGCCATGACGACAGTCTTCACCGGCCGCATACGTCCCTTCGCGCCGAGCACCGACATCCAGGTCGAAGCCATGGCCGTCGACGACGCCACCATCGTGGCCATCGGCTCGGCGGAAGAGGTTCGCCGCGACCACCCCGACGCCGACGTGATCGCGCTCGACGGATGGGTCATGCCCGGGCTGATCGAGCCGCACGGGCATCCCGGATTCGCGGCGATCCTGCTGTCCGACCTGGTCGTCGACCTCCGGCCCGTGGTCGTTCCCCAGGCCGAGGGCGTGCTGGCAGCTCTGCGCACGGCGGTCGCGGAGGCCGACGGGGAAGCCGTCTTCGCGAACGGCTGGGACTCGCTGCTGCAGCGCGGACTCCCTGATCCCGACATCCACTTCCTCGACGAGCTGGCCGGTGGCGTTCCTCTCGTCGTGATCCACAACTCCGGCCACTCCGTCTACTTCAACACCGCTGCCTCGCTCGCCGCAGGCCTCGACCGGACCACCCCCGACCCCGCCGGTGCCTCGTTCGGACGGGACGCCGACGGGGAGCTCACCGGTGTCGCCCTCGAGGCTGCCGCGGTCGAGATGGTCGTCGCTCCGATGCTCGCGAAGGCACAGGAGCAGCTCCCCCGCATCCTTCCTGCACACCTGCGCGATTTGGCTTCGCGGGGCATCACCACCGTGGCCGACCTGTCGTGGAACCCCGGACTCGGTCCGCTCATCGACGCCCTGCGTGCGAAGGGTGAGATGCCGGTGCGCCTCCGGTGGTACGAGATGTCCCGTCCGGGCGGGATCCCCTCCGCACGAGGCGGCGACGACCCGTTCTTCCGGCAGACGGGAGTGAAGACGTGGTCGGACGGCTCTCCCTGGGTCGGCAACATCGCCACCTCCTTCCCGTACCTCGACACCCCGGCGACCCGTGCGCTCGGACTCGAGCCGCACCACATCGGCCGGGCGAACTACACCTCGGACGAGCTGTCGGCCATCGCCGAGCCCTATGCCGGTGCGGGGTGGCAGCTGGCGTGTCACGCGCACGGCGATCTGGCGATCGACGCGACCCTCGATGTCTTCGCGCAGATCATCGCGCGGCACGGGCTCACCGATCACCGGTTCCGGCTGGAGCACTGCGGCGCGATGACGTCGGTGCAGTTCGAGCGCGCCGCATCGCTGGGGGTCACGGTGAGCCTGTTCGTCGACCACATCACGTACTGGGGCGAAGTGCTCGTCGATGATCTCTTCGGTCCGGAGCACGGGGGTGCCTGGGCGGATGCCGGCGCCGCGTTCGCAGCCGGACATCGCGTGACGTTCCACAACGACGGGTGGGTCACCCCGAATGAGCCATTCCGCAACATGGCGGTCGCCGAGACCCGCACCACCCGCAACGGGTATCGGATGCCCGGCGGTACACCGGTCACCAGGGATCAGGCGCTCCTCGCGCACACGGCGAACGCCGCCTGGCAGCTCTTCAGCGAGCGGGAGGTGGGCGTCCTCGCCCCCGGACTCTTCGCGGACTTCATCGTCGTGGATCGCGACCCGGTCACCGTTTCCGCTGAAGACCTCGCCGCGACGCAGGTGACGTCCACCTACTTGGCGGGTGCGCGGGTCGTCTGACACGCGGTCATCGACCGCCCTCGTCGGCGGATAGTGTGTGACGCATGGACCTGCGTGTCGCGGCGTATGCGGTCGTCACCGATGACGACGGCCGCCTGCTCCTGGCGCGCTGGACCGAAGGACGGCGCGTGGCGTGGACGATGCCCGGTGGCGGGCTCGAGCCCGGGGAGTCGCCGGAAGACGCGGTGCGGCGCGAACTCCGTGAGGAGACGGGCTACAGCATCAAAGTCGGCGAACTCCTGGGGATCCACTCCCGTGTGATCCCGGCCGGCCGGCGTGTGCACAAGGCCGCCGAGCCGCTGCACACCCTGCGCATCGTCTATCGCGGCGCGGTCACCGGCGGCAAGCTCCGGTTCGAGACCGACGGTTCGACCGACATGGCGGAGTGGTTCCCGCTGACCTCCGTCGCCGAGCTGCAGCGCGTCAAGCTGGTCGACATCGCGATGCGCATGGCCGGCCTCCTCTGAGCCGAGGCCGAGCGTCAGCGCTCTTCGGGGACGGAGATGTCGGCGACGGTCGCCCCGTATGCGGCGATGAGGTCGTCGGCTTCGACGAACAGGCTGAATCCGTGCGTCCCCGCGCCCATCGCGATGCGCTGTCCGACGATGGACTCGTCGGCGTAGATGGGCCAGTCGGTGGTGCTGCCGATCGGCACGATGGTGCCTCGTTCGTAGCCGGTCGCCGCGAGGGCGAGTTCTGGTTCCGGGAGCCGTAGTTTGTTGACTCCGACCAGCGCACGCAGCTTCGGCCACGAGATCGAACGTCCGCCCGGCACGAGGGCGAACAAGAAGGTATCGTCCGAGCGCTTCACCACGAGGGTCTTCACGATGCCGGACGCGGGGATGCCGAGCAGCTCCGCCGCCTCGAACAGGCTGCCGGCGGCCGGACGCTCGCGGATCTCGATGTCGAGACCGCGGGCTTGCGCGGCCTCACGCACCCGCGCATGCGGACCGCCTCCGCCACCGGAGGCGACGGAGGCGGGAGCCGAAGTGTTCACGCGTCGGGGGCTGCGAGCGGGTCGTCCGCGACCCAGAGCTCGTCATCGGCACGCAGCGTCTGCCATGCGGCGTAGAGGACACCGATGGCGGCAGCGGCACCGAGGACGATCGCGATGACCGATCCGAGGCCGGGGCCCGACTTCTGCTTCTTGCCGAAGGCGCCGCGCGGAGCGGGAGGCGTGACGCCGTAGCGCTTGGCGTTCGCGACGTCCCAGGCGGTCAGCGCGGAGCCGACGACTCCACCCACGATCGGGACGACCTTGTCGTCGACGACGTGCCGACCCATCTTGACGCCACGGTCGACGACCGGTGCGACACGACGGTTGTACGTGTCCTGGATGACAGGCACGACCTGCTCGCGATTGATGCTGCCGAGCTGACGGCCGGCTTCGCGTGCAACCTCGGCGGCGTGGCCGACGAGCACCTGCTGGTTCTCCCAGAGCTGGTTCGCGTCTTTCTGAAGACGACGCAGTTCCTTCTTCCGCTTGCGGCTGAGGCTCACGATGCTCTCCTGTCCATTGGAGTACGGGTTCCCCATCTTGCCACGAGAGCCTGGATGCCGGGCGGGAATCACCGGACCCTTGCGCCATCATCGGATCCGCGGTACACCGGGCGAACTCACCGGAAGCTCTGCGAGAATGGGGACATGGCTCACGCTTCCCACGTCGCAACCCTGCACACCAACCACGGTGACATCGTCATCAACCTCTTCGGCGACCACGCCCCCAAGACGGTCAAGAACTTCGTCGGCCTCGCCGACGGTACTCAGGAGTGGACCGATCCCGCCACCGGCAAGCCTGGCGAGGGTCCTCTCTACAAGGACGTCATCTTCCACCGCATCATCCCGAACTTCATGATCCAGGGCGGCGACCCGCTCGGACAGGGCGTCGGAGGCCCCGGCTACAACTTCGACGACGAGATCAACATGGAGCTCAACTTCAACGAGCCCTACATCCTCGCGATGGCCAACGCCGGCCTCCGCCGCAACGCCATCACCGGCAAGCCTGAGGGCACCAACGGCTCGCAGTTCTTCATCACCACCGACCCGACGCCGTGGCTGCAGGGCAAGCACACCATCTTCGGCGAGGTCGCCGATGACGCCTCCAAGGCTGTCGTCGACGCGATCGGCGCCGTGCAGACGGGCCCCGGCGACCGCCCGGTCGAGCCGGTCGTGCTGCAGTCGATCGACATCGTCGCGGCCTGACGACAGCTGCGGCCGATCCGGATGACCACGCCTGAGTTCACGAGCAATCGCGACAACTTCTGCTATCGCCATCCGGATCGGCAGAGCTTCGTGCTCTGCCAGCGGTGCATGCGCACCATCTGTCCCGAGTGCCAGACCCAGGCACCCGTCGGCGTCATCTGCCCGGAGTGCATGAACGCCGAGCGGAAGAACAGGACGCCCGCGCAAAAGAAGGCCGAACGTCGTTGGCGCGGTGGTCGGGGCGGTGCCCTGGCCGTGACCCGCGGCGGGCGACCCGTCGTCACCTACGCGCTGCTCGCCATCACGTCTTTCATCGGGCTGGTGCAGCTGATCCCCGGGTTCAAAGACCCGCTCATCCAGGCTCTGGGGTTCTTCGCCCCCTTCCTGTACCCGAATCTCTTCGCCGTGCCCTTCGAGCCCTGGCGTCTTCTCACCGTGCTGCTCGTGCACGGGAGCTTCATCCACCTGGCACTCAACATGCTCGCGCTGTGGATGCTGGGGCAGAGCCTCGAGCCCATGCTCGGCCGCACCCGCTACCTCGCCCTGTATCTGATCAGCGGCCTCGGGGGATCGGTTATGGTCGCCATCCTCGCGCCCGGTTCGTGGACGGTCGGAGCATCCGGGGCGATCTTCGGGCTCCTGGCGTCGCTGCTGATCATCGGTCGCCACATCGGCGCCAACGTGACGGGAATCCTCGTCATCCTCGGAATCAACTTCGCGTTCGGTCTCTTCGTCGGGGGAATCTCCTGGCAGGCGCACCTCGGCGGTGCCGTCGTCGGAGCGCTGGTCGCTCTGATCTACGTCAAGACGAAGCGTCGAGAGCAGCGGACCCTGCAGATCATCCTGCTGTCCGCGCTGGTCGTGCTGTTGATCGTGGTCGTGGCTTTCGTACCACCGCTGATCCTTTTGTCCTGATCCGAAGTTGTTAACAGGGTTGCTAACCCCTGTGAATAACACCGGTGTAATTCTCCCCAGGCTGTGGAGGGGGCTGTGGATAACTTTCGCTCTCGGTGACCTTGTGGGGTCGGGTCGGGGCGGGGTTGTTCCCTTCGCTCGCAGAACGGGTGCCCTCCCGCTTCGCGGGTCCCTCCCGATGCTCGCTCCGGGAACAACCCCGTCCCTCGCGGCACAGCTCGCCTTTCGCTCCGGACATGACGAAGGCCCCCTCGCGATGCGAGGGGGCCTTCGTCGAAAGTCGGGGGCGTCAGCGCCAGCGCGTGGTCATCAGGAAGCCGATGAGCGCGATGCCCAGACCGATCGCCAGGTTCCAGTTGTCGAGTCCCGGGATCGGGAACTGCATACCCGAGATGTAGAAGACCAGGATCCAGGCGAGACCGAGCAGCATGAAGCCGATCATCACCGGCTTGAACCAGACGGCGTTGGGAGCGGCTTCGCCTTCGGCGCGCTCGACGGCGGGTTCTTCGGTCTTGCGGTCACGTGCCATGCCGTCATTGTACCCGGGACACCCATGAGCTGCCGAGCCCACATCGCTCGATCACCGGCATGCGTTCAGCGATCCCGGATATGATCGCGCCATGACTGCTTCCGTCGTGCCTGGGGGGCGACGCCCGCGTCGCGCGAGACCACGTTCTCGCGCGACGTTCGCGAGTGTGCTCGGCGAGCTGCTGCTGACCGCAGGAGTCATCGTCCTGCTGTTCGTCGCCTGGCAGATGTGGATCGGCGACATCATCATCAGTGCGCAGAAGAACGAAGAGGGCGCGGAGATCTCGAGAGAGCTCGCGCAGGCCGAAGCCCCCGCGCTGCCCCCGGTCGTCGAGGCGGAGGACGGCACCACGACCTACGTTCCGCCGGTGCCGGCGGCGCCCGCCGACGCGGAGTGGTTCGGGCAGATGCACATCCCGCGATTCGGCGCCGACTACAACTTCGGAATCTACGGGGGCACGTCCCGTGCACGCACCCTCGACCAGAAGGGGATCGGCGTCTACACCGACTCCAAGATGCCGGGCGAGGTCGGCAACTTCTCGATGGCCGGGCACCGCACGACATGGGGCAAGCCCTTCAATCAGCTCGACAAGCTGCAATTGAACGATGCGATCGTCGTCGAGACGCCCGACGGCTGGTACACCTACCGCTTCCGGACGCTGGAGTACGTCAAGCCGACGCAGACCGACGTGCTCGCCGACGTGCCGCAGATGCCCGAGCAGCAGACCGGAGAGCAGTACATCACGCTCACCGCCTGTTCCCCGCTGTACTCGCTCGCCGAGCGCATCGTCGCCTACGGGGTGTTCGAGAGCTTCCAGCCTCGTGCCGAGGGGCCTCCCCAGGCTCTGACCGACCCGCCGCCTCCGCCGGCCGCACCGTCGGTGTGATCATGGACATCCTCGAGGGAGAAGACTGATGTACGCCGCACTCTGGCGCCTGCTGCCCGGCCCGTGGTGGCTGCGCGTGCTCATCCTGCTCGTCGTCATCGCCGCCGTCCTGTACGGCCTGTTCTGGTACGTCTTCCCGTGGGTGAGCCCGATCGTCGCCCCCGGCGAGGTCGACGTCGAATGACCCGAGTGCTCGTGGTCGACAACCACGACAGCTTCGTGCACACCCTCGTCGGCTATCTGCACGAGCTGGGGGCGGAGACCCTGATGGTCGAGTCCGATTCCCTGGACTCCGAGGCCCTCGAGTCGATGCTCCTCTCGCACGACGCCCTGCTGCTCTCGCCCGGACCCGGAGCGCCGGCCGATGCCGGGGCATCGATCGCCGCGGTCCGCATCGCCGCTCGGCTCGGAGTACCGACGCTCGGCGTGTGCCTGGGGCACCAGGCGATCGGCGAAGCCCTCGGCACGACGGTCAGTGCGGCGCCGGAGCTCATGCACGGGATGGTCTCGGCCGTCAGGCACGACGGATCCGCCTTGTTCGCCGGCATCCCCTCACCGTTCTCCGCCGGCCGCTATCACTCGTTGACGCTCGCGGAGGCCGACCTTCCTCCGGAGGTCACGGTCACCGCATGGACCGAGGACGGCACCGTGATGGGGCTCGCACATCGCGAGCTGCCGCTGTACGGCGTGCAGTTCCACCCCGAGAGCGTGCTGACAGAAGGCGGCTACCGGCTTCTGGCGAACTGGCTGGAGCTGTGCGGTGCGACGAACGCGGTCGCCCGATCGGAGCGCCTGCACCCGCTCTCACGCTGAGGTCGGCGCGCCGACGCCTCGGAACCCGATCAGCTGCCGCTGCAGTAACGCAGTTCGACGGTGGAGCCGACCGGGACATCGCCCGGAGCCGCCGACATCGAATTCACGGTCGTCGGTTCGGTGGCGGGGCACTCCGCGTCTTCCACCGCCACCGGGTTGAGACCGAGGTCGGTGAGGTTCGTCGTGGCGGCGTCGACGGTCCAGCCGACGACATCGGTCAGCGTGACCTTCCCGCTCGCCACGACCAGGTTCACCACTGTGCCCGGAGAAACTTCGGTCTCGGCCTTCTCGCTGGCGGAGATGACGGTGCCCTCGGCCAGGGCTTTGTCGTTGCGCTGGACCACGGTACCGAGTTCGAGGCCCGCCGCCGTCAACGCCTTCGTGGCGTCGTCCAATCCCATGCCCTCGATCTTCGGGACGGTGACCGTCTCGACGCCGGAGGACACGTGGAGGGTCACAGTGGTGCCCTCCTCCACCGAGACGCCGGCTTCGGGGTCGGTGCGGATGACGTTGCCTTCGCTGATCTCGGGACTCGACTCGATCACGATCTTCGAGGTCAGGTCGAGTTTCGCCAGCTCATCCTGTGCGCGCTCCGCGGAGACGTTCTCGAGGTTGGGGATGATGCGCGAAGTGCTGGGCACCTCGGGCGGTCGCATGCTGATCGTGACGACCCAGAACAGCACGGACGCCAGCAGCACCGCGAGGAGGGCGACCCCCGCCCAGATCCACGCCACCGGAGGGCCGGACTGGGTACGGGTCATCGTGGTGTCGGAGCTGAGCTGGCGCAGGGATCGAGCCGTCTCCTGTGCCTGTCGCGGGCTCGGGCCGTACAGCTCGCTGGTGAGCGCTCCGAGCTGCTTGCGCGTCGGTGCGTCTCCGGCGACGGCGGCGTCGAGGGCGGCGCGGAAGTGCGCGGCATCCGGGTAGCGCTGGTAGGGATCCTTCGCGAGGGCACGGAGGACGATCGGGTCGAGGGCGCCGGGGGCGTCTTCGTTCACCTCGGTCGGCGGGACCGGTGTCTCGCTGACGTGCTGGTAGGCGACCGCCACCGGCGACTCTCCGCGGAACGGCTGGCGTCCCGTGAGCAACTCGTACAGGACGACGCCGGTCGAGTAGAGGTCGGCACGCGCGTCGACGGGCTCGCCCTTGGCCTGCTCCGGCGAGAAGTAGGCGGCGGTCCCGATGATCTGGGTGGTCTCGGCCACGGTGGACGACGAGTCGGAGACGGCTCGGGCGATACCGAAGTCCATCACCTTGACCTGACCCTTGTCGGTCACCATCACATTGCCCGGCTTGATGTCGCGGTGGACGACTCCTGCTCGGTGCGAATAGTCCAGAGCTTCGAGGATGCCGTCGACGTAGCGGACCGCGTCCTCCACCGGCACGGGGCCGGCGGAGATGATGTCCTTGAGGAGGGTGCCCTTGACGAGTTCCATCACGATGTACGGCGGCTCGTCGGACGAGGAGTCGGTCGCGGACGGATCCCCGGCGTCGTACACGCGCACGATGGAGGGGTGGGACATCCTCGATGCCGCCTGCGCCTCCAGGCGGAAGCGTGTGCGGAACGTGGTGTCGCGGGCCAGCTCGGCGTCGAGGATCTTGATCGCGACCTCGCGCCCGAGGGTGAGGTCGTAGCCGCGGTAGACCTTGGCCATACCGCCATGCCCGATGAGCTCGTCGACGCGGTAACGTCCCGCGATGACTCGTGGCTCTGTGGACACGTACTACCCCCCTGGAAACGACTGCTACTGCGCTGAACTACAGATTACTCGGCGGAATCGCCGCCCTCATCACCGTCGCCCGGATCGGGTGCCGCGACGATCGGGACCGAGAGCGGGGGCGATGCGGCCGACGTGCGCTGGTCGCCGCCGGAGCACAACCCCTGGTACGTGACGATGAGCTGCTGGCCCACGGCGTCCGCGACCTTCACCTGGGTGTTGCGCTGCGTGGGCTGGAAGTTCGGCCCGCCCGACACGAACGTGCCGTTCTGGAGGGAGACCACGTAGCCCGAGAGCGTCGTGCCGCTGGGGCAGGTGAAGCCGGTGCCCCAGGCGATCGTCACGGTGCTGCCGGCGATCGGATCACCGGTGATGGTGGGAGCGTCGGTCGGGGTCGGCAGGGCGGCGCGACCGGCGTAGATCGTGAGCGTGATCGGCTGCGTGGTCTCGACGTTCCCCCGGGGGGAGACGTCGTAGACCTTGCCGACCTCGGCGTCGGTGGGAGCCGCGTCGCCTTCCGGGCAGGTGACCTTGTCGAAACCGGCCTCGGTGAGCGTGGACGTCGCCGTCGCGCAGTCCATGCCGACGAGGTTCAGTGCGGTCACGTTGACGCGCGTCACCTCGGGCGTCGGAGACTCCGACGGCGTGTTCGGCGGGGTGGAGCTCTGCGTCGGTGAGCCCGTGGGATCCGCCTCGCCCTGCTGATTCGCCAGCATCGCCCACACCGTGCCGCCGAGGACGATCACCAGCAGCGCGATCAGCGCGATCAGCGGCCAGGTCCAGGGGCTGCGCTTCTTCTTCTCCTCCTCCGCGGCTTCCTCGGTGGGGAGCTGAGCGGTGGTGGGAAGGATGCGGGTGGTGCCGTCGTCGCCGGAAGCCGTCAGCATCCGGGTGGCGTCGTCGTCTCCGGCGATGCCACCGGTCGCGATGGCCGGGACGGCGATCGCGGCGGAGTTCAGGTCACCGCGACGCAGCGCCTGGGCAGCACGCGCCACCGTCGCGGAGGAGGACGGGCGGTCGCTGGGCTTCTTGGCGATCATCGCCATGACCAGGTTCTGCACCGGGATCGGAACGGTCGGCGGCAACGGCGGAGGCTGCTCGTTGATCTGCGCCATGGCGATCGCCACCTGCGACTCACCCGTGAACGGACGCTTGCCCGCCAGGCACTCGTAGGCGACGATACCCAGTGAATAGGTGTCGGTCGCCGGAGAGGCCGGGTGACCCGACGCCTGCTCGGGCGACAGGTACTGCACGGTGCCCATGACCTGGCCCGTCGCGGTGAGCGGGACCTGGTCGGCGATGCGCGCGATGCCGAAGTCGGTGATCTTGACGCGGCCGTCGGGCGTGATGAGCAGGTTTCCCGGCTTGATGTCACGGTGCACGAGGCCGGCCGCGTGGGCCGCCTGCAGAGCGGATGCCGTCTGGGCGACGATGTCGAGCGTCTTGTCGGCACTCAGCGCGCCGTCGCGTTCGAGCACGGTCGAGAGCGCCTCGCCGGGCACGAGCTCCATGACGAGGTAGGCGCTGCCGTTCTCCTCGCCGTAGTCGAAGACGCTGGCGATTCCCTCGTGGTTGACAAGGGCGGCATGCCGAGCCTCAGCGCGGAAGCGCTCGAGGAACCCGGGGTCCCCCATGTACTCGTCCTTGAGGATCTTGATGGCGACGGTACGTCCGATGACGTGATCCGTCGCTTCCCACACCTCGCCCATGCCACCGATCGCGATACGCGACTGCAGCTCGTAACGACCACCGAACGACACACCCTGCGTCGGCCTCATCTGCCCAGCACCGCCTCTATGACCTTCTTCGCAATCGGAGCGGCGATGGTGTCGCCACTTCCTGATTGTCCCTGTCCGCCGCCGTCTTCGACGACGACCGCTACTGCGACCGCGGGGTCGTTCGCCGGTGCGAAACCGGTGAACCACAACGTGTGCGGCCTGTTTCCGTTCTCTGCGGTGCCCGTCTTACCGGCCACGTCGATCCCGTCTATTCTTGCACCCTGGGCCGCGCCCGTAGCGACGCTCGCGACCATCGCTGCGGTGACGTCGTTCGCCACGTCGGCATCCATCGCCTGGCCGAACTCGCTGTTCTCGAAAGCCTTGATGACCGAGAGGTCGTTACCGATGACGGCATCCACCATCCGCGGGTTCATCACGACACCATCGTTGGCGAGGCCGGCCGAGACCATCGCCATCTGGAGCGGCGTCGCGGTGACCTGGCCCTGGCCGAATCCGGTCAGTGCGGTCTGCGCGTCGTCGAGCGCCCGCGGGTAGCTCGACGGCGTCGACTCCAGCGGTGTCTCGAAGGACTTGTTGAACCCGAGCTTCTCCGCCATCTCGCGGATCGTGTCGTCGCCGAGCTCGACCGCGAGTTCCGCCATCGGGATGTTGCAGCTGAGTCGGATCGCCTCTGCGATCGTGACCGTCGTCCCCGGGCCGCACTTTCCGCCCCACGCGTTGGACACCCGGTTCGAGGATCCGGGGAGCGTGTAGGACACGGGGTTGGGGAGGGTCGAGGTCGGGGTCCAGTCCCCGCTCGCGTAGGCCGCCGCGGCGACGACGACCTTGAACGTCGAGCCGGGAGGGTTGAGGTCGCCCGCGATGGCCCGGTTCGACAACGGCTTCGACGGGTCCGCCTTGAGCTGCTCGTACGTGGCGTTCGCCGAGTCCGCATCATGGGTCGCCATCAGGTTGGTGTCGAACCCCGGGCTCGAGACCATCGCGAGGATCCGGCCGGTCTTCGGCTCGATCGCGACGACGGCACCCTGGAGATCGCCCAGTGCGTCGAAAGCGGCCTTCTGCGCCGCCGTGTTCAGCGACAGTTCCACGCTGTAGCCGCGCTGCGGCTGGCCCGAGAGGATGCGCTCGACCTCACCGAGGAATGCGTTCGCCCCGGTGCCGGAGAGGTCGGCGTTCATCGCCTGCTCGATGCCCGTTCGTGAATCGAGTGCCGCATTGAAGTAGCCGGTCACCGGCTCCCACATCGGCGCATCCGTGTAGACCCGCTGGAATTGGTACTGGTCGTCGCTGGGCACCGAGTTGGCGATGGTGGCACCGTCGACGATGATCGCGCCCCGCTGGATCTCGTAGCTGTCGAGCCGGGTGCGTTTGTTGTGGCTGTTCTGAGCGAGGCTGTCGGCCTCGACGACCTGGATCCAACTCGTCGCGGCGAACAGCGCGACGAACATGAACAGCATCAGGATGCTGAGTCGGCGCAATTCCTTGGTCATCCGATCACCACCCTCGGCTGGCGGCGGACGCCGTCGGAGATGCGCAGCAACAGCGCGACGATGAGCCAGTTGGCCACGAGCGAGGATCCGCCCGCGGCGAGGAACGGCGTGGTGAGGCCGGTCAGCGGGATGAGCCGGGTGACGCCGCCGACCATGATGAACACCTGCAGCGCGATCGTGAACGACAACCCGGTGGCGAGCAGCTTGCCGAAGTCGTCCTGGCCGGCGAGGCCGATGCGCATGCCCCGACTGACGAACACCATGTACAGGCAGAGGATCGCGAACAGCCCGATCAGGCCGAGCTCTTCACCCAGGCTGGTGATGATGTAGTCGCTGTGGGCGAGCGGAGTGACCTCGGGGCGTCCCTGCCCCCATCCGGTGCCGATGAGTCCACCGCGCGCGAGACCGAACAGGCCCTGCATCGGCTGGTAGCCGGCGCCGTCCGGGTCGACGCGGCCGGCATCGAAGAGGAACAGCCAGTTGGTGAAGCGGCCCTGGACGTAGCTGAGGATCTGCGTCGCGAGTGCGACGCCCGCGACCACCAGGCCGAGGCCGATGAGCACCCAGCTCGTCTTGCCGGTCGCGACGTAGAGCATCGCGACGAACATCCCGAAGATCAGGGTTCCGGTGCCGAGGTCCCGCTGGAAGACGATGATGCCGAGCGAGATCAGCCAGACCACCAGGACCGGCCCGAGCTCGCGCATGCGGGGCCAGGTGATGCCGAGGACCCGCTTGCCGACCGAGGTCAGACTCTCGCGAGTGCGCACCAGGTACCCGGCGAAGAAGATCGCCAGGCAGATCTTGGCGAGCTCTCCGGGCTGGAAGGCGAAGATGCCGCCGAGCGAGACCCACACGGCCGCGTTGGCATCGGCGATCCGCAGCCCCGGGACGAACGGCAGCAGCAGGAGGAGGATTCCGGCCAGACCGAAGATGTACGTGTACCGGAACAGGATCCGGTAGTTGCGCAGCAGGATCACGACCGCGATCGCGCCGGCGAGTGAGATCGCCGTCCACGCGAGCTGCTTGGTGGAGTAGGCGTCCCAGCCGGTGTTCTTGAACGCGATGTCGATCCGGTAGATCATCGCGATGCCGAGGCCGGTGAGGAGCGTGGCGATCGGGACCACGAACGGGTCGGCGTCCGAGGCCACGAAACGCAGCACGATGTGGAGCGCGAAGGCGAGGGCGGCGAGGCCACCGCCGATCGCGAGGATCATCGGGTCGATCACACCCAGGGCGCCCAGTTGCACGAGCGTCAGGGCGCCGCCGCTGATCGCGCAGGCGAAGAGCAGCAGCCAGAACTCGCGATTGCGTTGCGTCTGGGGCATGCGGAGGCGCTTGAGGGCCTTGATGACGGTGGTGTCCGCCTGGACGTCGGTGCTCATCCCTCACCTCCGGCGGGCGTCTCGCTCGGTGTGGGCATCGGTGTGGGCAGAGGGGTCTGCTGGATGACGTTCGCTTCGGCGCCCGTGCGGAGGCGGTCGACGATCGCCATGGCGTCGGACAGGGAGCGGGCGGTGATGGTGCGCTCGACCGAGGCGCGCTGGTAGGGCGGGAGGTCGGCGAGGAGGATGTCCGTGTCTTCGATCGGTGTCGACAGGGTGATCGGGCCGATGTTCTGCTGCACGCCCTGGAAGATCACGACGCTGTCTTCGTCGGCGCCGATGAAGTAGCGCGTCTGCGTCCAGCTGTAGGCCGCGAACGCAGCGAAGGCGAGCATCGCGACGACCAGCAGCGCGGCCGCGATCCATCCGACACGTCGACGTTTCGCGCGCCGACGGTCTTCTTCGATGAGTTCCTCGAGGTACTCCGGGGCCGGTTCGAAGTGGCTGGGCTCGTTCGCGGCCTGGCGCACCGGGTGCAGCCAGTTGCTGCGCGGAGGGCGTACCGGAGGCACATAGACGCCGTCGGGGTTCGACGCCGAGCCGACGATCGTGGGCGTGCCCGAGTGGATCGGATGCTGTCCGCCCACGTCGACCAGCACGATCGTGACGTTGTCGGGCGCGCCTCCGTCGAGGGCCTGCTTGAGGAGGTTGTCTGCGGTGCGACCGGGCGCGAGGCCGAGCTGCATCGCCTTGAGGATGTGGGGTTCGTCGACCACGCCGGAGAGTCCGTCGGAGCAGAGCAGCCAGCGGTCACCGGGCTGCGTGTGCATGACGAACATGTCGAGCTCGGGATCGGAGTCCATGTCGCTGAGCACCCGCATGAGGACCGAGCGACGCGGGTGGTAGCGCGCCTCCTCCGGGGTGATGCGGCCCGAGTCGACGAGGCGCTGCACGAACGTGTGGTCTGCGGTGATCTGCGTGAGTGCGTCGTCGCGGTACAGATAGATGCGGGAGTCGCCGATGTGGCCGATGACCGCGTACTCGTCGACCATGATGATTGCGCTGAGGGTCGTGCCGAGGCCGGCCAGTTCCGGACGATCCTTCGCGGCGCGGATCAGGTCGCCTGCCGCGGTGGTCGCAGCGGCCTGCAGCGAGGCCTGGGCGTCCTCGGCCGACTCGTACGGCTGGTCGAGGGGCTCCAGGCGTTGGATCGCGATGCTCGAGGCGACGTCTCCGCCCGCGTGGCCGCCCATGCCGTCGGCGACGACGAACAGGTTCGCCCCGGAGTATCCGGAGTCCTGGTTGTTGGAGCGGACCTTCCCGGTGTGGGAGATCGCGACGCTCGAGCCTTCGAAGACCATGCCGGCGTCAGGCTCGCAGCTCGAAGGTCGTGGCGCCCACCTTGATGGGTGTGCCGAGCGAGAGGGCGACGGGCGATCCGCTCACGCGCTGGCCCGCGACGTAGGTGCCGTTGGTGGAGTCGAGGTCCTGGATCGCCCAGGCGTCGCCGCGGAGCATGAGCCGGGCGTGGTGGCTGGACGTGTAGTCGTCGCGGATCACCAGGGCGGATTCGCTGGAACGACCGATCGTGAGGGAGTCGGCGCTCAGCGGAAGCTCGAGGCCCGCCTTCGGTCCTGAGGTGATCACGAGGCGCTTGGCCGTCGCGACCGTGGCGGGACCGGTCGAGGCCCGCGACGATGCCGGCTTCGACGTGGGTGCGGGTGTCGGTGCGGGGGCGGATGCTCCCGCGGTCGCCTCGGCCGGGAGCTTGCGCACGCGCACCCCGAACAGGTCGGCCCGGAGCGAGTACACGACCCCGAACACGAAGAACCACATCAGGACCAGGAACCCGATGCGGAGGAGAAGGAGGATCAGTTCACTCAACCGAGGGCTCCGAACGCTCGGGTGGCGTCGTCACCGCGAGGCGCAGGGCGCGACGGGGCGGCCACGGGGACGATGCGGAACACCAGGTCGGTGCGTCCGATCGTGATGGTGGTGTCGGTGGGGAGGGCGGCCTCGCGCAGCTTCTGGCCGTTGACCTTCGTGCCGTTGGTGGACCCGAGGTCGCGCATCATGGCGCGCTCGCCGTCCCACAGGATCTCGACGTGCTTACGGCTCGACCCGGCATCCGCGATGGTGATGTCGGCATCCGAGCCGCGACCGATGACCGTCCGGGCGCGGGTGATCGCGTGGCGGCGACCATCGACGTCGATCACGGCCTGCCAGCTGACGCGTCCCTCGACCGAACCCGAGTTCACGCGCACGGTACCGGTGGCGACCTTCTCGTCGGCTTCGAGGTTGATCGCGAGCGGCCCGGCGAAGCTGTAACCCTGCGAGGTGGCGTGCTTGGTCAGCAGCGCGAGCAGCTCATCGGTCAGGGCGCCGCCGAGCCCGCGCATCCGCTCCGCATCGTCCGCGCTCAGGCGCACGACGTAGCTGTTGGGCGCGATGATGCGATCGCGGCTCACGACAGCCGCCTTCGTATCGGCTTCGCGCCGCAGCGCAGAAGCGATCTCCACGGGCTGAATGCCGCTGCGGAAGGTCTTCGCGAACGCGCTGTTCACTGCGCGCTCGAGACCCTTCTCAAAGCTGTCAAGTAGTCCCACTGGGCTCCTCTGGCATGCCGACCGGTAGGGACATCGTAGCCAGGTGTCCTGGGGGAACGCCGCCGATCCGCCTTCCGGGGTGTGCAACAGGGGGTGAAATCGCGTGATATCCTCGGGAAGTTGAGTTCTTCGGAACGAGACACTCGCGCGAGTGGCGGAATGGTAGACGCGCTGGCTTCAGGTGCCAGTGTCCGTAAGGACGTGGGGGTTCAAGTCCCCCCTCGCGCACAGTGCGATGTCTCAGGACATCGTGAACGGCTGAACCCCCGGTTTCGGGGGTTCAGCCGTTTTTGCGTTGGTAGTTCTTGGTGGGGTTGAGGGTGAATTCTGCGAGGAGTTCGCCGGTGTCGAGGGTGATGCCGGTGTCGAGGGTGATGATGGTGGCGTCGTCGTTGTGGACGAGGCAGATGATCTCGGTGCGGGTGTGGGCGCGTCCGATGCCGAGGCGGAGGAGTCTGCCGTGGTGGCGGAGGGTGATTTTGCCGTCGTTGTCGATGGTGTCGTAGCGAACGCGCCAGATGTTCGGGTCGTTGGTGGGTGTGGGGGCGGCTTTCGGGATGAGTTGGTAGGCGAACGCGGGTGTTCTCCGTCCGAGTGCGCGGTGGGGGCGGGTGTGGTTGTAGTAGTCGCGGAACCGGTCGAGGGTGGTTTGGAGTTCGGTCAGTGAGGTGGCCGGGTGTGCGTCGAGGTGCTTCTTCAGTGTCTGCCAGAAGCGTTCGATTTTGCCTTGGGTGGTGGGTTTGAACGGTTTGCCGTTCTTCTGGGTGATGCCGAGGGTGGCGAGGAGGGTTTCGAAGGCGTTGCCGGCGCCGTCACCGCGGCCTTTTCCGCCGCGGGCGAGGCGGGGCGTCCGCCATCACATCGAACGACGGAAGCCGCAACGCGCGGATGACGAATGTGCAGAAGACGGTCACCACCGAACCGGTCTCCACAGGTGGCAACCGCACCCTCGAAACTCGCACGACCTTCGACAACACGTACGGGTACCCGCTGACCGTCTCAACCATCCCGTCTGACGCACCCGGCACATGTACGACCACGACCTACGCCGCCGCTAACACCACGAAGTGGCTGCTCGGGCTGCCCAGCCAGGTCCGCTCTGTCGCGAAGACGTGCGCCGACGCTAGCTCGGCTCAGTTCCCACAGGACTTGATAACTGACGAGAAGACAACGTACGACGGTGCCGCGTGGGGAACTGCGGCCAGCCGTGGCCTGCCCACCAACACGCAGAAGGTGGACCGTTACGACAATGGCCAGCCTCACTGGGCTATAACCGGCACCGTCACCTATGACGCCCTCGGGCGCCCGCTGGTGACAACGGACGCTCTCGGTCGCACGAACACGACTGCATACACGCCGGCAGCCAAGACGCCCATGCTCAGCACCGTCGAGACGAACACGGCCCCGTTCTCGTGGAACACGACCACCACCTACGAACCGACAACCGGGGCGAAGACCTCCATCGTCGACCCCAACGGCTCCACTACGACCATCACGGTCGACGCGCTAGGTCGTACCAGCAGGGTGTGGTTGCCGCTGCAAACGGGTGCATCCACGCCGTCTCTCTCGTTCACGTACACGCTGTCACAGACTGCGCCGAACGCGATTAAGACTGACACCCTCACCGGTGGCGGCATTGTCACAAAGTACGAGCTATTCGACGGTCTCGCACGCCCCACCCAGACCCAATCCGCAGCTTCGGGTGGCGGCTCGGTAATCAAGACCACGAACTACGACCATCAAGGCCGCGAGTACTTCGTCGACAACGACTACTGGACCGATTCCATCACGCCCGGCACCGCGTTTTTCACTCCGACCAGTGAGAACAACATCCCGTCGCAGGTCATCACGACCTATGACGCCGTTGGTCGCGCGCTGACGTCGAAGCTCAACAACGTGGGAAGTCTGCACTCTCAGACCGTCAACACGTACTCCGGTGCCGACCGGGTTGACACCTTTCCGCCGGCGGGCGGAACTGCGACCAGCACCTTCACCAACTCGCTGGGGCAGAAGACGAAACTTGTGCAGTACCTCTCCGGTGCGATCTCCGGAACCGGACAGGCAACCACCTACACATACGATGGCGCAGGACACATGGAGAGCATGACCGACCCAGCCGGCAACGAATGGGCCTGGACATACGATCTGCTCGGCAACCGGATCGAGCAAGACGATGCGGATTCGGGAGTGTCCACAGCGACGTACGACCTTGTCGGCAACATGACATCGACGATCGACGCCCGCGGAGTCACCGTCACCACGACGTACGACGAGCTCAATCGAAAGACGGCCACGTACGCCGGGACCGCATCGGGCTCGAAGCTCGCCTCATGGACCTACGACACCGTTAGTAAAGGACTCGTCACCACCACGTCCTCGTACACCGATTCCACACCTGGAACACCGGGCAAGGCCTACACGACGACAGTCGGGGCCTACGACGCCGCCGGCAATCCGCTCAACACGAATCTGTCGATCCCTGCAGGGGCACCCGCCTTCGCGGGTACTAGTTACAAGACCGATTTCTACTACTTCCCCGACTCGACTCTTCAGGCGAAGACCGTGCCGGCAATGGGCGGACTCCCTTCAGAGGTTATCCGCTACAGCTATACCTCTCTGGGTCAGCTCAGCGGCGTTCGTGGCTCGTCCATCGTGCTCGCAAATACGGTGTACTCGCCCGTCGGTCAGCTGACGCAGTTCAATAGGCTCAACGGCAGCAACAGCGGCTACTCCACCTACGGCTATGACCAGGCGACTGGCCAGGTCATGGCAATCAAGGACAACGCGGTGTTCGGAGGCACCGGACACTACGTCGCGGACCGCACCTACACGCGTGACAAGGCGGGCAACGTGACCTCTTCCACGATTGACTCCCTGCTGCCGACGACGGCCACACAGAAGACCTGCTACACCTACGACGGGCTCCGTCAACTCACGCGAGCATGGACACCGAACGCGTCCACAGCCTGCGATGCCGCTCCGATGGCAACGAAGATGGGCGGCCTGGCTCCGATGTGGATCGACTACGCCTACGACACTCAGACCGGAAACCGGACCGGCGTCACGACACACTCGAGCACAGGTTCGGTCTCCACGGCTTCGTACACGTACCCGGCAGCTGGAGCCGCTCGGCCACACGCGGTCACGGGGGTCACCGGGCCTGCCAGCTTCAACCCGGGCACCTACGGGTACGACGATGCCGGGAACATGACCACACGGCCTGGCCAGCAGGCGACGTTCAGCGAGGTCGGCAAGGTCAGCAAGGTCGCCACCGGCAGCGCCACGCAGACGAACATCTATCACGCAGACGGGTCGCTGCTGCTGCGCGTGAGCAGTACTGAGGGCGCTTCGCTCACCGTCGGGGACACGGTTCTGTCTCAAGCTGTCGGTTCAAGTGTGGTCGCCGGCTACCGGACCTATTCTGGTGCGGAGGGCAAGCCCATCGCCCAGCGCTCAGCGAAGACCGGAACCACAGGGACCACCATGACCTGGTTGTTCACCAACCTGGAGGGCAGCGTGGACACGCAGACCGTCGCCAACACCGGCGTCACCGAGCGCAACTACCGTGATCCCTACGGTGCTCCCATCACGATGGCGGGCGGTATGTGGGCGGATGGAAACGGCTACATGAACAAGCCGGTCACTGCGTCTTCGGCGCTCACTACGGTCGGGGCACGCACCTACGACCCGGTGCTCGGCAAGTTCCTCTCGGTCGACCCTGTCATCGACGCGAACCTTCCGCAGCAGAACACGGGGTACACGTACTCCGCAAACAACCCAGTCACACTGTCCGACCCCAGTGGCTTGAGGCCGATGATCACAGACGACCACGGAAACTGGATCCGTCCACCTGCCGCGCAGAAACCCGCTAGAACGGTCACGACGACAGGCACCGGGTGTAAGTGGGGGTCTCCAGATTGTCGTGGAGCGTCCTCGCCGTTGGCTAAAGACGGAATCATCAACGGGCAAGTCGATCCCTGCCGAGCCTTCAATCCCCGCGTTTGTGAGGCAAGGGACGATCTCGTTCGGCCTGGGCTGAGGATTTACGCGTGGTTCGGTACTCTCATGACCGATTTCATGGGGCAGAACAAGGGCCTCCGAGACATTGCCAATCTCCCAGCTTCCTCGGTGGCCTATTGGAGTGCAGTGCTAGCCGGAGGGAAGTGCGGGTACAGCGACACTGCCGCACTCCTCGTCTGCTCGGGTAGCAAGATCCCAGCTCGTGGTGGGACGACACTAGGGAGCGTTTTCCTCGTGACCGGTGGTGAGGCAGCGCTCGAGTCTGTGCTGGATGGCGAAGCAGATGATGAAGCGACGCTCGCACATGAAAGTCGGCACGCATCCCAATGGGCGGGCTACGGGAACCTTTCGTTCGCGCTGGCTTATTCTGGCGAAATGCTTTTCTCCCAGATCACGACGGGAGACGTAGCGTGTGGGAACTTCTTCGAACATGATGCAGGGATGCTAGAGGGTGGCTATAGTGCATATTGCGGTGGCTAGGCGTAAAGCGGGGCGCGTACTCGTTGTCCCGGTTGGTCTCGTCGTCCTGTTGGTCGGATTAACTTCGTGTGGACTGGTGCCGTCGCGGCCAGACTTATCCGGACCAGTGTCATTAACGGTTGTTGATGATTCGCTCGCATTCGTGCAGTGTGTTGAAGCAGATCTAGACGTATACGCAGTGAATCTGACAATCCATGATGAAACGGTGTCCGACGGCGAAACTTGGCGTCTGATCTCGGCCGACTCAGGTGGCACCCCCGCTGCGACCATACCTGCGAAGCAGCCGGTCACTGCGGAAACGCTGGAAGGCGAGTTCCACCGAACAAATGAGGAGCGTGTTAAGGTTTCCACGCTCAAGGGTGAACTTTCGGTGTTTCTAAAGATCGCCGGAGAGCAAGAGCGGGTGGAGCAGAGCTTCCCGTCTGTGCAGGTAAGTGACCTGGTGCCCGGTGCCTATGTTTATTCCTCGGGCGAGGTTTCCGATGATCCATGCGGTATGCCGGGAGCTTTCCAGTAGCGCAGTCGTGATGCCCTCGCGCGCGAGGGGAGGTTGACAGAGAGGACGCCGATGATGGACTCCTCACCTGAACACCCCCGCGAAAGCTGGACCATGGTCTCGGAATCCGCCCCCACCGCGGCGCTCCTCGGGTGCATCCTTGTCTCCGTGCACCTTGTGCTCGGCGGAACAGCGTCTCTCGCGCTTTCCGGGATCAACCCGTTGGCGGCGTGGCCATACATTGTCGGGTTCGCGCTCGCGGCGGCAGGTACCTTGCTCAGCGCGTCGCAGCCTCGCACGTCGAAAAGCCATGCCGTTATCACCGTGAGCGCGGGTGTGCTGGGCGTGTTGACGTTGCCCGTCGCATGGTTGTACTTCGGTTTCGCAGGAATCGGGGTGGAGACGGACGCACAAGTGGCAGGGCTCCTGGCAGCGTTCATCGCCGCTGTGGTTCCGCTCGTGATGGTTTTCGCCGGTGGCCGCGTCTCGTGGCGGAACGCGGAATGGACGCGTCGGACCCTATTGCGGCTGACGACGGTGCTCGTTCTCGTCGCGGTCGCGGTAAGCATCGGGTGCATAGTCTTGGCGCGAGTCTTGGTCTCTGGCTCCGGAGCAAGTTGATGGTGGCAGAGGGGAATGAGGGCACTGTTTGATGAGCGTGAGTGAACTCCGGCCACATCCACAGCTCTCGAATGCGGAGCATGTTCTCACCGCGGGGGCGACCGTCGCCATCTTTGCGGGCGTGATCAGCCTCGTCAGCTGGGCGGCGGCCGGGGCCCCGTTGACCGCCTACTCGTCGGCAGCGACTGCGGCTATGTCCGCGTTCGCTGCCGGAGCAGGCATACGAGCATTGGGTGGGCTGATCACGCGATTTTCGCGTCGCGTCGCGGTCATTCTGCTCGGTGATGTGGGAGCGATCCTCATCGGCGCAGCGGTCGTGCTGGCGGTGGGCGCCATCCACGATTCGTCGGGATCCGGGCTGCTCACGGTCGTCACGACACTCGGTTTCCTCCTGCCGGCCGTCGTCGTTCTGTCGCCGGTCGTGACGCTTCTGGCCCGGAACGCAGCTGCTCGCCGTGTTCTGTTCACACTGGCGGCATTGCTCTTCCTCGTCGCCTTGACGGGGTACGGTGCTTCGTTCTGGCGCTAGAGGTCACCGCGGTCTGGCGTACGCGCTCCAGATCCCCGCAACCCGCGGAACGTCAGCAGGTTGCAACGGGCGACGAGGTCTCAGGCGAGCGGGCCCTCGAGCACGGTCAGCACATCCGCCTCCTCGAAGCCGAAGGAGCGATTGAGTGCGAGCATCGGTGTGTTCGTCGGCTCGGTGTAGGTCTGCAGGATCCGTGATCCGGCGCTTTCCGGAAGGCTCATGAGCAGACGGGCGTTGGCGACTTTCAACGCGCGTCCGACGCCGCGACCGCGAACCCGCTCTTCGACGAAGGTGTCGTCCTGATGCACGATCTCGGGATCAGAGCGGGAGAGCAGGATCTCCGTGTACCCGACGGCTTCCTCGCCCGCACGCGCCAGACTCCGCACCAGGATGTATCCCTGTTCGGACATACGTTGCTCGTTGCGGCGGACGGCTTGGACATCAGGGCGCATCGTCGAGCGGGTGAGAGTGCCCATCGGCACCTCGTCCGACATGCGTGATCGGAGTCGCGCCCACCCTTCGAGCAACTCATCGGGACAGGGCCCGGACCACGAGCGGATGTCGATGTCGTCAGGACGTTCGTCCTGTTCGGCAAGTGTTCCCTCGGATATCGGAAGGCCGACGATCTGCCGGCTTTCGCGGCTGCCGGCCCTCAGTCCAGCGGACAAGGCGAAAGAGACTCCGTCATCGGAATACGTCTCGGCGCGGATCACCGTGGCCGAGGATCGCAGCGCTTCGCTCACGGCGCGAAGCAGTGCCCGGCCGACCCCGCGCCGCCGGCGGTCATCGCGGACAGCGATCTCGACCTAGGCGGGATCGCCAGGGTGCACGTGCGCTTCGGCCGCGCCGACCGCGACCCCGTCGATGCCTGCGAGCAACAGCACCGATCGGCGGGTCGGATGCGGGTTCTGGAACTGCAGTCGCGTCGCATCGTCACTGCGGGACCACACGTGCCGACGGCCGCTCGCGTAGCCTTCGCGCAGGAGAGCGTTCCATCGGAGGAGTCGAGCGTCGTCCTGCGGATCGACCACTTCGATCTTCACTTCACCCACAGCCACCTCGTGTCGCTGACCCAGGATCGATCAAGCGACATCACCCGCGCGGGGTGTCGTTCCAGGACCAGATGTCGTCTCCACGCAGGACGGCATCAGCCCCGCCGTCGCAGTAGATCGTCTGGCCGGCCATGTGTGTGTTCGCCGGGCTCGTCAGCCACACCAGGAGCTCGGCGATCGACGAAGCCGGCTGGTGGTAGTTGAGCGGCATCGGCACCGCGGCGTCGACCTGGGCGAGGCCCTCGGGGCTCGCGAGCAGGCCTGAGGTCATGGGCGTCGTGACGGTGCCGGGTGCGACGGCGTTGAGGGGGATGCCGGCTCCGGCCCAGGCCGCCGAGACGGATTCACGGCGAACCCAGCGGGACAGGGCACGCTTGCTCGACGAGTAGTTGAGGAATCCGGCCTCCGGAGTCGCCGCGAGCTGACCGCCGATCTCCAGCGCCAGTGCCTCATCACCGCTGAGGGCGGCATCGACGAGCTCGGCCGACACGGGCTGCAGCGATGCCATCGAAGAGACCACCGCAGCACGCGGCTGGTCGGCGAGACTGAGCTTCGGCAGCAGTGCGGTGAGGAACTCGGTGACGCCGAAGTAGTTGATCGCCATGGTCTTCGCGATCGGTGCCGCGACTCCCGCGCACGCGATGACGGCATCGATGCTGCCTCCGCTCTGATCGATCGCGGCTTCGGCTGCTGCGACACGGCCCTCGGGGGTAGACAGATCACCGGAGACCTCTACGCCGGCCAGGTCGACACCGATCACGGTGTGCCCGTGCGAGCGGAGCAGTTCGGCGGTCGCAGCTCCGATGCCGGATGCGGCGCCGGTGACGACAAAGGTGCGGGTCATGATTCCTCCTGTAGGGGTGAGACGGGCTCGGGCGGGGTAGGTGACGCGGCCGCGCGGGTCGCCCGGGGCAGAGCGGCGACGAAGCGGCTCAGGTGCAGATGGAACTGCGTGATCTCTTCCGGCTCCCAGCCGGAGAGAGCGCCGCCGACCATCTGCTGGCCCGCGGCGACGAGTCGCGCATAGGTTTCGGCGCCGGCGGCCGTCAGCAGCACCTCGACCGTGCGACCGGATCGGACCCGGTCCACCAGACCGTGCGCCGACAGGCGCGAGATCAGCTTCGACGTGGTCGGGTTGGACAGGGCGGCGCGCTCGGCGAGTTGGCCGAAGCCCAGCGCTCCGCCGTTCATGCCGACCAGGTACAGGGCGCGGGTCTCGGCGGCGTCGAGCGAATCGTCGACCGTCGCGGCGACCTTGACCTGCAGCTCGCCACTGGTCCATTCGGCGACCACACGTACGAGGGCGTCGCGGATGTCGTCGATCTCACTGTTCTCGTCGTGGACGGCCACAATTGCACGATATCAGTTCAGTTGCTTGAGGCAACTGTTTCTCGCGCTTCAAGGCGCCCTCACCCCTGCCGGGTGAGAGAGCGTCCACAACCCCTGGTAGAGAACCATTTCTGCTCCTAAACTCCAGACGACACGCACTCCTTCGTCGCCCCTGCGGGGCTTCCCCACGAATCGAGCACCATGTCCACGACGTCTCGACCCGCTGAACACCGACTGCGCCGCCTCCTGCTCGCTCTCGTCGCGGTCTTCGGTCTCATCGGGGCCGGGCTCGCCGTTCCCCTCGCCGCACAGGCCGCGGAATCGTCCTTGCGGATCGACAAGCGCGTCGACGACCTGGAAACGCAGGACACTCTCCAACCAGGCGACGAGTTCACGTACACGGTCGACCTGGTCTGTGACGACGTGGATTGCCTCAACGTCGTCCTCACGGACACGCTCCCCGCCGAATTCGCGGGCTTCGAGTTCGTCGGCTCCTCGTACACGCCCTCCACGCTCCCGTTGACCGCGACGACCGCCGGGTGCGTCGAAGAAGGCGGCGTGCCGGTCGAGGTCAGCGACGACTGCACGGTCCAGGTCGTCTTCCAGCAGCCGGTGGACGGCGGGATCGGACTCGAAGCTGGCGGGACTTTGAAGCTGAGCGTCGTGCTGCGTGCGCCACTGGATCTTCCGGCCGACTGGGCCTACAACGGCGACACCGTCACCAACACCGCAACGGCGGACTGGGACAACGGACCAGGAGACCTCCCGGCGACGATCCAGGACAGTGCGGACGCCGTCGTCACGGTCGAGACCGTCATCGGCGTCGAAGCCAGCAAGAGCTGGACCCCCGCGTCGCAGCAGTTCGATCCCGGCGCGACATCGACCATCACAGTGGGTGCGCAGAACCAGTCGAACATCGGTGGTGACTCCCTCGTGATCCAGGAGCCGACGAGCGCGGTCGACGGGGCGGCGACGCTCGGCACCGACAACCCGTTCCGCATCGTCGACTTCCAGGGGTTCGGGTCCACGACACTGCCCCCGGATGCCACCACCGTCCAGGTCGACGTCTATGTCTACGACGAAGGAACCGGAACGTGGGGCTGGCAGACGGGCACTCCGGGAGCGAACCCCGAGTTGCCCGCAGGGGTCGCGCCCGAGGACGTCGGCGGGATCCGGATGACCTACGCCGGCGGCACGATCGCATCCGATGCCGCCGCCTCGACCGGCTTCACCGTGGAACAGCGCGAGACCGACCGCAACGACGCGAGCTCGCTCGCCACCGGCGACACGGTCACGAACGACATCACCTCGACCGTGAACGCCCCCGGCGACGCGACGGCCAGCGACAACGCGACGGCTCCGTACGAGATCGGTCCCCTGACCGTGGACGTCGTCGCCGGGAAGACGATCACCCCGGCTGAGCTCCCGGCAGGCGGAGAGGCTACGGCCCAACTCACCGCGACGAACACCTCGAACGGCCCGGTGCAGAGCCTGACGATCTCGGACCTCGACTTCTTCGACGCCGACATGGTCTTCGGCGGCTTCCCCTCCGGTATCGACTATCCGACGGGCGCCACCGGGGCCACGATCGTCTGGTACATCGACGGCGCGGCGCAGGCGCCCGTTCCCTTCGCGGACGGTGAGACGCCCGCCCCACCGGCGGGAACCGTCACCGGCTTCGAGATCGAGTTCACGGGTCAGATCCCCGCCGACGCAGTGGCGACGGTCGACGTGGCGATCGAGCCGTCCCTGTCGCTCGTGAGCGAGGCGACGCCGACGAATCAGCGGACGAACACGATCGACGTCACCGCCTCGAACGATGTCGGAACGGCGGAGGACGACGCCTCCGACGACATCACTGTCTACTACCCCCAGATCGACGTCATCCTCGACAAGCAGATCACTCCCGGCGGTGCGGTCGAACCGGGGAACAGCGTCGTCGCGGGCCTGACCGCGACCACGCAGACGGGTGTCGCCCAGGTCGACCCGACGCAGATCGTGGTCGAGGACACGTGGCGCGAGGGTCAGTCCGACGACTTCTGGAATGCTTTCGACATCGTCGCGATCGCGCCGACCCAGGTTCCGCCCAACACCACCGCCACGGTCGAGTATCAGCGTCCGGACGGCTCGTGGGTCACGCTCGCGACCGTGAGCACGGGCGCGACGGCGGAGACGTTCCAGATGAGTCGTGCCGAGTTCGCCGCCGCGCTCACCCCGCCCGATGTGCCGTCCGACGTCACGGGTATCCGCTTCACCTTCGACAATCCGGACGGTTTCCCCCAGGGGTTCAGCGTCGTGCCGAACATCGTGTTCGAGGCGCGAGCCGATCTCCGCGACGGCACCGGTCCCACGGACCTGCGCGACGATCCCGAGGACGAGCAGTCGGCGCAGGAGCCGACCGTCTACGAGAACGAGGCGAGCGCGCAGAGCCGGGGAGAGGTCGACGGCCTTCCGGACGGCATCGAAAGTGACGTCGTCACCGATCAGGACACGATCGGCGTGCAGATCCCCGCCACGGGTGAGGGAGAGGGCATCGACGTCCAGAAGCGGTGGGTCGAGAGCGGCGACAGGACCACCGACGTCGACTTCCTCGACGCCCAATCGGGGGCGATCGTCTCGACACGCAATGAATGGCGCACCGGCACTCCGGGCATCGAGAGCCTCACCCTGTCCGATCCGGCGACGGCCCCCGGCGATGACCCGCCCGGCGTGGCCACGACGGTGTTCCAGGCTTTCGACCTGTTGAGCATCGACCCCGTCACCCTCGCCGACGACCCCCTGCTGGCCTGGGATGACATCACCGAGGTCTCCCTGTTCGTCGACGGCGTGTGGACCCCTATCGCCGCTCCTGGCGGATCGTGGATGGGGCCGGACGGCTTCCTCGGCTACACGCTCTCCCCCGAGCAGTCCGCCGGCACGACGGGAGTGCGCCTGGTCTATGCACCCGACGACGCCGCGCGCGCCGCGAGCACGGACCCGACGAGACCGGAGCCCGGATCCGGTCTCGCGACCTCCGCCGTCGGGCAGTACCGGACGACCTTCCTCACCTGGGAGCTGCGCAACGTCGTGCGCGACGACAGCGTGACGACCGACCGCTGGGTCAGCGCCGACGAGAACTTCAACGACCCCGACCCCGGGATCATCTGGAACAGCCTGCGCGGCGACTGGACGTCGGCGGCGGGGAACGGTAGCGACATCGAGCAGGACAACATCACCCTCATCGACCAGCCTCCCCTCGTCTCGGTGGACAAGACGGTCACCCCCGCGACCGTGACGATTCCCGAGTCCGCCGACGTGGATCCCGCGAACTATCCGAACGTGACCTTCGACATCGAGGCGAGGAACGACAGCACGGCGCGCGCCTCCTACCTGCGGGTGACCGATCCGATCCCCTGTGTCGCCGGTGCAGCGGACCAGTGTGTGAGCGCACCGGATGCCTGGGCGGACGATCCGTTCGACGGTGCGGACTACGACCCGGACACCAACCCGTACGAGCGGGTCGACGTGCAGTCGCTCTCCTTCACCTACCCGGCGGAGCAGGTCGATCCGGACGCCTCGACCGTCACCCTGTGGGACCGCGCGGCGAACGGTACGCTCAGCACCCGCACGCTCTCCCTCACCGACGCGGGAGCGCTCGCCACGGATGCGCTCGCGACGGTGGTCGGGGTCAGCGTCGTCTTCCACGGCATCGATCCGGCGACCGAGGGCGGCAGCATCCGTGCCGGCGAGGATCTGGGTATCGAGATCGTCACCAAGGTGCGGCAGTTCGAGCGCTCGGATGCGGATCAGCTCGTCGAGCCCGGCACCGTCGCCAACGACGTCATCGCCCAGTCCTACGACCCCGTGCTGACGCCTTCCGGCAACGCCTCGACTCCGAGCGACACGGCGAACGACACGGTGGTCCTCATCAGCGGTCTGCTCGACGCGACCCTGGCGAAGACCATCGATCCGGATGCGATCCTCGAGACCGAGCTCGACGACCCCGTCACCGTGGCGCTGGAGGCGACGGATGGCGCGTCGACCGCGGCCACCCAGCAGGTGACCATCACGGACGCCGACGCGGACTTCTGGAACGGCGTGCAGCTCGCGCCCGACCCGGCGCTGAGCACCGTGCTGCCCGCCGGCGCCGATCAGGTGCGGGTCGATGCGCTCGTGGGCGCCACCTGGGTGGAAGGGGCGTTCGCGGCGACCGCGGCACTCCCCGCGGGCACGGACCCGGCGCAGATCATCGGTCTCCGGGCGGTGTTCCGCAACGCCGCCGGCGAGGTCTTCTCGCGAACGGCCCCTCCGGAGGACTGGACCGCGCAGCTCGCCTTCGACGTCGTCGTGCTGGCGACCCAGCGCGACGGATCCGCGCTCGTTCTTCCGTCCGCATTGCCGAACGCGGCGACGGTCGTGAGCGAGAGGCTCGATGGGCTGTTCGCCGACGCAGATGCCGACGCCGACGCCGAACTGGCGATCGACCCCGGTACGCACGAGATCGACGTCGTCAAGTCGCAGCCCGGATCGAGTCACGTCGTCTCCATCGGCGCGAGCCTCCCGTGGACGCTGCAGTTCACGAACACCGGGACGGGGTTCCTCACGATCGACCAGCTCGAGGACACGCTCCCCGAGTACCTCGATTGGGACTTCTCGCCTCCGATCTACCAGACCTCGGCAGGCGGAACGCTGTCGACCGACGTGTCCGCGTTGATCGACGACACCGGGAAGAACGTGACGTTCACCTGGCCGGACGGCGGGAACCGGATGTCGCCCGGTGAGGTCTTCACGATCACCGTGAACCTCGTGCTCGCTCCGGGACTCGCTCTCGACGGTTTCACGACCAACACGTTCGTCGTCACCACCGAGGAAGAGCTCACCGCGTGCACCAACACGTCCGGGAACGGCGAGGGCACGGTGCCCGACCTGGACCCCGATCAGTGCGGCACGACCAACTACGTGCAGCCGTCGCCGGGCGGATCCCTCGCCGCGTACAAGTACGTCAAGGGTGAGATCTACGGTGATCTGGTCGACGGTCAGGTCAACCTGAACAACCCCGACGCGGCCTGCCCGCTGGACCCCGACGGATACACCCGCACGCCGTGCGCTGCCTACACGGCGGTCGGCGCGACCGACGACTGGCGGCTGTCCGTCGTGAACAGCGGGACCGTCGGCTTCGAGACCGTGTCGATCGTGGATCCCCTGCCGCGCATCGGCGACCGGATGCTCGCGACGGGTGGCGCACGCAACAGCACGTTCGACCCGGTGCTCCTTCCGGAGTCGCTCGCCGCGAACGTCCTCCCCAGCGGAGCGACCCTGACGCTCGACGTCACGACGTCCGCGTCGCCGTGCGTGGGGACCGGCTCGAGCTCTGCGTGGTTCGGCGATCTGCTCTGTGAGACCACCGCCACCTGGGTGCCGGTGCTCTCGTACACGGGAGCGTGGGAGGAGGTCACCGGTATCCGGGTCACGATCGACTTCACGGGCACCGCCCAGGGGGCGTTCGCGCCGGGTCAGGTGCTTGCGCTGCACTACGAGACGCAGAACGTCCCGGAGTCGACCGCGTACCCGGACCTCGCTCCGATCACCGTTCCCGACGCCGGCGGTTTCGCGTGGAACCAGATGGGCGCCGTGGGGACGGATGCGGGCGGGCGCGAGTACTCCGTGGCCCCTGTGCAGGCCGGGGTGACGCTGTTGGACGGCGACCTCGCGGTGCAGAAGGTCGTGGCCGGTGACGCCGACCGCGCGCCGGATGTCTTCGAGTTCCTGGTCGAGTGCACGGTCGCCGGGGTCCCGCTCGTGCTGCCGGACGACGGCGTCCTCAGCGTCTCGAGCGCGAGCGACCTGCGCACGCGTCTGGACGGACTTCCTCTCGGGTCGGTGTGTCAGGTCTCCGAGACCGGAGCGGTCGGCGCGTTCGGAGAGGATTCCCGGATCAACGACGGGCAGACTGTGACGATCACCACGCCCGCCACGGAGGGAGCGGAACCGCCGTTCTCGCAGATCGCCGCGATCACGAACGTGTATCCGGTCCTGCCTCCGGATCCGGATCAGGGAGGTGGCGGCGGCTTGCCGTCGACGGGTCTCGATGGGCCTTCCGCGACTCTGTTCGCCGGGATCGGGCTGTTGCTCCTCCTCGCGGGCGGACTTCTGATCGGTCGGCGGCGCTTCGGTACCGCTCAGCCCGCGGACGCGATGAGCGGTCGTCGCGGGATCCAACAGGAGACCCGGTCGCGGTAGGTGCGGAACGCCGATCCGAATCGTTCCTCGAGGTCGGCCTCCTCCAGCGGGCGGACCAGCGCGTTCCACACGAGGGAGCCGCTGAGCGCATAGACGATCACGAGCCAGGAGCCGACCATCAGACCGATGGCCACGCCCTGCGCGATCCCGCCGATCGCCATCGGATTGCGGACGAAGCGGTACGGGCCCGTGATCACGAGCCGGCGGGGCGTCGACGACGGCAACGGCGTGCCCGCTCCCTGCACAGCCATCGCGGTGGAGGACCAGGTCGAGAGCGCGAACGCCGCGACGAACAGTACGGCTCCGCCGACGCGGACGGCAGGGGGGAGGGCGAGATGCAGTCCCCAGCGCCACTCCAGGCCCACGATGATCGCGGGTAGAGCCACGAGGAACGTCGCCGAGAAGACGAGGGTCTGGAGCGTGGTCTTCGACACGAGCGTCCTGGCACTGGCCTCCGCCGCCGGGCGGAACCGGAACGGCCCGATGAGCAGCCATTCCGAGGGCACGCGCCCCAGCAAGAGGACGACCGCGGCAGCGGTCGATCCCGCCGCGGCCGCCACCATCAGGAGGGCACCCCAGCCCGCGGTCGCCGTCACCGTGGCGTACCCGACCATTCCGATCGCGACCAGCACGGTCCACGGTGCCGCGATCCAGACGGCCTTCCGGACACCGCACGCGACCAGGGCCGACGCGATCACGAAGAACGGGATGTCCAGTGCGGCGACGATCCGGAAGTCGAGCGTGCCCAGTGTCGCGGTGCGGACGGCCGGAAGGGCGAACACCGCGACCCACCAGGCGGCGCCGGCGGCGGCTTGGACGGCGAAGTAGAGGCGTCCCCACGTCACGGCGCCGATCGTGGCAGACGCCGATGGTGGTTGGGTCGCCCTCACAGCGGCCAGTCTAGGTGGAAGGTCCGTTCGATCGGTGGTCGACGCCTCAGCTGAACAGCACGACGAGGTAGACGGCGAACGTCACCAGGTGTGCGGCACCGTGCATCGCGGTCACGCGCCGGGCAGCGAAGGTCGTCACCGAGAGCAGCAGGGTGACGGCGAGCATCAGCAGGTTCGCCGGCGACTCAGCGAGGACCACGGTCTGGCCGGTGAACATGCCGATGATCAGCACCGCGGGGATGGTGAGTCCCACCGTGGACACCAGGGCGCCGTGGCAGAGGTTGTTCACCCGCTGGGCTTCACCGCCGAGGGCCGCTCGCACGGCGGTGATGGACTCGGGGAGGAAGACGATGCCCGCGATGAGCACTCCGGCGAGGGCGACCGGGGCGCCCAGGCGACCCAGACCGTCATCGAGGAGTGCCGCCATGTCGTGCGACAGCAGCACGATCGGGATGACGGTGACCACCAGCAGCGCGAGGCGGACGAGGACCTCGGTGCGGTGCTCGGCCACGACCTGTCGGATGCCCCCGCCGGCTTCGGACTCTTCCGGGTGCTGCGGGCTCTGCGGCAGGCGCGGGTCGACCTCGGTGAAGTCGCTCGCCTGCGCACCCATCTGCAGGTACAGGAAGAACGCGTACAGCAGGACGGTGAGGATGATGATCGGGATCTCCTGCGCGGTCGTGAACGATCCGTCCGTGCCGATGAGGGCCGGGAGGCCGAAGGCCAGCGCGATGAGGACGATGAGCATCGACAGGTACGCCGACGTGCCGGTGCGGTTGTGCGCCATGCCGCGGTGGCGGAGACCGCCGAGCAGGAGGGCGAGCCCGATCACGAGGTTCAGGATGATCATCGCGACCGCCATGACGGAGTCGCGCGCGATGGTGGCGTGCTCTCCCGGGCCGAGCATGACCGCCGAGATCAGGATGACTTCGATGAGGACGATCGACAGCGTCAGGACGAGCGAGCCGTAGGGGTCGCCGAGTCGATGGGCGAGGGCCTCGGCCTGCTTCACCACACCGAACGCGCACACGAGGATCACGGCGATGATCGCGCCCAGGGCGATCACGAGGACCGGGGCGGCCACGGGGGCGGCCAACACCGGGTGCAGCAGGAGGAGAGCCGCGAAGGCACCCCATCCGAGGACGATGCGGACGACGTCCGTGCCGCTGATCAACTGTCTGAGCTCTGTGCGTGACATCGCTGGACTCCTTCGAGGTGGGGTCGTCCCCGACTGGTGACCGCGGCCCGGGGTCGTCCCCGTCGCAGCGCTGTGTCCACGTCGTTCTCAGCGGTGTCCAGTGTAGCAAAAACAACCCGGTCAGAAAGTAATTTGACTTCCACAGGCAACGGGCTATGGTCAGAGGTTACGCCAGCCACAGAAGGGGAAGCGAGCAACCATGTCAGGCAAGTCCATCCAGGGTCGAGGAAGCAAGAAGGCGCCGCAGCTCACGCTCAAGGAGAAGCGTGCGGCCAAGCGCGAGAAGAGTGCACCAGACGAGTTCCTGAAGCCCCGCAAAGGTGCGAAGGGCTGAGTGAACTCCCGTCCGGCGGGGGTGACGGGGCCGAGCCGCGTCGCCTCCGCCGGGCACTCACGGCGTGGACGAGTTCCCGAGGGCGAGATCGACCGCGGCGTCGACGTGCAGCGCCGTCGTCGGGAACACCGGAACAGGTGCGTCCGCGGCCGAGATGAGCAGTTCGATCTCGGTGCAGCCCAGGATGATGCCCTCGGCTCCCCGCGACACCAGACGCTCGATCACCTCGACGTAGCGTCGGCGCGATTCCTCGCGGATCACGCCGTGGACGAGCTCGTCGTAGATGACGGAGTGCACGGCCGCCCGGTCGTCCTCCTCCGGCACGATGGTGCGGATGCCGTGGGTCGCGAGGCGCTCGGCGTAGAACGGACGCTCCATCGTGAACGCCGTACCGAGCAGCCCGACCGTCTGCATCCCGGAGGCGGCGATCGCCTCGGCGGTGACATCGGCGATGTGGAGGAAGGGAATGGTCACCGCCTTCTGGATCCGATCCGCGACGAGGTGCATCGTGTTCGTGCACAGCACCAGTACCTCGGCGCCGGCGCCCTCGAGCGCGCGTGCGCGATCGGCGAGCAGGGCACCCGACGCATCCCAGTCATCCCGCGCCTGCATCTCCTCGATCACGGCGAAGTCGAGCGAGTCCAGCAGGATGCGCGCCGAGTGATGACCGCCGAGCAGTCCGTGCACGCGCTCGTTCGCGAGCCGATACCACTCGAGCGACGACTCCCAGCTCATTCCTCCGAGCACTCCGATGGTCTTCATCTCGCCCTCACTCCCCCGAGCTCTGCCGGAACTGCCGTTCCCAGTCGCGCAACTCCGAGCGCCCGATGAGGGAATCCAACGACACTTGGAAGCGCAGACCCGTGCGGGCGTTGACCTGCTTGATGTTGTCGACGATCTGCGTGGTCACCCCCGTCAGTGCCTCGCGCACTTCGCCGATGCGCTCGTCCGGGGCATCCCAGAGGTCGGGTCGCGTCAGCAGATCGAGCAGGTAGTCGGGTTCCAGCGCCGCGACGAGGCGTGCGAGCTTGTCGGAGTACTCGGCTTCCGCGAGCACGATCTGGTCGGCCTCCGCCTTGGCGTCGAGGCGGACGAAGAGTTGCTCGACGTGCGAGGCGAGGGTATCGATGCCGCGTGCCGTCTCCGCAGCGGTCGGGGAGTTCGGCAGATCCGCGTAGTCGCTGCGGAGTTCGCGCAGACGATTCACCCGAAGTCGGATGCCGGGAGGCACGGGATCCGCCGTCGCCACGGGTTCGGGCTTGCGACGTCGCCGGGCGAGCACCCCGATCGCCGTCCCCGCGGCGGCCACGAGCACGGCGCCGCCCATGATCACGGGGAGCAGCCAGTCCGCTCCTCCCCCGCCGGTAGCCGCTCCTGGCGAGGACGGCGTCTCATCGACGATCTGCTGCACGGTCTCGATCAGCGCGGTCTGCGTGTCGCCGTCTGCGGCCGTCTCGTTCGTGTTCGCGATGAACAGGGCCTGCTCGCTCTCGATCGCCGTCGAGGCGGCCTGGAGGTCGTCTCCGATGGCGAGCACCACGGTCGGCTGATCGGTCGCACCGACGAGCTTCTCGAGGATGTAGGTGCTGTACGGGCTGTCGATGCCGGCGTCCTTCGGCAGCACCACGACCGCGACCGATCCGTCGGAGGGCACGACTCCCGTCAGCGCTTCGGTCAGCCCGGAGCTGTCGGAGACATCCGGCGATACGTACACGTCACCCGCGCCGAGACCAGCGATCGCGTCATCGATCCAGCCGGAACCGGATGTCGTGGTGCTGATCATGCCCACCTCAGAAGTTGTTGATCACGGAAGCGAAGACGAGGTCGATGCGTTCGGCGTCGGAGGCGTCGAACATCTGCCCTCCGGTGGCGTCGGCGATGCGCTGCAGGGCCGAGGTGTCGGCACCGGAGCCGTAGGCGATCGGGAAGATGCGCACCGGTGCGTCGGTGCCCCCCTCCTTCGTGCTCTTGCCGATCTTCGCGATCAGCGAGTCGAGGGACGTGGAGGAGTCGGTGTCCTCGCCGTCGGACAGGACGACGATCGCGTTGATGCGTCCGGGTTCTGCCCGCTCGCTCATGGCCTCGTACGCCGTGAGGACGGCGTCGTACAGGGGCGTCCCGTTGCGCTGCGCGTACCGGAGGTCATCGAGCGAGGAGTCGAGCTTCTCGCCGTCGGCGCCCAGCGGCGTGACACGGCGCAGCACCTGGATGCCCTCGCCCTCTGGGGAGTCGACATCCGTCGTGAAGGCCCAGACCCCGACCTCATCGGTCGAGCGGAAGTGGTCGAGGGTCGTCTGCGCGCCCTGGATCGCACCGTCGAGGCGCGAGCGTCCGTCGCCGATCGGCTCGTCCATCGAGCCCGAGATGTCGATGAGCTCCAACACCGACGAGGGCTTTCGCACCTGTGTCCACTGGTCGATCGCGGTCGAGATCACGTCGACCTCGGGCTTGGGCAGCGTCACGCGGGGCTGTGCCGGGTCGACCCCGAAGTTGGCGGTGAACAGGTCGCCCAGCGGGACCGACTCGTCGAGCGGGCGGAAGCCGTACTCGGGGAGGATCTCCTGAGCCGCCGTGGTCTGCAGGAAGGCGGCGAAGGCCTCACCCGCGGTGCGCTGCTCCGCTGTCACCCAGTCGGCACCGAGCACGGTGACGGGATTGTCGGACCACATCGAGCCCCCGGACGGGTAGACGGCGACGAGCTTCGTCTTCGGCGGGGTCAGCGTCTCGCCCGGCTGGACGGTGTGGGAGTCGGGGTTGCCCTTGTTGTAGTTGAGCAGGGACGTCTCCTCCAGCGCCACGGCCGACACGTATGCGGAGCCGTTGGCGCCGTTCTGTGTCTCGTCGTACAGGGTCGAGAGCACGTTTCCCGTGGTGTCGCCGTAGTGGATCACGCACTCCTCGAAGACGCGCGAGAAGTCGGCGGCGGCGTCGACGTCTGACGACGTGAGCCCCTCCGCCTTGCCCGATGCCTCATAGGACTGCATCAGGATGGTCGAGAGTCCGGTGGTCGAGGTGTTCGGGTTCGTCTTCGAGATCTTGAACGCGCCCCAGATGTCTTTTCCGACGCTCCCCCACCCGTCGGGGTCCTGGCACAGGCCTTCGAGGTCGGTGATGCTGATCGGCTCGTCCGGCCAGCCGAGGGCCTTGGCCATCGGCTCGGGCATCCCGAACACGACCGGCGTGCGCGTGAACGATGCCGGCGAGCCGACGAGGTTCGCCGAGGCGGCAGCGCTCACGCGATCGGTCCAGACGGTCGACGCCGGCGACCACAGCGTCGGCCACAGGGCGCGGTCGTCGCTCGGCCAGTCCTCGCCCGAGGTGAGGTAGCGCGCGGCGTTTCCGGACGACACGTTCGTCGGGCGCACCGTGGCGCATGTGTCGAGCGCCTCGTGCTCCGGTGAGTCCTTGAAGGCGGTCGCGAGCTCGTCGAGCATGTTGACCTTCTCCGACGACGTCGCGATGGCGATGTGCGTGCACCCGTCATCGGGGAATCCTTGACTCCCGTCGGGCGTCGGCGTCGCTTCCCCGCCCGTGCAGGCTGCCAGCGTCAGGGTGATGACCGCTGCCGTGGCCAGGGCGGCGGTCGTCCGTCGGGGGAAGTCTCTTCGTACGGTGCGAGGCGCGCTCATGCGCCTAGGCTACCCAGGTATCGTCGCGGCGATCACGCCGTCCCCGCGCGCATGAACTCCTCCGCGGCCTGCACCTGCGCCGCGGTCGGGCGGATGCCGGTGTACAGGACGAACTGCTCGAGCGCCTGCAGGGTAGCCACTTCCGCACCCGTGATCACCGTCGCTCCCGCCGCTCGTCCCGCCGTGATCAGGGGCGTCTCCGCCGGGAGCGCGACGACGTCGAACACGACGGAAGCCGTCGCGACGGTCGTGTCGGAGAACGCCAGCGCGTGCTCGTCCGGTCCGCCGGTCATCCCGATCGGCGTGACGTTGACCAGGATGTCGGCGGTCGCGTCCGCGACGTCCGCACGCCAGTCGAAGCCGTACGACGCCGCGAGTCCGCGTCCGTTCGTCTCGTTCCTGGCGACGATCGTGACCTCGCCGAACCCGGCATCGCGGAAAGCCGCCGCGGTCGCCTTGGCCATGCCTCCCGAACCGCGGAGCAGGACCGACGCGGCGGGATCGAGCTCGTTGCGGGCGATCAACTGCGCGATCGCCGTGTAGTCGGTGTTGTGCGCCGTGAGCACGCCCTCGTCGTTGACGATGGTGTTGACGGAGTCGATCGCCGTGGCGGAGGGGTCCATCCGGTCGACCAGCGCGATGACGTCTTCTTTATAGGGCATCGAGATCGCACAGCCGCGGATACCGAGTCCCCGCACCCCGGCGATGGCCTGCGCGAGGTCGGTCGGCGCGAAGGCCTTGTAGATCCAGTTCAGCCCGAGCGCTTCGTAGAGGTGGTTGTGGAACCGTGTCCCGTTGTTGCTCGGCCGCGCCGACAGCGAGATGCACAGTGTCATGTCCTTGTTGAGCAGCGTCACCGCTTCAGGTTACTCGCGTGCTGTTCGCGCCAACTCCGCCCTGAACCCATGATCCGCGCGGGATCCGCACTCCGGCCGTGTTCGAGCTCACCGGGGTGGCGTCCATGGCGGGATCGCGCCTCCTCCCCTATGGTGAAGGTGCATGCACACGGGGATTGATCGTCCCCGTCTCTCCCCAGGAGACGGAAGAGCCACCCCAGGGCCAAGACGATCCGTGCATGCGATTGGGCCCTCTCGAGTAGTTCAGTCCCCAATGGGCTACTCGAGGGGGCCGCTATCGTCGTCCTCACCGATTTTCGGATTTGTCCCCCAAAAGGGGGACAAGGCCTCCGAAAAGGAGCTAGGCTGTTTCTGACGCACCCTCCGGTCGTCTTCGGCCCTCATCGCTCCCCCCGCGGTGAGGGCCACACCATTTCCCGGGCGGCGTCCATGCCCCCCGCTCACGCGCCCGCCTGCCGGATCACGGCCGTGTGCCGCTCATGCAACATTTGGATTACCTTCTTGCCGCGGCTATTCCTCTCCGGGCCTCCTCCACTAGCGTTAGCGGTGTCGGGGCATCCCTGCGTCGGCTTTTTACCCAGCAGAACAGGCAGTACATGAGCACCCAGGGCACGGTCAAGTGGTTCAACTCGGAGAAGGGCTTCGGCTTCATCTCCCCCGACGACGGAGGCGCTGACGTCTTCGCGCACTACTCCGCCATCCAGTCATCCGGCTACCGGTCTCTCGAAGAGAACCAGCGAGTCGAGTTCGATGTGGCGCAGGGCCCCAAGGGCCTGCAGGCAGAGAACATTCGCCCCGTCTGAGACGGGCGAGACACAGAACTCCCCGAACGGAGCGCGTCACGAGCGCACTCCGTCGGGGAGTTCTGTGCTTCTGCCGGGCGATGAGGTCGCACGGGCACGATGAGCGACGTGCCCGCTGACCGCCGGCTCGCGGTCAGCTGCCGATCAGCAGCGTGCGCAGTTCGGGGACGGAGCTGACGCGGAACGCGGCGTCGTCTCCTTCGTGGGGGTCGCTGAAGCCCCACTCGACGAAGATCACCGGCACGCCGTTGGCCGCGCCTCCCTCGACGTCGTGGTGCCGGTCGCCGACGAGAACCGGATTCGAGGTGTCGGCGCCCAGGTCGCGCAGGCGACGCAGCGCCTCGGCGACGATGTCGGTCTTCGATGCGAGGGTCGCCTCATCCGGCGTCGCGCCGACGGTGGTCAGGAATGCCGGGCGGAGGCCGAAATGGTCGACGAGTGCGTCCACCTGGTTCTCGGGTTTGGAGCTCGCCGTCGCCTGGGGGACGCCCGCGGCATGGAGCTCGTTGATGAGCTCGGTCACTCCCGGGTAGGTCGCGACGTCGGTCGTGTACCCGTCTGCCTTGCCGAGTGTGCGGTAGAAGGCGACTGCTTCGGCGGACTGCTCCGGGGTCATCCCGGCCTGGTCCTGGAACGACTGGAACATCGGAGGCCCGATCCAGTGCACCAGCTCCTCGCGTGTCGGCGCGGGGTGGCCGAAGTGCGTGAGCGCGGTGTTGAGCCGACGGAGGATGCCGACGGAGGCATCGACGATGGTGCCGTCGACGTCCCACAATACGCAGGAGTAGGGGGAGTGGGACATGCTCCCAGCCTAGGGTGCCGCGAGAGGATGACCGTGCTTCCTGCACAGGTGTGCACCTAAGGACCTTATGCACACCTTATATGAACACGAAATGTCTCCATATAAGGTCGTGACCACGGCGGTTTCACCGGTAAGAATGGGGGCATGTACGTGTCGATGGAGATCATCACGATCTTGGCGACCGGGGCGACGACTCTGGTGGCCACCGTCAGCGGATTCGGCTGGATGATCAGTCGCATGGACGCGCGGTTCGCGGCAGTGGACGCGAGGTTCACACGCATCGAGCAGGAGGTCTTCGAGGTGAAGATCGCCATCGCGCGGCTGGAAGGACCGACGCCGCGGCTCATCGCCGCGCGCTGAAAGGGGACGACTCAGAACAGGCGGGGGATGCCCGACTCGATGCCCTTCATGTCGTCGTAGTCGAGCACCAGGCAGCGGATGCCCCGGTCTTCGGCGAGAACACGGGCTTGGGGTTTGATCTCCTGCGCGGCGAAGACACCCTGGACGGGGGAGAGGTGGGGGTCGCGGCCCAGCAGCTCGAGGTAGCGGGTCAGCTGCTCCACGCCGTCGATGTCGCCGCGTCGCTTGATCTCGACGGCGATCGCCGCCCCGTCGGCGTCCCGCACCAGAAGGTCGACCGGTCCTATCGCCGTGGGGTACTCGCGGCGCACCAGCGTCGCGCCCTCCGAGATGCGTTCGACCTGTTCGGCGAGGAGCCGCTGCAGGTCGGCCTCGACGCCGTCCTTCTGCAGTCCGGGATCGACGCCCAGCTCGTGGGACGTGTCGTGGATGATCTCGTAGATCTGCACGCGCAGTGCGTCACCGGTCTTCTTGTGCGTCACGCGCCACACCTCGACGACGCCGGCACTCGCTTCTTCCTCGCCGGGAACCTCGCTCGACAGCGAGCACGGCGGGCTCATCCAGTTCAGCGGCTTGTAGCTTCCGCCGTCGGAATGCACGAGCAGACTCCCGTCTCCCTTGTGCACGAGCAGACGCGTGGCGAGCGGGAGATGGGCATTGAGCCGACCGGTGTAGTCGACCGAGCAGCGGGCGATGACGAGACGCACCCGTCGAGCCTACTTCGTCGGGAAGGTGCCTCGTCGCAGCGTCGACCGCGGCGGCCGGGAACGAGCCGATGGCTTAGAAGAGTCCGAGCTCGGTGGCGGCGGAACGCGCGATCAGGAATCCGACGATGCCGATGATCCAGGCGGTGTTCTCGGCGCCGGTGCGCTGCATCCACGCGGCGAAGCGCTCGAGCGGTCGTTGCACCAGAGGCGCGGCGACGAGGCGGAGGAGGAGCAGGATGATCGCGGGCAGGATCATCAGAGCGCAGTATCCGACGAGCGACATCACACGCAGCGGGGTGCCGATCCCGGCATCCGCGAGCATCGTCATCGCGACGATGTAGGGGAGCATCGTGGCGATCTCCACGACACCCGCGGCGATCGCCACCGCCATCACCGCGGTCCCCCGGGTGCGCGGATCGAGCAGACGCTCCCGCCACCGCGTGATGCGTCCGGGGCGGGTGCCCGCCGTCGTCGTCGTGGTGGGTGTGTCGGGTGTCATCGGCGACCGGCCGCCGGCCTCCTCCTGTGCGGCGGGCACGCTCGGCCGAGCGATCGTCTCGGTGGACCCGCTCTTCGCCGTCTTCTCGCCCGTCGGCATCACGAACGCCGTGATCAGGAGCCCGCCTCCCACGAGGAGACGGATGATGAGCCCGGTCGGAGACGCGAGGAAGGCGGAAGCCACGTCGACGAGGTTCACCAATCCCCAGAGGAACAGGAGCCCCACGAGCAGATAGAACGTGGCGATCGTGGCGAGGTAGAGGAGGATGCGACCGGCACGGATTCGTCCCGGATGCAGGAGGAGGAAGACCGGGATGAGGAGAGTGCCGACACTCAACCCGTCGATCAGCGCCAGGAGCGCGAGGGAAAGGGGGAGCGGCAGCCCGCCGAAGAGTTCCATGGCTTCACGCTCGCCGATACACAGCCGTGACGGATCGGGCGAAAGTACCGTTCTCGCCGCCCTCCTCATCCCTTCGTCGGATGCGCCGGCACGCGCACCGTGGTTGCATGAGGGCATGCATGAGCAGGTCGACGGCGGATTCGGCGCCTGGTATCGCCGTCACCGCTGGTGGGCCGATCCGGTCGGCATGGCCCTTCTCGCGATCGTGATGGCCGCGCTCGGGTTCCGCGGTATCTGGGGGCCGTTCTCGATTCTCCCCGAGCCGTTCTCACCCTGGTGGTCTCTGGTGCTCGCGCTGCCGGCATGCGCGCTCGCGCTGGCCAAGAGGCGGATGCCGACGACGGTGCTCGTCCTGGTGACGCTGCTCTTCGTCATCGATCTGCTCACCGTCGGCGGCCTCGGCACGCTCGTCGTGCTGCTGGACGTGCTGTGGACGGCGGCGTTCCTCGCCGGACCGCACGGGCGCCGCGTACTGCTCGGGCTGCTGGGGGCGTCGACGATCCTCCTCTTCCTGGCTGCCTGGCTCTTCACCGACGTGCGATTCCCCGTCGCCTTCCTCATCGGCGTGCAGTTCGGCGCGATCTTCGGCACGGACTACTGGTGGGCCGTCGCCGTGTCCCAAGCCCATGAGCTCGCGGAGCTGCACCGCCAGCGCGCGGAAGAGGCCGCCGCCGCCGCGGGGAGGGACCGCGTCGAGGCCGTGCAGCGCGAACGGGAGACCATGGCGCGGGAGCTGCACGACGTGGTGGCCGGCCACGTCATGGCGATGGCGATCCGTGCCGAGGCCGCGCTGTCGATGGAGCCCGACCGCACGACGGACCGGGATGCGCTGCGGGCCGTCCGCGATGCAGGTCTCGACGCCCACGGCGCCCTGCGGTCCATGATCTCGGTCCTGCGTCGCGGAAACGGGAGTCTCACCCCGACACCGCGCTGGTCCGACCTGGCGGGCATCGTGCGGGAGGCGGAGCGGACGGGTCTCCTCATCCGCTTCACCGCCGGCGAGCTCCCCGACCTCGGTGCCGGCCCCGAGCAGGCCGTTGTCCGCATCGTGCGCGAAGCCCTCACGAACTGCATCCGGCACGCGAGTGGTGCCGAGGTCGACATCACGATCGAGGGGGACGACGCCGGGGTCCGCGTCGGGGTGCACTCGCGAGGAGGGGTCGCCAGTGCGGCAGCCGCGCACGGCGACGAGGGATGGGGACTGCAACTGCTGCGGGAACGTGTCGGGGCACTGGGCGGTGAATTCTCGGCCGGCCGGGTCGCGGACGGATGGTCCGTCGAAGGCCGCATCCCGGTCGAGGTGCGGGCGTGACGGCCCCCACGGTGCTGCTGGCCGACGACCACGGGGCGATCAGAGCCGGTCTGCGCATCATGCTCGAGGCGCAAGGCATCACCGTGGTCGGGGAAGCGGCGGACGGTGACGTGGCCGTCCGGAACGCGGCTGCACTGCGACCCGACGTGGTGCTCATGGATCTGCGGATGCCGGGTCGCGACGGGATCTCCGCGACCCGGGAGATCGTCGAGCGCGGTTTCGGAGACGTCCTCGTGCTGACGAGCTTCGATGAGGACGAGCTCGTGTTCGGGGCGATCCGTGCCGGCGCCGTGGGCTTCCTCCTCAAGACGGTCGATGCGCCGACCCTCGTCCAGGCGGTGCGCTCGGTGGCTGCGGGGGAGGGGGCGCTGGATCCGCGGGTGACCAGACGAGCGCTCGCCGCGGTCGTCCGGAGCACCGATCACCCGGCACCGGGGACGCAGGCGCCGGGCAGGCGGGCGCAGGACGACCTCACCGTGCGCGAGCAGGAGGTGCTCGACGGCATCCTCCAGGGGTGGTCGAACGCTCAGCTCGCGGCGCGACTGCGCATCTCGGTGCCCACCGTCAAGACGCATGTGTCCAACGTGCTCACGAAACTCGGCGCGCGCAGCCGTTCCCACGCGGCCGCTCTGGTGCGTGGGCGCGAGGGCTGAGCCTCAGCCCTGCTCCGTGCGCGCCACCGGTGTCTTCTCGTCTTCGCGGAGTGGACGGGCGGCTCCGGAGAACAGCCCCGACAGCACGACCAGCCCGACCAGGATGAACAGCGTGTTGAGCAGACCGATGTGCTCGCTGATGACCCCGAGGACGGGCGGGCCGCCGAGGAAGGCGACGTAGCCGATCGTGGCGGCGGCGCTCACCCGAGCCGCGGCCTTGGCCGGATCGTCTGCGGCCGCGGACATGCCCAGGGGGAAGCCGAGCGATGCGCCGACCCCCCACAGCGCCGCACCGACGAGCACGAGAGGGAAGGTCGGCGCGAGGATGAACAGCAGGATGCCGGACGCCGCAGCGACGGCGAGGATGCGCAGCACCAGGACGCGACCGAAGCGGTCGACCAGCGGCCCGCCGAACAGCCGCACCGTCGTCATCCCGATCGAGAACACCGCGAGGGATACCGCCCCCGTGCCCTCCGCGAAACCGTGCCCCTGTTCGGTGCCCAGCGCGATCCAGTCGTTCGCGCCTCCCTCGGCGAAAGACATCCCGAGCATCACCATGCCGAGCAGGTAAGTCCGAGGCTCGCGCCATGCCTCCAACGCGGTGTGCATGCGTGCGCGGAACGGCGGCTTCTCGTGATCCGTCGGGTCGAGAGCTGCCTCTCGCGACGGCACCTGGAAGAAGCAGACCACCGCGATCACGGCGATCAGTACGCCGATGACGGTGGCATGAGTGGCGACGTCGATCCTGAGCTGGGCCGCCAGCGCGCCGATCGCCGCGCCGATGACCGTGCCGAAACTGAAGAAGGCGTGGAACACGGGAAGGATCGTGCGCCTCATCTGCTGCTCGATCGCCGTCGCCTCGACGTTCATCATCACGTCGACCGAGCCGTTGCCGAAGCCGAACAGCGCCATGCCGATCAGGACCACCGTGACGGAGCCGAAGACGTTCGCGCCCAACCCGACGAGCACGATGCCGGTGGCGAACGTCAGCATCGTCAGGAGCATCCCCCGTCGCGCTCCGGTGCGTGCCATCACGGCAGGGCCGGTCGAGATGCCGACGATCGACGCGATGCCCATGCCGAGCAGGATCAGGCCGACCTGCGCGTTGTCGAGATCAAGTGCCTGCTTGATCCCGGGCACGCGCGACGCCCAGGTCGCGATCGAGAGGCCGCTCGCCAGGAAGATGGCGAAGATCGCGGCACGCCAGCGGACGAACTGCGATCGGGTGAGGGCTGAATCCATGCCGCACAGCCTATCGAATCGATTCGACAATTCGGAAACGAAGGGAGCTATCCTCGAAGTATGAGCAGTCAGGAGACGCCACGTCGGCCCACGATCGCTGACGTCGCGCGCGAGGCGGGTGTGGCGACCTCCACCGCCTCGGTCGTCTTCAGCGGCAAGGCGAAGGTGGCCCCCGCGACTCGGGAGCGGGTCCTCGCCGCCGCGGCCGACCTCGGGTACGCCGGCCCCGACCCGCGAGCGGCATCCCTGCGGCGAGGACGCAGCGGCATCGTCGCGGTCGTGCTCGAAGGTCACCTCCGCGCGGCCTTCCTCGACCCGGTCACGACCGCCTTGATGGACGGACTCACCGACGGGCTGGCCGAACTCAGTGCGGGGATCCTGCTGATGCGCGACGAGCCGGGGGAAGAGGGTGCGGGTATCGCCGGTGCGCCGGTGGATGCGGTCGTGCTGATCGGCTGTTCGGCACGCACGAGATCCTCACTCGAGATCGTCGTCGGGCGAGGCCTCCCCGTCGTCGTGATCGAGGGAGACGCGGGGGAGTCGATCCCGCGCATCACTCTGGACAACGCGGCAGCTTCCGCCGACATCGCGCGCCATGTGTGGGATCTCGGCCACCGCGACGTCGCCCTGGTCACGCTTCCCCTCGACACCGAGCGCGAACGGACGGCGATCACTCCCGAGCGGCTCGCGAACGCCACCGTCGATGTCACGATCCATCGGCTCGCCGGGACGCGAGAGATCTTCCCCGACGCCCTCGCGATATCCGCCGCCGGAAGCCTCATTGACGAAGGGGTGCTGGTGGGAAGGATGCTCCTCGCCGATCCCGCCACCCGGCCGACAGCCGTGCTCGCGCAGAGCGATCTGCTCGCGGTGGGGGTGATCCGCGCCGCGGAGGAGGCGGGACTCCGCGTGCCGGAGGACCTCTCCGTCGCCGGATTCGACGGCATCGCGCTCGACGGTCTCGGAGACCTCAGCCTCACGACCAGCGTGCAGCCGGCTGTCGAGAAGGGGCGGGCAGCGGGGGAGCAGATCGCACGCATGCTCCGGGGCGAACCCGGCATCACGCAGCATCTCACCTGCCGTTTCCACGCCGGCACCACGACAGGCCCCGCCTCGCGCTGACCGGGCACGGTGCGGATCAACTGCGCTGCGGTCCGAGCGGGAGAGCGGTCTCGCCGAAATCGAGGATGCGATAGCGGCCGCAGTCGACCACTTCATCGGGGACGGCCGGGAGCGGCAGGCTCCACGGGACGGTCTGCGCGTCCTCCAGCAGGAACGTCACCTCGCCGACGTCGAAGTCGTGCCGGTTCACGAGCCAGGCGTAGCCCCGCAGTTCGTGATCCACCTGGACGAGTCGGGCGGGATCCCGCAGATGCAGTTTCGGCAGGCGGACGGTCCAGAACTGCCCGGCGCCGGTGCGGCCGGACGCGTCGATCCACTCGGTCACGCAGGCCAGGTCGGGGTCGGTGACCTGAGCGGCGGCGGAGAGCCGAGGGACGCTTGCCGCGCCGCCCGCGACCAGCAGCGTGACGGACGCGGCCGCGAGGATCGGGCGGACCCGCACCGGCAGCCGCACGATGCGAGGCGATGCGACGAGCGCGAGCACGGGTGCGAAGGCGAGGGGTTGCAGGTAGCGGGCCGCATGGGTGCCGACCGCGATCGCCCCGACCGCGACGAGGATCGGCATGAGCCAGGCGATCGTGGCGACGAAGCGGGTGCCGTCGTCTGAGGCCCGTGCCGTGCGGAAGCCGGCGAGCACGAGGAGTGCGAGGACGAGCAGCCCGGCGATGATCCCGCCGGGGGTCGACAGCCGGCCGATCAGCAGCGCGCCGTAGTACTGCAGAGACTCGGACCACCGCTCGGGCTGCACGTAGCCGGCACCGGTGTTGGCGATCCATGCCGCCAATGGAATGCGTCCGAGGAATCCGAGTATCGTCCCGGCGAGAAGCACGGCCATCACCACGCCGATCCGGGCCCGCTGCGTCGTTCGGATCAGGAAGAAGGCGAGCAGCAGGGTGATCGGTCCCGTCGCCCACACCGCGTAGAGAGGATTCGACAGGGTCGACACGAGGGCTGTGGCGCCGAGCGCGATCAGCGGGACGGCGCCGCCCGCGCCCCGGTCCAGCACCCGCCGGGCCAGTCCGACCGAGAGCACGACGGCGACGACGGTCGCGGCGTAGTAGGTCGTCGTCAACGTCAAGGACGCGAGCTCGAGCGCATCCCGAGACGCCGATACTGCGGTCATGGCGAGCACGGAGAAGGCGGCGACGCTCAGCAACGACCACGTGACGGGCGCCGATCGCTCGGACCGACGGCCGGCGACGACGCGAACGGCTCCGTACAGGGCGAGCAGGTTCACCACGGCGCTCACGGCCAACAGACCGTCCACCTCGAACGGCAGGACCGTGTCGAGGCCGGCGAACACCGCGGTCTCGGGGAGGAACAGCACGCTCGACATCGCCCAGTCCATCGGCTGCCCGGAGAGGACGGACCGTGCGAACATCGCCACGACCAAGGAATCCGCGTCACGGAACAGCAACTCGGAACGCGCGGACGCAGCGACCTGCGCGGCGGTGATCAGTGCCAGCCCGAGGGCTCCGACCCCACCGGCCAGCTCCCGCACCCACGCCCGCATGCGACCACTCTTGCACGTTCGTGCAGCGCGAGAAGCGCGAGGTGCGCCTCGCGCCGGTAAACTGGACGCGAGACCCCCGCGAGAGCTGTGGGGCCGACGACCCCCGAGGGAGCCGCGTATATGCTGACGCTCCTCGCCGTGTTCCTCCTCGGGTCGCTGTTGATGCCCGTTCTGGTGCGCTGGCTCGGAGCTCAGGCGTTCGCGATCGCGGCCCTCGTCCCGGCTGCCGCTTTCGTGCATGCGCTGGTGATGACGCCACAGGTCCTCGACGGTCCGGTTCCGTTCGAGTCGGTCGCCTGGATCCCGCAACTCGGCCTCAACCTGTCCATGAACATGGACGTGCTCGGCTGGGTGCTCACGCTCATCGTCACGGGGGTCGGCGCCCTCGTGCTGCTCTACTGCCGGTGGTACTTCCACGACGACGCGGCGGGCATCGGTCAGTTCGCCGGGGTGCTGCTCGGTTTCGCCGGCGCGATGTACGGTCTCGTCCTTACCGACGACCTCGTGATGCTGGTCATGTTCTGGGAACTGACGAGCATCCTCTCCTACCTCCTCATCGGTCACTACCGACGCCGTGCCGCCAGCCGACGCGCAGCGCTCCAGGCACTCCTCGTGACCACGCTCGGCGGACTCGTGATGTTCGTCGGGGTCGTGCTGCTGGTCGTCGACACCGGCACTTCGAGCATCCGCGAGATCCTCGAGATCGCGCCGTCCGGACCGATCGTGGATGCCGCGATCGTCATGCTGCTGGTCGGAGCGATCAGCAAGTCGGCGCTGTTCCCGTTCCACTTCTGGCTTCCCGGCGCGATGGCCGCGCCCACTCCCGTCAGCGCCTATCTGCACGCGGCGGCGATGGTGAAGGCAGGTATCTATCTGATCGCCCGGTTCGCCCCGATCTTCGCGTTCAGCGCGCCGTGGCGCCCCATCGTCATAACCCTCGGCATCCTGACGATGCTGATCGGCGGCATCCAGGCGCTGCGTGAGACCGACCTCAAGCGCATCCTCGCGTTCGGCACGGTCAGCCAGCTCGGCTTCTTCGCGGTGGTCGTCGGCTACGGCACCCAGGCCGCGGCACTCGCGGGCCTCGCCCTGGTCATCGGTCACGCGCTGTTCAAGTCGGCCCTGTTCCTGATCGTCGGCGTCATCGACCGTCAGCTCTCCACGCGAGACATCACCGAGCTCTCCGGTGTCGGACGCCAGGCTCCCGTCATGGCGACGGCGGCATTCATCTCCATCGCCTCGATGGTCGGCATCGCTCCGACCATCGGTTTCGTCGCGAAGGAATCGACCCTCACCGCTCTTCTCGACGATGCGCTGGGAGGATCCCCGTGGGGTCTGGTCGCGCTCATCGGGGTGGTCCTCGGTTCCATGCTGACTGCGGCATATGGGGCCCGCTTCCTCTGGGGGGCCTTCTGGAAGAAGCGTGATGAGCAGGGACAGCAGCTCCCGGACACCGCCTGGCCCGACCCTCCGGTGGGATTCCTGTCGGCACCGATCATCCTCGCCGGTGTCACCCTCGCCGCGGGAATCGGCGCCCCTGCGCTCGACGTCGCCCTGCAGGGGTACGCGCTCACCGCGAGCCCCGGGCTCGACCACGCCGGAGAAGCCGTCGAGGGTCCGGGGCATCTCGCCCTCTGGCACGGCTTCGAACCTGCACTGGGCATCTCGATCCTCTCGATCCTGCTCGGCATCGGGCTCTTCCTGCTCAGCCGCAAGACCGGGTGGGATCGCAAGGCCCGCCTGCTGCGCTTCACGGCGGCGGACGTGTACTACCTCGTCATGCGCGGCGTTGACCGCCTGTCGGTCCTGAGCACCACGCTCACCCAGCGAGGCTCCCTGCCGGTGTACGTCGGCACCATCTTCGTGGTGTTCGTCTCCGCAGAAGTGACAGCGCTCATCGCGAGTGACATCGATCGCTACAACCTGTCGGCATGGCACACCCCCGCCCAGATCGTCGTGGCGCCGATCATGGCGATCGCCGGAGTCTTCGCCGTCCGTGCGCAGAAGCGCTACACGGGAGTGGTCCTGGTGTCGGTCACCGGCCTGGGGATGGTGGTCCTCTTCGCCACGAGCGGTGCCCCGGATCTCGCTCTCACGCAGATCCTCATCGAGACCGTCACGATGGTCACGTTCGCACTCGTGCTCCGTCGCCTCCCCGCGCGGATGGGCGAGCACAACGCCTCCGTCGGCCGGGTTCCGCGCGCGCTGCTCGCGATCGGCGTCGGCGTCACGATGGCCTTCATCGCCGTCGTGGCGACCCAGTCCCGGATCGCCGACCCGATCTCGGAGATCTTCCCCGAGATCGCCTACGAGATCGGCCACGGCAAGAACGTGGTCAATGTGGCGCTGGTCGACCTGCGCGGCTGGGACACGATGGGCGAGCTCTCGGTGCTCGTGCTGGCCGCGACGGGTGTGGCTTCCCTGGTGTTCGTCACGCACCGGGCCGACCTTCTGGCGGGCACGAAGAATCTGCCGCGAGCCACCCGCAAGGCCGCCCGCAGCCGCCCGCTCGTCGAGACCACCGAGGGCATCCGCTTCCAGACCTCCGAGAACGAGAGCAGCCCGCGTGCCTGGCTCGTCGGCGGACAGAGGATGAAGCCCGAGAACCGCTCGATCCTGCTCGAAGTGATCGTCCGAATCCTGTTCCACACGATCATCGTGGTCTCGATCTTCCTGCTGTTCTCCGGGCACAACCTTCCGGGCGGAGGCTTCGCCGGAGGGCTCGTCGCCGGTATGGCTTTGGTCATGCGATATATCGCCGGTGGCCGGTGGGAGCTCGGCGCCGCGGCGCCCACCGACGCCGGGCGACTCCTGGGCACCGGGTTGATCCTCGCCGTCGGCACCGCGGTCGTGCCGCTCTTCTTCGGCCTCGCACCGCTGACCAGCACCTTCTGGGAATGGGAGATCCCCGGCATCGGGCACATGGAGTTCGTCACCTCGACCATCTTCGACGTGGGCGTTTACCTGGTCGTGATCGGTCTGGTCCTCGACGTCCTGCGCAGCCTCGGCGCCGAGGTCGATCGGCAGGCTGCCCTCCGGTCCACACCGGGCCCCGAAGGCTTCCTCTCCCGTGAGGGGAGGAGCCGCTGATGGATGTCTCCCTCACCCTGATCATCATCATGGCCGTGCTCTTCGCCTGCGGCGTGTACGCGATGCTGGAGCGCAGCCTGACCCGCGTGCTGATCGGCTTCCTGCTGCTCGGCAACGCGACCAACCTGCTGCTCCTGATCGTGATGGGAGTGCCGGGCAACGCTCCGTTCTTCGGTACCGAAGGCGAGATGAGCGACCCGCTCCCGCAGGCGCTCACCCTCACCGCCATCGTGATCACGTTCGCGGTCTCCGCCTTCCTCCTCGCCCTCATCTACCGCTCCTGGCAGCTCGGCCAAGCCGACACCGTCGAGGACGACGAGGCCGACATCGCGCTCCGCGAGCGCACCGACGCCGACGAAGACCTCATGGACGACGAGTCCGAGACCGACGACGACGAGGCCACCACGGACTTCGTCGGGGTGCAGACGTCGCCGATCACGGTGCTGCACATGCGCGATCACTCCGCCATCCATGACGACGCACCCTTCGATGCGCCCACCGATTGGGGTGGCGACGCAGACCATGACGAACGTCACGACCACGGACAGAACGAGGAGGGCAAGCCATGACCGCCCTCGTCCCGCTCCTCGTCGCCCTGCCGCTCCTGGGAGCCGCGGTCACGCTCGTCTTCGGCCGGAACCCGCGGCTCCAGGTCGTCGTCACCGTCGCGACGCTCGCCGCGGTCTCGGTGATCGCCGCGATCCTCCTCGTGGTGGTCGACGGAGGTGAGCCGCTCGCGGTGTCCGTCGGCGGCTGGCCCGTCCCATTCGGCATCGTGCTCTACGTCGACCGGCTCGCCGCGCTTCTGGTGCTGATCTCGAGCATCGTGCTGGTCGCGGTCCTGCTCTTCTCGGTCGGCCAGGGTGCGGCCGACGGCACCGACGAGACACCGATCTCGATCTTCAACCCGTCCTACCTGATCCTGGCCGCCGGTATCTTCAACGCCTTCATCGCCGGCGACCTCTTCAACCTCTACGTCGGCTTCGAGATCCTGCTCGTCGCCTCGTACGTCCTGATCACCCTCGGCAGCACCGAGTCCCGGATCCGCACCGGCGCGGTCTACATCGTCGTCTCGCTGGTGTCGTCGATCCTGTTCCTGGCGTCGATCGCGATGATCTACGGTGCGCTCGGCACGGTCAACATGGCGCAGATCGCCGAGCGGATGTCGGAGCTCCCGCAGGAGACCCAGCTGGTGCTGCACCTGATGCTGGTCGTGGCATTCGGCATCAAGGCGGCCATCTTCCCGGTGTCCTTCTGGCTGCCGGACTCCTACCCGACCGCGCCCGCCCCGGTCACCGCGGTGTTCGCAGGCCTGTTGACCAAGGTCGGCGTGTACGCGCTGATCCGCACCGAGACGCAGCTCTTCGCCTCGAACAGCATCGACACCCTGCTGCTCATCATCGCGCTCGCCACCATGATCGTCGGGGTGCTCGGTGCGGTCGCGCAGGCGGAGCTCAAACGAATCCTGTCTTTCACCCTCGTCAGCCATGTCGGCTACATGATCTTCGGTCTCGCGATCGCGACGCCGGCCGCGATCGGTGCGACGGTGTACTACATCGTCCACCACATCGTCGTGCAGACGACCCTGTTCCTCGCGGTCGGCCTTGTGGAACGTCGAGCGGGCAGCACATCGATCCTGCGGGTCAAGGGACTCCTCAAGGTCGCCCCCGTGATCGCCGTGCTGTACTTCGTGCCCGCGATCAACCTCGGTGGCCTGCCACCGTTCTCGGGGTTCATCGGCAAGTTCGCACTGTTCGAGGCGGCGGCCTCCGTCGGCACCCCGCTCATGCTCGTGCTGATCTTCGGTGGCATCATCACCTCGCTGCTCACGCTGTACGCCCTCATGCGTGCCTGGAACCTCGCGTTCTGGCGTGAGGAGGAGGACTCCACCGAGACCGAGGGTCGCATCTCCTACCTCGGCAATGCCCCGGCCGCCGACGAGCAGCAGGAGCGTCGTCGCATCCCGAAGATCATGACGGTCGCGACCGGGGGGATGGTCGCGGTCACCCTCGCCCTCACCGTCTTCGCCGGTCCCCTCTACGCCCTGTGCGACCGTATCGGTGCCGCCTTGCTGCAGCCGGTGAGCCTGGTGCAGCTGGAAGAGGAGGTGGGCTGATGGAGCGCGAGACCCGACGTCATCTCTGGCGCGACATCCGGGTGCAGCTGCCCTTCCTGGCGTGGCTCGTCGTGCTCTGGATGCTGTTGTGGGCGCAGTTCACCGTGCTGTCCTTCCTCACCGGACTGATCGTCGCGATCTTCGTCACCCGCGTCTTCCGGCTGCCCACCGTCGCCCTCTCCGGTCGAGTCAACCTCTGGTACGCGGCGCTCTTCGTCGTGCAGTTCCTCTTCGCCGTGCTCAACGGAGCGCTCTCGGTCACGGTGCAGGTGTTCGACTTCCGCCGCCAGCCGGGCACAGCCATCGTCGCGGTGCCCCTGCGCTACGCCGACGACCTGGTGATGACGCACGTCGCCGTGGTGTCCTCACTGATCCCCGGTTCGCTTGTCGTCGAGACCGATCGCGACCGTCGCATCCTGTACCTGCACGTGATCGGCGTCCGGACGACCGACGACGTGGAGAAGCAGCGCGCCGGGGTGCTCCGGTGGGAGCGCAGGATCGTGCGTGCGCTCGGCGACCCCGCGCAGTACCGTGCACTCAAGGCCGACGAACGGGCCGGGCTCGGAGCGAAGGGCGGTGTCCGATGAACATTCTGCTCCTGCTGATCATGGTCGTCTTCGGCATCGCCGCGATCCTCGCTCTGATCCGCATCGTGCGCGGACCGTCGATCCTCGACCGCGCTGTCGCCTCCGACGTGCTCCTCACCGAGGTGATGTGCGTGATCGGTGCGGAGATGGCGATCAACGGTCACACCCGGAACATCCCCGTCCTCCTCATCATCGCGGCCATCGGAGTGTTCGGGTCGATCGCGGTGGCCCGGTTCGTCGCGAGAAGGGACAACACGACACCATGAACGTGCTCGGTCTCATGATCCCGGATGCCGTCATCGACGTGGCGGTCCTGGTGCTCATCCTGCTCGGTGCCGTGCTGTGCCTGTCGGCGGCGGTCGGACTGCTGCACTTCCGGGATGTGCCCTCCCGTCTGCACGCGGCCACCAAGCCGCAGGTCCTCGGGCTCCTGCTCATCTGCATCGCCATCGCCCTGTCGCAGCGGTCGATCGGCGGCATCCTGGTCGGTCTCGTGCTCATCGCGCCGATCGTGCTGATGCAGTTCGCGACCGCTCCGCTCTCGGCGCACATGGTCGGGCGGCAGGCCTATCGCAACGGAACCATCGAGCAGCGGGGCCTCGTCGTGGACGAGCTCGCCGAGTCGAAGCAGACACCGCCCGCCGCCGGCTGACCTCCCCCGGGTGTCGCGCCGGTGCAGCGCAGGTGCAGCGCCGGCCGGGCAGAGCCATCGAGTGTTCACAACTCCCTAGATCCGAGCTCGGAAGGTTTGGATTCGTGGCTCTTCCTGCCGAATCTGCATGTTCTTGAGGAGTTGTGAACGGCGGGGTGGGTGTCATCGGCACCTGACTGTTCCTCCCCAGGGACCGCATCGGGGAAAACCATCCCCATTCCGCGCAGTCTGCCCCGCTCGACGCGCCGGTCCGCCAAGCTTCCCGGATGCGACCTATGACCGTCCGTCAACGCACTGCTCGGTTCTACGCCGTGACCGTCTTCTCGCGCGCCGACCTGGTGGCATCGGGAATGACGTCGCGCGACATCCTTCGCGCCGTCGAGGGTGGTCGACTTCGGCGACTCCGCAGAGACCGGTACGCGATCGAACCGGTGTCTGCCGAGGTGGCTGAGGCCGTGCGGATCGGCGGTCGTCTGTCGTGTGTCTCCCTTCTCGTCGAGATCGGAGTCTTCGTCCATCTGCGAGGGGTGCTGCACGTGCATGTGCGACCGGGATCCTCTCGAGTGAGGCCCCCTCGGTCGAAGCACACACTGCTCCACTGGAACACATGGTCCGGCGATCCCGAACCGTTGCATGCGGCATCTCTCGGCGATGCACTGATGCAAGCGGTCCGCTGTCAGCACCCACGGGCTGCCGTCGCCACACTCGACAGCATCCTGCACCACGGTCTGATGACGGGGGAGGAGGTCGCGCGTGTTTTCGAGCGGTTGCCGGTGCGCTTCAGGATCCTGCTCACTCTCGTCGACTCGTCAGCGGAGTCGGGGCCGGAGACGTTCATGAGGCTCATCCTGCGGACGCTGGGAATCGCCTACGAGACCCAGGTGGCGATCGACGGAGTGGGGCGAGTGGATTTCCTCGTCGAGGGGTGGCTCATCATCGAGTGCGACAGCAGGGAGTTCCACGAGGGCTGGGAGAAACAGGTCGACGATCGTCGGCGCGATCTGGCTGCCGCGACGAAGGGGTACATCACCATCCGTCCCCTCGCCTCAGACATCTTGCGCAGAGATTCCGCTCTGCGCGAGGCGGTTGATGCGGTCGTGCAGAGTCTGGGCCCGCACTTCCGGAACGCTTCGCGTGCACAACTCCTCAAGAAGTGAGGTGAATCCTCCCTGCGCAGGGTTTGGACGCGGCCGGCACGCCGATCTTGAGGAGTTGTGAACGCCGACGGTCGGTGAGGGGTCAGATGCGGGCAGCGAACTCGTGGATCAGCCGGGCCGCGGGCTCGGAGTCACTGATCAGGGTGCCGTGACCGTGGTCGGGGATGACTTCGAGGGCGGCCCCGGGGATGGCGTCGAGGATTTCGCGGCACCAGCTCAGCGGCGCCAGCGGGTCGCTCTCACCGCGGAGCACGAGCACGGGGCACTTGATGCGGACGAACGCGTCTTCGGGCTCGTGCACGATGGTCGCGCGCATCTTCCGGATCAGGTGAGGGCCTCCGCGCAGGTACTCCCTCGCCCCGCGCCAGAGCACCAACGGGCGTTCGCCGATCAGGTCGAGCAGCAGGTACCGCGCTTGGGCACCGACGTTGCGCGCCGCCTTGTTCACCGTGGGGCCGGCCAGCACTACGCCTTCGACCAGGGAGGGATGCCGCGCGGCGAGCTCGGCCGCGATCTGACTTCCCATCGAGTGGCCGATCACGATGACCGGACTCGCCCCCACGTGCGTCAGATAGGCCGCGACCAGGTCGGCGTGCCGCTCCATGGTGAGGGTGCGCGTCGGTTCGGGCGCCTCACCGAATCCGGGGAGGTCGAGTGCGATCACGCGCCCCTCGAGCCGTTGCACGATGTCGAGGTAGACGCTGCGTCCCATGCCGATGCCGTGCAGGAGCAGATAGGTGTGGGGGCCTTCCCCGAACGTCTCTGCGATGAGCGTCGCACCCCCGTGCTCGAACTCCAGGAGCGTGGCGGGAGTGCCCTTCGGGGCGAGGTAACTGGATGGCACCCACCCACGCTAGCCGAGCACCCTGTGGCGCCGCTTCCGGCGCCGCCGCTCGCGACCGTTCAGCCGGCCGGGGTCAGCACCAGGGTGTCGACGGTCGCCGCCGCGACGGCCTTCTCCGTGAAGGCCCACGGCGTCTGCACGCCGGCAGCCCAGTCCTCGGTCTGGTCGGTGTAGTTCGCGTGGAAGGCGTGGCCGGACGCCCCGGTGAGGTGGTTCCAGGTCGACGCATCGAAATCCGAGAGGTCGACGACCATGCGCATCGAGGGCACCGTCGTCGTCGCGTACGAGACGCCGAGCGCCCATCCGGTCGCGTTCACCACGGACGCTCCGCCGCCCACGGGGAACGGGCCCCGGTTGAAGAGCGCTTCGATCGGCGCGATGCCGGAGGAACCGAGAGTGTCGCTCGTGAGGGTGATCGCGTGGAGGTCGCCCCAGTTCCACCGCAGGACGTCTTCACCCTGCAGCGCGGCGAGCTCCTCGTAGGCCTGTTCCGCCGAGAGCTTCAGCATGGAATCCATCCCGTCGACGCCGAGCGCCGCGTTGGTCCACAGCGGGTCGGACGGGTCCTCGAACAAGTCGGCCACCACCATGAAGAGCCTGCCCTGCCCGTCGATGGGGAGCGGCTGTTCACGTTCGGCGAAGATGTTCTGCACGAGGTTCGACCAGAGCACGTTGGCATAGGCGGCCGCGGCGGAGGATGCCGAGTTCTGGGCGTCCCACGTGGTCAGCAGTTCCACGGCGTCCTTCGGTCCGGCTCCGCTCACCTTGACGTCGCCCATCACGGTCACGAGGTGCTTGCCGATCCACATCTCGTTGTCCATCTGGATGTCGCGCATGTCCTGGGCGGTCAGCGGAGCGGCCGCCGCGCGTCGTTCGATCAGGTGCGCGATGCGCGCCGCCCGGTACCCGTAGTCCCAGTCGCGGGAGAGGAAGTAGGAGTAGTCATCCGCAACGATCGCGTTGTTCGCGGTCACGATGTACCCCGAGCTGGGGTTGTACGACACCGGCAGTTCCTCGAACGGGATGTACCCGGTCCAGTCGTAGCTGCTGTCCCATCCCGGCTGTGGCATCCACCCGTCGCCGGCGCCCCGGATCGGGAGTCGGCCGGGCGTCTGGTAGCCGATGTTGCCCTCGGTGTCGGCGTAGATCAGGTTCTGGGCCGGCACGTCGAAGAGGGATGCGGCGTAGCGGAAGTCCTCGAAGTCCTGCGCAGTGCCCAGGGCGAAGATCGCGGTCGCTGTCGTGCCCGGGTCGAGGGCGGTCCAGCGCAGGCTGACCGCGTACTCGGCGTCGTCCTCTGCGCCGGGCGCGGGAGTGGTGGCACCACCGGCGTCGAGGGCGGGTGCTGGGTCGTCGGCGATCGCTGTGAAGTCGTCGGTGAGCCCCGAGATGATCGGCCCGTGCACGGTCGAGCGGATCGTCAACTCGATGTCGTCGGAGCCGGCGACCTTGATCGTCTCGGTGCGCTGCTCGAGCGGGACCAGCTTCCCGTCGCGCCAGTACTCGTCGCCGACGACGCGCTCGACGTAGAGGTCGGTCACATCGGTCGTGAGGTTGGTGAAGCCCCAGGCGACCTGGCTGTTGTGCCCGATCACGATGCCGGGCAATCCCGAGAACGAGAAGCCGCTGACGTCGAACGGGCAGTCGTCGTCCACGGTCGAGCAGGTGAGCTGCACCTGGTACCAGACCGAAGGGAGGGAGGCGCCGAGGTGCGGGTCATTCGCCAGCAGCGGTGCACCGCTCTCGGTGAGGTCGCCGGAGACCACCCAGGAGTTCGAGCCGATCCCCTCGCCCACATCGCCGACGAGTTCGCTCGCCGCCTCGATGACGCTCGACGTCTCGGTCCACTCGATCGTCGTGGTCGCCTGCTGGATCTGGTCCTCGGTCTCGGGGAGCGTGTAGGCGGCGGGCTCTGCGCCGGTGTCGAGAGTCGGCACCGTGGAGATCTTCGGGACGATCACCGGATTCTCGTCGAACGGATAGTCGGGGTAGAGCTGCGCGAGCAGGTCGCCGGTCTCGGTGGTCGTCTCGTCGGCCTCGCTCGACTCGGCGGCGAGGAGCGAGCGCTCGGTCTCGTTCTCGATGTTGCCCCGGAGGTCCCAGGCCATCGCCTTGAGCCAGGCGACCGAGTCGGCGGGCTCCCACGGCTCGGGTACGTAGTCCGGGTTCTGTATGCCGAGAACTGCATATTCAAGCGACAGCTCCGCTCCGGAGCGGGAAGCGAGGTAGGCGTTGACCCCGTCGGCGTAGGCCTCGTAGTAGCCGCGCGTGATGTCGTCCATCGCCTCGACCTCGGCCTCGGCGACGTCGCGCCAGCCGAGGGTGCGCAGGAACGCATCGGTCGCGGCCTGCGACTCACCGAACATCTCCGCGACTCGACCCGCGGTCACGTGGCGACGGAAGTCCATCTCGAAGAACCGGTCCTGGGCGTGCACGAAGCCCTGGGCATAGAAGAGGTCGTCGGTGGAGTCCGCCGTGATCGTCGGGATGCCGCGGGCGTCTCGCTGCACCGTGACCTCGGCCTGGAGCCCATCGAGCTCCAGTGTGCCGGCCGTCTGCGGGAAGGAGCGTTGGATTGTCCAGGTCACGAAGAACGCCGCGGCCACGGCGACCACGACGACAGCGGCCACCACCAGGAACGCGATGCGTCCGATCCGGACTCCCAGGGAGGGGCGTGCGGGTGCGGCGGATGCCTGTGAATCGGTCGTCATCGTCGAGAACTCTTTCGGGTAGACATGTGGAACTCAGTCCCATCGAGCCCCAGTGCGCGTATCAGGGTCGCGCCTTCGCATCATATCCGGCCGGGCGCTCGTCACGGCGTGTCCCGCGACGAACGCCCGGGATCGTCAGCCGATCAAGCTCGGTTGCAGGTCGCGCAGGGTGCGCCGATGGGTCATGCGCGTCACCCCGATCATCGCCAGCAGCAGCGCACCGGCGAGCCAGGCTCCGAGGACCACCAGATCCCACCCGGCGCGTGCGTAGTCTCCGCCGTACATGAGCTGCCTCATCGCGTCGACCACGTAGCCCAGGGGGAGGACGTGATGGAGGGCGGCGAGGGGGCCGGGCAGCGTCTGCCAGGGGAACGTCCCTCCCGCGGTGACCAGCTGCAGCACCATCAGCACCAGGCCGAGGAACTGCCCGACCGACCCGAGCCAGACATTGAGCGCGAGGATGATCGCCGCGAAGGTGGCCGAGGCGAACATCATCACGCCGAGGGTGCCGAGCGGGTGGTCGAAGGTGAAGCCGAGGGTGATCGCCAGGATGCCCATGAGCCCGACCATCTGCACGGCGCCCAGCATCGCGGGGGTCAGCCACCCGGCCAGCGTGATGCGGATGGGCGAGTGCAGGGCGGTGATCGCGCGCCGAGAGATCGGCTTCACGATAAGGAACAGTGCGTAGATGCCGATCCAGGCCGAGAGCGCGGCGAAGAACGGTGCGAGGCCGGCGCCGTAGTCCTCCGCGGACGCGACCTTGTCGCTCGACACCTTCACGGGGTCGGCGATCGTGTCGGCCTGCAGTGTCCGCAGCTCCGGTGTGGAGGACGGGATCGCGTCGACGCCGGCGGACAGCCCGTCGCGCAGCTCCGTCGTTCCGGATGCGAGCGTCGCGAGCCCGTCCCGCAGTTGGACCGCGCCGGTGTTCGCGGCCGAAGCTCCGGTCGCGACCGTGCCGGCCCCCGATGCGAGATCGGCGGCACCGGACGCCAGGGATGCGGCGCCGTCGGCGAGCTGGTCGACTTTGCCGACCGCGCTCTGCACCTGCGCGTTGCCCTCCTCCAGGCGGGAGCCCAGCGGGTCGAGCGTGGCCAGGACCTGGTCGATCTCCTCCGGGGTGAGACCCCGCTCCGTCAGGGCGTTCGCGATGTCGGTGCGCACCTGCGGGAGGGCGTTGGTCGCCTGCTGGACTGCCGCGCCGGCACGGTCGGCGACGTCCGCCAACTGGCGGTTCCCCGCGCTGACCTGCTGTGCGCCGCTCGCGAGTGTCTGCGCTCCTGCCGCGAGTTGAGCGGTGCCGTCCGCGAGTTTGGCGGTGCCGTCTGCGAGCGTGGAGCTCCCCGTCGCGGCCGTCCCCGCGCCGTCCGCGAGCTGCGTGGCCCCCTCCGTCGCGGTGACGAGGTTGTCGCGCACGTCACTGAGGCCGGTGAGCAGTCGCTCGGCCGCCTGGCTCCCGACCATCTCAGCCACCGAGCTGCGGATCTTCTCGACGGCCTGGGTACCCATCGATGAGGCGAGATAGTTGTTCGCGTCGTTGGTCTCGAGGACGATCCGTGCTTGGTGGGGGTCCGTGCCGGCGGCGGAGGTCAGTGCGGTGGAGAAGTCCGCCGGAATGGTCACGGTGAAGTCGACGGCACCCGTCCGCAGTGCCTCGGAGGCGTCGTCCGCCGTCATCCGCTGCCAGTCGAAAGCGTTGCCCTCGAGGAGGTTCTCGGCCACATCCTCGCCGTAGTTCACGTCTTCGCCGGTCGCCGGCTCGGTGCCGCTGGCGGGGGCGGGCGCACCGGCGTCGTCGACGACCAGAGCGACGGGAACCTCGGGGAACTTGGCATACGGGTCCTGGTTCGCCCAAAGGTAGAGGCCGCCGTAGAGGATCGGCACGCAGATCAGCGCGACCAGGGCGAGGATCCCCATCCTGCTCGCAGTCAGTCGCCGCAGCTCGGCGGCGATCATGGCGGGAACCTTCATCGCCCACCTCCGTTCTCTGTGGGGTCCTCGCGCAGGGGAAGCGGGGTGTCCGCGTCATGGTTCGTGGCGTCCGCGTCAAGGTTCGTGGCGTCCGCCGACACGCCAAATGCAGGACCTTCTGCCCCGTCCGGTCCGACCTCTGGCGTGTCGGCCACCAGTTCTGGTTCTGGTTCGGGCTCGGGTTCGGGGTCGGGTGTGGGTGTGGGAAGTGGCTGGACGGGGCCGGAGGCGTTGATCGCCTCGAACTCGTGCATCCGCTCCAGAGCGACCGCTGCCGAGCCGCCGACGATCACGAGCATCGCGTAGCCACGGTCGGCGAACTCCCCGGCGATGCGCCACCAGCCGTCCGGACGTCCGCCGTGCCGGTCGGGGGAGACGAGGACCAGCCCTTCGACGCCTTCGCGGAGCACGGCGAGTTCGCACAGGATGCGTATGCGGGCGGCGGGATCGATGTTCCCGATCGGGACCGAGGCGAGCTCACCGAACCCCAACCGGGCGAGCCAGCGCCGTGCGTGCAGTGGTGTGGCGCCGACGCCGGCGAACATGAGCTCTTCGCCCACGACGCCGGCGAGCGTGATGTCGGGGTGCGGATCGCTGACATCCGGGGCATCGACCAGCGCGAGGTGCCGGCGCAGCGCCTTCGGGTCGGCTGTACCGTCGATGCTCACCCGTCCGGTGTCGGGGCGCATGCGGCCGCTCGCGATCAGTCCGAGAACGGTCGGGCGCTGTTCGGTCTCGGCGAGGGCGAAGCGCACGGCACCGGTGTGGAATTCCAACGACGTCGCGGGAAGGGCCTGACCGCCGCGTCCTTTGCTCACGTCCTGCAGGGCGATCTTCATGCGCGGGCCGTCCGATCTGCGGGTGCGGTGGCGTCGATGTCGGGGTGAGCGGTGAGGAGGTCATCGATCTCACGCCAGGAGAGCCCGGCGACGCTCAGCACGGTGCGCACGGCGACGTCGGCCGCGTCGGAGCTGGTGGCATCCGTGCGCGAGACGACGGTGCGGGCCATCTCCTCGATCAAGCGTGCGAGCGTGGGCGCGGCGAGGTCCGTGCGGAAGCTCCCGTCCTCCTGGCCGCGGCGCACGAGGTCGGCGACGGTGCGACGCAGGGGTGCGAGTGCCGCCGCGGTGTGTTCCACATGCGTCTCATCGAGCGCGAGTGCCGCAGCGAGGTGCACGTGCGCCGCCTCGTGCCAGAGCCGTGCGGCGAGGCGGGCGAGGGTGATCCGGGCATCCTCGTCATCGATCGACGCGGCGATCGCATTGAATCGTTGTGCTCCGGTCGAGATGAGCTGGCGGATCAGGGCGTCGCGATCGTCGAAGTGCCCGTAGAGCGTGCGACGGGAGAGGCCCGCGTTGCGTGCGATGACATCGATCGAGGCATACGGGTCGACCGCCAGGGTCGAGCGTGCGGCGGCGAGGATGACGGCGCGATTCTCGACGGCGTCGCGACGGGGTGCACGAGTTGTCATCGGTCCAGGATACGATCATGCACAGTAGTGTGCAAGATAGGGGTTGGATTCGAAGTCGGCTCTCAGGATCCCCGCCCCGCGGGCATAGCTCGGCCCCGCGGGGATGGCTCGGTCCGGCAGGTATGGCTCGGTCCGGCAGGTATGGCTCGTCCGGCAGGTATGGCTCGGTCCGGCAGGTATGGCTCGTCCCACATGCATGACTGTTCCCCGGATGCATGAGCGATCCGGATGGACCGGTCATGCATCCGTCGCCGGATCATGCAGGTGCGAGGCAAACCCGTGTGAGGCGCAGCCCCGAGTGAGGCGCAGCCCCGCGTGAGGCGCAGCCCCGCGTGCGTGCTGGGCTCCGCGTCAGGTGGAGTCCGAGTCAGGCGTCCGAGGCAGGCGCCCGAGGCAGGGGCCCGGGCTCAGGCGCCCGGGATCAGTCGGTGCCGGAGTCGAAGGCCGCACCCTCGGAGGCGGAGTCGACGGCATCCGCCAGGGTCTCATCGGCCTCGGAGATCGATCCGTGGACCGACTCGGTGATCTCGCTCGACTCGCCGGCCGTCACGCGACCCACGAGCTCGCCGGTCGCGCCCCCCACGAGGCCGAGTCCCGCGTACTGCTCCAGACGTGCGCGCGAATCGGCGATGTCGAGGTTGCGCATGGTGAGCTGGCCGATGCGGTCGACCGGTCCGAATGCGGCATCGCCGACCCGCTCCATCGACAGCTTCTCCGGACCGTAGGAGAGGTTCGGGGAGACGGTGTCGACGATGGTCCAGTCGTCTCCGCGGCGCAGACGGATCGTCACGGTGCCCGAGATGGTGAGGCCGACCCAGCGCTGGATCGACTCGCGCAGCATGAGCGACTGCGGCTCCAACCAGCGGCCCTCGTACATGAGGCGACCGAGGCGGCGGCCCTGCTCGTGGTAGGTGGCGAGCGTGTCTTCGTTCAGGATGCCGTTGACCAGGCGCTCGTAGGCGATGAACAGTAGCGACATGCCCGGGGCCTCGTAGATGCCGCGGGACTTGGCCTCGATGATGCGGTTCTCGATCTGGTCGCTCATGCCGAGGCCGTGGCGTCCGCCGATGGTGTTCGCCTCCATGACGAGGGCGACCGGGTCGCTGTACTCGACGCCGTTGATCGCGACCGGACGACCGGACTCGAAGGTGACGGTGACGTCTTCGGTCTCGATCGCGACGGAGGGGTCCCAGAACTTCACGCCCATGATCGGGTCGACGGTCTCGAGCGAGACGTCCAGGTGCTCGAGCGTCTTCGCCTCGTGCGTCGCGCCCCAGATGTTGGCGTCGGTCGAGTAGGCCTTCTCGGCGGAGTCGCGGTAAGGGAAGTCGCGCGCGACGAGCCAGTCGCTCATCTCCTTGCGACCGCCCAGTTCGGTGACGAAGTCGGCGTCGAGCCACGGCTTGTAGATGCGCAGACGCGGGTTGGCGAGCAGGCCGTAGCGGTAGAACCGCTCGATGTCGTTGCCCTTGTAGGTCGAGCCGTCACCCCAGATGTCGACGCCGTCCTCCTTCATCGCGCGCACCAGCATGGTGCCGGTGACCGCGCGACCGAGGGGCGTCGTGTTGAAGTAGGTCTTGCCGCCGGAGCGGATGTGGAACGCGCCGCAGGAGAGGGCGACGAAGCCCTCTTCGACCAGGGCGGTCTTGCAGTCGATCAGGCGCGAGGCCTCCGCGCCGTACTCCAGCGCGCGGCCGGGGATCGATTCGATGTCGTCTTCGTCGTACTGGCCGAGGTCGCCCGTGTACGTGAAGGGCACGGCGCCCTTCTCGCGCATCCACGCGACGGCGACGGAGGTGTCGAGTCCTCCGGAGAAGGCGATGCCGACGCGCTCGCCGACGGGCAGGGACTGGAGGACCTTGGACATGGCTCCCAGTCTATCCGCGGGCGGCGTGTCGCCCTGTCCCGCATGACGGTGGGGATGCCGCCCTCAGGCGAGGAGGACCTCCACCCGGAGCGCGGCATACGTGCCCAGGGCGCGACGGTCGCACGTGAGTAGTGGGACGGCCGCATCCCGTGCGGCCAGGCCCACGAGTCCGTCGTACACCGAGCCCCCTGCGATGCCCGCCTCGGCGAAGGTGGTGGTCGCGGCCGCCGCCGTCGTCGGCGAAAGCGGTGCGGAGGCGGGGAACGACCGGTCGATGATCTCCTGCGCGCGACCGGGACTGACGCGGGCGGCGCCCGGCAGGCGCGTCAGCACCGAGTACGTCTCGACGGCCGCGTGCCCGGCGAGCCCGATGACGCGACCGTGGGTGAGTTCGAGCATCCGTTCGTGTGCCGGGTTCCGGTCATGGACCAGCGCGATCGCGGCACTGGTGTCGAGGAGGAGATCAGCGCTGATCGGCAAGTCGGAGCTCCCGGACCTCGTCCACGGTGAGTGTCGGGCCGCCTGTGATGATGAGACGGCCATCCTTCTCGATGAGGTTGTCCGGAGCGTCGATCTCGATCCGGATGCCGTTGCCGTCGAGGAGGAGATCGACCGGGCCGGGGATCAATCCCACGCGCTCACGGAGCGCGGCCGGGATCACTATCCGCCCTGCCTTGTCCATGGTTGCTCTCATGCCATGACCGTACCATTCAAATGGTGGCAACCGAGTGCTTCATATCGGCGGCGGACGCGCAGGCAGCGTCGATACAGTGCTCGCATGCAGAGAGCGCGGTTCCGTGGACTGTGGTGGTTCGTCGCAGGAGGCGTGATCCTCGCAGTGCTTCTCGTCGTGGCGTTTCAGAGCTTCCGCGGATCGACGCTCGCGCGGCAGGACATGGGTGCACATCTGACTTTCCCCGCGACGTATCACGGCTTCGAAGAGGCCCCGGAACACACCGGCTTCACTCTCCATGAAGACGGCGTCGCTGACGTGTCGGCGCTGATGCTGGGGTCGGAGGAGCGGACGCTCGACGACGGGCGCGTGTGTCTCGACGGAGACGTGATCCCGGTCGCGGGGAAGGCGAGGTGGCGGACGGACGATGCAGGCGGGGTCATCATCGAGGCGGGCGAGCGGCACACGCGCTTCCAGCAGGACGATCCGTTGCTCATGGGCGGGGGCTGGGGAAAGGTGTACGTCCTGACTCCGTGCACCGAGGAATACACCGCGACGTTCGTCACCCCGAACGCGAACTACTCCGACTGAGCGACGTCCTCGGACTCTGGAGGCGAAAACGGAGGAGTGGCGGGCGCGGGGCGGCGTGTCGAGGCGCGACCCGCCGACGGACACACGACACGTCTCCGTTTTGGCCGAAGTCGGAGCGGCGGGGAGGCCCCCGGAGGTGCAAGAGTGGGCCGACGGAGGTCGGACATGGCGGACATGGGTGGAGCAATCCTGTGGGGTGCGGTCGCGGCGGCACCGCTGTTCATCGGCGCGGTGCTCGCGCTGCTCCGGAAGTGGCCGCCGCGGTGGCTCGGTATCGTCCTAGGCTTCGGCGCGGGCGCGCTGATGGCGTCGATCGCGTTCGAGCTCTGGGAGGAGGGGCTGGATCTCGCCGGCCCCATCCCCCTGGTGATCGGAGTCGCGGCTGGAGCGATCAGCTACTACGTCGCCGATCGCATCCTCGACGCCCGTGCCGCGAAGACCAAGGCCGAGGCGGGCGGCGGCCAGCTCGCGGTCGGAGCGCTGCTCGACGGCATCCCGGAGCAGCTCGTGCTCGGGATCGGCCTCGCCTCGGGGGAGCCGGTCAGCATCGCGCTCGTGGTCGCCATCCTGGTGTCGAACCTTCCCGAATCGATCGGCTCGGCCGCCGACCTGCTCGAGGGCGGGATGGCGAGGTCCCGGGTGCTCCTGCTGTGGGCGGGCGTCGCCGTGATCTGTGCGCTCGCGACGGTTGCCGGATTCGGGCTGGCGAGCCTGACCGGGGATGACTTCCGCTCGGCGGCGAGCGGCTTCGCGGCCGGTGCGCTGTTGGTGATGCTCGTGGATTCGATGATCCCCGAGGCGCAGTCGAAGGCGAAGGAGTCCACGGGCCTCGCGACCGTGCTGGGGTTCGCGCTCGCCGCAGGGCTGGCCCTGGCGAGCTGACGACGCGCGGCGAACACCCCGCCGCCGGCGATCAGGTCTCTCCGTGCTCCTGGTCTCGACGGACGATGCGCCCCGTGATGTGCTCGATGTGGAACGCCAGGGGGAGGTCCCGTTCGCTCCCGGCCCACGGGGTCACGCGAGCCCCGGCGCCGGCCGCCTTCTCCTCGGGCACCCGGGACAGCGGTCCGTGCATCAGGACGCTCCAGGCGGTGCTGCCGAGGGGGTCGTGATAGTCCACCTCGAACGAGACGTCCGCCGGCTCGTGCGTCAGCTCGGCCAGCAGTCCCTCGGGCGCGGTGCGGAGGAGCAGGTCGTGGCCGGAGACGACGTAGTTCACGGGCAGGATCTGCACGCGGCCGTCGTGCACGAAGCCTATGCGGCCGATCGTGGTGGTGCGCAGCAACTCGGCGGATTGCTGTTCATCGAGTACTCGGATCATCCGCGCCTTCCTTTCCCTGTGGCGCCAGGCTATCCACGGCGGGAAGCGTGTTCAAGGGACACCTCCACCGGGGCCGGGAGGCACCCGCCACTCGGCGGACGGAATGCGTCGGATCGGCCTCGGGTGGCGGGTTATCCTCGGGTGTCGCGTGCGCGAGTCTGGCGAGACGCCGCCGCGACGGCGGCCGAGGACAAAGGAGTTCTGATGACGGACACGACCCTGGCACGACCGCCCTTCGATCCCGAGCTCGAAGCCGCGCTCGCCCTCGTCGGCGACCAGCTGCCGCCCACGCTGACGCCCGAGATGATCCCGCTGCTCCGGCAGTCGCCCGTGAGCGGGGATGAGGAGATCTTCGCGGCGCTCGCGGAGCGGGGCTTCACGCGGCGGGACGTCACGATCGCCGGACACGAGGGCGATGAGATCGTCGTCTCCGTGATCGAGAAGGAAGGACGCACGGGCACCGGCCCCGGGTTCTTCCACACGCACGGCGGCGGCATGATCATCGGCAACCGCTGGCTCGGCGTGGTCGGATTCCTCGACTGGGCGGAGCGATTCAACGGAGTCATCGTCACGGTCGAATACCGACTCGCTCCGGAGTTCCCCGACCCCTATCCCGTCGAGGACTGCTACGCGGGGCTGCGGTGGACCGCGGAGCACGCCGACGAGCTCGGCATCGACACGTCGCGGCTGCTGATCGGCGGCGGCAGCGCCGGGGGCGGGCTGGCGGCGGGCACCGCCCTCCTCGCCCGTGACCGGAAGGGTCCTGAGCTGATCGGTCAGCTGCTGATCTACCCGATGCTCGACGATCGTGATGCGTCGGTGTCGACGCATCAGATCGATGGGATCGGCGTCTGGGACCGCGGTTCGAACGTCACCGGATGGTCGGCGCTCCTCGGCGACCGCAAGGGCACGGACGACGTGTCGATCTATGCGGCACCCGCCCGCGCCACCGACCTCTCCGGCCTCCCGCCCGCGTTCATCGACTGCGGCAGCGCCGAGGTGTTCCGCGACGAGGACGTCGCGTACGCCACGAAGCTGTGGGAAGCCGGCGTCCAGGCCGAACTGCACGTCTGGGCCGGAGGGTTCCACGGCTTCGACATGTTCGCGCCGCACGCCGCCGTCGCGCAGGCCATGCTCGCGGCCCGCGACAGCTGGGTGAACCGCCTGCTCTCCTGAGTCCGGATTCCGTGCCCGGACCCCTCCCGTCGCACTCCCTGCCCGTTTCCGGCCCTCGGAGCGGCAGAAAGTGCGACGGGAGCACGGCACGTCGACCCCGTAGGGTGGAATCCCCGCGCGATGGAGCCCGACATGCAAGACCTGCTGGGGCGGCTCACCGCCCTCGACCCGGATGCCAGCGAGACGCTCAAGGTCGTCACGTACTTCGACGCCCTCGTGGCCCGTTCCGTCGGCGTCGAGAGCATGCTGCGGGGTGCCGCGGTGCTCAGCGGCGCGACCGCGGGACACCGCGATGGCCGGCAGATCGTGCGCGTGCGCGCGGACGGGGTGCGCATCGACCCCATCGAGCCGTCGCCCACCTGGCTCATCCGGGAGAGCGGCCCGGACGCCGTCGCCTGGATCGAGCGCGACGGCGATCCCCACACCAACGACGCGATGATCCTGGAACGGCTCAGCCTCGCGCTCGGCATCATCCGGGCACGTCGCGCGGTGGGACCGGAGAGCGCCGTCGAACTGGCGATCAGCTCCTACGCCGGTGCCGACGAGAGGGCCGCCGCACTGCCGCGCCTTCGTCTCACCGACGAGACGCTGCGGATGGTCGCCTCTCCTCCTGACCCGGCACCCCTGCCGCAGCATCCGTCCGCCGTGGTCGCCACCCGGCACGGACTCACGCGGGCGACGATCCTGGATGCCTCCACCGAGGCGCGGGACGCCTGGCCCGACGGTGCGGAGCTGCGGCTGGGCCTCGGAGTCGCCGGCACGGGAGAGCAGCTTCCGCGATCGTGGTCTTCCGCTCTGGTGGCGGTCCGGCTCACCGATCCCGCGGAACCGGTCGTCGATGCCGCCGACCTCGGAGGGCTCCTGCTCGTCGCGGAGGCCGCGGACGCCGGCCCCCTCCACCCGGATGCGGCCGCGCTCGCCGCGCTCGACGACCGAAGCCGGGAACTGCTCGACGCCGTCATCGAGGAGCAGAGCGTGCGGGCGGCGGCGGTGCGCCTGGGAAGACACCACTCCAGCGTGCAGGAGCGGATGGCGGCGCTCGTGGTGATTCTTGGCTACGACCCGCGGACCTCCCGCGGACACGCCCGCTACGTGCTCGCCCGGATGCTGCTGACCCTCAGCGCCTGACGATCCTGCGCCTTGACTACTCGTAGCCCGGGTAGTCCTGCAGCCGTGTCTCGAACTCCTCGCGATCGGCGTCGCTGAGCACCCCACTCGCGAGCACGAACAGCTGAAGGCCCTCGAGCGGCTCCCCGGTGCGGGCCTGCTGCGCCTCGCGTGCCGCGAGGAATCCGCCGTCCTGATCGTTCGAGAGGTCGTGGATGTCGGCGTAGAAGCGCAGCGGATCCGGGTAGTTCTCGGTGTAGTACTCCCACGTGTGCTGCGAGCGGGGGTCGTCGCTGCCGTACAGCTTCGTGATCATCCCCGGGTCGATGCCGGAGATGGCGGGGTCGTTGAACGAGTACAGCTCCCACAGCCCGTGTTCGATGACCACCTCGTTGATGACGGCCATCACCGCGTGCTTGCGATCGTCGTCCTGGATCGGCTGCTCGGTGGCCCAGCCCTGCGAGGTGTATTCGACCAGCATCGACTCCCCGCCGTAGCCGTTGCGCTCCGGCCGCAGGTCTTCGTCGCCCACCGCGACCCAGGTGTACCCGAACTCGTCGGTGAGCCGCGCACGGATGTCGGCGAAGAGCGACTCCGACTGTGCGCGCACGTCTTCCAGGGACTGCTGTGCGAGCGTCTGCTGCGGATCCGTGCCCTTGATCCCGGGATACGCCTCCGCATGCTTCTGCTCGGCGGACTTCATGCCCTCGTAGTTGCCGGAGGCCGACGTCTGCAGGGCGCTCATGCCGCCGACGGTGGCGACGTTGAACAGGATCGTGACGACCAGGGCGATCGCCCCCAGCAGGCGTCCCCGCGGTGAGAGCAGAGCGGCGATGACCGTGGCGACCACGACGAGCTGAGCGGTCACCATCGTGACGCTGTAGAGGATGTCGGTGCTGCCGGCCAGCAGTGTGCCCAGGAGCGTCAGGGCGAACAGGACCGCCACGGTGAGGGCCGTCCACCCGAGAGCGTTGGCGGGCTTCTTCGGCTCCTCTTCGACGGAGACGGAGACCGCGGCAGGGGGGGAGGGCACGAAGGCCTCGCGGCGTGCGCCGCGGTAACCGCCGGGCGGGGGAACCGGGGGCGCGCCTTCGGTCCCCGCGAGGTAGCGAGCCCTCTGCTTCTCGTGATCCATCACCACGGCTTGTCCGTTCCCGACCCGCCGGGATCCTCGCCCAGCTGCTGGTCGCGCTCCTGGGTGCCCTGCTCGAGCTTGTCCTGAAGATCCTGCAGCTTGTCCTCGGACGGCTGTTCGTCCTCGTTCGGCTGCGGAGGCGGGGGCTGCTGCTGATCCTGCTCCTGCTGCTTCTGCTTCAGGCGGTCCTCGGTGCTGTCGAGCGTGTCGGACATGTCGCGCTGAGGATCGGACGACTGCTCCTGAGCCTCCTCGCTGTGACACTCCTCCGGCGTCTCGGCGGTGATCGTCAGGGCTTCACCGTAGAGCTGGGCCGCGGTCGCGCCATCGCCGCCGGCGCGTGCGGCGTCGCCCATGCGCTCGACGACGAGAGCCAGGTTGATCCGCACCCCGCACACTTCGAGCCCGGTGGCCAGGCGGAGCGCCTCTTCGAGCTCCGCCCTCGCCTGCGGCAACTGTTCGGCCGCTCCGAGCGCCGTGCCGATGTTGAAGGGGGCCTTGTACGGCTCGAACCAGTTGAGGAAGCTCTGTCCGCGCGCCGCCGCCTCCGAGCCCGCGAAGTCGTCGACCACGTAGGCGGTGATCGCCTGGTGCGCGAACGCGTACATGCTCAGCAGCTTGCCCACGAAGAACAGCGCGGCGAGAGTGAGCGGAAGGGTGCCGATGGCGACCCATCGACGGACGCGGCGGCGTCGCCGATTCGACCGCAGGAGCGCGGCGGCGGCATCGTTCGTCATCGTCACGAGGTGCCTCCCGGTTGCCGGGGGGATTCCCGGGGCGCGCGCAGTCGCCGCAGCTGTGCGATCAGCATCGTGGCGCGCGCGAGCTCGACGCCGAGGATGAGGAGGATGACGAGCGCCGCGACCCAGTACAGCTCGATGGCGTTGCCGACCTCTCCGGACTCGGCGTAGTCGGTCGTCGTCGACGGCGCCTCGGGCAGCACCGGTTCGGCGTCCGCGGTCCGAAGCTGGTAGTCCACCCCGAGCTGGTCGGCGATCCTCTCCAGGTTCCCTTCGTCGATCACGGACAGGGCGTCGGACCCCTGGTATTGGATATAGCCGGTCCCGCTGTCCGAGAGATCGCCCGTGGTGATGCGCATCGGTCCGCCCTCGGCCGTGCCGTAGCCGAAGACGCCGCCCGCATCGGTGTACTTCTCGCTCGCGCTGAACGACTCCGGCGGGGTGTCGACGGTCTGCTCGCCGTCACCGAAGTAGAAGACCATCCGCGACCGGTCGGGTGAGGATTGGGCCGCCGAGGTGAGTGTCTCCGCGAGCAGCGGCGTGGCGATGCCGATCGAACTCCCGCGCGACTGGCTGGTGACCTCGGGGCGCAGCACGTCCAGCGAGCCCAGGAGAGCCGTCGTGTCGGTGGTGAGGGGCATCCGCAACTCGGCGGCGGCGTCCGAGGTGATCAGGGCGAAGCGCGCGCCCGGATACTCCTCGACCAGCGCGCGCACGTCGTCGCGGATGCCGTCGAGTCGAGGTTCCCCGTCGCCCCAGTCCTCGGCGACGATGCTCGCCGTGGTGTCGACGACGAGCACGATGTCGGTGTCGGTCGCGAGCGTCTGGGTGGCGCCGCCCGGGATGCCGGGGCGCAGCAGCATCACGACGCAGGCGAGCACTAGCACCAGGCGCATGGCCCACAGGGCGCGGTGTCCGGCGAGGGAGCCCGGCGCGGACGAGGCAGCGGCCGTCGCCTTCGCCGGTCGCACCAGGATCCACACGACCAGGACGATGATCGGGAGGCAGATCAGGGCGATCAGCAACGGAGCGAGTACGGGATGGAAGATCACAGTCGCACCCTCCACAGCACCACGACGAAGGCGAGGAGGCAGATCGAGAGCAGAGCGATCCAGAGGTCCGGGGTGTCGGTCCAGACCACCTGCGCCTCTCCCCTCAGCTCGGTGGCCTCCTGCTCCTGCACCTGGCTGACGATGTCCGAGACGGTCGTCGTGTCGCGCAGGCCGAATGCGGCGCCACCGGTGGCTTCGGCGGCGGCGGTGAGCTCCGCGCTCACCGCCGCGTCCTTGCCCTGCACCGGGTTCAGGGCGAACACGCGTACGCCCTTCGACGCCGCGTAGGCAGCCGCCTCGTCGAGCGTGACGATCGAGGCGCCGTTGATCTCGTTGTCGGTGGCGAAGATCACCGAGCGCGAGCGGTCGTCGTCCGGGTGGTCGAAGCCCATCGTGCAGGCGGCGAGGCCGTCGCCGATCAGCGAGGCGCCGTCGCCGTTGAGTGTGCCGAGCCAGTGCTCCGGGACCTGGTCGCCGTAGTCGAAGCTCCGGGTCATGCTCTCGAGGTGCTCGCGGATGAAGTCGTAGTCGTCGGTGAGCGGGAAGATCTGCACCGGTGAGCTGTTGAAGATCGTCAGTCCGATCCGCTCACCTTCGAAGCCGTCCAGCAGCTCGTCGAACACGGTCAGCACTTCGACGTCGACCTCGGTCATGGATCCGGAGACATCGAGGCACAGCATGATGTCGCGGCTCGTGTTGACCGGTTGGACGGTCTGCGCCGACATCGGTCGGGCGGACACCACCCCCGCCACGAGCGCCGTGACCGCGCCCAGGGCGAGGATGCCCGAGAGGGCCACCGCCCGCCGCGCCAGCGCCTGACGGAAGGTGGGAAGCGTGCGGAGCCGTTCGGCGCGGGCGATCCGGGCCGTGTCCGCCGCGCGACCACGGCTGCTCCGGCGCAGACCGAGGACGAGGCCGATCGCCACCGCGATCAGCACGACCGCCGCGGCGGCGAAAAGCACCCAGGGATTCGCTAGTGCCATGAGCGCACCACCGTCCGGGCGGCCTCGGCACCGGCGACCGGATCGATCGCCGGTCCCTGCCGGAAGATACTCGGGTAGTAGTGCCTGCCCATCGCATCGATGAGCGCGGGATGGACGCCCCGTGCCACGAGGTCATCGAGCGCGAGGACGGGAGCCTCCAAGCCGCTGTACTCGTTGACGAACGTCCGCACGACGCGGCTGAGCTCGAGATTCGCCTGCCGCGGGGAGAGGCGGCGCTCGCGGTAGTCGGTCTCGATCTGCTGGATGCGCGTCAGGTACTCGGTGCGCAGTTGCGAGAGCACATCGACGATCAGCGGTGCCTGTCCGGGATTCTGCTCGCCGACCGACAGGGTACGCCGTGGGCGGGTGAGGAGGATCAGGAGCCAGGCCCCCGCGATCAGCAGGAGCAGGATGCCGATCGCGAGCAGCATCCATCCCCAGCCGTATTGTGCGGGCGGGTAGAGCTCGTCAGAGCCGGGCATTCGACCTCCGATTCAGCAGCTGCAGGAGCTGCGTGACGGCGTCGTCCTGTCCGTCCAGAGAGGCGTGGCTGATCTCCATCCGCGTGAGGAGCTCGGCGAGGTGCGCGGCGTCGGCGTCGCGCTGCGCGGTCAGCTCTCGCACGATGCCACGGTCGCCCTGCACGAAGTCCGGCACCTGCCAGCGGCTGTCCACGTCGCTGCGGATGCGCCCGGTCGCGTGGTCGAGCACGGGGTCGGCGTCGCGCACGGTGAGCCACAGGACGTCGTGCTGCACGCGCAGGCGCCGCAGCATCCGTTCGGTCTCGCTCGTCACGGGGGCCTCGTCTGTGACGACGACCACGATCATCCGGCGCGAGATCGTGCGCGTGATGAAGGACAGCAGGGCATCGCGGTCGCTCGGTGCGGAGCTCTCGTTGATCGCGTGGTCGATCGTGCGCAGGGCATGTTCGAGTGCCCCCTCGCTGCGGCCCGGCGCGAGTCGACGCACCTTCGCGGAGTCGCCGTAGACCGTGGTGAAATCGTCGCCGTGGCGCAGCGTCAGCACGCCGAGCATCCCCGTGGCGAGGATCGCCAGCTCCTTCTTCGAGCGTTCGTCGGCGGCGAGGGCCGACATCGAGCGGCCGGTGTCGACGGCGAACAACACGGTGTGCATCCGTGTGGCGCGCGAGCGCTTGACCAGGGGAGTGCCCAGCCGCGCGGTCGCCCGCCAGTCGATGTCGCGCACCTGATCGCCGTACTCGTACTTGCGCAGGTCTTCGAAGTCGAGGCTCCGCCCGTGCAGCAGCGACGCGTAGGCGCCGTCCAGCGCGTGCAGCGACTTGCGCGTCGAGTGGATGAAGAGCTTGCTCTTCACCTGCGTGATCAGGCTGGCCATGAACGGGTCAGGGAGTGGGGACCGACGCGAAGATCTGGTCGATGATCTCCTCGCTGCGGATGCCCTCGGCGTCGGCCTCGAACGTCAGGAGCACGCGGTGGCGGAGCACGAGGTGCCGCAGCTCCCGGATGTCTTCGGGCAGCACGTGCGCGCGCCCCTTGAGTAGAGCCAGTGCCCGCGAAGCCTGCAGGAACGCGATGCTCGCCCGGGGGCTCGCGCCGTACTTGATGAAGCGCGCGCGCTCCTCGCCGATGTACGGCGCCGGGTTCCTGGTGACGTAGGCGATGGACACGATGTAGTTCCGGATCGCGGGGTCGACGTAGATGCGGCTCGCGACGTCCTGCAGCAGGTGCACGTCGTCGAGGCTGACCGTGCTGCTCACGTGGCGGTCGGGGTCGAGCACACCGGAGTCGATGCGGCTGAGGACCTCGAGCTCTTCGGCGGGGCTCGGGTACTCGACGATCTCCTTGAGCAGGAAGCGGTCCATCTGCGCCTCGGGCAGCTCGTAGGTGCCCTCCTGCTCGATCGGGTTCTGCGTCGCGATCACGAGGAACGGCTTCGGCAGGTGGTGGACCTCGCCGCCGATGGTCGTCTGGTGCTCCTGCATCGCCTCGAGCATGGCGCTCTGGGTCTTGGCGCTGGCGCGGTTGATCTCGTCGAGCAGCACGAAGTTCGCGTGCACCGGACCGAGCACGGTGCGGAAAGAGCCCGTCGCCGCGTCGTAGATCTGGTTGCCGGTGATGTCGCTGGGGAGCAGGTCGGGCGTGCACTGGATGCGCTTGAACTGCGCTTTCACGGTGTCGGCGAGAGTGCTGGCGGCCGTGGTCTTTGCCAGGCCGGGAACGCTCTCCAGCAGGATGTGACCGCCGGCGATGAGGGAGACGAGGAGGCTCGTGCGCAGCCGATCCTGGCCGACCATCTTGGCGGAGTAGGAGGCGGAGATGATCCGCAGCACCTCGGCGGCTCTGCTGAGCTCGGCGTCGGTCGGCGCGGCCTTCGTCGCTGCGGGTGCGGCAGGTGCGGCGGGTGCGGCGGGTGCGGCAGGTGCGGCAGGTACGGGGGCCGGTGCCGGCGGTGCGGGGGCCTGCGCGGGGGCGGGCGGAGGCGGCGGTGCGGCGATCGTCCGCGGGTCGGGCGTGGAGGACTCGGTCATCTGTAGGCTCCCTCGTTCAGGGACGCGCGTCGCGGCCATCCCCCGCGCACCAGCGTAATCGCTGTGTGCACTTGCATGACCGGATGACGGATGCAGGACGACCCGACGGGCCCAGGTCATGCATCCGTCCGAGGATCCTGCAGGTGGCGGGCAGGCGCGACCCCCGGGTGCCGGTGGCCGACACTGCTAACGTCGAAGAGCAGCCGCTTTCCGGGCAGGTCGAGCTTTTCCGCTCCCACCGGGACAGAACTGTTCCTCGCTCGGAAGCGGCCGTGCCGATACATGACTGAAGAGTATGAGGACAATACGTGACGAGTAGAGAACGAGTAGCGATCATCGGAGCCGGGCCCTCGGGGATGGCGCAGCTGAGGGCCTTCGAGTCCGCCGCCCGTGCGGGAGCCGACATCCCCGAGCTGGTCTGCTTCGAGAAGCAGGCCGACTGGGGCGGGCAGTGGAACTTCACCTGGCGCACCGGACTGGACGAATTCGGCGAGCCGGTGCATTCGAGCATGTACCGCAACCTGTGGTCGAACGGCCCGAAGGAGGCGCTGGAGTTCGCGGACTACAGCTTCGACGAGCACTTCGGTCGCCCGATCTCCTCCTACCCGCCGCGCCCGGTGCTGTGGGACTACATCGCCGGTCGCCTGGAGAAGACCGACGTGCGCGACCTGATCCGCTTCCAGACCGTGGTCCGCTGGGTGGAGTTCGACGACGAGCGCGAGGTCTTCACCCTCACCAGCGAGCACCTGCCCTCCGGCGAATCGTCCGTGGAGGAGTTCGACCGCGTGATCGTCGCGAGCGGACACTTCTCCTTCCCGAACGTGCCGGAGTTCCCCGGTATCGAGACGTTCCCGGGGTACATCAGCCATGCCCATGACTTCCGAGGCGCCGAGGCCTTCGAAGACAAGGATGTGCTGGTGATCGGTGCGAGCTACTCCGCGGAGGACATCGGCAGCCAGGCGTTCAAGATGGGGGCCCGTTCGGTGACGGCGAGCTTCCGCTCCGCGCCGATGGGGTACGACTGGCCCGAGGGCATCGAGGAGCGGCCGGTCCTCGAACGCTTCGAGGGCAGCACCGCGTTCTTCGCTGATGGCACCTCGAAGCAGGTCGACGCGGTCATCCTCTGCACCGGCTACCTGCACAAGTACCCGTTTCTGCCGGACGACCTCGCCCTCTCCTCGCCGAACAACGTGTACCCCGATGGGCTGTACCGCGGAGTACTCTGGCAGGGCAATCCGCGCCTGGCCTACCTCGGCGCGCAGGACCAGTGGTTCACGTTCAACATGTTCGATGCGCAGGCCTGGTACGTGCGTGACCTGATCCTCGGTCGTCTGTCCCTGCCTGACGAGCAGGAGCGGGCGGCATCGATCGCCGAGTGGCGCACGCGCTTCGGGCAGATCGATTCGGCCGCGGCGGAGATCCGCTTCCAGGCGGACTACATCCGCGATCTGCTGCAGCTCACGGACTACCCGGAGTTCGACATCGACCGGGTGGTCGAGATCTTCCTCGCGTGGAAGCGCGACAAGAAGGAAGACATCATGGGCTACCGCGACCGTACGTACGAGTCGGTCATGACCGGCACCCTCGCGGTCGTGCATCACACGCCGTGGCTGGAAGAGCTCGACGACTCGCTCGAGCGCTACCTCGACGTGGACCCGGATGCCACCGAGACGGCGCGGATCATCGAGGGTCAGCCCCGCGACGACGATCGTGAGGCGCTCGCCACCACCTGAGCCTCTGTTGACGCCTTCGCCCCTCCGCCCACTCCGGGTGCGAGGGGCGGAGGCGTCAGAGGCAGGTCAGGAGCCGATCGGGGTGGTGCCGCGGCGCCTGCCGATCCAGACGACGCCGGCGGCCACGGCGATGATCGCGATCGCGATGCCGACGATGTAGGCAGAGACCCCGAGGTAGCCGCCCGGGACGGTGTGCGGGTTCAGGAAGGGATACGGGTACCAGTACGGTTGCCCGGTCGCCGGCGAGATCACCAGGTCCGCGCGGATCATCGTGTACGCGACCCACACGAGGGGGAAGACGGCGGCGGCCCCCACGGCGCTCCAGCCCAGCGCGCGGCGTCGTGGCGCGAAGAGCAGATCGAGGAGCATGATCAGCGGCACGATCACGTGCAGCACCTCGTTGGACCAGGGGACCGTCGCCCCTTGTGGCAGCTCGATCCCGCGGAGCAGCGTGTTGTAGACGATCCCTGTGACGATGGCGTAGGTGCTCGCGCAGACCAGGATCAGAGCGAGCCAGCGCGGTTCGGGGCTCGTGGTCTTCCGGTTGAGGATGCCCCAGAGGCCCCCGATGACGAGCGCGACGGCTGCGAGGACGTTGGAGAGGATCGTGAAGAAGCTGAAGAAGTTCACGATCACCGTGGGGAGGTGAGAACCCCACTCGGTCTCCGAGAGCATGGCGATCTCGAGCGTCTGCACCAGTTGGGCGACGATGGCAGCCACCGCGAGAACAGAAGCCGCGAGTCGTGCGTAGGCCCACCAGGTCGTCATTTCGCCTCCCGGTCGCAACTGTAGTCACTCGCCCCGGCGGTTCCCGGCATCAGGTGCGTCGACGCCACCGCAGTCGCGTGATGAGGACGCCGAGCAGGCAGAGCGCTCCACCGAGGAACATCAGCGGCGTCGGCACCTCGCCGAGGATCGCCCACGACATCAGGATCGCGATCGCCGGCACGACGTAGGTGGTGGCGGAGGTCTGTCCGGCGGTGCTGCGCTGCAGGACGTAGGCCCAGGTGGTGAAGGCGATCGCCGTGGGGAAGATGCCGAGGTAGACGACCCACAGCGTCGCGTCCAGCGGTGCGGTCTGCAGGGAGTCGATGAGGTTGCCGACCCAGGGCAGTAGCGCGACGGTGCCGACGCCTGCACCGAGCCAGGTCAGGGTGGTCGGATCGACGCCGGAGGTGAGCAGGCGCTTCTGCACGAGCGTGCACCCGGCATACATGACGGCTGCGAGGAGGGCGAGCAACAGACCGGTGATGTCGGGGCCGGCCCTGGTGGAGGAGTTCATGCCGATCAGCACGACCCCGAGGAACGCGATCGGGGCGCCGATGATGAGGGGCTTCGGGAAGCCCTCGCGGAGGAAGAGTCCGCTGAAGACGACGACCATGAGCGGTGCGAGGTTCACCACCATCGCGGCCGTCCCCGCATCGAGTGTCAACTCAGCGCTGTTGAGGGCCAGGTTGTACACGCAGAACCAGCCGATGCCCCACACCGCCACGAGGAGCCAGTGGCGACGGGCGGGGATGCGGATCCCGTGCCGCACGGCGATGATCGTCAGCACCACGGTGCCGACCGCCATCCGCAGCAGCGCCAGAGCGCCCGGGTCGTAGTGAGGGCCCGCACCACGGATGCCGATGAACGCCGAGGCCCACAGCACCACCGTGACCAGCGCGGCGACGAGCACGAGCGCGCCCTGACTCTTCGGCGCCTCGGCGTTCGTGCGGATACCGGGCTCGCCGGATGCTGCTCGTGACATCCTTCGATCCTGGCAGGGGCTTCCGACACCGGACGAGCCGCCGGAGCGACATGATCCGTCGTATTTCGGACGATCCGAGGGCTATCGCCCCGTCCTGCGTCTCGCGTCGCGTTGCGCGCACGGACGCGGGGTGCAGTCATATGTCGCATAAAGCACGCACGCCACACGAAGTGCCCAGCGTCAAGTCGGACATTCGGGGGACAGACAGGACTCACAGCTGACGGATAGAGTCCGGAACGAGTACCGCCGCAAGCCCACGGTCGAAGCGTGACGGTCCTGTTTCGAAGTCGTGGTTTGCGTGCCTTCCGATGTGCTCGTGCGCGCACGCGCCGCAATTCGTTCCAGGGATCCGTCGCCGAACGACTGCGATCTCCACGCGGTTCGATACCTCGTGACCCCTGGAGAAGAGTCCTGCGATGAAGACCAGATCTCACCGTCGACGCCTGCGTTTCGCACCGGTGCGGCGACTCCCGTTCGCCTGCGCCGCCATGCTGATGACGGTCGTCGTCTCCGTTGGGCTCTTCCAGCCGCTCGAAGCGTCTGCAGCGACTGCGGCCGCGGCCGTGCGCACGCAGGTGTCCGCGCCAGCAGGGCTTTTCACCCCGTCGACGGACGCGGCCGGAGTGGTCACGCAGTTCACCGATGGGGGGCCCGCGGTCCAGGCGGCCGCGCGGGAGGCACTGTTCAAAGGCGGGGAGAGTATCGAGGCTTTCATCACCACGGGGCAGCATGAGGCCATCGCCCAGGACTATCGCCTCATCGCGCTGCGCCTGAGCCTTGCGGGTGGACGTGCTGTCCGCCAGCAGGCGGAGTCCGTGCTCACGGCGAACGACCCCGACCAGCTTCGAGCGTTCGTCACGGAGGGATGGAAGGACGCCTGGGAGGTCGACGACCGCTCGGCGGCGTTCGTGCTGGCGGACACGGGAACGCCGACGGTGCAGCGCGAGGCGAACAAGGCGTTGGACTCGGAGGACTCCAGCGCGGTGTCGCAGTTCTTGCTGATCGGCCAGTACGACGCCAAGATCATTGACAACCGGGCAGCGGCATATGTGCTCGCCACCACGGGGTCGCCGAGCGTCGTCGCGGCGGCGGAGGCCGCACTGGACGCGACGTTGCCGGATGGGTCGGACGATACGCAGGCCGTCGCCGACTTCTTGCGTTATGGGCAGTTCGTCGCCGGTGCGCGTGACGCCGAAGCCGCGACCATCGCTCAGCTGACGAGCCAGGTGATCGCCGCGAACCTGGTCGCTCAGGAAGAGCGTCGCAACGCCGACAACGCCTCCGCGCAGGCTGTCCTCGCGGCCAAGCTTGCGAAGGAGGCCACCCAACGGGCGGCTCAGCAGGCCGCAGCCGCGCAGGGCAACGCCGAGAAGGCCAGTGCTGCGGCGACGCGGGCGGCCGCGTTGGCTCGACAGGCGGCCGATGCGGCCGATCTCGCCGTGCAGGCCGCAGCCGCAGCCCATCAGGCCATGAACGCCTCGATGAGCGCGGCAGGGACGGCAGCCTCCGCGGCTGCCCGCGCGAACCGTGCGGCCGCGAGTGCCGATGGTGCGGCGGCGAACGCTGCGGGCCAAGCCGGCATGGCCGCAGCGGCGCGGGCCGAGGCGGAGAAGGCGCGCGACGCCGCGGACAAGGCGACCAAGGCCAAGCGTGCGGCGGCAGAAGCGGAGACGGCGACGAACGCGGCGAACCGTGCGGCAAAGGCGGCGGGAGCTGCGGCCGGCTACTCCGGCGAAGCGGCCGGGTATGCGACCGAGGCATCCCAGGCGTCGGGAGTGTCGTCGGCGGCTGCCGCGCAAGCGCGGGCGGCTGCAGCGGAGGCGAATGCGGCAAAGAACCGCGCCGCATCCGCCACGGCGCGGACGGACCGCCTTGCCGCCGAGACATCGGCGGTCGCGCAGCAGGCCCGTGATGCGGCCGGTCGCGCAGCGGACAACGCGAAGGCAGCGGCGATCGAGGCCGATACCGCGGCTGCTCAGGCCGGTGTCGCGCAAGGCGCGGCGGCTCGAGCCACGGCCTCCTCGGAAAAGGCGGCTGACGCTGCCGACGCCGCGACGAACGATGTCGAGTTGGCGAAGACCATCTTCGAGTTGGCGCGGAAGGCTGACGCGGAGCGTCTCGCCGCGGAAGAGGAGTTCGGGCTTGCGCAGGCGGAGATCGCCGCCGCCGAAGAAGCTGAAGCGAAAGAGCTCGAGGACGAGGCCAAGAAAGAGGGCGCCGCCGCTGTCGCGGAGAGCAGCGCCTTCCTGAAGAAGATCACCGCCGCGGACGCGAACCTGCAGGAGCTGCTGCCGGAAGCGCGCTCGGCCATGCTCGCCCTCATCACGTCGGGAACCCCGTGGGTCGCGGCAGCGGCGGAGCAGGCGGTCGTCGGAAACGATGAGGCCGTGGTCGAGTTCTTCAAGGACGGGTACAGCGTCGCCCTCGAGCAGGACCAGTGGGATGAGGCGAAGGCTCTCCTGTACGACGGCGACAACACGATGCTGCAGAGCGAGGCCTATGACGTCCTCGAGAACGGTGAAGAGTACGTCGCTGAGTTCCTCAACGAGCGGCTTCCTGAGATCCGCGATCTCGAGAACCGTCAGATCGCATTCGTGCTCGCCACCGACGGAGGGCCGGCGATGCAGCGCGAGGCGAACCGCGCGCTGGATGCCGATGATCCCACTGTGCTCGCGAAGTTCATCGCTGAGGGGCAGTACGACGCGCTCGAGATCGATCAGCGAGCGGCCGCTTTCGCGCTCAGCTCGACGGGCGGTCCCGAGGTGAAGGCAGCCGCGAACATCGCCCTCGAGGGCTCTCGGGCTTCGCTGAAGAAGTTCCTGGAGCAAGGTCAGTACGAGGCTGCCAAGCGGGACAACGACACCGCCGCTCACGTCGCTCAGATGCAGAGCATGCTGCACCTGGCCGACCAGCAGGCTGCGGCTGCTCGCGAGGCAGCCGCTCTCGCGGAGAAGGCCGCCGCGACGGCGCGACAGGCCGCACAGGAGGCGCAGGACAGTGCCGAGTTGGCTCGACAGTACGCGCAGCAGGCGCAGGGCTGGGCGGCGAAGGCGGCGACTTCGGCCAACCAGGCGACCGCCTCGGAGAACGAAGCACGTCAGTCGTCGCACCGCGCGCATCAGGCGCTGACGGCCGCAACCGCAGACGCGCAGAAGGCCAACGGGTTCGCCGCCCAAGCCACGTCGTCGGCACAGTCGGCCAGCGCTGCTGCAGCACGGGCCAACGAAGCGGCGAGTCGCGCGGCGGCCTCGGCGACGGACGCCGGGCTCGACGCTGAAGCGGCCGCGAAGGCCGCGACAGATGCTCGCGAGATCGCCGCGTCGAAGCAGCGCGCGGAAGACGGGGCGGACAACTTCCCGCCGCCTGCGGGCAAGGAGGGCGAGCTCACTCAGGCGCAGATCGATGCGGCATACGCACTCGGTGGCGATGCCGAAGTGCAGCGGCTGAAGGAGGCGCACGCGCTGAGTCAGCCGGATGCTCTGCTGAACTTCATCATTCAAGAAGGCGGCAAGGTCCTTCTCGACCTCATCGGTGTGACCGACATCATGGACTGCGTCACCAAGGGCGACATCGGTGCATGTTTCATGGCGCTCATCGGGTTCGCGCCCTGGGGCAAGCTCGCCAAGCTGGTGGAGTCGATCCCGCTGATCATGAAGCTCGCCGACAAGGTCGTCGGCTTCGTCAACAAGGTCGGCGACGCGGTCAGTCTTCTCAAGAAGAACAAGACCAAGGTCGACGATCTTGCGGGACAGGCGTGCAGTCTGGGTGGTGGCGCCGCCATCGGCGTCTCAGGCCCAGTGCCAGCGATCGTGCGGCCGCCCGCGGGTTCCTGCAGCACGGCGGGTCTTCTCAAGGTCAATCCGACGGCGGACGCCATCAAGTCGCTTCCCGAGCCCAAGCCGGGAGATCCGCCGCGACCGTCCTTCAGCGCGCAGAAGCTGGGGCAATGGGGAGAGGGACAGGTCGGGATAATGCCGGGCTCGCCGGTCAACAAGATCGATTCCCTGACCGGTTCAGCGCAATACCGCAAGCCTGATCTCCTCACGGACTGGACGAGCTTCACCGAGACTCCCGGGGTATCGATGATCGCTGACGTCAAGAACGTCAGCGTCGTCAAGGACTCGAAGCAATGGGACGATTACATCGCTTACGCCGAGCAGATGGCCAGCAAGAAGCTCGACGCCATCAAGGACATGGAGCCGAAGGAGTTGGCGAAGATCACGGAGGACGACAAGACGGTCGAGCTCGGTCTGGTTATGAGAGACAACGGCGTCGACGAGAAGGGAAACAGCCTCAATCGAATTGCGTCCAGCCTCCTGTCGAAGCTTTGCGAGAAGCGGCCGGGTATCACGGTGTTCATTCAGTATCTGCCGACCGAGAACGGCGGTCCCTTGTCGGGCAACGTGATCGACGAATGGTGCAAGTAGGCCGATATGTCATACGACATCGAAGTGTATGGAAGAGCAGCTCTACCACTGCCGGGGTGCGAGGCGATCACGAAGGGGGGGCTCGCGCTCGAAGGCAGTTCCGACGATGAGTCAGTTATCCGTGTCGTGCACGAACCGTCAGGCGAGTACTGCTTCATGATCGAGGGACCCTACGACGTCGCCGATGATGATCCAGATGAGCTCCCGAGCGGCCTCCGCAGCGACCTGCGCTATCGATACCTCATCGTCGTGGAAAGGGCCGAGCAACCGCATATCGATCATGCACTGGCTTCGGCGGCCCGTCTGGCATCGGCTGTCGCTGGGGTGTCAGTCGATCTCCAGGCCGACGCGGGCCGCTCTTCCGCACGTGCCGCCGATCCAAGAGTTCCGAAAGAGCCAGAGCGCTATCTCCATGTCCAGTGGTATCGGCGGTTCGACGAGCACAGCCGTTCGCTGGCGTCTCAGTATGTGGAGTCGGCGGAAACAGTTTTGCCCGCAGCTCTGCCGGTGAGCTTCGGACTGAGTGAACCACTCCGTGAGAAGTTCGCGCGGGAAGGCGTGGACGGGGTCGATCGGCTGTACCGCGATGAATGTGCACGAAGAAGATTGGTTTTCCGGGGTAAGCGGCCTCTGATCTCCGGCTTCATCGACGCATGGTCGGATGAGTTCATAGCCGAGCTGCACTTCGTGAAACTGGTGTTCGCTGCTTCGGAGCTTAGTAAGCCTCAGTTCGCGAGTGCGCTCGAGAACTTCTTCGTCGATCTCGCGCAGCGATCGAAGAGTTTCTTCGCTTTCGCGGAGGTCAATTCTTCGCAGTTCTCGCCTTCGCAGGCTCTACCGCAATGGGGGGAATGGCCGGGGCTTCCACAAAGCCCTCCCTGGTTGAGTTGGTTTTCGCCTGACTATGCAGAGCTCGTTCAGCCGCACCTTACGGCGGGCGAACAGTGCGCGGTTCCTGGCGGGCTTCTGTACCGATCCTCCCTGCCGCCTACGAACATCAGTGCGTCCTGGTCCGAGCAGGGTTCCTGGGTCCCAGCCGATTTTGTTCCTGAGCAGAACGATCCGGACAACCACCGACAGTCGACAGCTACAGCCAGGACGATGCCGTCCGCGCTCCGGTCTGCCAACCCGGTCGTCAAGGTTGGCTGATTCGCCCTTGATCGCGAGCTCTGAGCGGGCTCTATTCGTTCCTCCGATGTCATGAAAGGTATTGCATGTTTTCGTTGAAATCTCCCCGTCGAGGCCGCGCTGCGGCTGGCGTGATGGCGGCGGCGTTGGTGTCGGCGTTGCTCGTCTCGGCCCCGGTGGCCTCGGCAGTCGCTGATGATGTTCCGGGGTATCTCGTGGAGTCGGGAGCGTATCCGGACGGAGCGTCCGTTGGCACCGCAGCTGGCATCGTTCTGAAGGATGGCAACGGCGGGTTGCGGGTGGCGACCTGCGCGCGGGGCACCGGGCAGGTCGAGGTCGAGTTCGAGAAGTCGGGCAAGACGGCGAAGGTGTGCTTCGAGGTCGCCTTCCGACCGGCCGTTCTGAATCTCGAGATCGCAGCGTCGTTCGGTGTCAAGGCCGGCGCGCAACCGATGGACGTGACGTACTCGGTCGCAGGTGAACCCGAGGAGGTGGCCGAGGTTCCGGCGGGTGGGCGAGCGACTGTCGACGAGAACTTCACCGGTCAGTCGACGATCGTGGTGATCGAGGTGAAGGCTGACCCGGCGGTGGATGAGCCGGCGACGACGGCCACGCATCCGCGAACCGCGATCGCGAAGATCCGCACCGACCTGGGCTCCTGCACGGGGACGTTGGTGGATCGGTCGTGGGTGTTGACGGCGGCGAGCTGTTTCGCCACTGACCCGGCCACGGTCGCCGCAGATGCGCCGCCCGCTCCGGCGCGGGCGCTGTTCGGTCCGGACGTCGCGAACGACAAGGTCGCGAGCGGTAGCGGTGAGCTGGGTGTGAAGATCACCCGCCTCGAGCCGGCCGGCAACGGCCAGGACGCGGTGCTGGCGAAGCTGGAGAGCCCGGTCGACGACATCACCCCCATGCCGGTCGCCACAACCGCTCCGGCGGCCGGGCAGGACGTCGCTTTCACCGGCTTCGGTCGCACCGAGTCCGTCTGGGTCCCGCTTGCGTCCCACACGAACACGTACCCGGTGACGACAATCGAAGCGACGACTCTGACCACCGCGGCAACCGGCGCTTCGCTCTGCCTCGGTGACGGTGGCGCTCCCGGGGTCCGCAACATCGACGGAACCGACACGCTTGTCGCGGTCGCATCCCAGTCCACTCAGACCGGCTGCTACGGCTCGGGTGTTCCCGCGGGGACGGCCTCGACGGTCGCGACCCGTTCTGATGTCATCGCCGGCTGGGTGGCGCGCACGATCCAGAAGGGGCTCGACACGACTCCGGTCGCCGCTGCAGATCAGGCATTGGCGCAGCAGATCGTGGACTCCGGACGCGTGAGCGGAACCGAAGCGCTCGCTCAGATCCAGGCCTATGCCGACGGATTCAAGCGCGGACACCTGATCAGCGGACAGGTTCGCGACTGCACGATCGACCCCGTGATCCTCGGTGCGCTGAAGAAGGTCGTGGTCGATCAGAACTTCTCGATCACGATCTCGTCGCTCAACGAGTACTGCACCACGGCGACGCCGTCGGCCACGAGCTATCACGCGAAGAACAGCGGCGGCCACGCCGTCGACATCAGTGTCGTCAACGGTGTCACGGCCACCGGCGACACGGACGAGGACCGGGCACTGATCACGGCGATGTTCGACGCGCTCCCTGCTCCGGCAGGCATCGGTCAGGTTGCGTGCCGTCCGGCGCTCACGGTGCCGAACGGCTGGGCGCAGACCGAAGAGGACTGCACGCACAACCACTTCGAGTACCACGGTGAGCCGCTGACTCCTGCCAAGCCCTCGTTCGATCTGAACAGCGATGGCAAGGCCGATGTGATCGGAATTACTACGTCGAACACGCTCAACATCTACCACGGCAACGGTGGCGGTGGGTGGACGACTCAGACGTCCGTCAGTGCAGGCTGGGCGTCTGCCAAGACCCTCATCCACGGTGACTACAACGGTGATGGTAAGGGCGACATGATGGTCGTCAACACCGATGGCACGCTCTGGTACCACCAGGGTGACGGAGCGCTGGGTTTCCCGACCAAAGCGTTGGCAGCTCGCGGTTGGGACACGAAGGGTCTGATCACAGGCGGAATCGACTTCAACGGTGACAAGAGGGCCGACCTCGTCGCTCGTGAGTCCGACGGTCACCTGTACGCCTACCCGGGCAACGGGAACGGCACGTTCGGAGCCAAGATGAAGATCGGACACGATTGGAGTGGGGTGTCTCGAGTCCTCGCCGGCGACTGGACCGGAGACGGCAAGGGGGACATCCTCGCCACCACCACGACCGGAGCGCTTCGCATCTACCCCGGCAACAACGTGAATCTGACAGGTGGCCCGGTGGTCGGCAGCGGATGGAACAGCATCACGGGGATCACCGGCGGTGTCGACTTCGGCGCCGACGGCAAGGCCGATCTGTTCGGTCGGAGAAGCGACGGCGGGTTGTACGTATATCCCGGGCACGGCCTCTCCGGGTTCGGGGCCTCCACGCGCGTAGGCAACGGATGGAACTCGCTTCGGTTGTTCAGCTGACCTCGCGCTCGCGCGCTCTTCCGTTCAGGCCCACAGTCTGAAGGCCGGCGCGGAGCAGGAGGGCCCCGCTCATGGCGGACCCTCCTGCTCCGGTCGCGATATGACAGCTCTAAACGCCAACGGCGCTGTCATATCGCGACCGGAACCCCGGGAAGCGAACCCCGGAGACCGGAACTCCGGAGGGCGACTCGGGGCGAAGGGGCGTGGGAGAGGCTCCCGATAGGATGGGACGGCCCGAAGAGGGCCAGCTCATCGGCCGGTGCAAACCCGGCGAAAGCCAGGGGGTTACCCATGCCAGGAATCGTTATCGTCGGCGTGCAGTGGGGCGACGAAGGAAAGGGCAAGGCCACCGATCTGCTCGGTGAGCGCACCGACTGGGTGGTGAAGTTCAACGGCGGTAACAACGCCGGGCACACCGTCGTCGTGGGAGACGAGAAGTACGCGCTGCACCTGCTGCCCTCCGGCATCCTCTCGCCGGGCGTGACTCCCGTGATCGGCAACGGCGTCGTCGTCGACCTCGAGGTCCTGTTCTTCGAGCTGGAGGCGCTCGCCGCCCGGGGCATCGACGTCTCGCGTCTCAAGGTCAGCGCCAACGCGCACATCATCACGCAGTACCACCGCACGCTCGACAAGGTCACTGAGCGTTTCCTCGGCAAGCGGATGATCGGCACCACCGGTCGAGGCATCGGTCCGGCCTACGCCGACAAGATCAACCGCGTCGGTATCCGTGTGCAGGACATCTTCGACGAGAACATCCTGCGCCAGAAGGTCGAAGGCGCTCTGGATCAGAAGAACCACCTGCTGGTGAAGATCTTCAACCGTCGCGCGATCACCGCCGACGAGGTCGTCGATGATCTGCTGTCGTACGCCGACCGCCTGCGCCCCCTTGTCGCCGACACGGGCTACCTGATCGCGGAGGCCCTCGATCGTGGCGAAGTCGTCGTGTTCGAAGGCGGTCAGGCGACGATGCTCGACATCGACCACGGCACCTATCCGTTCGTGACCTCGTCGTCGGCGACCGCCGGCGGAGCCGCGACGGGTGCGGGCGTCGGTCCCGGTGCGCTCGACCGCATCGTCGGTATCGTCAAGGCGTACACGACCCGCGTCGGATCGGGCCCCTTCCCCACAGAGCTCTTCGACGAGCAGGGCGACTGGCTGCGCAAGCAGGGCTTCGAGTTCGGCACCACCACCGGGCGTCCGCGTCGGGTCGGCTGGTACGACGCACCCATCACCCGGTACGCGACGCGAATCAACGGCATCACCGACCTCGTGCTCACCAAGCTCGACATCCTGACCGGACTCGACAAGATCCCGGTGTGCGTCGCCTACGACGTCGATGGCGAGCGTTTCGACGAGGTGCCCGTCAACCAGACCGACTTCCACCACGCGAAGCCGATCCTGGAGTACTTCCCGGGTTGGAATGAGGACATCTCCGTCGCCCGCACTTTCGAGGACCTGCCGCAGAACGCACAGGACTACGTGCTGGCGCTCGAGAAGATGAGCAACACCCGCATCTCGGTGATCGGTGTCGGCCCCGAGCGCGACCAGGTCATCGTCCGCCACGACCTGCTCGACTGATCCGGCCTGTCGTGACGCGATTCTGGCTCGGCGGCTACGGCCCCGGCATGGACGGTTCTGCCGACGGCATCGGTCTGCTCGCGGGGGATGCAGGCCGGGAGGCGACCACGCTCGCGTACCGGGGCGTGGTCGCAGAGGCCCCTTCGCCGTCGTGGCTGGCGCAGCATCCGACGCTCGACGTCGTCTACGCGGCGCTCGAGGGCGACTCCGCGGTGCAGGCGTTCGTGCGTAGGGGGGACGGCCCCCTCTCCCCGATGGATGCACCGGCGGCGGTGGGCCAGTACGTGTGTCACGTCGCGGTCGCTGCGGACGGCTCTGCTCTGGTCGCCAGTTGCTACGGCGACGGCCGCGTGGTGCGGCTCGGCCTCGATGCGGACGGGCGGATCGTGCCCGCACGGCCGGATGCGGCCGCGGAACTCCGCGCGGCACTGTTCGGGGACGACACGGATCCCGATGCACCGGCGGCGACGCCTCTCGGTGACGGCGTCGCCGCGGTCGACCCGTACGGGGTGGGCGGTGACCGTGTCTCGCACGCGCATGCCGCCGTGTTCCTTCCCGACGGGCGCATCGCCACGACCGACCTCGGGTTCGACCTCGTGCGGTTCTGGCGGCAAGTCGGCAGCGGGCTCGTACTCGACCACGAGGTCGTGCTGCCACTCGGCACCGGGCCGCGGCACATGGTGCTGCACCCCAGCGGGCACCTGCACGTGGTGACCGAGTACTCGTGCGAGGTGTTCACGCTCGCCGAGGCGTCCGACCGCACGTGGAGCGTCGTGTCGTCGACGCTGTCGAGTCCGATCGCCCAGGTGGGCACAGACTTCCCCGCCGAACTCGCCCGCAGCCGCGACGGACACTTCCTCTACACGGCCCTGCGCGGAAGCAACACGATCGCGGCGCTGCGCGTGCGCGGCGGGGGTGAGGCCCTGGAATCCGTGGCGCTCGCCGACGCGGGGGTCGACTGGCCGCGCCACCACCTGGTGCACGAGGGCAAGTTGCTGGTCGCGGGGCAGCGCTCCGATACCATCATCCTGCTCGACCTCGATGAGCGCACGGGCGCGCCCCTCGGCATCCGCCATGAGGCGCAGGTTCCGACGCCGACGCACTTCTTGCCGGTGCGCTGAGACGACACCGACCGCCGACGCATGAGCCGGGCGATCCGGCGCTTGACCTCAACCTCACTTGAGGTTCTACGGTCATCATCATGACCTCGAAGACCGAGCAGGTGTCGACGCCGGGCGCGGCCGCACCCCGCATCTTGAGCCGCGACTACGTCTGGATCACGATCGGCGCCTGTGCGCTCGTGTTCCTCGGCGCGTTCGAATCCCTGGCGGTCACCACGGTGATGCCGACCGTGAGCGCCGATCTCGGCGGAGAACGGCTGTACGCGCTCGCTTTCGCCGGACCTCTCGCCACCGGGGTCATCGGCATGGTGCTCGCCGGGAATTGGGCGGATCGTCGCGGACCGGTCGTTCCGTTGTACACCGCGGTCGCCCTGTTCATCGTCGGACTGCTGATCGCCGGCCTCGCGCCGAGCATGGAGATCCTCGTCGCGGGGAGGTTCGCCCAGGGCCTCGGCAGCGGAGGGTTGATGGTGGCCCTGTACGTGGTGGTCGCCCGCGTCTACCCGCACGAGCTGCATCCGGCGATCTTCGCCGGCTTCGCCGCGGCCTGGGTCATCCCCTCACTGATCGGCCCGACGGTCGCGGGTGCCGTGACCGAACTCTGGAGCTGGCACTGGGTCTTCCTCGGCGTGGTCATCCTGGTGCTGGTGGCGCTGCTGATGGTCGTGCCCGCACTTCGCGGGCTCGCGAACCACGGCGATGCGACGACTCCCTGGGCGTTCGGGCGACTCGGATGGTCGGTGCTCGCGGCCGTTGCTGTGCTCGCGCTGAATCTGGTCGGCGACATCCCTGGGTTCGGCTCTGCTCTCGCCGTCGTTGCTATCGCGGTCGCCCTCATCGCGGTGCGGCCGCTGGTCCCGCGCGGGACGTTTCGGGCGCGCCGAGGGCTGCCGTCCGTCATCCTCGTCCGCGGGGTCGCGGCCGCCGCGTTCTTCGGTGCGCAGGTCTACCTGCCCTACCTACTCACCGATCGGTACGAACTGTCGCCGACTCTGGCAGGACTCGCGCTGACCGGCGGTGCGCTCGCGTGGTCTCTCGCCGCGACCGTCCAGGGGCGGCTGGGCGCGCGCTTGTCGAGCGTGACGGCCGTGCGGCTCGGGACGGGCCTCGTGTTCGCCGGCATCGTGCTGACCGTCGCGATTGCCGGCTTCCGAGGAGATGCTCTGCTGATTGCGCTCGCCTGGGTCATCGCGGGTATGGGGATGGGGTTGATGAGTCCGCGCACCAGTGCCCTCACGCTCGCGATGTCCACGCCGGAGAATCAGGGCTTCAACAGCGGTGCGATGACGGTCGCCGACTCGTTCGGCAGCGCGCTGGCCCTGGCCGTCACAGGGACACTGTTCACCGCGCTCGCGGGCGCGGATCCGTTCCTCGGCGTGTTCGTGCTGGCTGCGGTCGTGGCCTTCGCGGCGGCGGTCCTCTCCCCGAGGGTCCGTGTCGAATCCGCCGAAGACGAATCGCGGGAGCAGGGGGAGGCATGAGCCGGGACGTGACGACTACCCGCTGGAGGATCCTGCGGGCGCACATGACGCCATCGCGCACCGGCGTCAGCGCGGGAAGGTCGTGTTGGTGACTCCGGGGTGGTGATTTGCGCGGGGGTAGCGACATCCGTACTCTGATGAACGGTGTTCAGGTGAACACTGTTCAGGAAGGATGAGCGATGACCGCATCGACCCGTGACTCCAGTGCGACCCTCGGTCGGGTGGCCGTGTTCGCCGCCCTCATCATCGTGCTGGGAACGGTTGTCGTGCCGCTCCCCGGCGGCGTGCCCATCACCGGGCAGACGCTCGGCGTCATGCTCGCGGGTCTTGTGCTCGGTCCGCGCGTCGCGCCCTGGTCGATCGCCCTCGTGCTGGCGCTTGCCGCGGTTGGACTCCCCGTGCTCGCGGGTGGACGCGGGGGCCTGGGTGTCTTCGTCGGACCGACCGTGGGCTACCTGATCGGCTGGATCGCGGGCGTCGTGGTGATCGGGCTGCTCATGCGCACCGGACGGTTCACCTGGTGGCGGTGCGCGGTGGCTGCTCTGGTCGGCGGCGTGTTCGTCGTCTACGCGTTCGGCATCCCGGTCCAGGCGCTCGTGACCGGAGTTCCGCTCGACCTCACCGCTCTGTCGAGCCTGGCCTTCCTCCCGGGCGACCTCATCAAGGTGACCGCGGCCACGCTGATCGTCGTCACCCTGCGCCGGGCATATCCCCGCGCGTTCGCCGACTCCCGCCGGGGTCGGGAGCTCGTGACCGCCTGACTGCCTGACCGCCGCACCCTCCCGCGCCACGCCGGAGGGAACAACTCACCCGTGACTCGGCGTTGGTCTTGAGCGAGACTGGGCGACGGAACCGGCCGACGGAGAGGTGCCAGGCATGAACGCAGCGCAGAAGACCGACGAATACGACCTGATCGTGCTGGGCGGAGGTCCGGTGGGCGAGAACGTCGCCGACCGCGCCGTGCAGGGCGGACTCACCGCGATCATCGTCGAGAGCGAGCTCGTCGGAGGTGAGTGTTCCTACTGGGCGTGCATGCCGTCGAAGGCGCTGCTGCGGTCGGCGCAGGCGTTGCGGGCAGCGCAGCACGTGGCGGGCGCCTCGCAGGCGGTGACCGGGAAGCTCGATGTGCGGGCGGTCTTCGAAAGGCGCGACTCCTTCACCAGCAACTGGTCCGATGACGGGCAGGTGAAGTGGCTCGACTCCGCCGGGATCGATCTGGCGCGCGGGTACGGTCGGCTGACGGGCGAGCGGGAGGTGACCGTGACGGATGCCGACGGGGCGACGCGCGTGCTCCGCGCCCGGCATGCGGTGGCCATCAGCACCGGATCGGACGCCGTCATCCCGCCCATCGACGGGCTCCGTGAGTCCGCACCCTGGACGAGTCGAGAGGCGACCAGTGCCGAGGAGCTGCCGGAGAGCCTGGCCGTGATCGGCGGAGGCGTGGTCGCGGTCGAGATGGCCACGGCATACGCGGCACTCGGCTCGAAGGTCACCGTCATCGCCCGCAGCGGTCTGCTCGGGGGGATGGAGCCCTTCGCCGGAGAGCGGGTCGCGGCTGGTCTCAAGGAACTCGGCGTCGACGTGCGCACCGACACGGGCACGGCATCCGTGCACCGCGGCGCCGACGGCGTGACCGTCACCCTCGACGGCGGCGAGGAGATCGTCGCGACGGAGGTGCTCGCCGCAACGGGGCGTTCGCCGCGCAGCGGAGACATCGGTCTTGAGGTCGTGGGCCTGAAGCCCGGCCACTGGATCGAGACGGACGATACGCTCCGGGTCCCCGGATCCGACTGGCTGTACGCAGTCGGAGACGTGAACGGGCGCGTGCTCCTCACCCACCAAGGCAAGTACCAGGCGAGGGCAGCGGGTGACGTGATCGTCGCCCGCGCCCAGGGCGTCGACGTGGATGACGCTCCGTGGGGTCGTCACGTCGCGACGGCGGATCAGGCGGCGGTCCCGCAGGTCACCTTCTCGATCCCCGAGGTCGGCTCCGTCGGTCTGACCGAGGCGCACGCGGTCGAGGCAGGAATCACCGTGAAGGCGATCGACTACGACCTCGGGTGGATCGCGGGGGCGAGCCTCTACGAAGACGGTTTCGAGGGGCAGGCGCGACTCGTGATCGACACCGACCGCGATGTCGTGATCGGTGCGACGTTCGTCGGCCCCGAGGTGGCGGAACTCGTGCACGCCGCCACCGTGGCGATCGTCGGCGAGGTGCCGATCGCCCGTCTCTGGCATGCGGTGCCGTCGTACCCGACCGTCAGCGAGATCTGGTTGCGACTCCTGGAGGGCTACGGGCGCGATTCCGCCTGACCCCGACCATCGCGGCGGGCAATCCGTTTTCACGGGCATACCGAACAGATTCGGGATTGTTTCTCACATTGACGGCCCGCGCGCAACCCTCGAGCCCGATGTCCCCACCGTCTTATACGCTCGAACACACATCCGAGGAGGCAGGACCATGAAGGCTGTACTCGCAGGAACCGTCATCGCCGAGGCCGACGAGAGCGATCTCGCCCGCATCGAAGGGAACTGGTACTTCCCGCCCGCATCCATCACACCCGGGGTGCTCGTCGAGAGCCCCACGCCCTACACCTGTCCCTGGAAGGGCGCGGCTCAGTACTACTCCGTGCAGACCGACGGCGAGCTGCACACCGACTACGCCTGGTCGTATCCGACTCCTTATCCGTCGGCCTTCGATCGTGTCGGCAAGGACTTCTCCGGATTCGTGGCGTTCGATCCGCGCGTCGAGGTCGGCCCGTAGCCACCAGAAGAGCCAAGACTCGTCCGCTCGCACATCGATCGACCGACTGGAGACCAGCCCATGATCGAGTTCCGCAACGTCACCAAACGGTTCCCCGGCGGTGCACTCGCCGTCGATGACTTCAGCCTCGTGCTGCCGTCACGCAAGACCACCGTGTTCGTCGGCTCGTCCGGCTGTGGCAAGACCACCCTGCTCCGCATGATCAACCGCATGGTCGAGCCCACCTCCGGCGACGTCGAGATCGACGGGGAGAGCGTGCTTGAAGGCGACCCGGTGGCTCTGCGCCGACGCATCGGCTACGTCATGCAGAACTCCGGGCTCATGCCGCACTTCACGGTCATCGACAACGTGGCCACGGTGCTCCGGCTGACCGGGGTGAAGCGGGCTGCGGCCCACCAGCGGGCGCGCGACCTGCTCGACACGGTCGGCCTCGACCAGGCGCTCGCCGAGCGCTACCCGAGTCAGCTCTCCGGCGGCCAACAGCAGCGTGTGGGTGTCGCCCGCGGACTCGCCGCCGACCCGAACATCCTGCTCATGGACGAGCCCTTCGGCGCGGTCGACCCCATCGTGCGGGCCGACCTGCAACAGGAGACCCTGCGCCTGCAGAGCGAGCTCGACAAGACCGTCGTCTTCGTCACGCACGACATCGACGAGGCGTTCCTGCTCGGCGATCAGGTCGTCATCCTCGACAAGGGCGCGCGCATCGTGCAGGTCGGCAGTCCGAGCGAGATCATCGAGAACCCGGCGGACGACTTCGTCTCGGCGTTCATCGGCGCGGATCGCGGTCGCCGCGCCCTGCACCTCAAGCAGACGCCGCGGGGCACCGTGGTGGTCGACTCGGAGGGGCGCACCCAGGGCTCGATCGTCGACGTGCCCGATGCTGTCAGCGACGCGCTCCTGAGCGAGGAGAGCGTGACGAAGGGCGCTCCGTGAACTGGATCGTCGACAACGTCGGCCTCATCCTCGAGCTGACCGCCATCCACCTGCAGCAGAGCGCGATCGCGATCGTGCTCGGCTTCGTGCTGTCGGTGCCGCTCGGGTGGGTCGCCTGGCGCTATCAACTGGTGAAAGGGCCGGTCATCGTCCTCACCGGTCTTCTCTACACGATCCCGTCACTCGCGTTGCTGATCCTGCTGCCGTCCGTCGCCGGGTATCCGGCTCGCAGCCCGATCAACCTCATCATCGGTCTCACCATCTACGCGGTCGCGATCCTGGTGCGCGCGGTCTCCGACGGCCTCGACTCGGTTGATCCCGCCATCCGGCAGTCGGCCACCGCGATGGGCTACGGCGGGTTCCGCCGGTTCTGGACCGTCGACTTCCCGCTCGCCGGACCCGTCGTGCTCGCCGGGCTGCGTGTGGCGGCCGTCAGCACGATCTCCCTCGCCACCGTCGGCATCCTGGTGGGTGTGACGAACCTCGGCTACCTGTTCGAGAACGGCCTGCAGCGCCGCATCCTCGCGGAGGTGTTCGCCGGCGTCATCGCGGTCGTGGTGATCGCCCTGGTGATCGACCTGCTGCTCCTGCTCCTCGGCCGCGCGCTGATGCCGTGGACGCGCGCCGCCAAGACACCGTCAGCCGCACGACAGGCGGCCACGCTGAGGACCGCCGCATGAACGTGTTCACCGACGCCATCGCCTGGCTCTTCTCCCCCGACCGGTGGGAGGGGCCGTACTCGCTGCCGATCCTGTTCGGCCAGCACATGTACTACACGCTGATCTCGGTGCTGATCGCTGCCATCATCGCGGTGCCGATCGGATGGCTCATCGGCCACACCGGCCGCGGCCGCGAGATCGCCGTCGCTGTTTCCGGCGCGGCCCGAGCGATCCCGTCCTTCGGACTCCTCGTGCTGCTCGTGCTGCTGCTCGGTGTGCTCCGCATCCCCGAAGCCGCGATCATCACGTTCGTGCTGCTGGCCATCCCCTCGCTCCTCGCGGGCGCCTACACCGGGCTCGAGGCCATCGACCGCCGTGTGCTCGACTCGGCGCGCGCGATGGGGATGACCGAGTGGCAGGTGTTCTGGAAGGTCGAGGTACGCCTCGGGCTGCCCCTCCTGGTCGGTGGCATCCGCGCAGCCCTCCTGCAGGTGATCGCCACGGTCACGATCGCCGCCTACGTGAACCTCGGTGGTCTCGGCTGGCCGATCATCCAGGGCATCCCCCTGCGCAAGTTCGACCAGGTGCTCGGCGGTGCGATCCTCGTCGCCATCCTCGCGCTGGCGGTCGACCTGATCTTCGCCCTCCTCCAGCACGCCGCCGTCCCCGCCGGGGTGCGAGCGCCGACCACGACCCGCCGGTCGCGTACCGCGGCAGCCTCACCCGCGCCGGCCACCGCCTGACACGTTCATAGCCGCTCACCGTCCCACAGCACCCATCCCGTTGTCCCAGAGAAGAGGAACTCCCCATGTTCACAGCACGTAAGTCACGACTCGCCCTCGCCGGTGGCGCCGCGCTCGCCGCGGTGCTCGTCCTCGGTGGCTGCGCGAACAGCAACCCGCTCGACGCCCCGACCGATGACGCGGGCTCCGGCGGCGACACGATCGTCGTCGGCTCCCAGGCCTACTACTCGAACGAGATCATCGCCGAGATCTACGCACAAGCGCTCGAAGGCGCCGACTTCGACGTCAAGCGCGAGTTCAACATCGGACAGCGCGACGCCTACATGCCCGACGTCGAGTCCGGCGCGATCGACGTGTTCCCGGAGTACACGGGCAACCTGCTCGAGTACCTCGATGACAGCGCGACGGCCACCAGCCCGGAAGACGTCTACGCCGCGCTGCAGGACGCGCTGCCCGACAGCCTGACCGCGCTCGACTATGCAGAGGCCTCCGACCAGGACACCTACACGGTGCTCAAGAGCTTCGCCGAGGAGAACGGTCTCACCTCGATCGGTGACCTCTCGAAGGTGACCACGCCGGTCACGATCGGTGCGGCACCGGAGTTTGAGCAGCGCCCGTACGGGCCCGCGGCCGCCAAGGACATCTACGGCGTCGACCTGGCGTTCTCGGCGACCGGCCCGACCACGCTGGAGTCGTTGCTGGCCGGCGAGATCCAGGTCGCGGACATCTACTCGGCCGACCCCGCGTTCCAGACCGAGGACATCGTCGCGCTCGAAGACCCGGAGAACATCATCCTGGCCTCGAACGTCGTGCCGATCGTCTCGAGCGACGTCGCCGACGAGGTCGCCGACGTGATCAACGCGATCAGCGCGAAGCTCACTGCCGAAGAGCTCGTCGGGCTGAACGTGCAGAGCACGGTCGACCAGAAGTCGGCGAAGGACATCGCCAAGGCCTGGCTGACCGACAACGACCTCATCTGAGTCGGATGACAGAAGCGCCCGTACCCTCAGGGGTCCGGGCGCTTCGTCGTCGCACGAGCGTCAGATGCGGGCATCCTGCTTCGGCACCAGCACCTGCTTGATGATGATGAGGATCGAAGCGGTGACGGGCACGGCCACGAGTGCCCCGAGGAGGCCGAGCAGCGTGCCACCGGCGAGGGCGCCGATCACGACCAGCGACCCCGGGACCGCGACCGCGCGGTTCATCACTCGCGGCGTCAGCACGTAGGCCTCGATCTGCATGTAGATGAGGTAGATCGCTGCGAAGATCAGCGCCGCGATCGGGTTGGTGAAGAGCGCGAGCCCGGTGCCGATGATCCAGAACAGCACCGATCCGACCAGCGGGATCAGGGTGACACAGAAGGCGATCGCCGCCATCAGTGGCGGGAAGGGCAGACCCAGGATGGAGTAGAGGGTCAGGGCGAGTATCGCGTTGCAGAAGGCCAGCACCACCATCCCCATCACGTAGCCGCCCACCGAGTCCGTGATCTGTTCGGTGATGTCGCTCGCACGAGCGCGGTCGCGGGCCGGTGCCAGACGCAGCAGGCCCTGCTTCATGGCGGGCAGGGTCGCGAGGAAGTAGAGCGTGAGCACGAGGACGACGATGGCGCCCGAGATGCCTGTCGCGATCGACGCCCCGACCGCGAGAGCACCGCCGCCGATCGTCGCGAGGTTGCCGAAGTCGGTCAGGAACTTCTGGACCTCGGCGACCAGATCCTGGAACTGATCGCCGAACTGCGCGTCGAGCGTGGCGTAGATGTCGCTGCGGGTGAAGTCCTGGATCATCCCGGGGACGGAACGGACGAAGCTCGCGATCTGCTCGACGACGATCGGGATGATCATCCACAGCACGACGGCGAACACGAGGATGAGCGCGAGGATCGTGATGACGACGGAGATCGAGCGGGAGAGGCCGCGACGCTCGAGGAACCGGACGGCCGGGTCGAGTCCGAGCGCGCCGAACAGGGCGAGCGCGATGTAGATGAGCACGGTGGACAGGCTCGTCAGGGCGAGGCCGATCACCAGCGCGCCGAGTCCGCCGAGCGTCACGAGGAAGCCGAACACGAACGGACGGTCGATGCGCGTCCAGAACGACCGACTCGGCGTCATCGGCTCGATGACCACGGGGCGCGCTGCGCCGGTCGCGGCGGGCTCTGCGGTGGGAGAGTCGGCGCTCGCGGCTGCGGCGTCGGTGCGCGGTGCTTTCCGGGCGGGCGCGGCGTCATCGAGGGGAGTGGGCGCCGGCGACTCTTCGTTGCTCATGTGCTCACGATAGCGGTGCCACGGGTCGGAATCCGGGTGTTCGACGGCTCTAGAGTAGGGGCATGACCGCCGCCGAGGACCCGAAGGCCGAACTGCTCCGACTTCGCGCCACCATCGACAACATCGACGCCGCACTCATCTTCATGCTGGCCGAACGCTTCCGTGCGACCCAGCAGGTGGGGCAGCTGAAAGCGGAGCACGAGATGCCGGCGTCCGACCCGAATCGGGAGGAGCAGCAGGTCGCCCGTCTGCGCGCTCTCGCAGAGGAGGCGCATCTCGACCCCGAGTTCGCGGAGAAGTGGTTCAACTTCGTGGTGGCGGAGGTCATCCGCCATCACACGGAAGCGGCGGAGAGCCGCTGAGAGAGGTGCCGGACGGGCGACGGTGTGTGCAGCACTCGCCCGTCCGGAGCTTTTGTGAGATTCATCGACCAACTAAGTTCAATGAATAAACTTACGGAGAGACTACGGATCACGCCACGATCTGTCAACCGCTCGCCACGGGCGAGCTCCGGAACGGACGCACATGCTGAGCACGGATGAGGGCCTGGACACCCAAGCGTCGGTGCGGCGCGCGAACCTCCGGCGCGCGCTGCAACTCGTCTTCCGCAACCCGGGCAGCCAGACGCGCGCGGGGATCGCGAGAGCGACGGGTCTGACCGCAGCCACGGCGTCATCCCTCGTCGCCGAGCTCATCGAGAACCGACTGATCGTCGAAGGGGAGCAGGCCGCGAGCACCGGTGGCAAGCGGGCGACCACGCTGAGCGTCGATGCGAGTCACCACCTGATCCTCGTCCTGGTGATCCAACCCCTGCACGCATACATCGCCCTCGTGGCGCTCGACGGTACCGAGGTCGACGTCCGTCGCGCGGACTACACTCCCGAGACCCGTGACCGCGCACTCGACGACGCCGTGGCCGCGGTGGCCGCCGAGTTCGGACCGCGGGTGCTCGCTGCGGGGATCCAGCTCCCCGGCACGACGGACGGGCGCTCGGTGCTCGAGAGCGTGCAGCTCAAGTGGGAGGACGTGCCCCTCGCCGAGAGGTTCGAGCGCGTGCTGGGGGCGCCCGTGCTGCTCGTCAACGACGTCGACGCCGAGGCCATCGCCGAAGCCGGGATGGAGGAATCCCCGTCCGGATACCGGCTCTTCATCCACCTCGGCGGCGGCGTGGGCGCCGCGGTGACCCTGAACGGCGAACTCGCGCCCGGTCCACGCGATCGCGCCGGCGAGATCGGGCACGTGCAAGTCGTCTTCGGTGAGGCGGCGCGTGTCTGCCGGTGCGGACAGCGCGGCTGTCTCGAGTCCGCGGCAGCCTTGGGCGCGATGATCGGGGACGAGTTCACCGATGCGATGGACGCATCCGAGATCCGTGCTCTCGCCGCCCGCGCGGACGAGCGCCATCTCGACGAGGGGGCCCGTGCGCTCGCGAGGGCCGTCAAGCTCATCAGCGCCCTGCTCGACCCGACCGAGGTCGTGATCGGCGGGCCAGCGACCGAGCTCGGGCCGCGCTTCCTCGACCGGGTCCGCCGCGAGACGGAGTACCCCTCCCGAGGCACGGCGCAGGTCCCGGTCCGCTACGCGGATCCTCGGGTGTCGCTCGCGGCCGGCGCCGCTCAGGCCGCGCTCACGTCGGCGCTCGGCGTGCGCTGGAACCCGGAGCAGCTGCGCGCCGCATCCGCATCGAGCCGCTGAACGCCCCTCGACGTCAGCGTCGTCGGTCTCCCCGCACCGCGAGGACGATCGCGGCGCCGGCTGAAGGCATCCCATCGCTGCCGATGACCTGTCGCGCCAGCCGCTTCCGGCTCGACGCCGGCCAGGACGCGCCGGAGGCCCACAGCAGATGGATGGCTCCGATGGCGCCGAGTGATGTGGTCGCGACGACCTGACCGATCCGTCCGAGAGGACTCATGTCCCCATTGTCCTCTGATGAGGGGCCCCGCGCGCTCAAGGGCGTCAAGCTCATCAGTGCCTTCACCACCGATGTTCCTGTTGTCGTGGTTGTCCCTCTCGTTGTGAAGGAGTTCCCACGGAATGAAGGAGCGGGTTCCACATGCACTCCTTCATAACGTGAGAACTCCTTCATTCCGGGAGGACCCTTCCGGACGGGAGTCCTTCGCGGGGGCGTCCTTCGCGACGGGACCGCTCCGGACGGGACCGCTCCGGACGGGACCGCTTCGCCGGGGCTCCTACTTCACGCTGCCGGCGGTGAGGCCGCCGACGAGTCGCTTCTCGATGAGCATGAACAGGATGACCACGGGAAGGATCGCGACGATCGAGACTCCGAACACGTACTGCCAGCTGGTCTCGTACTGACCGACGAACTTGGTGAGCGCGACGGAGAGCGGCTGGTTCTTGTCGGTCGAGAGGATCACGAGCGAGGCCGCGAATTCGTTCCAGCAGGCGACGAACGTGAACACGATGGCCGTGACGATGCCCGGCCACACGAGCGGCAGGTTGATCTTGAAGAGCACGGTGAAGCGTCCGGCGCCGTCGATCTGGGCGGCTTCGTCGACCTCTTTGGGGATGCCGGCGAAGAAGGAGTGCATGATCCACACCGCGAACGAGAGGTTGAAGGCGGCGTTGATGAAGATCATGGCGGCCCAGGTGTCGCCGAGCCCGAGGGTCGTGAACTGCCGGAACAGGCCCGAGGTGAGCACCGCGGGCTGGAGCATCTGGGTGATGATGACCAGGAACAGGAACACCATGCGGCCGGGGAACTTGAACCGGGCGGTGTAGTACGCGGCAGGCAGGGCGACCAGCAGCACGAGCAGCGTCGCGAACACGGCGATGATGATCGTCGAGATCAGGTTGTACGGCAGCGGCGTCTCGGGGGTGGACCACATGGTGATGTAGTTCTCCCAGTGCCACTCCGTCGGCAGATACGTGGGGTCGACGGAGCGGATCTGCGGCTTCGTCTTCACCGAGCCGAAGAACATGATCAGGTACGGCAGCACGAAGATCGCGAGCACGAGGAACCCGGCCACGGTGCGGAGGATGACACGGGGCAGCGTGACCTGGTCTTCGGTGTAGCGGCGTTTGCGGCCGGGAATGCGGGGTGCGGGCGAGGAGCCGGCGGTGGTCACGAGGGCGGTCTCGGTCACGGTCATGATCAGACCTCCTTCATGGGCTTGACGATCTTCACGTAGGCCGCGACGATCATGATGACGATGAGGAAGGCGACGACGGAGAGCGCGCTGGCGACGTCGACCTTCTTCTGCAGTTCGATGTACTTGAAGATGAGCGTCATGATCGTGTCGGCGCCGTAACCGGGGATCGAGCCGGTCATCACCTTCAGGATCGGCAGCGAGTTGAACACGTTGATGATGTTGATCAGGACGGCGACCGCGAGAGCGCTGCGCAGCTGCGGCAGGACGATCGACCAGTAGGTGCGGGTGGGGCCGGCTCCGTCCATCTTCGCCGCCTCGATCGCGTCGGCCGGGACGGATTGCAGGCCGGCGAGGATCGTGTAGGTCGTGAACGGCAGCGACACGAAGATCGCGATCACGATCGACCAGGCGAACGCCGTCGCGGGGTTCTTCGTCCACCCGTATCCGACGGCATCGTCGGAGAGCCCGATGTCGTAGAGGAACTTGTTGAAGATGCCGAAGTACGGCTCGAGGCTGTAGTAGAACACCATCGTCGTCATGACGACCGAGGCCGCCCACGGGACGATGACGGCCATGCGCACGAGCTGGCGTCCGGGGAAGGCCTTGTTCAGGATCTGCGCGAGTCCGAGCGAGATGACGACCGTGAACAGCACGACCGAGACGACCCAGACGATCGTGCGGAAGAAGATCGGCCAGAACTCGGCGAACGTGAAGACGGTGACGAAGTTGTCGAAGCCGACGGACCCCTTGTCGAGGCCGGACAGGGAGATGTCGCGCGTCGAGTTGAAGAACATCACCCCGGCGGGGAAGAACACCACGCCGATGATGAGCAGCAGTGCGGGGGCGATCCAGGGCAGCGCCTGGAGAAGGTCCTTTCCACCCGGCCTGCCGCGAAGGGCATCCGGGGTCTTCCGGGTGCGGGGGCGGCCGGTAGCCGCCCCCGCGAGGTTCGAGGACTCTGTCTTCTGGCTCATTCGGGTACCCGAACCTCTCCTGTCAGCGGGCTCAGCCCGCGTCGACCTGCGCCTGGATCTCGGTCAGCACGTCCTGTGCCGGCTTCGTCTGAAGCTGGCCGAACAGCGACTTGAACGCACCGTCGGCGGCGGACCACTTCGGGTTGGTCGACGGGTAGAACTGGGCGTCGGGCAGCACGTCGAGGAACGGCTTGAGAGCCTCCTCGCCGGAGAGCTGCTCGGCACCGGACTTGGTGACGGGGAGGAAGCCCTCGGCCTGCACCCACGGCACGTACACGTCGGCCGAGTAGTAGTAGTCGAAGAACTTGGTGATCGCTTCCTTCTTGTCATCGTCGTTCTGGAACGCCATCAGCTGGTCCATGACGCCGAGCGTGAACGGCGAGCCGTCCTTCGTCGGGATCGGGACGATGGAGTAGTCCAGGTCGGGGTTGCCCTCGGCGATCTGGCCGACCGTCGGCGGGAGGCCGACCTGCATGCCGATCTTGCCCTGGATGAAGATGTCCATCAGCGGCGAACGCTGCGTCGAGCCGGGGTCGGCCTGCGTCGCGCCGGCATCGATCATCTTCTTGATCTGCTCGGCACCCACGAGGTTCTCCGGGGTGTCGATCGTGATCTCGGACGCATCGCCGAACGATCCGCCGCCGCCCCACAGCCACACGGCCGCCTCGGCCTGTGCCTCTTCGGACCCGAGCGGCATCCCGTAACCGGCGACGCCGCCGCCGAGCGCGGACACCTTGGTCGCGGCATCCAGCAGCGAGTCCCAGTCGGTCGGAGCCTCGACACCGGCCTGGTCGAGCAGGGCGTTGTTGACGAACAGGGCGCGGGCGGATGCGATCAGCGGCAGAGCGTACGCGGTGCCGTCGACCTCGGCGTTCTTCAGGAACGAGTCCTGGAAGTCGGAGTAGGTCTCCTCCGAGACGACGTCCTTCACGGGGTAGAGCAGCTCGTCGCCGACGAACCCGGCGAACGGACCGCCGTTGTAGATGTCCGGCGCCTCGCCGGCCTGGATCTTGGTGGAGACGACCTTCTCGAGGTTGTCCCACGACTGCACCTCGAGCTTGACCTTGATGTCGGGGTTGGCCTTCTCGAACCCGTCGATCACCGTCTCCCAGTTCGCCTTGGTGCCGTCGGAGTAGCTCGGGACGAGGAGGTCGAGAGTGGTCGAACCGTCTCCGCCTCCGCTGTCTCCAGACGATCCGCCGAACCCGCACGAAGCGAGCGAGAGCGTGGCGACGGCCGCAATGGCGGCGGCGCCGAACCGCAGTGACTTCTTCATGTGTATTGCATTCCTCACTGTGAGAGTCCTTCCCTGGCGGCAGGCCGCTTCGGGAGGGGGTGTGGTGCACAGTCGCAAGCACATCACGCGACAGTGCGTGGTGACCGCTTCGCCGGATGGCATCGCGATCGTTCAAGCCGGGGCTCGGGGTTCTCGGCATCGATGGGATCGACGTCGAGGCGTTGGAACTTTTCCGATTATTTGTCAAGGGAACAAACAAATCAAGCAGAACCTGGAGTTGATGTCCCTTTGCGCCATACTATGATCGGATCAAGCCTCAAACAATCACAAGTACGCAACTTCTCGCCAGAAAGGCACCCCGATGACTGCATCACTGCCCGGCGCGCACATGCGCGAAGAGCTCCACTCCCAGCCGCAGACCTGGGCCACGGCGGCAGACCTGAAGGCCGGGCAGGGCCTGCTTCCCGCCGCCGGTGCGCGCGTCGCGGTCGTCGGCTGCGGCACGTCGTGGTTCATGGCGCAGTCGTACGCCGCTCTCCGCGAGACCGCCGGACAGGGCGAGACCGATGCGTTCGCCGCTTCGGAGGCCTTCATCGATCGCGGCTACGACGCGGTCGTCGCCCTCACCCGCTCCGGCACGACCACCGAGGTGCTCGAGCTCGTCGAGCGCATCAAGCGGCGCATCCCGACGATCGGCGTGATCGGCGACCCGACCTCCCCTCTCGTCTCCCTCGTCGACGAGGCGGTCCTGCTCCCGTTCGCGGACGAGCAGTCTGTGGTGCAGACGCGCTTCGCGACGACGGCGCTCGCGCTGTTCCGCGCCTCGCTCGGTGAAGACCTCACCGGAGCGATCGCCGACGCGACCGCCGTGCTGGCCGAGCCCGGCGACGACGAGCTGCGCGACGCGGAGCAGTACACGTTTCTCGGGCGGGGATGGACAATCGGTCTCGCGCATGAGGCCGCTCTCAAGCTGCGCGAGTCGTCGCAGTCGTGGACCGAGGCGTACCCGTCGATGGACTACCGGCACGGCCCGATCGCGATCGCGGCGCCCGGACGCGTGACGTGGCAGTTCGGCACGGCCCCGGAAGGGCTCTCCGCTCAGGTGGAGGCCACCGGCGCCCGGTTCGAGCAGCGGGGGATCGACCCGCTCGCCGACCTCGTGCGCCTGCACCGCACGGCTCTCGACCGTGCCGTCGCGCGGGGGCTCGACCCCGATCAGCCCCGCAACCTCACGCGATCCGTCATCCTGGATGCATGACGCACGCCGCCGGAGCCGACCATGACCCGAGCTGACGGGGCCGACGCCGTTCCCGACGTCGTGCGCGACGCCACCGGCGAGGCGCTCGCGGCCGTGCGGACGCTCGGCGCGGGGGCGCCGGTGCTGGCGTTCGACGTCGGCGGCACTGACATCAAGTCGGCGCTGTTCGATGCGAATGGCTCCGCCCTCGGACTCCGTCGTACGCCCACGCCGATCGCGGACGGCGACCGCACCCAGGTGCTGCTCGAACGTCTCGAGGTGCTCGCGGACGAGCTCCGTGCCGCGCATCCCGACGTGGTGCCCCAAGCGGTGGGGCTCGTCGTTCCGGGAATCGTCGATGCGGAAGCGGGGCTCGGGGTGTTCGCGAGCAACCTCGGCTGGCACGACTCCCCCTTGCGTGACCTCGCTGCCGAACGCCTCGGTCTGCCGGTGGGGTTCGACCATGACGTCCGCGCGGCGAGCTGGGCGGAGCGACGCCTCGGCGGTGCCCGCGACTACGCCGACGCGGTCGTGCTCGTGATCGGCACGGGGATCGCCGGGGCGCTGCTGATCGGCGGGATCCCCCACACGGCCGGCGGGTACGCGGGGGAGATCGGCCACTCGCCGATCGCCGACGGCCCGATCTGCGCCTGCGGAGCGCGGGGATGTCTGGAAGCCGTCGCCTCCGCCGGGGCGATCGCCCGACGCTACCGTGAGGCGACCGGCGTCACCCCCGACGGCGCGAAGGATGTGATCGCCCGAGCCGCGGCCGGAGACGAGGTCGCCGCGGAGATCTGGGATTCCGCCCTCGATGCGCTGACGATGTCGCTCGCACAGCTCACCGCCGTGGTCGCTCCCGAGGCCGTGGTCATCGGCGGCGGGCTCTCGCGCGCCGGCGGTGCCCTCTTCGACGAGCTGCGCACACGCCTGGCTGCACGCCTCAGCTTCCACCGCCTTCCCGTCCTCGTGCCCGCCGAGCTCTCCGGGAACGCCGGTCTACTCGGCGCCGGCCTGCGTGCCAGGGAGCTCACGTGATCCTGACCGTCACCCCGAACCCCGCTCTCGACCTCACCTGGCGGGTCGACCGCCTCATCGAAGGCGGCACGCACCGTGCAGACGCGGGTGCGGCTCGAGCGGGAGGCAAGGGGCTCAACGTCGCACGCGTGGCCCACGCCGAGGGGGCGGACGTCCTCGCGATCACCACGACGGGCGGCCGGGTCGGTCAGGAGTTCGCGGCCGAACTCCGCGGCAGCGGCGTTCCGCACGCCCTGGTGCCCGTCGTCGCAGAGACCCGACGCAGCATCGCCGTGGTCGACGAGTCGCTCGGCGACACCACGATCATCAACGAGCGCGGCAGCAACCCGACCGACCCCGAGTGGGCCGCCCTGCTCGCCGAAGTCGTCGAGCGGCTCCCCGGAACACGGGTGCTCGTCGTCTCCGGGAGTGTGCCACCCGGCGCCCCGGATTCCCTGCTCCCCATGCTCATCGCGGTAGGGAGAGACGCCGGTGTGCCGGTCATCGTCGACACGTCCGGTCCCGCGCTCCTCCGGGCGGCGGACGCCGGTGCCACCGTGCTCAAGCCCAACGCGGCAGAACTCGTCGAGGCAACCGGCATCACGGATCCGGTGGCGGGTGCGCGGTCGCTGATCGCCCACGGCACCGAGCTCGTGCTGCTCTCGCTCGGCGCGGAGGGGATGCTCGCCGTCACGGCATCCGCGCTCGTGCACGCGCGCCTCGACGAACCCCTCACCGGTAACCCGACCGGAGCCGGTGACGCGGGTGTCGCCGCCTGCGCCGTGCTGTATGCCGAAGGTATGCGCGATCCCGAGCAGATCCTGCGCCGGGCCACCGCGTGGTCCGCGGCCGCGGTGCTGACACCCCTCGCCGGGGACATCTCGCCCCGCTGGACCGAGCTCGAACAGCAGCTCCTCCTCTCGTATCCCGACCCCGCTTCGTTCCGGAAGGACCCTTCGTGACCCTCGTCTCCGCTCGCGACCTCGTCTCTGCGGCAGCTGCCGCCGGGACCGGCATCGGCGCCTTCAACGTGATCCACCTCGAGACGGCCGAGGGGTTGGTGCGCGCCGCCGCGCTCGCTCAGCTGCCCGTCATCCTGCAGATCTCGCAGAACTGCGCCGACTACCACGGCGGGCTCGAGCCCATCGCACTGGCCACGCTCGCCGTAGCACGGCGCGCCGAGACCCCCGTGGCGGTGCACCTCGACCATGCCGAGCGGCCTGAGCTGGTCGACGAAGCCATCGCGCTCGGCTTCGGGTCGGTCATGTTCGACGGCGGTGCGCTGCCCTACGACGACAACGTGGCGCTCACCGCCGCCGTCGCCGCTCGCGCTCATGCGGCCGGTGTGTACGTTGAAGGCGAGCTCGGCGAGGTGGGCGGCAAGGACGGTGCCCATGCGCCGGGTGTGCGCACCGACCCCGACGAGGCGCGGGCCTTCGTCGCCGCGACCGGGGTGGATGCGCTCGCGGTGGCGGTGGGATCCTCGCACGCGATGACCGATCGCACGGCCTCGCTGGACCTCGAACTGATCGGTCGCCTGCATGAGGCGCTGTCCGTTCCCCTGGTCCTGCACGGATCGTCCGGAGTCGCGGATGCCGTGATCGCCGAAGCCGTGCGTGCGGGGATGACCAAGATCAACGTCTCGACGCACCTCAACGGGTTCTTCACCCGCGCGGTGCGCGAGAAGCTCGGGGCGGATGAGCGGCTGGTCGACTCGCGCAAGTACCTCGCCCCCGCGCGCGACGCACTCGCGGAGGAGGCTGCGCGGATGCTCCGGCTGTTCGCGCTGCAACCCATCGGCGCGGTGTCCTGATGAAACGCGCTGCCCGGCTGAACGCGATCCTCGATCTCCTCGCCGCGAGCGGAGAGGTCACGGTCGACGAGCTCGTGGAACGGTTCGGCGCGTCGTCGGCCACGACCCGGCGCGACCTCGACACTCTCGCCGAGCAGCGTCTGCTCACCCGTACGCACGGCGGTGCCGTGGCGCAGACCGTCGCCTACGAGCTGCCCATCCGGTACAAGAGCCATCTGCGCACGCACGAGAAGGCCAGCATCGCGCAGGTCGCGGCCGGTCTCGTCGCGCCCGGCATGGTGGTCGGGCTCTCGGGCGGCACGACCACGACGGCCATCGCCGCCGCGCTCGCCGCCCGCGACGACCTGTCGGGGAACGGCGGCATCACGGTCGTGACGAACGCCGTGAACATCGCCGCCCAGCTCGCCACGCGGCCCGACATCAAGGTGGTCGTGACCGGCGGAGTCATCCATTCGCGCAGCTACGAACTCGTCGGGCCGTTCGTCGAGCAGCTCCTCCGCGGGGTGCGCCTCGACATCGCGTTCATCGGCGTGAACGGGATGGACGCGGCCGCCGGTGCGACCACGCAGGACGAGCGTGAGGCCGCGGTGAACCGGATGATGGCCGAGCGTGCTCGCCGCGCGGTCGTGGTGACCGACGCCAGCAAGCTCGGTGTGGAGGCCTTCTCGAGCGTCGGCGGCGTCGACCTCTTCCCGACCGTCATCACAGACGCGGGGGCCGATGCCGAGGCGCTCGCCGGCCTGCGTGCCGCCGGGTACGCGGTGCTGGTCGCCTGAACCCCGGACACCCTGAGGGCCCCGACGTCCCCAGATCGTCGAGGCCCCTTGAGGGTGTCGCGGCGGTGTGCCGCGTCATCCTCGAGCAGATGGTGTCCGTGTCGTGTTTCACGCTCCCCAGCGCGCATGATTCCCCAGATCCGACTGCGCCTCCCTCGCGCCTCTCCCTTCGAGGCCCTTCGCATGGCACCTTCCGAAGAACAGGAGCACGCGGCGTCCGTTCTGATACACCGATTGGAGAAAAAGGTCAGAATCCATCGCCGTGGCACTGGAAGGGCGCGGTGTGGCCGGTGTCGAGGGCAGCCCGCGTGAGCGCGTCGGCGGGAGCCGCGCCGGCGGAGAGCTCGGTGTGCACGGCGCTCAGCAGTTCTGCGGCGACGTCATCCGGGACCGCGACGGGCGCGGCGATGACGCAGTCGGCACCCGCGTGCAGCCAGACGCGGGTCATGCCCAACGCTTCCTCGCCCCAGCGCACCGAGGAGCGGCCGAGTTCGCACGCCGACAGGATCACCGTCGCGGGGACGCGTGGGATCAGGTCGACGTCGTAGCCGAAGAGGGTGCCGTCGACGAGCTCGAAGCCCGAGAACAGGGGGTTGTCCACCGCGTGCCGGCCGTGCGCCGCGATGTGCAGCACGTCGGTGCGCGCCGCGAGTTCGGTCACAGCCGCGACGGTCGCCTCCGTTCCTTCCAGGATGTCCGGCGTCCGGTCAGCGCCGCGCCAGGCTGCCGCTGCCCGCGACACCTCATCTCCTGCCCGAGCGACCCGGGGCCCGGCGGCGAAACCGATCGACCGCGGAGGAGAGTCGCCACGTTCGGGTCCGCCCAGCAGGCGCGACACCGACGTGGCGAGCGTGAACGGTACGCCGATCATGCCGGGCAGCATCGCCCACGGCACCCCGGCGAGGGCGCCCGGAACGGTGATCGCCAGCCGATCCGCGGGGGGCGCTGCCCGAAGCAGGGGAGCGAGCACCTCCGCATCGAGGAGTGCCAGGCGGGAGGCGAGCGCCCGCTCCGTCACCGCCCCCATCAGCCCGCCACGAGTGAGCGCGGCCATGTCGAGGTCGGCGCGGAGACCGTCGAGTGCCGCCTCCACGCGTGTCCAGGCCAGGTCGACGACCGTGGCTCCCGAAGACGTCACGACGATGCCGTGCAGGGTGGAACCCGTGAACACGTAGGAGAGCACCGTGGTGCCGGGAGCGAGTCGCGCTGTCGCCTCCGTGAGGTCGAGTCGTTCGCGGGTGCCGCCGGACCCGGTCATGGTCCACTGGCGTTCTCGCACCCGGTCGCGCAGGGCCCGCACCCTGGCATCCCTGGTCCAGTCGGCGCCGGCGAGCTCGGCGCGCAGCATCCGCAGTTCCGCCAGATCGACGGCGAGGGATTCGTCATGCGGAGGCCGGACCGGTGCGACCTGCTGGCTGAGGTGTCGTGCGCGTTCCGACCACTCGAACAGGGTCTCCGGTTCTTTCAGTCTCGCCGCGGCGGAGAGCCCCGCGAACATCAGGTCACTGCCGTGCATGGCCACCGACGCCTGCAGGTCGAGCGCACCGAAAGACTGCTGCCAGGTGGTGAGGAGGTCGAGTCCGGCCGCGGCAGCACGCAGCGCCTCCCGGTCGCGTCCGGCCGAGGTGGCGCGCGCAGCCCGCACTTCCTGGGCGCGAAGGCGGAGCGGGGTCGGAGCGTTCTCGTCGAGCCGGGGCAGGCGCCCGCGGCCGTCTCGGCGGGCACTCAGCCGCAGACCGGTCGCCTCGGTGCGGAATCCTGCACGGTCGAGAGCCTTCGCGACGCGGTCGAACTCGTCCGCATCGATCGCGCGTTGCGGGTGGGCGCGCTGCCCTGCTTCCAACCGCACGGCGTCGGCGCGGGCCGCCCATCCGTGGTTCGCGAGCGCGGTGAAGCGCCGCGCCGCGGTCCGGGCCGCCCGCTCCGCGGCAGCGGGGTCGTGGCGAAGGAGCGAGCGGGCGAGATGGAACTCGGCTTCGCCTCTGGCCTGCCTCATCCGCTGCGCCCCGAACGCGGCGGCGACCTGGGCGAGCAGCGCCTCCGCCTCGGTGGTGAGCCCCGCATCGCGGAGCACCTCGGCACGATCCAGGTCGCTGATCGCCGCAGCGAGGTCGCTGATCGCCGCGAGTTTCGGGCGCGAACGGGTCATCTGCGTGAGGGCGGTGACGAGGTCGCCTCCGAGGAGCGCCGCATAGCCGAGGTTGTGCCGCGCTTCGGCGAGCGGGCCCTCGTCGTCGTTCGCCTCGTACACCGCGACGGCGCGACGCAGGTCCTCGACGCACGTCTCCAGCTCGCGCTGCTGCATCCGCACGACGGAGCGGTTCAGCAGGCAGTTCGCGAGCTCGGTCGTCTCGTCGCCGATCGCCGTCAACGTGTCGATCGCGCGGGTGAGCATGGCCTCCGCCTCCGCGAGTCGGCCGCCGTGCATGAGGAGCGTGCCGAGTTGACCGCTGAGCACCGCGATCGTCTCGGGGCGGAGCCCGGAGCGCCCCAGGGCGTTCCGGCACAGCTGCTCAGCCGCCGCGGGCTGCCCCTTCTGGGCGAGGACGTACGCCACCGTGCCGTCGATCCGTGCGCGCAGGTCGGGGTCGTCGGTGCGCGCCGAGGCGGTGTCGAGCGCGCGCCGCGCCTGTGTGAACCTCCTCGCGTTCGCCGCCTCGACGCCACGTCGGTGCAGCTCGATCGCGGACAGGGGCATCGCTCCAGAATGCCCTGCCGTAGGGCCGTCCCGCTACGGATGTCGGGAGAGCCGGCCGCACCTCAGTGACGGATGTCGGGAGAACGGACGGATGTCGGACGTGCGACGGCGTGTCGCCCTGCCATCCGTGAATCGCCCCGCCATCCGTACCGCGAGGCGGTGCGAGGCGGTGCGAGGCGGCGCGGGCGGTGCGGGCGGCGCGGGCGGTGCGGGCGGCCCGGGGCACGTCAGTGCGGGTCGACGGGAGTTGGGAGGGACTTCAGGACGGCGGCGACCGCCTTCGCGGCGACGCCCGGCGTGACGCCCCCGATCGGTACGGTGCCCAGCTGTGCGGCGATGCGCCCCGCGACGTACGGTGCCGAGAACGAGGTCCCGCTCCACACCGCGAACCCGCCCCGGTAGTCGTCCGGGTCGATCGTCTCCCGGCGAAGGCCATCGACATCCGCGCGGGACACTGCCTGGGTGCCGCCGACGAACGCGGGTGAGGTGCTGACCACGGCGGCACCGGGCGCATAGGCCTGCACCCACGGCCCGATGTTCGAGAACAGCGCCACCGATTGTGCGGAAGGATTCAGCGCCCCGACTGACACGAGCGGTGCGTTCCGGTCCGAGGGGATGCCGTTGTCCGCGCCCGGCCAGGGCCAGAGCGACGCGGGGAAGGAGGGGCGGTCGATCGCGTCGTTGCCCGCCGAGCAGACGACCACGCAGCCGAGTTCCCGGGCTTTGGCGAGCAGCTGGAACAGGGTGAGGCTGAACAGGCCGTCGGTCGGTGTCTCGTGGTAGTAGCTGAGCGAGAGGTTGAGGACGTCGATCGGGAAGCCGGTCTTCGGGTCGGCGCGGTGGCGGCTGAGGAGCGTGACGACCTGCGCGATCGTCTCCAGCAGGGTGCTCTCGTCGATCACGCCGAGAGCACCGGCCACGCGGATCGACAGGATGTCGGCGTCCGGCGCGGTCTGTCGCACGAGTCCCGCGATGAAGGTGCCGTGCCCTGCCACCGCGTCGATCTCGCCGTCGAGCTGCCCGTAGAGGTCGGGGTAGCGTTCCGGGTCGGCATCGTCCGTGAGTCCCACCGGCACACCGTCGAGGTCGATCGTGCGGGTGACGATGTCGGCGGGAAGCCAGGCATGCTCTCCGCATCCGGTGTCGAGCACCGCGACCACGGGTCGACGCCCGCGTTTCGGGGAGGCACCGCGCACGGGCGCCGGGCCCAGCCAGGTCACCGGCTGTCGTGCCCCTCGTCCCGGCTCGAGGTAGTCGTCGCTGCCGCCGGCCGCTCCTGCGCCCCGGATCGGGTTGGTCCGTGTGAACGGATTCGTCCGAGTGAAGGGGTTGGTGCGGGTGAACGGATTGAGCCCGACCGGGTCGATCGACACCACGTGGTCGAGGCTGGTGCGCGGCATCGTCGAGCGGGACATGCGTCGGGCGCGCTGGAGCACCCGCCAGGCGTCGGGCGCCACGGGTGATTCGCCGCGGACCGGTTCGTCGGGAGTCCGCAGTCGTGCGCGCAGGAAGCCGGGAACGCCCGGAACCAGTTCGCCGTCGACCGCCGAGCGGCTGCCGTCCTCGATCTCGAGCTGCCAGCCGAAGGTGTCCGCCGCGTCACGCAGAGTGCGCACCTCGCGGTCGTAGGCCTCATCTTCGCCGAGCACGCGGGTGATCAGCAGTCGCTCTGGCAGGTAGGCCGTCGGATAGGCGCGGATCCCGTCCACCGGCTCCGTGCTCGGATCGAGTGCCGTGCCCCGGCGGATCGATCCCTCTGCGCGGTCCTGCCAGGTCCATCCCTTGGGCTGCTCCATCGTCATCCTCTCGGTGCGGGTCTCCCCGCGGCATCATCGACGGGCGGTGCCCGCGGTCACAGCTCGAACCGCGGGGTCGCGAGCGTACGCGTCTCGTCCCCGATCTGGGTCGTCAGCCGCACGCGCGTGAGCCCGGGCGGCACCTCGTCGAACACGAAGCGCCCCGTCTCCTCGGGCGCGGTCGATCGGGTCCGCTCACCCTGGGTCAGCACGATCTCCGCCGCTGCGGTGTCGACCCACCCGTCGACGCGGCGCCGACCGGACGCCGTCCGTGTGACGTGCAGCAGGATGCTCGTCGAGCCGTCGCTGAACTGCAGGGTCAGCGCATCGGCCTCGCCGCGCACCGCGCCGAGCTCCCCTTCGACCAGGGTGAGCAGCGCGTATTCGCGGTTCAGGCCGTCGGCGGCGACCGCCGCGACCATGCGGTCGATCAGTCCCGCCGGCATCGGATCGACCTCGCTCCACAGCGTGCGGAGTCGGGCGAACATCTGGGCGTCCTCGTGCTCGGTCATGCGAGTCCCCCTGTCTGCGCCGCCGGTGGCGCGTCCAGCAGGGCGCGCAGCTTGGCCAGGCACCGGTTCCGCGTGGGGCCGATGCTGCCGATGGGCATGGCGAGGTCGCCGGCGATCCGGGCGTAGTCGGGGCGGTCTTCGAAGGCGATCACGCGCAGCAGCTTCTGACAGCGCTCGTTGAGTCGGCGCACGGCCGACCAGAGCCGACGGTTCTCATCGCCGCGCGCCGCGTGCTCTTCGGCAGACGCCTGCTCGGGAAGGAGGGTGTCGAGGTCGTCGGTGTCGGTGGCGTCGACGCGTCCGTGCGCTTTCGCGACCTTCCAGGCTTCGCGCCGGGCGGTGGTGGTCAGCCAGGCGGAGACGGCGCGGGGGTCGCTGATCGATTCATGCCCGCGCACCAGCTGCAGCCAGGTCGTCTGCACGACGTCTTCCGCGAGCGTGCGTTCGAGCCCGTACGCCCGCACCACGTGCCACAGCACGGGTGTCATGAGATGTACGAGCTCGTCCATGGCGCGACTGCTGCCCTCGCGCCATGCATCGAACAGGTTCGCGGCGCGCTCCCATCGGGAGAGCCCGTCGTCCGAGGCAGGATCGAGCGCAGCGCCGGGTGCACCGTCGATCATGAAGCCCATTGTGATCACACCTACCAGGAGCACGGCAAGGGCTTTCTGATACATGTCCGAGTCCAAAAACCTCGCTTCGCCCCGGTCGGCGGCCGCGGCGGATCCGGATAGCGTTGAGGGGTGACCCTCCTCGCCGTTCTGCTCTTCCTCAACGCCGCCTTCAACGCCGTCGTCTGGCCGCAGTTCTACAAGCGGGTCGCCAAGGATCCGCGGGCGCGGGACGAGAACGGCAAGGCCACGCCGTTCCTCACGGTGCACGTCGTCCTCATCGCGATCGCCCTCGCGCTCGCCCTCGCCTCGGTGATCGCCGGCATCGCGGCTCTCGCCGGCGCGCTCTAGACGCTCCGGCGTCCGGCGCTCCGATTCGCGAAGGAGTCAGGCGGATTAGAACTGCTCGGCGTGCGTCGCCCAGCCCGATTCGACTGGCAGGGCCCGCAGTGCGCGGTTGCCGACCGCGAGGATCACGGACACCAGGCACAGCGCGGCGCAGATCAGCAGCGTCCCCTCGCGTCCGATCCAGGCGAGCCCGAATCCCGCGACCAGAGGCGCGAGCGGCATGGCGCCCATCGCGAGCACGCCGGCGGCGCTGTTGGCGCGACCGAGGAGCGCGCTCGGGGTCGCGACCATGAAGTAGCCCAGCATCGCGGCGTTGAGGGAGGGGAGCAGCAGGACGGATGCGCCCAGCACGAGCGCGATGGCCCACGGCTCGGCGACTGTCGACAGCGCGACCGCACCTCCCGCGACCACGGCGAGTCCCGCGATCGTGAGCGCTCCGGCCCGGATGCGGGGCACGAGCATCGGTGCGCAGGCGGCGCCGACGAGCATCACCGCGCCGATCGACGCGGAGAGCGTGCCGATCACGAACTCCGGGTAGCCCTCCTGCTGGAGTGCGTAGATGACGGTCGTGATCGCGGCGTTGAAGCCGAGGTTGATGATCGTGGTGATCAACAGCACCCCGCGGAGGTCGGGGCGGGAGAACAGCCACCGGAACCCCTCGCGCAGCTCGGCCCACGCGTTCGGCTTCCTCGCGGCGGGGGCGGCGGAGTCGTCTTGCGCGGCACCCTCGTCGACCACCCCGGCGCGGCGGGCCTGGCGTCCGAGCACCCAGGCGGTCAGAGCGGCGATCGCGTGGCACAGGGTCATCGCCACGCCGACGAGCCATCCGCCGACGCCCAGGAGCAGACCGCCGAGGGGGCCGCCCGCGAGCTGGAGGGCCGCATCCCGTCCCTGGTTCGCGGCCTGGGCGCGTCCCATCGCCTCGTCGGGCACGATCTCCTTGATCGCGCTCTCGCCGGCGACGTCGAACAGACCGCTGCGTGCGGCCAGCAGGACGTCGATCACGAGGAGCGAGCCGAAGGTCAGGGCGTCTCCGAGGGCGAGGAGGGTGAAGCCGCCCGCGAGCACGATGCCGATCACGGAGCCGAGGAGCATCAGGGCGATGCGCCGGTGTCGATCGGCGAGCACGCCGCCGGCGAGCGTCATCAGCAGACGCGCGATCATGCCCGCGCCACCGATGATGCCTGCCTGGGCGGGGTCGTTCGTGACGATCAGGGCCAGCAGCGGGATCGCGAAGCCGAAGAGTGCGGCGGCGAGGCCCTTGCTCGTGTCGCTCACGAGCCAGGTGAGATACCGGGTGTTCCGCCATAGGCGGTGCGGCGCGGTCCGGGTGGTCATGCGTCGAGACTAGATGCGCAAGAACAATTGCGCAAGTATCATTGCGCAATTTACGGCGCGGGTAGGATCGGCACATGACGGAGGACGGCGCGAAGAAGGGCACGAGCGAAGATCCGGTCTGGATGACGACGGCCATGCTCAAGGCCTACTCGCATCCGCTTCGGCGCCAGATGATCCGCCTCTTCTCGCGGCGCGACTTCCTCCGTGCCGCCGACATCGCCGCCGAACTCGGAGTGCCCGCCAACAGCGCCAGCTTCCACCTGCGCGCGCTCTTCGAGGCAGGTCTGATCGAGGAGGCGCCTGACAAGGCCCGCGATCGGCGGGATCGGGTGTGGACGGGGCGCAACGGCGCGCTCAATGTCGGCGGCCCGGAGAGCCCGGTCGCCGACGACGAGCTTCGGCTCGCGGTCGTCGCCGCCCTGGTCGAAGACCACCAGGATCTGGTGCGACGCGTCATGGCGTGGACGCCCGAGTACGTCGCCGGACGCACCACCGAAGTGCACGCCTCCTTCACGCAGCGCACCATCCGCTTGACCCAGGCCGAGTTCGAGGAAGCCATGGCGAGCTTCGGCAAGGTGCTGGACGCGGCGGGCGAGGCGCACGACAGCAGTGATCCGGACGGCCGCTACTGGCAGCTGGATCTGATCGCCGCCGACGACTCCATCTGACGCGGCTACGCCGGCTCCGTGCGGGGAGTGCCGCTCAGGATCAGGATGCGACGCAGGTGCATCGTGGTGAGCACCCCCGGCCCCATCGTGCGACGCACATCGACCGTGCGTTCGTCGATGACTTCCAGGAGGATACGGATCGCCCGTGCCGCGTCCTCACGTGCGCGGTGATCCTCACTCGATGACGCATCGCCCCGCGCGATCACGTCCGCCACCGCATGGCAGGCGGCGGAGAGAGGCTCGGGCAGTGCGGCGTCGAGGGTGATGCCCGCGGGTCGGTCCCAGATGGTGTCGGCGATCCCGTCGGCGATGTCGCGGATCAAGTGGGCGATGCGATCGAGCGCGGCGAGCTCCGCATAGCTGGCCTGGACGCGGGTGCGATGCCCGCGCGCGCGGGGGTTGCCCCGCCTGCTCTCCTCGGCCTCCGCCAGCGCTGCCCGGAGCTCGGCCGAGGTGTCGGCGAGCGACTCCGCGTCCTCCGCCCACTGCTCGTTCTCGGGAGGCCACGACGTGGAGACCGCCGAGCCGATGTCGTGCAGGTGCGTCGCCAACTGCTCCCGGAACGCCGCCAGCTGCCCCGCCGCGGCCACGGTGAGAGGCGCCGGGGCGATCGCCACGTTCACGACCAGCCCGATCACCACTCCGACCGCGGTCTGCGTCAGGTACCCGAGCGAGTAGTCGTCGGCGTTCTGCCCGCCGATGATCAGCACGAAGAGCGCCGCCATCGGCACGTACTCGCGTCCGACCCCGAACCAGCCCGTGCCCGAGAGCAGCACCCCGACGGCGACGACGAGGGGGATCGTCCACCAGTTGGGTCCGACGGTCAGCACGACCACGGTGGCGAGTCCGATCCCGGTGGCGAGGCCCAGGAGCGTCTGCAGGCTCGACCTCGCGGATCCCATCAGGGTGGGGTACATGCTCACGAGCGCGCCGAGGGGTGCGTAGTACGGATACTCCTGCGTGACTCCGGGCATGTGCGGAGCGATCAGCCACGCGAGTGCCACTGCGAGGGCGGTCTTGGCCACCAGCAGCAGCCGCGCCGGACGGACCGCTTCGTGCAGGGCGCGGGCGATTCCGACGCGTCGCGCGGGGAGTCGGGGTCGGCTCAGGGTCACGGCATCTTCTCCTCGGACGGCGGACACCGCGACAGTATGCGGTCGACGTCGTGCCCGCGACAGGCTTGCGTCGACGGGCACGTGCCGGTAGCGCGCGAAGACGCCGACCGCCCGAGGAGGGCGATCGGCGTCGACGGCGGGTGGCTCGCTAGGGGATCGCCCTCCGGAAGGCGAGGAACGAGACGCCCATCAAAACCACGGTGGCCACGAGGCCCCAGAGCGCGAGGCCGACGGCTCCGAGGTCGCCGATCCTTGCCCCGACCTGACCCCACAGCTCGAGCCGGGTCACGAGGTAGACCAGGCCGACGAGTACGAGCGCCAGCGTGATCCACACGATCGTCAGTACCATCAGGCCCCAGCTCTTGTAGATCGTGGCTCCCGTGAACCCGACCACGAAGAAGAACAGTGCGAGGGCGAAGTAGACGACGAACGCTCCGAGCGGGCCTGCCTCCCACAGCCACGGGAGATAGAACACCCAACCGTTCACACCGTAGCCGTTCGTGGCGACCTCGATGCCCCCGCCGATCAGGAAAAGGACGCCCATGAAGGTGCTGGCGAGGACCGCCGTCAGCATCGTGCCGAAGAAGAACTCACGACGCGTGATGCTCATCGCCTGGGAGAACGGGAAGGTGAGCGTCATGGCCGAGAGGCCGATGGCGAAGAAGTACCAGAGGGGTGCCTGACCGCCGCCGCCGTACTTGGGGGAATCGCCCGGGATCATCGCATAGATCAGCACCGAGATCAGGGTTGCTCCGGCGAGGATGATCAGTGGGACCCAGATGAAGGTCTGTCGATTGATCATCTGCAGGCGGATGACGTTGAGCGTGCGTCGCATCAGCGCACCTCCTCTTTCGTGGTGGCCGATCTCGGGGAGCCGGCCTCGGCCTTCTGGGTGAGACGCACGATCAGCTGCTGCAGTGAGACCGGGGCGAGGTCGAGTCCGGAGGCCGTGATCTCCGCGCGCTCCTCGGCCGACACTGTGCCGAGGACGGTGACGGAGGCCACGCGGCCCAGCGCCTCGCGGTGCAGAACTTCGCGGTCGCCGACCCAGGCGTCGACCTTCGCGGCATCGCCCACGACGGTCACGGCGCGGTCGCGCACGGCATCCGTGTCTTCGTGGAGGAGGATCTGACCGTTGTCGATCACGATCACCTTCTCGATCAGGTTGGACACCTCATCGATCAAGTGGGACGAGAGGATGACGGTGCGCGGGTGCTCGGCGTAGTCCTCGACCAGACGGTCGTAGAAGATCTGCCGGGCGACGGCGTCGAGGCCGAGGTAGGGCTCGTCGAAGAAGGTGATCTCGGCGCGCGAGGCGAGTCCGATGATGACCCCGACGGCCGAGAGCTGACCGCGGGAGAGCTTCTTGATCGTCTGCTTCATCGGGAGTTGGAACTCGTCGATGAGCTCATCGGCGAGCGCCTGGTCCCAGTTCGGGAAGAACAGGCTCGCGGCTTTGAAAGCGTGCTTCGGATAGGCGTCGTCCGGGTACTTCTGGCTCTCGCGCACGAAGCAGATGCGGCTGAGCACGTGCGCGTTCTCGTAGGGGTGCTCGCCGAACACCTTGACGGTACCGGAGGACTCGAAGTTCTGCGCCGTGAGGATCGACATGAGGGTCGTCTTGCCGGCGCCGTTCCGGCCCAGCAGACCGTAGATCGCGCCTCCCTCGATCGCGAGCGACACATTGTCGAGTGCTCGCTTCTCCTTGTAGCGCTTGCTGAGGTTCTGCACCTCGATGACGGTGGTCATGCGGGGGTCTTCCCTTCTGCGTCGGTGGTGTGTGCGGCGCGCTGCCGGAGCAGGTCCGCGAGGTCTTCGGCGCCGAGCCCGAGCGTGCGGGCTTCGGCGAGGAGCGGGTCGATGTAGCGGTCGGCGAAGGCGGCGCGGCGCTCGCCGAGGAGCAGGTCCCTGGCGCCTTCGGCGACGAACATGCCGATGCCTCGGCGCTTGTAGAGCACTCCCTTGTCGGTGAGCATGGCGACTCCCTTGGCTGCGGTGGCGGGGTTGATCCGGTAGAACGCGGCCAGCTCGTTCGTGGAAGGGGCCTGCGCCTCTTCGGCGAGCGAGCCGTCGACGATCGAGTCCTCGATCTGCTCGGCGATCTGGAGGAAGAGCGGCTTGCCTTCTTCGATCACGAGTCCTCCGCGTGGTTAGTGGGTTACTTACTAGACTAAGCAACCATAGAACCTCGACTGATGTCAACCCCTTCGCCGACCTCGTCCGCGCGTACAGTGGGCTGGTGCCGGAGTTCCCTTACAGCCGCCTGCGCCGCTGGCCCGATGTCGAGGCGGACAACCTCCAGGCGCACGATGCCACGGATGAGCTGCTCGTCGACCGGGCGCGCGCCTTCGGTGCTCCGGGGTCCGAGACCGTGGTCATCGGTGACGGCTTCGGTGCGATCACCCTGGCGCTCACGGACGCCGGACTCGACGGTGTCCGGGTCCACCAGGACCTCGCGACGGGGCGCCGCGCACTGCAGCGGAACGCCGACGAGCTTGGGATCACGGGGTTCGTCTCGCACGAGCTCGAGCCCGCGCTGCTCGACGGTGCTCGTCTCGTGGTGCTGCAGCTCCCGAAATCACTGGCGGAGCTCGAGGAGATCGCGGATGCCGTCGCACGCTGGGGCGCGCCCGACGTGGTCCTCGTGGCCGGCGGCCGGGTGAAGCACATGACGCTCACCCAGAACGAGGTGCTGGGGCGGAGTTTCGCGCACGTGCAGGCGCAGCGCGCCGAGCGGAAGTCCCGGTTGATCGACGCGTCGGGACCCCTTGCCGTCCCCGCGGATCCGCCGTTCCCCGTGACGGCCCAGCACGATGGGCTGACCCTGGTCGCCCACGGTGGCGCGTTCGCGGGCGCTCGTCTCGACATCGGCACGCGGGTGCTGTGCGAAGTGCTCGGTCTGGGTGGTTCACAACTCCTCAAAGATGGCGGGAATCAGACCCGAAACGGCCCGATCGGGGTGGGCGGCGAGGATTCTTCCGGAGTTGTGAACGCGACGGAGGGGCCACGCGTGCTCGATCTCGGTTGCGGTACCGGCGCGCTCGGCGTCTCGTTCGCCCTCGCACATCCGGAGGCGCGGGTGACCGCGACCGACCGCTCGGCCGCAGCCGTGGCATCTGCGCGAGCGACGGCGTCCGCGAACGGGGTGGCCGACCGCGTCACGGTCATGCATGACGACGCAGGGTCCGAGCTGCCGGACGGCTCGTTCGACATCGTCCTGCTGAACCCGCCCTTCCACCTCGGCACGAGCATCCACACGGGCGCCGCCACCCGCCTCTTCGACGCCGCGGCCCGCGTGCTCCGACCGGGTGGCGAGCTCTTCACGGTCTACAACTCCTCCCTCGGATACCGCGCCGAACTGACGCGTCTGATCGGCGCCACCGAACAGCTCCGACGCACCCCGAAGTTCACCGTGACCCGCAGCGTCCAGGGCCGCTGAGCGCGCGTTTCGACCCTCGACGAATGCCCGTTATGCGATCGTTGGATACCTGTGCAATCCCCCGGTCAGCGGAAGAAAAAGAACGTGGTCACACTGCCGGGATTTGCCCCTGATCGGCCATTTCGTTACGTTGGAACGTGGGCCTGACGGCCCGAAGACCAGTCCGCGATCACGTCCTTCTTTCGATGAGCTGTGCTGCGAAGAGGCGTGGGCGTACGGTCGATGCTCTATCGCGGTGGATCCGAAATCCACCGTCTGTGCCGCCACAGCAGACATGTCGAACGGCCTCGAGAGCATCACCCGGACGTAACCGAAGCAGGCTCAGCCACCCGAAGGCGAGCCGCAGGGGAAACGTGTCCGAAATCGCTCTCGAAGCGCGCAATCTATACAAGGTTTTCGGTAAGAATCCGAACACCGCCGTCCGTCGCCTGAAGGCTGGTGAGAGCCGAGCCGCCGTGACCGACGCCGGCACCGCAGCAGTCATCGACGCCAGCTTCACCGTCAACCGCGGGGAGATCTTCGTCATCATGGGCCTGTCCGGATCGGGCAAGTCCACCATCATCCGCATGCTCAACGGCCTGCATGATGTGACCGACGGCTCCGTCACGGTGAACGGCGACCCGATCACCGGAATCCCGGCCTCGAAGCTTCGCGAGATCCGTCGCGACCGCATCTCGATGGTCTTCCAGCACTTCGCCCTGCTGCCGCACCGCACGGTCGCGGCGAACGTCGCCTACCCTCTCGAGCTCAAGGGCACGCCCAAGGCCGAGCGCTTGGCCAAGGCGGAGGAGATCCTCGCCCTGGTCGGTCTCGAGGGCCAGGGCGACAAGCTTCCCTCCGAGCTGTCCGGTGGAATGCAGCAGCGCGTCGGCATCGCCCGCGCGCTCTCCGCCGACAGCGACATCCTGCTGATGGATGAGGCGTTCAGCGCGCTCGACCCGCTGATCCGCCGCGAGATGCAGGAGCAGCTGCTCGAACTGCAGCAGAAACTCCAGAAGACGATCGTGTTCATCACCCACGACCTGAACGAGGCCATGTTCCTCGGGGACCGGATCGCCGTGATGCGCGACGGTCGCATCGTGCAGATCGGTACGCCCGAGGACATCCTCATGGACCCGGCGAACGACTACGTCGAGCAGTTCGTGCAGGACGTGGACCGTGCCCGCGTTCTCACTGCGGCCAACGTGATGGAGCGTCCGCGCCCCGTCGTGCCGCACACCGCAGGCCCTCGCACGGCCCTGCGTCAGATGCGCGATGCGTACATGTCGGCGACCTACGTGGTGGGCCGCGACCGGCAGCTCGTCGGCGTCGTGACCGACCGTGACGCGGTCAAGCTCGTCCGCCAGGGCGCGACCACCCTCGACTCGATCGTCAAGCCCGTGCCGCAGAGCGTGCACGAGGATGACGTGCTGATGAACCTGTTCGTGCCCGCCGTCGAATCCCCGTTGCCGCTCGCGGTGACGGATGCCGAAGGTCGACTCGTCGGCGTGATCCCCCGCGTGACGCTGCTCGCAGCCCTCGGCCCCGGACCCGGCGCGACCGAGGAGATCACCCTCCCGATGATCCCCATGCCGCAGGCCGAGATCGATGCGGTGCTCGATGACGGGTGGACCGCTGAACCGGCGGATGCCCCGACGACGGAGGAGGTGCGCTGATGGACGGATTCCGCATTCCCATCGGGACCTGGATCGAATCCGGTGTCGACTGGATCAAGGACAACCTCGACGGACTGCTCGACGCGATCTCGTTCGTGATGAGGTTCCTCGTCGACGGGTTGACGACCATCCTCCTCACGCCGAGCTTCCCGGTCATCATCGCGATCGCCGCGCTCATCGCGTGGATCGTGCGGTCCTGGCAGCTCGCGCTCGGCACGATCGTGTCGTTCGGACTGATCGTCGGGATGGACCTCTGGGTTCCCGCGATGCAGACCCTCGCGCTCGTGCTCGTCGCGGCCGTGATCGCCGTGCTGATCGCCGTGCCGCTCGGCATCTGGTCGGCACGAAACGCCACCGTGCGTGCGGTGCTCAAGCCCGTGCTCGACTTTATGCAGACCATGCCGGCGTTCGTGTACCTGATCCCCGCGATCGTGTTCTTCGGCATCGGCGTGGTGCCCGGCCTCGTGGCCACCGTGATCTTCGCGCTGCCTCCGGGCGTGCGTCTGACCGAGCTCGGCATCCGCGGGGTCGACTCCGAGACCGTCGAGGCCGGACAGGCGTTCGGTGCGAAGCCGGGGCAGATCCTGCGCGGCATCCAGCTCCCGCTCGCGATGCCGACCATCATGGCCGGCGTCAACCAGGTCATCATGCTCGCCCTGTCGATGGCGGTCATCGCCGGAATGGCGGGCGCGGACGGACTCGGGAAGATGGTTGTCGAGGCGATCTCGACGATCAACATCCCGAAGGGCGTCGAGGCCGGTCTCGGCGTCGTGCTGATCGCGGTCTTCCTCGACCGCGTCACGGCGGCGCTGGGGGCACCCGGCGAGAACCGCTCCTCGCTGCTCAGCATGATCGAGCGGCTCCGCAAGCCGAACGGCGGTGGGAGCGGAACAGCATCCGCCCCGGAGAAGGACGTCGACCAGCAGGATGCGGCGAACGAGGCGGAGCGCGCCAAGGCGTCGCCGCGTCGGGCACCCATCGGCGGCGGCGTGCACTGAGCTTCACCCCTACGGAACAACACCCATACGGAACTGAGAGAGAGAAATCACATGAAGAAGAAGATCCTTGCAATCACCGCAGTCGGCATCGCCGCTTCGCTCACCCTCGCGGGTTGCAGCGGCGACGGTGCAGGCGGCACGGGCGGCGACAGCAACGCCGACGACAAGGGCACCATCACGCTGGGCTTCCTGCCCTCGTGGACCGACGGTCTGAGCACCGCATACCTGCTGCAGGACCAGCTCGAGAAGATCGGCTACACGGTCGAGATGAAGACGCTGACCGAAGCCGGACCGCTCTACACCGGACTCGCCCAGGGCGACGTCGACATGTACCCCTCGGCCTGGCCCGAGCTGACGCACGCCTCTTACATGGAGGAGTACGGCGACGACATCGAGGACATCGGCACGTACTACGACAACGCCAAGCTCACGATCGCGGTGCCGGAGTACTCCGAGCTGAACTCGATCGAGGACCTCAAGGGCAAGGGTGCCGAGTTCGACGGCAAGATCATCGGCATCGAGCCGGGTGCGGGCCTCACCGCCCAGACTGAGAAGATGATCCCCGAGTACGGCCTCGACGGCGAGTACCAGCTCGTCACCTCGTCGACCGCCGCGATGCTCACCGAGCTGAAGACCGCGACCGACAAGCAGGAAGACCTCGTCGTCACGCTGTGGCGTCCCTTCTGGGCCAACGACGCCTTCGGCATGAAGGACCTCGAAGACCCGATGGGTGCCATGGGCGAGGCCGAGGGCCTGCACTTCCTCGGTACCAAGGGCTTCGCCGAGGAGTTCCCCGAGGCTGCGGAGCTGATCGGGAAGATCAAGCTCGACGACGCCCAGTACGGCGCGCTCGAAGACCTCGTGGTCAACGAGTACGGCGAGGGCAAGGAAGCCGACGCCGTCGACGCGTGGCTGAAGGAGTACGGCGACGAGTTCGACTGGACCGTCACCAGCTGACCTGATCCGGGTCGCACACCCCCGTCAAGGGTTCGCTCCCGTCGCACTCTCTGTCGTTCCGGTCCGCCGGGCGGCGGGAGTGCGACGGGAGCTTCTGCGTTCGGGGGCGGGAGTCAGTAGCCCAAGCGGGCCCGAACATCGTTGAGCAGCTGCGAGGAGCGCAATGCCGCGTCTGGCGCGACGGCAGAGATGCCCTGCACCAGCACGTCCGAGATCAGAATGGCCGAAAGGCTCTCAGACGTCAGTCCCGTCGGGGTGTGCGGTGCGGTCAGGATCGTATCGACGCGTGACGAGAGCCGGTCATGGAGTTCGTCGGTCACGAGGATGACGCCGGCGCCCATCAACTGCGCGTGATCCAGGAGCACGTCGATGTCACGGGTCACCCGCCCTGGCGCGAAGATGACGAGGATGTCCTTCGCCCCGAGGTTCATGACCTCATCGGCGAGGCGGAAGCCGTCCGTGCTGAGCCGCCGCGTGGTGAGCCCCGTACGCCGCAGGCGCAGTGCGAGATTCTCGGCGGCGATGCCGGAGGCGCCGAGGCCGTAGCAGTAGATGCTCTCGGCGCGCATGAGCAGCGTGATCGCCGCGGAGTACGCGTCGTCGTCGTTCGATGTGCGGGCGAGTTCGATGAGTGATGCGGCCTCGTCCCAGGTTTCCTGCTGGATGCGGGCGAGATCCTGCCCGATGTGCTCGATGCGCGTCTTGAGCCGTACCTCGGGGGAGACGCTGCTGGAGAAGGGGGCCGCGACCTCCTGTTTCAAGTGCGAGAGGCCCGAGTACCCGAGCTTCTGCAGGGTGCGGACGACCGAGGCGTTCGAGGTGCCGCTCTGGGTGCCGAGCTCGGCGGCGCTCGCGTAGAGGATGTGCTCGGCGGAGGTCGATGACAGAACGCGGCAGACGGCTCGTTCGGACTTCGAGAGGTCGTTCCATGTCCGGGCGATGCGCGCTCGGAGACCGGAGAGCGCGGGATTATCTGTATCACTTGTTACAAACGGTTCCATTGCTGTATCATTCTGTTCGAGAGGCGCATCATCCGTAACGGATGTTTCAATCATCCCGGGTGCATCGACTTTCCGCAACAGACTCAGCAGACAGGGAGGTCCCATGCCGGCTACGACGCCGATCCGCATGATCGAGATCAGTGGAGCGCCGCGCGAACGTGGGCGCCTCTACGGGGACGCCGCGGCTGACCTCATCGCAGGGTCGCTGGAGTACTACAGGGAAGCGTTGACCCAGCAGACGGGGATGAGCTGGGCTGAGATCACGGCGTCCGTCTCGCAGTGGCTTCCGATCAGCGAGCAGATCGCCCCGCATCTGATCGAGGAGATGCGCGGGATCGCCGAGGGAGCGGGCGTCTCCTTCGCCGAGATCCTTGCATTGAACGTGCGTGGGGAGTTCGTCTACGACCACCAGAGTCCCGCGAAAGGTGTGACCGCGGCGGCACGGGCCGACGACGATGAACGTGATGCGGTCGACGGGTGCACATCCTTCTTCCTGACCGGGGAGGGCAGCGGCACGGGGCACACCCTCGTCGGACAGAACTGGGATTGGCGCACGCGTACAGCGGGTACGACCCTCATCGTCCGCGTCGTGCAGGATCCGCTTCCCACGGTGATCATGCAGGTCGAGGCCGGGCAGGTGGGCCGCCACGGAGCCAACTCCGCGGGGATCTCGCTCAATGCCAATGGTCTCGGTGGAAGTTTCGGCAAGGTGGTCGGAGTGCCGCAGACCTTGATCCGTCGACTCGTCCTCGACCAGGGCGATATCGCGAGCGCACTCAGGACGCTCGTCAAGACGCGGCCCCATATCGCGAGCAACGCCCTGCTCGCCGACCGCAGCGGATTCGGCATCGATCTCGAGACCACGCCGAGCGGTGTGGATTGGATCTATCCCGAACGCGGTGTGATCGCCCACACCAACCACTTCCAAGCATCCGTGCCCCCGCAGCTCGCCGGGTCCTACCTTCCGGTATCCGCGGATTCGCTGCTACGTCTGCCGCGTGTCGAGGCGGGACTCGCCAGGGTGGCGATGGCGGAGTCACCCGAGGAGAGCTACGCATTCGTCCGCGAGGCGATGTCGGATCACATCGGTTTCCCCGAAGGGGTCTGTACACATCCGCACCCTGACAGTCCTCCGGTGAAGCAGTGGTCGACGCTCCTCTCGAGCTGCGTCGATCTGACGACCGGCGAGTACCGCGTCGCGAACGGGTTCCCGTGCGAGACCGAGTACGAGGTGCTGCCTTGGAATCTCTACGACCCCACCCACTGACAGACTGAAACACGAGGAGATAGCGTTCAATGAAGAAGCAGCATCACCCCATCACGTTGATGATCGGCGCGATCACAGCGTCGGCGTTCGTCCTGGCCGGTTGCAGCTCGAGCTCGGACGACGACGGTGGCGGCGACACCGCCTTCGACGTCCCGTTCGGCGCGACGACACCTGCCGCTGCCGGCTCACTCGATACCGTGACCTGGATGCTCGGAGGAGAGCCGACGACGCTCGACGCCGACATCGACGCCACCACCGCCGACGACACGGTCCTCGCGAATGTCTGCGATCGGCTCATGCAGGTGCAACCTGACCTCACCCTCGGGCAGGGGCTGGCATCAGACGCGCAGTGGACCGATGACACCCATCTCGTCTTCACCATCAGGCAGGACGCGCTGTTCCATGACGGAAGCCCCGTGAGCACCGCCGACGTCTTGTGGAGCATGCAGCGACATTCCGCTGAGGGTGCTGCCGAATCCGACGAGTACCGGAACGTGGTCGCGATCGAACAGACCGGCGATGACCAGATCACCGTCACGACGTCGCAGCCGGACGCCATCCTCCTCCAGGCGATGGCGGGCGACGGTGGCATCGTCTGGAACCCGCGTGTGATCGAAGCCGAAGGGGAGGACTTCGGCAGCCCCGGTTCCGCTTCCGCCTGCAGTGGACCGTACGAGGTGACCTCGTGGGATGCGGGGTCGCAGCTCACCATCACCAAGTTCGCCGACTACTGGAACTCAGACGTCGACGCTCTCACGAACGAGATCGTCTTCCGCTGGGCCGATGAGACTGCGATCGCAAACTCGGTCACGACGGGCGAAGCCCAGGGGTCCTTCCTGGAGAACGCAGGTGCCGCGAGGAGCTTCATCGAGAGCGCAGACGTCTCCGTCTATCAAGGGCCCTCGACGAACGCCTGGGTGCTCGAGACGACAGATCGTGGCGCGCTGACGGATGAGCGCGTCCGTCAGGCGCTCTCGCTCGCTCTCGATCGCACCGGGGTGGCCGCTGCCGCATTCGGCGGTCTCGCCCAGCCGTGGAAGACGCCGGTCGGATCGGGGGCCTGGGGATACCAGGTCGATACCTTCGAGCAGGCGTACGACGCACTCGAAGGAGCGCCCGCGAAGCCGAGCGATGCCGACCTCGCCGCCGCCGAAGACCTGATCTCCGAGGCAGGCGTCCCGTCCGCCCCGATCGTCGTCGCGTCCAACGGGTCGTCGACGCACAACGTCATCGCGAACGCGCTCGTGTCCGCCGCGCAGTCCATCGGGCTGGAGGCGGAGATCACGGTGATCCCCCAGGTGCAGTACGGCGACTTCTACTCCGACCCCGAATTGCGGGGTCAGGCGGACTTGTGGCCCGATGAGTACTACATCTCGAAGAACGACCCGCTCGGCTTCTACAAGAACGGCGCATCCGATGCGAGCGTGAACTTCGGCGTCTTCGCCGACCCGGAATACGATGCGCTGGTCGATGAAGGCTACGCGGCGACGGACGACGTCGAGCGCGCCGCGATCACGATCGAGTTGCAGAAGCGCTGGGTGGAGCATGCCGTGTGGATCCCGGTCGTGGCGACGCCGTCGACGCTCATCATGTCGAACGACGTCACCGGCGTACCGGCCTCTGCGGCCTTCATCTACTACCCGTGGGCCGTCGACCTCGGCAGCACGAAGGGGTAGTCGTGGTGGCGCTCGCGTTCCGCAAGCTCGCCGGCATGGTCTTCACGCTGGTGATCGCCTCCTTCATCATCTTCGCTGCGATGTACGCCGCGCCGGGTGATCCGGTCACGTTCCTCATCGGCAACCCTGAGAACCTGACCCCGGAGCGGATCGCGAGCGTCCGGGCCCAGTACCACCTCGACGAGCCGATGCTCGTTCAGTACGGGCACTGGGCCTCGGGAGTCCTCACCGGCGACTTCGGCCAGTCTTTCCAGTACCACCAGCCGGTGAGTGCTCTCCTCGCCGCGAGGGTGCCCATCACCCTGTCGCTCGTCGCGTACGCAGCCATCCTGCTCACAGTGATCGGCATCGGTCTCGGTGTCATGGCCGCCGTGCGCCGGGGGAAGGCGGTCGATACCGCTATCACCGGAGCGACGACCCTCGCCGCGAGCATCCCCTCCTTCGTGTTGGGCATTGCCTTCGTCGCGCTCTTCGCCGTGCAGCTGCGGTGGTTCCCGGTCGCCGGCGCAGGCACGGCGGGATTCGATCGCGTGTACGCGCTCACTCTTCCTGCACTTACCCTCGCCGTCACCGCGCTCGCGATCGTGAGTCGTGTCACGCGCCAATCGATGATCGAGCAGTTCTCTTCCGAGCACGTCGAGGCTGCCCGCGCTTCGGGGCTGCGCGAGCGGTATGTCGTGCGTGATCACGTCTTGCGCGCAGCCTGGGGGCCGATCATCACCATGATCGCGCTCGTCATCGCGAGCATGATCGCCGGAACGGTCGCAGTCGAGACGGTGTTCGGGATATCCGGCGTCGGCTCGCTCCTCGTCGATGCGATCAACACGCATGACTTCCCGGTGGTGCAAGCGGTGCTCCTCTTCATGGTCGTCGCCTACATGATCGTCACGACGATCGTCGACCTGCTCCTGCCCGTGCTCGACCCCCGAATCGGACGAAGGGCGGTGTCCGCATGACCTCGATCCTGCTCCCGCGGGTTCGCAGACGCCGGCGGTCCGGATCCGACCTCGGGTTCTGGATCTCCTGCGGCTTCCTCGCCCTCATCGCCGTCGCAGCCGCCTTCGCCCCCCTCCTCGCCCCCTACGAGGCCGACAGTGTCGACTTCGCGGCGATCTGGGAAGGTCCGAGCGCACAGCACCTGCTCGGCACGGACCAACTCGGACGCGACCTCTTCTCCCGGTTGCTCATCGGTGCAGGAGAGACGCTGGTGGGCCCGGTGGTGCTGCTCGTGCTCGCCACGATCCTCGGTGTGGCGATCGGCGTGCTGGCGGCGTGGCGAGGGGGGTGGATCGATACCGTCCTGGCCCGCGTGACCGACGTGATGTTCGCGTTCCCCGGCCTGCTCTTCGTCGTGCTCGTCATCGCCGTGTTCGGCAAGGGTCCCGCAACAGCGATCGTTGCACTCGCGCTCGCCTATGCACCGGTGATCGCGAAGTACACGCGCAGCCTTGCGTTGAGCGAGATGACGCGTCCCTACATCGACGCCTACCGGGTTCAGGGGCTCGGCGGCTTGACGATCTGCCTGCGCGGAGTCATCCCGAACCTGCTTCCTCCGCTCGTCGGATACCTGGTCGTGCTCTTCGGGGAAGCTCTCATGAGCCTTGCGACGTTGAGTTTCCTCGGGTTCGGCGCGCAGCCTCCGAGTTCCGAATGGGGCCTGATGGTGCAGGAGGGGCAACCCGGCATCATCCAGGGAGAGTTCCTCCCGACGCTGGTGCCCGGTGCTGCCATCGCCCTCGTCGTCATCGCGGTGAACGTCGCCGGGGTGCGTGTGGCCGACCGACTTCTTGCGAAGGGATGAGTGATGCTCCTCGAAATTCAGGACCTTGATCTCGCCTTCGGGCACGGTGAAGACGCGGTGAAGATCCTCACCGGCATCACCCTGAGTGTGGACCGCGGCGAACTCGTCGGGCTCGTGGGTGAGTCGGGCTCGGGCAAGTCGACGACGGTGCGCGCGGCCCTCGCCCTCTATGGCGAGGAAGCGACGATCGCGGGGAGTATCCGGATCGATGGAACACAGATGGTGGCCGCCGACGAAAGGACCCGACGACGGGTGCGCTCCGCATCCGTCTCGCTTGTGCAGCAGGACCCGCGTTCCGCACTCAACCCCGTGCGGCGCATCGGGGATTCGCTCTCCGAACGACTCGTCCGTGTCCACGGGTGGCAGCGAAGCCGTGCGGAGGCGCACATCATCCAGCTCCTGGCCGCGGTGGGGCTGACTCACCCGGAGCGGCGCATGCGGCAGTTTCCGCACGAGCTCTCGGGCGGCATGCTTCAGCGCGTCGTCATCGCATCGGCGCTGAGCACCGATCCTGCGCTCCTTCTCGCCGACGAGGCGACGAGCGCGCTCGACGTGACGACGCAAGCCGAGATCGTCGCCATCTTCCAGCGGCAGATCCGTGAACGTGGTCTCGGGATGCTCTTCATCACCCACGACCTGGCACTCGCGGGCGCGATCTGCGATCGGATCCATGTCCTTCGGCAGGGTGAGATCGTGGAGACGCTGACGAAACCCGGGCTCTTCGCGGATGCGGTCCACCCGTACACACTCTCGCTGATCGAAGCTGCCCCCGTGCTCGACACGAAGGAGGCGTCATGAGTCTGGTGGAAGTCTCCGATCTGTACCGGGCGTTTCGGATGGGTCCGGGAACAGAGCGCGTCGTCGCTGTCAACAACGTGAGTTTCGCCATCGACGCAGGTGAGGCGCTCGGTCTCGTCGGTGAATCGGGCTCGGGCAAGTCGACGATCGCCCGGATTCTCGTCGGTCTGGAGCGCGCCGACGCGGGGTCAGCGGTGATCGACGGTGTCGATCGCCTCCGCAGGCCGCGCGGCAGGGCTGAGCGCCTGGCGAGAGCTCGCGCAGTGCAGATGGTGTTCCAGGACCCGAACGGGTCGTTGGATCGCCGACTGACCGTGCGGCAGACCCTGCGGCGGACTCTGAGGCTGCGAGAGGAGGCAGCGGGTCCGCATGCCGACCGTACGATCGCGGAGCTGCTGGATCGAGTGCGACTCACCGAACGGCATGCCGACGCGAAGCCCCACGAGCTTTCGGGCGGTCAGCGACAGCGCGTTGCGATCGCGCGGGCACTCGCGGTCTCTCCTCGTCTCGTCGTCCTCGACGAGGCCGTATCCGCACTCGATGTCTCCGTGCAGGCTCAAGTACTCGAACTCCTCGCCGAGATCCAGCGCGAGTCGAGGGTGAGCTACCTGTTCGTCAGTCACGATCTCGCCGTCGTCCGCGAACTCTGCTCCCGGGTTCTCGTGCTCTTCCGTGGCACGGTCGTCGAACAGGGGGACACCGAGCGGGTTCTGACCCGTCCCGAGCACCCCTATTCGCAGCTCCTCATCGCTTCGACGCCCGGCCCGGGGTGGGATCCGGAGCGGGTCGTTCGCGACCGGATGACGTTCACGCAGCGCATGGAGGTCGTGGGCGGGGGCGAATCGGGCTAGGGCGTGTCTGACAAAGGTTCGGGTGGCTGGCTGCGAGCCTGAAAGCATGTCTCGTTTTCGGATGCTTTCGGATGCTCAGTGGTCGCTGATCGAGCCGATGCTGCCACGTCCGACGGGGCGTCCGGGTCGGAAGTTCTCGGATGCGCGGACGATGGTCGAGGGCATCGTCTACCGGTACCGGACTGGCCTCGCATGGCGGGATCTGCCGCCGGTGTTCGGGCCGTGGCAGACGGTGTGGACGTGGCATCGGCGGATGGCGTTCGACGGGACGTGGGATCGGGTAGCGGCGATGATCACGGCAGCAGCAGACGCGGCGGGCCTGATTGATTGGTCGCTGTCGGTGGACTCCACGATTGCTCGTGCGCATCAGCACGCAACGAGCATCACCCGCCTCACAGGGGGCAGGATCGAGTTACAAGAATCTGCAGGTCGAGCCGCCTGATCACGGCATCGGCCGCTCCAGGGGTGGCCTGTCGACGAAGATCCATCAGCTCGTCGATGGCAATGGGCTGCCTCTGGTCACTCTGGTCACGCCAGGGCAGGCCGGGGACTCTCCGATGTTCCTGCCGCTGATGGGACATCTGCGGGTCGGGCGCGAAACGGGCCGGCCCCGCACCCGTCCGGACGCGGTGCGGGGCGAAAAAGCGTACTCATCCCGCGCGATCCGTTCTCACCTTCGAGGCCGAGGCATCAAAGCCGTGATTCCCGAGCCCGACGATCAGAAAGGACACCGCAAACGTCGCGGCTCACGCGGCGGCAGACCCGTCGGTCTCGACGCCGCCGACTACCGGAACCGGAACGTCATCGAGCGCGGCTACTGCCGCATCAAGCAATGGCGAGGCCTCGCCACCCGCTACGACAAACTCGCCGTTATCTACCGCGCCGCCGTCGTCCTCAACACCGTCATCGCATGGACCAAACCTTTGTCAGACACGCCCTAGGTGCCGTCATACCGATAGCAAACCATCGCCTCCGTAGAACTGACTGCACGTCGTGGATGAGCTGCGACCGCGAGAAAGGAAATGTCATGTTCGATTCGAAAGCACACCGTTCCATGGTGGTGATGCCCGCTGTCATCGCGCTCTTCGCGCTCTCTGCATGCAGCGCCCCGTCCGGGGATGACAAGACGAAGGAGGGCGCCAACGATGCGGCCGCTGCCCGGTTCGTGACCTGCCTCACCGATGAGGGCCAGACGGCGAAGATCGTCGACGGCGGCCAGGTCGGCCTGCTTATGCCGGACGCTGCCGGCGACGGCGGGATGGGAACGCTGAGCGACAGCACCGCCACGATGGGCGGCGAGGAGATGGCGATCACCACGATCGTCTCAGATGAGGACGGCATGTGGCTCGCCGCGACAGCCGCCTCGGGATACCCGGAGGGGGGGCAGCGGGCCGCGTGGGAGAAGTGCGAGGAGGAGGTTCCCGAGTTCGCACAGCCTGAGCCCGACATGTCGGGGGCCGATGGCGCGCAGACGCAGATGATCTCGCCCGAGGATCTCATCGAGTCCGGGCTCGCGTTCGCCGCGTGCGCCAGGGACAACGGCTTCGCTGCCTTCGCGGATCCCGACGCCGACGGCATGCTCGAAATGCCGGTCGGGATCACGGAAGACGAGGCGCGCACCCTCCTCGAGGCGTGCGCGGAGAAGACCGGCGAGATGCCGCCGATGTTCACGCCCGAGAGCATCGAATCCGTCGACTTCGACTGGTTCGCCCTGATGAACGAGTACTTCGAAGGCGGCTTCATGGCGGCGACCACGCTGCCGTCCGGAGGCGAGGAATGAGCCGGCGGCTGACGAAGGTGCTCGTGCCCGTGGGGGCGTTGCTCGTGGCTGCCGCGGTGACCCTGGCGGTGCTGCAGCCGTGGAGCTCCGTGGCCGAGACGCCGAAGGACGACGACAAGCCGGTGACGACCAAGGCCGAGCTCACCACGCTGACTTCCGACCTCAGACTCAACGGCAGCCTGAGCTACGGCTCCTCCACCGCTCTGCCCGGTCGCGGGGGCACCATCACGCGGCTCCCGGCGGCGGGCGACGTGATCGAAGCGGGTCAGTCGATCTACGAGGTCGACGGCAAGCCGGTGATCGCGATGCGCGGTGACCGTCCGTTCTGGCGCGATCTCGGCGTCGGCGTCGAGAACGGACCCGACGTGCGACAGCTCGAGCAGGCGCTCGCCGATCTCGGCTTCGGCAAGGACATGACCGTGGACGACGAGTTCACGCGGGTCACCGAAGCCAACGTCAAGGCGTGGCAGAAGTCGCTCGGCGTGACCAAGGACGGCGTCGTGAAGCTGGGTGATGTCGTCGCGATCACCGCCGCCTCGGTGCGCGTCGACTCCGTGACGGGAAAGCTCGGTGATCCTGCAGCGACCAGCCCGCTCACGTATACGAGCACGACCCTGCGCGTGGTGGCCACGCTCACCGAAGCCCAGGCGCGCGAGATCCTGCCGGCGACGCCGGTGACCGTGATCCTTCCGGACGGCACCGAGGTCCCCGCGACGGTGGCCGCCGTCGATCCTGGCGGCCAACCGACCGGCAAAGAGGGCGAGACCACCCCGGCCACCGCGAACATCGAATTCGAGGATCCCGCCGTCGCGGAGGGCATCGGTCTGCGCGCCGTCAAGGTCGTGTTCGCGACCTCCGAGGTGAAGGACGCACTCGTCGTTCCCGTCACCGCGCTCGTGGCGACGACCGACGGCGGCTACGCGGTCGACGTGCTGCGCAAGGGCGGCAAGGTCGAACGTGTCTCGGTGGAGGTCGGACTGATCGCCGACACCCGGGTGCAGGTGGTCGGCGGGGATCTCGCCGCCGGTGATGCCGTGGTGGTGGCGCAATGACGCCCGATACCGTCGTCGAACTCGTCGAGGTGATCAAGGAGTATCCCGGCAACCCCCCGCTGCGCGTGCTGCACGGCATGAGCCTCGCGATCGAGAGCGGCGAGCTGGTGGCCGTCGTCGGCGCATCCGGATCGGGGAAGAGCACGATGCTCTCGATCATGGGAACGCTCGACGACCCCACCAGTGGCACCGTGCTGATCGACGGGACGGATGTCGCGTGGCTCGCCGAGCACGAGCGTGCAGCTCTGCGCGCTCGCCGCATCGGTTTCGTGTTTCAGCAGTTCTTCCTGCTGCCCGCGCTGAGCGCGGTCGACAACGTCGCGCTCGGGCTCCTGTACTCGGGGGTGCCCTCGGCGGAGCGCACGGTGCGGGCCGCGGCTGCGCTCGAGCGGGTCGGCCTCGGTGCGCGCATGAGGCACCGACCCGGTCAGCTGTCCGGAGGAGAACAGCAGCGCGTGGCGATCGCCCGCGCGATCGTCGGGGAGCCGTCGGTGCTGTTCGCCGACGAGCCGACCGGCGCGCTCGACTCGAGCACGGGCGAGCACATCCTCGAACTGCTCACATCGATCGCAGACTCCGGCACAGCGGTCGTGATCATCACGCACGACCCGCACATCGCCGAGCGCACGCAACGACAGGTCAGAATCAACGACGGGCGGATCATGAGCGATACCGGTAGGCGGGAACAGGACGAGGTCGCGGCATGAGGCGCACGGGAGAGCGGATGCCCCGGCTCAGCGTCGCGGACAGCATCCGCACGGCTCTCATCGGTCCTCGCAGTCGCAAGATGCGCACGGCGTTGTCGGCGCTCGGGGTCGCTGTCGGTATCGCGGCGCTCACCGCCATCACCGGTATCGCCGCCTCGAACCAGGCGGAGCTGTTGGCCAAGCTCGACGCGCTCGGCGCCAACATGATCGTGGTGCAGCCGGGGTACGGGCCCGACAACAAGCCGGTGGCGCTTCCCGAGACCGCGGCCGGGATGATCGAGCGGGTGAGCGGCGTCGAGCAGGTCGGGGTTCTCGAGAAGGTGCCGGACGGCATCGGTGTGTACCGCAACGACCTCATCCCGAAGAGCCATGGCAACGGATTGGCCGCGTATGCCGCGGGTCCCGACTTCCTGTCGTCGGTGGAGGGATCGGTGGCGAAGGGGTCGTGGTTCGACGAGACCGACCGCTCGCTGCCGGTGACCGTGCTCGGATCGGCGGCAGCCGCACGCATGGGCATCACGGAGCCGGGCGTGCGGGTGTGGATCGGGGAGCAGTGGTACACGGTGATCGGGATACTCGATTCGGCCGGCCTCGCCGAGTCGATCGATGCGAGCGCATTCCTCGGCGACCATTGGGCGGCGGAGCATGTGTCGGCGGAGGGTGACGACACCATCGCGTCGATCTATGTGCGCATGGCCGACGGCGGTACGGGCGAGAAGGTCCGCGAGGCGATCGGTCGCGCCGCGAACCCGTCCTCCCCGTATGTGCAGGTGACCGGACTCGGCGAGCTCGCCGGGGCGCGGGACACCGCGGATGATTCGCTGTCCGGCCTCGCGGTCGGTCTCGCGGCGATCGCTCTGCTGGTCGGAGGGATCGGCATCGCGAACACCATGGTGGTGGCGGTGCTGGAGCGGCGCGGCGAGATCGGACTCCGGCGGGCGCTCGGCGCTCGTTCGGGGCAGATCGCGGGTCAGTTCGTGGCGGAGGCGATCGTGCTCGGCGGCCTGGGGGGCATCGCCGGGGCGGTGTGCGGGGCGCTCGGGGTCTTCGCCTACGCCACGATCCAGGGCCAGGCGGTGACGATCCCCGTGGTCGTGCTGGTCGGTGGTCCGGTCGTGGCGCTGGTAGTCGGCGTGATCGCGGGGCTGTACCCCGCGATCAGTGCCGCGCGACTGTCGCCCACCACGGCGCTGCGCACGGTCTGAGCACGCCGAGGTCTGCTCCGGCCGACGCCCACACGCAGATGAAGGAGATCTCTTGATCTGAAGGACTCAGGGGTTCTGAGGGGCCTTCGAATCAAGAGATCTCCTTCATCTGGTGCGGGGCCAGATCGGGGAGAAGATCAGCTGACCTTCTTCCGGTAGGAGATGATCGCGAACACGTAGGCGACCACGAGGATGCCGACGCACCAGGCGAGGGCGACCCAGATGTCGTTGCCGACGGGCTGCTCGGCGAACAGCGCCTGGATGGTGTTGACGATCGAGGTGACCGGCTGATTCTCGGCGAACCACTGCACCGGTGCCGGCATGGTGTCGGTCGGGACGAAGGCCGAGCTGATGAACGGGAGGAAGATCAGCGGGTACGAGAACGCGCTCGCCCCGTCGACCGTCTTGGCGTTCAGGCCCGCGATGATGGCGAGCCAGGTGAGCGCCAGGGTGAACAGCATCAGGATGCTGATGACGGCGAGCCAGGCCCAGAAGCTCGCCCCGGTGCGGAAGCCCATCACGAATCCGACGCCGAAGATGATCGCCAGGGTGATCGCATTCGCGGTCAGTGAGGTGAGCACGTGCGCCCACAGCACACTCGACCGGGCGATCGGCATGGAGTGGAAGCGCTCGAAGATCCCGCTCTGCATGTCGGTGAAGAGCCGGAACGCGGTGTAAGCGATCCCCGAGGCGATCGCGATGAGCAGGATGCCGGGGAGCAGGTAGTTCACGTAGTTCTCGGTGCCGGTGCTCTGCTGGAGCGCGCCGCCGAAGACGTACACGAACAGCAGCATCAGGGCGATCGGGGTGACCGCCGTGGTGATGATGGTGTCGGGACTACGGAAGATGTGCCGCATGGAGCGGCCGGTGAGCGTCGCCGTGTCGGCGGTGAAGTGCATGGTCATGCTGCGTCCTCCTTCTGCGTGGACGAGGGGCCGATGAGGGTGAGGAAGATCTCCTCGAGGGTGGGCTGCTTCTCGACGTACTCGACCTTCGCGGCCGGCAGCAGGCGCTTCAGCCCGGCGAGGGTGTCGTTCGCGATGATGCGGCCCTCGTGCAGGATCGCGATGCGGTCGGCCAGTTGCTCCGCCTCATCGAGGTACTGCGTGGTCAGGAGTACGGTGGTGCCGGTGTTCGCGAGCTCCTTGACCACGTCCCACACCTCGATGCGGGCTTCGGGGTCGAGTCCGGTGGTCGGTTCGTCGAGGTAGATGACCTCGGGGTGCCCGACCAGGCTCATCGCGATGTCGAGCCGGCGACGCATGCCGCCCGAGTAGGTGCCGACCTTGCGGTTGCCGGCATCCGTCAGGCGGAAGGTCGCCAGCAGATCGTCGGCGACCTTCCCGGGGTCGGGCAGATGCCGCAGCTTCGCGACCAGCACCAGGTTCTCGCGTCCGGTGAGGATCTCGTCGACGGCGGCGAACTGTCCGGTGAGGCTGATGCGCTCCCGGACGCCGACCGGGTTCGCGGCCACGTCGATACCCTGCACGGTCGCCATTCCGGTATCCGCCTTCAGCAGGGTGGAGAGGACACGCACCATCGTGGTCTTGCCGGCGCCGTTCGAGCCGAGGAGGGCGAAGATGCTGCCCTTCTCGACCTCGAAGTCGACCCCGCGCAGGACATGCAGATCCTTGTAGGACTTCTCGATACCGCGTACCGAGATGGCGGCGTTCGTCATGACTCGTTCTCCTTCTTCCTCGCGTCGTCGAACGCCTTGATGAGGCGCGCGCGCTCCTTGTCGATCCACTGGGTGCCGCCGTAGGCGCGGGCATACTCCTCGGCGTACTCGACGGGGTCGTCGCCCACGATCGCGCTGACGGGGGTGCCGTCGATGGCAGCGCGCTCCCACAGGTCCGCGAGGTCGAGGAACATGGTGACGATGGTGTCTCCGTCGGTGATGCCGCCGTAGTAGAGGTAGTACCGGTACTGGGCGTTCGCCACCTCGCGGTACGGCGAGGGGAGGGCGTCGATGCGGGCCTTGGCCTGCTTGTACTGCTTCTTCTGCTCGAGCGATCCGGTGAGCGCTTCGATCCACTTCGCGGCCATGATCAGTTCTCCTCGTTCGTGTTGTTCAGTCGTTCGATGTGCGTGCGGAGGAAGTCCCAGGTCTTCCAGAACTCCCCGAGCTCCTGACGGCCCTGCGCGTTCAGGGAGTACACCTTGCGGGGCGGCCCCTTCTCGCTCGGGACCTTCTCGACGTCGACGAGCTTCTTCTGCTCGATGCGCACCAGGAGTGCGTAGATCGTGCCCTCGGCGATGTCGGTGAACCCGTGGTCCCGGATGCGGGTCGTGATCTCGTATCCGTAGGCCGGCTGCTCGGCGAGGAGCGCCAGAACGATGCCCTCCAGAGTGCCCTTGAGCATCTCGGTCATCTGCTTGCCCATCAGGTCCTCCCTTCCTCTCTCGGTACTCAGTGTTGCTGGGTACCGGTACAAAGTAACACCGAGTACCGGTACTTAGCAACACCGAATACCAGGATCTTCCGAGAAGTTTCCTGAGGGTTTCCGGGCGCGCGGAAACGAGGGCTCGCCGAACGGCGGCGCGGAATCCCGCTGCTACGGGAACAGGCGGCGGAGCAGCGGAAGATCGTCGTCGCTCAACGCCTGGGTGATCACGGCTGCGGTCTCCGGGTGCATGTCCTTCTCGAGGCGCTTCCAGAGCCACCGGGCGGCACCCAGATCTGCCGTGGCGACAGCGGTCGAGAACGCCGCCACGCCGTCGTAGTAGGGGATGGTGGAGGAGCCGGGCTCGGCGTTGTACGGCCCGTAGATGTCGACGAACGGAAGCGTCGGATCCGGGCGCAGGTAGAGGGTGTCGCCCGGGCTGATCGGCTCGTTGCCGCGCACGTGGTTGAAGCTGGAGACCGTGACGTAGTCGACGCAGAATCGCTCGCCGATCGCGATGAGGCTGTCGCCGGCCTGCACCTCGTAGGAGAAGATCTTGCCGGCCGCATCCAGCGTGACGGGTCCGCTCGCCAGCTCCGACGCGCCCATCTCGACGAGCTCGCCCAGGAGCTTGGCGTGCATCGGAGAGCCGTCGTCCCGGTAGATGTTGATGAGCGCGTTGGTGGTGCAGTCACCGGGACCACCGGCGGGAACGCTGATGCCGTCGCCCAGGTCGACGAGTCCGCCCTGCTCGGTCTTCTCCGCGCGACTCGTCGGGGCCGTGGAAGGCTCGGCGGCGAAGCGCTCCGACACCCACGAGCCCGCGTCGACGACAGCCGGCGCGGCGCCGATCACGGCGGGAGCCGCTACGGCGACCAACCCCGCGATGGCGACGACGACGACCGCGGTCGTGATCTTGGTGGTGCGCTGCATCCCGACAGCATGGCATCCCTCCCCACCGGGACGCGAGAGCCCGTGCGGAGGGAGCATGCCGTGCGCGGGGTGAAAAGGCGGGGTGAATTCTCCGGGATCGGCCGGAGCGGTTGTCGCGGGCCGGGCAGTCTGGCGGATGGCCCGAGCCGAGTTCGCCATGTCTGGATGGTGCTCGGCGGTCGCCTGAGGGGGCGGGGGTTTCCGTGTGCGAACGCGCACCGGGGAAGCGATGAATGGGGAGTCTGTCATGGGGTTTCGTGTTGCCCGCAAGGACCACACAGCCGATGGCCTTCCGTCCGAGCGGCACAGCCGCTGGCGGGGCCGTGCGAAGAAGCTGATCGGAGGCGCCCTGAGCACGGCGCTGGTCGCCTCGTCGATGGTTTTCATCGGAGGCACGGTCACGGCGGCTCCCGCGATCGCGGCTGACCCGTTCCTCTGCACGCCGGGCGCCGTGTACGTGCAGAGCACGACAGAGGTGCGCGAGTTCATTGTGGACGAGCAGGGCGGCACCCCGGGAAACGGCGGCACGCTCGGTTCCACCACCCTCGGCGTCGACCACTCCAACAATGCCCTCGGCATCTCCTCCAGCGGCCGCTACGCCTACACGGTCACCAATGCGGCCGGATCCAAGGTGCTGGCCAAGCATGACCGCGTGACCGACTCCACGAGCCGCACCACGTTCACGCTCAACTCCTCCGTGCTCCGAGGTGCCGTCCACCCGGTGACCGGTGTCTACTACTTCGCCAGCGGTACCGCCAGCGGCGCCATCAACCTCTACGCCTGGAACGAGAGCGTCACTCCGCAGGCCTACGTGCAGGTCGGCACGCTCCGCCCCACCGCCGGCAGCAGCGCGTTCGGCGCCAACGGCGACATGGCCTTCAGCGCCTCGGGCCAGCTCGTGCTCGTGGCCGACAATGTCATCTACTCGTCCGACCTTCCCACCTCGCTCGTGCCGAGCACCGCGACCATCGAGGCCAAGCAGGTCCACAACATGGGCGACGGCGTGCAGGGCAACGGCATCGCGTTCGGAAACCTCGGCCACATCTTCGTGTCGGTCTCCGGAGGCGGAAACCGCATCATCGAGGTCGACCTCCCCCGCGGCGTGACCGTCAACACCACCTCGATCGGAACCTTCGGGCCGACCGACATGGCCAGCTGCACCTTCCCGAACACCCTCACGCTGAAGAAGGACCTCCCCGAGGGGCGTCACGCCGCCACCGACCAGTTCGCCCTGCGTGTGCAGTCGCCGGCCGGCTATCAGGTCGCGCAGACGGACGCCACCACCCGCGGAGAGGCCACGGGGCTGCAGCCGGACTACGCCGGACCGGTGTTCACCAACCAGGGCGACACCTTCCGCCTCTCCGAGTCCGCATCCGGAACCACGGACAGCACCCGGTACGCCGAATCGCTCGACTGCGTGCAGGTCGAATCCGACGGCTCCACGTCTCCGGTCGCCGTGACCGCAGACGGCAGCGTCGTCCAGCCCGCCGGTGCGCTCGGCACCGACGTCACGTGCACGTTCACGAACGTACGTCTCGCACCCGACCTGGCGCTGCGCAAGACCTCCGACCCGGCCGACGGTGTCGCCGTGCAGGCGGGTCAGCGCATCACGTACACCGTCGAGGCGGAGAACACGGGCAACACGCTCCTCGACCCCGTCCGCGTGAGCGACGACCTGTCCGGCGTGCTCGCGTTCGCCGAGTACCAGGGAGACGTCGCCACGGAGCTCGACGGCTCCCCCGTCGCATCCGGCGCCGCAACCATCACCGGTGACGACCTCGCCTGGACCGGCGCGCTCGAGCCCGGTCAGGTGCTCACCATCACGTATTCGGTGATCGTTGACGCCGATGTCGAAGGAGAGCGGATCGCCAACAGCGTCACCGCCTCCGGCACCCCTCCCGGCGGCTTGCCCCCGGTCGATCCTCCCGCGGTCGCGACCGAGCACCCCGTAGCGGGCTACACCGTCGCCAAGAGCTCCAGCCCCGCTGCCGGCACCGTCGTGGAGCCGGGGCAGACCATCGAATACACGGTGACCGGCACCAACACCGGTGCCACGGTGCTGAGTCCGGCCTCCCTCTCCGACGACCTGTCGGCCGTGTTCGCACACGCCGCCTACAACTCAGACGTCGCCACCGAGATCGACGGCGCACCCGTCGCCGCGGGCGCAGCGACCATCACGGGCGACGACCTCGCCTGGACCGGCACTCTCCAGCCCGGACAGACCGTGACGATCACGTACTCCGTGACCGTGGAGGCCGACACCTCGGGTGAGATCCTGAAGAACACCGTCAGCGGCACCGCGACGCCCACGACTCCGGACCCGAGTGACCCCGACGGACCGCAGGTGCCGGGCGAACCCATCGTCCCGCCCACGGTCACCACCGAGCACCCGGTGATCGGTTCGGGATTCACGATCAGCAAGTCCGCCGACCCCGCCTCGGGCACCGCCGTCTCGGCCGGCGACACCGTGACCTACACGATCACCGGAACCAACACGGGTGACACCGACCTCGATCCGGCCCGGATCGTCGACGACCTGTCGGGTGTGCTCGATGACGCCGGCTACAACGACGACGTGACCGCCGACCGCGGCTCCGTCACCGTCAGCGGCGACACGCTCACCTGGACGGGCGATGTGCCCCGCGGCGAGTCTGTCACCATCCGCTACTCGGTGACCATCGATGCCGGAGTCCAGAAGGCGCTGCTGAACAACGTCGCCAGTGGCACGGCCACACCGCGGATCCCGGTCGACCCGGCCGACCCCGACGGTCCCACGACCCCGGGGACCCCGATCGTCCCGCCGCCCGCGGAGACGAACCACCCGGTCGTCGAGACCGGCCTCGAGGTGACGAAGTCCGCGGACCCCGTCTCCGACACCGCCGTGCGCGCGGGCGACACGATCACGTACACGATCTCCGGTGTCAACACGGGTAACACGACGCTCGACCCCGCGTCCATCGTCGACGACCTGTCCGCCGTGCTCGCCCACGCTCAGTACGGCGGCGACGCGAGCGCATCGACCGGAGCCGTCGAGCTCGACGGCACGACGCTCACCTGGACCGGGGCGCTCGCTCCCGGCGCCAGGGTCGACATCACCTACACGGTGACGGTCGACGCCGACGCGACCGGCGTGCTGCTGCGCAACACCGTCACGGGTGAGGGGACCCCGCTCATCCCGGTGGACCCGACCGACCCGGACAGCCCCACCACGCCCGGTACCCCGGTCACCACGCCGCCGTCGACGACGGAGCACCCGGTCGCCAGCCCCGGCTTCACGGTCGCGAAGTCCGCCGACCCCGCATCGGGGACGCGTGTCGATCCCGGCAGCGTGATCACCTACACCGTCACGGGCACGAACACGGGTGACACCGTGCTCGACCCTGCCTCGATCGCCGATGACCTGCGCGGCGCGCTCGCTCATGCCTCGTACAACGACGACGTGACGGCCACCCGCGGCGACGTCAGCGTGGTGGACGACGCCCTCGACTGGAGCGGCGTGCTGCTCCCCGGTCAGAACGTCGTCATCACCTATTCCGTGACGGTCGACCCGACCGCCGGGGGTGAGACGATCGCGAACACGGCCACGGGCACGGCGACGCCACTCATCCCGACGGACCCGAGCGACCCGGACAGCCCCACCACGCCGGGCACGCCGATCACGCCGCCACCGGCGACGACGGAGCACCCGGTCAACGAGCCCGGCTTCACCTTCGCCAAGACCGTCGACCCGGCTGCGGGCACGGCCGTGGATCCCGGTGATGTGCTCACCTACACGTTGACGGCCGTCAACACCGGTCAGACGGTGCTCGACCCGGTCGAGATCACGGACGACCTCTCGAAGGTGCTGCCGTACGCCTCGTACAACGAGGACGCTGTGGCCGTGATCGGCGGTCTGCCCGCCGGCGCGGTGACGGTCGACGGCGCGGAGCTCGACTGGTCCGGTGCGCTCGCCGTCGGTCAGACCGTCGTCATCACGTACTCGGTGACGGTCGGCCCCGAGGGCGTCGGATCCGTGCTCGAGAACAGCGCGAGCGCGACGGCGACCCCGCCCGGAGGGTCCGTCATCACCCCGCCGCCCGGCACCACGACGAACGCCGTGAACGTCCCCGGATTCTCGGTGTCGAAGAGCGCCGACCCGGTGGCGGGCACGGCGGTCGACCCCGGCAGCGTCATCACCTACACGGTGACCGGCGTGAACACCGGTGAGACGGTCCTCGATCCGGTCGCGATCGTGGATGACCTCTCCGGCGTCCTCGCCCACGCCAACTACAACGACGACGCGGCCGCCCTGATCGGCACGACCGCCTCGACCGCCCCGGTGGTCTCCGGCGACAGCCTGTCGTGGACGGGAGCCCTCCAGGTCGGCGAGACCGTCACGATCACGTATTCCGTGACCGTGCAGGCGGATGCCGGGGGAGCGATCCTCGAGAACTCGGCTTCGGGATCGGCGACCCCGCCCGGCGGTGTGCCGCCGATCGAGACGCCGCCCGCCACGACGGAGCACCCGGTCAACGAGCCCGGCTTCGAGCTCCGCAAGTCGGCCGACCCCGCGTCGGGAACCCGCGTCGATCCCGGCAGCGTCATCACCTACACGGTGACCGGCGTGAACACCGGAGAGACCGCGCTGGCGCCGGTGAGCATCAGCGACGACCTCTCGGACGTCCTCGCCCACGCCGTCTACAACGACGACGCCACGGCGACCGTGATCGAGGGATCCGCGCCCGCTCCGGTCGTGGACGGTGACGAGCTCACCTGGTCGGGCGCGCTCGCCGTCGGTCAGCGCGTCACCATCACGTACTCGGTGACCGTGAACGGCGACGCAGGTGGTGCGAGGATCGCGAACACGGTCGCGGGGACCGCCACCCCGCCCGGCGGTGGGGAGCTCACGCCGCCTCCGGTGACGACCGAGAACCCGGTCGGTACTCCGGGATTCACGTTCGTCAAGACGGCCGATCCCGGTTCGGAGAAGGCCGTGGCCGCGGGAAGCGTGGTCACCTACCGGCTCGTCGGCACCAACACGGGAGAGACCGGGCTGGATGACGTCGTCATCACGGATGACCTCTCCGGAGTGCTGCGGCATGCCGACCTCCGACCCGGTGCGACCGCCGTCGTGGGTGACCGCGCGGTGGCGGCTCCCGCGGTGGACGGGAACCAGCTGCGCTGGAGCGGCAGCCTCGCCCAGGGAGAGAGCATCACGATCACGTACTCCGTGATCGTGCACGCCGACGCGGCAGGCGCGAAGCTGCACAACGTGGCTGTGGGGACGGCCACTCCTCCCGGCGGTGAGACGATCACGCCGCCGACGAGTTCGACCGATAACCCGGTGCTGACGCCGCTCGCGCTCACCGGCGGAATCCTGGCCCCGTGGGTGCTGGCTCTGGCGATCGCTCTGCTGTTCGGCGGTGCCGTGCTGCTGATCGTGCGCCGACGCCGCTCGCAGGCCTGACGCTCGTCGGGAAGGCCCCGTCCGTCGTGATGCGACGGGCGGGGCCTTCGGCGTGTGCTCAGTCGGGCAGGAGGCCGTGACGGGCCGCCTGCTCCAACGCCTCGGAGCGATTGCCGGCGTCGAGCTTGCGGTAGATGCTGCGGAGCTGGGTCTTGAGGGTGTTCTGCGAGACGCGCAGCTCAGCGGCGATCGCCGGCAGCGGTGCACCGGACGTCAGCGCGTGCAGCACCACCTGCTCACGGGGGGTCAAACGGGGGCGGCTCGCGAAGGACGGCAGAGCGGATCGCCGGGGGAAGGTGGCGAGACCGGTCGGATCGAGGTCGGCGCGGACCGCACCGAAGTCCTCCGCGCCCAGAAGCACGAGCGGAGTGGTGAGGCCGCGGTCCGCGAGCTGCGCGCTCAACGTCGCGCTCGACGGCTGCGCGGCGGCCGGGGACACCCGGCGCAGAGCGGCGCTGTGCACCGCCAGCGCTTCGGCGCGTTCTCGGGCCGTGGAGGGACGCAGGCGGGTCTGTCCCAGGAGTCGGACCACGTCAGCGGCCGCGCCGTCGATGAGAGCCAGACGTGCCCGCTTGACGACGGTGCCGAAACGATCGGACCCGGCATCGCGCTGGACGATGCTCTTCGCCGTGCCGACGTCACCGAGGGCGAGGTGCAGCAGCACCCGCGGCCGGGAGAGCGCGTGGCGCACGTGCGCGGCACTCGCCTCCCTCCCTCGGAGGCGCGCGAATGACTCGAGGCGCTCCAGGCCCCCTGCTGCGTCTCCTTCGTGCAGGGCGATCCACGCCTCCACGGAGGCCATCGTCGTCCAGTGCTCGCTCGTCGCTCGGTACGGCTCGAAGAAGCGGATGTGCTGCTTCGCCGCCGGGAGGTCGCCGTCCTCCACTGCGAGCATCGCACCGGCGATCCGGTAGAACGTGCTCTGGTAGCTGTCCAGGAGCTCCGGGTCCCACTCGCCGTCGCGCACGAGGGAGAAGTAGTGCCGCGCTTCGGGCAGGTCGCCGTTCAGGGCGTGGACACCCGCGAGGAGGCAGATGCCGTGGAAGCCGTTCGTGCTCCCGTGCGCCGCGGCGAGCGCCGTGGCCTGCTCCCAGACCTCGATGGCTTCGTCCAGCTGTCCGCCGTAGTACAGGGAGATGCCGATGTGCGTGCACATGAGCGGCACATCGCGGGCGTACTGCTGCCATTGCGATTCCGGTGTCTCCTGGAACAGCGCCAGTGCCCGCGCGGCGACCTGGGCGGCAGGCTCCGGCCGCCCGATGGCACGCAGGGAGGCGCTCTCCGCCGCCCAGATGAAAATCCGCTCGGTGGCTGACAGGGTGGGCCGACGGGAGTTCGCCGCAGCCACCGCCATACGCAGCAGTTGGAGCCCCCGCTGGCGTCGGAGCCTGCTGGGTTTGAGGCTCATCCCCAGCAGCATGGCCACGAGCGGCTCCTGCTTGAGTCGTGCCACAGGGACGTCGGCGAGCAGCTCCGCGACCGCGCGCCGATCGCGGTGGAGCAGGCGGTTCCACCCGGACATCGTGACGTGTTTCGCGAGCCGTAGATCGTCGTCCTCCAGGGCGAGTCGCAGCCCTTCGAGGGGCATGTCGCGGCGAATCGCCCCTTCTGCCGCGAGGCGTCGGAGGTGCGCGACTTCGCCGGGGAAGGATCGGCGCAGCTCACGGCGCAGCATGCCGCGTGTGAGCGGTGTGAGGGTGAACGTGCAGCCGCCGTCGCCGGTCCAGCGGCCGAAGCCGAACGTCTCGGCCTGGTCGAGCGCCTTCGCGATGTCGGGGTCGCGCGTGAGCGCCACGGCCAGGGGCAGGTCCACCGAGTCGGTCACGCTGATCCGCAGCAGCCCCTGCAACGCCTGCGGGGAGAATCCGCACTCGGCGAGCCGGTCCTGCAGATAGTCCTCGATCACGGTGTTCGCGGCGCGAAGCGACTCGGTGTCCGTTCCGGCCCCGCGCAGCACGAGGGCACGGATGAGCGCGGGGAAGCCCGCGGTCGCCTCCCGGATCTCGCCGGCCATGTCGTCATCGACCCCGAGCGCGCGAGAGATCTCCTCGGTGTCGAACATGAGGTCCGACGGCGCGATGACCTTCGTGTCGATCACGAGATCCAGACCCTCGCTGTCGAAGGGGCTGGGGCGATTGGTGGCGACGATCAGCCGCGTCCGCGGGGTGGTGGCGATGGCGCGGCACAGGGCGAACACGCCTTCGCGGTCCACGGGTGCCGCGTCGTCGAGTACCACGACCAGAGGACCTTCCGCGTGGCGCAGGCGCGAGGTCACGGCAGGCCATCCATCCTCCGCGAGGTCGTGTGCGACGTCCGCGTGCGGCAGGGCTCGCAGCAGAGCGCGGGCGAGCGCAGCGCTGGGCGCGATGGCGGGCGAGGCCGTGATCCAGACCACGCGCGATGCGGTGGCGGACGCCCACTCCACGAGGGCGGTCGTCTTGCCCGACCCGGACGCGGAGCGGATGAGTGTCAGAGGTGTGTCGGTCTCGAGTGCGGCGGTCAGCCGCGGCCTACTGATCGCGTGCGCCGATACTCGCGGTACATGTCCATCCCCCTGCGCGACAAATGCCGACACCCCAACCTCCCCAGGTCCCCGCCTCTACGATATTCCGAAATATCGGTTGGGCAAGCTCCCGGGGACGGTGTCGGCCGCTCGGGTGGAAGTCAGCCCATCAGGAACGAGAGCGATACCCCGACGACGATCGCGACACCCACGTAGATGAGGTTCGGCAGCTGGAATGAGTGGTCGAAGACGAACTTGCCCATCTTCGTCGTGCCGGTCTGGTCGAACGCCACGGTGGCCACCTGGCTGCCGTTCGCCGGCAGCGTGTAGATCCCCATGGTCGACGGCCACAGCCCCACCAGTAGAGGTGCCGGAAGCCCGATCGTGATACCGATCGGCACGATCGCGTTGGTCGCGCTCGATTGGCTCGTGGTGAGCATGGCGACCGCGAAGAGTGCCATCGCGAAGAGCAGCGCGCCGAGGAAGGCAGACGATCCGGAGACCACCGATCCGAGCCCGTCGACGATGAGGGTCTGGTTCGCCGCCACGAACGTGTTGGCGAGCCAGGCGATACCGAACAGGGCGATGGCCCCCACGATGCCGGCGGGGAAGGTCGGCTGCTTGGGGACGTCGGCGGCCTTGACCTTGCAGAACACGAAGATCAGGGCGGCGATGATGCCCATCGTGACCTCGATGATGACGGTCACACTGAGTCGGACGGGATCGCCGGCATCGTCGGTCTCGATCACCGGACGCAGATTCTCGAACAGCCCGAAGAACACGATCACCGCGACGCCTGCGAGGAACAGGGAGGCCGAGAGCACGGCCGTCGGCGGGAGCTTGTGCTCGTGCGCGTCCACCGCCGGGGGCTTGATCTGGTGGTCGGCCAGGCGTCGCTGGAACTCCGGGTCGTCGTCGAGGTCCTTGCCATGACGCATCATCACGAGCGCGGCGACGAAGAGCCCGGCGATGGAGGCCGGCCACATGATGAGCAGCAGTCCTCCGAGATCCACGCCCTGCGGCGCGAGCAGGACCACCATCGATGCGGTCGCGGCCGAGACGGGCGAGCACAGGATGCCGACTTGCGAGGCGACGGCCGAGACCGAGAGGGCCCGTTCGGGGCGGATCTTCTGCTGGTAGGAGACGTCGTAGATCACGGGCAACAGCGGGTAGAAGATGTTGCCCGTGCCGGCCCCGACGGTGAAGAGGAACGACATGGCCGGGGCGAGGAACACGACCGACTTCGGTTTGCGCCGGATCACTCTGGCCGCGACGGACACCATCCAGTCGATACCTCCGGCGGCTTGCATGGTGGAGGCGGCAGTGATCACGGTGATGACGATGAAGACCGCGTCGACCGGGGCGTTGCCCGGCGCTTCGCCGAACACGAAGATGAGGACGGCGACGCCCACCAGCCCCCAGACGCCGAGACCGATCCCGCTGGTGCGCGTGCCCATGTAGATCGCACCGACGACGATGATCAGCTGTGCGAGGAGGATCCACACGTTGTCGTTCATGACGACGGCCCCTTCGTGATCGGAGCGGACCCGGTGAGCACGGTCGTCGGCAGTTCGGTCTCGACGATCTTCCCGTCGATCGCCTCGACCCGCAGCGCGAGCGCGTTCTCGACGGGACTGATGGCGGTGACGAACTCGGAGTTCTCGAAGTGCAGCGACTGAAGGTTGCCGACGGCATAGCCCGTGGAGAGCTCCCCGCTGAGGAGGGAGGCGTGAAAGAGAGGGCGCCGCTGATCCTCGGCGTCGTAGTGCGGGCAGAAGCTGCCGTTCAGGAACCCGAGTCCCTCGGGGAGCACCTGGAGGGTCGGGCCGTAGCTGTCGGTCGTGCCGCCCTCGAACCAGCAGATTCCTCCGGCGCTGCCTCCCGTGAACACGACGTTCGAGTCGGGGTCCTCCCACATCTCACGCAGGATCGTGTCGAGGCCCTGGCGCTTCCACACATCGAGCATGTTCGCCGTGTTGCCGCCGCCGACGTGGATCACGTCGAACCCTTTCACGAAACCGGCCAGGTCGTCGACCGCGCGATGGAAGAGCGGGAGATGGTGCGGTGCGCACCGGTCCGCGTCGTAGGTGGCATAGAAGCTCAGGATGTAGGCGGCGTCGTCGCCGGTCGCGGTGCCGACGAAGAGGACCCGGGGTCGCTCCTTGCCGGTGAGCCCGAGGATGTAGTCGTGCGTCGGGTCGTTCCGCCGCTCCATCATGGCCTTACCGGCCCCAGTAGCCACCACGTGAGACATCGGCCGCCCTCCGACTAGATCGTGCCGCCACCATAGAGGGGTGGCACCCGCGGCGTCCAGAGGGTCTTCATCCCAGGCGGAGGAACGTATATCGGTACATCACCCGCCGCCCTCGGGTAGTGGATAACGTGTTACCCGGTGACCGGGGTTCACCCCTCGCCCCGGTCACCGAGTGGCTTGTCCATCCGAAGCGTCGCGAGTCTCTGCAAGCCACGCACGGAGAGCGGCGATGACGGCCTCGGGCTCTTCCCAGGGCGTCAGATGTCCGGATCCGTCGAGCACGACGACCTCAGGACGGCCGGGGAGCCTCGACTGCAGTTCATACGCCTGTCCGAGCGGGATCCACGGGTCTTCGCGTCCCCAGCCGATGCGTGTAGGGCAGCGCGCGGCCCCCAGCTTTTCCGCGACGGCGCGGGTGTCGGCGGCGTCGAGCGCGGCGATCTGGCGGTAGAACGCCGCCTGGCCGACGGGACCGGACCAGGGTGATGCGAGTGCCTCGACCTGTTGAGTGGAGAGTCGGCCGGCGCCGGCGATGTACTCCTTCACCAGCGCGGAGTGCAGGTTCGCCGGGAGGCGGGAGAACACGTGGGCATGTTGCGCCACCAGGCGGAAGAACGGCGATCCCCAGGGGTCGAGCGTCACGATGTCCCACAGGAACAGGTCCGCGAAGTCCACGCGGTGCAGAAGATGCGCTCCGAGGGCGACGGCCCCGCCGATGTCATGGGCGACCACGTGAGGTCGCTCCAGCCCCCAGCCCCGGATCAGGGAGGCCAGGCGTGCGGCCTGCGCCGCTAGATCGGTCGCCACGGTCGGGCCCATCTCGGAGTCGCCGTAGCCCGGCATGTCCCACAGGAAGACGCGGTGGTCGCGACTCACCTCGCGCGCGACATCCGCCCAGACCTGCGACGACCACGGCGTGCCGTGGCACAGGACGATGTCGCCCGCCGAGGGGCCGGAAGGCGGGAGGACCCGGGTGGCGACGCTCGCCCCTCCGACGGTGACGTGGACCGGATCGGGCAGCGGCGGGTGGTGTGTCATCATGGGGCCACGGTAGAACCTCAGGTCGACCTGAAGTCAAGAGGAGAGCAGGGGCGTCGATGAAGATCGGTGAAGCCGCGCGACGCATCGGCGTGGACGATCACGTCCTGCGACACTGGCACGAGACGGGCGTGGTCGTCCCGGATCGGACGGCGTCGGGCCACCGGGTCTACACCGAGGAGCACATCCGACGCCTCCGCGTCGTCCAGGCCTGCCGGGGCATCGGGATGAGCCTCCCGGAGATCCGGCACGTGCTCTACCGGGACGAGGGCGGACGAGTCGACGTCATCAGACAGAGGTTGCGGTGGATCCGCTCGCAGCGTGCACAGCTCGAAGACGCGGAGAGCTTCCTCGAACACGTGATCGGCTGCAAGCACGACTTCCTCACCCGATGCCCGGACTGCACGCGATACGCGATGAAGGACGCTGACCTCACACCGGCGACGACGTCGTGATCCGCGGTGCCTAGCCGTTGAGGCGTGCGGCGACGATCACACCCTCGAGCAGCGCCAGGGTCCGACTCCGTGCGCCAGCCGGGTGGAGACCGAGAGCGGTCGTGAGCTCGAGGGCGAGCGCGGCGTGCCCGGCGGCGTTCGGGTGGAACGGATCGTTCATCAGCCCCCACGGCACCCCGCCGTCTCCCAGCACGGCGAAACGGGCGAACTGATCCACGAGGATGACGTCGTCCTCCGTGGCGACCCGACGCACCGCTGCGGCGAACTCGCCGATCCGCGCGCGCTCCGGGGCGTTGGCGACATCGATCGCGGGCGGCGTCTGCAGCACCGGGACGGCACCGAGTCCGCGCACGCGGACGACGAAGTCGTGCAGGGACGAGGCATACTCCTCGGGGGAGACCTCGGTGCGCTCGCCGCCGGTCGCGGCGTCGTTCGTGCCGATCATGAGCGTGACGACATCGGGCCGCCAGGACTCGACGCGGCGGTCCCAGTCGCCGAGGATGTCGCTGATGCGGTGCCCGCTGATCGCCGTGTTCACGACCACGTCGCGCACGCGCTCGCGCTCGCCCCGGATGATCTCGTGCAGGTGCTCCGAGTAGCTGCGGACCCCCTGCGTGTGGACCAGGCCGTGGGTGATGGAATCGCCCGTGATCACCCAGTTCAGCGGTTCGGCGCCGACAAGTGCGTCGGCGAGGCGGCGGAGGTCGGCGGTGGCGGATTCGGCGTTCGGCACGGCATAGAGCCTATCGGCGCCTGTGTCGTGCGTCTGTGCTCCGGCTAGGGTTGAGGCGTGAGCCCTGAGTCGGACAGACCGTAGATCGCGGGTGCAGCGCACGTCGTGCGCTCCCCGCATCGCCGTCGACCCCTCTTCTCCTTTTCGCCGCCCGCCTCCTCGCGGCGTGTGCGGCGTCCGTCCGACTGGATGCTCATGCCTTTCCTCGTTCCTGTCCTCGCCCTGGCGATCTTCGCCCAGGGCACCAGCGAGTTCATGCTCGCGGGTCTCCTCCTCCCTCTCTCCCGTGATCTGGGGGTCGAGTCGTCGACCGCCGGCCTGCTGACCTCGGCCTTCGCCGCGGGCATGGTCGTCGGTGCGCCCGCGATGGTCGTGCTCGCCGGCCGATGGCGCCCCCAGCGGGCGCTGATACTCCTTCTGGTGGTGTTCATCGTGGCTCACGTGGTCGGGGCGGTGGCGTCCGACTTCCGCCTGCTGCTCATCACCCGAGTGCTCGCGGCGCTCGCGAATGCGGGTTTCCTCGCGATCGCCCTGGCGACGGTTCGAGGGATCGTGACGCCGGCGCAGACGACGCGGGCGGTCGCGGTGCTCCTGGCGGGGACCACCCTCGCCACGATCATCGGCGTTCCGGCCGGGGCCGCGCTGGCGAATGCCTTCGGGTGGCGTTCCACCTTCTGGGCGGTCGTCTTGCTGTGCCTCCCCGCTGTCGTCGCGCTCCTCCGCGACCGCACGCTCGGTGCGCTCCCGCCGGCGCTGCGGTTCGGCGTGCGTGCGGAGCTGGCCGAGCTCCGCCGAGGTCCGGTGCTCGTCGCGGTGATGCTCGCCGTGCTCGTGAATGCCGCGACCTTTGGTGTGTTCACGTTCCTCGCGGTCGTCGGCGCGGATGCCGGTGTCGAGGTGACAGCGATCCCCGCGCTCCTGGCCGCCTTCGGGACCGGAGCACTTCTGGGCGTTGCCGCCACCGGACGGTGGGCGGCCCCCGTCGAGCGTGCGTGGATCACGGTCGGGACCGTCGTGCTGACCGTGGCCTGGGCGGCGTTCGGAGCGGGCGTCGAGGTGGCGTCGGTGGTTTTCGCCGGTGCGGTGCTCTGCGGCGCGGCGTCGTTCGCTGTGGGCTCGGCGCTGATCGCCCGCATCGTGGGGCAGGCGTCCCGAGCGCCGATGCTCGGCGGTGCCTACGCGACGGCGGCACTGAACATCGGTGCGGTAGGCGGTCCCGTCCTCGCCGGCATCGCCTACGGCCGGTCGGGAGCTTTCGGGGTGCTCGTCGTCGCGGTGCTCCTGACAGCGGGCGCGGTCATCCTCACCGCGCTTCTGCGTGTGGGACGACCGCCCGCGGGCGCTGCGGATGCGAAAGACTGAAGGCATGACCTCTTCTGCGCTCGACACCCTCCTCGCCCGCATCGTCGAGAGCGGCGTGATCGATGAACCGGTCGCCGAGAACGGCCTGGTGTACGGGAGAGCGAGCATCGACGCGGCGGGCACGGTGGTGAAGGTCAACGTCGATCCCGAGTTCGACGGCGACCACGACGACGAGATCGACCAGGAGGCGTTGATCGCTGCGATCTCGCGCATCCTGTCCGTCAGCGAGTCCCGGTGGCGGGCCGTGGTCGACGAGGTGGCGACCGAGATCGACGATGCGGTCGACGATGAGCCGGTCGTCGAGCAGATCGATCTGCGTGATGACCTCGAGGCCACGTCGGTCGTGGTGTTCGCCGACGCCGTGCTGCTCGCCTTCCTCGCGCCGAAGCAGTTCCCCGATGCGCGGATTCTCGTGCAGTTGGATGAGGATCTCGAGGTCGACGGCATCGAGGTCCGAGAAGACCTGCTCGACCACGCATGACCTCGCGCATCGAGGACTATGCCCTGCTGAGCAACTGCCGCACGGCGGCGCTCGTCTCGCGCGCAGGAAGCATCGATTGGCTGTGTCTTCCGCGGCTGGACTCGGCGTCGACGTTCGCGGCCATGCTCGGAGACGAGTCCCACGGTCGCTGGCTGCTGCATCCGACAGACCCCGGGGCCGTGAGCACCCGGCGATACGACGAAGACACCTTCGTGCTCGTGACCCGGTGGGAGAGCGGAGACGCGGTCGCCGAAGTGCACGACTTCATGCCGATCGGCCTCGACCCCGATGCCGCCATCCGTCGTAGCGACCTCATCCGCAGGGTCGTCGGGGTGCGCGGCTCGATGCGCTTCGAGCAGCGGCTGAGCATCCGCTTCGACTACGCCAGGGTGATGCCGTGGGTGCGTCAGGTCGGTTCGCACGATGCCCCGTGTCTGGTCGCGATGGGCGGTCCCGATGCCGTGGCCGTGCGTGGTGCCGCTCTGGAGCCGATCGACCATCAGCATCGTGGCGAGCTGACGGTGACCGCCGGTGAGACGCGCGACCTCCACCTGACCTGGTTCCCGTCGCACCTCGACCTCCCTCCCACCCTCGACGGCGAGAAGGAACTCGGCGCGACGAAGCAGTGGTGGCAGGACTGGGCCGACCGGATCTCGCACGACGGCCCGCACCGCGACGAGGTGGTCAGGTCGCTGCTGATCCTGCGGGCGCTGACCAATCATGAGACGGGCGGCATCGCAGCCGCGGCGACGATGGCACTGCCCGAGGAGATCGGAGGCAGGCGCAACTGGGACTATCGCTACGTCTGGCTGCGTGATGCCGCGCTGACCCTCGAGGCCCTGTGCGCGCACGGCTTCCTCGGTGTGGCAGGCCAGTGGCGGGAGTGGCTGCTGCGGGCGGTCGCCGGTGATCCCGCCGATCTGCAGATCATGTACGGCCCGGCGGGGGAGCGAGATCTTCCGGAGCGTGCTCTGCCGCACCTGCCCGGGTACGAGGCGTCCACGCCCGTGCGGATCGGCAACGGCGCAGCCGACCAGTATCAGGCGGATGTCGTCGGCGAAGTCGTGGTGACGCTGTCGGCCGCGCGGGCGGCGGGACTCACCGAGTCGGGCTTCTCCTGGCCGCTGGAGCGTGAGTTGCTGCGGTTCGCCTCCGAGCAGATCGAGCGTCCGGATCAGGGCCTGTGGGAGATCCGCGGTGAGCCCCGGTACTTCACCCACTCGCGGGTGATGATGTGGGCGGCGTTCGACCGTGCGGTGCGCGCGGTCGAGGAGCACGGCTTCGACGGCCCCGTCGAGCGCTGGCGTGGGCTGCGGGATCGGATGCGCGAGGAGATCGATCGCGACGGCGTCGTCGACGGCCACTTCGTGCAGCACTACGAGACGACCGAGGTCGACGCCTCTCTCCTGCTCCTTCCGCAGGTGGGCTACTGTCGGCCGGACGACCCGCGGATGCGGGCGACGGTCGCACGGATCGAGCAGACCCTGATGGCGGGCGGGCTGGTGCGGCGGTACCGCACGGCGACGGGGGTGGACGGCCTCGCCGGGACGGAGGGAGCCTTCCTCGCGTGCTCGTTCTGGCTGGTCGAGCAGTACGCCATGACCGGACGGCGCGCCGAGGCGCAGGCACTCATGGAGAGGCTGTGCGCACTGGCGAACGACGTGGGGATGCTGTCGGAGGAGTACGACCCGGTGGTCGGGCGGCAGCTCGGTAACACCCCGCAGGCCTTCTCGCATCTTGCGCTCGTGCGGGCTGCCGATGCCCTGTCGCGGACGGAACCGCGGACGCGCTGACCTTTCCCGCGGTGCGAGCCCTTCCTAGGATGTGGGCATGGCGGAACCGGTGAAGAAGCGGGATCCTCTGGTCCAACGCCAGAGGTTCTCCGTCAATGCGGCTCTCGATGACGCCTTCTTCGTGTTCGCCGGTCTTGCCGCGGTCTGGCTCGCGTACCTCATCGTCACCGAAGCGTTCTCGTGGGGCTGGTGGGCCATCGCCTTCGCGGTAGCGTTCTGGTTGCTCCTCGCCTACCTCGTCCTGCCGAGACTGCACGCGATCCTCACGCGCATCTACGTGCCCAGTTACTTCATCGGCCGCGCACGCACGAGTGACGGCCTGCTCGGCGACCCGGTGAACCTGGCCGTCCTCGGCTCGGAGGAGCAGCTCACCCGGTGCATGGCCGAAGCCGGATGGACGCGTGCCGACGACATCACCGCGGAGTCGACGTGGCGCATCGTGCTGTCGACCGTGCTGCGGCGCAGCTACGACGAGGCACCGGTCAGCCCGCTCTTCCTGTTCGGTCGTCGGCAGGACCTCGCATATCAGCAGGAGGTCGAGGGCAACCCGGCCAAGCGGCACCACGTGAGGTTCTGGCGCTGCCCCGAGGGGTGGATGCTGCCCGGCGGTCACCGCGTGGATTGGGTGGCTGCCGGCACCTTCGATCGGGCCGTCGGCTTCTCGCTCTTCACCCTCCAGATCACCCACAAGATCGATGCGGACATCGATATCGAACGCGATCACATCGTCGGGACGCTGCGCCGCGCGCACAGCGGCGTACGGATCGTCATCATCCGCGACTTCTCCACGGGCTATCACTCGCGAAACGGCGGCGGCGACAGCATCCACACCGACGGTGACCTGCCGGTCATCGATCTCCGCGGCGTCATGAAGGCACCTGCCTCGGGCTCTGCCGGGGAGCCCGAGGAGCAGGCACCGGTCACGGAACTGCGGGGGCTGTCGTGAAACGCCCTCTGGCCACGGGGCTCGGCGCCGTGCTGATGTCGCTCCGCGTCGTGTGGGGGTTCATCTCGATCCTCATCTACGCGCTGAACTGGGCGGCGATCAGAGAAGAGGTCTTCTCTTCCGAGAACGGCCTGGAGGCGGTGCCCGGGGACGTCGCCGATCTCCTGATCGTCATCGGTCTCTGCGCGCTCGGCGTCTGGTACGTGTTCTACGGCGTGCTCGCCGGGCTCGTGTTCGCCGGAGCCAACTGGGCGCGCATCGTGGCGATGAGCTTCGCCTCGCTCAGCATCATCGTCGTGTTCCTCGACTGGTGGAACGCCGGCATCCCCGTGACGTTCCGCACATCGCTCGCGAGCGTGGCCCTCGACATCCTCGTGCTGCTCGCCCTGTCGGCGCAGAGCGCACGCGGTTACGCCCGGCGCAACGACCCCCGCTCGATCACAACCACTTCTTATACTTGAACACCCCGTAGAGGGCGACGGCGAACGCGGCCATCGCGCCGATCGCCATCGGATACCCGAAGGCCCAGTGCAGCTCGGGCATGACGTCGAAGTTCATCCCGTAGACCGTGCCGACCAGCGTCGGCGCGAAGATGATCGCCGCCCAGGAGGAGATCTTCTTGATCTCGTCGTTCTGTGCGAGCCCGGCCTCGGTCTGGCGGCGGGCCACGAGCGCGGAGTGCACGGTCAGCGCGTTCTCGAGGATGGCCCGGAACGAGTCGACCCGCTCGTTGACGCGGATCGTGTGGTCGAGGACGTCACGCAGCGACCGCTGCAGCTCCTCGTCGATGCGGTACTTCTCGGACCCGCGACGCAGCCACTCCAGCATCCCGCTCAGAGGATGCACCGCCCGCTGGAAGTTGATCACTTCGCGGGAGAGTTCATAGATGCGCCGGGAGAGCGCGCTGTCGTCGGCGCCGTCGCCGAAGAGCTGGTCCTCGATCTCGTCGATGTCGTTGAGGAGCCCCGCCACGATCGGCTCGTACCCGTCGACGACCTCGTCGAGGATCGCGTAGAGCACCGCTTCCGGTCCCATCGCGAGCAGCTCGGGGTGGGCCTCCATGCGCATCCGGACGGCGGCGAGGTTCGGCGACTCGGCGTGGCGGATGGTCACCACGAAATCGGGGCCGACGAAGAGGTGCAGCTCGCCGAACTCGATCGACTCCTCCTTGTCGCGGTACCGGGCGGGGCGGAGGACGGCGAACAGGGTGTCGCCGTAGCGCTCCACCTTCGAGCGCTGGTGCCCGGAGAGCGCATCCTCGACGGCGAGGGGGTGCAGGTCGAACTCCCGGGCCACCGAGGCCACTTCCTCGGGGCTGGGCCGGTACAGCCCGATCCAGGCGATGCCCCCGGCCGCATCCAGCATCCGGTAGGTCTCGTCCAGGTTCTTGGGGGTCTCCACGCGACGTCCGTGGACGTACACGCCGTTGTCGATGAGCGCCATGATGCGGCTCCGTTCTCGCGGGCGCACGGCAGCGGAGAGCTCCGTGCGCGGATTCGTCAGGGGGCGGATGACGCCACCGACGCTGCGGGAAGGACGTGCGCGTGCGGATCGGAGGATCAACGCGAGAGCGCAGGGAGTCGCGACGCAGCGAAGGCGGCGTCGTAACTATCACCGGACATCGCCATCACCGCCTTTCGGGACTCGTCGGGTCGAGCGACCCAACGCGCCAGCATACTCCTGTCGCCTGGGAACATGCGTGCGGGATCAAAAAGGGACCGGGGAGAGCCCCCGCAGGCGCGTTTTCGATCCCGCACCCCCTCGAAGGAGAACCGTGCGGGCGTCAGGCGCGTCAGGGAGTGTCGAGTCCGACGAGCTCGGCGCTGCGCTGCCAGAGGGCCTCGGCGAGGGCGGCGTCGTTCACCTGGGGGTTGACCTTCGTCGTGAGTACACGTTCGTCGTAGTACGCGCCCGAGAACCAGGTCTCGTCGGGAGTGCCTTCGATGAACCAGCGCAGTGTCGCGCCGCCTTTGTCCGGACCGATGAGCATGATGCGCTTGAGCGGCGTGCGGTAGAGCAGCCGCATGATGCTCGACGACTCGGACGCGAAGTTCGTGCGCACGGTGCCGGGGTGGAAGGCGACCGCGCTCAGACCCTCGGCGTGGAACCGCGCGTGCAGACTCTTGGCGAACAGCACGTTCGCGAGCTTCGCATCGCCGTAGGCCTTGTTCGGGCTGAAGCGGCGGGTGTTGTCGAGGTCGTCCACGTCGATGTGGCCGAACAGGCGGTGCGCGATGCTGGAGGTGTTGATGACCGCGCCTTCGACCTTCCGCACGTGCGGGAGCAGCAGGTTCGTGAGCAGGAACGGCGCCAGGTGGTTCACCTGCATGGTCTTCTCGAAGCCGTCCGCCGTGGGGGTCTGGTCGCCGAAGATGCCCCCGGCGTTGTTCGCCAGCACGTGGATGCCGTCCTCACCGACGGCGTCGGTGATCTTCGCGGCCAGCTCCCTCACGTCGTCGAGGCGCGCGAAGTCGGCGGTGAACCACGACGCACCCGTCTCCTGGGCGACCGCGCGGGTCTTCTCGACCGACCGACCCACCAGGATGAGGCGATGGGCGGAGGCGGCGAGCTGGCGGGCGGCCTCGGCGCCGATACCGTCGGATGCCCCCGTGAGGACGATCGTCTTCGACGTGTCGGAAACCGCGGACGGGCCTCGATCGTTGTCCGGGGTCATGCGTCGTCGCGCGGTTTCGGGCGCGGCGGTGCGGGGCGCAGCGGGTCGGCGCGGGGAATCCGCTCGGGCTCGGGCTCGGGTTCCGGCTCGGGCGTGTTCTCGGCAGGGGCAGCAGGCGACGGGGCAGCGGAGGCGTGCGCCGGCAGCTCGCGCGCGACCTGTTTCTCGAGCACGGTCACCGCGTCTTCGGAGAGCAGGATGAGTCCGTCGAGCTCTTCGCGCACCCGCTTGTAGGCGACGTTGCGCTCGGCTTGTGTCGCGGACTCATCGACGGCGACCTTGAGCAACTGCTGTGCCCTCTCGAGGCGTTTGCGCTCCGGCTCCGTGAAGGTCGAATCGCGGAGGCGCCGGGCATCCTTCTCGGCGATCTCGAACGCGACGGCGTAATCGCCCACGGCCTGCAGGTACTCGGTGATCTGCTGCTCCGACACCTTCGCATCGGCGGACGCCGGTCGCAGGGCATCCGCGGTCTTCTTCGCGCGGAGGAACGCCGCGGTCAGGGGCTGGCGTCCGTCGCTCATGGCGGGGAACGCGATGAGCTTCGCCACGTCCAGCTCGTAGTCGAGCCAGCGTGCGGTGATCTCGTCATGCTCGGCGAACAGACGCGCGACCAGGTCGTTCGGGGCGACGGATGCCGTCGTGTCGACGACGGAGGGTCCTCGGCGCTTGTTCTGCTGGGTGAGCGCGCGCGCCTCGATCTCGGCGGTCTTCAGCTGTGCCTTGATGCGAAGGGTCTCCAGGCGGCGCTCGTGACGGCGCTTGGAGTTGCGCTCCCAGGCCTTCGCCGCACCGCCGGCCATTCCCATGATCGGGAAGATGAGCCACCAGTAGTTGCCGGCGAAGTTCCAGAAGCCCTGGATGAACTCTTCCATGATGGGTTCAGCCTACTGCGCACGGTCGTCGCGTCCCTCGAGTTCACCAGTCGTGAACGGTTCCGTCCCGCAGGCGGTTGTACGGCAGATAGGCCCGCTCGTACGGATACCTCCCCGCTTCCTCGGTGTCGAGCTCGACACCGAGGCCCGGCCTGTCTCCGGGGTGCAGGTATCCCTCGGTCCAGGTGAACGACTGCTGGAACACCTGGTCGGTGCGGGAGCCGTGCTGCATGTACTCCTGGATCCCGAAGTTGTGGATGGCCAGCCCGAGGTGCATCGCCGCCGCCATGCCGACCGGGGAGATGTCGGTCGGCCCGTGCATGCCGGACTTGATCTGGTACATCGCGGCATAATCCAGGGTCTTCTTCAACGCTGTGATGCCGCCCATATGCGTGACCGCGCCGCGGACGTAGTCGATGAGCTGCTCGCGGATGATGTCCTTGAAGTCCCAGACCGTGTTGAAGATCTCTCCGATCGCGAGCGGCGTCGTGGTGTGCTGGCGGACCAGGCGCAGCGCTTCCTGGTTCTCGGCCGGGGTGCAGTCCTCGAGCCAGAACAGGTCGTACGGCTCGAGATCCTTTCCCAGTCGGGCGGCCTGGATCGGCGTCATCCGGTGGTGTCCGTCGTGCAGCAGGGGGATGTCGGAGCCGAACTCGTTGCGCACCGCCTCGAACACACCGGGCAGGTGGTTCAGGTAGGCGCGGGTGTCCCAGTCTTCCTCGACCGGCTTTGCGCCACGGCGCGCCGGCTCGTGGTCGTAGCGGGCCTCGCCGCCGCCGGTGTCGGCCGACTGCGATGCGATCCCGTAGATCGCTTTCAACGTCGGCACCCCGGTCTGCACCCGGATCGCCCGGTATCCCTGCTCCTGGTGGGCGCGGATCGAGTCGAACAGCTCGCGTAGATCCTTGCCAGAGGCGTGCCCGTACGCCAGCAGGCCGCGGCGTGAGGCGCCACCCAGCAGCTGGTACACCGGCATGCCGGCGACCTTGCCTTTGATGTCCCAGAGCGCCATGTCGACCGCCGCGATGGCCGCCATCGTGACGGGTCCGCGACGCCAGTAGGCGCTGCGGTACAGGAACTGCCAGGTGTCTTCGATCCGCGACTCGTCGGCGCCGATCAGAAGCGGCACGATGTGCTCGGTCAGATAGGCGACCACCGCGAGTTCGCGGCCGTTCAGCGTCGCATCGCCGAGTCCTGTCGCTCCGTCCGCGGTCGTGATCTTGAGGGTGACGAAGTTGCGGTCCGGGCTGGTGACGATCACCTCGGCCTTGTCGATGGTCATGCGATCCCTCCTGCGGTGGCGTGTGCGGCGGGCGTCGTCTCGATGAGCTCGCCGGCGATCCGCACCTCGCGCGGGCTGATGCGGGCATCGCCGGGAGCCCAGTCGAACGACAGCACGTCGGCGCGCGCTCCCGCGGTCCAGTGCGGGCCGTCGGCAAGGACCGAGGCCGGTGCCACGCTCGCGAGGCGCATCGCCGTGGCCAGCGACCCGGTCACGCGCGCGACGGTTGCGACACCCACGTCGAGGGTCTGCACCGACCCGGCGAGGAACCCCGTCGAGTCATGCCGCAGCGCGCCGTCTTCGGCGAGATGCACACCGCCGCCGATGGTGGAGTGTCCGCTATCGCGGAGGGCAGCGGGGGTGGCCACGGCGTCGCTCACGAGGAACACCCCGTGGTCGCGCTTGGCGGCGATCATGGTCGCGAGCGTCGCGTCGGGGAGGTGATGTCCGTCAGCGATGACCCCGGCGGCGAGACGGGGCTCGGCGAGCTGCGTCCACAGGTAGTTCGGATGCCGGGGGAGCACCGCGTGCGCACCGTTGCCGAGGTGTGTCGAGAGTGTGGCGCCGGCGTCGACCACGGCAGCGATCTCGGTGTCCGATGCGTGCGTGTGCCCAACCGCGACCCGCACCCCGTGCGCGACGAGGAATCGCGTCGCCTCGACCGAACCGGGGTGATGGGGCGACAGGGTCACCACGCGCAACAGGCCGGGAGCGGAATCCAACCAGGTCTGCAGCTCCGCGATCGACGGCGGTCGGATGTGCGCGGCGGGGTGCACGCCGCGCGGACCATCCTGCTCGGACAGGCTGGGTCCCTCCACGTGGATGCCGGCGACCGTGCGCGAGACATCGGTCGAGGAGCGCACGGCGTCGGCGATCGCACGGATGCGGGCGCGCATCTCCTCGGCGGATGCGGTGATGACGGTCGGAAGGAAGCGGGTCACGCCGTGCACCGCGAGCGAGAGGGCCATGGCGGAGATGTGCGCAGGTGACGGGTCAGCGGCGTTCGCGTCGCCCTCGAGATGGCCGTTGACCTGCAGGTCGATCAGGCCAGGCCCGATCCACGGGGCGTTCTCGTCCGCGTCGGCGAGGGGCGTGAGCGAGCGGATGCGACCGTGCTCGATCACGACCTCGAGCCCTCCCGCGCCGAGGGCGTTGCGGCCGCGCAGGGTCTCGACGCTCATCGTGCCGCCTGCGCGGCTTCGAGTGCCGCGGGGTGCAGCAAAGACGCGGCGTCGCGGTCGACGTGGACCTCGCAGCGCGAGTGGCGGCGCAGCACGGTGCAGGGCCAGTGGGCACTGATCGGCTCTTCCACGAGGGCCCTGACGGCCTCAGCCTTCCGGGCATCCGGCACCGCGCACACCAGGTGCGCGCCAGCCAGCAGTGCCGGGATGGTGAGAGTGAGGGCGTGGGTGGGCACGGCGTCGAGGGTATCGAAGCACTCGTCGTCGACCTGTTGCACGCGGCTGGCGAGGTCGAGTTGCACGGTGCGCACGGGGCACGGGTCGGTGAGGTCGGCGTCGGGCGGATCGTTGAACGCGATGTGCCCGTTCACTCCGATCCCCAGGCACACGAGGTCGACAGGGGCTTCGTCGAGCAGGGCGGTGTACTCCGCGACGGCGGCCTGCGTGCCCCGCTCTGTGCGCATCGGGTGGAACGCAGCCGGGCGCACGGCGTCGACCAGATGGGCCCGCAGCCAGTTGCCGAAGCGCTGGGGTGCCTCGGTGTCGAGCCCGAGGTACTCGTCCATGTGCAGCACGGTGATGCGGTCCCAGGGCACGTCGGGCTCCGCGGCGAGCGCACGGTAGACATCGAGTTGGCTGGGGGCCGCGGCGGCGATCATGCGGGCCGATCCGTGAGCCGCGACGGCTTCGCGCAGTGTCCGTGCCGCGGAGCGCGCGGCGGCGGCACCCATCGCGGTGCGGTCGGCGTGGGTGTGCAGGGCGAACGTCGTCGTGCTCATGATCCGCAAGACTAATGCAACCGCTTGCAAAGTCAAGCCCCATATCGAGCGGTGCTCCTGCGCGCGGTCGCGGCCGGCCTCGGCGGGGAGGAGGCCGTGATCGCGCGCCGGACGGCAGTCGGGCTTAGTGTGTGTGTCGTGACAGCCAAGAGGAAGACGCCATCCGGGTCAGTGACGATCGGCGACATCGCAGGCGTGGCAGGAGTGTCACGCTCGACGGTGTCGCGCGCGTTCAGTCGTCCGGAACTGCTCAACCCCGAGACGGTCCGACGGGTCAAGGCCGCAGCCGAAGAGTTGGGCTATGTGGTCAACCATGCCGCCCGCGCCCTCTCGACCGGCCGCTTCGGCAACGTCGCCGTCGTGGTCCCGGACATCGCCAACCCCTTCTTCCCGCCCCTCGTCCGACGCGTGCAGACGCTCGCGGACGCAGCGGGGTATGCCGTGTTCCTCGGCGACTCCGACGAGATCGCCGACCGGGAGGCGAACCTCACATCGCGGCTGAGTGCACAGGTCGAGGGATTCGTGCTCGCCTCTCCGCGCCTCGACGAGGAGCGCATCCGCGAACTCGATGCTGCACGCCCCGTGGTGCTCGTCAACCGCGACATCGAGCGTCTCGCCCGGGTGCTCATCGATCCGAGCGGGGGGCTGGATGAGGCGGTGGCGCACCTGCACCGTCTGGGTCACGAACGCGTGGTCTACCTCTCGGGCCCGCGGGAGTCGTGGTCGGACCAGCAGCGGCGCGCGGCGCTCGCGAGGGCGGCGGAGCGTGCGCGGCTCGAAGTGATCGTGCAGGAACTGGGGCGCCCGAGCTCTGCGGGCGGGCGCGACGCCGTCGGGGGCATCCTCGCCTCGGGGGCCACGGCCGTGATCGCGTTCGACGACGTCGTGGCGCAGGGTGTGATGGCGGGACTCGCACTTCGTGGCGTCGATGTGCCTCGCGACATCAGTGTCATCGGCTGCGATGACACGCTCGCCTCCGGCACCCATCCGGCGCTCACCACGATCTCCGCCGCCTCCGCGGCGGCGGGTGACGCGGCGGCCGAGCTGCTGCTGGGGGTGCTCTCCACGGGTGAGCGGACGGATGCTCGCGTGACCATCGCCACGCACCTGGTTGTCCGCGCCACGACGGACGCCGCGCGAACGACCACGACGTGAGGACCGGTTGACACTGCAACCGGTCGCATGATTCACTGTCGCCCATGCCTCGGATCGCGATCATCGGTGCCGCCCATCCGCACGTCGACTACGTGCTCGACGAGTTGGAGCGCGCCGACCGCGCCGACTACGAGCTCGTCGGTGTGCAGGACGCCGATCGTGCGATCGCCGCGCACCACGCGGCCCGCTTCGGCGTCCCTGCCTTCGACAGCGCGGCGGATCTGCTCGCCCTCGGCGTGGACATCGCGGTGATCGCCGGCGTCTACGGCAATCGGGCAGGCGACGTCGTCGCCGCGCTGCACGCCGGGGCGCACGTTCTTGCCGACAAGCCGCTGTGCACGTCGCTCGAGCAGCTCGACCGGATCGAGAAGGCTGCCGCCGAGGCCGGCCGCACCGTCAACCTCCTGCTCGAGAAGCGCGGCTACCCGGAGACGCTCGCCGCCCTCGCCGTCGTGCGCTCCGGCGAGCTCGGCGACATCGTCGGGATCACCTCCTCGGGTCCGCACAAGCTCAAGCAGGGGGAGCGACCGGGCTGGTTCTTCGAGCGTGAGAGCTACGGTGGCATCCTCGCCGATCTGGCGGTGCACGACCTCGATGCGGCGCTGCTGTTCGCTCCGGCCATCGAAGGCACCGTCTCAGGGGCGGTCTCGGCCCCGCTCGACGGAGCGGAGGGCTTCGCCCGCTTCGGCACCGCCACCCTCACCACCTCCACCGCCGTGGTCTCCGCAGAAGTGAGTTGGCTGACACCTCGGGCCTCCGAGGTGCACGGCGACTATCGTCTTCGGCTGATCGGTACGCGCGGCACCGCTGAGCTCTTCTGGGCACGTGGGCGGGTCGAGGTGACGACGGACGAGCGGCCTCTGCGCGTGCTCGAGCTTCCGCCGGCGCGCCGTCCGGCGGAAGAGGCCCTGGACGCCTTCGCCGAAGGTCGCACGCCCGATGTGGGCACGATCGCCTCGGTTCTCGCGACGCGATTGGCGTTGCTGGCTCAGGCCTCTGCAGACCAGGGCGGCGCGGTGCTCGCCTGGGCACGTGCCGCCGACTGATCCCCCGTCTCTCCACCTCACGACAGGAGCCATCATGTCTGAACCGCTGCGCATCGCCATCGTCGGCGCGGGGGTGATCGGTGCCGTCCATGCCCGCCTGGTCACAGCGCTCGGAGACGAGGGACGCCTGGTGGCCGTCGTCGACCTCGACGAGGAGCGCGGACGTGCGCTCGCCGCCGCCCACGGCGTCCCCTTCCACTCTTCGGCTGCAGAAGCGTACCGATCGGAGCAGATCGACATCGCATCGATCTGTTTGCCCAGCGCTTTCCATGCGGATGCGGTCGTCGAGGCGCTGGAGGCGGGGGTCGATGTGATCGTCGAGAAGCCGATCGACGTGACCCTCGACGCCGCCGATCGGGTCCAGGCGGCCGAGCGCGCCACCGGACGTACGGTCTCGGTGATCAGCCAGCGCCGCTTCCAACCGGTCGCCTCGTTCATCCGCCGGTCGATCGACCGGGGGGCGCTCGGGCGCATGACCTCGGGTGTCGTCGAGTCGGCGTTCTTCCGGCCGCAGGAGTACTACGAGTCGGGTGACTGGCGCGGGACGGCGTCGATCGACGGCGGCGGTGCGCTCATGAACCAGGGCATCCATGCTCTCGATCTCCTGCTGTGGATGCTCGGTACCCCGGTCTCGGTGAGCGCGAAGACCGGCCGCCTCGCACACGAGGGCATCGAGGTCGAGGACGTCGCCGGCGCCACGATCGAGTTCGAGAGCGGCGCCATCGGCCTGTTGCTGGCGAGCACCGCCGCCTATCCCGGGTTGCCGGTCCGGCTCGCGGTGCATGGATCCGCGGGGACGGCGGTCATGGAGAACGACGGTCTGTCGTTCTTCGCCTCCGCGACTGCTGCGGAGCCTGACCCCGATGCGCTCGTCGAGCACGACGTGCCGGAGGGGTGGAGCGACGTCGACGTGGCGCATCATCGGCAGTACCTCGACGTCATCGCGGCCATCCGCGAGGGGCGTCGTCCCGCGATCACCACCGACGACGGACGACGAGCGCTCCAGGTCGTCCTCGCGGTCTACGAGTCGGCGCGCACGGGTCGTCCCGTCGATCTTCACGAGTGAAAGAGGATCTGGAACATGGAAACGAAGAACGTCGCGATCGTCGGCATCGAGAACAGTCACGCCGAAGAGATCATCCGCTACCTCAACGTCGAGCAGCCGACCGATGTGCCGGTGCGCGTCGTCGCACTGGTCGCGGGTGAGGATGAGCGTACGCGGGAGCTCGCGGATCTCGGAGGAATCGATCGCATCGCCGCACAATCCTCCGACCTGCTCGGTGGTGTCGACGCCCTGATCGTGACCTCCCGCGACGGCGCGCTCCATCGGACACACGCGGTGCCGTTCCTCGAGGCGGGGACGCCCGTGTGGGTCGACAAGCCGCTCGCCGCGAGCGTGTCCGACGCGCGGGAGATCCTCGCCGCGGCCGATCGCGGCGGTACGACCCTCACCTCGTCATCCGCCCTTCGCTGGGTCCCCGACACGGAGGCCGTCGCCGAGGATCTCGCGACGATCGGCGAGTTGCAGGCGGTCACCATCACCGGCCCAGCGGATGCGGCGAGCCCGTACAGCGGCATCTTCTTCTATGGCATCCACATCGCCGACGTCGCACAGCGTCTTGTTCCTGGGGAGCCGGAGGACGTCGTGGTGGAGCGACTGCGCGGCGGCCTCGTCGCACGGTACCGAGTGGGCGGTGTGCTCGTGACGCTCGAGTTCATCCGTCCGGACGGGGAGGGTCAGGTGCCGTTCCGCGCCACCGCGGTCGGAGCACACGGCGTCGTCAGTCGCGACATCGTGCTCGGACACGACTACGTGCAGCCCGGGGTCGATGCCTTCGTCCGCATGCTCGCGACCGGGGTGCGCCCGATCGCGGACGCGCAGCTCCTCGCACCGATCGCGGTGCTGGAGCAGGTCGCCCGCGCGGGAGCGCCCCTGCCGGCGTGAGGCGTGCAACGCAGTGCACAACCGGACCTCGAGCCGCGGATGATCGAGGTACCCCGGGGTGCACGGTGGTGAAAAGATGCCTGGAAATACAACAGAAACAAAACCGTTACACCCTCTTCAATGAAGAAGCCCTTGTAATGCAACCGATTGCACGTTAGCGTGAGATTCGGTTGAACCACCCGTTCATCGGGCGCCCTCTCCGCGTCCGTCGAGGAAGACCATGGAGGAACGAGAATGGCAAGACGCACCCTGATCGCGGCAGCCGCTTCGCTGGCCGCAGTGCTCGCCGTCACCGGCTGCAGCTCCGGCAGCGGCGACGGCGATGGCGAGGCCGAGAGCGGAGACCTCCGCGTCTGGCTGATGCAGGACTCGGTGTCCGACGACGCGGTCGCCTGGCTCGAAGACGAGTTCGCGGCACAGAACCCCGGTTCCACCCTGACGGTCGAGATGCAGCCGTGGGACGACATCGTCTCGCGCCTGCAGACATCTCTGGCCAGCGCCTCCGAGACGCCGGACATCGTCGAGATCGGCAACACGAAGACCGCGACCTTCGCCAATGTCGGCGCTCTCGCGGACATCTCCGACCTGTACGACGAGGTCGGCGGAGATGACCTGATCCCCAGCTTCGTCGAGCAGGCGACTCTCGACGGCAAAACCTACGCCTACCCTCTCTATGCCGGGACGAGTGTGGTGTTCTACCGAACCGACCTGCTGGAGAAGGCCGGGGTCGAAGCACCGGAGACACTCGACGATCTGGTTGCCGCCGCCGCGACGGTGCAGCAGGCGAACCCCGACGGTGTCGACGGTTTCAAGGGCATCTACTTCCCGGTCGTCGACGTGCACGGCCTGGAGGGCTGGCTCTTCTCGCATGGTGCGAACTACGCCGAGGAGCAGGACGGTGCCTGGGTCAGCGGTCTCGACACCCCCGAGGCCAAGGCCGCGCTCGAGCAGATGCAGACCATCTGGCGGGGCTCCGCACTCGGGGCGCTCGATGCCAAGGAGACCGCAGGGAACCCCTGGGTGCCCTACAACAACGGCGAGGTCGCGATGTTCTCCTACCGCGTGTTCGCGCAGGACAGCATCTCTCCCGAGCTCGCGGATGTCACCGGCGTGATGGCGCTTCCGCCAGTGGAGGCCGGAGGCGAGAGCCACCAGTTCCTCGGCGGATCCAATGTCGGCATTTCTGCGAATTCCTCGCAGCAGGCACTCGCGAAGAAGGCGATGAAACTCATCCTCAGCGAGGACTTCATGAGCCAGCTCGCCGAAGACTCCGGCTGGGTGCCCGGCAATACCGAGTACGCCTCGTCGATCCCCGACGGCATCGTCGACGCCGAGCTGCAGCAGCAGATCGCAGAGACGAGCGCACTGACCCCGGCCGCCCCCAACTGGGCGATCGTCGAAGGCAACAACATCCCGGTCGATCTGTACTCGGCGATCGCCAAGGGTGAGGACATCGACGACGTGGTCGCCCGCATCGGCGCGAAGATCGAAGAGACCCTCAACGCGGACTGATGATGGCCACCCCTGTGCTCGAAGCTGAGGTCGCCCCTGAGGCGGCCCCGCGGCAGCCCGCTCCCCGCACGCGTCCGCGTCGCGTGCGGGGAGCGCTGCTCCCGTACCTGCTGATCGCCCCGCTGATCGCCGCGGTTCTGGTCGCCCTGGGATGGCCGCTCCTGCAGCAGTTCCTGATGTCGCTGCAGAAGTTCGGACTGGCGCAACAGTTCGGCGCCGAACCGGAATGGGTCGGCCTCGCCAACTACGGCAAGATCCTCACCGATCCCAACATGTGGGTCGTGTTCTTCCGCTCCGTGGTGTTCTGCGCCGTGTGCGCCTCGCTGTCGATGGTCATGGGGATGCTGATCGCCCTTTTGTTGACGAAGGTGAGCAGCTGGGCGCGCATCGCGCTGCAGGTCACGTTGCTGCTGGTCTGGGCCACCCCGGCCCTGGTGACCATGGTCATCTGGCAGTGGTTGTTCGATGCGCGCTACGGGCTGGTGAACTGGGTCCTCGCGCGCATCGGGTTCCCCGACATGGCCGGCTACCCGTGGACGTCCACCCCGATGGGTGTCTTCACGATCGCCGCGATCACCGTGATCTGGGGCAGCCTCCCCCTGATCGTGTTCATGATCTACTCCGCCCTGACCCAGGTGCCCGCGGAAGTGCTCGAGGCCGCGGAACTCGACGGGGCGGGACCGTGGACGCGTTTCCGCAACGTCACGCTCCCGCTCATCACCCCTGCCGTCATGATCGTCGGACTCCTGCAGATCGTGTGGGACCTGCGCGTCTTCACGCAAATCTACGTACTCCAGCAGGCCGGCGTGTCGATCGAGGAGACCAACCTCCTCGGCACCTACATCTACCGGATCGGCATCGGCCAGGGGGAGTACGGCGACGCGTCCGCGCTCGCCACGATCGTGCTCATCCTCACCCTGCTGCTCACCTGGAAGTACATCGCCAAGATGTTCGCCCAGCAGAAGGAGGTCTCGGAATGAGCGCCCCGACCATGACCAAGACCACCGACATCCCCGCCGTCGTGCCCGTGCGCGCGCGTCGCACGCTCGGCAACCGTAACGACACTCGCCGTCGCACCTGGAACGGCGTGGCCGTCGCGGCTGCCTTCCTGCTCGTCTTCCCGATCTACTGGATGGTCAACACCGCACTGTCGGAGAACGAGGAGCTCTTCTCGCGCACACCGCGGTTCTTCCCGTTCCCGCTGAGCTTCGACAGTTTCGCGGGGATTCTGGCCGACCGTGGTTTCTGGTCGGCCCTCGGCATGAGCGCGGGGGTGACCGCGGTCGTGGTCGTCGTCGCGGTGCTGTTCGGGTTCTTCGCGGCCATCGCCGTGAGCCGCTTCCGGTTCAAGGGCGGCGGCGTCATCATCCTGCTCGTCCTGATCGTGCAGATGATCCCGACCGAGGCGCTCTTCATCTCGCAGTTCCGTATGCTCGACGGCTGGCACCTGCTCAACACGGTCGGGGGGCTGTCGCTGCTCTACATCGGCACGGTCGTTCCCTTCACCGTGTGGCTGCTGCGCGGATTCATCCACGGCATCCCCGCCGATCTCGAGGAGGCAGCGATGGTCGACGGCTGCAGTCGTTTCGGAGCGTTCATGCGCGTCACCCTGCCGCTGCTCGGGCCCGGGATCGTCACGGCATCCGTCTTCGCGTTCCTGCAGGCGTGGAACGAATACACTCTGGCGCTCGTCGTGATGACCAAGCCCGGTAACGCCACCCTGCCGCTGTGGCTGCAGACGTTCAGCAGCGAGCTCTCGGCCACCGACTGGGCGGGCATCATGGCCGGTGCCACACTCATCTCGGTGCCCGTCGTGATCCTGTTCCTGATCGTGCAGGGTCGCCTCGGTGCGGGCATGATGGCGGGAGCTGTGAAGGGCTGACGCTCCGGCGCCGCATTGCGGGATCGAAAACGGTCCTCCGGAGGCATCCGGAGGACCGTTTTCGCGCCCGCAATGGTCAGGCGCCGAGGTCGAGGTCGGGGGCGAGGAAGTCGAGCAGTGCGAGGTGCGGATCCGCGGCGCGGGCGCGGCGGGTCAGCTCGGCGGCCGCGACGTCGTCGAGGACGCGTCCGGCGCGGGTCTCGGCCACGACGAAGCGCGCCCATGCATCGATGAGACCCCGAGCGGCCGCGTCGTCGTGGCCCTGCTCCCGCGCACGCCGCAGCGGGTCGAGCGCGCGTGCGCGCAGCTTCACGCTGCCATCGCTCGCGATCTGCCGCAGTCGATGGGCGATGGCCGGATTCGAGAACCGTTCCACGAGTGCGTCACGGTAGCTGCCGAGGTCGAGGTCGGATCCTGCGGATGCCAGGAGCGCCTCCCCCAGGTCCCACAGCTCCCGCACCCGTGTGGCGCACACGGGATCGGAGATCGCGTCGGAGACGGTCTCATGCCCGCGCAGGAGCCCCTCGTAGGCGAGCGACGAGTGCGCACCGTTGAGCAGCCAGAGCTTCCGCCGCTCGAACGGGCGGATGTCGGACACGAACGCGGCACCGGCATCCTCCCAGCGCGGGCGCGTGCCGCGCACCGTCCCCGAGAGGATCCAACTGTGGAACGGCTCCGTGATCACCAGGGCGTCGTCGCGGACGCCCATGCGCGCCGCCGCCGCGTCGATCTCCTCCGTCGTGGTGCGCGGAGTGATGCGGTCGACCGAGGTGCTCACGACATCGACCTGTGTCTCAAGCCAGTCGCCGAGAGCGGGCGAGAGGGTGTTGGCGAGATCGCGCAGCACGGTACGCAGGGCGGGGCCGTTGTCATCGATGTTGTCGCAGGGAATCAGTGCGATGGTCGCGTCAGGCAGGGCGCGGCGACGTGCCTCGAGTCCCCACAGGAGTCGCCCGGGCATGGTCGCGAGCGCACCCCGCGCCACGGCCGGCGTGTCCGCGGTGAACGCGGCGGCGAGCACGCTCCGGTCGGAGGCGACCTCCGGGTCGTCGAAGTCGAGACCGCCACCGGTCGCCCGGCGGTAGCCCTTCTCGGTGACCGTCAGGGTGACCACCGTCACCTCGGCGCGGGCGAGATAGTTGCACAGGGCATCGGTGTCGGCGCCGTCATGCGCGGCGACGATGGTCTCGATGGTCTCGGTGGTGTCCCCTCGACTGCCCCGGGTGAGCAGTGTGTACACGTCGTCCTGTCGCTCGAGCGCGGCGGCTGCGGCGGGTGAGCGCCCCGTGAATGCGGCGATCCCCCACTCCCGGTCGGGATCGGCGTGCGCGGTGTACCAGGCCTGATGGGCCCGATGGAACGCGCCGAGTCCGAGGTGCACGATGCGTACGGGGGCGCGGGGAGAGCGGCGGCTCGGGGTGGCTGGCACGGATCACCTCTGGTGTGCGTGGGGGCCGAGTGTGCCCCTGCACACCAATCTAGGATGCGATCGGTGTGGGTGCAAGCGGTTGCACACCACGGGGGTCGTGAGAAGCCGTCGAGGCTCGGACGCGCACGGTGGGTTGCACCATCATCCGCACCGGCGCACCACCGTCCGACCGGGCGATTCGACGGAGCAGCGTCGATGCGGCCAGGCGCCCGATCTCGCGCTTCGCCGGCGAGACCGCGGTCAGCGGCACCACCGCGTCCGCTGCCTCCTCGTCGTCGTAGGCCACCAGCGCGACGTCGTCGGGAACGGTGAGGCCCTTGCGATGCAAATGGGGGAGCAGGGCGACCGCCTCGCGATCGCCGAGGCACACCACCCCGTCCAGATGCAGCGAGTGCGCCGTCTCCGCATAGTCGGCGAGCGACGCTGTCGACCATGCGTCGCGACGTGCGGTTGCCCGGGGGAGGTCGGCGATCGCGAGGTCGGCGACGGCGCGGCAGAACCCGAGCCACGCCGCGTCGGCTGTCGCGGTGTCGCGGCGTCCGAGGAAGCCGATGCGCCGTCGCCCCTGTCCGACGAGGTGGCGCACGGCCGCATACCCGCCCGCCACGACGTCGGTGCACACGGCGGAGAGGGTGTCGTCGGGCGGGGAATCTCGGGGCACACGCTCCATCAGCACGACGGGAATCGGAAGCGCACGCAGCAGGTCGAGCCGGGCGGAGGGGTCGGTCAGGTGCAGGGTGGGCGTGATGAGCAGTCCCGTGCAGCCCGCGGTCAGCAGCGCGCGGATGTGGCGGACCTCGAGGGCGTCGTCGTACTCACTGGACTCGACCCGTACCGTCGCTCCGGCAGCCGCGGTGACCTCGGTGATCCCGCCGATGACGGTGGGGAAGTAGTACCCGTGCGACGGCACGATCACCCCGATGACCGCGGGCGGGCGTCCGTCATGAGTGGATACATACGTGCCCGAGCCCTGTCGGCGCACCACGATGCCCTCCTCGACCAGCATCCCGACCGCACGGCGGACCGTGTTTACCCCGACGGCATGGGACGCCGCCAGCGCCGCCTCCGTCGGCAGGCGCTCACCGGTCGACCACTCGCCGGTCGTGATGCGAGTGCGGAGCTGTTGCGCCAGGCTCACGAACAGCGGCTGCGTCTTCGGAAAAGCTCCCATGTCGCCCTCCCTGGGACCGACTACCGCACGTCCTCCAATGCAACCGTATTCATTCAGGGGCCTTCTGGCAAGGATCTGACGCTCTCCGCACCGCACGAGGACGACGCGCAACGCCCGAGTCCTTCCTCGATTCCTTCCTCCTGCGCGGCGGATCGTTGACCCTCGCCGGGTGCCGGGTCACGGTGGCAGTCACGACGCCTCCGCAATCAGCGGAGCGGAAGGAGACACTGATGAGACGCACACGCTGGTTTTCGGTGCTTGTCGCCGCGAGCCTTCTCGCCGCAGGCGCGGTCACCGCGGGCGCACCCGCCCCCGCACAGGCCGTCGCGACCGAGCTCACCATCACCTCGCCCGTCGACGGCGACGCCGTGAGCGGGTCCACCCTCACGGTCGAGGGCACATTCGCGAACACATCCGAGCTGGTGCTGGTGGTGGGGGCGCAGGAGCTCATTCCGATCCCCGTCACCGGCACGCAGGGCACGTGGACCGTCGACCTCGACATCGCCGACGTCGACGGGCGACTCGACCTCGCCGTCCGCGCGCGCGATCTCACCACGCTCTACACGACCTGGTCGGAGTTCCTCGCCGTCGAGGTGGACAACCCCGCAGCCTCCCGGCCGGTCGTCACCATCACCTCGCCCGATGAGGGCGCGTACGCGGGGGCGACTCTGGACGTCGAGGTCGATGTCGACTCGGGCCGTCCGCTCGATGTCGTCGAGGTGCGCGTGAACGGCGGTGCGTGGCAGAGCGCGACGGCTCAGGGCGGATGCGCCTATGCGGCGTCCTTCCCGGTGAGCGGGTCCGGGTTCGCGAGCATCGAGGCACGGGCGACGGACTCCTCGGGGCACAGCGCGGATTCCTCGACGACCTATGTCGCGCTCGGCGGCGCGACCCCCGTCGCTCCGGCGGTCTACGACCAGGACCGGGCTCTGTGGATCTGGGAGCGCGCCTCCTACGAGGCCGTCTTCGATCAGGACGCCCGCGATCGGCTCGGCGCCGTGATGGATGACACCGTGACCTTCGGATCCGACCCCATCCGCACCATCTACCTCGGCGTCGACAAGTACGGCTCCACCGACATGCTGCGCGATTCGCGGGCCGAGGTCGCAGCATTCGTCGAGTGGGCGCGGGGGCGCGGATACCACGTGCAGGCCACGGTCGCGGGAGGCACCCGCCCGCCGTATCTCGGTGCGCTGGAGCAGTTCGAGCACTTCGCGGTCGACGAGTTCGAGAAGGTGCTCGACTACAACCTGGCCGTTCCTGCGGCGGCGCGCTTCGACGGCATCAACGTCGACATCGAGCCGTACATCCTCAGTGCCTGGAAGGAGGCGGGCAACGGCGGCCTTCCGAATCGGTGGCTCGAGATCCTCGACACGCTGATCGAGCGCCGTGACGCCTCGGGGCTCCCCGTGCTCGTCGGTCCTGCCATCCCGCGTTGGCTGGACTCGTCGGCCTGTTGCACGACGATCACCTGGAACGGGCAGACCAAGGCGCTCAGTGATCACGTCCAGGACATGACCGACTACATCGCGATCATGGACTACCGCGACACGGCTGAGGGCGGCGCGGGGATCATCGCCCAGGCGCAGCACGAGATCGACTACGCGAATCAGATCGGCAAACCGAACTCGGTCGTGGTCGGCATCGAGACGAAGGACCTCTCCGGTACGGGCGACCCGGAGACGGTGACGTTCTGGGAGGAGGGGCGCACCTACCTCGAGGGTGAGCTCGACAAGACGTACGCGGCGTTCGAGGGAGACGCGTCGTTCGGCGGCATCGCGATGCACCACTATGACGACCTGCTGATGCTGCCGTCGGCATGGGACGACGCCCCGCCGGTCTACTATCCCGTGCCCGGTGCGGGTCCGGGCGGTCCTGCGCTTCCCTGACTGATCGACCCTCAGCTCCCGTCGCACTTTCGCGCGTCTCTCGGTCCGATTGCGTGCGAAAGTGCGACGGGAGCTGGCGCTTCTTCTGGTCAGCGGTATAGTCAACGAGAATGACTTGATGACTGGGCCGCGCATGGTCCGCGAGCGAGACCGGAACGAGTGGACGATGATGACCCCTTCCCGCACGACGATGACGCTGGACTGCGACGGCATCGGCATCGCCGCAGAAGTCCGTGGATCGGGCCCCGCCGTGCTGCTGTTGCATGGGTATCCGGAGACCAAGGCCATGTGGGAGGAGGTCGCGGCGGAGCTCTCCACCACACATACGGTCGTCGCGACGGATCTGCGCGGCTACGGCGACTCGGCGAAGCCGCGCGGCGAGCGTTACTCCAAGCGTGAGATGGCGGCGGATCAGGTCCTCGCGATGCGGACGCTCGGCTTCGAACGCTTCGCCGTGGTGGGCCACGACCGGGGCGGGCGGGTCGGGCATCGGATGGCGCTCGACCATCCGGAGGCCGTGACGGCGCTGGCCGTGCTCGACATCGTGCCGACGCTGCACATGTTCGAGAACGTCGACCGCGAGATGGCGACCGCCTACTTCCACTGGTTCTTCCTCGCGCGCGCTGACGGGCTGCCCGAAGCGCTCATCTCCGCCGACCGCGAGACCTGGCTGCGCAGCCGCTTCACCGGACGCCGACATGACGGTGATCGGCTGCCCGATGCTTACGCGGAGTACCTCCGCTGTTTCGACGTCGACACCGTCCACGCATCCGGCGCCGACTACCGCGCGGCAGCGGGCATCGACCTCGACCACGACCGCGCAGACCGCATGGCAGGGCGCAGAGTGGACGTGCCCGTGCTCGCGCTGTGGGGAGAGCACAGCTACGTGGGGCGCAACTTCGATGTGCGCGCGGCGTGGACTCCCTACGCGCCTGCGGTCACCGGCGCACCGGTCGACGCGGATCACTACCTCGCCGAAGAGGCGCCGCGGGCCACGGCGGCCGCGCTCCGGGTCTTCCTCGCCGAGGCGGTCGCGGCATGAACGTCCGCACCCAGGCGATCGAACGCCTCGACGCACTCGTGTCCATCGAGACGCCGACCGGGGATGTCGCTGCGCTCGCCGAGGCGCAGGCTCTGGTGCGCTCCTGGATCGACCCCGTGCTCGGGGTGCGCGGCGAGATCGAGAGCGTCGACGGGGTCGAGCATCTGCTGTGGCGAGGGGGGTCCGCGCCGTCGGTGCTGCTGCTCGGGCACCTCGACACCGTGTTCCCCCAGGGCACCATCCGGCACCGGCCGTTCCGGCTCGAGGGCGACCGCGCGACCGGCCCGGGGGTCTTCGACATGAAGGCCGGCATCGTGATCATGGCCGCGGCGCTCGAACGCGTCGCTCATCCCAGTGAGGTCGCGGTGCTGCTCACCAGTGACGAGGAGGTCGGCTCGCTCACCTCGCGCGCCCTCATCGAACGCGAAGCCGCTCGCGCAGGCACCGTGCTGGTGCTGGAGCCGAGCCTCGACGGGGCGCTGAAGATCGCCCGCCGCGGCGGAAGCATCTACCGCGTCGCGCTCACCGGGCGCGCGGCACATGCCGGACTCGAGCCGTGGAAGGGGCGCAGTGCCCTCATCGAGCTGGCGCACCACGTGCTCGCGCTGCCCGAGCTCGCCGACGAGGAGCGCGGCACCACGGTCAGCCCCACGGTCGCCCACGCGGGAACCGCGACGAACGTCATCCCCGAGCACGCGGAGGTGCGCGTCGACGTCCGGGCCTGGACGCTCGACGAGCTGGAGCGGGTGGATGCCGCGATGCAGGACCTCGACCCGCATACCGAGGGAGTGGGGGTCGAGGTCAGCGGCGGGATCAACCGTCCGCCGATGGAGGAGCGTTCATCGGTCGACCTGCTGGCCTGCGCGCGGCTCGTCGCCGAACGGCTCGGTCATCCGGAGGTCGAGGCGGTGTCGGCCGGCGGTGCTTCCGACGGCAACTTCACGGCAGCCGTCGGTGCTCGCACCCTCGATGGTCTCGGACCCCGCGGTGCCGGGGCGCATGCCGACCACGAGTGGGTCTCGATCGACTCCATGATCGAGCGGATCGACCTGCTCGCCGGCATGCTCGACGAGCTGTCATCCGCTCGCACGCCCGCATCCTGAAGGAGATCTCTCGCTATGAAGGATTCCTAGCCCAGAACGCTCCTTCAGGACGTGTTTTCTCCTTCAGGACGTGTCTTCTCCTTCGGGATGTGTGTTCTCCTTCAGGGCGTGTGTTCTCCTTCAGGACGTGTCTTCTCCTTCGGGATGTGTGTTCTCCTTCAGGGCGTGTGTCCCTCCAGGCGCGCACACGGGCTCGGGTGTCAGGTCCCGGGAGCGTGCCGTTCGATGCTCTCCAGCAGCAGGTCGAGGGCGGTCTCCCAGGCACGCGGATCGCGCACCGCGGGGAGGGTGTCTCCGGCCCAGGTGATCGCGGGGAACTCTTCCGGGTCGAGCCGGCGGAAGTCCATCTGCCAGGTCAGCTCGTCGGAGTCCTGGACGTCGGAGGGGAGGGCGGTCAGGGCGGCCTGGATGCTGGACGCCGAGCGGATCAGCTGCCCGAGCGCACGGGCGTACAGCGCAGCCTGCTCACGGTCGTACCCGCCGCGGCGGAGAGCCCCGATCGAGAACTCCATCGACGAGAAGTCGGTAGGGCGGCGCAGCGCCATCTGCAACGCGAACTCCGGGTAGCGCATGTAGTGGTCGTGGATCAGGTGCGCCTGCCGTCGCAGGTCGTCGAGCCAGTCGTCGGTCGCCACCAGGCCGCCGCTGTAGGAGCGGGCGCGGAGGGTGTCGATCAGGGCGAGGAGCAGCTCGTCCTTATCGCGGAAGTGCCGGTAGATCGAGGTCGGGTGGGCGCCGAGCTCCTCGCCGATCGCCTGGAAGGTGAGCCGGTCGAGCCCCTCCCGTTCGACCACCCGGTCGGCGGCCGCGACGATGATGTCGCGGCTCAGGGAATCGCGGGCGCGGCGTGGGCGGGTGGTCGAGCTCGTGGCGCGTGTCGGCGTCTTCGCCGGTTCCGCGGCCTTCCGTGTCGCCATCGGGGCACTCCGTTCGTCGTCGCGTATCGGTCACGCAGAGATCACGGTACCCCACCGTCGTCACGGTGTCTGTCAGTGGCATCGACAAGGTGGCGGGACACTATCCGTATCGACTAGCCAGTGTTATAGTCAACGTCATTGACCAGGTGAGAAGGAGCAAGGATGCTGCAGAGCCCGGAAGAGCCGACGACGGATGCGGTCGAGGAGCGCTTCGCCGTGCCGTACCTCATGACCGTGCGCCCCGCCTCGGGCGCGGAAGACCTTGCCCTGGTCATCGAGAATCATCCGGACGGTGCTCGCGGACGCCTCTGGCATGCACCCGACGCCCCGGGGGAGCCGTTGCCCTTCGAAGTCAGCACGGGCGCGATCGTCACGAACGACGGACGGTGGATCGTCGACCTCGACGACGGCGGCGGCTCCGAGGTCGGGACCCTCGTCGCCACCTCGCTCGACGGTCGTGAGCGCGTCGCACTGACCCCCGGCCGCGAGCCCTACGTCCTGCGCGGCCTCACGATGTCGCACGACGGCTCCGCCCTGGTGGCCACCGTCGTCGATGAAGACGGCTTCCACGTGCTGGTGATCCCGGCGGCTCCGTGGGGTGAGCCGAAGGTCGTCTACTCCCACCCCGTCGAGGCCTGGTTCGGTCGGCCGTCGGCCGACGCCTCGCTGGTCTCGATCGACACGACCGCCCACAACCCCGGTATCCGTCGTCCGCTGATCACGGTGGTCGACGCCGTGAGCGGCACGCCCGTCGCCACGCTCGACGACCTGCCGGCCGGGCCGGTCCGCGCCGTCGGCTTCTCCTCGGAGGCCGAGGATGAACGCCTGCTCCTCAACACCGAGCGCAGCGGTTTCTCGCGTCCGGCCATCTGGCATGTCCGCACGGGCGAGCGGCACGACTTCGACCTGCCCCACCTCGCCGGAGAGGTGATCGCCCTCGACTGGAACGCCGCTGCCGGGCGGGTGCTCGCGCTGCACGTCGACGGCGGCATCCATCGGCTGCTGGAGCTCGACGAAGCCGACGGCACGGCACGGAGCGTGCTCGAAGGAGGGAGTTTCGCGGAGCCGGACGTCGCGAGCCTGCATCCGTACTACTGGACGTCGTACTACGCACCGGGGGGCACCGTGCGAGCGCTGCGCTCGAGTTGGGACGTGCCGCTGCGAGTGACCGAGGTCTCCGCCGACGGGCACGAGGCGACCCTCATCGCATCCGCGAAGGTCCCTCCCGGGCAGCCGCTCACGTCGACCCTCGTCACGAGCGCCGACGGCACCGCGGTGCAGCTGTGGTCGGGGCGTCCCGCGGGGCGCGCACCGATCGGCACCGTGCTCGAGATCCACGGCGGCCCCAACCTGGTCGCCGTCGATCACTACAACCCGTCCGCGCAAGCCTGGATGGATGCCGGCTTCGCCTACGCGTCGCTCAACTACCGCGGCTCGGTGACGTTCGGGCGTGCGTTCCGCGAAGGTTTCTGGAATGTCGGGGGCGACCGGGAGATCGAGGATGTCGCTGCGGCGATCGACTGGTTGCGCGCGCAGGGCCTCGCGGATCCGGCTTCCACGTTCATCACCGGGGCGTCCTACGGCGGGCACATGACGCTGCTCAGTGTCGGCCGTCTCCCCGGGCTGTTCGCCGGTGGCTTCGCCCACGTGGCGGTCGCCGACTGGTCGGTGACGATCGAGGCCATGAACCCCGCGGTGCGCACGGTGTGGAGTTCATGGGTCCCGCCCGAGCTCGTCGAACGCTTCTCGGCCATCACCTACCTCGACGACGTCACGGCCTCCGTCTGGGTCAATCAGGGCTCCGTCGACACCCGCACCCCGGTCATCGGAGTGCAGGGCTACGTCGATCGCCTGCGCGCCCGCGGCGGTGACGCCGTGCTCGAGATCTTCGAGGGCGGGCATGAGCCCACGGGTCTGAAGGGTGCCTCGCACGACCAGCGTCGCATGCACGAACTCGCCCTGCGGACCCTCGCCGGCGAGCGTTGGGACAACGAATCTCTCCACTAGTCACGAACATTGACTAAAAGGCTTGCTATCTTTTCCGGTCAGTCCTAGAGTCGGACCAATACCCGCACGACAGCACGTTCGCACTGTCCCTCAGTCGCACGATCACTGGAGATCCGTCCATGTCGAAATCACTGCTTCGCACCGCTGTACCCGCATCCTGCCGCGTGCTCATCGCCGCGCTGACCGTCACCGCGCTGGTCGGTTCCCTCGCCGCCTGCGCACCGTCGTCCGCGACGCCCGAACCCAGCGAGGTCGCCGTCGTCGACGGTGGCGAGCTCGTGATCGGCGCCGAGCAGGAGCCCGACTGCACCGACTGGATCGCCACGTGCGCCGGGTCGATCTGGGGCACCTACGTCATGCAGGTGCCGACCATGCCCGCCGTCTTCCAGACCCGCCAGGTCGATGAGGAATGGGTGCCCGTCCCCTCCGACCTCGTCACCGAGGAGCCGGTGGCCGAGGTCGCTGCCGACGGCACGCAGACCATCACCTACTCGATCAACCCCGAAGCGGTGTGGTCGGACGGCGAGCCCATCACCTCGGCAGACTTCGCCTACACCGCGCTGCAGATCCGTGACGGCGACGACATCTTCGACAAGACCGGCTACGACCGCATCACCGCCGTCGACACGAGCGATCCGCAGACCGCGGTCGTCACGCTCGACTCCGCGTATGCCGGATGGCGCACACTGTTCAGCGTCTACGGCATCATGCCGTCGCACCTGCTCGAAGGGCAGGACCGCGCCGCACTCATGACCGACGGCTACGACTTCAGCGGCGGCCCCTGGAAGATCGAGAAGTGGACCCGCGGCACCTCGGTCACCCTCGTGCCGAACGAGAACTACTGGGGTGAGAAGCCGCACCTCGACAGGGTGACCTTCCTGTTCCTGCCCGACACCACCGCGGCGTTCCAGGCGCTCAAGAGCGGTCAGGTCAGCGCGCTCTACCCCTCGCCGCAGCTCGACGCGCTCACCCAGATCGAGGCGGGTCTGCCCGGCATCCGGTCCCAGGTCGATGCGCGCAGCGGCAACCTCGAGGCGATCTGGCTGAACAACGCCGCCGCCCCCTTCGACTCGGTCGCGGTGCGTCAGGCGCTCGCGTACTCGATCGACCGCGACGCGATCGTGAAGCGCCTGTTCGGAAGCCTCGGCATCGAGGAAGCCCAGCAGAGCTTCAACTCCCCGATGGTCGCGCCGTTCGCCGCCGACGACTTCTCGCGGTACACGCTCGACCTCGACAAGGTCGACGAGCTGATGGAAGGCGACGGGTGGTCGAAGAACTCCGACGACGTGTGGGCGAAGGACGGCGAGACGGCCACCTTCGCGGTCAAGACCCTCGCCGGCAACAAGCGCCGCGACCTGACCGTGCAGGTGTTGCAGTCGCAGCTCGCGGATGCCGGGTTCGAGATGACGATCGACCAGGTGACGCCCGCCGACCTGTTCGGCACGACCGCGCCGCAGGGTGACTTCCAGGCCGGCCTGTGGGCTCTCGTGGACACGTTCCCGGACCCCACGCTCAGCTCGACGTTCTCCTCGGTCAACATCCCGAGTGAGGCGAACGGCTACTCCGGCATCAACTTCTACCGCGTCGACATCCCGGGCCTCGATGACCTGCTCGGCCAGGTCGACAGCGAGATCGACACGGATGCCCGCATCGCGGCGTCGCACGAGGGGGACGCGTTGATCGCGGAGAACGTGCCGTCGCTGCCGCTGGACACGGTGCCGAACGTGCTGCTGTGGAGTGAGACGGTCGGCGGCCCCCTGCAGATCAACCCGGTCGAGGGTCCGTTCTGGAACCTCGCCGAATGGGGTCTGGCCGGCTGACGCCGACCGGGTTCGAGAGCCAGGACAGGGACGGGGCGACGACGTGATCACCTTCATCACACGGCGAGTGCTGTACTCGGTGCCGGTGATCCTCGTCGCCTCGTTCATCCTGTTCTGGGCCGTGCGCTCGACGTTCGATCCGCTCGCGAAGCTCCGGCAGGCGCAGGATCCGACAGCGATCACCCGGGAGATCGAGCGGTTGGGGCTCGACCGTTCCATCCCCGAGCAGTACTTCCTCTGGCTGCGTGCGATGGTGACGGGCGACTGGGGGGTGAGCACCCGCACCGGCACTCCCGTGCTGCCCTTGATCGGCGAAGCGTTGTGGCCGACGCTCCAGCTCGCGTTCTGGGGGCTCGTCGTGGCCGTGCTGATCGCCGGAGGCGTGAGCGTCTATTCGGCCGTGCGGCAGTACTCGCTCGGCGACAACCTGCTCACCGGAGCCTCGTATATCGGTATCGCGATGCCGGCGTTCTGGTTCGGGCTGATCCTCATCCAGACCTTCGCGGTGTGGCCGAAGGAGCAGTTCGGGCTCAGCGAGCCGCCCCTGTTCTTCATCGGGTTGCACTCCCCGGGGCAGACCGGAGCGCTCGACTACATCCGCCATCTGGTGCTGCCGGTCGCCGCGCTGATGATCGCGCTCGTCGCGTCGTGGAGCCGGTTCGGGCGCGCGGCCATGCTCGATGCGCTGTCGAGCGACTACGTGCGCACCGCACGAGCCAAGGGCGTCCCGCGACGACAGGTCATCTGGCGGCATGCGGTGCGCAACTCCCTCGCGCCGTTCGTGACGGTCGTGGCGCTGGATGCCGCGATCCTGATCGGCGGACTCGTCGTGACCGAGCAGATCTTCGCGATCCCCGGCATGGGGCGGCTGTTCCTGCAGTCCCTGGTCGCCGGTGACGTGTTCGTGCTGCTGCCGTGGATGCTCGTGGTCGCGGTCGCGGTGGTCCTCAGCAACCTGATCGCCGACATCGCCTACGCGGTGCTCGACCCGAGAGTGAGGCTGTCATGAGTGGTGCAGGCATCGCCGGGAGCGAGGAGCTGCTCACCGAGCAGGACCCGCAGAAGGCTCCCACCCGCCAGCTGCTGAAGGGCTTCCTGCGGCACCGGCTCGGCGTCGTGAGCCTGGTGGTCCTCGTGGTCCTGGTGATCGCGTGCTTCGGCGCCGGTCTGATCGCGCCGTATGCGCAGGGACAGCAGGACCTGCTCCTCGGACCCACGCCGCCGTCGGCGGAGCACTGGCTCGGAACCGACGAGCTCGGGCGCGACTACTTCAGCGAGATCCTCTTCGCCGGTCAGGTGTCCCTCGCGATCGGGCTTGCGGTGGCGTTGCTCGCCACGCTCGTCGGCACGGCGGTCGGGGCGATCGCCGGCTACGTCGGCGGCTGGATCGGCGAACTGCTCATGCGCATCACCGACCTGTTCCTGATCGTCCCGGCGATCGCGCTGCTCGCCGTGATCCTGCAGGGGCTCGGGCCGTCACCCACGACGATCGTGTTCGCGCTCACGGCGCTGGGGTGGACGTACATCGCCCGCGTCGTCCGCGCGCAGGTGCTCTCGCTGCGGGAGAAGGACTTCATCGACGCGGCCAGGGGCATCGGCGCGTCGGGCCCGCGCATCGTCATCTCGCACCTGCTTCCGAACCTCGCGGGCGTGATCGCCGTCGCGATGAGTCTGGCCGTGGCCTCCTCGATCATCGCCGAGTCGACGCTCAGCTTCCTCGGCTTCGGGGTGCAGCCGCCGCAGACCAGCTGGGGTTCGATGCTGAGCCAGGCCGCCGGCTACGTCGGAACCCCCCAGGTGTACCTGCTGTACTTCCCCGGACTGTTCATCCTCGTGACGGTGCTGTGCGTGAATTTCATCGGCGACGGACTGCGCGATGCGCTCGACCCGCAGGGGAAGAACTTGTGAGCGGGCGGGAGGTGCTCCTCGCGGTCGAGGACGTGTCGATCAGCTTCCCGACCGATGCCGGGCTCGCCAAAGCGGTCGAAGAAGTCTCCTTCGTGCTGCACGAGGGCGAAACGGTCGGCATCGTGGGGGAGTCGGGCTCAGGCAAGTCGATGACCGCGATGGCGATCATGGGCCTGCTGCCGAAGAAGGCCGTCGTCACCGGGTCGATCCGTTTCCGCGGACAGGAGCTCGTCGGGCTCTCGGATGAGGAGCTCAGGGAGATCCGCGGCAACGACATCGCGATCGTGTTCCAGGACGCCCTGACCGCGCTCAACCCCGTCATGCGCGTCGGGGACCAGCTGATCGAGGCCGTGCGCGTGCACCGGCCGGAGTCGACGGCGGCCGAGCGCAGGACCAGGGCGGTCGAGCTGCTCGACCTGGTCGGCATCCCCTCGCCCGACCTGCGCGTCGACCGCTATCCGCACGAGTTCTCCGGCGGCATGCGGCAGCGCGTCATGATCGCGATGAGCATCGCGAACGAACCCGACCTGCTGATCGCCGACGAGCCCACGACCGCGCTCGATGTGACGGTGCAGGCGCAGGTGCTCGAGGTGCTGCGCGAGGTCCAGCGCCGGACCGGCACCACGGTGCTGCTCATCACGCACGACCTCGGGGTCGTCGCCGGCACCGCCGACCGCGTGCTCGTGATGTACGCGGGCGGGCTGGTCGAGACGGCCGACGTCGACCCGCTGTTCTACGAGACCGCGCACCCGTACACCGCGGGACTGCTCGCCTCGCTGCCGCGCATCGACCGGCGGGCGTCGCGGGACGAACGGCTTTATCAGATCGCCGGGCAACCCCCGGTGGCGACGGCCTGGCCGGTCGGATGCCGCTTCGCACCGCGCTGCGCCCACGCCGTGGTCGGCCTCTGCGACGTGGCCGTGCCCGCACCGGTCGCGGTCGGTGAAGAGCACACGGCCGCCTGCGTGCGGGTCGGCGAGTGGCAGAAGGAGATCGTCTCATGAGCGCGCCCCTCAGCGTCCCGGTCCGCAGCGCGGGCCTCACCGTGCAGGACCTCGTCAAGGAGTACCGCGTCGGCGGTGGTCTGTTCGGTCGGACCCGTGATGTGGTGCAGGCCGTGTCGGAGGTGAGTCTGTCGATCGAGGGCGGGCAGACCTTCGGGCTCGTGGGCGAGTCCGGATGCGGTAAGTCGTCCCTCGGACGCAGCGTCGCCCGTCTGCAGTCCAGCGACGGCGGGTCGATCCGTCTCGGCGAGGACGACATCACCCGGGTCGAGGGGACGCGCCTGCGGGCCCTGCGTCGCCGCGTGCAGTTCGTGTTCCAAGACCCGTACGCCTCGCTGAACCCGCGCAAGTCGGTGCGGGCGACCCTCACCGAACCGCTCGTGATCCACGGGCTGCACCGTGGGGACCACGACCGCCGCGTCGAAGAACTCCTCGCGCAGGTCGGGCTCGACCCCGCGCACGCCGACCGGTTCCCGCATGAGTTCTCGGGCGGACAACGGCAGCGTCTCGGCATCGCCAGGGCGCTCGCCGTGGAACCCGAGGTGATCGTGCTCGACGAGCCGGTCAGTGCGCTCGACGTCAGCGTGCAGGCGGGCGTGCTCAACCTGCTCGACGATCTGCAGCGCGACCTCGGGCTCACGTACCTCTTCATCGCGCACGACCTCTCCGTGGTGCGGCACCTCAGCGACCGGGTCGGGGTCATGTACCTCGGCCGACTCGTCGAGGAAGGACCCGTCGACGAGCTGTACGAGCGGCCGCTGCATCCCTACACCCAGGCATTGCTTTCGGCCATCCCGGTGCCCGATCCCCGAGCCGAGCGGGCACGCGAGCGCATCGTGCTCACCGGTGACGTGCCGAGCCCGGTGTCGCCCCCGAGCGGATGCCGCTTCCGCACCCGCTGTTGGAAGGCCACCGAGATCTGCGCCGAGGTCGTGCCCGTTCTCGAAGCGCCGACGGTTCTGACCTCCGCCCCCACCCATCGCGTCGCCTGCCACCACCCTGCCGAGCGCGACGTCCTCTGACCCCGCCCCGTGTGTTCCGGTCGCGATATGTCACCCAAAAAGCCCGAATCAGGTGACATATCGCGCCCGGAGCAGAGGGAATGTCCCGGAAGGAACCACCCATGACGACCACACACCGCATCGCCGTGATCGCCGGAGACGGCATCGGCCCCGAGGTCATGCCCGAGGGGCTGAGGGTGCTGCGAACCGCGGCCGCCCGCTTCGGCATCGCGCTCGAGTTCGAGGAGTTCGACTTCGCGAGTGCCGCGTACTGGCAAAGTCACGGACAGATGCTGCCGGACGACTGGTTCGAGACCCTCCGCGGATTCGACGCGATCTTCTTCGGCGCGGTCGGCTGGCCCGATGTCGTGCCCGATCACGTGTCCCTGTGGGGGAGTCTGATCCAGTTCCGCCGGGCGTTCGACCAGTACGTGAACCTGCGCCCGGTCCGGCTCATGCCCGGGGTGGTCTCCCCGCTCGCCGGACGCGCCCCCGGAGACATCGACTTCTACGTCGTGCGCGAGAACACCGAGGGCGAGTACTCCTCGATCGGCGGACGCATGTTCGAGGGCACCGACCGTGAGTTCGTGCTGCAGGAGACCGTGATGACCCGCACCGGCGTCGACCGGGTGCTGCGCTACGCGTACGACCTGGCGCAGCGCCGTGAGGCGAAGCACCTGACCTCGGCGACCAAGAGCAACGGCATCTCCATCTCGATGCCGTACTGGGACGAGCGGGTGGCCGCGGTGGGTGCCGACTACCCCGACGTGCGCCGCGACCAGTTCCACATCGACATCCTCACCGCGAACTTCGTGCTGCACCCCGACTGGTTCGACGTGGTCGTGGCCAGCAACCTGTTCGGCGACATCCTGTCCGACCTCGGACCCGCCTGCACCGGCACGATCGGCATCGCCCCGAGCGCCAACATCAACCCCGAAGGGGTCTTCCCCAGCCTCTTCGAACCGGTGCACGGCTCCGCGCCCGACATCGCGGGCCAGGGCATCGCCAACCCGATCGGCCAGATCTGGTGCGGCGCGATGATGCTCGACCACCTCGGATATCCGGAGGCCGGGGCCGCCGTGCTCGCCGGGATCGAAGACGTGCTGGCTCGTGGCGCGGATGCGGCACCGTTCACGCCGGACCTCGGCGGCACGGCCACGACGACGGAGCTGGGCGCGGCGATCGCGGAGGCCGTCGCCACCGTCTGAGCGGATCGCTGCACGCCGACCGGCCGACACCAGCCGTTCACGAATCGTTCCTTTCGGAGTACGGCGGTCTCGTAATTGCCCGTCACCTTCGGGAGTTGGAATACCGATGTTCTCGGAATTCCGAGGCATCTCCCTCCCGAAAGGTCATCATGCGCCGCTTCACCCTGCCCGTCGTCGGCCTCCTGGGCGTGGCCGCCCTCACCCTCACCGCCTGCCAGGGCTCGACCGCCGAGGCTGCACCCGCCGATCCCGACGCCCCTCTCACGATCGCCACGATCCCGGTCGGAGACGACCCCACCGCCGAGAACCCGATCGAGGTGTTCGCCGAGCTGCTGGAAGAGGCCACCGGTCGCACGGTCGAGATCACCGACGTGCCCGACTACCTCAGCGTCGTCGAGGCCATCCGCGCCGATCACGTCGACATCGGCATCATGAGCGGTTTCCCGTCCGCACTCGCCGTGAACACGGGTGAGGTGGATGCGCTGGTCGCGTTCGAGGGCGACGGCAAGCCGGTCTCGACCTGCGTGGTGCGGGAGGACTCGCCCATCCAGACCGTCGAGGATCTCGAGGGTGCGACCGTCGCCTTCGCCGACCAGGCCTCCAGCTCCGGCTACTTCATGCCCGTGTACATGCTGCACGAAGCGGGACTCGAGCAGGGCACCGACTACGAGGCGATCTTCGCGGGCGGACATGAGGGCAGCTTCGCCGCGCTCGAGCAGGGGCAGGTGGACGCCGCGTGCACCGCCATCATGCTCACCGAACTCGGTGCGCCGATGTTCCCCTTCGCGGATGGCGAGTGGCGCGCGGTCGGCGAGAGCCCTGCGATGGACATCCAGGGAGCCGTGCTGGGGCGTCCGTCCCTGGACGCCGAGACGCGCAAGGTCATCCAGGACGGCATCGCCGAGGTGTTCTCGCCCGCCAACGCCGAGCGTCTGGGCGCGTACGGGGCTTTCGCCGCCGCCCCGCAGACCGTCGACCCGAAGGCATCCGCCTTCACCTCGTTCGCCGAGATCGCCGCGGTTGCGGGTGTCGAGCTCGAGGACCTGAAGTGACGGTGGCCGCCCCGGCCGCGCGGCTGCGCGGCGCAAACGGAGAGGGTTCCGCCGCCGACGGGCGTGTTGCGGATCGACACGCCCAGGCGCGCGCAACTGATCTGCGTTTCGGCACCGACGCCCGCGCCGAAGGGCCCGTCGTCACGGTGCGCGGCCTGCGAGTCGCGTATGACACGACGACGGTGCTCCGCGGAGTCGACCTCGACCTGTTCCCCGGCGAGATGGTCGCCCTGCTCGGTGCGTCGGGTTCGGGCAAGTCGACACTCATGCGCAGCCTCACCGGGTTCGCCCCGATCTCGGCCGGCACAGTGCGGGTCGCGGGCTATGACGTCACGAACCTCGGTCGCGGCGAACTGCGCACCCTCCGCTCGGGGGTCGGCCAGGTGTTCCAGCAGTTCAACCTGATCCCGCGGCTCAGCGTGATGACGAACGTGCTCACGGGGGCACTGCACGGCGCGGGACCGATCAACCTCGCCGGCGGTTTCACCGGGGCCCATCGCCGACGGGCGCTCGAACTCCTCGATCGGGTCGGCATCGCCCACAAGGCGTCCGCTCCCGCGCGCTCGCTCTCAGGCGGGCAACAGCAGCGCGTCGCGATCGCCCGAGCGCTCATGCAGCAGCCCACGGTGATCCTGGCCGATGAACCGGTCGCCTCGCTCGACCCCCGGCTCGCCGGCTCGGTGCTCGACCTGCTGCGGGAGATCGCGACGCAGGACGGCATCCCGGTGCTGGTGAGCCTGCACGTGCTGCCCCTCGCCCTCGCGCACAGCGACCGGATCGTGGGACTGCGCCACGGCGAGATGCTCGTATCCGGGGCAACCTCGGGGCTGGATGCCACGGCGTTGGAAGCCCTGTACGACGACGAGGAGCACGGCGATGACGACGACCACTGAGCCCCGCACACCCGGTACACCCCGGACCGACCGGACCGACCGCACCGACCGTCCGCACCTCGACTCGGCGGAGCGCGCCCGCCTCGAAGCGGCGTTCCGGGTGCCGCGCGCCCGCTTCCTGATCGGGCTGCCGGTCGCCGTCCTGCTGCTGATCTGGTCGTTCAACGGCGCCCAGTTCAACTTCGTGAAACTTGGTGAGGGCGCGGTCAACATGGGCGAGTTCCTGTCGCGCCTGTTCCCGCCCGACTTCTCGAAGATCGGCACCATCCTCGCCCTCCTGCTGGAGACGTTCCAGATGGCCGTGGTCGGCACGGTCCTCGGTGCGGTCCTCTCGCTGATCGTCGCGTTCGGAGCCACGTCGACCCTCGCGCCCAGGTGGCTGTACTACCCCACACGCTGGGTGATGAACATCATCCGCTCGGTCCCCGACCTGGTGTTCGCGCTCATGTTCGTCTCGGCTGTCGGGCTGGGTCCGTTCGCGGGCATCCTGGCCATGACGCTCGGTTCCATCGGGTCGATCGGCAAGATCTTCGCCGAGGCGATGGAGCAGGTCGACCGCGGACCGGTGGTCGCCATGCAAGCGGTCGGCGCCTCGAAGCGGCAGGTCATCCAGTACGGCGTCCTGCCGCAGGCCGCGCCCCTGCTCACCTCCTACACGCTGCTGCTGTTCGAGGGCAACGTGCGCGGCGCGACCATCCTCGGACTCGTCGGCGCCGGAGGCATCGGGCTCGAACTGACCACGGCCATGCGCATGTACGACTACGGCCACCTCAGCGCCATCATCATCTGCATCATCGTGCTCGTCACGGTGATCGACCAGGGCAGCGCCCTCATCCGAAGGAGAATCACATGACCCTCATCGACACCGACCTCGTCCTCAGTGCCCCGGTCAACCTGCGCGATCTCGGAGGCATCGCGATCGACGGCGGTGTGCTCCGTGAGGGGGTCGCCATCCGCGCCGACGACCTCGCCTACGTGACCCCGCAGGCCGCGGACCAGCTCATCGATCGTGGGCTCACCGCGATCATCGATCTGCGCTCGCCGCGGGAGGCTTCCCTCACCGGCCGTGGCCCGCTCGGCGCGCATCCGGTCGCGTACCACCACCTGCCGCTCATCGCGGATGTGGGGGAGACGATGGATCGCGAGCAGCCGGCGCTCACGCATGAGGCGATGGGACTCATGTATCAGCGCATGGCCGAGAGCGCGGCGCCCCAGCTGGTGATCGCGCTCAACGTGATCGCGCACACGCCCGGTGCGGTCGCCTTCCACTGCGCCGCCGGCCGAGACCGCACCGGTGTGCTCGCGGCCATGCTGCTGCTCGTGCTCGGCGCGGCCGACGACGACATCGTCGCGGACTACGCGCGCACCGGCGACAACATGGTCGCGATCATGGCGCGCACGGCCCCGGTGATGGGGGCGATGTGGAAGGCACTCGGCTTCGACGCCGATGCCCTCGAGAAGACGTCGTCGTTGTTGGAGGGCTCGATGGACGTGTCGATGCGCAGTCTGCTGGACACCCTCCGCGCGCAGCACGGTGACCCGCTGACGCCGCTGCGCGCCGCGGGACTCTCCGATGCCACGATCGCCCGACTCCGTGCCAAGGCCCTGGCCGCGTGACCGTCTTGGAGAGGGAGGCCGGGGCTGCGGTCCGCCGCCGCCCCGGTCGACCGCGTGACGAGGAGCTCGATGGGCAGATCGTCACGGCGACGCTCGAGATCATCGATGCGGGCGAGGAGGTCACGGTGTCGCGTGTGGTCGCCCGCAGCGGAGTGAGTCGGGCGGCGCTGTACCGACGCTGGCCCTCTCTGACGCTGCTGATCGCCGCCGCGCTCGACGTCGGGCGCGAGGTGCCGCCGGAGTACCCGGTCGATGCCGATCTGCACGAGATCCTGCTCGCGGGGCTCGGGCTCGGGGCCGACGGTGTGGCGCCCTCGGCCCCCGGCTACTCCGAGGCGCGATTCCGGCAGCGCATCCGTCTGGTGATGGCCGATCGTGCGCTGCAGAAGACGTACTGGCAGTCGCATGTCTCGCGGCGCCGGGTACCGCTGCAGAACGCGCTACGGACGGGCATCGCGCGCGGCGAGCTGCGGGCCGACCTCGATGTGGAGGCCTGCTTCGACGCCATCGCCGGTGTCGCGTACTACCAGCTCGTCGTGCGCGGCGACCGGGTCAGCGATCCTGCGGTGGTCGAGCGGATGCGCGCCGCGATCGAGGTGATCTGGCGCGGGATGGTCGCTGCCTGACGTGAGTGCCTCGTTGCGGGATCGAAAACGCGCCTCCGCCGGGGGTTTCCGGTGCGGTTTTGATCCCGCAACGGCCGCGCTCAGCTCTTCGTAAGGTCTTGCGCGAACATCACGAGGATGCCGCTCGGGCCGCGCAGGTACGTGAGCTTGTAGAGGTCCTGATATGTCGCGACGCCGCGGAGCGGGTGGAATCCGTGGCGGGCGGCGATGGCGAGGGACTCGTCGATGTCGTCGACGGAGAACGCGATACGGTGCATCCCGATCTCGTTCGGAAGCGTCGGGTTCGTGTCGATCGCATCGGGGTGGATGTACTCGAACAGCTCGATCTGGCCGCGTCCGTCCGGTGTCTGCAGTACCGCGATCTTGGCGTGGTTGCCGTCGAGCCCGACGGCGGTCGCCGCCCACTCTCCGCTGACTTCGTCGCGGCCGAGCACGGTGAGACCGAGGTCGGTGAAGAAGGAGATGGTGGCTTCCAGGTCGCGGACCGCGATGCCGACGTTCTCGAGGGTGATGGGCATGACGGGATGCTACTCGGGATCGCCGCGCACGTCAGGGCTAGCCTCCGAGTTTCTCGGCGCAGGCGACGCAGTACTCGGCGAAGGGCCGTGCCTCGAGGCGGCCCGCGGGGATGGGGCGTCCGCAGTTCGCGCAGAGGCCGTAGGTTCCGGCACCCACCCGGGCCAGCGCGTCGTCGACCTGCCGGAGTTCGGATGCCGCGGCCTCGGCGAGTCCGGTCAGGCGCGACCACTCCGACGACAGGGTGACGCCCTCGGGGTCGTGCTCGTCGTCGTCGTTGGAGCCCTCACGGTCGTGCGTGAGCTCGTCGAGCGTCGCAGCGGTGGCCTGCACGCGCGCCTCGGCCCGAGCGCGCAGTGCGAGCAGGCGATCACGGGCGTCGGCGGTCATTCGACCACTCTAGGCACCGGGGGCTGCCCTCGGCTCGAATCGCGCAACGGGCTCGATACTGCGCCGGGATCGAACCATTCACGCGATTCGAACGGCGGGAGAAGCTACACCGTCGGGGTTCGCGTCGGTACCGAGTCGGTCGTGGTCGGCACGGCCACCGCCTTCATGCCGGGGTGGTCGCGTTCGAGCGCGGCACCTTCCATGTCGACGTTCGGCAGCAGGCGGTCGAGCCAGCGCGGCAGCCACCACGCCGAGCGTCCGAGCAGGTGCATGAGGGCGGGCATGAGCAGCATCCGCACCACGAAGGCGTCGAGCAGCACGCCGAACGCCAACCCGAATCCGATCGAGCGGATGATCGTCGACTCCGAGAAGATGAACCCGCCGAACACCGACACCATGATGAGCGCGGCAGCGATCACAACCGAGCGGCCGGCGCGGAAGCCCTGGGCGACGGCATCCCGCGCCGAGGCCCCGTGCACATACGCCTCGCGCATGCCGGAAGCGAGGAACAGCTGATAGTCCATGGCGAGCCCGAACAGGATGCCGACGAGGATCACGGGCAGGAAGCTCAGGATCGGTCCGGTGCTGTGCAGCCCGATGATCTCGGCGCCCCAGCCGAACTGGAACACGGCCACGATCAGCCCGTAGGTCGCGAACAGGGAGAGGACGAACCCGCCCGTGGCGATGATCGGCACGAGCAGCGACCGGAATACCACGATCATGATGAGCAGGGAGAGCCCGACCACGACCACGAGGTACAGAGGCAGGACTCCCGCCAGGGCTTCCGAGATGTCGATGTTGATCGCGGCCTGACCTGCCACACCGAGGGTGATCCCGTCGTCGATCGCCGGCATCGAGCGCAGGTCCTGCACGAGTGTCTCGGTCGACGCGCTGTTCGGTCCCTCCTCCGGCACGACCTGGAACGCGAGCAGGGTGTTGTCGTCGGAGGTCGCGATCGGTGCGACGGCGACCACGTCATCCTGGTCGGCGATGGCCTGCGCGATCGTGACCTGCGTGGCGAGCAGGTCGTCGTCGCTGACCGCATCGTCCAGGGTCGCGGTGACGAGCAGAGGGCCGTTCGCGCCCGCGCCGAACTGTTCGTCGACGGTCTGGAAGGCGCGGTAGCTGGTGGAGTCGCTCGGCTCGCTCGAACCGTCCGGCAGTCCGAGTCGCATCGACATCGCGGGGATCGCGATGATCAGCAGGGCGACGACACTCACGACGGCGGTGACCACGGCTCGGAGCGTCGACATGCGCTTCACCGGCTTGCCCGCGGCGTGCTCCTCGCCGATCGTGCCGCGCGCGCGGCGGCTGAGCAGGCGCGGACCGACGAGGCCGAGGATGGCGGGGGCGAGGGTGATCGCGACGAGCACGGCCACCGCGACGCACACCGCGCCGACCGTTCCCATGAGGCCGAGGAAGGGGACGCCGGTGACGTTGAGAGCGAGGAGGGCGACGATCACGGTCGTGCCGGCGAAGACGACGGCCGTGCCGGAGGTTCCCGTCGCGAGCCCGATCGACTCGCGCACCGGGACACCGGCGAGCAGTTGCTTGCGGTGTCGGTTCACGATGAACAGGGAGTAGTCGATGCCCACCGCGAGGCCGAGCATGACACCGAGGACCGGGGTCACCGAGGCCATGTTCACCACGCCCGAGAACGCGAGGGATGCCGTCACGCCGACGCCCACACCGACGATGGCCGTGACGATCGGGAGGGCGGCGGCGAGGAGCGAGCCCAGCATCACGATGAGGACGATCGCGGCGAACGCGAGACCGACAGCCTCTCCGACGCCGAAGATCTCCGGGACGCCCTGTGCGATGTCGGTGCCGAAGTCGACGTCGACGCCGTCGATCGGTGCGGACTCGAAGTGGTCGATCGCGCCCTGCTTCACCTCTTCGGAGAGCTCGAGACGCGGGTCGACGAAGGAGATGTTGACGATGGCGGTCGATCCGTCTTCGGAGACCACGCCGATGCCGTCCGAGAGGTCGAGGAGGGTCGTGCCCAGCTCGACCTGATCGGAGTTCTCGTCCAGTTCGATTCTCTTCGACGCGAGAGTCGCCTGCTGGGCCTCGAGTTCGGCCACCTGTGCGTTCAGCGCGGCCAGCTGCGCATCGAGGGCGGCCAGCTGCTCGGGGCCGGCTCCGGACTGCTCCGCCTGGGCGCGGGCGGCGGTGAGCTGCGCGATCCCGGCATCGAGCTGAGCCCTGCCGTCATCGAGCTGGGTCTGGGCCGCATCCAGCTGCGTGCGGCCGTCGGTGATCTGCGCCTGACCGTCGGCGAGCTTCTGCGCCTGCTCGTCCTGCTGCTGCTGCGCGTCGAAGGGGTCGATCACCCGGGCGACGCCGTCGAGGTCCTCCGCGCTCACGGCGAGGTCGGAGATCTCCTGCTTCTGCTCGTCGGTGAACGGCGATCCGTCTTCGGTCCGGTAGACGACGGTGCCCGTGCCGCCGGCGGTGTCGGGGAGCTTGTCAGCGAGCTCGTCGGTCACGGCGCCGGAGGCGGTGCCGGGGATGTCGAAGCTGTTGCTCAGCGTGCCGCCGAGGGTGAGGAAGGCACCGACGCCGAGGCCGAGGATCACGACCCACGAGACGATCACCTTCCAGGCCTTGCGCGCAGCGAACGAACCCAGACGGTACAGCAGTGATGCCACAGTGGTCTCCTTCAGACTCAAAGATCATACGGCACGTCTCGTCTAGGGATCTGTGGCTATCCTGAGTCCATGGTCAACGAGCATCGCAGCGGGCCCGTGCGCAGCACAGCGGCGCGCGAAGCGATCCTCGACGCGACCTCCCGCCTGTTCCACGCCCAGGGGTACGACCGGCTCACGATCGAGGGCATCGCCAAGGAAGCCGGGGTGGGCAAGCAGACCATCTACCGCTGGTGGCCGTCGCGGGGTGCGCTGATCGCGGACTGCCTGGTCGACGGGCGCCTCATCCCCGTCGATTTCGTCGTGCCGGACACGGGTGACCTGTTCGCCGACGTCGAAGCATGGCTGCAGTCGGTCTTCCGAATCCTCGAGACGACGCAGGGTCAGGCGTTGCTGCAGTCGCTGGTCGCCGCCGCCGCGGAGGATGCCGCGGTCGGCGCTCACCTCGGGGGGAGCCTCGGCGTCGAGCAGCATCTCTCCGAGCGTCTGCGCGGCGGGATCCGCGACGGCGAGCTGCCGGAAGACGCGCCTGTCACGCAGATCGGTCGGGCGATCCTCGGGGCGATCATCGTGGAGTCGCTCGGCCGCGAGAGCCACGGACCCGGCGGGATCATCGAGCTGATCCGGTACCTCTTCACGCGCTGAGTCGCGCGCGTGCCGTGCGGATGTGATTGCCGACCACCCTGTGACGACCCGAGCCGAGGATTCGGCCTGTCAAGATCTCACAAACTGACGACTGATTGTCTCCCAAACTGACGACTGATAGCCTCTCAAACTGACGACTCGTTTGCTATCGCATCGTCGACGAAGAGCTCGATGCCGCGCTGTCGCGCGCGGGTGCTGTTCTCATCGAAGGCCCGAAAGCGTGTGGGAAGACAGCTACGGCAAAGCGCCGGGCGAACAGCGTCGTTCATATAGATGCAGACCCCGCCGTCTCCGCACAGATGGCGGTGGATCCTTCGCTGGTTCTCGAAGGCGAAGTTCCTCGTCTCCTGGATGAATGGCAATTGCAACCGAGGCTCTGGGACGCCGTACGGAGAGAAGTCGACGAGAGATCGCGACGAGGACAATTCATCCTGACCGGCTCGACCGCCCCGGCGTCGGACGCACGCAGGCATTCAGGGGCCGGCCGTTTCGCTCGACTGCGGATGAGGACGATGACGCTCGCGGAAAGCGCCGACGGCGACGCTGCTGTGTCCCTCCGTCGTCTTCTTTCTGGGGAGGCCCCGCGGCAGGGTGCGGCACCTCTCGACTTCGACGGTCTTCTGACCCGTATGGCCGTCGGTGGATGGCGTGTGGACGGAGTCAACGTCGTAGCTCTACCATCGCTGGGCAAGTGACAGGCGGGCTCGTCCTCAGCCGAGGAGCAGCGTCAGCACCGTCGCGCCGCCACCGGCGAGGATCAGCGCGATGATGACCGTCCACGCGACGATGCGGATGCGCCGGTTGCGCTTCTCGCCGAGGTCGCCGTAGTCCTCGCTCAGGTTGTCGCTCATGCGCTGACCTCCGTGACGGTCGGACCGAAGTAGGACGGGAGCGTGGCCTGCGAGCGCTCGCGGAGCTCGGCGACCGAGACGGTGAAGACGCCCTGGACCTCGAGCTTCGCGCCCTCGTCGTCCGTCACGCCGATGCGCATCACCGGGTAGTCGCGTCCCTCGCAGAGGCCGCGGAACTTCACGTCGTCCTCACGGGGCACGGTCACCAGCACGCGGCCGGTCGACTCGGAGAACAGCGCGGATGCGGCATCCACCCCATCGCGCTCGATGATCTCGTTCAGCCAGACGCGGGCGCCGACGCCGAAACGCATGACGCCCTCGGCGAGGGCCTGCGCGAGGCCACCCTCGGAGAGGTCGTGCGCCGAGGAGATCAGCCACTCGTCGCGAGCTGCGGAGAGCAGACCGGCGAGGCGCTTCTCCGCCGCGAGGTCGACCGCAGGCGGCAGACCGCCGAGGTGCTGGTGAACCACGTCCGCCCACGCGGAACCCGAGAGCTCGGTCGAGGTGGTGCCGAGCAGGTAGATGTTCTGGCCCTCGTCCTGCCAGCCGGAGGGGATGCGGCGCGAGACGTCGTCGATGATGCCGAGCACGCCGACCAGCGGGGTCGGGTGGATCGGCACGTCGCCGGTCTGGTTGTAGAACGAGACGTTGCCGCCGGTGACCGGGGTTCCCAGCTCGTAGCATCCGTCGGCCAGGCCGTCGACCGTCTGGCCGAACTGCCACATGACCTCGGGGTTCTCGGGCGAGCCGAAGTTGAGGCAGTCGGTGATCGCGGTCGGCACAGCACCGGTGACGGCGACGTTGCGGTACGCCTCGGCGAGGGCCAACTGCGCTCCTGCGTACGGGTCGAGCTGGCAGTAGCGGCCGTTGGCGTCGGTCGAGACCGCGAAGCCGAGGCCGGACTCCTCGTCGACGCGGATCATGCCGGCGTCGTCGGGGAAGCTCAGTGCGGTGTTGCCGAGCACGTAGTAGTCGTACTGGTTGGTGATCCAGCTCGTGTCGGCGAGGTTCGGCGAGGCGACGATGTCGAGGAACTGCTCGCGCAGCGTCTCCGGGTCGTTCGAGCGGGGGAGGTTCTCGGCGGCGTCCGCCTGGAGGGCGTCGATCCATGTCGGGTACGCGACCGGGCGGTCGTAGACGGGGCCGTCGACCGCGACCGTCGAGGGGTCGACGTCGACGATGCGCTCGCCCTGCCAGTCGATGATGAGGCGTCCGTCACCGGTGACCTCGCCGAGCACGGAGGTTTCGACCTCCCACTTGTTCACGACCTCGAGGAACGCGTCGAGCTTCTCGGGCGCGACGATCGCCATCATGCGCTCCTGCGACTCCGACATGAGGATCTCCTCAGCCGTGAGCGTGGGGTCGCGCAGCAGGACGTTGTCGAGCGAGACCTTCATGCCGCTGTTGCCGTTGGCCGCCAGCTCGCTGGTCGCGCAGGAGATGCCGGCGGCGCCCAGGTCCTGGATCGCCTCGACGAGCTCGCCGCGGTACAGCTCGAGGCAGCACTCGATCAGCACCTTCTCGGCGAAGGGGTCGCCCACCTGCACCGCGGGGCGCTTGGTCGGCCCGGTGGAGTCGAAGGAGTCGGAGGCGAGGATGCTCGCGCCGCCGATGCCGTCGCCACCCGTGCGGGCACCGAACAGGACGACCTTGTTGCCGACGCCGGTCGCGTTGGCGAGCTTGAGGTCCTCGTGACGCAGGACGCCCACCGCGAGCGCGTTCACGAGCGGGTTGGCCTGGTAGACGGCGTCGAAGACCGTCTCGCCGCCGATGTTCGGGAGGCCCAGGCAGTTGCCGTAGAAGCTGATGCCGCTGGTCACACCATGCACGACGCGGGCGGTGTCAGGATGGTCGACCGCACCGAAGCGCAGGGCGTCCATGACCGCGACCGGGCGGGCGCCCATCGAGATGATGTCGCGGACGATGCCGCCGACGCCGGTCGCCGCACCCTGGAAGGGCTCGATGAACGACGGGTGGTTGTGCGACTCGGCCTTGAAGGTGACGGCCCAGCCCTCGCCGACGTCAACGACGCCCGCGTTCTGGCCCATGCCGACCATGAGGCGTTCCTTCATCTCGTCGGAGACCTTCTGGCCGAAGCGGCGCAGGTAGTTCTTCGACGACTTGTAGGAGCAGTGCTCCGACCACATCACGGAGTACATCGCCAGCTCGCCCGAAGTGGGGCGACGGCCGAGGATCTCCTTGATGCGCTCGTACTCATCGGGCTTGAGTCCGAGGGCCCCGTAGGGCTGCTCCTTCTCGGGCGTCGCGATCGCGTTCTCGACGGAGTCGGGGACGTGCTGGGGGGAAGGTGCAGGGGCGGTGGTCACGCGCACTCCAAGGGAAGGGGCCGGCGGGGCATGTTCAGTCTACCGGCGCGGGTTCGGCGTGCATTGCGGGTGCAACAACGCTCCGTGGAAGGCCGTGTCCGGAGCGTTTTCGATCCCGCCACGGGTCGACGGATCCCCTGGAATGGGGGTTGTAGCGAGAAAACCGTTCACATGAACGGTTTTCTACGCTATGGTCGGTGCACGGCGCAGCGAGGCGTCGCCTGAGCGGGGCAGAGCTGTCCTGTGGAACGGAGCAGAGCACATGAACGACCGTCGAGCCTTCGACCGGCGCACCTTTCTCGTGGCCGGGGCGGCCTCGCTGGCGACCGTCGCGATGACTCCCGCGCTCCCGGCTGCTGCCGCACCCGTCGAGTCGCCGGTCGCGGCGCCCGCTCTTCTTCGCGGCGGCCTGAACGCGCAGACACGCAGATTCGACACGCGCCAGGTGCGGGGGTGGGCGGCCGACACCTGGCGGAGCCTCGTCGCGATGACCGACCGGAGCACCGGCCTCCCCGCCGACAACATCACCGAGGGACTCAGCGCCGGGGAGCGCTCCGGCTACACGTCTCCGACGAACATCGGTGGCTATCTGTGGTCGACGCTCGTCGCCCGAGAGCTCGGCCTCATCTCGCGGGGCGAAGCGACCGGGCGTCTCATCCGCACCCTGAAGACCCTCGACCGCATGGAGCATCACGCCCCGAGCGGCATGTACTACAACTGGTACGACGAAGCCACGGGCAAGGCGCTGCGAACGTGGCCCGATTCGGGCGATGCCATCCATCCTTTCTGCTCCAGCGTCGACAACGGATGGCTGGGTGCCGCGCTGCTCACGGTGAAGAACGCGGATCGGGGCGCGGCGCACTGGGCGTCCAAGGTCTTCGACCGGATGCGCTGGGACGCGTTCTACAACGACAACAGCGACCCCGAGCACCCGGTGCGCGAGGGCGGACTCATCCACGGCGGCTTCTTCCCCTTCGACCACGACCGGCCGGGCGGCGTCTACCGGGGCACGCACGTCGGCCGCGAACCGGTGTGGCTGACCACGCACCACTACGACACCGTGGTGTCCGAGACGCGCATCACCACCTATCTCGGGATCATCACGGGACAGATCCCCGGAAAGCAGTACTACGCGTCCTGGCGCACCTTCCCGGCCTCCTGTGACTGGTCGTGGCACGAGATGCAGCCCGTGGGTGAGAGTCGCACCTACTTCGGTCTCGATGTCTACGAAGGCGCGTACACCTACCGCGGGATGCGCATCGTGCCCGGCTGGGGCGGCAGCATGTTCGAGGAGCTCATGCCCGACGTGTTCGTGCCGGAGGCTCGGTGGGCACCCGGGAGCTGGGGGCGCAATCACCCGCTGCACGTGCGGGCGCAGCGCGAGCACGGTCTCGAAGAGGCCGGCTACGGCTATTGGGGGTTCAGCCCGTCGAGCAACCCCGCAGGCGGGTACCGCGAGTACGGCGTCGACGCGCTCGGACTCAATCCCGACGGCTACCTGTCCGACCAGGAGGGAACGAATTTCGACCCCGGCTTCGGCGACTGCCGGCCGGCGACGAACCCGAAACCGACGTACGGAGACGGCGTGGTCACCCCGCACGCCGCGTTCCTCGCGATGATGCACGAGCCGGCGGAGGCGTTCACGAACCTCGTGAACATCCAGCGGGACTTCGACGCGTACGGGCGCGGCGGCTTCTTCGACGCCGTCGCCGTGCGATCGGGCACGGTCGCCCGTCGTCACCTCTCGCTCGATCAGGCGATGGTGATGGGCGCGATCGGCAACGTGCTCTGTGACGGCGTCGTCCGTCGAGGCTTCGCGACGCGGGCCGTCGAAAGCCGGCTCCGCCCGGTCATCGGTATCGAGAGGTTCGGTGCCGGACGCGCCTGAGCAGCGTCCGCCAGGCGTCGACGAGAAGCAAGACCCCATCAGATCGGAAGGCGATCACATGAGAATCAACAAGAGACTGGCGGCGTTCGCGCTCGTCGGCGTGACACTGGCGACATTGACGGCCTGCGGGAGGGCGGATGCCGGGCCCGCGGAGGGCGGAGGAGCGGAGGACATCTCCGACGGACCAGCCACCGGTAGCCTCACGGTCTGGGCCATGGGAGCCGAGGGGGAGAACCTCGACGAGCTGACGAAGACCTTCGAGGAACAGAACCCCGACGTCGACGTCGAGGTCACCGCGGTGCCCTGGGGTTCTGCGCACGACAAGTTCATCGCCGCGATCGCGTCAGGCACCACACCGGACGTGGCTCAGGTGGGCACGACCTGGATGGGTGAGTTCGCCGGCCTGAACGCGCTCGACCCGGTGCCCGCGCAGATCGACGACAGCGTCTTCTTCGAGGGCGCGAACGCCACGAACCTGGTGGACGGCGTCTCCTACGGCGTGCCGTGGTACGTCGAGACCCGCGTCGTGTTCTACCGCACCGACATCGCCGAGGCCGCCGGCATCACCGAGCCGCCGACGGACTGGGACGGACTGCACGACATGGCGGCCGCCATGAAGACGCAGCCGGGAGTGGACTGGGGCATCAGCCTGCAGCCCGGCGGAACCGGTTCCTGGCAGACACTGCTCCCGTTCATGTGGCAGGCGGGCGGCGACATCACGAACGACGCCCTGACCGAGTTCACGTTCGACTCTCCGGAGAACGCGGACGCGTTGTCCTATTACCAGTCGTTCTTCACCGACGGTCTCGCCGACAGCGCCCCCACCGAGGGCACGACGGAGGCGGATTTCGTCGATGGCCGTGTGCCGATGTTCATCTCCGGTCCCTGGATGATCGGCAGCGTCGAAGCGCTGGGCGGCGAGGGGTTCGCTGACAAATACGGCGTCGCGGTGATGCCCTCTGCCCAGAAGGAGGCTTCGTTCGTCGGCGGCTCGAACCTCGGCGTGTTCTCGAACACGAAGAACCGGGATGCCGCGTGGAAGCTCGTGCAGTTCCTCACCGAGGAGGAGACCCAGGCCTCGTGGTTCGACATCGTCGGCGACCTGCCTTCCGTCAAGGGGGCATGGACGACCGATGCATTGAAGTCGGATGAGAAGCTCGCCGTCTTCGGGACGCAGCTCGAGACCGCGAAGGCACCGCCGTCGATCACGACCTGGGAGCAGATCGCGACGAGCCTCGACGCGCAGGTGGAGGCCGTCACCAAGACCGGGTCGGATCCGGCGGAGGCGCTCCGAGCCGTGCAGCAGGAGGCCACATCGATCGGGTTCGGCGGCGAATGACCGTCGCCGCTCGGCAGCCTCGCTCGGGTCGAAGCAGGAGCTTCCGCTCGAGCGAGGCACGGGCGGGCCTGATCCTCGCCCTCCCCTTCTGCCTCCTGTTCGGGGTCTTCACCGTCTGGCCCGTGTTCCAGTCGATGTTCATGAGCTTCACCGATACTCGGGTGACCGACATCAAGACTCCGTTCAACGTCGGCTTCGTCGGCCTGGACAACTACGCCAAGGCTCTCGGAGACCCGCTGTTCCTACGCGCCGCCACCAACACCGCCGTGTTCGTGGCGGTCGGGGTCCCGCTGACGATAGCGGTGGCGCTGCTCGCGGCCGTCGTGCTCGACAAGGGCATCAAGCGCTTCCGCAACTTCTTCCGGGTGGGCTTCTACACGCCCGTGATCACCAGCATCGTGGCGGTCGCGGTGGTGTGGAAGTTCCTCTATCAGCCGGACAACGGTCTCATCAACACGGTGCTCGGGTGGGTGGGGATCGACGGGCCGCACTGGCTCGGAGACCAGCGCACCGCGCTGGCATCGCTGATCGTCATGGCTGTGTGGCGGAACTTCGGCACCGGGATGATCATCTTCCTCGCGGGCCTGCAGGCTGTGCCGCCGTCGCTCCTGGAGGCAGGCTCCCTCGACGGCGCCGGAGCATGGAAGCGCTTCTGGCACATCACGTTGCCGACGCTGCGGCCGACGATGCTGTTCGTCGTCGTCACCACCACGATCGGCTATCTGCAGTTCTTCGAGGAACCGTTCGTCATGACCGACGGCGGTCCGCTCAACAGCACCCTCTCCGTGTCTCTGTACACCTACCGGCAGTTCGGATTCGGCAACTTCGGGCTCGCGGGCGCGATGGCGTACATCACATTCATCGTCGTCATCGTCGTCACCTTCATCCAGTTCCGTGTGAGTAGGGAGAAGAGCTGATGCGCGCATCCCGGAACAGGGTGTGGATCTACATCGCGGTGATCCTCGCTTTCGTGATCGTCGTGATGCCGTTCCTCTGGATGGTGCTCGGCGCGTTCAAGACTCAGGGCGAGCTCCTCGCGTCGCCGCCGACCTGGTGGCCGGCGAACCCGACGTTCGACAACTTCGTACGACTGTTCGAGCGGCTCGACTTCGGACGGTTCTTCTTCAACTCGGCGACCGTGGCGGTCGTCGTCACCACGGGCAACATCCTCTTCTGTTCGATGCTCGGGTACGCACTGGCGATGCTGGACTTCCCGGGCAAGAAGGCGATCTTCATCGCGGTGCTCGGCACCTTGATGATCCCGGGGCTGGTCGTGTTCATCCCGCAGTTCGTCCTCGTGGTCAATCTCGGACTCGCCGACACGCTGACGGCGTTGTTCATCCCGTTCCTCGCCGGCGCGTTCGGGGTGTTCCTGATGCGACAGTTCTTCCTGGGCACTCCGCGCGACCTCCTGGAGGCGGCGCGACTCGACGGCGCGGGGGAGTTCCGGATCTTCTTCCGTGTGTACCTGCCGCTGGCGGGCCCCGCCATCGCCACGCTCGCGACCCTCACCTTCCTCGGCTCCTGGAACAACTTCCTCTGGCCGCTCGTCGTCGCCAGCAGTGAGAAGACCTACACGCTGCCGGTCGCGCTGTCGCTGGTGTCGACGGGGCAGAACGCGACGGACTTCGGCTTGCTGCTCGCGGGCGCGACGGTCGTCGTGCTGCCGGTCCTGGTCGTCTTCCTCTTCTTCCAGCGATTCATCATCGAGGGCATCGCCACCAGCGGCATCAAGTGATCGTCGTCGCGCCGCCCACACCTCAGAGAGATTGAAGGAAAGTGCACTACTCCCTCCCCGTCATCCGAGCGCAGTTCACGTCGGCAGGAGCCCTGGGCTCTCTGCAGGCCGGGCCCCTCAGTCTGCTGCAGTATCCGGCCAGCGAGCTCGAACCGGGGCCGCACCAGGTCTGGCTCCGGTTCCGCAGCGCGGAGGGGGTGCACGCGCATCCGCTCACCGGTCCCGCGTGCGAGGGCCGGGTCGCTCGCGGTGACGGCTCGGCGCTGGTCTCGGGGACGATCCGCGGAGTGGAGTGGCAGGTGTGGTGGGAGCACCCCGCAGACGGTGTTGCCGGCTGGAGCGTCCACCTCCGCAACGCCGGGTCTGAGCCGGTCGCGCTGGACGTCGTGCACCTGATCGATCCGGCATTGACCGCGGCCGAGAGCCTGCGTGAGAACGAGTTCTACGTGTCGAACTACCTCGATGTCCAGCCGCTCGGCGAGCCGGAGGTCGCGTGGCTCGCCGTCCGGCAGAGCATGCCGGGACCGAGGAATCCGTGGATGGCCGTGGGGAGCACTGAGCGGGTGGTGGGGTGGTGCACGGATGCCCGACAACTGGCGTTCCCTGACGGAGGACTCGATCTCTCGCGGGACCTTCCGTCCCGCCGCTTGCAGGGCGAGCACACGTTGCTGGGCCTGCAGACGGAGACTCGGACGCTGGCGTGCGGCGAGACCCGTGCGTTGAGGTTTCCCGTCGTGGTCGTGGACGACCATCCCGGCCGGACGGACGCGAGTGACCTGGCGTTCGTGGACGCGATCGATGGAGGAACGCCGTGGCGAACGGAGCCGCCGCAGCTCGGACCCCTCGCCGCCGTCGTGCCGACGCTCTTCAGCCCGGCGCGCACGGCGATCGTCGAGGACCTGTCCGAGGAGGACTTCCTCGCGGTGGGCGGCGCGCACGCCGAGGGGGTGGAAGACGGGCCGGCCGGCGCCTGGGCGTACTGGGCGGGCGGCCGCCACGTCGTGTCCGGCCCGAAGGAGCGTGCCGTGATGCGTCCGCACGGTCACATCTCGCGGGTGTCGGCGGGCCCGCATCCCGCTGATCTCACGGTCGCCTCCACGGCGTGGATGAACGGTGTCTTCGCCTCGCAGCTCACGATCGGGCATGCCAGCGCTGCGCCGCTCCTCTCGGTGCGGCGCAGCGCCGTCGGGCTCAAGTGCGCGGATGGGCTGCGGCTCTTCGTCCGCGGAACCACCGGCCCGTGGCTGATGCTCGGCACCCCGAGCGCGTGGATCGTCGACGGCCCCCGGGTCCGCTGGGTCTATCGGTGGGATGGACGGCGCATCGAGGTGGTCAGCACACTGACCCTGCGGGAGCTGATCGTCGAGGTGGAGGTCGTCGAAGGCCCGCCCATCGAGCTCCTCGTATCGGCCCATGCCGATGCGGTCACGGCCTCCGGAGAGGACGGCTCGCTGTTCGCCGACGGCCGCAGCCGTGACGACCGGTGGCGGGCGAGCGTCCACCCCTCGGGGACGGTCTTCCGGCACCGCATCGTGCTCGTCGATCAGGCGGACGCGGGTGAGCGTGAGGCGCTGTGGCGTGCCCCCGAGCTTCACGGCGATGACGAGAGCATCCGCCGCCTGAACCGCATCCTGCCGTCGTTCGTCGCGGACGCGGCCGTTCACTACCAGGCGCCGCGAGGGCTCGAGCAGTTCACGGGCGGCGCATGGGGTACCCGTGACGTCAGTCAGGGCCCGGTGGGACTGCTCCTGGCCACCGACAGTCCGGCAGTGCTGCGCGACGTGCTGCTCACGGTGTTCTCCGCGCAGCAGACCGACGGTGACTGGCCCCAGTGGTTCCAGTACCTCCGTGACCACCGTGCACCCGGGCATCGGGACAGCCACGGCGACGTGGTCTATTGGCCGCTCCTGGCGCTGGGGGAGTACCTGGAGGCGACGGGGGACGACGGCATCCTGCACGAGCGGGTGTCGTCCGTCGGGACGGACGAGCTGTCGCCGCCCTCATCGATCCTCGATCACGTGGAGGCGGCGTTCGGACGACTGGCCTCACGCCGCAGCGCCGACCCGCGCCTGCCTGCCTATGGGCACGGAGACTGGAACGACGCCCTTCAGCCCGCCAGCCCCGCCCTCGCGGCCTCGCTGTGCTCGACCTGGACGACCGAGCTGGAGATCAAGGCACTCGAGACGCTCGGACCCCGTCTCGCCGATGCCGCCCCCGAACTGGCCGACCAGATGGCGTCGCTCGCGGCCGGCACGCGCAGCGCGTTTCGCGAGCGCCTCCTCGTGGACGGGGAGCTGTGCGGGTACTCGATCATCACCTCGGACGGACTCGAGCCGCTCGTGCACCCCGCGGACGACCGGACGCACATCGGGCACGGATCCCTGCAGGTGATCCACGCGATCGGCGACGAGCTGCTCACCCCCGAGGAGGCCTCGCACCACCTCGCCCTCGTCGACCGGCACCTCGACGGCCCCACCGGCATCTACCTTTTCGACCGGCCCCTTCCCTATCACGGTGGTGTCACGCGGACGTTCCTGCGGGCTGAGGCGGCGTCGTTCTGGGGGCGCGAGATTGGCCTCATGTACTCGCATGCCCACATCCGGTGGGTGCAGGCGCTGCTGCGACTCGGGTTGGCGGACCGGGCGTGGAACGCGTTGCAACTGCTGATACCGCAGGGGGTGCGATCGGCTGTGCCCGGAGCCGCGGCGCGGCAGTCGGATTGCTACTACTCGTCCTCCGATGCGGGGTTCGCCGACCGCTATGAGGCGCAGGAGCACCCGGACCGTCTCTTCGATCCGGAGTTCTCGTTTGAGGGAGGGTGGCGTGTGTATTCGTCCGGGCCGGGGCTCATCCTGCGGATCCTGGTCGAAGAGGTGCTCGGATGCCGGTGGACCGTGAACGGGCTGCAGGTCGACCCCGTGCTCCCCGAGGTGTTCGACGGCTCCTCGGCGCAGATACGGTGCGGGGGCAGAGACGTCATCGCGACCTACCGGGTCACGGGGGAAGGGCACGGTGTGCGGCGCGTGCTGCTCGATGGACGCCCCGTCGACACGACCCCTGTGCCGCGACGATACCGGCGGGGCGGGGTGTTGATTCCGCGCGCGACCTGGGAGGCGCAGGAGGCCGGTGAGGTGCGGCTCACGATCGAGGTGGGCTGATCCCTGTCACCCCTCCGCAGCGGGCGATTCCTCCGGGGCATCCGACGGGAGGAAGTATCCGCGCACGAACTCCTCGAAGAGCGGCACCATGTCGACGGACTCGTCGAGCAGCCACTGCAGCTGGATCCCGTCCATCACCGCACTGATCAGCCGCCCCGCGAGGTCCGGGTCGAGGTCGGTGCGCACTTCGCCCGCCTCCTGCGCCCGGCGGAGGAGGTCTCCCGCCCGGTCGGCTGCAGAGCGGTAGCGGTCGACGAACTCGTCGTGCAGGGGGTGATCCGGGTCGGAGGCCTCCGCCGACACGATCGCATACAGCGATGCGAGGCCGCGGGATGACTGGTTGTGCGCGACGACCTTGCCGGCCTGATCGATGAGCGTGTGCTCGGCGGGCTCTCCTGCGGCTCCGCGGACGGTCTCGTCGCGTTGGTGCAGCACCTCGGCGAAGAGTTCCTCCTTGTCGGCGAAGTGGTGCATCAGTCCGGACTGAGTGAGCCCGACCCGCCGGGCGATCTCACGCATCGAGCTGTTTCGATACCCGGTGCGCGAGAACAGCTCCAGCGCTTCGTCGACGATCGCCTGCCGCCGCGCCTGGCCCTTCGCGTAGCCTTTGCGCTGCTCCGCCGCGGTTCCCCGCTGCTCCGTGTCGCCTTTGTCCACCGCTGCGCTCCCGCCTCGATACCCGACTCAAAACCTAACACCCGAACGGCTTTGCAGCGGTCGCCCGATGCCGCGGTTCACAACTCAGGAAAAGTCGCGCCGATTTAGCCCGCGGGGGTCGATCCGGGGAGGAGGGCGACGCTCTTCCTGAGTTGTGAACGGCTGTCGCGGTGAACAACTCCTCAAGTGCGGGGTCGCTTCGGTCTGCAGACGGCCATCCGGCGTCGAACACGCACGTTTTTGAGGAGTTATGCACGCGGCCGCGCGGAGACCGTCACGCGGGCGGCCACTGCGGATGCCGGGCCACGGCCACGCGTGCGGCGAGGTCCGTGCGGACGGGCGAGGACGCGGCGTCGAACCCGAGGGCATCGGCCCACCCGAGCGCCAGGAGTGCGTGTCCGGCCGCGTTCGGGTGGAACGCGTCGTCGAGCAGCCCCCACGCCATGTCGTCGTTGCCGGGGCCGGTCCCCTCGGAGAAGGCGGTGAACGCGGCGTGCTGGTCGACCAGGATCACCCCTTCGCGCGCGGCCACGTCACGGACCGCCTGCGCGAACTCGCCGATGCGGGCGCGGTCGGGTGCGTGATGCAGGTCCACGGTCGGCGGGGTCTGCAGCACGGGGATCCCGCCGTCGTCCCGGACGCGCCGGACGACCTCCGTGATCGCGGCCGCGAACGCCGTCACCTCGATCACGGGGTCGAGCCATTGTGTGGTGCAGTCGTTCGTGCCGATCATGAGCGTGACGACGTCGGGCCGCCAGTGCTTTACACGGCGCGGGAAGTCGCCGAGGATCAGGTCGGCCCGCCATCCCGTGATCGCCGTGTTGAGCACCGTGTCCTGCACCCGACCGGCATCACCGCGGATCAGCTCGTGCAGGTGGTCGACGTAGTTGCGGGCGCCGCGGGTGTGGATGAGGCCGTGCGTGATCGAGTCGCCCGTGAACACCCAGGTGAGCGGTGCTCCGGAGGCGAGCAGCCCCCGGAGCACCGGAAGGTCATCGGTCATCCGGTGACCTTCAGCTGCACGTCGATGAACCGCGGACGGTAGATCGAGGCGTCGTCGTACACGTCGCCGACGTTGTCGAAGGTGTTCACGTTGTACGACACGAGGATGCGGTTGCCGTGTCGCAGGTTCGGGTGCTCGTGCGCGTTGTAGGTGAACACGTCGGGGTCTGCGTAGCTGCCGAGCGCGCCGGTCTCCGGGGTGCGGTACAGCTCGACCGGATCGGTGAACGGTCCGGTCGGCGAGCAGGAGGTGCGTGCGACGATGCGGGTGCTGAACAGCTCGGAGGTGTCCTGCGTGACGAGCAGGTAGCCGTCGCGGAACGGCGCCACGCTGAACTCGTTCGCCACATACGGCACCACGGGTACGGCATCGGCCTCGGACGCCGACCAGGCCGTACCGTTCCAGTAGGTCCACGTGCCCGTGAGACCGTCTTTGCCCTGCACCTTGGCGACGTAGGCCGAGCGCACCCCGCCGGGGTCGGCGATGCCGTAGATGTAGGTCGTGCCGCGTTCCTCGAGCGTCCACGATCCCCAGTTGATGCCGGTCGCCGAGGGCAGATCCACGATGCTGTCGAGCTGCAGCGTCCGCCCGTCGAGCGTCGCGAGCCTGTTCGCCGTCCACGCGAAGTCCCACTGCCCGGTACCGGTGCGCGCGAACTGCAGCAGCGGAACTTGCACGGTGCCGTGACGGCCGGGCGTCGGGTCGCCGATCCAGTACCACTTGCCGTCGGGCTCGGGCGGGATGATGCCGGCCGGGTCCTCCGGCGTGCCGCCCGTGATGGTCGTGAGGTCGCCGCGGCGGTCCTGCACCACGACGGAGTTGTTCACGAAGGGCGAGTCGGTGGGACGTGATCCGTCGGGGTTCACCGTGCCGAGGAAGGTGTCCGAGAAGAACCAGCCGGTCTTCCCCTTGCCGAGGGGCAGCGAGTAGGTGCTGTCACCGCCGGTCCACTCCCCACCGGTGTTCCCGTACGTCGTGAACGTCTCCGTCAGATCCTGGTTCACGCTCGCCGTCGCCGTGAGCGTCTTGTCGACCAGCGAACACTGCCCGTTCCCGGTGCCGTGTCCGTGCCCGTTGCCGTGCCCTCCGCCGGCGGGGACGGCCGCGCTCGCCGGGGCGGCGAACAGGGCTCCCGCGCACAGGGAGGCGACGGCCAGGCCGGCCGCGATCATGCGTCTTCTCATCTCGATCACTCCTTCGTGTTCGTGTGGGTACTGCGTGGTGGTCGGGGGCTCAGCCCGCGGTCTCGGTGATGCCTCCGGAGGCGTGGATGTCGTAGTGGCGCTCGCCGACGCGCAACCCTCGCAGCACCGCCTGCGGGTCGAGCGCGGCGACGCAGCCCGCGGCGCGCACCGTCCCGTCCGCGGCGACCGAGACGCCGAACAGGGCCTCGATCACGAGCTCGATCCAGGCGCCGGATGAGGAGCACGACCAGTCGATGATGTACGGCAGCTGCGGCGGGGCTTTGCGGGCGCCGCCGTTGATGCCGGGCACGGCCTCCTCGACGAAGTGCGCCTGCCCCATCGGACCCTGGTTCGCGGTGCGCGACAAGCCCTCGACCCAGGAGGTGAGCACCTCGGGGGCACCGAGGGCGGCGAGCGCGCGACCGGCATCCGCAGGCCAGGCGGGGTAGGCGCCGTTCCATTGGTGGTCGGGCCTCGGGCTGTAGCTGGCGTCGGCATCCCACGGGGAGAGGGCGCGCATCCAGTTGTCGGTCTGCAGCTCGCGCTGGAAGAACGAGACCATGTCGTCGCGCACACCGGGGGTCAGGTCGTCGGCGATCGTGGTCCCGACCACGCTGAAGTCGTAGCAGTGCCGGACCGGGAGCTGCGTGCCGTCGGGCTGTCCGGCGGTGAAGATGCCCTCGCCGGGGACGTAGCGCGCGATCACCGCGGGCAGCAGGGCCTCGGCCTCGGCGCGCAGGTCGGCCGCGGAGGCGCCGTCGCCCTGGAGCTCGGCGAGCGAGGCCGCCGTGCGCATGCTCCACACGTTCGCGGCGTTGAGACTCGCGACCTCGTGCGTGTACGAACTCACGCACTCGAGCAGGTTGTCGATCTCTCCGTAGTCGGCCAGGGGTGTCCCTCGGCGCAGGTCCTTCCAGGCGGTCGCCCATTCCCGGACGGATTCGGCGACGGTCTGGCCGCCGACGACCTCGTCGAGGAACGCCGTGTCCCCGGTGAAGCGCACATAGTCGTGCACGAGCCGTGTCATCGCGTAGTCGTTGACGGAATACCACCGGCCGACCGGTCCGCCGGTGAGGGACGAGGTGCCGAAGTGCGAGTGGATGTCGAGGGAGATCCAGTGCCGCAGCTGGGAGCGCATCTCGCCCGGGTCTAGCAGTGCGTGGCTCACGGAGCTCAGGCTGTAGTCCCAGATGAACGTGGTGGTGCCCCAGTAGTTGGGCATCAGGGTGTCGTACGAGCGCCCGAGCACGTTGCCCGCGAAGTCCCGGCGGAACCAGATCACGCCCAGAGCGGCCCACCAGTACAGGCGCCGCAGCGGAGCGGAGGTCGTCTCGAGCACGGGCAGCGCGCCGGTGAACTCTGCGTCGTCGGGGTCGAAAGCGGCGTGCAGCTGGCGATTCCAGAACTCCTCGGCGTCGGTCACCGCGCCGGGGACGTCGGCCGTGACGAGGTCGAAGGTGCGGGTGGCGTCGGCCGCGGAGGTCCCGATCGCCTGCACGTATCCGGTGCGGCTGCTTCCTCCGGCCGGCACGGCGAGCGACGCGGTGAGCTCTCCGCCGCGGCCGTTGCCTCCGATGCCGGCGTCGAAGGCGTCCGGCAGCTCGGCGACACCGCTCAGGGCAGCGGATCCCCCCACGATCCCCTGCACGCTCCACGCCGTGCCATCCGCCGAGGAGAACACGAGGCGCTCGCCGTCGACGGTCGCGGTGTCGCGCTCCGAGGGGGACTCGGCGTCGAGCCAGGCTGTGTCCGAGCGCGTCGCCCGAGCGGCGGCCGAGAGTCCGAGTCGCACCACCCTGTCCATCGCCCCGGTGTTGTGTACGACGATGTCGATCGCGACCGCCGTCCTCCCCGGCACGCACACGGTGGTGGTCTCGATCTCCAGGTCGCCGACGGTCGCCCGCCGCACCACCCGGTCCGGACGCCACTCGTGCGTGACGGGCGCTCCGCAAGAGGCGAACAGTCGGCCGTCCACGAACAGCACCGCCGTCTGGGTGAGTCCCTGCGACACGGGTGGGAACTGCACGGCGCTCACCGCGGTCAGATCGTGGTCCACGCGCACCGTGCCGAGCATGTTGGTGAGGCCGGTCGGCGCGATCATGTCGTCGAAGTGGTGGGTCACCGCATCGGCGGCGAGGTCATCGACGGTGGGGATGAGGGGATGCATGATGCCTTTCGAGGGGCGGGAAGCGTGTGGGGTCAGTACTGCCCGAGTGCGAGGCCCTTGGCGAAGAAGCGCTGCGTGCACAGGAACAGCACTACGGTGGGGAGCGAGACGAGCACGGCCGCGGCGAGCACGACCGACATCTGCGCACCGCCGTAGGTGCTCTGCATGCCGGACAGGGTCGTGATGATGGGGCGGATGTCGTCGGACTGGCTGAGCGTGAGGCCGAGCAGCAGGTCGTTCCACACGAAGGTCGCCTGCAGGATGAAGATCGCCACGAGGGCGCTCGACGCCATCGGCAGGTACATGCGCGTGAAGATGCGCCAGGTGGTGGCACCGTCGAGCACCGCGGCCTCGAACACGTTGTGCGCGACGCCGGTGAAGAAGTTGCGCATCACGAATGCCGAGAACGGGATCGAGATCACGGTGTAGATCATGATCATCCCCAGGCGGGTGTCGAACAGGCCGGTGCGGGAGTACGCGTCGAACAGCGGCAGCAGCACCATCTGCAGCGGGAACACGGTTCCGCCGAAGATCACGACGAACCAGAGGAAGCCGCGCTTGAGCCGCAGGGCCACGATCGCGAACCCGGCGGCGGCACCGACGAGCACCGCGATGGTCGGCGAGACGATCGAGTAGATGAGGGTGCTCACGATGCTGTCGCCGATGCCCGAGAGCTCCAGCGCCTGGCCGAAGTTCTCGAACAGGTGGAAGTCGGTCGGGATCCAGGACTCCTTCGACGTGAAGGTCAGCGGGTCCTTCATCGCATTCACCACGAGGAGGTACGCCGGCAGCAGCCACACGATCCCCAGGAGGACGAGCACGGCCGTTCTGATGATCTTCGACATCACATCTCCTTCTTCGGGGAGAGCTGCTGGCGCAGGTACAGCACCGAGGCGATCAGGGTGATGACCGTCAGGAACACGGCGATCGCGGAGCCGAGTCCGTAGTCGCTGTTCACGAAGGTCTCCTTGTACATGGTCAGCGCCAGGGTCTCCGAGACCGTGCCCGGTCCGCCCTTGGTCATGCCCCACACGATGTCGAAGGTCTTCAGGCTCGCGACGATCGAGAGTCCGACGACCACCGCCGTGAGCGGACGCAGCATCGGCCACAGGATGCTGGTGAACAGGCGCGGACCGCCGGCGCCGTCGATGCGTGCGGCCTCCAACGGTTCCTTCGGGATCGCCTGCAGTCCGATGGTGAACAGCAGCGCGTTCACGCCGACGCCCTGCCACGAGGAGGCGATGATCATGACGATCGTGTTGAGCGGAGCATCCAGCAGCCATCGGGGCGGGTCCGTGATGCCGAACGCCGCGAGCGCCTGGTCGAGCGCGCCGCCCGAGGAGAGGATGAATGACCACACCACGCCGACGCCGATACCGGAGAGGGCGTAGGGGATGAGGAAGGGGAGGCGCAGCCAGATGCCGCCGCCGAGGTTCCAGGTGAGCAGAGCGATCGCGAGACCGATGCCGACCGGGATGATCAGGGTGCCGATCACCCAGAGCACGGTGTTCAGGGCCGAGCCCACGAAGTCGCCGTCGGTGAACATCTCGACATAGTTGTCGAGGCCGATCCAGGTCGGGCTGCCGAGCCCGTTGTACTTCGTGAAGCTGAGGAACACCGTCCACAGCAGCGGGAGGTAGAGCAGGACTGCGACCAGGATCACGCCCGGGGCGACGAAGCCCCGGGCGGACCACTGGTACGGCGTCTTCTGGTGCGCCATCCGCTCGCTTACTCCTGCTCTGCCCAGTACTTGTCCGCCGTGGCCTGGATCTTCTCCAGGAACGGCATCGGGTCACCGGGGTTGGCGTTGAAGGCGCCGAACTGCTCGATCGCGGTGGTCACGATCTCGGTGGGCATGGCTTCGAAGAACCGGTCGTAGAGCGAATAGCCGTCGCCGGCGATCTGCTCCCCGATCTCGGCCAGGGCGGGGTCGGACACCGTGGCCTTCGGGTTGAACGCGACGTCGCCGTGCGCATCGTTCCAGGCCGTCTGGGCATCGGGCGACATCCACCACTCGGCGTAGGCGAGACCGAGGTCGCGCTGCTTCGAGTTCTCGGCCGTGCAGATCGGACCGGACTCGACCGCCACCGGAGTGGTGTCGAGGCTGTCGTTGACGGCCGGGATCGCGAACATCCCGTAGTCATCGGTTGTCATGCCGGCGCCCTCGAGGTTGCCCGCGAAGAACGTGCCGAAGTTGATCATGGCGTAGTCGCCCTGCTTGAGGCCGACGGCGGGGTCGGTCGTGCTCCCCGCGTCGCTGAACCAGCCGGCCTTCTGCTCGTCGAGCCACACGTTCATGATGTCGACGATTTCGGGGTCGGTGTACTTGACGTCGCCCGTGGTGAGCCCGGCGTACAGGTCGGGATCGGTGGAGGCGACCAGGTGCTGGAACCACTGGAAGGTGAACAGCACGCTGGTCTGGTAGTACGGGGTGACCCCGCCCTCCTTCAGCGTCTCGGCGGCGGTGTTCAGCTCGTCCCAGGTGGTGGGCACCTCGACGCCGTTGTCGGCGAAGGCGGCCTTGTTGTAGAACATGATCCAGTAGGCGATGTTCATCGGCACGCAGTACTGCTTGCCGTCGAAGGTGTAGCTGTCGCGCAGGTCTTCGCTCACCCAGCCCGCGTCGACGGCCTGGGACCAGATGTCGGTGGTCTCGGCGACCAGTCCCTCGTCGACCAGCTGCTTGAGCGAGTCACCGGTGTGCCAGGTGAACAGGCCGGGCGACTTGTCGGTGCGGAACGACTGCTTGATGAAGGCGTCGTACTGGTTGGCGTCGGAGTACCCGGTGGTCTTCAGCGTGATGTCGACGGCGTCGCCGCTGACCTCGTTGAGCGACTCGAAGTCGGGCTTCCACGCTGCCTTGTCGGTGTAGAAGTTGAGCGTGCCGGTCACCTCTCCGGCCTCTCCGGAACCGGAGTCGCCGGCGCACCCGGCGAGCGCCAGGGTGCCGAGGAGGAGACCGGCCGCGGCTGCGGCGATCGTGCGTCGCGAAATCATTCAGAACTCCCTTGTTCGTTTGGTATCGTTACCAGAAATCTGGATTCACGCTACCAAGGTGATGGATGCGGTGCAAGGGATTCCTGTGGTGGGAGTCCCCGGCGATGGATGCTGCATGGTGCGCGGTGTTCAGTTGTCACTCGTGCGCGAGCCGCGCACGTAGGCCTTGACGGTCGCGAAGCGGGCGCTGCGCGAGTTCTCGGTCCGTTCGATCCGGTACGCGCCCACCGCGGCCGGGACGATGAACGTCTCGGCGTAGTGGATCACGAAGGGCGCGAAGGCGTCGGTCGGGCTCACCACGCGCACCTCGTCCCCCTCGACCAGGTTGAGCACGTTGACCGTGCCCTCGGTGTCGTGGTCGGCGCCCTGTTCGAACCAGTGCCGGCGCACCTCGATGAACTCCAGTTCGTGCAGGCCGGTGCTCTCCTCGATGACGTCACCGTCGGTGCGGATGGTCTCGACCTGGTCGATGAGGTTGTCGCCGACCCACGTCGTGTCGCGGTCCCATTGGATGTTGCGGGCGCCGTGGTCGAGGTGCACGGGACGAGGCACGCCGTCGAGGCCGACACGGCCCCAGTCCCAGAGCTTGAAGGTGAAGATGAACGGCGTCGCCGAGATCTCGAGAACCATCGAGTTCGCGCCCGAGCAGTGGATGGTGCCCGCCGGGATCGCGAAGTGGTCGTGCTTGCGGGCCGGGAACGAGTTGACGTACTTCTCCGCCGGGAAGGGGTGCTCGCCGTCCTGCGCGGTGGCCAGGTCCTGCAGCATCTCGGCGCGGTCGATGCCCTCCTTGGTACCCAGGTAGACCACGGCGTCGTCGCCGACGTCGAGCATGTAGTAGCTCTCGTCCTGCGTGTAGTGCATGCCGAACGTGTTCTGGATGTAGTCGGTCAGCGGATGCACCTGCAGGCTGAGGTTGCCGCCGTCCATCGTGTCGAGGAAGTCGAAGCGGATCGGGAACTCCGCGCCGAAGCGGGAGAAGGTCTTCGCGCCGAGCAGATCGACCGGGCGGCTGAACACGAGGTCGAGCGCGGGGATCTCGACCACTCCGCCCTCGCCTTCGAGCAGCAGCGAGTTCTCCTCGGGGACGCAGTCGAAGCACCACGCGTAGTTGTCCTTCGAGGGGTCGAGTCCGATGAGGTTCTTCATCCACTGCCCACCCCAGACGCCGGGGTCGAAGAACGGCACGACGCGGAACGGCCGGGACGCGGCATCCTTCAGCGCCTGCCGGAAGGCGGTGCCCGTGATCATGCCCGCCTCCGGGGAATCCGGATGCGGCTCGGCCGGGGCGATCGCGTTGCCGTCGAGGACGAAGTCGAGTGTCTCGAAGAGGCTGCGCTTGTGACGGTCGGCGACGCGCCACTCCACGAAGAAGCCGCGCTTGTACTTGCGCAGGTTGTCTTCCGCCGCGTTGTCGGCGCGCCAGTTGGTGGCACCCTTGCGCTGGCGCAGCTGGATCTCCCAGCGGGCCATGTCGACGAGCACCGTCGCGGCGGAGCCGTCCAGGCGCGGCGCCAGGAGAGCGGCGCCCCAGCCGATCACGACGGTCGGGGTCTGCGTGATGCCGGCGGCGAGGGCGTCGAGCTGCGCGGCGTCGTAGAAGTCGGCGAGGGTGAAGTGGCTCATGACGCCGAAGACCCGGTCGTCGGTGAGGTTCGGCGCGATCAGCTGTTCGACCTCGGCGACCGGGCGAGCGGCGGTCTCGACATCCTGCACGGTCCACTCCGGCAGGGCGGATCGCACCTGTGCCGTCAGGGTCGGGAGGTCGACGCCCGGGTACGTGTCCACGAGGAGCACGGGAGCGGTGCCGGTCACGCGTGCACAGGCTTCGGCGAGCTCGGCCGCTGCTTCCCAGCCCTCGGCGCCTCGGAGGATGCGCTCGCCCTCCGGCAGGGCCACGGTGGGCTGGGTGTCGTAGCGACCTCGGGTCGTGTGCCCTTCGTGCATGTCGCTGATCGGGGTGGTCACTTTTCCTCCTGCGGTGTTGCGGTGTGGGTGGTCGTCGAACGGGCCAGGACGCTGAGTCCGCGGGCTACCGAGAGCTCGGGCTCCGGCGGGACGACGAAGCGCGGGGGCGTCATCGAGGGCCAGAGGTGTGTGCGGACGTGGGTTTCGATCGGCGCACGGACCGCGTCTCCTGCACGGAGGATCCCGCCGGAGAGGATCACCACGGCCGGGTCGTAGGAATGCGCGAGCGACGTGACGACCGCGCCCCACACGTGCAGGAACCTCGCCCGGAGTGCCGCATGCGCGTCGGTGGTGAAGACCTCGGTCATCGTGACGGCCTCCGGGAGGGCACGTGTGCTCGCGAGGGCTTCTCCGCAGCCGACGTTGCCGCAGGGACAGAGGGGCCCGTCGAGGTCGACCGTGAGGTGTCCACCGAGGATGCCGGCGTGCCCGGTGCGTCCGCGCAGAGGTGTGCCGTCGATCATGGCCGCCGTGCCGATCCCGGTGCCGAGGGTGACGAGCACCGCATCGCGCTCTCCGGGTGCGCTGCCCGACGACGTCTCGCCGATGAGGGCGGCCCTGGCGTCGTTCTCGACCGTGGCGGGGAGCCCGAACTCGGTCAGGGACCAGGCGCTCAGGTCGAAGTCGCGGAGGAAGTCGTATTTCGCGTTGGCGTGCAGCATCCGCCCGGAGTGCGGGTCGACGACGCCGGGGACCGCGATGCCGACGGCCTCCGCGGGGCGGTGCGCGTCGTCGAGGAGACGGTGGGCTTGCGCGGCGGCTACGGAGAGGTCGGCGGTCGTTCCTTCGATGCGGACGCTGCGTGCTGCGACGACACGGCTGCCGTCGATCAGGGCGAGTTTGATCTCGGTGCCCCCGAAGTCGATGCACAGCTCCATCGGTCCTCCTCGTCGATGATTGGTAACGTTATCAATGCGGTGGAGGGGTGTCAACACCTCGGTACCGGTGGCGGTGTCGGTGCCGGGGGCGGGTGCGGGTGCGGTGGCGCTGGTGTCGGTGGTTCGGTGCCGGATGCATGACTCGCGGACGCGTGCATGACGCGGTGTGAGCGCACGCTCATGCATCCGGTGCGGGATCATGCATCCGGAAGGGGCGAGGGGCGAGGGGCGAGGGGCGAGGGGCGAGGGGCGAGGGGCGAGGGGCGAGGGGCGAGGTGCGAGGGGCGAGGTGCGCGGAGGGAGTCAGCGCACGCCGCGGAGTGAGACCGGCAGCTCGATCTCGCGGGTCGAGGCGTCGAGCTTCCCCCCGTCGAGACGGTCGAGCAACAGACGCGTGGCGGCTCGGCCCAGTTCGCGCGGATCGTGGTCGATCACGCTGATCGGCACCGGCGAGAGCTCGGCGAGCTCGAAGTCATCGAAGCTCACGATCTCCGGGAAGTCGGTGGCACGACGGGATCCGGCGTTCAACTGGGCGCTGATCTCCTTCAAGGCACCGATCGCGTTGCGGTTGTTGGCGCAGAAGATCGCGGTGGGGGGATGCGCGGCGTCGAGGAGGGCGCGGGTGGCGTCGCGGGCCTGGTCGACGGTCTGCTGGTTCGTGGCGACGATGTCCGGGTCGACGGTCAGACCGTGTTCCGACAGGGCGCGGACGAAGCCGGCGTAGCGGCGCTCACCGGTGAAGATCGAGAGCGCGTTGCCGAGGTAGCCGATGCGGGTGTGGCCGTGCTCGATGAGCGCGCTGGTTCCGCGGTGGGCGCCGTCGTCGTCTGCGAGCACGACGCTGTCGGCGGCGAGTCCTTCGATGCGGCGGGAGGCGAGGACCACGGGGACACCCTGACTCTGGGAATGGGCGAGGTGCGCGGACGAGGTGCCGGCGGGGACCACGATGAGCCCGTCGACGCGGCGGCCGAGGAAGTCGCCCACGAGGTCGGCCTCGCGTGCGGCGTCCTCGGACGTGTTCCCGAGGAGGATGCGACGGCCCGTCAGGGCGGCTTCCTCCTCGACGCCCAGCGCGAAGGTGCTGTAGTACGGGTTGGCGATGTTCGTGATCGCGACGCCGATGAGTCCGCTGCTGTGGCCGGGGCGGATGCTGCGGGCGTTCTCGTTGCGGTGGTAGCCGAGCTCGGCGACGGCCTCCATGACGCGCTGCTGCACGTCGGGCTTCACGTTGAGTCCGCCGGAGAGGGTGCGCGACACGGTCATGGGGCTCACGCCCGCTCGGGTCGCGACTTCCTTGACGGTCGGGCGGCGCGCTCGTTCGCTCATCACTGCCCTCCGAGGTGTGGTGTCGCCGATCAAGGGAACGTTACCAGCGGGGCAGCCGCGGCGCGTCGCGTTCACAACTCCTCAAGAATCCTGTCGTTGCAGTCTTCCCCGCCCTGCTCTGCGCCGAATGGGCTGAATTTTGCGGAGTTGTGAACGCTGCAGACCCGAGCCCCACGCCCCGGACGTCGTCACGCACCGAAATCTGACCTGCACCGGCGCGCGGCCGTCCGTAGATTGGTCGGATCCTGCCCGGGAGGAGACCATGCCTGACGACTGTCCGTCGCATCCGTTCGATGCGCGCACTCGAGTGCACCTCGATCGTCCGCAGAGCCGCAAGTGGAGCCTGCATCCCGGTCGGATCGGCGCGTGGGTGGCGGAGATGGACTTCGGGATCGCGCCCGAGATCGCCGACGCCCTGCACCGTGCGATCGATGACGAGAACCTCGGCTACCTGTCGCCCCCGCAGGCCGCAGAACTCGGAGAGGCCACCGCCGCGTGGATGCAGGACGAGTACGGCTGGGCGGTCGACCCGGAGCGCGTGCACCCGGTGTCGGATGTGATGGCGGCTCTCGGCGTCGCGGTGCGGGAGTATGCGCCCGCGGGGTCGCCCGTGATCGTGCCCACTCCGGCGTACATGCCCTTCCTGACATATCTTCCGGCGATCGGCCATCCGGTCATCGAGATTCCGGGTGTCGAGGTCGACGGGCGGTGGCACCACGACCTGCAGCGCATCGACGAGGCCTTCGCTGCAGGAGCGCGCACGCTCGTGCTCTGCAATCCGCACAATCCCATCGGCACGCTCCTCGGTCGCAAAGAACTCGAGGCGATCGCGGAGGTGGTGGAGAGGCACGGCGGACGGGTCTTCGCGGACGAGATCCACGCCCCGCTCCGCTATGACGGCGCCCCGTTCGTGCCGTATGCCTCGATCTCGGATGCCACCGCCGCGCACACCGTCACGGGGACGAGTGCCTCGAAGGCGTGGAACATCCCCGGACTGAAGTCGGCGCAGCTGATCACCTCGAACGACGCCGACCAGGCGCGGTATCGACGGGTCGGCTTCGCGGTGCAGCACGGTGCGTCGACCCTGGGGGTGGTGGCCTCGACCGCCGCATACCGTCACGGTGGGCCATGGCTGTCGGACGTGACCTCGTACCTCGACGGGTCGCGGCATGCGCTCGCGGCGCTGGTGGACGAACACCTGCCCGGTGCGGTGTACCGCATTCCCGAGGCGACATACATCGGCTGGATCGATACCGCTGCCCTGCGGATCCCGGGGCCGCCCGCCGAGTTCTTCCGCGAGCGGGCGGGGGTCGTACTCACCGAGGGGCGGCTGTTGGGTCGCGGTGCGGAGAGCCATGTGCGAGTCGTGTTCGCGACGCCCCGTCCCATCCTCGCGGAGGCTGTCACGGCGATGGGTGCGGCGGTCCGGGAAGCCGGTCTCCTGCGCTGACGGCGTCCGCCTCGAGCTCCTGTCAAGAGGGTGTCAAGGGGCTCTGCCGGTGTCAGTGGTCTGGCGTAGAAAGGAATGCGAGAGAAGGGATTCCGCATGGCCGCCGGCGATATCGAGACGTTCCACCGCAACGGCATCTGGTTCAACCGCATCGAGGGTGAATCGCAGACGTTGGGCAGCAGCTTCGAAGATGAGGCCGAGGCGGTGAAGGTCGGTCGCAGCGCGGCGGTCGCGCGCCAGGTCGCGCACACCGTGCGCACGGAGGAGGGGCCCTCGCCGGAGGCGCACATCTACGATCTCCACCCGCGTGAGCTGATCGGGTGATCGGGGCGCCCTCGGATCCGCCTTCGCGCCAGGAGTCCGAAGGAGGGATGCTGCTGCAGGCATGTGTCAACGGTGCCCGCGATCCGGTCGAGCATCCGTGGTTGAGTGCGGATGCGAGCGTTGTCGCCGAGGATGCGGCGCGGGCTGTGGATGCGGGCGCGCAGGAGTTGCATGTGCACCCGAAGAACGCGCGCGGGCAGGACAGCCTCGCAGCGCCGGATGTCTCGCGGTGGGTCGCAGCCGTCCGCGCGGCGCAGCCCGGTGTCCCGGTGGGGGTCACGACCGGGGCGTGGGCGGAACCCGATGTCGAACGTCGTCTGGCTGCGATCGCGTCCTGGACGGAGGCGCCCCATCATGCCTCCGTGAACTGGCACGAGGTCGGTGCTGACGAGGTGGCGGCTTCGCTGCTGCGCCGTGGCATCGCGGTGGAAGCGGGGCTGTGGGATGCGTCCGGATTCGAGGTGTGGAAGCGTTCGCCCGTCCGGGGCGAGTGCTTGCGGGTGCTGATCGAGTTGCCGGATGAGCCGGCGGAGACCGTGCGCGCGCATGCCGAGGCGATGATCGCGCACGTCCGGCTGGAGGAACCTGACATGCCGATCCTGCTCCACGGCGAGGAGAGGTCGACCTGGCCCGTGTTCGATCTGGCGGTCGAACTCGGCCTGGCCGCACGGATCGGGCTGGAGGACACGCTCCTCCTTCCCGACGGCAGCACGGCGCCCGGCAATGCGGCGCTGGTGCGGGTGGCTATCGAGCGGATGCGGGGAGTCTGACCGACCCGGCAGCGCCTCGGGGGCATCCTGGGGTCATGTTCGGTGAAAACGTGCTTCTCTTCATCCTGTTCTGGGCGGCCGTGTTCCTCAGCGGCATCCTCATCTCGTGGCTGGTGATCTACTCGGCCGTGCGTGCGGCTCTCTCCTCGCATCGGCAGGCGATGGCGCGTGACGGGCGTCCGGGTCAGGTCTGATCTCCGGGCTCTTCGGCTGAACTGCACGGTCGCCACCCGGGCGGACTCGGTCGTGTCTTCCCGGGAGCCCGGCCTGCGTGTGACACGTTCTTCTCTATGACTGAATCGCCCGTCGTCGCTGCCGATCCGATCGAGCGGTCGCGCGCTCTGCCGCTCTTCCTCGGCATCGGTGGTGCCGTGCTGGGCCTCTTGCCGTGGGCGATTGCCGGCACGTTGCCGTTGCAGAACTTGTGGGCGTCGCCGACGATGCCGGAGGACATGCCGTTCGTGCTGCTGCCGCTCAGTCAATATCAGGCGACGCTGCTCTTCTCCCTGGTGCTGCTCGGCGGGGTGTTCGCCGGCATCGCGGTGCACGTGGTCGCGCGGCGCCGCGACGTCGCTGTCTGGCCGGCGGCTCTCGGCGTCGCGCTCGTGCATCTGGTCGCGATCATGCAGAGCTTCGGCGTGTTGGCCGGAGGGCTCGGGCTCGGCCGTGGGGGTGACTCGCGCGCGATGCTCTACTTCGCCGGCATCCTGGGCGGCGTGATCGTGGCCGCCCTCCTGGCGCAGCTCGGCGTGTGGATGACCTCGCGCCGCTCGGTCGGTGTCGCTGCGCTCGGTGTCGCGCTTGCGGCCGTGCCGTTCGGGAGCTGGGCCGGCCGGTGGTTCCTGGCTTTCACCGGCGAGGTGTTTCCGCCCGTGTTCCTGCCCGAACTGCTGCGGTGGATCCCGGCGATCGTGGTCGGCGCTGCACTCGTCTGGTGCGGGGTGCGGCCGGCGTCGCGGATCGTGGTGTGGGTGGTGGCGCTGCTCTCGCTGTGGCTGGTGCCCGCGCTGTTCACGGCGATCCAGTACGGGCTCGGGATGCGGGTGCTCGACGGTGATGTCGCAGAAATGGCACGGGTCTCGGTGCAGTTGTTCCCGATGGTGCTCGCGGAGGTGTGGCTGCCGGTGGTCGTGGCTCTCGTGATCGCGGTGGTCGGGACGGTGGTTCGGATGGTGGTGGAGCGCGACCGTCCGCGTGAGGTCGCCCGCGAGCGCGTGCTCTGAAAGGGCCGGGAATAGGTACTCCCCCGGGGTCTGCTAGCGTCGCAGACGTCGCTCGACTCCCTCCCCAGAAAGAAACCATGAACGCTGCCGCTGCCAAGACCGTGTCCGCTCTCGCCCTCCTTGCTCTGCTGGGCGTGGGCGCTGTGGGGTGTTCCGGCGAGCCGGCATCGAACGGGACCAAGGGCGACACGAAGTCATCGACCGTGGAAGAGAAGCAGGAGGTGCCTGAGCCCGTGGACCTGACCGGTGAGTGGAAGCAGACCAACTCCAACGACCCGGAGAGCTTCCAGACGGCGACCATCACCGACGACACGATCGAGGTCTTCTGGAACGCGCCGGATACGAAGTCGCTCTACTGGGCGGGCACGGTCGCGGTTCCGGAAGACGGTTCGACGTCTTTCACGTGGGAATCGGCCAATGACAAGAGCAAGACCGATTCGGCGATTCTCGCCTCGGGTGATGACACCAAGACGTTCACGTTCGACAACGGTGAGCTGTCTTACGACGTCACGGCTATGGGGACGACGATGACGGTGCGACTCACGCAGGAGTGACGTCGCGCGAGGGTTCCCATCCGGTCCAGTCGGCGCGGTCGACGATGCAGAAGCGGTTGCCTTCCGGGTCCTCCATGATCACGTAGTCGGCGTCGGCGGGGCGACCATCCCAATGCACCTCACGGGCGCCGAGTCCGGTGAGCCGCTGGACCTCGGCGGACTGGTCGTCGGCGTAGATGTCGAGATGGATACGCGGCGGCAGCGCCCGTTCGGAGTGGTGCGCGTCGAGGGAGATGCACGGAGTCTCGGCATCGCGAGGCTTGAGCACTACCCAGTCATCCTCCGCCGGGTCGCGTTCGATGTAGTCGAGCGCTTCTTTCCAGAAGTGCATCTGTGCGGGGAGGTCTTCGACGCGGATCACGATCGACGTGAGCTTCAGCATGGGTCGAGTGTAGGGCGGGCCTGCCCTGGTCACATCGGCGAAATCGCGCCTCGCCCCCGATAGGGTGCAGGCATGGAAGCGACACAGGGTGATGCAGCGACCGTCTCAGCGGAGGAAGCGCAGCGGACGATCATCCGCCGCTGGTCGTGGACGGTTGCCGTCGGCCTTCCGCTGATCGCGACGATCGTCGGCATCGCGCTCACGAGCACCGGGACGATCGAGCAGTGGAACTCGCTCGGCGATGACATGTACGACGTCGTCATGCTCGCCGTCTGGCCCGCCGGCCTCGTGCTGCTCAGCGTCGGGCTGCTCAGTCTGACCGCGACGGCTCTCACTGCCGCGGTGCTCACGACGAAGCGCTCCTCCTAGCCCAGACGCGAAACGCCCCCGCCGTTCGGGTCGGCGGGGGCGTCGGTCTCGCGGGTGCGGCTTACTGCACCGACCATCCGCCGTCCGAGGCGAGGATCGCGCCGTTGATGTTCACGGCATCGTCCGACAGCAGGAAAGTGATGGATGCCGCGAGGTGCTCGGCCGTCGCCACAGTCGGGATGGCCTGCTGGAACGGGGCGAGGCGGCCGGAGCCGTACTCCGACATGTGCGGCGGCATCGGGATGCCGGTCGCGACTCCGCCCGGGGCCACGGAGTTCACGCGGATGCCCTTCGGCCCGTACATGAAGGCTGCCGACTTGGTGACGCCGATGATGCCGTGCTTGCTGGCCGTGTAGGCGTTGCCCGAGGCGTTGCCGCGCAGGCCCGCCTCGCTCGAGACGTTGAGGATCGCGCCGCGACCGGCCGCCTCCATGACGGGGATGACCGCGCGCATGAGCTTGAACGGAGCGGTCAGGTTGATCGCGATCACGCGGTCCCAGACGGCGTCGGGGGTCTCTCCCGCGGGGGAGAAGTCGTCGTTGATGCCGGCGACGTTGGCGAGACCGTCGATGCGGTCGCCGGCGGCGGCGAGGACGGCGTCGATCGCGTCCTGCTTCGTGAGATCGCCCGCAACCGTGACGATGTCGGCGTCCGGAAGTTCGGTCTTGAGGGCGTCGAGCTTCTCGGCGGCGATGTCGCTGGCGATCACGCGTCCGCCTTCGCGGGCGATGCGCGCGGCGGTGGCCTTGCCGATCCCGGAGGCTGCGCCGGTGACGATCACGGTCTTGCCGGCGAAGCGACCGGATGTGGGCTTCTCGGTCCAGCCCTCGGAGGCGTCGTCTTCGGGGATCTCGCCGCCGTTGGCCGCGCGGACGAGGTCGTCGACGACCGACTGGGGGAGCTGGCCCTGGCTCATTGCGACGAGCTGCTGAAGGGGGAGGCCGAGCACCGGGGTGAGGAGCTCGGGATCGGCGCCGGTCTTCTCGAAGAGTCCGCGGATGAGGGGCCCGCCGGTCGGGTCGTTCATCCAGTCGCCGATGGTGGAGTGTGCGGTGAGGGCCATGCTCGTTCTCCTTGTTCGGGTTACGCAACGGTGCGTCTACTTATGTTCCAGTGTACGCCTGAGTACGCTCGGAAGGTGCCTCGTCCTCGTAGTGAAAGAGCCCGCCAATCCGTGCTGGAGGCGATGCGGCGCGCGCTCGCCGCGGGTGGCTACGACGCCGTGACCATCGAAGGGCTCGCGGAGGCTGCGGAGGTCTCGAAGCAGACGATCTACCGGTGGTGGCCGTCGAAGGCCGCGATCCTCGGTGAGGCGCTGCTCGAGGGCGGATTGCCGGGTGCCGAGGTGTCGGTCCCGATGACGGCCGATCTCGGGGCGGACCTGCGGGCGTGGTTCTCGGCGATGAGTGCCGCGCTGGCGGATCCGGAGGGCGTCGCGGTGGCTCGCGCGTTGATCCTGGTGACCGCGTCGGATCCCGACCTCGGGCTGGCGTTGAACGAGAAGCTCGCGGCGCCGATCCGCGAGTGGGTCGCGGCGCGGGTCGCGCGAGCGGTCGAAGCCGGAGACGTGCGGGCCGATGCGGATGCGGCGGCCATCGCGGATCAGTTCATCGCGATGGCCAGCTATGCGGCGTTGCTCGGCCGTCCGTTGAGCGATGGACAGGTGGACGCGACGGTGGCGGTGTTGCTGCGGGGGATCACGGCGCGTTCCGCCGGTTGAGTGACCAGCGACGGTGGCCGTCAGCGGTGGGTGAGGCCCTCGCACGTCACGGCATCGCGGAACTCTCCGTCTTCGACCTCGACCTTCACCGATGCCGTGTACGCGCTCTTCGGGATGATCGAGATCTCGGCGGCACCTGCAGTGTCGAGGTGAGGATCGTCGGCGCAGATCGCCACGACGATCCACTTCGTCGGATCCGACGTCGAGAGGTTGAAGGATGCGGATTCACCCACACGCGGGGAGGAGTCCTGGATCAGGAACTCCGTGTCCGTGGGCGCGGTTTCCGTCACCCAACTGAGGGGCTGCCCCACGGCCTCGCCGGTCTCCACGGCCGGTTCTCCCGAGCAGGCCGTGGCCGTCACCATGAGGGTCATGGTGACGGCCACGGTTGCTGACGCTCTGACTACAGACCGCACGAGATCGCTGAGCGTGAGGGGTCGAAGGCGGACAGGGTTCCGCTCGTTCCGATGGTGTTCCAGATCACTCCTCCCCCGATTCGAGGTCGGATCCCCTCCTGCTTCTGCACCTTGTACGTGTAACGGGTGCCCATCGCGCGTGCCTTCCATACTTGTCCGGCCTTGAGGGCGGGGGAGGCGCATGCCACCGTGGTCGTCACGCTGTCCGCGGAACTGATGTTCAATCCGAGCGAGACCTCGCTTCGGGTTGCTCCGAGGGTCACCCCGATCGTCCTCGTCACTGTCTTGCCGGTGGTGATCGTGCACGTCCCGCCCGTTGACGTGATCTTGCAACTCGCGAACACCGCGCCTGTGTAGTTCTTCTGGGATGTCTTGCTGATGACGTTGTAGCGGTACGAGGCCGCATCCGCCGTCTGAGTCGTGGCCATCGTGAAGACGCCGATGCACAGGACGCCGATGGCGAAGAGTAGGGAACGGCGGCGGCCGGAATAGCGGGTGAGAGCGGACAAGACGACCCCTTTGCCTCGTGTTCTTCGGAGATCGGGAGACGGAGGCGGAGGCTTCCGTCATCGAGTGATACTCACATCTAAGACACATATGAGGACATAAACAATACGTGCGACGACAGCATGCCAGAATATCGAGACGATACCTGCAAGGACGGCCTGGAGCGCGCAGCTAGAGCTCGTACCGGTGGAAGAGGACGAGTGCTGCGGCAGCGAAGCGGAGCGATTTGTCGTCTACGCGTCTTCCGCTGACCATTGCGAGGAGCATCCATTCGATGGAACGGAGGATCCCGTCCACCTGGCGCGCGTGCGGGCGGTCGTGCCGGATCCTGTCCCAGTGCTCACGGAACGAGCGGAATAGTTCGAGAGTGACTCCTGCATAGGTGGTGGTGCCGGTGTCGATCCCGGCCGCCGCGGCGCGCTCCCACGTCTGGCGATCGACGGATTCGTCCAGGCTCGCCAGGACGCTCTCGAGCGTTTCCGCATCGAAGAGTTCCTCGCAGGCGTGCACGAAGTTGTCGCGGTCGAAGGCGTCCCACCGCGGTGCAGGGGCGAGCGGAGGAGGGTCTGAGGGAACCCCGACGGTCTCTGTGTGGGGTGGCGCTGCGGCTTCGCGCTCCGCCTCGCGTTCGTTCAGCGACGTCAGGCCGGACTGGATGAGGGAGAGGCGTTCGCTGATGTCCCCGCCCTGGGTGGTGACGGTGGCTTGCAGATCTTCCAGGCGTGACCGGGTGGCGGTGGTCGTGTCGTCGATGTGGGTGGTCTTGTCACGGGTCTCGGTGACCTTCTCCTCGACCTTCTCGACCAGCTTCTTGAGCGTGACGCCGAACGCGCTGAACTCCGAGAGGTCGGGCCAGAGCAGCAGGAGAACGAAGATCACCGCGGCGAGCACACCCGCGCTCGTCAGATTCGGGCCGGAGCAGGTGCGGGTGATGCCGTCCTTCTCGGAGTCGACCACTTCGCACACCTGGAACCATCCGGTGAGCGACAGGTAGACGGCCAGCCCGACGATGACGAGGACGAGGAGGTAGCGGAGGACCCGTCCGCCGGGGCTCGTCAGCCAGTCGTGGAGCTTTTCGAGCCGGCCGGGCGCAGGCTTGGACTCAGAGGTGGGAGGGGTGTCCGCCGTCATGGGGCTCATGCTGGCAGAACTCCGGGTGCTCCGGAAGGGGTGCTGCCGACGGGAGCTGCGTCAGGACTCGGCGTCAGGATCCGGCGGTGGCTGGAGTGGTGGTTGAGGCGGCGGTGCGTCCGTCCGCGAATCGCGCCTGGGCCCGGTCGTGCCGCTTGCCGACGGGGACCAGCTCTGTGGCCTTCGGCAGCCCCATCGGCTTGGTCGAGACGTACACGCTCTCTGCGGTGTCGACGCGGAAGGTCTCGTGCCAGACACCCACGGCTCCCGGAGCCTTGCGGGCTGCGCGGTTGAAGGCGGTCCAGGCGGGGCGGTGCTCCTGGTTCGGGCTGGAGGCGTAGGCGTAGAGCTTGTCGACGGACGACCAGTACTGCACGACGTAGGGTCCGCCCGAGCCGAGGAGCAGGTGGTAGCCGAGCAGGCCCGAGTCGGGGTCGGTGCTGAGTTCGCGCAGCATCCGAGGCATGGCGACGAAGGCCGGCATCCACAGGTCGGGGCGCCACCAGCGGTTGATCTGCATCCCGATGTGAAACACGACGAGCTCGCCCTCGTGGCGGTGGGTCATGCGACCCGTGATGACTTTCGACATGGAGTCTCCTTGATTAGATAGCGTCACTATCCATAATGGATAGCGCTACTATCGATGTCAAGAGGTGGCCATGAGAATTTCCGAACTGTCAGCCGAGGCCGGCGTGACCGTGCCGACGATCAAGTACTACCTGCGCGAAGGGCTGCTGCCCGAGGGCGAGCGGACGTCGCCGACGCAGGCCGCCTATGGCGAGAAGCACGTGGAGCGGTTGCGGGTGATCCGGGCGCTGCTCGACGCCGGGGTGAGCATCGCCGAGACGCGGCGGGTGCTCGGGGCGCTGGGCGATCCGCCGGCGAATGCCCATGACCTGCTCGGCACGGCGCACGCGGCGATCACTCCGCCGGTCGAGGACTCACTGGATCTGGCGGAAGCGGAGGCGCTGGTCGCCGGGCTCGGGTGGAAGCCGGGGATGTGCGATCAGGCGGTGCTGCACGCGGTCGCGCGCGCGATGCAGGGGCTGGAGCGTGTCGGGTTCACCGTGCCGGACGCGGTGATGGCGGAGTACCTCGCGAGCATGCGGCGGATCGCGGACGCGGAGATCGCCGGGGTGCCCGAGGAGTCTGCGGAAGCGGCCGTGCGGTACGTGGTGCTGGGGTCGGTGCTGGTGGAGCCGTTGTTGTTGGCCCTGCGGCGGGTGGCGCAGCAGGTGAGCTCGGGGGAGCGGTTTGGGGGTGTTCGGGTCGCTAGCGATCGCTAGATCTCAGGAGTCGCTCCCCGAGCCCAACCCGAAGAATCGGTCGAAGAAGCGCGCAAGCGCTTCGACGGCAGTCCGCTTCTTCTCGCCGTGTCCACCGTCCGCAGCGAACCGTGATACCGGCGGAAGGATTCTCGTGATGGCGGTTCCCGTCGTCCGGAGCTGACCGTCGCGAAACGCTGCCTCGATGAACGCACGCGTTTCATCGGGTCGGAGCTTCTGGTCGGCGATCAGTGTTTCAAGCTCCGCAGTGCGCTTCGCGGCCACGAACGCCTTCCACTGTTCGTCAACGGCGCCGGTCACAGAGACCGAGTCGACGAAGTCCTCGACAAGGTCGCGCTTGCTACGAAGGCTCGGGCTGGCATCCACCGCCCGGGAGATCTCTGCGCGAATCTCCTTGTCTTCGCCGTCCCCGAAGCTGGCGCGGTACTTCTCGACGAGCATCAGGATGTAGTCGACATTGATCTCGACCTGTTTGATCAGCTCGATCTCGAACACGACATCGTCGTTGATGAGTTCTTTGTCCGAGTCACGGTCTCTGCGGAACTCTGCGTAGAAGTCGAGATACCAACTGCGATAGTCCTGCGCCTGCCGCTCGGTCAGTGGATCCTGACCGGCGAAGTCATCGAACGAGGTGAGGATGTTCTGGAGCCGAAGGATGGCACCGAACAGCGCAATGAAGTCCTTCTGTGCGGACTCGCCGATGATCTGGATGCCGAGCGGGAAACGCTGCAAGAGCTCCGTGACCTTCTCGACGTAGTCGCCGTAGTAGTCCTGGTACGGCTTGAGGAGAACGACTCCGCGGGCATCCTTGTTGCCGAATAGCTCGAGGGCAGCGTTCGTCGCGTCCTCGAGGTTCCGGAACGAGACGATGTTGCCGTAGGTCTTGACGGAGTTCAGGATGCGATTTGTGCGCGAGTACGCCTGGATGAGGCCGTGCGACCGGAGGTTCTTGTCGACGAAGAGCGTGTTGAGCGTCGTGGCATCGAAGCCAGTCAGGAACATGTTGACGACGATGACCAGGTCGATCTCGCGGTTCTTCATCCGCTGCGATAGGTCCTTGTAGTAGTTCTGGAACTTGTCCGCACTCGTGTCGTAGCTCGTTCCGAACGTGTCGTTGTAGTCCTGGATCGCATCTTCCAAGAACTCGCGATTGTCAGTCGAGAGCGCATCGGTGTCGAACGCCTCATCATCGAGGATGTCCTCATCCGGAGCGTCGTTGGCGCCGTAGGAGAAGATGATGCCGACCTTCAGGCGACGATCCGGTGTCAGGTCCTGCTGCTGAAGCTGGAAGTGGTTGTAGTAGCGGCGGGCGGCCTCGATTGATGCTGTTGCGAAGATCGCGTTGAAGCCGCGGACTCGCTTCTTCTCCCGCAATGCCTCAGCACGCCGACTGGTGCGGACCGACTCAGCGACGTTCGTCACAACGGAGTGTTCGTAGCTCGACGCACGCTTTGTCTTCTGATCGAAGTGTTCCAGCGTGTACCTGACGATCTCGCTGATACGCCGTGAGTCGAGTAGTGCTTTCTCGGTATCGATGGACGACACTTGCTTGTCGTCTGGGTTGCCGATCTTGACGGTATTGATGTAGTCGATCCGGAACGGCAGGACGTTCTTGTCCGTGATCGCGTCGACGATCGTGTAGGTGTGCAGCTTGTCGCCGAATGCCTGCTCGGTGGTCTTGAGCTGGGGATTGCCACCCGTCCCTGAGTTCGCGGCGAAGATTGGGGTGCCGGTGAACCCGAAGAGGTTGTAGCGCTTGAACGCGCGGGTGATGTCGCTGTGCATGTCGCCGAACTGCGAGCGGTGGCACTCGTCAAAGATGATCACGACGTGGCCCGAGTAGATCTCGTGGCCCTTGTTTGCGCGGATGAAGTTCGAGAGCTTCTGGATCGTTGTGATGATGATTCGCGCGTTCGAGTCCTCGAGCTGCTTCTTCAGCACAGCGGTCGACGCGTTCGAGTTCGCGGCGCCCTTCTCGAAGCGGTCGTACTCGCGCATCGTCTGATAGTCGAGGTCCTTTCGGTCGACGACGAACAGCACCTTGTCTATGCTGGCCAGCTTCGATGCGAGCTGCGCGGTCTTGAACGACGTGAGGGTCTTGCCCGAACCAGTTGTGTGCCAGACGTAGCCGCCGGCGTCCACCGTGCCGAGGCGCTTGTAGTTTGTCGCAATGTCGATGCGCTGGAGGATCCGCTCGGTAGCGACGATCTGGTAGGGGCGCATGACCAGCAGGTCGCGGTCGACGGTGAGCACGCAGTACTTCGTGAGGACGTTCAGCAGCGCGTGCTTCGCGAAGAAGGTCTTCACGAATGCGGTGAGTTCCTGAATCGGCCGGTTCTGCGCGTCGGCCCACCACGACGTGAACTCGAAGCTGTTGCTGGTCTTCCTCTTGCTTCCTGAGCTCTTCTTGTTCTCGTCGATGTGACGGTTGCGAGTGGTGTTGGAGTAGTACTTCGTCAGCGTGCCGTTGCTGATCACGAACAGCTGGACGTATTCGAAGAGACCGGAACCGGCCCAGAAGCTGTTCCGTTGGTAGCGGTTGATCTGGTTGAACGCTTCACGGATGTCGACGCCGCGGCGCTTGAGCTCAACGTGCACCATCGGGAGCCCGTTGACGAGCACGGTGACGTCGTAGCGGTTGGCGTGTGTCGCGCCACCCTCGTTCTGTCCGATCTCGTACTGGTTGATGACCTGCAGCCGGTTGTTGTGGATGTTCTTCTTGTCGATGAGCATCACGTTCTTTGCCGAACCGTCTTCGCGCGTCAGGATCTGAATGTGATCCTCCTGGACGCGGATCGTTTTCTCGGCGATCCCGTCGTTCTGGCTCGCAACCTTGTTCCTGAAGAAGTCGTCCCACTCCCAGTCACTGAACGTGAGGCCGTTCAGCGCTTCCAGCTGCGTGCGGAGGTTCGCGATGAGTTGCGCCTCCGTCGTGATCGGAAGGCATTCGTACGCCTGCGACTGCAGTAGGCGAATCATCTCGCGTTCGAGATCAGCCTCCGACTGATATGCCGTCCCATGGGTCGGATCAGGAACATACTCCGCAACGACCGTGCTCTCCGCGGAGACGGCGATCTGTTCGTATTTGCGGCCACGTGCGTCGCTCATGACGCTGCCACGGGGAAGGCTAGGAGCTTGTCACGGTAGTACTCGTACTGCTTACGACGAGCGGCGAGCTCGGCGGAGAGCTCGCTGCTGAGCTTGTTCACGAGGGCGTCAAATGAGTCGAGTGTCGCTACGATGCGCTTCTGTTCCGCGACGCTCGGTACGGGGATCGTGATCTTGGCGAGTCCGGCTGAGGAGAGTCGCTTCACCTTGCCGCGTGCAACGTAGTTCGCCTTCTGTCTATGGAAATCGTTGGTCTGAACCGCGTAAGCGACATACATCGGGTCGAGCTTCGATGTGAACGAGAACGTGTCATCGTGCACCGCGACCGGCCCATCTCCCAACCACGCGACCGCCTTACCAACGTCTTCGACAGTCTCGCTAACGCCTGCAAAAATCACATCGTACGGCTGTGCGTACCGAAGTTGGCTGGCCATTTCTGAACGGACTTCTTGATTCGCGCGCGACGCGGACACGCCATAGTCGGTGTAGATCTCGCCGTAGTGGATGCTCGGAATTCCTTCATCTACGACGTCGTTCTTGGTAAACCGCCGACCTCGTATGAACGTCCCAATCTCGCCCATTGCGATCGCTCGACCATCGACGGCAGCCACCAGTGAGTCCCGGTAGTGTGCGTACTGCTGCCGACGGGCCTCCACCTCCGCCTCCAGCTCCGCCTCCAGCTCTGTGAACTGATCTGTGAAATGATCTAGTATCCGCACGATCTCGCGCTGCACCTCCGCTGGCGGCACGGGAATGTGGACCTTCTCGAGCTGCTTTGCTGACACGTCGATGACCTTGGTGCCGGACGAGAGTTTGCGCTTCTGGCGGTCGAACGATTCCGAAGCGAACCAGTACGCCAGGTACTTCGGCTCGAGCTGGTGCTTTATCACGGTTGCGTGACCGCCCGTAACGATCTGTCGCTTGCCGAGCCAGGCGACTGCCTTGCCAACGTCGTCGATGTTCTCGCTCGTGTTTGTGATGATCAGGTCGCCTGGATCCACCTTGGCGAGCTTGACTGCCGTCTCGGGCAACACATACGACACCGTTTCGGTTGCCCAGGCGCCGTAGCGAGTGTAGATCTGCCCGTAGTGAACCGCTCCAACTCCCTCCTCGGTCAGAACGGCCTTCGGCATCCCGTTTCCGCGCACAAGCTCGGCGATGTCACCAAGCCGCTTATATTCAACTGCGCCCGAGGCGAGTTTGGCCATCAGTTCGTCGATGCGACTCACCTGGAGCTCTCCAGGTCCGCCACGATCGTGTCAATCGACGCTCGGAGTTCCGCCTGGCGAGCCACGATCCGAGCGATCTCGGCGTTCAGCTCCGTGATGTCTACGACTTCGCGAGTGTCCTCTGCCTCGACGTAGGACGAGACGGCAATGTTGTACCCGTTAGTTGCGATGTCGGTATTCGAGACCAGAGCGGAGTAGTGCGCTTCCTCGACGCGGCCTTCGAGGGTCTTCAGAAGGTTCTGCTGGTGGTCAGGCGTCAGCTTGTTCTTGTTGCCGACGCGAGTGAACGCAGCCGAGGCATCGATAAACAGGACGGAGTTGTCCGTCTTGGATTTCTTGAGCACGATGATGCACGTTGCGATGGTCGTGCCGAAGAAGAGGTCCGGCGGCAACTGAATGACGGCATCGACGTAGTTGTTGTCGATGAGGTATTTCCGGATTTTCTGCTCCGCTCCACCGCGATAGAGCACTCCGGGGAACTCGACGATGGCAGCGGTGCCGTTCACTGCGAGCCAGCTGAGAATGTGCATTGTGAAGGCCAGGTCGGCCTTTGACTTGGGCGCGAGCACACCGGCCGGCGCGTACCGTTCGTCGTTGATCAGGAGCGGGTTTGCGTCGCCTTCCCACTTGATCGAGTACGGAGGATTGGACACGATCGCCTCGAACGGCTCATCGTCCCAGTGAGCCGGGTCGATAAGAGTGTCGCCGTGCGCGAGGTTGAAGTCGGAGTAGTTGATGTCGTGGAGGAACATGTTGATCCGCGCGAGGTTGTACGTCGTCAGGTTGATCTCCTGACCGAAAAAGCCGTCGCGGACGTTCTCCTTGCCGAGCACCTTCGCGAACTTCAGCAGCAACGAGCCTGAACCGGCAGCCGGGTCGTAGACCTTGTTCACTGAGGTCTTGCCGAGCACGGTGATCCGTGCCAGCAGCTCAGAGACTTCCTGCGGCGTGTAGTACTCGCCGCCCGACTTTCCGGCGTTGGCCGCGTACATCTGCATGAGGTACTCGTAGGCGTCGCCGAACAGGTCGATCGAGTTGTCCTGAAGATCACCGAGTGGCAGATCCCCGATGGCATCCAGCAGTTTGACCAGCGTCTTGTTTCGCTTCGGCACCGTCGCGCCGAGTTTGTTGCTGTTGACGTCGAGGTCGTCGAAAAGCCCCTTGACGTCATCTTCGCTGTCCGTGCCGAGAGCCGAGCCCTCGATGTTCCTGAAGACCCGCTCCAGAGTCTCATTGAGGTTCTCATCCGACGCCGCCCGGGCGCGGACGTTCGCGAAGAGCTCCGACGGGACGATGTAGAAGCCTTTCTCGGCCACCGTCTCTGCCCGACCGAACTCGGCAGCAGTGTCCGGGAGCCGAGAGTAGTCAAACTCAGCGTCGCCCGCCTCGTGCTCGCCCTTGTTGATATATGCCGTCAGGTTCTCGGAGATGAATCGGTAGAAGAGCATGCCGAGCACATAGGACTTGAAGTCCCAGCCGTCGACGGATCCACGAAGATCGTTCGCGATCCGCCAGATCGTCTTGTGTAGCTCGGCGCGCTGGCCCTCTTTGGTGGTCGGTGCCATGGTGTTCATCTCCTGCGCAGGGTGGCGCGATTCGTATAGTCACGCTCACACCCAAGCTATCGGTCGATACGGACACCAGGCGGGAGTGCCACAGCGGGAGCTAGCGTCGCGCTGAGTTTCTTGACCCGCGTCACCAGCTCCCCCGGCTTTCCGCTCACATCCATCGCATGCGCCACGACCACTGTCCCCGTCGCGGCAATCTCATACCGCCGCGGCTCCACATCCCCCGACACATACAGCAGGTGCACCTCCCGCACCCCCGCCGTCACGGCGTACGCGAGCGCCTGATACACATCCGCGTTGGGTGGCGACCCGTCGTTCGCGCCCCAAACCTTGTACTTCGTATCTGCGACTGCAACCACTCGCCCGTGCCGCGAGATCACGATGTCCGGTCGCATCAGGATCTTTCCTTCGGTGTCCAACCGCCAGTCTGAAACTTGCAAATCGACGTCGTATCCCTCGGGACGGAGCGTCGCCTGAAGAACGCGCCCGAAGAAGTCCTCATAGACCTTCGCCACGTTCAGCAAGAAGGCGGAGCCCGAGCTCGCACCCTCCGCGTGTGCCCACGAGGTTGCCTCGAGTACCCATCGTGCGAGCCGGAGCGCCGGTTGGTAGTGCGCGTTCAATCGGGACTCCGCGGGCAGCAGGACAGGCCCTGCTGCACGCAGGTCCGTCACCTCGGAGAACAGCCCGAGCAGCGGTCCGAGCTTGTCGACGACCCGCCGCGGTAGCTGTTCCAGCCGTACCAACGCGCGCAGTGCTGACTTGAGGATCCTGTTCTCCGCGACGTCCTCGGTGTAGTCGTCATAGGTGAGTTCCACCGGCACGGGGATACCCGGACGCGCCTTGAGCTGCCGCGCGATGTCCCAGCGACCGCGGATTACAGTACCTGTCTCTTCGACCGAGACGTATCCCTTGAGCAGCCCCCGAGCCGTCGCCTTCAACACCGCCTGTATTAGTGCCAATGCGAGCGCGGCAGGCAGATCCTGATCGGCTTCGAACGCGAATGACGCGTCATCCACCTCGGCCTGCAGGCCGGAATACGAGGCCATGAAGATGAGACTCCGCAGCGGCGTCTTCGGCCGCACGATCAAACGCACGTCATCGATTGCGACCACACCGACGCGCGTCACGTCCGTGACGCGCCATACGCCCGAATCCGACGTCGGTGAGACCCGACAGAACTTCAGCTCCTGCAGGCGTGCAGCCTGCGACGAGGTGAGCGCGACGAAGGACTCGCCGTTCTCGGCGATGTCCTCGACGCGAGGCTCGACCATGACCGAGTTCATGTCTCGGGCGTTGCGTCCGTGCCCGTGGAGACGTTGGTGAGCAGAATGTCCAGGCCGTACTTCACGTGCACGTCGACGCCCGTGCCGATGTGCCGCTCTTCAAGCAGGGGCAGGATGCTCTCCTCCCATACAGCGCGCAGGTCTTCCAGACTGAGGTCGTCGGCCCGGAGCAGGTGGCTCGGGCCGATGCGGTCTTCACGGTCGCGGATGCTCTCGTTCAACAGCTCGAACAGCGCAGCCACCGGCAGCGACTGCGGATGTTGCTCGGACCACCGCCCCAGGATGCCCTTCACCGGAGCGACGTCCGGATGCAGCTCGAAGAATGCGAAGCGGCGGCGCATCGCTGAGTCGAGCAGCGCGATCGACCTGTCGGCCGTGTTCATAGTGCCGATGATCAAGACGTTCGCGGGCAGGCTGAACGACTTCCCGCCATCGTCGCCAGACCCCGCATAGAGCACGTCGATCGCGTCGTCGCGGTACTCGAGCAGATAGTACAGTTCGCCGAACACCTTGCTGAGGTTCGCGCGGTTGATCTCATCGATCATCAGCACGTGCGGAACATCGGGGTTCTTGCGCGCCTCGTCTGCGATCTCGCGGAGCGGCCCGCGCGTGAGGGAGAACGACAACTGTCCCGCTGCATCTGTCACCGGACGGTAGCCGGCGAAGAAGTCTTCGTACGTGTAAGACGGGTGGAACTGAATGCGCTTCACGACGCTGCCGGGCTTGCCGAGCCGGTCGGCTAGCGCGCGAGCCACGTACGTCTTGCCGGTGCCAGGCGGGCCGTAGAGGATCACCTGACCGCGGCGGTGGAGGGCGCTCGTGACCTTTCCGAGCCATGCTTCATGCAGATGGGTCGCGCCGGCGAGCTCGGCGAGGTCGATTTCGCTCGGGACGAAGCCGCGTGGGTCAGGAGCAGAGTCCTCGTCGCTGACGGACGGAGTGCTGACGGATGGAGTGCTGATGGAAGGCGGATTCTTGTGCCAGCGCGACTCCAAAGCGTCGCTGTAGAAGTCGATCGGATTGCCCGACTTCAGTTGGAGAGCGATCACGATCTTCTGCAGATCGACATCCGCATCTTCCGAGAAATCGCCGCCGATCTCACCGATGAACGTCTCTCGGATGCGCGTGCGATGGTCGGTCGAAACGATGGGGCCGAAGAAACCAGGATGCACGAGGTAGAGCAAGGCGTATCGCTGAGTCGGAAAGTCTTCATCGAGACCCATCACGAGGTGGCGCCACAAGAGCGGGTCATCGAGAGCCGCCTGCTGTTCATCTTCCGATAGCTCCGTCCACCCGAGGAGGACATCGAGAACAACCGTAATCGCGTGATGGATATGCGATTGCATTCCTTGACCCGGGTTGAAGGCACCGCCGCTGAACGCATCGTCGAAGATCTGCGGAATCTCGACGGGGTGGGTCATCGTGCCAAGCGCCGACTCGACCCGTTCTCGTTTCTTCGCGTGTCCCATGACCCGCGCGATGGGGAGCAGTTGAAATGCGATGATCTCGGCCATGAGCAGCCTCAGGTCGTCGCTCGTGTCGGCAAGCTGGATCGCGAGATTCGCGTTGAAGCTCTTGCCATCAACAGCCTTCGCAGATCGCCACAACTCGTTGAGTGCCAGAACGTTCGCGCTGGTCCATATTTCGCGACCGGGTGAGAACGCGGAGAGGCCTTTGCGAAGCCCTTCTTCGACGATCACCTCGGCGGCAGCGAGCAGCTTGCGCTGAGCCGGGTCAGTACTGACCCACCTTTCGGGAAGGGACAGCTCGATCTCGTCGCGCAACCGGGCCCGTTCGGTCGCGTAGATCCGCTGTGCCTCCTGCAGGAGTCCGTTTCCGGCATGGCTACGCAGAGCGGCAAGACCGTCTTGCGTGATCGCCCACTCACCATTCCCTGACGGTTTCTTACGCAACCAACCTGCCGCAACAAGATAAGCGCTCGCCCAACGCCAATCGTTTTCGCCACGTGGTCGATCGTGCGAGCCGATCTCGGCCTCATGCGGCGTCAACGGAAACCGATCGACGCAGGCAGCCCAGAGGTCTGCGAGGTGAAGGTAGCTACCGTCGGGCGCCTGTTCCGCGAGGACTTCCAACACGGCGCGGGAACGCTCCGCGCGCTTGACGTCCTTGTCCATCGTGCTCCTCACTGTTCCGATGGTTGCGAGTCTAGGAGAGCTCGAACGTCGCGCCGCTCAGGGCCTCGAATCGGTGGCGGCTGCCGATGGTAGCCGCGCTAGAGGCGCTGCGCCTCACCGCCGGATCTCAGCTTGGCAATGCTCACGACTCGCCCACCTCGCCCTTCGCGCTGCGGCGTCTGAATGTGCGTCCGGCGAAGTCGGCGAACGATCCCGCGATCTCCTTGGCCTTGTCCACGCCCTCAGCGCCGATGCGTGTCGCCGCCTCGATGCCTTCGGTGCCGAGGCGGAGCGCAGTGTCTACGCCGTCGCTGCCGGCTCGGAGCAAGTCATCGCGGGTGTCCGCAACTGCGGCCGACCAACGCCGGGACTCAAGCTCGTCTGGGGCGGCTTCGACGCCGAGGCGATCGTGGAAAGTTCCGACAGAGTCATTGACTGCGTTCCTCGACCGAACAATCGCCGGAGACTCGATCGGATTGAAGAGCACCTTCGAGTTCGCAAGCGACGCCGCCACATCCATGCGATTGAGGAGCTGCCGCGTGGCTTGTGTGATCACCTCCGCGCGGTTGGCGCGAGCCGTCCGGAGCGCGATTCGGTGACGGTCGAGTTCCTCGGGAGATGTCTGGAGGACGCGGTCGAGTTCGATGACCCCTGTCGCCTCCTGCAGGTAGAAGCAGTGTGCGAGCACAGCGAGCCAATCCTGCACGTGACGGTCGACGTTCTTCGACAGGTCGGCGAGTTCATTGACGGACTTGCTTTCTAGCTTTTCCGCAAGGGCATCGATCTGGCGCAAGGCGTATGCCTGGGTGCGCGCGATCGTCATCGCCGATCCCTGCACCTTTGACCAAGTCACGTCTGAAACGCCACCGACTTCCTTTCGGATGGTCAGCGCCTCTTCGAGCATCATGTCCACGCCGATCATGTCCGCGAGCACAGCATCTTTCTGCGCTCGGAGCACGTCATCGACCTTCTCATCTATGACGGCGAGATAGTCGGTGATCTCTTCCATGGTCTGCTGCATCGCGACCTGGGCCATGATTCCCGCGACGCCCGCCAGCATGGCTGGGTTAGTCAGCATCGATCCCGGTGTCTTGAGAAACTGCAAATTCTTCGCGAACTGCCCATTGGGAGCACGGAGAGTTGCGTGCAGGTTTCCGCTTGAGGAGTTCGTCACCTTGGGTAGCTTCTGAGCAGCAGCCCACGACTCCTCAGTCAGCTTCATCCAGCGCCCGGAGTTCGCTGTGAGCTCGGAGCCTGCCTTGAGAGCAGCGGCGCCACCTCCGAAGGCGCTCCCAAGCCGCGGAAGTTCAAGATCGCGAGACTCGAGGCGATTGGATGTCAAGAACTGTTCCACGCTGGACGCTGGGCCGATCAGCGCGAGCCCATCCCCGTCGGTGATCAGCTCGATCTCGGAGAGATCTACGTCGTCCATACGTGATGCCCTTTCGTGCGAAACCCCATGCGCGCCTATGAAGATCATGGCGTATGCGCACGACAACGCGACACTGCGCACCTCCTGCCGCCCTTCCCCCACCCCCGGTTCCTCCGACATGATGAAGAGGACCGACCTCGAAGGAGTCCGCCGTGTCACTCACCTCGCCCCCGGCGCCGCAGCCCGAAACCACTGCTGCCAGGCTCCCCGGAGCTGTGGTGATCATAGGCATCCGACGGCTCCTCATCTGGGCCCTCGTCGCGGGAGTCCTCTACTCCGTCTTCACGAGCGGCAGCAAGGGATTCTGCCCGGGAGGAATCGATGCTGAGGGCGGGTTCATCGACGCCGAGGGTCGGTCGGTCGAGCAGGCTCCGATGTGCGTCTCGTTGGCACTCCGTCCCAGCGTGTTCGTCTATGTCGGCATCGCGCTGATCGTCCTGATCGCGATTGGGCGCGTCACCAAGGCATCGGATGAGCGTGCCGCCCTGAGGACACTGGAACGTGCGATCCAAGGATCCGGCCTGCTCGTCGCCATAGCCCTCGTGGTCTCGCACGTGTGGTTCCAGCTGATTCCGCTCGAGCAGTTCTCGTCCGGCTCCTGGTCCGTCTTCAGCCCCTTCCCACTCGGGGTCATCGACGTCGTGACTGAGCCGATGACGGGGCCCTGACGCCCGGGCGGCAGGTGTTCTACCTCTAGATCGGATCTTCGGGCACTCGAAAGCCCGCCATCACGATTGCGGCACGTTCACGCCTCGGGCGCACGCGTCAGGTTAGCGTGCCTTCATGAAACGTCGGCGCGGTATTGCGATCCTGCTCCTTGCGCCGATGCTGGCAGTGACGGCGTGCACGCCTGCCGCCACCGGAACCCTGGGCCTGCTCCGGCAGCGGGACGGCTCACTCGAAGTCCTCGTGCGCCTGTGCCACGGCTCGGTCGATTTCCTCGAGCTCCGTGCCGTCAACTCCTTCCCTCCCAACCAAGACGGCGATCCCGATGGGTGGACCAACGTCAAGACGAAGGAGTTCAACCTGTCGGAGCCGATCAGCGGCGAGGGTGAGGTGGCGATGCCGTTCCGCGAGCAGACACTCGGGAAAGACGTCCTCTTCGCAGTGAAGGCGTTCGGCGACAACGGCGAGAACGCGGAGTCCGGCCTCTTCAGCGCGAGCGAGCTGGCGGCCGTGAAACCTGGCGAGGTGCTCACGCCCATCGGGATGTTCGCGTCCGACATCTACGACTCTTCGGATGACCCCGTCGTGAGTCCCGAGGAATTCGAGCGGTTCGCAGAAGACTTCTGCTGGTGATGATCGGGCGCCGACCTCGCTACCGCCCCGCTCGCACCCGCAGTCCGAATGCGATCCCCGCGAGCGCGATCACCACGATCCCGTACCCGACGCACACCGCTTCGAGCCCGAACACCCCGACCAGCGCACCGGCGACCACGGCCGGCACTCCGAAGGCCAGATACGCCAGCACATACAGGACGGCGAAGGTGTCGGCCCGCTGCGTCGCCGGGATCCGCGGAGCCAACGACGCGACGACTCCTGAGAACGCGGTTCCGAAGCCCATGCCGGTGACCGCCGCCGCGACGAGGTAGAACGGCAGCGACCCCACCCCCAGCGCGATCAGCGACAGCAGTGTCCCGACCCCGAGCGCCGACGTGCCGAACAGCACCATCGATCGCGCGGAGATCCGCCGCAGCACGAAGGCCGTCACCGCACCGACACCGGCGAGCAGCACGACGCCGAGCCCCTGCCACACGTGCGCCTCCCCGCCGAGCTCGCCCCGCACGATGTTCGCGCCGAGCGACAGGAAGAGTCCACCCGTCGCCCACCCCGCGATCACGGCCGGAGCTCCACGCCAGAAGTCGGCCCGAATCGCCGGAGGGATCGACAGTCGGAAGCTCAGCGACGCCCACACTCCGGGCGTGCGCGGCGCGGTCTCCGGCACCAGCAGGAACAGCGCCGCCAGTACGAGGTAGACCGAGCTCAAGGGCGCGAACACGTCGAGCAGGGCCTCGCCGCTCACGTCGAGCATCACCCCGGACGCAAGTGCCCCGAGCGCGAGTCCGATCCCGGGGCTCAGTGCGTTCCACAGCGCCGCGACCCCGGCGCGCCCACCCGGTGCGAAGTCGAGCACCGTCGCCGACAGGGCCGAGATCAGCAGACCACTCGCCACGCCCTGCAGGATGCGCGCGAGGAACAGCACCGCGACGGCATCGGCGTGCCAGAAGAGGAACATGCTCCCGGCCAGCAGCAGGAACCCGGCGATCGCGACCGGACGACGACCCACGTGATCCGAGACCGAACCGGCGGTGAGGAGTGTGAGAAGCAGCGCCACCGCGTACACCGCGAACACGGCGCTGATCACCACAGCCGGGAACCCGATGTCCTGCGCGAGCACCGGATAGAACGGCGACGGCGCACTCGCCCCGACCATCATCAGGATCTGCGCCACGATCGCCAGCACGAACCCGAACCGCGCCCGGGGGACTGCGCCGGGCGCGGTGTTGCCTGCCATCGACGGACGGATGATCGGCGCGGTGCTGGTCATGGCGACTCCTCATAAGGTTCGAGAATCATCGAACTATCGGAGCGTACTCGCCATCCCGCGATCGTTCAACTATTCTCGAACCATGCCTGGCGATCTCCCTCACCCGGAGCGCTCCGAGATCCAGCTCACGGATGTGCTCTTCGCGCTCAGCGACCCCGAGCGCCTCGCGATCGCGCGCCAGCTCGCCGACGGACCGCTCGACATGGCCGCCTGCCACGCCACTGATCCCAACCTCCCGAAGTCGACCAAGTCGCACTTCATGAAGGTGCTGCGCGAAGCCGGAGTCATCCGCAACGAGCCCAACGGACGCCGGCGGATGCTGACGCTCCGACGCGACGACCTCGACGCGCTCTTCCCGGGCCTGTTGGATTCGGTGCTGCGCGCTCCGTGATCGCCCGCCGGTCGTCGAGCCGGGATATCTTGCCCACCCGTGAGAGTGAGTGTATAGTCACTCATATGTCCGGCACTCGCAGTTCCATCCTCTCGACAGCCGACGCCCGTCGACCCCTCGTCGCCGCGGCAGCGCTGGCGGCGTTCGCGCGCGGTGGCTATCACGGCACGACCGTCGCCGACGTGGCTCGCGAGGCCAAGATCTCGCCGGCCTACGTCTTCAAGCTGTACTCCGGCAAGGAGGCGTTGTTCGTCGTGGCGCTCGAAGCCTGCTTCGACGCGATCCTCGCCGCCCTCGAGGAAGGGGCGGATGCCGCCGCCGACACCTCGCCGGAAGGCGTGCTCGACGCGATGGGTGACGCCTACGCGCACCTCATCTCCGACCGGACGCTGTTGATGTTGCAGGTGCACGCGCAATCGGTCGCCGAGATCCCCGCCGTCGGTGGGGCGCTGCGGCAAGGGCTCGAACGCGTCACGACGTTCGCGAAGACCCGTTCTCGGGCGAGCGACGACGACGTGCAGCGCTTCATCGCGTACGGGCAGCTCTGTCACCTGATCGTCACGACGCAGCTCGACGGGCGCCCGGGGGACTGGGTCGCCCTGCTGACCAAGGGGATCACGCACCCCGACTGATGCTTCTGTCGGAGGCGGGTCCTTTTCCGCGTCCTCAAGAGTGAGTGAGCAATCACTCAGCACCTCCTCCACCCACAAGAATCCAGAACGGAGCACGTCATGACCACCCTCACTTCCCTCCCCGCGGTCGCCGCACCGCGCGGCACGCGTCGCTGGCTCGCCCTCAGCGTCCTCGCCCTCGCCCAATTCCTCGTGGTGCTCGACGCTTCGATCGTGAACATCGCCCTCCCCGTCATCGGGCGGCAGCTGGGCATGGATACCGCCACCCTCTCGTGGGTGATCACCGCCTACGTGCTCGCGTTCGGTGGCCTGCTCCTCCTCGGTGGACGCCTTGCCGACCGATACGGGCACCGCCGGGTGTTCCTCCTCGGAGCGGCCGGGTTCGTGGCAGCATCCGCGCTCGCCGGTTTCTCCTTCTCGAGCGAGATGCTCCTCTCCGCCCGCGCCCTGCAGGGGGTGTCGGCCGCGCTCCTCGCCCCGGCGGCCCTCGCGCTGCTGACCCAGCTGTTCCCGGACGACGCCGAACGCACCAAGGCGCTGGGCGTGTGGGGAGCGGTCGCCGGCGCCGGATCCGCCGCAGGGGTGCTGCTCGGTGGCGTGCTCGCGGCGACCCTCGGCTGGCAGTCGGTGTTCTTCGTGAACGTGCCGATCGGTGCGCTCGTGCTCATCGCGATCCCGCTGCTCATCACCCGCGACGGCCTCCGTGTCTCCGGTCGACTGGACGTTGCCGGCGCCGTGACCGTCACTGCCGCACTGGTGTCGCTCGTCGGTGCCCTGAGCGCGGTCGAGCAGGTCGGGTTCGTGCATCCGTTGCCGCTGGGTCTGCTCGCCCTCGCGCTGGTGCTCGGCGGGGTCTTCGTGGCGATCGAGCGCCTCGCCGCCGCTCCTCTCGTCCCGCTCCGCGTGTTCCGGAACCGCAACCTCGCGCTCGGCAACATCGTCATGCTGCTGGGCGGGGCCACCATGGTCGCCCTCTTCTTCGCCCTCTCGGTCTACATGCAGGCCGTGCTCGGCTATGACGCCCTGACCGCAGGCCTCACGCAGCTGCCCCTCGCCGGTGTGCTCGTGCTCGTCGCCGGCGTGGTCCCTGCCGTGATCGCCCGCGTCGGCACACGGCCGGTGCTGATCGGGGCGCTGCTCCTCCTCGCGGCAGGGCTCGTGTGGCTCTCCGCATCTCCGGCGGATGCCGCGTTCCTCACGCACCTGCTCGGTCCGACTCTCCTGATCGGCGTCGGACTCGGCGGCGCGGTCGTCGCGACCACCCAGCTCGCCGTCGACGGCGTCGAGGGCGGAGAGGCCGGACTCGCGGGTGGACTCGTCAACACCAGCCAGCAGTTCGGTGGCGCGATCGGGCTCGCGGTGCTCGGCGCGGTGGCCGGGCTCCGCACCGCGGCACTCTCGGCGGAAGAGTCCTCCCACGCCGAGGCCCTCACGGGCGGGTTCTCCTGGCTCTTCCTCGGCGCGGCAGGACTGGCGGTCGTCGGCGCGGCGATCGTCGCGGTCTGGCGACGCGACTGAGGGTGTCGGAGCGAGCCCGTGGACGACGGCGCAGGGCACGTTCTCCACGGGCTCGTTCGCGTGGGCGGGATCGAAATGACCGTCTGAGATCGCTGAGGTTCACGGTAATGACAAGTGTTCGTTGCGGTTTGTTTGTCATTCTGGCCTCAGATTTGGAACGGATGCCGAGATGGGCGGATACTTCTGGCATCCCGGCCGTCGTGAATCGGCTGGGGGAATCGACATGCAGACCTCCACCGCACTCGCGCCAGGAACGACCATCGCCATCGTCGGCGCCGGTCGTGTCGGACGTGTGCTCGCCGGGGCTCTGCGCGCGGCCGGGTTCGACGTCCTCGGACCCCTCCGGCGCGACCAATCGATGCCGAAAGCGGAGATCGCGCTGCTCTGCGTGCCGGACCGAGCCATCCCGGCGGTCGCGTTCGTCGCACGACCGCATGTGCGGTTCGTCGGACACGTCTCGGGTGCCACCTCGCTCGACGACGTCGACTTCCGTTTCCACCCCCTGCAGACCTTCACGGGGACCGAGCCGCCCGACGTGTTCCACGGCATCGGCGCCGCAGTCGCCGGCCGCACCGACGAAGCCCGCTCTGTCGCCGAGCAGCTGGCCCGCGTGCTCGGGGCTCGTCCGTTCACGGTCGACGACGAGCACCGCGTGAGCTATCACGCGGCCGCATCGTTCGCCTCGAACTTCGTGCTGACGGTGCTCGATGCGGCCGAGCAACTCGCCGTCGCCGCCGGTATCCCCGAGGGTGAGGCCCGCGAACTCCTCACCCCGCTCGTCGGTCGCACCATCGAGAACTGGGCACGCGTCGGAGCGCAGGACGCTCTCACCGGACCGATCGCCCGAGGAGATGAAGCCACGGTCGCGCGTCAGAGGTCAGCTGCGGAGGAACACGACCTTCAGGCACTGTTCGACGCCCTCGCCGTGGCCACCCGAACGATCGCCTCGCGGGAGGCGGGGTCGCCAGGGGTGCCGTCGCGGGAGGCGGTGTCGCGGGAGGGGGTGCCCCGGGAGGGGGCGGGTGAGATGGCGTCGCGAGATGTTGCCGGCGAAGAGAAGGAGTCTTCTGTATGAGGATCCTCCGCACGATCACCGAGGTTCGGGCGGCCGTTCGCGACGCTCGGCGCACGGACTCGTCAGTTGGGCTCGTCCCCACGATGGGGGCGTTCCATGACGGGCACCTCTCGCTCATGCGTGCGGCCCGAACGGCTTCTGATCTCGTCGTCGTCTCGCTCTTCGTCAACCCGACGCAATTCGGCGCGAACGAAGACCTCAGCACCTACCCGCGCGACGAGGCGCGAGACGCCGCGCTCGCCGAAGCCGAGGGCGTGGATATCCTCTTCGCCCCCGCGGCATCCGAGATCTACCCCGACGGGTTCGCGACGAACATCCACGTCGCCGGCCTCACCGATGTTCTCGACGGTGCGAGTCGCGGCGCACATCACTTCGACGGCGTCGCCACGGTCGTCACGAAGCTGTTCGGGATCGTCCGCCCTGATGCCGCCTACTTCGGACAGAAGGATGCGCAGCAGGTGCTGGTCGTCCGCCGCGTCGTAAGCGACCTCGACCTGGACGTGCGGATCGTCGCCTGCCCGATCGTGCGCGAGGCCGACGGGCTCGCGATGAGCTCGCGCAACGTCTACCTCGATGCGGACGCCCGTACTCAGGCGACTGCGCTCAACCGTGCCCTCGACGAAGCGACCGCGGTGTTCGACGGCGGTGCCCGTGACGCCGGCAGCATCCTGTCGACCGCTCGTCGCGTGCTGGACGAGGCCGACATCGATCCGGAGTACCTCGAGCTCCGCGATGCCGAGACTCTGCGCCCTCTCGCGCGCGTCGACCGTGACGCTCTTCTCGCCGTGGCTGCGCACATCGGGGCCGCTCGGCTCATCGACAACCACATCCTCTCCGGGGGCGACGTTGCCGCCGGCCCCACCGCGACGGAGGTCCGCGCATGAGTGCCCAAGCTGCTTCCCACCCCCGTGTCACCCTCGCTACCCTCGCCGCGAAGAAGGACGCGGGCGAAGCGCTCGTCATGGTCACCGCGTATGACCACCCCAGCGCGCAGATCGTGGAAGCTGCCGGGGTCGACATCGTTCTCGTGGGCGACTCGGCCGCGATGACCGTGCTCGGCTACGACAGCACGGTGCCGGTCACGGTCGACGAGATGCTCATGCTCACCAAGGCTGTTCGCCGCGGATTGACCTCCCCGCTGCTCATCGGCGACCTGCCCTTCGGGTCGTATGAAGCCTCTGACGAACTCGCCCTCGCGACGGCACAGCGCTTCATCAAGGAGGCCGGCTGCGACCTCGTGAAGATCGAGCGCGGCGGCACGACCGTCGACCGCGCTCGGGCCCTGGTGCGAGCCGGCATTCCCGTGGTCGGGCACGTCGGACTCACCCCGCAGACCGCGACGGCTCTCGGCGGCTACCGCGCGCAGGGCCGCACCGCCGAAGCCGCGCTCGCCGTGATCGATGATGCCCTCGCCCTGCAGGATGCCGGGTGCGCGATGCTCGTGATCGAGGCAGTGCCCTCCGAAGTGACCGCAGTCCTCATGCCGCGCCTCGACATCCCGGTGATCGGTATCGGCGCCGGAGCGGATGCCGATGGGCAGGTGCTCGTCTTCCACGACCTCCTCGGGCTCTATGACGGCGGGGCAGCAAAGTTCGTCAAGCGCTACGCCGATCTGCGCAGTGCGGCCATCGACGGCGTCGAGGCATACGCGCGGGAGGTGCGCAGCGGTGTGTATCCCTCGGCGGAGCACGGCTACACGATGGCGCGCGGTGAGGCGGCGCGCCTGGAGGAGATGCTCGCGACGCGATGAAGGGGTGCTGCTCGCGGGGTGCGCGGTCATGCTGGAATTCCGGAATTCATATCGTACAAAACTTCGAATGTCAGGGGTCGCCGGGATAGAATGAGGCATGTCCACACTCACCGGCTTACACGAGGCGATCGCTCGCCTTGATGCGGCCTGGTCGGGTGCCGGAGACTCGGGTGATCTGTCGCGCGCGCAGCTCATTGCGGTGAACCACGCGATCGGTCTGGTGCAGCGGCAGCTGGATGCCGTGCACGTCGGGGTGGCAGCGGGAATCTCGCGGGAGTCGCGCCCCGAGCTCGGGGCCGAGAGCCTGGCGAAACAGCAGGGGTTCCGAACGCCGGCGAAGCTGATCGCCGCGGCGACGGGGGTTTCGACAGGAGAGGCGCTGCGCCTGGTGAAGGTCGGCGAGGCGACGGCGCCGCGTGCTGATCTTCTCGGTGCGCGGCTCCCGGCGAAGTATCCGCTGGTGCAGGAAGCTCTCGCCTCCGGCGGGCTCAGTGCGCAGGCGGCGGCTGTGATCGTCGCGCTGCTGGATCGGTGCAGGGTCGCGGCGGGTGTTGCCCGCACCTCCGAAGCGGAGCGGGTGCTGGTCGAGAAGGCTGCGGGTTTGGCGCTCGACGACGTGCGGAGGCTCGTCCTGCGAGCCGAACCCTGGCTCGATCCCGATGGAGTGGAGTCGAGAGAAGAAGAGCGTCGTGGCAAGCGTGCGCTGTCGATCTTCGAACGCGACGGCATGGTGCATCTGAATGCGGTGCTAGATGCCGAGACGGCTGCTCCGGTGGTGACGGCGATCCGTGGATACGTGACGGCGGCGTTCGCGGCGCGACGCGATGCGACGGATGCTGGCGCAGGGGATGCCGACCGGCGGACCGTGCCGATGATCCAGGCGGATGCGCTGGCGGTGTTCTGCGGACACGTGCTCGACTGCGATAGGCGGATGCCGGTCGCCGGTGCGACTATCGTCGTGCGGATGACGCTGGACGACCTGGGGGCCGGCGCCGGGGCGGCGACGATCGACGGAATCGATCAGCCCGTGAGTGTGGGTGCGGCTCGGCGGATGGCGGCTGGGGGAGGCGTGATCCCGTGCGTGCTCGGAGCCGCGAGCGAAGTGCTCGACTGGGGCAGAGAGAAGCGGTTGTTCACCCGGGCGCAACGGTTGGCGCTGGTCGAACGAGATGGCGGATGCGCGATGTGCGGGTTGCCGCCGGAGATGACGAAGGCGCATCACATCCGTTGGTGGCGCCGCGATCACGGGCCCACCGACCTGTCCAACGGGGTGCTGCTGTGTGAGACGTGCCACCATCGCATCCACGACAACGGGTGGGAGATCCGCATCGACGGAGGCGTCTCGGTCGGACGGGTGTGGTTCATCCCGCCCGGCTACGTCGACCCGGAACGGACCCCCAGGCTCGGCGGGCGAGCGCGCTTCGACGTCGCTGCTGAAGAGCAGACTCGCGCGACCGTGATCGCCGGGGGCGTCACCGCCGCGGCGTGACCCCACTCAGCCCAGCCCGAGCCCGATCTCAGCCCAGTACGAGCCCGATCTCAGCCCAGCCCGAGCCCGATCTCAGCCCAGTACGAGCCCGATCTCGAACGATCGACGCCACGGCAGGGTGAGCTCCTGGATGCGCACGTCTTCGGCGGGGAGCATCGATGCGAGCAACGCCGCCAGCTCGTCGCGGATGGTGCGTTCCGCAGTCGCGACGAGCGCGTCGTCGTCCATCGGGTAGATGTCGGGAAAGAGCGAGGGTCCCGTGTCGGTGCGCACGACTGCCTGGTAGGCGAAGTCGTCCAGCAACCGGGTCAGCAGGGCGATGCGGGCAGCGCGCTCATCGAACGTGCCGGTGGCCCGGCCGACGACCGCCGCCGCCGCGACCGCGACCACGCTGCCGAGCGTGTTGCCGGCCGTGTTCCAGCCACCGAACGCCTCGAGGCGGCCCAGAAGATCCGCGTCCGCGAGGGCGCGCACGAGCGCCTCGTCCGCTCCGTTCGGATAGCGCACGTCCGCGAGCGCGACGTGCTCTCCCGCGTCGAGTCGCTCGCGGATCAGTGCGACCGTGCCGGAGACGGCATCCGTATCCACAGTCTCCGGACGCCCGCGGAACATGTCATGCCGCGCGGGGTCGGGCGCATGCAGGACGAGAGTCACATCTCCGTGCTCGGCGACCTCGGCGGCCCCGGCAGCACGGATCTGCCGGCTCGCGGATGCGGCGAGGGACATGTTCTCGTAGGGCGGGATGCGCGTCATCCCCTCCGCGTCTGCGCAGGCGACCGTGAAAGATGCGGTCGCGCCAGCGTTCGCGGCCAGAGCCCTGGCGACCAATGCGGCGCCGACCTCGTCAGCACCGGGATACATCAGCACCTCGCGGCCCGACGGCAGCATCCGCATCCAGTGCCGCAACCACACCTGCTCCGCGCTACCCGCGGCGAACGGCGCGGTGTCGTCGGCGGTGATCGCGAGGAAGTCGAGCGTCGCATCTTCGACGAGTCCGAGCGTCGACAGGTTCGCGATGTGATTGCGCAGACGTCGCATCGAGTAATCGGAGACGATCTCGCCCGGCACGGACGTCAGCTCCGACAGGGGCAGCACGTCGGCGTCATCGAGCAGTCGGTGCGCGTCACCGCCGAGCGCGTGGATCTCCCTGCCGTGCGTCGTCCAGTACGGCGGCTCCTCGGCGGCCGAATAGGAATTGCTCGCCCGGGTCACGAGGGAGACGGCCGAGATCGGGAGGTCGGGGCGACGGCGACGCACTTCGCGAAGCACGTCGAGACGCGCCAGCACCTCGCGGGTCGTGTCGGCGCTCGTCCGGCTCGCGATGAGTCCGCCGTAGAGCAGCATGTCGATCGACACCACCACGTGCACGGTCTCCGGATCGGCTGCGCGATCGAGCAGCCACGCTCCCAGCGCGTCCGCATCGCCGGCCTCGCGATAGGACGGCAGGATCTCGGCCGGCGGCACGTCGAGGATGACGCCGGCGACCGCGGCGACGTCGCCGGGGAGCCGCACGTTCACCGGTCGGTCGTCGAGCGGAAGGAGGGCGATGCGGGGGCGCGGGAGCGTCTCGGGCATGGGGACTGCCTTTCATCGGGCCGGAGGCCGGGGAGTACGGGAGTACGGGAGTGCGGAGGAGCGTCGGGAATATCAGGGGCGCGAGATCGAGACGAGGTACGAGTAGCGGTCCCCGCGGTACACCGACTCGGCGTACTCGATCGGACGGCTGCGCGCGTCGTACGTCGTGCGCTTGACGAGGAAGGCGGGGGAGTACGGCGGGGTCTGCAGCGCGGCCGCCTGCTCTTCGTCGAGGACGACGGCGTGGATCTCCTGGTCGGCGCGGACGGCGGAGATGCCGAAGCGGGAGCGCAGATCCTCATACAGCGAGTCTCCGAGGATGCCGTCCTCAAGGCCGGGCACGGTCTCGGCGGCGATCGAGCAGACCTCGAGGCAGATGGGGATGTCGTCGGCCGTGCGCACCCGGCGGATGCGGACGACGAGCGACTGCGGGCTGAGGTTCAGGGCGTAACCCGCGGTCTGCCCTGCGGATGCCGTGGCGACGTCGACCGACAGTGACCCCGGACGCATGTTGCGCGTGTGCATGTCCTCCGAGAACGAGGTCAGCTCGAAGGTCTTGCTGATGCGGGAGGCGCTCACGAACGTGCCAGCCCCCTGCAGGCGATACACGACCCCGTCACGCTCCAGCTCGTCGAGAGCGCGCCGCACGGTCTGACGGTTGACCTCCAGCGACTCGGCGAGATCCCGCTCCGTCGGCAGCTTCTCGTGCGGGGCCAACCCTTGCTGGATGACCTCCTCGAGGTGCCGCCGCACCCGCTCGTGCTTCGTCACGCCTTCGATCGACGACATGCACTCCTCCTCATTTGGACTAACCCAATCTTGACGATCACCCCCGGATGTGTCAATGTCTGTTCTCAGCGGTTCCGAATTGGTCTATTCCAATCCTTTTGCAAGGTCAACGATGAGCGGAGAATCCCCATGCACATGAAGCAGCACATGCGACGGCGCGCCCTGGTCGCCGGCGCTCTGGCCACAACCACGGCCGTCGCCCTGAGCGGATGCGGTACCGGAGGCGGCGACGCCGACGGCCCCACCGAGATCACGTTCTCGTACCTCTGGGGCGGCGAGGAGGCCAAAGCGCTCGAGCAGATCATCGCCGACTTCAACGACAGTCAGGACGAGATCGTCGTCAAGGGGGTCTCCAGCCCGGACACGCAGAAGCAGCTCACCTCGATGTCGTCGTCGAACGGGTCGTTCGACATCTCCGACAACTTCGGCAACACGGTCGGTGCTTGGGCGTCGAAGGGAATCCTGGCGCCCCTCGACGATGCGATCAAGGCCGAGAACATCGACGTCGACGACTTCGTACCCAGCGCGATGGAGCAGATGACCTACGACGGCAAGATCTACTCGCTGCCGATCGCCATCCACAGCTTCCAGCTGCTCTACAACACGCAGCTCCTGGCCGAGGCGGGCGTCACCCCGCCGACCACCATGGACGAGCTTGCCGCCGCGATCGAAAAGCTCACCGTGGTCGACGACTCCGGCAAGATCACCCAGCTCGGTCTGGGATCTGCCAACGACAGCACAACCCTGACCACCCTCGGTTACGCGTTCGGCGGCAGCTGGGACGGGGAGGACGGGCCCACACCTGCCGACCCCGGCAACCTCGAAGCCCTCCAGTGGTATCAGGACAACGTGATCGAACCCGTCGGCGCGGAGGCCATGGCGACCTTCGTCTCGGGCCAGGGCGAGTATCTCTCGGCACAGGACCCGTTCTTCAGCGGCAAGGTCGCGATGATCATCGACGGCGAGTGGCGTTCGGCCAGTGCGGCGAAGGTGGCCCCGGACTTCGAGTGGGGCGTCACCGCGATTCCCGCCGCATCCGCCGATCTGGAGAACAGCACGCAGGTCACTGCCAGCACGCTGTTCATCCCCGCGAACTCGAAGCACAAGGAGGAGGCAGCCACGTTCCTCGCCTACCTCGTGAGCCCGGAGCCGATGGAGAAGTTCGCCGTCGCCCTCGGCAACCTCGCCGGACGCACGTCGCTCGCCGGCAGTGCTGCCTTCGACAGCCTGCAGGACTTCGATGTATGGGCCGACGCGGCATCCTCCCCGAACGCGAAGTCGCTTTCGAGCCTTCCGTACAGCGCTGAGTACGCTACCGACCTCGCGACCGCCTTCGACGAGGTCGTACGTCTCACGGCCAGCCCCGAAGAGGCGATTGCGACGGTCGAAGAGCGCATGGCCAACTACTCCACCAAGTGATCGAGGCCACGTGACCTCTGCAACAGCACTGCGGGTCCGGCAGGACGACACTCCTGCCGGACCCGGCGGTCGCGCCCGACGTCGGCGCAGCCGCCGGTCGACGTTGATCGGTCTCGCCTTCGCGGCGCCGTTCATCGTCGGCTTCCTCTTCCTCTTCGCCTACCCGATCGCGGCATCGGCGTACTACAGCTTCACCGACTTCAACCTGTTCCAGTCTCCGGAATGGGTGGGGCTCGCCAACTACGTCCAGATGTTCAACGACGGCGTGTTCTGGAAGTCGCTCGCGAACACAGCCGTCCTGACGGTCTTCGGAGTGCCGCTGGCTATCGGCATCGCGCTCGCCGGAGCGCACCTGCTGAACACCCCGGTGCGCGGGCAGCCGCTGTACCGCGCGCTCGTGTACCTGCCCTCGATCGTCCCCGTGGTCGTCGGCGGCTACCTCTGGCGCTGGCTGCTCAACGCGCAGTACGGCTTCATCAACTACTTCCTGTCGTGGTTCGGCATCGACGGCCCGGCATGGTTGCAGCAGCCCGAATGGACCAAGCCGGCCATCATCCTGATGTCGCTGTGGACCGTCGGCGGCACCATGATCATCTATCTCGCGGCGCTCCAGGAGGTTCCGAAGGAACTCTACGAAGCCGCCGAACTCGACGGTGCCGGAATGTGGCGCCGCTTCACCAGCGTCACCTGGCCGACCGTCTCGCCGGTCACCCTGTTCCAGGTGATCGTGAGCATCATCGGTTTCCTGCAGATCTTCACGCAGCCGTACATCCTGTCGCAGGAGCGGCTCAACCAAGCGGGTTCAGGGCCCGGGCAGTCGATGCTCTCGTATGCGATGTACCTGTATCAGAACGCCTTCGTCTTCCTGAAGATGGGGTACGCCTCAGCCATGGCCTGGACGCTGTTCATCATCACGCTGGTCGTGAGCCTGATCGTGCTCGCGACCTCGAGGAAGTGGGTGCACGATGGCACACGCTGACGCCACCGTCATCCGCAAGCGCCCGCGTCGGACGCGCCGCACGATGCGGAGGATCCGACAGCAGGTGTCGGTGGCGCTGCTCGCGCTGCTGTTCCTGTTTCCGCTGCTGGTCATGCTGTCGACCGCGTTCAAGACCCCGGGCGATGTGTTCTCGTCGCCGCCGTCGCTGCTGCCCGCCGACTGGACCATGGACAACTTCGCGGAGGCGTTCGAACAGATCCCGGTGTGGCGCTACCTCGGCAACACGCTGTTCGTCTCGGGGATGAGCATCCTGGGCACGGTGATCTCGTGTCCGCTCGTGGCCTACGCGCTCGCGAAGGTGCGGTGGCCCGGAGCCCGTCCGCTGCTCGTCCTGGTGCTCGCCACCATGATGCTCCCGCCGCAGGTCACGCTCATCCCGCTGTTCCTCGTGTGGAACGGACTCGAGGCGACGAACACGTACCTGCCGCTGATCGTCCCCGCGTTCCTCGGCACCCCGTTCTTCATTTTCATGATCCGTCAGTTCCTGCTCGCCGTGCCGGATGAGCTGATCGAAGCCGCGCGTCTGGACGGTGCCTCCGAGTTCCGCACATACGCGACGATCGTGCTGCCGCTCGCCCGCCCCGCGATCGTGACCGCCGCGATCTTCCAGTTCGTCTGGGCGTGGACGGACTTCCTCAATCCCCTCATCTATCTGAACGACCAGTCGACCTATACGCTTTCGATCGGTCTGTACGCCTTCTTCGGTGAGAACGATGTCGCCTGGGGGCCGCTGATGGCCGCGTGCGTCATGTTCACGCTGCCGGCCGTGGTGATCTTCCTCATCGGCCAGAAGTTCTTCATCGGCGGTGCCAGCGCAGGAGCTCTCAAATGACATATGCCCCCCTCGAACTCATCGCCGGGCGTCTCATCGCGTCCGTGCAGGCGCCGGCCGGGAGCCCGGTGCGCGACACCGAGGTGATCGCCGCGCTCGCTGGCGCGGCATTGCTCGGCGGCGCGAGCGGTCTGCGTCTGAACAGCCCGGACGACATCCGGCGGATGCGCTCGTCGACGTCGGCGCCGATCATCGGACTGCACAAGGTGTGGAACGGCGTGCGCAACATCATCACGCCCGACGTCGCTCTGGCCGCGGGCCTCGCCGAGGCCGGTGCCGACATCATCGCCGTGGATGCCACCATCGAGCAGCTGGGCGAGAGCTTCGCCCTGCTGGGCGAGATCGGCGAGGCCACGGCCCGACCCGTGATGGCCGACGTCTCCACTTTCGACGAGGGCATGCGCGCGTGGGAGGCAGGGGCGGCGGTGGTCGGTACGACGCTGTCGGGGTACACGCCGCACTCCGCGCATCAGGAGGGTCCCGATCTTCAGCTGGTCGCGGAGCTGGCGGCGGCGGGTGTCCCGACCATCGCCGAAGGGCGGTATCAGTCTCCCGATCAGGTGCGCGCGGCCTTCGACGCCGGTGCGCTCGCCGTGGTGGTCGGCGGTGCGATCACGGATCCGATCGCGATCACCCGACGCTTCGTCGCGGTGACCCCGGCGGTGCGGAGTCCCGCATGATCATCGGCGTCGACATCGGCGGCACGAAGATCGCGGTCGCCGGTTTCGCGGGCGATGAGCGCGATCGGTTGACGAGGATCACCGAGGTGCGTACGCTTCCCACCCCGTCGCGGGCGGGTGGGCCGGCGGTGGTCTCGGCGGTGGTGCAGGCTGTGCGCGAGGTGCGGGGGCTGTCGCCGGTCGTGTCGGTCGAGGCGGTCGAGGCGGTCGGAGTCGGCACGGCCGGTGTCGTCGGCCCCGACGGCTCGATCACGTCGGCGACGGACGCGATCAGCGGATGGGTCGGATTCGCGCTGCGCGAGGCGCTGGCCGACGCCCTCGAAGCGCCGGTCGCGGTGGTCAACGACGTGCACGCGGCCGGGATCGCCGAGGCTGAACAGGGGGCAGGACGAGGCGCCGGCGGGATCCTCATGGTCGCCGTCGGAACGGGCGTCGGCGGGGCGGTCGTGCTGCCCGACGGTCTGCGTCGCGGCGTCACCGGCACAGCGGGATCCGTCGGGCACATGGAGCTGTCGCTTCCCCCGCAGCTCGCCGAGCGTGGTTGTCCCTGCGGAGGAGTCGGGCACGTCGAAGCAGTGGCCTCGGGGCCGGGTCTGGAGCAGACGTACCTCGAAGAGAGCGGCGGTTTCCTCCCGCTGCGTGAGGTGCATGCGGCGGCGACCCGTGGGGATGCGCTCGCCGAACGGATCATCCTCGACGGCGCGCGCTACCTCGGACGGGCACTGGCCAGCGCCAACGCCGCGCTCGATGTGGGGACGATCGTGGTCGGCGGAGGCGTGGCCGAGATCGGCGAGAGCTACGTGGCAGAGGTTCGACTGTCCTATCGCGAGGCGGCGATGCCCGGGCCGTCACGGGCGCACGTGGTGCCGGCGGAGTTGGGGATCGACGCCGCGCTCACGGGAGCCGCACTCCTGGGGGCTGCACTGGTCGAGCGCAGCAGGGAAACTCCCACCCAACCTCCAGCCTGAACGATATATCGTTGAGTATCGTTCACCACAGCAGGAGGTCATTATGAACAACGCATTCCCCTCCAACCCGTTCGGCGGCAACGGCGGCTCCGGGAACAACGGCGGCTCCGGCGGACCGGGCGGAATCTTCGGCGGCTCCGGGTTCGGATCCGCCTCCGGGTTCGGATCTGGTTCCGGGTTCGGCGCAGGCCCCGGCGGGCCCGCCGCCGCGATCGTCGAAGCAATGGACCAGCTCCGCAAGTCGTTCGAGTCCCGCCCGTCCGGCGGCTCGCGCATGGCCCGCGGCGACGTCCGCGCCGCCGTGCTCTCACTCCTCGCCGAGAAGCCCATGCACGGCTACCAGATCATCAACGAGATCGCCGAGCGCAGCGGCGGCACCTGGAAGCCGAGCGCCGGCTCCGTGTACCCCACTCTGCAGCTGCTCGCCGACGAAGGACTCATCGAGGCCGAGGAGCAGAACGGCCGCAAGACCTACTCGCTCACCGAGGCCGGTCGCGCCGTCGCCGACGAGAGCTCCGAGACCCCGGCCCCGTGGGAGTCGTCGTCCGGCAAGGACGGACACCGCGACAGCGCCCGGTTCAACGCACTCCCGAAGGCGGGCGTCGACCTCGCCGCCGCTGCCGCCCAGGTCGGACGAAGCGGCTCGCCCGAGCAGGTGCAGCAGACGATCGAGGTCCTCGACGAAGCCCGCCGTAGGCTGTACTCGATCCTCGCGCAGGACTGACCGCGCAGTGCGGCGGCATCGAGTGAGGACCTGCGAAAGGGCCACACGATGACGGATGCTGCGGCACGGGGTGCCCACCGCGCCCGGTACCGCCGCATCCTGTCGTTCGCCGGCCGGGAGTTCCTCAAGATCTGGTGGTTCGAGCTCGTCCTCCCGCGCCTCGGCATGAGCAGGGTCGCCGAGCGCACACGCGGGCCACGGATGCAGACGTTCGCGCGCCGCTTCCACACGCTCGCCGTGGAACTCGGCGGACTCATGATCAAGGTCGGACAGTTCATGTCGTCGCGCCTCGACGTGCTCCCTCCGGAGATCACCAAGGAGCTCGAAGGGCTGCAGGACGAAGTCCCCGCCGTCCCCACCTCGGCGATCCGCGCGCTCGCCGAGGCCGAACTGGGCATCCCGCTTGAACGCGCCTACGCCTGGTTCGACGACACCCCGGTCGCGGCGGCCTCACTCGGCCAGGTGCACCGTGCCCGACTCTCCGCACTCGACGCGGCCGACACCGGCCTCGAAGACGTCGTGGTCAAGGTGCAGCGCCCCGGGATCGACGAGATCGTCGCCGTCGACCTCGCGGCGCTCCGTCGGGTCGCACGCTGGCTGACCCGCGTGCGCCTCGTCGCCGACCGCGTCGACGCGCCCGCGCTCGTCGAGGAGTTCGCCGAGACCAGCCGCGAGGAGATCGACTACCTGCACGAAGCCGCGAGCGCCGAACGGTTCCGCGAGAACTTCGCCGACGACCCCCGGGTCGGCATGCCGGAGATCGTGTGGGAGCGATCGACCCGCCGCGTGCTCACGCTGTCCGACGTCACCGCCATCAAGATCAACGACACGGATGCGCTGCGGGCCGCCGGCATCGACCCCGCCCAGGTCGCCGAGGTGTTCGCCGAGGTCATGTTCGACCAGGTCTTCACGCACAGTTTCGTGCACGCCGATCCGCACCCCGGCAACATCTTCGTCACGCCGACCTCTCCGACCCCGCCGACCACGCCGACGGCGGATACGACAGATGCGACGCCCGGCGGCTTCCGGCTCACGTTCATCGACTTCGGCATGATGGCCGAGATCCCGGCGAGCCTCCGCGACGGCCTGCGCACCCTCCTGATCGCGGTCACCGGCCGCGACAGCCGGGGCCTCGTCGCGGCGGCCCAGGAGATCGGGGTCCTGTTGCCCTCCGCCGACACCCGCGAACTCGAACGCGCCCTCACCGCCCTGTTCGCCCGGTTCGGGGGCATGGGTTTCGCCGAGCTCAGCAAGGTCGACCCCCGCGAGTTCCGTGACTTCGCGGAGGAGTTCGGCGACATGGTGCGCTCGCTCCCGCTGCAACTGCCCGAGAACATGCTGCTGCTGATCCGCGCCGTCTCGCTGACCTCGGGCATGTGCAGCAGCCTCGACCCCGCGTTCAACGTCTGGGACGCCGCCGAACCCTACGCCGGCCGTCTGCTGCGCGACGAGAGCGGCAACATCGTGCAGGCGTTCGCGAGCCAGGCGATGGACACGATGAACACGACCTGGCGCCTGCCGAAGCGCATCGACGACATCATCACCCGCGTCGACGACGGCACCGTCTCGTTCGACACTTCGCGCCTGGAACGCCGCCTCGATCGGCTCGAGGGCATCGCCCGGCGGATCGCCTCGGGCGTGCTCTTCGCGGCGATGCTCATCGGCGGTGCACTGCTCGTGCCGGCGGTGCCCGCGCTGGGCATCACACTGATCTGCGTCTCGGCGCTCCCCCTGCTGCACTCCCTGTTCGCCGGCGTCGGCCGACGGGGCCCGCGGTAGGCGCGGCACGCCCGAGAAACCCGCACCGTCGAGCATGCACTCGCGCCCCCGGAGGCCCGGCGCGCCGGGGATCGGGCGGATGTTCCGGCATATCGCACAATGAGGGGGCGGCGCCGCGCGTGACAGGATGGGATGCCATGGAGACCCCTGACGAGAAGCCCGATGAACGCTCCGCAGGAAAGACCCCTCCGAGCACCCGGACAGGCGCCGTCGGCACGGGCGTGAACCGACTGCCGGCCAAAGCCACCGAGACCGCCAAGAAGATCGTCCGCGACATCGCGGCGGTCCCCCCGCGCAGCGTCCATCCGGCGCTCGTCCCGGGCGTCTCGGTCGAGGAGACCGGTCGCACGTACCGCACCGACCCGCTCGTGTTCGGCGTGGCGGCGACCCTGACCCTCGCCTTCATCGCCTGGGGCGTGTTCGCGGGCGACAACCTCGCCGGCACCACCCGCACGGTCCTCGACTGGGTCGTCCAGTACTTCGGATTCTTCTTCACCACCATCGCCACCGTCATTCTGGTGTTCATGCTGTTCATCGGCTTCAGCCGCTACGGGCGCATCCCGCTCGGGCGCGACGACGAAGAGCCCGAGTACTCGATGTTCTCCTGGATCTCGATGCTCTTCGCCGCCGGGATGGGCATCGGCCTCGTGTTCTGGGGTGCCGCCGAGCCGCTCACCTTCTTCGAGAGCCCGCCGCCGGGCACGGTCGAGGCGAATACCCTCGACGCCATGCACACCGCGCAGACGCAGGTGCTGTATCACTGGGGCCCGCAGGCCTGGGCGTTCTATGCGCTCGTCGGTGGGGCGATCGCCTACGGCGCCTATCGCCGCGGCCGCACGCCCCTCATCTCCTCGATCTTCGCGCCGCTGCTCGGCGAGGGGCGCACGACCGGTCCGCTCGGCCGCACGATCGACGTCTTCTCGATCATCGTCACGCTGTTCGGCACGGCAGCGTCGCTGGGGCTGGGCGCTCTGCAGATCGGCCACGGCGTCGAGATCGTCAGCGGCGCAGGTCCGCTCGGCAACGGGGTCCTGATCGCCGTGATCGCCGTGCTCACGGCCTGCTTCATCGCGTCGGCCGTCTCGGGGGTCTCGAAGGGCATCCGCGCGCTGTCGAACATCAACGCGGTCGTCGCGCTCCTGCTCGCCTTCTTCGTGTTCTTCGTGGGGCCGACGCTGCTCATCCTCAACGTGATCCCGTCGGTCGCCGTGCAGTTCATCGGCGACCTCCCGCAGATGATCGGCCGCTCGGCATCGCAGGGCGAAGCGGCTGAGACGTTCCTGTCGGGCTGGACGATCTTCTACTGGGCGTGGTGGATCTCCTGGTCGCCGTTCGTCGGCATGTTCATCGCCAAGATCTCGCGCGGGCGCAGCCTTCGTCAGTTCGTCTCCGTCGTGATCGTGGTGCCGTCGGCCATCTCTCTCGTCTGGTTCGCGATCTTCGGCACCACGGCGATCCAGCAGCAGATGGACGGCGCGAACCTCACGGTCGACCCGCCGGAGGAAGTCCTGTTCGGCGTGCTCGAGAACCTGCCGTTCTCGCTCATCACGAGCATCATCCTCATCGTGCTGATCGCCATCTTCTTCGTCACGGGAGCGGATTCGGCCTCCCTCGTCATGGGCACGCTGTCTCAGCAGGGCAGGCCGGAGCCGTCGCGCTGGGTCGCCGTCGTGTGGGGTGTGCTGGTCGGAGCGATCGCCGCCGTGCTGCTCGTCATCGGCGAGGAGGGCAGTGGTCTGCGATCGCTGCAGAACGTCACGATCATCGCCGCGCTGCCTTTCGCGATCATCATGGGGTTCATGATGATCGCCTTCATGAAGGATCTTCGACGCGATCCGCTGATCCTTCGTGAGCGTTATGCCCGCGCGGCCGTCCGGCACAGCGTCATGGCCGGTCTCGAGGAGTACGGCGACGACTTCGCGCTCGTGCCGGTCGAGTACGACCACTCCGAGGACGACCTCGACTGGATCGACGAGTCGACCGTCGACGAGACGCTCGCCGAGGTGTACGAGGCCGCGACCGAGGCGATCGACATCATCCCGCCCGCCGAGGTGGATGCGGTCGTCGATGCGTCGATCACGGACCCGACGGCCGCCCCGGACCCGACGGCTGCCCCGGACCAGCCCCGCACGGACTGATCCGCTAGGACGCCTCCTCGGCGGCAGCGGTGATGCGGGCGGCCATCCCGGCGAAGATCAGCCCGTGGAAGGGCAGCACGGCGAGCCAGTACAGGCGTCCGCTCAGTCCGCGGGGGAAGAAGATCGCGCGCTGCTCGTAGCGCGCGCCTTCGCCGTCCGGCACCGCACGCAGCTCGAGCCAGGCCTCGCCGGGCACCTTCATCTCGGCGCGGAGGCGCAGCAGGGATTCGGCCTCGGTCCTCTCGACCGCTTCGACGCGCCAGAAGTCGATCGCGTCGCCGACCCTCGCCGCGGTGCGGCTCCGGCGGCCGCGACGCAGGCCCACGCCACCCACGATCCGGTCCATGAACCCCCGCACCGCCCAGAGCAGTGGGGAGGAGTACCAGCCGTTCTCGCCGCCGATGCCCAGGATCACGCGCCACAGCTCTGCCGCGGAGGCGCGGGTGGCGACGGACCGCGAATCCGTGAACACCGTGCGTCCGGCCCAGTCCGGGTCGCTCGGCAGCGGGTCACTGGGCGCGCCCGACACTTCCGAGTCCTGCCAGCTGGTCTCGATGCTGTCACCGCGCACCCGTCCGAGCGCGAGGTCGACCGCACGCCGATACGGGGTCAAGCCGTCTTCGGGCCGCGGGATGAGCTCGTCGACCGCGTGGTCCTTCATGATGCACTCGTTCTGCAGCGATGCCACGAGCGGACGGGCGATCGAGCGCGGCACCGGCGTCACCAGGTTCACCCAGTGCGAAGCGAGCCCCGGCGTGAGCACGGGGAGGGCGGCGATGGCGCGCTGCCGGAGCCCGGCTTCGACGGCGTAGCCGTTCATCATCTGCCCGTAGCGCAGCACGTCCGTCCCGCCGATGTCGACGGCGCGGTTCACATCGGCGTCGACGCGCGCTGCCCCGAGCAGGTAGTGCAGCACATCGCGGACGGCGATCGGCTGGATGCGGTTTCGCACCCACTTCGGCGCCGGCATGTACGGCAGCACATCGGTGAGGTGGCGGATCATCTCGAACGACGCCGACCCCGAGCCGATCACGACGCCCGCCTGCAGTACGAGCGTCGGCACGCCGGACCGCAGGAAGATCTCCCCCACGCGCACACGCGAGCGCAGGTGCGGCGATAGCTTCGCGTCGTCGGGGTGCAGTCCGCCGAGGTACACGATCCGGCCCACATCTGCCCGCGCTGCGGCCTCGGCCACCGTCGTCGCCGCCCGCTCATCGCTCTCCTCGAAGCCCTTGCCGGCGGACATCGAGTGGATCAGGTAGTACACGACGTCGACGTCGTCCATGGCCGTGGCCACGGCATCCGCATCATCCGCCGAGCCTTCGACGATCTCGCAGTCGCCGCCCCAGGGGAAGGAGGCCGCGCGCGCGGCGTCACGCGCCAGGACCCGCACCCGGTAGCCCGCGTTCAGCAGCCGCGGGGTCAGGCGTCCGCCGATGTAGCCGGTCGCCCCGAGCACGAGGGCGCGCGGGGCGGAGCCGTCGTCGCGGGGTGCGGCGCGCAACGCCTCTTCACGGCCGGTGGGGTGGGTGAGTTCGGGCATAGGTCGAGCGTAGGTCGCCCCCGCGTCCGGTGGAACGGGGTTGCGGGGCGTCGTGGCGACCGGTACGGGCACAAGCCCCTATTGCAACGCAAGGGTTGCGTTTCCGCCCCGCAACATGCAACTCTGAAGTTGCAGTCGGCCGACCGGCCGACGGAACCTGCAGGAAACGCCGAAAGGAACCATCATGGTGAACATGACCCACAACGAGGCATCCGTCGTCGACGAGGAGACCTTCTCCGTTCGGCGGACCATCCTGATCGCAGCACCCGCCGACAAGGTCTGGCGGGCTGTGGCCGAGCCGGAGCACATCTCCCGGTGGTTCGGGCGCACCGTGCTCGACGGCACCGGGGTCGGCGCGACCGGCACGATGACCTTCCCCGACTACGACGTGATCCCCCTGCGGATCGAGGAGTACGACGAGCCGCGGCGCATCACCTACCGCTGGAACAACGACGACGCCCTCGGTGCATTGCCCGACAGCATCGACGAGACCACCTCGACGGTCTTCACCTTCACGCTCGAAGAGGCCGAGGGTGGCACGCGCCTCACGGTCGTCGAGAGCGGCTTCGAGCGCACGTCCGACCCGCGCGCCAACCTGGAGTCGCACCGCACGGGCTGGGACCTGGAGCTGGACAAGATGGTCACCCTGGTGGAAGGCGAAGCATGACCGCAGCAACCCTCCTGCCCATGCTCTCGGCGCTCGCGGACGAGACGCGCTGGCGCATCCTGACGGAGCTCGGGGAGGCGGAGGCGTCGGCATCCGCTCTCGCCGGGCGCCTTCCGGTGTCCCGTCAGGCGATCGCGAAGCATCTCGCCGTCTTGCAGGAGGTCGGTCTCGTCGAGCCCGTGCGGGTCGGCCGCGAGGTGCGCTTCCGCGTCGTCGGCGCCGAGCTCTCCGCCACCGCTGCGAAGCTCGACGTGATCGGGCGCGAGTGGGACCGCCGCCTCGCCGCGATCAAGGAGATCGCGGAGGGGCTGTAGGCGCTCGGGCTGTCGGGCTGTCGGGCTGTCGGGCCACCTTCCCCGCGGACGAAACGCCAGATGTCGGATGCTTCGGGCAGGCGCGTCCGACATCTGGCGTGTCGGCGGGGTTGAGTGTCGGGCGGGCGGCGACGGCGGGTCAGCGCGCGGGGCCCGTGTCCTTCTCGTCGCGGATGGCGTCGCGCAGCTCCTGGTCGAGGTCGGAGGCCTCTTCGATCGCCGCCGTCATGCCGGCGAGGAACCGCGTGACCACCGCACGTTCGTCGTCGGACAGCTCGTCGACCAGGGCGAGCATGCGTCGATGCATGGCACCGAGGGTCGCGCGGACCTCTTCGTCGCTGCTCACGGTCGGCACCACGACTCCCGCGCGGCGGTCGGTGGGGTGGGGTTCGCGTCGGACGTGTCCGCCCTTCTCGAGCCGGTCGATGAGAGTGGTCGTCGAAGCCGTGGAGATGTCGAGCATCTTCGCGATGTCGATCGGGCGGACGATGCGGCCCGCCCGCTGCTCCCGGAGCAGGAAGCGCAGTGCCATCAGGTCGGTCTCGTTCATTCCCATCGATGCGCGGGTGCGTGCGCGCATCGCGGTCTCGGCCGCCCGGTAGCGCCGCAGCATGTTCAGCACGTCGACGGTGCTGATGTTCCCGCCGTCGGGGTACCAGTATCCGGAGCGCGTGTACTCCTGGGGCTCGCTCATGACGCCACCACCTCTCCGTCGGCCTCGGGGAGGGACTCCCGTTCGAGCATCTCCACCGCTCCCGCGGCGACGCCGACGGGGACCACGAGCAGGAACCCGCCGGTGATCGCGTCGTTCTCCGCCACGATGATCTGCTCGATCCTGTCGCGAGGAATCCCGGGGAACCGGCTCTGCAGGTGCTCGAGCAGGCTCGCATAGCCGATGAACTTCTCGTCCTCGAGGGTGACCGGGTCGACCATGGGTTCCTTTCGCGCGGTGAGTCAATCCTCTCATCGTGGGAGGGTGCCGGCGACGACCGAATTCCCTAGTTCGTCAGGTAATAAGGCTGCCGAGGTAACATGGGCACCTGGGCCGTGGGGGAGGTGCGCAATGGGGAATGGTCTGGACGTCGTGGCATCGGAGCTCGCCCGCGATGTCGAAGAGTTCCGGCGGGCCGAGGCTCAGCTGCGTCGACGGCTGGCGGCAGCGCGTCAACCCAATGAGACGGATCGCTCGGCCATGCGCATCATCGCGTCGGCTCCGGTCGATGCCCCGGTCACGCCCGGCGAGCTGGCCGCTCAGCTCGGGGTGAGCACGGCGGCCGTCACCTCCGTCGTGCGCCGGCTCGCCGAGCGCGGTCAGGTGGTCGTGGCCGTCCATCCGGACGACGCGCGTTCGAAGATCATCCGTCCGTCTCTTCGCGATCTGCACTCTCCTGCCGACGAGATCTCTCGCCGCATCGAGCGGGTGGAGAGGGAGTTCGCACCCGAGCAGCTCGCCGCGATCTCGCTGTTCCTGCGGCGCCTCGCCCGCGAGCTCGAAGGCATCGAATAGGCCCGACTTCCATTTAGCTAGTTAAACTAGTAATCTAATTCCTGTACGAAATACGGGAAGGGGACGTCATGGGTCTGCTCAGCTACGCCGGAGAATCGAAGGTCATCGAGATCGACGACCCGCTGCTCGCGCATCTCCGACTCGTCGCCGTGACGAAGCTCCGCCGGGGCGAGTCCTTCCCGCTCACGCTGCGTACGACGGAATCGACCATCGAGACCCTGTGGATGCACGCGTCGATTCCGGTGCGCTTCGTGGTGGACGACGAGCGTGAGCTCCAGCGGCCGTTGCTGGTGAAGATGATGGCTGCCGCGAGTTCGGCGAACGGGCTGGACCTCACGGATCCCGACTTCGCCGCGTCGTTGCCGTCTGCGGCGCCGATGCACGCGGTCGCCTGAAAGCTCGCCTCCGTCGTCTTCGCGCTCCTGGGCAAAGCAGCGCGAAGACCGGACGGAGGTGTGTGGCGGTGTCACCGGGGGGTGACGACATCGCCACTCTTGGCATCCGGCCGCCCGGAATCGGGTCCTGGCGGCCGGATGCCCTTCGCTCAGAGGGCGGTGTATCCGCCGTCGACGAGGTGGTAGCTGCCGGTGATGAAGCTCGCGGCGTCACTGGCGAGGAACGCGATGAGGTTCGCGACCTCGTCGGCCTGGCCCAGTCGGCCGATCGGGTGCTTGCTCACGAGGAACTCCTTCGCCTCGTCGCCCATGTTCGCGAGCAGCGGGGTGTCGATGAAGCCGGGGCCCACCGAGTTCACGCGCACCCCCTTCGCCGAGTACTCGAGCGCTGCCGACTTGGTCATGCCGACCACGCCGTGCTTGGCGGTGACGTAGGCGGGCGAGCCGGCGAACCCGACGCTTCCCAGGATCGAGGCGATGTTCACGACCGATCCGCCGCCGTTCGCGAGGATCGACGGGATCTGCGCCTTCATGTTCCGGAACACGGCGTTGAGGTTGATCGCGATGACCTTGTCCCAGGCGTCGTCCTCGTACTCCGCGGTCGGGGCGCTCGCGCCGCCGATGCCGGCGTTGTTGACCCCGATGCGCAGCGGAGCCAGGGAGTTGGCGGTCTCGATGGAGGAGGCGATCCAGGCGGCGTCCGTCGCATCCCCCACGGAGGCCTCCGCCGTGCCACCGGCCGCGCGGATCTCCTCGACGACCGCGTTCGCGTGCTCGGCATTCAGGTCGTTGACCACGACCGCTGCCCCGTTCTTCGCCAGCAGGAGAGCGGTCGAGCGTCCGATTCCGCTGCCTGCTCCCGTCACGATCGCCGAGCGGTTCGAGACGTCGTACTGAGCCACGAGAGACTCCACTTCCGGGCGGGCACGGTGCCGGGAGATCTTCTCGGACGGTCCGTCCTTCCTTCCACCCTACGCCTTCACGACCGGGGTGGATTCACGTGAATGGAAATGTCTCCGTGTGGAAGGTGCCGGTCAGGCGTCGGCCACGTCGATCCTGCTGAGCGTGGGCGGTGCCAGGATCGCACCCGTCTCCACGGTCTCGACATCGCGCCGGCCCGTGAGGCGCGCGACCGCATCGTCGAACTGCTCGTCGAGCGCGGCCAGTGCGCCCGGTGCGTCGTGGTGCGACAGCGCATCGATCAACGCCTGATAGGTGGGCGAGACGGAGGCGGGCACCGCATAACCTTCGTCGGCACTGAAGCTCGCGATCCGCGTCTGGAGCGCGAGCGTCATCATCGCGCGGGAGAGCCGAGGGCTCTGCGCGGCGTTCACGAGGGCCTGATGGAACGCGATGTCCGCGTCGCCGATGCCGAGTGCGTCCGCGCGGGTGCTCGCCTGCCTCAGCTCGGCCAACGCGCTCTCGAGCTGCTCCGCCGCCGGAAGCCGGTTCTTCACGATGAGGCGCACGGCTTCGCACTCCACGGCCCGACGCTCGGTGTAGAGGTCGGCGATGCCGTCGACCGGGATCACGCTCACGCGCAGGCCCCGACCCGGAAGTGCTGTCAGTGCACCCTCCTGCACGAGTCGCTGCGCCGCCTCGCGCAGGGGACCGCGGCTCACGCCGAGTTTCGCGGCGATGTCCACCTCGCCCAGGGGGCTGCCGACGGGCAGCGCGCCGGAGAAGATCGCCGACCGGAGTTCGGCCGTGATCAGGTCGACCGTCGAAGGCCGTGCCATGCGGAAGACCGCGCCGGGCATCCCGTTCGGGGCGGGCGTGAGTGGCATGAGCGCTCCTGAGTCGATCGTCGGTGACTCCATTCTGCATCCGACGCGTGTCGGCGCCCGACACGTGTCCGCACGGGCCGGGCACCCCACCATAACGAGTTTGTATAAATGTAGACAATCCGACAGTCTGAATGTGCACAAACGGTCGATCCGGCATAACGTGGCCGTCGGCCCGGGACCGGAGAACGGTCTCGCCCGCCCAACCGCACGCCCGATATCGAAAGAGGAACCGTATGCCCTCCACCCGAATTCATCTGCGCGCCGGCGCCGTCGCGGCCTCCGCCGCGCTCGTCGTGACTCTGGCCGCCTGCTCGTCGTCCGGCACGGACGAGGAGAGCGGCTCGACGCTCGAGCAGCTGCAGAACGACGGGAAGATCACCGTCGCGATCGCCGACGAGCGTCCGTACTCGTGGGTCGAGGGCGGCGAGCCCACCGGCGCGACCATCGCCATGCACCGCGAGATCTTCTCGAACATGGGGATCGACGACGTCGAGGTGGTCGAGGTCGACTGGAACTCGCTGATCCCCGGACTCAAGGCCGGCCGCTTCGACGCGATCAGCGCCGGGATGTCGATCCTGCCCGAGCGCTGCGAGGAGGCGGCGTTCAGCGATCCCGAGATCATGTACACCACCACGCTGATGGTGCCCGAGGGCAACCCGCGCGGTCTCACCGACCTCGACTCGGTCGTCGACGACCCCGACGTCACGCTCGCCGTGCTCGGTGGAGGGATCGAGAGCGGATACGCCGAGAAGCTCGGCATCTCGAACACGGTGTCGGTGGACAACGCGCAGTCCGGCATGGACCTCGTCGCCAACGGGCGCGCCGACGCCTTCGCGATGACGGCGATCTCGCTGAACTGGATGGCGGACAACAACCCGGACGCCGGCGTCGAGACGACCGAGGCGTTCGTCCAGGAGATCGACGGCGTGCCGCAGATCGGTGCCGGGTCGACCGTGTTCCGCACCGGCGACACGGAGCTCCTCGACGCATACAACGAGCAGCTCGCCTCCATCACGGGCGACGAGCAGGCCTACCTCGACCTCGTCGGGGAGTACGGCTTCACCGCGGAGAACCTCCCGCCGTCCGACCTGACGACCGCCCAGCTCTGCGCGGGCGAGCTCGGCTGAGGCCACCGGCGAATGGACAATCTGTCCGCGTTGTGGGCGGCTCTGCCCGCGATCGGCGGCGGCGTGCTCGTCACGCTCACGCTGACCGTGGGCGGGGCCCTCCTCGCGCTCATCGTCGCGGTGGTGCTCGGCCTCTCGGTCCGTGCCGAGAACATCGTCATCCGGGGCACCTCGCGGGTGATCATCGAGTTCTTCCGAGGCACTTCCCTGGTCGTGCAGCTGTTCTTCCTCTTCTTCGTGCTGCCCCAGCTCGGCGTCTCGATCTCCCCGATCGCGTGTGGCATCCTCGGCCTCGGCCTCAACTACGGTGCCTACGGTGCGGAGGTCATCCGCGGCTCGATCAACTCCGTCCCCACCGGGCAGTGGGAGGCGACCACCGCCTTGAGCATGACCCCTGCACACCGGATGCGCCGGGTCATCTTCCCGCAGGCCTGGGCGCTCATGATCCCCTCTCTGACGAATCTGCTCATCCAGTTGCTCAAGGGCACCGCGATCGTCGGGTTCATCACGCTCATCGACCTGACCGTGGCGCTGGACCGCCTCCGCATCCAGACCGACACCTTCTTCTACGGCGTCGTCGGCATGGTGCTCTACTTCGTGATCGCCTACGCGCTGACCCTCGTGATGAACGCCCTGGAGGTGCGCGCGAAGCACAAGCTCGGGCGCGGGGAGTCGCTGGCCGAGACCCTGCGCTTCCGCTCGCCCGTCACCCGAGGGGAGACCGCCGCATGAACGGACCCGTCTGGAGCTGGGACACCGCCTGGGCGGCGCTCCCGCACCTGCTCGAGGGCTTCTTCACGGTCACCCTCGTCGTCACCCTGGCCGGGAGCGCGATCGCCGCCGTGCTCGGCCTCGTGATCGCCGTCGTGCGCCGCAGTGCCCCTCGACCCGTCGCTGCGAGCGTCGGCTTCCTGGTGAACTTCATCCGGATGACCCCGATCGTCATCCAGCTGCTCTTCGCCTACTTCGCGCTGGTGACCGTGGATCCGCTGACCATCGGCATCGCGGTGTTCGGCATCCACTACGCGACCTACATGGCCGAGGTCTACCGTGCTGGCATCGAGTCCGTCCCGCGCGGGCAGTGGGAGGCTGCCACCGCCCTGAGCATGTCTCGCCCGCGCACCTGGACCGCCGTGGTGCTCCCGCAGGCGATCAGGGCGACCGTCCCCTCCCTGGGCAACTACGTGATCTCGATGCTGAAGGACACCCCGTTCCTCATCGCCATCACCGTGGCGGACATGGTCAGCAACGCCCTGGAGTTCGGCGGGAACAGCTTCCGCTACCTCGAGCCCATCACGCTCGCCGGTGTGATCTTCTTCCTCGCCAGCTACCCCGCATCCGTCCTCGTCCGCAGATTGGAGAAGCGCCTTGAATACGCCTCCTGAGAACTCCCGTCCCGCCATCCGCTTCGACGCGGTGCACAAGCGCTACGGCGACCACGTCGTGCTCGACGGCCTCACCTTCGACGTGCAGCAGGGCGACCGGGTCACGCTCATCGGACCGAGCGGTTCGGGCAAGACCACGATCCTCCGTCTGGTGATGACGCTGGAAGAGGCCGACGGCGGATACATCTTCATCGACGGGGAGCCGCTCACGCACGTCGAACGCGGCGGCAAGCGGGTGCCGTTGCGGGAGAAGCACCGCAACGAGGTGCGCAAGCGCATCGGCATGGTCTTCCAGCAGTTCAACCTGTTCCCGAACATGACCGTGATGGAGAACCTCATCGAGGCCCCCGTGCACGTGCTCGGCATGTCGAAGGCGGCGGCCACCGCGAAGGCCACCGACCTGCTGCAGAAGGTCGGCCTCGCGGACAAGGCCGACGCCCATCCGCTGCAGCTCTCGGGTGGCCAGCAGCAGCGGGTCGCCATCGCCCGTGCGCTCGCGATGGACCCGGAGATCCTGCTGCTGGACGAGGTCACCAGCGCTCTGGATCCCGAGATCGTGGGGGAGGTGCTCGGCGTGCTGCGCGACGTCGCCGAGACGACCGACATCACCATGCTCATCGTCACCCACGAGATGCAGTTCGCCCGGGACGTCTCGAACCGCGTGCTGATGTTCGATCAGGGCAGCATCGTCGAGGAGGCCGACCCCGAGACGATGTTCTCCGCGCCGCGCGAGCAGCGCACGAGGGACTTCCTCTCCGCAGTGCTGAGCGACTGAGCCTCGAGCTCGCCTCCCCCTCCCGCTCCTCGCGTCGTCGACGCGAGGAGCGCTCTCCCGGTGGAGGACGAGGAGGCGGCGATCCGACGATCCTGTGAGCGCCCCGTGAGGGTCGCCGGGATCGTCGTATGGGTTCCGTAAGGGCGGTCAAAGCAGGGGCACCGAGGGGTGTTGTATCGGGTGTTGCGTCCTCGAGACGCGCGGTCGCCGCCCGGCGATCGCCGCAGCCTGAATGGAGCTCTCTGTGCTTGACCTCGTCTACGTGCTGGGCGTGATCGTCCTGTTCGTGACCGTCGGCCTCGTCGGGAAGGCGGTGGAGAAGCTGTGATCGTGTTCGAGCTTCTCGCGACCGTGCTCGGCGTCGCTGCTGTCGTCTACCTGGTGTTCGCCCTCGTGAAGCCGGAGCGTTTCTGATGGAGTGGGGCTTCCTCATCGCGAGCGTCGCCACCCTCGCCCTCGCCCTCGCCCTCGTCTACAGGCCCGTCGGCGACTACATGGCCTGGACCTTCACGACGACGAAGGACTGGGGTGTCGAGCGCGGCATCTACAAAGTCATCGGCGTCGACCCGAAGCGCGAGCAGTCCTGGCAGGCATATCTGCGTTCGGTTCTCTCCTTCTCGATCGTGGGCGTCCTGCTGCTCTTCGCGCTCCAGCGTACGCAGCAGTGGCTGCCGTACGCCCTCGGCAACGAGAACGTCGAGTCGGGGGTGGCGTTCAACACCGCGATCTCCTTCGTGACCAACACGAACTGGCAGGCCTATTCGGGTGAGGCGCTGTCGTACACCGTGCAGTTCGCCGGTCTCGCGGTGCAGAACTTCGTGTCGGCAGCGACCGGAATCGCCGTCGCGATCGCGCTCGTGCGCGGCTTCGCATACCGTCGATCCGGCGTCATCGGCAACTTCTGGGTCGACCTCGTCCGCGGTACCTTCCGCATCCTGCTCCCGCTGTCGATCGTCGCGGCGATCGTCCTGATCGCCGGCGGCGTCGTGCAGAACTTCAACGGCTACGTCGATGTGAGCACGGTCTCCGGTGGCACGCAGACGATCCCCGGTGGTCCCGTCGCCTCTCAGGAGGCGATCAAGGAGATCGGCACGAACGGCGGCGGCTTCTACAACGCGAACGCATCCCACCCCTTCGAGAACCCCGCGGCGTGGACGAGCCTGCTGCAGTGCTTCCTGATCCTGCTGATCCCCTTCTCCCTGCCGCGGACATTCGGCAGGATCGTCGGCGACAACCGTCAGGGATACGCGATCCTCTCCGTCATGGGAACGCTGTTCCTCGCGTCGACCTTCGCTCTCGCGGCGTTCGAGTTCGCGGGCCGCGGTTCGGCTCCGGAACTCGCCGGCGCCGCGATGGAAGGCAAGGAGGCGCGGTTCGGGCTCGTGCAGTCGGTGCTCTACGCGTCGACCACCACGCTCACCTCGACGGGGTCGGTGAACTCGATGCACGACTCCTATACGGCTCTCGGCGGGATGATGCCGATGGTCAACATGCTGCTCGGCGAGATCGCACCCGGTGGTGTGGGCGCCGGCCTGTACGGGATGCTCATCATCGCCGTGATCGCCGTCTTCGTCGCCGGCTTGCTCGTCGGCCGCACGCCGGAGTACCTCGGGAAGAAGATCGGGCCGCGCGAGATGAAGCTCGCGAGCATGTACATCCTCGTGATGCCGATCCTCGTGCTCGGGGGCGTCGCCCTCAGCTTCGCGATTCCCGCGCTCCGCGGCAGCATCATCGACGAATCGCTCGCGAACAGCGGTTCGCACGGCCTCTCCGAGGTGATCTACGCGTTCGCCTCCGCAGCGAACAACAACGGATCCGCCTTCGCGGGCCTGACCGCGAGCACGCCGTGGCTGACGGCGGCACTCGGTGTCGCGATGCTCCTCGGACGGTTCCTGCCGATCGCCCTCGTCCTGGCCCTGGCCGGTTCGCTGGCCGCGCAGGACAAGGTCCCCGCCACGGCGGGCACGCTGCCGACGCATCGACCGCTCTTCATCGGTCTCACCGTCGGCACCGCGGTCCTGGTGACCGCACTCGTCTTCTTCCCCGTTCTCACGCTGGGTCCCCTGGCGGAAGGGCTGCTGTAACCATGTCCACCATCACGCACACCCCGTCGCCCGAGACATCGGAGGCGACCCCACCCGCACCGCGCAAGACGCTCACCTGGGCGCAAGTGCGAGCCGCTCTCCCGGGCGCGCTGCGCAAGGTCGACCCGCGCGCGCAGTGGCGCAATCCCGTCATGTTCATCGTGTGGGTCGGCGCCGCCCTCACCACGCTGCTCGCCGTCGCCGAGCCCTTCCTGGGCGGCCCCGCGACGTCGGGTGGCAGCAGCGTCCCGTGGTCCTTCACCTGGATCATCGCGGTGTGGCTGTGGCTCACGGTCGTCTTCGCCAATCTGGCCGAGTCGATCGCCGAAGGACGCGGCAAGGCGCAGGCTGACACGCTGCGCAAGACCCGTACCAGCACCACCGCCCACCGCGTCGACGACTATGACCCGGCGAACGACGGTTCTGCGGAGGCCGCGCGCATCTCCGACGTCTCCTCCGCGGATCTCCGCCTGGGCGACACGGTCGTCGTGTCCGCCGGTGAGCTGATCCCCGGCGACGGTGACATCGTGTGGGGCATCGCGAGCGTCGACGAGTCCGCGATCACCGGCGAGTCCGCCCCCGTCGTGCGCGAATCCGGGGGAGATCGGTCAGCGGTCACCGGCGGCACGCGCGTGCTCTCGGATCGCATCGTCGTGCGCATCACCTCGAAACCGGGGGAGACGTTCGTCGATCGGATGATCGCTCTCGTCGAGGGGGCCGCGCGCCAGCGCACCCCCAACGAGATCGCGTTGAACATCCTTCTCGCGTCGTTGTCGATCGTGTTCGTGGTGGTCGCGCTCACACTGAACCCGATCGCCTCCTACCCGGCGAGCCCCGCGAGCATCACCGTTCTCATCGCGCTGCTCGTCTGCCTCATCCCGACCACGATCGGTGCCCTCCTGTCCGCCATCGGTATCGCCGGCATGGATCGCCTGGTGCAGCGCAACGTCCTCGCGATGTCCGGTCGCGCGGTCGAGGCCGCGGGCGACGTCACGACACTGCTGCTCGACAAGACGGGCACGATCACGTACGGAAACCGCCGTGCGAGCGCGTTCGTCCGCATCGACGGCGTCCAGGAGCGAGAGCTCATCGAGGCGGCCGCGAAGTCGTCGCTCGCCGACCCGACGCCCGAGGGCAAGTCGATCGTCGACCTGGCACGTGCCGAAGGCGTCGACGTCGAGGCGGATGCCGGCGGTGAGATCGTTCCGTTCACGGCTCAGACCCGCATGTCGGGACTGGACCTCGACGACGGGACGCAGATCCGCAAGGGCGCGGGCAGCGCCATCACCGCCTGGCTGGAGGAGGACGGCGCGCGTCTGCCGAGCAGCGAACTCGCCGAGCTGGACGAGCACGTCCAGCACATCTCGCAGTCCGGCGGGACGCCTCTGGTCGTCGCCGTGAAGGCGGCCGACGGTCGTCGCCGGGTGCTCGGCGTCATCCACCTGAAGGACATCGTCAAGGAGGGGCTGACCGAGCGGTTCGCCGAACTCCGCGCGATGGGCATCCGCACCGTCATGGTCACCGGTGACAATCCGCTGACGGCCGCGGCGATCGCCAAGGAGGCGGGAGTCGACGACTTCCTCGCCGAGGCGACGCCTGAGCAGAAGCTGGCGTACATCCGCAAGGAGCAGGACGGCGGCAACCTGGTGGCGATGACCGGCGACGGCACCAACGATGCGCCCGCGCTCGCGCAGGCCGACGTGGGTGTGGCGATGAACACGGGAACGTCGGCCGCGAAGGAAGCCGGCAACATGGTCGACCTCGATTCCGACCCGACGAAGCTCATCGACATCGTCGCGATCGGGAAGCAGCTGCTCATCACGCGCGGCGCACTGACCACGTTCTCGATCGCGAACGACATCGCGAAGTACTTCGCCATCATCCCGGCCATCTTCATGGGCGTCTTCCCGCAGCTCGCGGTGCTGAACGTCATGGGGTTGCACTCTCCGGCATCGGCGGTGCTGTCCGCGGTGGTCTTCAACGCCATCGTGATCGTCTTCCTCGTGCCGCTCGCCCTGCGAGGAGTGAAGTACCGCCCCCTCAACGCCTCGAAGATCCTCGGACGCAACCTCGCCGTATACGGACTCGGCGGCATCATCACACCCTTCATCGGCATCTGGCTCATCGACCTGCTCGTGCGCCTGATCCCCGGCTTCTGATCTGACAAGGAGATCGCACACTCATGAACGCTGGAACACGCAGCGGCGGCCGCACACTGTGGGTCGCGGTTCGCGCGATGCTCATGTTCACCGTGGTCCTCGGCATCGGCTACACCCTGCTCATCACCGGCATCGGGCAGCTCGCATTCCCCGCACAGGCGAACGGCTCAGCCCTCGTCTCGAAGGGCGGGGACGTCGTCGGATCCTCGCTGCTCGGTCAGTCGTTCACCGACGAGGAGGGCAACCCGCTTCCGGAGTACTTCCAGAGCAGGCCGTCGGCGGCCGGCGACGGCTATGACGGCACGGCGTCGTCCGGCACCAACCAGGGGCCGGAGAACGAGGACCTCGTCGCGGCGATCGCCGAACGCAAGGTGCAGATCGCCGAGTTCAACGGGGTCGACGAGTCCGCGGTACCCGCAGACGCGGTGACCTCGTCGAGTTCCGGCCTCGACCCCCACATCAGCCCGGCCTACGCGCAGATCCAGATCGCCCGTGTCGCCGACGCGCGCGGGATATCGGAGGACGAGGTCGCCGCGGCGGTGGAGGCCGCCACGAGCGCTCCCAACCTCGGGTACCTCGGGGAGTCGGTCGTCAACGTCGCCGAGCTCAACCTCGCACTCGACGAGTCGGCAGGTTGAGCATGACTCGGGGGCGGCTTCGTGTGCTGCTCGGCGCCGCCCCCGGCGTCGGCAAGACCTACACCATGCTCGAAGAGGGGCGCCGACTCCTCGCTGAGGGCAAGGACGTCGTCATCGGCATCGTCGAGACGCACGGCCGTGCGGCCACCGCGACCATGACCGACGGGCTCCCGGCGATCCCTCGGATGAACGTGGGGCACCGCGGCGTCGAACTCGAGGAGATGGATCTCGCTGCGCTCTTGACCCGTGCGCCCTCCGTCGCGCTCGTCGATGAGCTCGCCCACACCAACGCACCCGGCTCCCGCAACGAGAAGCGCTGGGAGGACGTCGAGGAACTCCTCGCCGCGGGTATCGATGTGATCTCCACGCTCAACATCCAGCACATCGAATCCCTCAACGACGTCGTCGAACAGATCACCGGCGTGCCGCAACGCGAAACCGTACCCGACAACGTGCTGCGCAGCGCCGATCAGATAGAGGTCATCGACCTCGCCCCGCAGGCGCTTCGCGACCGTCTCTCCGGCGGATTCGTCTACCCGGCCGAACGCATCGACGCCGCGCTGTCGAACTACTTCCGCCTGGGCAACCTCACCGCGCTTCGCGAGCTCGCCCTCATCTGGCTGGCCGATGAGGTCGACCAGGCGCTCAAGGGGTATCGCGCTGAGCACGGCATCGACAGCACCTGGGAGGCGCGGGAGCGCGTCGTCGTCGCCCTCACCGGAGGAGCGGAGGGGGAGACCCTTCTGCGGCGCGGATCCCGGATCGCGGCGCGGTCGGCCGGCGGCGAGCTGATGGCCGTGCACATCACCAGCCAGGACGGCCTGCGCGCGGCGAACCCGGTCGTGCTGACGGAGCAGCGCGCCCTCGTCGAGAAGCTCAACGGCACCTACCATCAGGTCGTCGGCGAGGACATCCCGACCGCCCTGGTCGAGTTCGCACGATCCGTCAACGCCACCCAACTCGTGCTCGGTGCCAGTCGGCGCGGACGCTTCACGGCGGCGTTCACCGGCCCGGGCATCGGCGCGACCGTCGTGCGCGAGTCCGGTGACATCGACGTGCACATGGTCAATCACTCCGCCGCAGGTCGTCGCTTCGCGCTGCCGCCGCTCACCGGGGCGCTGACCCGCAAGCGCCGCGTACTCGGCTTCCTCGTCGCGCTCCTCGGCGGCCCGCTGCTGACGTTCTTCCTCAGCTTCTTCCGCAGCCCCGAATCGATCACGACCGATGTGCTGAGCTACCAGCTGCTCGTCGTGATCGTCGCGCTGGTCGGCGGTATCTGGCCGGCGCTGTTCGCCGCCGTCCTGTCCGGGCTCACCCTGGATTTCCTCTTCGTCGAGCCCCTCTACACGATCCACATCCACGAGCCGCACCACCTGCTGGCGCTCGTCCTGTACGTCATCATCGCGAGCATGGTCAGCTTCATCGTCGATCGCGCCGCCCGATACACGCGCGCCGCGCGGCGGTCTGCCGCCGAGTCCGAGCTGATCCAGACGATCGCCGGCAGCGTGCTCCGCGGCGAGAACGCGATACAGGCGCTCATCGACCGCACGCGGGAGGCGTTCCACCTCGCGGGAGTCCGTCTGATGCGTGGCGACGAGGTCATCGCGCGCGCCGGGGAACCCCTGGCGGACAACCGCCACACCGACATCCGCATCGGTGACCACGCTGTGCTCGAACTCCACGGGGGCGATGTGGCAGCGTCCGAGCGTCGACTGCTGGCGGTCATGACCGCTCAGCTCGCCGCGGCGCTCGAGCACCAGCGCCTCGAGAGAACCGCGAAGGAGATCGAGCCGATCGCGGCCTCGGACCGTGTGCGCGGAGCTCTGCTCTCGGCGCTGAGCCATGACCTGCGTCGCCCGCTCGCCGCTGCTGCCGCCGCCGTCGGCGGCTTGCGCGCTGCGGGACCCGATCTGGACCGGCGCGACAAGCAGGAGCTGCTCGACACCGCGGACGAGAGCCTCACCGCGCTCGCGACGCTGGTGACGGATCTGCTCGATGTCAGCCGCCTCCAGACCGGGGTGCTCGCGATCGCCGACATCCCGACCGATCCGGCCGAGGTGATCGCCCCCGCTCTCGACGAACTCCAGCTCGGTCCCACGGACGTCACGCTCGCGCTCCATCACGGGGACGCGGTGGCGCAGGCGGATCCGGTGCTGCTGCAGCGTGTGGTCGTCAACCTGCTCACCAACGCCCACCGGCACTCCCCTCCGGACGTGCCCGTGCACGTCAGCACCAGCACTTTCGGTGATCACCTCGAGATCCGTATCATCGACCGCGGGCCCGGTGTCCCGGCCGAGAAGCGCGACGACATCTTCGTCCCGTTCCAGCGCCTCGGTGACACCGACAACTCGTCCGGTCTCGGGCTCGGCCTCGCGCTCTCCCGCGGCTTCGTCGAAGCCATGCACGGGACGCTCACCCCGGAGGACACCCCCGGCGGCGGACTGACCATGGTCATCGCGCTGCCCGCCACCATGCCCGCACCCGGCACATCGGAGGAGACCGAATGAAGATCCTCATCGCAGACGACGACCCGCAGATCCTGCGCGCGCTCCGCATCACCCTCACGGCCAAGGGATACGACGTGGTCACGGCATCGGACGGCGCTGCGGCCATCGCCGCGGCCATCGACCACCACGCAGACCTGTTCCTCCTCGATCTGGGTATGCCGAAGCTCGACGGGATCGAGGTGATCCACGGAATTCGCGGATGGTCCGCGGCGCCGATCCTCGTCGTCTCGGGGCGGGCGGGTGCCTCCGACAAGGTCGAGGCGCTCGACGCCGGCGCCGACGACTACATCACCAAGCCTTTCGCCGTCGAGGAGCTCCTCGCCCGGATCAGAGCCCTGACCCGCCGGGTGCCCCAGGAAGAAGCACTTCCCCTCGTCCGGCTCGGCGACATCACCATCGATCTCGCCGCACGCAGCGTCTCCCGCGAGTCCTCCGACGGCAACCGGCAGATCCGGCTCACCCCGACGGAGTGGCAGATGATCGACATCCTCATCCGCAACGCCGGCAAGCTCGTCACCCGGCAGACACTCCTCACGGCCATCTGGGGCAACGAGCACATCGAAGACACCGGGTACCTGCGTCTGTACGTGTCGCAGCTCCGCAAGAAGCTCGAGGACACGCCGTCGGAGCCGGTGCACATCATCACCGAGCCCGGGATGGGGTACCGCCTGCTGGGCCTGACGGTCGACTGACCCTTGACATGCTCTTCGCGCAGGTCTAACGTACAACCAAATGGTTGTACAAACGGAGTTGAGCGAAGCGGAGGTCGACCGTGTGTTCCACGCACTGGCGACGTCGACCCGGCGCGACATCCTGCGCCGGACGATCGAGCGGGAGCAGTCCGTCTCGACCCTCGCCACTGAATACGAGATGTCGTTCGCTGCGGTGCAGAAGCACGTCGCCGTGCTCGAGGCCGCGAACCTCATCGTCAAGCGCGCCGAGGGACGCGAGCGGCTCGTCCGCGCGAACCCCGAGATGATCGCCCGCGCCAGGGCGCTCCTCGCCCGATACGAAGAGCTGTGGCGATCGCGCATCGCCCGGCTTGACGACCTGCTGGCCGAGACGCCTCGGTCAGGTCCCGCCGACACCACCGGCACCACGAACCCGCAACAAGGAGACTGAAATGCCCGTCACCGATGTCACCACCGACACCGAGAACCTGACGATGACCGTCGTCGCCGACTTCGCCGCCCCCATCGAGCGGGTGTGGAGCGCATACTCCGACCCGCGTCAGCTCGAGCGCTTCTGGGGCCCTCCCGGGTGGCCGGCCACGTTCACCGCCTGGGACCACACCGTCGGCGGCCGCGCCGTCTACTCGATGAACGGCCCGCGCGGCGAGAAGTCTTCCGGATCGTGGGAGTTCGTATCGATCGACGAGCCCCACGGCTTCGAGGTCATCGACTCCTTCGTCGATGAAGACGGCACACCGCTCGACGGCTTCCCGGCGCAGCGCATGTCGTTCGCCTTCGAGTCCACCGCCGACGGCACGCGCATGGTCACGACGAGTCACTTCGACTCGGTCGATGCGCTCGAGCAGGTCGTCGAGATGGGCCAGGTCGAGGGCATCAAGATGGCGATGGCGCAGCTCGACGCCGTTCTGCAGGACCTCCGCGCCTACGCGCAGGGCAAGGGCACCCGTGTGGAGCTGCTCGACGACACGCACGTGCGCATCACCCGCCTCGTCGAAGGGCCGCGCGAGTTGGTCTGGCGCGCGCACTTCGAGCCCGAGCTCATCCGCCAGTGGATGCTCGGCCCCGACGGCTGGGAGATGACGGAGTGCGTCGCCGCCACCGAGGTGGGCCAGTCGTACCGGAACTCCTGGGCACCGGTGGGCGACACCGAGGGGCAGCCGTTCGGCTTCGAGGGCGAGGCGCTGCTGATCGACGCCCCGCGCCGCGCGGTCAGCACCGAGCGGATGCAGGGCATGCCGACTGAGACCCTCAACGACCTGAACCTGTACGAGGAGGACGGCGCGACCCTCGTCACGCTCCTCATCGAGTACCCGGACAAGGAGACGCGCGACATGATCCTCGCCACCGGCATGGCCGACGGCATGGAGCAGTCGTTCGCCCGCCTGGAGCGCGAGCTGCTCGCCGTCTGAGCGTTCACAACTCCTCAGAACTGGTCGGCCTCGCGTGAGTCCGGCCAGTTCTGCGTCTGCTGCCCCGTGTTTCTGCGGAGTTGTGAACACTCGCCACGTCTGCTTGGTCCCGCCGGACGGACAGAACCCACCCGCGCGGGATAAAGTGGCGACACGATGAGGATCACGCGCCGCACTCTGCTCCTCGGCGCCGGAGCCGGCGTCGCCTCGGTGCTTCTCGCATCCTGCACCCCGGAACCCGCGCCGACCCCCACGCCCACCCGGACGCGCGAGCCTGAGCCGCCGCCCGGTGTCCCCGCGCCGGCCGGCAGCATCCGCAGCACCTGGACGAGTGACCCGTTCTCGCTCGGCGCCGCCAGCTTCACGCCCGTCGGCGTCCTCGCCGGCACCCGTCTCGCGCTGGCGAAGCCCGTCGACGATCGGCTGTTCTTCGCAGGCGAGGCGACCGACGAAGACGCCCCCGGCACGGTGCGTGGTGCCATCGCCTCGGGCGCGCGCGCCGCGGAGGAACTCCTGATCCCGGCGACGTCGGGCGAACGCGTCGCGGTGGTCGGTGCAGGCCTCGCCGGAGCGACCGCTGCCGCCCTGCTCGCCGACGGCGGCATGCAGGTGACGGTCTTCGAGGCCAGGGACCGCGTCGGCGGACGGGTGTCCTCCCGCGTCGACGACTCCTGGCCGGTGCCCGTGCAGCTCGGTGCCTGGCTGTTCAGCGCGGACGACGCCGAGGTGCTCGACCGGCTGAGCGGCGGAGAGGTCGGCATCGTCGATCTGGCCGGTGATCTCTGGCGCACCCCCGACGGCGACATCGACGCGGTCGACCCGGCGCCGTTCGAGGCCGCGATGGTGGCGTCGCAGGCTGCTCCGGAGGACTCGTCGGTGGCCGATGCCCTGACCGCGGCGGGCATCGACCCCGCCGATCCTGGCACCGCCGCTCTCCTCGCGCTCCTCGCCTCGCGCAGTGGTGCCGGTGCCGATGAGCTCTCCAGCTGGTTCGCCCCGCCGCTGCCCACCGGGGATCTGACCGCGGCGCGCGACGACCTCACCCCGTTCGTCGAACAGGCGCTCGACGGCGTGCGGGTGGGGCTCAACTCCCCGGTCGCCCGCCTCGCCTACGACGACACGGGCGTGAGCGTGCGCCTCGGAACGGGGGAGGCGCTGTCCTTTGACCGGGTGCTCGTGACGGTGCCGCTCGGGGTGCTGCAGGACCGCAGCATCGAGTTCGACCCCCCGCTGCCGTTCTCCAACCGGGGCGCGGTCTCCGCCCTCGGCATGGGGGCGATCGAGACCGTGTGGCTGCGATGGGACGAGCCGTTCTGGGACAACGACGAGGCGATCTGGCACTCCGTGGGCGCTGACGTCGCGATCCCGACCTGGATCAATCTGCGTGCGGCGACCGGCGAGAACGTGCTCGTCGGGATCGTCGGAGGCCCGGCCGCCGTGGAGTTCGCGGAGCTCGACGAAGACGCCGCCCTCGACGCGGCTCTCGCCTCGCTCGCGCTCTACACCTGAGCGACCTTCTCGCCGGCGGGTTCCGGCTCGGACAGCGGTGCGGCGGAGGCGTCCTCCTCGCCCGCGCGCAGCCGGTGAGGCAGAGGCATGCGGCTGATCAGCACGAGCACGGTGGCGACTGCCGCGAACGAACCCAGCGCGATCGCCGAGGAGATCACGAACTCGGCCGGTCCGCTCACCTGTCGCGGGTCGAGGAAGTAATACGGATACCACCCGATCAGCGGTCCGCGGATCAATGTCGCGACGCCCCACACCACCGGATAGGCGAGTGACACCGGGATGACCCGCCACGGCACGGTCCGGTGTCCGGGAGCCAGCGCCCAGGCCGCCACGGTCACCGCCGGAAGCCAGAAGTGCAGCACCTGATCGGACCACGGCACATCGATGCGAATCCCGCGGATGCCCGCCTGCCACACGAGGATCGCGAACACCAGCCCCGCCGTGATCGTCCAGGTCAGTACGAGGGCGAGCGCGACCGTGAGCCACCGGGGGTCCTTCGCACGGCGCAACGCGAGGATGCCGGCGACGGTGAGCAGCACCACGAACGCGATGTTCGACTGGTTGGTCAGGTATGCGAAGAAGTTCTGGCTCGCGACGGTGTTCGACGCCAACCCCCAGCTCAGCCGGTGGATGAGCGCCACGAGGCAGATGGCGGCGGCACTGAGACGGAGCAGCCCGAAGGCGGTACGCGCCTTCACCGCTGCGTCACCCGCCATTCCTTCATCCGCCGAGTCTACGGACCGGCTCACCGGATCATCGAGAGGAGGAGCCGTCCTGCCTCCTCGCGCGGGAGCGTGGCGAACATCGGCAGCTCCAGCACGTACCGTCCGAAGAGGAAGCCGACGATCGCCACGGCCATCCGCCGTGCGTGCTCGCGCCCGAAGTCGGCCACGAGGGGTTCGAACACCGCCACCTGGATGTAGCCGCTGATCGACGCGGCGGAGTCATCCGCGGCGGCGAGACGCCGTGCGAGACCGACGAGCTGCGCGCCGTGCTCCGGATGCTCCCAGACCGCGAGGATGCCGTGCGCCAGGCGCGAGAGGTCGACGGGACCGTGACCGTCTCGTCCGCGGGCGAGCGCGATCACGTCATGCGGTGCTGCGCGCAGGGCGATCGCCGCGGCGACGAGGTCGTCCCGCGATCCGAAATGATAATTGACCAGGGTGTGGCTGACGCCGACTTCCGCGGCCAGTCGACGGGACGAGATGGCCGCCAGATCACCTCGAAGAACGTGCTTCTGCGCTGCCTCGAGCAGCCGAGCCCGTGCCGTCGACGATCCGCGCGGACGGCCCGGCGATTTATTGACCATTCTCGCATCGTCGCACGCGGAGCGGGACGCTGTCTGCATGGACACGAGAACCGACACCGATACCGACACCGTCATCGTCGGAGGTGGGCCCGCCGGGCTCATGCTCGGACTGCTGCTCGCGCGTCGCGGGCTCCGGGTCACCGTGATCGAGAAGCATGCCGACTTCCTCCGCGACTTCCGGGGCGACACGATCCACCCCTCCACCCAGGAGCTGTTGGGCGAGCTCGGACTGCTCGACGACTTCCTCGCGCGCCCCCACGCCGATATGTCGGAGGTCACGCTCAGCTGGCACGGCACCGAACTGACCCTGGCCGACTTCTCGCACCTGCCGACGGCGAGGAAGGTGATGACGTTCATGCCACAGTGGGACTTCCTCGACCTGCTGGCCTCGTCGGCGGAGGAGTTCCCGGGGTTCCGCCTGCTGCGTTCGACCCGCATCCAGGACGTCGTGCGCGACGAGGGGCGGATCGTCGGGGTCACCGGAACCGGGCCGGACGGACCGGTCGAGATCCGTGCACACCTCGTCGTCGATGCGTCGGGACGTGACTCCGAGCTCCGTACCGCCGCCGGGCTCTCACCGGTCGGGGTGGCCGCGTCGATGGATGTCCTGTGGTTCCGGCTGCCGAAGGACGGCGATGAGATGTACCCGTTCATCCAGGCCGGCGCGGGCATGGTCATCACGATCGACCGCGGGGACTTCTTCCAGATCGCGCACGTGATCCCCGCCGGTGCCTGGACGGGCTCCGAAGACGACCTGCATCGGATGAACGAGCGTCTGCGCCGCATCTCGCCTCGCCTCGGCGCCGCGGCCGCGCACCTCCGTCCGGCCGACGTGCACCTTCTGCGTGTGCGCCTGGAGCGGCTGCGTCGGTGGCACGTCGACGGGCTCCTGTGCATGGGCGACTCTGCGCACGCCATGTCTCCCGCGGGAGGCGTGGGGATCAACCTGGCCATCCAGGACGCGGTGGCCGCCGATCGCATCCTCGGGCCAGTGCTGGGTACCCGTGCGCCGCAGCGTGCGGACCTCCGCCGGGTCGAGCGTCGTCGCGTCTGGCCGGTGATCGTGACCCAGGCGATCCAGCGACGGCTGCAGGGGCCTCTCCTCGCGTCGGGCGCCGCGGACGCACCTCTGCCCTTCCCGTTGCGGATGCTGCGGGATCACCCTCGCCTATCTCGGATCACCGGGCGCTTCGTCGGGATCGGAGCCCGCCCCGAGTACCTCCGGTGACGCCGGCGGCGCGCGTCAGATCAGCCGACGGAGAGCCTCTTCGAGCGAGACGCCCTGCGCGTCCGCGCGGTCGCGCAATCGGGCGTGCTCGTCCGAGGTGAGCGGGATGCGCAGTTCGATCGGGTCGTCCTCGGGCGCGTTCGTGGAGCCCGGATCGTCGAGTCCGTCGAGCAGGTCCGAGGTCTCGGCCCACAACGGCTCCGCGAGCGTGGTCGATGGCGCGGCGGCCACCGGGGCGGAGCCCGTCGCAGGAACGGAGGCCGCCACAGGAGCGGATGCGGCCACGGCGGCACCGGCACCGGTGGCCCGCGTGAAGCCCGGACCTCGACGCGGCTCCTCCCCGGCCTGGTACGCCTTCGCGGCCGCGTTCGCACGCTCGTCGGCTGCCTCGTTCAGAGGGTGTCCGGCGTGGCCTTTGACCCAGGAGAACTCGACGTCACGCCCACGGATCGCCTCGTCGATGCCCTCCAGCAGGTCGCGGTTGAGCACGGGCCCGCCGTCGGACTTCCGCCAGCCCTTGCGCTTCCACCCCGGCATCCACTTGGTCACGGAGTCGATCACGTAGCGGCTGTCGCATTCGATCATCAGCTTCTCGTCGGTGCCCGCCGTCGCACGCAGCAGCTCCAGCACCGCCCGCAGCTCGCCCTGGTTGTTGGTGCCGTGCGGGGAGCCGCCCGCCGCCCAGTTCGCGTCGTCGATGTACCAGGCCCAGCCGTTGGGGCCGGGGTTGCCCAGGGCGGAGCCGTCTGCGGCGGCGGTGATCGTCATCCCTCCACCGTAATGCGGTCACCGGGTGCGCGATCGCCGCGCACTCGCGTCCTCCGTGCGCGACGCCTAGGGTGGACGGATGTCTTCCGGCACCGAATGGGAATCCTTGGTCGGCACGGCCGTGGTGATCGCGATCGCGGTCCTCGCCACCGTCGCCGTTCTCGTACTGCTGCGTCTGGTGGCCGCGCTCGTGAGCCGTCGTCTGCCGTGGGTGCGTGATTTCGCGCGCAGGGTGCGCAACGCCACGACGGCCACGGCGCTGGTCGTCGCGGTGTGGATCGCGATGTCGCTCACGGCGCCGGCCGAGCAGGGATGGTGGCCGGCGGTCTCGCGACTGTTCCTGATCTCCACCATCCTGTTCGGGTCGTGGTTGTTCGCCGCGGCGATCTCCTTCGGTTTCGAACGGCTCATCGAGCGCGAGGAGACCGTCCTGGTCGGTCCGGAGGCGCGACGTCGGCGCACGCAGCTACTCGTCATCCATCGGCTCGTGCTGGTGTCGATCGCCGTCCTGGCCCTGGGTACCGTGCTGTTCACCTTCCCCGAGATGCGGGCCGTGGGCACGAGCCTCCTCGCGTCGGCGGGTATCGCGAGCATCATCGCCGGCCTCGCGGCGCAGTCGATCCTCGGCAACCTCATCGCCGGGATACAGGTGGCCTTCACGGACGCGATCCGCGTGGGCGACGTCGTCGTGGTCGAAGGCGAGTGGGGACGGGTCGGCGAGATCAACCTGTCGTACGTGGTCGTCTACATCTGGGATGAGCGACGCCTCGTCGTGCCGTGCAGCTACTTCACCTCGACGCCGATCGAGACGTGGACGCGCAGGTCGGACAAGATCCTCGGCACCGTCTACCTGGATCTGGACTGGCGCGTGCCGATGGACGCACTGCGCGCGGAGTTCACCCGCATCGTCGAAGCCTCGCCCGCCTGGGACGGGCGCTCGTCGAGCGCACTGGTGACGGACGCACAGGGCGGGTACGTCACCGTCCGGTTGGTGATGTCGGCGAAGGACTCCGACGACCAGTGGACGATCCGCTGCGAGGTGCGGGAGAAGATGATGAGCTGGTTGCAGCGGGAGTACCCGGACGCCCTCCCGCGCACCCGGGTGGAGTTCGGACCTCAGTCCGACTCCGCGTCCGCCTCGTCGACGGGCTCCTCCGACTCGTAGTCGCCCACGGTCTCCGCCGCCGGCTCCGCGATCGGGAAGACGATCGAGCTGACCTCGGTCGTCGCCCCGAAGCCGAGGCCGAGCGAGAGGGGGTCGACGGCGGGTTCCTCGCCGAGCACCTCGGCCTCGGAGCGCTTCACGGGCTCGGAGGGCAGTGCCCAGGGGCTCTGTTCTTCTTCCGGCTTCTGCTGGAACATTCCCATGGGTCCATTGTGAACCCGCGCCTCGACGCAGAGGCCGGATTCACATGGAATTGATCGGACGCCGGGGCCGGTGCGCCGGGACTGGTTCGCCGGGGGTCAGCCCTTCGCGGCCGCCGCCTGCCGGACCGCCTCGACGAGCGCGCGCCAGGGTCCGTCGAGCGCGGAGTCGGGCAGCTCACGCTCGCGGCGTTCGACCGGAGTCCGGGCGCGGATGCTCCATACGAAGCGGTCGGCACCGGTGTCGGTCGGCGCCTCCTGATCCCAGGGGCATCGATCGATCAGGTCGATCCATTCGCCGGCGTCGTCGGGTCCTGCTTCCACCTGCCACCGGCGACGGATGCCGGCGATGCCGCCCGTGCGCACGACGGCGATCACGATCGGTGCGTCAGTCGCGGGAGGAGGCTCGCTCATCTGCATAGACTCCCACGACGGTCCACGCGCGTCGAGCCGCCGTGGCCGTGGCCTCGTCGATCGCGGTGGCCGCGGCGACCGTCGCATCGGCGAACTCGAGGAAGGACGCCGTGCTCGACAGGCCGCCGGTGAGGGCCCGATACCAGACGGTCCCCGCGCGCTCCCAGGCCTTGCCGCCGAGGTCGAGCGCGAACAGGGCGAACGCGCGGTTGGGGATGCCCGAGTTGATGTGCACCCCGCCGTTGTCCTCGGTGGTGCGCACGAAGCCGCTCATGTGATCGGGCTGCGGATCCTTGCCGAGCTCGTCGTCGTCGTAGGCGGTGCCCGGGGCGATCATCGACCGCAGGGCCGCGCCCTCGACGGCATCCGTGAAGATCTCGGCACCGATGAGCCACGTGGCGCTATCGGCCGTCTGCCCGAGTGCATACTGCTCGGTCAGAGCACCGAAGACGTCGGCGATCGACTCGTTCAGCGCGCCCGGCTGGCCCTGGTATTCGAGGTTCGCGGTGTGCTGCACGACGCCGTGCGCGAGCTCGTGGCCGATCACCGTGAGCGAGCCGGTGAAGTGCTGGAACACCTCGCCGTCGCCGTCGCCGAACACCATGCGCTCACCGTCCCAGAACGCGTTGTCGTAGTCGACGCCGTAGTGCACGGTGGCGTCCAGCGGGGCTCCGGCGTCATCGAGGGAATTGCGCCCGAAGGCGGACAGCAGCATCTCGAAGGTCGCTCCGAGGCCGTCGAAGGCTTCGTTCACCGCGGTGTCGGCCACGGGGGCGTCGTCTTCGCCGCGCACCACCGCGCCGGGGAGGCGCTGGGTGTTGCCGGCGTCGCTGATGGTGCGGTTCGGAGCATCCGACAGCTGGGCGACCAGGTCGCCGTTCTCGTCGATCGACAGGTCGATGCGGGCGCGGAACGGCGGTCGACCGGCCGTCAGCGTCTGCCGCGCCGCAGCCGCGGCCTTCGGGAAGCGCCCCGATTCGGCCAGGCGTGCGAGCAGGTACGACGGGACGACTCCAGGACACTGTGTCGATGGTGTGCTGCTCATGGATCGACCCTACGCCGGGTGTCCGACGTCTGCGGGAACCGGCCGGGCAACCGCGCGGATCGTGAAGGAGATCTCACGGTGTGAAGGAGGGGTTCGCGCAGACTCCCCTTCGGAACGCGAGATCTCCTTCACAACGTGCGCGCCCGCCGGATACGTCTCACTCGTGCTCGATGCTCAACACAGTCGTGCGGATGCCGTCCGACTCGTACTGCACCGGCATCCCGGGGTGCGCGGACGAGAACCAGAAGATCCCGTCGGCGGTGTCGTACCGACGGCAGGTGAGCTCGCCCAGGGGGGAGGACAGCGGCACGGTCGACATGCTCGTCGTCTCGGCGTCGAACGCCGCGTGGCCCTGGAGCTCGGCCCAGGTCACCCGGCTCGAGACGACGGCGTTCGGGTCGGCTGCGGCCCACCGATCGAGGGTCGCGCCCTCCTCATCCGTGTGGTGGAAGCGGTTGACGTGTTCGCCCAGCGGCCCGTCCGGGCCTTCGAGGAGGAGGCGGATGCGCTTCCCCCTGCCGGTGGCGTCTCTGATCTCTTCGGCGGTGAACGGCGTCGGCAGGAGGCCGGGGCCGAGCAGGTGCGGGTCGGGATCGGTCATGCACCCAGTCTGCGTCACGGGTGACCGGTACGTCACGGGATGGTCTCGATGTCCGTCACGCGAGGGAGATCCTTGACAGAATTGCGTTCTGTATACAGAATACGAATGCGCCGGAAAGGCGCTCCCGACACGATCTTCCAATGATGAAAGAGGTAGCGAGATGGCACGTGCGAACGTGACGCGGTATCTGGCATTGGGTGCCGCCGGCGCTCTGGCCCTGGGGCTCGCCGCGTGCAGCGGCGGCGGAGGAGGCGGTGGCGTCGACGCCGACGGCAACGCGACGGTCATCTGGTCCACCTGGGGCACGGCGGACGAGCTGACCCGCTACGAGGAGTTCAACAAGGACTTCATGAAGCGCCACCCCGACATCACCGTCAAGCTCCAGCCCGTCGCCGGCTACGGCGACTACCACTCCAAGCTGCTCGCACAGCTCACCAGCAACACGGCTCCCGACGTCTTCTACGTCGGTGACGACATGATCGGCCAGTTCGTCGATTCCGACAGGCTGATGCCGCTCAGCGACCTGATGGAATCGGACGCGAGCAAGACCACGAAGGACGACTTCTTCCCCGGCCTCTTCGGCGCGGCGGAGGAGGACGGCGAGGTCTACGCGGCCCCGAACGACTCCAACCCCGACGTCTTCTGGTACGACAAGCAGGCGCTGGAAGCCGCCGGGATCACCGAGGACCCCGCGACGCTGGCCGAGAACGGCGAGTGGACGACCGACAAGTTCCTCGAGATGAACGCCAAGCTCCACGACGCGGGGCTCACGGGGACGATGTACTGGAACTACTGGGCCACCCACTGGAGCTGGCTGTCGTCCCAGGGCCTTCCCGCGCCGTACGACGAGGCGGGAGCGTTCGTCGCGAACCAGGACGACGCCACCGTCGCTTCCGTGCAGGAGCTCGGCGGCCTCTTCCAGGACGGCACCTTCGTCGTCGCCGACACGCTTCCCGACGGCGCCGGAGCCGACAGCATCTTCGTCACGCACAAGGCCGGTTTCTTCGTGCAGGGCCGCTACACGATCGGCACGGTCAAGGCCACGGGCGAAGAGGACAGCTACGACATCGTCCGCTGGCCGACGCCCGACGGTGAGGCCGCTCCCACCGGCGTCGCGACCAGTTTCCTCGCGATCAACGGCAAGACCAAGGTGAAGGACGCCGCGTTCACGTTCTGGACGGAGTTCCTCTCCGCCGAGGGGCAGACCTTCCGCCTCGAAGGGGGCGGGAACGCGGTCCCGTCGATCAAGGGTGCCGACGACGTGGTGCTCGAGGGGGACTACCCCGTGCACGCGCAGACGTTCCTCGACATGCGCGACATCGGGTTCACGAACTACCCCGCTGAGGCCAGGGTCCCGGGGCTGCCGGTCGCCATCTCCGAGGAGTTCCAGAAGCTCTACGAAGGCAAGACCGACGCGCAGGAGACGCTCGACACGATCGCCGGCGTGGTCGAGGATCGGTCGGAGAAGTAGGAGTGACCACGCTCACCGAGAACGGACGGATGCCGCAGGCCACGCCTGCGGCATCCGTCCCGCCCCTGCGTCGGGAGGCCGCCTGGCGTCGGCGGGATCGGGCCTGGGGCTACGTCTTCGTCGCTCCGCAGCTGCTCGGCATGGCGCTGTTCGTCGTGCTGCCGTTCGCCGCCAGCCTGGTGCTGGCCTTCGCCGAGTGGGACGGCCTGGGCGAGCTCACCTGGGTGGGGCTGGCCAACTTCGCCGATCAGCTGCAGGATCCGCTGCTCGCCCGTGCGATCATCAACACCCTGCTGATCGCGATCATCACCGTGCCGATCGGCCTCACGCTCGCGGTCATCGTCGCCGTCGCACTCGAGAAGCTCAAGACCCGCACGCTCTACCTGATCCTGTTCTTCGCCCCGGTGGTCACCTCGACCGTCGCCGTCGCCATGATCTGGCAGCAGATGTTCCGTGCGGACGGCCTGCTCTCGACCACGATCTCGAAGGTGTTCGGAATCACGCCCCCGGATTGGCTGCAGGATCCGAAGCTCGCGCTCCTCGCCGTCTGCATCGTGACGATCTGGTCGTCGATGGGCCTGAACGTCGTGATCTTCCTGGCCGGTCTGCAGAACATCTCGCCGTCGGTGATCGAGGCCGCCCGCATCGACGGCGCCGGTGCCGTGCGGCTGTTCACCAGCATCCGGCTCCCGCTGCTCTCGCCGATCGTGTTCTTCTCCTCGGTGATCGCGTTCATCTCGTCGCTGCAGACCTTCGACACGGTCTACGTGCTGGTCTCCGGCGGCGGACCCGACAACGCGACCCGCACCATCGTCTACCACATCTTCGACCTCGGCTTCGGGCGATTCGAGTTCGGGCTGTCCAGTGCGGCCAGCATCATCCTGCTCGTGCTCACCCTCGTCATCACGGCGATCCAGTTCGGTGCGCAGAAGAAGTTCGTCCACTACGAGGATGACCCGGCATGACCCTCCAGACCACATCCCTCAGCGACCCCGCCGCCCCCGCGACCGATTCGACCGTCGCCCTCACCGCTCCCGGATACCGTCAGCGGGGCCGAGGGGGACCAGGGGCCGGACGCGCCCGCCGACGTCTCGGCTCCACCGTGCTGCACGTGCTCCTCGTGGTCGGCGGCATCTCGATGGTGTTCCCGTTCATCTGGATGCTGCTGACGTCGTTCAAGACCCTCCCGCAGTTGTTGAAGAACCCGCTGGAGTTCCTGCCGAACCCCTGGACCGTCGACAACTACGTGAACGCGTGGAACGCCGTTCCGTTCGGGCAGGCCTACCTGAACAGTGCGTACATCGCCGTGCTGGTGGTGGTCGGCACCCTGATCACCGCGTCGATGGCCGGGTACGCGTTCGCCCGTATCCGGTTCCGGGGCAGCAAGGTGATCTTCATCGTCTTCCTCGCGACGCAGATGATCCCGGCGCAGGTCACCCTCATCCCCTTCTACCTCCTGATGTCGCAGCTCGGCTGGGTGGATTCGCATCTCGCACTGATTGTGCCCGGGATGATCGCGAACCCCTTCGCCGTGTTCCTGATGCGGCAATTCGTCCTCGCTCTGCCGCGCGAGCTGGAGGAAGCCGCGCTGGTGGACGGCGCCGGGCGCTGGCGCATCTTCTGGAGCATCGTGCTGCCGAACCTGAAGCCCGGCCTCGCTGCGCTCAGCATCATCACCGCCCTCAGCGTCTGGAACGCGTTCCTGTTCCCGTTGGTGCTGTTGAACACGCCGGACCTGTTCACGGTTCCGCTGCTGCTGACCTCGTTCCAGGGGCAGTTCGGCTCCATCAACTACGGGCTCGTGATGGCGGCGTCCGCGATCGCGACCGTGCCGATGCTCATCGTTTTCGTGATCGGCCAGCGCAAGATCCTCAACAGCATGGCCGCATCGGGACTCGGGGGCCGATGATGGCGGATCTCGCCGCCCTCGCCGGGCGTCACCTCGACCTGGTGTCCGCTCCCTTCACGCTCCCGCGCTCGCGCGTGCTCGTGTTCCGTTCCGACGACGGGGAGGGCGTGCGCGTGCACACCTCGGAGTACGAGCGGCGGCTGTCGGAGTGCCGGGTGCTCGATGCGCTGATCGTGATCGGTGCCGGGGGCGAGGTGCTCCCGGTGACCGACGTGCATCCCGCGCGGGTGAGCTTCGGCGGCGGCGCGGTGACCCTGACCTTCGCCGATCCCTCCACACTCAGCCTCGGCGGAGCTCCGGGATCGCGGGTGCGGCTCCGGCGTCCGGACGGCGGCCTCGAGGAGCATCCGCTCGATCGGGGCCTCGGGCTGCACGTCGCCGCAGATCGCACCGTCGCGGTCGTGCACGGCGACCACTCTGCTGCCCTGGCCGCGACCGCGGCGATCTGGACCGAGTGGTTCGCGAAGTGCCCGCGCGTGTGCGACGATCTGCAGGAGATGGCCGCCTTCTGCTGGTGGGTGCTCGGAGCGAACATCGTCGAGCTGCCGTCGCTGGGCGATGCCAGGGCCATCGTGCCGTCGAAGATCGGTTACGTCGGTCTCTGGCAATGGGATGCGTACTTCATCGCGGTCGGTCTGCGCCACGGCGACCCCGAGCTCGCTCGCGAGCAGCTCGACATCGCCTTCCGGTTCCCGCAGCCCGACGGGCAGCTGCCCGACGTCGTGCACGAGCTCGGGGTGCTGGCGACCAGCGACGATCTGCCCGAGAGCGACCGCGCCAACCTGCGCCGTGCCGGGTCGCAGATCGCCGACCCGAGCGCACCCGTGCCGCTGACGAAGCCTCCGCTCGCCGCCTGGGCGCTGCGCAAGGTGCTCGACGTCGAGGATGCGCCCGACTACGCGCGCCGGCAACTGGCCCGGATCGTCCGCTCGCAGGACTGGTGGTTCGCCGGCAGCGACCTCGACCACGACGGGATGCCGGAGTACGGGCATCCCTACTCCTCCGGCCTCGATGACAGCCCGATCTTCGATGGGCCGTTGCCGACTGCCGCGCCCGACCTCGGGGCGTATCTGGTGCGGCAGGATCGCGAGATCGCCGACCTCCTGCGCCGGTACGAGCCCGGGGCCGACGTGTCGCGATTCGAGCAGCGGGCCGAGACCACACAGGGGCTGCTGCTGCGCATGTGGGATCCCGAGCGGGGACGCTTCCTCGCATTCGGCGGTGGTGAGCCGCAGCTCAGCGACACGGTCGTGGGGTTGATGCCGCTGCTCACGGGCACGTTGCCGCCTCCCGTCGCCGAGGCGCTGCGGGCGGCCGTCGACGACCCCGAACGCTTCGCTCTGCCGTGGGGGCTGCCCACGGTCGCGGCCTCCGACCCCGACTACTCGGACGAGCGCATGTGGCGCGGACCGGTCTGGGTGAACACGAGCATGCTCGTCGCCGAGGGGCTGGAGGCATCCGGGTACCCCGAACGCGCGCGCGAACTGCGGGAGCAGACCGTGGCGCTGGTGATCCACGGCGGGGGCCCGCACGAGTACTTCAATCCGCACACGGGTAAGAAGGCCCGCACGGCCACGACCGCCTTCGGCTGGTCGGCCGCGCTGTTCGTCGACCTCGCGGTGCGGCTCTCGCGGTGAGCACGCGCAGCATCCGTTCGGGTCGCACTTTCTCCCGCTATTCGGCCCTCTTGCCGGCAGAAAGTGCGACCGGAGCGGGGTCAGGCGGTGAAGTACGAGCTCGTGGCGTTGTCGAGGATGCGCTGCATGCCGTGCATCCAGTTGAGCTTGAGGGCGTCGACGGCGCCGGGGATGTCGCCGTCGGCGAGGTGGCGGGCGATCTCGGCGTGCTCGGCGGCGACGCGTTCGACCTTGACGTCTTCGGGGACCAGCAGGGACTCGTAGCGGTGGAACGAACTGCGCACGTTGTCGATCACGGCCAGGAGCCGGGTGTTCGGGCAGGCGGACAGCATCACGCTGTGCCACTCGTCGTCCTTGGTGATGACCAGCTGGTGCTCCACGAGCTCGTCGGCGAAGGCTTCGGCCATCTCCTTGAGTCGGATCCCGATCACGCGCAGTTCCTCGGGCGGGCTCAGCTCGAGCGCCAGGCTCTCGAGTGCAGCCATGACCGGCGCGAGGTCGCGGAACTCGGACGCGCTGAGCGGGACGAAGCGGAAGCCCTTGCCGTTCTCGCTCTCGATCTGGCCCTCGGACTCGAGGGCGATGAGCGCTTCACGCAGGGGGGTGCGGCTCACGCCGAGTTCGGTGGCGAGCTGGACCTCGTTGATGCCTTCGCCGGGCTGCACGAGTCCGGCGCGCATACGGGTCAGCAACTCCTGCCGAACCTGCGAGCGCAGGTTCTTGCGTTCGATCGCCATGCGTCCCCTCTTCTGCCGCCTGCCCGTCAGCCTATGGGTTGACGGGCCTCAGGCGACGTCCTAGTGTGTTGTATACAGAATACAGCTGATCGCGGATTCGCACCAGTGCACCGCCGGATCAGCCGGTCATGACTCAGAGAGGAGGCTTCGTGCCCGCACCCGGTGGCGACCAGCCCGCCCGACGCGTCCGCCTCGACGCCCTCGCGTACGGCGGCGACTACAACCCCGACCAGTGGTCGGAAGAGACGTGGCACGAAGACATCCGCCTCATGCGCGAGGCCGGCGTGAACATGGTGAGCCTGCCGATCTTCAGCTGGCCTCAGCTCGAACCCGAGCCCGGCGTCTACGACTGGGCGTGGCTCGACCGCATCCTCGACCTGCTGTGGGACGCCGGCATCGCGATCGACCTCGCCACCGCCACCGCGACCCCGCCGTCCTGGCTGCTGCGGGCACACCCCGAGATGGTGCCGTGGGATTCCGACGGGCACCGGCTCGAGTTCGGCTCCCGTCAGACCTACTGCCCCTCGTCGCCGATCTGGCGTGAGAACGTCGCCCGCATGGCCCGCGCGATGGCGGAGCGCTACGGGGAGCACCCCGGCCTCGCGATGTGGCACATCTCGAACGAGTACGGCGATCACACCTCACGCTGCTGGTGCCCCGAGTCGGCCAGGCATTTCCGCCGCTGGCTGCAGGATCGCTATGGAGACCTCGACGGGCTGAACGAGGCCTGGGGCGTGAACGTCTGGGGTCAGCGCTACACCTCCTGGGAGCACATCGAGACGCCGAAGAAGGCGCCGGGCCCGATCAACCCGACCCAGCTGTTGGACTTCGAGCGGTTCTCGTCCGACGCCCTGCGGGAGCTGTTCCAGGTGGAGATCGACGTGCTGCGGGAGGTCACGCCCGACATCGCGGTCACCACGAACTTCATGAGCATGTTCCGCGACCTGGACTACTGGGACTTCGCCGCGATCGAAGATGTCGTGACCGACGACGCCTACCCGGAACCCGCCGACCCGACCTCGCATGTCGGAGCCGCCCTCAACTACGGCCTCATGCGCTCGCTCAAGGGCGGACAGCCCTGGCTGCTGCTGGAATCCTCGGCGAGCGCGACCAGCTGGCGCGACGTGAACGTGCCCAAGGCGCCGGGCAAGATCCGCATCGAGAGCCTGCAGGCGGTCGCCCACGGCTCGGACGCCGTCATGTTCTTCCAGTGGCGCCAGGCCAAGTACGGCCAGGAGAAGTTCCACTCCTCGATGCTCGGTCACCGGGGGGAGCGCTCGCGCAGCTTCCGGGAGACCAAGGAGCTGGGCAACGAGCTGAAGAGGCTCGAGCAGGTGCGCGGCACCCGGGTGCGCTCGCGCGTGGCGCTGGTCGTGGACTGGGACTCGTGGTGGGGGACCAGCGCCGTGGAGTCGCTGCCCTCGCAGAGACTCCAGTGGGCGCAGCAGGCCCGGGCCTGGCACCGCGCGCTGTACACCCTCGGCCAGCCGGTGGATGCGGTTCGCGCCACGGGGCCGTTCGACGCGTACGACGTGATCGTGGTGCCGAACCTCTACATCGTCGAACAGCCGCAGGCCGACGCGTTGCGCTCCTTCGTGGAGCGCGGAGGACACCTCGTCGTCGGACCGTTCTCGGGAGTGGTGGATGCGACCGAGAAGGTGCACGACGGCGGAGCACCCGGGCCGCTGCGCGATCTTCTGGGCATCGAGGTCGACGAGCAGTGGCCGATCGCCGACGGGCTGACCGAGAGCATCGACTATGCCGGCGAGATCCTGACGGTTCCGTCGTGGAGCGAGTGGCTCGAAACGGCGGACGACGTGGAGGTGCGCGGCCGCTATGCCGGTGGCGAGCTCGACGGTCTGCCCGCCGTGACCTGTCGCGCGGAAGGCCGGGGATCCGCCTGGTACGTCAGCGCGATGTTCGACGCCGCAGGTCTGCTCCCGGTGTTCCGCGACGTGCTGCGCACGGCCGGCGTCCCCGCCAGGGAGCACACCGATGTCGAGGTCGAAGCGGTCACCCGTGCCGACGACACCACCGACTACACCTTCTACCTCAACCACGGACGCTCACCCGTGACGTTCGAGATCCCGACCCCGGGAGTCGACCTGCTCACCGGTCTGCGCCATACGGACCGACTGGAGCTCGATCGGTACGGCGTCGCCGTGCTCGCGGCGCCCCGCGCCGAATCCATCCCCTTTGCCACCCTGATCCCTGTGAAGGAGGACGCATGACCGCCCCGTTCGTGCATCCGTACATCCCCAACACCGCGCCCGAGTCCCGTGCGGCGATGCTCGCCGCCGTGGGCGCCGCGTCGGTCGACGAGTTCTACGCCGACATCCCGGCCGGCCTCCGGCTCGGGCGACCGCTCGATCTGCCCGCCCCGTTCGTCGCGGAACAGGACCTGGCCCGCCACGTGCGCGCACTGCTCGCGAGGAACCGCTCGACGCAGGAGCGGCTGAGCTTCCTCGGTGCCGGCACCTACCACCACTACGTACCGGCGGTCGTCGATGAGGTCATCGGACGCAGCGAGTTCCTGACCGCCTACGCCGGCGAGCCCTATGAGGACCACGGCCGCTTTCAGGCGCTGTTCCAGTACCAGTCGCTGATGGCCGAGCTGCTCGAGATGGACGTCGTGAACGTGCCGACCTACGACGGCTACCAGGCGACCGCGACCGGCCTCACCATGTCGGGGCGCCTCACCGGCCGCGGACGGGTGCTGGTCGTGAGCGATGTGCTCCCTGCGAAGCTCGCGAAGGTACACGACTACGTCCGTGCCCACCTCACGCTCGAGCACCTGCCGACCGTCGGCGGCACCGCCGACGTCGATGCGATCCGCGCCGCGCTGGGCGATGACGTGGCCGCGGTCTGGGTCGAGACGCCCAGCGCCACCGGCGCCGTGGAAGCCGCGCTGCAGGACATCGCGGAAGCGGCGCACGCGGTGGGCGCCGTGCTCGTGGTCGGCACCGACCCCATCGGCTACGGCGTCCTCACCCCGCCCGCCGTCTCGGGAGCGGACATCGTCACCGGTGACATCCAGTCCCTCGGCCTGCACCAGTGGTTCGGCGGCGCCCACGGCGGGTTCATCGCCGTCCACGACGACCCGCGGTTCGTGATGGAGATGCCGTCGCGACTGTTCGGGCTCGCGACCACCGACGTTCCCGGCGAGTACGGCTTCGGCGACGTCGCGTACGACCGCACCTCCTTCGCGCATCGCGAGGAGGGGAAGGAATGGGTCGGCACGGCCGCCGCCCTCTGGGGCATCGCCGCCGGGGTCTACCTGGCGCTGATGGGTCCCGCCGGCATGGCGGAGCTCGGCGAGGTGCTGCTCGCCCGCACCCGATACGCCCAGCAGGCGCTCGCCACGGTTCCTGGCGTCTCGCTCGACGACGACGCCGTGCACCTCCGCGAATTCACCGTGACGTTCAGCGAGGTCACGGCGGACGCGGTCGTCGCGACGCTCCGCGCCCGCGGCATCGAACCCGGCGTGGTCGTGGGCGAGCACCGCCTGCTCGTCTGCGTCACCGAACTCACCTCCCAGGCCGACATCGACACTCTGGCGGGCGCGCTCGCTGAGGTCACGGCCTCCGATCTCGCTGCGAAGGAGCAGAACCGATGAGCCTCCCCGTCGCCCCCAAGCCCGCGCTGCGCCGCTTCCAACAGGCTCGCTGGGACGAGCCGATCATCTTCGAACTGACCACTCCCGGCGAACGCGGTGTGCTGGTCTCGCAGGTCGAGCCCGGCGTGCGCGCGGCGGTGGGGGATGTGGTCGCCGCGCTGCCGTCCTCCCTGCGTCGGGCCGCGAAGCCGAAGCTCCCCGAGATGGGCCAGATGCGTGTGCTCAAGCACTACCTGCGCCTGTCGCAGGAGAACCTCGGCGCCGACTTCAACGTCGACATCGGCCAGGGGACGTGCACCATGAAGTACGCGCCGAAGATCAACGACCAACTTGCGAACACGCCGCAGCTCACCGCGATGCACCCTCATCAGGACCCGGCAGACGCGCAGGGCGTGCTCGAGATCGTCTGGCAGCTGGAGCGGATGCTCGCCGAGATCTCCGGCATGGACGAGGTCTCCCTCCACACGCAGGGCGGATCGGCAGCGATCTGGGCGAACATCGCGATGATCCGCGCTTTCCACGAGGCGAACGGAGAGGGCGAGCAGCGCCGCGAAGTCATCACCACGATCTTCAGCCACCCCTCGAACGCGGCCGCAGCGAAGGCCGCCGGGTACGAGGTCATCACCGTGTACCCCGACGCCGAGGGATACCCCTCGCTCGATGCGCTGAAGGCAGCGCTCTCGCCGCGCACCGCGGCCATCATGGTCACCAACCCCGAAGACACCGGCATCTACAACCCGGCGATCCGCGAGTGGGTGGATGCCGCGCACGCCGTGGGCGCCCTCGCCTCTTACGACCAGGCCAACGCCAACGGGATCCTCGGCATCACGCGTGCCCGCGACGCCGGGTTCGACGTGTGCCACTTCAACCTGCACAAGACGTTCGGCACTCCGCACGGCAGCGGCGGACCCGGCTCGGGCGCGAACGCCGTGAGTGCGGCGCTCGCCCCGTTCCTCCCGGGGCCGCGGGTGGTGCGTGCCGATGACGGGACCTTCGCGGTGGCCGAGGCGGGTGAGCTGTCGATCGGCGCGGTCGGCCCCTTCTTCGGGGTGATCCCCGCGCTCGTGAAGGCCTACTCGTGGATCATGGCGCTCGGAGCCGAAGGTCTACTGGCCGCCGCCGAGACCGCCGTGCTGAACAACAACTACCTGATGGCGAAGGTGCTCGCGATCCCCGGAGCCTCGGCCCCCTACGCGACCGGGCGTCGGCGGATCGAGCAGGTGCGCTACTCGTGGGAGGAGCTCTCCCGGGAGACCGGGATCTCCTCCGAGGAGATGGGTGTGCGCATGACCGACTTCGGCATGCACTACTGGACCAGCCACCACCCGTACGTGGTGCCCCAGCCCTTCACGCTCGAACCCACGGAGTCGTACTCCCTCGCCGAGCTCGACGAATACGCGGCGACCCTCGCCGAAGTCGCACGCGAAGCACGGGAGACCCCCGAGGTGGTGCGCACCGCCCCGCACAACCAGACCGTGCACCACACGCACCACGACGATCTGGACGACCCCGACCGCTGGGCGGTCACGTGGCGCGCGTATCAGCGGAAGTACTTCCCCGCGGAGTCCGACGCGTCGTGATCGGACTCGTCGTCAATCCTGTCGCCGGAGTCGGCGGGCCGGCGGGCCTCGCCGGCTCCGACGGTGCGGACGTGCAGCACCTCGCCCTCGCGCGCGGTGCCCGCTCCCGCGTGCAGGAGCGGGCGGTCCTGGCTCTGACGGAACTCGCCGCACGGCATCCGGGACTCGTGGTCGCGACCGCAGTCGGAGCGATGGGAGCCGATGCCGTCCGTGCGGCGGGGCTCGTGCCCCGGGTGGTGTGGGCTCCCGGTGGCGTGACAGCCGGTGCCGACACGACCGCCGGTGCCGACACGACCGCCGCGGTGGGTGCGCTCGCCGCCGCCGGTGCTGACCTGATCCTTGTGGTCGGTGGAGACGGGACCCTGCGGGATGCGTGCGCCGGGCTCGATGCGGTCGCCTCCTTCGACCCGATGCATGACGACACGCCAGATGCAGGACGATCCGCCGGTGAAGGCTCCGACATCTGGCGTGTCGTCATGCAAGTGGAGTCGGCTGCGGCTGCGGCTGCGGCTGCGGCGGGGGGTGCGGGGGCGTCGGGTGCGGTGGTGCCCGCCGTGCTCGGGGTTCCGGCCGGCGTGAAGATGTACTCGCCCGTGTTCGCGGTCAGTCCGCGTGCGGCCGGGGCGATCGCCGCCGACTGGATCGACCGTGGCGGACTCCCCACCGATGACCGCGAGGTGCTCGACATCGACGAGGCTGCGATGCGGCGGGCTCGTGTCGACCCGACGCTGTACGGGATGCTCCGGGTGCCCTACCGCGCCGGACGGACGCAAGCGCGCAAGGCCGCGACGCCGGTCACCGAGGCTGCAGCCGTCGAGGCCGCCGCGCGTGGAGCCGTCGCGCGCATGCTCCCAGGTGTCCGCTATCTGCTCGGTCCCGGCGGCACGACGGCCGAGATCGCGAGGCAGCTCGGCGTCGAAGGATCCCCTCTCGGCGTCGACGTCGTCCTCGACGGTGCCGTGCGCGTGCGGGGAGCCAGCGAACAGGAGCTCCTCGCCCAGATCGCGCAGGGCCCGGCCCAGGCCGTGATCACCGTGATCGGCGGCCAAGGATTCCTGCTCGGGCGGGGCAACCAGCAGCTCTCGGCCGCGGTCCTGCGCGCCATCGGCCCCGATCCGCTCCTGGTCGTCGCACCGGAGCAGAAGCTCATCGACCTGCACGGCCGGCCCCTTCTCGTCGACACCGGCGACCCTGATCTGGATGCGAGACTCGCCGGACACGTCCGCATCATCACCGGCGTCGGCACCCGCAGCCTCTACGCCGTGACCGCCCCCGAACTGACCCCCGCCTGAGCGATCCGGCGGAATGAACCCGAAAGGACACCCCATGCGTCTCGAGAACAAGAAGGCCATCGTCACCGGCGGCGCCGGCGGCATCGGTCGTGCCACGTCGATCGCGCTCGCCGCGGAGGGCGCTGCTGTCGCCGTCGTCGACCTGAACGCGGATGCGGCCGAAGGCGTCGCCGCGGAGATCCGTGCGGCGGGCGGTACGGCCATCGCGATCGCCGCCGATGTCGCGAGCGAGGCCGACATCGAACGGGTCATCGCCACCGCCGTGGCCGAGCTGGGCGGCGTGAACGTCGTCTTCAACAATGCGGGCATCATCCGCCGCACCACGGCCGTGGAGACGACCGTCGAGGAGTGGGACCGGGTGTTCGGCGTGAACGTGCGGTCGATCTTCCTGATGTGCAAGCACATCGTGCCGATCATGGAAGCGGCCGGCGGCGGCTCGATCATCAACACGGGATCGGGGTGGGGCCTCAAGGGCGGAGGTCAGGCGATCTCGTACTGCGCGTCGAAGGGCGCCGTGGTGAACATGACCCGCGCGCTCGCGATCGACCACGGGCCCGCCGGCATCCGCGTGAACTCCGTCAACCCCGGAGACGTGAACACCGGGATGCTGCGCGACGAGGCGCGTCAGCTCGCGCAGGACACCAACGCCTTCCTCGCCGAGGCCGCCGACCGTCCGCTGCGCCGGATGGGAGAGCCGAGCGAGGTCGCACAGGCCGTGGTGTGGCTCGCGAGCGACGACTCCTCATACGTCACCGGCTCGGCCCTGGTGGTGGACGGCGGCGGCATCGCGTAGTCGCGGTCATGCCTCCTTCATCTGGACGACCTGGATGAGGTTGCCGCAGGTGTCGTCGAGCACGGCGACGAGAGCGCTGCCGATGTCGGTCGGTGGTTGCGTGAAGACGACGCCGAGCCCGGTCAGGCGCGCGTGCTCGGCGGCGAGGTCGTCGACGGCGAACTGGGCGAGGGGGATGCCGTCTTCGACGAGGGCGTCGCGATAGGGCTTGACCGCGGGGTGTCCCGAGGGCTCGAGCAGGAGCTCCGGTCCTTCCGGGGCTTCGGGTGACCTCACCGTGAGCCAGGCGGCATCGCCGAGGGGGATGTCGTGGTGTTTCGTGAAGCCGAGCACGTCGGTGTAGAAGGCCAGGGCCGCGCGCTGGTCATCGACGAAGATGCTGGTCAGTTCGATTCTCATGGGGTGCTCCGTGTGTCTGGCCAGCGCTCGGCGATACGGGCGATGGGCTCCGGGTGGAAGTAGTGGAACTTTGAGCGGCCGCGCCGTTCTGTGGAGACGAGCTCGGCCGACTCGAGCACGGCGAGGTGCTGGGAGACGGCCTGCCGGGTCAGCGTCACACCATGGCGCATCGCCAGCGTCGTGCAGATCTCGAAGAGCGTCTGTCCGTCCCGCCTCGACAGCTCGTCGAGGATGCGTCGCCTCGTCTCGTCGTCGAGGGCGTGGAACAGATCGGCCATGTCGCCCATAATAGGCAAGTGAAACCTTGCCTATCAAGTGAACCCCAGGACACTGGCGTAAAATCGGCACAATGACCGACGCCCCCTCCGACGCTGCACCCGACCTCGGACCGGGCATCGACCCCGACGACCTCGCCACGACGTTGCGCGTGCTCGCCGAACTGCACACGATCGACAACGAGCACCCGGACTTCGTCGCGGTGCGCCACGCGACCGCGGCCATGTTCAAGGCCGTCAAGCGCGTGCGTCGCAAGGAGATCCGCGACGCGATCGCCGAGGCCGACAAGGCCGTGGTCGCCCGCACCGCCACCGGTGCCCCCGACCGCATCGACGACGAGACCCGGGGCCACGACCTCGCCACCAGCGTCGTGGACGCCCCGATCGCGGGCGAGCTCCTCAAGCCGCGCAACTGCTACATCTGCAAGCAGCCGTACACGCAGGTCGACGCGTTCTACCACCAGCTGTGCCCCGACTGCGCCCGCTTCAGCCACGGAAAGCGCAACGCCTGCACCGACCTCACCGGCAAGCGCGCCCTGCTCACGGGCGGCCGCGCCAAGATCGGCATGCACATCGCGCTGCGTCTGCTCCGAGACGGGGCGCACACCACGATCACGACGCGCTTCCCGCGCGACGCCGTGCGCCGGTTCTCCGCGCTGCCCGATTCCGCCGACTGGCTGCACCGTCTGAGGGTGGTGGGCATCGACCTGCGTGACCCGGCACAGGTCATCGGGCTCGCGGACTCGGTCGCCGCTCAGGGTCCGCTCGACATCCTGATCAACAACGCCGCCCAGACCGTACGGCGCTCGCCGGGGGCGTACTCGCTGCTCGCGGATGCCGAGCTGCAGCCGCTCCCCGACGGACCGCTGCCCGAGATGGAGACGTTCGGGCACACGGTCGATCCGCATCCGCAGGCGCTGCAGGCCTCGGTCGACTCGCATCCGCTGCTGTCGGTGGCGGCGCTCGGCGGCACCGTCGCGGAGCAGGGCGGGCAGGCGCTCACGGCCGAAGACCTGGCTCGCCTCGCGATGGCCCCCGGGTCCTCCTCCCTCGAGAAGCACGCGGACGGCACCGCGATCGACGCCGGCGGGCTCGTGCCCGATGTGAACCGCGTCAACAGCTGGGTGCAGTCGATCGAGCAGGTCGACCCGCTCGAGATGCTCGAGGTGCAGCTCGCGAACACGACCGCCCCGTTCCTCCTGATCAGCCGGCTGCGGGCCTCCATGGCCGCGTCCGAGGCGCGCCGCACCTACGTCGTGAACGTCTCGGCGATGGAGGGGCAGTTCTCCCGCCGCTACAAGGGGCCGGGCCACCCGCACACGAACATGGCGAAGGCCGCGCTCAACATGCTCACCCGCACCAGCGCCGGCGAGATGCTCGAGAAGGACGGCATCCTGATGACCGCGGTCGACACGGGCTGGATCACCGACGAGCGCCCGCACTACACGAAGGTCCGGCTGGCGGAAGAGGGCTTCCACGCGCCGCTCGATCTGGTCGACGGTGCCGCCCGTGTGTACGACCCGATCGTGCGCGGCGAGGCCGGGGAGGACATCCACGGCGTGTTCCTGAAGGACTACGAGCCCAGCCCCTGGTGAAGCCGCGGGTCAGAGCGCGTCGAGAGCGGCACGCGCCGTCCCTTCATCGGTGATCAGGGTGGTGACGAGTCCGGATCGCAGGGCGGCGAGCACGGCGCGCTGCTTGCCCGCACCCCCGCCGAGGGCGATGCGCGTCGGGGTGCGCTCCAGCTGCGCGGTGGTGATCCCGATCAGGCGTCGGTGGAGGCCGTCGACCTCGTTGCCGTCGATGTCGAGCAGGGTCGTGCCCAGTTCGGCGACCACCCCTCGGCGCAGGAGGGGAGCGAGTTCGTCGAGTTCGTCGAGCTGGGAAGCCAGCAGTGAGCTGCCCGGCCAACCACCGACCGTGAGCGCTGCCATGTCGATGTGGTCGATGCGCGCCAGGGCCTGTTGCACGGCGGGCTCCCGGGTCACCGCGTCCCACGAGTGGGCACTCCGGGTGACGAACGAGGCGGGGAGGGCGAACATCCTCCCCTTGGCGACGCCGCTGAGCTGACTGATCGCTTCGAGGTGCGTCCCCGCGTCGACCGAGGCGAAGCCGGTGAGCTGGACCACGTCGCAGGTGGCTACCTCCCGGATGCGGCCGCACGTGTCGAGGATCGTCCGCCCGGGGCCGAGACCCACGATGGCGTCTTCGCCGATGGTCTCGCTCAGGAAGCGTGCACCGATGCTCGCGATCGTCGTGCGGGTGCGTGTCTCATCCTTCGAGGGGGTGAGGGCCACGAACGCCGATTCGAGACCGTAGGCGCGGCTGAGTGCTTTCGAGAGCTCGGGGGCGATGGGCTCCGGCAAACGGGTGCGGACCTCGACGAGACCGTCCTCGCGCGCTCGCCGGATCATCCGCCCCACGAGGAATCGCGAGATGCCGAGTTCTTCGGCGATCTCGATGGTCGATCGTCCGTGCTGGAGATTCTGGACGGCAGCGTACGCATACTGCACAGATTCGGTTGTTGAAAGAGTTGTGCACACATGAGCACTCTAGTGACTCATATGAGGACATTCCCTGTACTCTCGAACGCAAGTCACACGGAACCCGTCGCAGTTCGAAGGAGTATCGATGAACAACAGCCGAAAGCGTGCGCGCGCCCACAGCATCACCGCCGCCGTCGTCGTCCTCACCACCGCCGGCCTCCTGGCCGGCTGCGCGCCGAGCGACAGCACGACGTCCTCGACCGACGTCTCGTCGTTCGACTGGACGAACTACAGCGGCGAGAAGCTGAGCATCCTCATGAGCGAGCATCCCCTCTCCGACGCCGTCCTCGACCACGTGTCCGACTTCGAGGAGAAGACCGGCATCGACGTCGACATCGAGACGCTGACCGAGTCCGACTACATGGTGAAGATCCTCACCGAGCTCCAGTCCGGCGCGGCCGGCTACGACGTCTTCATGACGTCCCAGCCGATGAACTACCAGTACGCCGCGGCCGGCTGGATGGAAGACCTGCAGCCGTGGGTCGACGACGACACGCAGACAGCTCCGGACTACGACTTCGACGACTTCTTCCCGTCGCTCATCGAAGCGGAGCGGTGGGACACCACGGAGTTCGACGGTGCGGGCGAAGGAGGTCTCTGGGCGGTTCCCGCGAACGAGGAAGGCTACGCCCTCTTCTATCGAAAGGACATCCTCGAGGCCAACGGCGTCGCGGTGCCACAGACGATCGACGAGCTCATCGCCGCCGCGCAGAAGCTCGACGGCACCGAGTTCGACGGCAAGACCATCTCCGGGTTCGTCAGTCGCGGCGACAAGACCTACCCCACCCTGAACCCGTTCTCCACGTTCGCCGGGGCCTACGGCGTCCAGGACATCACCGACGGCAAAGCCACCGTGAACTCGAAGGCGGGCAACGAGGCCGTCACCAAGTGGATCGAACTCATGCGCACCGCGCCGGAAGCGGCGAGCACGTACACGTGGTACGAGGCGCAGCAGGACTTCCTCGCCGGGAACTCCGCGTTCTACATCGACGCCGACCACATGGCCCCCGACTTCGAGAAGGAGGGCAGTGGGATCGCGGGCAAGGTCGGCTACGCGCTGCCGCCCGAGGGGCCGAAGGGGCGCGCGTCGAGCATGTGGGTCTGGTCGCTCGGCATGAACGCGGCGTCCACGCACAAGGGCGCTGCCTGGCAGTTCATCCAGTGGGCGACGTCGAAGGAGCTGCTGACGGATTCCATCGCGAACGGAAACCTCAACCCGACGCGCGTTTCCGTCGCCGAGAGCCCTGAACTCTCGGCCGCGACCGAAGGTTGGGGGGACTACAACGAGGTCTGGAAGAAGACCCTGACCGACTACGCGGAGTGGCCGTACGCGCCGTCTGCGAGCTGGACGACGGTCGGCGACATCTGGGCGACCGCGATCCAGTCGGCGCTGCTCGACAAGGCATCCGTGAAGGACGCTCTGGATGACGCGGCGACGAAGATCGACGCGGCGATCGAGTGACCTCGGCGGACCGGAGATGACGATCGGAGTGGACAGAGAGTCATGAAGCCCAAACCTCATTTGCCGTACCTGCTCGTCCTGCCGGCACTCGCTGTTCTCGTGGCGGTGCTCTACCCCTTCCTCACCGGCGTCTGGTGGTCGTTCACGTCCTACCGACGGAACCGGGGTGCGCCGACATTCAACGGTGGCGCGAACTACCTCAATCTGTTCGTCACCGGGGAGGGGCTGCACGCGATCGGCATCACGCTGCTGTACGCCGTCGTCGTCGTGAGCGTGGAGTGCGTTCTCGGCATCGGACTCGCGATGCTGCTGAACTACGGTCCGTACGGCAGCACGTTCCGCCTGCTGATCGTCCTGCCGCTCCTGCTGCCCCCGGTGATCGCCGCGCTGATGTGGAAGGTGATGCTGACCGAGAACGGTGTCGTGAACTGGCTTCTCGAAGCCGTCGGCCAGCCCGGGCTGCTCTGGCTCAACGGCCTCGACAGCGCCCTGTGGTCGGTGATGATCATCGACATCTGGATCTTCACCCCGTTCGTCGTGCTCCTCGCACAGGCCGGCCTCCGCAGCGTTCCGCAGGAGCTTCGCGAGGCCTCAGCGGTCGACGGTGCGGGTCCGGTCCGGAACTTCTTCTCCATCACGCTGCCGATGCTGGTGCCCGTGCTCATCGTGATCATCGCGTTCCGCGGCATCGACTCCTTGAAGATGTTCGACATCATCTACACGACGACCAAGGGCGGGCCCGTGGACGCGACGACCAACCTCCATGTGCTCGCCTACCTGGACGGTATCCGCAACATGAACTTCGGTGCGGCGATGGCGGCCCTCGTGGTGCTGTGGGTGTTGTGCAACCTGCTGTCGTCCGTGCTGCTCCGGGCGCGTCGGGCGGAGGCGGGAGCATGAACGTCTCTCCGAGCGGTTCCGTCGCCCGGTCCCGTCGTCGCAAGAAGCTCCTGCGGCACGGTGCGGTGATCGCGTCGCTGAGCGTGTGGAGCGTCTTCGCGCTCGCGCCCCTCGTGTGGATCGTGATGATGTCGTTCAAGAAGGCCGAAGACATCGTCGCCTACCCGCCCACCTTCGTCTTCACTCCGACGTTGACGAACTACGTCGAGGTGCTGAGCAGTGCGAAGTTCATGGCCCCGTTCGTGAACTCGCTCATCGTGACGGTGGGGTCGCTGCTCGTGACGGTCGTGATCGGCCTTCCGACCGCGTACGCACTCGCGCGCTTCTCGTTCCGGGGACGCGAGAACATCGCGTTCGGGATCCTGTCCCTGCGATTCGCTCCCGAATTGCTGATCATCCTGCCGCTGTATCTGCTGTTCCAGAAGACGGGCCTGTACGACTCTCATCTGGGGTTGATCCTGGCGTATCAACTCGTCACGCTGCCCATGCTGGTGTGGATGCTCCGCTCCTTCATCGAAGATCTGCCCGGCGAGCTGGAGGAAGCGGTGGCCATGGATGGGGGCACGCGCTGGACCGCTTTCCGTCACGTGCTCCTGCGACTGATCGCACCGGGCCTCGGCGCGAGTCTGATGCTCTCCTTCGTCTGGGCGTGGAACAGCTACACGCTGCCGCTGGTGCTGGCGGGGAAGAACACGCAGGTCATCACGACCGGGATCCAGCAGTACATCTCCGCGCAATCCATCGACTGGGGACCCATGGCAGCGGCCACGGTCGTCTCCCTCATCCCCGGGATTCTCTTCGCGGTGTTCTCACTGCGCTGGATCGTCGGCGGTCTCACCGCCGGCACTGTCAAAGGCTGAAAGCCCGCACGACCGAAAGGTGCCACCCATGTCCGTTCCTTCCACCATGTACGCCAGCGTGCTCACCGGGCCGAAGCGCGTAGAGCTCGAGAGTCGCCCGGTCCCCTCCCCGGGTGCGGGCGGAGTCCTCATCAAGGTCACCGCGGTCGGCGTCTGCGGCTCGGACACCCATTTCTTCGAATCGGGTGCCGTCGGAGACATCGTCGTCCGGGACCATGTCGTGCTCGGGCACGAGACCGCGGGGGAGATCGTCGCCGTGGGTGCGGGCGTCGATGCGAGCCGCGTGGGGACGCGGGTCGCTGTGGAGCCGCAGACGCCGTGTCGCGCCTGCCGCTTCTGCAAGCGCGGCGCCTATCACCTGTGCCCGAGCATCCGCTTCTTCGGCGCCTGGCCGGTCGACGGCTCCTTCGCGGAGTTCGTGATCGTCGACGCCGACTTCGCGCACGAGATCCCCTCGGCCATGACCGACGAGCAGGCCGCGCTCGCCGAACCCGTCTCGGTGGCCATCCACGCGGCCCGTCGTGCAGGTGTCACGGCGGGCGCGAGGGTGCTCATCACCGGCGCCGGCCCGATCGGGGTCCTGACTGCGCAGGTCGCGAAGGCGTTCGGTGCCGTCGAGGTCGTCATCAGCGATCCGATTGCGAAACGGCGGGACTTCGCCCGCGCGCGAGGGGCGGACGAGGTCATCGACTCCGCGGGCGACGGGCTCGCTCGCTTCGACCAGTACTTCGACATCTACATCGATGCATCGGGCAGCGCCCAGGCGATCCGTGCCGCGCTGCCGACGATCGTCCGTGGAGGCATCGCGGTCCTCGTCGGCATGGGTGGCAATCAGCTCGACGTTCCTGTCGCGATGCTGCAGCACCGAGAGATCACGCTCACCGGTACCTTCCGGTACGTCAACACATGGCCGACGGCGATCGACCTGATCTCCCGTGGCATCGTCGACACCTCGGGGATCGTGACCGGACGATACGGCTTGGACGGCGTCGAGGATGCACTGATGAAGGCGAAGACGGATCCGGAAGCGATCAAGACCATGATCATCCCCGCTCTCACCGTCTCCGACGCCCGGACGGGCTGAGCGACAGCGAGGAGCGACGCCTGCGCCGGGGCGGCGGATACGAATTCAGTGGGCGCGAGTGGCGAGGTTCGCGGAGGCCCATCGGCCGAGCTGGTCCAGGATCGGCAGGAGCCCCTCGCCACTCGGCGTGAGCGCATAGGAGACGGTGATCGGCGGACCCGCGTCGACCGTGCGCGCGATGAGTCCGGCATCGGAGAGTTCAGCGAGCCGATCGGAGAGCACGGTGTCGCTGATGCCGGCGACGGCGCGGCGCAGGGCGACGAACGTGGACGGCCCACCGCCGAGTGACGACACGATCATGCCGTTCCACCTTTTCCCGAGCACGCTGAACGCCAGCGTGACGGCGACGTCGCACACCTGACGTTCTTCGTCGACCTCGGCCATTCCCCCATCCTACCCGTGCTACGTTAATCAGTGTCGCTAAGAAAAACATAGCGACTAGGAAAACGAGAGGTAGGCCATGTCCCTGTTCCGCCTGGATGCCAGCATCCTTCCCACGTCGTCCGCCAGCCGGGCGCTCGCCGACCTCGTCGAGGCCGAGTGGACCGCGTCCCACCCCGACTCGATCGTCACCCGCCGCGACCTGGCAAGTGACCCGGTGCCGGCGACCGCGTGGGCGGACGCCGTGACCGGTGGATTCGTCGACGAGGCGCAGCGCACTCCGGCGCAGCGCGACGCCCGCGCGCTCGCTTCGACGTTCGCCGACGAGTTGATCGGTGCAGACGCGCTTCTGTTCGCGGTGCCGCTGTACAACTACGGCGTCTCGCAGCACTTCAAGACGTGGTTCGACCTGTCCTACACCGATTCACGCATCGACCCGACCGGCACCGCGCTCAACGGCAAGCCTGCGACGCTCGTCACCGTGCTCGGCGGCAACTACTCGCCCGGCTCGCCGAAGGAGGGCTGGGACCACTCCACCGGCTGGCTGCGCCGCGTGCTCGAAGACGTCTGGGGCCTCGATCTGCGCGTGGTGCAGCGTCCGTTCACGCTGGTCGGCGTGAATCCGGCGCTCGACGCCTTCGCTGACACTGCGCGCGAGCTCAAGGAGAACGCCGAGTCCGACGCCCGCATCTACGGACGCGAGCTCGCGGCGCTACGCGACCCCAGGGTGGCCTGAGCCGGGATCCGCAAGCGCGGAGCGAGGCCGTCAGGGAGCGGGCGGATACGGATGCGGCAGCCACACCGTCACGTTCAGGCCGCCGTCCGTGCGAGGCGTGAGCACCAGAGTCCCGCCGTGGGCCTGCGTGATGCGGTCGACGATCGCGAGGCCGAGCCCGGCGCCGGCATGGTCGTCTCCGCGGGTGCGGTCGGCGCCGCGCTGGAAGGGCTCGACGAGTGTTGCAACGCGATCGGGGGGCAGCAACGCTCCGGTGTTCTCGACGACGAGTGCGACGGCGTGGGGCATCGCGTGCGTGCGCACGGCGACGGATCCGCCGGACGGCAGATTGTGCACGATCGCGTTCAGCACGAGGTTCGTCACCAGTTGCGGCAGCAGCGCGGCGGAACCCAGCACCGGCGCGGGCGCCCCGCCCACCTCCACCGCGACCCCGCGGCGGTCGGCGAGCGGCAGCAGCGCCTCCACCGCCTCTTCCGCGAGGAGCGAGAGGTCGACGATCTCTCGGGGGAACGTCCGCTGATCCGCGCGGCTGAGCAGCAGGAGCGCCTCGGTCAGGTCGATCGCACGGGTGTTCACCTCGCGCAGACGGGTGATCAGCGCATCGACATCCCGGTCGGGATCGTCTCTGGCTACCTCGAGCAGGGTCTGCGAGATCGCGAGGGGCGTCCGCAGTTCGTGCGAGGCGTTCGCCGCGAACCGCTGCTGCTCGGCCACGTGGGCCTCGAGCTGTTCGAGCATCGAATCGAAGACGTCAGCGAGGTCGCGGAACTCGTCGCGCGGGCCGGGCAGCGCGATCCGATGGGAGAGTGAGCCCTGCGCCGCCAGCCGGGCAGCGTCGCCGATCCGGGTGAGCGGCGCCAGCATCCGTCCCGCGAGCAGCCACCCTCCGCCCAGTCCCAGCGCCAGCAGGACGACCATGACGATCGACGCGACCGGGACGAACGCCCGGATCAGGTCGGAGCGGTTCGGCACGAAGAACTCGATATACGGGATCTGCACATCCGGCACGTACCGCAGCAGGTACAGCGCCACCGCGGCGAGCAGCAGACCTCCCGACACGACCACGACGGCGGCATAACTCAGCGTGAGCTTGAGCCGGGCACTCATCCCGCGCCGCCTAGGCATCGGCGTCCGTCCCGATCCGGTATCCGACGCCGGGCACCGTCAAGATCAGCCACGGCTCACCCAAACGCTTGCGCAGCGAGGACACGGTGATGCGCACGGCGTTGGTGAACGGGTCGGCGTTCTCGTCCCAGGCCCGCTCCAGCAGCTGCTCGGCGCTGACCACCCCTCCCTCGGCGTCGACGAGCACCTCCAGCACCGCGAACTGCTTGCGGGTGAGGGCGACGTAGCGGTCGTCGCGATACACCTCGCGACGGAACGGATCCAGGCGCAGCCCCGCGACCTCGAGCACGGGCGGCCGGGATCGTTGTCTGCGTCGGTCCAGGGCACGCAGACGCAGCACGAGCTCGCGCAGCTCGAAGGGCTTGGTCAGGTAGTCGTCGGCACCGATCTCGAATCCGGTGGCCTTGTCGTCGAGACGGTCGGCCGCCGTGAGCATCAGGATCGGGATGCCGGTGCCGGAGGCCACGATCCACCGCGCGATGTCGTCGCCGGACGGGCCCGGAACGTCGCGATCGAGCACGGCGATGTCGTAGGAGTTGATGCTCAGAAGCTCCAGCGCGGTGTCGCCGTCGTTCGCGATGTCGGCCGCGATCGCTTCCAGGCGCAGCCCATCCCGCACCGCCTCGGCGAGGTAGGGCTCGTCCTCGACGATCAGTACACGCATGGCTGCGATCCTACGCAGTGGGGCATATCGGGAGCATATGGAAAAGCGCATACGTCCTCGCAACGCGCGTCCTCCTTCACTGGGAGCATGAACACCCGCACCACTTCTCTCACACCGCGAGCGCGCCGCCGCCGGAGCGCTTCGGTCCTCATCGGCCTCGCGCTGGCCGTGATCGTCGCCTTCGTCGTCCAGCAGTCGCTGTCCGCGGCCTTCGCCGATGCCGAGCGCACCGGTCCGCTGCCCTCTTCCACGCCCCGGCCGAGTGGGCAGAGCGAAGGGTTGGTCATCGCCCCGAGCGAGGCCGACGGGGTGATCCGCGACGGCGACCAGCCGACCGTCTTCGACGTCGATCGGGCCGCCGTGGGCAACCTCGACGCGTCGCTGCTCGCGGCGCTGCAGCGTGCCGCATCGGATGCGGAGGCCGACGGGGTCACGTTCCGGGTGAACAGTGGATGGCGCACCCCCGCGCTGCAGGAACGGATGCTGCAGGACGCGATCGCGCAGTACGGCTCCGAGGCGGAAGCGCGGCGATGGGTGGCGACTCCGGAGACATCGGAGCATGTGACCGGCGACGCCGTCGACCTCGGTCCGCTGCCCGCCTTGGACTGGCTCGTCCAGCGGGGATGGCGCTACGGGCTCTGCCAGATCTACGCCAATGAGTCGTGGCACTACGAGCTGCGCCCGGAGGCGGTCGACCAGGGCTGCCCCGAGATGCTGCCCGACCCCACCGCCGACCCGAGGACGAAGCGATGACCACCCTCCTGCCCGCCCCGCGGGTGACTCTCTCCCGCCTTCATGCCCCGACGCTGCAGACCATCCCGGAGGCCGTCGCCGAGAACGTACGGCGGGTGCGGGCCACGTGCTCCGCGCGCATCATGGCCGTGGTGAAGGCCGACGGCTACGGGCACGGCGCCGTCACGGTCGCCGAGGCCGCGGTCGCCGCCGGTGCCGAATGGCTCGGGGTCACCGATGTCGCCGACGCCGTCACCCTGCGTGATGCAGGGTTCACCGTGCCGATCCTCTCGTGGCTGAACCCCTCGGGGGCCGATGCGGAGACGGCCGCGGCGCTTCGCATCGACGTCGCGGTCGGCTCTGTGGAGGAGCTGCGCCAGTTGATCGCCGACGCCGTGGATCCGGTCCGCGTGCACCTGCACCTCGATACGGGGATGGCCCGGGGCGGGTGTCCGCTCGACGACTGGGAGGAGCTGTTCCGCACCGCACGCGCCGGACGGGGCAGGGTCGAGGTGGTGGGTGTGATGGGACATCTGCCTCGCGCCGACGAAGCCGACCCCCGGGCGAACGCGGCGGCCGTGCTGCGCTTTCGGCAGGGCAGGGACGCCGTGCTCCGGGCCGGCTTCGGGCCGGTGCTCGTGCATCTCGCGGCGACGTCCGGCGCGCTCACCGATCCGGGGACGCACTTCGACATGGTGCGCATCGGTGCGGGGCTGGTGGGTATCGACCCCTCCGGGGCGACGACGCTGGCCGGTGCCGCGCGGTGGACCGCCCCGGTCGTGCACAGCGCGCTCGTCCCGGCCGGGACGGCGGTCGGCTACGGGGGCGCGCACATCACGGAACGGGAGACGCACCTGAGCGTCGTGGGCGTCGGATACGCGGACGGGATCCCGCGGGAGCTCGCGGCGGAGGCGGCCGTGGCGATCGACGGGGCGCGGCATCCGCTCGTGGGGAGGGTGTCGATGGATCAGGTCGTGATCGATACCGGCGCCGTGCCGGTTCCGCGCGGCGCGGTCGCAACGGTGTTCGGACCCGAGGGGGGCGTCGTGCCGTCGGTGCAGGAGTGGGCGCGGTGGGCGGGCAGCATCCCGCACACCGTCGTCACCGGCATCGGAGCACGAGTGCAGAGGAGTGTGGCATGACCACGAGGGTCCTGGTCATCGGTGGAGGGCAGAACGCCGAGCACGAGGTGTCGCTGGCCTCCGCGGCTGCGGTCGCCGCCGCGCTGCGCATGGGCGATCACGAAGTCACGAGTGCGACGATCGATCGAGAGGGGGTGTGGAGGGCCGACGGCATCCCGACCGGGGTCTCGGCGGCGGAGTCGCTGGCGCTCGCGCTTCCCCTGCTCGCCCGCACCGACGTGGTCTTCCCGGCGGTGCACGGCGCGCTCGGGGAGGATGGCGCGCTCGCGGCCCTGTGCGGACTCGCCGGAGTGCGCGTGGTCGGGTCGGGCCTGCGGGCGGGCGCGATCGGCATGGACAAGTGGACCACCAAGCTGGTCGCGGAAGCAGTGGGCCTCGGTACCGCCCGCGGTCGTCTGGTCGCCGCCGAGGATATCGGGGACGTGGAGTTCGAGGGGGAGGTCGTCGTCAAGCCGGTGTCGGCCGGATCCAGCCACGGCGTGAGTCTGGTGAGCGAGGAGGGTGGGCTGCTCGCGGCGCTGCGGGAGGCGGCGCGCTTCGACCGGCGGATCCTGGTCGAGGAGGTCGTGCGGGCACGCGAGATCGACGTGGCGGTGCTGCGCGAGAAGGGGGGTATCCGCTGGGCGGCCCCGCCCCTCGAGATCCACGCGACCGGGCTGTTCGACACCGCTACGAAGTACGACGGCAGCGCGCGGTTCACGGTCCCGGCTCAGCTCGACGCGGCCGAGGTGGCGGCGCTCAAGCGGGCGGCGATCGCGGTCTTCGACGCCCTCGGCTGTGACGGGGTCGCACGGATGGACTTCTTCCTCACCGATCGGGGTCCGCTGCTGAACGAGGTCAACACCATGCCGGGGCTGACGGCCGCCTCGCAGGTGCCGCGGATGTTCGCGGCGGCGGGCGTGACCTACGTCGACCTGGTGGCGCGGCTCGTGCGTGCGGCGTCGTGACCGGCGCGCGTGCGCCGCGGGTCGGTTGGCCGGATGTCGCGAAGGGCATCTGCATCATCCTCGTGGTGCTGTGGCACGTGGTGACGAAGGTCGCGGTCGAGATGCCCGGCGCGGGACCCGTGACAGACGTCTGGGTGGTGCTGAACGCGCAGCTGCTCCCGCTGCGGATCCCGCTGTTCTTCCTGGTATCCGGGGTGTTCGCCGCCCGGGCGGTGCTCGACGTGGGCGCACGCTCCTGGCGTCGTCGAGCGGGGCGCCTCGCCCTGCTCTACGTCGTGTGGGTGCTCATCCAGACGTTCGTGCTCGCCCTGACGCCCGACTTCGACACGGCACGGGCGAACGACGGATGGGAATTGCTCGCGCAGCTGACCCTCAGCCCGACGAACCTGTGGTACCTGCTCGCGCTCGGGGTCTACCTGACGATCGGTCGGCTCACTCGCGGCCTCCCGACGGCCGTCGTGCTGTCGGTGGCCTTCGTGATCGCGGCGGTCGCCGGTGCCGGGGTCATCCCCGACCTGGGCAACCTCTGGCAGTTGGTGCAGAACCTGTTCTTCTTCCTCCTCGGGCTGCGGGGGCGTCCGGTCGTCGAGCGCTTCGCGCAGAGCGTCGGGATGTGGCGCACGCTCGCGCTCGCCGCCGTCTACGTCGGGGCACTGGCGCTCGTGGCAGGCCTGACCCTCCGTCTGCTGCCGGGGGTGTGGCCCGCGCTCGCCCTGATCGCGGTGGCGTGCGGGGTGTCGCTCAGCGTGCTCCTGGACCGGCACCTCGAGGTGGTCGCCCGACCGCTGCGCTGGATCGGCCGGCGGACCCTGCCCATCTACGTGCTGCACATGATGCCCCTCGCCCTGATCGATGCGGGGCTGGACGCTGCGGGCTGGAGGACGACGCCGGTGCTCGAAGCCATCGGCCCTCTCGTGCTGACGGCGTCGGTGATCGCGATCTGTCTGGGAGTACATGCGCTGCTCGTGCGCGGCGGACTCGGCGCGCTGTTCGACCCCCTGCAGGCGATCGACCGCCTGGTGCCGCACCTGCGGCGATGAAGGCCTCGACAATCGGCGGCGGACGGCGGATCCTGGAGTCATGGCGGCCTTCACAGCGGACAACGCGTTCAGCGGATTCAGCGTCGACGACATCGATGCGGCGAAAGAGTTCTACGGCACGACCCTCGGCCTCGACGTCGAGGTCAACGCGATGGGGTTCCTCGACCTGCGGCTGCCGAGCGGCGGGTCGATCCTCGTCTACGCGAAGCCGAACCACACGCCGGCGAGCTTCACGATCCTGAACTTCCCGGTGGCCGATGTCGACGCCGCGGTGGACGAGCTCATCGCGCGCGGGGTGCAGACCAAGATCTACAGCGACGAGGAGTTCCCGTCCGATTCGCGTGGCATCGTGCGCGGCAACGGTCAGGGCCCGGACATCGCGTGGTTCCGCGACCCTGCGGGCAACGTGCTCGCCGTCCTGCAGGCCTGACGACCGGACGCCGCTACAGCCGGTCGACTCCGGTCACCGTGACCACGGCCTGACCGGCGTCGTCGGACTCGGCGAGGTCGATCGTCGCGGTGATGCCCCAGTCGTGGTCGCCGGCGGGATCGTCGAGGATCTGCCGCGCGGTCCAGGTGGTCGGCCCTTCGGTGAGGATCAGCAGCTTCGAACTACGGGCGTCCGCGCCGGTCAGGATCTCGTCGTGGTCGGAGAAGTACCCGTCGAGGGCGTCGGACCAGGCGTCGGCTCCGAAACCGGGGTCGAGCTCGGCGAGCCCGTCGACGTCGTCCCGCGCGGCGAGCTGCACACGGCGGAACAGCTCGTTCCGGACCAGGATGCGGAAAGCGCGGATGTTGCTCGTGAGGCGCTTCGGGGCGGGTGGGACGATCGGTTCGTCGGGCGCATGCGGATCGAAGCGCCCGTTGTCGACGCCCGCGACCAGTTCCTCCCACTCATCGAGCAGGCTCGAGTCGACCTGGCGGACCAACTCGCCCAGCCACTCGATGAGGTCGCGCAGATCCTCATCCTTGAACTCCTCGGGGATGGTCTGCGAGGCCGCACGGTAGGCATCGGAGAGGTAGCGCAGCACCACGCCCTCGGACCGCGCGATCTTGTAGTACGCGACATATTCCCCGAACGACATGGCTCGCTCGTACATGTCGCGCACCACGGACTTGGGGTGCAGTTCGAAGTCGCGGATCCACGGCTGCGCCGCGCTGAACGTCTCGAACGCGACTGACAGCAGCTCATCGAGCGGCTTCGGGTAGGTGATCTGCTCGAGCAGCTCCATCCGCTCGTCGTACTCGATGCCCTCGGACTTCATCGCGGCGACCGCCTCGCCGCGGGCCAGGAACTCCTGCTGGCTCAGCACGGCGCGCGGATCGTCGAGCGTCGACTCCACGATCGAGATCATGTCGAGAGCGTAGGAGCCGGTGCCCGTGCCCGCGGTCGGGTCGGGGTCCAGCAGCTCGAACGCGGCGAGGGCGAAGGGTGACAGCGGCTGGTTGAGCGCGAAGTTCGGCTGCAGGTCGACCGTGAGCCGGATGTCGCCGTCAGGGGTCTTCTCGACGATGCCCGATTCGCGGAGGGTGCGGTAGATGCCGATGGCCCGGAGCGCCAACTCGCGCTGGCGCTTCCGCGGCTCGTGGTTGTCATATACCAGCGCGCGCATATTGGCGAAGACGTCGCCGCCACGGGCGATCACGTTGAACATAATCGCGCTCGTGATCTGCATGTGCGAGGTCAGTGTCTCCGGCACCGCGTCGATGAGCTTGCGGAACGACGGCTCACCCCACGACACGAAACCGTCCGGGGCCTTCTTGCGGACGATCTTGCGCTTCTTCTTCGGGTCGTCGCCGGCCTTCTTCACGGCCGCGACGTTCTCGCTCTCGTGCTCGGGGGCCTGCGCGACGACTGTGCCCGCGGTGTCGTAGCCCGCACGGCCCGCGCGGCCGGCGATCTGGTGGAACTCGCGGGCGTTGAGCTGCCGCATCCGGGAACCGTCGAACTTCGTGAGCGCAGTGAGCAGCACGGTCCGGATCGGGACGTTGATGCCGACGCCGAGCGTGTCGGTGCCGCAGATCACGCGCAGCAGTCCGCGCTGGGCGAGCTGTTCGACCAGGCGGCGGTACTTCGGCAGCATCCCCGCGTGATGCACCCCGATCCCTGCGCGCAGGAAGCGGGAGAGGGTCTTGCCGAACGCGGTCGTGAAACGGAACTGGGCGATCAGCGCCGCGATCTCGTCGCGCTGCTCGCGGGTGGCAACCTTGGTGCTCGACAGCGCCTGGGCCCGCTCCATAGCGGCCGCCTGCGAGAAGTGCACGATGTAGATCGGTGCCTGCCCGGTGCTCAGCAGATCGTCGATCGTCTCGTGGATCGGGGTCGTCTCGTAGAAGAAGTGCAGGGGCACAGGGCGCTCGACGCCGGTGACCGTCGCCGTCTCGCGGCCCGTGCGGCGGGTGAGGTCCGCCGCGAGTTCGGTGACATCGCCGAGGGTCGCCGACATCAGGACGAACTGCGCCTGCGGCAGCTCGAGCAGTGGTACCTGCCACGCCCACCCGCGGTCGGGGTCGGCGTAGAAGTGGAACTCGTCCATCACGACCTGGCCGATGTCGGCTTCGGCGCCCTGGCGCAGCGAGAGGTTCGCGAGGATCTCGGCCGTGCAGCAGATGATGGGCGCGTCGGCGTTCACCGCGGAGTCGCCCGTGACCATCCCGACGTTCTCGGCCCCGAACACGTCGACCAGCGCGAAGAACTTCTCGCTCACGAGTGCCTTGATCGGTGCCGTGTAGTAGCTGCGCCGTCCGGCGACCAGTGCGCTGAAGTGCGCGCCGATCGCGACGAGCGACTTCCCGGTGCCGGTGGGGGTGGACAGGATCAGGTTGTTGCCGGAGACGATCTCGATGACCGCCTCGTCCTGCGCGGGATACAGCCGGATGCCGGTCGACTCCGCCCATTCGACGAATGCGAGGTAGACGGCGTCCGGGTCCGCGGCGTCCGGAACGATGGCGGGGTCGAGCCGCGGCGAGGAAGTCATGGTCCCTCGATCATCCCATCCGTTCGTCCCGTCCGTTCGTCCCGCCGCCCTGCCGCCCTGCCGCCCTGTCGCCCGTCCTGCCGCTCGTCCTGCCGCCCGTCCTGCCGCCCTGCCGCTCGTCCTGCCGCCCTGCCGCCCGTCCTGCCGCCCGTCCTGCCGCCTGTTGTGAAGGAGATCTCGCGATTCGAAGGACTCGTCCGGGGAATCGCTCCTTCGAATCGCGAGTTCTCCTTCGTGGCGTGGGGTCTCCGTCGTTGCGTGGGGGTCAGACTGCGGTCGCTGCGCGCAGCGCGATGCGGATCATGTCTCCGAAGGTCTGCTCGCGCTCCTGCGCGGTCGTCTGCTCGCCGGTGACGATGTGGTCGCTCACGGTGCAGATCGCGAGGGCGCGCCGACCGTAGTACGCCGCGAGCGTGTAGAGACCGGCGGCCTCCATCTCGACGCCGAGGATGCCGTGCCGCACGAAGGGTTCCGTGAGCTCGGGGCGGGTGCTGTAGAACTGGTCGCTCGAGAAGAGCTGCCCCACGTGCACGGTCGACTCGAGGGTCTCGGCCTCACTCGCCTCGACCGCGGCGCGCAGCAGGGAGAAGTCGGCCACGGGCGCGTAGTCGAGTCCGTGGAAGCGCACCCGGTTGATGCCGGAGTCCGTGCTGGCACCGTTGGCGATGATGATGTCGCGGATCCGCACATCCTCGGTCAGCGCTCCGCACGAGCCGACCCGCACGATCGTCTGCACGTCGTAGGAGTCGAACAGTTCGTTCGCATAGATCGCCATCGAGGGCTGACCCATCCCCGAACCCTGGACCGAGACGCGGTGCCCTTCCCAGGTGCCGGTGAAGCCCAGCATTCCGCGCGTCTCGGAGTACAGTTCTGCATCCTCGAGGAACGTCTCGGCGATCCACTTCGCCCGCAGCGGATCGCCGGGGAACAGGACGATGGGGGCGATCTGACCGGGCTCTGCCGCGATGTGGGTGCTCATGACCTCAGCGTATCCAGCGCCCACACGTGGGGCGCCTCAGCCCTCGCGGCGTCGGACGAGTTCGTCGATCCAGAGTGGGGCGAAGGGCGAGGTGCAGCCCGGGGCGGTCGGGTAGTCGGCGAGGACCTGCAGACGCTCACCGATGTCCCGAGCCCTCGCGCGGTGCTCCGGATGGAAGATGCCGATGTTGGCGAGGGTCTCGTTCATGGCCCACTGCAGCCGTGGCGGTGCAGCCTTCAGGTCGCGCTCGATCAGGTCCAGCAGGTGCGGCAGGTCGAGTCCGTCCGCGTCCTTCATCACCCGCACGGTCGTGAGCGACCAGGCGGCGGCGGCCACGGTCGGGTCGGCGTCGTCGAACCAGCGCAGCCGCAGTTCCTCGGCCAGCGGTGTCTTCTTGGCGACGTAGTTCACGAACCAGTCGTTGACCTTCGGCGGGCGGGTCTCGCGCAGCATGGCGTCGAGCTCATCGGCGGTGAAGTCGCGCGGGCGGCAGATCAGCAGGGCCAGCAGCCGTGCCGGGGTCTCGCCGGTCGCCCACAGCTCCTGCGCGAGCGGCTGGTCCGTCTTGATCTTCTTGGCCAACGCGCGCATCCGGCTGAGGTTGATCCCGTGGTCGTCGCCGCGCTTCTCGTTGGCGGCGCGCATCTTCGGATCCTCGAGCGCGGCGAGTTCGTCGAGGGCTTCGGCAACGGTGGCGTCGGGCATGCCTCCAGGGTAGGCGGCTTTCGAATCGCGTGAATGGTCCGAAGTCGGCGTCGGATGCAGCACTTTGCGCGACGAGAAAGGCCGACGGGTCAGTCCTCGTCGAGGAGCTCTCCCCTGATCCGGCGCAGATCCTCCATGAGAGAGCCGATCAGGATCCAGTGCTGGGAGGACGGCGGGCGCAGCACGAGCGGGGCGGTGAGCGCGGGGATCGTGGAGGTCAACGTCTCGGGTTCCGGCGATGCCTCGGCGACCTGCACCGCGAGGCGGACGTCGTGCCCGGCCCGCCGCAGCTGCTCGGCGATCGCGACCACGGCCGGCTCCTCGCCGATCGTGTCGTCGTAGTGGTCGAAGTAGGCCCGGGTCATGCCGATCGTCTGGGTCACGATGGGGGACAGCCGCTCGAGGAGCTCCCGCATCTCCCGCAGCTCCGCGCGATGCGTGGAGCGCCGAGGGTTCAGCGTGAGCGATTCCTCTCCGGCGGCGATGGAGGCGTCCGCGGCATCCTTCATCGGCCGCAGCAGGCGTACTTCGAGCATCAGTTCCTGCAGTTGTGCGGGCGTCTGCGGTTCCGGGAGCGCGACGGCGAGTCGGTCGAGGCTCGCGGCGAGTTCGCGCCCGAGGAGGCTGACATCCCGCAGTGCCGGGGCGACCAGCACGGGAGGGACGATGAGGGCGTTCACCACGATGCCGATGGCCACGCCGATCAGCGTCTCCACGATGCGCGCGAACGCGTATTCAGGACTCGATGAGCCCAGCGCCAGCACCAGCATCGTCGAGATCGCGACCTGGTTGCCCGTTCCCGGTGAGGCGCGGAACACCCACGCGACCAGCATCGCCACGACGATCGCGAGCAGCACGATCCAGGTCGGCGAACCGAACAGCAGGCCCAGGGCGACGGCGATCACGACTCCCGCGATCACCCCGATGCTGCGTTCGAGCGCCTTTGACAGCGACTGGTTCACGCTGGGCTGCACGACCAGGAGGGCGGCGATCGCGGCGAAGACGGGCAGCTGCGCGGGGAAGACCCATCCGGCGATGAGCCACGCGGCGATCGTCGCTGCGGCCGACTTCACGACCTGCAGCAGCGGAGAACGCTGGGAGGCGCGGATCGCGGCGGGGATGCGCATGCCTCCACGGTAGTCGTGCCGCCCTGTGCGCCGGGGAGCGCCGCTGCGGAGGATCGTGTTGCGGCTGGATATCGGGAAGCCTGCAGCAGATGTCAACCCCGTCGCCGAACCTCGCCGCGTGCGGCTGAATGGGATGACGCGAACGAAGAACAGTGAGGAGCATCACATGGTGCAGATCATCGAGACCATCGACGTCGACGTTCCTGTCCGCACGGCATACAACCAGTGGACGCAGTTCGAGAGCTTCCCGAAGTTCCTCCAAGAGGTGGAGTCGATCACGCAGATCGACGACACGCACACGCACTGGAAGGTGAAGGTGGGCGGTGCCGTACGCGAGTTCGACGCCGAGATCACCGAGCAGCATCCCGACGAGCGTGTCGCCTGGAGCAGCACGGGTGGCGAGACCGAGCACGCGGGCGCGGTGACTTTCCACAAGCTCACCGACAACTCGACCCGTGTGACGGTGCAGTTGGATTGGGCCCCCGAGGGTCTGCTCGAGAAGGTGGGCTCGCTGGTCGGCGTGGGGGGTCATGCCGTGAAGAAGGACCTCGAGAACTTCAAGGAGTTCATCGAGGGCCGCGAGGTCGAGACCGGCTCGTGGCGCGGTGACGTGGAAGCCTGACCGGAGATCAGATGCAGAGAAGGCCCGACGGTTCCACCGTCGGGCCTTCTCCATGCCGGCGTCTGACGAGGTGGCTCTTGCGTCGCAAGGAGATGCGGGGTTACGCTCTGCCTAACTAATAGTCGTTAGGTAAATGATGACCAGAGCAACGATCCTCACGGAGGCCCGCACGATCTTCGCGCGCCAGGGGTACGCCGAGACGAGCCTGCGCGAGATCGCCGAGGCCGTCGGGATCAAGACGCCCTCCCTCTACGCACACTTCCCCAGCAAGGAAGCGCTGTACGCCGAGGTCTACGCCGGGGTCTCGGTCGATCACACCGCGTTCTTCGACGAGCTCCTCCAGCGCAGCTCGGCGTTGGAGCCGCTCGCACGCCTGCACCACATCCTCGGCGGTATCGAGGCGTACTACCGCGACCGACCCGACCTCGCGGAGTTCAGCCTCAGGGCGGCGGTCACCGAGTACGGACCCGCTGGCGAGCAGCTGCGACAGATCTTCCTCGACTCGGAGTCGACCCTCGCGGCTGCCGTGCGCCAGACCTATGACGACGGTGTCGCGGCAGGAACCTTCGCCGCCGGCGACGCCGAGGGCTTCACGGCGCTGGTGTTCGTGGTCATGGACGGCCTCTTCCTCCAGCTCACCCACTACTCGCCTGAGATCTACCGCGAGCGCTTCGATCAAGCCTGGCGACACCTCTCCACGATCCTGTCCCGATGAACCCCGCCGCATCGATGCGGCGGACACCATCACCCCTCGCCGGCGCGGAGCCACGAACTCCGACCCGGCATCGCACGACCCGGCCGCACAGACAGGCCGCCCCCGACCCGCCCTGCGAGTCGTCCGCATTCCGGGAACCCGAATCCCCGCCGACGGACTCGCAGGGCCACTTCTCAAGGAAAAGATGATGACCACCACCGACTATGAGCACGGTGTCGTGCCGCAGGACCAGCGCAAGAGCTGGCTGTCGATCGCCATCGTGTGGATCGCGATCGGCATCGACCTCTCCGGGGCGTTTCTCGGCGTCTCTCTCGCTTCCGGTATGGCCTTCTGGCCGGCGATCGGTGCCACGATGCTCGGATCCCTCCTGCTCGGACTGCTCGCGATGGCCTGCGCCTACGTCGGCGCCGCCACCGGGCTCTCCACCGCGATGATCTCCCGAGCCGTGTTCGGCCGCATCGGCGGCGCGATCCTCGCCCTGGCGATCGCCGTGAGTCTGGTCGGCTGGTATGCCGTGCAGGCCGGATTCTTCGGTGCGAACGCGCAGATCGCGTTCGCCGAGTTCACCGGCGTCGACGTGCCGGTGCAGGTGTTCACCGCGATCGGCGGCGTGCTGATGGCGATCACCGCGTTCTGGGGGTACCGCTCCATCAACCGACTCAGCACCCTTGCGGTGCCGCTGCTGCTTCTGCTGCTGGTCGTCGGCGTCATCGTCGCATTCACGGTGAACGGGGCGGCGGGTCTCCGGGCTCCGGTCGAGGCGACCTTCACCTTCGGCGGGGCGGTGTCGCTCGTCATGGGCATCTTCATCCTCGGCGTCGTGCTCGCCCCCGACATGGCGCGGTGGGCGAAGACCCCGAAGCAGGCCATGATCGCCGGCTTCGTGGGGTTCTTCTTCGGCAACTCGATCATCCTGGTCGTCGCGATCCTGCTCGCCCGCATCATGGACGGCACCGAGCTGATGGCGATCTTCTTCGCGCTCGGCCTCGGCGGTGTCGCCGTGATCGTGCTGATCCTGGCGCAGTGGACCACGAACACCACCAACCTCTACTCGGCCGGACTCTCGTTTGCGTCGATCAGCGAGCGGCTGAGTCGTCGCACCGTCACGATCGTGCTCGGCGCCATCGGCATCGTCGTCGGCGTGATCGGCGCTGCCGACTACTTCGTGCAGTTCATCCTCGTCATCGGCACGATCATCGCCCCCTACGGCGGTGTGTACCTGGCGTCGTTCTTCACGGGCCGCAAGACGGCGCGCTGGGCGCACGGCGCCACCGTGCCGCTGGTCGACGGCTGGTCGATCGCAGCCTGGGTGGTCGGGATCTTCGTCGCCGTCGCGACGACGAATCCGGCGGACGGCCCGGGCTTCGGCTGGTTCACCCTCACGTCTATCTCGGCTCTCGACGGTCTCCTCGTGGGTTTCGTCGCGTATCTCGTGCTGCTGCCGCTGCGCCGCCGCGTGACGTCGGCGTCGGCCCCCGTCGCGGACGAGGTGAGCGCATGAGCGCTGTCGTCGCGACGCCCGTGATCACGGAGGCCGACATCGACGAGATCGCCCTCGGTGCCGCCGTGCTCGGCACCGGAGGGGGCGGCGACCCGCACGTCGGCTCGCTGATCGCCAAGCGCCTCATCCGCCTCCACGGGCCGGTCCCGCTGATCGCCGTCGAAGACCTGAGCGATGACGACTTCGTCATCCCGATCGGAGGGATCGGCGCTCCCTCCGTGAGCGTGGAGCGCATCCAGGCCGAGTCCGAGCTGCTCGCGGCCCTGCACGCGATCGAGCGCGCCGTGGGTCGCAAGGCGACAGCGGTGATGCCGATCGAAGTCGGTGGCGGCAACTCGATGATCCCGATCGCGGCCGCAGCCCTCGCTGGCCTCCCGGTGGTCGACGGCGATGCGATGGGTCGGGCGTTCCCCGAGGCGCAGATGGTCACCTTCCACCTGGCCGGCTACGGACCCGGCACGACCGTGCTGGTCGACCATCACGGCAATGAAGTGGTGAGCCGCCCGATCGATGGCGGATGGTCGGAGCGCATCGCTCGGGCGGTCACCGTCGAGATGGGCGGAGGGGCGACCATGATCGACTACGCGTACGGCGGCGACGTCGTGCGCGAGTGCGCGATCCCCGGCACTCTCGGACTCGCTCAGCGCATCGGGCGCATCCTGCGGGGGAGGGATGCTGCCGGACGCGAGCTTCGAGACGACGAGCGCATCGACGCGCTGTGCGCCGACCTCGACGCCGTGCGCCTGTTCGACGGCAAGGTGGCAGACCTGCAGCGTGCCGTGGACGGTGGATTCACGCGCGGCGCGGCCGAGCTGGTCGGTGTCGGCGCCGACCGGGGGAGTGCGTTCCGGCTCGATTTCCAGAACGAGATGCTGCTCGGACGCCGCGACGGCGTGCTCGCGGCCGTGACCCCCGATCTGATCGCCGTGCTCGACCTGGCGACGGGCATGCCGATCACGACGGAGTCCCTCCGGTACGGCGCGCGGGTCGCGGTGGTCGCGATCCCCTGCCACGACAAGTGGCGTACGCCCATCGGTCTGGAGACCGCCGGACCCGCCCACTTCGGGTACGACGTGGAGTGGGTCCCGGTCGAAGACATCGCGCAGTGCTCCGGTGCGCGCACGGCGGACGAGGACGCCGCGTGATGGCCGGCAGGTATCGCCTCGGCATCGACGTCGGCGGCACGAACACCGACGCCGTCATCCTCGACGAGCGGCTCGACGTCGTCGCGTCGGTCAAGCGGCCGACCACGGCCGACACCGGCGACGGCGTGGCCGCGGCCATCGACGCGGTGCTCGCGGCCTCCGGCGTCGATGCCGCGCTGATCGGGCACGCCATGCTCGGCACCACCCACTGCACCAACGCGATCGTGGAGCGCCGCGGGCTCGGCCGTGTGGGCATCCTCCGACTCGGTGCACCGGCCACCACCGCGGTTCCTCCGCTGGAGGGGTGGCCGGACGATCTGCGGGCGTCGATCGGTGAGCACGCGCACTTGCTGGCCGGCGGTTTCGAGGTCGACGGCCGAGTGCTCTCCCCGATCGATGAAGATGCCGTGCGCGAGGCCTGTGCACGGATGCGCGGCGAGGTCGACGCGGTCGCCGTCGTGGGAGTGTTCGCCCCGATCGACGAAAGCCAGGAGGAGCGGGTCGCCACCATCGTGACGGAGGAGCTGGGTGTTCCCGTGTCGCGGTCGGCGCGCATCGGCTCGCTCGGACTGCTCGAGCGCGAGAACGCGACCGTGCTGAACGCGGCGCTGATGCAGACGCTCCGGCAGATGGCCGCAGGCTTCGTGGCGGCCCTGCGCGAGCGCGGCATCCCTGCCACGCCCTACTTCGGTCAGAACGACGGCACCCTCATGCAGCTCGAGTACGCGCTCGAGTTCCCGGTGCTGACGATCGGGTGCGGACCCACGAACTCCATCCGCGGCGCCGCGCACCTCTCCGGGGCGACGGATGCCCTGGTGGTCGACATCGGTGGCACCACGACCGACATCGGCGTGCTGGTCGACGGGTTCCCCCGCCAATCGGCCCACGCGGTCGAGATCGGCGGCATCCGCACCAACTTCCGCATGCCCGACGTGCTGTCGGTCGGACTCGGCGGCGGCACGATCATCCGCGAGACCGTGGCGGGCACGACGGTCGGCCCCGACAGCGTCGGCTATCGGCTTCCTCAGGAGGGCCTGGCCTTCGGAGGGGACACCCTCACGGCCACCGACATCGCGCTCGCGGTCGGAGGGGCCGGGATCGACGGACTCGAGGCGCCCGCTGTTCCTGAGGCGGTCGGCGCCGCGGCCTGGAGCGCGATGCGCGAGATCCTCGAGGACTCGATCGACCGGATGAAGCCGAACGCCGCACCGGTCCCGGTCATCCTGGTCGGGGGTGGCGGCATCATCGCGCCGACCGAGCTCGACGGCGTCACCGAACTGATCCGCCCCGACCACTTCGGCGCGGCGAACGCGGTGGGCGCGGCCCTCGGCGAGGTGGCCGGGCAGGTCGAGAAGATCTACCGGGTAGACCCGTCCGACCGACGGGCCTCCCGTGCGGACGCCGCCGCGGAGGCGACCGAGCGTGCGCGGCTCGCGGGCGCGGACCCGGCGACGATCGAGGTCGTCGCGGTGGAGGAGCTGCCGGTGGCGTACTCCGACGGCACGGCCGTGCTCATCCGCGCCAGAGCGGTCGGTCGCCTGGCGGCCTGAGACGCTGTCGACGGAACGACCTCGGAAGAGCGGGGGTTCCTTCCGTCATAGGTGCGTGCTTGCATGGGCGCATGGATCAGGACGCGAGGCTGCGCGGCGAGACCACGGCGGTCTGGGCGACCGTGATCTGCTTCGTCGTCGGCACGATGGCGGGCATCCTGATCCTGGGTCCCGCTGCGCGCCCGCTCGCGGGTACGGAAGCCCTCGCGATGCCGGCCGCGGTGATCGCGGGGGTGATCGCCGCGGCGGCCTTCCTCACGAGCACGCTGATGCACCGCCGGGGGGAGACGGCGCCCATGCCGCGCTGGCAGGCGGTGGTGTCCGACCTCTCGTCGATCGCCCTGACTGTCGCGTTCGGAGCCGTCACGATGATGGGCGTGCTGCTGACCGCCGAGGTTCTGGCGGCGGGCCTTCAGGGGTTGCAGCTCGCCGCGATCGGGGGTGGGCTCCTGACCGGCGTGGCCTCGGCCGTCGGCGGGCGCTTCGCGTTCGGGGCCGGTATCGGACTGCGCGCCGCCGACCTGTCCGCGCTCCTGTTCGGGTTCCTCGTGATCGGCACGCTCTTCGCCATGGTCACGGCGGCCGATCCGCGATGGTGGGAGGAGAATTTCTCGCAGCTGGGCTCCGGGTCGTGGGCTTTCAACGGAACCCTCCTGGTCGCCGGCCTCCTCGTCGCGACCGTGGGGTCGTACATCGGCCGCGACCTGCACCGCCTCCTCGGCGATGCCGCCCTCCCCCGGCTCGCCGTCGTGGTCGGGGCATGGGCGGCGACGGGCGTCGCGCTCGCTGCGGTCGGGCTGCTGCCGCTGCACCGGGTGCCGCTCCCGCACGACATCGCCGCCTTCGCGACTCTCGTGCTGTTCGCCGTGGCGGCGGCGACCACCGTGGCATCGATCCCCGGGCGACCACGCGCTCTGCTGATCACGTCGATCGGGGTGGGCCTCCTCCTCGCGGTCGCGATCGTGCTGTGGATCCCGTTCGGGCTGTACTCGACCACCGCTGTCGAAGCCATCGTCGTCGGGCTCGGACTGCTGTGGATGGCGACCCTCGTGCGCGTCCTCGCGATCCTCGCGCCGGGTACCTCCCGCCCCTCGGCGCGCACCTCCCTGATGCGCCCCCGACACGCGTAGTGCCGGCATCCCTAGACACCGGAATCCGAAAGATAGGGCATCTGCCCGATGTCCAGGTGCCCCCTCAGAGCGGACTCTAGGGATACGCAGAACCATCGAGGAGACCCCATGTACGAGCACCCGTATCTCAGCGAACAGCTGACCCGGCACGACCAGGAGCAGATGGAGCGTGCCGCCGCCCGACGCCTCTTCCTCATCGAGCACGCCGACCAGATCCGGCCGCGTCCGGAGGGAGCCGTCCGACGCATCCTGCGCCGCGCGTTCGGCAGCGCCCGGCGGCGGTCGGCGACGCCACCCACGTCCGCTCGGTGCGACGCTGCGGCAGCTCCCGCGCAGTGAGCGGCGTCCTCGCGAAGCGCGCGTTGCAGGCCGTGCCGAATGTCGGTCCGGGGTGGGACGATGAATCCATGCCCCTTTCCCCGTCGAGCGCTGCGATGGTCGGCCGCGAGGCCGAGCTGACCGAGGTGCGCCGGTCGTTCGCCGGTGTGCGCGACGGCGTGCCTGCGGCCCTGCTCGTCGAGGGAGAAGCCGGGATCGGCAAGTCGCGTCTGCTGCGCGAGTTCGCCGCCGAGATCGAGCAGACGGCCGACGTGCACGTGGGCTGGTGTCTCGACCTCGGTGCCTCGCGCACGCCGTACGGACCGTTGACCGGCATCCTGCGCTCGATCGTCACGCGCATGGGCGTCGACCGGGTGCGCGACTCGGTGGGAGTGGGGGCGGAGGCCCTCGGCATGCTGCTCCCCGAACTCGTCGACACGCCGACCGATCGTGACCGCACCAGTCCCGAGCGGCTGAGAGATGCGATCGCCTCCCTCATCGAGGCGGCGGCCGAGCGCGCTCCTCAGGTGCTCGTGGTCGAAGACCTGCACTGGGCGGATGAGTCGACGCTCGCCATCCTCTCCTTCCTGCTGCGGGCGTTGGGTCGCGGCCGCATCCTGTTGCTCCTCAGCTGCCGCAGCGACGACGTGCGGCGCGGCGATGCGGTGAGTCGGTTCATCGGAGAGGCGACGCGCGCACGGCTGCTCGACCGCGTGAGCCTTGCCCGGCTCGACGCCGCCGCCGTCCGCGAGCTGGCGGAGCAGATCACCGGCCGCGCGCTCACCGAGAGCGCGCTCGACCGCATGCAGGAGAGGGCGGAGGGCGTCCCCTTCTTCATCGAGGAGATCGCCGGATGCACGAACGGCCCGCTCCCCGATGGGCTCCGTGACCTGCTGCTCGCTCGCTTCGACAGGCTGAGCGACGATGCGCGACACGTCGTGCAGGTCGTCTCCGGGGCCGAGCGTCCGTTGTCGCACCCGCTCATCACGAGTCTCGTCGGTTTGCCGGAGCAGCGACTCGATGACGCGATCCGCGAGGCGACCCGCAGCGGAATCCTGGTCGTGGGCGACGACGACTATCGCTTCCGCCACGCGCTGCTGCGCGAGGCCGTGCACGACGACCTGCTCCCCGGTGAACGGGCGCGGCTGCACCGTGCCTACGCCGAGGCGCTCGAGGCGCAGTGCGCGGAGTCGGACACCAGCGATGCCGCCGCGCTCGCCTATCACTGGCAACTCGCACAAGACGACCGGAAGGCTCTCATCGCCGCCGCCGATGCCATGCGGCAGGCGAAGGCACAGTATGCGTTCGCGAGCGCGGCCCGCTTCGGTGAGCTGGCGCTGGAGCTGTGGCCGCTCGTGCCCGACGCGGCCGACGCAGCGCGCATCGAGCGCCTGGACCTGCTCCTGGTGCTCGGTTCCATCCTGCGCAACGCCGGTGACGGAGACCGGGCCCTCGCCGTCGCGAACGTCGCCCTCGCCGAGGTCGACCCGAAGACGGTCGACCCGCGGCTGCACGCGCGGCTGCTGCGCAACAAGGCGCTGTACCTGGTCAACCTCGGGCGCCTGGGAGCGATACCTCTCCTGCAGCAGGCTCTGGCCCTCGCCGACGAGCGCGTGCATGACGACGTCTTCCGCGCCGAACTCCTCAACCAGCTCGCGAGCAGACGCATGATCGCGGGCGACCGTGAGGAGGCGATCCGACTCGCGGACGAGGCCGAGCGCAGTGCTACCGGCGCCGAATCCACGGATCAGCTGTCGATCGCCGCGAACGTGCGCGGTGGGTCCCTTGCCCATCTGGGATACATCGAGGAGGGGGTGCGCGAGTACGAGCGTGCACGTGTGCTCGCGACGGGGACGACCGCCGAGATGCGTTACCGCGTGAACTACTCCGACCTGCTCACGTTGCTGGGCCGCTACCGTGAGGCGGTCGAGGTCGCAGAAGAGGGCCTGCAGCGTGCGCGTGAGCTCCGGGTCGAGCGCACCTCGGGGTCGATCATGGCGCAGAACATGGTCGTTCCCCTGCTCGAACTCGGAGAGATCGAACGGGTCGAGGAGATGCTGGCGCGTGACTTCGTGCAGGGGACCCTGCGCGTGTTCCGCATGTACATGAGCATGACGCGCGTGCGGGTGCTGGCCTGGCGCGGAAGATCGGCCGAGGCCGCAGAGCTGTTGCAGGCGTGGCTGCCCGCCTTCGAGGAAACCGGTGGCTCGGAACGTCAGATCTGGTACGACCGGGTCATGATGACGGTCGCGGTCGCCGAGAGCGAGGGCAACCTCCGCGGAGCCCTCGACGTGATCCTCGAGATGCTGCGTGACGGCCGGCCCGCGTTGCTGCACCAGCGTCGGCTGCTGCTGGAGGGCGGGGCGATCATCGCCGAGCTGCGCGCCGAGGGGGCCGATGTCACGGAGGAGTCCGACGCCATCCGCGCCGCCTGGCTCGCGCAACCCGTGCCGCTGCAGAACGATGCGTGGTCGACGATCCTCGATGCCCTCCTCGACCCGCGCGGCGATGCGCTCGACGCCGCCCTGCGCAGCGCCGAGGGAGAAGACGTCCCGGTCATCTTCCGCGCGGTCCTCCGCCTCGAGAGCGCTCGCCTGCGGGTGCACGAGGGGGATCGCGCATCTGCAGCGTCGGTGCTCGGTGAGGCCGCCGCGTTGGCGGAGTCCCTGGGCAATGCGCAGCTCCAGGCGGCGGTCTCGCGGTTCAGCACCGACGCCGGTCTTCGCGCCCCCGATGCGCCGCTGAGCGACGACCTGCTCACCGCTCGTGAGAGGCAGGTGCTCGAGCTCATCGCCGAGGGCCTGAGCAACCGACAGATCGGCGACCGTCTGTTCATCAGCGTGAAGACGGTGAGCGTCCACGTCTCCGCAGTTCTGCGCAAGCTCGGGGTGAACACGCGCACCGAAGCGGCTCTCGTACAGAAGAATCCGTCGTTCCGTGCTGCTGCTCAGTCTGCCGTGGTAGCGTGACAAAGCGCGCGTGTCGGATGTTCCGACTCGGCGTAGGCCGTGTAAACGGCTAAGTCAACAGAAAGTAGAAACACATGGCCACTGGCACTGTGAAATGGTTCAACGCGGAAAAGGGCTTCGGCTTCATCGCTCCCGATGACGGCTCGGACGACCTCTTCGCCCACTACTCGGCTATCGCCGGCTCCGGTTTCAAGGAGCTCCGCGAGAACCAGAAGGTCGAATTCGACGCTGAGCGTGGCCCCAAGGGCATGCAGGCGGCGAACATCCGCGCTCTCTGAGCGCGCGCTGACTTCCTGAAGCCGGTCGGATCCTCACGGATCCGGCCGGTTTTTTCGTACCGAAGTGAGGTCACCCTAACCTCCGTGTTAGATTAGGCGAGGCTTACCAATGCCGGGCGCGGTCTGCGCCACTCCCACCCCGAATCGAAGGGAACGCCTGTGCGCACCTCCCGTCTCCTCGCCCTCGGCGCAGCCGCCGCGCTCGCCGTCGGCCTCTCCGCCTGCGCCTCGTCCGCACCGGAGTCGACGTCCTCCGCCGGGGGCAACCCTGCCTCCGACGACGCCTTCCCCGTCACGATCGAGCACGTCTACGGCGAGACCACGATCACCGAGAAGCCGGAGCGGGTCGCGACCGTCGCCTGGGCGAACCACGAGGTGCCGCTGGCCCTCGGCATCGTGCCGGTCGGGATGAGCAAGGTCACCTGGGGGGACGACGACGACAACGGCGTGCTGCCGTGGGTCGAGGAGAAGCTCGAAGAGATGGGGGCCGAGACACCGGTCCTGTTCGACGAGACCGACGGCATCGACTACGAAGCCGTGGCCGACACCGAGCCCGACGTGATCCTCGCCTCGTACTCCGGCATGACGCAGGAGGAGTACGACACCCTCTCCAAGATCGCGCCGGTCGTCGCCTACCCGGACGTCGCCTGGGGCACCTCGGTGGATGAGATGGTCGAGATGAACTCGAAAGCTCTCGGGCTCGAGGACGAAGGCAAGGCCCTGATCGAAGAGCTGCATGCCGAGTCCGAAGCCGCCCTCGACGAGCACAGCGTCCTGAAGGACAAGAAGGTCCTCTTCGCGTACTTCGACCCGAGCGACCTGAGCACGATCGGCTTCTACACCGCGGCCGACACGCGACCCGGATTCCTGCACAGCCTCGGTCTCCCCTTCCCGTCGATCGTCGAGGAGAACAAGGACACCGAGCTGTTCAACCTCGAGGTGAGCGCCGAGGAGGCGCAGAAGTTCGACGATGTGGATCTGTTCGTGACGTACGGGGACGACTCGACCGTCGCTGCTCTGCAGGCCGATCCGCTGCTGTCGAAGATCCCGGCCATCGCCGAGGGGCGCATCGCGATCCTGCCCAACGCCACGCCGATCGCGGCCTCCGCCAACCCGTCGCCGCTGTCGATCCCGTGGGGACTCGGCGACTACTTCGCGATCCTGGCCGGCCCGCTGGCGTCGTAGTCGTTCGATCCGCTCCCGCGGAATGAGCATTCAGTGACCTCAGCGACCGTCCTCGCGCCGGGTGCCGCAGACCTGCGGCGCCCGGCGCTGGCGCGAACCCTGTGGCTCCTCCTCGGGGTGGTCGTGCTCCTGGTGCTCAGCGTCATGTCGATCGCCTTCGGCGTGCGCGCGGTCTCGTTCGACGACATCGTCGCCGCCCTCACCGGTCACACCGACACGATCGCCGAGGCCGCGATCGTCAAGCGCATCCCCCGTACGGTCCTCGCGCTCCTCGTCGGCGCGGCACTCGCGCTCTCCGGAGCCACCATGCAGGCGGTCACGCGGAACCCCATCGCCGACCCCGGCATCCTCGGTGTCTCGAACGGCGCCTCGCTCGCCGTGGTGTGCGGCATCGCGTTCTTCGGTCTCGCAGACCCCTACGGCCAGATGACCTTTGCGATCGTGGGCGCCGGTGCCGCCGCCGTCTTCGTGTACACCGTCGGATCCCTCGGGCGCGGAGGCGCGACGCCGCTCAAGCTCGCGCTCGCCGGGGCCGCCACCTCGGCCGCCTTCGCCTCGCTGATCAGCGCGATCATGCTGCCGCGCGTCGACCTGCTGCAGACGTTCCAGTCGTGGCAGATCGGCGGTGTCGGTGGGGCGGAGTGGCCGCGGATCGCGATCACCGCTCCCGTCCTCGCGCTCGGCGCCCTGATCTGCTTCCTGAGCGCGCGCGGCATGAACTCGCTCGCCCTCGGCGACGACATGGCGAAGGGACTCGGCGAACATGTGCTCCGCACCCGCATGATCTCAGCGCTGGGTGCGGTGATCCTCGCGGGTGCCGCGACCGCGATCGCCGGACCCATCGGGTTCGTCGGCCTCGTGATCCCGCACATGTGCCGGCTCCTGGTCGGCACCGACCACCGGTGGCTGCTCCCGTTCTCGGCCATCGCCGGTGCCGCACTCCTGACGGCGAGCGACATCGTCGGTCGCGTGATCGCTCCCTCCTCCGAGGAGATCCAGGTGGGCATCATCACCGCCATCATCGGCGCCCCGTTCTTCATCTGGATCGTCCGTCGGCAGAAGGTGCGTGAGCTGTGACCACGACCGAGCACACGGAACACACCCTCGCCCGCGACGAGGAGTCCGCATCCGCCCGGATCGCCCGGATCGTCGTAGGGCGTCGCTCACGCCATCGTCGCCGCGCGACGGCCACGATCGTCCTCGGAGTCCTGGTCTTCGCCCTCTTCGCGATCGCTCTGATGGTGGGCAACACGTTCTACACACCGGACGAGGTGATCCGCGTGATCCTCGGTGAGAGCGTGCCCGGCGCCTCCTTCACCGTCGGCGACCTGCGACTGCCGCGGGCGGTGCTCGCCGTCCTCACCGGGATCGCGTTCGGCATGGCGGGCGTCTGCTTCCAGACGATGCTGCGCAATCCGCTCGCCTCGCCCGACATCATCGGCATCTCGAACGGTGCCGGCGCCGCGGCCGTGTTCGGCATCATCGTGCTGTCGGTCAACGGCCCGGTCGTCTCCGCGCTCGCGCTGGCCGGCGCGGTGCTCACGGCACTGGCGATCTATCTGCTCTCGATCAAGGGCGGCTTCGCCGGCACCCGCTTGATCCTGATCGGCATCGGTGTCGCGGCGATGCTGCAGAGCGTCATCTCGTACCTGCTCTCCCGTGCGGCGAACTGGGACATCCAGACCGCGATGCAGTGGCTGACGGGAAGCCTGAACAACGCGTCCTGGGAGCGGGTGCTGCCGATGGCGATCGCCGCGGTGATCATCGTGCCGCTGATGCTGTCGCAGGGTCGCGCACTGGGGACTCTCCGGCTCGGTGACGACTCCGCCGCCGGACTCGGTGTCCGCGTCGATGCCACACGCCTGCTGCTCATCCTCGGCGCGGTCGCGCTGCTCGCGTTCGCGACCGCGGCCACCGGCCCCATCGCCTTCGTCGCGTTCATGGCGGGACCCATCGCCGCCCGCATCACCGGGCCCGGGGCGAACCTGCTCCTGCCGTCGGCCTTCGTCGGCGCCGTGCTCGTGCTCGCCGGCGACCTGATCGGCCAGTTCGCCTTCGGCACCCGCTATCCCGTCGGCGTCATCACCGGCGTGGTCGGCGCGCCGTACCTGATCTATCTGCTCATCCGCACCAACCGCTCCGGGGGTTCGCTATGACCGTCTCGCACAGCCTGTCGGCCGAGGGGGTGACGCTCGCGTACGGCGACCGCACCGTCATCGACGGGCTCGACCTGCAGATCGCTCCCGGACGCATCACCGCGATCGTGGGCGCGAACGGCTGCGGCAAGTCGACGCTGCTGCGCTCGCTGGCCCGCCTGCTCTCGCCGACCGAGGGGCAGATCGTGCTCGACGGCGCCTCGGTGCACTCCCGTCCGACGAAGGAGGTCGCGCGGATCCTCGGTCTGCTGCCGCAATCCCCCATCGCGCCCGAGGGGATCGCGGTCGCCGACCTGGTCGGCCGAGGGCGACACCCGCACCAGAAGATGCTCGCGCGGTGGAGCGCGCACGATTACGAGGTCGTGGCGGACGCGCTCGATGCGACCGGCATCTCCGATCTCGCCGACCGCAGCGTGGACGAGCTCTCGGGCGGACAGCGGCAGCGCGTCTGGATCGCGATGGCTCTCGCGCAGGAGACGGACATCCTGCTGCTCGACGAGCCGACCACGTTCCTGGACGTCGCGCACCAGGTCGAGGTGCTGGACCTGCTGACCGACCTGAGCGTGTCACGCGGCACGACCATCGTCATGGTGCTGCACGACCTCAACCTCGCCGCCCGCTACGCCGACGAACTGGTCGCCATGAAGGACGGCAGGGTGCATGCAGCGGGAGCCCCGCAGGAGGTCGTCACCGCCGACCTCGTCGAAGAGGTCTTCGGCCTCGCCAATCAGATCACCATCGACCCGGTCTCCGGTACGCCGATGGTCACACCCATCGGGAGGCATCATGTCCGCTGAGACGACCACGACCGAGCGTCCGACCTACATCCTCACCCGCGCCGAGGTGCGCGCCGTGGTCCGGGTCTCGCCCTCGTTCGTGCGGGTGACCTTCGGCGGGGACGACCTGTTCGAGTTCGGGACTCCGGGCGAGGTGTTCGACAGCCGCATCAAGCTGGTCTTCCCGCCGGTATCCGGGGTGCTGCCCGAGCTCGACCGCGCATCGGACAACTGGTGGCAGGCGTTCCTGGCGGTGCCGGAAGAGGAGCGCGGCTCGATGCGCACCTACTCCGTGCGGGACCTCCGGGTCGACGACGAGACCGGGACCGAGGTCGACGTCGACTTCGTGCTGCACCTCGAGCCGGGTCTGACCGGCCCCGCGTCGCTGTGGGCGGACCAGGCCGCGGTCGGGCAGGAGCTGTACCTCGTCGGACCGCGTCGCGGCCTCGGCGTCGATACGCACGGCGGCGCCGAGTTCCACCCCGGACGCGCTCCTTCGGTCGTGCTCGCGGGGGATGAGACGGCGGCCCCGGCGATCGCCCGCATCCTGGAGGACGCGCCTCGCGGGCTGCGCGGTGTCGCCTTCATCGAGGTGCCGACTCCGGCCGACGTGCTGCGCATCGATGCGCCGACCGGTGTCGAGGTGCACTGGCTGCCGCGCGACGCCGGTGAGCCGCACGGCCTGCACCTGATCCCTGCGGTCCTCGGCTACCTCGGCGACGCCGACGCCTCGGACGAGATCCGCGTGAAGGACATCGACGGCGAGGACCTGCTGTGGGAGACGCCGGCGTACTCCGGCCTCGGTGAGGAGATCGCCGCCGCCGATGCCCCGGCTGAGCGCTACTTCTGGATCGCGGGGGAGAGCGGCGTGGTCACCACCCTGCGCCGACACCTCGTGAAGGACCTCGGCATCGACCGCGGGCAGGTGGCCTTCATGGGCTACTGGCGCCGCGGTGTCGCGATGCGGGGCTGACGTGACGACACAGACCCACGCCCTGCAGGGCGAATCCCTCGTGCTCGGATACGGCCGTGCCCGGGTGGTGCACGATGTCTCGCTGCGCCTCGCCCCCGGAAGGGTGACAGCTCTCATCGGCCCCAACGGCAGCGGCAAGTCGACCGTCCTGCGCGCGCTCGCCCGCCTGCACCGCATCGAGGCGGGGAGTGTGCGCATCGGCGGTGACGAGATGCGCGACGCCGCCGCCCTCTCGGCGAAGGAGTTCGCGAAGACCGTCGCGATGCTCTCGCAATCGCGGCCCCATCCCTCCGGCATCGAGGTCTCCGACGTCGTGGCGTACGGCCGTCACCCGCACCGGGGTCGCTTCTCCGGTGTCAGCGACGCCGACCGCACCGCCGTCGCGCGGGCGCTCGAGCTGACCGGACTCACCGCCATGGCTGCCCGTCCCGTCGACCAGCTCTCGGGCGGCGAACTGCAGCGCGTGTGGCTGGCGACCGCGCTGGCGCAGGAGACCGGCGTGCTGCTGCTCGACGAGCCGACGAACCACCTCGACCTGCGCTATCAGGTGGAGACGCTCGACCTGGTGCGCGAGCTCGCCGACGACCACGGCACCGCCCTCGGTGTCGTGCTGCACGACCTCGACCACGCGGCATCCGTCGCCGACGACGTCGTTCTTCTGCACGCGGGGCGAGTGCACGCGGCCGGCACCCCCGCCGAGGTGCTGACCGGCGAGAACCTCTCCGCCGTCTACGGCCTGCGCATCGACACCGAGATCGATGAGGAGACCGGCCTCGTGCGGGTGCTCCCGCGAGGTCGGCACCACCGCCGGCACCGCACCCCCGCGGCATCCTGAACCCCCTCACCCCTCCCGGAGGAAGAACCGAATGAAGAAGAAGCCCCTCGCCCTGATCGCCCTCGGTGGTGCGCTCGTGATGGCCCTCGCCGGCTGCGGAACGACCCAGGCCCCCGCCGCCTCCGACTCCGACGCCTCGGCCTCGACGAGCGCGGGCTGCGGCGACGACACCACCGCGACCTCGACCGCTGCCGTCTCCGTCACGGACGACCTCGGTCGCACGGTCGAGCTCGACAAGCCCGCCGAGCGGATCGCGGTGCTGGAGTGGCAGCAGATCGAGGATGCGCTGTCGCTGTGCATCACGCCGGTCGCGGTCGCCGACGCCGAGGGCTACAGCACGTGGGTCACCGCGGAAGAGCTCCCGGAGGGCGTGACCGACGTCGGCACCCGGCAGGAGCCGAACCTGGAGACGCTGTTCGGCACCGAGCCCGACCTCGTGATCGTCGAGGTCAGCGCCGCGGACGACCCCATCGTCTCCCAGCTCGAGGCTTACGACGTTCCGGTGCTCGCGACCGTCGGTGCGGATGCCGCCGACCCCATCGCGAAGATGCTCGGAACGCTCGACCTCATCGCCCAGGTGACCGGACGCGAAGAGCGCGCTGCGGTGGTCGCCGACGAGTTCCAGGAGCACCTCGACGCGGCCTCGGCCGAACTCGCCGATCTGGATCTGCCCACGAAGGAGTTCGTGTTCTTCGACGGCTGGGTCGACGGCGGCAACGTCGCTCTGCGCCCGTTCGGCCAGGGCTCGCTGGTGGGGGAGATCGGCGAGAAGCTCGGTCTCGAGAACGCGTGGACCGGCGAGGTCGACCCCACCTACGGCCTCGGACAGACCGATGTCGAAGGCATGACCACGGTCGGCGACGCCAGCCTGTTCTACACGGGCACGGAGGACCCCGAGTCGGAGAGCTTCATCGACGCTCTGCAGGACAACCCGGCCTGGACCTCGCTGCCCGCCGTCGCCGATGACCGCCTCACCGCGTTCCCCGCCGGGATCTGGACGTTCGGCGGACCGCGCTCGACCCAGCAGATCATCGACGGCTACGTCGAGGTGCTCTCGAAGTGACGGGAGCCCTTCGCCTCGACGACGCGGCGGCGACGACGAAGCCGGCGCATCCGGTGCCCGTCGTCGCGCCCGACGAGGCGGAGGGACGCCGACCGCAGGCTCTGCTCACGGGCATCGGGGCTCTCGTGGCCCTCGCCGTGGTGCTCTTCGCGGTGGCCTGCTGGCATCTCACCCAGGGCACGAGCGGTGCCGTCTTCGCCGACCCGGACGTGCTGTGGGGGTCGCGGGTTCCGCGTCTCGCTGCGGGCATCGCCGTGGGCGTGGCGCTGGGCGTGGCGGGCATCCTCCTCCAGTCGCTCGCTCGCAACGCCCTGGCCTCGCCGGACACCCTGGGCGTGACAGCCGGCTCGTACCTCGCGGTCACGGCGCTCGCGGCTTTCGGCATCGCGGTGCCGGTCTGGGCGTCGGGCGCCGTCGCGTTCGCCGGCGGCCTCTTCGCCGCGGGGATCGTGCTCGGACTCGCCGGCGGTGCGGGCTCGTCCACCACGCGGCTGATCCTCGCGGGGACGGCCCTCGCCCTCGCGTTCCAGGCCTGCACCTCGACCCTGCTCATCCTGTTCGACGAGGAGACGAAGGGTCTGCTCGCGTGGGGAAGCGGCAGCCTGTCCCAGCTCGGCCTGACCGCGTTCCTCCAGGCGGCCCCGGTCGTGGTCGTGGTGACCGGGGCGGCGCTGTTGCTGGCACGGCGGCTCGACATCCTGGCGCTCGGCGACGACACGGCGTCGTCGCTGGGCGTGCCGATCCGCTCGACGCGGGCCATAGGCATCCTGCTCGCCGTCACGCTCACCGCGGTGTCGGTGACGCTCGCGGGGCCGATGGGTTTCGTCGGACTGTGCGCGCCCGTGCTCGCCCGCCTGCTGTCGCGCGTCGTGCCGAGCCTGAACCGCCATCTGCTCTTGATCCCCGCGGCCGGGTTGCTCGGCTCGATCGTCGTGATCCTCTCGGATGCTCTGCTGCGAGCGATCATCGGGGCCGAGGCGGCGATCCTCATCCCGACCGGAGTCGCGACGACACTCCTCGGAGCGATCGTGCTGGTGCTCATGGCACGGCGTCTGCGCGACGCCGGTCCCACACGGCAGCCTCCGCGGGTGCGGTTCGGAGTGCGTAGTCGACTGCGGTTCCGCATCGCCCTGGCCGTCGTGGTGCTCGGGGTGGTCGGGGTGCTGCTCCTCGGCCTGCTCGCCGGGCACACGTGGCTGCTGACCGGCGACATCGCGCTGTGGCTGCAGGGCGAGGCGCCGCCGGCGATCGCCTTCGCGTTGGACGAACGCGCGCCGCGCATCGTGGCGGCGGTCGTCGCCGGTGGGGCGCTCGCGCTGTCCGGCACCATCATCCAGGCAGTGAGTCGGAACCCGCTGGCCGACCCGAGCATCCTCGGTGTCACGGGCGGCGCCGGACTCGGTGCCGTGCTCGTGATCACGAGCGCCGTCTCGTCCACTGCGGGCATGATCGCGGGCGCCGTCACCGGGGCGCTGCTGGCCTTCGCCCTCGTCTATCTGCTGTCGTGGCGCGGCGGGTTGAACGCCGACCGGTTCCTGCTGATCGGCATCGGTGTCTCGTACTTCTCGGTCTCGCTCACGACTTTCTTCCTGCTGCGGTCGAACCCCTGGGACACCCCGAAGATCTACACCTGGCTTTCGGGCACGACGTACGGCCGGGTGTGGGATCAGGTGCTGCCCCTCGCGATCGTGCTGGCGATCGCGCTGCCGTTCGTGGTGATGAGCCGTCGCGAGCTCGACGTGCTATCCCTCGATGAGGACACCCCGAGGCTCGTCGGCATCCGCCTCGAGCCCGTGCGTCTGACGCTGCTGGTCGTGGCGGCGGTGCTCGCAGCGCTCAGCGTGACGGCGATCGGCGTGATCGGCTTCGTGGGACTCGTCGCCCCGCACGCGGCACGAGCGCTCGTCGGGGCCACGCACGCCAGGGTGATTCCCGTCGCCGTGCTGTTGGGAGGTCTGTTGGTGGGGGTCGCGGACACGATCGGGCGCACCGTGATCGCCCCCGCGCAACTTCCCGCTGGACTCGTGGTGGCGCTGATCGGAGCCCCGTACTTCGTCTGGCTGCTCTGGCGCTCGCGCGACGCGTAGGCCCGGCTTCGAATCGCGCAAATGGCCCCATTCCTTGACGGGATGAGGCCATTTGCGCGATTCGAACGGGGGTTACTTCTGGAGGAAGTCCTTCAGTGCCGCGTTGACCTCGTCGGCGTGGGTCCAGAGCAGACCGTGCGGGGCTCCCTCGACCTCGACGTAGTCGGCATCCGGCACCGCCTGGTGGAAACGGCGCGCGGTCGCGTCGATCGGGAGGATGTTGTCCTTCGTGCCGTGCAGGATCAGGGTGGGCTTGGCGGCGGCGCGCACGGCCTCGACGTCCCCACGGAAGTCCTCGATCCAGGACGAGACGACCGCGTAGGCGGCGACGGGGGCGCTGCCGATCGCGACGTTCCAGCTGCCGGTGACGGCCTGCTCGCTGATGCGCGAGCCCAGGTTCTCGTCGAGGTTGTAGAAGTTCTCGTAGAAGTCGGTGAACCACGCGAAGCGGTCGCCCTTGGCGGCGGCCTCGATGCCGTCGAAGACCTCCTGCGGCACGCCCTCGGGGTTGTCGTCGCGCTGCACGAGGAAGGGCTCGAGCGAGGCGAGGAAGGCGAGCTTCGCGACGCGGTCGTGGCCGTACGTGGCGACGTAGCGGGCGAGCTCTCCGGTGCCCATCGAGAAGCCGACGAGCACGACGTCACGCAGATCGAGGGTTTCGAGCACGGTGTTGAGGTCGGCGGCGAACGTGTCGTAGTCGTAGCCGACGTTGACCTTGGAGGATCCGCCGAAGCCGCGCCGATCGTAGGTGATGACCCGGTAGCCCTGGGCGAGCAGCTCGCGGGTCTGACGCTCCCAGCTGTGTCCGTCGAGCGGATACCCGTGGATCAGGACGACGGGCTGACCCGATCCCTGGTCTTCGTAGTAGAGCTCGATCGGGGTGCTGTTCTCGTTTCCGACGGTGATGTAGCCCATGATCCGGGTCCTTTCGGTTGAGAGGAGAACGGTCGTTCTCGCTCGATGTGTTCAATCTAGAGAACGTTCGTTCTCGTGTCAAGTAGACTTCTGGACATGACCGAAGACGAGGCCCGTGAACGCATCCTCACCGCGGCGGAGGAGCTTTACTACCGCAAGGGATACGCGGCGGTGGGCATGGATGAACTGCGTGCCGCGGCCGGAGTGTCGCTGCGCCGCCTCTACGCGCTGTTCCCCGCGAAGACCGACATCGTCGCCGCTGTCCTCGCCCGCAAGCACGCCCAGTGGGAGTCCGGGCTCTCGGGGGCCGTGACGGATGCCGGCGACGACCCGCGCGCGCGTCTCCTCGCGGTCTATGAATACCTCGAGAACTGGTTCTGCGCCGACGACTTCCGCGGCTGCGCGTTCATCAACGCGTTCGGCGAGCTCGGGGGCACGAACCCCGAGGTTGCGGAGATCGTGCGCACGCACAAGGCATCGTTCCAGGAGTACATGGCGGGCCTGGTCGCCGACACGGGTGCGCCTGCGGCGCTCGCTGCACAGCTGTCGATCCTCGCCGAGGGGGCACAGAGCACGGCGGCGATCTCGAAGGATCCGTCGGTGGCGGTGCAGGCACGCGGTGCCGCGGAGGTCCTGATCGATGCGGCATTCGCCCGGGCCTGAGTGGGTGTTTCCCTAACCTGGTTAGCGAAACGTCGCCTCGGTGTCAACCCCGATGCGTGTCGGCTCACCGCGCCGTAGCGTCGTGACCATGGACTCACGTACGAAGGGCATCGGCCGGCAGACCCTGGTCATCGCGTCGGCGACGTTCATGCTGATCGCCGCCACCATCGGAGCGGGGGCGTTCGGCGGGGCATCCGTCGACGACCTGCAGGACGGAGCCCTCTCGGCTCAGGGCTCCTACCTCGCTCCGGCAGGACCGGCGTTCTCGATCTGGTCGCTCATCTACCTCGGACTCATCGTCTACACGGTGTGGCAGGCGCTCCCGGCGCAGCGGCAGGATCCCCGTCAGCGGGCGGTCGGTGGATGGATCGCGGTGTCGATGGTGCTGAACGGGCTGTGGCTGGTGACCGCGAGGTACCTGACGCTGTGGCTCACGGTCGTCGTGATCGCGCTGCTGCTCGTCGTGCTCGCCCGCGTGATCGTGGTGCTCGGCCGCTTCCCGGCGCGCACCGTCGCGGATCGCATCCTCACCGACGGCGCGAACGGGCTGCACTTCGGCTGGGTCACGATCGCCACCGTCGCGAACACCGCTGCCTGGCTCACCCAAATCGCTCCGGAGAGCTGGGCCGACGCCGCGGACGCCTGGGCCATCGCCGTGCTCGTGGTCGTCTTGGTGATCGGTGCCGCGGCGGCGTGGGCCACCGGCCGGATCGCTCCCGCCCTCGCGACGGCGTGGGGACTGGCCTGGCTCGCGGTCGGACGACTGACCGGGGAGCCGGAGAGCACCCCGACCGCCATCGCCGCGATCATCGTGGCCGTGCTGCTCGTCGTCACCGGTGTCGTCGCGGTGCTGCGCCGGACGCGCGCTGCGCACAACTCCTCAGAGTCGTCGCGCTGAGCGCAGCGTGGGCCGATTTCCGGGTCGGTTCCGGCAGTTCTTGCTGAGTTGTGAACGACGCGCGCAACTCAGGAAGGCCGCGCCGCATCACCCGGAAACGGCGACACACCGTCACCGGGTCGCATGTTCTTCCTGAGTTACGAACGGCGAGCCGGCGCACCCCGGCGCGGGCGACGGCTCAGAGCACGAGTCGGTAGCCCATCCCCGCCTCGGTGAGCAGGTGCACCGGAGCACCCGGCTCCCGTTCGAGCTTCTTCCGCAGTTGCGACATGTACAGCCGCAGATAACCGGAGTCGGAGACCTGCTCGCTGCCCCAGATCTCCTTCAACAGGTCCTGCCGGGTGACCAGGGCTCCTGGATGCCGCGACAGGTGCTCCAGCATGCGCCACTCGGTCGGGGTCAGGTGCACGCGTGTTCCGGCGCGGGTGACGGTCTTCGTGGCCAGGTCGACGACGACCTCACCGAAGGCCACGACGGATTCGCCGTTCGCGGGGGCCGATCGGCGGGACAGCGCGCGCAACCGGGCGAGGAGTTCATCAACCTGGAACGGCTTCGTGACGAAGTCGTCGGCGCCGGCGTCCAGCGCGTCGACCTTGTCGGCTGAACCGGTGCGTCCGGACACCACGATGATCGGCACGTTCGTCCACCCGCGCAGCGCCTGGATCACCTCGATGCCGTCGAGTCGGGGCATGCCGAGGTCGAGCATGATCAGGTCGGGGTGGGACTGCGCGGCGGCGGCGATCGCGGCGGCACCGTCGGCGGCCACGACGACCTCGTATCCGTGGGCGGCCAGTGTGATCCGCAGCGCCCGCACCATCTGCGGGTCGTCGTCGGCGATGAGGAGCTTCACTCCGTCCCCTCCGTGTCGGGAAGCCCTGCGCCGAGCGGCAGGGAGATGACCATGGTGAGGCCTCCACCAGGGGTGTCCTCCGGTGTCAGGGTACCGCCCATGCCTTCGGTGAACCCGCGGGACAGGGCGAGTCCGAGTCCGAGTCCCGTCGTGTTGTCGGTGTCACCGAAGCGCTGGAACGGCTGGAAGATGCGGTCGCGCCGCTCGGGAGCGATACCTGCCCCGCGGTCGATCACGCGGATCTCGGCGCGGTCGCCGATCGTGCTGGTCGAGATGATCACGCGGCTGCCGTCCGGGGCATGACGGTGCGCGTTCGCGAGCACGTTCACCAGTACGCGCTGCAGCAGCACGGGATCGGCGAACACCGGCGGCAGGTCCGGGTCGAGGGCGAGCTCGACGTCTGCCGGCCCCAACCCGAGCTCGTCGACGGCGGCGAGCACGGTGCCGGCGGCATCCATCCGGGACGAGGAGACCGCGAGCACGCCGGCCTGCACGCGACTCACATCGAGCAGGTCGGTGACCAGCGCCGACAGCGTCGCAAGGCTCTCGTCGGCGGTGGCGAGCAGTTCTTCGCGGTCGGTCGCCGACAGCCCGTGCGCACCGCGCAGGCCGCCGATCGCCGCGACCGCCGAGGCCAGCGGTCGCCGCAGGTCATGGCTCACGGCCGACAGCAGAGCGCTGCGCACCTGGTCGGTCTCGGCCAGGGCTTCGGCTTCGCTGGCGGTGGCGCGCAGGTCGGTGTGCTCGATCGCGGCGGAGAGTTGCGCGATGATCGCATCGAGCAGGCGTCGTTCCGGTCCGGCCAGAGGTTCGCCGTTCAACTCCAGCAGCGCCCGGGGGCCACCGCCTGCTCTGACGCCGATCGGCAGGGTCGTGGCGCGGCCGTCGGCCACCGGTTCGCCGTCGCTCGCCAGCACCTCGCCATCGGGGGAGAGCACCCGCACTCCGCTGAGTCCGAACGCCTCGCGGGTGCGGCTGACCAGCGCCAGCACCGCGTTGTCGCCCCGGAGCACGTTGCCGGCGACTGCGGCGAGCAGCTCGGCCTCGGCGGCGGCGCGCTGAGCCGTGCGGGCTCGTCGTGCGGCCTGGTCGACGATGATGCTGACCAGGATCGCGATGACGACGTAGAGGGACAGGGCGAGCGCGTGCAGCGGGTGCGCGATCGTGATCGTGAACAGTGGCGCGACGAAGAGGAAGTCGAGCGTGATCCCGGAGAGCACCGCGGCGAACACGGCGGGACGGATGCCGCCGATCAGGGCGACCACGACGACGAGGAGCTGATAGGCGAGCACCTCGGCGGTGATCGATTCGGGGCTGCGGACCGTGAACATGATCCATGACAGGATCGGTCCGAAGACGAGCGCGATCGCGAATCCCAGGAGCTGTCGGCGCCAGCCGAGCGCCCCGCCGGTGATACGCGGCAGAGCCTGGCGACCACCGGCAGCCGCGTGCGTCACGATGTGCACGTCGATGTCGCCGGATCGGCGGATGACCTCCGATCCGATGCCGGGGCCGGTGAGCGCGGCGGTGAGTCGACTGCGTCGGCTGACCCCGATCACCAGCTGTGTGGCGTCGGCCGCCTGCGCGAACTCGACCAGGGTGGACGGGATGTCGTCGCCGACCACCTGGTGATAGCTGCCGCCGAGCGACTCCACGAGAAGGCGCTGGGAGGTGAGCGCTCCGGGCGTCTCGCTGCGCAGACCGTCCTGTGCCGAGACATGTACGGCGAGCAGTTCGCCGCCGGCCGAGCGTGCCGCGATCCGTGCCCCGCGCCGGAGCAGGGTCTCGCCCTCCGTGCCGCCGGTGAGAGCGACCACGACACGCTCCCTGGCCTGCCAGTTGCCCTCGATCCCCTGTTCGGCGCGGTAGGTGCGCAGCGCGCTGTCGACCTCGTCGGCGAGCCACAGCAACGCTAGCTCACGCAGCGCGGTCAGGTTCCCCAACCGGAAGTAGTTCGACAGGGCGGCGTCGATCCGCTCGGCCGGATAGACCAGCCCGGCGGAGAGCCGATCGCGCAGCGATTGCGGCGCGAGGTCGACGACCTCGATCTCATCCGCGGCCCGGACGACGGCATCCGGGATCGTCTCCCGCTGCGCGATCCCGGTGATCTTCTCGACCACGGCGTTGAGCGACTCGATGTGCTGCACGTTGACGGTGGTGACCACGTCGATGCCGGCGTCCAGCAGATCGTCGACGTCCTGCCAGCGCTTCGGGTGCCGCGAGCCCGGGATGTTCGTGTGGGCGAGTTCATCGACCAGGGCGATCTCCGGGGCGCGCGCGAGCACGGCCTCGAGGTCGAGTTCGGTCAGGGCGACGCCTCGGTGCTCATCGACCCGGCGCGGTATTTCCGGCAGCCCGACGGTCTGCGCCTGGGTAGCAGCGCGATCGTGGGTTTCGACGATCGCGATGACGACGTCGTGACCCTCCTCGCGGAGGCGGCGGCCTTCGGCGAGCATCTCGAACGTCTTGCCGACGCCCGGGGCAGCGCCCAGGAGCACGCGGAGGCGTCCGCGTCGCGACTGTTCCGGAGCCGGACGCTGCGTCCGCTCTGCGCTCACTCGCCCTCCCGGTCATCCGACGCGGGATTCATGTCGGCGACGTCGATGTGCTCCTCGCCGAGGAATCCCCGATCCCGTCCTTGAATCCTAGACTCCACGAGGCACCGCACCGGGTGCTCCCCTTCGCGCTGAAGTGCCCCTATGCTCACCAGGTGAGCACCAGAGAGTGGCGTATCGGCGCAGGGACGTGGGTCGTCGGAGGGCTCGTCGTCCTCGCCCTCGTCCTCGTGCTGACCGAATACCTCCCGCAGTCGGACGCCGATGCTCTCGGGCAGCGGATCGCGCCGGTGCTGGGGTTCGTCGTCGCGATCACCGTCGTCGCCGAGCTCGCCCGCGACGCGGCGGTCTTCGATGTCGTCTCGCAACGGCTCGCCCGCTGGGGGGCGGGCGTGTGCTCATCCTCTGGGCGCTCGTCGTGGTGCTCGCGGTGGTGAGCACGGTGTTCCTGTCCCTCGACACGACCGCCGTGATCGTCACGCCGGTCGTCATCGTGCTCGCGCAGAGCGTCGGCGTCTCCCCGCTCCCCTTCGCCCTGGCCACCGTGTGGCTGGCGAACACGGCTTCCCTCGCCCTACCGGTGTCGAACCTGACCAACCTGCTCGCCGCACCCGCGATCGGCGACGGTCCCGCGGCGTTCATCGCCCTGAGCTGGGCACCGACTCTGGTCGGCATCCTGATGCCCGTCGTGATCCTGACCGTGGTGCACCGGCGCACCGTGTTCGCGGCGTACGAGACGCCGCCGCCCCGGCGCCCCGCCGACCCGATGCTGTTCTGGAGCGCTGCCGGGATCCTCGTCGTGCTGATGCCACTGCTGGTCGTCACGCACGACGTGTGGATCCCCGCCACAGCCGCGGCGCTCGCGCTCATCGTGGTGTTCGCGGTGCGGCGGCGCCGGGCGCTGCGGCTCGCGCTCGTGCCGTGGCAGGCGATCGCGCTCGCCGCATCGCTGTTCGTGCTGGTCGAGGCCGCGCACGCGCAGGGCCTCCTCGACTTCCTGACGGCGCAGACCGCGAACGGCGACTCCCCCGGCGATCTGTTCCGGTTGGCCGCGCTCGGGGCCGTGAGCGCCAACGCGATCAACAACCTCCCCGCATATCTCGTGCTCGAGCCCGTCGCCGCGGATCCGGTCGCGCTGATGGCCCTTCTGATCGGCGTCAACCTCGGCCCGCTGATCACGCCGTGGGCCTCGCTCGCGACGCTGCTGTGGCATCACCGCATCACGGCGCTCGGAGTCACGATCCGCTGGCGCGGGTACATGCTGTGGGGCGTGGTCGCCGCCGTGCCGACCGTGCTGGTGGCCGTTCTCGTCCTGTTCCTCGTCTCGGGCTAGACGCCCCGCTCCGGCGGCCACTCCTCGGCGAGCAGTCCGTAGTTCATGCCGTCGAACCATTCGCCCGAGCGGTGCAGCGCCGTCTTCCGGCTGAACTCCTCGCGGCGCATCCCCAGGCGTTCCATCACGCGCCAGGAGGGCTCGTTGTCGGCGAAGCACCCGGCGTGCACGCGGCGCAGCCCCAGTGCGCCGAAGCACACATCGATCACCGCGCGGATCGCCTCGGTCGCATAGCCGTGGCCGGTGTACGCGGGGTCGAGCACCCAGCCGAGTTCAGCCTCGACGCCCTTCGCCTCGGCCTCGACTTCGGCCTGGGCCCAGCCATCGCCGAGTTGCACCATGATGTCGCCGATCGGCGTCGGGGCGGCGCCTTCGTGCGCGGGCAGCAGCTCCACGAGGTACAGCGATGCCAGGCGCTCCGGAGCGAGATACCGTTCACGGAACGCATCCCGCGTGTCGGGCGCGGCCCCGAGCCACCGGTTCACCTCGGGGAGCCGCCGCCACTCCCACATCACATCGACGTCGGCGGGCGTGCAGGGGCGCACCTGAAGTCGGTCTGTCCGTGCAGGCCACGGCTCGGGGGTTCGCGTCTCGGTCATCGCTCCACCCTAGGGTCGACCGGCGACACCGTGCTGCTGGTGTTCCTCGCAGCACGGGATGGTGCGAGGCCACGAGGCCGCCGGCGGGGGAGACGAACGTCGCCCACGGGTTGCCGCGGATCAAGCGCTTGACCTCGTCGGGATCGGTCATCAGGTACCGGGGTGTGTGACGCATCAGGAGTCCTTTCTTCGGGGCGCGCTCGGTCGGTGGGTGATCAGTCGGGTACGCACGGCGAGGGCGGCGCAGGCGATCACCGCGAGCCCGCCGATAGCGGTGGCCCAACCGATCTGCTCGTGCAGCAGGAGCGCCGCCCAGGCGATGCCCATCACGGGTTGGACGAGCTGGATCTGGCTCACCTGTGCCATCGGACCGATCGCGAGGCCGCGGTACCAGGCGAAGAAGCCGAGGAACATGCTCACCGCGGCGAGGTAGGCGAAGGCGAGCCACTGCACGGGCGTCGCGGCCGGCGGCTGCTGAACGGCCGACACCACCGTCAAAGCCGCCATCAGCGGAGCGGCGACGATCAGCGCCCACGACACGGTCTGCCAGGAGCCGAGTTCGCGGGCGAGCAGACCGCCCTCCGCGTAGCCGATCGCGGCGGCGATGACAGCCCCGAACAACAGGAGGTCGGCAGCGCTGAGGGAGTCGAGCCCGTCGTTCTGCAATGCGGCGAACACGACCGCGGCGACGGCACCGAGGCTCGCGAAGATCCAGAAGGATCGGGTGGGCCGTTCGCGGGTGCGGAGCACGACAGCGACGGCGGTCGCCGCGGGGAGCACGCCGATCACGACCGCACCGTGGCTGGCGGGGGTCGTGGTCATCGCGAACGAGGTCAGGACGGGGAACCCGGCAACGACCCCACCGGCGACGATCGCGAGGCGGCCCCACTGCGTCGTCGTGGGACGTCGCTGGCGCGTCACGGCCAGGGCGATTCCGGCGAGGAGGGCGGCGACGACCGCACGCCCGGCGCCGACGAACAGCGGTGAGAGCCCGTCGATCGCGATGCGCGTGAGCGGAAGGGTGAAGGAGAAGGCGAGGACGCCGAGAAGCCCCCACCGGACACCGGCAGGCATTGATAGCACTGTCCTTCGCGGGGCGATAACGCTACTGTCTACTTTCATGAGTCAGGATAGCAGTGACCGCATCGTCGCCGGGGTGCGCGCGTGGATCTCCTCCGCATCTCCGGGTGCGCGGGTGCCGTCGAACCGTGCGCTCATGGCCGAGTACGGGGCCGGCCCGGTGACCGTGCAGAAGGCGATGCAGCAACTCGCGCGGCTCGGTCTGGTCGAGTCTCGCCCGGGCGCGGGGACGTTCGTCCGCGCCGCGCCCATCGTTCGCACGGTCGACTACGGCTGGCAGACTGCCGCCCTCGGCGCTGCGCCGGCCGGACTCGCGGGCCTCTCGTCGACGCAACGCACGGTCGCGCCCGATGCGATCGGACTGCACTCGGGATACCCCGCGGTCGACCTGCTGCCGCAGCGGCTCGTGCGACAGGCGCTCGTCCGTGCCGCCCGATCGGACGCGGCGCTGACCCGTTCACCCGCAGCGGGCCTCCCCGAGCTGCAGGCGTGGTTCGCCGGTGAACTCGCGTCCGCCGCACCGGTGGGGATCACACCCGCCTCGGCGCGGGACGCCCTGATCATCTCGGGCAGCCAGAGCGGGTTGAGCTCGATCTTCCGTGCCGTCGTGGGGGCCGGGCAGCCGCTGCTGATCGAGTCGCCGACGTACTGGGGCGCGATGCTCGCCGCCGCGCAGGCTGGTGTGGTCCTGGTGCCGATCCCGTCTGGTCCGCATGGGCCGGATCCGGACGACGTCGAGCGGGCGTTCGCGCAGACCGGCGCGCGGGCGTTCTACGCGCAGCCGACGTTCGCGAACCCGACCGGAGCGCAGTGGCCTGTCGCGACGGGAGAGGCCGTGCTCGACACGGTCCGCCGTCACCGGGCGTTCCTGATCGAGGACGACTGGGCGCACGACCTGGGGATCGACGCCGCTCCGAGGCCGATCACCGCGTCGGATGATGACGGTCACGTGGTCTATCTGCGCTCGCTCACGAAGAGCGCCTCACCGGCCCTGCGTGTCGCGGCCGCGATCGTCCGAGGGCCTGCGCGTGATCGGATCCTCGCGGACCGCGCTGCCGAGTCGATGTACGTGAGTGGTGTGCTCCAGACCGCGGCTCTCGATGTGGTGAGCCAGCCCGCCTGGCGCACGCACCTGCGCGGATTCCGCGAGCACCTGCGAGCGCGGCGCGATCTGCTCCTCTCGAGTCTCGCCGCGCACGCGCCCTCCGCGCAGGTCGAGGGCGTTCCGGCCGGTGGGCTCAACCTGTGGGTGCGACTGCCCGACGGGACGGATGTCGGGCAGGTCGTCCGCGAGTGCGAGGTGCGCGGAGTCATCATCGCGCCGGGATCCGAGTGGTTCCCGGCCGAGCCCTCCGGGTCCTACGTGCGCCTCAATTACGCGAACGCCGACCCGGCGCGCTTCGCCGAGGCCGCCGGCGTCCTGGGTGCCGTGCTCGACGGGATCTGACTCGAAGGCCCCGTCGCCGCCCCGCGACTACTCCTGCGGCGGGCCGGCGGGCCGGTGTGCGCGCCGACCGTTGACGACCACGGGGCGCCCCGCGCGCTCCTGACCCGGAAGCGGGCGGGAGCGGCGGCCGTAGATGAGCTCCGACGAGTCGAGCAGCCAGGGCACGAGCGTGATCGACACCCCGTGCACGAGCATCAGCTGGTTGGCGAGGCGGCGGGCCCGACGGTTGTGCAGGAACGACTCCCACCAGTGTCCGACGATGTACTGCGGCAGGTACACGGTCACCACCGAGGAGCCATGCTTCTCCCGGTACTGCTTGATGAACTGGGTCACCGGCTGCGCGAACGACCGGTACGGCGACTCGACGATCACGAGCGGGATCGGCACGAGATGGTCGGCCCACTCCTGCTGCAGCTGGGCCGCGTCGTCGGACGCCACGGCCACGTGCACCGCCAGGGTCTTGCCGTGCTTGGCCGCGATCGCGTAGTCGATGGCCTTCACGACGGGCTTCTGCAGCCGGTTGACGAGGACGATCGCGAGGTCGCCGGTCGCCCCGAACTTGGTCGTGTCGTCGATCGCGATCTCGTGCTCGACGTCGCGGTAGTACCGCTTCACGCCCAGCATCAGGAAGGCCAGGACTGGGATCGCGAAGAAGACGAGATACGCTCCGTGCGTGAACTTGGTGATCGTCACGATGACCAGCACGAGCACGGTCATCGCGGCGCCGGTCGAGTTGATGATGAGTCCGACCTTGGCCGAGCGGCGATCCGATGCCGAGGCCCCGTCGATCCCGGAACCGGACCCGTTCTCCACCGGCCCCCGGAGCACGCGTCGCCAGTGCCTGACCATGCCGATCTGTCCGAGCGAGAACGAGACGAACACCCCGATGATGTAGAGCTGGATGAGGGTCGTCAGCCGCGCCTGGAACACCACGAGAACGGCGATCGCGGCGATGCCGAGCAGGATCATGCCGTTCGAGAACACCAGGCGGTCACCGCGCGTGTTGAGCGACTTGGGGGCGTATCCGTCACGGGCCAGCACCGCGCCCAGCAGGGGGAAGCCGTTGAACGCGGTGTTCGCGGCGAGCAGCAGCACGCACGCGGTCGCTGCCTGCACGATGAAGAACGCGATGCTGCCGCCGCCGAACGTCGCCGCGGCGATCTGCGCCATCAGGCTCGGCTGGGGGGTCGAGCAGTCGAAGCCGATCAGGTCGCAGGGGTTCTCGGCATAGTGCACCCCGGCGATCAGGGCGAGAGCGGTCAGGCCGGCGAACAGGCAGATGGCGATCGACCCCATCAGCACGAGGGTCGACTGGGCGTTGCGCACCTTGGGAGCCCGGAATGCGGGGACACCGTTCGACACCGCCTCGACGCCGGTGAGCGCGGAGCATCCGCTGGAGAACGCACGGAGGATCAGCAGGATCACCGCGGCCTGACCGAGGTTCTCGGCCTGCACCGAGAAGTCGTGGCTCGAGGCCACCGGCGCATCGCCCAGGAACGTCCGGATCAGCCCGGTCGCGATCATGATGCCGACCGAGCCGATGAACACGTACGTGGGGATGGCGAACACGAGCGACGCCTCACGCACGCCGCGCAGGTTCACGATGATGATGAGGATCACGAAGCCGACCGCGAGCTCGACGCGGAGCGGGTCGAGGCCGGGCGCGGCGGAGATGATGTTGTCGACACCGGAGGCGACCGACACGGCCACGGTCAGCACGTAGTCGACCAGGAGGGCCGCGGCGACGATCACACCGGGGATCTCGCCGAGGTTCTTCGACGCGACCTCGTAGTCGCCGCCGCCCGACGGGTAGGCCTTGATCAGCTGTCGGTAGCTCAGGACGACGACGACCAGCAGCACCACGACCGCGATCGCGACCAGCGGCGTGAAGGAGAGGAACGTGAGTCCACCGATCAGCAGGATCATCACGAGTTCCTGCGGCGCGTAGGCCACCGAGCTCAACGCGTCGGACGCGAAGATCGGCAGTGCCATCCGCTTCGGGAGCAGTTGTTCGTCGACCTGCTGGCTCGTCAGCGGTTCGCCGATGAGGATGCGCTTGGCGAGCGGCGGAGTGTCCGCGCCCTCCCTGTTTTCGTCTGACACGTCGGGCGACACTACGCCTGCCGATGTCATCCTCCTGCGATCCTCACGGAATCCCTACGGCCGGACGTGCTGTCCTCACGGAATCCTTACGGCCGCGGTTACACTGGCTCGCGGTGGAAGATCAGGTGCGGCTCGGAGTCATCGCGATCGCGATCGGGCTGGCGTTCGGCGTCGTCCTGTTCGTGCCCTTCGTCGCGGTCAGCTACCGTCGTCGCGGGCGGCTCGGTGTCGGGCGCGCGCTGCTCTGGCTCTCGGCTCTGATCTACTTCTGGGCGATCTGGACGTACACGCTTCTCCCGCTGCCCGACCCCGAGACGATCCGCTGCGTGGGGGCGATCACGGATCCGGTGTCGGTCGTGCGCGATGTGCAGAAGGCGCTCGCGGCACCGGGCAGTCCGCTGCGGCAGCCCGCCCTTCTGCAGCTGGTCTTCAACGTGCTGCTGTTCATGCCGCTCGGCTTCTTCGTGCGGGTGATCGCCGGTCGTGGCGTGCTCACGGCGCTCGCCGTCGGATTCGGCCTGTCCTTGCTGGTCGAGACCACCCAACTCACCGGTGTATGGGGCATCTACCCCTGCGCATACCGCTTCTTCGACGTCGGTGACCTCATGACGAACACCCTCGGTGCGGTCGTGGGCTGCATGCTGGCGCTCGTCGTGCCGCGGAAGCTGCGGGGCGCGAAAGCGAGTCCGGACGCCGACCTTCCGCGTCCGGTCACCCGTGGTCGACGGGCCCTCGCGATGCTGTGCGATGCCCTCGCGTACGGCTTCCTGAGCACCGCCATCGGCGTGACGGTGCAGGTGTGGCTGGAGTACGTCGTGCGTGACAGGGCGGCCGTGATCGACGGGTCGATCTCCTCCGCCGCCGGAGCCGTCGTCCCCGCCGGCCTGTTCCTGGTGCTGATCCTGTCGACCGGACGCTCGGTCGGCGACTTCGCCGTGCAGCTGCGCTACACGGGCTCGCGGCTGCCCGCGCCGATCGCCCGCCCCCTGCGCTGGGCTGGAGGTATCGCCGGCCTCAGTGCGCTCGCCCTGGGCGGCACCCTGTTCGACCTCGCCTCCTCGATCCTGATCCTCGTCGCGATCGTGCTGCTGTTCACCACACGCCTCGGGCGCGGGCTCCCCGGTGTGCTTTCCGGCCAGCGCCTCGTCGATGCCCGCTCGGACATCGAGGATCCACAGCCGTTTCCGATCACGAACGCGTAACGTCGGAAGCATGACGACCGTTCACGTCACCGAGGACACGATCAACCAGGCTCGCGAGCTGCGTGACGAGCTGCAGCGTTTCCTGCGCGAGTACGAGTTCGGGATGCGTGAGGTCGAGACGAAGATCTCCATCCTCCGTGACGAGTTCACGCACGACCATGCGTACAACCCGATCGAGCACGTGAAGAGCCGTCTCAAGTCGCCCGACAGCATCGTCGAGAAGCTCGCCCGCAAGGGGATCGACGAGCCGGACTTCGACCGGATCCGCGCGGAGATCACCGACATCGCGGGTGTGCGGGTCACCTGCAGCTTCGTCGCCGACGTGTACCGCCTGTTCGACCTGCTCACCGCGCAGGACGACATCACCGTGCGCACGGTCAAGGACTACATCGCGCAGCCGAAGGCCAACGGCTACAAGAGCCTGCACGCGATCATCGAGGTGCCGGTGTTCCTGTCGACCGGTGCGTTGTCGGTGCCCGTCGAGGTGCAGTTCCGCACGATAGCGATGGACTTCTGGGCGAGCCTCGAGCACAAGATCTACTACAAGTTCTCGAACCAGGTGCCCTCGCACCTCGTCGACAGCCTGTCCGATGCCGCCGATGCCGCCGCCGAGCTCGACAGCCGGATGGAGCGTCTGCACCGGGAGGCGCACGGGGTGCCGCAGCGCCGGCTCGCTCCGCCGCCCCCGCCCGTCGTTCCCGTCTGACCTCCGCCCGGTCTGACCTCCGCCCGGTCTGGCTCTCCGCCCGCGGACGTTCACAACTCCGGAAGATCGGAGTGTCAGGTGAACGGCTCGCCCGTCATACCGCGCCTGACGCGTTCCTCTCCTGCCGTTTTTGCGGAGCTATGAACGGGTCCGCGCGACGTCTTCCGCAGATCGTCAGATCCGATCGCGCCTCCGCTCCGAACAACGGGGGATGACGCCGGCGACCGGTGGAACAGGAGACGATCATGGTGCAACGCCGCAGCGGCAAGAGGTTCTTCGTCTGGGCCGCCCTCGCGGGCGTGATCGGGGGTGGCGTCTTCCTCGCCACGGCGGAGGTGTTCGCGCTTCTGTTCGCGCGCACCGCCAGCCCGATCCTCGCGGTCGGCGGCTTCGTGATCGACATCGTGCCCCAGCCCTTCAAGGAGTTCGCGATCGCCACCTTCGGCGAGTACGACAAGATCGCCCTGCTGGCGGGGCTCGGTCTGGCCGTCCTCATCGCCTCGGCGATCGCCGGGATCTTGCAGTTCGTGCGTCCGCCGCTCGGCGTGATCGCGCTGGTGATCGCGGGCGTGCTCTCGACCGCGGCGATCGTCACCCGCGCGGGCGTCGCGCCCCTCGCGTTCCTGCCCCCGGTCCTCGGCACCGTCGCGGGATCGATCATCCTCGTGCTCCTGTGCCGCCGGCTGCGCGGGTGGAGAGACTCATTCGCAGGCGCCAGCGAGGACGACCGGGCTATGGCGACCACGGATGATCCCCCGACCGATCTCGCCGAAGGAGAGTCCGCCCGGCCCGGGATCGACCGTCGTCGGTTCTTCCTCCTCGCTGCCGTCGCCGGTGCGTCCGCGCTCGTCGTGGGAATCACCGCCCGCACGGTGAGCATGGCCGTGTCCTCGGTCGAAGCCGTCCGCAGTGCGCTCAAGCTCCCCTCTCCGAAGACCACGGTCACGGTGCCGCAGGGCGCGGAGCTGGACATCCCCGGACTCAGCAAGCTGTTCACCCCGAACAAGGACTTCTACCGGGTCGACACGGCCCTCACGGTTCCCTCGATCGACCCGGACACCTGGCGCCTGGTGATCGACGGCATGGTCGACCAGCGTGTGGAGATGAGCTTCCAGGACATCCTCGACATGGGTCTCGACGAGTATGCGATCACGCTCACGTGCGTGTCGAACGAGGTCGGCGGCGAACTCGTCGGCAACGCGAAGTGGCTGGGCGTGCCGTTGCGCGACGTGCTCAAGAAGGCGGGCGTCAAGTCCGGTGCCGACATGGTGCTCTCGCGCAGCGTCGACGGTTACACGGCGAGCACGCCGCTGTCGGCACTCACCGATGATGACCTCGACGCGATCCTGGCGGTCGGGATGAACGGCGAGCCGCTGCCGCTCGAACACGGTTTCCCCGTGCGGATGGTCGTGCCGGGACTCTACGGCTACGTGTCGGCGACCAAGTGGCTCACCGAACTCAAGGTCACGACGTTCGCCGAGGACGAGGCGTACTGGACACCGCGCGGTTACAGCGCCGAGGCGCCGATCAAGTTCTCCTCCCGCGTCGACACCCCCAAGATCGGCGAGGCGGTGGATGCGGGGAAGATCCCGATCGCAGGCGTCGCCTGGGCGCAGTCGGTCGGCATCGAGCGCGTGGAGGTGAGCATCGACGACGGCGACTGGGTTGCGGCCACGCTGTCGACGCCGATCAACGATGACACCTGGGTGCAGTGGTTCATGGAATGGGATGCCACCCCGGGGACGCACTACGTCGCCGTGCGCGCCGTGAACAAGAACGGCGACCTGCAGATCCAGGAGCGCGCACCCATCGCGCCGAACGGATCGTCGGGCTGGCAGCGTTCGCTCGTCCGCGTCACCTGATACCGGTGCACCGTCATCGGCGCGGGCCTAGGGTGGGAGCCATGGGCCCGTACCCCGCACTCGTCATCACCGTCTCGGATCGATCGGCCTCCGGAGAGCGCGAGGATCGGGGCGGCCCGATCGCCGTGGGGTTGCTTCGTGACGCCGGGTGGCACTGCCCCGATGCCGAGGTCATCGCCGACGGAGCGGGTTCTGTGGCGGATGCCCTGCGCCGGGCGGTCGCGCGCGGCATCCGGTTGGTCGTGACCACCGGTGGGACGGGCGTCGGGCCCCGTGACCTGACGCCGGAGGGGACGCGCCGGGTGATCACCCGTGAGATCCCCGGGATCGCGGAGGAGCTGCGCCGCAGCGGACTCGCCGACACCCCGCTCTCGGTGCTTTCGCGCGGGCTCGCGGGCATCGTGGACCCCGACGGCATGCTCGTCGTGAACCTCCCCGGTTCGCCCCGAGCCGTCGCCTCCGGTGTGCCCGTGGTGCTCGGCGTCGCCGCGCACATCCTGGATCAAGTCGAAGGCGGAGACCACTCATGAACGACGTACGCATCGCAGCCGTGTCGGAAGAACTCCTCGATCTCGATGTCCACCTCGCCGCGGTCGAAGATCCGCGCCTGGGAGCGGTGACGACGTTCGTCGGCCGGGTGCGCGACAACGACCCGGATGCGCAGACGCCCGTGGTCGGACTGGAGTACAGCGCGCACCCCGATGCGGAAGCCACGTTGCGGCGGATCGCGGAGGAGGCCGGTGCCGGTGCCGATGCTCCCACTGTGGTGGCTGTGAGTCATCGCGTCGGACGCCTCGATGTGGGTGATGCCGCGGTGGTGATCGCGGTGGCCTCCGAGCACCGTGCCGAGGCGTTCGAGGTGTGCCGTGCGGTCATCGAGGCGATCAAGAGCGACCTCCCCGTGTGGAAGCGTCAGCTCGAGGTCGACGGCACCACGTCGTGGAAGGGCATCGGCGGCTGAGTCCTGCGCGCCATCGCCGTTCTCGACGCGTCACCTGCCGTTCTCGACGCGTCACTTGCATGAGGTTCTGCCGTATGCAGGAGGAAACACCGGCAGACGGCCATGCGGGTGGCCGGCGGTCATGCAGGTGGCGCGTGGTCAGCCGCCCGCGAAGGGCGGGAGCACGTCGATGAGCTCGGCGTCGTCGAGGGAGAGGTCGCCGTCGGTGCGGACGCCGTCGACGAGCACCGCGCAGCGCGGCAGGATGTCGGCCAGTGCCGGGTGCTCGGCGACGACGGCGGTGCGCAGCTCCAGGAGAGAGTGCTCGGCGCGCTCCTCCGCGTCGGTGCCTGCGGCCTCGGCGGCCGCGGCGAAGTAGCGCACGCGTGTCATCGGTCGGCCCCGGGGGCGGGCTCGCCGGGACGCACCCAGTCGCCGGAGCGGCCGCCGGACTTCGCCACGATGCGCACGTCCTCGATCGTGACCGCGCGGTCGACGCCCTTGATCATGTCGACGATCGCCAGTGCGGTGACCGAGACGGCAGTGAGCGCTTCCATCTCGACCCCGGTGCGGTCGGCGGTGCCCACGGTCGCCTCGATGCGCACGCCGTCGTCGACGACGTCCAGCTCGATGCTCGCCCGGTGCACCCCGATCACGTGCGCGAGCGGCAGCAGGGAGGGCGTGGACTTGGCCGCCTGGATGCCGGCGATGCGCGCCACCGCGAGCACGTCGCCCTTCGGCACGGTGCCGTCGCGGAGTGCGGAGATCACGTCGGCGCTGCAGCGCACGAAACCGCGGGCGGTCGCGGTGCGCACGGTCGGCTGCTTCGCGGTCACATCGACCATGTGTGCACGGCCGCCGGCGTCAAGGTGGGGGAAGCTCATCCGACCAGCATGACATCGATCACATCGCCCACGGCCACGGACTCGACCTCCGCCGGGACGATCGCGAACGCGTGGGCACGCGCGAGTCCGCCCGCAAGATGCGATCCTGACCCGCCGGCGGTCGCCGGACGCACGGTGCGCGTGGCGAGGTCGACGACGGCCGGAAGGTACTGGCGGCGGCCGGGCGGGGGTGTCCAGGACGCATCGGCGGTGAAGGGCGAACGCGGGCGGTGGATGAGGGTGCGGCCCTGCATCGTGAGCAGGGCGGGGCGCACGAACACCTCGAACGACACCGCCACGCTGACGGGGTTCCCCGGGAGTCCGAACACCACGCATCCGTCATCGAGCACCCCGAAGGCCTGCGGCTTGCCCGGCTGCATGGCCACCGCGCTGAACTCGACCTGTCCGCCGCCGTCGAACGCGCCGCGCACCGGCTCGTAGGCTCCCGCGCTCACCCCGCCGGTGAAGACGATCACGTCGGCGCCGAGAGCTGTGGCTTCGGCGGTCACGGTCCTGACGGCGTCGGCCGTATCCGGAACGCGTGCGACCAGCACCACCTCGGCGTCGGCCTCGGCGACCAGTTGCGCGAGCAGGGGGCCGTTCGAGTCGGGGATGCGGCCGCGGGTGGGAGTCTCGCCCGGCGCGAGCAGCTCGCTCCCGGTCGACACCACGGCCACGCGCGGAGCCCGCGTCACCCACACCTCGGCGACACCGGCAGCGACCGCGGCCGCGAGTTGGAAGGGCCCCAGACGTTCCCCGGCGGGCACGACCTCGTCGCCGGCGTGCAGGTCGGCCCCGCGTCGGCGCACGAACACACCGGGCTTCGCCGGGGCGCGCAGCACCGTCACCCCGTCGAGGGAGTCGGCGAGCCCGCCGGCCGTGTCCTCGAAGGGCACGATCACGTCGGCATCGGTGGGGGTGGGGGATCCGGTCATGATGCGGGCGGCTTCGCCGGACCCGAGCGGAGGATCGAGGGCCACTCCGGCGGGAAGGTCGGCGACCACGCGCAGGGTGACCGGATTCTCCTCGGAGGCCTCCGCGACATCGGCACCGCGCACCGCGAACCCGTCCATCGCGGAGTTGTCGAAGAGGGGGATGTCGTGGGCGGCGACCGCGGGCGCGGCGAGCGTGCGTCCTGCGGCATCCGTCACCGGGAGAGCCTCGTTGCCGACCAGGCGGATGGCGCCGAGCACGCGGTCGAGCTGCTCCTCGACCGTGCGACGGCCGGTCATGCGTGCACCGCCGTCGAGGTCGTGGACGCCGGGCGGATCGCGATCTCGTGTTGGCGGGAGGTGAGCGCATCGATCATGGCGAGTCGTCCGAGCAGCGGTTCGCCGGCCCCGGTCACGAGCTTGATCACCTCACCCGCCAGCATCCCGCCGACCTGCACGCACAGCGCTCCGAGCACGCCGACCTGGGCGCAGCTGGGTGGTTCCCCCTCGGTGCCGGGCGGGAAGAGGTCGGCGAGCACGACCGGCTCGCCCACCGGTGGGTCCGACCAGAACACGGTCGCCTGCGCATGCCACTCCTGCACCGCGCCCCAGACCAGGGGAAGTCCGAGCGCCTCGGTCGCCGCGGCCACATCACGACGGGTCGCGAAGGAATCGCTCGTGTCGACCACCACGTCGGCTCCCGCGAGCAGGCGGGCGGCGTTGGCCGTGTCGAGGCGTTCCGGCACCGCGGTCACGACGGTCTGCGGGGCGAGAGCCGTGATGGCTCGGGCGGCGGAGGCGGTCTTGGGCGTGCCGATGTCCTCCACGCGGTGCGCGAGCTGGCGCTGCAGGTTGGTCAGCTCCACGACGTCGTCGTCGATCACCGTGAGGCTGCCGATCCCTGCGGCGGCCAGGGCGAGGAGGGCAGGGGAGCCGAGCCCGCCGGCGCCGACGACCGTCACGCGAGCGGCGTTGAGGCGGCGCTGACCTTCTTCACCGATGCCGGCGAGCACCGCGTGCCGGGCCGTGCGGATGAGCTCTTCCGGGGCGAGCGCGGCGGCCGGGGCGACGAGGGGCTGCATGGATTCAGCGTATGCCCCTCCTCCCGGAAGAGGCCGATGACCGCGAAAGCGGATGGAGCCTCCGGGAAACTCCGCATCTGCGGTAGATTCTTCGCATGCAGACCTACCGGATCGCCCGTGCCGCGCAGTTGCTCGGCGTGAGCGACGACACCGTCCGTCGCTGGATCGATCAGGGCCTGCTTCCGGTGACGGATGCGACACCGGCCGAGATTCCCGGTGATGCCCTCGCGGCGCGCGCGGTCGAGCTCGCGGAGGAGGCGAGGAACGCCGGAGATTTGCTCTCCAGTGCGCGCAACCGCTTCGTCGGCATCGTCACGCGCGTGCAGGTCGAAGGCCTCATGGCCCAGGTCGACATCCAGTCCGGACCGCATCGTGTGGTGTCGCTGATGTCGTCCGAGGCGGCGCGGGATCTGCGGCTCGAGGTCGGCTCCCTCGCCACCGCTTCCGTCAAGGCGACCCAGGTCGTCGTCGAGATCCCGAACGGCTGACATGAACCGCCTGTTGCGCCGCTCCACGCTCGCTCTCCTCGCCGCTGCCTGCCTCGTGCTCACGGGCTGTGCGGGCACAGCTGAGGACACGCCCTCACCGTCGGGGGCCACGGATGGCGTGCGCGGAGAGCTCACGGTCTACGCCGCGGCATCCCTCGCCGGAGCCTCCGATGCGATCGGTGAGGCCTTCATGACCGAGAACCCGGACGTACGGTTCCGTCCGGTGTACGACGGTTCCTCGACGCTCGTCACGCAGATCCTCGAAGGTGCTCCCGCCGACGTGTTCGCTTCGGCCGACGAGGCGAACATGGAGAAGGCGGCGGACGTCGTGGCTGAGCCCGCGCTGTTCGCATCCAACACTCTGGTGATCGTGGTTCCGTCCGGAAACCCGGGCGACGTCGAGGCGCTTGCGGATCTCGCCGACGTCACCACCGTGCTGTGTGCGCCGGAGGTGCCGTGCGGTGCGGCTTCCGCGACGCTGCTCTCCACGGCGGGGGTCACGGTCGACCCGGCGAGCCTCGAGCAGAACGTGACGGCCGTGCTCACGAAGGTCGCCGCGTCTGAAGCCGACGCCGGACTCGTGTACGCCACCGACGTGATCGGCCGCGACGACGTCGAGGTGATCGTGCCGGACGGCGCTGACGAGGTCGTCAACCACTACCCGATCGCCGTGCTCTCCGATGCTCCGAACGCCACGGCGGCCGAGGCGTTCGTGGCGTTCGTGCGGTCGGATGCGGGGCGCAGCATCCTGGCCGACTTCGGCTTCGGAGCACCATGAGCGGGGGAAGTGATCGAGGGTACGCGCCCCGTGCACTCGCCGTACCCGCCCTGGTCGGCCTGGCGTTCCTGATCCTGCCGCTCACCGCGCTCGTCGCGCGCGTGCAGTGGTCGACGTTCCTCGCGGACGTGACCTCGGAAGCTGCGCTCTCCGCGCTCACGCTCTCGCTCGGTACCGGCCTGGTGGCCACGGTGCTGTGCATCCTGATCGGCGTACCGCTCGCGCTGTGGATCGCCCGCTCCGGGCCGCGACTGGCTGCCGTACTCCGCGCGGTCGTCACGGTTCCGCTGGTGCTGCCGCCGATGGTGGGCGGTGTCGCGCTGCTGTACCTGTTCGGACGTGCGGGCTGGCTCGGTGGGCTCGGCCTCTCCTTCAGCACGCCGGCCGTCATCCTGGCGCAGACGTTCGTCGCGCTGCCGTTCCTCGTGCTGGCCGTGGAGGGTGCGGTGCGCACCTCGGGTGTGGACTACGAGCGCACGGCGGCGGCGCTCGGCGCGGGACGATGGACGATCCTGCGACGGATCACCCTGCCGTTGGCCGCCCCGGGCATCGTCGCGGGTGTCGTCCTGTGCTTCGCGCGGGCCATCGGCGAGTTCGGTGCGACGGCTCTGTTCGCAGGGAACCGGCCCGGCGTCACCCAGACCATGCCGCTCGCGATCTACACCGCGTTCAACGGGGCGGGAGTATCGCAGGGCACGGCGGTCGCCCTCGCCCTGCTGCTGCTCGCCACGGCGATCGTCGTGCTGCTGCTCGTGCGCGGCTGGCGGCCGGGGGCGATGCGATGACCTCCTCGACGGGCCGGGCTGTCGGCGGTGAGGGGCTCCGTGCGCACGTCGTGGTCGACCGTGAGCACTTCGCCGTCGACGTCCCGGTGCAGGTCGCGGCCGGGGAGACCGTCGCCATCATGGGGCCGAGCGGCGCGGGCAAGTCGACCCTGCTGCAGGCGCTCGCGGGGCTCGAGCCGCTGACCGCCGGGGAGATCGAGGTCGCGGGACGCGTGGTCGACCGCGTGGCCACACCTCGTGTGCGGACAGCCCCCATGAACCGCGGCATCGTGCTGCTCGGGCAGGAGGCGCGGCTGTTCCCCCACTTGTCCGTGCGCGAGAACGTCGCCTTCGGTCCTCGTGCCGCCGGGCAGGACGTCCGCGCGGCACGCGACTCGGCCGATGAATGGCTCGCACGTGTCGGCCTCCCGGGGGCGGGGGACCGCATGCCGCGCGAGCTCTCCGGTGGCGAGGGGCAGCGCGTCGCGGTCGCCCGAGCGCTCGCCGCGTCGCCACGCGCCGTGCTGCTCGACGAACCGCTGGTCGCGCTCGATCCGGCGACGGCCGGCGACATCCGACAGATGCTGCGTGATCAGCTGGCGGGGATCACCACGATCGCGGTCACGCACGATGCTGCGGATGCTGTCGCCCTCGCCGATCGGCTCCTGGTGATCGAGGCGGGGCGGGTCACGCAGCACGGACCTGTCCGCGAGGTGCTGTCGGCACCCGCTTCGGGCTTCATCGCTGCGATCGCAGGTGTCAACCGGCTGGTGGGCGTCGCCGCGGACGGGGGCTGGCGCGGGGGAGGTCTGCGTCTTGGAAGCACGGATGCCGAGTCGCTCGCGCTCGCCGCGGTCGACGGCTCACCGCTCGCCGCGGTGTTCCGTCCCGCCGCGGTGCGCATCGAGCGAGCCGACGACCCGCACGCGTGGGCCAGCCGGATCCTCCGACTCGAGCCCATCCTCACGGGAGTCCGCCTGCACACCGAGCACTGTCAGGTCGACACCTCGATGGCGGACGCCGTCGACCTCGCGGTGGGCGACGAGGTGCACCTGCGCGTCGATCCTGCCGACGTCCGGTTCGTCCCCGCGTCCGTCGCCTCCGTCGCTCCCGTCGCGATATGACAGCCCTCACGCGCATATGGGCTGCCATATCGCGACGGGAACCAGGGCATTTCGGCCCCGAGGGGGGAAGCGGCGGGTTAGTCTCGAACGATGACGGGGAGTGGCGGAGCGCGATGACGGCCGTGCCGGTGGTGATCGGTGTGCGCCCGCCGCACGCCGGTCCGGCGGCGCAGAGCCCTGGCCACGCCGCCGTCGAAGCAGGTCTCGTCGACACCCACGGCCGGGTGCACCGGGATCTGCGCATCTCGCTCACCGACCGCTGCTCGCTGCGCTGCACGTACTGCATGCCGGAGCAGGGGAACGAGTGGCTCGCCCGCACGAGCATCCTCTCCACGGATGAGATCGTCGAGGTCGCCGAGGTGGCCGCCGCGCTCGGCATCCGCACGTTCCGACTCACCGGTGGCGAACCGCTCCTGAGGGCCGACATCGTCGAGGTCGTGCGACGCGTCTCCCGCATCCAAGGCGAGCACGGACCCGTCGAGGTCGCCATGACGACCAACGGCATCAGCCTCGCCCAGAAACTCCCGGCGCTGATCGAGGCCGGACTCACGCGCCTCAACATCAGCATCGACACGGTGAACCGTCAGCGCTTCGCCGACCTGACCCGCCGTGACCGCCTCGACGACGTGTTCGAGGGCATCGCCGCGGCTGCGGCCTCGGAGCTCCGTCCGCTCAAGCTCAACGCGGTCGCGATGCGCGGCGTCAACGACGACGAGCTGGTCGACCTCGTGGAGTTCGCGATGGGTGTGGGTGCGCAGCTGCGCTTCATCGAACAGATGCCGCTCGACGCCGGACACACCTGGGACCGGGCGTCGATGGTCACGCGCGAGGAGATCCTCGCGTCGCTGGGGGAGCGCTGGCATCTCGATCCGGTCGAGGGGCGTGGGGGAGCACCTGCAGAGAAGTGGCGGATCGACGGCGGACCGCACGAGGTCGGGGTGATCGCCTCGGTCACCGCCCCGTTCTGCGGTGCGTGCGACCGTCTGCGCTTGACCGCCGACGGTCAGCTGCGCAACTGCCTGTTCTCGAACGTCGAGTACGACCTCATCGAGGTGCTGCGCGGGGCGTCGACCTCTGCGCCGGGTGCTCGCTCCGACGGGATCGCCGAGATGCTGCGCTCCTGTGTGCACGGCAAGCTCCCGGGGCACGCGATCAACGACCCCTCATTCCTGCAACCGGCGCGCGGCATGAACGCGATCGGCGGCTGAGTCGACTGCGCTGCGGAGCAGCGGTGTGCGCAACTCCTCAGAGAACGCTCGTTCCGCGGGGTGAACGGGCCATACGAGCCGAGGCCGAACGATTCTGAGGAGTTGTGAACGCGCTCAGTCCAAGAACTCCCGGGCCGCGGCCGACAGGGCGGTCACGCCGACCTCGATCGTCGGGTGGATCTCGGGCGCGAAGAACGGCGAGTGGTTCGTCGGGATGTCCTGCTCGAGTCGACCCGCGGCGACCGCCTCGGCGAACCGTGCGGGGTCGACGCCGCCCCAGAACCAGAACACGAGAGGCACGCCGGCGTCGCGCGCGAACCAGGACACGTCCTCGCTGCCGGTGAACATGCCGGGGTCGATGACGGACGTCTCGCCGAGGGCCCGCTGGATCGCGGTCGTGACGCGGGCCGTGGCATCCTCATCGTTGATCGTGGCGGGCAGGGTGTGGTCGGTGCGGATCTCCGGCTCGCGCTCGGCCCCGGATGCGGTGGCCTCGGCCCGCACGATGCGCTCCACGCTCGCGAGCACCTTCTCGCGTGCTTCCTCGTTCGGGTAGCGCAGGCTGAGCTCGAGCTTCGCCTCGGCCGGGATGATGTTGTTCTTGAGCCCGGCGTGGATCGAGCCGACGGTCACGACCGCGACGCCCTGCGGGTCGATCTCGCGCGAGGCGATGGTCTGCAGGCGCATCACGGTCGCCGCGGCCATCACCACCGGGTCGATCGTGGCGTGCGGGCGCGAGCCGTGTCCGCCGCGGCCGTGCAGGGTCACCGTGAGCCCGTCGGAGGCGGCCATCTGCGTCCCGCTGCGCACCCCGACGATGCCGGCGGGGAGCGGGGTCACGTGCTGGCCGAGCACGATGTCGGGACGGGGGTAGCGGTCCAGGATGCCGTCGTCCAGCATGGCGCGCGCCCCGGCCCCGTACTCCTCGGCGGGCTGGATCAGCACGACGAGGGTTCCCGACCAGTCGGAGCGCTCCGCGACGAGCCTCTCCACGGCGCCGATCATGGCGGTGACGTGCATGTCGTGGCCACAGGCGTGCATGACGGGGACGGTGGTGCCCGCCGGGTCGACGCCCTTCGCGGTGCTCGCATACGAGAGGCCGGTCTGCTCCTCGACCGGGAGCGCGTCCATGTCGGCGCGCACCCACACGACGGGGCCGTCGCCGTTGCGGAGAAGGCCCACGACCCCGGTGACCCCGACGCCCTCCTCCACCTCGAGGCCGAGATCGCGCAGATGCCGGGCGGCGATGCCCGCGGTGCGTGTCTCCTGGAACGAGAGCTCGGGGTGCTGGTGCAGGTCGATGTAGAGCGCTTCGAGGTCGATCGTCATGGCCCGAGCCTAGTCGGGCGTGTCGGGGCCGTCAGCCGTCCGTGTCGTGCGCGTAGGTCTCCAACTCCGGTCCAGGATGCAGCACGGCGTTGACGATGGCGCGGATCGCGAACTCGCTCGTCTCGCCGAGCTCCACGACCTCCGGATGCAGGAGCCACTGCAACTGCAGGCCGTCCATCACGGCCAGGATCGCGGCGGCCGCGTCGGCGATGCTGCGCGGATCGCTCACGCCCTCCTGGGCGCACAGCTCGTGGAAGGCGTCCGTCACCTCGCGGCGAAGCGTGGTGTAGCGCTCTTCGAAGAACGGGCGCGACGGATGGTCGTCGGTCACGGATTCCGCGGAGAGCACCGTGTACGCCTGCACGATGCCGGGGCGCTTCGCATTCGTGAACGCGGTGCGCACGAGGTGCAGGAACAGCTCCGGTCCGCCGGGGATGTGCTTCTGCGCGAGCCCCGCCACGTCGTCCTGATCGCGGTAGGCGAGCACCTCGAGCAGCAGCTTCTGCTTCGACCCGAAGTGGTGGAGCACGCCGGCGTGCGTGATGCCGACCTGTTCGGCGACATCGGCCAGCGTGCCGTTCGTCGATCCCTTGTTCCCGAAGATCTCGATGGCCGCCTTGAGGATCTGCTCGCGTTTCGCGAGCGTCGCCGGGCGCACGCGCACCGTCTGGTCGCTGTCTGCCATCGCCGTTCCTCCATCGCCGAGCCGTGCTTGCGATCCAACTTACTACTCGGTAACCTCACTGAAACTTACTTTCTCGACAGTAAGCGAATCACACCAGACCGGCGCAGCATCCTCCGCCGGTGCCGCAGCACAAAGACCGTGCCCAAGGAGAAGCAATGAAGCTCAGGAAATCTCTGATCGCGGCGACCGCGATCACCGCCCTCGGTATCTCGGCCCTCGCCGGATGCTCCGCAGGAGGAGGGGGCGACGAGTCCGGCAGCGGTGCCGGTTCCGCCTCGCTCACGATCGCGAAGCCCGACGGCGCGATCACCACCGAATCGAACAACCCCTACGTCGGCGACTCGTCCGCCTCGAAGTACGGCTACGGCAAGGTGATCTTCGAGACCCTCGCGCTCGTGAATCAGACCGGCGACCGCGGCGTCACGCCATGGCTCGCCGAGAGCATCGAGTGGAACGACGACTACACGGTGCTCACGGTCGTTCCCCGCGCCGACGTCACCTGGAGCGACGGCGAGCCCTTCACCGCCGACGACATCGTCTACTCCTACGAGCTCGCCTCCACCCCCGCCCTCGACACCGCGGGCCTCCAGCTCGACAGCGCTGCCGTCGACGGCGACAAGGTCGTGCTGACCTTCGCCGCGTCGAAGTACGTCAACCAGGCCCGCGCCCTGCACGTGCCGATCGTGCCGAAGCACATCTGGGAGAACCTCGACGACCCGGCCACCGACCCCGTCAAGGGCGACGACCTGGTGGGTACCGGACCCTACGTCCTCTCGAACTGGTCGACCGAATCGGTCACCCTCGACGCCCGCGATGACTACTGGGGCGGCGATCTGGCCGTTCCCGAGCTGCACTACGTCTCCTACGGCGACAACACGGCGCTGACCACGGCCCTCGCGAACGGGGACGCCGACTGGGCGCAGGCCTTCATCCCGCAGATCGAGGAGCAGTTCCTGTCGGTCGACCCCGAGCACAACAAGTTCTGGGCGGCTCCCACCACCGGTTCGGCGACGCTGTTCATGAACCTGCAGCAGAAGCCGTTCGACGACCCGGCCTTCCGCCAGGCGCTCGCCTGGGTGATCGACCGCGACGCCTACGTCGACATCGCCCGCGAGGGTGCCAGCGAGGCCGTGTGGTCGGTGACCGGGCTCTCGTCGATCCTCGAAGACGAGATCCAGCCCGAATTCAAGGACGTGGACTACTCGGTCGATGCAGAGAAGGCCCGCGACCTGCTCGAGACCGCCGGCTACACCTGGAAGGGCGACGCGCTGATCGACCCCGACGGCGCCCCCGTGTCGTTCACGCTGTCGGTCCCCTCGGGCTGGAGCGACTGGAACACCGCGCAGGAGCTCATCGCCGAAGACGTCACCGAGGCCATCGGCGCCGAGGTCAAGATCGACATGCCCGACTGGGGCGGCTGGGCCGATCCTCGCGACAACGGCACGTTCTCCGCGATCATCCACTGGCTCGAGGACAGCGGGACCGCCTACGGCCTCTACACCTCGACCATGGACCCGCGCTGGATCTCGGACGGCAAGGCCGGCTTCAACTTCGGTCGCTTCGACGACCCGGAGGCGACGGCAGCCCTGAACTCCTACGCGAACGCGTCGTCGGATGAGGAGCGCACCGCGGCACTCGACACGTTGCAGACGATCTTCGCTGAGCAGGTGCCGGCCATCCCGCTGGGGGCGCACCCGCTGCTGGGCGAGTTCAACACCCGCAACTACGTGGGCTGGCCGTCGGAGGAGGACCCGTACGCGTCGGCCGACCCGACGCAGCAGAACATCGTGCAGATCCTCACGAAGCTGAAGCCCGCCGAGTAAGCACCGGGTGGGGAGCCCGGGTGAACGACCCCGGGCTCCCCTTCTCCGCCGACGAAAGACATCACCATGTCAGACCCTCTCCTCAGCGTGCGCGACTTCTCGGTCGTGTACGACGTCGATCCGCCCGTCGAGGCGGTGAAGAACGTGAACCTCGAACTGCAGCGCGGCGAGATCCTCGGTCTCGCCGGTGAGAGCGGGTGCGGCAAGACCACACTCGCCTACGGAGTCCAGCGCCTGTTGCGTGCGCCGGCCGTGATCACCGGCGGCAGTGTGACCTTCCACGATGCGACCGGCGTCGACATCGACATCGACGCGCTCGACGTGGACGCGATGCAGCGGTTCCGTTGGGACAAGGTCTCGATGGTGTTCCAGGGCGCGATGAACGCCCTGAACCCGGTCGCGACGATCGGCTCGCAGCTGGAAGACGTCTTCGAGATCCATCGCCCCGACATGAACCGCCGGCAGCGGCATGCCGAGGCCGAGGAACTGCTCGAGATCGTCAAGGTCGGGCGACAGCGCATCCGCTCCTTCCCCCATGAGCTCTCCGGCGGCATGCGCCAGCGCGTCATGATCGCGATGGCCCTCGCGCTGCGCCCGCAGCTGATGGTCATGGACGAGCCGACCACCGCCCTCGATGTGCTGGTGCAGCGCGAGATCCTCACGCAGATCTCGCAGCTGCGGCACGAGTTCGGCTTCTCGGTGATCTTCATCACCCACGACCTCCCCCTCCTCCTGGAGATCAGCGACCGGATCGCGATCATGCGGGAGGGCGAGATCATCGAACTCGCCACCGCCGAGCGCATCTGGACGCGGCCCGAGCACGACTACACGAAGACACTGCTGTCGTCGTTCCCCCGGCTGACCGGGGAGAGAGGGGTGCTGGTGCGATGACCACCCTCGAATTCCGGAACATCACGAAGACGTACAACGTCCGCGGTGCCGGCCAGCTCAAAGCGCTCGACGATGTGAGCTTCACGCTGACCTCCGGGCAGACGATCGGCCTGGTCGGTCAGTCCGGCAGCGGCAAGTCCACGATCGCGAAGATCCTCACCCAGCTCGAGACCCGGACCAGTGGACAGGTGCTGCTCGACGGCATGCCGATCCCGCGCCGCGGCAAGGGGCTGCGGAAGTACCGGCAGCAGTTGCGCATGGTGTTCCAGGACCCGTTCGCCTCCCTCAACCCTTACCACTCGATCCGTTACCACCTGGAGCGGCCGATCCGCCTCGATGACGTGGTGCCCAAGGGGGAGACCGAGGCCGAGGTGCGCCGTCTGCTCAGCAGGGTCCGGCTCGACCCGGACACCGTGATCGACCGGCGTCCGCACGAGCTCTCCGGCGGACAGCGACAGCGGGTGGCCATCGCCCGTGCCCTCGCGTCCCGCCCTTCGCTCCTCGTCGCCGACGAGCCCGTGTCGATGCTCGACGTCTCGATCCGCCTCGGTGTGCTGAACCTGCTCGCCGACCTGCAACGTGAGGAGGGGCTCGGCGTGCTCTACATCACCCATGACCTCGCCACCGCCCGTCACTTCAGCGACGAGATCATGGTCCTCAACCAGGGCCGGGTCGTGGAGTACGGCGCCGCCGACGCGGTGATCCTCAACCCGCAGGATCCGTACACGCGGGAGCTGCGCGCCGCGTCGCCCGACCCGGACAAGCACTTCGCGACCTCGATGGGAGGTGCGCTGTGAGCGCCGCTCTGCCCCGGCTCGACGACGAGCTCGCGTCCCGCGACGCTCTCGAGGTCGGCACCACGGCGACCGTCGCGGAACGCGGACGCCGGAAGATCCCGTGGCGCTTCTTCGCCGGGCGTGCCGGTTTCTACCTGTTCACGCTCTGGGCGGCCATCACGATCAACTTCTTCCTCCCGCGCCTCATGAAGGGCGACGCGGTCAGCTCCTACCTCGCGCGCAACCGCAGTGTGAGCCCGGAGGCCGAGGAAGCGCTACGCATCCTGCTCGGCATCGACACCGACAAGTCGATCTGGCAGCAGTACCTCGAGTACTGGGGGATGCTGCTGCGCGGCGACCTCGGCATCTCGACGCTGCACGGGCTGCGGCCGGTCGCCGAGGTGCTCGCGTCGGCACTGCCGTGGACGCTCGGCCTGGTCGGCATCGCGACGATCATCTCCTTCACGATCGGCACGATCGCCGGTGCCGTCGTCGGATGGAAGCGCGGCAGCAGGCTCGACGCGATCATCCCCGTGACGACCTTCTTCAACACGATCCCCTACTTCTGGCTCGGGCTCATCGCGATCGCGATCTTCTCGTCGACCCTGAAGTGGTTCCCCTCCTCGCACGCCTACGACAAGGGGCAGTCCCCGGAATGGAGTCTCGACTTCATCGGTCAGGTGATCATGCACGGCACACTGCCCGCCCTGACGATCGTGGTCGCCTCGCTCGGCGGATGGGTGCTCGGCATGCGCAACATGATGCTGACCGTGCTCGACGATGACTACATCACGGTGGCCCAGGCCAAGGGCATGCCCAACAAGCGCGTGCTGTGGGGCTATGCCGCCCGCAACGCGGTGCTGCCGCAGATCCAGAGCTTCGCGCTGTCGATCGGCTTCATCGTCGGCGGCACGATCGTGATGGAGATGGTCTTCAGCTATCCGGGCGTGGGCAAGCTCCTGCTCGATGCGACCAACGCCAAGGACTTCGCCCTCATGCAGGGCGTGTTCCTCGTGATCACCCTGTCGGTGCTCGTGGCCAACATCCTCGCGGATGTCGTCTACGCCTACCTCGATCCGCGCACCCGCCAGATGGAGTCCTGACATGACCGTTCCCACCACCACCGAGAGCACCGCGCCCGACGGGTCGGCCGTCGTCTCCGGCATGCCCGAGACCGCCACGCTGCGCACGCCGCCGGCCGCCGCGCCGCCACGCAAGACCTTCTGGTCGCAGCTGGGTCAGGCGTTCGCGATGTTCCGCAATCCGAAGTCGATCGCCGGGCTGATCATCCTCGGTGTGTTCGTACTCGTCGCGATCCTCGCTCCGTGGATCGCCCCGTACGGACCGACTCAGAAGGATCGCACGGCGCTCCGGCAGCCTCCTTCGTGGGAGCACTGGCTGGGGACGACGCACATGGGCGAGGACGTGCTGAGTCAGATCATCTACGGCACGCGCGGCGTCATCGTCGTCGGGTTCCTCGCAGCCTTCATCGCCACGATCATCGCGATCACGATCGGAGTGATCGCCGGTTACGTGCGCGGCTGGAAGAGCGAATCGCTGTCGGCGCTGACCAACGTGTTCTTGGTGATCCCCGGTATCCCGCTCATCATCATCATCGCCTCGCAGTTCGACAACCCGCCGCTGATCGTGATCGCCGCCGTGCTCGGCATCACGGGCTGGGCATGGGGTGCGCGCGTGCTCCGTGCCCAGACGATGTCGCTGCGCAACCGTGACTTCATCCAGGCCGCCCGTGCCAACGGCGAGCCTCTGCGCCGGATCATCACGGTCGAGATGCTGCCCAACCTCATGGCCCTGATCGCCTCGAGCTTCGTCGGTACCGTGACCGCCGCGATCCTCGGTCTCACCACGCTGGCCTTCATCGGGGTGATCCCGGTGAGCAACCTGAACTGGGGCACCATCCTGTTCTGGGCCCAGCAGAATGGCGCCTTCCCGCGCCTGTGGTGGTGGTACGTGCCGGCCGGACTCTGCATCGCCATCATCGGGGTCGCCCTCTCGCTCATCAACTTCGGCATCGACGAGTACGTCAACCCGCGCCTGCGTTCGGCGGGTGAGCGGGCCAGAGCCATGAAGAAGAAGGGGCTGAACGTGAACGACGCCGTCACGGCCGTCCGCAGCGGGCCCCTGCCGCAGAAGAACTCCGATCCCGTAGCGTCGGCGACTTCACCCGACAGCGCCGACCCCTCGACGACCTCGACCCGGAACACCCCGTGATGACCTCTCAGACTCTGACCACCCAGCTCCCGTACCAGGACCCCGCGCTCTCGATCCCCGAACGTGTGGCCGACCTCCTCGGTCGCATGACGCTCGAGGAGAAGGTCGGGCAGATGCTGCAGCTCGACGCCCGCGACGACCTCGACGATCACGTCGCACGCCGCCACGCGGGCTCGATTCTGCACACCTCGCCCGAGCGGATCCTGCGCGCGAACCAGCTCACGGCGCAGACCCGCCTCCGCATCCCGCTGCTGGTGGGCGAGGACTGCATCCACGGGCACTCGTTCTGGCCCGGGGCGACGATCTATCCCACTCAGCTCGGCATGGCCGCGACGTGGGACCCCGATCTGCTCGAACGCGTGGCCCGTGCGACGGCCGAGGAGGTCGCGATCACCGGCATCCACTGGACGTTCTCGCCGGTGCTGTGCATCGCCCGCGACCTGCGGTGGGGCCGCATCAGCGAGACCTTCGGTGAGGATCCGTTCCTGATCGGAGAACTCGCCTCCGCGATGGTGCGCGGATACCAGGGGGAGGGGCTCGACGACCCCACGGCGATCCTCGCGACGGCCAAGCACTTCGCCGGGTACTCCGAGACCCAGGGCGGACGCGATGCCAGCGAGGCCGACATCTCGCGGCGCAAGCTCCGCTCCTGGTTCCTGCCTCCGTTCGAGCGCGTCGCCCGCGAGGGCTGCCGCACCTTCATGCTCGGCTACCAGACCACCGACGGGGTGCCCATCACCACCAACGACTGGCTGCTCAGCGACGTCCTGCGCGGGGAGTGGGGGTACACCGGCACCCTCATCACGGACTGGGACAACGTCGGACGGATGGTGTGGGAGCAGCGGATCCAGCCCGACATCACGCATGCGGCCGCCGCGGCCGTGCGGGCCGGAAACGACATGATCATGACCACGCCGGGGTTCTACGAAGGTGCCCTGGACGCCGTCGCTGCGGGCATGCTCCCGGAGGACGCGTTCGATGCGGCCGCCGCGCGCATCCTCGCCCTCAAGTTCGAGCTCGGCCTCTTCGAGAACCCGCGCCTGCCCGGTGCGGGGCTCGACGAGGTGGTCGGCAGCGCCGCGCACGCGGAGCTGAACCTGGAGACGGCACGCCGGTCGATCGTGCTGCTCGAGAACGACGGCCTCCTGCCGCTCGACGCCGCCGCCCCGGTGCGGGTGGCCGTGGTCGGTCCTCTGGCGGACGACGCGCAGACGCAGCTCGGCGACTGGGCCGGGGGATCGGGGCAAGCCGGGTGGCTCGACGGTCAGCCCCGCGAGATGATCACGACCGTGCTCGACGGACTGCGCGCGGTCGACGGCTGGACGGTCAGGCACGCCCGGGGCGCGGACATCCTCACCCTGCAGGAAGACCCGCAGGGGCCGTTCTTCCCCGACAAGCAGCCGCGTCCACCGGTCGTGCAGCCGTGCGCCCCGGATGCCGAGCTGATCGCCGAGGCCGTCGCCGCGGCGGCCGATGCGGACGTCGTCGTGGCCGTGGTCGGGGACCGGATCGAGCTCGTCGGCGAGGGTCGTTCCACCGCGACGCTGGAGCTCATCGGCGGGCAGAACGCCTTGATCGATGCGCTCATCGCGACGCGGAAGCCCGTCGTCGTGGTGCTGCTGGCCTCCAAGCCGCTCGTGCTCCCGGCATCCGCGTCGAAGGCTGCCGCCGTGATCTGGGCGGCGAACCCCGGCATGCAGGGCGGGCGTGCGCTCGCCGAGATCATCTCCGGCGCGGTCGAGCCGTCGGGCCGCCTGCCCATCTCGTTCGCCCGGCACGTGGGCCAGCAGCCGACGTACTACAACCAGATCCGCGGACAGCACGGCGACCGGTACGCCGACCTCACGCAGTCACCGACGTGGGCGTTCGGTGAGGGACTGTCGTACACGACCGTCGAGTACTCCGACCTGGAGCTCGAGGCGACCTCGCTGGAGGAGACGGACACGATCGTCGGCCGGGTCACGGTGACGAACACGGGCACGCGGCCGGTGCGCGAGACCGTGCAGGTGTATGTGCGCGATGCGGTGACCAGCGTGAGTTGGACCGACAAGGAGCTCAAGGCCTACCGTCAGGTCGAGCTCGCGCCCGGGGAGTCCGCGCGCGTCCGTGTGGAGTTGCCGGTCGCCGACTGCACGATCGTGGATGCCGCGGGCACACGTCTGGTCGAGGCCGGCGCGTTCGAGCTGTTGGTCGGCCCCAGCTCGCGCGACGACGTGCTCCTCGCCGCGGGCTTCGAGGTCGTGTAGTTCCTGGTTCCTGGTTCCTGGTTCCTGGTTCCTGGTTCCTGGTTCCTTCCTGCCGAGACCCCCGCTGGTTGTCCGCACCCCCTCCCGCAGACGTGTGTGCACGGGGGTGTCGACGACCAGCGGGGGTCTCGACCTGGGGGAAAGGGGGAGGGGGGAGGGGGAGGGGGCGTGGGGGCTAGGCGTCGAGGCGGCGGGGGCCTGAGCCCTGGGTGCCGAGCGCGTCGTCGGGGTTGAGCAGGCCGCAGGCCTTCATCGACAGGCAGCCGCAGCCTATGCATCCGGTGAGTTCGCGTTCGAGGCGCTCGATGCCCTCGCGGCGCTTCTCGAGTTCGCGCTTCCAACGTCGGGATGCCCGCTGCCAGTCGGCGTGGCTCGGGGTCTCGGTCAGCGGCACGTCGGCGAAGGCCGCCTGCACGTCGGACAGCGGGATGCCGAGGCGCTTGGCGACCGTGATCAGGGAGACGCGGCGCAGCATGTGCCGGGCGTAGCGGCGCTGGTTGCCGGGGGTGCGGGTGGACGCGATGAGCCCGAGCGTCTCGTAGAAGTGCAGGGCGGACGCGGCGACTCCGGTGCGTCGGGTCATCTCGCCGATCGTCAGCGGTTCGTCGGGTGCGTGCGGGCTCATCCGGGCCTCCTCGATTTGACCTCAAGTGTACTTGAGGTTTTACGGTGGATAGCGTGACCCGAGAGAAGACCCCCCGATGACCTACGTCATCGCCCTGCCGTGCGTCGATGTGAAGGACAAGGCCTGCATCGACGAGTGCCCCGTCGACTGCATCTACGAGGGTGAGCGCTCGCTCTACATCCACCCGGACGAGTGCGTCGACTGCGGTGCCTGCGAGCCGGTGTGCCCGGTCGAGGCGATCTTCTACGAAGACGATCTCCCCGAGGAGTGGCAGGACTACTACAAGGCCAACGTCGAGTTCTTCGACGAGATCGGCTCCCCCGGTGGCGCCGCGAAGACGGGCATGCTCGCGTTCGACCACCCGGTCATCGCCGCGCTGGCTCCCCAAGGGGAACACGCATGACGGTAGCCGAACCCCGCATCGCCATCGTCGGAGCGGGCCCCGCGGGCATCTACGCCGCCGACATCCTGCTCGATCGTGTGCCGACCGCGTCGATCGACCTCTTCGAGAAGCTCCCGGCACCGTACGGTCTCGTCCGCTACGGGGTCGCCCCCGATCACCCGCGGATCCGCAAGATCACGGATGCGCTGCACGAGGTGCTCGTCCACCCGCGCATCCGCCTGCGCTGCAACGTCGACGTCGGGGGTGACATCGGGATCGATGAGCTGCGTGCGGCATACGACGGGGTGATCGTGGCGACGGGGGCCGACCTCGACGTCCGCCTCGACATCCCCGGTATCGACCTTCCCGGCTCTTTCGGTGCCGCGGACTTCGTCGCGTGGTACGACGGGCACCCCGATGCCCCGCGCACCTGGCCGCTCGCGGCCGAGTCGGTGGCGGTGCTCGGTGCGGGCAACGTCGCGCTCGACGTGACGCGGATCCTCGCCAAGCACGCCTCGGCGCTGACGCACACCGACACCCCGGATGCCGTGCTCGACCAGCTGGACGCCAGTCCCCTGCGGGACGTGCACCTGTTCGCGCGTCGGGGGCCGGCAGACGTGCGCTTCTCGCCGCTGGAGCTGCGCGAGCTCGCCGAGCAGGATGACGTGGATGTGATCGTCGACCCGGACGAACTCGCGCTCGACGCGCATGCCGAGCGGATGATCGCGCAGTTCTCGCAGCGCCGCATCATCGTGCGCACCCTGACCGAGTGGGCCGCGCTCGATCCGGCCGGCCGCACCGCCGCTCGCCGCATCTATCTGCACCTGCGGCAGCGACCCGTCCGTCTGCTGGGCACCGGACGAGTCACCGGTATCGAGATGGAGCGGACCGCGTCGGATGAGCTGGGCCGCATGGTGGGCACCGGCGAACTGCGGCGGTATGACGTCGGGGCGGTCTACCGCGCTGTGGGCTACCGCTCGACGCCCGTGGCCGGGGTGCCCTTCGACGACGAGCTCGGGGTTGTGCCGCACGCCGAGGGGCGCGTTCTGGATGCCGCGGGCGAGCCGATCCCGCGACTGTACGCGACGGGCTGGATCAAGCGCGGACCGGTCGGGCTGATCGGCTCGACGAAATCGGATGCCGCGCAGACCGTGCGACACCTCGTCGACGATCTCGAGACGGCGGAGGAGGTCGTGCGCGGGGATGACCCGATCGCCCACCTCGGGCACGCCGTCGACCTCGACGGATGGCTGCGCATCGACGCGGCGGAGCGCAGCGCCGGAGCCGATCGCGGTCGCGAGCGGACCAAACTCGTCGAGCGCGAGGAGATGCTGAGGCACGCGAAGCAGGAACAGATGACGGAGGCCGGACGATGACCGCGACACCCGTCCCCACACCGGTCGGCGACCGGCTCAAGGACGCCTTCCGCACGCACCCGGCGGGCGTCGCGATCATCACGGCGTCCACGCCCGCCGGCCCGGTCGGGCTCACGGCGTCGAGCGTCGCCTCGGTGGCGGTCGACCCTGCGGCGATCGTGTTCTCCGTCACCAGGGCGACCGGGTCGGCGGGGGCGATCCTCGGCGCGGACACGTTCGTCGTGCATCTCATCGATGACGAGCACTCCGCCCTCGCGCAGAGCTTCGCCGTCAGTGGCTCCGAGCGTTTCACCGCCGAACAGGGCTGGTCGGAGCTCGAAACTGGGGAACCGTACCTCGCCTCCGCGCGCGCCGCCCTGCGCTGCCGTGCGTTGCAGACCGTGGCCGTCGGTTCGTCGACGGTGGTGATCGCCGAGGTGCTCGACGTCATCGCCGGACCGCAGGGGCGTCCGCTCGTATACCTCGACCGTCGCTTCCACGCCCTCCCGCACGACCCCCACCACTGAAAGGAAGACGCCATGTCCGCTCTCTACACGCTCCCCGAGCTGCCCTACGACTACGCAGCGCTCGAGCCCCACATCTCGGGCAAGATCATGGAGCTGCACCACTCCAAGCACCACCAGGCGTATGTCACGGGTGCGAACACCGCCCTCGAGCAGCTCGCCGCCGCCCGCGACGCGGGTGACCTCGCGAACGTGAACAAGCTCGAGAAGGACCTCGCGTTCAACCTCGGCGGCCACATCAACCACTCGGTGTTCTGGCAGAACATGTCGCCCGAGGGCGGCGCTCCGGAAGGCGAGCTGGAGGCGGTGCTCGTGGATGCGTTCGGGTCGATCGACGCGTTCCGCGCGCACTTCACGGCGACGGCACTCGGGGTGCAGGGCTCGGGGTGGGCGGTGCTCGCGTGGGACAGCGTGGGTGCGCGTCCTGTCATCTTCCAGCTGTTCGACCAGCAGGGCAACGCGCCGCTCGGTGTGACCCCGCTGCTGCAGCTCGACGTGTGGGAGCACGCCTACTACCTCGACTACCTCAACGTGCGCGCGGACTACGTGAAGGCGTTCTGGAACCTCGTGAACTGGCCCGACGTGCAGCGCCGCTTCGAAGCCGCCCGCAGCGCGACCGCGGGCCTCGTCGTCCCGCGCTGACCGTCGTCAGCCGCGGTTCACGCGAGGGAGAGGAAGAGCTTCTCCAGTTCGGCCATCGACACCCCATCGGTGTCGGTGGGCGAATCCGTCTCCGATGCCGGGTCGGTCAGGCAGTCCTGCATGGCGGAGGCGATGATCTGGAATCCGGCCTTGTCGAGCGCCGAGGTGACGGCGGCGAGCTGGGTGACGACCGCGCGGCAGTCGCTCCCGCGTTCGACGGCGGCGATCACGGCGCCGAGCTGTCCTTGGGCGCGCTTGAGGCGGTTGGCGATCTTGCGCTGGGTCTCGGCATCTGCGGATGACATCGGTCGCTCCCTGAGTGTCGGCTGGACTTGCCACTATACCCCCTGGGGTATGCTTGGACCTAAAGATACCCACGGGGGTATCGGTGAGGAGTCGAGAACCATGTGCCGAGCAGTCCGATGCAAGACCTGCGGGAAGACGACCTGGGCGGGGTGCGGCGAGCACGTCGCCGATGTGCGGCGAACGGTTCCCGCAGCGCAGTGGTGCTCCGGGCACCCGAAGGAGCAGACGCAGGGCGGCTTCTTCTCGCGGATGTTCCAGCGATGACCGCGACCGAAGCGCGCACCGTCGTGGTCGTGGGTGGAGTCGCCGGAGGGATGTCCGCCGCCGCACGTCTGCGCCGACTCGACGAGCACGCGCAGATCGTGGTGTTCGAACGCGGACCCGAGGTCTCGTATGCGAACTGCGGGCTGCCCTACTACGTCGGCGGCGTGATCGCGGAGCGGGAGTCGCTGCTCCTGCAGACGCCCACCTCGCTGCGCAGCCGCTTCGGACTCGACGTCCGGGTGCGTCACGACGTCGTGCGCATCGACACCGCGCAGAAGCTCGTCGAGGTCGAAGAGCTCGACTCGGGACGACGCTTCACGCAGAGCTACGACAGCCTGATCCTCGCCACGGGGGCACGCCCGCGCCGGGACGAACCGGTCTCCGACATCCCCGTCCGCTCCCTGCGGACGGTCGACGACGCCGATGCGATCGATGCCGCACTCGTGCGATCGGGGCTTCCGGTGGTCGTCGTCGGCGGTGGCTACACGGGCCTGGAAGCGGTCGAGAACCTCGTGGCGAGGGGCGCATCCGTGACCCTCGTGCAGCGTGGGTCACAACTGCTCTCCCCTCTCGATGCGGAGATGGCCGCCCCGATCGCCGCGGAGGTCCGTGCACACGGCGTCGATGTGCGCCTCGGGGTCGAGGTCGTTCGCGCCGATTCCGGATACGTCACGCTCAGTGACGGCACGTCCATCGCCGCGGAACTCATGATCGACGCGTCCGGGGTGGTGCCGGAGACGACGTTGGCGGAGCGCGCGGGCATCCGGATCGGCGAGACAGGAGGCATCGACGTCGACGTGCAGTGCCGCACGAGCGCGCCCGACGTGTTCGCCGTGGGAGACGGCGTCGAGAAGGCCGAGCTCGTGGGCGGGGGCACGGCTCTCGTCACGATGGCCGGGCTCGCGAACCGTCACGGGCGCATGGTGGCCGACCTCCTCGCGGGAAGGTCAGAGACGGTGCGACCCGCGCTCGGCACCGGGATCGTCCGCGTGTTCGGGGTCGCCGCAGGGAAGACGGGCTGGAGCGAACGGCAGCTCCGAGCGGCGGGGCGCGAGTTCTACGCCGTGCACGTGCATCCCGGATCCCACGCCGGGTACTACCCCGGTGCGGAGACCCTGTCGATGAAGCTGCTCGCCGACCCGCGGTCCGACGCCATCCTCGGTGTGCAGGTCGTCGGCCGGGACGGCGTCGACAAGCGGATCGACGTGATCGCGACCGCCATGCATGCAGGGATGCCGGCCGCAGAACTCGCGCAGCTCGAACTCGCCTACGCGCCTCAGTTCGGCTCGGCGAAGGATGCGGTGAACATCCTCGGCTACGTCGCGGAGAACACCCGGACCGGTACGACGCCGACGATCCAGTGGCATGAGCTCGACGCCACGCAGCGCGCCGGGGCGGCACTGATCGACGTCCGCACGCCGACGGAGTTCGCGGCCGGTGCGATCCCCGGCGCCGTCAACGTGCCGCTCGATGAACTGCGGGATCGACTCGATGAGCTGCCCGACGGAGAGATCGTGGTGCACTGCCAGGTCGGACTGCGCGGACACATCGCCACGCGGATCCTCCGGCAGCACGGTGCGGACGCCCGCAACCTCGACGGCGGCTACCGCACCTGGCGCGACGCCGCCCTGCTCCGCGGCTAGAGCAGGCGGGCGGTGGTCCCGCGTACGTTCAGCTCGTAGGGCAGCGCGGACGGGATGCGGACCTCGTCCGGGGTGGTGAGCTTCGCCAGCACGGCATCCGCGGCGCGTTCCCCCTGCCCCAGCGGGAACTGGTCGACCGTCGTCAGGCGGAAGAACTCGCCGAGCTCGTGTCCGTCGATGCCGACGATGGACAGCTCCTCCGGCACGCTGAAGCCCAGGTCCCGCGCTGCGAGCAGTGCGCCGATCGCCATCTCGTCCGAGGCGGCGAACACGGCGGTCGGACGCGGGCCGGGGCGTCCGAGCAGTTGCTTCGCGGCGCGGTAGCCACCCTCGACCGTGAAGTCCGCCGGCTCGAGGAATGCGTGGTTCAGGGGGATCCCGGCCTTCGCCAGGGCCTTCTCGAATCCCAGTCGACGGTTGGTCGGGATGTGGAAGTCGATGTCGAACTCGGGGTTGGCCCCGATGTGCGCGATGTCGGTGTGCCCCAGACCGATCAGGTGCTCGGTCGCCAGCTGCGCCACCGCGACGTCGTCGACCGTGAGGGTGTCGAGCTTCGGGTTCGGACCGCCGATCGCGATCACGGGGAGCCCCAGGTCCAGGAGGAGCTGCGTCTCCTCCTCGTCGAGCTCGATCGACACGGCGATGACGGCATCCACGCGCTGCCGTCGGAGGAAGGTGTCGAACACGTGCCGACGCACGTCCTTATCGGCGGTGATGTTGTAGAGCGTGATGTCGTAGCCGGCGCGCATCAGGGCGGCTGAGACGCCGGAGAGCACGGTGCTGAAGAACCACCGGTCGAGGAACGGCACCACGACGCCGACGTTCCGGGTGCGGCCGGAAGCGAGGCTCGACGCCCGTGAAGAGACGACGTAGCCGAGTGACTGCGCCGCCGCCTGCACGCGCTCGCGGGCGGACTCCGACACGTGACCGCGTCCGCTCAGCGCGCGCGAGACGGTCGCGGTCGACACTCCGGCGAGCCGGGCGACCTCATCGATGCTGGCCATGTGTTCCTCGAATGTGCTCCGGTCGCGATATGACACCCTCTGAGGCCCAGGGGGCTGTCATATCGCGACCGGAAGGGGCTCTCAGGCCTGGACGGCCGTGGTGTACCAGACGGCCGTGTCGACCGGGATGGCCGCTCCGTCGAACGGCTGGCTCTGCAGGATCACGACCGCGTTCGCCGGCAGCTCGATCGGTGCGGTGCCGAGGTTCGCGACCACGTGCACATCGCCACGGCGGAAAGCCACGGCGTCGGCCCCGGCCTCCTCCCAGACCAGCGATCCGGTGCCGAAGCCGTGCTCACGACGCCCGGCCAGCAGTCGCTTGTAGAGCGCGAGCGTCGACGCGGGATCGGTCTCCTCCACATCGCGCGCGTAGGTCGCCCACTCGTCCGGCTGCGGGAGCCACGACAGGCCGGTGTCGTTGAAGCCGAAGGCCGGCGCCTCCGCTTCCCACGGCAGCGGCACGCGGCATCCGTCGCGGCCGTAGCGCTCGCCGTGGGTCCGGAACCAGGTCGGGTCCTGACGGAACTCGTCCGGGATCTCCATGGCTTCGGGCAGTCCGAGCTCTTCGCCCTGGTACAGGTACGACGATCCGGGGAGCGCGAGCATCAGGGTGGTCGCAGCGCGGGCGCGCGCGAGACCGATCGCCGTGTCGGGCTTGTTCGGGGTGTTCGGTCCGATGCCCTCGCCCTGCGGGTTCTCGGCCGTGAGCGCCAGGCGGGAGGCGTGCCGCACGACATCGTGGTTCGAGAGCACCCACGTGCTGGGAGCGCCGACCCCGCCGAACTCGTCGAGCGACTCGCGGATGACGTCGCGCAGAGCCTTCGCATCCCACGGCGTCATCAGGTAAGGGAAGTTGAACGTCTGGTGCATCTCATCCGGACGCACCCAGAGCGCGGTCTGCGTGAGCGTCGGCATCCAGGCCTCGCCGCACAGGGCGCGATCGCCGTCGTACTCGGCGAGCACGGTGTGCCAGTCGCGGTAGATGTCGTGCACGCCGTCCTGGCCCCAGTACGGCACGTTCGACTCGCCGCCGCCCATCGAGTCGGCATCGCTCGGGGGCGTGTAGTCGGGCAGACCGTCGGCCTTGATCATGCCGTGGGCCACGTCGACACGGAAACCGTCGACACCGCGGTCGAGCCAGAAGCGCAGGATGGAGCGGAACTCCTCGCGCACCTCTTCGTTCGTCCAGTCGAAGTCGGGCTGCGTGGCGTCGAAGATGTGCAGGTACCACTGGCCGGGGGTGCCGTCGGCCTCGACGACGCGCTCCCACATGCCACCGCCGAACACGGACTCCCAGTTGTTCGGCGGGAGTTCGCCGTTCTCGCCCTTGCCGTCGCGGAAGATGTAGCGCGCACGCTCCGGGCTGCCGGGCGCCGCCTTGAGCGCTTCCTGGAACCAGACGTGCTGGTCGGAGGAGTGGTTGGGGACCAGATCCACGATCACGCGGATGCCACGGGCGTGCGCTTCTTCGAGCATCAGGTCGAAGTCGGCGAGGGTGCCGAAGAGCGGGTCGACGTCGCGGTAGTCGGCGACGTCGTAGCCGGCATCGCGCTGCGGGCTGGTCATGAACGGGCTCAGCCAGATCGCGTCGACGCCCAGTTCCTGCAGCGCATCGAGGCGGCTGGTGATGCCCGGCAGGTCGCCGATGCCGTCGCCCGAGGCATCCGCGAAGGAGCGGGGGTAGATCTGGTAGATGACGGCGCTGCGCCACCACTCGGAACCGGGGGCTGCGATCTGCTCAAGCTGTGCCATGCGGAACAGGCTACTGCAAACGCTTACATTCGTGCCAGGGCGGGAGTCGAATCGGTTCGGAGGCGCGCGCTGCGCGGAGAGCGTGCGGGCGTTTTGCATGAGGCCGTTCCGGATGCATGAGCTCCTCTCCCGCCCGGGTCATCCATCCGTGGCGGGATCATGCAGGTGTCGGGGACCGGGGGCGCGATGTCGGGAGTAGGGTGGCGGCATCCGAGGAGTGGAGGCTGTCATGGTTCCGGAGATCAACTATTGGGCGGTCCTGCTGGCCACCGCGTCGAGCATGCTCGTCGGCTCGATCTGGTACGCCAGAGGCGTGTTCGGCACGCGCTGGTCGAAGCTCGCGAACGTGGACCTCGACAATCCCTCGGGCAACCCCGCGCTGGCGATCATCACCACGGTGATCGTGAGCTTCATCACGGCGTGGGTGCTCGCCGGAGCCGCCGCCATCGCCTGGCATTTCTACGGCGGATCGTTCTTCTGGGGCGCGATCGTCACCGCGGTCACGCTGTGGGCGGGCTTCACGGCCGCCCGCTTCATCACGCACGATGCGTTCGAGGGGCGCTCGACGAAGCTGACCACGCTGAACATCGCGCACGAGCTGGTGACCGTCGTGGTGATGGCCGTGATCATCGGCGTCTGGCCACCCGCGCTCGGCTAGCACTCGCCGATATGGCAACGGCGAAATGGCAATATATAGACTTTCGCCGCTTCTCGAGTGTCGACGGAACTGTCAGGCTCATGCCGTGACCTTCAGGTCGCTCGCGCGTCATCCCCCGCGCGCGGTTCTGACCGAGGGGTCTCCATGTCCGGTTCTTCGCGTCGCTCGGCGCCGTGGATCGTCGTCGCCGCGCTCGTCGCCGCAGCCGTTCTCGCCGGCGCGGCCCCTGCCGCTCTGGGCGCCGGAAGGACCGCAGACGGTTCGGCGCCCGGCGGAGGAGCACCGGATGCCGCACAGTCGGTGGCACTGGCCTATGAGTTCCTCGATGCCAGGGTCGACGAGTTCTGCGACGGTGCGGGGCATTGCCTCCCGCGCAGCTACCAGGGCGGCTTCTTCACCACGCCCACCTGGGACTTCACGCCGTCGTTCGTGTACGACGACGCGCTGGTCGTGATCGCCTACACCGCGCGGGGGCTTCCAGACGATCTCCGTCGCGCGCGGGCGATCGGCGACACGCTCCTGTTCGTGCAGGAGAACGACCCGATCGGCGACGGACGCACCCGTGCGTCGTACGAGCCGCACGGCATCCGCCAAGGACGGGTGGAGATCACCGGTCCCGGCAGCTTCACCGGGAACCAGGCGTGGGTCGGGTTGGCGCTCGCGCGGCTCGCGCACGCGACCGGGGATCCGAAGTATCTCGACGGGGCGCTGCGCGTGGGGCAGTGGATCCAGGACAACACCGCGGACATGGTCCGGGCTCCGTACGGCTACACCGGCGGTCAGCTCGAGGACGGTACGTCGCTGACCTGGAAGTCGACCGAGCACAACAGTGACATCGCCGGGTTCTTCACTCAGCTCGCGCAGCTCACCGGGGACGCGGTGTGGGCGGATCGGGCAGCCGTCGCGGCCGACTTCGTCGCGGCGATGCAGAGCGCGGACGGCCACGTGAACACCGGCACCGGCCTCGACGGCTCGACCATCAACACGCGGCCCATCCCCCTGGACGGCCAGACCTGGAGCGCACTCGCCACCGGAGACCCGCGGTACGGCGCCGCGCTGGACTGGACGCTCGCGAACCTGATGGCCACCGATGGCCCCTACACGGGTCCGTCCATCAGTGAGGTCGACGTGTCGAAGGCGTGGTTCGAGGGGAGCGGACACCTCGCGCTGGCTCTGCGTCTGCGCGACGGAGCGGGCGACGCGGATCGTGCGGAGGCCCTGCTGAGCAGCATCCGGCTGGCGCAGCGCGACGCCCCGAACGGAGACGGCAAGGGCATCGTCGCGACCTCGAACGACGGCCTCGACTCCGGATTCGGCGACCTCTACTACGCGAGTCTGCACACGGGCGCGACGGCCTGGTACCTGCTCGCGGCAGCAGGGAGTAACCCCTTCACGCTTCCGGGCGACTGAGCGGGGCTGCGGAAGCGCAGGGGCTGCGGAACCCCGGGCCTACGCGGCGACGCGGGCGACCGCGGCGATGGCGCTCGTGAAGAAGTCGAGTCCGTCGACACCGCTGCGCATGGCGGCGGAGGTGTCGGGGCCGAAGCCCGCCTCGGTCGCGTGCTCGGGGTGCGGCATGAGGCCGACCACGTTGCCCGCCTCGTTCGTGAGGCCGGCGATGTCGCGCAGGGAACCGTTCGGGTTGACCCCGGCATAGCGGAAGGCGACAAGCCCCTCGCCCTCGATGCGGTCGAGCGTCTGCTCGTCGGCGATGTAGCCGCCGTCGGCGTTCTTGAGCGGGATCACGATCTCCTGGCCGGCGCGGAACGCGTTCGTCCAGGCGGTGTCGGAGTTCTCGACCGTGAGCTTCTGGTCACGGCGCACGAAGTGCTGGTGGTTGTTGCGGATCAGACCGCCGGGAAGCAGGTGCGCTTCGACGAGCATCTGGAACCCGTTGCAGATGCCGAGCACGGGCATGCCCTGGGCAGCGGCATCCTTCACCTCGGACATGATCGGCGAGAGCGCGGCGATGGCGCCCGCGCGCAGGTAGTCGCCGTAGCTGAAGCCGCCGGGGAGGACGAGGGCGTCGACGCCCTCGAGGTCGTGCGAACCGTGCCACAGGGCGACGGGTTCGGCGCCGGCGATGCGCACCGCGCGCTGGGCGTCGCGGTCATCGAGTGACCCGGGGAAGGTGATGACGCCGATGCGGACGGTCCGTTTGCCGGTCACGGCCGTTCCTTGCGTCACTGGGCGACCTCGATGCCGACGACATCCTCGATCACGGAGTTGGAGAGCACCTCGTCGGCGATGCGCCGGGCTTCGGCGAGGACCTCTTCGGTGACCTCGCCCTCGACGGTGAGCTCGAAGCGCTTGCCGATGCGGACGTCGGAGAAGCCCTCCACACCGAGGCGGGCGAAGGCGCCGGAGACGGCCTTCCCCTGCGGGTCGAGCAGTTCGGGCTTGGGCATGACGTCGACGACGATGGTGGGCATGAACGGCTCCGGGAGTCGCGGGCGGACGGGCGCACCCAGTCTACTGCCCCGGGCGCGGACTACTCCGCGGAGTGGAAGACCGTGTGCAGGTCGCCGATGGCCTCGCGGCCGCCGAGGCCATCGATCTCGAACAGCACCGAGATGCCGATGACGTGGCTGCCGAGCCGCTCGACGAGTTCCCGTCCCGCGGCGAGGGTACCGCCGGTGGCGAGCACGTCGTCGATCAGCAGTACGCGGGATCCGGCGGGCAGATCGTCGTGCATCTCGATCGTGGCGGTGCCGTACTCGAGGGCGTAGTCCACGGAGGCAGCGGGGCGCGGCAGCTTTCCGGCCTTACGGATCGGGATGAGTCCCACACCGGCCGCGATCGCCGCGGCGCTGGCCAGGATGAATCCACGAGCCTCGATGCCCGCGATCACGTCGAACTGCCCGGCGAAGGGCTCGATGATCGCCTCGGTCGTCACACGGAGGGCCTCGGCGTCGGCGAGGAGCGGCGTGATGTCGCGGAAGATGATCCCCGGCTGCGGGTAGTCCGGAACGTTGCGGATCAGGGCTTCGGCGCGGACGAGGGCAGGGGAGAGCGTGGCATCGGGCACCGGACAAGGGTACGCCGCGTTCATAACTCCTCAGAATCGGGGCGCTCCGGGGGCCGGGGGGTCGCTTCCCGCCCTTGATGCCCGCGCCGTTGAGGAGTTGTGAACAGGACCGGGTTCGCACGGGTCGGGTTGACACCGTGGGAGCGCTCCCATAGAGTGGCTGCTCAACCCGTGGGAGCGCTCCCACGGTGTTCCTACGCACCAACACCGCACGACCACCACAAAGGAGTGAACTGTGAACACACGTGCCCGCCACCGGATCCTCGCGATCGCAGCTGTGGCATCCGTCTCCGCCCTGGCCCTGGCCGGCTGCTCCGGCAGCTCGGGCGACACCTCGGAGGGAAGCGCCGACGAGGAGGTCACCCTGACCGTCACCACGTTCGGCACTTTCGGTTACGAAGACCTCTACAAGGAGTATGAGGAGGCGCACCCGAACGTCAAGATCGAGGCGACCAACATCGACACGGGTGGCAACGCCCGCACCGATGCCTTCACGAAGATCGCCGCCGGTTCCGGCCTCAGCGACATCGTCGCGATCGAGGAGGGCTGGCTCGGCGCGATCATGGACGTGTCCGACACCTTCGTCGACCTGCGCGACTACGGCATCGAGGACCGCAAGGACGACTGGGTCGACTGGAAGTACGGTCAGGCGACTGACGCCGACGGCCGTGTGATCGGCTACGGCACGGACATCGGCCCCAGCGGCATCTGCTACAACGGCGCTGCGTTCGAGGCTGCAGGCCTCCCGAGCGACCGCGAGTCGGTCGCCGAGCTCCTGAACGGCGACTGGGAGAACTACTTCGCGGTCGGCGCGGACTACACCGCCAAGACCGGCAAGGCCTGGTATGACCACTCCGGCTTCGTGTGGAACGCCATGGTCAACCAGCTCGACGAGGGCTACTACACGGCCGACGGCGAGCTGAACGTCGAGGGCAACGACGAGCTCAAGAAGCGTTTCGAGGAACTCGGCGCAGCCACCGAGGGCGGTCAGTCCGCCGCGCAGACGGCCTGGGACTGGAACGGCGGAAAGTCGTTCGTCGACGGCACCTTCGCGACCTTCGTGTGCCCGGGCTGGATGCTCGGCGTCGTGCAGGGTCAGGTCGAGGCCGGCGGCGGAGACGCGTCGACCGGATGGGACTTCGCCGACGTGTTCCCCGGCGGCGCGGCCAACTGGGGTGGGGCGTTCCTCTCGATCCCGGAGTCCTCGGAGCACAAGGAGGCGGCGGCCGAGCTCGCCGACTGGCTGACGCAGCCCGACCAGCAGGTGAAGCAGTCCGCAGCCGCGGGCAACTTCCCGTCCACGATCAAGGCGCAGGAGACGCTCGCCGCGGACGCGACACCGAACGCCTTCTTCAACGACGCTCCGACCGGGGCGATCCTCGCCGAGCGTGCCAAGGGCGTGGTCGCGCAGTTCAAGGGCGCGGATGACTCCGTCATCCAGGAGAACGTCTTCGGTCCGGCTCTCAGCAGCCTCGACCGCGGCGAGACCGACACGCAGGGTGCCTGGGATCAGGCGATCGGTCTGCTGAACGACCTCGTCGGCTGACCTCAGCGGACATCCCCCTTCCGGTCGCAGTCTCGCTCGGTATCGCCCGTGCATTCCGAGCGAGACTGCGACCGGAACCCTCGGACCTCCGGGACAAGGACACCCCATGACTCTCACCGCCCCGCCCGCGGAGCACCGCGAGACGGCACCTCCGGCGAAGGATGCCGTGCCGAAACGCTCCTGGCGTCATCGCGTCTCGCGGTTCGACCAGAACGCGTCGCCCTACTTCTACATCTCGCCGTTCTTCCTGCTGTTCGGGCTGGTCGGCCTGTTCCCCCTGCTCTACACCGTGTGGGTCGCCGTGCACGACTGGGATCTGCTCAAGGGGGAGGGGGACTTCGTCGGATTCGGCAACTTCTCCGAGATCCTCGGCGACGCGATGTTCTGGAACTCGATCGGCAACACCCTGAGCATCTTCCTGCTCTCGGCCATCCCGCAGCTCGCCGTCGCCCTCGTGATCGCGTACCTCCTGGACCGCGGACTCCGTGCCCCGACGTTCTGGCGGATGAGTGTGCTCATCCCGTTCGTGGTCACGCCGGTCGCGGTCGCCATCATCTTCTCGAGCATCTTCAACGAGGCCGACGGTCTGGCCAACAACCTGCTCAACCTCGTCGGGATCGCTGATCAGGAGTGGAAGCACAACACGGCCCTGTCGCACATCGCGATCGCAGTCATGGTGAACTTCCGCTGGACGGGCTACAACGCCCTCATCCTGCTCGCGGCGATGCAGGCCGTGCCGCGCGACCTGTACGAGTCCGCCGCCCTCGACGGCGCCGGTGCCGCACGGCGGTTCTTCTCGATCACGATCCCCACGATCCGTCCGACGCTGATCTTCGTGATCATCACCGCGACGATCGGCGGCCTGCAGATCTTCGCCGAGCCCCGCCTGTTCGACGTGTCGACGGCCGGCGGCATCGGCGGCAGCGATCGGCAGTTCCAGACCACGGTCCTGTTCCTGTGGGAACTCGCCTTCTTCCGCCGCAACCTCGGCGAGGCCTCGGCGGTCGCCATCCTGCTCTTCCTGTTGATCGTGGCCATCGGCGTCATCAACTTCCTGATCTCCCGGCGCATCTCCACCGGTGACGCCCCGAAGAATCGCGCGGCCCGTCGCCGTGCGCGCACGAGCACCGAGGAGGGGACCCGATGACCGCCACTCAGGCTCTCAGCGTGCCGGAGAAGATCCGGCGTCGTCAGGTCCGGACCGGGGGCAACGCCGGCATCGGCAGCCGACCCGGTTTCCTCACCTACGGACTCCTGGCCGCGTTCATCATCGGCAGCGTGTATCCGCTGTGGTGGTCGGTCGTGGTCGCCAGCGGCACGAACGCCACCCGAGGTGAGACGCTGCCGTTGATCCCCGGCGGGAACTTCCTCACCAACGCGGCTCAGGTGTTCGATGCGATCCCGTTCTGGCTCGCGCTCGGCAACTCGTTCCTGATCTCGGGCATCATCACGCTCTCGGTCGTCACGTTCTCGACGCTCGCCGGGTACGCCTTCGCGAAACTGCGCTTCAAGGGTCGCGACGGGCTGATGATCTTCGTGATCGCGACCATGGCGATCCCGACACAGCTCGGCATCATCCCGCTGTTCATGCTGATGCGCGAACTCGGCTGGACCGGGACGATCGGCGCGGTGATCGTGCCGACCCTGGTCACCGCGTTCGGCGTCTTCTTCATGCGCCAGTATCTGGTCGACGTGATCCCGGACGAGTTGATCGAGGCCGCGCGGATGGACGGGGCGAACCAGTTCCGGACGTTCCTGACGGTGGGCCTCCCGGCGGCGCGACCGGCCATGGCGATCCTCGGACTCTTCACCTTCATGACCGCGTGGACCGACTACCTGTGGCCGTTGATCGTGCTCTCCCCCCAGAACCCGACGCTGCAGACGGCCCTCAGCCAGCTGCAGTCGGGGTACTACATCGACTACTCGATCGTGCTCGCCGGCGCGGTGCTCGCGACCCTTCCGCTGCTCGTGCTCTTCGTGGTCGCGGGTCGCCAGCTGGTCAGTGGCATCATGGCGGGCGCGGTGAAAGGATGACCCGTATGACCCGCTCCTTCCCCGAGAACTTCCTCTTCGGTGCCGCGACCGCGGCGTACCAGATCGAGGGGGCCGCGTTCGAGGACGGGCGCACCGCGTCGATCTGGGATGCGTTCGCCCGTGTGCCCGGTGCCGTGATCGGCGCGGAGAACGGCGATGTGGCCTGCGACCACTACCACCGCTACCCGCAAGACGTCGCGCTCATGAAGGAACTCGGCCTGCAGACGTACCGGTTCTCGACGTCGTGGTCGCGGGTGCGGCCGGACGGCGGTGCGGTGAACCCCGCCGGAGTCGACTTCTACGAACGACTGGTCGACGAACTCCTCGGCGCCGACATCCTGCCCTGGTTGACGCTGTACCACTGGGACATGCCGCAGGCGCTGCAGGAGGGCGGGGGATGGACGAAGCGTGACACCGTCGATCGGTTCCTCGACTACGCGGGAACGATGCACGATGCGCTGGGCGACCGGGTGAACGTGTGGACGACGCTGAACGAGCCGTGGTGCTCGTCGTTCCTCTCCTACACGGCGGGCGAGCACGCGCCGGGTCACACCAGCGTCGCGGAGGGGCTGCTCGCCGCGCACCATCTGCTGCTCGCGCACGGCAGTACCGTGCAGGAGCTGCGCGGTCGCGATGCGTCGCTCAACCTCGGCATCACGCTGAACCACACGGTCGCCGATCCTGCTGATCCGCAGAACCCGGCCGACGTCGATGCTGCCCGCCGGGTGGACGGGCAATTCAACCGCTGGTTCCTCGATCCGATCTACCGCGGCAGCTATCCGGCCGACATCGTCGAGGACATCCGTGCGGTCGATGCCGAGGCGGTCGCGCGGTTCGAGGCGGCCGTCCACGACGGTGACCTCGAGACCATCGCGCAGCGCATCGACACCCAGGGCGTGAACTACTACCACGGCGACTTCGTGTCCGGCACGGCACCGGCCCAGGGGCCGGTCTCCGCGGAGCCGGACACCGATCGCGTCCGGCGCAGCCCGTATCCGTCCAGCGAGGGCATCCACGCGGTCGAGCGGGGCCTGCCGCGCACCGCGCAGAACTGGGAGGTGCAGCCCGAGGGCCTCACCCGCGTGCTGCAGCGGATCTGGACCGAATACGCCGAGCCTGCGGGCACCGTGCTCTACATGACCGAGAACGGCGCGGCCTATGACGACGTCGTGGTGGTCGAGGGCGACGAGAAGCGTGTGCACGATGCCGACCGCACCGAATTCCTGCGTCTGCACCTCGCCGCGGTGCTCGATGCGGCGGATGCAGGTGTCGACGTGCGCGGCTACTTCTACTGGTCGCTCTTCGACAACTTCGAGTGGGCGTGGGGCTACGACAAGCGCTTCGGCATCGTCCGTGTCGACTACGACACCCAGGAGCGCACGCTCAAGGACTCCGGTCGCGAGTACGCCCGGATCATCGCCGCTCGCGCGCTGTAGGGCGGCTTCCTCCCCTTTCGAATCGCGTGAATGGCTCGATCCGTGGTCGAGATGCGACCATTTGCGTGATTCGAAGGGAGATGGTCAGCGACAATAGGGCGATGGAAGAGTGCGTACGCTGATGTCGCCCCGAGCGACCATCGAAGAGGTGGCATCCACCGCCGGAGTATCCCGGTCCACCGTGTCGCGGGTGGTGAACGGATCGACGTCCGTGAGCCCGGAGGCCCTGGCCGCCGTGCGGGCCGCGATCGACGAGCTGAACTACGTGCCCAACCGCGCGGCACGCTCGCTGGCGTCGAGGCAGACGCACGCGATCGCCTTGATCATCCCCGAGGACACGACCCGCTTCTTCGGCGACCCGTTCTTCGCAGCGATCGTCGCCGGCATCACGGGGGCGCTCGGCAGCTCGGACTACCTGCTCAACCTGCTGATCGCGAGCGACGATCCCGGTGACAAGATGACCAGCTTCGTGCGCAACGGCGGAGTCGACGGCGCGCTGATCGTCTCGCATCACACGAGCGACGCCTTCGTCGATCGGATCGCGGATGCCGTCCCCGTCGTCTTCGGCGGTCGGCCGGTGCGACGCCATGAGGACGACTACGTGGTCGACGTCGACAACGTCACCGGAGCGCGCAACGCCACTCAGCGCCTGATCGACATCGGCCGTACGCGCATCGCGACGATCTCCGGGCCGCTGACGATGGTCGCGTCGGTCGACCGCGTGCAGGGTTTCCGCGAGGCGCTGAAGGGGGCCGGTCTCTCCCCGTATGCGGAGGAGGAGGGGGACTACAGCGAGGCGAGCGGGGCGGACGCCGCTCGACGGCTTCTCGCGGGCGGGCGCCCCGACGCCATCTTCGTCGCGAGCGACCTGATGGCCCGTGGTGCCTTGACGGCGCTGCGTGCGTCGGGCCTGCGGGTTCCGGAGGACATCGCCCTGGTGGGCTTCGACGATTCGTCGGTCGCGGTCAGCACGGATCCGCAGCTGACCACGATGCGTCAGCCGATGTACGCGCAGGGCGAGGCCATGGCCCGGGTCCTGCTGTCGCGTCTCGCGGGCGAGGACCCGCCCACGACGACGATCCTGTCCACCGAACTCGTGGTGCGCGCCTCGGCCTGAGTCGGGCGGCACGTGCTCAGAGGCAGGGACACCGCGGAACACGGGAGAGGAAGCCGCATGGCACGTTCCGACGAGCAGTATCGGCAGGCGCGCGAACGTACCAGGGAGAGCATCCTGCAGGCGGCGATCGCGGCCTTCTCCGAGCGCGGAGTCGCCGGGGCCAGCATCGCGGAGATCACGACGCGTGCGAGTGTGGCCCAGGGGCTCGTCAACTATCACTTCGGCGGCAAGGACCAGCTCATCGCGGCGGTCATCGATCGCTGGTTCGAGACCGTGCTCGGCTTCGCCCGGGTCGAAGGCACGCCGGACGAGATGCTCGCTGCCGTGATCGACGGGGCGCTCGGGGCGACGGGCTACGCGACACCGCTGGAGCGGGCGGTGCTCGCGATGCAGCAGCAGCCGTCGACGCACCGGCTGTTCGCCGAGTCGGAGGTCCGACACGAGGTACGCGTGACGGCAGCGGAGGATGCCATGCGTGAGCTGTTCCGCGCGCGGGGCGCCGAGGATCCGGAGCTCGAGGAGATCATGTTCCGCAGCACCCTCGAAGGCGTCTTCGTGAAGTTCGCGGTGTTCGGTGACACGTATCCACTCGAAGACGCGCGACGCTGGGTCTACCGCCGATATGGACTGCCCGCACCCGCCGCGCCCCTTGTCCCGCCCGTGCGGCTGCGGGACGGCGAACGGCGTCCGCGAGCGACCGGAGCGCTCGAGTCGGGTCCGCACCCGCCCGGGGGCACCGCCTGAGGCGCGGTGCGGGGTCGCTCACTCCAGGCGCATGCGGGCGAAGGCGCCGAGCACCACGCGTTCCGACTGCACGAGGTAGCGCTCGAGCTCGGTGGCTCCGGCCTGCGGGCCGCGCGCGAGGAATGCGTCGAGCACGGCGCGGTTCTTGCGGACGAAGGGTTCGTGCAGCGAACGTGGATCGTCGATCTTGAGGAAGACCAGGCGGAGCTCGGCCGCCAGATCGCGGTACGTGCGGGCCAGCCGGGGGCTGTCGGCGAGATCGACCAGTGCGACGTGGAAGGCCATGTTGGCGCTTCCGACCCGGCGCCAGGCCCGAGGGTCGTCCGCCGCCTCGGCTCGGGCCGCTTCCGCGGACTCGACCGCGTCCTTCATCCGCTGGACGGCCGGGTGCTCGGGTTCCGACTGCAGCAGCGCGGAGCATTCGATCACGCGACGGGCCCGATAGATGTCGATGACGTCGGCGATCGACGGGGAGGCGACGGAGACGCCACGGTGCGGGATGTGCTCCAGCAGCCCCTGTTCAGCGAGTGCGCGGAAGGCTTCGCGGAGGGTGTTGCGTGAGACGTCGAACTGCTCGGCGAGGGCCGACTCGGACAGACGCGATCCCGGAGCGAAGTCGCCGTCGATGATGCGCTGACGGAGCACATCGGGAAGCATGCCCTGCTGGTTCATGCCTTCATCGTAGGTGGCGAAGGAATCGATCGTTCGAGGATCCTCCCCAGAAAACACACGCGGGCAACGTCTTCGTAGCACAGCCGAAACAATATTGTTGAACAATCAGTGTCTATCCGTTCTACACTGGGGGTCACCCGACACCCACCAACGACGATGGGAATCCCCCTCCATGTCCGAGCAGTCCACCGCCTCCCTCTCCCCGGAAGACGAAGTCCGCCTGGCCGCCGTCAAGAAGCGCGCCGGCCGCAGTGCCGTCCTCGGTGCGATCTTCCTCATGGCCACCAGTGCCATCGGCCCCGGCTTCATCACCCAGACGGCGACGTTCACCGCGACGATGGGGGCGGCGTTCGCCTTCGCCATCCTCGTCTCGATCCTGGTCGACATCGCCGTGCAACTGAACGTGTGGCGCATGATCACCTCGTCGGGCAAGCGCGCCGGCGAACTCGCCAACAGCGCCATCCCCTTCTCCGGACACGTGATCGCCGTCCTCGTCGTGATCGGCGGACTCGCGTTCAACATCGGCAACATCGCCGGTGGCGGGCTCGGCATGAACGCGCTCCTCGGCATCGATCCGAAGCTCGGAGGCGCACTCACCGCAGCGCTGGCGATCATCATCTTCCTGATCAAGAAGGCGGGGCGGGTGATGGATGTCGTCCTGATCGTGCTCGGCCTCGGCATGATCGTGATGACCCTGATCGTGGCTTTCATCGCGCAGCCGCCGCTCGGCGAAGCGCTCTCCCAGACCTTCCTCCCGGACGAGCTGAACTTCGCCACCATCACCACGATCGTCGGTGGAACGGTCGGCGGCTACATCACCTACTCCGGTGCACACCGCTACCTCGACTCCGGGCACACCGGACCCGAGCGCGCCGGTCCGGTGATGCGCGCCGCCGCCAACGGCATCCTCGTCACGGGCATCATGCGCTACGTCCTGTTCCTCGCGATCCTCGGCGTCGTGGCCTCCGGTGTCACTCTCGACCTGTCGAGTCAGGCCGCGAACCCCGCGGGGCAGGCATTCGGCGCGGTGCTCGGCGACGCCGGACTGCGCATCTTCGGCGCGATCTTCTGGGCCGCCGCGATCAGCTCTGTCATCGGTGCGGCGTACACGTCGGCCACTTTCCTCTCCACCTTCACGAAGAAGCTCAGGGGCGGCTGGCCCTTGCAACTCGCGACCGTCGCGTTCATCGTGGTGTCGCTGGCCGTGTACCTGTCGATCGGCACGGCACCCGCGGCGATCCTCGTCTTCGTGGGCGGTTTCAACGGTCTGATCCTGCCGATCGGCCTCACGGTGTTCATGTACATCGGCTGGTTCCGTCGCGATCTGCTCGGCTCGAAGAAGTACCCGATGTGGCTGCTGATCGCCGGTACTCTCGTGACGCTGCTGACCTGGTACATGGGGATCGTCTCGGTCGGCCCCATCTTCGCCTTCCTCGGAATCGGAGCGTGATCGCATGACCTCGATCGACCTGAACTCGGACCTCGGCGAGAACGTCGCCGACCGGATCGTCAGCGACGACGCGAGCATGCTCCGCCTCGTCACGAGTGCGAACGTGTCGTGCGGCTTCCACGCCGGCAATCCGGAGGGCATCCGGCAGACGCTCACGGCCGCGGTCCAGGGCGGGGTCGTGATCGGCGCGCACCCCGGCTACCGCGACTACGAGAACTTCGGACGCACGAAGGTCGACATCGACTCGGCCACGCTCCAGGCGCACGTCGAGTATCAGCTCGGCGCACTGATGGGGGTCGCCTCCGCGGTCGGCGGACGGGTCGCCTACGTCAAGCCGCACGGTGCGCTGTACAACACGATCGCGCGGGACGAGCGTCAGTCGAAGGACGTCGTGGCCGCGATCCGTGCGATCGACCCGAGCCTGGTGCTGCTCGGCCTGTCCGGAGGCGTCGTGCTCGACGTCGCCGAGCGGGCAGGGCTCGCCGTTGCGGCGGAGGCATTCGCCGACCGCGCCTATCAGCCGGACGGGCAGCTGGTGTCGCGCACCGAGGAGGGGGCCGTGCTGCACGACCCGGCTGCGGTCGCCGAGCGAATGGTGCGCCTGGCCGCCGACGGTGTGATCCGGGCGATCGACGGCACCGATGTGCCCGTGGCCGCGCAGTCGATCTGCGTGCACGGCGACAGCCCCGGCTCGGTGGCGATGGCCGCCGAGACGAAGCGGATGCTGCAGGACGCCGGCATCACGATCGCCCCGTTCACGGGCGCCTGACATGACCGTCCTCGCCACCGCCGATCAGCTCGCCGATGCGCGTGCGGCTCGCGCCGCCATCCGGGCGGGGCACGCCGAGCCGACCAGCGGCGTCGCGGTGGGGCTGACCCAGGCGAACCTCATCGCGGTGCCGGCCGACTGGGCCTTCGAGACGTTGCTCTTCGCGCAGCGGAACCCGAAGCCGTGCCCGGTGCTCGAGGTCATCGAACAGGGGCAGGTGGAGTCCCGGCTCGCGCCCGGCAGCGACATCCGCACGGATATCGGCCGCTATCGCGTCTGGCGCGACGGAGAGCTGGCGGAGGAGGTCTCCGACGCGACCGAGGCCTGGGCGGAGCATCCGGACCTCGTGTCGTTCCTGATCGGATGCAGCTTCACGTTCGAATCCGGTCTCGTGCAAGCGGGGATTCCGATCCGCCACCAGGAGCTCGGCCGCAACGTGCCGATGTACCGGACAGCGGTGCCGTGCACGCCGGCGGGACGGCTGAGCGGAGAGATGGTCGTGTCGATGCGGCCGATCGCTGCGGATCGGGTGGCGGATGCCGTGCAGATCTCCGGGCGTACTCCGGCGGTGCACGGCGCTCCGGTGCACATCGGGGATCCGGCGTCGCTCGGGATCGACGATCTGGCACGCCCCGACTTCGGTGACGCCCCGGAGATCCGCGCCGGGGAGGTGCCGGTGTTCTGGGCATGCGGGGTCACCCCGCAGGCCGCGATCATGGCCTCGAAGCCGCCGTTCGCGATCACGCACGCGCCGGGGTACATGTTCCTCACCGACGTTCCGGATGCGGAGTACCTCGTCTGATGCGCATCCTCACGGCATCCGATCATGCTCTGCTCGTCGAGGCGGCCGACCTCGACGAGGCGATGCGCCTGAACCTCGCGTGGGAGGGAGTGCCCGGGGTGGTCGAGCGCATTCCCGGTGCCCGGACCGTGCTCGTGCGCTTCGATCCGCTGCGGGTCTCCGCCGTCGAGCTGGCGACCGCGCTCGCGGCCGTGGAGATCGACACCGCGCAGCTCCCGGACGCGGGCGAGGTCGTCGTGCCGGTGCGGTACGACGGCGAAGACCTCGACGACGCGGCGACCCTGCTCAGGGTCTCGACGGAGGAACTGGTGAACCGGCACCTCGCTGCCGATTGGCGGGTCGCGTTCTCGGGCTTCGCCCCCGGATTCGGCTACGTCGTCAGCAGCGATCCCTTGTTCGACGTGCCGCGCCGATCTTCACCGCGCACGCGCGTGCCCGCCGGATCCGTCGCACTCGCGGGCGCGTTCACCGGGGTGTATCCGCGCGAGAGCCCCGGAGGATGGCAGCTGATCGGCCGCACGGACGCCGTGATGTGGGACATCGACCGTGACCCTCCCGCACTCCTGGCCCCCGGCACCTCCGTGCGGTTCGAGCACGTGCGCGAAGTGGCTCGGCTGGACCTGGGTCGCTCGGACGAATCGGGCCGAAACGGAGCCGACGCGGTGCGCCCTGGGCATGTCGTGGAGCAACACGCCGAGACGGATGCGGATGCTCTGGGTTTCCGCACAGAGGCTGCGGTCGAAGTGGTCCGCCCGTCGCTGCAGCTGCTGGTGCAGGATGCCGGGCGCCCGGGTTTCGCGGCACTCGGGGTCTCGGCATCCGGGGCGGCCGACCGCCGGGCCCTGCACGATGCGAACCGTGCGGTGGGCAACGCGACCGAGGCCGCGGTGCTGGAGAGCGTCGGTGGTGCGGTGCTGCGATTCCGGGGAGCGGGCGTCGCCGCGGTCACCGGAGCGGTCGGTGCGCTCAGCCTGACCGACGTCGAGGGCGCTGTCCGTTCCGTGGCCCACGGTGTGCCCTTCGCCACGGTCGACGGCGACGAGCTGACCCTCGGCCATCCCGCGCGCGGACTGCGCTATGTCATCGCCGTCCGCGGTGGACTGGAGGCGGTTGCTGCACTGGGCAGCCGCGCCGCCGACACCCTGGCCGGACTCGGACCCGAGGCACTGACCGCGGGCGCGGTCGTCCCGGTGGGCGGCGTCGCCTCGCACCCGGTCGAACCCGACGCCCTGCCCCGTGAGCTGCCGGCCGTGGGCGACCTCGTCGAGCTCGAGATCACACTCGGTCCCCGCGACGACTGGTTCACGGCCGGAGCGCTCGCGACCCTCACCGCTCAGGAGTGGACGGTGACGCCGCGCTCCGACCGTGTCGGCATCCGGCTCCACGGCGAGGTGCCCCTGGAACGCGCACGCGGCGGAGAGCTGCCGAGCGAGGGCGCCGTCACCGGTGCGATCCAGGTGCCGCCCGACGGACAGCCGGTGCTGTTCCTCCCCGACCACCCCCTCACCGGGGGATACCCGATCATCGGTGCACTCACGGACCGCAGCCTCGACCTCGCAGGTCAGCTGCCACCGGGCGTGCGCCTTCGCTTCATCGTCAAGGAGACCTCATGACCGCCGCGCCGACCACGCAGAGGATCCTGATCGCCAATCGCGGAGAGATCGCCGTGCGCGTCATCCGTGCCTGTGCCGAAGCCGGCTACGCATCGATCGCGGTGTACGCCGACCAAGACGTCGACGCCCTGCACGTGCGCCTCGCCGACGAGGCCGTGGGTCTCGTCGGCATTACGGCCGCCGACACCTACCTCTCCATCGACGCGCTGCTCGCCGCCGCACGGCAGTCGGGGGCGACCGCCGTGCATCCCGGATACGGATTCCTGTCGGAGAGCGCCGCGTTCGCGCGAGCGGTGGAAGAGGCCGGGCTGGTCTGGATCGGTCCGACGCCCGCGAGCATCGACGCGCTCGGAGACAAGATGACCGCGCGTCGCATCGCTCAGCAGGTCGGTGCCCCTCTGGCGGCCGGAACCGATGAGCCGTTGGCCGGCGCGGAGGAGGCGGTGGCTTTCGCAGAGGAACACGGTCTCCCGATCGCGATCAAGGCGGCCTTCGGCGGCGGCGGGCGTGGACTCAAGGTCGTGCGCGAGCTGTCCGCGGTGGCGGAGGCGTTCGATGCGGCCACCCGCGAGGCCATCGCGGCGTTCGGTCGAGGTGAGTGCTTCGTGGAGCGGTTCCTGGAGAGCCCGCGTCATATCGAGGTCCAGGTGCTCGGCGACGGACGCGGCGGTGTCGTCATCGTCGGCGATCGTGACTGCTCGATGCAGCGTCGCAACCAGAAGCTCATCGAGGAGGCCCCCGCGCCCGGACTGTCCGTCGCACAGCGGACCCGGTTCCACGACGCCGCACGCTCGATCTGCGCCGAGGTCTCCTACCGCGGGGCCGGCACGGTGGAGTTCCTGCTCGCCGCCGACGGCACCATCTCCTTCCTCGAGGTGAACACCCGGCTCCAGGTGGAGCATCCGGTCACCGAAGCGGTCGCCGGGGTCGATCTGGTGCGCGAGCAGTTCCGGATCGCGTTCGGGGAAGGTCCGTCCTTCACCGAGACGCCCGACCCCGTCGGCCACGCGTTCGAGTTCCGGATCAATGCCGAGGACCCCGGTCGCGGATTCCTGCCCAGCCCCGGCCGCGTCGAGCGGTTGCGGATCCCCGGTGGTCCCGGCGTGCGGTGGGACAGCGGCATCGATGAGGGCGACGTCGTCCAGCCGGCCTTCGACTCGATGATCGCCAAGCTCATCGTGCACGCGGAGTCGCGCGACGCGGCCATCGTGCGGGCGCGCCGGGCACTGCGTGAGCTCGTGGTGGAGGGGCCGGCGACGGTCATCCCGTTCGACCTGCTCGCCCTCGACGATGCGGCGTTCGCCACCGAGACCTTCGCGGTGCACACGCAGTGGATCGAGAGCGCGCTGCTGCCGAAGCTGGAGATGCAGCCCCGCCCGTCAGCGCTGCTAGACGCCGTGCTGCAGCGCTTCCCGGTCGAGATCGACGGACGGCGGGTGATGCTCGGGCTCCCGGCGGCTCTGCTCGCAGGACTCGGGCCGTCGACGGGCGCTGCCGTGCCCACGCCCGCAGCCGATCCGACCGAACTGTGCTCCCCCGTGCCGGGCACGCTCGTGCGCTGGCTCGTCGAGGAGGGCGCGGAGGTCGCACAGGGCGATCCGGTCGCCGTCATCGACGCCATGAAGATGGAGACGACGGTCGAAGCCCATCGCGCCGGCACGCTTTCACAGCGTGTTGCGCTCTCCGCGACGGTCTCGGCCGACGGCGTGCTCGCGGTCATCGACTGAGTCGCGTTCACAACTCCGCAGAAACGTAGCCGTTCCGGGCCGAACCGGCCGCATGAAGCGGGATTCGGGCTACTTCTGCGGAGTTGTGAACCGCGACGGCGGACGAACCGGCGGGAGAGCCGGCGGGAGAAGCCGGTTACTCGGGGTCGCCGCCGAGCGGGCCGACGGCTGCGAGCGGACGGGGGTCGTCGGCACCGGTCTTGCGCAGGCGGGCGATCAGGTTCCCCAGGTGGTAGATCAGGATCGCCGCGACCGTGGCGATGACGATTCCGCCGAGTTCGAACCCGGAGGCCTCGTCCTTGATCATGAATCCGCCGACGGCCATGATCAGCGCGACGGCGGCCGTGTACTGGTTGACGGGCCGGGAGAAGTCGACGCGGTTGTCGACCCAGATCTTGATGCCGATCACCCCGATGAGGCCGTACAGTGCGGTGGTCACGCCACCGAGCACTCCGGCGGGCACGGAGTTGATGACCTCACCGAACTTGGGCGAGAGGCTGAGCAGGATCGCGGCGGCTCCGGCCACCCAGTACGCAGCGGTGGAGTAGACGCGGGTGGAAGCCATCACACCGATGTTCTCCCCGTAGGTCGTGGTTCCCGATCCGCCGAAGAAGCCGGCCAGGGTGGTCGAGACACCATCGGCGATCAGGGCCTTGCCGGTCTGCTGGTTCACGCTCGCATCACCGGTCATGGTCGCGACGCCGCGCACGTGGCCGACGTTCTCCGCGATCAGCACCAGGACGACGGGGAGGAACATCGCCAACGCCGTCAGCGTGCCGGGCTCGGTGAAGTTCGGGAAGGTGAAGGTGGGCAGCCCGATCCAGTCCGCCTTCTCGACGGCTGTGAAGTCCAGTTCCCCGCGGAAACCCGCGAAGATGTAGCCCGCGATCACGCCGAGGAAGATCGAGATGCGTCCGAGGAAACCGCGGAAGACGACGGCGAAGAGGATCGTGATCGCGAGGGTGAAGGTCGCGGTCACGGGCGCTGCGGCGTAGTTGTTGTGCGCTGCGCCGGCGAGGTTGAATCCGATGAGGGCGACGATGGTCCCCGCCAGGACCGGCGGCAAGAAGCGATCGACCCACTTCACGCCGACCGTGTGCACAACGACGCCGATGATCGCCAGGAGTACGCCGACCGCCACGATGCCGGCCAGGGCGGTGCCCATGTTCGCGGAGGCGGTCGCGGCCGTGACCGGTGCGATGAAGGCGAAGGAAGAGCCGAGGTAGCTGGGCAGCTTGTTGCGGGTGATCAGCAGGAACAGGATCGTGCCGACACCGCTGAACAGCAGGGTGGTGGCGACCGGGAAGCCGGTGATGATCGGCACCAGGAACGTGGCGCCGAACATCGCGACGACATGCTGGAGTCCGATCGCGATCGTCGCCGGCCAGGTCAGGCGCTCATCGGGACGGACGACGGCGTCGGGTTCGACCGTGCGGCCGTTTCCGTGCAGCTTCCACAGGGCCATGCGGGCTCCTCAGAGGTTCGGGGGATGGCAGGAGTGCTGGAGCAACACTATCGATCCCTGAGGGTTCCCTGAGTGCGGACGCCCCTCTCCGCCGGTCAGCGTGCAGGTTCAGATGCAGGTGTGCACGACGGAAGCAGGAGCGGCTCGCGGCCGATCGTCATGCATCCGTCGGATCGTCATGCATCCGAGCCGCACACGCGGGCGTGCGAACCGCGCACAGCGGGACGGGTCAGGCTCCGAGACGCTCGATCAGCTCGCGGTAGCGGTCGGCGGTGCGTGCGACCACATCGTCCGGAAGCAGCGGCGGCTCGCCCTGCTGGTCCCAGTTCGCCGCCAGCCAGTCGCGCACGATCTGCTTGTCGAAGCTCGCCATCCGTGCGCTCGGGATGCTGCCGGTGCGCCAGGCCTCGGCGTCCCAGTACCGCGACGAATCGCTCGTGAGCACCTCGTCGGCCAGGCGCAGAGTGCCGTCGGCATCCGTCCCGAACTCGAACTTGGTGTCGGCGAGGATCAGGCCCTTCTCCTCGGCGATGGCGGCCGCAGCCGTGTAGATCGCGAGGGAGGTGTCGCGCAGTTCGGCCGCACGGTCGGCGCCGACCAGCTCGACGGCTCGGTCGAACGTGATGTTCTCGTCGTGCTCGCCCATCGGCGCCTTGTAGGCGGGGGTGAACAGGGGCTCCGGCAGCCGGTCGCCGTTCTGCAGGCCCGCGGGCAGCGGGATGCCGCACACGGTGCCGCTCTCCTGGTACTCGGCCCAGCCCGACCCCGTGATGTATCCGCGCACGACGCACTCGATCGGCAGCATCTCGAGCGACTGTGCGAGCATGGCGCGATCGGCGACGGCCTCGGGCAGCTCACCCGCGGCGATGTGGTTGGGGAAGTCGGAGAGCTGGGCGAACCACCAGCGGCTCAGACGTGTCAGCAGGGCACCCTTGTCGGTGATGCCGGGAGAGAGCACGAAGTCGAAGGCGCTCACGCGGTCGGAGGCGACGACGAGGATGCGGGTGTCCGCCGGGTCTTCCGAGGCGTACAGGTCGCGGACCTTGCCCGAGTAGATGTGCCGCCAGCCGGGGATGCTCTGTGCCGTGCCTTCTGAAGGAGTGCTCACCCGCTCATTATCCCGGTTCCCTCGGGCGGGTCCCACCGAGACCCCCGTTCGGCGCCGAGACCCCGCCGTACCGCCGTAACTGCGACGGGGTGTCGGCGCCAGGACGGGGTCTCGGCGACAGGGCCGGGTGTCGGCGCCAGGACGGGGTCTCGGCGACAGGGCCGGGTGTCGGCGACAGGACGGGGTGTGTGCGGGCGGTTGAAATGGGCGTATAGTCCACATGGACTATTTGAGGGGGCGCATGAAGAAGGATGCCGTCGATCGCCTCACCCCGATGGGGGTGATGGTGCTCGCGCTGCTGCGCGAGGGCGACATGCACCCCTACGAGATGGTGCGTCTCATGCGGGCCCGCCACGACGACCGGCTCCTCACGATCACGAACGGGACGCTGTACCACACGGTCTCCCGGCTGCATCGTGCAGGGTTGATCGATGAACTCGGCATCGACCGCGAGGGCAACCGTCCGGAGCGCACGACCTACTCCCTGACGGATGCCGGACGCGAAGCGGTCGTCACGTGGGTGCAGCGCGAGCTGCCCCGCATCGACCACCCCGCCGAGTTCCGGATCGCGCTCGCCGAGGCGCACAACCTCGAGCGTCCGGACGTCATCGAGCTTCTGGGCGCGCACCGGGTCGCCCTGGTCGACGACCACATCCGACATCGCGACGGCCTGGCGCAGGCCAGGAATCACGCGGTTCCCGAACAGGTCCTCGTCGAGATCGAGCGTCAGGAAGCGCTGCTGGCGGCGGAGCTCCGCTGGCTCGACTCCCTCCTCGAACGCCTCGAGGCCGACGCCCTGCCGTGGGGTCCCACGGCATTCCAGAACTCAGACCGCTACCGCGCTCAGCGAAAGGCTGCACAGCAATGACTGATACTCCTCGTGCCGGAGACCGCCCACCGGTGTCCGAGCCCTCGTCCTCCGGCCCGTCGACCGGCACCTACTCCCTCGGGCACAAGCCCACGAGTCCCTGGCCCGCGCTCTGGGCGCTCGTCATCGGCTTCTTCATGATCCTGGTCGACACCACGATCGTGTCGGTCGCGAACCCGGCCATCAAGGCGGCGCTCGACCCGAACACGAACAACCTCGACAACGTGGTGTGGGTCACGAGCGCCTACCTGCTCGCCTACGCCGTGCCGCTGCTGATCACCGGACGCCTCGGCGACCGCTTCGGCCCGAAGAACATCTACCTGATCGGTCTCGCGATCTTCACGCTCGCCTCGCTCTGGTGCGGACTCTCCACCACACTCGAGGGGCTCATCGTCGCCCGCGCGGTGCAGGGTCTCGGGGCGGCGTTCATGACCCCGCAGACGATGGCCGTGATCACCCGGACGTTCCCGCCGGAGCGCCGCGGTGCCGCGATGGGATTGTGGGGCGCGACCGCCGGTGTCGCCACCCTGGTCGGCCCGCTCGTCGGAGGCCTGCTGGTCGACGGCTTCGGTTGGGAGTGGATCTTCTTCGTGAACATCCCGGTCGGCATCGTCGCGTTCGTGCTCGCCTGGCGCCTGGTCCCGAAGCTCGCGACGCACCCGCACCGCTTCGACATCGTGGGCGTGGTGCTGAGCGCCGTGGCCCTCTTCCTCCTCGTGTTCGGGCTCCAGGAGGGCGAGAAGTACGACTGGGGCGTCATCTGGGGCCCCATCTCGGTGTGGAGCCTGATCATCGCCGGGCTGGTGGTCCTCGGCCTCTTCATCCTGCAGCAGGCCAAGACCCGGAGTGAGCCGCTGGTCCCGCTCGAGCTGTTCCGCGACCGCAACTTCTCGGGGGCGAACGTGGCGATCGCCGCGGTCGGCTTCACGGTGACGAGCATGTCGCTGCCGATGATGTTCTTCCTGCAGACGGCGCGCGGGCTCACGCCCACCGAAGCGGCGCTGCTCCTGATCCCGATGGCCGTGCTCTCGGGTGTGCTCGCTCCGGCCGCGGGCAAGCTGCTCGACCGGGTCGATCCGCGCATCATCCTCATCCCGGGGTTGCTCTGCGTGGCCGGCGCGCTGGTCTGGTACTCGGCCCTGATCAACATGGACACCCCGATCTGGATGTTCCTGCTGCCGTCCGCCCTGATGGGCATCGGCAATGCGGGCATGTGGGGCCCGCTCGCCACCACGGCGACGCGCAAGCTCCCTCCGCGCCAGGCCGGTGCGGGTGCGGGCATCTACAACACGACCAGGACGATCGGATCGGTCATCGGCTCGGCATCCATCGCGGCGTTCATGCAGTCGCGCCTGGAGGCGAACCTCCCGGGTCTCGCCGATGCGCCCTCCGGCATCTCGACGGGCGGGACGCTTCCGCCGCAGGTTGCCGACGGGTTCGCCGCCGGTATGGCGCAGTCGATCCTGCTGCCGGCGTGCGTCATGGGGATCGCCCTCATCGCCTCGCTGTTCCTCGGCCGCTACGACAAGACCACGGCTCCCTGAGTCCGGCCGCGGCTTTCGAATCGCGCGAATCGTCGCATCCGTGGCTCGGATCGGGCCGTTTGCGGGATTCGAAAGCCCGGAGCGAGTTGCACCGGCGACCACCGTCTGGTGTGCTGAGGCGATGACGATCGCGCTCTCCCGACCGACCACCGACCTGTTCGAGTCCTGGGCCGCCGCGGTGGCCGAGTTCCAGGGCGGACACGTCGACGGTGCCGGTATCGAGAAGGGGCTGGTGCCCGACCGTGCCGCGTGCGAGGCCTTCGTCGAGATGGCGGCGCTGTTCGCAACCCCCGGAGCCGCGCTGCCGGAGGGTCGGGTTCCGTGCGACCACTTCTGGATCACCGAGGGTGACGAGGTCGTCGGGTTCATCGCGTTCCGCCGCGAGCTCAACGAGTGGCTTCGTCGCTTCGGCGGCCACATCGGATACTCGGTGATCCCCTCCCGACGCCGGGAGGGGATCGTGCGCGAGGCGCTCCGCCTGATGCTGCGCCTGGCGAAGGCCGAGGGCTACGAGCGGGTCATGCTCACCTGCGATGACGACAACGTGGGGTCGATCCGGACGATCGAGGGTGCAGGTGGCGAGCTCGAAGACGTGATCGACGCCCCCGAGCCCGGGGAGCCCCGCGTACGGCGGTACTGGATCGACATCTCGGGCACCAGCCTCACCTCGAGCTAGCCTCACCGCGAGCGTCTGCGGTCCGGAGGCGGAGCAGGACTACTCCGCGACGCGGGCGGCGATGTCCGTGCGGTGGTGCGAGCCCTCGAGGGAGATGCGGGAGATCGCCTCGTACGCGCGGTCGCGCGCCGTGCGGAAGTCGGAGGCGACGGCCACGACGTTCAGCACGCGGCCGCCCGTCGCGATGAGCGATCCTCCCGGTGCATCGGGGCTCGCGGTCGCCGCATGCACGAGTCGCACACCCTCGACCGACGCAGCGTCCGCGAGGCCCTCGATCGGGCGACCGGTCTGCGGCGCCTCGGGGTAGCCTTCGCTGGCGAGCACGACGGTGATCGCCACGTCGTCGCTGAATTCGGGCTCGGGCTGATCTTCGAGCGTGCCGGAGGCAGCGGCGAACAGCAGGTCCGACAACGGGGTCACCAGTCGGGGCAGCACGATCTGCGTCTCGGGGTCGCCGAAGCGGGCGTTGAACTCGATCACGCGCACACCGGCCTGGGTGAGGATCAGCCCCGCATAGAGCAGCCCGATGAACGGGGTGCCCTCGGCGTCGAGCTGCCGCACCACGGGGAGAGCCACGTCACGGGTGACCTCTTCGACGAAAGCCCGCTCGCTGCCGAACTGCTCGGCGAGCCACGGCAGCGGCGAATACGCGCCCATGCCACCGGTGTTGGGTCCGGCGTCACCGTCGAGTGCGCGCTTGAAGTCCTGAGCGGGGCTGAGCGCGCGCACCGTGTCGCCGTCGCTGAGGAAGAACAGCGAGACCTCGGGGCCGGAGAGGAACTCCTCGATGAGGACGGGCCCGGCAGGAAGGTACTGCTCGGCGTGCACGAGGGCGTCGGCACGCTCGGACGTCACGATGACACCCTTGCCCGCGGCGAGGCCATCGGCCTTGACCACGTACGGTGCGCCGAGCTCGTCGAATGCGGACTCGACCTCGGTCGTGGTGGATGCACGGACTGCACGACCGGTCGGCACGCCCGCCGCGTCCATGACCCGCTTGGCGAAGGACTTCGAGCCCTCCAGCTGAGCGGCGGCCTTGCCCGGGCCGAACACCGGGATGCCACGCACCCGCAGCGCATCCGCGACACCGGCGACCAGCGGGGCCTCGGGGCCGACGACGACCAGGTCGATGGCGTGCTCATGCGCGAAGGCCGTCACCGCGGCGCCGTCGAGGGGATCGACCGTGACGGGGGTCGCATCCTGCGCGATGCCCGCATTGCCCGGAGCGACGAAGATCTCGTGCTCCGTCTGCTCTGCCCGCAGGGCGAGGATGATCGCGTGCTCACGGGCACCGGAACCGAGGACGAGAATCTTCACCCGTCCAGACTACCGAGGCTCACGGTCCGGGTTTCAGGTGGTCGGTGGTCGGTGTTCGGGTGTTCGGTGTTCACAACTCCGCAGAAGCCCGCCGAATCGGTGCATACCCGCGGTGTGTCGGTCGTGCGCCCAACATTCTTGAGGAGTTGTGACCGAGGTCGAAGGGACTCCAGACTCCGAGAACGACCGGGCTCCGGGGTCGACCGGGCTCAGAGGTCGACGGTCCGTTCCACGGAGGCATCCCAGGGCACGGTCCAGCCGGCGGCGTCGAACAGGGCATCGAGCACCATCGCGGTGAAGCCCCACACGATCGTGCCGTCGACGTCGAAGGCGGGGCTGCGGAAGGTGTGGCCCATCCGTGTGAGGGTCGAGGTGAACCGGGTGGCCGGGTCGAGGAGCTGGGCGACAGGGACGCGGAACACCTCGACGGTCTCGGCGTGGTCGACGGCCACGACCCGCGACGGCGACTGCCACCAGGCCAGCACCGGGGTCACCAGGTGGTTGCTGGCGGCGAGCGGAATCACGGGGAGCGTGGCCAGGATCTCCACTCCGTCCGGATCGAGCCCGGTCTCCTCCTCGGCTTCGCGCAGGGCTGTGGCCACGGCATCGGCGTCATCCGGCTCGACACGGCCGCCCGGGAAGGAGACCTGACCGGGGTGGGAGGAGAGGGTGGGTGCGCGGCGCTGCAGAAGCATGTCGAGGTCGCGGGCGACGGCGGGTCCGGCCGTGGGGGCGGGGATGCGGTCGAGCACGCCGAACAGGATGAGCACGGCCGCGTCATGAGCGCTCTGCGGATCGGCGAGCTGCGGGATGCGCACGCCCCAGGAATGGTCGGCGACAGCCGCGAGCAGCTCGGCGCGGGCGCCCTGGGGATGCATGCTCATGCGTTCGAGCTTAGGACTCGTCGCGCGACGTCGGACGTAGTCTGGAGAGATGGCCAGGAAGATCGACATCACGGACGGACGCGTCGCGCTCGATGCCGTCCGTGCCGCCGATGCCTCGGGGGCGAAGCCGCAGCGCTCCGACCTCGCCACCGCCGTGCGCTACCTGCTGCAGCTGCTGGACGAGAAGGCGCCGGGCAACAGCGTCGAGGTGCGGGTGCCTCCGTTCGGTGCGGTGCAGGTCATCCAAGGACCCCGTCACACCCGGGGCACGCCGCCCAACGTCGTCGAGATGGATGCCGCGACCTGGATCGCCGTGTCGACCGGGACCGAGCGATGGGCGGAGGCCGCGGCCGCCGGGCGCATCCACGCCTCCGGGACCCGCGCCGATCTGAGCGACGTCCTCCCGTTGCGGCCCTAGCCGCGCCCGGATCAGCGCCGCGCGACGACCAGCGGAACCCCGGTCGCGGGGTGGGGGAACACATCGACGGCCTGGCCGTAGACCTGCTCGATCCGCTCGGCGCTCAGCACCTCGGACGCCGTGCCGGTCGCGGCGACCCGCCCGTCGGCGAGGAGCGTCACGCGGTCGGCGTGCGCGAGCGCGGCATTGAGATCGTGCAGCACGATGGCCACCGCGATCCCGGCGTCCGCACGCGTCCGGATCAGCCGCATGACGTCTTCGTGGTGCTTCAGGTCGAGCGCCGCGGTCGGCTCGTCGAGCAACAGGATGCCGGTGCTCTGGGCGATCACGCGGGCGAGGGCGACCCGGGCGCGCTCACCTCCCGACAGCGACGGCACCGCGCGCGCACGGAGTGTCGTCACCTCGGTCTGCGCCATCGCGGAGGACACCAGATCGTCGTCTTCCTCGGCCGCGGGCGTGCGCGCCCAGGGGGTCCGGCCCATCCGCACGACCTGCTCTGCGCTGAAGGGGAACGTGACGGTGTTCTCCTGCAGGAGCACGGCACGCTGCCGGGCGAGCATGCGCGGTGCGACCCGGTCGAGGGGACGGCCATCGAGCTCCACCGTGCCCGCGTGCGCGGTGACGTCTCCGGCGAGGACTCCGAACAGCGTGGACTTGCCCGCACCGTTCGGTCCGACGAGGGCGTGGATCTCCCCGCTGTGGACGTCGATGGACGCATGATCGAGGATCGTCCGCCCTTCGCCGACGCGCACCGTGAGCCCCGCCCCGCGGAGCCGGACGGTCACGCCCATCCTCCCGAGCGACGGCGCGTGCGCACGAGCAGCCACAGGAAGAACGGCCCGCCCACGAGCGAGGTGATCATGCCGATGGGGAGATCCGCGAGCGGCACCGCGGTGCGGGCGACCAGGTCGGCGACCGCGATGAGCAGCGCGCCGCCGAGTGCCGAGGCGACCACGAGCGGGAGGTGGGCGGGGCCGATCATCATGCGCATCAGGTGCGGCACCACGAGCCCGGCGAAGCCGATGATCCCGGCGAACGCGACCGCCGCGCACACCAGCAGCGCGACGGTCACGATGACCACCACCCGCAGCAGCTCGACGTTCACGCCGAGGTGTCGTGCGGTGCGCTCGCCGAGGGCGAAGAGGTCCAGGCCGGGCGCCACGATCAGGGCGACGACCACGCCGATCAGGACGAGCGGTGCCACGAGCTGGATGTTCGACCACAGCGCGCCGTTCAGCGAGCCGAGCTGCCAGAACACGATCTGCTCGCGGGTCGACGTCGTGCCGAGGAACGTGAAGAACGCCATGCCCGCGCCGGCGATCGCATTGATCGCGATACCGGTGAGCAGGAGGGTCACGACCTCGGTGCGTCCGCCGGACCGGCTGATGAAGTACACCGAGAACACCGCGACCAGGCCCCCGAGGAACGCGAAGGCGGGCGTCGTCCACATCCCGAACGTCGCCAGCCCGAAGGTGATGCTCGCGGCTGCACCGAGCGCCGCGCCCGAGGAGACCCCGACCACCCCGGCGTCCGCGAGCGGGTTGCCGAAGATCGCCTGCATGAGCACACCCGAGACGGCGAGGGCGGCACCGACCAGCAGGCCGAGCACGATGCGCGGCATCCGCAGGGTGAAGATCACGCCGTAGTCGGTGGATGCCGCCGGAGCCCACGCGGAGTCGATCCCGATGCCGCGCAGCAGAACCCCGACCAGAGAGGTGGGGGACAGGTCGTACTGCCCGCTCGTGATCGACACGATGCACGTGATCGCGAGCGCGACGACCAGGCCGACCGTCACCAGGGTGAAGCGCAGGCCCCGATGCCTGGTCGGAGTCGGGGTGACGACCTCGCCGGTCACTTCGCGGGCTCGGGGGCGTACAGGGCGCGGGCCAGGGCGCCGATCACGTCGGCGGTGCGCGGACCGAAGCTGAGGATCTCGCTGTCGGCCATGTCGATCACGCGACGGTGTGCTCCGGCGGGTGTCTGAGCCACGGCGGGGATCCGCTCGATCAGCCCGTCGATGCCACCGACGGATTCGAGCCCGTCGGTCATCATCACCAGCACGTCGGGCTGCGCGGCGACGAGGGCTTCGGCCGTCAGGGGCTTCATGCCCTCCCATCCGATCTCGGCGGCGACATCGACTCCGCCCACCGCGTCGATCAGCGAGTCGGCTCCGGAGTCCTCGCCGAAGATGTAGTACACGTTCGCGCTGCCGCGGACGTAGAGGAAGAGTATGCGGGCGCGATCCGCTTCGTCGGCGGGCACCACCTCGGAGATCTCGGCCAGCGTCTCATCGACCGCGGCATCGAGCAGCGCGATGAGCGCCTCGCCCCGGCTCGGGACCCCGAGGGCTGCCGCGATCTCGGTGACCAGCTCGTCGGTGGTGTCGAGCCGCCGGTCGCTGGAGATCACCACGACCGCGATGCCCGCGTCGCGCAACTGCTGGCGCACCTCCTTCGGGCCGATCGTCGTGTCGGTGAGGATGACGGTCGGGGACAGTTCGAGGATCGCCTCGGCATTGAGCGTGTGGCCTGTCTTCGTGACGACCGGAAGGTCTTCCGTGCCCACGAAGTCGGTCGACGCGTCGCGCCCGACGACCTGATCGCCGAGACCGAGAGCGAACACGGTCGACGCGATCGTGCCCGAGATGTCGATCGGCAGGATGCGGTCGACGTCGGTGATCTCGACGTCCCGGCCTTCGCTGTCGGTCACCGTCACCGGTAGGTCCGGCGCGGTGTCATCATCGACGGCCTCGATCGCGTGGCTGGAGAGGCACGCGGTGGAGGGGCCTTCATGTCCGCGCACGTCGTCGATCAGGCCGAGGGACGCGAGGGGCGTGGATGCCTGCGGGCACGTGTCCTCCACGGCGAGAGGGGGTGCGGCGGTGGCTCCCGGCTCGGCGCACGCGGTGAGCCCGACGGCGAGGGCGGCGACGAAGAAGACGGCGATGACGCGGCGCATTAGGCAAGGCTATCCTAAAACTTGACGCGCCTCGATCGGCACCTCTACGCTCAGGATCAGTGCTTACTTAGCTAAGCCTAACCAAAACCCATCCGTCGCCAGACCGCATTGCGGCACCGTCGGCACACGTGATCTTCTGCGTGCCCGGAGCCGTGGAGAATCGTGAACGCCATAGCCACCGCATCCTCGGGGAGCACTCGCCTACGCGTGCTGCTCGCCGCTTTCGTCTCCTTCCTTCTCGTCGCGGCCGGTGCGGTGATCGTCCCGCCCGCGCACGCCGCCGGCGCCGCGGTCACGGCATCGGTCTCTTCCGCCGACACGTCGGGGGTGCGCGTGCAGGTGCAGGCCGACGGGCTGCCCGATGTCGCGGGCGCCTACGCGGCCCTGATCGTCACCGGCACGGAAGGTGGGCTCAGCGGCGGGGGCGGATACGCCGCGTTCGTGATGCCCGTCGTCGCCGGAGGGGCGAGCACGTTCACGCTCGAGGCACCGGCAGGCTCGCTCGATCGGACGAAGTCCTACGAGGTGCTCGTGTGGCAGAAGCACTCGAACCCGGACGCGACGACGATTTACGGACGCGGTGAGGTCGCGATCTCCGCGGGGCAGTGGGATGCCGTGTTCGGCCCCGTGCCCACCGACCCGGGCACGGATCCGGGGACGGATCCCGGGACGGATCCCGGTACCGATCCGGGGACTGACCCTGGTACGGATCCGGGGACTGATCCCGGGACGGATCCGGGGACTGACCCGGGAACGGATCCGGGGACCGACCCTGGTACGGACCCGGGGACCGACCCCGGTACGGACCCGGGCACGACCCCGCCGACCGACGCGACGATCGAGGTGTTCCTTGCCGACGGCGCCACTCCGGCGGGGAGTGCCGCCCTCGCGGCCGGCGACAAGATCGTCGTGAAGGGCTCGGGCTACGACCCGGCGGCCAACGTCGGCGGCCGTGGGGTGCCGATCCCGAAGGATCTTCCGCAGGGCACCTACGTCGTGTTCGGCAACTTCGCCTCGACATGGCAGCCGTCCACCGGTGCCGCGTCCTCGACACGCTCCGTGGGGACGCAGGTCTGGGCGCTCTCCGAGGACGTGCTGAACCAGGTGCCGTCTCCGTATCAGGGTGTGATCCGCGCGCAGTGGGTCGACATCGCCGACGACGGCACGTTCCAGGCGACCCTGACGCTGAAAGACGCGTCCGCGACTCCGGGCTCGTACGGCGTCTACACCTACGCGGCCGGAGGCGTGGTCAACGTCGATCAGGAGCGCAGCGTCGCACTGAACTACACCGAGGCCGCCACTCTCACCGCCACGGTGAAGAACGCGAGCGCGAAGGAGGGGCTCACGATCGAGGCGAAGGCGTCGAAGCTGGGCGCCATCACGGGTGCCTACGTCGCGCTGATCGAGGCGGGAACCGAGGCGGAGGTCACCACCGGCGGCGGATTCCTCGCGATGCAGTACGTGCGCGGCATCTCCGGCGGCGTGTTCACCGTCGACCTCGCAGCCGCTGCCTCCACGCTCGACCGCACGAAGTCCTACGAGGTGATCGTGTGGAAGCAGCACACGATGCCGAACGCCGACACCCTGTACGCCCGCGACGCGGCCACGATCAGCGACGCCGAGTGGGATGCGCTCACCGCCCCTACGTTCACCCCGTCGCTCGAGGTCTTCCTTGCCGACGGCACCACCCCGGTCGGGAGTGCCGCCCTCGCGGCCGGCGACAAGATCGTCGTGAAGGGCTCGGGCTACGACCCGGCGGCCAACGTCGGCGGCCGTGGGGTGCCGATCCCGAAGGATCTTCCGCAGGGCACCTACGTCGTGTTCGGCAACTTCGCCGCGGACTGGAAGCCGTCGGAGGGCGCTTCCTCCGCGAACCGCTCGGTCGCGGCGCAGGTGTGGGCGCTCGCCGAGGGTGTACTGAACCAGGTCCCGTCGCAGTACCAGGGTGCGATCCGTGCGCAGTGGGTCGACATCGCCGACGACGGCACTTTCGAGGCGACGCTGACGCTGAAGGATGCCGCCGCCACCCCGGGCTCCTACGGCGTCTTCACCTACGGCGCGGGTGGGGTCACCAATGCCGCGCAGGAACGCAGCGTGGCACTGAACTACGGCGACGCCGCGGCTCTCGAGACCTCGGTGACCTCGGCGACCGCGAAGGACGGGCTGACCGTCACGGCCGCGGCCACGAACCTCGGCGACATCCCCGGCGCGTACGCCGCTCTGATCGAGACCGCCACGGAGGCGGATGTCACCGCCTCCAGAGGATTCCTCGCGATGACGTACGTGAGGGAGATCACGTACGGGGCGTTCGCGGTCGACCTCACGACGGCAGCGAAGAACCTCGATCGCACGAAGTCGTACGAGGTGATCGTGTGGAAGCAGCACTCCATGCCCACGGCCGACACGATCTACGCGCGTTCGACGGTGGAGATCACCCCCGCGCACTGGGATGCCCTGTTCGCGACGGTCGTCCCCCCGAAGCCCACGAAGCCGACGACCCCGCCGGCGAGCGTCCCCGGTGGGTCGCTCCGCTGGGCCATCTCGTCGTCGTTCGTGAACTACGTCACGGGTGACATCGCGCAGGGATCGATCACGGTCTCCGACGGGGCGACCCGATCGGGCGGTCAGTTCCAGTTCGGACAGTCGGTCGGCGGCGACTACGACCGTGCGACCGGTCTGGGGGGCGTCGTCTACCGCGGATCGGTTCGGTTCACCGGTCACCACGGTGTGCTCGACGTCACCGTCTCGAACCCGCAGATCCGCATCACTTCGGCGGCGGCGGCGACTCTCTCCGTGACGAGCGGCGGTGCGCAGGTGCCGTTCGCGACCCTCGACCTCTCCCGTGCCGCACGCACCACGGTCGACGGCGCCGTGACGTACACCGCGGCCCCCGCCGCACTGACGGCCGCCGGACGGGACAGGGTCCTGGCGGGGTACTCGACCACGCTCAACCCGGTCACGTTCACGATCGGCTCGGTGGCCGCTGCTCCATCCGGGACGACGGGCACCGTGGCTGCGGCTGCCGTGAAGGCCAAGACGACCCTGCCCGCTGCCCCACCGGCATCGGACGGCATCGACGTCGACGCGAAGAACCTCGCTGCCCTCGAATCCGGGCAGCCGGCGACCATCTCGGCCTCCGGCTTCCAGCCGAACGAAGAGGGCATCAAGGTCGTCGTCTACTCGAGCCCCGTGCTGCTCGACACCGTGACCGCCGACTCCGCGGGTGTCGCGACCTGGTCGGGGTCGGTGCCCGCGGGCCTGGAGGACGGTGCGCACACCCTGACCCTCCAGGGATCGGTCGACCGCGGTCTGACGTTCACGCTGACCCGCGCCACGACCGTGCTCGGATCCTGCACGGTGGAGGGCGCCACGCTCAAGTGGGGCTACAAGGAATCGTTCCGCACGTACATCGAGGGCATCGCGAAGGGTGGCTGGACGCTGACCGACGTGGCGTACCAGTACCCGGACTTCGTGTGGCAGAACGGCACCGGATCGTTCGACGACGAGGCCCTGACCGGTCTCATCTCCTTCGGGGGGAGCATCACGTTCACGGGACACGACGGCGCACTGAACACGACCCTCGCGAATGCCGGCATCGAGCTCGCCGGGGACAAGGGTTACCTCGTCTTCGACGTGACCGGCACCACGCAGGGCGGCGAGAGCATCGACCAGCAGGGCGTCCGCCTCGCGGAGTTCGCCCGCGGTGACGCGACGATCGTCGACGGTGTGCTGACCCTCGATGCGATCCCGACGACGCTCACCGAGGCCGGAGCGGCCGCGTTCGGCACCTACGCCGCGGGCGAGGCGCTGGATCCGGTGACCGCGGTCATCCCGGTGAACGCCGACTGCGGTGTCACGCCGGAGGAGGAGGTCGACTCCGAGGCCGCGGCGTCCGTCACGACGGTGACCGAGCCCGCGACCTCCGAAGGCGCACCGGTGTGGCCGTGGATCGTCGGCGGCCTGGTCGTCGTGGTGCTCGCGGCGACCGGCGGTGTGCTGATCGCCCGCCGCAACCGTAAGGACGAGACCGCCGAGACGACGACCGAGGTCTGATCCCCTCCCGAGGACAGGGCGGCCCTCCCCACGGCGCACGCGGGGAGGGCCGCCCTCCGTCTCCTGTCGCTTACGGATGTCGGAGGATCGCACGGATGCAGGAGGGAATCGCTCGGCCGGCTCCTGCATCCGTGCAATCGTCCGACCGATGCGCACCCGAGACCGAGGGCCGGAAGCCCCGGTTCCCGGCATCCGTAGACGGTGGGACAATGGAGTCATGGCCCCCACCGATTCCCACCAGACCGTCGAAGCGACCGTGCGCCGCGTGCCGCGGTACGGCGTGTTCATGGGCATCGGCGTGGTGGTCGGCATCATCGCCGCCGGCATCCTCACCTGGGCGGGCAGCTTCGAGCCTTCGCAGGCGCTCGACGTCGTCTATCCGCCCGGACAGGTCTTCGGCTTCCTCCTGCTGTGGACGGTGCCGATCGGCATCGCGCTGGGCGGAGTCGTCGCCCTCATCCTGGAGCGCGTGGCCCGCCGACACGATCGCGTCGTGCGGGTCGACCACGAGACCGTCGTCGACGACTGAGGCTACGCCAGCTCGGCGATCACCGGACGGATGGCGGCGTCGAACGCCACGACGTCGCGCCGCAGGCCGTCGGTCACCGCGACGGTGAGCGCTCCGATCCACCAGATGCCGCGCTGCGAGAACGGCAGCACCTGCACATTGAGCTCGAACGAGTGCGCCCGACGCCCGACCTCGCGCTCGAACTCCGCGATCGCGCTCGCATAGGCGCGGTAGGCATCGCCACCGGTATGGCTCTTCATCGAGCTCACATATCGGTCGTGCGCGGCGCGCGCGTAGCGGAGTGCGGACTCCGCCTGCGGAGCGATCGCGGCGGTCAGCTCTTCGGCGCCCGAGGCCGGCAGCGCGACCAGGGTGTCGAACCCGTCGATGAGCTCGAGCGGCACGTCGGAGGGGTGCGCGCGCGGCTCGACCGTCATGTCCCAGTACTCGCGCCATTGCGCCTCGACCGCGGGGGAGGCGTCGACCGCATCCGGTGCGCGGACGGCGAGCTCACGGAGCGTCGGGAGGCCCTCCGGCTCGCGGATCCCGAGGCTCTGCCGCAACGCGAGCGCGACGAGCACCGGAACGCTCGCGTCTTCGCGGATGAGCCACTGCGGCTTGTCGGCCATGGCCCCATCGTAGGCGGGTCGAGGGCCCGGATCCGAGAGTGATCCGGGCGGAGAGTCGAACCCCTCGCGGGCGGTAGGCTGGAGGCGTGGCTGCCTCCCCCACCAATCCCTATTCCGAAGCCGGCGTCGACACCGCTGCAGGTGATCTCGCCGTCGAGCTGATGAAGTCGTCCGTGCGCGCGACGCACGGCCCCGAAGTTCTCGGCGGTGTCGGCGGATTCGCCGGACTGTTCGATGCCAGCGCGCTGCGCGATTTCCGTCGCCCCCTGCTCGCGACCAGTACCGACGGCGTCGGCACGAAAGTCGCGATCGCGCAGGCGATCGACAAGCACGACACGATCGGCCAGGACCTGGTCGGGATGGTCGTCGATGACATCGTCGTGGTGGGCGCGAGGCCGCTCTTCATGACCGACTACATCGCGTGCGGCAAGGTCGTCCCGGAGCGCATCGCCGACATCGTCCGGGGCATCGCCGAGGCGTGCTCGGCCACCGGCACGGCACTCGTCGGCGGCGAGACCGCGGAGCACCCCGGGCTTCTCGGGCCCCGGGACTACGACGTGGCGGGTGCGGCGACCGGTGTGGTCGAGGCCGATGGGATCCTCGGGGCCGAGCTCGTGCAGGACGGCGATGCGGTGATCGCGGTCGCCTCCAGCGGACTGCACTCCAACGGCTACTCCCTCGTGCGCCACATCGTGACCCGCGCGGGGATCGGGTACGGCGACAACGCCGCCGACTTCGGCACCACCTGGGGCGAGGCGCTCCTCGAGCCGACCCGCCTCTACACGCTTCCCCTTCTGCGTCTGATCGAGCAGCTGGGCGGCGGAGTCCACTCTCTCAGCCACGTCACCGGCGGCGGCATCGCGGCGAACCTCGCCCGTGTGCTCCCGCAGGGCAGCTGGGTGGAGGTCGACCGCAGCAGCTGGTCGCCCAGCCCCGTCTTCCGCGTGCTCAGCGATATCGCGGGATCCACGCTGGAGTCGGCAGAGGGCACCTGGAACCTCGGCATCGGCTTCCTCGCCGTGGTCGCCGCGGAGAAGAAGGATGCCGCGATCGCGGCGCTGAACGCCGAGGGCATGCCCTCGTGGCAGGTCGGGACCGTGGGCTTCGGTCCGCGTCCGGCCGGTGAATTCGAACAGGGCGCCAAGGGCGTCGACGGTGGAGCGGTGCGCCTGGTCGGCGCCTACGCGGACGGAGCGAAGTAAGAGCCCATGTGCGGCATCGTCGGAATGGTGGGCTCTGCCCCGGTCAATCAGGACATCTACGACGCACTCCTGCTGCTGCAGCACCGCGGCCAGGATGCGACGGGCATCGCCACCGCCGAAGCGAACGGCGTGATGCACAACGCCAAGGCGCAGGGCATGGTCCGTGAGGCGTTCCGCACCCGTGACATGCGCGCGCTGCTCGGCAACGTGGGCCTCGGCCATGTGCGCTACGCGACCAAGGGCACGGCTTCGAATGAAGAGGAGATGCAGCCGTTCTACGTGAACGCGCCGTACGGCATCATCCTCATCCACAACGGCAACCTCACCAACACCCGCGAGCTCACGGCCGACATGGCCAAGCGCGACCGCCGCCACCTGAACTCGTCCAGCGACACCGAGCTGCTGCTCAATGTGCTCGCCGGCGAACTGCAGAACACGACCTCGGCCGTCGACCTCGACCCCGAGCGCGTCTTCGAGGCCGTCGCCCGCACGCACGAGCGGATCGAGGGCGCGTACGCCGTGATCGCCGTGATCGCCGGCTACGGTCTGCTCGCCTTCCGCGACCCGTTCGGCATCCGCCCGCTGATCCTCGGTCGTCGCCCCTCGACGGTCCCCGGCGCCGAGGGCAAGGATGAGTGGGTCGTCGCGAGCGAGTCACTCGTGCTCGAGAACGGCGACTACGACGTCGTCCGTGAGGTCGAGCCCGGTGAGGCGGTCTTCATCACCAATGACGGGGAGCTGTTCTCGAAGCAGTGCGCCCCGGCCGCGACGCTCGCGCCGTGCGCCTTCGAGTACGTCTACCTCGCGCGCCCCGACTCGGTCATGAACGGCATCTCGGTGTACGAGTCGCGCCTGCGGATGGGCGACCGTCTGGCCGACACCATCGCCAAGCACGTGCCGATGGACAAGATCGACGTGGTCATGCCGATCCCCGACTCCTCTCGTCCCGCCGCGATGGAGGTCGCCCGCAAGCTCGGCATCGAGTACCGCGAGGGCTTCTACAAGAACCGCTACGTCGGCCGGACCTTCATCATGCCTGGGCAGGCGGTGCGCAAGAAGAGCGTGCGTCAGAAGCTCAACGCCATGTCCACCGAGTTCCAGGGCAAGAACGTGCTGCTGATCGACGACTCGATCGTGCGCGGGACCACATCCAAGGAGATCATCCAGATGGCGCGGGATGCCGGTGCCGCCTCGGTCACCTTCGCCTCCGCGGCGCCTCCCGTGCGGCACCCGCACGTGTACGGCATCAACATGCCCTCACGCCACGAGCTCATCGCCCACGGGCGGACGATCCCCGAGATCGCCGAGGAACTCGGTTGCGATCACCTCGTGTACCAGGAGGTCGACGACCTCAAGGCGGCGATCATCGAAGGGTCGGCCCTCACGGATCTCGACCTGAGCTGCTTCGACGGCCGGTACGTGACCGGCACGGTCTCCGACGAATACCTGGCCTGGGTGGAGGGGTCGCAGACCTCATGACGATGCCGGGCGCTCGACCGCTGTGGCAGGGTCGGGCTCTCGCACTCGTGGGGATCGTCCTGGTGGCGTTCTCGCTGCGCTCGGCGGTCGCCTCCCTGTCTCCGGTGATCGACCATGTCGCCGAGGACTTTCCCGTCTCGCCGGTGATCATCGGGCTGATCGGTGCCGCCCCTCCGGTCTGCTTCGCCATCTTCGGGCTGCTCACGCCGTTGTTCGAGCGGCGCTTCGGCCTGGAGCGGATGGCGGTCGCCGCGATCACCCTGATGGCTCTGGGGCTGCTGCTGCGCGGTCTCGCCATCGACTCCACCACCTTGCTCGCGGCGACCGCGGTCGTGTTCGCGGGGGTCGGTTCGGGCAACGTGCTGCTTCCCCCGCTGGTGAAGAAGTACTTCCCCGACCGCCTCGGGATCATGATGACGATCTACTCGACCACGATGGCGGTGTCGACCTTCCTGCCGCCGCTCGTCGCGGTTCCGGTCGCCGATTCGCTCGGGTGGCGGGTGTCGCTCGGCATGTGGGGCATCGTCGCCGGAATCGCGCTGGTGCCCTGGGTCGCGCTGCTGCTGGGGAATCGGGCTCGCGCGGACGCGCCGATGAAGACGGAGCTCCTCGTCCCCGATCCCACGGACGGTGCCAACGACGTGCAGGATGCGGTGGCCGTCGCGACCGGTCCGATCTCGACCACTCCGGCGAACCGCAGGCACTTCGCCCGCCTGTGGCGACTGCCGCTCGCCTGGGCACTCGCGCTCGTGTTCGGGGCATCTTCCACCATGGCGTACGTCTCGTTCGCGTGGATGCCGACCATGCTCGTCGACATCGGCGGGGTCAGCCCGGCGACGGCGGGCTTCCTGTTGTCGCTGTTCGCGCTGATCGGTCTGCCCTGTTCACTGCTGGTGCCGATCCTGGTGGTCCGGTTCCAGGCGACACGTCCCCTCTTCTTCGTGGCCGTCGCCGGAGGACTGGTCGGGCTCGCCGGCCTCCTGCTCGTCCCCACCGTGGCCCTGCCGCTGTGGGTGAGCATCTTCGGTCTCACGGCCATCATGTTCCCGCTGAGCCTGGTCCTGCTCAGCATCCGTGCCCGTACGCCGGAGAGCGCCGTCGCGTTGAGCGGGTTCGTGCAGAGCATCGGCTACGCGATCGCCGCGGTGTTCCCGCTGCTGATCGGGCTGCTCCACGAGACGACCGATGGCTGGCAGATCCCGCTCCTCGTCATCGCAGGTGTGCTCGTCGTCGTGATCCCCGCGGGCGTCGTCGCAGGGCGTCGCCGCACCGTCGAGGACGAGTGGGAGCGCCGGCACGGCCGCTGGTGAGCGTGCGGAGCGGGCTGCGGCGCGGAGGTGCGGTGGCTGCGGTGGCTGCGCCGGTGGCGCCGGTGGTGGCGGTGGATGCTGGCACACGTTTCGAAGGAGATCTCACGGAACGAAGGAGGCTTTGCTCAGTACGCTCCTTCTTTCCGTGAGATCTCCATCAGGTTGTGCGGGCCTGGAACAGGCTGCGGCCCTGGAACGTGCGCCTAGTGCGCCTCGTGCGCCGAGCGCGCCGAGCGGGGCGGGGCCGTCGACGAGCGCACGATGAGCTGCGGCTCGGTGGAGGGCATCTCGCCGACCGCCTCATGTCCCTCGATCTGTGCGATGACCCGGAGAGCGGCCGCACGGCCCATCGCCTCGAAGGGCTGGCGGACGGTCGTGAGCGCGGGGGAGGCGTACGCGGCGAGAGCGATGTCGTCCACGCTGACCACCGAGACGTCCTCCGGCACACTGCGACCGGCCTCGTGCAGGGCGCGGATCAGACCGAACGCCATCTCGTCACTGCTGACGAAGACCGCGGTAGCCTCCGGGATGGCCGCGATCGTGCGCCCGGCGCGGTAGCCGGATTCGGGTGTCCAGTCGGCGGGGATCAACGGCGGCGGCACGATGCCCCGATCGCGGAGCGTCTGCTCCCAGGCCTCGCTGCGCTGCTGTGTCTCGGTCCAGTAGTCGTCGCCCGAGACGTGCCACACGGTCTCGTGCCCGAGGTCGAGGAGATGCTCGACGGCGAGGCGGGCGATGGCGCGCTGGTCGACCGCGAGGGGGGCGTCCTCGTCCAGGGAGGTGCGTTCGCTGCGGGTCGCGGGCGTGCGCTCGGTGCGCGTCCGCATCGCCGGACTCTCGAGTTCGACCGGGACACCGAGGATGATGCCTTCCGCGCCCTGACGCTCCAGTCGGTCGAAGGCCTCCAGGAACGCTTCAGCCGAGGCATGGTCCGCGACGGCCGCCGTCGACACGGTGTATCCATTGGCCGCGGCCGCCTGCTGGATGCCGACACCGAGCGCCGCCGACGAGTACCGGTCCGTCGAGACCACGATCACGCCCAATACGCGAGTGCGACCGGAGGCGAGCGAGGCGGCGGCGGCGTGCACGCGGTAGCCGAGCTCCTCGACTGCCGCCAGGACACGGCGGGCGGTGTCGGGGCGCACGTTGTCCTGCCCGGACATGACGCGGGAGACGGTCTGCGTGGAGACTCCGGCGAGCTGGGCGACATCGACCTGGCTCGGGGCGCGGTCGTCTCTCGGGCGGCGAGGGGACATGTGCTCAATGGTAGCGATCAATCGGCGTAAATCCAGGAGGCGGCGAGTCGGGCGATGCGATAATGTGAACGCAAACACTCGTGCTTGGAGCGCTATGCCTGACCTTCTCGCCTCGGCTCTCGACGGCTCTTCCGTTGCCGTCGACGCCTCGGCCACCGCGACGCCGATCGGCGCGCCCACCCTGTCCTGGCGCGACGGGGAGATCCTCCGCGACGGTGTCACGCACCGCATCCTCGCGGGCTCGATCCACTACTTCCGGGTGCATCCCGACCTGTGGGAGGACCGTCTCCGCCGACTCGCGGCGATGGGCGCGAACACGGTCGACACCTATGTCGCGTGGAACTTCCACGAGCGCGTCGAGGGCGACGTCCGCTTCGACGGATGGCGTGACATCGAGCGCTTCATCCGCCTGGCCGGAGAAGTGGGTCTGGATGTCTTCCTCCGCCCCAGCCCTTACATCTGCGCCGAGTGGTCCAACGGCGGCATCCCGTCCTGGTTGTCCGGGCGCGTCGCGGCGCTGCGCACCAGCGATGACGGCTTCCTCGCCGCGGTGGACGCCTGGTACGACCGCTTGATCCCCCGGCTCGTTCCGCTCCAGGCCTCGCACGGCGGACCGATCGTCGCGATCCAGATCGAGAACGAGTACGGGTCGTTCGGCAGTGACGCCGACTACCTCGCACACCTGCGGGACGGGCTCCGCCGCCGCGGGATGGTCGAGATGCTCACCACCGCCGACGGCATCACGGGCGACATGATCGAGCACGGCAGTGTCGCCGGTGCCCTGGCGACCTTCACGTTCGGCACCGGGGTGGCCAGGGCTGTGGAGCTGCGCCGCGAGGGTGATGCGCTCATGTGCAGCGAGCTGTGGGGTGGCTGGTTCGACCACTGGGGGGAGCGGCACCACGTGCGGTCCGCCGCGAGCGCCGCGGGCACGATCGAGGAGTTGCTGACCGCTGGCGGATCGGTGAGCCTGTACATGGCGCACGGTGGCACCAACTTCGGACTCTGGAACGGGGCCAACCACGACCAGGTCCTGCAGCCGACCGTCACCAGCTACGACTCGGACGCACCGATCGGCGAAGACGGAACGCTCACCGAGAAGTTCCACGCGCTCCGTGCGCTGTTCGCGCCGTTCCATGCGGGTGAGCTCCCCCCGGTTCCCGGTGCGCCGCGGCGGCAGGGCGCGGCGACCACGCCGCTCGAGCCGCGCGCATCCCTGCTCGGGCTGATCGCTTCGCTCCCCGTGGCCGGTGACGTCTCGCCGCGACCGCGTACGTTCGAGGAGCTCGGTGCCGAAGACGGCCTCGTCGCGTATGAAGCGGACGTGTCCTTCCCCGCCGACGCGACGCTCACGGTCGACGGACTGCACGACCGTGCCGTGGTGTTCCTCGACGAGCGGCGTCTCGGCGTGCTGGAGCGCGACGGTGAGACCTCTCTCGCTCTGCCCGCCGACGGGGGGATGGGACGACTCACGATCCTCGTCGAGAGCCTCGGACGGATCAACTACGGGCCGTACACGGGCGAGGGCAAGGGCATCATGCGCGGCGTGATGATCGGCCGTCGGCTCGTGAACGGCTGGACGCATCGCCTGGTTCCCCAGGAGGCGCCGGCTCTCCCCACCGACGCGACCGACGCAACGGATGGTGTCGCCGTCGCCTCCCTCGACGTCGCCGAGCCGCTCGATGCCTGGCTCGCCTTCCCCGGTGGTGCGAAGGGGATGGTCTGGCTGAACGGCTTCCTCCTCGGCAGGTACTGGAAGGTCGGTCCGCAGGAGACGCTCTACGCGCCGGCGCCGCTGTGGAAGGCCGGCCGCAACGAGATCGTCGTGCTCGACACCGATGTCCTCGGGGTGGCCGTCGAGATCCGTGAAGAACCGTCGTTCGGGGAGACCGAGGAGTTCATCGGTTCCTGATCCGGGAGCCGCGGGAGCCGTCCTGCACCGAGGGTGTGGGGCGGCTCTTCTCGTCTGTTCTTCTCATCTATGCACGGCACTTCTCACCAATGTTTGCGCTTCTCCTCGCTCGATGCTTGATATTAAGGCATCGACGCGTCTAGTGTGATAGCGCAAACATCGATGAGGGTCGTCGATGATCATCTGCGGCGCACCGGGGCGTCTGTGCTCCCGGCCGCCGCTCGACCGAGAGGCAAGACGTGTCGAAACCTTCCCGACCGCCCCGCGCTACCGTCGCCCTCAGCTCGCTGCTGGCGACGGCACTCGCCTTCGGCGGCGTGCTCACCCAGGCGCCGTCCGCGCAGGCCGCCGAGCTGATCCCGGTCCCGAAAGCCGACTACCGCCTGCACGCGGTGTCGAGCGAATCGGACCCGTACCCGGCGCCGCCCTCGCTCGACGGCACCGCTCTCGGCGCCTTCGACGGCGATTTCGCGACGCAGTGGACCTCGCGCTACACCGCGAACGCGCCGTTCCCGCACTGGATCGTCGTCGACCTGCAGCGCTCCCTCTCGGTGAAGGCCCTCGACTACTCGGTCAAGCGGGGCCAGGCCGTGGCTGCGAAGACGGTCGAGGTCTACGTGACGGACGATCCCGATGTCGCCCGCAACTCGCCGGCCGACGGCGGATGGGGTGCGGCCTCGGGCACGGCGGTGCTGCACGCTCCGACCGCGAATGACGAGAAGCAGCGCATCACGCTGGACGCTGCCAAGGACGGCCGCTACGTGGCCCTGCTCGTGATCGACGCGCAGGGAACCACCGGCGGCGGGGCCGGCGAGATCGAGGTGCTCTCCGACGAGGAGCTGCCCCCGATCGTCACCGAGCCGGAGGAGCCGTACACGGATGGGACCGTCGAGATCGCCGCCGGCGGCACCACGGCGGTCGTCTCGACCGAGTTCCCCCGCATCACGCAGTATCGCGTGGGAAGTGAGAGCATCGCCGGCCAGCGCACCTCGGCCAAGACCTGGTCGGTGAACGGCACGAGCTACGCGTCGGAGACCACGTCGACGCCGTCCGCCACCGGGGTCGACTACGTGTCGACGCTGACGGGCATCGACGTCACCGTGCGCAGCAGCATCCGCGTCGCGGAGGACGGAACCGTCGGGTTCGAGGTCACCGCGGTCGAGGGGACGGCAGCCGTGACCACTCTGGGGCTTCCGGACAACGCCTTCCTCTCGGCGACCGCCGCGGATGCCGGGTCGGTGCTCGATCGCACGGTGATCAGCCCGGACAGCACCAAGAACGTCGACGAGCACATCGCGGTGAGCGCTTCGACGGCGACCGGCCAGAAGGGGGCGGCCTTCGCCTTCCTCGGCAACGGCGCGCTCATCGGCAGCGTGATCACCAACGCGACGACCCAGGCCTCCGGCGGCACGGCGTCGTGGAACACGCGCCTGACCACACGCATCACCGAGGCGGCGGGACGCACGGCCGAGATCGGTTCCAGCGCCTGGCTGATCCACCCGACCACGGCGGTGGACAGCCGGGTGACCACCTACGCCCTTCCGAAGGTCACGGTCCTCCTCGCGGCGGACCGCAACGGCGACGCGAAGGTCGACTGGCAGGACGGCGCGATCCGCTACCGCGAGGTCGACACCCCTCGTCTCGGCGCCGATCGGGTCGCCGAGCGCGTGGTCAGTCGCATCCCCTTCAATTTCGCCTCCAGTGCGACGAACTACTTCGACCTGGTCCTCGACAACACCAAGCGCATCGCGAACCAGACCGACGGTCTCGGCCAGTGGGTGCTCAACAAGGGCTACGGCAGTGAAGGCCACGACTCGGCGAACACCGACTACGGCGGAAACTACAACGAGCGGGCGGGCGGCCTCTCCGACCTGAACACCCTCGTCGACGAGGGCGCGAAGCTCAACGCCGACATGAGCGTGCACGTCAACGCCACCGAGATCTATCCGCAGGCGAATGCCTTCGACTCCGCGATCCTCGACGGTGCCGCCCCGTACAAGCCGGGCTGGAATTGGCTCGACCAGTCGTACTACATCAACCAGCAGACCGACCTCGGTACCGGACGGGTGCTCGACCGCTTCCGGCAGCTGCGGGACGAGGTCCCCGGCCTCAGCGGCGTCTACATCGACGTGTACTACTCGAACGGGTGGGTCGCCGAAGAGCTCGCAGACGAGCTCAACAGCATGGACCTCGAGGTCGCCACCGAGTGGGGTGACAAGTTCGTCGACAGCACGGTCTGGTCGCACTGGCCGAACGACCTCAGCTACGGCGGGGTGACGAACAAGGGCATCAACTCCACGATGGTGCGCTTCATCCAGAACGGCCAGGCCGACGTCTGGAACGACGATGCGCTGCTCGGACAGCAGCGGCTCGTCGACGCCGAGGGCTGGGTCGGAAACCGCAACTGGGACGGCTTCGTCGACAACATCTGGACCCAGAGCCTGCCGACCAAGTTCCTCCAGCACTTCGACCTGCTCACGTACGAGGCAGGTGCCGAGGCGACGCTGACCGACGACGTCGCCGTCCGCATCGACGGCAGTACCCGGGTCATCACGATGGACGGCGCCACGGTGCTGCGGGGTGACTCCTACCTGCTCCCCTGGCAGTCGCTGTCCTCCAACGAGGAGGCCGGTTCTCCGGTCGACGCCGACAAGATGTACTTCTATTCGGCGTCGGGAGGCGAGGAGACGTTCGGGCTCACCGAGGCGTTCCGAGGCAACACCGCCTTCGACGTGTTCGAGCTGGGAGACCAGGGACGCGTCAAGGTCGGCACCGTGAATGCAGCAGGCGGCGAGCTCACGCTCAGCGGAGACGAGGGCACGGCCTACGTCGTGGTGCCGCAGGGCGGCGCCCAGCGCGCGGCGGTCGAGTACCACGACGCCGGTCTCGACGACCCGGGCTTCAACTCCGGTTCGCTCGACGTCTGGAATCCCCAGGGCGATGTGTCGATCGAGCGCACCGACCTCGGCAGCGCGAAGAACGAGTCCCGGGGTGACAACGTCGCCGTGCTCGGTGCGGCCGCCTCGTCGATCTCGCAGACCGTGACCGGGCTCACCCCCGGGCAGCGGTACGCGTTCTCGGCGCAGGTGCAGATCGATCCGACTGCGACCCGCGATGTGAGCGTCTCGGTCGACACCGGTTCCGGTGCGGTGACCCGCACCTGGAACCTCTCTCCGACGTACAACTACATGCGCGCCGACTCCAAGGCGGGTCAGTACTACCAGCGTGGGTCGACGTCGTTCCTGGCCCCGGCGTCCGGTGAGGTCACCGTGTCCGTCGGTGCCGTCGCGGGTGACGCGAAGGTCCGGATCGACAACGCCCGCGTCTCGCGCGACACGACCGCACCGTTCGCGGCCGGCACGGTGTACTCGAACGACTTCGAGGGCAACGAGGCCGGGTGGGGTCCGTTCGTGAAGGGGAACGCCAACGGCATCGACGACCCGCGCACGAGCATCTCGCGCCGACACGATCCGTACACGAGCAGCGACTGGCGCAACACCGCCAAGCCGTTCGACGCGGGTGCACTCGCGGGGCTCGCGGTGGATACGACGCTCACCGGCGACCACTCGCTCATGTCGCACTCCGAGAACAGCGGGGTCGTCTATCGCACCGATCCCACACTCGTTCCGCTGCAGGCGGGGCACTCGTACCGGATCGGATTCGACTACCAGGTCGGCGCGAGCGGCGCCTACCGCTGGCTCACCGGTACGGATGCGGTGGCGGGCGGCACGGTCACCTCGACCACGCTCAGCCGCACCGGGATCACGCAGGCGCTGGAGACGGCGGAGTTCTCGCAGGATGTGATCGTCGGATGCGGCGACTACACCTGGGTCGGACTCGAGCGCGTCGGGGGACCGGACGTGGATTTCGTGCTGGACGACTTCACGGTCACAGACCTCGGCCCGACGACCGGCGGCACCCCGTGTGCCACGGTGTCTGCGGAGGCGGGCGTCCTGAGCCCCGGAGCGCAGACCGCGTTCACGACCACCTTCACCAACAGCGAGTCCCTTGCCGTCGAGAACATCGGCGTGCAGCTTGAGGTGCCGGAGGGGTACGCGGTCGAGGTTGCCGACGACTCGTCGAACCTGTTCGAGAAGGTCGAGCCCGGGGAGAGCGTAGAGACCACGTGGCTGGTCACGGCACCGGCGGAGGCTGCGGGCACGACCGTCGGCATCGGGATCGCGGCGACGTACCTCGCGGACTGCGATGTGCGCACGGTCGCGACCACGCAGGAGGTGTCGGTGTCCTCACGGGCTCGCATCCCCAACGCGCAGATCTCCGTGACGGCGAGCTCCGAGGAGACGTCCGGGGAGAACGGTGCGGCCGTGAACATGCTCGACGGGAACGCGGGCACGTTCTGGCACAGTCGGTGGAGTTCGGCGGCGACGTCGTACCCGCACGTGCTGACCTTCGACCTGGGCGCCGCCGAGCAGGTGGACGGCATCTCGTACCTGCGCCGCGGCGCCAACCAGAACGGTCCGATCAAGGGCTATGAGGTCGCGGTGTCGACCGACGGGCAGACCTACACCCCCGTCGTCTCGAGCGAGTGGCAGAACATCGCCGAATGGCAGGACGTGGACTTCGCGGAGACCACGGCGCGCTACATCCGCGTGACCGCCACGTCGTCCATCTCGGGCACGCAGTTCGCGGCCGTCGCCGAGATGGCCGTGTACGGTTCGCCGACCCCGCAGAGCGGTCATGCTCCCGCGACGCGGCCGGACGACGATCTGAGCGGCTGCAACCCGGTGATCGACCCGAAGCTCGGTCTCGACGCCGACTCGGTGCGGGCGGGAGAAACGGTGGGCATCGCGCTCACGGGCTTCGCTCCGGAGTCCACCGTGTCGGTCTGGCTCGACGACGCCCGGCTGACCGGTGCCACGGTCGATGCGGAGGGGGCGCTGACGACGCGACTGCTGATCCCGACGAACGCCTCGGTGGGCACGCACCGGGTGATCGTGCAGGACGCGGCCGGCGCGGAACTCGCCAGCGCTCCGTTGAAGGTCAAGAAGGCGAAGCCGGGGAAGAAGGCGACCATCACCGCAGCCATCGGATCGGTCGTCGCCGGCGCGAGCCTGACCGTGCAGTTGAGCGGATTCGATCCCGACGCGCTGGTGCAGCTGTGGCTGCATTCCGAGCCGGTCCGCATAGGTGAGGTGACGATCTCGGCCGACGGTGATGCCGTCGCCACCGTCACGATCCCCGCGGCGACGCCGGCCGGCGCGCATGCGCTCGTCGCGACGGATGCGCAGGGCGTCGAGCTGGCGCGGGGTGACCTCGCGGTGACCGCGGCGGCCGGGAGCGGCGGTGACCTCGCCTCCACCGGTGCGGAGGGGGCGATCTGGGCGGGCGCGGCGTTCGCGGCCCTCGCGGCGATCGGCCTGGGGCTGGCTCTGTGGCTGCGGAGACGCCGGCACAGCTGACCGACCCGCGGACACACGACCGGCCTGGAGGATTTCCCTCCGGGCCGGTCGTCTGTGTGCACGAAGAAGCGTCCTTCACGACGGCGGACGATATCGGGTTTACCGATTCCCCGGCCGCCGCCCTCTGGCGCCGCGCGGCGAGCGCACCCTGGGGATCAGGATGGTCTGAGCTGGCGCTCATCGTGTCCCGCCCCACTGTGCCGGAACTCCTGGCCGCGCTCGAGGCTGCGGCCGTCGACCTCGCGCGGCTCCGCGTCGAGCTGCACCCCACGCTGCCGCTCATCCCGCACGTGCTGGCGCTGCGCCGGAACGTGACGGCCTATGACGCGGCCTCTGTCGCGCTCGCGAGCGTGTTCGGGTGCACGCTGCTCACGCATGACCGGAGGCTGGCGCGCGCAGCCTCCGGTCACTGCACCGTCGAGGTGCCTGTCACGTCCGACTGACCAAGATCAGCCCTTCACGGCGCCGGCGGCGAGCCCGGAACGCCAGTACTTCTGCAGGGCGAAGAACAGCAGCACGAGCGGGATGACACCGAGCAGGGCGCCGAGCATGACGGCTCCCTTGTCGGGGGCGAAGTAGCTCACCATGCCGTACAGGCCGAGCGTCACGGGCTTCAGATCCTGGCTGGAGATCATCATCAGTGGCAGCAGGAAGTTGTTCCACGTGGCCACGAAGATGAACAGGAAGATCGTCACCATCGCGGGCCCCAGCAGGCGCATCACGATCGTGAAGAAGATGCGGGCCTCTCCGGCGCCGTCGATGCGGGCCGCCTCCAGCAGTTCGGTCGGCACCGACGACTGCGCGTAGACCATCCCGAGGAAGACACCGAACGGCGACACCGCCGAGGGGATGATGATCGCCCAGACGGTGTTGGTCAGGCCGAGGGCCTGGAACTCGATGTACAGCGGCACGGTCAGCAGCGCGACCGGCAGCAGGAGCCCGGCCATGATGACCCCGACGGCGAGGCGCTTGCCGGGGAACGCGAACTTCGCGATCGCGTATCCGGCCATCACGGCGAACAGTGTGCCGATGACGCCGGCGCTCACGGAGTACAGCATCGAGTTGCCGACCCAGCGCCAGAACAGGCCCTGGGTCCAGTCCATCAGGCTGCCGTAGTTGGCGGCGAGGTTGCCGTCGGCGAACCAGAAGCCGAAGGTCGAGGTGAGGTCGGTGTTGTTCTTCGTCGACGCGACGATGAGCCAGTACACCGGGACGAGGAAGTACAGCGTCGCGACGACGAGGGCGGTGATGCCGAATGCGCGTGCGACGGGGGTGGGAGCGATCGACGGAGGTGGTGCATCCGCGTCGCGCGGCCGGCGGGGGCGTCGTCGCGATGACGTCGCGGTGGTGAGGAGGCGCGTGGTGGTCATGCGTCGCCCTTCCGGCGCTGGAGCAGCGCGTACACGATCGCGAGCACACCCGCGATCAGAGCCATGAGCAGGGAGTAGGCGGAGGCCGGACCGCTGCCGGACGGCGAGATCTCGCCCATCATCGTGTTGTAGGTGAGCATCATCGGTGTGAAGTCCTTGCCCATCCACGAGTTCGCGGCCTGCAGCACGACCGGCTCGTTGAACAGCTGGATGGTCCCGATGATCGACAGCAGCACGGCGAGGAGCGCGGCCCCGCGCACGAGCGGCACCTTGATGCGCATCGAGATCTGGAAGCCGGAGGCCCCGTCGAGACGAGCCGCTTCGTAGAGGTCGCGCGGAACGGCCTGCAGCGCCGACAGAAAGATCAGCATGTTGTAGCCCGTATAGGTCCAGGTCGTCATGTTCGCCATCGAGAACAGGATCGTGCCCGGGGCCATGAAGTCGGTGCCCTCCGGGAGGAAGGGCAGGAAGGGCGAGACCTCGGGTGTGTAGAGGTAGAGCCACATCATGGCGGCGATGATGCCGGGAACCGCGTAGGGGAGGAAGAACGAGAGCCGGAAGAGCGTGGGGCGGCGCACGATGAAGGAGTCCAGCAGCAGGGCGAGACCGAGTGCCAGCAGGATCATCACGGGGATCTGCAGGGCGGCGTAGAGGACCACACGTCCCATCCCCGTCCAGAAGGCGCCGTTGGTCGCCGCGGTGACGAAGTTCTCGAGGCCGACGAACGTGTCGACGAGTTCGCCGCCGCCGTAGAGGCCGCCGCCCGCCGGCACCTGTGCGAAGAACGACGACCGGATCGACACGATGATCGGCACCAGGAAGACCAGCACGAAGAGCACGGCGAACGGCGTCATGAACAGCCATCCCGTGAGACCCTCGCGTCGGGTCCCGAACCGCCGTCGGCGGGTGGGGTCCGCGGGGATGCGCGGCGCCGGTGCCGAAGTCGCGCCTCGTGTTTCGGTCACTGTGACCATGGTGTCGCCTCTCGACCTCAAGACGACGGCGGAGTGCACGATTGCGCGTGCACTCCGCCGTCGATCATCCGATGATGCCTTCTCGCCGACTCACTCCGCGACCGGGAGCCCGAGATCCTTCAGCGAGGCCACGGCGGTGCCCTGCGCAGTGGTGAAGATGTCGGCGACCGTCGCCGTGCCAGCGACCGCGGCCGCGGCGGTCTCGTTCATCTTCGACAGCGTCGAGAAGCCCGGGGCGTACGGGAAGTCGGGGTTCAGGTTCTCGGTCGCCGTGCCGAGCTCGGCGAGCACATCCTGACCGCCGAACTGACGGAGCATCTTCTCGGGGGTCTCCACGTCGCCCTTGGCGGCGACGACGAGACCCTGGGAGGCGAGGTCGTCGACCTGCGTGTTGAACCAGGCGTTGAACTCCATGGCCTCGGCGGGGTGCTCGCATCCCTTCATCACGGAGACGCCGGAGCCGCCGTCGGGGCCGCTCATCGCGCCGGCGCCGAAGTCGGGGAGCTGAGCCACACGCCACTGTCCTTCGGCCGGGGTGCCGTCGAGCGAGTCGAGGAGGAACCCGGCCTCCCATGCGGCTCCGACATGGCCGATGAGGCTGCCGTCGTTGAGCGCGGCGGTGAAGCCTTCGCCCCAGCGCTCGGTCGCGAGCGTCTGCTTGCTGTCGAGCAGCCCCTGCCAGAACGCGGCCACACGCTCGGAGCCGTCGCCCTCGGCGTCGACCTTCCACTCGTCGCCGGCGGTGGTGAACCAGGTGTCCCCGGCCGCGGCCGACTGGGCGGAGAGCCAGTTCTGCGCCTCGTCGGGCGTGAAGGCGGTGACGTACTTGCCGGCGGCCGTCGCCGTGGCGGAGTCGGCGGTGAGGTCGTCCAGCGTCTTCGGGGCGTCGAGGCCCAGCGCCGTGAACTCGGCCTCGTTGTAGAAGTACACGAGGGGGCCGGTGTCCTGCGGGAGGCCCACGATCGCGTCGCCGACCTTCATGCCGCTGAAGGCCCCGGCCGAGAAGTCGTCTTCGTACTTCTTGGCCTCGTCCGCGACGTCCTGCAGCAGTCCCTTGACGAACAGCTGCGGCACCTCGGAGTACCCGGTCTGCGCGAGGCAGGGACCGTTGCCGGCCTTCACGTCGGTCTCGAGCTTGAGGATCATGTCGCTCGACTTGCCGTCGAACTTCGTCGCCTTCACCTGGATGTCGGGGTGATCGGCGTTCCAACGCTCGACGATCTCCGAGGTGGGGGTCATCCCTTCGCCGTCGGGAAGGCGGTGCAGGTACTCGATGGTGACGGGGTCGCCGCCGGCGCTGCTGTCACCGGAATCGCCGGATGAGCACGCTGCGAGGCCGAAGGCCGACACCGCACCTACCGCGACGATCGCGGCGGTGCGGGTGAAGCGAGGGGTGATTGCCATGCTGTTCTCCTCTTCGAGGTCAGGTTCATGCGGACCGCCCTGGGCCGGGGCTGACGCCGGGGCGTCGTCGATCACAAGCACATCAAATCAGAAAATGTTTGCGCTCACAAGCCTGGGATGACAAGAACTCGGCGCAAGATGGCCTCGCCAAAGGGAGCGCTGACATCACGACGGCATGCGGTCGCGGATCCTGCTCACCCCACGCGGACCTCGTCGCCGACGCGGATCACGCCGCCCGCGTGAGGCTGGCCGTGATCCGACGGTGTCCAGCCGGGGAGGAGCAGGCGTCCGAGGGTCGGCTCCGGCTGTGCGAAGGAGCCCGTGAGGGTCGTGAGCACCGTGGCATCCCGCACGCCGGTGTCCGGGTTCGCATGGGTCGCGAGGCACCGCACGATGGGCCCGGCCGCCTGGAAGACGACGCCGCCGACGCGGACCTCCCCCGTCCAGTCGAGCTCGCTCCAGGGTGCACTGTCGTCGATCACCACGTTGGAACGGAAGCGTCGGTCGTCGACGCTCATCCCGAGGGCTTCACCCAGTGCGTGCACGCTGCCCCGGCCATGCACCGAGACGTAGCCGCGCGGACGATCCTGAAAGCGCGAGGTCTCCCCATCGCCGACGAGCACGAGCGGGAGTCGACCGGGCCGCCGGAGGCGACGGCCTTCGGGGCTCGCCAGAACGAACTCGGTCACGGCTGCGGTCAGCTCGCGCCGACCGTCGTCGTCGAGTCCCGCCTCGACGAGCACCGTGCCGGAGTGTTCGATCCGCATGCGCCGTGTCTCGTCGTCGTATCCGGTGCGCAGGGCGGCGAGAGCGGGGAAGTCCTGAAGCGCGAGTCCCTTGGATTTGGGCCAATAGTCCAGGCCGTCTCGGTCCTCCGGTTCGGTGGCATCCGCGAAACGGAACGCCAGAACGCGGTCTCCGGCGATCCGGCCGTCGGCTTGCACGGTCAGGGCGTCGCGCCGCTCCGAGGTGAGCCCTTTGATCGGGTGACGGTAGAGGGCGACGACGCGGGCCATGAGGAGATCTTCTCAGGTGCCGACACCCGCGCATGACGGACAGCGCTCCGTCGCCGAGGATCACCTCGCAGGCGGCGGGCATGACGAAACACCCGCATGGCCTGCGGGTGTTCGAAACAGATCAGGCGGTCAGGCCTTCTCTAGTTCGTCCTCGTCTTCGTCGGCATAGTCATCCGCCCACTTGTCGACATATGCGTCTTCGTCGGTCGGGTGACCCAGCTCGCGCTCGAGAGCGGAGTAGTTCACCGACGGACTGTACGCCTTGAGTTCGCGGGCGATCTTGGTGTGTTTCGCCTTCTGACGGCCACGGCCCATGCGCGAGACCCCCTCACGAGTTAAGCGGCGGGATTCGAGGCCCGCGGCATTTTTCACGACACCGGCCTGAAGCCGGTAAGAGTAGCATTCAGAATAGCACGCGGGTAAGACGCTCTGGCCTAAGCCAGACCGGTGAAGGGAACGATCTTCATGACCGACGACACCTCCACTCCGTCCGACGAGGCCGCACAGAACGCGGCATTGCAGAAAGCAGTCATCGTCGGCATGCAACCGGGCCAGGACCGACACGTGATCGATGAGGCCGTGAGATACGCGCGTCTGCTGAGTGCGCCGCTCGTCGTCGCCCACGTCGACGTCACACGTTTCGTGACCTACGAGGACCCGGACGGGTACGTGCACTCGGCGCCGATCGACATCAACTTCGATGCGGGTGCCGCGGAGTTCGAGGCGGTCGAGGCCGAGGCTGCGAGGTTGCTCGCCGGCACGGACATCACCTGGACCGCCCGCCAGCTCGTCGGGGATCCGGCCCTGGCGATCAAGCAACTCGCCAACAAGCTGGATGCGCAGTTGATCGTCGTCGGCACGCGCAAGCGCGGCATCGGCGAATCGATCAGGGAGTTCTTCACCGGCTCGGTCGCAGCGCGCCTCGCCCACCGGCAGCATCGCTCGATCCTGGTCGTGCCCCTCGGTGAGATGGTGCCCGATGACCAGAAGGAGATCTGGCCGGAGTGACGCGGCGACACCCCTCCTGACCGTCGACGCCCCCTCGCATTCCCGGGAATGCGAGGGGGCGTCGACGATCAGAGGGGGTGTCGAGCATCGGCGGGGGTGCGATGCGGGGTGCGATGCGGGGGGGATGCGGGTCAGGATCCGCGGATGCTGAGGGCTGCCGTCACGTTGCGGGCGGCCTCGTCGAGCGCCGTCTCGAGCTCGGTGACGACGGATGACGACAGGGTGCCGCCCTTGGCGAGGTGGGTGCGCAGATCGGTCCGCACCCGGGCACGGAAGGCGTTGACCACGGCATCCGCTCGGTGCATCTCCTCTCGACTGAGGAGTCGGGAGTCGTCGCTCTCCGTGCGTGGCCGGCTCTTCGCGGCCGAGCGTTCACCCTTCTCGGCAGCGGCGAGGTCGGCGCGGAGGCTCTTCATCGCGTCCTGGACGCTCTGACGCACTTCACTGGCGATCAGGCGCACAGAGTCCGTGATCCCGGCCTCGATCCCGGCGAGGTCGCCCTCCCGTGAGGCGAGTTCCGCGCGGCCGGCCTCGGTGATCGAGTAGATCGTGGTGCGGCCGTCGACGGTCTTCGTGACCAGGCCCTCCTCCTCGAGCTTCGCCAGGCGCGGGTAGATGGTCCCGGCGCTGGGCGTGTAGGTGCCGCCGGTGCGGTCGGTGAGCGACTGGATGATGCCGTAGCCGTGCTGCGGCGCCTCGGCGAGGAGCGACAGCAGGTACAGACGGAGGTCGCCGTGCGAGAAGACGGCCGGGGTCATGCTTCCCACTCCTCGTCGTCGGTGATGGAGGCCGGGGTGCGGCGGAGGACGGTGACGCCACCGGAGACGGAGTTCGCGCGCAGGTCGACGAAGCGCCCGGCGAGCTCCCCGGTGGTGCCGGTGTAGTTGCTGGGGCCTGAGGTGCTGCGCTCGATCCCGTCGATGAGCAGTCGACCGCTCAGGGACCGGATGACGTAGTTCGCGGCGAGTGACTCGTCGAGGCGCACCGTGGTGCCGCCGGAGACCGAGTTGACGTTGATGGTGTTCACGTCGCCGGCCGCATCCACGAGCGTCGAGCCCGAGACGATGTCGACCGTCGCCTTGCGCACGGCCCCGGTGACGGCGACATCGCCGGAGACGCTGTTGGCGCTGATCGAACCGGTGAGTCCGCGCACCTGCACATCGCCGGAGACGGAGTTGACCGTGAGGTCGCCGATCAGGGTGTCGACGATGATGTCGCCGGACACGGTGTTCAGGCGTGCGTCGTTGCGGATGCCCGAGACCAGGGCACCGGCACTGACCACGCCGAGGGTCAAGGCGATCGAGCGGGGGACCGCCACGCTCACCTCGGCGCGGGGGCCACCGGAGCCGAAGTTGCGGAACACCTCGAGGAAGTTGTCCCAGCCCAACTGCGGGTGGTCGATCTCGACCTCGCCGTCGTGGGACTCGATACGGAGGTCTTTGGTGGTGACACCGTGCACCTCGATGCGGATGCCGGGTTCGTCGTGGGCGATGACATCCACCTGTCCGCCGACCAGGCCCACCTTGAGGCGGGTGACGGACTCGATGTCGATGACGCGTTCCTCGCCCGGGGCGATGAGCCACTTCTCGGTCATGTGCTTCTCCTGTGTGAGTGTTCGAGATATATCGTGTGTTGCCACAGTAACACGATATATCTCGACATTGTCAACCCCCGCGCGTCCGTCGGAGGGTCGATGGGCCGAGCGGTAGTCTTCGACGGAAGGACTTCGAGGGGAGAAGACGTGGCCGGGCGATCGACGAAGCAGCCCATCGCCGACCGAATGTACGAGGTGCTGCTGCACCAGTTCATGTCGGGGGAGCGGGCGGCGGGGCAGAGTCTGAACATCGGTGCCCTGTCACGCGAGCTGGATGTCAGTCAGACGCCCCTGCGTGAGGCCCTGGCGCGGCTGGAGCACACCGGACTCGTCCAGCGCGAGGCCCTGCGGGGCTACCGCGTGGCCCCGGTCATGACGCGGGAAGAGGTGGAGCAGCTCGGCGAGGCCCGTGTGCTCCTGGAGCCCCGTCTCGCCTACGAAGCCGCGCAGCGGACGACCCCCGAATTCCTGGAGGGTCTGCGCGAGGCGGTGGAGGACTTCCGGCGCTCGGCCGAGGTCGCCGACACCGAGACCGAAGGCTTCGACCTCTATTGGCGCAGCGATGCGCGCTTCCACATGATGATCGCCGCGCAGTCCGGCAACGCCTTCCTGGAGCTGTCCTACGCGGCACTCGGCGGGCAGATCCAGCGGTTCCGCCTGTTCTCGAAGTTCGGGCGCACGGGAGCGGTGAGTGCGGCGCCGGAGCACGATGCGGTCTACCAGGCGATCGTGGCCGGTGATGCCGAGGGCGCGGCCGACGCGATGCGCCACCACATCATCGGTGCCACCGAGCGGCTTCTGAACGCCTGAACTACGAGCGGTTCCGCGAAGGAGGCGACCTGTCGCGCCTGGAGGGATTGCGCTATACTATTTTTTATGAGCGCGCAGAGTGAGGGCACCATGTCGACATCGACGACCGGATCAGCCGGACCGTCCGGATACGTCGCACGTCCGCTCGTCGAGGGCTTCCCCGGTAAGTCGAGTTCGCACGGCGCATTCGGATGGAGCAGCCTGTGGCTGCTCGATGACGGCGTGCGACGCGTGCTGGTCGATGCCGGACAGCCCGCGTACATCCCCCTCATCCATGCCGGCCTCGAGCGATACGGTCTGACCACGGACGACGTGACCGACGTGCTGCTGACGCACATGCACTGGGATCATGTCTCGAACTTCCCCATGTTCGCCAACGCCACGACCTGGGTGGGGGAGCGCGAGCTGCGCTGGGCGGCCGAGCAGCCGTCCGGGACGCCCTTCCTTCCCGACCTCCACGTGCAGGAGCTACTTCGCCGCACGGATCGGGTCGGACGCATGGCAGCGGGCCAGGAAGTGCTCCCCGGCATCCATGCCGTCGACAGCGCAGGGCATACCCCGCACCACCTCGCCTTCTATCTCGAGCGTGCGGACGAGAAGCGCGTCTTCGCCGGGGATGCGGTCAAGAATCTGTACGAACTCGCCTCGGGGCGGGTCGACTCGACGCTCGACGCGGACGCCAGCGCGGCCACGATCGTCGCGATGCGCTCACTGCTGACCGACACCGGAGCCAGCCTCGTACCCGGACACGACGTCGAACTGCGATGGGAGGCCGGCGAGGCACACCGCCGACGCCCCTCGGGAGCCGCGATCGGGTTCTTCGCCGACGCCTCCACGGGTGAAGAGGACCGCAGCATCGGCTGACCGCCGAGCGCGCACGAGAGGACGATGATGACGACAGTGCTGTACACCGGCGGGACCGGGCGCATGGGACGAGTGATCCGCGAGGGGCTCGCCTCCCGCTACGACCGCGTCGTGCTGTTCGCGCGGACCGACAGCGATGAGTCGCTCTTCCCCGGTGAGGAGGTCGTGATCGGTGACCTCGGCGACCTCGACGCGCTCACGGCGGCGGCGGAGGGCGTGGACGTGATCGTGCACCTCGGCGGGATCGCGGACGAAGCGCCGTTCGAGGAGATCCGCCGCGTGAACATCGACGGCACCTACCACGTCTACGAAGCGGCGCGACGGGCCGGTGTGCGACGTGTCGTCTACGCCAGCTCCAACCACGTCGTCGGCTTCCATCCCGCGGAGGCGGTGCTGGACGAGAGCGCATCGCTGCGTCCGGACACCTTCTACGGGGTCTCGAAGGCATTCGGTGAGGCCCTCGCCAGCCTCTACCACGACAAGTGGGGGGTCGAGTCGGTCCTCGTCCGCATCGGCACCTTCCGTCCGGAGCCCGAGGACAGGCGTCAGCTCGCGCTCTGGCTCAGCTGGCGCGACGGGGTCGAGCTCTTCCACTGCGCGATCGAGAGCGCCCCGGTGGGCTGCGCGGTCGTCTACGGCTGCTCGGCCAACACCGGCCGCTGGTGGAACGGTGACGCGGGATGGGCCGCGATCGGCTACGTGCCCCGCGACGATGCCGCCGACCACACCGACGGCGTGGACTTCTCCGCCCCCGCACCCACTCTGCACGGCGGTGCTTTCGCCGCCCCCGACTACGAAGGAGGGATCTGGTGACATCGCCCGATTCCCAGGATGTGCTGATCACCACCGCGTTCCTCGAACCCGGTGACGAGGTCGACCGGATGCTGCGCGGCGCCGGACTCACGACTCGGCATGAGCCGGAGCTCGAACGCCTCTCCGCCGAGGAACGGGCCCGGGCGCTCTCGGGAGTCCGCGCGATCATCGCCGGCACCCGCCCGCTGGGCGAGGAGGAGTTCGCGCAGGCCCCCGCGCTGCGCATGATCGTGCGCACGGGCGTCGGCTACGACAGCGTCGACGTGGGTGCGGCGACGGCACGCCGAGTTCCCGTGTGCGTCACCCCCGGCGCCAACCGTCAGGCGGTCGCGGAGCACGTCTTCGCCCTGGCCCTCGCCTGTGCCCGGCGCATCCCCGAGAACATCAGCAACCTCGCCGCGGGCACCTGGCAGCAGCTCACCGGACGGGAGCTGCGGGGAGCGACTCTCGGAATCCTCGGGCTGGGCTCGATCGGAAAGGCGGTCGCGACGATCGCCGCGGGCTTCGGGATGAAGGTCGTCGCGTACGATCCGTACTTCGACGAGGGCTTCGCCGCGGCCAACGGCATCCGTCGGCTCGAACTCGAGGATCTGCTCCGAGAAGCCGACTTCGTCACGCTGCACCTGTTCCTCGACGAGACGACCCGGAACCTCCTCGACGCCTCTCGCCTGGCCCTGATGAAGTCCGACGCGGTCCTCATCAACACCGCGCGCGGAGGCATCATCGAGGAGGACGCCCTGGTCGCCGCCGTCCGCGACGGGCGTATCGGCGCCGCCGCTCTCGACGTCTTCGCGGACGAGCCGCTGGGGGCATCGAGCCCACTCCTGCACACCCCCGGCATCCTCGCCACGACGCACGTCGCGGGCGCGACCCGCGAGGCCCGTGGCGAGTCCGGTCGCATGGCCGCACGCAACGTGATCGCGACTCTCCGCGGTCAGGCTCCCGAGTTCGTGGTGAACCCCGACTACGACGCGGTGACCGCATGATCGTCGAAACCTCCTCGGGGCCGGTGCGCCTCGCCGCCAACCTCAAGTGGATGTTCACCGAGGTCCCCTTCGTCGAGCGGTTCGACGCGGCCGCGGAGGCGGGCTTCACCGCGGTGGAGTTCGCCTCGCCCTACGAGCTCGCGCCCGCAGAAGTGCGTCGGCTGCTCGACGACGCGGGCCTGGCGCAGATCCTCATCAACACGCCCGCCGGACCCGCGGGGACGCCCACAGCGTCGGGGGCGGCCTTCGTACCCGGTGCCGAGCAGGAGTTCCGCGAGGGGGTGCTGCGGGCGTTGGAGTACGCGACGGTTCTCGGTGCGAGGGTGGTCCACGCCATGGCCGGCATCAGGCCGTCCGGAGTCGACGCCGACACGGCCTTCGCGACCTATGTGTCGAACATCTCCTGGGCGGCCGAGCAGGCACGTGGCACGGGGGTCCGGCTGGCACTGGAAGCGATCAACAAGCGTGATCAGCCCGGCTACGGCCTCGCCTCGATGGAGACCGCGGCGGCGGTGGCGCAGGTGGTGGATCCCGACATCGTCGGCGTGCTCTTCGACGTCTACCACGCGCAGGTCGACCGCGGGAACGTCATCGAGCGTTTCGAGCAGCTCCGGCCGATGGTCGCGCATGTGCAGATCGCCGACAACCCCGGTCGCGGCGAACCCGGAACCGGCGAGATCGCCTACGAGCGCGTGCTCGCCCGGATCGCGCAGAGCGGATACCCCGGGTGGATCGGCTGCGAGTACGCCCCCGTCGCGGGCACCCGCGACGGGCTCACCTGGATCGAGAGGACCCTCCGGTGACCGACCCGAGAATCGCGCTCATCAGCGCGACACCCCTGGCGATCGCCCCGGCGGCCGCCGCCCTCACCGCCGCCCTTCCCACGGCGACGGTGTGGAACCTGCTCGATGATCGTCTCCTGGCCGATGCGCAGACCGAGGGCGGCATCACCGCACCGCTGGCTGCGCGCATGGACAGCCTCATCGAGCTCGCTCTGGCCGGGGGAGCGGATGGCGTGCTGCTCACGTGCTCCCAGTTCGGAGAGCGTGCCGACCGGCGGGAGAGCGACGCCGACGGTGTCACCGTGCTCTCGGCCGACGGCCCCCTCTTCGCCGAAGCCGTCGCCGCCGCCCCCGAACGGGTTCTGCTCGTCGCCTCGTTGGCCTCCGCCGCGAGCGACAGCGGAGCACGCCTGGAGCAGGCGTTCGCGGCTGCCGGGTCGGCTGCGCGCGTGCACCCGCTGGTGATCCCGGACGCGGCCGCGCCCCTGTCCGCGCCGGAGCTCGTCGAGACACTGGCTGCAGGGATCGCCGGCGTCGACGAGGCCTACGACCTGGTGGTTCTCGCCCAGTACTCGCTCGCGGGGGCCGCGTCGTCCCTCGCGGATCGCTTCGGTGTCGCGGTCCTGGATGGGCCGGCTGCAGCCGCGCGACGGTTGACCGCGGCACTCCGGGAGGATCGAGGATGATCGGCGTCATCGCCGACGACATGACCGGGGCGACGGATGTCGCGGCGGCCCTGCGCCGGGCGGGGCTGCGCACGCTCCTCGTTCTCGGCACCGAGCTCGACGAGCACGCTGGTCCCGCCGACGGCATCGTCATCGGACTGAAGACCCGGTCCCTTCCCGTCGAGGAGGCCGTCGCCCAGAGTCTCGCCGCGCTCACGGTGCTACGGCGTCAGGGAGCGGATCGCATCTACGTCAAGTACTGCTCGACGTTCGACTCCACGGACGAGGGCAACATCGGTCCGATCACCGAGGCGATCGCCGACGCCCTTCGCGCGGATCTCGTGGTGACGACGCCGGCCGCACCCCTGCACGGGCGCACCGTCTACCGCGGTCACCTCTTCGTCGGCGACGTGCTGTTGGCCGAGACGCACATGCGCGACCATCCGGTGACCCCGATGCGCGACTCCTCGGTGCCGCGGCTGCTCGCGGCGCAGTGCACGGCGCCCGTCGGGCTCCTGCCCCTCGACGTGGTGCAGCGGGATGCCGACTCCGTGCGCGAGGTCATGCGTCGGTCGCGTGCGGAGGGGATCCGTCACCTCGTCGCCGACGCCGTGACCGATGCCGACCTCGCCGTCCTCGCCGACGCCGTCGACGGGGAGGTCCTCGTGGCCGGATCCGCCGGGCTCGTCGGAGCGATGGCTCTGCGGGAGACGGCGGGCGGCACGACGGCGCCCACGCCCCCATCGGGTCGCACCGCGATCATCGCGGGCAGCTGCTCCCGACGCACGCTCGAGCAGATCGACCGTTTCGTCGGTTCGGGCGGCCTCGCTCATCGCGTCGTGGCCGAGCCCGGCGACACCGCCGAGGAGCTGGCCGCGCGCGCCGTGGACTGGTGGGAGCACCTGCCCTCTGACGCGGATGCCCTCCTCTACTCCTCCACCCCGGCAGCGGAGCGCCGCCAGGATGTGCCGGGTGCCGGCGAGCTCTACGAACAGGCGGCGGGCCTCATCGCCTCGCAGCTGTCGGATCGAGGTGTGAAGCGTCTGCTCGTCGCCGGAGGGGAGACCTCCGGCGAGGTCGTCCGGGCCCTCGGCACGACCGTCGCGGTGGTGGGGGAAGAAGTCGCACCGGGCGCCCCCTGGATCCACGACGAGGAGCGCGACGTGCATCTGGTCCTCAAGTCCGGGAACTTCGGCGAGGAGGACCTCTTCGTCGAGGTCGCGGCACAGGGGCGCACAGCATGAGCGCCGATGCCCGCCGCGCGATCGAACGCGTCGCCCACTCGATCCACCGCCGTGGCCTCACGCATGGCCGCACCGGGAACCTCGCCGTGCGCGACGGGGAACGCGTGCTGCTCACCCCGACCGGGGTCAGCCTCGCCGACGTCGACGCGGACCGGCTGTCGGTGGTCGCCCTCGACGGATCGCACCTCGACGGTCCGAAGCCGACGAAGGAAGCCTTCCTCCATGTCGCGCTGCTGCGTGTGCGGACGGAGGCGAATGCCGTGGTGCACACGCACTCGGTCCATGCCGCCGCGGTGTCGTGCCTGTCCGACGTCGATCCCGAGAATCCGATCCCGCCCCTGACCGCGTACTACGGCATGCGCGTGGGGAAACTGCGGATGCTGCCCTACTTCGCCCCGGGAGACCCGGCAGCGACCGGCGCCGTCGAGGAGGCCGCGCGGGTGACCCATGCCCTGCTCCTGCGCAACCACGGCCCCGTCGTCGCCGGAGCCGATCTGGACACCGCCCTCGACGCGGTGGAGGAGCTCGAGCACACCGCGCAGCTGTTCCTCCTCACGCGCGGCCTCGCCACGTCGCCCCTCACCGCGGCGCAGCTGCACGCGCTCGCCACGCCCTCCGGAAGGACCTCCTCGTGATCACCCTGTACAGCGGGCTCGTCGTCAAGAACCCCCTCGTCGAGCACGTCATCCCCGCGTTCGAGCGTGAGACCGGCACGCACATCGAGGCGACGTTCGAGCCCACCACCGTGCTCCTGGAGCGCATCTCCGCGGGGGCACGGCCGGACCTGGTGCTCGGCGTCTCGTCCTCCGTCACCGATCTCGCGGCGCGGGGTCTGGTGGACCCCGAGGTCGTCGCCGAGATCGCGGTTTCCTCCGTCGGTTTCGCCCGCCCGGACGACGCGGCAGGACCGGCCGACGACTCGGCGGCGACGTTCCTCGACTATCTGCTCGCCGCCCGTGCCGTCGCCTACACGCTCAGCGGGGCGAGCGGTGTGCATTTCATGAAGATGCTTCGCGAGCGCGGCCTCCTCGAGCGCATCGATGAGCGCGCGGTGCGATGCGAGAGCGGACTCACGGCTGAGGCGCTGCTCGACGGACGTGCCGACGTCGCGATCCAGCAGGTGAGCGAGCTGCGCTCGGTCCCCGGTGCGCATGTCGTCGAACCGATTCCCCACGAACTGCAGTCCTACGGGCGGTTTGCCGTCGGTGCCCGTCCCGGCGCCGGCGACGACGCGTCCCGATTCGTCACCCTCTTGACCGAGAAGCCGGCACAGGACGCATTCGCCGCGTTCGGGCTGTCGCGTCCCTGAAACCCGAACGAGGAGAGCACCCATGAGAAGAGTCATCGTCGACACCGACACCGGGGTGGATGACGCCCTGGCGCTGATGCTTCTGGCCGCCGATCCGGAGGTCGAGATCCTGGCGGTGGTCAGCGTCTTCGGCAACACCACCGGAGAGCGGGCCGCCGACAACGCACGGTACGTGCTGGACACCTGCGGACGCACCGACGTTCCGGTCTACCGCGGGGCGGACGAACCGCTCGTGCAGGAACTGCGGATGAACCCGGGCATCCACGGCGAGGACGGCTTCGGCAACACGGGACTCCGGCCCGCCGAGTCGGTCGACCCCGAGCCGGTCGGTGTCTCGGTCGTACTCGACCTCGTCGACCGATATGACGGCGAGATCGACTACCTCGCGCTCGGCCCGCAGACGAACCTCGCCGCCGCCGTCGAGGCCCGACCCGACCTGCTGCAGCGACTTCGCTCGACCACCATCGTCGGGACGCTCGGCCCGGCGCTGTACCACGACACGGCGCCGTGGGAGGATCGTCGGTTCCGGGTCTCGCGTGACCCCAACGTGTCGTTCGACATCGACGCCGCGCGTATCGTCGCAGCCCATGAGGGCGACGTCACCTGGTGCGGGCCGTACGTCACCCGTCAGGCCCTCGTCCCTGAGGACTTCTTCCTCGACATCGCCTCGTCGACCGGCTTCGCGCCCGCGCAGCTGATCACCGCGATCAGTCGTGACTATGCCGGCTTCTACTCGCGTTCCTACCCGCAGCCGGAGGGGCGCCGGGTCATGGGCATCAACGACAGCATGGCGGTGGCGAGCCTGCTGTATCCGGAACTCGTGACCGGTGCGGTCATGCGGCCGCTCGAGACATTCCGCGACCCCGAGACCGGAGACCGCTACCTCGCCGGCGTGCATCCGGTGAAGGACGAGACGCGACCGATCCACCGCGTCGTCTTCGACATGGACTTCGACGGCGTGCTGGAGCGGATCGGCGAGGTGCTGCGGCGTCCGCTGCCCTGGCGCTGACCTCCGCGAACGGCTCAGTCGTAGGTGCGCGCGCGAACCCACGGCATCGGCAGCAGATCGGCGGCGGTCACCCACACCGGGTGGCCGCCGCCGTCTGCGAGCGTGCGGATGCCCGGTGCGATCGCGGGCACGACTTCCCGGCAGACGCCGCAGGGGTTGAGGATCACGGTCGTGCCGTCGTCGCGCAGGCCGACCGAGACGATGGCTTCGATCTCCTGCTCGCCTCCGATCCGGGCGTTGGCGAGGGCGGTGCTCTCCGCGCAGACGCTCTCTCGGGGGGTACGCAGGCTGAGGCCGAGGTAGATGGCTCCGGACGCTCCGCGCGCGGCGGCGGCGACGCGGTGGAGGTTCGCATCGTGCGCACGGATGATCAGGTCGGATGCGGCGGCGAGGAGCCGTCGGTCGTCGTCGTCGAGTGTGGAATTCACGATGAACTCTTTCCGTCACGGAGGAGGCTACTGCTATACTATAGTCGTACTCGGATCTGCTTCCCGAAGATGCACACTCCTCGCCGTTGGGTGAGAACTGTGTCATGACCAGGGGATATCCGCATTCAAGGGTCGATCAACTCCCTCTCGGGGGCAGAGCAAAGGAGCTCCATGAGCACTGAAGAAGTAGTGGCCACCGCACCGCAGCAGCTGAGGGGCAAGGCGAGCCGCACCGAGCGCAAGAACCTCCGTGCCTTGAGCTGGGGGCACGCGCTCGAATGGTACGACTGGGCGATCTTCGGACTGCTGTCGGTCTACCTCGGCGCGGCGTTCTTCCCCTCCGACAGTCCACTCGCCTCGACCTTGAACGCACTCGCCGTCTTCGCGGTCGGGTTCGTCGCACGTCCGCTCGGCGGGGTCGTCTTCGGCTTCGTGGCCGACCGCTTCGGGCGCAGGAAGATCATGATCTTCGCCGTCGGCGCGGTCGCGCTGGGCAGCTTCATCATCGGCGTGCTCCCCGACTACCAGACCATCGGAGCCCTCGCGCCGATCGTCGTCGTCCTCGCGCGCCTCCTGCAGGGACTCTCCGCCGGTGTGGAGGCGCCGCTCGGCACGGCGTACGCGCTCGAGCTGGTTCCGAACCGCCCCGGTTACGTCGCCGGCTTCTTCGCGTTCTTCAACAACCTGGGCAACCTGCTCGCACCCACGTCGATCTTCCTGATCAGCCTGCTGCTGGGCCCCGAAGCCCTCGCCGCGTACGGCTGGCGCATCCCGTTCATCGTGGGTGGTCTGTTCGGTCTGATCGTGCTGTGGCTGCGTCGGACGCTGCCCGAGACCCTCGACACCGCGGCGATCCGCACGGTGGGTGCGGTCCCCACCAAGGACAACTCGGTGTGGCGCGACGTCCGCAAGTACTGGCTGAGCGTCCTCGCGACCGTCTTCATCGTCGGTGCGATCCAGGCGTACAACTACACGTGGATCGCCGGACTCCCGAACCTCGCCAACGGCACGTTCGGAGAAGACCCCACCGCCGTGTTCGCCATCACCACGGGAATGGGCGTCTTCCTGACGGTCGGAGCCTTCGCGCTGAGCCGCATCCTCGATCGGTTCCCGATGTCCAAGTGGTTCGTGGTGGCGCGTCTCGCGGCAATCCCGACGATTTTCCTTGCGCTGCTGTACTCGCAGCCCGGGGTCGGCACGCTCGCCGGCGTGATGTTCGGTGGGGCGATCGTGCTGCTCCTGAACATGACCATCTTCGTCGTCGTGTCCAACTCCCTGCTGCCGCAGCACATCCGCGGCACCGGGCTCGGTCTCGGCTACGGCCTGGGAGTGGCCATCTTCGGTGGCACCGCCTCGTACCTGCTCCTCTGGCTGCAGAGCCAGGGCATGATGTGGATCTTCCCGATCTACATCGCGGCCCTCTGCGCGATCAGCGTGGTGCTCTACGTCCTCGCGAAGCGCCGCAACGGCCTCTTCGTGGGCAAGTGACCACCTGATGGATCTGTGGCGCGAGATCGTCGGCTGGGCCGGCAGCGCTCTCTTGATCGTCTCGCTCTTGCAGCCGACGATCTCGCGCCTGCGCTGGTTGAACCTCGGAGCCTCCTCGCTGCTGATGGGATACAACCTGATGCTCGGCAGCGCGCCCATGGTCGCCCTCAACATCACGCTGATCGCGATCAACTGCTGGTACCTCTTCGTCTACACGCGTTCCGCCCGCGCCGCACGGCTGAGGGCGGCGACCGTGGACGGGCTCAGTGAAGCGTCCGATCGGCAGACCAGCCGCTAGGACATGAAAGAAAGCATGGATATGGAACGACTGATCATTGACACCGACCCCGGGATCGACGACGCGGGGGCGCTGTTCTGGGCACTCTCCTCCGACGCCTTCCAGATCGAGGCGCTGACCACGGTGTTCGGCAACGTCGATGTCGACACGGCGACGGCCAACGCCCGCAAGATCGCCGCTGTCGCCGGTCGTTCCGACCTGCCGATCTGGAAAGGTTCGAGCCGGCCGCTGGTCGGCGAACCCCACTTCGCGGAGCACATCCACCGTCCCGGCGGGGTGGGCTTCTGGGAGTACCCGGACCCGGACCCCCAGGCCGAGGTCGCGCCGGATGCCGTGCGCCGGATGATCGACACGGTCATGTCGGCTCCGGGGGAGGTGACGATCATGGCCCTCGCGCCCCTGACGAACGTGGCTCTGGCCATCAAGCTGGAGCCGGAGTTCGCGCGCTCGGTGCGCCGGATCATCTACATGGGCGGCGCGGCGCTCACCTGGGGCAACGTCACTCCCGTCGCGAGCGCGAACATCTTCAACGATCCCGAAGCCGCGGAGATCGTCATCCAGTCCGGGGCACCCCTCACGCAGGTCGGCCTGGACGTGTCCCGGAGCTTCGCCCTCACGCCGGACCACGTCCGCACCCTCTGGGAGTCGCGCTCGCCGATGGGCCTGGCGCTCTGCGAGATGATCGGATACCCGGATCGTCAGGACGACCCCGACGAGATGCCCGAGTGGAAGACCGAGGGCATGCACCTCAACGACGTGCCCTGCGTCGCCTATGCCCTCAACCCTGACTGGTTCACGGTGCGCAACCTCCGCGTGGACGTCGAGCTGAACGGGACGCACACCCGCGGACAGACCGTCGTGCAGATGATCGACCGCTGGCAGGGCGTGCCGAACGTCGACGTGCTGTTCGACATAGATGCGCAGGCGGTCGCCGACGCGCTCACGGCCTCGCTCACCGCGTTCGGAACCGCCACCGACTGACCTCTTCACCCTGAACGGCCTCACCCTCGGAATCGAGGGTGGGGCCGTTCGTGTGTGTGGCCGGTGTTGACCTTGACGCTACGTCAACTCCTAGAGTCGAGTCATCGAACGGAAGGAGGCGTAGGCATGGACACGGACGACTGGTCGATCCAGGAGATCGCGCGGCTGGCGGGCACGACGAGTCGCACCCTGCGGCACTACGACGACATCGGGCTGCTGCCGCCCACGCGCATCGCGCACAACGGCTACCGGCACTACGACGCGCAGGCGCTCGTGCGACTCCAGCGCATCCTCCTGTTGCGGGAGCTCGGACTCGGGTTGCCACAGATCGCGGAGGTCCTCGGCGCCTCCACCGACCGGATGCCCTCGCAGACCGAAGCCGCCGCACTGGAAACCCATCTCGCGCTGCTGCGCGAGGAACAGACCCGGCTGGCGCGACAGATCGCGTCGGTCGAATCCACCATCACGGCATTGAGAGGAGGTGAACGACTCATGGCAGAGAACATGTTCGACGGCTTCGACCACACGCAGTACAAGGACGAGGTCGAGGAGCGTTGGGGCAAGAAGGCCTACGCCGACAGCGACCGCTGGTGGCGCGGGATGACGGATGCCGAACGCGCCGACTGGCAGCAGCGCGTGTCCGACCTCGGGCGCGACTGGATCGCCGCCGCGGAGAGCGGTATGGATCCGGCATCCTCCGAGGCTCAGGAGATCGCGCGGCGCCACGTCGAGTGGCTCACGGGCATCCCCGGCACCCCCGCCGCCGTCCCCGGAGGCGACGTCAAGGCGTACGTGATCGGGCTCGGCGAGATGTACGTCGCGGATCCGCGCTTCGGCGCGAACTACGCGACCTCATCTGGCGGAACGCACGGTGCGGAATTCGTCCGCGACACGCTGCGCATCTACGCCGAGGGCAACCTCTAGCCCAGACCCTCCTTCCGGTCGCGATATGTCACCCCAAATCACCGTTTCGGCTGCCATATCGCGACCGGAACCCGCTGTGGGGCGACCGGGACGGCGCGGGGGCGTACCGAAGGGGCGCGTGGGATGCAAGGGGGCGCTCGCGGGGCGGTCCCGGGCGTAGGGTCGGGGCATGGCTCACGGATCCCGGCGCAGGAACCCCGCGTCGCTGTTCGTCGCCGCGGCCGGGGTCTATGCCGCGAACTGCATGCTCGGCGCGTCGGTCGCGGCGCGGATCGTCGACACCCGGAACTTCCGGTGGCTGCACCACCTGCTCTACATCGCCACGTGCACGTCCGTCGGTGCCGCGGTCGTCTCGGGATCCGCAGGCCGGTCCCGCCATGGCCGTCGTGCCGCACTCGCGGTGCTCCCGGCCGCCGTCCCCCTCGCCGCGATCCCCTACCTCGGCACGCACACCCGGCGGCATCCGCTGGTCGCGCTCACCGCCGCCCCCTTCATCGTCGCGGGGCTGGTGCTCTCGCGATCCGCCGCCGACCGGAAGTGACACGCATGGAACTGCTCGACGCCATCCGCCGCCGCAAGACCACGAACGGGGCTTTCCTGCCCGACCCCGTCTCCGAGGAGCATCAGCGCATCCTCCTGGAAGCCGCGGGGCGCGCGCCGTCGCAGCTGAACAGTCAGCCCTGGCGGTTCGTCGTGATCGAGAGCCGCGACACCATCGAGCAGATCGCACGCATCTCGGGCGAGAGCATGACCGAGGCGATGTCGAACGGCACGTTCTTCGAGCGCTACAAGCCGTACTTCCGCTTCAGCGAGGCCGAGATGGAGGAGAAGCGCAGCGGCATGCTCTTCGACAAGCTGCCCGCCGCACTGCGCCCCTTCACGAGTCAGGTCTTCACGAAGCGCGGGCAGACCCTCATGAACACCTTCGGGGTTCCGAAGACCCTCGGTGCCGAGAACCGCAAGCTGGTGGCTGGATCACCGCTCCTGCTCGGGGTCATGCTCGACCGGAGCGAGTATCGGCCTGGGCAGCTCTCGTCGTTCTACTCCGTGTTCAGCATGGGAGCCGCGATGGAGAACGTCTGGCTCACCACGGTCGAGCTCGGGATGGGGATCCAGTTCATCTCCTTCCCGATGGAGGTGCCGGGCCGCTGGGACGAGATCGTGCAGCTGCTTCGTGTGCCCGACGACCTGGAGCTCATGGCCGTCTACCGACTCGGCTACCTGCCGCCGGAGCAGCGTCGTCCCGCGATCGACTGGTCGAGCAGTCAGCGCAAGCTCGTCTCGCAGTACGTGTTCCGCGAGAACGGCGAGACACCGCAGGAGGGATGGGATGGCGCGCCGCCCCGGGGCGAGATCATTCCCGGTCCTCGCCCGACAGAGGCGTGAGATCGCGCAGCGCCGGTCCCTCGATCCGGGTGCCGTCGGCGCGGAAGCGTGAGGCGTGCAGGGGGCAGTCCCACGAGCACTCGGCGTCGTTCCACGTGAGCACTCCGCCCAGATGAGGGCACACCGCGCTCACTGCGCGGGTGACGCCGTCGACCGTCGATACCGCGACCGGCCGACCCGCGCGGTTCGCCACCGTGCCCTGGCCCTCGGCGGGCCGCGGGACGGGGGTGGGGTGGCGTTCCGCCTCCGTCCACCCGGCCGCGAGGGCCGCAGCCACCTTCCCGCCCTCCTTCGCACCGCGCCCCAGATCGGCGGGGACCGTGAGCCGTGTGCCGATCGTGGTCATCCAGGCCGCGCGCTCGCGGCGAGGGGTGCCGAGGACCTCGGCCGTGAGGCGCAGCGCAGCGGCCGGACCGTTCGAGAGGCCCCACTTGCCGTAGCCGGTCGCGAAGCGGACGCGACCGAGACCGCGTGGCATCGCCCCCACGAACGGGATGAGGTCGTGCGACTCGTAGTCCTGCGCCGACCATCGATGTGTCTCCTCGGCGCCGGGGAAGTGCAATCGGGTCCAGGCGATGAGGTCGTCCACCGCTGCGGACTCGCCATCTCCGCGACCGACCGGATGACCGTTGCCGCCGACGACGAGTTGGGCTTCTCCGCCCGGACCGTCCTCTGCGCTCACCGGACGGATCGAGCGGGTGGGACCGTCGACCGAGAGGAAGGTGCCGTCCGGGAGGCCGCCCGGCACGCGGAAGGAGACGCAGTACGACCGCAGCCCTCGCGTCTTGGCGAAGTACAGGCCGCGATCCGTGATCGGTGTGCCGGTCGCGAGCACGATGTGGTCGCCGAAGAGCGGTCCGTCCACGGTGTCGACCCGGCCGGCGAAGGCGCGTGTCCCCGTCGCCCGGACTCCGGTGTGCACCGTGCCGCCCGACGCGAGCAGCTCGGTGACGAGGGCCTGGGCCACCGCGACCGGATCGATCGTCACCTGATCGTCGAGCGCGACCGCCGCGGCCACCGGGAACGTCGTCTTCGGTCGGGTCGTCGCCATCAGCAGCCTCGTCGGCAGCCCGGCTTCCCGTGCGGCGGTGTGCTGGTCCCGGACGATCCCGGCACCGGCCGGACCCTGCGCGTAGGAATGATCGGTGCGGCGGGTGTAGGTCACGCCTGCCATGTCGGCGAACGCGGTCAGCCACTCCATCCCCGCGCGATTGGCGTCGACGTAGGCCCGCACGAGAGAGGCCGGATGGTGCCGTCGGAGCGCCTCCAGGTGCGCGCCGTGCAGGATCGAGAGCTTGCCCGTGTTCGCACCGGTCGCGAGCTCGGCGATCCCGCCCGCATCGATCACCGCGACGTCGAGTCCGGCGCGGGTGAGCATCACGGCGGTCGAGAGGCCGGTGATGCCCGCCCCGACGACGACCACGTCGTGATGCGCGCCCGCCTCGAAGGGGGAGCCCACGGGCAGGTTCTTCTCGAGCTTCCACAGTGGTCTCATTCCGACAGTCAACGTCGCGAGGAGCGAGGGAGCCACGCCCTTGACATCGACTCGGCGCGCTGGCACGCGCGACTAAGGTGGCGAGCATGACCTTCCGCCGCATCCTGCTCGTCGCCGTGGGCGGCATGGTCGGCACGGCGGCGAGGCTGGGACTCGGACTGGTGTTGCCCGACGCGGGTGGCTTTCCGGTGGCCGTGCTGCTCGCCAACGTCCTCGGAGCCGTGCTGATCGGAGTGCTGGCCGCGCGCCTCCCCTCCTCCACGGATCTCCGTCTCGCTCTCGGCACCGGAGTGCTCGGCGGATTCACGACGTACAGCGCGTTCATGACCGGCACGGTGGAGCTGTGGGCGGACGCGCCGGTGCTCGCGGTCGCGTACGCCATCGGCAGCCTGGTGCTCGGACTGGCCGGAGCGGCGCTCGGCCTGCGCTTCGGCAGACCCCGCCACGGAGCACCCGCGTGAACCCGCTGCTCTTCCTCGGTGCTGCGCTCGCCGGCGGAGTCGGTGCGGTGCTGCGCTATCTCGTCGACCTCGGTGTCGCGCGGCTCGCCGGCCGCCGCTTCCCGTGGGGCCTCCTCCTCGTGAACGTATCCGGCTCCTTCGCTCTCGGGGTGGTCACCGCGGCTCTCCCTGACGCGGCGTTCGTGCTCGGCGCCGGACTACTGGGCGGATACACGACATTCAGCACCGCGATGCTCGACACCGTCGCACTGTGGCGAGACGGCGAGCGCGGGTCCGCGGTGTTCAACGCGGTCGGGATGCTCCTGCTCGGCGTCCTCGCCGCCGCCCTCGGCCTGGCCCTCGGCACCGCCCTCTGACCCCCGGACCGCCCCGGCCCCCGCCCCCGCGGTCCCATCTCGCGGTCCCATCTCGCGGTCCCGTCCCCGTCTCGCGGTCCCGTCCCTCGCGGTCCCATCTCGCGGTCCCGTCCCCGTCGTGCGGTCCCGTCGCGGAGGTCGACACCCCCTCTGCTCGCCGAGGCCCCCTCTGGATCGCACCAATCAGAGGGGGCGTCGACGGTGAACGGGGGTCTCGGCGGGGAGGCGGACGGGACGGACGGGACGCGACGGGACGCGACGGACGGGGGTGAAGCAGGGGTTGCGGGGGTGGGAAGGGGCGGGGTACTCTCCTTGCTAATCGATTAACGCTAAACGATTAACACCCGTTCCTGCACTCGTGCACTGTCGAAGGAGACACCGATGCCCCGTACGACCCGCCGCGCTCTGGGCGCCCTCGCCGCGTCTGCGGCCGCCGTCCTCGCCCTCAGCGCCTGCTCCTCCGCGACCGCGGGGGAGAGCTCCGACGGCGACGTCACCCTCAGCTACGCCATCTGGGACGAGAACCAGAAGCCCGCGATGGAGGACATCGCCGCGGCGTTCACGAAGGAGCACCCGAACGTCACGATCGACATCCAGGTCACCCCCTACAAGGAGTACTTCACCAAGCTGCAGACCGCCGCGACGGGTGGCTCGGCAGCCGACGTCTTCTGGATGAACGGCCCGAACTTCCAGCTCTACGCCTCGAACGGCCAGCTCGCCCCTCTCGACGACGGCGGGATCGACGCCGCGGACTACCCCGAGGGCCTGATCGACCTGTACACCTACGACGGCAAGCTCTACGGCGCCCCGAAGGACTTCGACACGGTCGCCCTCTGGTACAACAAGGCGCTGTTCGACGCTGCCGGGGTGGAGTACCCCTCGGCGGGGTGGACGTGGGATGACTTCACCGCGGCCGCCGCGAAGCTCACCGATCCCGCGAAGGGGCAGTTCGGCGTCGCGGCGAGCCAGTACGGCCAGGAGAACTTCTACAACTCGATCGCCCAGGCCGGGGGAGAGGTCATCTCCGCCGACGGCACGAAGAGCGGATACGGATCGCCCGAAGCGCTCGCCGGCATCGAGCTGTGGACCGACCTGATCGCCGCCGGCTCTTCGCCCACGGCACAGCAGATGACCGACACGAACCCCGAGGACTTCTTCCTCTCCGGCAAGGTCGCCATGTTCCAGAACGGGTCGTGGGCGGCCATCGCCTACGCGGACAACGCCGACATCGGCGGTGACGTCGACGTGGCACCACTGCCCGCCGGCGCCGAAGGCAACCAGAGCGTGATCCACGGTGTCGGAAACGTCGCCAACGCGAAGAGCGCCCACCTCGCCGAGGCCAAGATGTTCGCCGAGTTCGCCTCCGGTGAGCAGGCCGCGAAGATCCAGGCCGAGACCGGCACCGTGATCCCGGCGTTCGACAGCACGCAGCAGGCGTGGGTCGACGCGCTTCCCCAGTACGACCTGCAGGTCTACATCGACGCGCTCGAGAACGCCGTCCCGTACCCGGTGTCCAAGAACACCTCCGCCTGGACGAGCATCGAGAGCGAGGTGCTCTCCCAGGTGTGGTCGGGTGCCGTGACCCCGAAGGACGGCCTCCAGGATCTCGCCGCCCAGATGCAGGCGGCACTGGACGCCGAGCAGGACTGATCGTATGACCGTCCTCGCGCCGCGCGCGGTCGAGACGGCGGAGCGGATGCCGGAGCCGCAGGGCTCCGGCATCCGTCGCCGCCGTCGGAGTCCCGGAGCTTCGCCCTGGTGGGCGCTGGTCTTCCTCGGGCCGACCGCACTGGGCATCGCCGTGTTCTACCTGTGGCCGACCGTCCGGACCCTCATCATCTCGTTCACGAAGTCGGGGCCGTTCGGCGGGTCCGAGTGGGTGGGCATCGAGAACTACACGCGTCTGTTCCAGGATCCCGAGCTCATCGGGGCCCTCCGCAACACCGCGGTCTACACGGTCATCGCGCTCATCGGCATCCCTCTCGCGGTCGGGATCGCCGCCCTGCTGAACACCGCCGGGCTCAAGGGCCGCAGCGCCTACCGCACGCTGTACTTCATCCCCGTCGTCACGATGCCGGCCGCCATCGCGCTGGTCTGGCGCATGATCTACAACGGCGACTACGGGGTGCTCAACGCCGCTCTGGGTGCCGTCGGCATCGAGGGGCGCAGCTGGCTCACCGACCCGAACACCGCGTTGATCGCGATCGCCGTCGTCGGGATCTGGGCGGGGCTGGGCACCAACATCGTGATCTTCCTCGCCGGTCTCCAGGGCATCCCCGACACGATCATGGAGGCTGCCGACCTCGACGGCGCGGGTCCTGTGCGCAAGTTCTTCTCGATCACGATCCCACTGCTGTCGCCGTCGATCTTCTTCGTCAGCGTGATCAGCGTGATCGGGGCGCTGCAGGTGTTCGACCTGATCTACATGATGCTCGGCCGCAGCAACCCGGCGATGCCGAACACCCGCACCGTCGTCTATCTCTTCTACGAAGCGGGCTTCCTCGACAACGACCGCGGCTATGCGGCCGCCGTCGCCTTCCTCCTGCTCGTGATCATCCTGATCCTCACGATCGTGCAGTTCCGTCTGCAGAAGAAGTGGGTGCACTATGAGTGACGTCTCGCTCGACACGCGCGCCGTGGTCGGCGCTCCCGCCGGACGCTCGGGCACGCGCGCCGGGAAGCCGAGGAATCGCGGCCTCTGGATCGTGCACCTCGTGCTCCTCCTCGGCGCCGTGCTGATGGTCTTCCCGTTCGTCTGGCAGCTGCTGACCTCGTTCAAGACGCTGTCGGACTCGGTGCAGGTGCCGCCGTCGTTCCTGCCGCGTGAATGGGTGTTCACGAACTTCGCCGAGGTCTTCGACTCGATGCCGTTCGGGCAGATGTTCCTGAACTCCGTGCTCCTCACGGTCGGGCGCACGGTCGGACAGGTGGTGCTGTGCACGATGGCGGGCTACGCGTTCGCACGTATCCCGTTCCCCGGCCGCAACGCCCTGTTCGTGGTGTTCCTCTCGGTGCTGATGGTGCCGTCGCAGCTCTACCTGCTGCCGCAGTACGAGATCATCCAGTCGCTGGGGTGGCTCAACACCCTGCAGGCGCTCATCGTGCCCGGCATCTTCAGCGCGTTCGGCACCTTCCTGATGCGGCAGTTCTTCATGTCGATGCCCGCCGAGCTCGAGGAGGCCGCGCGCATCGACGGCGCGAATCCGTGGCAGACCTTCTGGCGGATCATGGTTCCGCTCGCGAAGCCTGGCATCATCGCACTTGTGGTGTTCACCGTGCTGTGGTCCTGGAACGATCTGCTCTGGCCGTTGATCGTGACGACCGACCCCGCGAAGATGCCGCTGTCGGTCGGGCTCTCGCAGCTGGTCGGCATCCACGGCACGGACTACCCGGTGCTGATGGCGGGTGCGCTGCTGGCGACGCTCCCGATGCTGGTGACCTTCATGATCCTGCAGCGGCAGTTCATCCAGGGCATCGCGTTCAGCGGATCGAAGGGCTGAGACATGGCGAAGAGCGAGCACCAGGCACCTCGGCGACCGACCCTGCGCATGGTGGCCGAACGGGCCGGAGTGTCGACCGCGACCGTGTCGTATGTGTTCTCCGGGCGGGCGGGGGCGGCGTCAGGGGCCGGTGTCGCCGAGGCCACGGCCGCACGGGTGCTGGCCGCGGCCGACGAGCTCAACTACCGACCGAACAGCGCGGCGCGGGCGATCCGCACGGGACGCAGCGGCATGGTGCAGCTCTCGTTGCACATGCTCAGCGACCCGTGGTCCCTGGCGGTGGCCGACGCGGTGAACGCCGAGGCGAACAAGCACGGACTCACCACGCTGATCCTCGCCGACGGCGACTGGCATGCCGCGCTCGACCGCGTCGAGAGCGACGTGGCTTATCTGGACGGCGTGGGACTCGACGAGTCGGCGCGGCAGAACCTCGCCGACCTCGTCCGGCGCGGGCAGCGTCTGGTGGTGTTCTCCGAGCACCTCGAACCCGAGGGATTCGACGTGATCCGCTCCGACGCGATCCCGGGATGCGAGATCGCGATGGATCATCTGCTGGAGCGGCACACCGCGATCGGATGCATCGCCGCCGAGGGAGCGGTGCGCCTCGCCGGTGAGCAGATCACGCGCTACACGCCCTACGTCGAGAAGCTGGCGGCCGCCGGCATCGAGCCGGAGCCGAACTGGACCGTGACGTACGCCGACACCCAGGCGAGCGCGTTCACGGCGGCGGTCGAGTTACTCTCGGGCGAGAACCGGCCGCGGGCGGTGTACGCCACGACCGACTTCGCCGCGATCGCCACGATCAACGCCGCGCACATGCTCGGTCTGCGGGTGCCGCACGACGTCGCGGTGGTGGGCGTCGGCAACACCCCGGACGCCCGCCTGATCGCGCCCACCCTCACGACCGTCGGCCCGACCGACTTCTACGAGAGGCAGGCGCGCATCATCGTCGACCGTGCTCTCGAGACCGAACCCACCCCCGGGCGCCTGCACGACTTCGCATGGACGCTCTTCCCCGGCGGATCCACCGACCTCGACGCCCCCGCACCGCGGGCCCGTTGACCTCGGCATCTCGCACAGACTCATCACACAGAAGGACCATCGTGGATCTCCAGATCGGCATCATCGGCTTCGGCGCGCGCTCGACCCTCCAGGAAGAGGTGCATCGCCCCGGGCACGGATCACGCATCAGCGCCGTGTGCGACCTCGCTCTGCGCGCTCGCGAGGACGCCCGCGCCCTCGTCCCGGATGCGCTCATCACCGATTCGCTCGATGAGCTGCTGGCCTCGGGCGTCGACGCCGTCATGGTGCTCACCCCGGACGACACGCACGCCGCCCTCAGCATCCGGGCACTCGAAGCCGGAGTGCCGGTGTTCTGCGAGAAGCCCCTCGCGATCGACCTCGCCGACGCCGACCGGATGCTCGAGACCGCGCGCCGCACCGGCACCGGGCTCTACATCGGCCACAACATGCGGCACATGCCCGTGATCACGCTCATGCGCGGGCTGATCCAGAGCGGGCGCATCGGACAGGTCAAGGCCGTGTGGGTGCGGCACTTCGTCGGCCACGGCGGCGACTTCTACTTCAAGGACTGGCACGCCGACCGCCGCCGCACCACGGGACTGCTCCTGCAGAAGGGCGCGCACGACATCGACATCATCCACTGGCTCGCCGGCGCGTACAGCGAGAGGGTCGCCGCGATGGGGGCGCTGAGCGTGTACGGCGACATCGCCGACCGGCGAGACCGGACGGGAGAGCGGATGCCGGACTGGTTCAGCATGGACAACTGGCCGCCGACCGCGCTCACCGGCCTGCACCCCGTGGTCGACGTCGAGGACATCTCGATGGTGAACATGCAGCTGGAGGGCGGGATCTTCGCGTCGTACCAGCAGTGCCACTTCACGCCCGACTACTGGCGCAACTACACCGTGATCGGCACCGAGGGGCGCATCGAGAACTTCGGCGACGTGGCCGGCAGCGAGGTCAAGCTGTGGAATCGGAGGCATGCGGGCGCGGCCGACGCCGACGAGACCTTCATCGTTCCCGAGGTCCCGGACGCGGGGCACGACGGTGCCGATGCGCTGCTCGTCGCCGAGTTCCTGCGGTTCGTGCGGCACGGTGGACTGACGGCAACGTCACCGATCGCGGCGCGCGAGGCGGTGGCGGCCGGTATCCTCGCCACCGCGTCGCTGCGGGGTGACGGCTCCGCGATCGAGATCCCGCCGCTCGACCCCGAGCTCGTCGCCTACTTCGAGCGCGGGCAGGTCGAGGCCGCGCTGGTATGAGCGCAGCGTCCCTCGTTGCGGGATCAGAAAGGGGCCGGAACACGCGACGCCCGGTCCGTTTTTGATCCCGCACGGCCCGCTCCCAGCGCCCTCACATCCGGAAAATGTACAAAAGTACATGTACGGATGTCCAAGGGGGCGGGATGAAGCATGGTGCGCGTCGTCGACGAGACCCGGAAGCGCGCCGTCGGGAGATCGTGACCGCCGCGGCGGAACTGATCGTCGAGGTGGGCGCCGAGGCCGTCACGCACCGCATGGTGGCCGCCCGCGCCGGTGTGCCCCTCGGTGCGACGACCCAGTACTTCGACACCCTCGACGACCTCCGTGCCGCGGCCTTCCGCGCGCTTGCCGAAGAGGTTGACGCGCGCCTCGACGGTGTCCGTCAGACCCTCGCCGAGCGCGGCGTCTCTCCGCACACGATCGCCACCCTGATCGCCGACAGCATGGAGGACGCGCACGCCGTCCAGGCCGACCGCGCGGTGGTGACCGCTGCCGTGCACGATCCGCGGCTGCGCGAACTCGCTCGTCACCTCTCCGACCGGCTCGTGGAACTCCTCGAACCGACCTATGGTGAAGACCGGGCCCGTGCCGCGATGATCTTCATCGACGGCGTCATGTGGAACATGCAGATCCGCGACGACCGCCTGGCACAGTCCTTCATCGAGACCGCACTGGCGCGGATCCTCGGAGATTCCGTCTCCACTCCGACCGCAACGACAGCCACACCCTGACACCGAGGAAAACGCCTTGTCGAAACTCGCCATCCTGAGCCTCAAGAACCGTGCGCTCATCGCCCTCATCACCATCGTCGCGGCGGTGTTCGGCGGGCTCGCGCTCACGAACCTCAAGCAGGAGCTCATCCCTTCGCTCGAGCTGCCGGCGCTCGTCGTCATGACGACCTACCCCGGGGCCTCGCCCGAGGTGGTCGAGAATGACGTGTCGACGCCCGTCGAGTCGGCGATCCAGGGTGTCCCCGGGCTCGAGTCGACCACCGCGACCAGCACCACGAACGCCTCGATCGTCCAGGCGATGTTCGCCTACGGCACGAACCTCGCCACGGCCGAGCAGAAGATCCAGCAGGCGATCAACCGGATCTCGTCGCAACTGCCCGAAGACGTCAGCCCGCAGGTGCTGTCGGTGTCGATCGATGACTTCCCCGTGATCCAGGTCGCCGTGACCGGGTTCGAGGATGCCGACAACGCCCAGGCCGAACTCGAATCCGTCGCGATCCCCGACCTCGAGGACGTCGACGGGGTCAACGCCGCGGAGATCGTCGGTGGCGTCGGACAGCGCATCAGCATCACCCCCGACTCGGCGAAGCTCGCCGCCGCCGGTCAGAGCACACAGGCCATCAGCTCGGCGCTGCAGCAGAACGGCACCCTGTTCCCGGGCGGAGACATCACCGCCGACGGGCAGACGCTCACGGTGCAGACCGGAGCCAAGATCACCTCGGTCGACGAGATCGCGGCGCTGCCGCTGGTGGGTACCGATCTCACCATCGGCGAGGTGGCCAGCGTGGTGCAGGAGTCCGACCCGGTCACCTCGATCTCGCGGGTCGACGGCAAGGATGCGCTGTCGATCTCGATCACGAAGCTGCCCGCCGCCAACACCGTCGAGGTGTCCAACGGCGTGATCGCGGCCCTCGACGAGATCGGCAAGGCATTCCCCGATGCCGAGTTCACCGTGATCTTCGACCAGGCGCCGTTCATCGTCCAGTCGATCGAGACGCTCGCCACCGAGGGTCTGCTCGGCCTCGTCTTCGCCGTGATCGTGATCCTGGTCTTCCTGCTCTCGATCCGCTCGACCCTCGTGACGGCGATCTCGATCCCGACCAGCGTGCTCATCACGTTCATCGGATTGCAGGCGTTCGGCTACTCGCTGAACGTGCTGACGCTCGGAGCGCTCACGATCGCGATCGGTCGAGTGGTCGACGACTCCATCGTGGTGATCGAGAACATCAAACGTCACTACGTGGGCGATGCCGACAAGGGCGATGCGATCCGTCTCGCCGTGCGCGAGGTCGCGATGGCGATCACCGCCTCGACGATCACGACCGTCGCGGTGTTCCTGCCGATCGTCTTCGTCGGCGACATGGTCGGCGAGCTGTTCCGACCGTTCGCGATGACGGTGACGATCGCGATGGTGGCCTCGCTCCTGGTTGCGCTCACCATCGTGCCCGTGCTCGCCTACTGGTTCCTGAAGCCCGGCAAGCCGCTGCTCGACGAGCATGGAACGCCGATCGACCCCGAGCACCCCGATGCTCCGCCGACGCAGCTCCAGCGCGTGTACCGGCCGATCCTCGCCTGGACGCTGAAGCACTCGGGTGTCACCGTCATCCTGGCTGTCGTGGTGCTCGGCGCCACGCTCGCCGCGGCACCGCTGATGAAGGTCAACTTCCTCGGAGACTCCGGGCAGAACACCATGACCATCACGCAGGACCTCGGTCCGTCGGCGAGCCTGCAGGCGAAGTCGGATGCGGCCGTCGCGGTCGAGGACGCCCTGCTCGACATCGACGGCATCGAGCACGTGCAGGCCTCGATCGGCACCAGCGGCTCGGCGCTCAGCGATGCCTTCTCGGGCGGAGCGGGTGTCACGTACTCGGTGCTGACCGACTCCGACGCGGACCAGGAGAAGCTCCGCGCCGATGTGCAGGACGCGATCGACGGACTCGGTGACGAGGTCGGCGATGTGGCTGTGTCGGCCTCCGCGGGATTCGGCTCGAGCGACATCGAGATCACGGTCAGCGCACCGAACTCCGATGACCTGCAGACCGCGACCACGGCACTCGTCGACGAGCTCGACGGCCGGGACGGAGTCGGTCAGGTCACCGACAACCTCGCCGCATCGCTGCCGTACATCGCGGTCGTGGTCGATCGCGAAGCGGCCGCCCAGCGCGGGCTCTCCGAGGTCGCGGTCGGCTCGATCGTGTCGAACACCATGCGCCCGCAGCAGGCCGGTTCCGTCGAGATCGACGACACCGCGTTGACCGTCTACATCGTCACCCCCGAGCCGCCGACCACGGTCGAGGCGCTCAAGGAGCTGGCGATCCCGACGCCGCTCGGCGTGGTGCAGCTGCAGGACATCGCGACCGTCGAGCAGCGCAACGGCCCGACGTCGATCACGACCGAGCAGGGGCGTCGCACCTCGACGATCACAGTGCCGCCGGCATCCGACAACCTCGCCACCGCCACACAGTCGGTGAACGAGGCGCTCGCCGCGGTCGACCTGCCCGACGGCGCATCCGCCGAGGTCGGTGGCGTGGCGTCGCAGCAGGCGGACTCGTTCTCGCAGCTGGGCCTCGCGATGCTCGCGGCGATCCTGATCGTCTACGTGGTGATGGTCGCGACCTTCAAGTCGCTGCGCCAGCCGCTGCTGCTGCTCGTCTCGGTGCCGTTCGCGGCGACCGGAGCGATCCTGCTGCAGATCGTCACGGGAGTGCCGCTCGGTGTCGCCTCGCTGATCGGTGTGCTGATGCTGATCGGCATCGTGGTGACGAATGCGATCGTGCTCGTCGACCTGGTGAACCAGTACCGGGAGAAGGGACTGTCGACCGTCGAGGCGGTCAAGGCCGGTGGGGAGAAGCGTCTGCGTCCGATCCTCATGACTGCGCTCGCGACGATCCTCGCCCTCACCCCGATGGCGCTCGGCATCACCGGGCACGGCGGGTTCATCTCCCAGCCGCTGGCGATCGTCGTGATCGGCGGACTCCTGTCCTCGACCGTGCTGACACTGATCGTGCTGCCGACGCTCTACAACCTCGTCGAGGGTGCCAAGGAGCGGCGGGCGGCGCGCAAGGCGGGCGGGTCGGATGACGGCGGGGCGCCCGAGCCGGATGCTCCGGTCGATCCCGATGCGTCGGGCGCTGCGGCAGCTCCGGCCGGTTCGGTGCTGATCGACGCGTCTGGTCTGCCGCACGCACGGCAGCTCACCCGGCGCGAACTGCGCGACCGGGAGTAGCGGGTCCGTCCGGCGGGGGTTCCGGCGGACGGTTACAACTCACGCGCGTTCACAACTCCGCAGAAAGGCCCCGGATCCGCAGGCAGATGCGTGATCCGGGGCCTTTCGAGTCGATCCTTGAGGAGTTGTCAACGGCCCGACGCTGCGACGGGTTGGAACGGGTCAGCTGAACGTGATGCCCCAGTGCAGGGTCCAGGTCTCTTCCGGGGCGAGGCGGCGGATGCCGAGGCCGCTGTTGAGCGCATCGGCGGGCGCGGTCATCGGCTCGATCGCGACCGCGAGGCTCTGTCCGGGATAAGCGGGTGTGGTGTACACCTGCACGTAGTCGAAGCCCTCACCCTGCCACAGGGTCACGCGACGGCCGTCCGGTGCGGTGAGCGAGTGGCGTACCCGCCCGTCCGGGTCGCGCGTGAGATCGGTGAAGCCGGTGTCGAGGCTCACGTCTCCCAGGCGGACGCCATCCCGCAGCGCGGTATCCGCCGGACGCGTCCCGGTCGGCAGCATCCGCTCATCGGTCTCGAACGCGGTCTTCGCGGGGATCCTCAGCGTGAGGTCGTGCGGGTCGACATCACCGATCGTGACGAACGGATGCGTGCCCAGCGCGACCGGCGCCGGGGTGTCCGAGCGGTTGGTGAGGGCGTGCGCGACCTGGATGCCGTCGGAGGCGAGGGTGTAGGTCACCGCGGTCTCGACCAGATACGGATAGCCGGTCTGCGGCACGATGGTCGCTCGCAGCACAGCTTCGGTGTCGGTCTGCGACACCTCGTAGGAGGTGAAGCGCAGCAGTCCGTGGCTCGCATTGTTCAACTTCGGCTCGGTGATCGCGAGCGCTCGCGCGGTGCCGTCGTCATCCCATCGTCCGTCGCGCACCCGGTTCGGCCACGGCACGAGCACCACACCGGAACACGCGGGAGTCGGCAGGCCGAGGGGATACGGCGGCACGAGATCGACACCGCCGATGCGCAGCGAGCGCAGGGACGCGCCGACCTGGGCGATCTGCGCATCCACCTCGCCGCGTCGGAGGGTGATCTGGGTGCCGGTGGGGGAAGCGGTACTCACCTCGACATCGTACGGCCACGCCTGCGGCAGCACTCTCTCAGGTGCGTCCGGTAGTATCGGATGGTCGGCTTCGGACACCCGCGCGTTGGCGCGGACGTTTTCTGTGTATGAAGTGTGAGTCCAGGGGCCGATGGTGAGCGTCGCTCGACGCTAATCAACCATCACATGAATGGCCCCGGCCGCTGACAGTCCGGAACCCCGCTGATCGAGCCCGATCAGGCGCAGGGTGCTCGCGCGTGCGCGCGGCGCTGTTCTCGTGCGAGAACACAGGAAGACACCGCAATGCCGAAGAACAAGAAGCCCAAGGGCGGACGCCCGTCCGCGAACTTCGAGCCGCGCTACGGCGCGAAGAAGACCTCCTTCCACGATCGCCACAACGGTGGGCCCGCCCGTGACGGGGCGCGCACCGAGCGCGGCGGACGATCGGATGCCGGGGAGCGTCGCTCCGCGCCCGCCGCCGGTGGCTACGACCGGCGTCCCGGCAGCCGCAGCGCCGGCCACCGCGGCTACCGTCCGGCCGAGGCTGAGGCGGGTGCGCCCAAGCAGCGCTGGAGCGCATCCGAGCGCGCGGGCCGCGATGAAGCCCGTGGCATCCGCAACCGCGCCGAGTCCGGGCGTCGCGAGGCCCCGCACCACCGCAACGAGCGCCCCCGCTTCGACGAGCGCTCCGACCGTCCGCGGTACAACGACCGGCCCAGCTCCGGCGGACGGTTCGACGACCGTCCGCGGCGTGACGACCGTGGCGGACAGCGCCCCACCGGTCCCGGAACCTACCGCGATGACCGCGGCGGTGACCGTCCGCGCCGTGACGACCGCGCAGGCACTCAGCGTCAGGGCTTCCGTGACAACGACCACCGCGACGGTGGGCGCCCTGGCCGCGACGACCGCCGCGGTGCCGAGCGTCCCCGGTACAACAGCGACCGTGGGGCCGAGCGTCCCCGGTACGACCGTGACGAGCGTCCGCGCCGTGACGACCGCGGTGCCGAGCGTTCCTACGACGCCGACCGCGCACGCCGCGCCTTCGACCGCGACCGCACGCAGCGTTCGTACGAGGGCGGCCGCGATGAGCGGTCGCGTCCGTCGACCGGTGGGGCCTACCGCACCGAGCGTCCGCGCCCGCTGACCTCGGACACGCGGGGGCGTCCGGCGCGCAACGAGCGTCCGAGCCGCAACGACTGGAACGCCACCGGCCGCCCGGCCTCCATCGGAGCCAAGTTCGCGCCGGGTGACGACGTGGTGCATGAGCGCCTCGAGGCGAAGTCCGTCGCGGCGGTCGAGGTCGACGGTGTGACCTTCGGCGACCTCGGTCTCGGCTCGAACATCGTCGAGACCCTCGCCGGCATGGGGGCGGCCACGCCGTTCCCGATCCAGGCGGCCAGCATCCCGGCCGTGCTCGGCGGTCGCGACGTGCTCGCTCGCGGGCGCACCGGTTCGGGCAAGACCATCGCCTTCGGCGCTCCGCTCGTCGAGCGCGTGCTGCAGTCGCAGGCCGGCAAGCGCCGTGAGTTCGGACGGTCGCCGCGCGCGATCATCCTCGCGCCGACGCGTGAGCTCGCGCTGCAGATCGACCGCACGATCCAGCCCATCGCCCGCAGCGTCGGCCTGTTCACCACGCAGATCTACGGTGGTGTGCCGCAGGGCCGCCAGGTGGGCGCGCTCAAGAAGGGCGTCGACATCGTCATCGGCACGCCCGGTCGTATCGAAGACCTCATCAACCAGGGCAAGCTCGACCTCTCGGACTGCCGCATCGCGGTGCTCGACGAGGCCGACCACATGTGCGAGCTCGGATTCGTCGAGCCCGTGCAGCGCATCCTGCGTCACACCGCGGACGGCAGCCAGAAGCTCCTGTTCTCGGCCACGCTCGACCGTGAGGTCGCGGCGCTCGTCGACGAGTTCCTCGTGGACCCCGCCGTGTACGAGGTCGCCGGGGAGGACCAGGACTCCAGCACGATCGAGCACCGGGTGCTCGTGATCGAGCACCGTGACAAGGCCGACATCCTCACGTCGCTCGTCGACCGCGAGGGCAAGACCCTCGTCTTCGCTCGCACCCGTGCCTACGCCGACATGCTGGCCGAGCAGTTCGACGACGCCGGCATCCCCGCGGTCTCGCTGCACGGTGACCTGAACCAGGCGAAGCGCACGCGCAACCTGGAGCGTCTGACCTCGGGCCGCGTGAACGTGCTCGTCGCGACGGACGTCGCCGCCCGCGGCATCCACGTCGACGACATCGACCTGGTCGTGCAGGCCGATGCCCCGGACGAGTACAAGACGTACCTGCACCGTTCGGGCCGTACCGGGCGAGCGGGTCGTTCGGGCCGCGTCGTGACGCTGATCACGCGTCAGCGCCAGCGTCGCATGACCGAGCTGCTCGACCGTGCCGAGATCGACGCGCCGTTCGAGAACGCGCGCCTCGACGACGACATCATCGAGGAGATCGCCGGCCGCGTGCCGACAGCGGCCGACCTGACTGCCTGAGCCGGGGCGGTTGCGAGCTGCGGCCGTTCACAACTCCGCAAGAATCTGCCGAAAGGCCCCGGGAACACGGTTTCCGGGGCCCTTCGGCGTCATTCTTCCTGAGTTGTGAACGGCCGAGCGGCGAGAGCGACGGCGAAGTCAGGCCAGCTCGTGCACGTGCACGGTCGAGGTGAGGTTCGTGCCGTTGAGGTCGAGGTAGAGGACGCCCTCGGTCACGGTCAGGGTCATCGTGTTCCGGCGCTCGATCAGGGCGGCCGCGGTGTCGATGAAGCCGGGGTCGAAGCTGTGGACGCGGAGGTCCTCTCGGCGGTGGATGCGCTTGTCCGCCCACGGCGCCATCACTTTGGCGGGGTCACGGTGGGTGTACACGACGGTGCGCTCGGCGAGTCTGCTGCCGTAGTGAAGTCGTTCGGCGTCGGGCGCACCGATCTCGACCCACGTGGTGATGAGGCCGGTGAGGTCGCGGACGAGAACGGCGGGCTCCTCGGTCGATGAGATGCTGCCGCCGAACGCGATGCCCTCCGCGAACTCGAGCCCGTAGGCGAGCACGCGGGTGAGCATGTAGGCATCGGTCTCGGACGGATGCCGCGCCACGCGCAGGGAGTAGTCCTCGTAGACGCCGCGATCGGTGTCAGCGAGCTGCACCTCGAATGTGTGGACTGTGGAACCGATCGCCATGATCACCGAGCCTACGCGGGTGGGAGCGGGCACCCGACCGCGACCCCCGGCGAAGGCGATCAGCGCGAGGCGTCGACCTTCTCGGGAAGCCCGGCCCGCTGCTCGTCGCGGTCGCGGAGCAGCACCATGCCGATGAGTACCAACGATGCCCCGAACGCCGCGGCTCCCAGCAGCGACAGAGTGGTGCCTCCGCCGAGCGGGAGGAGAGTTCCGACGACCGCGGCTGCCAGACCGCCGAGGAACAACAGGGCCACGAATCCACGGAACATGCGTCCACCGTAGCGCGGGGTGCCTCCCTCAGAACAGCATCGGCTGCGGCGCGGGTGCGGCTGTCCTGGCCGGTGACGGTGTGAACGTCGGGCGGTCGCGCCGGGGATAGTCGTCTTCATGACGGCCATCGAGCCCGTGCATCCGGATGAGTGGACGCGCGCGCTTGGCGAGCCACTGCCGGTACGGCTTCGGAGCCTCGACGGAGGCCCCCGGATAGAGGCCGCGATACGAGGAGACCAGGTCGGGCCGGTGAGTGTCGAGCCACTGGAAGAACCACGACTTCACGCCCGGTCGCAGGTGCAGGGCGCCGTAGACGACCCTGCGAGCCCCGGCCTCCTTGATGCGCAGGAGCGCGTTGTCGATCGCCTCGAGTGAGTCGGTCATATGCGGCATGATCGGCATCAGGAAGACGGTGACGCGGAAACCGGCATCCGTCAGCGCACGCACCGTGTCGAGACGGGCCTGCGTGGTCGGGGTGCCGGGTTCGATCGCCTTCTGCAACTCATCGTCGTACATCGCGATGGACATCTGCACGTCGACGGGCACCCGCTCAGCGGCCTTCACGAGCAGGGGGATGTCGCGGCGGATCAACGTGCCTTTGGTGAGGATCGACATCGGCGTACCTGAGGCGGCGAGCGTCTCGATGATGCCCGGCATGAGCTTGTATCGCCCTTCGGCGCGCTGATACGGATCGGTGTTGGTGCCCAGGGCCACGGTCTCGTGCTCCCAGCTCCCCTTTCGCAACTCCTTCTCGAGCACCTCCACCACGTTGACCTTGACGACGATCTGCGAGTCGAAGTCGGAGCCGCCGTCCAGGTCGAGATACTCGTGCGTGCCGCGGGCGAAGCAGTAGACGCAGGCATGACTGCATCCGCGGTAGGGGTTGATCGTCCAGGCGAAGGGCATCCGGGAGGCACCGGGCACGTGGTTCAGGGCCGACTTCGACAGAACCTCGTGAAACGTCATGCCCGCGAACTCGGGAGTCGTCACCGTGCGCAGCACGTTGCTGCGATCTTCCATCCCCGGCAGCGCTGAGGCATCCACCTCTCCGAGTCTCTGTCCCTGCCACCGCATTCCTCTATTCGAACAGATTAACGAATGCAATGCAAGGAACTCTGCGACTTATCTTCGAATGAGATAATGGGGCAATGCCTGTTCTGCCGCACGCTCAGCATGCGGCGCCGCGGTCCCCGATCCGGGGTCCTGCACTGCCGATCGGGGTGGCGGTGACCGCGATCGGCGTGCTGCTGTCCATCGGGTCCCTGCCGTCGGCGTCATCGGACGCCGTCCCCATGCCGGAGCCGGTCGCGGTGCTGCAGGTGCCGACCGTGCAGGTGGGGGCGACGACGGCCGCGGACCCGTGTGCGGACCCGACCGTGCAACAGGCGGTCGCCGACGGTGACGATGTGGCCACGATCGCGGGCTTCGGGGGTGGACGGGCTTTTCGCGATGCGGTCGTCGCGGGCAATGCTCCCTGCGTCTCGCTCACCGACCCGGCACGTCTCTGGGTCGTGGTGAACAAGTCGCTTCCGCTGGACCCACCCGAGTACGAGCCCTCGGATCTCGCCTCCGTGCCGCTGCAGATGACGACGCCGTCCGGTCGGGTGCGCACCGAGGTGGCCGCTGCCGTCGGCGCGATGGCGGATGCGGCGGTCGAGGCTGGGGTCGGCCGCATCGGCGCGAACAACGGCTACCGCTCGTACGGACTGCAGGTGTCGACGTACGACTCGCACGTGCGTGCGCAGGGTCAGCAGGGCGCGGATGCGGGGTCGGCCCGCCCGGGGCACAGCGAGCATCAGACGGGTCTGGCCATCGACGTGGTGGCCTGCGGTTCCGGCTGCGGGGGCCTGGACGGGTTCGGCGGGACGGCGCAGAGCGACTGGGTCGCCGCGCACGCCTGGGAGTATGGGTTCATCGTCCGATACGAACAGGTCGGCACGCCGGTGACCGGCTACGCGCCGGAGCCCTGGCATCTCCGCTACGTCGGCGTCGACCTCGCGGCGGCGTATCACGACGGCGGATATCACACGCTGGAGGAGTTCTTCGGGCTCCCGGCGGCCCCCGATTACGGGCACTGAATCGACGCGATCCGCGGTCGTTGCGGCATCCGACAACAGCGATACCCAGTGTCACGATATATGGGATGCATTCTCACAACGTGCTGTCTCACCCGCCTGCGGGGACGTAGAATCTCCGGAGCAACGATGCATGAGACGTTCAGGAGGACGGCATGGAACGCGACATCTACGACGAGGATCACGAGGCATTCCGAGACCTGGTCAAGGACTTCGTCAAGCGCCACGTGACGGGCGAAGCGATCGAGCGGTGGGATGCCGCGGGGGAGATCGACCGGGCCACGATGCTGGCTGCCGGCGAGGCGGGTCTGATCGGATTGTCGGTCCCCGAGGAATTCGGCGGCGCCGGGATGCTGCAGGACTACCGTTTCCGCACGATCGTCATGGAAGAGGTCATCGCCGCCGGTGCGGGTTCCCTGGCAGGGGCCTTCGGCATCCAGGACGACCTGGCCGTGCCCTACCTCGTGCACATGGGGACCCAGGAGCAGAAGGAGAAGTGGCTGCCGCGCATGGCCACGGGTGAAGTGCTCGGTGCGCTCGCCATGACCGATCCCGGCGCGGGTTCGGATCTGCGCGGCATCAAGACCAACGCCAAGAAGGTCGACGGTGGCTACATCCTCAACGGCGCGAAGACGTTCATCTCCTCGGGCACCACGGCCGACGTCGTCGTGACCTTCGTGAAGACCGGCGAGGGCAACCGTCCCGACGCGTTCAGTCTGCTGCTCGTGGAGAAGGGCATGGAGGGCTTCGACCAGGGGAAGAAGCTCAGCAAGATGGGCTTCCACGGCTGGGACACGGCCGAGCTCAGCTTCACCGACGTCTTCATCCCCGAAGAGAACCTCATCAGCGGCAAGGAGGGTCAGGGCTTCATCCAGCTGATGCTCAACCTCCCGCTCGAGCGTCTCTCGATCGGTGTCGCCGCCGCCGCCGCCGCGCAGGCCGCCCTCGACTGGACCGTCGCCTACACGAAGGACCGCGAGGCGTTCGGCGAGCGCATCGCCGACTTCCAGAACACCCGCTTCCGCCTTGCCGACATGTCGGCGACCACCGATGCGATGTGGGCGTACATCGACCGCGCGCTGCTCGCCTACAAGGACGGCAGGCTCACCGCCGAGGACGCCGCCAAGGTCAAGTTCTGGGCGACCGAGCGCGAGTGGGAGGTGCTCGACACGGGCGTGCAGCTGCACGGCGGGTACGGCTACATCATGGAGTACCCGATCGCCCGCGCCTTCACCGATGCTCGGGTGCACCGCATCTACGGTGGCACGAACGAGATCATGCGCGATCTCGTCGGCCGTCAGATCGCCGGCAAGCGCTGACACTTCCTCGCGCGGGATCAAAAACGCACCTCCGGAATGCTCCGGGGGTGCGTTTTTGATCCCACACGCGCGGTCGGACCGTGCGAAGAGGGGTGACTTGTATCGACGGTCGGCCGAGGATGGGCGGTAGCGTGCGCCGCATCCGGCGTGGGAGCGCGGCAGGAGTCGGCGTGAATCCCTGATCAGAGCGCATATCTTCGCAGCGATGAAGCGCGTGGATCATTCTCTTGACTTGTCTCTTCATGGGATACATGTCCTGCACCATGATCGATACATGTCGGATACGAGATGTCCGACTCGGGGAACGACGAAGTCCCCGTACCCGCTCATCGAAGAGGCCGGAATGTCCACGCTCACCATGCCGCTGCTCGACCGTACGTCGACCGCCCCGATCTGGTTCCAGATCATGCGCGCCATCGAGGGCGAGATCGCGCAGGGGACCTGGGCGCCGGGTGACCGGCTGCCGAGCGAGAGCGCGTTGCGCGACCACTTCTCCGCATCTCGCACGTCCGTTCGCGATGCCCTGTCCCGGCTCGAGAGCGCAGGCATCATCTCCCGTCAGCAGGGCAAGGGTGCATTCGTCGAGCGGGCGCAAGGTCCGTCGGCGTGGACCCTGCCCTCGGCGCCGAGCCTCCTCGGCGAGTACAGCGAGGACGGACGCAGCGCGCTGAGCTCCGAGATCCTCCGCGCCGGCATCGAACCCCTCCCGTCCTGGGCAGCGGCGGTCGTCGGCCGTGACTCGCCCGACGGTATGGGATTCGTGCTCGAACGCGTGCGCGCCGTGGGCGCCCGGACCGCCGTGCACGTGATCAACTACCTGCCGTCGCGCTTCGCCGGAGTGCTGCCCGATCTCCGCGACCCGCGCGCGAGCCTCTACGCCGCGATCCGGAACGTGGCAGGGGTCCGCATCGCTCGCATGCACCGCACGATCGAAGCCGTCGCCGCGGACCGAGCGTTGGCGAGTCTGCTCGAGGTCGAGCCCGGGCATCCGATCGTCGTGGTCGAAGCCGTCGCCTACGACCAGGCCGGACAGCCCATCGACTTCTCACGCGCTTCGGTGCGGACCGACCGCCTGCGCGTCAGCGTCGACACCGGGTTCGACGCCGCAGGCATCTCCACCGAGACCGCATCCGGCCGCTATCCGACCGTCCTGCGCTGACCCCGCACACCCATCGAATTCCCCCGGGAGCCCTGCACATGAGTGAACACCGCATCCTCGTCATCGGCGACAGCTACATGACCGCCGAGATCTTCACCCGCGCGTTCGCGCAGCGGGGCATCGACGTCGACGAGGCGACGATGGCGATCACGACGCCGACGTGGGACACGTCTTCGATCCGGGAGTACGAGGGCGACCCGGCGGAGGTCGCACGCCTCGGACGCGGCTACGACATCATCGCCTTCCATGCGGCACCGGTCACCGCTGAGGTGCTCGCTGCACTCCCTGACCTGCGTCTGATCGGCTGCGCTCGCGGAGGACCCGTCAACGTCGATGTCGATGCCGCGCGTGAGCGAGGGGTGCGGGTCACCACGACGCCGGGGAAGAACGCGGATGCCGTGGCCGACCTCACCATCGGCTTCCTGATCTCCCTGGTGCGCAACGTGCCGGCGTCATTGCGTGACGTCGACGAGCGGGTGGCCGATGGACGCCCGCTCGCCGAGTCGACCTTCGAGGGTGCGCGGTGGTTCGGCCGCGAGGTCAAGGGCCTCCGGCTGGGACTGATCGGCTACGGGAACGTCGCGCGGCTCGTCGCCGCCCGCGCCCGGGCCCTCGGGGCGACCATCACCGCCTACGATCCCTTCGTCGATCCGGATTCGGTGACGGATGCCACGATCGTCTCCGATCTCGACGCGCTGCTCGCTTCCAGCGACGTCGTCAGTGTGCACGCCCGGGCCACGGCCGAGAACCGCCACATGATCGGTGCCGCGCAGCTCGCCCGGATGCCCGAAGGATCGTTCCTCATCAACACGGCCCGGGAGTCCCTCGTCGATGAGGGGGCTCTCCTCGACGCCTTGCGCAGCGGCCGACTCTCCGGTGCCGCGCTCGACGTCAACGAGCCGGACGGGCCCTGGCGCGAGCTCGTCGCCGAGCCCTCTCTCATCCTCACCCCGCACCTCGCCGGGGCCACGAACGAGACCCTCGCCCGCGGCGCCGACATGCTCGCCGCCGAGGTCGAGAGCTTCCTGACGGACGGGAGCCTCCGATGGGAACGATGACCGATGTCTTCCTCGCGATCGATGCGGGCACGGGTTCGGCGCGGGCGCTCGCCTTCGACATCGAAGGGCGCCTCGTCGCGCGCGCCGCTCGTGAATGGACGCACACGGCCGTGCCCGGCCACCCCGGCGGCACCGTCTTCGACACGGAAGGCGGATGGAACGCCATCGCGGACGCCGTCACCGAGGTGGTCGCGCGGCTCGGCGATCGACGCGTCGCCGCCGTCGCTGCGTCGAGCATGCGGGAGGGGTTCGTGCTCTACGACGCCGAGGGACGCGAGCTCTGGGCCTGCCCGAACACCGACGGTCGGGCACGGATCGAGGCCGATGAACTGGTCGCCGAAGGCGTCGCCGACGAGGTGTATCGCACCGCAGGCGACTGGGTGTCGATCACCGCGCCCGCCCGGTTGCGCTGGATCGCCCGGCACCAGCCCGACCTGTTCGCGCAGGCCCAGCATCTCGGCATGCTGAGCGACTGGGTCACGACGCGCCTGACGGGAGAGTTCGTGACGGAGCCGACCAGCGGCTCGAGCTCGGCGCTGTTCGATCTCCGCGCGCGGAACTGGTCCGACGAGTTGGCAGGCCTGGTCGGCGTGAACCGTCACATCCTCCCTCCCGTCGTCGAGTGCGGAGACGTCGTCGGTGCGGTCACGCCCGCCGCCGCTGCCGCGACCGGACTCGCCGTCGGGACCCCGGTCGTCGCGGGAGGCGCTGACACCCAGCTCGCCCTGCACGGCATCGCCGCCAGGGAGGGGGTGCCGACCATCGTCGCTGGAACCTTCTGGCAGACGACCGCCGTCGTCTCCGAACCGCTCATCGATCCGGAGCGTCGACTGCGCACGCTCTGCCATGTCGAGCGCGGCAGCTGGATGGTCGAGGGCATCGGCTTCCTCTCCGGGCTCGCCATGCGGTGGTTCCGCGATGCGATGTGCCCCGATGCCGCAGATCTCGGTCGTGCGGCCGGTACGTCGGCGTTCGCGGTGATGGAGGGCTGGGCCGCCGAGGTGCCCGCGGGCTCGAACGGTGTGGTCGCGACCATGGCGAACGTCATGCAGGCGGATGCCTGGCATCATGCGGCGCCCGCCTTCGTGGGCTTCGACATCAACGACGCCGCGCACTCGTCACGGGGCGCGTTCATCCGGGCGATCGAGGAATCGGCAGCCATCGTCGCGAACGCCCACCTCGGCATCCTCGCCTCGCTCACCGGCGGTCGAGCCCTCGCCGAGGGAACCGTGACCTTCACCGGTGGTTCGAGCGCCGGTGCGCTCTGGCCGCGTGTGATCGCGGGGGTCACCGGACTCGACACCCGGGTGACCCCGGCGCCGGAGGCCACCTCCTACGGGGCGGCACGTCTGGCGGCGCGCGGAGTGGGTGCGGACCTGCCCCCGATGGGTGACCCCGATCGTGTCGAGCACGTCGACCCGCAGGAGCACGAGCGGTATCGCGCCGTGACCGAGCGCTGGCATCGCGTCTACCGGGATGTGCTCTCGATCTCGGGGCCCGACCTGCATCCGCTCTTCACCCCTCCCGGGGCCGCCCGCGCCCCTCACGACCTTCCTCCCACCCGACTCTCGCACGCCGGCCACGCCGGCTGACGACCACCAGAAGGAGACACCATGGCAGACCTCGAAGGCAACGCCGCAGCGAAGAAGTTCCACGTCGAGACGCCGGCCGCCCGGTTCACCCAGAACATCCGCGGCGCGGCGAACCTCGACTGGGGCATGCAGAACCGCCTCTCGCGCATCCTCGACCCCCAGACCGGACGCACGGTCATGCTGGCGTTCGATCACGGGTACTTCCAGGGGCCGACATCCGGCCTCGAGCGCATCGACCTCAACATCGCACCGCTCGCCGAACACGCCGATGCCGTCATGTGCACCCGCGGCGCCCTGCGCACCTCCGTGCCGCCCGCGACCCGGGCCGGGCTCGTGCTGCGAGCCTCGGGCGGGCCGTCGATCCTCAAGGACCTCTCCGATGAGTACACGGCGATGGCGATGGCGGATGCCGTGCGCATCAACGCCGACGCCGTGGCCGTGCAGGTCTTCGTCGGAGGCGAGCACGAGAGCCGGAGCATCCGCAACCTGACCACGCTCGTCGACGACGGATACGTGGCCGGTGTGCCCGTGCTCGGTGTGACCGCGGTCGGCAAGGAGCTGGTGCGCGACGCCCGCTACCTGGGCCTCGCCACCCGCATCATCGCCGAGCTGGGAGCGCAGCTCGTCAAGACCTACTACTGCGAGGAGGGGTTCGAGGACGTCGTCGCCGGTTGCCCGGTCCCGGTGATCATGGCGGGCGGGAAGAAGCTGCCCGAGCTCGAAGCCCTCACGATGGCCTCGAACGCGGTGCGTGCGGGGGCCGCCGGTGTCGACATGGGGCGCAACATCTTCCAGAGCGCCGACCCCGCGGCCATGATGCTCGCCGTCCGTGCCGTCGTCCATGACGACGTCGATCCCGTGGATGCCCACGAGCTGTTCCGCGAGGCGACCGAGACACGGGTGCCCGCATGAGTGCCGAGGTGCTGCGGGCCGCGGAGGCCGACCTGCGTTTCGGCGACTGGGGGCCCGGCTACCTGGCACAGGACGAGGACGCCGCCTTCGGCGTGGTCGTGCTCCGTCCGGGAGACGTGTTCGCCAATCATCTTCACGAACACCACACCGAGTCGTTCGTGGTTCTCGAAGGACGTGCGGAGATCTGGCTCGACCGCCGCACCCGTCGCGTCGTCGAAGCCGGAGACGTGCTGCGGGCCGCACCGCACGAGGAGCACCTCGTGCGGAACCCGTTCGACGAGGTCTTCCGCGCCGTGTTCGTGAAGACGCCGTGGGTCGACGGCGACAAGGTCGATCGACCCTGGACCCCTGCCGCACCACCGACCGTCTGACTTTTCCTCCCCCACCCGAAGAACATCGAAAGGACAGCACCATGAGTGTGCAAAGACGCTCCTCATCATCCGCTCGCCTCACTCGGCGCGCTCTGCCCGTCATCGCTCTGGCATCCACGCTGGGTCTCGTGCTCGCCGGATGCGCCGGCGACTCCGGCGGCTCCTCCGGCGACGGCGGCGACAAGACCCTCAAGGTCCTGATCGCGGCCCCGCAGGAAGGCGCGGGCAAGATCCTCGAGGCCGACTTCGAGGCCGAGACCGGCGTCGAGATCGAGGTCGAGGTCGTGCCCTACGACCAGATCCAGACCAAGGCGATCCTGGACGCCCAGTCCGGGACGAACAACTACGACGTCATCCAGTACTGGTACACGTCGGTCGGCGCGCTCGCCGATGCCGGTGCGCTCGCCGACATCACCGATTGGGTCGATTCCGACGAGGACATCGATTCCTCCGACTTCATCGAGGCGATCTTCGGGCCGTACACGCAGTACGAGGGCGCGACCTACGGGCTGCCGATCGACGGTGACACGCACGTGCTGTTCTACAACAAGGCGATCTTCGAACGGAACGGCGTCGAGGTCCCGACCACGTGGGACGAGTACGTCGAGGTCTCGAAGAAGATCACGGATGCCGAGAAGGCGAACGGCGTGTACGGCAATGCGCTGCTCGGCTCCAAGAGCGCCTTCAACATCGGCTCGACGTTCTTCAACCGTCTCGCCACGATGTCGCCCGATCCGATCGACCCGCAGATGCCGCAGCTCGACACGGAGTACGCGGTCGCGGCCGCACAGTCGATGCTCGATGCGGCGCCGTCGGCGTTGCCCAGTCCGCTGGAGATCGGCTTCGAGCAGGCCCTCCCGCAGTTCCTCTCCGGATCCGTCGGCATGATCGAGTTCTGGACCGATCTGGGCGTCTTCGCGCAGGACCCCGAGCAGTCGAAGATCGTCGACGGCTGGGGCGTCGCGCCCCTTCCCGTCGGGCCGGAGGGCAAGGTCTCCGGAGCCCTGAACGCGGGGTGGGCGATGGGCATCAGCCCCAATGCCGCCGACGAGGACCTGGCCAAGCAGTTCGTGGCTTTCGCGTCGTCGAAGGAGACCAACGAGAAGCTCATCACCACGACGGGCTCCGGCGTCGACCCGACCCGCACCTCCACTCTGGAGAGCGCGAAGTACATCGAGTTCGCCCCTGAAGTGTCGGCCGTCGCGGCGCAGGTGCTTCCCAACGCGCAGTCGTGGCCGACCTCGCCGCAGGCGCCGGAGATGATCCAGTCGTTGAGCGACAACCTGGCGCTCATGCTGCAGGGCGGCCTGACCGCCGAACAGGCGATGCAGCAGACCTGGGACTCCTGGCAGTCCTTGGCCGACTGACCCCTCGTCGAACCCGGAAAGGACCGCTCATGTCGCAGCCCGTCGCAAGCCGTCGCGTCGCCCGACGCGGGTCGTGGACGGGGCGCGCCCTGCTCGCGCCCGCCGTCATCGCGATCGTGATCATCGCGATCTACCCGCTCGCGTACATCATCGCTGCCTCCTTCTCGGAGTCGTCGCTGGGGCGGCCGTTCTCGGAATGGGTCGGGTTCGACAACTTCGCCGCGATGCTGGGGGACGGGGTCACCATCCCGTCCCTCGGCAGGTCGCTCCTGTTCGCCATCCCGTCCGCGGTCATCGCGCTCGTCGCGGGTCTCGCGGTGGCACTCTCGCTCGACGCGGCCGTCAAGGGCGGTCGAATCATCCGGGTGCTCCTGCTGCTCCCGCTGATGACACCGCCCGTCATGGCGGGCGTCATCTGGAAGCTCATGCTCGCGCCCACCGGTGGCCTGCTGAACAACATCGGGCAGTCGTTCGCACCCGGGTCGGATCCGTTCCTGTTTCTCGGGTCGAGCCCTGCCGCGATGATCTCCGTCATCTTCGTGGATGCGTGGCAGTGGACGCCGTTCTGCGTCCTCCTGGTCTTCGCGGCGCTGCAGACGCTCCCGACGGAGGTCTACGAGGCATCGCAGGTCGACGGCGCCGGTGTGTGGCAGACGTTCTGGCGCATCACCTTCCCCCTGGTGCTTCCGAGCCTGATCACGGTGCTGCTGCTGAAGCTCGTGGTCTCCTTCAAGGTGTTCGACCTCGTCTTCATCATGACCAGCGGCGGGCCGGGCTTCGACACCACCGTCAGCAGCTTCGAGATCTACCGCACCGGCCTGCAGACGTTCGACGTGGGAGCGGCCGCGGCGCAGACCATCGCCTTCCTCGTGCTCGTCACCATCGTCATCCTGCCGCTCAACGCCGTGCGGCAGCGCCTGCACAAGGAGAGCTGATCATGTCCCTCACGCTCCGCGTCCCCGCCCGCACCGAGGAGAGCGCGACGCAAACCCTCGTCGTCCCCGACGCGCGTCGTCGTCGTCGCCCGAAGGTCCGCACCTCGAGCACGTCGCGTCCGGGGCGTCCGTCCGTCGTGGTCACCGCCGTCAAGTGGGTCGTGATCGTCGTCTCGATCGCTCTGGCCCTGCTGCCCGTGCTCTACATGGTCGGAATGTCCTTCAAGAGCCCGGACGACATCCTGTCGACGCGAATCCTCCCCTCTCGCCTCGCGGTCGAGAACTGGGTCGCCGCGTTCGAGAACTGGCCGATCCTGACGTACCTCCGGAACTCGTTCGGCGCCGCGATCGTGGCGGTCCTGGTGGCGCTCCTGGTCTCGATCCCCGCGAACTACGCGATGGCTCGACTCCGCGTCGGAGGGAAGCAGGCTCTCGGGCTCATCGTCTCGGCCTACGTCGCTCCGCCGGTCGTGGCGATCATCCCGCTCTTCGTGCTGGTGCGCTCTACGGGACTGATGGACTCCGTGCTGGGCCTCGGCATCGTCGAGGGACTGTTGCTCACGCCGGTGGCCGTCTGGTTGCTCGACGGTTTCTTCCGCGCCATCCCCTTCGAGGTCGACGAGGCGGCTCAGATCGACGGCTGTGGCCCGCTCCGCGCACTCTGGTCCGTCATCCTGCCGCTCACCGCACCGGGGATCGTCGCCGTCTCGATCATCGTCTTCATCCTCGCGTACAACGACTTCCTGATTCCGCTGCTGCTGACCCAGAGCATCGACTCCCAGACGCTTCCGGTCGGCATCGCCCTGATGCAGGGCGGCCGTGAGGTGATGTTCGGGCAGATGGCCGCGGCGAGCCTGTCCGGCCTGATCCCGATCTACTTGTTGGCGCTGTTCCTGCAGAAGTGGCTCGTGGGCGGTCTCACTCAGGGCAGCGTGAAGTAACTCGCCCCATCGCCGCGTCGCCGCGTCGCCGCGTGTGCGGGATCAAAAACGCACCTCCGGAATGCTCTGGGGGTGCGTTTTTGATCCCACACACACCCACACACGGGCGGGCCGTGGACAAGGCCGCCGTCGCCGGGTTGAATCGAGGGCATGACGACCTCGCTCCTGGAGATCCTGGATGAGCACGTCGCGCGCGGCACGGCACCGGGGATCATCGGCGTGCTCGGCACCCCCGACGGGTCTACCGAGATCGTCACGGCCGGTGATCTCCCGGCGGATGCGATCGTGCGCATCCAGTCCATGACGAAGCCGATCCTCGCCGTTGCGGCACTGCGTCTCGTGCAGGGCGGGCGCCTCCGACTCGACGATCCCGTGGAGCGCTGGCTGCCGGAGCTCGCCGACCGCCGGGTGCTGCGCACGCCGGACGCGCCGATCGACGATGTCCGTCCGGCGACGACACCGATCACGCTGCGCCATCTGCTCACCAACACCTCCGGGTACGGCGTGCAGGTCGTGCCGTCTCCGCTGGCGATGGCGATGATCGGGAACAGGACGGCCGCGGGGCAGGAGCCGGTGGCGATGGGCGCTCCGGAGTGGATCGACGCGCTGGCCGCACTTCCGCTCGCGTTCGAACCCGGCTCCGGGTGGCGCTACCACCACTCCTTCGGCATCCTCGGGGTGCTCCTCTCCCGCGTGGTCGACGGGTCGTTGGAGGAGCACCTTCGGCGTGACCTCTTCGAGCCTTTGGACATGGTCGACACCGGGTACACGGTTCCGCTCGAGCAGGCGCACCGGCTGCCCGCTGCGAACCGGCACACGGAGGGCGGACTGGTCGAGGTCGAGCCTGCGGGTGAGGGTTTCCCGGTCGCGCCGGCGCCCTTCGACCTCAGCCACTCCGAACTCGTGTCGACCGCTGCCGACTATGCGGCCTTCGCGCAGATGCTGTCGACCGGCGGACGGCATGACGGAAAGGTCATTCTCGACCCCGAAATGCTGGCGGAGATGCGCACGGACCAGGTGCCTGCGAGCGCGAAGACCGACGACAGCTTCTTCCCGGGGTTCTGGGACGGCACGGGGTGGGGGTTCGGCGTCGCGACGCAGACCTCCGGGGCGAACGCCGGTCGCTACGGATGGTCAGGCGGGCAGGGGACGGACTTCTGGATCGACCCCGACGGTTCGTTCGGCATCGTGCTGAGCCAGGTCGAGATGGGCCCGGAGGTCATGGGCTTGTTCCGAGACGTACAGCGGGTCGCTGACTCCGCGTGCGGGATCGAAAACGCCCCTGCGGGAAGCACTTGAGGCGCGTTTTTGATCCCGCACGCGGGCCGCGCATGCGAGGACTCAGCGCTTCCAGTAGCCGCAGAAGCTGACCGCGTTCTTGTCGACCCCGCGTTCGCCGACGAGGTGCTTGCGGACCCCGGAGGCCAGCGCCTGCTCTCCCGCCGCATACGCGTGGAACGGAGCGGTGGGTAGCGCCGTACGGCCGAGCGTCTCGAGAGCCAGAACCCCGGGAGCCGTGTCGTGTGGACGCACGAGCCAGACGATCTCGATCCCCGGAGGATGCGGGAACGGCAGGGCGTCCTCGTCGGACGGCACTTCGACGATCACGGTGCCGACGGCGTCCTCCGCCAGCGATGCGCTGATCGAGGCGATCGCAGGGAGGGCGGTCTCATCGCCGACGAGGAGGACGCGCTCCGTGCCGCGCTGCGGGTTGAAGGTGAGCCCCTCATCGATGATGAGCACGTGTTCGCCGGGCTGGCAGGTCGCGGCCCAGTGCGATGCCGGGCCGGCCGTGCCCTCTGCCGCCGATCCGTGCAGCACGAAGTCCACATCGATCTCCGCACCGGCGTCCGTCGTGGCCGCGCGGTAGGCGCGCACGCTGTAGTTCCGCATCACGGGGCGCTCGTCGTCGGGGATGCGCAGGAACTTCAGGTAGCCGAACATCTTGTTCGCCTTCGCGGGCACGCGGTCGAGTCCCGCGTCGCCGCCGATCGGCAGGAACAGCCGGAACCACTGATCGAACCCCATCGGGCGGAACTTCTCGATCTCACCACCGCCGAGCGTCACCCGGGACCAGTGCGCCGAGAGCCGTTGCGTGCGCAGCACCGTGAGGTGGAGGAGCTCGGCGCTCTCGGGCTTGACCATCTTGCTGTATGGCATGGGCGCCTTTCAGGGAAGCTGCCAGGGGAAGAACACCACGAAGAGCGCGGCGGAGACCAACAGCATCGCCGCGGTGAAGACGGTGTCCCGTGTGCGGAACGGCACCAGGTGTCGCTCCGTGCGGGTGGGGTGCGCACCGAAGGCCCGCGAGTCCATCGCCAGGGCCACGCGTTCGGCATGGCGGATCGCGCCCGCGAGCAGCGGCACGATGTAGCCCCAGCCGCGGGCGATCCGTGCGAACGGCCCCCGTCCGCCGTGGTAGCCGCGCACCCGATGGGCCGCACGGATGACGGCGAGCTCGTGTCCGAACCGTGGCACGAAGCGGAAGGCTGCGAGCGCCGTATACCCGATCCGGTACGGGACCCTCAGCTGCTGCACGCCGGCACGGACGAGGTCGGGGCCGCTGGTGGTGAGACCGCCGACGAGGGCGAGAGAGATGATGGCGCCCAGACGCAGGGTCGTGGCGAAGCCGAGCAGCAGGGCACCGCTGTAGAGCGTCCAGTCGCCGATCCGCACGACGGGGGCGGTGTCGGCGACGAGCGCGGTGTCGACCCAGACCGAGAAGCCGACGCCGATCAGCAGCATCCCGGCGGGGAGGGCGAGCAGCAGGAGGGCGAGGAGGCGTCCGGTCAGCCGCGCGCCGAGCAGGATCAGGGCATATGCGAGCAGGAGGAACGCGGTCGGGGTGGCGAGGTCGCGGACGAACACGAGCAGCAGCATCGCGGGCGCGAACCCGGCCACCTTGGCGAGCGGGTTCAGGGCGTAGAGGAATTGCCGCGGGGCGGACGCCGTCATCCGGGCGTAGGGGTCGAAACCCGGACCGGTGGCAGCCGCGGTGCCGGGGGCCACGCGGTCCGTGGCTTCGGCGCTCACGGGTGCACCCCGAGCCCGGCAGACGAAAGGACACGCTGCAGAGCGGGCAGGCGGAGCCCCGCATCGGCGAGCAGCCGCTCGTCCCGGAACAGTGTCGATGTCGGGCCGCTCGCTCGCACTCGCCCGCCCGCGAGCACCACGACGTGGGAGGCGTGCTCTGCCACGAGCTGCAGATCGTGCGTGACGATCACGATGGTGGTGCCCTCGGTGCGCAGCTCCTGCAGCAGTTCGAGGAGCTCGGACGCCCTGGCACGGTCCTGGCCGAAGGTGGGCTCGTCCAGAGCGAGGACCCGGGGCCGGGTGATCAGTGCGGTGCCCACCGACAGGCGCCGCTTCTCGCCGCCGGAGAGCAGGAACGGATGCACCTCCGCCTTGTGCACGAGCCCGAAGCGCGTGAGCATGTCGTCGACGCGCACGGTGATCTCGGCGTCCGGAACCTGGTGCAGTCGCAGGCCGTGAGCCAGCTCGTCGAACACCGTGTGCGCGATGAACTGGTGCTCCGGGTTCTGGAACACGAATCCGACGCGTGCGGCGAGGTCGCGTGGTGAGGCGACGCCCGGGTCGATGCCGTCGACCGTGACCTGGCCTCGGGGCGGCGGCACGACGCCGGCGAGCGCCTGGATCAGCGTGGTCTTGCCCGCTCCGTTCGCCCCGACGATCGCCGTGAGACTCCCCGCCTCCAGAGCGAGATCGATCCCGTGCAGGATCTCGGTGCGCCGCCTCTTGACGGAGAGTCCGCGGGCGCGGATGATCGCCTGGCCGGTGTGTGCGCGTGCATCGCGGTCCTCTTCACGCGGTGCGGGGATGGCCGCCGCCGTCGCGGGGGAGTGCGGTACCTCCCGTGTGAGTGCGTCCGCGAGTTCGTGCGGTGTGAGGGGGAGAGGATCGAGTCTCCGACCCTCGTCCCGCAGCCGGAGTGCGGCGAGAGTCGCGCCCGGAAGCCACACGCCCATCGACACGAGTTCGTCGGCATGCTCGCGGATGGTCTCCGCCGCAGGGCCGTCGAAGACGACCGTCCCTTCGCGATCGAGCACGAGGGTGCGGGTGACGAAGTCCATCGCCGCGTCCAGGTTGTGCTCGACGAGGAGGATCGCCCGGTCACCGGCGGCGACGACGTCCGCCAGTGCCGCGTACACGTCGTCGATGCCCTGCGGATCGAGGTTGGCGGTCGGCTCGTCGAGCACGATCAGTGGGGAACCCATCGCGAGGGCGCAGGCGATCGCGAGTCGCTGCCTCCCTCCACCCGAGAGATGGTCGGGGTTCTCGTCGCGGCGATCCCAAAGCCCGACGCGCCGCAGAGCCGCTTCGACCCTGTCGTGGACGACGTCGACGTCGAGGAGCAGGTTCTCGGGGCCGAACGCGACCTCGTCGTAGACCGTGCCCGTGACGATCTGCGTGTCCGGATCCTGGAACACCATCGCCACCTGCGTGCTGAGTGTCGCGGTCTCTGCGCTCGCCGAGTCGATGCCACCGGCCTCGACCGTGCCGACCATGCTCGCGGGCAGCGCATGAGGGATCAGACCGTTGAGCGCGAGGGTCAGTGTCGACTTGCCGGATCCGGACGGTCCGAGCAGCAGGACCACTTCGCCGGGGTGGATGTCGAACGTGACGTCACGGGGGGAGGGGTGCGCGGCATCGGCGTGGGTGAGGGAGAGGTCACGCACGCGGAGCAGAGGCGCAGATGGGCGCACGGCGGGGTCCCGGGTCGTCGGATCGTGGACTTCTAACTTAGCTGAGCCTTACCTGATCCGCCATTGAGCGGGGGTGACGCAGTGCGCCGGATCGAGCCCGGGTCAGCGTCGGGCGACTCCGGCGCGGCGCAGCGCCGAACCGATGGCGAGCCCGATCGCGGTCCAGGCGACCGGGCCGAGCACCGAGATCGCGAGGTACAGGATCTGCGCCCACAGCGGCATGACCGAGAGATGGGCGGCGAAGAACACGACGACCGCCACGAAGATCCCGATGATCGCGGCCGAGAGGAAGAAGCGCCACGGACCCCAGGAGCGGTAGCGCGTGAGCGCGGCCACCCCTTCCTGGATCAGGCCGAACAGCAGGGCCGTGCCGATGAACCGCAGGGCCCAGGCCGGGTTGAAGGCGCTCGCGATCAGCGCTGCGAACACATGCGTGATCAGGGCGACGAGGGGGAGGCGCAGCACCTCCTGGGCGATGATCCCCGGGAGCACGTGCGAGCCGAGCACGAGGCCGTAGAGAAACAGCAGCGGGCTGGCCAGCAGGACCGGCGTCACCCATCCGGCGATGCCCGCGAGGATGCCCGTCGCGACGCCGATCGCTGCGCAGACGAGCAGGACGCGAGTCGTCAGGACGGAGGTGCGGGCCACGTCTCCAGCTTACTGTCGACCTATCGGGAGCCCTGCCGTGCAAAATCCTGGCGTATCGGCGAAGCCGGATTCGACCATCGACCAGTTCTGTCTCCGGAGGTGAGGAGCGGGGCTATGTTGGCCGCGGTGCAGCAACGCGGCTGCATCGTGATCATCGGGAGCACCACATGGGTCGAACACCCCTCCGGATGGCAGCAGCCACCACCCTGGCGACGCTGTTCATCGCATCAACGGCAACCACCGGTTTCGCGGCGACCGAGGAGGTGACGCACCCCGTTCCGGTCGCCGGCACCCCAGGGCACTACATCGTGGTCATGAAAGCAGACCCCCTCGCCACCTACGAGGGCGACGTCAAGGGCCTGAAGGCGACGAAACCCGCCGAGGGTGAGCAGCTCGAGACGCAGTCGCAGGACTCGCAGCGGTACGTCAAGCACCTCGAATCCGAGCAGACCGACCTCGTCAGCGACATCGGCGTCACCCCGGACACGACCTACCAGGTCGTGCTCAACGGGTTCAGCGCCGACCTCAGCGGCGAACAGGTCGATGCGCTCCGTGCGTCGAAGGACGTGCTGGGCGTGTACCCCGATGAGATCCGTCACCCGGATGCGCAGACGTCGACCGACTTCCTCGGGCTCGGCGACGACCGCAAGGGCCGTGGCGGCGTGTGGCAGCAGACCGGAGGAGTCGACAAGGCCGGAGAAGGCGTCGTGGTGGGTGTGATCGACACCGGCATCGCCCCGGAGCACCCCTCGTTCGACGGCAAGAAGCTCAAGAAGCAGAAGAAGCAGCACGACCGGCACAAGGGCAAGCAGCCCTACACCGACGGCAAGTACGTCTACTTCGACAAGTCCGACGGCGGCCAGTTCCAGTCCGCGATGGTCGAAGCCCAGGACTGGGACAAGCGCGACTACTCCTCGAAGCTGATCGGCGGCCAGTACTTCTACGCCGGAGCCGAGGCCGCCGGCTTCGACTTCCAGTACGACTACCTCTCGCCGCGTGACGGCGACGGTCACGGGTCCCACACCGCGAGCACCGCGGCGGGCAACTTCAAGGTCAAGGCCTCCATCGAGGATGTCGACTTCGGCACGGTGTCCGGCGTCGCGCCGGGCGCGAAGGTCGCCGCCTACAAGGCCTGCTACGTCGGTCCCGACCCCGCAGTCACCACGGATGACATCTGCGCCCTCAGCGACCTCGTCGCCGCGATCGACCAGGCCGTCGCCGACGGTGTCGACGTGATCAACTACTCGATCGGCGGCGGTGCCGCCAGCACCGTGATGGCTCCAGAGGACCTCGCGTTCTTCAACGCCGCGGCCGCGGGTGTCTTCGTCGCGACCAGCGCCGGCAACGACGGTCCGGACCCGGTCACCGCCGACCACGCCTCGCCCTGGTACACGACGGTCGCCGCCTCCACCATCCCCACCTGGGAGGGCACCGTGCAGTTCGACGGGTTCGAGCAGGCCGGAGCGTCGGTGAGCGTGCCGTTCGGCGAGAGTGTCACCGGCCCGTCCATCGCAGCGGTCGACGCCGGGGCGGCGGGAGCGGTCGACGCGCAGCTCTGCCTGCCCGGCACCCTCGACCCGGCCAAGGTCGCCGGACACATCGTCGTGTGCGACCGCGGCAGCAACGCGCGTGCCGAGAAGTCGCAGGTCGTGAAGGATGCCGGCGGCATCGGCATGGTTCTCGTGAACGTGCCCGGTGGAGCGGACTCGCTCGACAACGACTTCCACGCCGTGCCGACCGTCCACCTCAACGCCGAGTACCGCGAAGCCGTGCTCGCGTATGTGCAGGGTGGCGTCGATCGGCCGATCACGCTGGTCGGCGAGAACACGACGGGCGTGACCACCCCCACGCCGCAGATCGCGGGCTTCTCGAGCCGCGGACCGATGCTCGCCGACGGCAGCGATGTGCTGAAGCCGGACGTGGCGGCCCCCGGTGTCGCGATCCTCGCGGCGACGAACAACGCCCCCGGAGAGAAGCCGACCTTCGGCATCCTCTCCGGCACGTCGATGGCCTCACCGCACGTCGCCGGCCTCGGAGCGCTCTACCTCGGTGAGCACCCGAAGGCGACGCCGGCGGAGATCCGTTCCGCGATGATGACGACTGCCTATGACACCGTCCTGCCCGACGGATCGAAGAACACAAACCCGTTCGAACAGGGCGCGGGACAGGTCGACGCGACGCGGTACCTGAACCCGGGTCTGCTCTACCTCAACGGAGTGAAGGACTGGGCGGCATTCCTCGACGGGAAGGGCCTGTCGGACTTCCCCGGCATCGATCCCATCGACGGCAGCGACCTGAACCAGGCATCGATCTCGATCGGCTCGCTGGCCAGCGCACAGACCGTCACCCGGTCGGTCACATCGACCCAGAAGGGGACGTTCACCGCGAAGGCCTCGGTCCCCGGAGTGCACGTGAAGGTCACGCCCTCGCAGTTGACCTTCGACAAGCCGGGGCAGACGAAGACCTTCACGGTCACGTTCGACAACACCGATGCTCCGGTGGAGCAGTGGGCCACCGGCACGCTGACCTGGACGAGCAAGAAGAACACGGTGCGCTCCCCGATCGCGGTGTTCCCGGTGACGGCGGATGCTCCGGCCGAGGTCACGGGTACCGGAGCGGACGGCAGCACGGCGGTCGAGCTCACCCCCGGTCTCGACGGCGACCTGGCGCTCGACCTCTCGGGACTCACCGCCTTCGACCTGCTCAGCGACCCGGACAACCCGGTCGAGGGGCACTCGGGCGACGAGAACTCCGGTGACGCGAACAAGGACGTGGCGTGGATCGTCGATGTACCGGAGGGGACCACCCTCTCGCGGTTCGACCTCGATTCCTCGGACGACGACGGCAGCGACCTGGACCTCACCGTGTACCGCGTGGTGAGCCCGGACGACCTGCGGTACTACGAGCGGTGGCAGTCGGCGACCGGTTCGGCGGACGAGCAGGTCACGCTCCCCGCACCGACCGCCGGGACCTACCTCGTGGTCGCGAACATGTACTCGACGACGGGTCCGATGACGTGGGACATGACCTACGCCAACGTGCAGCCCGGCGGAGAGGGCGCGTTCGCCGCGACCCCGAACCCGATCGCCGCCGTCCGTGGCGAGAAGACGAGCTATGAGCTCAGCTGGACGGGCCTCACGGCCGGTACCCGGTACCTGGGGCTGGTCCGCTACGGCGACTCCGAGGTCCGCACCGTGGTGACGGTCACCGTCCCGGCGGGTGAAGCGCCCGACGCCGAGGTCCCGCCGACCGAAGCGCCCGAGACGGACGCTCCGGAGACGGAGGCTCCGCCGACGGAGGCCCCCGAGACGGACGCGCCGCCGACGGAGGCGCCCGAGACGGAGGCTCCGCCGACGGCCAAGCCGGAGTAGCCCCCACAGCACAGCGCCCCGCGGTCTCCCTTCCGCGGGGCGCTGTGTGCGTCCGAGCCTCCGTCCGGAAGATCAGGCGTCGACGAGTTCGGCTCGGAGCACGTGTTTCATGATCTTGCCGGAGGGGGTGCGCGGCAGCGCCTCGCGGACGATCAGCTCGCGGGGGATCTTGTAGCGGGCGAGGCGGTCGGCGAGGAACTCCCGGACGTCGTCGAGGAGCACGTCGTCCGCCGCCTCCAGGACGGCGACGACCGTCTCTCCCCATTCCGGATGCGGGCGTCCGATCACGGCGGAGTCGGTGATCGACGGGTGGGCGCGCAGCGCATCCTCGACCTCGGGAGAGTAGACGTTCTCTCCTCCGGAGATCACCACATCCTTGAGCCGGTCGACGATGTAGAGGTAGCCGTCCTCATCGAGGCGTGCGAGGTCGCCGGTGCGGTACCAGTCGCCGACGAACGCGGCCTCCGTGGCTTCCGGAGCGTCGAGATAGCCGATCATGCGGGTGGCGGAGCGCATCCACAGCTCGCCGACCTCACCTCCCGCGACGTCGGACGCGTCCGCACCCACGACCCTGATGTCGACGCCCGGCATGCCGCCTGCGCCGATGGAGCCGGCCCGCACCCGCTGCTCCGAAGGGTAGAGGGCGGCGCCCACGGGGCCCATCTCGCTCATCCCGTAGACCTGGTAGAAGCAGTCGGATCCGTAGGCGGATTCGAGCAGGCTCACGGTCTCGGCTCCCAGCGGCGCACCCCCGTAGGCCCACAAGCGGACCGACGAGAGATCGAAGTCCGCCAGGCTCGCGCCGACCGTCGGCAACACCTTGAGTGGGGCCAGGTAGGCGATGGGTGCGCCGAAGAACGCGGTCACCCCGTGCTTCTGGATGGTTTCGAGAAAGCCGACGGGGTGATATTCCTTGAGGAGGACCACGGTCCCGCCGAGGTAGATCATCGACAGGAACCAGTTGTTGAGCGGTGAAGCGTGCCAGATGGGCATGGCGATGAGGAACCGGTCGTCCCGTCGGAGTCCTACGGCCGCCGTGGTGTAGGCCGGGACGTTCGCGAGTCCTGCGTGGGAGTGCAGACACCCCTTGGGGCTGCTGGTGGTGCCGGAGGTGTAGAGCACCTGGGCGATCGCGTCGGGCTCGACCTCGACTCCGTCCCACTCCTCACTCGTCGCCACGAGCTGATCGAACTCTCCGGAGGCGTCGTCGGTCGTCGTGAGGATGCGGGCGGACGGGGCGCCCTCCCTTGCCCGGGGCGCGAGATCCTCGTCCGTGACGATCAACCGGAGTCCTGCGTGCGCGGCGACGTATCCCACCTCGTGCGCCGTGAACTTGTGGTTGATCGGGACGAGCGTGGCCCCGGCGCGCCAGAGGCCGAACGCCGCGATCGCGAAGGCGGGGGTGTTGTAGGTCATGACCCCGACGCGGTCGCCTGCGCAGACCCCTGCGGCCTGGAAGACCGCGGCGGCGCGTCGAGAGGCCGACAGCAGCTGCGAGTAGTCCAGCGTGCCGAGATCGGACACGATCGCCTGCGTGTGCGGAAAGGTTCGGGCGGAGCGTTCGAGCATCCAGGTCAGATTCATGGAGTGGTTCCTCACGTCGTCGTGGTGTGTCCGGCGGCGCCTTGCAGCGCCGACTGAATCGTGATTCAATGCGGCTATTGAATCACGATTCAGTCGACTCGAACAGTCGCATCCGGTGGGGAGACGAGATGGCGGAGCAGAGACGCCGACGAGTGAACGTCGTGGCCGGAGATCGTCGTCGCGAACTGCGTGAGGCCGCGAGCGGCATCGTGCGTGAGGAGGGCTTCGGCGCGGCGACCGTGAAGGCCATCACCGCTCGTGCGGGAATGAGCGCGGGCCTGCTCTACACCTACGTGGACAGTGTCGATGATCTGCTCGCCGAGGTCTTCCGACAGTGCGCCGGGGCCGAGCTGACGGCGGTGGACGATGCGGTGCACGCCGCGCCCGATGATGCTCGTGCGCGTCTGGTCGCTCTGATCGAGACCTTCGCGGCGCGCGCACTCCGCGGACGGCGACTGGCCTGGGCGCTCCTCGCCGAGCCCGTCGGCCGCGCCGTCGATGAGGAGCGCCTCGCCTACCGCCGTGGCTATGCCGCCCTGCTCGAGGAGATCGTCCGACAGGGGATCGCTTCTGAGGTCTTCGCTCCGCAGGATCCGGCGATCACGGCGGCGGGACTCGTCGGCGCGATCGGTGAGGCGCTCACCGGACCGCTTTCCCCGGTCTCCGGCGTTGAGGACGCACCTGACCCCGAGTCCGTCGTGGTGACGATCACGGCCCTCTGCCTGCGCGCTGTGGGGGAGCGATGAGCACGCATCAGGTCACGAATCAGGCGCCGGAGCGCGTCGGCGTGGACGAGTACGGCACGAACACGGCGCTCGTCGAGGGGGTCGAGCGCTATGACGCCGCATGGGCGCACCCGGGACTGCACGAGATCGGCGTCCGTGTGGGCGGCGAGCAGTTCCAGGAGGATGCGCGACGGGCCAACAGGAACAAGCCGGTCCTGCGCACCCACGACCGCTGGGGGCACCGCATCGACGAGGTCGACTACGACCCGTCGTACCACCGCGTGCTCGGCGCGGCCGTCGCGGCGGGGGCGCACACCTCGGCTTTCGCCGCCCCGCGGCCCGGTGCGAACGTCGCTCGTGCCGCATCGTTCATGCTGTTCGCCCAGGTCGAGCCCGGGCACGCCTGCCCGGTGTCGATGACGCATTCCGTCGTGCCGGTCGTCGCCGCGCAGCCGGAACTGGCCGCGCAATGGATGCCGCGACTCCTGTCGACCCGATACGACTCCACCCTGTCTGCGGGAAAGCCGGGCGCGCTGTTCGGCATGGCCATGACGGAGAAGCAGGGTGGTTCGGACGTGCGCTCGAACACGACCGTCGCCGCGCCGCTCGGGGGAGGACGCTACGCGTTGACGGGGCACAAATGGTTCTGCTCCGCGCCGATGTCGGATGCCTTCCTCGTCCTCGCTCAGGCGCCGGGCGGCCTCTCCTGCTTCCTGCTCCCGCGCCTGCGCGAAGACGGAACGCGCAACGAGATCCGGATCATGCGCCTGAAGGACAAGCTCGGCAACGTCTCCAACGCGTCGAGCGAGGTGGAGTACGAAGGCGCCGTCGCCCACCTCGTCGGGGAGGAGGGGCGCGGTGTGCGCACGATCATCGAGATGGTCACCCACACCCGGCTGGACTGCATCCTGGGCTCGCTGGCAGGCATGCGTCAGGCGACCGCCGAAGCAGCCTGGCACGTGCGTCATCGCTCCGCGTTCGGTCGTACGCTGATCGACCAGCCGGCGATGACCGCCGTGATCGCCGACCTGCAGCTCGAGACCGAGGGGGCCACCGCTGCGGCGCTCAGACTCGCGCGCGCCTACGACGCCGATGCCGACGAGCAGGAGACCGCTTTTCGTCGTCTCGGCACCGCGGTCATGAAGTACTGGGTCTGCAAGCGCGGACCTGCGCATGCGGCCGAAGCGCTCGAATGCCTCGGCGGCAACGGGATCACCGAAGACTTCCCGCTCGCCCAGCGCTACCGCGAGCAGCCGGTCATGGCGGTGTGGGAGGGGTCGGGCAACGTCATCGCCCTCGATGTCTTGCGTGCGCTGGCCCGCGAGCCGCAATCCTTCGAGGCGTTCGACGCCGAAGTGGCGCTCGCCGCCGGGCAGGATCCCCGGCTCGACGCGCACATCGCCCGCACGCGGGATCGCGTTCGCCGCATCACGGAGGATCCTGCGGCCGAGGCGCGGGCACGGAGGCTGGTCGCCGACCTGGCGCTGTCGTTGGAGGCGTCGCTCCTGATCCGTACCGCCGCTTCCGTCGTCGCGGAGGGGTTCCTCGCGGCGCGCCTCGGCGAGGGGACGGGGCGACTGTTCGGCGAACTCCCCGAAGGGGTCGAGGCCGCCGCCATCGCCGCCCGGGCGTGACGATCTCCGTGTCGCGTCAGATCTTGCGGCTGCGCGGCATGAGCCGCACGGGTGGCAGCGGCGGAGCGGGGATGCGCACGTCGTGTCCGACGACGACACCGAAGCGGTCGGATGCCGCTTCCCAGGCCTCGCGCGCGTCGACGATCTCGTCGTGCGAGCGGCCGGCGAAGTTCCACCACATCACGATGTCGGCCTCGAAGGGCTCGCCGCCGAGGAGGAAAAGCAGTGCCCCCTCGCCGCTCGACACCTCGACGCTCTCGCGGGAGTCGCCGAGGTAGAGCAGGCCGTTGCGGTCGAGAGCATGCTCGGCCACGACCGCATCGCCCTCGACGAGCATCAGCGCGTGCTCCCAGTCGGCCCGCAGGGGGAGACGCACGCGGGAGCCGGGGGAGAGGACGATCTCCGCGCCCACGATCGGCGTGTGGACGGTGGCGGGCGAGCGCACGCCGGCGAAGTCACCGAGCACGACGGTGGCTTCGGCTGCTGCCCCCTCGTCGGCAGGGAGTGTGAGCGCGGGCAGTTCGGTGTGTCGTTCGAAGCCGGGGGAACCGTGGCGGGCGGATTCGGGCAGCACCACCCAGAGCTGCAGTGCGTCGAGCGGCACGGGATCCTCGCCGATCGAGTACTCCGAATGCGAGATGCCGTTCCCGGCCGTCATCAGGTTCAGCTGCCCGCGCCGCAGGTCCGCATCGCTGCCCAGTGAGTCGCGGTGGCGGATCTCCCCGACGAGCGGCCAGGTCACGGTCTGCAGTCCGATGTGCGGATGCGGCTCGACCCGCATCTTCGTGTCGGCGGGACCGAACCGGTCGAGGAAGCACCAGGCACCGATCGTGGGCAGGTTCCGGTGCGGCAGGGCTCGCAGCACGTTCATCCCGCGCACACCGCCGAGCGGAACCTCCCGCGGCTCCAGGATCAGGCGGTGCTGCCCGATCATTCCGCCCGCCCGGTCGGGTCCTCGCCCGCGGATCCGGCGTGACCGGCGGGAGCCTTCGGCCAGCGGATCTCGGCACCGGGGATCTCATGCGTCTCGAGGTATTTCGCGATGTACGGGCACAGCGGCACGATCGCCTCGCCGCGCCCGGCCGCATCCGTCAGCGCGTCGGAGGCCAGCTTCCCGGCCAATCCCTGTCCCTGGAACGCCGGGTCGATCTCGGTGTGGAGGAAGCGGATGGATCCGGCACGGAGGTCGAAGGCCGCGAAGCCCGCGAGCACGTCGCCCGAGTGGAGTTCGTAGCGCGATTCGCCCTCGTTGCGGGTCACGGTGATGTCGGTCATCGGAGCTCCTTCGAACGGGTTGCCTCCAACCTACGCCCCTGTGGAGAGGGGGGCTCCCGCGTCGGCGGGGGTGGTTACGCTGGAGGAATGCCGCAGACTCCCCGTGACCCGTACGCGGACCTGCCGTACGCCGACGAGCCCTACGACGATGGCTGGGAGCCGTCCGCCCCGCCGGAGCCGATGGATTGGGAGCCACAGGGAGCAGGATACGAGCCGCCTCTCGACTGGGGGTCCGGGCCCGTCACGCCGGTCGCATCGCCGGCCTCGACCCCCGCGTCGGTTGCACGGCGGGCGACCCCGAGCCGGTTCGCGACCGCGCTCGACGCGCTGCACACGGTCTTCGGCTACGACGAGTTCCGTGGCGACCAGGCCGAGATCGTCGAGCAGGTCATCGCGGGCGGCGACGCCGTGGTCCTCATGCCGACCGGTGGGGGCAAGAGCATCACGTACCAGGTGCCGGCACTCGTGCGCGAGGGCACGGGGCTCGTGGTCAGCCCGCTCATCGCTCTCATGCACGACCAGGTCGATGCGCTGCGGGCCAACGGCGTCAATGCCGCGTACCTCAACTCGACGCAGGCGATCGACGAGCGTCGAGAGGTCGAGCGGGCCTACATCGCCGGTGAGCTCGACCTCATCTACGTCGCTCCCGAACGGCTCTCCCACTCTCAGACCACGGCGCTGCTGCAACGAGGGACGCTGAGCGTGATCGCGATCGACGAGGCGCACTGCGTGTCCCAGTGGGGTCATGACTTCCGTCCCGACTACCTCGCACTGGGCGGCCTCGGCGAGCGGTTCCCCGGGGTGCCTCGCATGGCTCTCACCGCCACGGCGACCGCGGCCACGCACAAGGAGATCACCGAGCGTCTGCGACTCGACGGTCAGGACGGACGAGAGGCCGCCGCACACTTCGTCGCGAGCTTCGATCGCCCCAACATCCAGTACCGGATCGTGCCCAAGGTCGACCCGCGCAAGCAACTGGTCGCCTTCATCCGGTCGCAACCAGAAGGTGCGGCGGGTATCGTCTACGCCCTCAGCCGCAAGTCGGTCGAGCAGACGGCGACCTCCCTCGCCGCTCAGGGGATCGACGCGCTCCCGTATCACGCGGGCCTTCCCGCGGAGGTGCGTGCAGCCCATCAGGCCCGCTTCCTCCGGGAAGACGGCGTGGTCATGGTCGCGACCATCGCGTTCGGCATGGGGATCGACAAGCCCGATGTGCGTTTCGTCGCGCACATCGACCTGCCGAAGTCCGTCGAGGGTTACTACCAGGAGACCGGTCGCGCCGGTCGTGACGGCGAGCCGGCGGTGGCGTGGATGGCGTACGGACTCGGCGACGTGGTGCAGCAGCGCCGCCTCATCGATCAGAGCCCCGGCGACCGCACGTTCAAGATGCGGATGGGGCAGCACCTCGACGCGATGCTCGCGCTCTGCGAGACCGTGGAGTGCCGTCGGCAGAACCTGCTCGGCTACTTCGGTCAGCAGTCGCAGCCCTGTGGCAACTGCGACACATGCCTCGACGACACCGAGACGTTCGACGGCCTCGTTCCGGCGCAGAAGCTGCTGTCGACCATCGTGCGACTACAACGCGAGCGCAACCAGGCGTTCGGCGCCGGACACCTGATCGACATCCTCCGCGGCGCCTCGACCGAGCGCATCCGGCAGCAGGGTCACGACAAGCTCGCGACCTACGGCATCGGTCATGATCTGTCCGATCAGGACTGGCGCAGCGTGGTCCGGCAACTCCTGGCCCGCGGCATCCTCGTGGCCCAAGGCGACTACGGCACGCTGGCCCCCGGCGAGCAGGCGGCCGGGGTGCTGCGCGGAGAGACCGCCGTGCCTCTGCGCAAGGACACCATCGGCCGTCCCGTCTCGTCCGGCCGTGCCCGCAAGGCGAGTGCCGCGGATGCGCTGGACGCCGGGGATCGCGGGCTCTTCGAGTCGCTGCGCGCCTGGCGCGCCGAGACCGCACGGGAGCAGGGTGTTCCTGCGTACATCGTCTTCGGCGATGCCACCCTGCGTGCTCTCGCCGAGCATCGTCCGACGTCGCTCGCAGACCTCGACGGCATCACCGGCATCGGCGCGAAGAAGCGCGAGGCCTACGGCGAGAGCGTGCTCGCGGTCATCGCCGCGGCCTGAACGCCGCGTCCTGTCCGTCAGCGCGCGGGCAGCACGTCGGTGAGGTGAGCCCGCAGCTGCTCCGCGATGTCGACCGCGCTCCGGTCGTAGAGCCACTGATACTGCAGGCCGTCCCACATCGCGATGAGCCAGGTGGCCTCGCGTGCGGGGTCGCGGTGTGCTGGGAGGTCGCCGTCTTCCTGAGCCATGCGGAAGAGCTCGGTGAAGTGGTCCAGGGCGTTCGTGAACCGCGAGGCGAAGTAGTCGTGTGCCGGATGGGTCGCGGGGACGGCTTCGCAGGACAGGACCGCGTACACCTCGATCAGGCCGGGTTCGTTGCGTGCGTTGACCCTCGCGCCGTCCGGGATGCCTCGCAGCAGCGCGCCGGCCGAAACGACTTCGGAGAGTTCCGTGGTCGCGCTGATCGCCTTGTCGCGTTCGGCGAGGACGGCGCTGAGGAGCAGCTCTTTCGAGGGGTAGTGGTGCAGCAGCGTCGATTTGGAGACGCCGACGGCGGTGGCGATGTCCTGCAGGCTGGTGTCGCCGTAGCCGTCGCGCGAGAACAGGCGCATCGCGTCGGCGACGATCTGCGCCCGGCGGCGGCGGCCGACCGCGTATCCCGGGTCGGCGTTCGCCAGCGTGCCGGTGCGGAGTTCGGGGAGGGTGCGGGAAGTTCCGGTGCCGGACCCGGGCGCGTCGTCGGGGTCGCGCCAGCCGACCGGCAAGGCCCACAGGTTCTCCCGCTCCTCGAGCTCCTCGACCACGTCGACGCGGTCGGGCAGGTACTGCGAGAGCAGCTGCAAGCCGTCCCAGCCGGCGGTGTGCCGCACGATCTCACCGTCGACATCGCGGTCGGCGGCGACCACGCCGAGGTGCTTGGCGTCCTCCAGGACGTCGACGCTGAGTTCGCGCAACCGCGCATAGCGCTCCCGCATCCGCTCGTGCGCCGGGTGCCCGGGCGATGATGCCTCGCCGGTGAGCGCGGCGAAGAGCTCGAGGTATCCCTCGGTGTGGGCGTTCCGCTCGGCGAGTCGGGTGAAGACGAGGTCGCCGGGTTCGGATGCGGCGGCGATCTCCGCGAAGACCGTCTCGTTGTCGGCCTCGAGTGCGCCGACGACCTCGGCGAGGAGGTCGTCCTTCGAGCCGAAGTGCCCGAGCAGCCCGGGGTGGCTGACCGAGGCGGCGGCGGCGATGTCTCGCAGGGAGGTCGACCGATAGCCGCGGGAGATGAACAGATCGTGGGCGGCAGCGAGGATGCGCTCCCGTGTGGCGGCGGCACGGGCGTGCCGCGAGCCCGTCGGTGCGGTCGTGGTCATCGCATCCTCCTTTCCGCTCTCTATCCTCGCTCATTACCACTCGGTCGGTATTCACTTACCAATCGGTCTGGATTCGTGTATCTTCTTCGGAGAGCCGCATCGCCCGAAGACGTGCGGAGATTCGAAAGGACTGTCATGACAGAGTTGTCATCCGCCGCGAACGCGGCTGCGGTCGGCACCACCGGGTTCAAAGCGCCCGGAACGACGCCGTCGAAGACGCCGCGCGGCTACGCGCCTGGTCTCGCCGCCGTGAACTTCGGCGTGTACCTCGCGCTTCTCACGCCGGTCATGGTGTCGATGGCGTTCAAGATCCAGCACATCGATCCGGTCAGCACGGAGGCGAGCCTGGGGCTGGTGATGAGCATCGGCGCAGCATTCGCGCTCGTGGCGAACCCGCTGGTGGGTCGGCTCTCCGACCGGACCACGTCGCGTTGGGGCATGCGTCGCCCGTGGATCCTCGGTGGCGCGATCGTCGGCCTCGGCGGATTCCTGATCATCGGCGTCGCCACCTCCGTGTGGATGGTCCTGCTCGCCTGGTGCCTCGTGCAGGCGTCGATGAACGCGGTGCTCGCCGCAGCCAACGCCACCTTGCCCGATCAGGTGCCCGTCTCGAGCCGCGGCAAGGTGTCCGGCATCATCGGTATCACCACCCCCATCGGCATCCTCGCCGGGAGCTTCATCGTCAACTTCCTCCCCGGTGACTTCGAGCGCTTCGTCGTGCCCGCCGTGATCGCGCTGATCCTGGTGATCGTGTTCGTCCTCGTCCTCCAGGACCGTCGACTCACAGAGAAGCCGGCGGAGCGCTTCACGGTCGGCACCTTCTTCGGTTCCTTCGTCTTCAATCCGCGCAAGCACCCGGACTTCGGCTGGACGTGGCTGACGAAGTTCTTCGTGATGTTCGGCTACGCGGGCATCGCCACCTACCTTCCGCTGTACCTGATCACCAAGTTCGGCCTCGACGAGCAGGGCGCGGTCGGAACGATCCTCTTGGCCAACCTCGCCTCGATGGCGGCGATGGCGATCTCCTCGCCGCTCGGTGGCTTCCTCTCCGACAAGATCGGCAAGCGGCGTCCGTTCGTCGCGGTCGCCGGTGTGATCATGGTGGTCGGTCTCGTCATCCTGGCCGTTGCTCCGGACGTCACCACGGTCGTCGTCGCGCAGGCGATCATCGGGCTCGGTGCGGGCTCGTTCCTCTCGGTCGACCTCGCCCTCGCCACCGAGGTGCTGCCCAACCCCGCCGACACCGCCAAGGACCTCGGGGTGCTCAACATCGCCAACGCGCTGCCGCAGTCGATCGCGCCGGCCATCGCCCCGGCCATCATCGCGCTCGGCGCCGCCACGCCACTCGGCGGCTACACGGCCTGGTATCTGTTCGGTGCGCTCGTCGCGCTGGCCGGTGCCCTCCTCGTCTACCGCATCAAGGGAGTTAAGTGACCATGACCGATACCGCCACCACCGTCCGTCCCTGGCTCGATGCCGCTCTCCCGGTCGACGAGCGCGTACAGCTGCTGCTGGATGCCATGTCGATCGAGGAGAAGGCCGGCCTCCTCTTCCACACGATGATCGCGATCGGCGATCTCGAGGAGTCCGACCCCACGTTCGCGACGCCCTCGGCCCGTGAGTTCCTCGAGGGCAAGCGGATGACCCACTTCAACCTGCTGGGGGCCGCACCGACCGGCCGCGAGATCGCGGCCTGGCACAACTCCCTGCAGCGTCTCGCGGCATCCACGGGTCTCGGCATCCCGGTCACCCTGTCGACCGACCCCCGCCACTCGTTCAGTGAGAACCCCGGGGCGTCGATCCTCGCAGGGCCCTTCTCGCAGTGGCCCGAGACGCTCGGGCTCGCCGCGACGCGGGACGAGGCGCTCGTGGAGCGATTCGCCGACATCGCCCGACAGGAGTACACCGCGGTCGGCCTCCGCGTGGCGCTGCACCCTCAGGTCGACCTCGCGACCGAACCGCGCTGGGCCCGGCAGACCGCGACCTTCGGAGAGGATGCGGAACTCTCCGGCAGGCTCGGGGCCGCGTACATCCGCGGCTTCCAGGGCGCCTCGTTCGGACCCGGATCCGTGTCGACCATGACGAAGCACTTCCCGGGCGGCGGTCCGCAGAAGGACGGCGAGGACCCGCACTTCTCCTACGGGCGCGAGCAGGTGTACCCCGGCGGAGAGTTCGAGCTGCACCTGAAGCCCTTCGAGGATGCGCTCGCCGCCGGCACGCGCCAGATGATGCCGTACTACGGCATGCCCGTCGGCACTGAATATGAAGAGGTCGGCTTCGGCTTCAACAAGTCGGTCATCACCGGGTTGCTGCGGGAGCGCTACGGGTTCGACGGGGTGGTCTGCACCGACTGGGGGCTGATCAGCGACTCCGAGATCTTCGGACAGCCCTTCTCCGCCCGCGCCTGGGGAGTCGAACACCTCACGCCTCGCGAGCGCATGAAGAAGGTGCTGGATGCCGGTGCCGACCAGTTCGGCGGCGAGGCGAACCCGGAGCTGCTGCTCGAGCTCGTCGCCGACGGCGAGATCACGGAAGAGCGACTCGACGTCTCGGCGCGGCGGATCCTGCGGGAGAAGTTCGAGCTCGGTCTCTTCGAGAACCCCTTCGTGGATGAGGACGCCGCCGACGAGATCGTCGGACGCGCGGACTTCCGCGCCGCGGGGGAGGACGCGCAACGCGCCTCGATCACCGTCCTGTCCAACGACGGTGCGCTGCCGTTCGCGAGCGGAACGAAGCTCTACCTCGAGGGCATCGATGCGGACGTGGCGGCCACCTTCGGCGAGGTCGTCGACACTCCTGCCGAGGCCGACCTCGCGATCATCCGCCTGCAGGCACCGTTCGAAGAGCGCGCGACGATGTTCGAGAACTTCTTCCACGCGGGATCCCTGGAGTTCCCCGCCGAGCTCGTCGCCCACGTCCGTGAGGTTGCACACGCGGTCCCGACCGTCGTCGACGTGCTGGCCGACCGTCCGCCGATCCTCACCCCCATCGCCGAGGTGGCTGCTGCGGTGACCGTCAACTGGGGCGCGTCCGGCGCCGCATTGCTCGACGTGCTGAGCGGTGCGGTCGAGGCGCACGGCAGACTGCCGTTCGATCTGCCGCGCTCGATGGCCGCTGTCGAAGCCTCCCGCCCCGATGTCCCGTTCGACACCGCGGATCCCCTCTTCCGCTTCGGCCACGGTCTCTCGCTGTAGTCGCTCTCGAGCCGTCCTCCCGCCGGCGACCCTCTCGGAGTCGTGGGTAGGAGGGCGGCTCGGCCGTTCCTGTCGCGAGGCGACAACCGGCGGCGGGGGCATCCCGGCGACGCGTTGGAGGATGCTTACAGAGGAGTTCCTCGACGTTTGTCGCAGACCTACCATGGTGTTCTCCCTACTTTCCTGGAGGAACCCCATGGTCGACGCTGCCGTCCGTCCTTCGACGACACCCGATGAATCACACGAGATCGCGGCCCCGCCGCAGATCGACGTCGCCCGAGTGAACGATGCCCTGATGGGCACGTGGGGTGACGTCCGCCGCCAGGCGCGCGAGATGATCAAGGATTCAGCGTTCTGGCGCAAGGATGAGCTCGGCAAAGACGAGCACCGCGAGCGCGTGCTCAGCCAGCTGCACCTGCTGGTCGAGAACAAGGCGGTGCACCGTGCGTTCCCCAAGTCGCTCGGCGGTGAGGAGAACAACGGCGCCAACATCGCCGGCTTCGAGGAGCTCGTGGTCGCCGACCCGAGTCTGCAGATCAAGTCCGGTGTGCAGTGGGGACTCTTCGGCTCCGCGATCCTCCAGCTGGGCACGAAGGAGCACCACGAGAAGTGGCTCCCCGGCGTGATGGACCTGTCGATCCCCGGTGCCTTCGCGATGACGGAGATCGGACACGGCTCCGACGTCGCCGCCGTCGGCACGACCGCGACGTACGACCCGGAGACCGAGGAGTTCGTCATCAACACCCCCTTCCGGGGCGCGACGAAGGAGTACCTGGGCAACGCCGCACTGCATGGCGTCGCGGCGACCGTGTTCGCTCAGCTCATCACGAACGGTGTCAACCACGGTGTGCACTGCTTCTACGTGCCGCTGCGCGGGGAGGACGGCAACGATCTCCCCGGTATCGGTCGCGAGGACGACGGACTCAAGGGGGGACTCAACGGCATCGACAACGGACGACTGTCGTTCGACCACGTGCGCATCCCGCGCACCAACCTCTTGAACCGCTATGGCGACGTCGCCGCCGACGGGACGTACTCCAGCGCGATCGACAGTCCCGGCCGCCGCTTCTTCACGATGCTCGGCACGCTCGTCCAGGGGCGCGTGTCCCTCGACGGCGCGGCCTCCTGGGCATCGGCGCTCGGCCTGCACATCGCGATCACCTACGCCACGCAGCGTCGTCAGTTCGACGGAGCAGACGGCCAGGAAGTCGTGCTGATGGACTACGGCAAGCACCAGCGCCGTCTGCTCCCGCGCCTGGCGACCACTTACGCGCAGATCTTCGCGCACGACGAGTTCCTGCAGAAGTTCGACGGCGTGTTCTCCGGCCGCACCGACACCCCGGCCGACCGGGAGGACCTCGAGACGCTCGCGGCCGCCCTCAAGCCGCTCTCGACCTGGCATGCGCTCGACACCTTGCAGGAGGCGCGCGAAGCCACCGGTGGGGCCGGCTTCATGTTCGAGAACCGTCTGGTCGGCCTTCGCCAGGACCTCGACATCTACGTCACGTTCGAGGGCGACAACAACGTCCTCCTGCAGCTGGTCGGCAAGCGCCTGCTCACCGATTACGCCAAGCAGTTCCAGGGCAAGGACGCGGCGGCGCTGGCGAAGTTCGCCGTCGGAATGACCGCGGGCAAGGTGTTCCACGGCGCGGGGCTCCGTCAGCTCGGACAGGCCGTCTCCGACTTCGGTCAGGTGAGTCGCTCGGTCGAGCGGGGGCTGCGCGAGGAGCAGCAGCACGACCTGCTCGCCGGGCGCGTGCAGCAGATGGTCGCCGACATCGCGGCTCGGCTGCGTCCGGGGGCGAAGGACAAGGTGCTCGGCGCGCGTCTGTTCAACGAGAACCAGGCGGAACTCATCGAAGCCGCTCGTGCGCACGGAGAGCTGTTGCAGTGGGAGGCGTTCACCGACGCCGTGCATCAGATGGACGACCCCGACACGAAGAAGGTCCTCACGTGGCTACGTGACCTCTTCGGGCTGCAGCTCATCGAGAAGCACCTCGCCTGGCACCTGATCAACGGACGCTTGTCGACCCAGCGCGCAGCGGCCGTGTCGAGCTACATCGACCGTCTGTGCGCGCGGCTGCGCCCGTACGCCCTCGACCTGGTCAACGCGTTCGGCTATGAGCCCGAGCATGTGCGTGCACCGATCGCGAGCGGCATCGAGAAGCAGCGTCAGGACGAGGCGCGTGCGTACTACGCCGACCTCGCGGCGACCGGGCAGGCTCCCATCCAGGAGAAGGCCCTGAAGAAGAAGCGCTGACCCCGCTCGCCCCCGCCCCCCTCGCCGTCGGGACCCCCTCTCCGTGTCGAGACCCCCGCTCCGTGTCGAGGCCCCCGCTCCGTGTCGGGACCCCCTCTGAGACACGCGAGTGAGAGGGGGTGCCGACGGTGGGCGGGGGCGTCGGCGGTGGATAGGTATGTGTGCGGTCGACGGTCCGCTCGCCTCGTCAGGCCTCTTGCCGTCGAGACCCCCTCTCCGTGTCGAGACCCCCTCTCCGTGTCGAGACCCCCTCTCCGTGTGGGACCCCCTCTGAGACACGCGAGTGGGCGGGGGTGCCGACGGTGGGTGGGGGTGTCGACGGAGACGGAGACGGAGACGGAGACGGGGACGCGGGGTCCGGGCGGCAGGCGGCAGGCGGCAGGCGCCCGTGGCGGTGTCGGTCCTGGCGGATAGCCTGAGCGGATGAGCTCTCTCCTCACCGGACCCGACGCCCGTGACCGCTGCGCCTGGGTGGGTGACGACGCCGAGTACCGCCGCTACCACGACGAGGAGTGGGGCACGCCGCTGCACGGCGACCGCGCGCTGTTCGAGAAGATGGCGCTCGAGGGCTTCCAGGCCGGACTGTCGTGGATCACGATCCTGCGCAAGCGGCCGCGGTTCCGTGAGGTCTTCGCGGGGTTCGAGCCCGAGATCGTCGCGGAGTTCGGCGAAGACGACGTCGAGCGCCTGATGGGAGACGCCGGAATCATCCGGAATCGCGCGAAGATCGAGGCGACCATCGGCAACGCCCAGCTGGTCCGCTCGATGGGAACAGGCGAGCTCGACGAGCTGATGTGGTCGTTCGCGCCGCCGGCATCCGGTACCCGACCGGCGTCGTTCAGCGATGTCCCCGCTGTCACGCCGGAGTCGACGGCGCTGAGCAAGGAGCTGCGACGACGAGGCTTCCGTTTCGTCGGTCCGACGACGATGTATGCGCTGATGCAGTCGGCGGGGATGGTCGACGACCACATCGCGGGATGCTGGCGCGCCTGATCATCGGAACCGCGAGGTTCAGCGTTCGCCGGTCTCCCGCGTGAGTGCGGAGCGCGCGTCGGAGGTGTTCTCGACCGCGAAACTGGCCATCGTCGGCAGGTAGCGGTCATCGGCGACCTCGACGAGGGAGCCGTCCTCGGCCCACGCCGTTCGCCGCACCCGCAGCAGCGGCGTCGACACCGAGACCGCGAGCGCCACGGCATCGAGGTCGTCCGCGGGGACGGCGTCGAAGACATGGCGTGCGCGGACGGGGGCGCATCCGTGCTCCTGCATCGTCTGGTAGATGCTCCCCGTATCGAGGTCGGCCGCCAACAGCAGCTTTCCGACGGCGAACGGGAATGCCGACCTCTCGAGCATCGCCGGCTCGTCGTCCAGCAGCCGCAACCGCACGATCTCCACGATCGCCGCCCCCGGTTCCACGCCGAGATCATCGGCGACGGTTTCCGATGCCGGACGCCGGGCGGCCTCGATGACCCGCTGTCCGGGGCGGCGTCCGATCGACCGCGCCCAGTCGGTGAACGAGACGAACGATTGGAAGGACTGCGTCGGCACGAGTCGCCGTACGCGCGGCGGTGCGCCCCGTCCGCCGTCGACGGCGCCCTCTGCGCGCAGGGTCGCCAGCGCCTGCCTGATCGGCCCCCGCGAGGTGCCGAACTCGGCGATCAGGGAGTGCTCGCTCGGCACCCGTTCGCCCTCGGGCCACTCACCGCTCCTGATGCGATCGCGCATCTGTTCGTACAGCTGCTCGTGCAGCGGTCTGCGCATTCGCGTCCTCGCTCCCGTTGTCATGACTTCTCGCTCCTCGACGCTGCCAGTCAGGCCCACTCTGCCTCATGTCGGTGAACACTTTGAGAATACTGCGGCAAAAAGTTGTCATGACTACTTTCGCTCCGCATGCTCAGAAGAGACCCGGAGATTCTCCACCCTGCCTCGGCCGAGATGTGCGGTCGACCAACTCCAAGGAAGAGACATGAGAACCAGACGCGGAATCGGTGCCCTTGCGGTGACGTGCGCCCTCACCCTGCTCGGCGGGATCGCGGCGACACCCGCGCTCGCCGCGGCCCCGCCGCTCGACGAAGGCTTCACCGATGCCACTGCGACGCAGCCGCCGGCGGGATGGTCGGTCGACAACACCAATGTCGACGGCATGCGCACCGAGTGGCAGGGCTGGTCGTTCCACACGCCGGCCGAGGTCGTGTCGGCGTGGGGGAACAGCGGAGACCGCGGTTCCTTCTCCCGCGCGGAGGGGATGACCGCGGTCGTGCACTCCGACGCGAACCGGCCGACGCAGGGGCGTTTCAGCTCGGTCCTGTGGGCTCCCGAGGTCGACCTCCAGAGCGGCGACGGGGCGGTGCGGGTGGTCTTCGACAGCCACTACAAGCAGGGACAGGCACCGCAGACCGCTCAGCTGGTGGCTCGGTTCGACGACGAAGCGCCCGTCGTGGTCGAGTCGTTCGCGCGGAACCGGCTCGACGAGCAGGTGGATGTCTCGATCCCGGTGCCGGCGGGAGTCGACGCCGTCACGGTGGGCTGGTCGTATGCCGAGAGCAGTAACAACTGGTTCTGGATGATCGACGACGTGCAGATCAGCGAGGCGCCACCGGCCGATTCGACACCGCGAATCCTCTCCGCGTCCAAGCCCGTCGCGACGGCGGGTGCGACAGTGCCGGTCACGATCGGCGGCCTCCGCCCCGGCCAGCAGCTGACCGCGACGTGGGGGGACTCCGCCACTCCGATCCCGGGTATCCCCGTGGCCGACGCCGCCGGGGAGACCTCGTTCTCCGTCACCCTGCCCGAAGACCTCGCCCCCGGCTACGTGGCGCTGTCGCTCGGAGGCGCCGGCATCGTCTCGACGTCGCTCGAGATCACGGTGCTCGCGGCAGGCGATCCGGACTCGGCGACCACCGAACCGCTGCTCTGGTTCGACGGCTTCGAGAAGGACACCTGGACCACGACGGGTGCGTGGTCGCTGTCGACTCTCGACAGCGTGGTCGGGCAGTACGGAACCGACCGCCGACACGCGTTCACCCGGGCCTCGGGACGGATCGCGGTGGCGGAAGCGACGGAGGGGGCGTTCTCGGGCACCCTGACATCGGCACCGATCGCCGTCACGGCGGGGGACACGCTCGAGGTGCGCCTCGACAGCCACTACCGCAAGCGCGGCGGACCACAGCAGGGATCGGTGACGGCCCTCTTCGACGACGGGACCGAGGCGGTGCTGCGCGAGCTCTCCGACGCGGATGAGGAGTCCGCGCGACTCCGTCTGCCGGTCGCGGTGCCCGCGGGCGCGTCGTCGATGAGCATTCGATTCGGGTTCGAGGCCGCGAGCGCCGCGGGGTCGTGGATGCTCGACGACGTGCAGGTGCTGCGCCCGCTCGCCCCGCTCGCCGAGGGGGTCGAGGCGGACGCGGTCGTCGACATCTTCAGCGACGTGCAAGGAGCGACGACCCGGCTGAGCCAGAACGTGCTTCCCGGGTTCCGTGCGATGCCGCAGGCGGCCGATGTGCTGGTGTCGAACGGCGATCTCGTCAGCACGGGGTCGACCGCCAACTACACCTCCTATCTGTCGGCGCTCGCCGCGGGGGGCGGGGGCGACTACGGCACGGTCGTCTCGACGATCGGCAACCACGAGTACTACGGCAGCGAAGGATCGGCGGTGTATCAGAAGCGCTTCCTCGACTCGACCGGTATGCGTGACGTCGGCGGGGAGGGCGGTCTGTGGGGAGAGGTCCTCGTCGACGGGCAGCTTCCCCTGATCTGGATCGGGAGCGAGTTCTACGACTACGCGGCGAAGACCGGTTCGGGCCCGTTCATCGACTTCAGCCAGGAGCAGTTCACCTGGCTGCGCGACCGGCTCGCGCACTGGCGTGCCCAGGACAAGCCGGTGCTGCTGTTCTCGCACCACCTGCTGCCTTACTCGGTATCGGGGTCGTACGCGCGGTTCTACAAGAACGACTACGGCCAGGAAGAGGCTCGCTTCGCCGCGCTCCTCGCGCAGAACCCGAACGTCATCATGTTCAACGGCCACACCCACTGGTCGCCGACGCTGAACGACTGGAGCGCCGAGCTACGGACGGATCCGAGCCTCGCCCATGCCCCGACGGTCGTGAACACCGGAGCGGTGACCACGATGTACGGGCCGAGCGGCGATTGGGAGGAGAAGGCCGTCGGCGGTGCCGATCCGGTCGGACTGCGCGCCGCGCTGTACGACGACCGCGTGCGGGTCACGGTGTACTCCTTCTCCTCCACCGGTGCGACGGAGATCAAGCACATCGACGTCCCACGGCCGACGGCGGCGCCGGTCGATCCCGTCGATCCCGTCGATCCCGCCCTGGAACTGAGCACGCAGAGCGTCGCAGCGGGCGGTCGGGTCACGATCGCGGCCACCGGATTCCCTGCCGGCACCGAGGTCGAGATCGAGCTGCGCTCCACACCGGTGAGGGTGGGCGTGGCGACCGCCGACGCCGACGGGGCGTTCCGCACGACCGTCACGATCCCCTCGACGACGCCAGCGGGTGCCCACACGCTGGCGGCGATCCTGCCGGACGGGACCGAGGTCACCGCCCCGATTACCGTCACAGGCGCGGGTGAGGGGCAGGGTGGCGTCGCGCCGGGCTCCGGCGGTGGGGCGGATGCACCGTCGACCGACGGGGGACTCGCGGCCACCGGCGGTGAGCCCGGCTGGTTCCTCCTCGGCGGCGGCCTGCTGCTCGTGGCGCTCGGCGGATTCCTCCTCGCCCGGAGGCGCCGCGCGGGCAGCTGAGAGCGTTCCGTTCCCCCTATCGCCGGGGCGGCGCCGAGGTCGACTCGACGCCGCTCCGGCGATGGGTACTACTCCCCATCGAGCGGTTCTCGGGCACGCGGTTAGGATGAACGGGTGCGTCGTCGGCCAGACGGGCCCGCGCACGAGTGATCACAGAGTGTCACCCTGGGGGGGGAAACCGGGAATGAAGGCGTTGTCATGGATGCGCGCGCGACCGAAGACGCTGGCGTCCGCGGCGGGTGTCACGGTCGGGGTCATCGCCCTCACCACGATGGCCTTCACGTATGAAGGCTTCCCGACCACCAAGGTCGACCTGAACGACGGCGGCGTCTGGATCACCAAGACCTCGAGCCTGCTCGTCGGGCACTTCAACAACGAGTCCACGGTCCTCGACGGCGGTCTGCGCACCACGAGCGAGAACTACGACATCCTCCAGGCCGCGGCGAACGTGCTCGTCGTCGACGAGAGTGCATCGACCGTGACGGCGATCGACCCGGCACGGGTCTCGCTCGGAGACTCGGCGATCATCCCCTCCACCGCCAAGGTCGCGATGGGGGCGAACACGGCCGCGATCCTGGATGAGAAGTCCGGAGATCTCTGGGTCGTCCCGGTGAAGGGCATCGCGTCGTTCGAGATCGAGGCGGCGGAACCCGTCGCCGAGCTGGGCGAGAACGCCGACGTCACCGTCGCCGACGACGGCACGGTGTTCGCACTCTCCGCCGAGCGCGGCGAGGTCGTGACCGTTCCCGTCGACAACGAAGGTGCGCCGCGGGACACCTCCACGGCTTCGGTCGGCGAGGTCGATGCGGCCGCGAAGCCGACGATCACCGCCGTGGGTCGCACACCCGTGGTGTTCGACGAGGCGGCGGGCGTCGTCACGACCCCGGGCGGCTTCCGCACAGAGGTCCCGGGCGCCAAGGACGCCGTGCTGCAACAGGCGTCCGCCGCGAACGACGCGGTCGCGATCGCCACCCCGTCCGCTCTGGTGCGTGTGCCGCTCGACGGCAGCGACCCCGAAGAGACCTCGGCCGGTAGCGCGGGTACCGCCGCCGCACCGGTCTGGCTCCGCGGCTGCACCTACGGTGCCTGGGCGGGTTCGGCGACCTTCATCCGGGAATGCCCCGGCGATTCCAACGACGTGAACTCCCCGATCGAGGGAGCAGAGGATTCCGCGAACCTGACCTTCCGCGTGAACCGGGACGTGATCATCCTCAACGATGCCGTCGGCGGTGCCGCCTGGATGGCCAACGAGAGCCTGCAGCGCGTCGACAACTGGAACGACCTGACTCCGCCCGAGGGCGAGACGGAGAACGAGGAGGACTCGACCGAGGAGACCGTCGAGACCACCCTTCCGGAGCGCAGCGAGCAGAACACCCCGCCGATCGCGGAGGACGACTCCTACGGCGTGCGGCCGGGTGCCACGACGCTGCTCCCCGTGCTCGACAACGACAACGACCCCGACGGGGATGTGCTCGTCGCGGCCCTCGCCGAGGCGCAGCCCGCGATCGGCACCGTCCAGCCGATCAACAACGGCGGCTCGCTCCAGATCGCCGTCGAAGAGAAGGCCTCCGGTACCGCGAGTTTCACCTATGAGGTCGACGACGGGCGCGGAGGCAAAGACACGGCCGTCGTGTCGCTCGCCGTGCACGACTGGAACGAGAACGGCGCTCCGACGCCCAAGCGCAAGACCGCGCTCGCCGTGGAGACCGGCGGCACGATCTCGTACAACATCCTCCCCGACTGGATCGACCCCGACGGCGACGACATCTATCTGAAGGAGGTGATCGCGGCTCCCGGCGACGAGGTCGACTTCAGCAAGGACGGTCAGATCACCTACAAGGCCACCGCCAGCCTGCAAGGACGCAAAGACGTGCAGGTGACCGTGGCGGACGCCTTCGGAAAGCTGGGCACGTCGACGATCGCGCTCGATGTCCGGCCGCAGGGCTCGACCAACCCGAAGACCAACGCCGACCACGTCATCACCAAGGTGGGCGAACAGGTCACCATCGCGCCGACGGCGAACGACACGAGCACCTCCCGCGAGCCGCTGCGCCTCAGCCGGGTCCTCGACACCCCGGGCGCGACGATCATCCCGAACACCCCGAACAAGACCTTCTCCTTCATGGCGGAGAAGGCCGGGGTCTACTACGTGCAGTACCAGGTCACCACCGGGCCCAAGAACGGCGAGGGTCTCGTCCGCGTCGACGTGATGCCCGAATCGGAGACCGACCTCCCGCCGGTCGCCGTTCGTGACGTCGCGCTCCTGCCCACCGGCGGCGATGTGCTGCTCGGCGTGCTCAACAACGACACCGATCCCGGCGGGGGGATCCTCGTGGTGCAGTCGGTGTCGCTGGAGCCGAACAGCGGGATCTCGGTCTCGGTGCTCAACCACGAGACGCTGCGCATCACCGATCAGGGAGCGCTCGAGGAGCAGGTGCGGATCAAGTACCGGATCTCGAACGGCTCGAAGTCGGCCGAGGGTGAGGTCGTGGTGATTCCCATCCCCGCGCCGGACGAACTCCTCCAGCCGATCGCCAACCCGGATACAGCGACCGTGCGCGCCGGCGATGTGGTCACGATCCCGGTGCTCGACAACGACACGCATCCCAGCGACGACGTCATGCACCTCGAGCCGGAGCTCATCGAGCCCTTCGTCGACCCGGAAGACGGCGAGGCGTTCGTCTCGCAGGACGCGGTGCGCTTCAAAGCGGGCCCGGAGGCCAAGACGGTGTACCTCACCTATGAGGTCGTCGACTCGCGCCAGCAGAAGGCCGCCGGCTACGTCACCATCCAGATCCTGCCGATCGACGAGGAGAAGAACGCCGCTCCGCGTCCTCAAGACCTCGTGGCGCGCACGCTCGCCGGCACCGAGGTGAACATCGCGGTGCCGCTGGACGGCATCGACACCGACGGCGACTCCGTGGAGCTGGTCGGCCTCGATTCGAGCCCGAGCAAGGGACGGGTGCTCAACGGGCCGAACTACTTCACGTACGAGGCGTTCGACGGGGCGTCCGGCGTCGACGTGTTCAAGTACCGCGTGCGCGATCGACTCGGCAAGGAGGGCGTCGCCACGATCCGCGTCGGCATCGCCCCCGCGGAGGAGATCAACCAGCCGCCGTATGCGGTGAAGGATGCCGTGGTCGTGCGACCGGGGCGTGAGATCGCCGTCCCCGTACTCGCGAACGACTCCGATCCCGAGGGCGACAAGGTCTCCCTCGTCAAGGACGGGCTCGAGCTTCCGGAGGGGTTGGATGCGCGGGTCTCCGGTGACCGCGTGCTCGTTCAGGCACCCGACGCGCCCACCGAGACCTCGCTGCAGTACACCGTGTCGGATTCCCGCGGGGCGACGGCGATGGCGACCCTGCAGATCACGGTCGATGAAGACGTTCCCCTGCAAGCTCCCGTCGCGCGCGACGACCGACTGCAGCCCGCGGATCTGAAGGACGGCGGACTGACCGCGGACCTTGACATCCTGGCCAACGACGAAGACCCGGACGGCACGACCGACCGGCTCACGGTCGACGTCGGCGAAGGCGGCACACGGCTCGAGAACGGAAAGGTGCGCGTCACCGTCACGGACGAGCTGCAGTTGATCCGGTACACCCTCACCGACCGCGACGACCTGCAGGCGTCGGCGTTCATCTTCGTCCCCTCGCGGGCAGACCTTCGCCCGACGCTCACGTCGACGAAGCCGCTCGAAGTGGTCAGCGGCGAGACCGAGATCCTGCCGCTGTCGAAGTACGTGACGGTGGCGGGCGGCGGCGACGTCGTCATCACCGAGAAGGCGAAGATCAGCGCGAGCCACGCCGACGGCGCAGATCTCCTTCAAGATGCGAAGACGCTGGTCTACACGTCGGCCGACGGCTACTTCGGGCCCGACGCGCTCACGTTCGAGGTCACGGACGGCGATGGGCCCGACGACCCGGAGGGGCGCAAGGCCACGCTCAGCATCCCGATCAACGTGCTGCCCCCGGAGAACCAGCAGCCCACGTTCGTCCAGGGACAGGTCAACGTCGCGCCCGGTGAATCGGCGGTCGCGCTGGACCTCGCCGCGCTGACCGACGACCCCGACCCCGAAGACAAGGGGAAGCACGACTACGCACTCGTCGGCGGCGAGGGCAAGGGTGTCTCCGCGCGGGTCGACGGCGACGAACTCCGCGTGGAAGCGTCGTCGAACGCCAAGAAGGGGACGACGGTCACGCTGAAGCTCCGCGTGTCGGACGGCACGACCGAGCCGGTGGAGGGCACCGTCACCGTCCTCGTCACGGCATCGACCCGTCCCATGCCCGCGGCCAACACCGACACCATCGCCGAAGCGGATGCAGGCGAGACCATCACGGTCCCCGCTCTCGCCAACGACTTCAACCCGTTCCCCGAGACCCCGCTGAAGATCGTGTCCGCGGTGACCGAGTCCGGCGGCGGCGAGGTCGGCTTCACCGACGACCAGGTGACCATCACCCCGTCGAAGTCGTTCGTGGGCACGCTCGTCGTCCGCTATCGCATCCAGGACGCGACGGAGGACCCCGATCGGGAGGTCAACGGACAGATCGTCGTCACGGTGCAGGACGTTCCGGACGCGCCCGGGGTTCCGGTCATCGCGAGCGTGCAGGACCGCACGGTCGTGGTGTCGTTCTCCGCGCCGTCGAACAACGGCGCCGAGATCACGAAGTACACCGTGAGGTCCGTGGGCGGGAACCCGTACACCAAGGAGTGCCAGTCCACGACGTGCACGCTCGACGGCCTCACCAACAATGTGGAATACACGTTCCAGGTGACCGCGACCAACCGTGTGGGCGAGTCGCAGCCCTCCGCGGCCTCCGCCCCGGCGCGGCCCGATGCGCGTCCCGACACACCGAACCCGCCCACCCTCGTGTTCGGGGACAAGTCCCTCAAGGTGGCCTGGAAGACGCCGAGCACCCCGGGCTCACCGGTCGAGCGGTACACGCTCGAGATCTCGCCCGCGCCGCCGTCCGGCGTCACGCAGAAGGAGGTCACGGGTAACTCCACCACGTGGGAGGGGCTCGAGAACGGCTCGGACTACCAGGTGCGGGTCCAGGCGCACAACAGGGCGCCCGACCCCTCCAGCTGGAGCGGCTGGTCTGCGTCCGAGATCCCGGCCGGCCCGCCGAAGGCTCCCGCCGCGCCCACGACGACTGAACTCTCCCCGGTCGGCGACCAGGCGCAGATGCAGGTGAACTGGGTCGCGCCTGACAACAACGGTGACGCCATCCGCGGGTACCGTCTCGAGGTCCTTCAAGGCGGCCAGGTCGTGAGCACGCTGACGCCCGGTCCGGAGGCGCGGAGCCAGGCCATCCAGGTCCAGCCCTCCCAGACCCCGTACACGTACCGCATCCAGGCCTACAACAAGGCCGAGTGGGGCGAGATGAGTGCGCCGTCGGCCCCGCGCCGCGGGGTCATCCCGCCGGGAGCGCCGACGGGCCTGAAGGTCACTGACGGGGATCGCAGTCTCACCCTCGCCTTCAACGCCGGTTCCAGCGGTGGGGCGGCGAGCAACGAGATCAGCTACCAGTACCGTCTGAACGGCGGCGGATGGTCGGGCCTCCCCGGCAACCAGAAGATCGGTGGACTGACCAACGGAACCTCCTACAGTGTCGAGGTGCGCGCCGTCGCGAGCGTCAGCGGCTCCACGTATGCGGGAGCCGCATCGAAGTCGGCGAGCGGCAAGCCGTACGGTAAGCCGCACGCCCCGTCGGTGAGTGCCAACGGGCTGACGACCCAGGTGCGTCTGAACTGGAACGCCAACGGTTCCGACAACGGACGACCCATCGAGAACGTGCAGATCAGCATCGATGGCGGCGGCTGGCAGAACGTCAGCAAGACCGGCTCGACCGACGTCGGGAACGGGCACAGCCAGACGCACTCGATCCGCGCCCGCGCGCAGGACTCGACGGGCGCGTGGTCCGATCCCAGCGGGACCGCATCCGCGACCTCCTCGCCCCCGCCGCAGCCCCGTGCCTGGGTGACGAGAGGCACGGCCGGGAACTGGCCAGGGCAGTGCACCGACGGCACGTGCGCGAAGTTCGTCATCAACACCTCGAACTTCCCTGCCGGGAGGTACCAGGTCTGGTGCAACAGCAATGCGCCACTCGCAGGGCCGAAGTTCGCGGGCGGCTCGAGCTGGAACATCCCCGCCAACGGCTCCATCGAGATCGGCTGCTTCCACGGCGCGGGTGGCCGTGGCTACGAGGTGTGGGTCACGATCGGCAACACCGACTACGAACGCCGTGCCTGGTAGCGGCGCCCCTTCCATCCGAGAGGAAGCAGTACTCCCATGACAATGACCCCTGAGCAGGCCGCCTGGTTCCAGGGCACCTTCCACCGCCTCGTCGCGAACATCGACAAGGCGGTGCAGGGCAAGCAGGAGATCGTCGGCCTCGTGCTCGCGTCGATGCTCGCCGAGGGGCATGTGCTCCTCGAGGACGCACCCGGCACCGGCAAGACGAGCCTCGCGAAAGCCCTCGCTGCGACCGTGCAGGGCACCAGCGCGCGCATCCAGTTCACGCCGGACCTGCTGCCCTCCGACGTCACGGGTGTGACCATCTACGACCAGCAGTCCCACCGGTTCGAGTTCCACAAGGGACCGATCTTCGCATCGATCGTGCTGGCGGATGAGATCAACCGCGCCTCGCCGAAGACCCAGTCGGCGCTCCTGGAGGTCATGGAGGAGTCCCGCGTCACGGTCGACGGCGTCACGCATGAGACCGGTCGCCCGTTCCTCGTGATCGCCACGCAGAACCCCATCGAGCAGGCGGGAACCTACAAGCTTCCCGAGGCGCAGCTGGACCGCTTCCTGATCAAGACCTCGATCGGCTACCCCGACCTCGCGGTCACCGAGAGCATCCTCGCCGGAGCCTCGGACCGCAACCCCTCCGCCGGACTCTCCGCGATCATCACGACCAGTGCGGTCGCCGACATGGCCGACCTCGCCTCCACCGTGCATGTGGAGCCCGCTGTGCTCCGCTACGTGGCCGAGCTCGCCGAAGCGACCCGTGAGGACGACGCGATCCGGCTCGGTGTCTCGGTGCGCGGCGCGATCGCGATGGTCCGCATCGCCAAGGTGTGGGCCGCCGCCCAGGGTCGTCACTTCGTTCTCCCCGACGACATCAAGGCGCTCGCGCGGCCCGTGTGGCAGCACCGTCTGCTGCTCGACGCCGAGGCGGAGTTCGCCGGCACGAGCAGTGACACCGTGATCGCCCGCGTGCTCGACGGCGTCGCGGCTCCCCAGGCACGAGCGGCGGCCTGATGACCGCGGAGGCCCTTCAGGCGTCGACACCGCCGACGGAACGCGACGCCGGATGGCGTGACATCGCGGCCGTCCTCGGTGCCCGTGCCCTGACACGCCTCCGGAAGATCACCGCGGCGATCCGTCCGCTCGCCTGGGTGCTGATGTCCCTCGCCATCGTGTTCTGGGTGCTCGGACAGATCGCCGGCTGGGCGGAGTTCACGGTCGCCGCCGTCGTGATCGCGATCGCCGTCACTCTGTGCGCGCTGTTCCTCATCGGCCGCACCGCCTACGACGTGTCGCTCGACCTCGCCCGCACCCGTGTGGTGGTGGGGGAGCGCGCGGTCGGCGCACTCACCCTCGCCAACCGTGGCAGCAGGGCGATCCTGCCCTCGCGCGTGGTGCTCCCGGTGGGTGCCGGTCGTGGGGAGTTCGGGATCCAGCGCCTGGCCCCCGGAGAGGAGGCGGAGGAGCTCTTCGCCATCCCGACCCAGAAGCGCGGCGTCGTCAAGGTCGGCCCCGTGAGCGTCGTACGCGGAGACCCGCTCGGTCTCTTCGAACGGGCGCACCGCCGCGACGACCCGGTGGACCTGTTCGTGCATCCGCGCACCGTGCTGTTCGATGGACAGTCGCTCGGCTACCTGCGCGACCTGGAGGGGCTTCCGGCGACGGACCTCTCGCGCGACGACGTCTCCTTCCACGCGCTTCTGGAGTATCAGCCTGGCGATGACCTGCGTCATGTGCACTGGCGTTCGACCGCCCGCACCGGCACGATGATGGTCCGCCAGTACGAGGAGACGCGGCGTTCCCACTTCGTGATCGGTCTGTCGCGCTCGCTGTCCGACTACGCCACCGCCGAGGACTTCGAGCTCGGTATCTCGGCCGCGGGCTCGATCGGCCTCCGCGCGCTCCGCGACTCGCAGCGCGTCGACGTGCGCGTGCAGGGACGTGAGCTCCCGGCCGGCACCGGTAAGCAGCTGTTGGACTCCCTCTCCGCCGTCGAGAGCAGCAAGCCGCGCGAGGGCGGCATCGCCGACCTCGCCGGGATCGTGTCGGTCACGATGCCTCTCGCCAGTGTGGTGGTGCTCGTGTGCGGCTCGCGGGTGCGCTCCGACGATCTGCGCCTCGCGTGCTCGCGGCTGCCCTTCGGCGCGAAGGCGCTGGCCGTCGTCGCCGACACCAGCGTGTCCGCTCCGACGCTTCGGCGGATCGGTGACGCGGACGTGGTCACCGTCGGCGCGCTCGAACAGATTCCGCTCGCTCTGCAGAAGGTTCTCGCATGACCGTGCCTGCTGCCGGCCCCGGGGGTCTCGCCGTGCGCCGATGGATCCTCGATCTGGGAGCGACCGCACTCCTCGTGACGACCGCGCTGATCGGCTTCTGGCCGACGTTCGCCGGTCCGTCCTTCCTCCCGGCCGCCGTCGGCGGCATTCTGATCGGGCTGGCGATCGCGGCCGTCGCGACGTGGCGACGATGGGGCATCCTGATCACGACGGGGCTCACGGTCGCCGCCTACTTCGTCTTCGGCGGGGCCCTTGCGCTCCCGCAGACCTCCATCCTCGGCTTCATCCCGACGATCGAGACGCTGCAGAAGCTCGCGGTGGGGACCGTCACCGCCTGGAAGCAGATGCTCACCACCGTCGCCCCCGTGGCCGCGGTCGACGGACACCTCGTGGTCCCGTTCCTGCTGGCGCTCGTCGTCACCACGCTCACCGCGTCTCTCGCGCTCCGGCTGCCACAGGTCGCCTGGGCACTGCTCCCGGCCGGGGTACTGCTGATGCTCGTCATCGCCCTCGGCACACCGGAGCCCGCATTCCCCCTGGTGCAGGGGCTCGTCTTCGCCGTGGTGAGCATGTCGTGGCTCGCTCTGCGGCAACTGTGGGCACCACAGAACATGGCCGTCTCCGTCAGCGAGGTCGACCCTTCGCGTGCGACCCAGATGCGCACCCGACGGCTGCTGGCGGGCGTCGCCGTGCTGGCGGTCGCCGCAGGCACCGGCGTCGCCGCGAGCGCCGTCGCGAACCCGGCACAGCCGCGGCACGTGTTCCGCGACGTGATCATCCCGCCGTTCGATATCCGAGACTACCCGAGCCCGTTGCAGGCGTTCCGCAAGAACGTGCGCGACGAGGCCTCCGAGACCCTCTTCACGGTGCAGGGCCTCCCCAAGGGCGCACGCATCCGCACCGCGGTCATGGATCAGTTCGACGGCATGGTCTACAACGTCACGGACGGCGGCCCGACGTCGTCGAGCGCGTTCGCACCGTTGCGTTCCAACATGGCACCGGATGCCGAGGGCGTCCCGGTCACGCTGAAGTTCGCGATCGACGGCTACCGCGGTGTCTGGATGCCGACCGCCGGAGAGCTGTCCGAGATCCGGTTCGAGGGGGCGCGCGCCGAAGACCTGCGTCGTGGCACGTACGTCAACACCGTGACCGGTACCGCGGTGGCGACGCCGAAGCTCACCCAGGGTGACGAGTACGTCGTCGATGCCGTCGTGCCCGCCGTCCCCGATGACGAACAGCTCGCCGAGGTGCCGTTCGGCAACGTGGCGTTGCCGACGTCGAGCAACGTGCCGGAAGAGCTCACTTCGCTCGCGGCGGAGACCGTGTCGGGTGCGGAGACGCCGATCGAGCAGGTGCGGGCGTTGGAGAACTTCCTCTCCGAGGGCGGCTTCTTCAGCCACGGGCTCGAGGGGGAGGTGCTGTCCCGTGCGGGCCACACCGCCGAGCGCATCTCGACGCTGGTCGGTGCCGACCAGATGATCGGTGACGACGAGCAGTATGCCGTGGCGATGGCGCTGCTCGCGGGCCAACTCGACATCCCGGCGCGCGTCGTCATGGGGTACTACCCCGACGAGGAGCAGGCGGGGGAAGCGGTGTTCACCGCGACCGGCGACAACGTCCACGCCTGGGTCGAGGTGAACTTCGAGGGCATCGGTTGGGTGACCTTCAACCCGACTCCGCCCGAAGACCAGGTGCCGAACGACCAGAACACCAAGCCCCGCGTCGACCCGAAGCCGCAGGTGCTGCAGCCGCCACCCCCGCCGCAGGAACCCGTCGATCTGCCGCCCACCCTTCCCGACGACCGGGAGTCCGAGGACGAGAGCCTGAACCTCGCCGGCATCATCGGTGCGATCCTCGTGATCGGTGGCATCTCGCTCGCGGTGATCGCGCTCCTCGCGTCGCCGTTCATCGTGATCGGCGCCTGGAAGGCGGCGAAGCGTCGGTCGCGCCGCGCCGCCGCGCGCACCGCCGACCGCATCAGTGGCGGGTGGGACGAGCTGACCGATCGCGCGATTGACTACGGTGCGCGGCTCACGCCGGGAGGCACCCGGACCGAGGAAGCCGAGGTCGTGGCCACCGCGCTGACGGTTCCACAGGTCACCGCGCTCGCCGAGCGGGCCGACGCCGAGGTGTTCGGTCCCACAGAGCCGAGCCCACAAGACGTCGAGTCCTTCTGGCACGAGGTCGACGGCATCGTCGGCGGTCTCGGCAAGGACGCCGGTTTCTGGAAGCGCGTGAAGGCGCGCTTGAGTGTTCGCTCGCTCGTCGGCGGCACCGCGATCTCGAACGGCCTGCAGAGCCTCAAGGACGCCGCGACCGCGCGCGTACGCCGCGAACCTGGCACCATCAAGAACAGCACGACGCCCCCGTCCTCCGAGAGTGAGACCCCATGACGCAGCCTGCGCTCGATCAGATCGCGCCCCTCTCCCGTCGCGCGGTCGCCTATGTCATCGATGCCCTGATCGCCGGGGGCCTCGCGATCGTGCTCGGCGGGGGACTCCTGGTCGCCGCGTCGCTCACCGGCAGTGTCGAGGGGATGGTGGGAGTCCTCCTCGTCGGCGGTCCGGTGGTGAGCCTGGTGCTGCTCGGCTGGTTTGTGGTCTACACCGTCATGCAGGCAGGGGCCGGCTCGATCGGCATGCGCGCCCAAGGCGTGCGGCTCGTCGCCGCTGCGGACGGCGGCCCGCTCGGCTTCGGGCGCGCACTGCTGCGCAACGTGATCTTCGGCCTCGCCGCGGCCGTCGTGGTGGGGTACTTCACTCCGCTCTTCGACGGGTCGGGGCGCTTCCAGGGGTGGCACGACAAGGTCGCAGGCTCTCTGATCCTGGATGCGCGGAAGACGGGTCCCGTCGGATCGGCGTCCGAGGCTACCTCCTCCTCGTCCGCCTCTGCGCCGGGCCTTGCTACACCGACGACCGGTCCCGCGATCCCTGGACTCCCGCAGTCTCCTTCCGCTGCTCCGACCCCGGCTGCTCCGGCTCAGGCCGCTCCCGCTGCTCCGGCCCCGGCTGCTCCGGCCCCGGCTGCTCCGGCATCCTCATCCCTCCCGCCGCGGCCGGCTGCGCCCCCTGCGCCGGTGGCCGAGAGCGGATCCCTCATCGCCTTCGTCCCGGGCATCACCCAGGATGCGCCGCCGCGGTCGGAGCCTCCCGCACAGCTCGAGCCCGAACTCGATGCGACCGTCCAGCAGCACCCCGTGGCTCCCGTGACGCCGCCCGCACCTCCGGCGCCGGTCGCTGCTCCGCCGGTCCCGCCGCTCCCGGTGGCACCCGCGCCGGCAGCGCCGGAGGTCGTCGAACAGGACGACGATCTCGAAGAGACCCGGATCAGCGTCCCCGGCCATCGTCTGGTCTTCACGTGGGATGACGGCACACGGGTCTCCGTCTCGCGGCGCACCATCTTCGGCCGCAACCCCGCCCCGGAGGAGGGCGCGACGCTCGTACCCGTGCGCGACGAGACGCTGTCGCTCTCCAAGACGCATTTCGAGGCCGCCGCCGAGACCTCCGGCGGATGGGTGCGGGATCGCCACTCGACCAACGGGATGACCATCGTCCGCGACGGCCAGCGCATCGCGTGCCCGGCCGGGCAGCGGGTGCCGGTGCGTCTGGGCGACGCGATCGAGATCGGCGACCGCATCGTGACGATCGGCGGATACGCATGAGGCCGGGACTCGTCGTCTCCACCGGGTCGGCGACGCATCCGGGGCTCCGGCGCGCGCTGAACGAAGACGCGCATCTGGCTTCGGCCCCGGTGTTCCTGGTCGCCGACGGGATGGGCGGGCACGAGGCCGGTGAGCGCGCGAGTGCCGCCGTCATCGCCGAGTTCGCCCGGTACATCGGTCGACCGGCGCTCGAGCTCGACGACGTCCGGCACGCCCTCTCCGTCTCGCGGACGAGCGTCGAGGATCTGTCGACCTCGGGCAACGGACGCGCTGGGACGACCCTCAGCGGTGTCGTCATCGCCTCGGTCGACGGCATGGGGTACTGGCTCGCGGTCAACATCGGAGACTCCCGGACCTATCGTCTCGCCGACGGCGAGCTGGAGCAGATCAGTGTCGATCACTCCGTGGTGCAGGAGCTGATCGAGTCCGGTGAGCTCTCCGTCGAAGATGCCGTCTCGGATCGCCGCCGGAACATCATCACCCGCGCCATCGGTGCAAGCAGCACGGGCGACGCCGATTACTGGATGTTCCCCGCCGAACTCGGCGATCGCATCCTCGTCTGCTCGGACGGTCTCACCTCCGAAGTGCCGGACACGCGTATCCGCGAGGTGCTGGCCTCGGAATCCGATCCGCAGAAGGCCGCCGACGCCTTGACGGCCGATGCGGTGAGCGCCGGGGGCCGAGACAACATCACCGTCATCGTCGTGGACGCGGTCTCGGTCGCGTCGCGGCCGGGAACGCTGACGGCCACCGACGACGACGACATCGACGCCGACACGCGTCCACGAGAAGCCACAGCAGGAGGGGTTCGCTGATGCAGACCATCTACCGACCGGGACAGTGGTACCTGATCGTCATCCCCGGCGCGCTCGTCGCGCTCCCGCCCGATGTCCCCGGCGATGTCGTCGCCCGGCTGTGGGAACGGTTGCCGGAGGCGAAGACGCTCGCAACGGTCGTCGATCTCCTGACGACGCAGGCGGGCCGGTCCTTCACGTCGTTGCCGTCGTTCGTCGCCGCCGTCGCCGAGGGAGGAGACGTGCGCATCGCCCTCCGAGGTGACGTCTCGGCACACGTGACGACCGCGACGGAATCCCTCGAGCTGTCCGGGGCGGACGTCACCACCTGGAACGAGCGGTTCCTCGGTGGCGCGACGACGATCGACATCACGGTTGCGACGACGACCGAGGCCGAGGGCCTCCCCGTGCAGAGCGGGATCGTGCGAGCTGCCGCGGTGAGCGCCGAACTCGAGCCGAGCGACGCCGATCCGCTGACCAGTACGCTCGGCCCGGCCCCCGTGCTCGCCGAACCCGCTGCCGCCGTGCAGGCCCCGGAGCCGGTGGCCGTGGAGCCCGAGCCGGTGCCGGAGCCCGAACCGGCGCCGGAGCCCGAGCCGACTCCTGAGCCCGAGCCGACTCCTGCGCCGGAGCCCGAGCCGACTCCTGCGCCGGAGCCCGAGCCGACTCCTGCGCCCGAACCCGAGCCGACTCCTGCGCCGGTCATCGAGGATGCGTTCCTCCCACCGACCGAGGTGACGCTCGCACCGCCCGTCGACGACGACTTCGATCAGCTCTGGGGCGCGACGGTGCACTCCGTCGGTGCCGCAGCCGCGGCGCCCGCCCCCGTCCCGGTCGAAGGCGATCATGACGGGGCGACCGTCTCCGCGGCCGAGCTGCGTGCGCTCCGCCAGCAGCCCCCGGTCGCCGATGATGTCGCGACGGACGTGCTCGACGTGACCCCGGTGCCGTCCACCGCTTCGACGGGGCGCGTGCGTCTCTCCACGGGGCAGGTGGCGGCGCTCGACCGCACGGTCATCATCGGCCGACGCCCGCGATCGACCCGTGCGAGCGGTGCGAACCTCCCGCACCTGATCGCCGTCGAGAGCCCGCAGCAGGACATCTCGCGCAGCCACCTCGAAGTGCGGCCGGAAGGCGACACCGTCGTGGTCATCGACCTGCACACGACGAACGGCTCCACCCTGCTCCGTCCCGGCGCCGACCCGGTGCGGCTGCATCCCGGGGAGCAGACGCTCGTGCTGTCCGGCGATGTCGTGGATCTCGGTGACGGAGTGACCGTCGCGTTCGAGGAGCTGCCGTGACGCGTCGCCCCTCCCCGCCGCCCGATCTGCCGGGCTTCACCTATGTGGAGCCGCTGGGCACCGGCGGTTTCGCCGATGTCTTCCTGTACGAGCAGGAGATGCCGCGTCGCCGTGTCGCGGTGAAGGTGCTGGTCGCCGACCGCATCTCGAGCGGCGCGGCGCAGGAGTTCGCCGACGAGGCCAACGTGATGGCGATGCTCTCGACGCATCCGGCCATCGTCACGATCTACCAGGCGGGTGTCGCCGGCGACGGTCGCCCCTACCTGGTGATGGAGTACTGCCCGCGGCCGAACCTCCAGATCCGCTCCCGCAAGGAGCCGTTCTCGGTCGCCGAGGCGCTGCGCGTCGGGATCCAGGTCGCCGGAGCCGTCGAGACCGCGCACCGGGCGGGTGTGCTGCATCGCGACATCAAGCCGGCCAACATCCTCGTCACGGAGTACAACCGGCCCGCCCTCACCGACTTCGGCATCGCATCGACGACCGGAGCGACGGGTGAGGCCTCCGGCATGTCCATCCCCTGGTCTCCGCCGGAGTCGTTCGCGGAGCCTCCGCAGAGTGGTCCGCGCACCGACGTCTGGGCGCTCGGTGCCACGCTGTACACGCTGCTGGCGGGTCGTTCGCCCTTCGAGCGGACCGGCGAACGCAACTCGAGCGCCGATCTGATCGAGCGCATCGAGCGCGCCGCTCTCCCCTCACTGAAGAGGCCGGATTCGCCGGAGAGTCTGCAGAGGCTCCTGGAACGGTCGATGGCGAAGAACCCCGCCGATCGCTTCCCGAGCGCGGTGGCATTCGCGCGGGCACTGCAGAAGGTGCAGATCGAGCTCTCCCACTCGGTGACCCCGATCGACATCGTCGATGACCATCCGCCGGCGGAAGACCTGGAGGACGACGGCGACGGTCTGACCCGGGTGCGGGAGATCGTCAGCATCGACCCCGAACTGGCATCGTTCACTCGCCCCTCGGCCCAAACGCAGCGGAAGGAACCGCCGGTTCCGCTGTCGGGCATTCCTCGATTCGACGCCCCGACGCCCGCGGAACCGCTCGTCGAGCAGACCCAGTTGCGCCCGCCGACTCCGAAGGCCGCGGCTCCACTCGCCCCCTCCGCCGACGACCGCACCATCGCGCGAGCGCCGATGGTGGTCGCCCCGGAAGAGGCGACGCCGCCTCCGGCCGTGTTGGCTGCTCCTGTCGCGGCTCCGGGAGAGCCGCCGGCGCCGCGCAGTCGCAAGGGCCTCTGGATCGTGCTCGCTGCCGCCGCGGTCGTACTCGTGGTCGGCGGGATCGTCGGGATGAACCTCCTGGTGGCGGGGGTCACCCCCGAAGCGCAGGAGACCGAGCAGCCCGTCGAGCCGAAGGACGTCGGCACGGATGTCGTGCCGAAGGTCACCGAGATCTCCGGGGCGCGCGAGGGCGATCGGATCGTGTTCACCTGGACCAATCCGAGTCCGCTCGAGGGCGACTCGTTCATCTGGACACCGGTCGCGGTGTCGGGAGAGGTCGATCCGCACCAGACACCGGATGCGACCGCGACGGTCCCCGCAGCAGCGGGCACCGTCTGCATCGACGTGATGCTGCGGCGCGACGACGGTCGTGCCTCGGAAACCGTGCGGGGGTGTGTGGAGTGACGAGTGCAGGAGGGGTGACCGTCGAGTTCGCGGGGGAGTACTTCCGCGTGAGCCGTGGCGATCGATTCATCGTGGGACGCGAGGGCGACCTCGAGCTCGACGACAATCTGTTCCTGCATCGGCACTTCCTGGAGATCACCGACTCCGACGGGCTGTGGTGGCTGTCGAACGTCGGTACCCGGCTCACCGCGACGGTGACGGACTCGGCGGGTGGCGTGCAGGCGTGGCTGGCGCCGGGTGCTCGGCTCCCACTCGTCTTCGAGAAGACGACGATCGTCTTCAGTGCGGGGCCGACCACCTACGAGCTCACCTTGCATGCAGCGGAGCCGACGTTTCGCGCGACCAGGCGCGAGCACGACGACGACGGGGCGTCCACGATCGGCGACGTTCCGCTGACCCTCAGCCAGAAGCTGCTCATCCTGGCGCTCGCCGAACCCCAGTTGCGCAGGGACGGCACCGGGATGAGTGAGATCCCGACCTCGGCGAAGGCGGCGGAGCGGCTGGGCTGGACGGTCACCCGGTTCAACCGCAAGCTCGACAACGTCTGCGACAAGTTCGACCGGATCGGCGTGCCCGGCATGCGCGGCGGGCAACGCAGCTTCGCGACCAACAGGCGCGCACGCCTGGTCGAGCATGTGATCGCCTCGCGCCTGGTCGGCAAGAGCGACCTGCCGTTGCTCGACACCGAGCATTCCATCGACGACGTCGAGGGAGAGCAGGAGTGATCTGGGAGATCGACGACCGCGCGCCCGAGGTCGAAGGACTCGACGCGCACGGACGCCCGGACCCCGCGTACGCGGAGGCTCTCGGCCTGCGCCCCGCCGGACGGGGTGCGCGTGTGCTCGCTGCCCTGATCGAGTGGACGGTGGCGGTCGTCATCGCCCTCCCGGCCCTCATCGCGCTGACGCCGGTGCTCGCGCAGGCGGCGTCAGGACGGTTCGACGCGGAGGAGTTCTTCGCGCGGGGGGATCTGGTGTGGCTCATCGTGGCCGCTGCGGTGTCCCAAGGTCTCATGATCGCTTACCTCGTCGTCCAGCTCGTCCTGCATGGCCGCAAGGGGGTGACGCTCGGCAAGGCGATCTGCGGCATCCGTTCCGTGAACGTCCGGACTCTCGAGCGTCCCGGCTTCTGGCGCGGCGCTGTCGTGCGCTACCTCGTCGCGTACGCCTCGCTTCTCGTTCCGCTCATCGGGCCGGTACTGGTGATCATGCTCTCCCCGCTCTTCGACATCGAGCGGCGAGGACGCGGATGGCTCGACCTCGCCGCCGCGACCTGGTTCGTGGACGTGCGCGGCGGACTGAACCCCTATGACCAGAAGCGGATGCGTATCGCGCGCAAGCGCGTGAAGACGCCCGAGCACGAGGAGAAGGCACCCCTCCCGTCGCTCGCCACCCCGGTGCACCGGGATGCTCCGGCCGAGTACGTCCCGAGCGCGCGCCTCTCCGGCGGCGTCATCGGCGCGCACCGGTCCGCCGCGGGCCCTGCCCCTGAGCGGCCGGAGACCTCGGCCCCGGGCTCCCTCGTGTCGTCGACACCGCCCTCCCTGGCCACCGGCACCGCGCCCCCGGCTTCGTTCGCACCGCCGGCTCCCGCGGCGTTGCCCGCGCCCGTGATGCCACCCGCGCCCGCACCCGCAGCACAGCCGGTTCCTGCCCCCGAGCCGCCGGTCCCTGATCCCGCCGCCGTTCCCGCCGATGTGTCGGCGGTTCCCGCCGATGCTCCGAACGTTCCCGTCGGAGTGCGGGCGATTCTCGTGCTCGACACCGGTGAGCGCGTCGAGGTGCGCGGCACCACGCTGTTCGGGAGGTCGCCGAGTGCGGCAGCCGGCGAGGGCGAAGCGCTCCTGGTCCCGGTCGTCGACGACACGCGTTCGGTGTCCAAGACGCACATCGCGGTGATGCCGGCTCGACGGGGCGTGTTCATCGTCGATCGCGCGTCGACCAACGGCAGCGCGATCGTCCGAGACGGTGTCGAGACCGCGCTGGCCGCCGGACACCCGGCCGAGCTGCGGACCGGGGACACGGTGCGCTTCGGCGATCGGTTCCTGCAGGTGGAGTGGGTATGACCCGGAGAAGTGAGATGCGCCCCCGGCGCGGTGAGGACGAGCGATGAGAGTCAAGCTGACCCTGCGTCGACCCGCAGCACCCCTGACCGACGTCGTCGTGATGGCGGACTCGACGGCGACCATCGCCGATGTCGCGCGCCAGATCGCCACCACCGACCCGGCGCGCAGCATCGTCGCGACGCCGACCGACGTGCTCACGCTCTCCGTCGCCCCTCCGACGAGCGAGCAGCTCACGATGCTCAATCCCGACCTGCTCGTCGGCGACGCCCCGCTCGGCTCCGGCTTCCTCGCCGAGGTGGTCAACGTCGGCCCGAACCGTGCCGCCGCAGGCACCGTGGGTGCGCGCCCCGCCGCCGTCCTCCGGGTGGTCTCCGGCCCGGCGGTCGGGCAGGAGTTCCCGCTGCCGATCGGTCACTTCCTGATCGGACGCGACGCCGCGAACGACGTCACTATCGCTGATCCGCTCGTCTCGAAGCGGCACGCCAGGATCGAGGTCGCCGCGACGTTCGTCGAGCTGGTCGACTTGAACTCGGCGAACGGAATCCTCGTCGACGGCGGGCTCGTGCAGCGTCTCCGTGTGATCCCCGGGCAGAGCTTCGTGCTCGGGGACTGCGAGTTCGTCGTGCACATGGTGAGTGACTTCGACGGCTCAGCCACGGGTGACCCGGTGCTCGAGCGCGGGGGAGCGCTCATGTTCAACCGCAGCCCCCGTGTCGAGGAGCGGTACACCGGGGAGGATCTCGATGAGCCGCGCTATCCCCGCGACCAGCCGTCGCGGCTGTTCCCCTGGCCCATGCTCGTCGCGCCGATCCTCCTGGCCGTGACGATGTTCAGCATCACGCAGCGTCCGGCGTCGCTGCTCATCGCGGCTGCGTCGCCGATGATGATGTTCGGCAACTTCATCTCGCAGAAGACCAACATCGGTCAGCGGCTTCGCAAGGAGGCCGAGTCGTTCGAGGAGCAGTTCGAGCGGCTGGAGGAGACGCTGTACCACTCGCGTCCGAAGGAGCGCGAGGTACGGCAGAACGAGGTCCCCGCCGTCGCCGTGGTGTTCGATGAGGCCATGCGTCTCGGTCCCCTGCTGTGGACGCGGCGACCGGAGCACTGGAACTTCCTCGCGATGCGTCTCGGGGTCTGCGAGACCGAAGCGCGCACGCGCATCAAGCGCACCGAGACCCCGGAGGCGCTCGTCGAATACGTCGAACGCGTCGATCGCCTGGAGGAGCGGTACCGGATGATCGACAACGTCCCCATCCTGGAATCTCTCCAAAGTGTGGGCTCGGTCGGTGTCGCCGGTCCCACATCGCTGGCCAGCGATGCGCTGCGGGGGATCGCCGTCCAACTGTTCGGCACGCACTCCCCGAACGAGCTCGTCACCGTGGCGCTGACCGAACCGGGGTGGGCGAACGAGCTCGACTGGCTCAAGTGGCTCCCCCACACCTCCAGCGAGCGGAACCCGTTCAAGGAGATGCCGCTCGCGGATTCCGCCTCGACCGGGACGGCCCTGCTCAGCGGTCTCGAGGAGATCGTCCTGCGCCGCTCGCGGGAGTCGAAGTCTGCACGGCCCCCGTACGGAGCCGACTGGGACCCGATGCGATACGGCACCGACGTCAAGCGCGCGGCCGAGGAGGCGACCTTCCCCGGCCAGACGGCCATCCTGGTGATCATCACGAATGACGCCCCCGTCGACCGGGCCAGACTGACCCAGATCCTGGAACGCGGCGCCGACGTCGGCGTCTACGCCCTGTTCGTCGCTCCGGTCGTCGAGGCACTGCCCGCGGCGTGCCGCACGTTCGTCGACGTGAGCGCCGGGCTCTCCGATGCCGTGGTCGGCACCGTCCGCAGCGGCGTGGACTACCGCGGGGTGCAGGTCGAGGGTGTCTCGCACGCCTACATGACGATGTTCGCCAAGCGCCTGGCGCCGGTCGTCGATTCCAGCACGGTGATCGAGGACTCCTCCGACATCCCGAACTCGGTCAGCTTCCTCTCGCTCGTGGGCACCGAGGTCGCTGAGGATGCCAGCGCGGTGATCGATCGCTGGCGGCAGAACAACACCATCATCGACCGTTCCGGTGCTCCGCAGTCGCGGCTCAAGAAGGCAGGCAACCTGCGCGCCATCATCGGTCAGTCGCAGACCGACGCGATGACCCTCGACCTGCGCACCCAGGGGCCGCACGCCCTGGTCGGCGGGACGACCGGTGCCGGCAAGAGCGAGTTCCTGCAGGCCTGGGTGCTCGGCATGGCGGCCGCTCACAGCCCCGACCGGGTCACGTTCCTGTTCGTCGATTACAAGGGTGGCTCGGCTTTCGCGGACTGCGTCGACCTGCCCCACACCGTCGGCCTCGTCACCGATCTGAGCCCGCACCTCGTGCGCCGCGCGCTCACGAGCCTGCGGGCCGAGCTGCACCATCGCGAGCACCTCTTCAACCGCAAGAAGGCCAAAGACCTCCTCGAGCTCGAGAAGCGACGCGACCCCGAGACCCCGCCCGCGCTGGTGCTGGTGATCGACGAGTTCGCGGCGCTCGCCGGGGAGGTGCCGGAGTTCGTCGACGGGGTGGTCGACATCGCCCAGCGCGGACGGTCCCTCGGCATCCACCTGATCATGGCGACGCAGCGGCCCGCCGGTGTCATCAAGGACAACCTCCGCGCCAACACGAACCTGCGCGTCGCGCTGCGGATGGCTGACGAGTCCGACTCCAAGGACGTCGTCGACGACCCGGTGGCGGCGACCTTCCCGCCCTCGCTGCCGGGACGAGGCATCGCGAAGACCGGTCCGGGGCGACTCGTGCCGTTCCAGTCCGCGTACGCCGGCGGATGGACCACGGACGAGGCCCAGGTCGCCGAGGTCAAGGTCGCCGAGCTCCGTTTCGGGTCCATCCAGACCTGGGAAGCCGAGCAGGCGCCGGAGTCCGATTCGCACGACGAGGATCTCGGACCCAACGACCAGAAGCGCATCGTGGCGACGCTCGTGAATGCGGCGCGCGAGGCCCGTATCCCCGCGCCCCGACGGCCGTGGCTCGACGACCTCGAGGGCGCGGTCGACCTGCGCGACCTCCCGGTGCTCGGCGACGGGCAGGTGCTGCTCGGCAAGATGGATGTCCCGGAACGGCAGCTTCAGGAGCCGGCCTACTTCCACCCCGACAAGGACGGTTCGCTGCTCGTCTACGGGACGAGCGGTTCGGGCAAGTCGACGGTGCTGCGCACGATCGCGATCGCGGCGGGTTTCGATCCCGCTCGTTCGAACGTCGAGGTGTACGGGCTCGACTTCGGGTCCGGTTCGCTCAAGAGCCTGGAGATGCTGCCGCACGTCGGCTCGATCATCTCGGGCGACGACTCCGAGCGCGTGCAGCGTGTGCTGCGTTCGCTGGCCGCGGTGCTCGACGACCGTGGCAAGCGTTTCAGTGCCGCCAACGCTTCCAGCCTCACGGAGTACCGGGAGCTCACCGGGCAGGACGAGGCACGCATCGTCCTGCTCATCGACGGCTTCCCGCAGTTCCGAGGGGAGTGGGAGTCGACGACGGCGCGGATGCCCTTCTATCAGATCTTCATGCGCATCCTCGGCGAGGGCCGCCCGCTCGGCGTGCACGTCGTCGCGAGCGCCGACCGCTCGGGCTCGGTTCCGACGGCGGTGAGCGCCAACGTGTCGCGGCGCGTGGTCCTGCGTCTCTCGGACGAGTCCGGGTACGCGATGCTGAACGCGCCGAAAGACGTGCTCGACGAGCGGTCGGCCCCGGGACGCGCCATCATCGACGGCCGCGAGACGCAGATCGCGACGCTGGGCGGGACTCCGAATGTGGCGGAGCAGACCAAGCTGCTCGAGGGTCTCGCCGAGAGGCTCCGTGCCGCCGGAGCGAGGGAGGTGCCGGAGATCGGCGCGCTGCCCACCCGTCTGTCTGTGCGCGATCTGCCCGATCGCCTCGGCGAGTTCCCGGCACTCGGGGTCGCGGAGGACACCCTGGCGGCGCGCGACTTCGACCCGGTGGGCACGTTCGTCGTCGCGGGACCGCCGTCTTCGGGCAAGACCAACGCCCTGAAGTCGCTCATCACGTCGATGCGCAGGCTCGATCCGTCCACCGTGCTGTTCCACTTCGGCGGACGCCGCGCCCAGCTGAAGGACTACGCGAGCTGGACACGCAGCGCCGTGACGCCGGACGATGCGAAGGAGCTCGCCAAGGAGATCACCGAGCTGATCGCCGACGACTCCCTCCCGACGAGGGTGCTGATCGTGGTCGAGGACGTGCCGCAGTTCGCCGACAGCCCGGCCGAGCGCGAGATGAAGGCCCTCTTCCAGGCGATCAACCGCAGCGACCACCTGCTCATCGGCGACGCCGACGTCACGCAGGTCACGAGCGGCTTCGGATTCATCGGCGACTTCAAGGCCGGGCGCAAGGGCATCATCCTCAAGCCCGATTCCTTCGACGGCGACGCGGTGTTCAAGGTGCCGTTCCCGAAGGTGAAGCGCACCGACTTCCCCGAGGGACGAGGCATCTTCGTGCAGGCCGGACGCCAGGTCACGGTGCAGCTGCCGCTCGTCGAGGGGTAGGCGACGGCCGCGGTCGTCGATGGGGAGTTGTCCCCATCGACGGGGGCGCGGATATTTCCATAGGGTGGTGTTATTCGGGCCGGAGGGGTCCGGTTCTTTCGATTTGCGGAGGTGTGGACGATGGCCGATTTCGGTGCGTCTTATGCAGAGATGGAGCAGGTGGCGTCGTCGCTGTCGCAGGCTCGTGATGACATTCAGGGTCAGTTGGACACGTTGAAGGGTCAGGTGGACACTCTTCTGGGTGAGGACTTCAAGACGCAGCATGCGTCGGGGAAGTTCGGTGAGGGGTACACGGAGTTGACGACGGGTCTGAAGACCGCGGTCGACGGTATCAATGACATGTCGGAGTCGCTGCTGGGCATGATGCGTGCGATCCAGGATCTGGATCAGCAGCTCGCCGGTAGCTGACACACGGTCTCGGGAAGGGGTCGACGGGATCCGTCGGCTCCTTCTCACCACCCCCGCTGGAGAGGACGTTCGCGATGGACATCATGCTCGATCTGGACCGGCTCCGACTGACGAAGACCGGCCTGACATCCTCGGTCGATGCCTTCGAATCGGCGGCTCAGACCAACGATGCGCTGGAGAGCGCCGTCGGAAAGCCGGACGGACGTTCCGAGCTGCGGCAGAAGGTCTCCGACTTCGAGGACGACTGGAAGTCGAACCGCGGCAAGCTGCAGAAGAACCTCGACGAGATCCTCAAGCAGCTGACCGGGATCATCGATGGTTGGGAGCAATGGGACTCCGAGACCGCGAACGGATTCGAGAACCCGACGAGCACCGCAGACGTCTCGGTAGGAAAGGCCACTCCACGATGAGGTCTCCGTTCACGCAGCACGAACTGCGACCGCTCGAGGGGAACCCGACCGTGATCTGGGATGACGGCGACGGATTCGTGAAGCTCGCCGCCACGATGTCCGAGACCGCGGTGCTGCTCACCGAGATCGGTGACTCCAGCGTGCACAAGAGCAAAGGCACGGACAAACTCGGCGACATGGCGCGGGAGTCGTCGAGTGACCTGTCGGATGCTGCGGTGCGCTACGAGGGGACGGGCACGGCGCTGCGCACCTATGCGGATGCGTTGAGGACCGCGCAGAACTGGCTCGACCTTCACCTCGACGAGGTCGAGCGCGCGGAGAGGGACTATCAGAGCGCGCTCGATGAGAAGGAAACCGCCGACCGGAACCAGGCCTCGATCGATCATCAGTGGCCGTGGGAGGACGAGCCGACACAGGCCGACAAGGAAGCAGCGTCCGGTGCTGTCGACGCGGCGAACACCTCGCTCACCGGAGCGAAGGCGGATCGCGACGCCCAGTGGCGCAGTTTCGACCATGTCTTCGGGGCGTGGTCCGATGCGTATGACGATGCCGTGGAGGGCGTGCAGAAGGCCATGGACACGGCCGACAACGGCGACGGATTCTGGGGATTCGTCGACGACCTCCTGACCGTCATCTCCGTCGTCCTGATCGTTCTCACGATCGTCGCGCTGATCATCGGCGCCCCGTTCACTGGCCTGCTGGCGGGGGTACTCCTCGGACTCACCCTCCTCAGCCTCGGTCTCACGGCGCTCAAGTACCTCGACGGTCGTGCGACGCTGGGCGATGTCGGGCTCGCCGCGCTCGGCCTGCTGCCGTTCGGGATCGGGAGGGTGCTCTCGAAGGGCGTTCCTGCGCTCGGTGCCGTCCTCAGCGGCGGACGGGGTGTCGTCACCTCGGTGATCCGCGCGGGCCTGCCGCGCGTGCGGCTCTTTCATCCGTCCACCTGGGCGACGCCGTTCCAGTGGCTCGCAGCCCCTATCCGTTCGATGTCGAACCTGCCCAGACCGGGCCTCTTCGTCAACCCGTTGCGGACGATCGTCAACGGCGGCCCCGAGGTGCAGCAGATGCAGCGATTCCTCACGACGATGCACAACTCGCAGTGGGGGACGAATCCGGCCGTGCAGCAGTTCATCGCGGCGACTGCGTCGCACTTTCCCTCCAGCCTGGTATCACGGCTCAACACGGTGAACTGGCTCGGATCGACGAGCCTGAACGTCTACGGGTCGATCACGGCACCCTGGTAAAGGCCTACGCTTGACTCTCATGACCTCCCCTCGGGCTTCCGTGCACAAGCGGATGACGACGATATACCTCCTGCTGCGGATGATGCAGGCGGCGGCGCTGATCGCCTATCTGGTCGGGTCTCTGCTTCTCGCCGGAGGACAGATCGCCGCAGGTCGCGCGCCGATGTGGGGTGTTGCTATCGACTACCCCGTGTTCTCTTTTCCAGGGCTGTTGTCTCTCGCTGTGTCCGTCATCGGTCTCATCCTGGCCGTCGCTGTTCTCGCCACCGCGCGTGTGAAGGATTCCGGTCGAGTGGGTGGAGCGTTCGCGGCGACGGGTGCGGCCACCGCGTCCTCGGCGATGTTCGCGTGGATGCTGCCTTCGGATGAGGCGACCGAGGCGACGCTGCGGTGGGCAGCGGCCGGAGTCGACGTGGCCGCGACATTGCTTCTGATGGTCGCAGCGCTGATCTTCGCCGTCCGGGATGACCGTGCTCGTAAGAGTGAAGGACGCCCGATCTGGACCCCCGGGCAGGAAAGCTGATGGCCGAAGACGAGCCCGGCGGATTCAGCATCCTGTTCCCGCCGGGGTGGACACGGTACTTCATCGATGATGAGGGGCGAAAAGCCCTGACCATGCGGATGTCGTCGCAGATTCGAGCGCTCGGTCGCCCCGATCTCGATGTCGAGGCGCGCATGCTGATCAGCCAGCAATGGAAGCAGATGCAGGCGCGGAGTGTCGGTGCGGTCTACCTTCCGGACGCGATGGGGGACGACTCGACACCTCTGCCGATGTCATTCGCGCTGATCCAATACGTCGCTCGTCCCGGAGCCGACTTCGACTCGGCGTTCCGCGACATGGCGAAGGGGGCCGTCGAAGCTTTCGACACGTCGATCGGTCGGATTCTGCGAACCGAGAGCGAGCGCCGCGGCACAGACGAGCTCGCGGAGGTGATCGGGCGGCAGATCGACTACGGCATCGCGCTTCCGAACCCGCGTGACCGTCGCGGCATGATCGTCTCGACCTCCATCACCACGCTCGAGGACACGGCACCTGATCTGGTGCAGGGTCTGATCGAGCTCAGCGACACGATCGTCGAGACGTTCCGGTGGCGTGCGTGACCGGCTACCGGGTGCTGCCAGACCAAGCCGCCTGGCTGACACTTCCGCTCGAGTTCCCGTGGAAAGACTTCGTCGATGACGTCTCCTGGGCCGCCGAGGTCGCAGATGACAGAGCAGTTGCCGACGCGCCTGCGGCCGTCCGCACGGCGATCGCCGAGAGCGCGCTCACTCTCGTGCGCGCCGAGCCGCCGCTTCCCGGCGTGCGGGAGCGTTTCTGGTGGCTCCCCTCGATCGGCGGATCGGTCGTGGTCGCGCATCTGACGGCCGTCGAACTCGACGAGTCGCTCCACGAGCAGCCCCTCGATTCCTTCGTCTTCCTCGGCGCGGGAGGAATGGTCCAGAACATCACCGAGGTCGAGGGAACCGCGTTCGACACGGCCCTGGACTGTGTGCTGCTCGTCCCGGTCGACGACACGACCATCGCGCTGAGGCGCCTTCTCGGACGAACGGCGCGGATGCTGCTCATGCTCGATGTGTTCGTCGATGACGGCGGTGCGCTCCACGAGGCGCGGCACGATATCTCGACGCTCTTCACTTCGATCGAAGTGGTGCACTGATCGTGCTCGGTGAGGGGGAGTTGTCCCCATCGACGGTGTTCGTGGGGGCCGCGTAGGGTGGTGGCATTCGGGCCGGAGGGGCCCGGTTCTTTCGATTTGCGGAGGTGTGGACGATGGCCGATTTCGGTGCGTCTTATGCAGAGATGGAGCAGGTGGCGTCGTCGCTGTCGCAGGCTCGTGATGACATTCAGGGTCAGTTGGACACGTTGAAGGGTCAGGTGGACACTCTTCTGGGTGAGGACTTCAAGACGCAGCATGCGTCGGGGAAGTTCGGTGAGGGGTACACGGAGTTGACGACGGGTCTGAAGACCGCGGTCGACGGTATCAACGACATGTCGGAGTCGCTGCTGGGCATGATGCGTGCGATCCAGGATCTGGATCAGCAGCTCGCGGGCAGCTGACGAACGGCACGGTTTCACGGAGAGGGTCGACCAGGTGGTCGGCCCTCTTCGTCGTCACCCCGCCGACGGCGGCCAGAGTCCTTGCTCCTCCAGTGGCAGCCACCGGTTGGTATTGTCACGGCCAATGGCCAGGCGTGGAACTGAGCCGTGGGAGCAGGGGCAGCAAGGGGCGGGCGGATGGCGATGCGCTGGCAGATGACCGCGGTGATGGCGGTGCTCGCGCTCGTCCTCACCGGGTGCACGAACGAAGGAGAAGGCATGGCGACCCCGACCGGCGATGAGCTCTTCGCCCAGGCGAAGCAGCACTACCTCGACTACCGCGACGTCACGAACCGCGTCCAGGGGCTGATCTTCGACGGTCCGTGGGAGGCTCCGGGCGGCTCATTCGGCATGGAGCCTTCGGGGGCGGGCTGCCCGGACGGTTCTTACAAGTTCTCTCTCGCCCGATCGACGGAAGTGGATCCGGAGCAGCACGCCGAGCAAAGCGCCGCTGTGCAGAAGTACCTCACGGACGCGGGCTATGAGTTCGATGGCATGGACCTGGGGTCGGGCGAGGTGCAGTCGAGCGATGTGATCGTGCGCGAGCAGGGCGAATTCTCGTTGTTGACGGTGACGTTCATCACGAACGGCAACGTGCTCGTGACGGCGACGACCAAGTGCTGGCCCGGTGACCGCTACGAGCTCGGCGACCTGATGTTCGGTGACGCGAACCTTTCGGAGGGATATCTGCCGCGCGAGGAGTCGCCGAGCGATCCGCTGTTCTTCGGAGTGACTCCGGGAGAGCCGGCCTTCGGCCCGACACCGAAGCCCACCGCGACGCCGTAGCGTCTGCGCGCGCAGTGGTGTCAGCGTGCGGCGTCCGCGAGGTGCCGGGCGTCGTGGCCCAGGACCTTCACGATGATCCCGTGGCGGCGCAGTTCTGAGACGGTGCGGGCGCCCTCTTCGGCGTCGCGGCCGAGAGCCTTGATGTTCACGACGACCAGCACATCGCCGTGTGTCAGAGTCGCGATCAGACGCGCGAGACGGTCGTTCCAGCTCTCCAGGATGTCGGGTGCCGGGTGACGGAACCCCTCGATCGGCACGCCGAAGCGGGTGAGGTCTTCGCGCTGCTTGACGACCGAGGGCATGCCCTCCCGAGCGACGACGAGACCGACCAGGCGCGAGCCGTCAGGGCGTGCGGTCCAGAAGTTGCGGTTCTGCTGCAACTCGGTGAAGCACTTCGGGCAAGCCGCGGCATCATGAGGCAGGTGCAGCGGGCTCGTCAGCGCCTCATCGACGGCAGTCGCCTTCATGGGATCGATCGTCTCGCTCATCGCGCACCTCCGGCATCCATTCTGCCCTGTCGGACGGCGCCGCGGCGACCGGATTCACAACAGACCGAGGGCTTGCACCGTCTCTCGCTCCTGGAGCAGTTCCGCGACGGACGCGTCGATCCGCGCGCGTGCCCACTCACTCAGCTCCAGCCCTTCGACGATCCGCCATTCACCGTCGACGGAGCGCACGGGGAAGGACGAGACGAGACCCTCCGGGACGCCGTACTCGCCGTGCGAGACGACGCCGGCCGAGGTCCAGTCGTCGGTGCCCCGGACCCAGTCGCGCACGTGCTCGATGGTCGCGTTCGCGGCCGACGCCACCGACGAAGAACCGCGCACCGCGATGATCTCCGCTCCGCGCTTCGCCACCCGCGGGATGAACGTTTCGTCGAGCCACGCCGGCACGTCACCGACGATCTGTTCCAGAGCCGGCGCCACCGGACGGCCGGCGACCGTGGCGTGCGAGATGTCGGGGAACTGCGTCGCGGAGTGGTTGCCCCAGATCGGTACGCGGCGCACGGTGTGTACCGGGGTGCCGAGGGTCTGCGCGAGCTGGGCCCGCGCGCGGTTCTCGTCGAGTCGCGTCAGGGCGGTGAAGCGCTCGGCGGGTACGCCGTCCGCCGACGCGGCCGCGATCAGGGCGTTGGTGTTGGCGGGGTTCCCGACCACCGTGACGCGCACTCCCGCCGCCGCGTTCGCCGCGATGGCCGAGCCCTGCGGGCCGAAGATGCCGGCATTGGCGGCGAGCAGGTCGGCGCGCTCCATCCCGGGCCCGCGGGGGCGGGCCCCCACGAGCAGGGCGAGGTCGCACCCGTCGAAGCCCACCGCGGCGTCATCGGTCACCTCGACGTGTTCGAGCAAGCCGAACGCGCCGTCCTGCAGCTCCAGTGCGGCGCCCTCCGCGGCACCGAGTCCCTGCGGGATCTCCAACAGGCGGAGCCGTACCTTCTCGTCCGGTCCGAGCAGGTCGCCCGCCGCGATGCGGAACAGCAGTGCGTAGCCGATCTGGCCGCCGGCGCCGGTGAGGGTGATCGTGGTCGTCATGCCCCGAGCATACGTCCGATCACGCCGGTCGTCCCTCGGAGTACCCTCGTCGCATGACCTTCAATCCCGACGCCGACATTTCGGGCAACACGACCCGTCGACGCGGTCGCACCGCAGCCATCGCCGGGGGTGCGGGAGTGGGCGTGCTCGGCATCATCGCGCTCATCGCGGGCCCCCTCCTCGGCATCGACCTGACCGGGCTGCTCGGGGGTGGGGCGCCGAGCGGGAGTGGCGAGCCCGTCGGGGGATCGGTCATCGAGAACTGCGACACCGGCGCGGATGCGAACGCGGACATCGACTGCCGGATGGCCGGCGCGCAGCTCGCGCTCGATGACTTCTGGGCGGAGAACGTCGACGGGTATCGCGCCCCGCAGATGGTCGTGGTCGACGGCTCCACGCCCACGCAGTGCGGTACGGCGTCCAACGCCGTCGGACCGTTCTACTGCCCGCCTGAGGAGGGGGTCTACGTGGACCCCACGTTCTTCCAGCTCATGCAGCAGCAGTTCGGGGCGTCCGCCGGTGACCTTGCGCAGCTTTACATCGTCGGGCACGAGTGGGGCCACCACATCCAGAACATCACGGGCGACATGGACCGCTACCCGAACAACGGGACGGGCCCGGGCAGCAACGGGGTGCGGATGGAACTGCAGGCGGATTGCTACGCCGGGGCCTGGATCGGCCGGATCTCGGAGGAGACCGACAGCAAGGGTGTCCCGTACCTGAAGCCGACCACCGAGGCGCAACGGGTCGACGCCCTGAACGCGGCGGCAGCGGTCGGTGACGACAACATCCAGGCGCAGTCCGGTTTCGTGAACCCGGAGAGCTGGACGCACGGCTCCAGTGATCAGCGTCAGCGCTGGTTCGCCGAGGGGTACCAGAACGGGCTGGGCGCCTGCGGCCAGGTGTTCACCCTCGCCGAAGGTGACCTCTAGCAAAGGGGCACCCGCGAGGCAGGTCCGTTACGGTGGAAGAGGCAGTACTGCACGACCGGCTGGGGGGCCGATGATGACGAAGACAGACGCACTGTATCCACCGATCGAACCGTACGACACGGGGGAGATGCTCGTCGGAGACGGTCACCGCGTGTACTGGGAGGTCAGCGGCAACCCCGACGGCAAGCCGGTGGTCTTCCTGCACGGCGGCCCCGGAAGTGGAACCTCGCCCTGGCAGCGGCGGTTCTTCGACCCGGAGGCCTATCGCATCGTGCTGTTCGATCAGCGGGGGTGCGGGCGCAGCACACCGCACGCGAGTGCTCCCGATGCCGACTTCCGTCACATCACCACCGCCCACCTGATCGCCGACATCGAGCTGCTGCGCAAGAACCTCGGCATCGACAAGTGGCAGGTGTTCGGCGGGTCGTGGGGGAGCGCCCTCGCACTCGCCTATGCGCAGGCACATCCGTCTGCGGTGACCGAACTCGTGCTCCGCGGGATCTTCACGCTGCGTCGCGAGGAGCTCGAGTGGTTCTACGAGGGCGGGGCAGCGGCCCTCTTCCCGGACCTCTGGGAGAGCTTCCTCGCGCAGATCCCGATCCTGGAGCGCTCGCACCTGATCGAGGCATACCACCGCCGACTCTTCGACCCCGACCCGGCGGTGCACGTGCCCGCCGCGATCGCCTGGTCGACCTGGGAGGCGGCGACCGTGACGCTCACACCGGATCCCGCGCAGATCGCCGCCCTGTCCGATCCGCAGAAGGCCACCGCGTTCGCCCGCATCGAGAACCACTTCTTCGTCCATCGCGGGTGGTGGGACGAGGGGCAGCTGATCGCCGACGTCGACGCCATCCGCCACATCCCCGCGGTCATCGTGCAGGGTCGACACGACGTCGCGACCCCGATGATGACGGCGTGGGATCTGCACCGGGCGTGGCCCGAGGCGGAGTTCATCGTGGTCGACGATGCCGGTCATGCGGCGACCGAGCCCGGCACGCAGAGGGCACTGCGTGCGGCGACCGACCGATTCGCCCGAGCGAGCCGCACGACGTGAAGGAGATCTCATGGAACGAAGGAGTGGATGCGCGACCGGCTCCTTCATTCCATGAGTTCTCCTTCGCTTCGCGCTGACCGTCAGGCTCGTTGCGCGCTGATCGTCAGGCTCGGAGAGCCTTCGTCAAGGTCTTCACGAGCCCCAGGAGACTGCCGTCGACCCGGTAGCGGGTCAGTCCTTCGCTGACGGCCGCACCGGTGCGCGCGGAGACGAACCACGGCGGCTTCGGCAGGATCGTGAACCGTCCACCGCCGTTCGCGATCGGTAGTGAGCGCGGGAGGGGGCGGAACGGTCCGCGGAGCACGGAGCGCTCGACCCCGTCGAGCAGGAGCGCGTTGTGCACGACCCCCAGGCCGCTGCCGACCTCGTCGATCGTGCCGCCCGGAAACGCGCCCCAGGTGAGTGTCGGGGTGATGAATGCGAATGCCGTCCAGCTGTTGATGGCGATGGAGCCGTAGTGGAGCGCGGCGATGGCCCGTTCGAATCCGGCACCGAGCGACTTCTCCGTTGCAGGGTCGATCAGCAGGTTCGCGCCGAGGGTGCCCTCCAGCCTGTCGTTCGCATGGGCGACAGCGGCATCCAGGAAGTCCTGGCCGGTGCCCGGCACGGTCACGACTCCCAGCACCGGGGCGAAGTACTCGGTGGTCTCCAGCGCGGTCGCGTCGTCGTCGGCGTCGATCTCGACGAGCAGCCGGTCGCCCAGCACGAGGGCGTCAGGGTAGGCGTCGGATGCGAGCTCCATCCGCGAGGCGGAGCCCGGGTACCAGGTCGGACGTTCGGGGGCGTTGGCGTATGCACGGCGCAGCGCGGCTCGGAACGCATCGGCTTGATCCCACTCCGATGACATGATCACCACTTGGCCTGCGATGCAGTTGTGTCCGCAGTTCTGCAGGCGCATGGTCGCGATGTGCTCGGCGTGGTAGGTGAGGTCGGCCTCCGTCCACGCGCCGGGCACCACGATGATCGGTGAGACGCCGCCGAGCTCGGCCGTGATCGGCTTCTTCAAGCGCGGGCGGTTCTCGCGGCGACGGCGCTTCGTGGCCGCGGCACCCTCGCCCTTCGACGGCCCCCACACGATGGCGTCGAACGTCGCGGCGGACCCGGTGATGTGCACGTGCGCGAGTCCGGGGTGGTCGGTGAGGAAGGCGCCGACCGCCGGGCCGCCTCGCACGATGCGCAGGAATCCCGGCTCGATGAGGGGCGCGAGCGCACGCTTGTACACCGGCACGAGGGCGTCCTGAGTGGGGTTCACCTTCAGCAGCGCCGTGCGGTTGTGGGCGAGCAGTTCGTAGAACACGTCGAGTACAGGGATCGAGGTGATGTTGCCGGCGCCGAGCACGAGTCCGACCCCACCCGACGCGGTCGGAGTGCGCTGCGCGAGGCCGGCGGATGCGCGCACGGAGTTCGGGGTGATCCCGGGCTCCAGCCAGACCTCGCCCGTGAAGCCGGACAGCAGGAACCTGTCGATCCCGGTCAGGGGGAAGGCGTGCACCCGGGTACGCCCACCCGGGGCGCGGTCGATCGTGATGCCGTCGAGCGGGTTGGTGCCTTCCGCCAGGCGGGAGAGGGTCGCGATGTAGGCGTCGAGCGCGCCGATCACGCTGTAGGGGCCGCTGAGCCACTCTTCGCCCCGCAGTGGATGCGCCCCGTCGAGGCCCTTGGAGGCGGAGGCCGTGTTCGCCCAGTCCTCGGCGGTGGCGGCGACGCTCGTGCGCACCGCGCGCAGCAGGGTCACGCGTTGAGCGATCGTGAGGGCTGACCACGTGCGTGCACCGGCGTGCAGGTCGTCGACGGCGGTGTCGAGTCGTTCACGCTCGCCCGCGCTCATCCCGGGAGCCTCGGCCTTCGGCGCGCGCTTCGGAGCAGGCGTGGCGGCGGTGGAGGTGCTCGCAGAAGTCATCGATGTCTCCTTCGGACGTGATCCCAGCTTAGGCGTCGAGGCTCGCCGCGGCGTCGATGTCTTCCCTGCGCAGGCGATAGCGGCGGAGGGTCAGCAGGCTCGCCGCCATCAGCGCAGCGGGGAGGATGCTGAAGCTCAGGACGATGCCCGTGATCGCGGCCGCCGGTTGCTCGACGGTGGCGCCGGCGACGGTGGAGATGTAGCCGGTGGTGGCGAGGGTCAGTGACACCGCGGTCGCACCGAGGGCGAAGCCCACTGTCTCGCCTGCGGTCCAGATGCCGGTGAACGTGCCCGCCTGTCCCGGCCCGCTGGTGCGCTCGTCGTGCGAGATGACATCGGGCAGCATCGCCATCGGCAGGGACTGGAGCCCCGCGTAGGCGATGCCGGCGACGGCGACGGACGCGTAGATCCACGTGCCGGGTGTCCACACCGCGACGACGAGGGTTGCCGCTGCGGCGGTGAACAGGCCGCTGGCGATGGCGAATGCGCGTTCCTTCCCGGTGCGCCGGGCGAGCGCGGTCCACGCCGGCGTCGCAAGCAGCGCAGGTCCGACGAGGGCGACGAACACGAGCGTCACCGCGTCTTCGGATCGCAGGACCCAGGTCGCGACGTACTGGGCGCCGGCGAGCATCGTCCCCGTCGCGAGCGCCTGCAGGACAAAGGTCCCCAGCAGGGCGCGGAACGGTTGGCTGCGTCCGAGTGCCCGGAAGCCGGACATGTACTGGTCGCGCCACGTGGAGGACATGATCGGTGCGCCGGGGGTGTGCGCGGTGCGCCGCGCCGCGATGTCCGCCGTGCGGGCGGCGATCAGCATGCCGATGCCGATCGCCAGGCCGGAGGCGATCCCCATCAGGAGGTATCCCAGGACGGGATCGGAGCCGGCGTTGCGCAGCGCCGGACCGCCGGCGCCGAAGAGCAGGATCGCCGCGGTGAGTACGACGACGCGCCAACCCAGCAGGCGGGTGCGCTCGTCGTAGTTGCCGGTCAGCTCTGCGGGGAGCGCGACGTAGGGCACCTGGAACAGGCTGAAGGCCGTCGCGGTCGCGAGGAACGCCAGCAGGACGCTGATGGCGCCCGTCACCGGTCCCCAGGAAGGGGGGACGGCGAAGGTGAGTGCGAAGAACAGCGGGAGCGCGAGGGCGCCCGTGACCATGAACCCGCGACGGGACCCCGTGCGTGCGAGCTGTCGATCGGAGGCCGCGCCGATCAGGGGATCGATCAGGACGTCCCAGATCTTCGCCGCGGTGACGATGAGTCCCGCGGCCAGCGCGGCCACGCCGACGTTGTCGGTCAGGAAGTACGTCAGCACCAGCCCGGGCAGGGTGGCGTAACCGCCGGTCCCCAGCGACCCGATCGTGTACAGCACGATCGTGCGCGGGGAGAGGCGGACGGATGCTCGTTCGGGCCGAGCCTCAGTGCTCATCGCGCCAGTGTAGCGGCGCCACGGCGACCGTTCAGATCAGTGCGAGCTCGCGCAGCTTCGACTCGACATCGGCGTTCGACGGCTCGACGTGGTGTGAGGCGTCGGGGTACACGACGACTGGGATGTTCGTGCGCCCCGAGATGTCCTTCGCGATGTCCGCGGCAGCGGGCTCCGCGACGAGGTCGACATAGGTGTACTCGACGCCGAGCGCATCGAGCTGCTTCTTGGTGCGGATGCAGTCGCGGCACCAGTCGGCGCCGAACATCGTGATGGTGTCGGAGGCAGGAGAAGTCATGCCTCCAGCCTACGACCGCGTGGATGGGGTGGCGCCGAGAAGCCTCTTGATAGGTAAGGCTACCCTTATCTATGCTGATGGCATGAGCAACGCGTGCGAGCACCTGGATGACCCTGATTGGGACAGCATCGAGGGGGCCGTGCTCATCGCCGGCGATGCGGCCGATGCCGGCGCCATCGCCGGCATCGCGGCGCGGCTGCCCTGGGACGCCCAGGGGGTCATCCTCCTCGAGGTCGCGGCGCGCATCCAGTTCCGCCACATCGATGTTCCCGACGGCGTCTCGGTGCGGTGGCTCGTGCGTGGCGACGGCATCCGTGCACACGCTCGCGGTGAGAGACTCGCGAACGCCGTCCACGCCTGGTGCGTGGAATGGGCATGCGGCGAACCGTGGTCCCCGTGGACCGTCTGGCTGGGCCCGCACACCCCTCCACACGTGGCGCGGATGGCGCGCAGCCTTCTCGGCGTCGCGAATTGAGCGACGCCCGAAGGTCAGCGGGTCGCGGCGACGGCCGGGGCGTTCGCGCCGGCCGTGATCGCGTCGAGCGCTCGGCGCAGCGATGAGCTCGAGGTGTGCGCCGTGTACGGGAAGTACACAACCTCGACGCCGACCTCGGCGAACTCGCGCTCGAGGCGCAGGCCCTTGTCGGTTCCGCGCCAGTCGTCGCCCTTGAAGAAGTGCGTGAAGTGCACGTCGCGCCAGGAGTCCATCTTCGATGGTGTGGTCTCCACATAGACGTCGTCGACGAAGGAGATGTGCTTCACGATCTCCGCGCGCTCGGACGTCGGGATGACGGGATCGATGCCCTTCACCTGGCGCAGCATCTCGTCGCTGACGACACCCGCGATCAGGATGTCGCAGTGCTGCTTGGCGTGACGAAGTAGATTCAGATGCCCGACGTGAAAAAGGTCGAAAGCACCAACGGCATAGCCGATACGCGTCCCCATGATCTCCCCAGATCAGTAGTCCCCAGTAAGCGGATCCCCACCCGCTCAGCGACTCCCACAGCCGCAAGTCGAGAGTCTAGCAGGTTTGGGTTTCTTTCCCCACAGGAACACATGGAACGATGGAGGCCGCAGGCATTGCGCGTGCGGAAGAGGGGGCTGACGTGGGGACACCGGTCACGGTCATCGTGCCGACGTTCAACGAACGCGACAACGTCGCGGAACTCGTCGCCCGCATCGCCGCTGCGCTCCCCGAGGGGGACGCCGAGATCCTCTTCGTCGACGACAGCACCGACGACACCGCTGCCGAAGTGGCGCGCGTCGCCGCCGATGCCCCGGTCCCGGTGCGCGTCATCCATCGCGCCGAGAACCACGGCGGTCTGGGCGGGGCCGTGGTCGTCGGGATCGAAGCCGCGTCCTTCGACGTCTGCATCGTCATGGATGGCGATCTCCAGCATCCGCCGGAGCTCCTGCCCGCCCTGCTCGACCGCTACGACGCGGGGGATGCCGATCTCGTCGCCGCGTCCCGCTACGTCGGCGGAGGGGACACCCGTGGCCTCGGGACGGCCGTGCGGTTCGGCGTCTCGCGCGCTGCGACCTGGCTGACCAGGGCGATGTTCCCGATCCGGCTCGCTCGCAGCACCGACCCGATGACGGGCTTCTTCCTGGCGGACCGGAAGCGCCTCGACGTCGCGAATCTCCAGCCTCAGGGCTTCAAGATCCTCCTCGAGATCCTGGCCCGCAACGACCTTCGCATCGCCGAAGTGCCGATGGAGTTCGCCGAGCGCAGGCACGGGACGTCGAAGGCGAGTCTGCGCCAGGGAGCGACCTTCATCGCGCACCTCGCACGTCTGCGATTCGGGAAGATGTCCTTGTTCGCGCTGATCGGCGCGATCGGCGCCGCCGCGAACCTCGGGATCATGTGGGCGCTGACCGCCGCCGGCGTCCCTTACATCTGGGCGGCCATCATCGGCGCCGAGGTCACGATCATCGGGAACTTCTTGCTGCAGGAGCGCTTCGTCTTCGCCGACATGCGCACCGACGCCCGTGGGCTCGGGGTCCGCTTCGCCAGTTCCTTCGCCTTCAACAACGTCGAGGCGGCGCTGCGGATCCCCGTGATGGCATTGATGGTCGAGTCCTGGCACATCTCGAGCGTGCTCGCGACGGCCCTCTCCCTCATCGTGGCCTTCTTCGCGCGGTTCCTGTTCCACTCGCTCGTCGTCTACGCCCCGAAGCGGCGCCGGAACGACGACGCGGCGGCATCCGAGCCGAAGCCGGATACCGCCGCGCTGCGTGTGATTCGGGCGATCGACACCGAAGTGATGAAGCCCGGCGAACTCTAGGGCGCGGAGACCCCGAGGCCCGACCACGGAGCCGTGAGCGCCTCCGGTGCGCGCTGAGACAGGTAGCCGAGGAGGACGACATCGTCGCCGACCGGAACCGTACGGTTCGCCCGCGCGGTCAGCTGCCAGTCGGGCTCCTCGGAGCCGGCCGTCCACGCCTTGGCCGACACCTTGCCGTTCACGACACGGAGGGAGACCTGCACATCATCGCCCGGACCATAGCTCCCGCGACCGCCTACGTAGACATCCTCGAGAACCGTGCTGCGGTTGCCGGTGACGCTCGCCATCGTGAGGCGGAGGGAGCCGGACGCCTTGAGGGATACGGTCGCGCGGTAGCCGTTGCGGCCGTCTTCGGAGGAGAGCACCTGGAGCGAGTGGTACATCACACCGGACCCGATGTTCTCCGGCACAGTGAAGGCGACGGTCGCCTCGGAGCCGCTCGTGTCACCGCTGTCGTAGGCGTGGCGGATCTCCTTGCCGGGCCGCAGCTCGAAGGCGCCGGACTCGATAGCGGGGGGCTGCTCGACCGGAGGTTCGACGACGGGAGGTTCGACGACGGGAGGTTCGACGACGGGAGGTTCGACGACGGGAGGTTCGACGACGGGAGGTTCGACCACGGGAGGTTCGACGACGGGAGGCTCGACGACCGGAGGTTCGACCACGGGAGGTTCGACCACGGGAGGTTCGACCACCGGAGGCTCGACCACGGGGGGCTGCTCGTCGGGGTTCGCCATGCGCCAGATCTTCAGGCTCGACAGGTTGATCGTGCCACCCTTCCAGCCCTTCGCGGGGAGACCGATGCCGCAGTCGGGCTCCACCGGGGCGCAGCCGATCTGGAGCGTGACCCGCGGATACCAGGTGGCACCGGGTCGTTCGAAGATGGCGTTCCAGTCGAAGCCGGGACGCACGTCCTCCGGTCCGGCATCGAGCATCACGTGTCCGTCGACGCTGATGACGATGCGGTTCGGCGTCTTCTCCATCACATAGGTGTGCACACCGGTGGGGTCGGAGTTCGGCAGTTTCTCCCAGCGGACCGAGCCCTGAAGGCTGCGATGGGTGGGGCCGTACTCATTGTGGATCGTGGCGGCCGGGCGCGCATCGTCACCGAAGACCTCCATCAGATCGATCTCACCGTGCGCGCTGTCGAGCGGCCGCAGCCACATCAGCGCCGGCCACAGCCCGGGTCCGAAGGGCACGGAGCCCGTGGCCTCGACGCGGGAGTAGTTCGGGATCCTGATCCCGAAGCCCTTCGCATCACCGGAGGTGTAGTCGGCGGTGGAGCGACTCTCTGCCGCGCCTCGAACGCTCAGACCCGAGGGGCCGAACGAGACGTTGCTCGGGATGTCGTAAGACGACGTGTTCGACGATTGGCCCGTCTCCAGCGTCCAGCGGCTGGAATCGGACAGGTCGACATCTTCCTGGAAAGTCCATCCAGGAAGGTCCTCGTCAGCCGCGACCGCTGGTGCGGCACTGAGGAGGGACAAAGCGAGGATCGTCGCGCCGAGCGCAGCGATCGTCGTTCTTCGCGAGGTTCGCATGATTCGAAAGACTCATTCCGTCGGACCCCCTCCGCGGAAAATAACGAGTTCATCACAGCATGATCGGGCGTCGAGGTCAAATCGGAAGTCGGGCTCAGCTGCGGATGTCGGATGCCGGAGACATGACCACAGCTCCCGCCGGAACGTCTCGGAACACGACAGCGTTCGGGCCGATCCTGGCGTTCGTGCCGACCGTCACCGCGCCGATCACGACCGCTCCTACCCCGATCTCCACACCGTCTTCTATCACGGGGCAATCATCGGAGAGCTTGCGGTTCCCGAGGGTCACTCCCTGTCGCAGCATCACGCCGGCGCCGATTTTGCTCGCCGGGTTCACGACGATCCCGACACCGTGGCGGAGGCGGAGGCCGGGCCCGACTTCGGTGCTCACGGGTAGCTCGATCCCCATGAACCCCTCGGTGACGAGCTTGTAGGAGCCGCCGACCGCGAGGAAGAGCAGCCGGGACAACGGTCCGCTGCCGGCTCGCCAACGCTGAGCCGAACGGAACCAGCGCAACACGAACCTGCTCTTCGGGTAGGCGGCGTTCGCCTTCCGGTCGGCTGCCCATACTGTCCGGAATCGATCTCGGGGGCTCTGTGCTGTCGTCATGTCGCCACGGCCTTCTCCTCGAGCCGTGCAGACAGCCATGACCGGCGCTCCGCGAGCTTGCGTCGCAGTGCGCGCTGGGCAGAAGGCGCGTGACCGTGCAGCGCGCTCTCGAAAAGCCCGGTGAAGCTGTCCAGCTCGGCCCGCTTCTCATCCGGAGTGCGGGAGTCGTCGATCGACAACGATGTGATCCGTACCGCGGGGGCGCCGATGAGTCGCTCGGCCAGAGCCGAATACGCGGCGGCGAGTTCCGCGTTCTCCCACGATGCGCGACGCCACTGCGCCGATGCGGTCACCTGCCCCGGGTGCACGCGGTAGGCGAGCCCCGGCAGCGCGAGCCTGCGCAGGCGTGCGCCGTTCGCAGCCATACGCAGCCACAGGTCGTAGTCCTCGGTCGGCAGCACCCGGTATCCGCCGACGTCCTGCACGGCCGACCGGCGGGCGAGCATCGTCGAATGCGCGACCGGGTTCGTCAGCAGCAGGTGCAGGCCGAAGTCTTCCTCCGAGATGGCAGACGGGCGCGGAAGGCCGGGCATGCCCGAACCCCACGTCACGACGGTGGTGAACACCGCGTCGACAGTGCCGCCCATAGCGCCGAGCTGCCGCCGGAAGCGCCCGGGGAGCACGAGGTCGTCGGCGTCCATTCGGGCGATGTATTCACTGTCGGTTGCGCCGATGAGATCGTTCAGGGTGGCCGCGACGCCACGGTTGGAGCGCGAGAGTACGCGCACGCGGGCGTCCAAGACACCTCGTGCGGCTTCTGCCGTCGCGTCCGAGCTGCCGTCATCGAGGACCACGATCTCGGCATCGCGCGGGAGCGCGTTCAAGGTCGACCGGATCGCCGACGCGATCGTCCCCGCGGCGTTGTAGGCGGGGACGATCACGGAGAGACGAGGCATCTACATACCCCGTCCGCGCTTGTTCAACGCGGAGACCACCCGCTCGCCGGAGACGAATCCCATGCCGACGAGCATCGCGAGGTAGGCGCGCGGCTGACGGGCGTCGTGGCCGATTGCGCGACGTGCCCAGGAACGCGCCTGTGGTCGATCACCGAGAGCACCGTGGGCGAAGGCGATCTGGCCCTCGATCCGGGCCTGGCCCTCGCCGCTCCGTGTGAACTCCGGATGTTTGGCGAGAAGGTAGCTGAGGCCATCGACGATGCCCTGCCACTTCTCGCTGAAATACGATGTGCGATCCCAGTGGATGATGGTGTGCGCTTCGGGGACCGCAGCGACGCGGCCGAACTTGGCCGCCCGCAGGAGCAGGTCGTAGTCCTCGCCGTACGAGGCAGGAAGCTCTTCGTCGACGAGACCGAAGCCGGTCTTGAGGGCCTCTGCGCGGATGACGAAGGAGCTCGGGTGCAGTTCGGTGATCCGCGATCGGAGGAGATCGTCCAACTCGACGGTGGCGGGGGAGAGCCGCTCGTGGGTGCCCCCCGCGGAGTGGATCTCGATGCCGGTCGCCGTCAGCACCACGCCGGGGTCCTCGAACAGGGGCAACTGCGCGGCGAGCTTGCCCGGTTTCCATTCGTCATCATCGTCGCAGAATGCGATGAGCGGCGCGCTCGTCTCGAGGATTCCGGTGTTCCGCGCGCCGGCGAGCCCGGGAGTCCTGGTGTTGTTCACCGCCCGTAGGGTGTGTGGTCCACGCTCGAGGTCCTCGAGCTCATCGATCGGTGTGCCGTCGTAGACGAGCACCACTTCGATCGGATGGACGTGTTCCTGTGCGAAGACGGACGCCACGGCGCGACGAAGCAGCTGTGGACGGTCTCGCGTCGCCATGACGACACTAACGATCGGTTGCACCATCGACTCCCCTAAGTCTTGGTCGAACTGTCGCGCTTCCCCAAAAGCGCGATCCGGGCAACTCTACCGTGTCGTCGGCGGCGGTGCCAACGCTGTACTGCGCAGTTCGCGGATCGCGAGCGCCGCAGCGGGGAAGGTCAGGATCAGGCCGTTGGGCAGCACACCGTAGAAGAAGACCTCGACGAGGATCACCAGCTGCACGGTGTTGAGGATCAGCATCGCGGTGCTGCGCCCGCGGATCGTCGCGAAGAACATCCAGGCCAGCGCGGCCATGAAGCAGACCAACGCCGGGAAACCGTGCGAGAACATCACCATCCACAGATGCCCCTGCGTGCCTGCGGAGGGCGCACCGTCCGTGAACGATGGCCGGGGCGCCCCGTAGCCGAACAGCGGAGAGTGCAGGGTGCGGACGAAGGTCTCCTCGTAGAGGTTCGCCCGGTCTTCGGTCGACGAGCTGGTCTCGACACGGTCGGTGAGCTTGCTCCCCACGTCGAGCGCCACCGCGGCGATGCCGGCGATGATGCCGATGACGCTGAGGAGCGCGACTGCTCGGAGTCGGCCGGCAAGGACGAACCGGACGAAGAGGTAGGCCGCGGCCACCGCGAGGCCGATGAACATGCCGCGGTTCAGCGTGAGGAACGCCGGGATGAGGGACAGCGGGATGGCCAGGATCAGCAGCCAGAACCGCCGGCCGCGGGGGATCACCGTCAGGTAGGCGACGACCATCGGGAGAGTGATCGAGTAGACGTTGCCCCAGCCGTTCGTATAGAGGAACGGTGCGGACGGCCGTGGGTCGAGAGCCAGCCAGCTGTCCGGGTTGTATTGGGTGAGGCGTCGGACGACCATCTCGCCGATGAGTTCGTTCGCCTGCAGCCCTTGCGGGAGGACGTAGGACAACGGCGTCCGGAACGAGAATTCCGGGGCGATGATGCCCGCGAAGCCGCCCAACACGGCCCACAGCCAGAACAGGGTGAATACTCCGAGCATGTAGCGCAGCGTGAGCGTCTCACGGGCGTTGTAGACGTAGATGAAGACGACGGTGATCGCGATGTAGAGAAGCGCGCGATAGATGAAGCCAATCAGGCGCCCCGACGTGTCGATACCGATGACCGATGCGCACATCAGGACGATGAACAGAAGCCAGATCGAGAAGCCGCGGGGCACCTGGATGCCTCCGCGGCGGATCATCAGCACCGCCATGCAACCGGCGAGAGGAATCCACGCCATCTCGGCGAAGCCGAGGACCCACCACAGGGGGAAGAAGGCGAGCATGGCGGTGAAGGGCCAGCGGGGGAGGGTCGATCGCGATGCGCCGAGGGTGCGCGAAGGCGTTCGCCCTACCACTGTCGCGTGCGTGTTCACCCGTCCTCCGTGTTCACTCAGGGTTCGCCCCTAGGATAGGTGCAGAGGCTGTGACATCGGCGGGAGAGCAGTGGGGGCTGTTCCGCAACGGTGTGAAGGCGAGGGGGAATTTCGTCCATGAATGAGGATCAGACCGGCGCGGCGTCGCTGGGCTTCGAGCAGTACGTCTTCGTGCTGAAGCGGCAATGGCGTCTGCTCATCGGTGCCACCGTCATCGGGGGACTCGTGGCCGCCCTGTACCTGCTTCTCGCGCCGCAGACCGTCACCGCGACGACGACCCTCAATCTGAACGTCATCACCACCGAGCCGTTCAGCGCACAGCGCGCGGCCTCCGGCCTCCTCGACGACGCGACGGAGACGGCGATCGCGCGGTCGCACGTCGTCGCGTCCCGCGCCTCCGATCTCCTGAAGGACTCCTTCTCGCCCAACGAGATCCGCAGCGCCTCCACCGTCGCGACCACTTCCGGCGCGGCTGTCGTCACCGTCGACTTCGACGCATCGACCGCCGCCGATGCGATCCGTGGCGCGGACGCGGTGGCCTCCGCGTACCTCTCGTTCCGCAGTGACCAGGCACAAGAGCGCATCGATGTGATGGTGAGCAACCTCACCGAGCGCATCGACGCCTTGAACAAGACGCTCGGCGAGGTCAACCAGCAGCTGGTGTCGGCCGACCCGAGCAGCGCCGCCTATGCGCAGGCGACCACTCAGCGTCAGCAGATCCTCACCGAGCTCGACGGCCTGCTTTCGGAGCGGAATGGGCTCCAGAGCGTCGACACCACGGGCGGTATCGTCCTCTCTGCTGCGGAGGACAACGAACTGGCCTATTCGCCGGCGCGCACCGTCACGCTGCTCACCGGCCTCGCCGCAGGCCTCGTCGTCGGCATCATCGCTGCGTTCGTGTGGAACCCGTTCGATCGTCGACTCCGCAACGCCAAGGAGATGTCGCGGGAGCTGCGGGCACCCGTCTTCGCCACGCTCGACGCTCGCCGTGAGGACGTTCCGGCGCGCGGCGACGCCGCAGATTCACTGCGAGTGACCCGAGAGCGCCTGCTCGTCGACATCTACCTCGGGTCGACGGTTCTGGTGATCGACGCCACGCACCGTGGGGAGACGTCGCCCACTGCCGTCAACCTCGCCGTGGTCACCGCGCAGGCAGGGCACAATGTTCAGCTCATCGTGCCCGAGGGCTCGGAGGAGTTCCGCGACCATCTGCGAACGGCGCTCGCGCTGGAAGCTGCGTCGGGTGGCACTGCCTACTCGAGGACGGTGCCTGCCCTGCGGGTGTTCTCGGCCACAGACGACGGAGACGAGCTCCAGGGCGACCTGTTGCTGACGGAACAGACGCACGTGGCCATCGATAACGCGGGCGCCGAGGACATCACCTTCCTTGTGCTCTCGTCCTCGGCGCATCCCGCGAGCATCCTCGCCGGTCTGCGTGTCTCGCGGTCTGTCGTCATCGTCACGCGGGAGAAGGATACGACCAGCACCGAGATCCGCTGGCTTCGCGAAGAGGCCGACGGTATCGAAACGCCCATCCTCGGCGCTGTCGCGGAACGCGCGGTGTCCAGAGGAGACCGCGGAGAAGCGGGTATCGCCTGGCCGCTCTCCGCTCGCTCCGAGCGCACGGCGTCCTCGCGGCACAGCGCCCGCACCGACGAGACCGCGGCGGCCCGGGACGAGGAGTCCTCTGTGGTGTCCGGGGCTTCCTGATCCCGGGACGGCTTCGCGCTGGTCTCTCGTTCGAAGCTCCGAGTCGCCGTAGCACTTCCTCTCGAAGAACGCCCCGCGCAGGTGCCTCGACGTCGATCTCCGGGCATCGGGAAGAGGCCCTGACCGAACGTGGCCAGGGAAGGTGTGAACTCCGAGGGCCGACTTCGAGTGTCACCTTCCTCGCGCGCAAGAAGAACCCCGTCGCCGAGTGGATGGGCGACGGGGTTCTCCGCGCGAGCGCGGGATCACGTGGCGTGATCAGCGAAGGGTGAGCTTGCGGTACTTCCGTCGCATCGACGCGGCGGTGTGCACGAAGTTGATCACGAACAGCAGCGCGTAGACGACCGCGAACAGCGGCGGGAAGATCCAGCACGCGAAGCTCCAGCAGAGCACGCCGGTGTCGGTCGGGAGGAGGAACAACGACTTGCGGAGGCCGTTGGACTCGGCCTCCTCGCCCCCGGAGTTGCGGACCAGCTGCTCGGCGAGGATCTGGCTCATGAACTGGCCCACGCTCATCACCGCGAACAGCAGCGCGACCACCGCGAGCCAGGCGAGTTCCGGGCGGTGCAGGACGACGACCACCGCGACCGTCAGGTGGATCGCGGGCGTGCGGATGGCGTCGACCACATGATCGAGCCACTCGCCGGCAGGACTCGACGCCCCGGTGAGCCGGGCGACCTGACCGTCGGCCGAGTCGAAGACGTACCCTGCAGCAAGCAGGGCGGCGGTGAGCAGCGCCGTCCACCAGGTGGGGCCGACGATGACCAGCACCGCGAGGCCGGCTGCCGAGAGGGCGGCGCTGATCATCGTCACCGCGTTCGGCGTCAGCCCGAGGGCCGCCGACGCCGCGGCGACTCCTCGGGCGAGCCGACGGTTGACCCAGCGCGTATAGGCCGGGACACCTGCGCCGCTCTTCTGGGCGCGGTTCAGATCGGCGAGATACTCTCGGAATCCGTTTCGGGGTGCGGCCATCACACCTGTCATGATGTCACGGCGGAGAGCTCGAAGCTGTGGCTCGGAGTGGAGCGGTAGTTCGAGTGCACTTCGACCGCGATTACGTTGGTGCCCACCTGGAACGCCGACGCCGGCACGTCGAACACGAACGGGGTGTTGACGGCGTTCGTCGCGGACACCGCGGCGTTCGCGTAGGTGTTCTGTGTGACGGTCCCAGGGTCGATGTTCTTGCGGGCGACTTCGACACCGTTCACGTAGACCACGATGCCGTCATCGGCGCGGGTGGTCACCGTCAGTTTGTCGAAGTCGACCGCGGTCAGGGTGATCGGGTGACGGTAGTAGCTCGTCACCGGTCGCGGCGACTGAGCCGTGTCGAGAGGCGTGGCGAGGCCGCTGTGTCCCCACCCGAAGGCGCCGGCACCGGTCGTCCACGCCGAGGCGTCGAAGTCGGTCGCCGCCCAGTTCGCCGGAATCGCGTCCGTCGAGAACTGGTAGGACCAGTCGGATCCGGCGGCGATGACGCTCGTGTCGGCGGGCTCGGGCTCGGGCTCGGGGTCGGGCTCGGGCTCGGGCTCCGGCTCGGGGTCCGGCTCCACGGGCGGTGCCGGCTGCGTGCCCATCGTCGCCACCGCTTCGAGCTCGAAGCTGTGACTCGGGGTCGAGCGGTAGTTCGAGTGGACCGACGCCGTGATGACGTTGGTGCCCGTGGTGAACAAGTAGCCCGGAACCGTGACCGTCTGAGGGTTCGCCAGCGCTGTCGACGCTCCGACCGCAGCATTCGCGTAGGTGCCCACGCCAGCCGTGCCGGGGTCGACATTCTTCCGGAGGACCTCCGTGCCGTTGACGTAGAGGACGATGCCGTCATCAGCGCGTGTGGTGATCTCCACGGACTCGACCTTCGAGGCATCGGTGACCTGGAACGCCTGTCGGTAGAAAGAGGCGAGCGGCTTCGGCGTGACGCTGGTGGTCAGCGTGGTGCCGAGAGTTGCCTGGCCCCATCCGAGAGGAGCCGCACCGGTCTGCCAGGAAGACGCGTCGTAGGACGTGGTCGTCCATGCGCCCGTCGGACCCGTGGCGTTGTACAGGTAGGACCACTCGGACCCGGCCGCGATGAACGTCTCGGTGGTCGGCTGTGCCGGCGGGGCGACCGCCGTGACACCGGCGGTCGATGCGGAGGCGTTGCCGCGAGCGTCGATCGCGCGGACGAAGTAGAGCGTGTCGGCGGGCGCGGCCGGCAACGTGGTGGTGGTCCCGGTCACAGTCGCGACCACACGATCCTTCCGGAGCACCTGGTATGCGGTCACTCCACGGTCATCGGTGGAGGCGTTCCAGCTGAGTGCTACGCCGTCGTCCGCAGTGTTCACCACGAGACCCGTCGGCGTGGTCGGCGCCGTCGTGTCGCGCTGGGCGTGGCGTACGAAACCGCCCGACCATTGCCGCACGTACCCGGCCTGCGTCGAGTAGCTCCAGTCACCGCCCTGCCAGAGCGTGCCCTTCGAGTCGACGAACAGTGCCCACGAACCTGCGCCACGCTGCGTGTCGAAGTCGCCGTTGAAGCTGGGGATCCGGTCACCGGTCGATGCGCTCCACGCTCCCGAGCCATACACAGCGTCTGCCGCAGTCCAGGTCGTTCCGATCGGGTTCCAGGTCGTCGCGCCCTGGTACTGGGTTTCGAAGCAGTGGCATCCGCCGTAGACGGCGTTTCCATCGGTGGCGATCGCTTGGAAGTCACCGCCGGCGTTGCCGACCGACGAGCTCATCAGCGTGAGACCGTCTCGGGAGTAGCTGAACAGCGAGTGCTCGGACCCACCGAGCCAGACGCGGTCCCCGACCTCGAGGACAGCCTGCTGGTAACCGCTGCGTCCGCTGTTGCGGTTGGAGAAGACGACAGACCACGGGTAGAGGTCGGTGTTGCTCGCGGACATCGCGGCGGCCTTGTCCGCCGGGCGAGACTTCGACTGCGTGAAGAATCCGGCGAAGTACACGCGATCTCCACGGGCCGAGGCGTCGACGCTCATGACCGTTCCGTTGAACTCCGGGTTCCACGAGCCGTCGGGCGTGCCGTTGGTCACCGAGAAGCGGGCGGCACCGCGCGTGTAGTTGGACGAGGAGGACGACCCACCGGTCGAGTGTGTGAAGACGCCGGCCGCGTACAGCCAGCCGTCCTGGACATCGAGGGTGCGCACGACGGGCACGCCGCCGCTCAGCGCGTTCGTCAGGCGTCCCGTGAACGTCGGGTCGATCTCACCCGTCGTCGCGTTCAGCACGACCAGCCCGGCGACGTTCTGGCCGTTCACCTGGGTGAAGTAGCCTCCGACCGCGATGCGGTTGTTGGGCATTGCGGCGAGTGCCTTGACCTGGTTGTTGAAAGTCGGGCGGAACGTCGAGACGAACTCCGCCGAGTCACGCTGGAACGCGGCCAGATACGACTGGGACTGAGCGCTGCCGCCGCCCGCGGTCTTCTGCGCGGAAGTGAAGTTACCGCCGACGAAGACCGTGTTGCCGACCTCGGCGAACGCCGAGACCTCGTTGCTGCCCTCGATCGACGCGGGTCCGTTGCCGAGACCGGCGACGCCCCAGTTCTGCGTCTGGGCGAAGCTGTCGACGACGGCCTGGTTCGCGATCGCTCCCGTGCCGGACGACGGGATCGCGGTGAGCGAGGCCGTCGAGATCTGCGGACGGATGAACACCTGCGTGAACGGGCGGGCGTATCCGGTGTTCGTGTCCTTCGACCACAGGTAGCTCGTGTCGCTCGGGCTGCCCTTGATGTTGCTGCCGAATCCGAAGCCCATCGCCCAGCCTTCGGTCGAGCCGGTGATGGTGCGGACGCGGTTGTAGTTGTTGTCGCTTCCGAAGTTCGACGTGTTGCCGCCGGTCCTCGTGACACTGCCGATCTTGTACTGCGCCACCCGCTGCTCGTTGTTGAACATCCAGGTCCACTTGTCGCGCGGGCTGGAGAAGGTGAACGTCATGTCCTGCCACGTCGTGCCGGCCGTGTTGGTGGCGCGGACCAGCCGGATTCCCTCGGCGAGGTTCTTGACCGGCTGGTTGTTCACCAACTGGTCGATGAGCTCGCCGGACAGCTGGCGGGGCTTGAACGCCGCGGGGCCGGTGATGTCGGTGCGAACCTGCTCGGGCGAGCCGGAGCCGTTGGTCGACGTCGACCAACGCTCACGTCCGCGTCCGACGAGCAACCAGCCGCCTCCGCTGGTGGTCTGGTCGCAGTAGAACTGGTCGGCGGCGACCATTGCCGGCGTCTTCAGCCAGTAGATGCCGTCCGAGGCTTGCGGGTCGCGCTGTTTGATCTCCCAGCACGATGCCGCGGCGGTGATCTCGGACAGGCCGTCCGCCGTGGGCAGCGTCGGTTCGGCGGCGGACGCCGCGGATACCGAGGTGAACATCGCTGCGATCGTGAGGGCGGCGGTCGCCGCTGCGACCGCGACGCGGCCGGTGCGGCGAGAGGTGTTGCGAGTCATTTCAGGGCGCCTTTCGTCAGCGGCCGAGGTCAGCATGTCGGGTCGTTCGGGAAACTGTGGTTGGCGATCCGCCAGATGTCGTCGCTGCCCTGCACCAGCGTGAAGAGGTGCAGTGCGCGAGGCGTCTTCGCAGAATCGTCACCGATCGGATCGCCGTTGGCGTCGAGGATCGACACGGCGGAAGAGTCGATACACGCCGTGATCTGAGCCGTCGGCGGATCGGAGTCCGAAGTGAGGCTGGTGACCTCGCTCGTCACGAGTGTGGGCGAGCCCTTGATGCTCCAGCCCTGAGAGATGAGCTCCTGCCACTGCGCCTCGAGCTCTGCGGCGTACGAGTCGACGGCGATGTCCTTGAGGAGAGCCTCGAGGTCGGCCGACGTGCCCACCGTGCCGATCGGAGCGGCCAGCGCCGTCTCGATGGTGACGAGTGCCTCGTCATCATCGAGCTCGCCCGCCACGGTCGGCGGACCGGCCGGCGCGGGTGTCGCTGTCACCTGCGGTGTCGGCGATGCCGCACCGGGCGTCGAACCGTTGCCACTGTTCGTGGACAGCGCGAAAGCGATGATCGTGCCCGCGGCGATGAGAACCACCGCGACGATCGAAATCCATAGAGCCTTGCTGCGCCTTTTGGCGTCAGTAGGCGTCCCCAAAACGTCCCCAGACATTACTTTTCCCCAGTTGTAAGTTGCTCGTCCCACCGAGCGGCCTCCGACACGACTCGGTCAGAAGCTCCCCAGGCGGCATACTAGCACGCGTCTCGACAGGCGCACTACCCCTGGGGAGTCGGGCTGCTGGGCGGACGCCGGAGCTCTCCGAGGTGAAGACGCCGACGGTCCCAGCGGCACCATGCGAGAAACAGTGCGCCACCGACGAGGGCAGCAACGATGAGACCTACCCAGGTCGCCCCCAGGAGCATTCGGGACGCGAGAGCCGGTATGCCGATCGTGAGCGTCGCCACCAGGAGCGGGTAGAGGCCGGGTAGGGGCGATACGTTCAGCTTCAGCACGTATCGCACCTGGAGGGAGGCGAGGAGGGCATCCAATGCGCACGCCACGGCCCAAGCGGCCGCCGCGCCCGTGATGCCCCACAGCGGCACGAACGCGTAGATCAGTGCCACGTTGACCGCGACCGCCACCGCCTTGTTGGCCGCGGCCAATCCACTGCGACCGCTCATCAGCAGCACGGAGTGGATGTTTCCCGCGAGGAAGGTCACGATCGAGCCGACCGACATCACGATCAGAACCGCCTGCCCCTCCGCGAAGGACTCACCGAGCAGTGAGAGCGCGACCGGAGCGAAGATGGCGAGCAGCAGATAGACCGGTGTGCTGAAGAGGACGAGCCACACGGTGGCCGTGCGATAGACCGACTCCAGCTCGTGTCTGTCCCCGCGGTGCAGCATCCGACTGAACATCGGAGAGACGACGACGCGTAGCGCGGTGTCGACGATCATTCCCGCGGCGACGAATCGACTCGCGGCCCCGTACACCCCTGCCGCCGCGGGACCTGCGATGGCACCGACGATGATCACGGCCACCCAGATCAGCAGTTGCTCCAACCCCGATGACACGACCCGAGGGAGGGCATAGCGGAGGGTACGGCCGGGCACGCCCGATCGCAGGAATCCGGGCTGCGTCGCACTGCCCAGCCGCCGGAGCTGGATGAGCACCACGATGACAGCGACGAGCGCGGCAGGCACGAGTGGCAGTGCCCAGGCGACGGTCGCCCCCAGGGCACCGGCACCGAGGCCGACGACGGCGGCGATCGCCAGCGGACGCAACGAGGGGAGGAACACGTTGCCCACGAGCACGTAGGCGGTCACCTGGCCGAGGGCCCGCGTCGCCGACAGGGCCGTCAGCATCACCGAGGCGACGGGAAGCAGCCACACGATCGATCTGATCGCTTCTGCCACGGGGTCACCGGGCGCTTGTGCCTCGACGATCAGCGCGCCGGCGAAGAGAACCACTGCGCAGACCAGGCCCGCGACAGCCGAGGTCAGGAGGAGGAACGCGCTAGTGGGGCGGAGGAGCTGCCTATCGTCTTCCAGCTGGCGCGGCAGGATCCAGATAGCGGCGGAATCCATGCCGAATCTGGCGACGCCGAGCGCGATCGTGAACGCGCCGACTGCCTGCAGGACGACGCCCGAGCCGGCGTCACCGAGAAGGCGGCCCAGCACGATGATGAGCACCAGGCCCATCACGGCGCTGATCGCGGAGCCGACGAAGCTCAGCGCCCCACCGCGCGCCAGCTCGCCGCGCGAGGTGGTGGCTGCGCTCATGCCCGCGACCCGCGGAGCTTCTGTCTCGCGACCGCGGCCATGAAGGAGGGGTTTCCCAGCAAATACCGCTTGGCGAGGCGGCGAGGCTCGATGATCAGGCGCCAGAGCCACTCAAGCCCTGCACGGATCATCCACTCCGGTGCGCGCCGGTTCGATCCGCTCAACCAGTCGAAGAGTCCGCCGCAGGTCAGCACCGCGGGGGGGAGCCGGTCGCGGTGCGCATCGACCCAAAGCTGCTGAGCGGGATCGCCCATTCCGACGAACAGGATCCGCGTGCCGTGGGCGGCGATGTCGTCGAGCACGCCGTCGATCTGATCGGCGGAGACGTAGCCGTGATGAGTGCGCAGTGCGAGGCCGGGGATCTTCGCGCGCAGTTTGGTCGCCGCGCTCTCTGCCACGCCATCGGCCGCGCCGAAGAAATAGACAGGGATGTCCGATCGCGCGGCCGCACGAAGAATGGGCTCGGCGATGTCGGTGGTCGCGAGACGGCCCGGGAGCGGCAGGCCGAGCACTTTTGCCGCCCACACGACGGACTGCCCGTCGGCGTACGTCGTGCTGGCGTCGAGCAGCTGGCTGAAGCGCTCGTCCTTTCGGGCGAGGTTGCACACATGCGCGTTCACGCCGACCGCCACTTCCGTGCGGTCGCCGGAGGACATGGTGAGGACCCGGTCGATCAACGTCGACTCGGAGTACGAGTCGACCCGCACACCGGCGACATCGATGGACTCTACGCCTGCGGGTGGATGTCCGTCACTCATCCGTTCAGTATGCCCCGCTCGGCTGGACCATGACCTTCGCCGTGCGCCACATGATCTGCAAGTCGTTCATGACCGACCAGTTCTCGACGTAGCGCAAGTCGAGGCGGACGCTCTCGTCCCACGAGAGGTCGCTGCGTCCGGACACCTGCCACAGGCCGGTGATACCCGGCTTGATGTAGAGGCGACGGAACACTGTGCCGTCGTACGCGGTGACTTCGCTGGGCAGCGGCGGACGCGGGCCGACGACGCTCATGTCTCCGGTGAGGACATTCCAGAACTGAGGGAGCTCGTCGAGCGACAGCTTGCGCAGGATCTTGCCGATGCGTGTGACGCGCGGGTCATCCTTCATCTTGAAGAGAAGGCCGGCGCCTTCGTTCTGCGCCTTGAGCGCTGCGAGCTGCTGCTCCGCGTCGGTCTTCATCGAGCGGAATTTGACCATCTTGAAGGTGCGACCGTCTCGTCCGACGCGCTCCTGGAAGAAGAACACCGGTCCTGGCGAGTCGAGCTTGATGAGCGTCGCCAGCACCGGGGTGATCAGGCCGATGGGGATGAGAGCGAGCGTCGCCACCGCGATGTCGAGCGCACGCTTGAGCATGTGCACGCCACCCTCGTAGGTCGGGATCTTCACCTGGATCAGGGGGAGACCGTCGACCTGGCGGAGGGAGATTCGGGGTCCTGCGACATCGGTCAGCCGACTCGACAGCACGAGCTCGGCGGCAGTTCCTTCCAACTGCCAGCTGAGCTGCTTGATGAAGTCGGGGTCTCCCTCGGGGCGGCTCGCCACGATGATGGTGTCCGCCCCGAGCTGCGCCGCGGCTGCGGCGACAGAGTGAAGATTGCCCACGACCGGGTAAACACTCTCCCCGATCGTGAGCGTGCCGGCATTGCGATCCAGCAGCGTCGTCCCCACGACGTGGTAGCCGTTCTCCGCACCCTTCTGCAGAGAATCGATCACATACTCGACGTCCCCGGTATCGCCGACGACCAGGGTCCTCGACGCGTACTGGCCCCTGAGGCGCTGCCGCTGCAGCCAGCGGCGCCAGGTCCAGCGTGCGAAGAGCAGCCCGAGCATCCCGACCGGGAGTGCGGCGAAGAACAGCGGCTGCAGTCCTTCCCACTCCAGGAGGACGCCCGCGATCGCGGCGATGCCGAAGGCGAGACCGCCGGCGTGTGCCACGCGGCGGTACTCGGTGGCTCCGGATCCGAAGATGGCGGCCGCCCGGGTGTTGAGGGCCGACAGCATCAGATACCAGGCCAGGCCGAGAAGCGCCGCGTTGCGCAGCGCTTCGGCGGCCCACACGTCGGTGATCAGCTGGATCGCCGCCGTCAGACCGACCGCGAACAGGATGACAGCCGCATCCGTGATCCGCAGGCGCATCCGATAACCGCGCTCCCACTGCCGACGTCGTTCCAACGTCGCCGATGCGCGCGGTGTGACCACCGTGCGCGTCACCGACTTGGTGGCTCGTGGAGCCGCCACCGGCGCGAAGCCCGTACGAGCGATGCTCAGAGCATCCTCGACGGAAGTCATGCCGAGGCCCCTTGAGCCGTGAATGTACGCAAAATTCCCCAGTGCGTCATTTGATTCCCCAGATTCCCCAGACCATGAACCCCACGTTCACGGCATCGTCTGCGTCCCGACCCCTCGGGTCCTGCTGAAACTCTCTGTGATTCCCACATCACGGAGTGCGTTTTCGCCGTCCCACACGGCGTTCGCTGACAGCAGGCACTGCAGACCTTCAACACTGTAGCGGAACATGCGGGCGACCGAAAGGTAATTCTCCCGAATGGACGAACCTGTGTCGCCGCGGGGATGAACCCTGGCGCTATCCTGTCGCCGTGACCGCGAACCCGACCACTGCGCGCTTCCACCTCCGCCCGATGCTGCCGCGCGATCCTGCCCAGCCGCACCGCACCGCCAGCACGCTCGAGCTGTTCTTCGACCTCGTGTTCGTCGTCGCGGTGAGTATCGCATCTGCGCAGCTGCACCACGCGCTGAGCCATGGCGACTTCCTGCACGGCATCACCTCGTACGCGATGCTGTTCTTCGCAATCTGGTGGGCCTGGATGAACTTCACGTGGTTCGCGACGTCCTTCGACACCGACGACTGGCTCTATCGCGTGACGACGTTCGTTCAGATGGGTGGTGTCCTCGTGGTGGCGGCGGGTATCCCACGGGCGTTCACCGACGGCGATTTCACGATCACGGTCCTCGGATACGTCGTCATGCGCATCGCGATGGTGGCGCAGTGGCTGCGGGCATCACGCTCGGCCGGTCCCTTGCGTTCGGCGACACGGCGATACGCGTTCGGCATCGCCGCGGTCCAGGTGCTGTGGATCCTCTTCCTCGTGATTCCGAGCGGACCCTGGCAGATCGCCGCGTTCATCGTCTTCGCCCTCATCGAGATCGGCATCCCGGTGTTCGCCGAGTACCGGAAGCAGACGCCCTGGCATCCTCACCACATCACGGAACGCTACGGCCTCTTCACCCTGATCGTGTTGGGGGAGAGTCTGCTCGCGTCCGCGAACGCCATCATCGAAGCGATCGAGGAGGTCGAGAGCCTTGGTCCGCTGATCGCGATCTCGGTGCTCACGCTCGTCGTCACGGCGTCACTGTGGTGGATCTACTTTTGGCCACCGCACCACCGGGCCATCACCAGCTTCCAGCGCTCACTGCGATACGGCTACACGCATTACTTCGTGTTCGCAGCGGCCGCCGCCTTCTCGGCCGGGATCGAGGTCGAACTCGACGTGTTGACGGGGAAGAGCCATCTGGCCAACGTCGCGGCCTCCTTCACCGTCACCATCCCGATCGCGATCTTCCTGCTCGGCATCTGGTGGATCGCGATCCGGGAGAACGCCGACCGCGTGGTGAACACCGTCGTCCCGATCGCTGCTCTTCTCGTGCTGCTGGACCCGGTGCTTCCGGTCCCCGTGACATTGACGGCTCTGATCCTCGTCGGCGTCGTCGTGGTGCTGGTCCTTCGCCCGCCGGTGGGGTCGGCAGACATAGGCGAGGCATAACGCGGGCAAAGGTCGCTGATCGGATGCTCCTGGACCATGGGTGAACCACACCGGTCGCTCGACAGGAGACAGATGATGAGCATTCCCGAACCCACCCACACACCGGACGGTCCTACGTACGAAGGGCGGCTTCTCGATCGCGCCGACGAAGAGGTCGTCGATCAAGGGGCGGCTTTCGACATCCGGACCCTGATGAGCAGGAGGGGCGTGCTCGGCCTCGCCGGTGTCGGTATCGGTGCCGTTGTCTTGGCGGCCTGCGCGCCAGGATCGTCGTCCGGATCGCCGACGCCTGCGTCGACGGCGACCTCCGGGGCAACGGGGGCGATCACGGGCGTGGACGAGATCCCCGATGAGACAGCCGGACCGTATCCGGGTGACGGTTCCAATGGCCCCGATGTGCTCGAAGACTCCGGGATCGTCCGCCGCGATATCCGCTCGTCGATCGACGGAGCGGCGACCGCCGACGGTGTGCCCCTCACCTTCGAGCTGCAGATCCTCGACCTGGCGAACGGCGGCGTCCCCTTCGCGGGGGTCGCGGTCTACGCCTGGCACTGCACCGCACAGGGCGAATACTCGATGTACTCCTCCGGTCTGGAAGACGTCACGTACCTTCGGGGCGTTCAGGTTGCGGATGCCGACGGCAAGGTGTCGTTCACTTCTGTCTTCCCCGGCTGCTACTCCGGCCGTTGGCCGCACATCCATTTCGAGGTCTATCCCGATGTCGACTCGATCACCGCCTCGACCAACGCCATCGCCACCTCACAGCTGGCGCTGCCGGAAGACGCGTGCACGGCGGTGTATGCCGTGTCGACGTACGACGGCTCCGCACGGAACCTGTCGCAGATCTCCCTCGCGAGCGACAACGTGTTCGGCGAGGATTCTGGGGCTCTGCAGGTCGCGACGGTGACCGGAGGTGTCGCGGCGGGATACAAGGCCGCTCTTGTGGTGGGCGTCGACACGGCGACGGAGCCCACGGCAGGGTCCGCGCCCGGAGGTGGCCAAGGCGGACCGGGGAGCGGTGGCACACCACCCTCGAACTGACGACGAAGAGGCTGTCTCGTCTGTCGCTGCGGCGGTCTGCTATGCTGATCGTGCAACGTGTGTGCATCGCCCCCCTCTCGGCCGCCACGTCGCCACTGATCAGGGCCATCACGGACCGCGCACATCGATGCGTGCGGAATCCGCCCTCGATCTCACATCTTGCGGAGCGCCACGCGTGTCCGCCACACAGCAATGAGCATGACCATGAGCACGACCACTTTTCCTCCATCCGATCCGTTGACCTGGAAGCAGGCTGACGACGACGTCCACGTCGCGACCCGCGCCGGCGAGTTCGCCGGTTTCGTCGAGTTCGACGGCAACGCCCATCTCGTGCGTGACAACCACGGCGCCGAGCTCGGCGCATTCGGCTCGCTCGACGAGGCCTTCCGTGCGCTCGAAGACGCACACGAGCCGACCCCGCAGGGTCCTGCCTTCCTCCCGCGAGCCTGGCGGCGCCGCGCTCGCCGCGCCCGCGCCTGACCGAGCGGCGAGACGCCGGAACTGACCGCGCCTGGGCGCTCGTCGTGAGGTTCCGATGTATTCCCTGACGCGTATGCGGTGGGGGCTACTGTGAGGTAAGCGTTGGGCGGCTGCCTTGGGCTTTCACAGCTCAAGGGCTCCGAACGTCAGGAGAAGATCATCTCCATCACACAGATCGAACCGACCGCGGCAACGCTGGGCCCGATTCGTCAGACCTACTCCGGCAATGCGGATTTCCCGCCGATGGCCAAGGCGTACAAGCAGGTGTCGCAGGTGGTCAAGGAGACCGGGCTGCTCGGCCGGACGCGGTGGTTCTACGTCTTGGTGTCCGTCGGCATCGCCGTCGCTCTCGGCGGCCTCATCACCGGCTTCATCCTGCTCGGCGACAGCTGGTTCCAGCTGCTCATCGCGGCGGGCCTCGGCATCGTCCTCACGCAGATCGCGTTCCTCGGACACGAGGCCGCGCACCGCCAGATCCTCACGACGGGTCCCGCGAACTTCAAGCTCGCACGCATCGTGATCGCCAGCATCGGCATGAGCTACTCGTGGTGGGACTCGAAGCACACCAAACACCACGGCAACCCGAACCAGGTCGGCAAGGACCCCGACATCGAGGTCGACACCATCTCGTTCCTCGAGGAGGACGCGGCGAAGGCGAAGGGCTTGATCAAGCTGATCACCCGCAAGCAGGGGTGGCTCTTCTTCCCACTGCTCACGCTCGAGGGACTGAACCTCCACTTCCTCGGACTGAAGTACCTCCTGACGACCAAGAACGTCAAGGGACGCTGGACCGAGCTGAGCATCATCGCACTGCGGTTCGCCCTGATCCTCGTGCCCGTGTTCATGATGCTCCCGCTCGGGATGGCGTTCGCGTTCATGGGCGTGCAGTTCGCGGTGTTCGGTGTCTACATGGGGGCCGCCTTCGCGCCGAACCATAAGGGCATGCCGATCGTCGATCCCGCCGCCCGTCTCGACTTCTTCACCAAGCAGGTCCGCACCTCCCGCAACATCAGTGGCGGATGGTGGACGACCTGGCTCATGGGCGGACTCAACTACCAGGTGGAGCACCACCTCTTCCCGAGCATGCCGCGACCGCATCTGGCGAAGGCGCGGGAGATCGTGCGCGACTACTGTGCCGCGAACAACGTGCCGTACACGGAGACCAGCCTCGGACGCTCGTACCTGATCGTGATCGAGTACCTCAACCGGGTCGGCCTCGCGGCCGGTGCCGACCCGTTCGACTGCCCTGCGGTGGCGCAGTTCGGTCGGGCCTAGCCCGCACACACCATCCGGGCGCTGATCAGTCCGGGAACGAGAGAGGCGCGAGCAGGGATCCCTGCTCGCGCCTCTCTCGTCTGCGTGACTACTTGGAGGACTTCTTCTTCGTCTCCACCACGTCGATCGTGATCTTCTCGAGCGGGCTGTCGTCGTCGAGCTCGTCCTCGAGGACCTCATCGCCGAGGAAGGTGTCTTCCGGGGTCTCGTCCGCGACGGCCTCTGCGGGGGCTGCGCCGGGTGCGTCCGCTCCGGTGATCTCCGTCGGCAAGGCGTCATCGGAGAAGATGCCGTCGGGACGGATGAGCTCCTTGACCTCGGCCATGAAGCTCGAAAGCTGCTGCTGCTGCCACCGCAACTGACGCGTGCGGTCCTCCGCATCGTGCAGCACTGCGGTCGTGTGGCCGGTGACCGAGTCGACGATCTTCTGCGCCTTCGCGCGAGCGCGTTCGAGGGTCTCGCGAGCGCGCACCTGCGCGTCGGCTTCGATGGCCTGCGCCTGCGAACGGGTCAGGCGCTCGTAGTCCTCTGCCCGCGCCGAGATGCGCTGGGCGTGTTCGAGCGACGCCGAGACTTGCTCGTTGGCGTCGTTGGTGATGCGCTCGGCGTGCGCCACGGCCTGGTTGTGCAGAACGAGGAACTCCTGCTGCGCGTCGTCCTGCCGACGGGTGAGGGTCTCCTCGAACTCCAGCACTCGGGCGTTCATGTCGCGGACGTCGCGTTCGGCGTCGGCGCGCAGCTGGGTCGTCTCGCGCGTGACGAGGGAGCGCAGCGCGGCGGCGCCCTTCTCGGCCTCGGTGCGGATCGCCGTCGCCTCCTGTGCGGCCTGGTTCACCTTCTCCGCGGCATGTGCGGCTTCGCGCTCGATGCGGGCCTCGTGCGCCGTGTACTCGGTGTCCATCTTCAGACGCACCTGGTCTGCGTCGCGCTGCGCCTGGTCCTTGATGCGCTCAGCGTCGGCTTCGGCCTCGGCACGCTGCGCGGTGACTTCCTCACGGGCAGAGGTCATCAGGCGGTCGGCCTGCACAGCCGCGTTCTGGATGAGGACGTTCGCCTGCTCCTCGGCGACGCGGAGGATCGCCTCGAACTGCTGACGAGACGGCGCCTCTTCACCATCAGGCTGCGGGGTGTCGACGAGCTCGGAGGTGAGCGTGGCGACCTGCTGCTCGGCGTCGGAGGCCTTGGCGTTCGCGGCGGCCAACTCGCTCTCGAGGGCTTCGCGGGCCTTGCGCTCCTCTTCCCGGACCGTCTCGACGGCCTCTTCCTCGCGGGCCTGTGCCTCGGCGACATCGGCGGCAGCCTGCTTGAGCTGATTCCGGAGGGCCGCGAGCGCAGAGTCGACCTCGGCCTTGTCGTAGCCGCGGAAGCCGACCGTGAAGGCGCCCTGCTGGTCGCGCGGCGTGGTCTCGATCAGCTGGTCGAAGAAGTCCGGCGAGCGCTCGTCGTCGCGGCCGGCGTTTCCGGGAGAATCGCTCATGAGGTTCTTGCCTTTCTGGCGTGGGCACACGGCGGGCTGCGGCTCCATCCCGGAGTGCGGGACCGTGCGACCGGAGGAGGAGGTCGTCTGGGCTCACGCCGCCATGACCGGGACGGTCGGGACGGGCGAGGCGCTCGTCCCAGCCTAGTTGCGACGGCGCGAAGTTGTGAGCCTGTTTTGCCGGTCTCGGAGGGAAGGCACAGCCCGGGCCGACAGCATATCGGTGACCCCCTGCCTCCTCCCGGCCCGCGGCGCAACCCCTTTTCGACGAGGAGCCGAGTCGCATAGCGTCAGCAGCGAACCGGAAGAAGATGACGACGACCGGAGGCGAGATGTACACGATCATGCGCACGCGGATCGCGCTCAACGAGGCGGAGTACTTCCTGGCGGAGGGCCAGGATGTCGCAGACCTCAGACGGAGGATCGAAGAGGCCATGCGCTCGGGCGGCGGATTCGTCGAGTTCGACGTCGCGGGGGAGCGGTCGGTGAGCGTCCTGATCAGCTCCACCACACAGGTCGTGATCTCGACCTCGACGGCCGATGAGGGTGGGCACGACGACGGCGACGGCGGGACGCCCTACGGCGGGGAGTACGACCTGGTCTGAGCGGAAGACTCAAGGACCGCGGATCCAGGGGTTCCGCGGCGGCGCTCGTGGGAGATGGCCACCGCACTGATACGGTGACGGCGGAGGGCATCACGTCCCTGGGGCCGCCGAACAAGAGAGAACGTCGAGATGAAGCGACCATCCCGTGTGCGTCTCGGTCGCATCGGGATCGTCACCGTGCTCGCACTCGTGATCGGCGCATCTGCGCCATCGCTGTCCTCGAGCATGACGGCTACCGCGGCGAGCGTTCCCCAGATGGTCTATCCGGCATCGGGCAACATCCAGTCGAAGGTCGGCGACGGCTGTCGGGGCAACTACCGTGCCCACGACGGCATCGACATCTCCGGGGCCGGCGGCACGCCCATCGTCGCGTCCTACGACGGTGTCATCAAGTCGCGCACCGCGAACAGCGGCTACGGCAACTACACCGACGTCGAGCATCCAGGCGGCTACGTCACGAGGTATGCGCACATGGCCTCGCCGGGGATGTATGCCCCGGGCACCCGGGTGGTCCGCGGCCAGAAGATCGGCATCGTCGGCAACACGGGTAACTCCCCGGCCTACCACCTGCACTTCGAGGTGCGGCTCAGAGGCGCGGTGTACACCGCGGTCAACAACGGGTTCGTCTGCCTCTCGAACGTCGTGCGCGGCGCCTCGCTTCCCCTGTACTTCCCGGGCCTCGGAGACGGACAGGCCCCCGGTGTCGGATCGGCCGACTACACCGGTGACAAGAATGCCGATCTTCTGGCGATCTCCGGGAACGGTGACCTCCGTCTCCGGCCCGGCACGGGTGCGGGGCGCTTCTCCTCCGGGACTACCCTTTTCGCAGGGTGGGGTGACACTCGTCGACATCTCACCCATGCCGACTTCAACAACGATGGCAAGGCCGACATCCTCGCCGCACGGTCCGATGGCGTCCTTGAGTTCTATGCCGGTAACGGCGCAGGCGGATTCGCATCAGCCGTATCGGTGGGCACAGGTTGGTACAACATGCTGCATGTGGTCTCCGGTGCCGACTACACGGGTGACGGGAAGCAGGATGTCCTCGGCGTCTCCTCGTCCGGCATCCTGACCATCTATCGCGGCAACGGCTCCGGAAGGTTCGGGTCTCCGAACATCACCGTCGGCAAAGGATGGGAGTCGTTCCACTTCCTCGTCGGTGGCGACTTCGACAATGATGGGCGCGGAGATCTGATGGCGATCGACGGCCTCGGAACGCTCTACTTCTATCCGGGGATGCCGGGGAAGTTCGGGACGCGGCGTGCGGTCGGATCGGGGTGGGTGGAGTTCACCGCCCTGACCGGAGGCGTCGACTACAACGGTGATGGTCTCGCTGATCTGGTCGCTCGCACCCCCGCCGGTCAGCTCTATCTCTACCCGGGGCTCGGCAACGGCAATGTCGGCACCAGATCGTTGATCAGTGCGGACTGGGCTGACCAGCTGGCGATCGAGTAGTCCAGGTCGAGCCGCGAACCGACGCTGGAGAAGGTGTGCGGCGTATCGTGGGCGCATGGCCGACCCCACCTTCGAGGAGATCGCGGCCGCTCTGTACGCGGGCTCCCCGGAAGCCTTCGTCGCGTCGCGGAAGGACCGGGCCTCGGAGGTCGACGACGCGGAACTCGCATCCCGCATCCTCGCACTCCGCAAGCCCTCGATCGCGGCCTGGGTCGTGAACGTGTTCGCGCAGCAGCGGGCCGGCCAGCTGGGGGAGGCGCTGCGGCTGGCGGCCGAGCTTCGTGAGGCGCAGGACGAACTGGATGCGCCTGCGCTGGCGAAGCTCGGCAGAGAACGTCGCGCTCTCACCCGACGGCTCGCGGAGACGGCGGCCGAGCTCGCGGGTTCTCGCGGCGAACGCATCACCCCCGCGACGCGGGAAGCCGTCGAGCGCAGCATCTCGGCGGCGTTCTTCGATCCCCTGGCTGCGAGCGCGGTCGCCTCCGGGCGGCTGTTGCGGGCGCTCGAACCCACGGCGTCGGCCACCGACATCCGGGACGCTGTGGCCGGCGACATCGATTCGCGGGAAGCCGCCCCGCAGCGGCCGACCGACGAGTTGCAGGAGCGGCGCGCGCGGAGAGAAGCCGAACGTCGCCTCGCCGCGGCCGAGAAGGACCAGGTGGCCGCGGAACGGGAGCTCGCGAAGCAGGAGACGGAGCTGCAGCGGCTCCGAGACCGTGCGGCCGAGCTTGCCGAGAAAGCTGAAGAGCTCGAGGCGGAACTCACCCGGACCCGTGTGGCGGCGAGCCACGTCGAACGGGACATCCCCGAGGCGCAGGAGCGTCAGGCGATTGCCGCAGAGCGGGTGGATGACGCCGTGGAGGCAACGGCGCTCGCGCGGAAGGCCCTGGACGCCCTGTAGCGTGCAGTTTCCGCAGAGCTGCGTCGAGTCGAGTCAAGCGGGACGGAGACGACCACGCAGGAAGGGGAGCGCCGGGGCTCGGTATTCCCAGTTCGCGTCATCCTCGGGAGTGAGGGAGGCTTCCGCGCGACCGAAGCGCCAGAGGCGGTTGAAGAGGAACACTTCGATGACGACGGGACGGTCGGTCGGGATCTGCCAGGTGCCCCGACCCCACTGCGTCGGTTGACCGCGTTCGCCGATGACGAGCGTGGGCCTGACTCCTGCGTAGAGCGCGAAACGGGGGCGCCGCATCGTGAGTTCGATCCGGCGGACGCTCGCTCCGGGACCCCGCGCCGACCTCTCGTCATCCATGATGACCGAAGCCTACTGGGCCGCGGGAACCCGCTTTTCACCAGGGCAAAGCAAAACCCCCGCCATGTAGAAGCTAGGCGAGGGTTTCTGGAGTGATTGTAACGATCACTCGTGTGGCTCCGACCGGCATCGATCCGGTGACCTTTCGATTTTCAGTCGAACGCTCTACCAACTGAGCTACAGAGCCGCGCGACCGGCGAACCTGTCGCGTCCTAGACGAAGAGCCCTCTCCGAAGAAAGAGCTCATCGCACGGAGCGACCCTGACGGGACTTGAACCCGCGACCTCCGCCGTGACAGGGCGGCACGCTAACCAACTGCGCTACAGGGCCATACTTGTTTTCAATTGTATCGGAAGGTGTGACCCCAACGGGATTCGAACCCGTGCTACCGCCGTGAAAGGGCGGCGTCCTAGGCCGCTAAACGATGGGGCCGAGTCAGTCCCGGAGGACTTCCTTGCCGACGCTCAAGCATAAGGGATGATCCGGGCAAATCGCGAATCGAGGGCGAGGCGGCTACCCCCGGGCGTGTTTCAGGAGGACGATGGAACGGTCAGGCGTGCGATGACCGTCGTCGGATCGACCCTGGTGCGGATGTGAAAGTTGTTGTTAGTGTGGCATTTGTGAAACCGGCGGAAGGGGCCGCGTGAACGACGACCAGACAACTCTGGATGCTGCGGTTGCCGCCGCTTCAGATGATTGCGGCTGCGCGCCCAGTCCTGCCGAGCGCCGAGCGTTCGGCAAAGACGGCCTCAGCCGCCGAGGCGCTCTCGGCCTCGGCGTGCTCAGTGTCGTCGCGCTCAGCGCCTTCGGCATCTCCCAGGGCGTATCCGCCGCCTACGCCGCGACGTACCCGAGTTGGGACGATGTGCAGCGGGCGAAGCAGAGCGAGGCCGCCAAGGCCGCCGAGGTCACCCGCATCGAGGGCCTCATCCAGTCCCTGACCCAGAAGGTCGCCGAGACCCAGGCGGCTGCGAAGGTCGCCGCGGACGAGTTCTACGAGGCACAGCAGAAGTTCTTCGCCGCGTCCACCGAGGCCGACTCTCTGCAGGCCAAGGCCGACGAGCAGTCCGCGAAGGCCGACGCGTCCGCGAAGAAGGCCGGCCAGGTCGCCGCGCAGCTGTATCGCAACGGTGGCGATGACACCTCTCTCGAGCTGCTCTTCACCGGATCCGCCGACAATGCCGACGAGCTGCTCGCGCGCCTCGGCACGATGGACAAGCTGTTCGAGTACAACCAGTCGGTGTACGACGATGCGGTCGCCGCCCGGAACTCCGCGCAGTCCATGAGCGACCAGGCGGTGGTCGCTCGTGATGAGCGCGACCGCCTGCAGAAGATCGCCGAAGAGAAGATGGTCGTCGCTCAGCAGGCCGCCGACGCCGCTCAGGCTGCGCTCGACGAGCAGTCCGCGAACCTCGCCACCATGCAGGCGCAGCTCGCCGCTCTCAAGGACGCGACGACCAAGACGGTCGCGGGCTACAAGGCCGGTGTCGCGGCCGAGGAGAAGAAGCGCAGAGAGCGCGAAGCTGCGGAAGCTGCGGCCAACGCCGGCGGCAACAGCGGCGGCGGCGGCTCTCAGGGCAGCGGTGGCTGGTGCCGTCCTCACGGCGGCGGCAAGAGCTCCGGCTACGGACCCCGTTCGCAGCAGTGCGGCCCGCAGGGCTGCTCCTCGAGCTTCCACTACGGCACGGACTTCGCGAACGGCTGCGGCGCGGCGATCTATGCCGCCCAGTCCGGCACGGTCGACTACGCGGGCTACAACGGCGGCTACGGAAACTACATCCGCATCCAGCACGGCGGGGGAATCGGCACCGGCTACGCGCACATCCGCGACGGAGGCATCGTCGTGCGGTCGGGCCAGTGGGTCAGGTCCGGTCAGGTCATCGCCTACGCGGGCAACACCGGGCGCTCGTTCGGCTGCCACCTGCACTTCGAGGTCTACGACCGCGGTAGCGCCATCAACCCGGTGCAGTTCCTCGCTCGGCATGGCGTCTCCGCCTGATCAGCACCTCATCTTCGACGAGAAGACCCCCGGCCGCAGTTGCGGAACCGGGGGTCTTCTCGTCGAAGGCACGGGGATCAGTGGCCCTGCTCTCCGAAACGCACGATGGCTTCGTCGAGGATGCGCTGAGCCTCGGCGGCGTTCCCCCACTCGTCGACCTTGACCCACTTGTTGGGCTCGAGGTCCTTGTAGTGCTCGAAGAAGTGCGCGATCTCCTTCTTCGTGTACTCGGCGATGTCGTCGATGTCCTGGATGTGCGCCCAGCGAGGGTCCTTCGAAAGCACGGCGACCAGCTTGTCGTCTCCGCCGGCCTCGTCGCTCATCTTCAGCACGGCCACAGGACGGACCTCGACGACGACGCCCGGGTAGATCGCGTGGTCCAGCAGCACGAGCACGTCGAGCGGGTCCCCGTCCTCGCCCAGCGTGTTGTCGAAGTAGCCGTAGTCGGCGGGGTAGCCGAAGGTCGTGTACAGAACGCGGTCGAGGTGAACTCGTCCGGTCTCGTGGTCGACCTCGTACTTCACGCGGCTGCCGCGCGGGATCTCGATGACGGCGTCGTGTGCGCCCATGCGTGTACTCCTCAGGAAAAGTTCGGTTGGATACCGCGGACTAGCCTACCCGCGGCTCCTCAGCGTCCGACCCCCGCCCGCGACGGTGTGCGATGCGGTTGAGCAGGCGCGAGAGCGGGCCGTTCAGCAGCAGGAGGAGCAGGGCGAAATAGCCGTTGGGCACGGTGAGCACGGCAATCACCAAGGAGACGGCGAACAGGATGATCGCGGCGAGGTCGCCGACGATCCCCGCTCTCAGCACCTCCGTCGGTGCCGTCGTGAGATCGGGGTGGCGACGCAGATACATCCACCCGGCCAAGGTCGTGACCTGCGTCATGATCAACGTCCCGATGTAGACCACGGCCTGGAGGGCATCGGAGTCCAGCTGTCCGAGCATCGCGGTGGGCACGGGCAGCCAGACGATGGTCGCCATCCAGGCGACGTTGATCCACAGGAGCGGCGTGGTGATCAGCTCCACATCGCGATATTGGCTGTGGTGCCCCATCCAGAACGTCGCGATGAGGACGAAGCTCAGCCCGAAGCTCACCAGCTGAGGCGAGTGCTCGGAGAAGAACTCCGCCGTCGTCAGCCTCCCGGACGCCGCGTCGGAGACGGACTCCAACAACGGCAGGATGAGCAGCGTCATCGCGATCGCCACGACGGCATCGACGAACGCCTTGAAGCGTTCGGTATGGAACTGCTGCGTGCGGGGCTGAGCTGTCACGGCGCCAGGATAGCCCCGAGGGTGCACCGGCGCACGGCCCGGGTCGTGCCCTACCGTGGAACCGTGCCTTCCCTGTCTCCCGCCATCGCCGAGATCCGCCTGGCCGTGCGCACCGCGCTCGCCGACATGCCCGAGGGTGCCACGGTGATCGTCGCCCTCTCCGGGGGAGCGGATTCCCTCGCGCTCGCTGCCGCCACGGCCTTCGAAGCTCCCAAGCTCGGGCTCCGCGCGGCGTCGCTCACCGTCGATCACGGTCTGCAGGAAGGATCGGACGCGGTGGCTTCGCAGGCGGCGCGGGCGGCGGCGGCGCTCGGTCTCGACCCGCTGATCGTGCGTGTCGACGTCGCCGGGGAGGGTGGGCCGGAGGCCGCGGCGCGTGAGGCGCGCTACGGGGTGCTGCGGGATGCGGCGGCGGACGTCCGCGCCGCTGCGGTCCTGCTCGGGCACACCCTCGATGACCAGGCCGAGACCGTGCTGCTCGGTCTCGCCCGCGGATCCGGGGCCACGAGCCTGCAGGGCATGGCGCCGGTCCGCGAAGACACCGACGGTGTGCGGTGGGTACGCCCGTTGCTCGGCGTCCGGCGGGAGACGACCCGGGCCTTCTGCGTCGCCTCGGCGCTCACGCCGTGGGACGACCCGCACAACCGTGACGAGCGCTACGCCAGGGTTCGAGTGCGCGAGCGCGTGCTCCCGGTGCTCGAGACGGAACTCGGCCCAGGGATCGCCGATGCGCTCGTGCGCACCGCCGAGCAGCTGCGGGAGGATGCGGAAGCCTTCGACGAGATGATCCACGAGATGATCGAAGACATCGTCGAGCACGCCGAGGCCGGCATCTCCGTCAGCGTCGCGGCGCTCGCCGCGAACCCGGCGGCGCTGCGCAACCGGATCATCCGCCTGGTCGTCGACAGTGAGTTCGGTGTCAGTCTGACGAGGACGCAGACCATCGAGGTCGCGCGGCTGGTGACCGACTGGAACGGTCAGGGGCCGATCGACCTGCCCGAGTGCTCGGCCGTGCGCCGCGGTGGGCGCATCGTCTTCACCGCGTCCGGTCGCTGAGCGAGGGGGAAGCCCTACTTCTTACCGCCGAAGAGACCGCCCAGAATTCCGCCGAGGTCGATGCCGCCGCCCGATCCGCTGCCGTTTCCGCCGCCGAGCAGTCCGCCGATCACGTCGCCGATCCCGCCTCCGCCGGAACCGCTGCTGCCGCCTCCGCCGAGAAGGCCGCCGATGAGGTCGCCGATCCCGCCAGAGCTCTCGGCCCCGGTGTCCGTCTTGGCGGTCTTGTCCTTGTTCGCATTGGCGATGAGGCCCATCACGATCGGCGCCAGGATGGGGAGGAGCTTGCCGAAGTCGATGCTGGGAGTCGCCTTCGACTCCGTGAGCTCCTTCGTGACCTCCTTCTCCTTCGAGCCGAGGATGTGCGCGACGATCTTGCCGCCGTCGGCCTGATCGATGTCATCGACCTTCGAGGCGCCGGCGGTGCCCTCGTGCTTCTTGAGCGCGTTCTGGATCGCTGCCGAGCCCTCGTCGGTCTCCGCGTTCTTCGCGAGGCCGCCCAGGAGCACGGCGCCACCCTGTTCGACGGCGACCTTGGCCTCGTCTCGCGAGACCCCCAGCTTCTCCGCGATGTCGTCGATCGGTACCTGCGCGAGGATGTCGTCAAGAGCCATGGTGAATCCTTCCCTCAGGGGCGTCCGCCCGCGTCACCGCTCACAGTAGTGCGGATACCGGAGCATGGGGTGGCGTCGCCTAAAATCGATCCATGCGCGCCGCGGAGATCCAGGACGACCTTGCACAGATCCTCGTCACAGAGGAGGAGATCCTCGCCAAACTCGAGGACCTGGCGGCGCAGGTCGCCCGGGACTACGAGGGCAAGGACCTCGTCCTCGTCGGCGTCCTCAAAGGCGCCGTGATGGTGATGGCCGACTTCGCGCGGGCACTGCCTTTCCACGCACCGATGGATTGGATGGCGGTCTCGAGCTACGGCGCGAGCACCAAATCGAGCGGCGTCGTGCAGATCCGCAAAGACCTCGACACCGACCTCAACGGCAAGCACGTCCTGATCGTCGAGGACATCATCGACTCCGGTCTCACGCTCAGCTGGCTGCTCGAGAACTTCGGCTCGCGTGGAGCGGAGTCGATCGAGGTGCTGGCACTTCTGCGCAAGCCCGAGGCCGCGAAAGTCGTCATCGACTGCAAGTACGTCGGCTTCGACATCCCCACGGACTTCGTCGTCGGATACGGCCTCGACTACGACGAGCGGTACCGCAACCTGCGCGACGTCGCCGTGCTCGCGCCGCACGTCTACTCCTGACGCGCGACGACGGGTGTGCTGCCGGGGTACGCCGTGGGTGAACGCACAGCGACCCCCTAGGGCGCGCGCGATACGCTGATCCGATCATGGATGTGAAGAAGCTCACCCGGAATCCGCTGATCTACGTCGCGCTGATCGGCGTGCTGCTCTTCGGCGGATTCCTGCTGATCTCGAATCTGGGTGCGCCCAAGCAGATCACGACGCAGGAGGGGCTCAAGCTCCTCTCCGGCACCACCGTCACCGAGGTGGTCACCACCGACGGCGATCAGCGCGTGGACATGACACTCTCCAAGCCGTTCGAGGGCTCCGAGAACGTGCAGTTCTACTACGTCGACGCACGCGCCGACGAGGTCGTCTCGGCGATCAACGAGGCCGCTCCCAAGGACGGCTTCAACGACGCGGTGCCGCGGGCGACCTGGTTCGACGGCTTCCTCTCCCTCCTCCTCCCGCTGGTGCTGCTGGGCCTCCTGTTCTGGTGGCTCCTGTCGTCGATGCAGGGCGGTGGCGGCAAGGTCATGCAGTTCGGCAAGTCCAAGGCCAAGCTGGTGAGCAAGGAGACCCCGACCGTCACCTTCGCCGATGTCGCCGGTGCCGACGAGGCCATCGAGGAACTCCACGAGATCAAGGAGTTCCTGCAGGATCCCGCCAAGTTCCAGGCGATCGGTGCCCGCATCCCGAAGGGCGTCCTGCTGTACGGCCCCCCAGGAACGGGCAAGACGCTGCTCGCCCGTGCGGTGGCCGGGGAAGCAGGAGCCCCCTTCTATTCGATCTCCGGATCGGACTTCGTCGAGATGTTCGTCGGCGTCGGAGCCTCGCGTGTGCGCGACCTCTTCGGCCAGGCCAAGGAGAACGCCCCGGCGATCATCTTCATCGACGAGATCGATGCCGTCGGCCGTCACCGCGGCGCCGGCATGGGCGGCGGAAACGATGAGCGAGAGCAGACCCTCAACCAGATGCTGGTCGAGATGGACGGCTTCGATCCGAACGCGAACGTCATCGTGATCGCGGCGACCAACCGTCCGGACATCCTCGACCCCGCGCTGCTGCGCCCCGGTCGTTTCGACCGCCAGATCGGTGTGGACGCTCCCGACCTCAAGGGACGTCAGAAGATCCTCGAGGTGCACAGCAAGGGCAAGCCGCTCTCCAAGAACGTCGACCTCGAGGTCGTCGCACGCAAGACCCCCGGGTTCACGGGTGCCGACCTCGCCAACGTGCTCAATGAGGCGGCGCTGCTGACCGCGCGCTCGAACGCGCAGCTGGTCGACAACCGCGCCCTCGACGAGGCCATCGATCGTGTGATCGCCGGTCCGCAGCGCCGCACCCGGGTGATGCGCGACAAGGAGAAGCTCATCACCGCGTATCACGAGGGCGGACACGCACTCGCCGCCGCCGCGATGAACTACACCGACCCGGTGACCAAGATCACGATCCTGCCCCGCGGCAAGGCTCTCGGCTACACGATGGTGCTGCCGCTCGACGACAAGTACTCCGTCACCCGCAACGAGCTCCAGGACCAGCTGACCTACGCCATGGGCGGCCGCGTCGCCGAGGAACTCGTCTTCCACGATCCGACCACCGGTGCCTCGAACGACATCGAGAAGGCGACCTCGATCGCTCGCAAGATGGTCATCGAGTACGGCATGACGACCGAACTCGGTCCGGTCAAGCTGGGCACCGAGGGCGGCGAGCCTTTCGCCGGCCGCGACATGGGCCGCGGACGTGAGTACTCCGAGACGATCGCCGAGCGGGTCGACACCCAGGTCCGCGCGCTCATCGAACAGGCGCACAACGAGGCCTACGAGGTTCTCAGCGCGAACCGCGACATCCTCGACAAGCTCGCTCTGGCCCTGCTCGAGGAGGAGACCCTCGACCACAACCAGATCGCCGAGATCTTCACCGAGATCAAGAAGCTCCCGGAGCGCCCGTTGTGGCTCTCGAGCGAAGGCCGTCCGGTGTCCGAGCGTCCTCCGATCGAAGTACCGAAGAAGGACGTCTCGCTCGCGGCATCCGTCGAAGCCCCGGCCGGTGCCCCGCGCACGCAGCAGGGTTCGGCGGGAGCCGGGAACCCGCGGCCCGCGACGGCGTGACGTGACCGTCGACAGACAGCGTGTCGAGCGGCTCACCCGCGAGCTTCTCGAGGCGATCGGTGAGGATCCGGATCGACCGGGATTGAAGCAGACCCCGTCGCGGATGGGGGAGTTGTACTCCGAGTTCTTCTCCGGGGTGGGGGAGGACCCGGCGGAGCCGCTCGCCCGCACGATCAGCGTCTCCCGCGGCCCGGCGCCCGACACCCTGCCCTCCGGCGCCGTGCTGTTGCGCGACATCCGCTTCCGCTCGGTCTGCGAGCATCACCTGCTGCCGTTCGCCGGGCACGCCCACATCGCGTATCTTCCGGGGGAGCAGGTCGTGGGGCTCGGGGCGCTCGTTCGCGTGGTCGAGATCCTCGCCGCGCGCCCTCAAGTGCAGGAGCGACTCGGAGAGCAGATAGCGGACACGATCGCCGAACACCTCGACACCCGCGGCGTGCTGGTGGTGCTCGACGCCGCCCACGGCTGTGTGACGATGCGGGGCGGTCGGCAGACCGAGACCTCCACGCTCACGATCGCCGCCCGGGGCGAGTACACGGATGCCGTCGCCCGGACCGAGCTCATCACGTTGATCGGGGCGGCAGGGGCCGGAGCAGCACGCTGATGACGGGCATCTGGGGCATCCTCAACGTCACGCCCGACTCCTTCAGCGACGGCGGGCGCTACCTCGATGTCGATCATGCGGTCGCGCACGGTTTGAGACTGCGTGCCGAGGGGGCGACCGTGCTGGACGTCGGCGGTGAATCCACCAGGCCGGGTGCGGAGCGGGTCGGCGAGCACATCGAGCAGCAGCGCGTCATCCCCGTGATCGAGCGACTCGCCGCTGCCGGTGTGCCCGTGAGCATCGATACGCTCAGTGCGGCCACCGCTGCCGCGGCCGTGCGTGCGGGCGCCCGCATCGTGAACGACGTCTCCGGCGGGCTCGCCGACCCGGAGATGCGTGCGGCCGTCGCCGAGTCGGGCGCGGACTTCGTCATCGGCCACTGGCGCGGCTTCTCCGCGGACATGTACGCGAACGCCGAGTACCGCCGCGTCGCCCGCGAGGTCGCCGGCGAACTCCACGAGCGCATGGGGGAGGCGGCCGTGGCCGGGATCGCTCCGTCGCGGGTGATCGTCGATCCGGGTATCGGCTTCGCGAAGACCGGGCCGCAGAACTGGGACGTGCTGCGCGGACTCGAGGAGATCGTCGCGCTCGGGCCCCGGGTCCTGATCGGCACGTCGCGCAAGCGCTTCCTGGCGGAGACACTGCGCCAGGAGACCGGCACCGACGACGAGGTGTCGGAGTCGCGGCGCGACCTCGCGACAGCTGTCACGAGCGCGCTCGCCGCGCAGGCCGGAGCGTGGGCCGTGCGGGTCCACGATGTGGCCGCGACCCGCGATGCGCTCGCGATAACGCATGCCTGGACGGGCTGAACGTACGCTCAGCCGCCGGAGGGCGTCCCCCGTACGCTAGAGGGCATGGATTTCCTCGATGAGATCGTCCTCACCGGCCTGACCGTCTTCGGCCGCCACGGCGTCTATGCGCACGAGCGGGAGGACGGGCAGGAGTTCTCGATCGATCTGCGTCTGCGGATGTCGCTGGACCAGGCGGCGGCGTCGGATGACGTGGCCGACACCGTGCACTACGGAGAACTGGCCGAGAAGGTGGCAGCGGTGGTGGGGGGCGAGCCGGTGAACCTGATCGAGACGCTCGCCGAACGGATCGCCGCCGTGGCGCTGGAAGACGTGCGCGTGCAGAACGTCACCGTCACCGTGCACAAGCCGCACGCCCCGATTCCGCTCAGCTTCGCCGATGTGGCCGTCACGGTGCACCGCAGCCGCGCGCCCGAGGCGATGGAAGACATCACGATATGAGCCGCAACCTCGCAAACCCGCTCGATCTGCCGGGCCGCCGCGCCGGCCGCCCTGAAACCGTGGCGGTCGTCGCGCTCGGCGCGAACCTCGGGGATCGTCACGGGACCATCCGCGCGGCGGCCGAGCGGATCGCGCGGCTGCCGTTGGTGAGCGACGTCCGGCTCTCTCGCTTGTTCGAGACCGTCGCGCTCCGCCTGGACGGTCCGGATCCCGAAGCGCCCGGCTACGTCAACGCGGTCGCCCTGGTCACCACCCGGCTCGCGCCCGAGATCCTTCTCGGGATGCTCCACGCCATCGAGGACGAGAACGGCAGGGAGCGCCGAGAGCGGTGGGGCGACCGCACCCTCGATCTCGACCTGATCGCGTACGGCGCCATCGTGTCGGACGACCCCCGCCTGCAGCTGCCGCATCCCCGGGCGGGCGAGCGGCTGTTCGTCCTCGATCCGTGGCTCGATGTCGACCCCGAGGCCGAACTGCTCGGCAAGGGAAAAGTGTCGGACCTCGTCGCCGGGCTTCGAGCACGGGGCGAGGGATGAGGCGCACGTCCCTCGGCGTCCTCGTCGTCCTCGCGCTGCTCGCCGGCGGCGCCGGATTCCTGCTCGATCACATCCTCACCGCGTCGGGGCGCATCACGTTCACGCCGTCGCTGCTGCTGCCCGTGCTGCTCCTCCTGATCGCCGCCGCCTCGGTGGGGGTCGCCTGGCCGGTCCGGCGCAGCGTGCGGTCGGGGATCCGCATCGATCCGTTCCGCGCCCTCCGTGCGGCGACGCTCGCCCGTGCCTCGAGCCTGCTCGGGGCGATCATGGCCGGCTTCGGGGCAGGCCTGCTGGCGTTCCTCCTGTCCCGTCCCGTCGTTCCGCAGGTAGGGTCGACTGTGGCCATGCTGGCCCTGATCGGAAGCGCGATCATCCTCGTGATCGCCGCTCTCGTCGCCGAACAGTTCTGCACCCTGCCGAAGGATCCTGATGACTCAGAACCCAGAGACCACGCCCCTCAACCCGGCGGAGGGCACTGATCTCGCCGCCCTCGACCAGGGCACCTACTCGAAGCTGCGCACCGCGCGCAACGAGGCCCGGCTGGAGCTCGACGGCACCTGGCACCAGATCTCGCCCCGCTACGTCGTGTCCCAGATCGTGCAGAACGTGATCTTCATCGTCCTGGTGGCCGTCGCGGCCGTCGTGCTGAACCTGGTGCTGCACCAGCAGTGGGTGTGGATCCCCGCCGGCGTGATCCTGCTGATCACGGTTTTCGCTCTCATCATCCTGCCGCGCCAGGCCAGGGCGATCGGATACATGCTGCGTGCCGATGACATCGTCTTCCGCAAGGGAATCCTCTGGCAGCGCATGATCGCGGTTCCCTATGGACGCATGCAGCTGGTGGACATCACGCAAGGACCGCTCGATCGCGCTTTCGGTATCGCCCAGTTGAAGATGGTCACCGCGGCGGCGACGACCGGCGTGCAGATCCCCGGACTCACCCAGGAGGCCGCGGAGGCACTGCGCGACACGCTCATCCACGTTGCCGAGACCCGCCGGACCGGCCTGTGAGCGAGCCGCAGCTCCCGCCGTCTCCGAGTGCGCAGGCGACGGCCTCGGAGCCGTCCACGAGCCTCGCCAACGGCGAGTGGCACCGCATGCATCCGCTCACCCCGCTCTTCAAGGGCGGGCTGGTGCTCATCATCGTCGCCGGCATCACGATCGCGAACATGCGCGATCGCCTCATCGCATGGGCCGTGGCCCTGTTCGCGCCGGAGGAAGCGCGTTACGGTGACTACGCCGGGGCCGACCCCGTCGAGTGGGTACTCGCGAACAACCTAATCCTGGTCGTGCTGCTCAGCGTGCTCGGTCTCGCGATCGTGCTGATATTGATCTTCTGGTTCGTCTGGCGCTTCCAGCAGTTCCGCATCACCGGTGACCACGTCGAAGTGCGCAAGGGCATCATCTTCCGCTCGCACCGTCGGGCACCGCTCGATCGGGTGCAGGGCGTCAACCTCACCCGCCCCTTCCCCGCTCGCATCATCGGCCTCGCCAAGCTCGAGGTCGTCGGCGCGGGCAACGACGCGAACGTGGAGCTGGAGTATCTCGCAACGGCTCGCGCGGAGTCCGTCCGGTCGGACATCCTCCGCCTGGCTTCCGGAGCGAGGGCGGCACGCGCTGCGGCCCAGAACCCTGATCCCACTGCCGCGGCGGACGCGCCCACCTCTGCTCGCGCGCAGCTGGTCGGCTCGATGAACGAGGGCGTCAACGGACTCCTCGCGGGGGTGGACCTCGCCGATGTCGTCCCCGAGAGCGTCGTCAAGATCCCGACGGGCCGTCTGGTCGGCTCCCAGCTGATCTCGGGCGTGCTCTGGTTCGTGTTCTTCGGCGCGATCTTCGCGATCGCTTTCGGCAGCGCGCTGATCGGCATGTTCGTCGACGGCGACACGGGCGGCGGGATCGTGCTGCTCGGCCTGGGCCTCGGCATGGGTGTGCCGATGGTCATCGCGGTCGTCGGTATCACCTGGGCGCAGATCTCGAAGTCGTTGCGCTATTCGATCGCCCCGACGCCCGACGGCGTGCGCATCACCTACGGTCTGCTCACCACGGTGACCGAGACGCTTCCGCCCGGACGCATCTTCGCGGTCGAGGTGTCGCAGTCCCTGCTGTGGCGTCCGTTCGGCTGGTGGACGATCCGGATCAACCGGATGAGCGGCAAGAGCGCCGCGCAGCAGTCCTCCGGAAGCGGGCAGCAGTTCAACGTGGTGCTCCCGGTCGGCAAGCGGGCCGACGTCGAGCGTGTCCTCGGGCTGGTTCTGCCGGACGTTCCGGCGGCGAACATCCCGGAACTCTGGGAGCACGGCATCGTGGGTCCGGTGGAGGGCGATGCCTACCGGACGATGCCTCGTCGAGCGCGGTGGCGGCGTCCGTTCTCGTGGAAGCGGCACGGCTATCTCGTGACCGATTTCGGGCTGCTGCTTCGTCGCGGGATCGTGTGGCGCAAGCTCGCCGTGTTCCCGCTCGCGCGCCTGCAGGGCGTGTCCCTCAGCCAGGGGCCGATCGATCGAGCACAGCGGGTGTCGGGGGCACAGGTTCACACCGTTCCCGGTCCGATCACGGGTTACCTCTCCGGACTCGAGCGTGCCGATGCCCTGGCGCTGCTCGACGGCGTCGTGGTCGCCGCCGCTGAGGCCGCGTCGCGCGACAGGAGCCACCGATGGAGCGAGCATTCGCCTACCGCATCTGAGCCGACTCCTCCGGCGCCCCCGGCCTACACGGGGCCGCCTCCCGTCTCTCCTCCGCCTCCGTACACAGGGACGCCTCCGGTCGCACCTCCACCTCCGGGCTCCGGGCCCCCCACCGCGCCGCCGGCGCCTCCCACCGCGCCGCCGCCTCCACCGGCGACGCCGCCGCAGCCGCGGTCGGAGCAGTGACGGTGCCGCGGGATGGGCGACTCGGCGTCGGGATCATCGGCGCCGGGCGCGTCGGTCCCGTGATCGGAGCCGCGCTCGGTGGGGCAGGGCACGCCGTGGTCGGGATCACGAGCGGCTCCGACGACGAGCGTGCCTCTGCGGTCCTTCCCGATGTGCCGGTGCTCGACGCGCTCGACGTCGTGCGTCGCGCCGAACTCGTGATCATCGCGGTCCCCTCGGAGCAGCTGCCCTCGCTCGTCGCGGGTATCGCCGAGGTGGGCGGTTGGCAGGTCGGACAGCTCGTGCTGCACACGGATCCGGCGTTCGGCATCGAGGTTCTGAGTCCTGCCGCCGCACGCGGTGCGATCCCCCTTGCCGTGCACCCGGCGATCACCTTCACCGGGACGTCGATCGACCTCCGCCAGCTGCAGGCCGGCTTCGCCGCGGTGACCGCGCCAGCCGCTGTGCTACCCATCGCTCAGGCGCTCGCCGTGGAGATGGGCTGCGAACCGGTCGTGATCGCCGAGGCCGACCGTCCCGCGTACGCCGACGCGATCGCCACCGCGACCGAGTTCTCCCGGTCGATCATCGGGCAGTCGACCGCACGGCTGCGTGAGATCGGCGTGGAGAACGCCGGCGGATACCTGTCGGCGCTGGTGCAGTCGACCGTCGAACGCGCCCTTCGCGAAGCCTCGGATCCTTCTCCGCTGATCTGACCGTGTTGCGCGCACGGGTCCTGGAGCGAGTGCTTGTACCCGGTGGGCACCAGGTCTATCTTGAGGGCATCGGAGCGCCTGAGAGGAGGAGGCCCATGGTCATCGGTCGAGAGCGTCCGCTGGCCGCCGCCATGGATCTCCTGATGGCAGGCGTCAGCGTCGACATCGTGGGCGGGCGGGGGAGCGGTCGGAGCACATTCCTCCGTGCCCTGGCCTCCCGCCTCGAGGATCGGGAATGGACCGTCGTCCGGGCACGAGGCATCGCGTCGTTACGGCAGCACAGCTTGGGCGCGCTGCACCTCGCCGGGTTCGGTACCGCGACGGGTGCTCGACCAGCGACTCTTAATGAGACCGCACGCGCGCTGTCCGAGCGACTCCGTGCACGAACAGGGGTGCTGCTCGTGGACGACTGGGATGATCTCGACGAGTCATCCTGGGGAGTGGTCGAGTACGTCCGCCGAGACGCCGGCGTGCCGGTCGTGATATCGCGCCTCCAGGGCCTTCGTGCACGCCATACCCCGACGGGCTTGCCCGCGTCGACGCTCGAGCCTGCATACGTGATCGACATCGAGCCCCTCCGGTTCGACGAGATGGAGTCGGTGCTCAGGGAACACCTCGACGCACCGGTCGAAGCGGGAACGATGAGCCGCCTCTTCGCGAAGTCCGGAGGAAATGTCGGACTTCTCCTCACCCTGGTCGACGCCTCGATTCGGGAACAGCGCATGTCTCGTCGGAGCACCGGGGAGTGGGAGGCATCGCGCGACCTCTGGAGCGGAGCTCTCCGTGCGGTGCTCGAAGCGCATCTCGAGGGTTTCGAGGATCACACGCGGGACGCGTTGGAGATCATCGCGGTCGTCGGCGTCGCAGACCTCGAAACGGTGCGGAAACTCGTGCCGTGGGAGATCCTCGAATTGCTCGAGGAACGGGGGACGATCGCGATCGTCCCGAGCGCAGGACGAAGACTCGTGACGGTCGTTCCTCCCCTCCTCGTCGAGTACTTCCGGCATGAGCCACTGGCGACGAGAAGGACTCGCCTCATCGAACTCGTCGAGGACAAGCTCGGGGCAGGGCTCGGGGAGCACGAGTCGGAGCCTGACGAGTCGCGGCGCAGCATCAGCAGCGTGGACGATGCTCTCTTCGTGCGTCTCCTTCAGGAACGCGCGCGGACGTTGCGCCTGGTCACGGCTGCGGAATGGGCGGCGAATCCGTCACCGGCTGCAGCGGTCCGATACGCCACAGCGCTGATGCACGCGAGTAGCGAGACGGTGCGATCCACGGTGGAAGGGATCATCGACACCGTCGATCCAAGCCTGGGCGACGGCGCGAGTCTGGCCGAGTTCGTGGTCCTGAGGGCACAGTGGCGCGCGTACGTGGCGGGGGAACTCGACGAGGCGATCGCGCAACTCCGACGGGATGCCGCTGATCTCTCCCTGGGGCCGTATCGACGGCTCCTCGATGCGGCTCAGGTGCGGTTGCTCGTCAACCTCCGTGAAGTTCCCCAGGACTTCACCTCGAAGCTCGAGGTCGAGGATGATCTGCCGGACGCTGTGAAGATCACGCTGTGGGAGACGCAGATGCTCGTGCTCGTCTGCCTCGGTCGATTCGAGGATGCGAGGCGGGTCTTCGCGGAGGTGTCGACGATCGAGGGCGGACATGCTTCCCACCTTTCGCGGGCGCTCATGGGGCTCGCCCTGCTCGGAGCCGGCCGGCATCGGGAGGGGATGGACTTCCTCGGCCGCGGGTTCGACGAAGCGCACGGGTATCTCGATGTGGATGCGTTGCGCACGTTCGGTGCAGCCCTCGCCCTGGGACACATGCTCGCAGGAGACTACACCGCCGCCGATGACGTCTTGGAGACCCTGCATTCCGCGGGTGATCCGGCCGTCTATCCGCCGGGCATCCCGCTCGCCTTGCTGTCGATCAGTGCGGTGATCAACATCCGACGAGGCAAGGTCTCGGCGGGGGAGCGGTTCGCCGCGGAGATAGAGAAGCTCGAATACCCCGACGGCCCCTTGCCCGGGCAGTCGCGAGCCTGGCCGAGGGCGCAACTCCTGGCCTTCGAGGGCGACCTCACTCGGGCGGGGGAGGTCCTGTGGAGTTCCGGCACGGATCTGTGGAATCGCAATGCACGATACGCAGGGGTGACGGAGCTCCTGTCCTCGCTCGAGCTGGTGCCGTCTCCCGAACGCCTGGCTGACGTTCGACAGAAACTGCGAGACCTCCCCGATGCTCGCTCGCTCGCCGCATATGCGGACTTCGTCGCGGCGGGCGTGGCCGGAAACCCCGCGGCGATGCTCGCGTCCGTCGACGTTCTGGAGGACCGAGGTCTGACCGGTCTGGCTCTCTCCGCGTGCAAGCTCGCCGCAGCGGCGTTTGCGAAGGCCGCGGATCCGGAGCGGGAAGCCGCGGCACGGGCACGAGAAGAGCGTTTCCGGAGCGACCTTGCCGGGCGACAGATAGACACCGCTCGGTTCGCCGCAACGGCCACTGCGCTCACCGAAAGGGAGAAGGAGGTCGGTCGGCTGGCGGCCGAGGGCCTGACGAATCCGGAGATCGCGATTCGACTCGTTCTCAGTGTCAGGACGGTGGAGAGCCATATCCATCGACTTCTCCGCAAGCTCGATCTGCAAGGGCGACAGGGCCTGAGCAACCACCTGGAGGCCCTTCGCTGAGTCGCTCCGACTGGGCGTCGTGTCGGGTGACTCGGAGACAGTGCTCCGCCACTTCGACGGTCAGAGCTCAGGAGCTCAGGAGGGAGTCGCGCGCTACTGGCCGTTGGACATGATCGTGTTGAGCGCGAGCACGATGATCAGCCCGTTGAAGAAGAAGCTGCACACGGAGTGCCAGATGACCGTCCACCGCATGCGAGTGGAGAGCACGGTGACATCGGAAGCGGCGAAACTGGTTCCGACCGTGAACGAGAAGTAGACGAAGTCCACCATTCGTGGGTGCGGGGTCTTGGGGAAGTCGAATGGTGGCTCGTCGTCCCGGAGGTTGCGCTGGAAGTAGATCTGCGCGAAGCCCCAGTGGAGGAAGCCCCAGGCGAGGACCATCACCCACACGCCGATGACGGTCGTCCTCAGCCCGACCTGCCAATCCGGGGCGAGGGTGAGGACACGCACGGCGGCGGTGAGGCCGGTCATACTCGCCAGAACCGTCGTCGACGTCGCCACGAGGCGTGCAAGCCTGCTCGCGACGAATCGATGCGGGCGAACGTGGGCGGTTGATCGAGCGGAGATGCCGAGCACGAGCAGCGTCGCGGACGCGTAGAAGGTGCCGAGGAGAGCCCAGGCGCCGAGCCAGTCGAGCTGCGCGGCTCCTCCATCGAAGACGAAGTTGATGACGATGCCGAGGACGATCATCGCAACCTGACCGACCAGTGCCGCTCCATAGCCGGCCGCTCCCCACCACTGCCTCGCCCGCCGAGTCGGCCGCTCTCTCGACAGAGGAGCCGGCTTCCACAACCGTCGCGAGCGATCACGCAGATCCGAGCGGCGCTCGTCTGTCGCTGATTCGCACGTGGACATGAAGACCTTTCCGCAGGATCGAAGGACTTCATTTCAGCAGCCGTCTTCGTCTCGGCTGCTCGGAACCTCTCCGGGTGAGAGGAAGTCGACCGGAATTCGGTGAGTGACGAGGCAGAGCTCCGTGTGCATCGGGCAGCAGCACCGTGCATCGTCCACCACTACGCTCCTCGAAGACGCCGGCTGTTCGCATGCGTTTGCGCGAGGTGACACTGATACCGCTTTCGCGGCTACTGAATCGCGATCGCTCACCACCCAAGCGCCGAATCCGACCCATAGCGTGGGCATGGTCGGGCGTCGGAGGCTGAGTGAGAGCGCTCGTCCGATCTATCACGATTTGTGATCGATCACGCGAGAACGAAGCTCGCCGTCTCGAGTCGTGGTATCTTGCGGGTCACCGCGGGGAGATCAGATTACGACTCGCTGACGCGGGTCTTAGGTGCATCGGAGGATCAAGATGGACGTGAAGATCAGTACCCGCGCGAAAGTGCTGGCAGCGATCGGGATAATCGCCGTGGCGGCCGTGGGCGCGACCCTCGCGGCGTTCACCGACACAGGCAACGTGGAGACCACGTTCACCTCGGGGACGCTGGACCTCAAGTTCGACGACGACCAGGACGGGAACCCGGACAACTACCTCGTCGACTTCAGCGCCGGGTTCGACAACCTCGCGCCAGGGGACTCCGTCGATCTGGACCTGCTCGTCTACAACTCCGGCACGATCGATGCGCTGCTCGGTCTCGGCGCCCCGATTCTGACGAACTCCGAGGGCACGCCGGCGACGGCTCTGGAGGACTACCTGACCGTCGTGATCACCGACACCGGCACGTCCACCGAGCTGTTCAACGGCACCCTGGCTTCGGCGTCGTTCACGGGGCTTGACATCTCGTCGGGCGGAGCGGCCAATGGGACCACTCTGAACATCGTCGTCACCTTTGACCCTGCGGCCCCGGTGGGCGCGGCTGGACAGGGCGTGACGGTCGTGTTCCCGTTCGAAGCGACGCAGGCATAGAGCGCTGTCCGTCATGAGTGACATGGTCGGGGTCCCCTCAGAGCTCGTCTGGGTTCCGCCCGTCGTCACGGTAGAGAACATCAAGCCCGGCGACCCGCAGGTCCGGACGCTCACGCTCACCAACAGCAACGATGTGCCTGTCGAGCTGTCCTCAGAGCTGATGCAGTCCGGTGTCTTGTTCGGCGGAGACACTCCGCTCGACGTCAGCTTCTCGCTGTCGGAGGAAGGCCGGTGCTCGGACAACCCAGAGGCGATCCCGGCGCAGGGGACGGTCACGGTGACGATGGTCGCAGAGCTGCCCATCACCGCCGGAAACGAGTATCAGGGCCAGTCCGGGGTGGCGAACTACATCGTCACCGCGACGGAAGCGGACGTCTGCGTGCTCTCGAGTCCACCGGAGAATCCACCGGACGCGCTGCCTCCGACAGGGGTGGCGGTCGGTGGGACCTTGCTTCTCGCACTGGCATGCCTGGCCGTAGGAGTAGCGCTCCGCTTCGGGATGCGACGACGGCGGGAACGGCGGGGATCATGATCGACACCACATCGACGCCTGCCTCGACGTCTACCTCGTCGTCAGGGAAGGGGTGGCGGGTGTTTTTGAACACCGCTGCGATCATCGGGGCCGCAGCGGTGGTGATCGCTCTCTTCGCTGCCATCATCGGAGCGCGAGTCCTCATCTTCTCCTCCGGCTCGATGGCTCCTGCGATCCCGGAGGGCTCCGCGGCGATGACGATTCCTCGTGACACCGACGATCTCCAGATCGGCGACGTCATCAGCGTCGCCCGTGCCGGGGACGGGAAGCTGGTGACCCACCGCATCGTCGATCTGACCGTTCATGACGGGCTCACTGTCGCGACACTGAAGGGCGATGCGAACCCTGCGGCCGACGCCGCACCGTATGCGCTCGGTTCCCAGACGCAGCGTGTGGCGTTCGCGATTCCCCACGCCGGCGCGGCCCTGGCCGTGATGAAGTCGCCGTGGTTCCTCGGCGCGGTCATCGCTCTGGTCGTGCTGGCGGCGATACCGACACGTCCCCATTCGCGCAAGAAGCCAGAGCATGCGAAAACCGAGAGCCCGAAGACCGAGCAAGGACGAGAAGCATGACGACCCGACGCCGCCGCCGCTTCGCCGCCTTCACTGCCGCCGTTGTGGTGGCGGTGGCGGGATCGGTGCTGGGAGCCAGCCAGGGGTCCGTCGCTCAGTTCGTTGACACGGGCCGCGTGCAGTCGAGCTTGTCGGCTGTGGATTCCGTTCCGCTGAGTTTCGTCGGTATCGATGCCGGAGAGAACTACTCGATGGGCTGGACAGCTGCCGGTGAGATCTTCACCTGGGGCGGGAACGGAGCAGGACAGCTCGGTAATGGAACCTCTGGCGGTTCGCGTCTCGTCCCTGAGCAGGTCATGTTGCCCTCGGGGGTACAGATCGTGAAGGCTGATGGTGGGCTGGACACCGTCATCGCGCTCGCGTCGGACGGCGGCGTGTACACCTGGGGGAACGCAACTGTCAGCGGGACGAGTCATACGCCTACACGCAGTGCGTTCTTCGACGCGCTCGGGGATCCGGTCGTCGGGGTCTCCAGTGGCGGATATTACTACTTGGCGTGGACGGAGAGCGGAGCCCTGTATTCATGGGGCACGGCAGGCGGCGGACGGCTCGGTCGGTCAGCGACAGGACAGAGTCCGCCCGCACGGGTGACAGCACAGGGACTGAACCTCGTGGCCGTCGAAAGCGCAGCCGCGGGGCGGTTCGCAGGCATCGCTCAGGTCGAAGGTGGCGCAGAGACCATTGCGTGGGGCACCGGGTTCGGCGCCGCTGCGGGGGTGACGCTCACAGGGATCACCTCCACGGTCGATGGGGTCGCGGCGGGCACCAACGTCGTCCTGGCCTGGGGCCAGGACGGGTCCCTTTTCTCGGCGACCTCGGCGACGGCGTCCGCGGTCGTCGGCGCGACCGATATCGTCGGAGTGGACGCCTCCTTCCCTGCTGCAGGTTCCTCCTCCTTCTACGCGTGGCGCGCCGACGGAGCCCTGTTCGCCTGGGGAGACAACAGTCAGGGACAGCTGGGTTTGGGAACCACCGGCGGTTCTGTGCCCTCACCGACGCCGGTGACGCTCGCGCCGGGGTCGGTCGCACTCCAAACCGGGGCAGGCGCGGACCATGCTCTGTATCTCGGGCAGGACGGCACGTTCAGCTCGGCGGGGAGCAACGCGTTCGGACAGCTGGGAACGGGCGACACCACCCCGCGGAACACCTTCGGCAGCGCGATCACGATCCTCCGCTGGCCGTGATGACCTACGGCCGCGGGTGAAAGGGGAACTCATGGGCACGACGATCTTGGCTGATCCGCTCTACGGTGCTTCCTTGGGGCAAGCGATAACGAGGTTCTTTCGCAAGTACGCGACGTTCTCCGGCCGTGCGAGTCGCTCGGAGTACTGGTGGTGGCAACTCGCCACCACCGTCGTCTATCTGGTTCTGGCGGGCTCGACTGTTGCCATCGGCGTCGCGAGCGGCGAGCTGGACACCGGAGGTGAGGTGTTCTACCTGGGTCCCGCTTTCAACGTCGGGATTGCGCTCCTGGCGGTCTGGGCCCTGGCCACGCTTGTGCCGCAAATCGCGCTGGCCGTGCGACGCCTGCACGACACGAACCTCTCGGGGTGGTTCGTCCTGCTGCGGCTCATTCCGTCCGTCGGGGACATCGTGCTGTTGGTGCTGACGATACAGCCGTCCAATCCCGCGGGCGCACGATACGACAAGCGCTGAGCCGAGGTCTCCTCCGGGCCCGGGGTCAGCGCCCGCCGGAGAACCCGCCTCCGCCTCCGCCCCCGGAGAACCCGCCGCCGAACGATCCGCCGGCGCTCGATGAGGTGCTCGTCGACGGTGCGGTATAGGTCGCGGCGGAGCGGGACGATGCCACGAACGCCGCGAGCTGCATCCGGAGGGCGAACGAGGTCGGATCGCCCATCCAGGTCGCCCCGCGATGCTCGCCCGCGTACGCACGCTCGAGGACGTCGCCCCATTCGCTCTCCATGCCGAACAGGATCGCGTAGGGGAGGAGACGTTCGTACAGGTGGATGACGTCGGCGGTGCCGTCCGGTCGGCGTTCGGCACCGCTGTAGGACTGGAGCATGCGCAGACGGTCGGCCTCGGCGACCCGGATGAACTCCTGCACGCCTTGCAGGTACTCGTAGGTACGGGCGCCCTCGGCGGTGAGCACGGTGTGCTTCGAGAACGCGTACAGGCTCGACAGCAGAACGAGGAACGCGACGAAGGAGATCACGACCACACCGGGGATGGCGGAGAGGCGGCCGGTCGTGGCGGCCCAGATGCCGAGGGCCAGGCCGATCGCTGCGATGCCGATCGCGCACCACTGCAGGATGACGGCCGCGCGACTGCGGACCTTCTCGGTCAGGCCACGCGATGCCGCGGCAACCTTCCCACTCTGCTCCAGAGTGGACATCCGCGCGGCGAACGCCTCGTCTGTGGCAGGAACGTCGACGACACCGTCGGGGTCGGCGTCTGCGAAGAGCGCCTCGAACGCGGCCTCGTCCAGCTCGTCGGCCCCGGTCGTCGCCCGCAGACGCCGCAACCGGGGTTCCTCCGCCTGCGCGCCCTCTTCGATGCGCAGGCTGCCGCGCACGGCGAGGTGGACGATCTCGGCGGGGATCACGTCTTTCGCGCCGGGGATGATGGCGCCGGCGAGCAGCGGCGGAAGCGAATCCGGCACGTCGTACTGGGCGATGACGATCCCGGTCGCTCTCCGGCGTCGGCGCGTGAACCCTGCGACGGCCACCCAGCTGCCGACGGAGACGCCGACCGCACCGACGGCGGCGATCAGCGGGGCGATGTCGCCTACCGGATCCGGCGTCCGCGCGAGGGGCTGTGCGACGGTGTCCGCGTCGAAGCCGATTGCCACGGTCACTCCGTGACCGGCGGGGAGCTGGGCGGACTCGACCCGGAACGTCGCGGCCCCACCGTCGGTGGTCGGGCCCTGAAGGTCGCACTCGTCCCTCGAGCCCGAAGCGCCGGTGTAGCAGCGGGCGGAGCCGGTGAGCGCCGCCGACATCTCGCTGTCGAACGTGATGCCGGCGCGGAAGCGTTCAATGGGCTGTGTGCTGTCGAGGGGGAGCAGGTCCCAATAGAACTCGTCCACCGACGGCGTCGACGACCCATCGGTCGGACTCGTCGCCAGCACCACGTCGCGCATCTCGTACTCGATCACGTACGTGGTGAGGCCCTGCACGTAGTCGTCGGTGCCGATGCTCACGAAGGTGAGTCCGTCTTCCTCGTCGGTCTCGTAGGGGACGGCAGTACCGTCTTCATCCGTGACCGCGATGATCCGCGTCTCGGTGCTGGCGCCCTGGTATGAGGTCGGCAGTCCCCGGACGATTCCGCGATTCTGATCGGTCTCGGGGAAGCGGGCGACCAGCGTCTCGGTCACCCACATCAGCGCGCGGCCCTCCTGATCGAGTCCGACCTCGTAGTCGGCATCCCAGGAGGCATACGAGAAGTCGTCCACGTCCGCCGCGGAGACAGGTGCCGCTTCCGCGGTGACCGGCGCGGCGATCCCGGCAAGAGCGAGGGAGAGGGCAGCGAACGCGCGGAGGATCCGTGTGTGGGCCATTCTTCGAGGCTACCCAGCCTGTGCCGAGGGAAGAGACGCCGCCTCGGTAAACTGGGAACGACTTTCAAGGAGCCCCGCACATGACTGACGCGTCCGCCGCGCCCGAACCGGCCTCGAACGACCTCCCCGCCGAGGAAGACGTCCACGAACAGAAGGCCGTGCGACTCGCCAAGCGCGAGCGTCTGATCGAGAAGCGGACGGATGCCGGTGGGGGAGCTTTCCCGGTGGGCGTGCCGATCACGCACACCATTCCCGCGCTGCGCGCCGAGTACGGCGACCTCGAAGCCGGCGATGAGACCGGCGTCGTGGTCGGGGTCGCAGGCCGCGTGGTGTTCAGCCGGAACACCGGCAAGCTCTGCTTTGCGACGCTGCAGGCCGGTGACGGCGCACGCATCCAGGCGATGATCTCGCTCGCGAACGTCGGCGAGGAGTCGCTGGCGGACTGGAAGGAGTACGTCGACCTCGGCGATCACGTCTTCGTGCACGGAGAAGTGATCTCCAGCCGTCGCGGAGAGCTGTCGATCATGGCCGATGGGTGGGAGATCGCGTCGAAGGCAGTCCTGCCTCTCCCCAACGCCTACTCCGAGCTCAGCGAGGAAGGGCGCGTGCGCAGCCGCTACCTCGATCTCATCGTCCGTGAGCAGGCACGCACCACGGTCCGTGCGCGTGCGGCCGTGAACGCGAGCCTGCGTGCCACCTTCACCAGTCACGACTACCTCGAGGTCGAGACCCCGATGCTGCAGGTGCAGCACGGAGGGGCATCCGCACGCCCGTTCATCACCCACTCGAACGCCTTCGACACCGAGCTGTACCTGCGCATCGCGCCGGAGCTGTATCTGAAGCGCGCGGTCGTCGGGGGCATCGAGCGTGTCTTCGAGATCAACCGCAACTTCCGGAACGAGGGTGCGGATTCCACGCACAGCCCCGAGTTCGCGATGCTCGAGGCCTATCAGGCCTATGGCGACTACAACCAAATGGCCGCGTTGACGCAGGAACTCGTGCAGAAGGCGGCGATCGCGGTCGCGGGATCGACGACCGTGACCTGGGCCGATGGCACCGAGTACGACCTCGGCGGCGAGTGGGACCGCATCTCGATGTACGAGTCGCTCTCCGCAGCATCGGGCCGCACGGTCACCCCGCAGGACTCCGTCGAAGACCTCATCGCCTTCGCCGAGCAGACCGGTGTCGATCTTCCGCCTCAGGCCACCCACGGCAAGCTCGTCGAAGAGCTGTGGGAGCACTTCGTGAAGGGCGACCTGGTGCGCCCGACGTTCGTGATGGACTTCCCCGTCGACACCTCGCCCCTCGTGCGTGAACACCGCTCGATCGACGGCGTCGTGGAGAAGTGGGACCTGTACATCCGTGGGTTCGAGCTGGCGACCGGATACTCCGAGCTCGTCGACCCCGTGATCCAGCGCGAGCGCTTCGTGGAGCAGGCGAAGCTCGCCGCACGGGGTGACGTCGAGGCGATGCCTGTCGACGAGGAGTTCCTGCGAGCACTCGAGCACGGCATGCCGCCATCCGGGGGGATGGGCATGGGGATCGACCGTCTGCTGATGGCGATCACCGGCCTGGGGATCCGCGAGACCATCCTCTTCCCGCTGGTGAAGTGACCCGCGCGGCCCGGCCTTCACGCCGCTGAGCCTCGACGGAACGCCCACTCCGGCAACAGGGCGCTGCCGAGCATGGTCTCCAGCAACGCTGCGAGAGAGTAGCCGGGATCGATCTCGCGCACCAGGTCGAGGTAGTGACCCGCATGCGTGGCGCGGCCGAGGGCCCAGGACAACCACGCCGCCGCCGTCAGCGGTGCCGGTCGTGAAGCCCGCGGTGCCCGTGCGGCCGCCGCGCGGACGGCCGAGAGGGCGACGCGAAGCCGTTCCGGGTCCGGGCCGGGCCCCTGCCCCAGGAACAACCGCCCCAGTTCGTCCGGGACCATCTCGCCGCTGGTCGCGAAGGCCATCTGTGCGCTGTAGGCGCGCTTGCCGCCGAGGAGATCGGTGGCCCACTGGGCGATCGCCACATCTCGCAGAAGCGGGCGCTCGAGACACCACAGCAACGTCGCGGTCGCGAACGGCGGGAGCGTATCGGGAGTCGTGAGCACGGACTCGAAGAGCGCCGGGATGTCTTCCAATAGCACGAGCGCAGCGATCAGCTGGGGGTTCTCGCGTCCGGTCACACGCGCGCTGCGTCCCGTCTCCTCCTGATCGAGCAGTGCCGTCAGCTCCTGCATCGCTCGCCCGACCCTTTCCTTCTCTGCGAGGTCGACCTCGGGAAGCTCCGCTCCGGCCCACTGATCCCCGGAGACATCGCCCACCGATGGCACCTCCGCGGGCGGGAGGACCTCCGCGAGGGGGTGGAGACGCGGCGCCGGGTCGAGATAGCTCGACCACCCCGACGGTGTCACACAGAGCGCGTCGACCACTCGGAGACCAGCATCCTCCGCGGACCCCAGCACCTCGTCGACGGCAACGGCGTACGGCAGCACGAGCCCGTCGCGGGTGGCCTGGGACTCCGCGTCGGTGTAGACCACGAGTGCCACGGCATCGGTGCCGGTGACGCGGGACGCCAGGCCCACTGCCGCATGAGCGTAGTGCTCGAGATCGGTCTCGTCGTCGGGGAGGTCCAGCCGCATGGCTCCCTCGGTGCGGGCGCCGCAGAAAGGGAGCAGGACGATGCTCCGACGAGGTGTGAACCCGGCGAGAGGGGGGACCAGGGCGAGGAACGCGGCGGAATCGGTGGCACGAAGAACTGTTGTCATGCCGAGAGTGTCGCGGAACGCGTGGTCACGCAGGGCGGAAGAGGCGGGCTGTGGACGCGGATCCAGAAAGAGCGGGAATGTGCACGAAGAGTGGCTCGCGTACCATGGGGTGATGGACAACTTCTGGCTCGCCGCGGCATGGTCTCTCCTGCCGACCGTCGGAGTGAGCATCGTGTTCGTCTTCGTGCTCCGCGGCATCCTCCGCTTCGATCGCAAAGAGCGCAAGGTCCACGCGCAGATCGAGGCCGAAGAGCGCGCGGCGCGCGGCCTCCCGCCGCGCGTCTGAGTCCGACCCATCCGCTACTGTGAAGCCAGCACACCGGCTCCGGTGTGAGTCCGAGGTGATCGTCACCACGGTGTGAGGGGACACGATGACCGCGGAGACCTGGGGCTGGTGGATAGCCGCCTTCCTCGTGGCCCTCGACATCGTCATCCGCGTGACGGCGATCATCGTCATCCCGCGCAATCGCCGACCGACGGCCGCGATGGCCTGGCTCCTCGCGGTCTTCTTCATCCCGTTCGTCGGCGTGTTCCTCTTCCTGCTGATCGGAAACCCACGGCTCCCGCGTGCCCGGCGGCGCAAGCAGGACCAGATCAACGAATACATCGCCCAGACGAGTGAGCACCTGCACTTCGGGACTCTGCGTCCGAACGCCCCCGAGTGGTTGGGGCCCATCGTCCAGATGAATCAGAAGCTCGGCGCGCTGCCGCTCTCGGGTGACAACGGCGCCCACCTGATCTCGGACTACCAGGAGTCCCTCGACGAGATGGCCGAGGCCATCCGCACCGCTCAGGAGTACGTGCACGTCGAGTTCTACATCCTGCAAGCGGATGCGTCGACGGACAATTTCTTCCGAGCGCTCGAAGAGGTCTCGGCGCGTGGCGTCGAGGTGAGAGTCCTCCTCGATCACTGGGCCAACCGCGGCAAGCCCCGGTACAAGCAGACCATCGCCCGTCTCGACGCCATGGGCGCCGACTGGCATCTGATGCTCCCCGTGCAGCCGTTCAAGGGCAAGATGCAGCGTCCTGACCTGCGCAATCACCGCAAGCTCCTGGTCGTCGACGGCAACATCGCGTTCCTTGGCTCGCAGAACATCACGGACTCGACGTACAACCTGCCGAAGAACATCAAGCGCGGTCTGCACTGGGTCGACCTCATGGTCCGTCTGGACGGTCCCGTGGTTCTGAGTGTCAACGCGATCTTCGTGGCCGACTGGTACAGCGAGACCGATACGGTCCTCGAGGGGATCGACATCGCCCATGCGAACATCGGCTCGGGCGACCTCGACTGCCAGGTCGTGCCGTCGGGACCGGGGTTCGAGGTCGAGAACAACCTCCGGCTCTTCCTCGGGCTGCTGTACGCGGCCAAGAAGAAGATCATGATCGTCAGCCCCTACTTCGTCCCCGACGAAGCGCTCCTGCTGGCGGTGACCGCAGCCGTCGACCGAGGCGTCCACGTGGAGCTCTTCGTGTCGGAGGAGGGCGATCAGGCGATGGTGTACCACGCCCAACGCAGCTACTACGAGGTGCTGCTCAAGGCCGGCGTGCGGATCTGGATGTATCGCAAGCCGTACATCCTGCACACCAAGACGCTCACGATCGACGACGGGGTCGCGGTCATCGGGTCCAGCAACATGGACATGCGCTCCTTCGGTCTGAACCTCGAAGTCTCGATGCTGGTGCGGGGCGAGGAGTTCGTCGCCGAGATGCGCGAAGTCGAGGACAAGTACCGCTCGCTCAGTCGCGAGCTGACCCTCGAGGAGTGGATGCAGCAGCCGCTGCGCTCCACCGTGCTCGACAACCTGGCGCGTCTCACCTCCGCCCTGCAGTAGCACGCGAGTGCCTTCCGGGTGATCGTGGCGCGGGATACTCTGTGTGCATGACCTCCGCGCTGCGTCCCCTCGCCTCCGTCGTCGGCCTCGTCGCCGCCGCGTTCCTCGTCGCAGGGTGCACCGCCGGGCCGGGTTCGGACACCCCGACGAGTTCACCGGCTCCGAGCGCCGGAAACGTCGACGATCAGAACGACATGGAGGGCGCCCTGCTCGATGACGGCCGCATGTTCGCGGTCGTCACGTGGGGATCCTCGACCTGCGTGCCGCAGGTGGACCAGGTCACGGGCGAGGGCCAGACCGTGACCGTGACCCTGGCGGATCCGGCCGCGGAAGCGGAGAAGCCGTGCACGGCCGATCTCGCTCCGCGGGCGAGCCTCGGCGCCCTGCCCGAAGGCGTGGACCCGACGAAGGACATCACCCTGAACGTCACCTACGGCGATCTCACCGACGACATCGACCTCGACGGCGACCCCGCTGCCGCAGGAACGCCAGGAGGGTCGACCGAGTACCAGCCGACCGCCGGGTGGTTCGACGACGGTGCTCTCGTGCTGCTCACCTGGGGGTCCTCGAGCTGTATCCCGGTGGTGGAGTCTCTCGAGGGCTCCGGCACCTCCGGCACCGCCACCTTCGTCACCGATGACGATCAGGTCTGCACGATGGACATGGGGCCGCGGGCGACCATGCTCGCGTTCGGTGACGACACCGTCGAGGACGACGGCACCTTCACACTGACGCTCGTCGGCGGCGGTCTCGACGGAACGGTCGAGGTCCGGTAGCGTCGCGGTCGCTCTCAGAGCATGTGCACCGGGTGGTCGGGGGGAAGCGCGAGCAGGAGCGCTCCCGGGTCGGCCCAGCAGGTGATCCGCACGGCTTCACCGAATTCATCCCCGTCGAGTTCGATCGGGATCGGACCGGGCACAGCTGCTTCGGCGGCTGCCCCGTGGAAGTAGTGCACCGAGGCGTTCTTGCCGCGACGTTCGAGCACGCGACGCCCGGCACGGAAGCGCCGCAGCACCGAGTTGTCCCACCAGATCTTGCGCCAGACGGCGAACCATCCGAGGACCCCGGTGGGTTTGATGACGGCGATGTCGAGGGATGCGTCGGTGATCGACCCGTCAGGGATCAGCGCGATGCCGGCGGGAAGGGTCCCGCAGTTCGCGAAGAGCAGGCTGTACGCGCGATGCGAATGCAGGCGGCCGTCATCGACCTGGTAGACCGCACGGAAGGGCTTCGCGCGGGGCAGTGACCGCGCGGCGCCGTCGACGTACGCGATCCATCCGACCGACTTCTTCAGGTTCGAGCGGGTGTTCGCGATCATGTCCGCATCCAGGCCCATGCCGGCGAGCACCACGAAGGCGTGTTCCTGCTCCTCGCCGTCGGCTCTGGTCAGGCGCGCCCAGCCGATGTCGATCGGGTGCCGGAAGCCGCCGAGAGCGGCTCGGATCATCTCCGTCGGGTCGGCGAGCGGAAGTCCGAGGTTGCGGGCGAGGAGATTCCCGGTGCCGCTGGGCAGGATCGCCAACGGGACTCCGGTGTTCGCGATCGCTTCGGACACGGCGCGGACCGTGCCGTCGCCGCCCGCCACCAGGACGACGTCGACGCCGCGTTCGAGGGCCTGCGCAGTGGCCTGCTGTCCGGCATCCTCCACCGTCGTCGGGTAGAAGGCCGGGTGTTCCCACCCCGCTTCGCGGGACAGGTCCCTCACGGCTTCACGGAGGTGCTTCCCGTCGACCTTGATCGGGTTGTAGACGAGTGCCGCCTGTCGTCGGACGAGGGCGGGCGTGGTCATGGCGCTACTCTAATCCGCGATGCCGCGTCTCGCGGACTGCGCGCATCCGTGTGGCCGAGGGGTGGCGTCCGCCGCACCGTAGACTTGGAAGATGATCGACCTCGCACTCCTCCGCGAAGAACCGGAGACCGTCCGCCGTTCGCAGGCTGCTCGTGGAAACGACCAGAGCACCGTCGACGTCGCACTCGAGGCCGATCGATCGCGGAGGGCTGCGCTGTCCGCCTTCGAGGAGTTGCGTGCGGAGCAGAACGCTTTCGGCAAGCAGGTCGCGAAAGCCCCGAAGGAAGAGAAGGCGGCGCTCGTCGCGCAGGCCAAGGACTTGGCGGAGCGCGTCAAGCAGGCCCAGCACGCGGCGAACGACGCAGCCGACGCGGCATCCGCTGCGCTCGCCCGGATCGAGAACGTCGTGATCGACGGGGTGCCGGCCGGCGGTGAGGCCGACTTCGTCGAGTTGCGCCGGGTCGGAGACGTACCCGCCTTCGACTTCGAGCCGCGCGACCACCTCGAGCTCGGCGAGCTTCTCGGCGCCATCGACATGGAGCGCGGCGCGAAGGTCTCCGGCGCGCGGTTCTACTTCCTGCGCGGCATCGGCGCGCGCCTCGAGATCGCGCTCATGAACCTCGCGCTCGACAAGGCGCTGCAGAACGGTTTCGTGCCGTTGATCACGCCGACCCTCGTGCGCCCCGAGATCATGCAGGGGACCGGCTTCCTCGGCGAGCACGCCGACGAGGTCTATCACCTCGACAAGGACGACGATCTCTATCTGGTCGGCACCAGTGAGGTCGCGCTCGCCGGGTACCACAAGGACGAGATCGTCGATCTCGGCGATGGCGCCCTCCGCTACGCGGGGTGGTCGACGTGCTACCGGCGCGAGGCCGGCTCCCACGGCAAGGACACCCGCGGCATCATCCGCGTGCACCAGTTCAACAAGCTCGAGATGTTCGTCTACACGACCGCGGAAGACGCCGAGGCCGAGCACCTTCGCCTCGTCGCCCTGCAGGAGGAGATGCTGACCTCGCTCGGTCTCGCTTATCGCGTGATCGACGTCGCCGCGGGAGACCTCGGGTCGAGCGCCGCACGCAAGTACGACATCGAAGCGTGGGTGCCCACTCAAGGCGCGTTCCGTGAACTCACGTCGACCTCGAACTGCACCACGTTCCAGGCCCGCCGCCTGGACGTCCGCTACCGGCCGGCGGTCGACGCGTCAGAAGGCGCGGCGAAGACGCAGCACGTCGCCACGCTCAACGGAACGCTCGCCACCACCCGCTGGATCGTCGCACTGCTCGAGACGCATCAGCAGGCCGACGGCTCGGTGCGGGTGCCCGAGGTTCTGCGCCCGTACCTCGGCGGCCTCGACGTGATCCGGCCGCTCGACGAGGGGCGGGCAGCTCGGTGACGGCATCCTGGCTCGTCGGTCTCGACGTCGACGGAACGATCCTGCTGCAGGACGAGACCATGAGTCCCGGAGTTCCCGAAGCGATCGCGCGGGTTCGCGACGCCGGACACGTGGTCACGATCGCGACTGGGCGCAGCTGGATGGCGACGCGGCGCTACGTCGAGGAGCTCGGCCTCACCGCGGATTATGTCGTGTGCTCCAACGGCGCGGTCACGATGCGTCGCGACGGAGACGACTGGGAGCGCTGGAGTGTCGAGACGTTCGACCCGACCCCCGTTCTCGGACTGCTGCGCGACCGCCTGCCCGAGGCCCGGTACATGGTCGAGCTCGCTTCCGGGCAGCGGCTGTACACCGAGCAGCTCGACGACTGGACGCTCGACGGCGGTCGCCAGGTCGACTTCGAGGAGCTCGGCCGACTCCCGGTGTCGCGCATCGTGGTCGTCTCGCCCGGGCACGACGAGGACGACTTCCATCGGCTCGTCTCGGATGCCGGTCTCAACGAGGTCTCGTACGCGATCGGTTGGACGGCCTGGCTGGACATCGCCCCGCAGGGCGTCGACAAGGGGACCGCACTGGAGCAGGTGCGCACCGAACTGGGACTCGACGGAGGGCGCATCCTCGTCGCCGGCGACGGTCGCAACGACATCGGTATGTTCGGCTGGGCGCGTGCTCTCGACGGACGGGCCGTGGCGATGGGTCAGGCCCCCGCGGAAGTGAAGGATGCCGCGAGCGAGGTCACCGCAGACGTACAGGACGGCGGACTGGCGCAGGCCCTCGACACGCTTCCAGCACCCGCCCAGGTCAGCACGGGAGAATAGAACTCGGCTAGACTCACGCCTTGTCGACAGATGTGTCTGTCGAGGAGGGTTGTCCGAGCGGCCGATGGAGCTGGTCTTGAAAACCAGTGGGCAGAGATGTCTCGTGGGTTCGAATCCCACACCCTCCGCAGCTGAGCACGGTGGCCCCTCACCGGCGCTGAATCCGAAAGGCCCCGAGTGAGCGAGAACCACCGCCGCCGCCGCACGGTCGCGCGACACGGTCAGCTGGCGACCCCCGGTCCCGTCAACCAGCTGTTGAAGCTCATCGCGATCGGTCTGGCGGTGGTGCTCGTCAGTGGGTTCGGCGTCGCGGCTTACATCGCGTACGACTTCTCCAGTACGGTCGCCGCGAACGCCGTCGACCTCGAGGGCCAGGAGGCGGTCCCGCCGGACATCGGCGAGTACGAGGAGGGGTTCAACCTCGTCCTGACCGGCGTCGACACCTGCGAAGAGAAGTACGCGGGTCTGTTCGGCGAACGGTGCACAGGAAGTGACTCCGAGGGCACCCTCAACGACGTGAATCTCCTGGTGCACGTCTCTCAGGAGCCCCGTCGTATCACTGTCGTGAGCTTCCCCCGCGATCTGATGATCCCGATCCCGGAGTGCCTGGACGACGAGGGCAACGTCCGCTCGGCGATGAGTAAGCAGCCGCTCAACACCGCGTACACCGACGGTGGCCTCAACTGCGTCGTCAAGACGATCTCGGAACTGACCGATCAAGAGATCCAGTTCGCGGCCTCCGTCACCTTCGGCGGCGTGATCGAGATCACCAACGCGATCGGCGGCGTCGACGTATGCCTCGCCAACCCGATCAAGGACCGCTACACCGGCCTCGACATGGCCGCGGGCACGCACACTGTCGAAGGCCTGCAGGCCCTCCAGTTCCTGCGGACGCGCCACGGTGTCGGTGACGGTAGCGACCTCGGCCGCATCGGCAACCAGCAGCAGTACATGTCGAGCCTCGCCCGCAAGATGATCAGTGGTGAGGTGCTCGGTAACGTCCCGGTCATGCTCAAGCTCGCCAACACCGCGCTCAGCAATCTGGAAGCCAGCACCTCGTTGGCGAACAACCCGATGACGCTCGTGCAGATCGCGCTCGCGGTGAAATCGGTGCCGTTCGAGGACATCGTCTTCGTGCAGTACCCGACCGGGGCGGACTACGCCGACCCGAACAAGGTCGTCCCGAACCAGGAGGCCGCCGCAGCCCTCTGGGATGCGATCGAGGCGAACGCGCAGCTGCAGATCACGCACCAGAACACCAGCAACGACGGCGTGATCGTGCAGGAGCCCACCGAGCCCGTCACCGAGGCCACGCCGGATCCCACGGCCACCCCGGACACCGTGGTGGCGTTGCCCGACTCGATCAAGGGCAACTCGGCCGCGCAGACGACCTGCTCCAACGGCAACGTCCGCTGAGACGCCTGCGCTCCGTGCAATTCGCTTGCGCAGTCTTGCAAGGATTTGCGTAAGCTGACCCCATGTCGAAGCGACTCGCCGAGGTGGCGCGCAAGGTCGGAGTGAGCGAAGCCACGGTCAGCCGTGTGCTCAACGACAAGCCGGGGGTCTCCGATGCCACGCGGCAAGCGGTTCTGACCGCGCTCGACGTGCTCGGATACGAACGGCCGACGAAGCTTCGCGGCGAGCGGGCGCGTCTGGTGGGTCTGGTGCTCCCCGAGTTGCAGAATCCGATCTTCCCCGCCTTCGCCGAGATCGTCGGTGGCGCGCTCACTCAGAACGGGTACACGCCTCTGTTGTGCACGCAGAACGCGGGCGGCGTGACGGAGTCGGACTACGTCGACCTGCTTCTCGCGCAGCAGGTCTCGGGAGTGATCTTCCTCGGCGGAAACTACACACAGGCGGATGCCGCGCACGAGCACTATGAGCGGCTGCGCCAGGTGAACCTGCCGACGGTTCTCGTGAACGCCCGCGTGCCCGAGCTGCAGTTCGCGACAGTCTCGACCGACGACGCGGCGGCGGCCGAACAGGCGGTGCTCCACGTGCATCAGCTCGGGCATCGACGCATCGGTCTCCTCCTGGGGCCCGACGATCACGTCCCGTCGCAGCGCAAGCTCGAGTCTGCGCGTCGTCTGCTGGAGAAGCTCGGTGAGCCGCTGTCCGAAGAACTCGTGGTGCGCGGCATGTACTCGCTCGAATCGGGACAGGCCGGCGCGGCGCGGCTCTTCGCCGCCGGGGCCACGGCGATCGTCTGCGCGAGTGATCCGATGGCCCTCGGCGCGGTGCGCGCCGCGCGGCGGGCGGGGCTCGCGGTTCCCGGTGACGTGAGCATCGTCGGCTTCGACGACTCGGCGCTGATGAGCTGCACCGAGCCACCGTTGACGACCGTGCGGCAACCGATCGAGTCGATGGGGCGCGCCGTGATCGCGCTGCTGCTCGCACAGATCGCCGGAACCTCGCGGCCGAGCGACGAGCTGCTGTTCGAGCCCGAGTTGGTCCTGCGGTCTTCGACGGGTCCGCTGGCCTGACCGGGAGGCGCACCGGCGTCGCGACGAACGGCTTCGTGCGCCCGTAGCGCATCGCAAATTTCCAACATCTCGTTTACTTCTTGCGTTAGGAGCACGGAAAAGCTACATTCAACTCATCGCCCCCCGACGACGAGGAGTTCCGTGGACACTGATGTTCTGCGCAGCGCGGCACCTGCCCGCACCCTGACGATGCCCGCGGGTGAGGGGTGGTGGCGCACGGCCGTCATCTATCAGGTGTACGTGCGCAGCTTCGCGGACGGCAACGGCGACGGCATCGGCGATCTCGCCGGCGTGCGCTCCCGCCTCGGATACCTCAAGAGCCTCGGGGTCGATGCGCTCTGGTTCACGCCGTGGTACCAGAGTCCGCTCGCCGATGGCGGCTATGACGTGCAGGACTACCGGCGCATCGACCCCCGTTTCGGCACCCTCGAAGAGGCCGAGCAGCTCATCGCGGAGGCGCTCGAACTCGGCATCCGCACGATCGTCGACATCGTGCCGAACCACATCTCGAACCAGCACGAGTGGTTCCAGCAGGCACTGGCCGCAGGGCCGGGCAGTGTCGAGCGCGAGCGCTTCTGGTTCCACCCCGGTCGGGGCGCCGACGGCTCCGGCATCCCCACCAATTGGGTCTCCAGCTTCCAGGGCGAGACGTGGACGCGCACGCACAATCCCGACGGAACCCCCGGCGAGTGGTACCTGCACCTGTTCACTCCCGAGCAGCCCGACCTCAACTGGAACCACATCGACGTGCGCCGCGAGCACGAGGACGTCCTGCGTTTCTGGTTCGACCGAGGCGTCGCGGGCGTCCGCATCGACTCCGCCGCCCTTCCGGTCAAGGACCCGGCTCTGCCCGACCTCCCCGCCGGCTGCACTCCGACGGCGGGGCACCCGCACATCGATCGTGACGAGTTGCACGACATCTACCGTGACTGGCGTGCCGTCGCTGACGAGTACGACGGCGAGCGGGTGCTCGTCGGCGAAGTCTGGCTCGACGATGCAGAGCGATTCGCTCGCTATCTGCGTCCGGGGGAGATGCATACGGCCTTCAACTTCGGGTTCATGACGCAGCCGTGGAGCGCGCGAGCGATGCGCGACTCCATCACCCGCACCCTTGCCGAGCACGAGCCGGTCGGAGCTCCGGCCACGTGGGTGCTCTCCAACCATGACGTGACGCGTCCGGTGACGCGCTACGGGCAGGCGGACTCCTCGTTCGCCTTCGAGCGCAAGCGGCGCGGCACCGCGACCGACGTGGAGCGGGGAGCGCGCCGAGCGCGGGCCGCGGCGCTGCTGGTCGCCGCCCTCCCCGGGAGCCTCTACATCTATCAAGGGGACGAGCTCGGCCTCCCGGAGGTGGAGCTTCCGCTCGACGTGATCGAGGATCCGATGCACTTCCGCTCCGGCGGTGTCGACCCCGGACGGGACGGCTGCCGCGTGCCGCTGCCGTGGGCGGGCGCGTCGAGCCCCTACGGGTTCGGCGGAGCGCCGTGGCTCCCGCAACCTGCCGATTGGGCGGGGCTTTCGGTCGAGGCCCAGGACGCCGACCCGGGCTCGACGTTGAACCTCTACCGTGCGGCGATCGCGGTGCGCCGACGCATCGACGACTTCGCCGGAAGCGAACTGGAGTGGCTCGAGCTCGGCGCCGATGTCCTCGCGTTCCGTCGCGGCGACGGCACGGTCAGCATCACCAACCTCGGCGCGGTGCCGGTTCCGCTGCCCGCGCACCATGAGGTGCTGCTCGCCAGCACGCTCCTCGACGGTGGCGCACTGCCTCCCGACTCCACTGCCTGGCTCGCTCTTCGAGCCGTTCCCGGGCGCTCTCCGCGAGCGCACAAGTAGCCCTGCACCACCCGATCCGCATCACATGGAAGGACTGACAATGAAGTCACCAACGAAAGCCCTGGTCGCCGGCGTCGCCGTGCTCGCCACGGTCGGCGCACTCGCCGGCTGCACGCCGAGCGGCGATGACGGTGCCGATGGCAAGACCGAGCTGCGCGTCGCCACGTTCCCGCCGGGAGCCGACGCCGCGGCCTATGAGGCGTTCGCCGCCCAGGAGAAGCAGTTCGAGAAGGAGCGCCCCGACATCGACATCATCGGCGTCGAGTACGAGTGGGAGGGCCCGACGTTCGCGGTGCAGCTCGCCGGTGGCAGCCTGCCCGACGTGTTCACCGTGCCTTTCACCGACTCCAAGACACTGCTCGAGAACGGGCAGCTGATGGACGTGACCGACGCGATCGAGGAGCTCGGCTACACAGACAAGTTCAATCCGATCATCCTCGACGGGGTCACCGGCTCCGATGGGAAGATCTATGGTTTCCCGCGCCAGGCCTACGCAGCAGCGCTGCACTACAACCGGGACCTGTTCGAGGCGGCGGGGCTCGATCCCGACAACCCGCCTCAGACGTGGGACGAGATCCGCACGGCCGCGAAGGCGATCACCGACGCGACGGGCAAAGCCGGCTACGCGCAGATGGCGATCAACAACACGGGCGGCTGGCAGCTCACCTCGCAGACCGTGGCGCGCGGGGGTCGCACGCAGACCGACAACAGCGACGGCACGGCGGAGTCGACGATCGACAACGACGCCACCACGGCCGCGCTGCAGTTCCTGCACGATGTGAAGTGGGAGGACGGCTCGTTCGGTTCCAAGGTCGACCTCGACTGGGGCACGATCAACCAGGAGTTCGCTGCCGGCAACATCGGCATGTACACGTCGGGTTCCGACATCTACACCGCTCTCGTCCGCGACTTCGGCATGGAGCCGTCGATCTACGGCATGACCGTCGTGCCGATGGAGGGCGACGACCCCGGGACCCTCGGCGGCGGTGACATCGCGGTGATCAGCCCCACGGTCGACGACGCGACGAAGGCGGCGGCGGTGACGTGGATCGACTGGTACTACATGCAGAAGTTGATGGATGAGGACGCCGCCGTCCTCGACGCCAAGACCCTGAACGAGTCGGGCCAGGCCGTCGGCACCCCGCTCCTGCCTGTACTCAGCCGCGAACTGTACGACGAGTCGCAGGAGTGGATCGCCGACTACATCAACGTGCCCGTCGAACAGATGGCGCCGTTCAGTGACCGTATCTGGGATCAGACGCCGGTCGGTGAGCCGAAGGTGAAGACCCAGGAGGTCTACGCGCTCCTCGACACCGTCGTGCAGAAGGTGCTCACCGATCAGAACGCCGACATCGACGCGTTGCTCGCTCAGGCGCAGACCGATGCGCAGGCGAAGCTCGACGAGTAACGCTTCATGACGATGACGCTCTCCGAGCAGCGGGCGGCGGTGGAGGATTCTCCGCCGCCCGCTGTGCGCACCTCCCGTCGCCGCTCGCCGCTCACGTGGTTCCGAGGCGGCGGGCTCGCGAACCTCCTGTTCGTGCTCCCGATGCTCTTCGTGTTCGTCTTCTTCTCATGGTCGCCCATCGTGCAGTCCGTGATCATGAGTTTGCAGAAGACGAACCTGATCGTCTCCGAATGGGTCGGGTTCGATAACTACGTCGCGGTGATCGGTGATCCGGAACTCGGTCGAGCAGTGATCAACACGCTGTGGTTCGCTGTGCTTGCTCTGCTCTTCGGTTTTCCGCTGCCGCTCCTGATGGCCGTGCTGATGAGCGAGGTGCGCCGCGGCAAAGGCATCTACTCGGCCCTCGCCTACCTCCCGGTCGTGATCCCGCCCGTGGTCGCCGTACTGCTGTGGAAGTTCTTCTACAGTGCCGACCCTTCCGGTGTGTTCAACACCGTGCTCGGATATGTCGGCATCCCCCCGCAACCGTGGATCCAGGATGCCGTGCAGGCGATGCCGTCCCTCGTGCTGGAAGCCACCTGGGCCGGAGCGGGAGGCTCGATCATCATCTACCTCGCCGCGCTCCTGGGGGTACCGCCCGAGCTCTACGACGCCGCCGAGGTGGACGGTGCCGGAATCTGGAAGAAGATCTGGCACGTCACGCTGCCGCAGCTGCGCGGCATCCTCTTCATCATGCTGATCCTGCAGATCATCGCGACCGCTCAGGTCTTCCTCGAACCGTTCCTGTTCACCGGGGGCGGCCCTGCCGGGGCGACCAAGACCGTGCTGCTGTACATCTACGACAAAGCCTTCCGCAACAGTCTGGGCGGCGACTACGGAGAGGCGACGGCCGTCTCGGTCCTGCTCGCGATCGTCCTCGCCCTGCTCTCCTGGCTGTACTTCAGGCTGACCGACCGTTGGAGCACGACATGAGTCTCACCACCCGCCTCTCGACCCGTGCGGCGGAGAAGGCAGCGGAGAAGGCCGCCGATCGCGTCGGGGACCGCACCGTCATCTCGGACTCGGAGCGGCGGCGGCGTGGCATCCGCGTCGGCATGTCGCTCACGCATGTGTTCCTCACCGTCGGGCTGGTGATCGCCGGACTCGGGCCGATTCTGTGGCTGGCGAAGTCGGCCGTCACGCCGACGCAGGACACGCTGCAGCAGCCGTTCGCGCTCTGGCCGAACGGGACCGATTGGGAGAACCTGTCGACTGCGTGGAACGACATACACATCGATCAGTACTTCTTCAACACGGTGATCATCGCGCTCGGCGCCTGGTTCGTCCAGCTGCTCATCGCGACCACCGGCGGTTATGCGCTCTCGGTGCTGAGGCCGCGGTACGCCCCGATCCTGAACGCGCTGGTGCTGGCGACGCTGTTCATCCCGGGCATCGTGCTGCTCGTGCCGCTGTACTTGACGATCGTCCACCCACCGCTCCTCGGGGATGTGAGCCTGCTCAACAACTACCTCGCGGTCTGGCTGCCTATGGGCGCGAACGCGTTCAACATCCTGCTGGTGAAGCGGTTCTTCGACAGCCTGCCCCGCGAAGTATTCGAGGCGGCGCGGACCGATGGTGCCGGCCCCTTCCGCCTGTTCTGGTCGATCGTGCTGCCCATGTCGAAGCCCATCCTCGGCGTGGTCTCCGTGTTCGCGATCATCGCGGCCTGGAAGGACTACCTCTGGCCGATGCTGGTGCTGCCCGATCCCGCCGTGCAGCCGCTGTCGGTCCGTCTTCCGGCAGTGCAGTCGCAGACCGAGCTGGATGTGTTCCTCGCCGCACTTGCGATCGCGACGCTCATCCCGATCGGCATGTTCCTGCTGTTCCAATCCGTGTTCCTGCGCTCGGCGGGGTTGGGGGGAGCCGTCAAGGGCTAGCCGAGACCCCCCTCTCCCGCCGAGACCCCCGGCCGTTGTCGCCCCCAGGGCGGGGTCTCGACGAGAAGGCGGGGTCTCGGCGTCACGGGTGGGGAGCGGGGCGGGGGGCGAGAGTGTCGATCAGCGCGGTCATGATGCCGGGCATGTCGACCGAGGGGTCGATCATCCACTGCAGCTGGAGGCCGTCCGACGCGGCCTGGATGATCCGCGCCAGCGTCTCGGGGTCGAGCGCCGGACGCTGCTCCTCGGTGGCGAAGCTCTCCGCGATCGTCCCGCGCAGGCGCTCGCTGCGCTCGAGGAAGTAGGCGTGGGCCGGATGCTCGGGATCGGCGGCATCCACGGACAACCGGGAGAAGAGGGCGACGAGCCCCGGCACCTGCGTGTTGTGGCGGATGACCTCGAGGAAGCCGTCGCGGGCTCCGGCGGCCCCGGCGACGGAGGGATCCAGGCCGTCGTGCTCGTCGCGCTTGCGGAGAACCTCGGTGAAGAGCTCCTCCTTCGAGCCGAAGTAGTGCAGCAGTGCGGCGGGGGTCACACCGACCACCTCGGCGATCTCCTTGAGCGAGGCGTTCTGATACCCCTTGCGCCCGATCACGTCGAGGGCGCTCTCGAGGATCTCCTCGCGTCGCGCGACGCCCTTCGCGTATGAACCTCGTCGAACCATGATCACGAGCGTAATCCTGAATGTTGTTTGAAATCTAATACTGAATCACGTAAGGTTTTCGCAAGACATCGCTGTCCCCGCGAAAGGAAGACCATGACCGAGATCTCGGCATCCGACCTCACCCTCGAGGAGAAGGCGTCGCTCACCAGCGGCGCGGACTTCTGGACCACGAAAGCCGTCGATCGGGTCGGCATCCCCTCGGTGATGATGACCGACGGTCCTCATGGGCTTCGCAAGCAGGCGGGCAGCACCGACCACCTCGGACTCGCCGGCAGCGTTCCGGCCACGTGCTTCCCGCCCGCTGTCGGCATCGGCTCTTCCTTCGACCCCGAACTCATCGAGCGGGTCGGTGCGGCGATCGGTGTGGAGGCCGCGATCGAGGACGTCGCCGTCGTGCTCGGACCCGGCATCAACATCAAGCGCTCGCCGCTGTGCGGACGAAACTTCGAGTACTTCTCCGAGGACCCGATCGTCTCCGGAGTACTCGGGGCCGCCTCGGTCCGAGGCATCCAGTCGCAAGGGGTCGGCACCTCGCTCAAGCACTTCGCAGCGAACAACCAGGAGTTCGACCGCATGCGGGCGAGCTCCGACGTCGACCCCCGTCCGCTTCGCGAGATCTACCTGCGCGGATTCGAGCGTGTCGTGAAGGACGCGTCGCCCTGGACCGTCATGTGCTCGTACAACAAGCTCAACGGGGTCTGGACCTCGGAGGATCCCTGGCTGCTCACCAGCGTGCTCCGTGATGGCTGGGGCTTCGACGGTCTCGTCGTCTCGGACTGGGGCGCCGTGAATGATCGCGTCGTCGGTGTCGCTGCCGGTCTCGACCTGGAGATGCCCGCCTCCGGCGGACGCACGGACGCGCAGCTCGTCGCCGCGGTGCGCGCGGGAACCCTCGACGAGAGTGTGCTCGACACCGCAGCCGACCGCGCGATCGACCTCGTTCGCAAGGCGGGCGCGCGCCCGGTCGCGGAAGGCCCCCTCGATGTCGACGCGCACCATGCACTCGCCCGCGAAGCCGCAGGACGGTCGATCGTTCTGCTGAAGAACGATGACGCACTGCTGCCTCTGCAGAAAGACCAGAAGGTCGCCGTGATCGGTGCCTTCGCGACCGAACCTCGTTTCCAAGGGGCGGGTTCATCGCTGATCAATCCCACCCGGATCGACAAGGCGCTGGACGAGATGCGGGCCTTCGGCGGGGAGCAGGTCACGTACGCGCCCGGTTTCGCGGTCGAGGGCGGCGCCATCGCGGCAGAGGGACGGTCGGCTGATGACCTCCGCGCCGAGGCTGTCGACGCGGCGGGCTCCGCCGACGTCGCCGTGCTCTTCCTCGGTCTGCCTGCCGCGGAGGAGTCGGAGGGTTTCGATCGCGAGCACATCGACCTTCCTGCGGCGCAACTCGCGGTGCTCGATGCTGTGCTCGAGGCGAACCCTCGCGTGGTGGTGGTGCTGTCCAACGGCGGAGTGGTGGCGCTTCCCTTCGCGGACCGTGTGCCGACCATCGTCGAGAGCTGGCTGCTGGGGCAGGCCGGAGGTGGCGCTGTGGCCGACGTGCTCTACGGTGTCGTCAACCCTTCCGGCAAGCTCACCGAGACCGTTCCTGTGCGGCTGGAGGACAACCCCTCCTACGGCAACTTCCCGGGAGAGTTCGGGCATGTGCGCTACGGCGAAGGGCTGCTCGTCGGCTACCGCTGGTACGACGCGAAGCGCCTGGATGTCACCTACCCGTTCGGCCACGGGCTCTCTTACACGACGTTCGAGTACGGCCCTGCGACGGCCGAGGTCGGCACGGACGGCGACATCACCGTGAGGGTCGAGATCACGAACTCCGGCGACCGCGACGGCCGTGAGGTCGTGCAGGTCTACGTCGCCCCTGCGCAGTCCATCGTGCAGCGGGCTCCTCGTGAACTCAAGGCGTTCGCGTCCGTCGCCCTCGGCGCAGGGGAGGCGCGCGTCGTCGAGCTCATCGTCCGGCGCGAGGACCTGGCCTACTGGGACGTGCGCGTCGATGGCTGGATCGTCGAGAGCGGCACCTACACGGTCGAGGTCGCTGCGTCGAGCCGCGACCTCCGCTCGACCGTCTCGGTCGAGATCGTGGGCGACCCGGTGCATCAGGAGCTGACCATGAACTCCTCGGTCGGCGATCTGATGTCCCACCCGGTCGCCGGGCCGATCGTGCAGCAGGCCCTCGGTGGCTTGATGGGTGGTGGCGATGCGGCTGCTGCGTCGATGATGCCGAACGACGACGCGATGCAGAAGATGATGGCGTCGTTCCCGATCGGCCGCCTCGCCGGATTCCCCGGGCTGCCCGTCACGTTCGAGCAGATCGAGCAGCTGGTGGCTGCGGCGAACGCCGGGGAGTGAGCCGCGGGACGGTCCACGGCGAAGTGGCCGCCTTCGTCAGCCGCTCGAACCCGTCCGTCGTCGTACCGCCACCTCGGTGGGTATGCCACGCGAGAAGAAGAGCGATCCCAGGCTGATCAGGATGAGCCCGAAGAAGGCGATGCGCAGCGACGACAACTGCGAGTCGCGGTAGACCGTCGCGAGCGTGTCGGCGTCGGCATCGCTCAGTCCGGCCCGCTCGGCGATGCCGGCCACGTCGGCCGCCGGCACGATCGTGACCCCATGGTCTGTCGCCGTCGTCACGGTCGACTTCGTGGTGTCGGGCAGGTCGCTCGCTGCGACGCCGGAAGCGAATGAGGTCGAGAGGGCACCGATCAGGATCGAGCCGATGAGAGCCGTTCCGAGCGACGAGCCGAGGTTCTGGAACACGCCCTGGAGTCCGCCGACCTCGCTCGTCTCCTTCTCGGTCACGCTCGACATGTTCACGTTCCCGAGTTGTGAGGCGAGCAGTCCGAGCGCCGCGCCGGACAGGAACATCCCGGTGGCGAAGAGTCCACTGCGCAGATCGCTGGTCGCCGAGCCGAGCAAGATCACTGCACTGATGACGAGGATGAGCTGCCCGATCCGCACGATCGTCCGCGGAGAGAGCACACGCGAGATCCGGGTTCCCACGATCGAGAGCACGACGAGCGCGATCGAGAGCGGGAAGATCCGGATCCCCGTCTCCAGTGCGTCGAGGCCGAGCGTCATCTGCAAGTACACGGGGATCATGAAGAACAGTCCGGCGGTCACCGTGTATTGAGCTCCGAGCACGAACAATCCGCTGCGGAGCGAGGTGATCGAGAACATCTTCACGTGCACGAGCGGTCCCCGGCCGGTGCGTTCGAGGATGCGCTGCCGCGCGAGGAACAGGGCGAGGACGGCGACGCCGAACACGATGGACCACGCAGCGGGGGAGATGCCGAGAGGTGCGATGGTTACCTCGCCGATCGAAGGTGGGTGCAGCGGCAGGATCCAACCCCAGGTCTTGCTCTGCAACATCCCGAACACCACGGACACGAGCCCCACCGAGGAGAGCACGATGCTGAGGGCGTCGATGCGGCCGCTCCGCTTCGGGGTCGGATCCGTGACGATCCGGGCGCAGAGCACCACGCCGATCATGATGAGCACTTCGGCGGCGAACACGTATCGCCAGTCGAAGTAGGTCGTCACGAATCCGCCGATCAGAGGTCCGGCGGCGACCGCGGCACCGGACACGGCGCCGATGATGGCGAAGGCGGCGATCCGGTCGTTCCCCTGATAGTTGTCCGCGACGAGTGCCGCAATAGCCGGTATGACCAGCACGGCGCCGAGTCCCTCGACGACCGACCACCCGAGGAACAGGAGGCCCACGTTCGGACTGAGTGCCGTGATCAGCGAGCCCGCCGCGTAGACGCACGACCCGATCACGAACGCTCGCCGGCGTCCCCACACATCGCCCAGCTTCGCGCCGAGCAGCATGAACGCCGCCATCGTGAGCGTGTAGAAGGTGATCGCGCTCTGCATCGCGGCGACCGTGGTGTCGAGGTCGGCGACCACCGTCGAGATCGAGACGTTCATCACGGTGCCGTCGAGCACCATCACGAATTGCGCGGAGCCGAGGACGGCGATGACGCCCGCTCGCTTCATGGTGACTCCTTGGATGGGGCGGCGACTCCCGCGCGAGCGCCTGCGCCGCGCATGATGCGCGCGACCGCCGTGATGAGGAACAGCTGTCCCGTGATCGCTTCTGCGACGGCGACCGCCTGCGACGTCGCGGTGGAGGGGACGAGGTTGCCGTAACCGGTGGTCGTGAGCGTCGTGAACGAGAAGAAGAGCTGGTTGGCGAGCGAGTCGTCATCCGTGCCGTCGAAGATCGAGGCGGGGGAGACGAGGGAGAGCAGGTTGAAGGCGAACGTGAAGAAGAGGCCGACGAAGACGTAGGCCGTGATGGCTGCCAGGAGCGCTTCGAGGTTGAGCCCACGCCGCTTCACCTGGTGACCGATGATCGCGACCGGCGCCACGAGGAGCGCGACCATGGTCGCGGTCGAGAACACGATGTCGAGTACGTGCCCGCCCGCGCTGCTGAGCGCCGTGATGATCGTCGCGAGCCCGGCCGCCGAGAGGATCACCCAGGCCACGTGCTGGATCATCGGCGGTGTCCCGGTCACGCGGAACACGACGGCGACCGTCACGAGGATGACAAGGAACGCCCACGGGCTCGGATCCGTGGCGCGTTGTGCCGCGCACAAGGCGTAGGAGACGACGAGCAGCGCGAAGATGATCACGTATCCCGACACCCCGTCGAAGACGGTGCCGGACGTCGGTGTCGCACCCGTCTGGAACTCTCGCATCCCCGTCATATCGCACCTCGCCCCCGTCTGTCGACGGCGCGGGAGCCGGAGGGCCGGAGGAGAGTCTCCGGGGCGGGTGCGGGCGTCGTCGCACGCTCATCGTGGCATCCGTGCGGACCGAGCGGTCGGCGAGTGTCACCCTTTCCGGGCGATGCGGGCGCCGGTTCGTGACAGCTCGCCATTCCGGTTATGATGGTGAGGTGCATCCGTGCTTTCGGGTCGGATGCCTGGAGACGTCGCATAGTCCGGCCGAGTGCACCACCCTGCTAAGGTGGAGTCCCCTCACGGGGACCAGGGGTTCAAATCCCCTCGTCTCCGCACTTTTCCCAGGGATGGCATCCGCCCCCGCCACGCGTCAGGTCGTGTGCTGTGGGGCGATCCACGACTAACCTTCGGGAATGCGTACCTGGTTCCTTCGCGCTCGTGAGTCCTTCTGGTTCCTGCCGACGGTGTTCGGGGTGGCGGCGATCGCCCTCGCGATCGGACTGACCGAGCTCGACCGCCTGCTGCTCGCGAACGGCGACACCTCGGGTGCCCTCCTGGCGGATCTGTCCGCGACGGGCGGGCGCGCGATCCTCACTGTCATCGGCGGGACCATGCTCGGGGTGGCGGCGACATCCTTCTCGATCACGATCTCGGTGCTGGCCACGACGTCATCGGCCTATGGTCCCCGCCTGGTGCGGAACTTCATGGCGGACCGCGGGAACCAGTTCGTCCTCGCGGTCCTCACCTCGACGTTCCTCTACACGCTGGTGGTGCTGCGCGCGGTGCGGACCGAGCAGGACTCGATCTCTGCGTTCGTCCCTGTCACGGCAGTGACGTTCGCCGTATTCCTGGCGATCGCCGACGTCGCGGTGCTCGTGTACTTCATCCACCACATCGCCAGGTCGGTCCAGGTGACCACCCTGCAGGGGCGGGTGCTGAGGGAGCTCGTCGAGGTCATCGACCTCCTCTATCCCGACGCGTCGGACCGTGACACGGTGACGACGGAACCGGATGACCTCATCGTCCACGAGGAGTTCTTCGCCACCGCCTCGGGCTATGTGCAATACGTCGACTTCGAGGACCTCGTCGCTTTCGCACGCGCGCATCAGGTCGTCGTCCGCATAGCCACGCCGCCGGGAACCCACGTGCTGGAGGGCCAGGTGATCGCTCAGTCTCTGGTTTCCCGGAATCAGGGGCGGGACGAGAGCACGGAGGAGGCGGCGTCGAAGGCGATCACTTCCGCGATCGCCGTCGGAGCGGCGCGCACTCCCCGCCAGGACCTCGGTTTCGCCGTTCAGGGGCTGACCGAGATCGGCGTCCGCGGGCTTGCAGCGGGTACCAACGACCCCTACACGGCGGTGGCTGCGATCGATGCGCTGAGCTCGGCCCTCGTGACCCTCTGCGGCCGTCCGGCGGCAGACGGAAGGTATCCCGGCGACGACGGCGAACTGCGGGTTGTCTGCCGCTGGCCGTCTCCCATCGAGCTGATCGCCGATGCGCTTCTGGCCCTTCGTACGTACGGGATGAGGCACCCGCTCGTCGTGCGTGCAGGCGTCGGGCTCCTCGAACGGCTGGAGGCTGCGATGACCGGGGGAGATCGTCTGCGGTTGCGGGATGAGATCGCCGCGTTCCGCTCGGCCTACGTCGCCACGGATCCGCCGCCCACCGATGCCGCCCCCGTGCTCGAGCGGCTGGACGACACCGTCCGCCGCCTGCCCTGACGACCTGGCGACAGCGTGGGGTCAGGAGCGTTGATCGTTTCGATGCCAGAGGCGATCCAGGAACCTCTTGGCCCTCCGGAACACCGTGTCTTCGCGCGGTGAGAGCGTCTCCCCTCGGCGGAGACGGGTGCCGCGTTCGATCGTGATCTCGCGCGAGCGCTCGGTCCGGTCGACCACGGTGGACTCGCGAAGGGGGAGCTGCAACTCCGATTCCGCCTTCTGCCCGGCCTGGAGCTGCCTGCCGCGTTCGAGTTCCGCGTTGAACTCGGCGCCGATCAGCAGAGCCATGTTGATGACGAACAACCACAGGAGGAAGACCACGACCCCGGCGAGGGAGCCGAACGTCCGGTTGTAGTCGGCGAAGTTCGACACGTAGATGAAGAGGCCGGCAGAGGCGAGGGAGAGAACCCCCACGGCGAACGCGGCACCCAGCCCCAACCACCGAAGCGGGGGCTGCTTCAGATTGGAGGTGCCCTTGTAGAGCAGGGTGATCATCATGACGACGGCCGTGGCCAGGACCGGCCACTTCACGACGTCCCAGACGCCCAGAGCCGTGTCGCCGATGCCCAGAGCATGTCCGGCCGCGCGAGCGACGGGCCCGGAGAGGACGACCACCCCGACGACCACCAGTGCGAGTCCGAGGAGCACGACGGTGACGCCGAGCTGCCAGGGCTTGCGCTTCCAGTAGGGTCGCCCTTCCGGGACGCCGTAGATCCGGTTGAGTATCCGACCGAATCCGCTCACATAGATCGAGGCGGACCACACGGCGGTGACGATGGCCACGATCACGGTGATGCCCGCAGCGGACGTGCCTGCCGCATCGGTCAACGGCGCACGAAGCGTGTCGGTCACTGCCGGGGGCGCGACCTCGGCGAGGAGCGTGAGCAGCCGATCGAGCACCTCGTCGGTATCCGCGAGCACTCCGACCAGCGCCATCACCGCCAGCCCTGCCGGAAAGACCGAGAGGACGGCGAAGAAGGTCAGGGCGGCCGCCGCGTCCACGCACCCGTCGCGGACGAACTCCTGGACCGCGCGACGCCCGATGTACGTCCAGGTCTGCCGTCGAATCTGCAGAGGAGTCGAAGGCTTCGCTCGGTCTGCTGCGCGCGTGTTCGACATGTCTCTCACGCTACGCCGCCGGGAGGCGGCGAGCGGAACCCCTTGCGCTACAGCAGCGGCAAGGATCGTGCGACACCGATCGGCTCGACCGGGGTGTTCTCGTCCGCGACGCCGAACCTGACGAGGGATTGAGGGGCGGAGCGGTAGTCCGGGGGTGCGGTGTCGAGTCCGGCTGCGTCGAGGAGGACGAATTCTGCCGCCGAGCCCACGATGCGCAGGGTGCCCACGGGGAGGCAATCGATGATCAGCTGGAACTCCCGCTCGTGCGCGTACACCCTCGAACCGGTGATCGACCAGGCCGTGAACTCGTTAGCGGTCCGTGTGCACAGCCAGTTCTGCTGCGCGACATCCTTCACCCGGAGCAGGGCGGTGTTGCCGCGGAGGCGCGAGGATTGACGCAGTTCGAGGAGCACGCCGACCGATCCGCCCAGCACATCGACGATGACCCGGGTGATCTGGGCATCGATGAGAGCGTCGGGCGTCAGGAAGGGATTCTCCGCGTCCGGGAGCGCCGGAAGTCCGGATGGTATGCCGATCAGCAGATCATTCGCGTTCATGCCCCGTCGCTCTCCCCAGAGGTCCCCAATATGTTGAGATTACGCGACGCGCTTTCACGAACTCTGTGCGCGGAGTGTGAACCGGTGTCCCCCTCGGGTAGTCTCGCCCGCATGGCCACCGCAGCGACGCAGACCCATAAACGCGAAGCCTTCAGCTCGCGCAACGTGTTCATCCTCTCGGCGATCGGATCGGCGGTCGGCCTCGGCAACATCTGGCGCTTCCCCTACGTCGCCTACGAAGGCGGTGGCGGAGCGTTCCTCATCCCGTATCTGTGCGCGCTCCTCACGGCGGGTATCCCGCTGCTGTTCTTCGACTACGCGATCGGCCACCGCTTCCGCGGGTCGGCACCGCTGGCGTTCCGACGGATGCACCGTGCGGCCGAGCCTCTCGGATGGTGGCAGGTCCTCATCTGCGTCGTGATCGCCGTGTACTACGCGGTCATCGTCGCCTGGGCCGCGATGTACACGTGGTTCTCCGCCCAGCTCACGTGGGGTGCGGGCAACGAGAATGATTTCTTCTTCATCGACTTCCTCCGCTCGGCCGATGTCGCCGAGGTGGGCGTGTCGACCGACTTCGTGCCGCAGGTGGGCATCCCCCTGGTCGCGGCTTGGCTGATCGTCATCGTGATCATGGCGTTCGGAGTGAAACGCGGCATCGGCCGGGCGAACATGATCCTGATGCCTCTGCTCACCCTCATGTTCGCGATTCTCGTGGTGCAGTCCCTCTTCCTTCCGGGTGCGATGGACGGTCTGAACGCGTTCTTCACCCCGAACTGGGAGGCCCTGGCCGATCCCGGCGTCTGGGCCTCGGCGTACGGCCACATCTTCTTCTCGCTGTCCGTCGCTTTCGGCATCATGGTGACGTACTCCTCGTACCTGAAGCGCAAGACCGATCTCACCGGCTCGGGACTCGTCGTCGCTTTCGCGAACTCCGGCTTCGAGATCCTCGCCGGTATCGGTGTCTTCGCGGCTCTCGGCTTCATGGCGCAGGCGCAGAGCACGGAGGTAGCCGGTGTCGCCTCCTCCGGCATCGGACTCGCCTTCGTCGCCTTCCCGACGATCGTGTCGCAGGCGACGGGCGGGTCGATCATCGGCGTCCTGTTCTTCGGCGCCCTCGTCTTCGCCGGTATCACCTCGCTGATCTCGATCCTCGAAGTGATCGTGGCCGCGCTGCAGGACAAGCTCGGCTGGGCTCGGGTGCGTACCACGCTCACGGTCACGATCCCGCTGGCGATCATCTCGATGGCGCTCTTCTCGACGACCACGGCCTTGTCGGTCCTCGACACGGCGGATGCCTTCGTCAACTCCTTCGGCATCATGGCGGTCGCGCTGGTGGCCGTGATCGTCGTGGCCTGGCTGCTGCACAAGCTGCCGGTGCTGGCGGAGCACCTGAACCGGCGTTCGAGCTTCCGGGTAGGGACGATCTGGAAGGTGCTCGTGGGCATCCTGGCGCCGGTGGTGCTCGGGTACCTCTTCATCAGCGAGCTCATCGCCAAGACGTCTGAGCCCTACAGTGGCTACCCTGCCTGGTTCCTCGCGATCTTCGGCTGGGGGATGGTCATCGCCCTGGTCGTGCTGGCGCTGATCCTCTCGGCTCTGCCGTGGAGCGGGCGTTCGCATGCGAAGGACGATCCCGAGTACGACGAATTCCTTTCGAAGGAAGAATACGAACCCGATGCGGAGACTTCGGCGATCCCGCTGATCGACACGACCACGAAGGGAACCGGCGCATGACCACGACGGCGATCGTCATGATGATCATCGCGATGGTCACGGTCTGGGGCGGCTTGGTCGCCGGGATCGTGAACCTCGCTCGTCACCCGGAAGAAGCCGAGACGGAGCCCGCTCCGCCCGTCGAGCTCTGAGCGGGAGATGACCGCATCCGACCGGAGAAGTCGGGTGCGGGTGAGCGGCGCGCGGCGACGATGGTGGGGAAAGGAGGACCCATGATCGGCTCGCTCAACGCCCTGGTCGACCTCGTCGAGGCCGAAGGTCCCGCCGAGGGGATCGACGTCGCCGGGTTCGCTCGTGAGCACGGCACGACGGAGTATCACCTACGCCGCATGTTCTCCGCGCTGGCGGGAATGCCGCTCTCGGAGTACGTGCGTCGTCGTCGGATGACACTCGCCGGTGCAGAGCTCGCCACCGGAGCGTCGAGCCTGCTCGAGGTCGCCGTTCGGCACGGTTACGGGTCGGTGGAGGCGTTCGGCCGGGCGTTCCGTGCGGTGCACGGCATCAGCCCGGCTGATGCGCGCCGAGATGGGGGTCCTCTCCGTACACAACCCACGCTCCGGTTCCGCCTGAGCGTCGAAGGGAGCACTCCGATGGACGTCACCATCACTCACCAGCCCGCTTTCACCCTCGCAGGCCATGCCGCCGAGGTGCCACTGATCCACGAGGGCGTCAACCCGTATATCCAGGCGCACATCGCGGCGATACCACCCGAGGAGCACGCGCGACTCAAAATCCTCGGCGATGCCGAGCCGTCGGGCATCCTGGCCGTCACGGCCGACATCGCTCCGGACGCCGCGGAGGGAGAAGCGCTGACCTATCTGCACGGCGTCGCGTTGCAGCCCACGACCGCAGTGCCCGCTGACCTCGACACGCTTCCCCAAGAGCAGGGTGCGTGGGCCGTGTTCGCGGCGCGGGGGCCGTTCCCCGAGACCCTGCAGAAACTGTGGGCGGCCACCGCGGCGGACTGGTTCCCGTCGAATCCGTGGCGCCTGCGCCCCGGCCCCTCGATCGTGCGCTACCTCGAGTTCACGGGCGATTTCGCCTCGTGCGAGCTCTGGCTCCCTGTCGAACAGAGCTGAGGACCGCGAGGCGGGACGTCACTCACGTGCGCCCCGCCTCGAATGTCGGACCTCGATGCAAGACTGGGCACACGACCCAGGGAGGCACGTCATGGCGGCGATCGACCCGAAGAAGACGCTCGATGCGTACCAGGCGAAACGGGGTGCGTTCCGTGTCGTCGAGGTTCCCCCTCTGCAGTATCTGGCGATCGATGGAGCGGGGGATCCGAATACGGCTCCTGCGTACGCCGAAGCCGTCTCCGCACTGTTCCCGGTGGCGTACACGCTCAAGTTCGCCAGTCGGAAGGAATTCGGCATCGACACCGTCGTGATGCCACTCGAAGGACTCTGGCATGCGCCCGACATGGAGTCGTTCACCTCGCGTCGCGACAAGTCGGCGTGGCTGTGGACGATGATGATCATGGTCGGCGACCACATCACCGCGGAGATGTTCACCGACGCCGTGGAGGCCGTGGCACAGAAGGCGGCGAAGAAGAAGGAGCCGTTGCCCGCACTCGGAGGCGTGCGACTGGAGACGCTCGACGAAGGAACCTGTGTGCAGACCCTGCACATCGGCCCCTTCGATGACGAGGGTCCCGTGCTCGACGATCTCCATCACCGCTTCATCCCCGAGAACGGGCTGCGGATGCGAGGGCGGCACCATGAGATCTATCTGAGCGATCCGCGTCGCAGCGATCCGGCGAAGCTGCGCACGATCCTCCGGCAGCCGGTGGCACCGGCCACCTGACGCCCGCACGACCGCGTCGTGAAATCAAGCCTCTTCTGGCGGCACGCCGTGACGGATACTCTTCATCGATGAGCACGGTCAAGCACGCCGCACGGGTCGCCAAGGATTCCTCCGCCTTCCGAAGGATCGCGCGCGCCGGCTTCGTGGTGCTCGGGCTGATCCACGTCGTCCTCGGCTCCATCGCCATCTCCATCGCCGCGGGCGCATCCGGTGACGCGGATCAGGACGGAGCGATGGAGCAGATCCGTCAGAATCCCGTGGGTGGGTTGCTGCTGGTGCTCATCGCCGTGGGGCTGTTCGCCCTGGCGGCCTGGCAGGTCGCGAGTGCCTTCCTCGCGACCGATCCCGCCGAGACGAAGAAGTGGGGTCAGCGGATCAAGCTCGTCGGCATCTCCCTCGCTTACCTCGTCGTCGGAGGCATGGCGTTCATCTACGCGGTGGGTGGACGCGCCGACTCGGAGAAGGCGTCGAAGACCCTCAGCGCGGTCGTGCTGGCGGCCCCCGGAGGAGTGGCACTGCTCGTCGTCATCGGCCTGTCCGTCGCGGGAGTCGGGGTCGGCTTCATCGTCGGCGGGTTCACCCGCGGGTTCGAGAAGCTGCTCGACCTCCCCTCCGGAGTCGCCCGCGGCGGTATCGTCACGCTCGGCGTCATCGGGTACTTCGGCAAGGGCATCGCCGTCGGGGTGACCGGGGTGCTCTTCGTGGTGGCGGCCGTGACGCAGGACCCGGAGAAGGGGGCAGGGTTGGACGCGGCTCTGCACAGCCTGCTGGTGCTGCCGTTCGGGCCCGTCCTCCTCGGTGCCGTCGGGGTGGGACTGGCGGTCTACGGGGTGTTCTGCATCGCCCGTGCGCGGTTCGCCCGCATGTGAGTCCGCGTGCTTCGCGCCGGCCGCTCAGGCGCTCGCAGGTTTCTCGCTCCACACGAGCAGGAACGCGCCGAGAGCGATCATGAGCCCGCCTCCGGTCGCGCCCATCGCTTCGACTCGACGCGGAGAGCGGCCGAACCACCCGCGCGCCGCACTGGCGAGGAGCACCCACACCGCGTCGCAGGTCACACCGATCGCCACGACGATCACACCGAGCACGAAGAGCTGGGCGGGCACCGACCCGGCTTGCAGGTCGACGAACTGCGGCAGGATCGCGAGGAAGAACGCGATCGACTTCGGGTTGGTGACGCCGACCACGAATCCTTCGAGGAGCAGACGCCATCCGGAGCGTCTTGCCTGCTCCGCGACGAGAGCGCGCGCCGCGTCCTTCCGGTGGCGGATCGCCTGGACGCCGAGGTAGACGAGGTACCCGGCGCCGAGCACCTTGATGATCGTGAAGAGCAGGACCGATTGCGCGATGACGGTGCCGACACCGAGTGCGACGCCGACGACGAGCACGATCGAGCCGGCGGCTGTCCCGAGGATGCTGAGGAATCCGCCCATCCGGCCGAGCGACATCGCCCGTCCGATCGTGAACAGCACAGTGGGGCCCGGGATCACCACCATCACGAACGCCGCCGCGATGAGGGCGAGCAGTGTGTCGGGGGCGATCATGGGTCGAGCCTAGAGGGGCGGACGGCCGCGGTCGAGCGGTCGTGCGGGCCCACGCCTGTCGTGCAGGTGGGAAACTGGAACGATGAGCGTTTCTTCCGGCGTCGACGTGATCGCCCCCCTGAGTGAGGACGAGGTGCGGCGAATCCGTGAGGACTTCCCGATCCTGCACACACAGGTACAGGGGCATCCCCTGGTGTACCTCGATTCGGGGGCGACCGCGCAGCGCCCGTTCGCGGTGCTCGACGCCGAGCGCGAGTTCTCGACCACTCTGAACTCCGCCGTGCACCGCGGCGCGCACACTCTGGCCGCGGAGGCGACGGAGCTGTTCGAAGAGGCCCGCGGCACGATCGCACGGTTCGTGGGGGCGGACGAGGACGAGATCGTCTGGACATCGAATGCGACGGAGGCGATCAACCTCATCGCGTACTCGCTCTCGAACGCGTCACTCGGGCGTGGGGGAGCGGAGGCCGAACGATTCCGCCTCCGCGAGGGAGACGAGATCGTCACCACCGAGATGGAGCACCACGCGAACCTCATCCCGTGGCAGGAACTCGCCGCGCGGACCGGGGCGACGCTGAAGGTCATCCCGCTCGACGACGATGGCGCGCTGCGGCTCGACGTCGCCGCCGACCTGATCACCGCACGCACGAAGCTCGTGGCGTTCACGCACGTCTCGAACGTGCTCGGCGTGATCAATCCGGTCGAGACCCTCGTCACCGCGGCCCGCGAGGTCGGCGCGCTGACTGTGCTCGATGCGTGCCAGTCGGCGCCGCATCTCCCGCTCGACGTGCGGGCGCTCGGCGTCGACTTCGCCGTGCTGTCCGGGCACAAGATGCTCGGCCCCACCGGGATCGGCGCGCTCTACGGTCGGCGCGAGGTGCTGGCCGCGATGCCCCCGTTCCTCACCGGCGGGTCCATGATCACCACGGTGACGACGACGGAGGCCGAATACCTTCCGCCGCCGCAGCGGTTCGAGGCGGGCACGCAACGGGTGTCGCAGGCCATCGCGCTCGCCGCGGCCGTGGACTATCTGACCGAGGTGGGCATGTCGCGCATCGCCGCGCACGAGGCCGCGTTCGGTCGGCGCCTCGTCGACGGTCTGGGTGCGATCGACGGGGTCCGCGTGCTCGGCGCCGACATCGATCTCCCGCGCGTGGGCCTGGCGAGCTTCGATGTCGCCGGCATCCACTCCCATGATGTGGGGCAGTTCCTCGACGATCTCGGGATCGCCGTGCGGGTCGGGCACCACTGTGCGCAGCCGCTGCATCGGCGCCTCGGAGTGACCTCGTCCACGCGGGCGAGTACCTACCTGTACACGACCGATGCCGAGGTGGACGCCGTGATCGAGGGCGTCGCCGGAGCGATCGACTTCTTCCGGAGGGGCGTATGAGCGACCTGCAGAACCTGTACCAGGAGCTGATCCTGGACCATTCACGCACTCCGCACGGATACGGGCTCCGTGACGAGATCGCGGCGCAGTCGCACCAGCTGAACCCCACGTGCGGTGACGAGATCACGCTGCAAGTGCATCGTGGTCCCGACGGCGGCATCGAGGCGATCGCGTGGGAAGGGCACGGATGCGCCATCTCCCAGGCGTCGGCGTCCCTGCTCGCCGAGCTCGCCGAGGGGCTGACCGTCGCGGAGCTCGAAGTGCGGATCACCGCGTTCCGCGAGGCGATGAGGTCGCGGGGGAAGATCGAACCGGACGAGGAGCTGCTCGGAGATGCAGCCGCTCTCGGAGGGGTGTCGAAGTATGTGGCCCGCGTGAAGTGCGCCATGCTCGCCTGGGTCGCCGCGGAGGACGCGCTCACACGCGGGTGAGGTGCAGGATGGACGCATGCCTCTGCAGCTGAGTCCTCTGCCCGCCGAACGCTTCGAGGAGTGGCACAGCGCGGCCAGGCAACGGGTCATCGACGGCAACCGGGTGTCCGGGCACCGGATCGGCGCGGACGCGGTCGACTTCGCGGACGCGTTCTTCGCGGAGCTGCTGCCGGACGGCCTCGCGACCCCGACCGTGCGGATCCTGCGCATCGTGGACGAGCACGAACGCGAGCTCGGCACCCTCTGGCTCGCGGTCGGTGAACACAAGCTCTTCCTTCTCGAGCTCGCCGTCGAGGAGCCGCTCTCCGATGCCCGGAACGATGATGTGCTCGCGCAGATCCTGGCGATCGCGAGGGACCGGGGCGTGGCGCGGATCAGCGCACCGCTGTTCCCACACGACGCGGCGGGTCACGCTCTCCTGGAGGGGCGCGGGTTCGAGGTGGCGTCGATCCAGATGGTCCTCGAGCCGTTGCCGGTGCGGGAGGCTCCCGTGCACGTGGACGTCGTGCCCATGACGGCCGAGCGGTTCCCCCGGTTCGTCGCCGCCTCGGAGAAAGGGTTCGCCGACGATCTCGTCGCCTCCGGCCGATACTCGCCCGAGGAAGCGGCGGCCGAATCGCATCGCCAGCTGGTCGCGGAGCTTCCGGAGGGAGTGGAGACGAAGGGGCAGGCACTGTTCACCGCCTCGGTCGACGGTGCGGAGGTCGGGATCCTCTGGATCGGCATGCGCGTCCGTGACGGTCGCCCTCATGCTTTCGTGCTCGACATCGAGGTCGACACCGCTGAGCGTCGCAAGGGATACGGGCGGGCGCTGATGCATGCCGCCGAACGCGAGGCCCGCCGGCTCGGTGCGGACTCCATCGGGTTGCACGTCTTCGGCTTCAACACCGGCGCGATCGACCTGTACGAGCAGCTCGGCTATCGCCGCACGGAGGAGAGTCTGCTTCGGGAGCTCTGAGGTCCTCAGCGGTGGACGCGACGGGAATAGTCACGCGCGAGCTGCGTTGGGCCGAACATGACAACTCTCGGAATCATCGGTGCAGGACACATCGGCAGCCAGGTCGCCCGGGTGGCGGTGGCGAACGGCTATGACGTCGTGATCGCGAACTCGCGCGGGCCGGAGACCCTCGCCGACCTCGTCGCCGAGCTCGGACCGCGGGCGAAGGCTGCCACCGCGGAGGATGCCGCCGCCGCAGCGGACATCGCGGTCGTGACCGTGCCGCTCCATGCGATCGACAAGCTCCCGGCCGAGCAGTTGGCGGGCAAGATCGTGCTCGACACCAACAACTACTACTTCGAGCGCGACGGGCGCATCGAGGCTCTCGACAAGGGGGAGACGACGACGTCGGAGCTCGTGCAGCGCGCGCTCCCGACGTCGAAGATCGCGAAGGCGTTCAACCACATCTACGCGTCCGAGATCACCGCGGACGGCACGCCGGCCGGGACCGCTGATCGACGTGCGCTGGCCACGGCCGGTGACGACGCGGAGGCTGTCGCGTTCGTGACGCGCTTCTACGACGAGGCCGGCTTCGACACGGTCAACGTCGGGCCGCTCAGTGAGTCGTGGCGGGTCGAGCGTGATCGCCCCGCGTACGTCGTGCGGCAGAACGCCGCGGAGCTGGCCGCGAACATCGCCGCCGCCAACCGGCTGCCCTGATCGAGTCCTACGCGGGCGTGGGGGCGTCGCGCACTCGTCGTGCCCGCTCGGGGGGCGCGTACGCCCGGGCGTGTTGGGATACCAAAAGTTGTTGATCCGACTCCGGAGTGCGAGAATGCCCAGATGGCGGGGGCTATGGGGGGAATCGGCGAACTCGAGTCGGTGAGGGTCACGAGGATTCTTCGAGACGACATCGTGCTCGGGCGGCGCGCCCCCGGCTCCCGGCTCGTGGAGCGCGACATCGCGGCCGAGCTGAACGTGTCCCGCCTTCCCGTCCGCGAGGCCATCCGCACGCTGGTCGCCGAAGGGGTCGTCGTCGCCCGACCCCGCACCTGGGCCGTCGTGCGCGAGTTCACCCGACGTGACATCCAGGACTTCGCCGAGGTGCGCGAGGCCATCGAGACGCTGATCTTCGTCTTCGCGGCGGAACGGCACGACGAGGCCGGCATCGTCCGGATGCGCGGCGCCTATGAGCGCGAGCTCGCTGCCGCCGAAGCTGACGACGCCGAGGCCGCGAGGATCGCCGCAGCGGAGTTCCACGAGATCGCGGTCGAGCTGGCCGGGAACGAGATGTTCGGGGAACTCATCGCGGTGTTCCTCACGCGCCTGAGGTGGCTCTTCGGTCAGCACGACGACCTCCTCGCGATGGCCGACGAGCACCGCATCATCCTGGAAGCCATGATGGCTCGTGACACGGAAGCGCTCCGCCGCATCATCCCTGCCCACCTCGCCAGCGGCCAGGCCGCCGCGGAACGCCGCCTCGCGCGCAGCAGCGACCTGATGGTCTGACCGCGACGACGGTCGGCCGCGCGAAGTCCGGGGCAACGGCGACGGCATCGGTTGTATATTGGTGCGATCGGAGTCGGTCCGGAAATGTTGCGCTGTTCTGGGGAGCGAGATGCGGAATCTTGCTGTCGCGGTCGGATGCCTGTTGCTGCTCGGCGGAGTGGTCGTCGTGGCGCTCGCCGACCAGGAGCGTGCAGCCGCCGTCGATGCCGTCAAGGCGGAGATCGTGAGAGTCGAGCGTGCTCTGGACGAGTCCCAGGGCGAGAATCTGGAGCTCGCTGAGAAGCTCACCGCCCTCCGCTCGCAGATCGCCGAGCAGGATGGCGAGATCGCGGACACCACGGGGTTCCTGCCGTGATCCGCCGGATGCTGGCGGTCGTGGTCGCGATGACGGTGATGCTCTCCGCCGGGGTGCTCGCGCGGGCGAACGCGCTCGACCAGGAACGCGCGGTGGCGGTGGCCGAGCTGAGCTCCCTCACCCGGGAATACCACGAGACGACCCAGCGCACCGACTATCTCGACGGGGCGGTCGATCGCGCCGAGAGGGACACCGCGGAACGCGCGGCGGTGCTCGCCGTCCGCCCGGCCTTCGTGACCGAGCTCACCGCCTTCGCCGCCGCTCTGGACGGAGCACGCGGGGTGGTCGACACGGCCGCGCACCGGGCCGCTGCCCTCTCCGCCCAGCAGACGGTGCTGGCCGAGAAGGTGAACCCGGACACGGTGACGGCGGCGACCGCGACGGTGAACGCACTGACGGAGAAGGTCGGCACCGAGGTTCAAGCCGCACAGGCCGCACTCGCCGCGCAGAGCGCCGGACCGGGAGGGCCGGCCTGGACCTCGAGCGGTCCCGGCGGTTACGCCCGGGTGCGGGCTGCACTGGACCTCGTCGGGGGTGGCGGGGTCGGGTTGTACGAGTCCTCGTCGTGCGCGGGCGGGAGCGCGCCGGCATGTGCCAACAGCAACGGGTACATCAAGTACCGCGCCGACATCGCCAACTGGAGCTCGGGGCGATTGAACTGGGCGATGGCGCACGAGCTCGCGCACATCTACCAGTTCCGGGTCTGGGGTGCGCTGACGTCGTCGGGTGCCTACGCTTCCTTGTTCGGCGGCGACCCGGAGTTCCTGGCCAACTGCATGGCCGCCGTCCGGGGCTATCCGGGCTCAGCCGGCTGCAACGGCGAGCAGCAGGCCTGGGCCTCGGGGATCTGGGTCGGAGCGGTCCGCTGAGGCGTCCTCACGCCACCGGGGTGGTCGTGTCGACCGCGTCCCGCAGGGGGCGCCGCATCACTCGCCAGTACGACGACGGCAGGATCCGCACGAGGACGTCGATCAGGCGCGCCTCGCGTCCGACCATCGTCCTCGCCGCCCGCCGCTCGGTGGCCCGGACGATGCGGGCGGCGGCCTCCGCGGGCTCCGTGTGGTACATCGCGGCCTGCGCGGCGGCGGCACGGGCCGCGACGGCGGGGTCGATGGCCGCGGCGTAACGTCCGTGCAGGATGATCCCGGTGCGTACGCCCGAGGGGTAGACCGCGCCGACGCTCACCGAGGTGCCTTCGAGTTCGTGACGCAGAGCCTCGGAGAAGGCCCGCACGGCGAACTTGCTCATGGCGTAGGGGATGCGTCCGGCCGGGGAGGCCAGAGCGTAGACGCTGGCGAGATGGGTGATGTGCGCCGCGGGTGCCGCGCGGAGCGCCGGCAGCAGCGCCTTGGTGATGGAGACCGTGCCCCAGAGGTTCACATCGGTGAGCCAGCGCATCTCCTCCATCGTGAGCTGGTCGAGGTTGCCGAGCATCGACGACCCGGCGCACGTGATCAGTGCATTGATCCGCGGGTGTGCGTCGCCGATCGCGGCGGCGGTGGCGAACACGGCCTGATCGTCGCGGAGGTCGACGACGTGGGTCGTCACCCGGCTGTCGTGAAGCTCTCCGGCGATCGCCTCGAGCGCTGCGGCATCGTGGTCGATCAGGGCCAGGTGCGCTCCCCGTGCGGCGAGCAGCCGGGCGATGTCGGCGCCCATCCCGTTCGCGGCTCCGGTGATCACCGTGGTGCTGCCGACGAGATCGAGGTGTCTCATGTGTCTCCTGCGGGCGCGACCCGGGTGCGAACCCGCGGATGTCGGATGGGTGGGGCAAGCTGATTTCGAACCATTCTGGCCGACACCGGGCCGTAGTGATACCGGTACGCTCAAGGAGAGGAGGTACCGGTGGGACGGACAGCGGATGCCATCGCCGAAGGCGTCGCGATCGCGACCGCTGCCGCGCGCCTCGCCGTGAAGAACCACATCCTCATCGGCACCATCGCGGAAGACGGCGTCTTCGACATGGACAAGTACATCGACGATGCGCGCGAAGCGCTGCGGGCGATGGCCGAGGAGTCCGAGGAGGCCGCCGCCACCGTCACCGCCTTGCGAAAGCGGGCGAGGGGAAGGCACTCCGATCCGGTGGGCACGCACGACTATCGTGACCGCGACGTCCGCAACCTCCGACGCCGGGCGAAGCAGTCCACCGGGGTGGCCGAGCGCCTGCGCGAGATGATGCAGGATCGCGACAGCCTCGCACAGATCGTGGAAGAGGCCAGGGACGCCGCCTGGGCCGATGTGCGGCACAACCTCGACCGCCGGTTGCGGGTCGAGGGCATGCGCCCCGACCATGATCCCGACTACGGGCGAATGCGTGAAGCCCGCATGCAGGCGCTGCGACTCGTCGATCTGCAGGCACTCTCCTCGGAGCAGAGAGCGAAGGCGAAGCGTCGGAAAAAACAGCAGAAAGCTGCGGCGGCCGGGGACTGAGGTCTCGTTTCGCTTTCGCGTCTGGACTGTTGTAGGCTGTTCCACGGCCCGCTGAGCGGGCAGGGCGCCCGTAGCTCAATGGATAGAGCATCTGACTACGGATCAGAAGGTTAGGGGTTCGAGTCCCTTCGGGCGCACACTGTGTTGAGACAGTACAGAAGGTCCCCGTCGCGAAAGCGGCGGGGACCTTCTGCTGTTCCGGCCGTCGATCCGGTCAGAGCAGGCTCGTGATCGCGGGATCGCGGCGCGCGACTTCCGCGGACGTCGACACGATCGCCTTCCGCATCGCTGCCACGGCGATCGCCGGAGTGACATCCGAACGGTGGGCCAGGCTGACCGTCCGCGTCATCATGGGGTGCGAGAGTCGCACCGACCGCAGGCCTGGCCGATCGAAGAGGACCATCGCCGGCACCACGGCGACGCCGAGGCCGCGCTCGACGAAGCGGAGGGCCGTGTCCATCTCGGCCCCTTCCAGCACGGGGTGAGGTGTCAGGCCGGCCTCACGGAAGGCGGCATCCGTCGTCGCGCGCAGTTCGTAGCTCTCGCCGAAGGTGATGAGGGGGAGACCGGCCAGCTGTTCCAGGTCGATGGCAGGTCCATCCGTCAGCGGCGGCTCCGCAGCCGAGGACACCACGACGAGCTCCTCGGCGAGCAGCGGCATCCTGGTCAGGCTCACGCCGGCCGGGGGAAGACCGTCGGACGCGGTGATGAGAGCGATGTCGACGGCGCCGACGGCGAGCTGTTCGACCAGGAGCCGTGAGCCGCTCTCGGTCAGGTGCAGGTCGACATCGGGGTAGGCGGCGTGGAACGAGCTGACGGCCTCGGCGACGAGGCTGATGCACAGGGTGGGCGGAGCCCCGAGCCGCACGCGTCCGCGGCGGAGTCCCGCCAGCTCTCCCATCTCATCGCGGATGGCATCGGCATCGGCGAGCATGCGCTGCGCGCGGGGGAGGAGCGTCTCTCCGGCGGCGGTGAGCGAGATGTGGCCCCGTGCCCGGTGGAACAACTCGGCGCCGAGCTCACGTTCGAGGGTGGAGATCTGACGACTCAACGACGGCTGTGCCAGGTGCAGGTGCTCGGAGGCGCGGGTGAAGTGTCCGAGACGCGCGACCTCGACGAACCCGCGGAGTTGCTCGAGGTTCATGACCATAGTCTACGCGTATCGTTTCCAGTGAGACTATGCATTGGAGTTATTAGGATCCCCTAATTAGCGTGGATCCCATGGCTACGCGCGAACGTCAGATATCCACCACCGTCCTCGTCATCGGTACCGGCGGATCGGGGCTGCGAGCGGCGATCGAGATCGCCGAGCACGGCGTCGATGTGCTCGCCGTCGGCAAACGGCCGCGGCAGGATGCGCACACGTCCCTCGCCGCAGGCGGCATCAACGCGGCGCTCGGGACCATGGATGCGGACGACAGCTGGCAGCAGCACGCGGCCGACACCATCAAGGAGAGCTACCTGCTCGCGAATCCGCACACCGTCGAGATCGTGACGCAGGGCGCGGAGCGCGGCATCCGCGACCTGGAGCGCTGGGGCATGGACTTCGCCCGCGAAGACGATGGGCGCATCTCGCAGCGGTTCTTCGGTGCGCACACCTTCCGTCGCACGGCCTTCGCCGGCGACTACACGGGCCTCGAGATCCAGCGCACGCTCGTGCGCAAGGCCGAGCAGCTCGACGTGCCCATCCTCGACCACGTCTACATCACCCGCTTGCTCGTGCGCGACAACGTGGTGTTCGGTGCCTACGGATTCGATCAGGCCGATGGCACCCGCTACCTGATCCACTCGGACGCCGTGATCCTGGCGGCCGGTGGCCACAATCGCATCTGGCGGCGCACCTCATCCCGCCGCGATGAGAACACCGGCGACTCGTTCCGTCTCGCGGTGGATGCGGGTGCCCGACTGCGCGACCCCGAACTCGTGCAGTTCCACCCGTCCGGCATCATCGAGCCGGAGAGCGCTGCGGGGACCCTGATCTCGGAAGCCGCCCGCGGAGAGGGCGGGATCCTGCGCAACGCCCTCGGCGAGCGGTTCATGGCGAAGTACGACCCCGAGCGGATGGAGCTGTCGACCCGTGACCGCGTCGCGCTCGCGGCCTACACCGAGATCAAGGAAGGTCGAGGCACGGAGAACGGCGGTGTGTGGCTCGACGTGTCGCACCTGCCCCGCGAGACGATCATGACCCGGCTTCCCCGCGTCTACCAGACGATGATGGAACTGCAGATGCTCGACATCACGACCGATCCGATCGAGATCGCCCCTACGGCGCACTACTCGATGGGTGGCGTCTGGGTGCGACCGGAAGACCACCAGACCGATGTCGACGGGCTCTACGCGATCGGTGAGGCCTCGAGCGGACTGCACGGCGCGAACCGACTCGGCGGTAATTCCCTCATCGAACTGCTCGTGTACGGCCGCATCGTCGGTCAGGCGGCCATGGAGCATGCGGCGGGCCTCGATGCCCAGCGCCGCTCGGCGACGGCAGTGGCCGAGGCGCGTGCCGAGATCGACGACCTCCTCGCCGCGGAGGGGCGCGAGAACGTCCGGGCTCTGCAACGCGCGATCCGCAACCTCATGACCGAGTACGCGGGGGTCGTGCGTTCCGAAGAAGGGCTGCTCGCCGGACTCGCCGACCTCGACATGATCGAAGGGCGGATGGAGGACATCGGGATCCACCCGGACATCGCGGGGTTCCAGGACCTCGCCCACGCCTTCGACCTCAAGGCGTCGGCGCTCGCCGCCCGGGCCACCCTCGAAGCGGCGCTGGAGCGTCGAGAGACACGCGGATGCCACAACCGCAGCGACTTCCCCGACACCGACCCCACGCTGCAGGTGAACCTGGTGTGGTCGCCGACCGCCGGCGTCACCCGCGAGGAGATCCCGGACGTCGCACCCGAGATCGCCGAACTCATGCGCGAGGTCGACACCGAGGGCAAGCTCGTCGAGTAGTCCGCCCAGACCCCGCCCCATCGTCGAGACCCCGCCCTATCGTCGAGACCCCGCCCTATCGTCGGCTGCAGGGTGGGGTCTCGGCGGCGACCGGGGGTCTCGGCGAACGGATCAGCCGGCCTGCGGCTCCTCGGTGTCGATCACACCGATGCCGACGGCCTCGTGGTCTGGCTCGGGCTCATCCCGCTTCGGCGCGGTGGGTTCCTCGCCGGGGTCCTTCTCGGTGCTCGGCTCTTCGAGTTCCTCGGTGCTCGGGACCTCGCTCGGGTCGGCGTCTTCCGGCGACTCGGCCTCGATGGGAGTCCTCGCCTCCGCCTGGCTCGTGTCCGAAGAAGGGCTGGGCGTCGGAGTCTGCGCTTCAGGAGAGAGCTCGTCGGTGGGTTCCGGCTCAGGAGTGGTGTCGGTCATGGTGACCCCTTTCGGCGATTTCCTCGGGCCACGATGCCCCGACCGCACGCTCGCCGGAAGGGGGTTGACTCCCCGTCGAGTTAACCGAGGTGAACCGAACCGGCGAATCCGGCGTAGCCTGGAAGGGTGACAGCGTACGTCTCGGCCTTCGACCTCTTCTCGATCGGAGTGGGTCCCTCGAGCTCCCACACGGTCGGACCGATGCGGGCTGCTCTCGATTTCGCGCGACGCCTCACGGCGAGCGGTGCTCTGGCGCGAGTCGGCCGTGTCGAGGTCGCGCTGTACGGCTCGCTCGGTGCAACGGGGATCGGCCACGGCACTCCGGATGCCGTCGTCGCCGGGCTCCGTGGGCTCACGCCGGAGACGTGCGACCCGGCTGAGGTCCGTGCCGCCTGGGCCGACCTCCCCGCGGGTGCCGTGATCCGCATCGACGGCACCCACGAGGTGCCGTTCGTGAAGGACGACATCGTCTTCGCGCCGCGCACCCGGCTTCCCGGGCATCCGAACGCCATGACGATCACCGCTCGGGATGCAGCGGGCGATGTCGTCTCCGAGGAGACCTACTACTCGGTGGGCGGAGGATTCATCCGCAGGGACGGTGAAGAGGCGAAGCTCGCGACCGCAGGGTACCCGTACTCGTATGCGGATGCTGCCTCATTGCTCGCCCTCTGCGACGAGAACGGGCTGTCGATCGCCGAGGTCGCGCGACTCAACGAGGCATCCGTGCGCAGCGAGGAAGAGGTCGCTGCCGGACTCGACGCGATCTGGGATGCGATGGCGGGTTGTGTCGACGCTGGTCTGCACGCGGAAGGAACCCTCCCGGGCATCCTCAAGGTCAAGCGACGGGCCGGAGTGATCCGCGGTCAGCTCGAGGCGGTCGAGGCCGACGGGCATCGTGAGCTCCCGGGCGAGTGGCTCGGTGCCTTCGCGCTCGCGGTGAACGAGGAGAACGCGGCAGGCGGACGGGTCGTGACGGCCCCGACGAACGGAGCCGCCGGTATCCTTCCGGCCGTCGCGATGTATTGGTGGCGGTTCCTCGCCGATTCGGGGCTGGGAGCGGGCAACGCGGTGACCCCCTACGGTGAACTCGTCGGCAGCGCGCTGTTGGGATTCGAGTCGGATGTGCGGACGCTGGAGAGTGCCAGCGGCCTCGACGAGGAGCAGACGGCCGAGGCGAACCGTCGCCGTGGCATCCGCCGCTTCCTGCTCACTGCGACGGCTCTGGGCTCGCTCTTCAAGGCGAACGCGTCGATCTCCGGGGCCGAGGGAGGATGCCAGGCCGAGGTCGGATCCGCGTGCGCCATGGCCGCCGGCGGCCTCACCGCCGTGATGGGTGGCACGAATCGTCAGATCGAGAACGCGGCGGAGATCGCGATGGAGCACCACCTCGGTCTCACGTGCGACCCGATCGGCGGACTCGTGCAGATCCCGTGCATCGAACGCAACGCGATCGCCGCGTCGACGGCGGTCACGGCGGCCCGACTCGCTCTGCGCGGCGACGGAAGCCACTACGTGTCCCTGGACGCCGTGGTCGAGACGATGCGCCAGACCGGTGCCGACATGTCGACGAAGTACAAGGAGACCAGCGAGGGTGGTCTCGCGGTCAACGTCATCGAGTGCTGACCGTCCGATCGTGATCGTGTCCGCGGGTGGCGATAGCCTCCACGAGACGTCACGCGCGGAGGGAGCACGATGGATGCGTTCTGGGAGCCGAGCTCTCGCCGTCGACGGCAGCAGCCGGTGGTCGCCGTCCGGCCGAACGATGATGCCCCGACGCCCGACGGGGAGTGGCCGACGAACATCCCCGCCGTGGCCCAGGTGCTCCGCGACGGGATCGACCTCGACCCCGGAGTGACCTTTCTGGTTGGCGAGAACGGCAGCGGCAAGTCCACTCTGGTCGAAGGCATCGCGCTGGCGTACGGGCTCTCGCCCGAGGGCGGGTCACGGCAGGCACGGCACCGCACGCGCGCGACGGAGTCGCCGTTGTCGGACTGGCTTCGATTGCAGCGCGGGGTGGGGGCGAATCGCTGGGGCTTCTTCCTCCGCGCCGAGACGATGCACTCGTTCTACACGTATCCGGAAGAGAACCCCTCGGCCAGCGGCGACGTTCCGTTCCACGAGATGAGCCACGGGGAATCATTCCTCGCGCTGCTGGACAGCCGGTTCGACGAGCCGGGCTTCTACTGCCTCGACGAGCCCGAGGCGGCCCTGTCCTTCACCTCGACGCTCGCCCTCATCGCGGTGCTTCGCCGCATCGCCGACGAGGGGGGCCAGGTGCTCTGCGCGACGCATTCGCCGGTCCTCGCGGCCCTCCCCGGCGCGAAGATCCTCGAGGTCGGGGAGTGGGGCGTGCGTCCGGCGGACTGGGATGACCTCGAGATCGTGGACCATTGGCGCTCGTTCCTCGACCACCCCACGCGTTACCTCCGTCATCTGCTCGACTGAGCCCGGGTCGATCGCGGGGAGCGAAGTCGTAGGCTGGCGGGCATGACCGAGCAGAAGTCACCGCGCCGGCGAGGACGCCCGAGAGGTGCCTCGGACTCGCGGGCGCGCATCCTGGCGGCCGCGGTCGACGACTTCGCCGAGAAGGGCTACGACGGGGCGACGGTCCGCTCGATCGCGGCCCGCGCCGGTGTCGACTCCGCGCTCGTGCACCACTACTTCGGGACCAAAGCCGACCTCTTCGCCGAGGCCGTGGGCATCCCTCTGCGTCCCGACATCGACGTGCCGCGGATCCTGGCCGGATCTCGCGACGGCGTCGGTGAGCGACTCGTCCGCTATGTGCTCGAGGCGTTCGAGCAGCCGGAGGTGCGCCGGCGAGGGGTCATGCTGATCCGCACCGCCGTGGGGAGTCGGCTGACGACCCCGTTGCTGGCCGGCTTCCTCTCGCGCGAGCTGCTCTCCCGCGTCTCTCGGAGTCTGGACACCGACGATGCCGATCTGCGCGCCGCGCTCGTCGCCTCGCAGGTCGCCGGCATGCTGATCGCCCGCTACGTGCTGCGGCTCCCCGCGCTCGCCGGTGCATCGGTCGATGAACTCGTCGGACGAGTCGGTCCGACCGTGCAGCGCTACCTCTTCGACTGAGGGACGCCGGCTCAGGCGCGCGGATCCCGTTGACGCCATCGGTGCTCGGGCGCATAATTCATCACATGATGAATAACTCGGCTGTCGAGATCTCGCAGCTGCGTGTGCACCGCGGCGCCGTCCAGGTCTTCGACGGGATCGACCTCACGATTCCGCGCGGGCAGATCACCGGCCTGCTGGGGCCGTCGGGGTGCGGCAAGACGACTCTCATGCGCTCGATCGTCGGCGTGCAGAGGATCGCCTCCGGAGACGTCAGGGTCCTCGGAGAGCCGGGCGGTTCGCGAGGGCTCCGGCACCGGGTCGCCTACGGCACGCAGGGCGCATCGGTGTACGGCGACCTCAGCGTGCGTCAGAATCTCACCTCGTTCGCCTCGCTGCTGAAAGCCCCGAAGGGCGACGTCGATCGGGTCATCGAAGAGGTCGGTCTCGGGCCGCAGGCGGGGCAGCTCGTCGACGCCCTGAGCGGAGGACAGGCGACGCGGGTGTCGCTCGCGGTGGCGCTGATCGGTGCGCCCGAGCTCGTCGTGCTCGACGAGCCGACGGTGGGACTCGATCCGGTGCTGCGCGCTGAGCTGTGGACCCTCTTCCGTCGTCTCGCGGATCGCGGGGTGACACTCATCGTGTCGAGCCATGTGATGGATGAGGCCGTGCGCTGCGACCGGCTGGTGCTGATGCGGGAGGGGCGGATCATCGCCGACACGACTCCGACGTCGCTCCTCGCCGACACCGGGACGACCGACGCCGAAGCCGCCTTCCTGGCGTTGATCGAGCGTGACCGCGCGGCCGGCCTCGGAGACACCAGGAGGTCGCGCCGAGATACGCGCGGGATGCACGGGGAGGGCGGGGAATGAACGGCCGCCGGATCTTCGCCACGGCAGGCCGCGTCCTCACGCAGTTGCGGCATGATCCGAGGTCGATCGCCCTGATGCTCATCGCGCCGAGCCTCCTCGTGGGGCTCTTCGCCTGGTTGTTCAGCGACCAGGAAGGTGTCTTCGACCAGGTCGGCGGTGCCATCCTGGCGCTGTTCCCGTTCATCGTGATGTTCCTCATCACCTCGATCACGACCTTGAGGGAGCGCCGCTCGGGCACGCTCGAGCGGTTGATGACGACGCCTCTCGAGAAGGCCGACTTCATCCTCGGCTACGCGCTGGCGTTCGGAGCGATGGCGGTGATCCAAGCGGTGATCACGGTGTCGTTCGCGGTCGGGGTGTGCGGGCTCGACGTCGACGGGCCGCTGTGGCAGCTGGGCCTGGTCGCGGTGGTCGACGCACTGCTCGGCACCGCGCTCGGCCTGCTCGCGAGTGCGTTCGCGCAGACGGAGTTCCAGGCGGTGCAGTTCATGCCGTTGCTGGTGTTCCCGCAGATCATCCTCGGGGGGCTCTTCATGCCCCGCGACCAGATGCCCGACGTGCTGTACGCGATCTCGGACTGGCTGCCGCTGAGCTACGCGATCGACACGATCAATGCCGTGGCCGCGGGGGACGAGGGCTGGGACGTGTTCGGTCCCTTGCTGATCGTCGTCGCCTTCGCCGTCGGTGCCCTGGTGCTCGCGGCGCTCACGCTGCGGCGGCGTACACGCTGAAGTCTCGGTCCGTTCCGCTGCTCAACGCGCGGCGCGGTTCTTGGTGTGCTTGGTCGGCGTGGCGGCCCACGGATCCTCGGGCCAGGGGTGCCGCGGGTAGCGCCCCCGCATCTCGGCGCGGACCTGTGCATACGGACCGGACCAGAACGAGGCCAGGTCGTCGGTCACCGCGAGCGGGCGTCCCGCGGGGGACAGCAGGTGGAACAGCACCGGCACGCGCCCATCGACCAGCCGAGGAGTCTCCGCCCACCCGAAGCACTCCTGAAGCTTGACCGCGACGACGGGCCGTGCCGACGTGTCGCCGTCGGGTTCCGGGTAGGTGATGCGGACGCGGGATCCAGTGGGCACCTCGAGGCGTTCCGGGGCGAGTTCGTCCAGGCGCACCGCCTCCGGCCACGGCAGCAGGCGGCGAAGGGCGGAAAGCAGGTCGAGTCGTCCCACCGGCGTGCCGGAAGCCAGCGCATCGAGTTCGGGTGCCAGCCAGGCGTCGAGGGTGTCGAGCAGGCCCGCGTCCGAGACATCCGGCCAGGGGTCGCCGAGCTCGCGCCGCAGCAGCGCCAGTCGACGGCGCAGTGCCTCCGCGCCGTCGGACCACGCGAACATGCCCAGTCCGTCGCGGCGCAGCGTGCGGCGGACAGCATCCCGCCCCTCCTGCGCGGAGGCCCGGACCGGGACCGAGGTGCGCAGGATCGCCCCGAGCCGGCGTTCGCGTCGGGCCTGGACACGGCCTCCGCTGAACTCGGCCTCGACGCGGTCCGTCAGGAGGTGGCCGGCGGCCTGCTCCATCTGTGACTCCGTGAGCGCCGCTGCCGCGCGGATGACCGCTCCGGACCCGGCTCCCGCGCGCCCGGAGGCGCGGGCGACGTCGGCGACGGCGAGCCATTCGACCGCCGCGAGCGGGCCCGTCACTCCTGCTCGCGTCCCGGATGCGAGCAGGAACGTCGCTCCGGCCGCGGTGCGCTCGACGCGGCGGGCGATCCGCTCGGGAAAGGCCAGGGCGATCACGAGTCCGACGCCGTCGAGATCCGCAGAGGCGTGTGGTGCCGGAGGGGCCAGACGTTCGAGGCGATTGACGTCATCGCGCCATCGGCGGGCATCCGGCGTGCGTCCGCCCCGCAAGGAGATGAGAGCCTGTGCGACGTCGGCATCGGCGATTCGAAGATCGCTCCCCAACAGCGCGACGACCTCCGCGGCGAGGCGTCTGCCGACTGCCGGACTGCCGTCGCGGAGCGCGCGGGCGAGTCGAGGATCGGTCGGAACGCGGGCGAGGGCGCGACCTTCCGCGGTGGCACGACCCTCGTCATCGATCGCGCCGAGACCGCGGAGGACCGTGAGGGCATCGGCGAGGTTCTCTGCGGGCAGCGGGTCGATCATCCGCAGCCCGGTGCCACCGGGGGATCCCCAGCACGCGAGCAGCAGGGCCGCATCCGCGAGGTCGATGACCGCGATCTCGGGTACCGGGCGCGCGGGAGCCGCCGCGTAAGACCGCTCGTCGACGCAGCGGACCACGGCACCGGGAGCCTGGCGGGTGGCGCGTCCCGCTCGTTGCACGCACGACGACCGGGATGCTGCGGTCGTGACCAGACCCGTCATTCCTCGGGAGGCGTCGCGCAGCGGATGCCGCGACAAGCACGTGTCCACGACCAGGCGTACGCCCGGGACCGTGAGCGAGGACTCCGCGAGCGAGGTCGTGACGATGATGCGCGGACGGTCTTTCGACGTACGACCTCGGATCACCGCATCCTGTTCGGCCGGCGGGATGCGTCCGTGCAACTCCCGCACATCGAAGGTCTCGCTCGACTCCCGGATGCGACGGGCGATCTCCGACACCTCCCGGGCCCCCGGTGCGAAGACCAGGACGTCGGCCTCCGGGTCCTCCGCGATCTGCGTCAGGGCCGCAGACGTCGTGACGCGCACGACGTGGTCCAGGAAACCTGAGGTGACCCCACGCTCGTCGAGGCGCGGTACGGGGCTCGGGGCCCAGCGCTCCGTGAGGGGGAAGGCGGGCACATCGTGGTCCACGATCGGGGCCGCGGCCGCCTCGCTGCCGAGGACGGATGCGATGCGCTCGGCGTCGAGGGTGGCGGACATGGCGACGAGCACGAGGTCCTCCCTCAGCTCACGCACCTCGGAGAGCAGGCCGATCAGGAGATCGGTCTCGAGCGCGCGCTCGTGCACCTCGTCGAGGATCACGGCGTCCACGCCGTCGAGGCCGGGATCATCGAGCATCCGCCGCAGGAGCACGCCGGCGGTGACGAACTCGATCTGCGTCGTGGGACCCGCGGCGCGCTCGCCGCGGACCGTGAACCCCACACGTGAGCCGAGCGGAGAGCCGTCGAGGTGGGCGAGTCGTCGGGCGGCGGCACGGGCGGCGACGCGGCGAGGCTGGGTGACGATCACGCGACCGGTGCACCGCGAGGCGACGAGAGGCGGCACGAGGGTGGTCTTGCCCGTGCCCGGCGGTGCGGTCACGACCACCGAGCCACCGGCGTCGAGGGCCGCGGAGAGCTCGTTGAGAGCGCCCGCGAACGAGAGCCCCGCGCCGATCGCGTCGAGATCGAAGGCGGCGGGCATCATCCGTCCAGTCTGCCGCGTCGGCTCAGCGGCCGGCGCCGTTCACAACTCAGGAGAAACGCGCCCTTCCGGCCCCGAGCGGCCCTCACCGGCTCCGACCACCTCGTTCTTCCTGAATTGCGAACGGGCGAACGGGATGCCGGGCCACGAAAAACGGATGCCGCGACCCGATCGGCCGCGGCATCCGCTTCGTGTTGCGTGGGCGCTACTCCGCGGCGGGAGCAGGCTCCGTGGCGGGTGACGCCGTGGGGGGCGTCGACGCACGCGCGGGGGACTGCGTCGGAGGCGTGGCCTCGGCGACACCGGCGCCGAAACCACGGCCGACGGCCTGACCCTGGATGATGCCCGCGAGGTCGAGGCCGGTGGCCGAGTGGACGCTGTCGAACACCGAGCGGAGGGCCTTGGCGTTGTCGGCGCCGACCACGTTCGATGCGCCGTCCTCGCCGGAGCTGCCGATGATCGACACGTTGCCGATCGCCGCGTAGCCCTTCGAGAACTCGGCCATGATCGAGGGCAGAACGTCGAGCACGCGCTGCGAGAGGAAGGCGTCCTGGTTCGAGGCGATGGCCTTGGCCTCGGCCTCGAGGGCGCCGGCACGCGCGTCACCCTCGGCGCGGATGGCATCGGCTTCGGCGCTGGCGCGCAGGCGGCGGGCTTCCGCTTCGGCTTCGGCCTGGGCGCGGAGGGCGTTCGCCTCACCGCTCGCCTTGGCGATGGCGGCGGCTGCTTCACCCTCGGCACGAGCCTTGTCAGCCTGCGCCTGCTGCTCGGCGATACGGGTGCGGGCTTCGGCCTGCTTGACCTGCTCGATCGCGGCGGCCTCGGCCGCGCGTTCGCGGGTGTAGAGCTCGGCTTGAGCGCGGGTCTCCGCCTCGTACCGCTGGGCGTCGGCAACGCGCTTGACGTCGGCGTCGAGCTGAGCCTGCTTGTTCTCGGCTTGCTGCTGCAGAACGGCCTGCTCCGCCTGAGCGCGTGCGAGAGCCTCTGCCTGCTCTGCTTCCGCACGTGCACGTCCGATGCCGGAGTCGGCGTTGGCGGTGTTGGTGTCGAGCGCGGTCTGCTCGATCAGGTTGGCTTCCTGGTTCGCGATGTTCTTCTGGTTGATCGCGCGGTCGGCGTTCGTCTGCGAGATCTCGGCGGCCTGACGCTTCGCCTGGATCTCGGGGGCACCCAGCGACTGGATGTAGCCGACCTTGTCGGTGATGCCCTTGATCTGGAACGAGTCCAGGATCAGTCCCTGCTCGGCGAGTTCCTGCGAGACATCGGCGGCGATCTGATCGGAGAACTTCTTGCGCTCGCGCATGAGCTCGACGACCGACAGGGTCGCGACGATGCCACGGAGCGCACCTTCGAGCTGTTCGGTGGTGAACTGCTCGATGGCCTTGTCCTGCGATGCAAAACGCTCGGCAGCGCGGCGCACGTAGAGCGGGTCGGAGCCGATCTTCACGATCGCGACGCCGTCGACGTTGAGCGTCACACTGTCGAGCGACTGCGCCTCGGCGTTGAGGGAGACCTGACGGGAGCGCAGAGAGATGATCTCGTGGCGCTGCGTGATCGGGTTGACGAGCGACTTGCCGTTCACGATCACGGTGACCGGCGATTCCGCCAGTTCCGAACTGGTCGTGCCGTCTGCGGCGATGACTGCGCGTTGGATCTTCTGCTTGCGCCCCGAGATGACGAGGGCTTCGTCGGCTCGGGCGACCTTGATCCAGCTGCGTGCGAACAGCAACAGGATCAGTAGCAGGACGACGGCGATGACGACGCCGATGCCCACGATGACGAGGATGCCGACGATTCCGGCGATCTCCATGAATGACCTCCCTGGTTCCCCCCGAGGGGGCGGTCTGACGTGCCCGCCGAATGCGCAGGCGTATGCCACCCACCCTGCCAGAAAAGGCGGAGGTCGTTCTCGGCGCCCACAGGCGCAGGTCAGCGGGAGCGGAGCTTCTCGGCGAGGTCGCGCAGAGTGCGCAGCTCATCGTCGTCGAGGCGCGACATGCGCTCGGCGATCGAGCGTCCGTGCACGGTCGCGAGTGCGCGGAAGGCCCTGGCCCCTTCGTCCGTGGCGCGGATCAGGGCGCCGCGACCGTCGTCGGGATCCGAGCACTTCGCCACGAGACCACGGGTGACCATCCGGTCGACCAGACGAGAGACGCTCGGCTGACTGATCAGCATGTTCGAGGTGATGTCACGCAGCCGTGCGGTCATGTCGGGGGAACGGGTGACGGTCAGCAGCACGTCGTACTCGGCTTGTGAGAGGTGGTTTTCTTCGAAGTCGACCAGCATCGCGGTGAACACCTCATGCTGTGCGCGGAACAGGCTCTCCCAGGCTTCGATGGCGAGCTTGCGGTCGGTCATCCTCACAGAATAGTGGGAACAGTAAAGGGCCGGTCGGAGAGGCTCCCGACCGGCCCTTGTCCCTTGCACCAAGAGTGTCCTGCAATCACATGCGGTGAGTGCCACAGCAAACATTCACCGTGTGATCACTGTATAACGGCGAGATAACGAATGCAACGGTTTGGTCACGGAATCTTCGTGCAGTCAGTGTCCCTTCTCATCAAACCTGTCAGATTCTCACGTACCTGTCAGAACTTCTCATCAAACCTGTCAGATTCTCACGTACCTGTCAGAAGTTCGGCGTGGCGCACGCGGAGCGCTCTGGCCGCGCTTACCTTTCTGGTGGATGCGTTGTCAGGGCATTCGATATAGGGCGGAACCGCTCCTCAGGACTCAGGCCGTCTGTCGAACACGGAAGCTGTCCGCCCTCCGATTGGCGTTTCGATGCTCCTCGATCACCCCTGGCAAATCCCATCAAGCACGCTCTCGACTGGTTCGTGCCGGGTCGAGTACCACCTGGATGCTGTGCGCCTCGAAGCCGATGTCGTCGATGTCGGTGACATTCCTTTCGAGAACTGCGATCCCGTACGCGAGTTTCCAGCATGGCGAGGCAAACGTCACCACTCAGGATTGCTTTGGATGGAGCGAACTGGTCGGCACGTTCCGTTCGAATCGCTCGCCGAGCGATCCTGCCTGATCGAGCTGGACCGCACGCCTGGCGTTGCGCTCGTCTCGAGCCAGCCCATGTGGATTCGATGGGGCGGGGAAAATCCTGAAGCCCACGCGCCGGATTACTTCGTTCGATTCGAGGATGGGTCGGGCATGGTTGTCGATGTTCGGCCACTCGCTCGTATCGATGAGAGGGCGACGCGTCAGTTCAATCGCACGGCAGCACTGTGTAGGGACTGCGGCTGGGACTACGCGGTGTACGCGCCTGACTCGGAGGTGCGCGATGCGAACATGCGATTCCTCATGCGCTTTCGAGAAGAAGGTTGGCGCTCCTTAGAGGCCGAGAGCACTGTTCGCGGCGCCGATGGCACCATCGAGTCCATCGCCCGGATCCTTGAGTCGCATGGGGATGGCCTGGCGCGATGTTTCTCGCTCATCTGGACCGGGCATCTGGCCGTCGACCTGGACGAACCGCTGTCGTTGCGATCCGCGGTGTGGTGGAAGGAGTCCCAATGAAAGCTATGGCAGGCGCGCTCATCAACTGGCGTGGAGTCGCGTACGAGGTGGTCGTGGTTCGCGAACTCGCCGCCCTGCTACGCGACCCGGAAGGCAGCGAACTGGAGGTGTCGCTCGACGAGTTGAATCGCAGCGCCGAGGTGGCTGCTCCCGCGCTCAGTCGCGTGGCGGATGGCGCACTCTTCAGCGGTGATGTGCTCTCACCAACCGTGCAGGCATGGCGCGACGCGATCGAGCGAATTCGAGCAGCCAGTGAGACGTTTGGGCTCAAAGACAAAGCTGTCACCGATGAAGCGGAGCGTCTTTCGCGGGAATTCGGCCGGACCGTCAGCTCGCGAACCGTATACCGGCAGCTGCAGGCATACGAGCGAGACGGTCTCAGCGGCCTGCTGGATCAGCGAGCGAGCGAAGTTCGGCAGGCGCGCACGAGCACCGTCGACCCCCGAGTGGTTGAAGCACTCAACGGCATCCTTAGCGGTCGATCACGGTCGTCGACGATCAGCAAGGCAGCTCTCATCGAGCAGGTTCGTCGCGCTGTAGCACAAGCTCATGGTCCGGATGTGAAGATACCGAGCAAGGCGACCTTCTATCGACTTCTTGAAGACGAGGACCGCGGACGGTTCTCGTTTGGGTCAGCGAAGACCCGCGAGTCGCTCGCGTTGGCGCCGGATCGCGATTTCGGGAGTCGCGCTGCGCTCCGGCCGGGGGAGCAAGTACAGATCGACACGACCCGCTTGGACATGATGGTGCGCATCGATGAGGTGACAATCGGGCGCCCTGAACTGACGATCATGCTTGACGTTGCGACTCGCTCGATTCTTGCTGCCGTGCTGCGCCCCGAAGGTACGAAGAGCATGGACCTGGTCGTCGTGCTGGCGCGAGCATTGGTGCCGTATTCGCATCGCCCTGACGGTGCCCGCGAAACGCGACAACTGATTTCTACAGCGTGGGCGGAAGACATGCTGATCGAACAAGAACGGTACGAGAAGTTGCGGGCAGCACAACCGTTTATCTTCCCGGAGACGATCACGACGGACCGCGGTCGCACCTACCTGTCGACGCACTTTCGTGCGGCGTGCCAGACACTCGGGATATCGCTGATCACAGCGGCGCCTCATACGCCGACCGATAAACCGCACGTGGAGCGCACGTTCGAGTCGATTGCATCGCTGTTTTTGCAGCATGCCCGAGGGTACGTAGGGCGCAGCGTCGAGCACCGAGGTCGCGACGTCGAAAGCCAATCAGAGCAACTGCTGACGATCGCGCAGATGCAGGAGCTGCTCGAAGACTGGGTCGCCGTCGAATGGCAGAACCGTAGCCACGACGGGTTGAGAGATCCGCTGCATCCGAAGATTGCGTTGTCACCCAATGAGATGTGCCGCGCGTTTCGACACGTCGTCCCCGAACTCCACGTACCACTGACGCGTGACGACTTCATAGCGCTGCTGCCCGTGACACACCGACGGATCAACCGATATGGCGTGACGATCGACCACCGAGTGTACGACTCGAAACGTCTGGCTGAATATCGGCGCCGAAAGTCTCCAGTCAAGTCGAAGCAGGGGAGGTGGCCCGTTCGAGTCGATCCGTACAATCTCCACGTCGTGTGGCTCGATATCGATGGCGAGTTCATCCCGTTGCGGTGGTCCAACAAAGTTCACGAGCTCCCGATGCTCGGCGATGTCTGGAGATACGCGCGTGCTGCACAGGGTGCGCCCGACGAGGCTCTCGGCGATGACCGACGTGAATTGTCAGCGGCGCTCAAGGCGTTTGCCGGACGTGGAAATCCGGCACCTCGGGGCGGCGAGCAGAAACGAAGCGCGAGGCAGCGAGCTCGGGAGGTTGCGGTCGCCGATGACCCGATGAACTTGACGAGCATCAAGAATCTCGACGATGAAGCCCCACCCGCAGAGGTTCATGACTCGATGCATGAGGTCGCGGCAGCTGAAGATTGGCCACACACAGGAGGCTTCCCGTTTATCAGTGATTCGCTCGACGAAGTGCGACGGAGGATCGACGAATGATCGAGATCGCGACCAAGGAAGGCTGGCGTGAGTACGTCGACACCACCTACGAGCGACCCGCGCCGATCACAGCGGAGCAACTTCGGGCGCTGAGCTTCGGCGACCGAGCCATGTACAACCAAGGTCGTGCACAATACTCGCAGGCTGGTGCGTTCGTGCAGACGCCCCAGTTTCACGCGTTCCAATCCGCGGTGCGCGATCGGGTGATGCTCAACGCGCATCGGCGAGTGGGCAAGCTCGGACTGATCCTTTCTGGAGAACCTGGCCAGGGCAAGACCACCTCGCTCGTCGAGGTCGGGCGTGCGCATGAACGTCGACGGCGGGACACCGCGCACCCCGCAGCACGGCCTGGGAAGATCCCGGTTGTGTACGTTGCGGTGCCGGCGCAGTGCTCTGCGAAGGCGCTGATGCATGAGTTCGCTCGGTTTCTGGGGCTGCCCGTGCTTGGACGGATGACGTACGGCGACTTGCTGGACATCGTTGCGAATGCGTTGCGGAGATGCTCAACCGAGCTGGTGCTGATCGACGACGTGCATCATCTCGACCTCAAGTACCGGCAGAACATTGAGGCATCTGACATGCTCAAGCAGCTCTCAGAGCGGTGCGGGGGTACCTTCGTCTACGCGGGGATCGCGGTCGAACAGACAGGGCTCCTCGATGGTGAGCGTGGCGGTCAGATCGCGAAACGGTTCGAAGTGCACGTCGCGGTCCCATTTCCCGCCGGAACGACATCGGAAAAGGCGCAGTGGGGTGACTTGCTTCTCGCGATGGAGAGCTCCTTGTGCCTTGCGGAGCAAAGACCGGGCGCCATCCTCGAAGCCGCGACGACGTTACATGCGCTGACAAACGGGGAGATTGGGCTGCTCAAGGATCTCTTGCAGTTTGCCGCTCTGAGAGCGATCCAGGATGGAACTGAGAAACTTGACCTGGCCGAATTCCAGCGTGACCTCAGTCGACGCCAGACAGTGGCAGAACTCTTGCCGACAACGGCCCGACGCAAGCGGACGCGTGCGAGTGCACAGTGAGTCCACTTCGCCGGCTGCCGGTAACGGTGCGCCTCTACCCAGGCGAGACAGCGGTGAGCTACTGGTCCCGGCTGTGCAAGGTCAACGCCATCCGTGAGCTTGATCTCTGGCTTGCGCTGCGACATGCGGACCGCGGGCTTCCCACGGGTGTCACGCCACGAGCAGCGCTTTCATATATCGAGGTGCTCGGAGGGCTTCGGGAAGGCGAGCTGCTTCGCGACGCCGGTGGCCCGGCATGTGGTCACGGCGGAGCAACGCGCCAAGTTGAATGTCCGAGCTGCCGGATGCTGCCGGACGCAGTGAGCCTGTGCCGACGATGTGCGGCAGGAGATCGGGTCACAGTCCGTCGGATTCACGGACCGGTGTGCATCCGCCACCGGAGGTGGCTCGATGGTGACGGGTCCGTGCTGACCGTTAGGCACCTGGCGGCGCAGCGCCTCCTGAACGGCTCACTTGCGCGGCGCGGTGTCTCTTACGAGTCGTCTGAAGTTGATGCCGCTGCCGAGCTGCTTCGGCTGAGGACGTCCACAGATGTCAGTGTTCCTGACGTTGGGGCTGCTGATGTTGAGGTTCGGCTGTTCCCAGCGCGGATCGAACTGGCATCCCTGCTGACGGACGATCGCCTCGCGAACGTCCTGATGCCTTCGGGATGCGGGCCTTACGCCTTGGCGGCGCTTTTCGGAAGGCTCGTTGAAGCCCACGCGGCCGGACGTCGAGCGACCGAGCGGATGCTGGACGGGCTGAGGATCCAAGGTCGAGAGCTGTGGCTTGGAGCGTCACCTGTCCCGCTGCAGGGAGGGTGCCAGCTGACACCCCTTGCTCGACGCGTGCTGCCTCGGGCGACGACGATTCGTGCGCACGCCCTTCAACATCGCATCGGACTGGTCGTGAGATGAAAGTGAATCCTTTGCCCTGCAGGGTGGCTCCACTCCCTGGAGAGACTTCCGCGGGATTCCTCGGCAGGCTTGCACACGCGAACGCACTCGACGTGACCTCGCTGTCGCACCACATTCGGCGAGAACTTCGTGTCAAATCCATGATCGCCACCCATCCGCGGTTCATATCGATGACCGAGGCGCTCGGTGGACTGAATCCAGGACACTTCATTCGCGATCGATCGCGATTTCGTCTCTACCGACGCTGCCACCACTCTGGATGGAATCTGCAGCGTTGTGTCAAGTGTGACGTGGTTGACCGTGCGCGCACCGCATGCCTGGTATGCAGCGACGGCAAACCCACTGAGGTGTTCGGCAGAGGAGGGAGATTCTGCGTCCGTCACCGCCGGTGGCATGACGGCAGTGAGGATGAAATCGTAGCCGATTTCGATGGGCACCTTCGCGCCGAGCAAGCGCTTTCGGGGCTGCTCTGGAGCCGCGGGGTGACGTTGCACACGGGTGAGTTCGGCCTCGCCACGCGGCTCATCCTTGATAGCTGGCAGGAGCAACCAGCTGCAGAGCAGCATATTGCCCGGCGGACCTACGGCCCCGTCGTGGAGCTTCTCGTGACGCTCACCTATCCGGACGTCGCACTCACTATGGCCGCGCTTGCCGAAAGCCACCGTCGCCAGGTTGAGGGGCTGATCGGACTCGTCGTCGGCGCCGGGAAAGGGAGCAGGACGCGAGAACTGGAAGACACGGCAAACCGCGTGATTAGGGTGCACCGCGCCGCGATGTATGAAGCACTTCGGATGCCCAACTCGAATGGAGCAACGATCACAACAGCACCCTTCGAAAAGGGGATTGCGGAAGCGTCGTACCGAGCCAAAGCGGTGTTCCTTCGCCATGTCACCCGATCTGGACGGCGAGATGAGCTCGAAGAACGTGTCGTGCGAGGTGCACCCGCGTCCCGTGTCGTCTCTCGTCGTCTCGTCCCGGGCTGGGCAGATGACGCCCCATGGAACACAACGGCCGGTGGCAGTACGTCAACGGCTACGCAGATCGGGCGGGTCGCCAGGGATCAAATCCACCAAGCCGACGCCGAGCACTTGAGCGAGAGCCAGGAGCGTGCGCAACGTGGGGTTAGCAGAGTATCCGGGGCGTGACTCGCCTTTCTCATACTTCTGATAGGTGTACCGAGTCAGGCCGGCACGATAGGCCACGTCTTCTTGACTAAGGCCAGCGCGGTGGCGAGCGGTGCGCAGTGAAGTCGCGAAGCGCTGAGCAAAGGAGGCCCATTCGGCCTCAAGGTCATCGTCTCGCTGGCGCACCTAACAAGCGTCGAGACGTTTGCGTTAGCGTATGGCCTAATCTGTATGGCATATTTCGGAAGGCCATACGAGGCTGAGACAAGGCGTAGATCGTGTGCTCGGTGACATCCAAGTGCCTAGCGATACCTCAGCCGCCTCTCCCTCTTTCATCAGCCTCGATCGCGCGCCAGAGGCTCCGTTCGAGATCGCTCATCGGTTCCGCAGGAAGGGCGGCGGCTACCTTGTGCAGCCGTGCGAGCTCGGCTTCGATCAGGTCTCGATTCTGATCTCGCCACTCCCGAATGCTGGGGTCACGGAGCAGGCCCGTCTCGTCACTCCCCGCGTATTCGAGAAGCAACTCACAGTCGATGGCAGACGCCATTACCCGAGCGTTCACAGCGGCGTCTGAGCTGAGTCCGGAGAGACGGGCGGTGACATCAGACTCCGACATCTCTATGCGATATCGCTGAATGTCGCCGTACTCGCTTGGCTGAGTGTCAACGTGCGTCACCGTGATCGTGCGACCGTTGATTGCGAGTTCGTTCATCTGGCCTCCTCGAACCGAACGGGGCAGGCTATCAGAGCTCATCCCCGGCCTGAGAGGGAAGGTGTCCTGGTCGAATCACGTCGTCGTGGCCGGGGATGAAGGTAATTGCTCCGATTCGCGACCAATAGCTCAACAGCCAGCGCTGGAGCAGTTCGCGCTGCTCCAGCCGCTGAACGAGCGAGCGACCGGGGTCGTCGATGATGCGTTCCCAGTCGGGGTTCGAGAACATTTCATCGAAAAGCTCGGCGGGGGAGGGTCCGGTGCCGTGACGATCCCACCACGAAAGTGTCAGCTGGCCTGCGAGCTCGGCGGTTGAGCTGCCTTGGGGCTCTTCCATCGTGCCTATCAACGCACTGAGGTACGGATCGTCCACCGCCAAGGCGAACGGTTCATGCTCGATCGCCATCGCTTCCATAGAGTGAAGGATGCCATATGGATTAGGCATGGTACATAACGCTCAGGTTATTGCTGTCGTGGGAGCATGGGCTGCTGCGCGGATAGGTGACCCACTACGAGTAACCCTCGTGGATCTCCCAGCGACGCAGCATGCATGGCGTTGGGGATGGGCGCTGAACTCGCGAGCGGAATCGGGCGGCCGTCCGCGAATAGAGTGTGCTTAGCGGCAGAACAGGGCGTTCTGAGTGCTGCAGAGAGAGTGCCTGATGATTGATGTTAATGGTTCCCGGTCTTGCATGATTGCTAGGGCTGTCTGATGGCCCTCAAGAAGTCGGACCTGTACAGCTCACTCTGGGCCGGAGCGGACGAGCTCCGCGGCGGCATGGACGCCAGCCAGTACAAGGACTACGTTCTGACGTTGCTGTTCGTGAAGTACGTCTCGGACAAAGCGAAGGCCGACCCATACGCTGACATCGAGGTTCCCGAGGGCGGCTCGTTCGACGATCTGGTCGCGATGAAGGGCAAGCCCGACCTGGGTGAGCAGGTCAACATTGCCATCCGCAAGCTGGCTGACGCCAACGACTTGCAGGGCGTCATCAACAACGCTGACTTCGACGACCCGGACAAGCTCGGCAAGGGCAAGGAGCTTGTCGATCGCCTCACGAAGCTGATTGGCATCTTCCAGGATGTTGACTTCACGGGTTCGCGCGCCGAGGGCGACGACCTGCTGGGTGATGCCTACGAGTACCTGATGCGGCACTTCGCCAGTGAGTCAGGTAAGAGCAAGGGCCAGTTCTATACGCCCGCTGAGGTCTCGCGTGTCATGGCTGCCCTCATTGGTATCAAGCCCGACACGCCGAAGTCGGCCACTGTCTACGACCCGACCTGTGGATCCGGCTCCCTGCTCCTCAAGGTTGCTGATGCCGCACCCCACGGCCTGACTATCTATGGCCAGGAGAAGGACAACGCGACGCGGGCGTTGGCCGTGATGAACATGGTGCTGCACGGGAACGCAACGGCGGATATCCGCCAGGGCGATACGATCACGAGCCCGCAGTTCCTCCGCGGCAACGAACTGCAGACGTTCGACTACCTCGTCGCCAACCCGCCGTTCAGCGTCAAGTCGTGGAACAACGGTCTAGAGAATGAGTACGGGCGCTTTGATGGCTTCGGACGCCCGCCGGAGAAGAATGGCGACTACGCCTTCCTGCTCCACATGATAAAGAGCCTGAAGAGTACCGGCAAGGGAGCGGTGATCCTGCCGCACGGTGTGCTCTTCCGGGGCAACGCCGAAGCGACGATCCGCAAGGAGCTGATCAAGCGTGGCTATATCAAGGGGATCATCGGGCTTCCGGCGAACCTTTTCTACGGCACCGGTATTCCGGCCTGCATCATTGTGCTCGACAAGGAGAACGCGGTCGGGCGCACTGGCATCTTTATGGTCGACGCTAGCAAGGGATTCACGAAGGACGGCAACAAGAACCGCCTACGCCCGCGCGATATGCACCAGATCATCGACACGTTTACGAAGCAGCTCGAGGTGCCTCGGTACTCGCGCATGGTGCCGCTGAGCGAGATCGCAGATCCGAAGAACGACTACAACCTCAACATCCCTCGCTACATCGACAGCTCGCAGCCCGAAGACATCCAGGATCTACACGCCCACCTCAAGGGCGGGATCCCGAACCGTGACCTCGACGCCCTGCAGCCGTATTGGGATGCGTTCCCTGCCCTCCGCTCGACGCTCTTCAAGCCACTGCGCGAGGGGTACAGTGAACTGCCAGTCGACAAGGCAGACATTCAGGCCACGATCACTGACTCGCATGAGTATGCGGCGTTCGTTGAGAACACCAACGCGATCGTCGGTCGCTGGTGGAGCGGTCACGAGGCGGTCCTACAGAACATTACGCGCACCACTCGCCCCGCCGACCTGATCGCTGAACTGGGCGACAGCCTGCTCGAGGCGTTCCGCGATCAGCCGCTCATTGACGAGTACGGCGTATACGAGCAACTGATGAGCTACTGGAACGACGTCATGCACGACGACGTCGCGTTGATCATGGGAGAGGGCTGGGACGGTGCCGCCAAGCCGCGCGATGCTCGCGTTCTCGGATACGACAAGAACAAGAAGCCGAAGTATGAGTCGGCGCATGTTACGTTCGGCACTGGCGTCAAGGCCCAGCGCTGGGTGATGGATCTGATCCCGCCGGAGCTGATCGTCGCGCGCTACTTTACCAACGAGCAGACTGAGCTCGATGCACTGGATGCCGCGGTCGAGACGGCTGGCCAGGCGATCGAGGAGTACGTCGAAGAGCACGCCGTCGAAGAAGGATTGCTGCTCGACGCAACCGATGACGATGGCAAGGTCACCAACAAGACCGCCACCGACCGGCTCAAGGCAGCCAAGGTGGAGAGTGCCGACCGCGACGAGATCCAAGCACTCGCCCACGTTGTCGGACTGTTCAAGGCCGAAACCGCCGCGAAAAAGGCCGCGAAGGACGCCCGGCTCGCACTCGACCAGCAGGCGCTCAAACAGTACGCCAAGCTCTCCACTGCCGATATCCAGAGCCTCGTCATTGACGAGAAATGGGGTGACCGCGTGGCCGCCGGGGTGCAGTCGGAGCGTGCCGCACTGATCCAGACGCTCGTGCAGCGGCTGAACGTACTTGGGTCCCGCTACGAGGAGACTGTGAGCGACATCTACGCCGAGGTCGAGGCGTTGAGCGCGAAGGTTTCTGCCCACCTGGCGGCGATGGGGGTAGCCGACTGATGGACTGGACAGTAACCACGCTGGGTGACATCGGTGAGACGCTGATCGGCTTGACGTACTCGCCCTCGCAGGTATGCACGACAGGAGGAACCCTTGTCTTGCGTTCGTCAAACATTCAGGGTGGTCAGCTGGCCCTCGACGACACCGTCTACGTGGATGCGCCGATCCCCGAGAAAATTCGCGTTCATCGCTCTGACATCTTGATTTGTGTTCGAAACGGCAGTCGCCCGCTAATCGGTAAGAGTCTCGTTCTTGATGAGCGAGTTGATGGTGAGACCTTCGGCGCTTTCATGGCCGTGTTCCGTTCTCCTTTGAACGACTACCTGCGCTACTTCTTCCAATCGGAGGAGTTCAAGCGCCAAGTCGAGGAACACCTCGGCGCCACAATTAACCAGATCACCAACAAGAGCCTGAAAGGCTTTGAAGTTGCCTACCCGGGGTATCGAGAGCGCTCGGAGATCGCTCGACGTCTTGCGGATGTCGATGCCCTGGTTGGGGCGCTGACGCAACTCATTGCCAAGAAGCGCGCTATCAAGCAAGGCATGATGCAGGAGCTGCTGACCGGGCGCACTCGCCTGCCTGGATTTACCGGTGATTGGTCGACGGCTCGACTCGGTTCTGCATTGAAGGTGAGGAACGGCCGCAGTCAGCGCGACGTTGAAGTCGCGGGCGGTCGCTACCCAATCCTTGCTACGGGTGGTGAGATCGGCCGTACGAACACACCGATTTACACTAAGCCTTCGGTGCTGATCGGGCGTAAAGGCACGATCGATCGACCGCGGTTCCAGGACTCTCCGTTCTGGACAGTTGACACGCTGTTCTACACGGAAATCGATCCACGGGCAGATGCACGGTTCTTGTATTACGTGTGCGCCACAATCGACTGGGTCTCGTTGAGCGAGGCAACGGGTGTCCCCAGTCTGACGGGAACACGGATCGAATCGGTTGAGATCCTCCTGCCGGAGAGACGCGAACAGCAGGCAATCGCCGCCGTGGTCCACGACGCCGACTCAGAGATCGTCGCCCTCGAGCGCCGCCTCGAGTCCACCCGTGCTATCAAGCAAGGCATGATGCAGGAGCTGCTGACCGGGCGCACTCGCCTGCCTGTCGCCGAGGAGGTTGCAGCATGAGTTCGGTTGGACAGATCGAGCGGAAGACGCAGGATCGCGTCGTCAAGTTCTTCCAGAAGCGCTTGGGGTACGAGTATGGCGGCAACCTTGAGGCGTTCGAGAACAGCAACGTCGATGAAGATTCCCTGATCCACTACTTGGACAGCCGCGGGTATGACGAAGAGGTCATCCGTAAGGTGCTCCATGCGGTGGAGACCGCGAGCTCTGTGGGCGGTGTTCGCACTCTGTATGAGGCCAACCGTGATGTCTACGATCTGCTGCGCTACGGCGTGAAGATCAAGCGCGGGGTTGGCGATCAGTTCGAGACGGTCTGGCTGATCGACTGGGACAATCCCGACGCGAACCACTTCGTGGTGGCCGAGGAAGTCTCGATCGCGGGCGCACACAATAAGCGCCCCGACGTGGTGCTGTATGTCAACGGCCTGGCGCTGGGTGTCATTGAGTTCAAGCGATCCAAGGTCAGTGTTACCGAGGGTATCCGCCAGAACATCGGCAACCAGAGTACGCACTTCATTCGCCCCTTCTTCTCGACCGTCCAGCTCGTGTTCGCGGGCAATGACGTTGAGGGGCTGCGCTACGGCGTGATCGAGACGCCGGAGAAGTACTGGCTGGAGTGGAAAGAGTCGCAGGACAGCACCGTCGGCGCTGATGTTGCCCAGCCGCTTGATCGGGCGATTCTGCAGATGTGTTCGAAGGATCGCTTCCTCGAGTTGATCCATGACTTTATGGTGTTCGATTCGGGCAAGAAGAAGACTGCCCGTCACAACCAGTACTTCGGGGTGAAGGCGACGCAGGCGCGCATTGCCAAGCGCGAGGGCGGCATCATCTGGCACACGCAGGGCTCCGGGAAGAGTCTGACGATGGTCTGGTTGGCCAAGTGGATCCGTGAGCACCAGCCGCAGTCGCGTGTGCTTATCATCACCGACCGCACGGAACTCGATGAGCAGATTGAGAACGTCTTTGGCGGTGTCACCGAAACGATTTATCGCACAACTTCGGGTGCCGACCTGCTGACCCAGCTGAACAAGCACGATCCGTGGCTGATTGCTTCCCTGGTGCACAAGTTCCGTGGCAGCGACGATGACCAGGAGGTCGACCGCGACAGCGATGAGTTTATTGCCGAACTGCGCTCGCGCCTCCCTGCTGGATTCGCGGCCAAGGGCAACCTGTTCGTCTTCGTTGATGAGGCGCACCGTACCCAGTCGGGCAAGATGCACCGGGCGATGAAGGAACTGCTGCCCGGCGCGATGTTCATTGGCTTTACGGGAACCCCACTACTGAAGGCTGACAAGGCCACCAGCATCGAGACGTTCGGCTCGTTCATCCACACCTACAAGTTCGATGAGGCGGTCGAGGACGGCGTGGTGCTTGATCTGCGTTATGAGGCGCGCAATATCGAGCAGGATCTGACCAGTCCGGGCAAGGTCGACAAATGGTTCGAGGCCAAGACCAAGGGCCTCACCGATCTCAGCAAAGCTCGCCTCAAGAAGAAGTGGGGCACCATGCAGAAGGTCGTGTCTGCTGAGCCTCGCGCCAAGCAGATCGTGCAGGACATTCTGCTGGATATGGAGACTGAGCCTCGCTTGGTGAGTGGCCGCGGGAACGCGATGCTGGTGGGCGACAGCATCTACCAGGCCTGCAAGTTCTACGAGATGTTCGTCAACGCTGGGTTCAAGGACAGAGTCGCCATTGTCACGAGTTACGTGCCGAGCCCGGGAGATATCTCGAAGGAAGACTCTGGTGCGGGCGCGACCGAAAAGCTGCGGCAGTACGACATCTACCGTCAGATGCTTGCCGACTTCTTTGACGTTCCGGCAGATGAGGCGGTGGGCCGGATCGAAGAGTTCGACAAGGAAGTCAAACGCCGATTCATCGAGGAGCCTGGTCAGATGCGGCTGCTCATCGTGGTCGACAAGCTGTTGACCGGCTTCGATGCCCCGAGCGCAACTTACCTCTATATCGACAAGAAGATGCGCGACCACGGCCTGTTCCAGGCCATCTGCCGCGTCAACCGGCTCGATGGTGACGACAAGGCGTACGGCTACATCATTGACTACCGCGATCTGTTCAACTCGCTCGAGTCGGCGATCACCGACTACACCTCGGGTGCGCTCGATGGCTACGAAGAGAAGGATGTCGAGGGACTCCTCAAAGACCGTCTCGAACAAGGGCGTCAGGATCTCGACGAGGCGTTGGAGAAGATCCGGGCGCTGGTCGAACCGGTTGCACCACCCAAGGGAACGCTCGAGTACCAGCACTACTTCGTGACAGCGGTGCCGGGAGATGCCGGGCAGATCAAGGCCAACGAGCCGAAGCGCGTCGAACTGTACAAGAGCGTCTCGGGTCTGGTTCGAGCGTATGCCGCTCTCGCCAACGACATGGACGCGGCTGGTTACTCGCATTCGGAGGCCACGGCGATCAAGAAAGAAGTCGATCACTTTGTGGCTGTTCGCGACGAGGTGGAACTCGGCGCCGGCGAGAACATCGACACGAAGCAGTTCGAGGCAGGGATGCGTGCCCTCCTCGACACGTACATCCAGGCCGATCCGTCGGAGGTCGTGGCCACGTTCGAGAAGGGTCTAGTTGACCTGATCGTCGAACGCGGCGAAGGCGCGTTCGACTCCCTGCCCCCGGGGATCCGCAAGAGCCCCGAAGCGGCAGCCGAGACAATCGTGAACAATGTGCGCAAGACCATCGTCGACGAACGAGCACTCAACCCGCGTTACTACGACCGAATGTCCGAGTTGCTGGATGCGCTTATCGAGCAACGCCACCAAGATGCCCTGGACTACAAGGCCTATCTGCAGCAACTCCTCGATCTGGCGATCAAGGTCGGCACTCGGGAGTCGGACACGGTCTATCCGGAATGGGCAAAGAACGGTGCCCAGCGGGCACTTGTCGACTTCAATTTCCCTGACCCCAACCTCGCCGTCCTGGTCGACTACACCGTGATGCACCAGAAGGAGCACGGCTGGGTCGGTAACAAGATGAAGGAGCGCGCGCTAGCCCGTGAGATTCGCCGCGCCCTGCCCGATGGATTCGATCGATTCGATGAACTGTTTGAACTGGTGAAAGCTCGCGATGAGTACCGATAGTGCTTACCTCACCGTCGCTGGGCTTGGCGTCGACGTCGTCTACAAGGACATCAAGAACCTGCATATCTCCGTCTACCCTCCCGTCGGACGGGTGCGAGTGGCTGCGCCGGAGGCGACCAACGAGGACACGATTCGCCTCGCGATTGTGCAACGCCTGCCGTGGATCAAGCGGCAGAGGGAACAACTGCAGAAGGCCGACCGCCAGAGCGTGCGCAAAATGCAATCCGGCGAGACGCACTACGTCTGGGGCCAGCGGTACAGACTCGACGTATCGAGAACGTCGGGAAACTTTCACGTCGAGACGAAAGGGCAGACGCTGTGGGTCATCGCGCCCGCGGACGCTGACGCCGAGGCCAAGCGAGCGACGCTAGACCGTTGGTATCGTCGCGAACTGAAGGCAGCCGTTCCTGCGCTCCTGGCCAAGTGGCAACCGATCATCGGGGTCGAAGCGGGCAAGATCATCGTGCGACGGATGAAGACCAAGTGGGGCACCTGCGTCGCACACTCACGCACGATCTGGCTGAACCCGGAGCTGGCGAAGAAGAATCCACGCTGTCTCGAATACATCGTTGTCCACGAGCTGACGCATCTACACGAACGCAGCCACAACGAACGCTTTGTCGCGCTGATGGATCAGTACCTACCGGATTGGCGTGCTCGTCGAGACGAACTTAATGATTCGCCGCTGGCTGACGAAGAATGGGAGTATAACGAGGAGTCAGGGGGATGAGGCTTTCGCAGACCACTCGCGCCGCGGAGTGGTTGCGTCAGTTTGAGTCGGACGACCGTGCCGCAGCGGTAGCGTTGCTGGACACGATCCTTTTCGCGCATGGGGGAACCGTGATGACGGGCGTGCGGCAAACAACAGAGCAGTTCATCCAACGGGAGGCTGACCGAGTCCCCGTCGTCCTCCTTCCCGTACTGGCCGTGGAAGACATGCGGGACCAAGACGGTGTCAAACTCACGCCCGGTGCGGAGCCGACTGTCTTCGCTGCGTTTGATCCTGGGCAGTTGCTCGATAGTGAACCTGGGAGCGAAGCCCTCTTCGCGCAGCAGATCCGTGAAGTTAAGCGCGGACTGCACAGCGACCTGTTTGTCCCGACGCCGGTGACGCGTGACGGCATGCGCGACTCGCGTGCACGCACATTGATCTGCGTGACGGACTACATCGGCTCGGGGCAGCAGGTGAAGGATTACGTTGATGCGTGGTGTCGCCACTCGTCGATCCGGAGTTGGCGGTCGCTCGGGCTCTTAAAGATCGTGGTTGTGGCTTACGCCGCAACGAGGGGTGGTAAGGAAGCCGTTCGCTCGCATCGAGGCGTCGACGCCGCGTACGTTAAGGAGATCGTTCCGGGGATTGCTGAGGCGTCCCTTGCCGATAGCAGAGTGCAGGAAATCTGCCGCCGCTATGCGAAGCGAGGGAAGCTGGGCACGCCTCTGGGGTATCGCGACAGCGCCGGATTGTTCGCTAGTACATTCTCCGTGCCGAACAATCTGCCGGCAATTCTAATTCGACGCTCGCCAACCTGGACACCGTTCTTCGATGGTCGGTCAGTGACGGCGAACCTCGCGGAGGAGCTCAGTAGCCAACGTCCGCTTGTGGACGTGCCTCAGCGTGTGGAGGATGCCGGCCGCATCGGACTCGCTAGCCGCTTCCGCGAATCGCGTGGTGAGATGCGTTGGCAAACCCACCTATCGGTGCTGTCGCTAGTACCTGCGACCGACGAGGACCTTGCGTTGAAGCTTGGTGTTGACGTTGAGCGCGTCGAACAACTGCGTGAGGCGCTCACGCGCCTCAACCTGATCAACGAAGAGGGACGGCTTACAGAAGCCGGACGGCGGGCGCTCGATCGTCATCGTCGAAAACCGCGGCGTGTCTCCGCTGAGCTCCATCAAGATCCTTCGCCGTACTATCCTCGGCTGAAGAGATGAGGAGGGAACGCCCGCTTAGTGATGAAGCTGTCGCATTGTGGCAGCTCGCTAGGGCACGATCGAACAATCGTGCTCAATGGTCGCAGCTGACTGCGATCGCAGGGCGATCAGGGGCTACGCGTAGGGGCGGATGGAGAATCCGTATCCTCGTGAGCCTCGGGGATTCTCCATCCGCTCCTGCGGACCCTGACGGGTCGAAAGGTAAGTGAGTTGCTTCCTCCTCATCTCTACTACAAGAACGGGGTGGCCGACGGCGGCGATCCTTCTGTAGTGAACAGAGCGACAGCTGAGCTGGCTCGCCTCAAGGCGCAAGGCGCGTATCCAGTCCTGTCGTTGGCGCACTTGGCGCACGAGACCGGTGCGAGTTACTCGTATCTCCGCGAGATCGTCAATCGGACGCGCGATGCTTACGCATCGGTCGCACTGCCGAAGCGGTCTGGCGGCACAAGGCCGATCTCAGTGCCTGAGCCAATCTTGATGGACGTTCAGCGCTGGCTCTTGTCGAACGTGCTCAACCGTGTGCCTGAGCACCCAGCGAGCTTCGCGTATCGACAAGGAGTGTCGATCGTTCAATGTGCCGAGCAGCACGTCGGAGCACAGTGGATGGTCAAGATGGACCTCCACAACTTCTTCGGGACTGTGCTCGAATCTTCCGTGTATCGAGTCTTCCGCACGCTCGGATATTCGAAGCTCGTGGCGTTTGAGTTGGCACGTATCACGACGCGCGCGGAAGGAAATATACGTGCGTCTGGCAGCGAGCACGTGATCGGCGACTACTCCATGCACAATCAAGGAGTCCTTCCGCAGGGTGGGCCCACAAGCGGTCAGTTGGCCAACGCAGCGGCAGGTCGGCTAGACCGACTACTGCAGGCTTACGCAACTCGGTCAGGACTGGTGTACACCCGTTATTCGGATGATCTCGCGTTCTCTGGTCATTCTACGTTCAGCCGTATGAAAGCTTCCGGGGTGATTGGAGAGGTCAGTGGCCTTGTAAGGCGTGCTGGATTTGAGGCCCACCGCACAAAGTCCCGGCTGGTCCCTCCCGGCGCACGCAAGATCGTCTTGGGTCTTCTCGTCGACGATTCGGTTCGGTTGCTTCCCGAGGACCGTCGCAGGATCGAGGTTCACTTGCGAGGATGCGAGATATTCGGGCTGGCTAAGCATGCTGCCCATCGCGGCTTCGACTCTGTGTTCTCCTTCATCGATCATCTAGACGGGTGGATCTCGTTTGCGCTGGGCGTCGAGCGAGCGCGCGCGACCGTCTGGCGTCAGCGGCTGCGCCAGATCCTCTCGGCGGATGGGCTTCCCGCAGACCTATTGCGACGCGTCGCCTGAAGTTGATCGAGCGGGCGAGCGGCGGGGACGCGAGCGAAAGCCCCTACCCTGGTGGGATGAACACAGAACCGGGAGCGCATGAAAGCCCGAGTGTCGAGCACCGTGGAGCGTTTGGTCCTCTCCCGTCCAGCGAGCACTATCACGGTCCGATCTGGCATTTCACGGACTCGAACGCGCTCGTTAGCATGGTCGAGAATAGGCAGCTCTGGGCGACCGCGGCGACCATGCTGAATGACCCGGAAGAACTCGTCTATGGTGCCAAGCGGATCGCCCAATGGTACGAACGTTTCGGAGAAACCCTCCCGAAGGATCTGTCGCTACACATGCAGCTCACCCAGATCCTGAACGATGACTTCGTCGACTCCATACTGAGGAAGCCCGCCTACGTGGTGTGTGCGTCGACGGATTACCGAGTCCTGAACCAATGGCGTAACTACGCCAGTACCTCGGGCGTTGCCGTTAGTCTCGACTCCCACGCCGAGTTGATCCCGGCGGATCCGCCCATGATGTCAGGATTCATCTTTCTGCCTCAGTGGGTCACAATCGCGTACCAGCCGGATGAGCAGGATCACAGAATTCACCGGGTTCTGGAGAGCATCACTTCCGGACTGATTAAGCCCGCGCTTGACGCCCCTGACGCCGCTACTGCGAACAAGCTCATCCGGGGGCTTCTCGCTGCTCTCGCCGCATCGATGAAGGACTCGGCGTACACGGAAGAGAAGGAAGTCCGACTCATCGCATACCTCCCGGAAGAAGCTTCGCCGAGCCATCGGGGTTCTAGCCGAGGAGTCGTCCCGTACATGAGGATCAACCACTACCCGAATTTCGGGTGGGAGCTCGCAGGATTGACGGGCCTCGGTGATCCCAAAGCCCCTCTCCCAATCGAAGAGGTTCGTGTCGGGCCGCCAGAAGGAGAAAGCGAGCGGCAGCGAGTCATCGGTGTTACATCGCTCCTCCGAGCTAACGGGTCAAAGGCGCGGGTGAACGGCTCCACCATTAGATATCTCCCCGCGTAGCATGGCGACGTCGAGGTATCCGATTTCCGGCCCGCGCAGCACCCAGCAGCGCAGTTTCTGACACGACCCGTGAGACAAACTGACGCTGGCGTGATCCAGGAACTCTGCATGATTCTGCGGATCGTTTGTCTCACGGACCGTCAACTTTGGTGAGATCGGACAGTCAGCACAGATGTCCGATCTCACGAAAAGTGTCGGAGTCTCACGAAGGCTGTCGGAGAGTCTCACGAAAGTGTCGGAGTCTCACTAGACGTGTCGGAAGAGCGGCGTGTCGACCAGCCTCGTTGGGTGCCGGACATAGTCTGCCCGTGAGCAGATCCCCAGTTGGGGCATCTTTGTCAGGGCTCAGGACATAGGCCAGTACCGCTCCCCAGGAGAGAGGCTGACTGCCGAATAGGAAGTATCCGTCGATGTCGATTGGATCCCTATGGACCTGACTCAGCAGTGGCCTGTTCCTCCCACCACTGAAGCGAACCGGACGCGAGCTCGCGTTGAGTACCGTCTCGATGGCGTGCAATTAGAACTTGACGCCGTCGACTGCGACAGCGTGCCCTTCGAACGAGGCGATCCCGTTCGGAACTTTCCCAGTTGGCGGCTCAAGCGGCATTACGACGGCTACCACTGGATGGGAGCGCTTGGCGCGTCTGTCGGATTCGAGTCGCTGACGGAGCGGGGCTGCCTCATCGAATTGGACCGCACCCCGGGCGTGGTTGCGATCGCCAGCCAGCCCATGTGGATCCGATGGACCACGCCCGACGGCCCGCGCGAGCACTGCCCGGACTACTTCGTGCGTCTGGACGACGGGCACGCCGTGCTGATGGACGTCAAGCCGGCGACTCAGATCAAGGACGACGTCAGAAGACAGTTCGACATGACAGCGGTGTTCGCCGCTGAGCGCGGCTGGCGGTATGTCGTCTATGACGCGGAATCGGTAGTCCGCGAGGCCAACCTCCGATTCCTGGGCCCGTTCCGAGACTGGGCGAGCAGCGAAGAACTGCCAATGCTCCCAGAAGATGGGCTACCCCTGGCTGAGGTAGCTGCGCTGCTCGGTGTCGGATCCGAGGGCTTCGCACACTGCTACGCGCACCTCTGGTCAGGGGCGCTCGAGGCAGATCTCGATCAAGCCCTCAACATCAGAACGATCGTGTGGCAAAGGAGCGTGTGATGCGCGTTGTAGTTGGCGGGTCGCTCACGTGGCGTCAACGCAAGTTCTCGGTCTTGTTTATTGAGAAGGATTCGGCGATGCTCCGAGATGAGGACGGAAGTGAGGTCGAAGTCGCTCTCGACGAGCTTCGACATGATGCAACACCGGTGCCTAGCGACACTTCAGGTCTGCTGAACCTTTCTCTGCAGGTGCAGGACATCACGCCGGACATGGATCCGTGGCTGCAATCGTGCATACGCATCGAGGCGACCCGAGAAGAGATCGGGGTCGGGAAGGCTGTTGAAGCAGAGCGCGAGTGGCTGGAGGTGCGCCTAAGTAGAACTGTCTCCACGCGCGCCGTGGAGCGTCGGCTTAAAGCGTTCCGAGAGCAGGGGACGACCACTGCAGGCAAAGGCTCCCCACGCAAGAGCACATGGGATCCACGCCTCGTCGAGGCCATCAACCACGTACTCGGAGGAAAGAGCCGCGCCTCGACTGTGAGTCGAACTACAGCGATCGAACAAATCATGAGGCGCGTCGAACGTCTCCACGGCGATGCGGTGAAGCTGCCGAGCCGAGCGACGTTCTTCCGACTTCTCGAAGCAGACGAGCACGGGCAATTCACCTTCGGTTCGGCCAAGACTCGCGAGTCGCTTGCGCTTCAACCCGACGGCACATTCGGCACTCGCACCGCACTGCGTCCCGGCGAACTGGTCGAGATGGACTCCACGCGGATCGATGTCATGTTGCGGATCGATGACGAAACCGTCGGCCGGCCCGAACTGACGATTCTCCTTGACGTCGCAACTCGCTCGATTCTTGCCGCGATGCTGCGCCCCGAAGGGACGAAGAGCGTCGACCTGGTGGCTGTCCTTGCACGGGCCCTGGTGCCCTATGGCCGGCGTATGGAAGGGGTTCGCGAGACCCGACAGCTGATTTCGACGGCATGGGCTGACGATCAACTGATCGATCAGGAGCGATTTGAGCGATTGCGTCTCGCGCAGCCGTATGTGTTTCCCGACACGATCACCACCGACCGCGGACGAAACTATTTGTCGCGGCATTTCCGCGCTGCGTGTGAAACCTTGAATATCTCGCTGATCACCTCGGCGCCGCACACACCAACGGACAAACCGCACGTAGAGCGAGCGTTCGGGGCAATCAACTCAATGCTGCTGCAGCACGTGAAGGGATATGTCGGCCGCAGCGTCGAACATCGCGGTCGCGACACAGACACGGAATCCGACGAATTACTGACGATCGCACAGGCCCAGGAGCTCCTAGAGGACTGGATCGCGGTCGAGTGGCAGAATCGTCCGCATGACGGACTGCGGGACCCGTTGCATCCGCGTATCAAGTTGTCGCCGAACGAGATGTGTCGCGCGTTCCGTGCTTACGTGCCCGAACTCCACGTACCGCTGACGCGAGACGACTACATCGCGCTGCTACCTGTGGACTACCGAGTTCTGAACCGCTACGGCGTGCGCATCGATAACCGCGTCTACAACTCCGAGCGGCTCAAAGGCCTGTGGAGGCGCAAGTCTCCTGACAAAGCGCGGAACGGCCGATGGCCGATCCGCGTAGACCCCTACAATCTGCACGTCGTCTGGCTCGAGCGGGACGGCGAGTTCATCCCTCTGAGATGGTCCAATCAGGTCCATGAACTCCCGATGCTGGGTGATGTCTGGCGGTACGCCCGCACGTCGCGCTCCGGTGATGTCGCTGAGCTCGATGCTGAACGTCGCGAGCTTGCGATGGCGATCAAGGCGTTCGCCGGTCAAGGGAATCCAGCCCCTCGAAGCAACGGTCAGAAGCGAAGCGGGCGAGAGCGCGCTCGATTGGCAGCGATCGCTGAAGATCCGATGAACTTCACCAGTGTGAAGAGCATCGAGGACGAGAAACGACCTGCTGACGGTGACAACTCGTCCATCGAGACCACCTCTACCGAGGAATGGCCTAACAGCGGTGGCTTCCCTCTCATCGGAGACAGGCTCGACGAGGTGCGGCGGAGGATCGACGAATGATCGAGATCGCGACCAAGGAAGGCTGGCGCGAGCACGTTGACACCGCGTATGAGCGCCCGGCGCCGGTCACATCCGAGGAGCTTCGGGCCATGAGCTTCGGGGACCGCGCGTTATACAACCAGGGACGAGCTCAATACTCGCAGGCAGGCGCCTTCGTGCGGACACCGCAGTTCGAAGCCTTCCAGCGAGCCGTTCGGGATCGCGTCATGCTCAACGCCTACCGACGAGTCGGGAAGCTAGGCCTGATCCTCTCGGGGGAGCCAGGCCAGGGCAAGACCACTTCGCTAGTCGAGATCGGTAGAGCACACGAACGCAGGCGGCGAGACACCGGCCACCCGGCTGCGGGGCCGGGCATGCTCCCAGTCGTGTATGTCGCGGTACCCGCCCAGTGCTCAGCCAAAGCTCTGATGCATGAGTTCGCCCGATTCCTTGGTCTCCCGGTTCTCGGCAGGATGACCTACGGGGACCTGCTGGAAGCGGTCTCGAACGCCCTGCGCAGATGCTCCACCGAACTCGTCTTGGTCGATGACGTGCATCACCTCGATCTGAAGTACCGGCAGAACGTCGAGGCATCCGACATGCTCAAGCAGCTTTCTGAGCGATGTGGAGGCACGTTCGTCTACGCCGGAATCGCAGTTGAGGGGACCGGACTTCTCGACGGCTCACGTGGTGGGCAGATCGGGAAGCGATTCGAAGTGCACGTGGCCTTACCATTTCCTTTGATCTCGACCGCGGAGAAGGCTCGCTGGGGTGATCTGCTTCTCGCCATGGAGAGCTCACTGTGTCTAGCAGAGCAACGGCCAGGATCGATTCTGTCCGCGGCGCCGACACTGCACGCGCTGACGGGCGGGGAGATCGGACTGCTCAAGGACCTCTTGCAGTTCGCTGCCCTGAGCGCGATGGACGACGGAACCGAGAAGCTCGATGCGGCCGCATTCGAACGCGACCTTGCCCGCCGTCAGACGGCCGCAACGCTCCACACAAGCAAGCCGCGACGATCGCGAACGCCTGCGAGTGCGGCATGACCTCGCGTCTCGGGCTTCCGATTTCCGTTCGCCTGTATCCGGGGGAAACGGCGGCGAGCTACTGGGCGCGGCTTTGCGCCGCAAATGCAATCGGCGAAAAGGACCTCTGGTTGGCGTTGCGACGCGAGGATCGAACCCTCCCAATTCGGGTGACACCGAGAAGCGCCCTCTGGAAGATCGAGGCGTTAGGTGGGCTTCCGGATGGTGCATTGTTCCGCGAAGCCGGCGGTCGCGCCTGTGGACATGGTGGCGCCACGCGTCAAGTCGAATGCCCGAGTTGTCGCATGATTCCGGCAGCTGTGGCTCTCTGCAGACGGTGCGCCGGAGGCGATCAGGTCACAGTCGCGCGTATGCACGGTCCGGTCTGCGTGCGACACCGGAGGTGGCACGGAAGCGGTCGAGATATTCCCCTGCCGGGGAGGCACAAGCACCTGCTCGCGCAACGCCTGCTGAATGGAACTCTCACTCTTCGAGGTGTGCCGTATCGGTCACCCGAAGTTGATGCGGCCGCGGAGTTGCTGCGACTGCGAAATCTCGAAGGTGGGTGCGCAGCTGAACTTCTGGATGACGAGATTCCTCAATTTCCGCGGCGAATCGCGCTCACTGCGCGGCTCACTGACGCTCGTCTCGCGAACGTTCTGATGTCGCAGGGTCTCGGTGGGTACGCACTGGCAATGCTGTTCGATCGCGTAGTCGCCGCGCACTCTCTAGGGCATCGCGCCGTGGACGGCATCTTCGACAGCCTGAGGATTCAGGGACGGGAACTCTGGATCGGCAGGTCCGCGGTCGCTACGCAAGGCGGCTGCGTGCTTACGCCCGCTGCCAGGCGCATGCTTCCGAGGGTCAAGGCGATCAGGGCGCATGTGCTGAACCATCGTGTGGAACTGAGGTCGAGGTAGGCATGCGAACTTTTCCCTGTCGTGTGATTCCGCTGCCCGGGGAGACGCCTACCGGTTTCCTAGCTAGGTTGGCCGTCGCCAACTCGCTCGATCTCAGCGCGCTCACCCACTATTTGGAGCGGACGGTTGGTGCCAACAGGTCGAGCTCGACCAACGCTCGATTCACATCTGCGACTGAGGCAATCGGTGCGCTGCCTCCCGGATACTTCGCCAAGGAGCGCGCACGCTTCCGTCTGTATCGGCGCTGCCACCACGTTCGGTGGATGCTTCGACGCTGCGCCACGTGCGAAGTTGTTGATCGCGCTCGCTCCGCGTGCTTGGTATGCAGCGACGGAAACCCGACTGAGGTGTTCAGTAGGGGAGGTGGGTTTTGCATTCGCCACCGTCGATGGCACTTCCTCGGTGAAGATGAACTCCTGTCCACCCCGTCGGCGTGCCATCGCGCCGAACAGTCGATTTCAGGAATCCTTTGGAGACGCGGGGTGACGATGCACACGGGCGAATACGACCTTGCCCTGCGCTTGATCATCGACAGCTGGCAAGAGCGACCTGACGCGCGCTGGCTCCGAGCCTCGTGCTCGTATGCGCCGGCAGTTGACCTGCTCGTGACGCTAACGCACCCTGACGTCACGCTCAGCTTGTTTGCACTCGCCGAGAGCGACTCCCAGCAGGTCGAAGGGCTTATCGGGCTCGTCGTAGGCATTGGAGGTGGAAGCCGGACGGCGGAACTGGAATCGACCGCAGCCACGGTCGTAGCGGTTCACCGCGCCGCGATGTACACCGCGATCCGAATGCCGAAATCGAGCGGGGCGACGGTATCGAAAACGCCATTTGAGAAGGGGGTCGCGGAAGCGTCCTACCGTGAGAAAGCGGTTCTCCTGCGCCACGTCACGCGCTCCGGCAGAAGAGCGGACATCGTGGAGCGTGCTGTGCGTGCGGCACCTGCATCTCGGGTCGTATCCCGGCGCATCGTTCCCGGCTGGGCTGACGATGCACCGTGGGTCACGCAGGGGACTGAACAGCGCTCAGCGACTTCGAAGATCGGGAGCGTTCCCCGGGACCAGATCGGTCAAGGTGATGCCGAGCACCTGGGTGAGAGCCAGGAGAGTTCGCAACGTCGGGTTAGCCGAGTGGCCGGGGCGTGATTCGCCCTTCTCGTACTTCTGATACGTGTACCGGGTCAGCCCGGCGCGGTAGGCCACGTCTTCCTGGCTCAGATTGGCTTTGTGGCGAGCAGTGCGAAGGGAAGTGGCGAAGCGCTGCGCGAACGCAGCCCAATCTGCTTCCAAGTCGTCGTTCCGCTGGCGCACCTTCCAAGCGTCTAGATCCGGGCGCTCATGTTTGGCCTAATCGGTATGGCATAATTTGGGAGGCCATACGAAACAATCATCATCTTCGTCGGATTGCTCCGCTACTCCCTGCACGTGTGCTGCCCATCCCGGTGACTGGCGGTCGCGCCGCGGGATCGGCCCGTGCATGCGACCGCGAAATGTGATGGTGTGCGTCATGTGTGAGGCGTTCCCGATCTGGTGGCAGGACATCACGAGTCCGCCGCCTACAGAATGGGTGTACATGTTCGAAGAGTTCACCGGCGATGACACCGCGGAGGAATGGGCACTGGCTGCCGCCATCTTCATCGCGCAGACTCGACGCCGCACGGGCCTCGGTCCGACGTTCGCCGAACTCTTCACCCACCTGCTGCCCGACACCGGTGGATTGCCGGGTCCTTTCCCAGAACTCGAGTTCATGGAGCGCCGACGGGCGGTCACGGGATTTCGAGGTCACGCCGCTATCGAGTGGCGTCGTCGAGGAATGATTAGCTTCGACAGGGCCGTGATGCGCAGTCTGCGCGTAGGGCGCGCGTTCCGTGAGCATTCTCGACTGCGGCAACAGTCCCGAGCGTCCCTAGTTGCCCGTAACGGTTCGAAGCATTCCACACTGGTCCTGCTTGCGGAGCCGCTGGAGGTGGCTGACGAAACGAACGAAGGTACGTAGGCTCCCATCGAGCCGAGGTACCCGTGAGCCACCACTAGCCCGTTCGAGTCGTCTAGAGCGTAGAACGTCGATCAGGAGGGGACGATATGACTGAGAACGCTCCGCCGGGGCTTCGGCGGATCATTGCTCGTATCGAACCTGGCTGGCCTCAGCTCATCGATGTGAGTTCCGGCTGGTACCCGCTTCTCGACCGGCTTGACAGAAAGCTCGCGGCGATCGCTCCGGGCTACGTCGTTCAGCAGGTCAAATCAAAGTTCGGCTCTCTGAGCTTTTACGCTCGGGCATCCGAAGACGTCTACGACTACAACAACGAGTTCAGCGAAGCCATCCTCGCCGCTGAGTGGGAGAGCACGACGACCTGCGAAGAATGCGGGGCGCCGGCGAGGACCTACACGATCCGAATGTGGGTGTGGGCACTCTGCGCTTCTCACGCTCGTGCCAAGGCTGAGGAAGCCGCCGAATGAAGCCCGCAGTGCCCGGCGGGTGTTCAGAGTCCGAGCTGCTCGGCTAGAAACTGATCAATTCGCCCAATATCGTCAAGGGTGACGCCCACGAACTTGTCGGGGCGGACGACCAGCGATGGGACCTCCGTCATTGCGGTTAGCCGTTGCTCAGCGTCCTCGGGAGCTTGATCGTCTGCCCACACGACTGCGTTCGGGCTCGTCTGCCGAATGTGCGAGATCAGGCTCGCCGTCCGCCATCCACGCTTGGGCCAGTTCTGCCAAGGCACGTACGGGCCGATGAGCTTGCCTCGCAACGGCTCGCGGATCAACCAGCCGACCTGATCACGCGGCCACGTCGTCAGCCAGGCGACCTGCACGCCGGGTCGCTGGGCGAGGTCGTCAAGTGCGTCCACCAGGTCATCGTCGACCGTCATCCAGGAACGCCAGCCTTCATCGTTCTGATGCAGCGCGCGCTCTTCCTCGCGGTAGATCCTGGAGATTGTGCCATCGACATCGAGCGCAAGCAGTGCAGTGCGCTGATGAGAGCGCCTATTCACGATCAGACATCTCTGCGTGAGGTTGCGTTGTCGGACGGGCTTGGTGTTCGGCCGTCTTGGTGTGACAAATGGGGGGCTCCGAGGTGGCCATAGCGCGAGCCTAGGAGCATCGTGGCTCAGGCGCGAGTCTCTCCTCGCATGGAGTATGACGGTCGCGGAGGAGGCGATAGCCGCCACGCGCAGTTGCACGCCATCGGCAACAGCAGCGGGGACTGGCTCACCCGCTGTCTGGGTGGGTCGTGCTCGTTGCCGAGGGCTGCGCGCAGCTGCTGCTTCGCTATAGAGACAGGAACCTCGTGGTCGACGGGTTCATTCGTAGGACGACTGTTGCTTCGTTCGAGCGCAGTTCACGGAATACAGTTCACCCATGACCAGAGAGTGGCCCCAATACACAGGTTCCAAGAAATCAGTGCGTCGCGCGGGCGAGGTTCTTCGGTCACCTAGTGCGTCCGTCGAGCAAAAGTCGGAAGCCCGAGAACTCGCAAAAGCGTGGCGCTCTGCACACCAGTATCCGATGAACACTTGGCAGGTGCGGGTACGGAACTACACCAGAGGCGATGGAGACGCTCTAGTCGCGCAGAGGCTGAAGCGCCTCCCGTCGATCGAACGAAAGCTCGCTCGCTTCGAGAACAGCCAACTCGACACGATGCAAGACCTCGGTGGAGTGCGCGCCGTGCTCGCGGACGTCGACCAGGTCCGTGCGGTCGAGAAACTGCTGTTGAGCAGACCGGGCAACCACGTTTTGAAGCAGCACGACGACTATTTATCGATGCCGAAGGACGACGGGTATCGTTCGGTTCACATTGCATACGCGTACGGCACGCGTCAACCAACACCCTGGGACTCCTACCGGATCGAGATCCAGCTGCGAACTCGGCTGCAGCATTTTTGGGCGACGGCAGTCGAGACCGTCGACCTGTTCTCCGGCCAAAACTTGAAGTTCGGGACCGGCGAGAACTGGTGGCGGGAGTTCTTCGCGTTGATGAGCTCGGAGATCGCCGAGCTCGAAGGAATGCCTCTCGTGCCAGGGACCCCTACGGCGCGAGAAGAGCGCCGACAACGCTTGGAAGATATCGATGCAGTGCACGAGGTGACAGCGCGTTTAGCTAGCTTCAAGCAAGTCATCCAGAGATCTACCGCCGAGGACGGGAAGTACATCCTCCTCGACCTTGACTTGGATGATGGAACGCTCGAGATGGTCGGGTACTCCGACGACGAGGCGGCGACCAATGCGTACGCCGACCTGGAAACGCGCACTCGGAGCAACCCGTTCCGGGACGTCGTGCTTGTATCCGTCGATGACGCGAGCAAATTGCAACAGGCTTACCCGAACTACTTCGTGAACATCGAGGTCTTCATCCATCTCGTGAATCGCGCCATCGCCGTCGGCTAGCGTCCGGAAGTGGGGAATCCGCGTTGCGCAGATTCTGACAACTTCGTTAGACAAACGCCCCCGCCGCAACTCACAGCTACCGCGTCATTCGCGGCTCTCGCGTCTCGTTTCGTGACCAATGTCGTGTGGTCGGACACACCTGCTCGTCCTCACGTGGTTTGTCGGATTCTCACGAAGCATTTCATGCACTGTCTGGTCAACGGTGAATCCACGGGCCCCGCCGAGAATGACCGCCGCACGCGCCGCGAGACGGATGCACGACGCCGACTGGAGAGTCGATTGCACGCGCATCGGCGCTGATGTCTGATGCAGGTCGTACATTGAAGCGTGCACGTCCTCTTCCCGACCCGAGGAGACCCGAATGGAAACCCTTCCGACGCAGTTCACCACTGCCGTCAGCAACGTCACTATCAGTGAGGACAAAGAACGGCGCGCCATCGCCGCGCACACCGAGGTGCGTGAGCTTCTTGAAGCAGACGCCACGCTGAAGAGCTGGGACATAACACCGCTTCTCATTGGGTCCTATGGTCGCCAGACTGCCCGATACCCCGGCAAGGACGTGGACATCTTCCTTCGGTTCCTCAACCTGGGCATCGCCTTCGACCCTGCAGTCGTCTACGACGAAGTGTCCAGGGTCCTCCTGGCCGAGTACGGACATGTCGACGACGGCGGTCGGGTGACCCCGCAGCCGCGCAGCCTGAAGGTCGATTTCGCCTCCCCGAATGCGCAGGCTGACCTCGCGTTCAGCGTGGACGCTGTACCGGCTGTTCCGTGGGGCAGAGACTGGGCTATCCCCAATCGTGACCGCTCGACGTGGCAGAACGAAGCCGATCGCTGGGTTCGAACGAACCCTGTTGCTTTCGGTGAGGCCTCGCAGGCGCTGTCGACGAGCGACAAGAGCCCCGTCGTCAACGGTCGGAACGCATACAAGCCGATCGTGAGGCTGTTGCGACAGGTTCGCCATGTGCATCTTGGCGAAGCCAAGCCAGGCGGACTCTATGTCGAGGTAGCTGTGTACGAGGCGTGGCAGAACGGACGTGTGACCGGCGATTCATGGGCCGAGCTGTTCGCGTCCTCGCTTTACGAGGTATCCCGCATCTTTTTGACGGCGGCGGGCGACGGGCTCCTAGATCCGATTCTCCGCACGCCGCTCAAGCCTGCACTCGAGACTTCTGACTGCCTGCATGCGAGCCGGACGTTCGGTGCGCTCGCGGCTGATGCAGAGGAGGCACTTCGAGCGACTCCGTGCGCGGCAGCGAAGACCTGGCGGAACATCCTCGGCACGAACGACCGCGGTCAGGTGTTCCCGCTTCCTGACGGCTGCAGCGGGAGTGGTGTGCCCGTGCCGGCAGTAGCCGCCGTGAGCGCCAACGGGCCGACACGCGCTCGCGGTTTCGCGCTGCGATGAGACCGCCCTTCGTATACAGCCAACCCGCGTTTGAGGCCTTCTGTGCGGAACTGGTTATGGCCGGGTTCAGCCCAGTGCCTGGGACGCATCAGGCACGATGGGTGGGCCCATTGCCGGAGGCGCTTCGCCCGCTGACCGACCTCACTGAGATGCGGCTGTCCTTCCCGGACGGGTGGCCGGCGCTAGCGGTACGCGGCCATGTTCCCGGGTTCGTGTCTGACCATGTCATGCCCGACACGGGATACATCTGCCTTTGGGCCGACGATGACCCGGCGCAGGTCGTTGCGCAAACCTGGGGCGTGTACTTGGAGCGACTGGGAGCTTGGGCAGCGAGCGCGGCCCAAGACTTTCGACCGGAAGACCGCGCTCTCGATGCGTGGGTGATGTTCCCCGGGCGCGCCTCCCTCGCTGCCGAACTGGATATCCCGACACTGTTCGACACGCCACGCAACGGAAAGACCCATGTGGTCCATGGACGTGCCGACGGGGTGCTGACACTCAGCCGGCGGCCCGCCGAGAACTACCTGCTCTCAGGGCCGGTCTTCTTCCGAGACGCCGCGCTCGAGACCCCGCGCTCGCTTGACGACTTCCGAGCCGCATTGACACCTCGGCAGCGCAGCAACCTCGACAACGGTCTCCAGCGGCGACGTGACGCGAGAGAGAATCAACCGAGCGGCGGCTACGACTTCGCGGTCCTAGCTTGGCCAAAGTATGACCAGTACGAGGCGCTCGTGCTCACCTTCACCGGCGCGGAGGGCACGCTGGCGGCGTTCGCCAATCCCACCTCCCCCTCGGATACCGAGAGCCGCCTCCGTCGTGCGGGACCCGACGCTCCTCAGTTGCGCGGCAAGCGTGTCCTCATCGCTGGCGTCGGAGCGCTCGGCAGCCAGGTTGCGCGCACGTTGGCAACTAGTGGCGTCGGACGTCTCCGTCTCCACGACAACGACAGCATGCGCTCCACCAACTTGGTGCGCCACATCCTGCTTTCCCACTCCGTCGGGCACTCGAAAGCAGGGTTCACGAGCCTCTACATCGAGGACGTCGCGCCCTGGTGCAGGCCGACAATGCACGAGGACGTTCCGCTTCGGCCGGACGACATTGTTCCTTTATTGCGCGACGTCGACCTCGTCGTTGACTGCACAGGGGTCTTCGCCGCCACACTGGCTATCGCTTCGGCCTGCGATGAGACGAACGTGCCGCTCATCAGCGCGTCTCTCGCACGCGGCGGCGACGCTTTCCGCGTTCAACGCCAGACGGATGAAGATGTGCCGCTCATGCAGCGGACCGCGCCTGAGTTTCCACCCATCCCGCCTGGCGACGAATCAGAAGCGTTCGGGTTCCTCGAGCTCGGCTGCACTGCGCTTGTGCACAATGCGGCTCCGGCAAGCGTCCTGCGTGCTGCGTCCGAAACAACGCTGGCCTGCCTCGACCTCCTGCTCGGCCGGGCTGGGCGCACCGCAGATGCAGTGACCATACTCCGCCCCCTCGACGAAGCACCGTTCGATGTCGTCGGTGAACACAGATTCCCTACGGCGGCGCCATGATCGCGGAGCCGATCGTGTACGTGTCGGAATCGGCCCTGGAACGGCTGCGGGTTAGCGCCGCCCACTCTCACCCTCTCGAAACCGGCGGCATCCTGATTGGCGTGACAGCAGGCGACTCCCCCTGGGTGACCGAAGTCCGGACGTTCGATTCGCCAGGACGAGGCCCTGCCCAGTTCATCCTCCCGCGCGGCGTCACTCAGCGTGCGGTTCGCGACGCACGTCGAGCCGACGCGCGTCTCGGCTATATCGGCGACTGGCATTCCCATCCCGCCGACGTGCCGGCAAGCCGCACAGACCTCCTCACTACTCGCACGACGTCTCTGGCGATGCGTCGCTCAGTACTGCTGCTGGTTGCTCGCCACCGCGGCACAACCTATGCGCTGGACATGTCTATGGCGCGCGGCACCCGCATCGTGCCCTGCCGCATGATTCCAACCGGTGACCTTCCTCTACCTGCACATCAAACCGACACGACCAGTTAACCGAGGCATCATGAACATTCCTGTCAATGACGACGACATCGACGTCCGAGGTCCCCTGTTCCTTTCGTACCGACAGTCAGACGGAACGAAGACCGTCTCCTCGCTCGGATGGTTGCTGCGCGCGGCGGGGATCCCCGTGTGGCGGGACGTCGACGACCTCCCGCCCGGCGATACCGCGGACCGTCTGGAGCAAGCACTGGCCGACAGGTTGTCCGGCGGCGTAGTGGTCATCACGCCCGACATCGCAAACAGCCCCGTTGTGAAGTCCATTGAGGCGCCCGCACTCATCAGGCTAAATCGCGGCGACAATCGATTCCAACTGCTGGTCGCGAACGCCATTGAGCGCTCACCGGGCAAGGTCGACTACAGCGCACCAGACAGGCTCCTCGAACGCGTGCGTCGCGAACTGGAAGGGATCAACCAAAACCCCGTAACCGATGACGGGCTCTTCGAGATTGTCCGAGCGGCCGTCGCGCACCGCATGGCACAGCACCGTGCAATCGTGGAGGCGAACGGGTACTTCGAGCTCACGGTTCAAACCCGCAATATCGGGCAGGTATACGACCGTACGGGCGCGCAGCTCGACGTGCGGGTCCGACGCTCATCCCACGAGCGCCTCCCCTGCGCAGAGGGTCTCGACGACCTGCGGCGAGCCCTCACGCTTCTTCCGGACGCAGTCGTCACGACCGGGGCGCGGAATGTCCGCATCTCCGGCGGCGGACACTTTTCGGTCGGGTTCGCGCTCGGAGCCGCGCTACCGTCGTCACGCGTCGGCAGCATCACGGTCATCGACCAGCGCGACGCCGAATGGGCGAGCACGACCGAGGCCGCCGTGCCCGCAGTGCCTCAGCTCACCTTCGACGCGGTGGATGCTGAGTCCACGGTCGGGGGCCGTCCGCGAGTCGTCGCGTACGTCGACCTGCTACCTACCCGGAGCGACGCTGCGCCGCTGCGATTCCTCGACGACCACGTCGGCGAGTACGTCGCGAGCGCCACGATTGCGTACGCGAATGGAGGCCTCATCGACCCGGCCGATGCAGGCAGCATCGCCGCAGAGGCGATGGCACTCGTACGTCAGCTTTCCGCTCGGCATGGCAACGCGGCGGTCGACCTGCTGCTGAGATGCCCCTTTCCGCTGTCCGTGCTGATGGGCAGACTCTCGAACACGCTGCGCGTACGGCTATTCGAGTGGGATGACAGCGACGTGGATGGCGATTTCACACCGCGGTACGTCGCCGCGCTCGATGTACACGCCGGCGCTCCAAATGGGCCAATCACTTCCGCTCTGCTCCCAAGTGACGGAGGCAGCGTTGGGGGCACGGCTGGAATCGGCGCTGACGATGCCTAGGCGCGCCGTCTTGCGTGGCAGAGGGGAGTAGCGGCCCACCAACCGACAACTTTCGTGAGATCGGACAGCCACTATTGTCGTTTCTCACGAAACCTGTCGCATTCTCACGAAACCTGTCGCTGTTCTCATGAAAGGTGGCGGATTCTCGCGGATGTTGTCACACGGTCTTCCGGGATCGACACCTGTGTCAGCAACGCCGAGGTCGCCTACACATCAACTAGCTCTGGAGAAGCGTCGGAAGCGGCAAGCGATTTCGACAGTGCGGTGGCGTGGTTCGGCGGACGCATAGGGGATCTGCGTACAGTGCGAATGTGCCTCGAGACCCACGCTTTCGTACCGTTCGTGGTGCGGTCGGAGTCATGCTCGCTGCGGTGTTCGCGATCGGTCTGAGCGGGTGTGCGCCGGATCCCGTCAGCGATTCCTTCCTCAAGGGTGAGAACACCGGGTATGTGGCCGCCGACGGCGCGATCGTCGAGATCCCGATCGCCGAGCGGAGCGAACCGGTCGACTTCAGCGGCATTACTGAAACTGGTGATGATTTCGACAGTGCGGACAACGCCGGCAAGGTCACGGTGGTGAACTTCTGGTACGCGGGGTGCGCGCCGTGCCGCATCGAGGCGAAGGATCTCGAAAGCGTCTGGCAGGAATACGGCGGCGAGGATGTAGCTTTCATCGGCATCAACACCCGCGACCAGGCCGACACTGCCCGAGCTTTCTCTGACGAGTTCGGCATCACCTACCCGAGCCTGATCGACGTGACCACGGCCGAGGCGAAACTCGCTTTCTCCGAGGCTGTGCCGATCCAGGCGACGCCGACGACTCTCGTGCTCGACAGACAGGGCCGTGTCGCCGCCCGCATCATCGGACCCATCGACGGCACCTCGATCCTTTCGACGCTCGTCAAGGACGCCCTAGCGGAGACACCGTGAACGCCGACACCATCATCGGGTCCGGTGCGCTTTGGCTCGCAGTCCCCGTGGCGATGCTCGCTGGCCTCGTGTCGTTCTTGTCGCCCTGCGTGCTCCCACTGGTCCCCGGCTACCTCGGCTTCCTCGGTGGAGCGGTCGCGCCGCGGACGAAGGGTGACGCGACGAACGCAGTCGCGCCTGAGCGCCGTCAGCTCGTGGTTGGCGTGCTTCTGTTCATCCTCGGCTTCAGTGTCGTCTTTGTTCTCATCACTGCGCTGGGCGGCACGGCTGGCGTGTTCTTCCTGCGCTGGGGTGACCTGGTCACGCGCATCCTCGGCGCCGTCATCATCCTGATGGGGCTTGTCTTCCTCGGGTTGTTCAGTTTCGCCCAGCGGGAGGTCCGCTTCCACGTCGGCTCCCGGGCCGGAGTCGTCGGGGCGCCGCTACTTGGAGTGGCACTCGGTATCGGCTGGGCACCGTGTATGGGTCCGACGCTTGCCGCGATCATCGCGCTTTCGTTCAACGCCGGCGACCCTGTCCGGGCCGGCTTCCTCGGACTCGCGTATTCGCTCGGCCTGGGCATCCCGTTTCTGTTGGTCGCGTTCGGGTTCGGTTGGGCGGCGAAGACGGTCGAGTTCCTCCGCCGTCACATCCGGGTGCTGAATGTCTGCGGCGGTATCCTCCTAATCGTCCTCGGCCTCCTGATGGTGACCGGGCTGTGGACCGACATCATGTCGCGGCTGACGGCGGTGATGGGCAGCGTCATCCTCCCGCTCTGAGATCCCTAGCAGGGATGTCGGGAGTGACGACTGGAGCAGCCCTCTCCACCCAACTGCTCATGTCGACGGCGCCACTTCGTGATCCTGTTTCGGAGCCTTAGATATAAACGCCGCGGTCTTCCATGAATCGGACGGGGTTGGTGTAACCACCGTTGATGTAGACCTCGAAATGCAGATGGCACCCGAAGGAGCGTCCGGTGTCACCCGCGTATGCGATGACCTGGCCGGAATTGACCCATTGCCCCCGGCTGACGGCGATGCCACCGGGTTTGATGTGGGCGTACCCGGTGCTGACGCCCCCGCCGTGTTGGATGCGGACGTAATTGCCGTAGTTGCCGTTGGCGGAGGCGTAGTCCACGGTTCCGGAGTTGGCGGCGTAGATCGCCGCTCCGCAGCCGTTGGCCAGGTCGGCGCCGTAGTGGTAGCTCGAGGAGCAGCCCTGCGAACCACAGATGGGGGTCCGCGGGCCGTAGCTTGAACTTCGGCCGCCCCCGTGGGGCCGAACCCAACCGCCGCTCCCGGCGGAGCCTCCGCCGCCACCGTTGCCGCCTCCGTTGGCTGCCGCTTCGGCGGCTTCGCGTTCGCGACGGGCGCGCTCTTCGGCCTCGCGCGCGGCTACACCCGCCTGGTAGCCGGCGACCGTCTGCGTGGTGGTGTCTTTCAGCGCGGCGAGCTGCGCCTGCATCGTCTCGAGGTTCGCGGCTTGCTCGTCGAGCGCGGCCTGTGCGGCGTCGGCCGCTTCTTGTGCGGCAATCATCTTCTGCTCCGCGACCTGCTGCAGGCGGTCTCGTTCGTCGCGGGCGACCTTCGCCTGATCGGTCAGCGATTGGGCGGTGTTGCGCGCCGAGATTGCGTCATCGTAGACCGACCGGTTGTACTCGAGCAGCTTGTCCATGGTGCCCAGCCGGGACAGGAGCTCATCGGCGTTGTCCGCGGAGCCGGAGAAGAACAGTTGCAGTGCTGAGTCGTCTCCACCGTTGCGGTACAGCTGTGCCGCAACTTGACCGGCCCTGCGCGCAGAGGTTTCGGCCATCGCTGATTGTTCGTCGGCCTGCGCCTGCAGGCTCTCGGCTTCCGTGATCGCAGCGAAGTATTCCTGTTGTGCTGCGTAGAACTCGTCGGAGGCTGTATCGGCGGCAGCCTGGGTCTCGGCGACTTTCTGCGTCAAGGACTGGATCAGCCCTTCGATTCGGGTGATCTCGGCGGCCTTGGCAGCTTCGTTGTTCTTGGCGCGTTGGACATCGTCCCAGCTCGGGTAGGACGCAGCGTACGCCGCTGAGACGCCGGAGCCGATACCGAATGCAGCGAATGCAGCGACGCCGAGGGCGCCGAGTCCGAAAGCGCCACGTCGAGTCACACTCAGCTTCCAGAATGAGTCGCGTTCGGCGGGCGTGGGTGCACACCCGCATTCTTCAGCCGCCTCCGTAGCAGCCACGGAGACGCGTCGTTCGTTCACTGTGCCCTCTCCTCGAGTTCGGCTTCGTGGATTCTGCTGCCATGGGCGCGCCGATTGGCCATGCTCGCGTTGCCCGCTGTCTGGTCTATCGTCCGTTCGTGGGGGCCGAAGTCGCGCCGACTCGCCCGTGATCTCTGATCTGTGGCCCATATTTGACGCATCGAACTTGAGTTCGACTGTCCTGGCACGAGGCTCACTCTTTCGGGTCCGTGTGGACGTCGGCGCTCGACCGGTTGTGTTTTTTCTTCTTCACTTGCCGTACGACAACGGTGGCGGTGATCACCGCGGCACCGATGACAGTGACGGCGATGATGAGCGGGATCGCGATTGAAGCCACCTCGTTCTCGCCTGCAGATACCACCGGGGCAGGGGTGTCCGCTGCTGGCGGTTCGGTGGTTGGCGCGGTGGAGGGCGACGCCTTTGCCGGTTGGATCCGTGATTGTTCGTTCCCGCATGCTGGTTTGTCCCATCCCAGCCCTGGCTCGCTGCTGGTGGGAGCGTACGTGAACGTGAAGCTCTCGGAGATGGGGTGACCGTCGCTGGAGACGGCGTTCCACAGCACGGTGTAGACGCCCGGTTCTCCGAGTGCGACCGGGGTGGTGAGGATGTTGCGGTCGATGGTGGAGCAGCTGGATTCGTAGAAGAGGCCGTCGGGTCCTTGCACTTGGGCGAAGCTGGCCTGGCTGAAGTCAATGAGTTCCCCGCTGAACGTGAGAGCGACGTCGTCAAGTTGGGTGACGGTTTCGTCTGCCCCGGGCACGGTGTCCAGGAGGTTGTCGTGCGCGAGAGCTGCGGGGGCCGGTGCGGCCACGATTCCCAGTGTGATGAGAGCTAGAAGTGTGCTGGCGAGCCAGCGGGTGCGGTGGGTGGAGGTCACAGGTGCGGGTCCTTTCGTACGGCGGGCACGGGGGTGCTGTCGGTAGGTCGGTTGTTGCGTTTCGTGTGGAGGACGGAGAAGCCGGTGAGGATTGCGAGCATTCCCGCGATCACCAAGGTGGCGGCTCCGGCGAGGGCCTGGTCCTGGAGGGGGGTGGGTCCCCATGTCCGCCCCATGGCGCCAAACCATTCCGCGACGATGAGGTCGGAGCGAGTGATCGTGGCGATGCCGAAGAACGCTGCCACGCCTGTGAGCGCAGTGAGTGAGGCCACACGCCACCGCCCCTCGGGGGTTGTGGACGCGTTCAGGGAAAGCGATCGTATGAAAAGGCACCCGGTGACGAGGAGCTGGCTGATCATCCATTCCGCTCCGAGCTGGTCGTAGAGCGACCAGCGGAACAGGTCGGAGTAGTGGAACAACCACAGCGACGTGGCGAAAAGAGCCGCGGCGACGACGGGGCGCAGAGTAAATCTGGCCAGCGGGCTGTGGGCGGCCCAGAGAAGCCATTCCCGCGGTCCTCGGCTTCCATCGTCCCGTGGATGGATGACCAAGGCTGCGAGGGTGATCGGCGCCGCGAAGACAAGGAGCAAGGGGATCGCGAGGCTGAGGAGAGCGAAGGAGAGGAATCGCATACTGATGAGCGAGTCGTCGTAGGCGGCGAGCGGGCCACTGGTTGTCCACAGAAGCGCACCCATCCCCGCAATCCAGCTGACCGTCCGCCTGGCTGGCCACGGATACCCGCGGCGCCGTGCGCGTTGGACGCCGACGAGGTAGAAGACGATTCCGAAACCCGCGACGAGCACCCAGAGGAGGTCGGGGCTCCACGCCGTGAACCATCTCTGCAGGGTGAGTGCGATCGGGACGGGTGCGTCGGTGAGGATCTCCGCGGCGGTGTTCTGCGGCAGTGTGATCGTATCGGCGGGGGCGGCGGTGCGGGCGAGGGCGGCGGCCGCACCGCTCGCGATACCCATGAAACCGAGTTCGACGCTCACGATCATCCAGAAGGCGCCACGGCCCTCGCTGGCATTTGCGAGGAGTCGACGGCGGTAGGCGGCACCCAGGACGCCCATGACCAGAAGAGCGCCGATCTTTGTGAGAAGGATGAGGCCGTACGGTGAGGCCAAATCCTCCCACCGGCCGAGGGCAGTGAGCGCCCGCGCGTATCCCGAGACGGCGACACCGATGAACGCGATGAGCGCCACCGTCGAGTACCGGCGAAGCACGTTGTCGAGTTCGTGCGGAGAGCTGATCGGTCGCACGACGACGAGCAGGATGAGACCTCCGAGCCATATCGCTGCTGAAATGACGTGCAGGACGAGGGACATGACCGCGGGATCGTGGTTGGCGAGCTCACCCGAATGACCTTGGGTGGCCATGGGTATCAGGCTGATGATCGCAAGCATGGTTGTGATCAGCACCGCACCATAGCTGCGCACAGCGAATGCGAGGACTGTCACGACCGAGGCGAGGATCGCGGTGATAAGCCATGATCGTCCCAGTTCGGTGTCGAGGAGGAAGCGGCCCAGCTGCGCGCCGAACTCAGCGCTCAGGTTCACTTGCGGATTGAATGAGGACAGGAAGGTGAGGTAAGCCACCACCCCGCTTGTGATGGTGAGGGTCGCGGCGCCGGCGGAGGCTATATCGAGCGCGACGGTGAAGGGCTTCCCTGCCGAGGGGAGAGCGAACACCGCCAGTACCAGGGGCCCGAGCATCGCCGCACCGGAGAGATTGACGAACAGTTTCGCGGCCGGGAGTCCCCATCGCACGAGCGCTCCAGGGTCACTGGTGAGTCTTGGTGCAGCTCCTCCACCGATCGCGAGCCCGACGACCACAGCGATGAGTGCGGCGGCAACGAGGAGCGTCGGTCCAGCGATCCGGAGAACAACGGCATTCATGGAGTGGTATCCCCTGTCTCAGTGCCAGGAGCGTCCGGGTCTTCTGTCACAGGCGCCGTGCATTCACCGGTCTTGGTGAGCTGCTGGATCGCCCCGGCAAGAGATTCGAGAACCGCGTCCGCCGACAGGGTGGTGGTGTCCACGTACACCTGGGCAGCTGGCTCTCGGCCGTAGGTTGTGAGCCGCAGATTCGGGGTCTCCTCCTCGTCGACGATCCAATCGACGCCACCCAAGCTGACACATTGCAGGGTGGTGGGGGCCGGGGGCTCCAACCCGCAGGTGAGGAGCACGCTGCTGGGGGTACCCCATGCTGCGGTGGCCTGAGCGTCCGTCCAGACGCGAGCCTGGTCGCCAATTGAGTCCGGTAGTCGTACGGTGACCTCTGCGCACAGCGGGTCGTTCGCGTTTGCTGCGGGCTCGAGGTGGATGGTGGGTGCGCAGCTGGTGAGCACAAGCAGTGCGCACAGCGCCGCGACAGAGGTCAGAATCTTGAGCTTCACAACGTCATCCATCCGTCTTCCTGGGAGTCAGCACGAGTCCGTCGCGGTCGGATCGACATGACGAGCAGCGCTAGTACCGTTCCGATACTGAGCATCCAGTCGAGCCACGGCATCAGCACGACAGCGAGAGTCGTGCCGGTGCGGAGGGGGACCTCGGTGATCTTCGCCGCGGTCGTGTCCACCGCAACCTGCGCCAGCACCTTTCCATCGCGGCCGATGACTTGACTGGTCCCGGTGGTGGAGACGTTCACCGCAGTTCTCCCTGTTTCGAGCGCGCGCATGCGGGCGATGGCCAGCTGTTGGAGGTTCTCGTCGGTGCCTCTGAAGTCCGCGTTGTTGGTTTGAAACACGAACATTTGCGCGCCAGAGGCAGCGCTTTGGTGGATGACGTCGTCGTAGATGACGTCGAAACAGATCGCCAGACCGATGGGCACATCGTCAACGTTCATGAGGGGTGTGTTGGAGCCGGGCGTGTACTCGCGTTGTATCAATCCGATGAGGTCGGGGGCGATGGCTTCGTAGAACCAACGGTCCGGGACGTATTCGCCGAAAGGGACGGGGTTGACCTTGTCGTGGAGCTGCTGCGGCCCGGCGCTGGTCCACAGCATGGAGGTGTTGAACGTGTCGGCTCCGCGGGTGGTTGCCGCATTCACCAGTGCCGGAGTGCCGGCACTCTGCACGAGTCGATCAAGGCGGTCTGCGACGGCGGCATCGCGCAGGGGATCGGCGTCGACGGCCCCTTCTGGCCAGACGAGAAGGTCCATTTCACGCCCCAGGAGAGGAGATGTCGCTTCTTCCTGTGCGCGCAGGATGTCGCCTGGTGTCCTGGTGTCGAAGTAGCCGCTGGGTCCGTTGCCCTGTACCCATCCGACGCGCATCATTCCCGCTTGCTCGGTGGGGAACAGAGGGATGGCTATCGCGGCAACGACGATGACCACGGCCGTTGCTGCTGGCTCCCATCGGCGGAGGATGAGGGCTTCCACGACGCTCGCGCAGACGAGAACGGTCAGGAAGGACAGCCCCGTGGTTCCCACCCATGAAGCGGCTTCCGCGAGCGGGCTCTCGGCGAGGCTGAAACCGACGCGCGCCCATGGGAACCCGGTGTACGGCGTACTCCCCATCAGTGTTTCTCGCAGCATCCATACCCCGGCGACGAGCATGGGAGTGATCGCACGATACGCGTATCCCGCGCGGGTGGTGGTGACCCGATAGGCGAGTGCGATCAGCGCACCGCCGGCACCGAACAGCAGGGATTCCAAGCCAGCCAGCGCGACCCATGGGATGGGTCCCAGAAACCGGGTCACCCATACCAGGTGGGTGAAGTAGAAGGTCGCGCCGTAGACGAGGGAGATCAGGAACGCCCCGGGTAGAGAGCGTCCGCGGAGCGTCCACAGCCCGATGGTTACGCTCACGAACGTTGCGGGCCACCACCCGTTTGCGGGGTAGGCGAGATCCAGCATGCCTCCTGCGATGGCGGACGCGACGATCGCTACGGGAAACGGCACCCCAGCTGGTAGGCGCGCATCGTGCGCTCGGGGGTTCCCGCGCCGTGGTCGAACGGAGAGGGCGTGTCTCACCAATGGGTCAGCGGTCACGGTCATGAGAGCTCAGTTTTTTGAGGTAGGCGTTGTACATGTCGAGGTCGGTGTTCCCGTGCACGTCGGCGTACCGGTCGGCCGCGGCAGCCCGGGCGGTGTCGCTGCGGAACCAGCGATGCATCACGTAGATCAACATCAGCACGGTCGGGGCTTCACCGTAGGACCATGCCAGAGCGCCGGCTAGCTGCTGATCGGCGAGGGGATCGATGCCCAGTGCTTTGGTGGGGGCGACGAATGAGCCGACCAGGATCGTGCTGGCCATCATGAGGAACACCCCGAAGAACGCGTGGAGCGCGGCTTCAGCAAACACGTCCAGTGCACGGGCACCATGACCCAACCTGACCGGCAGCGGATCGGAGGACAGGATGGGGATGGTGAAGAGCATGCCGGCGAGGAGGAATCCGACCTCGAGTGCGACGTGGCCCCCGGGGAGAGCGAGGATGGCATCGGCAGCACCCGCAAGGTAGATGCCGTAGAACGCGAACAGGTACAGCGGGACAGTGGCCCACGGGCTGAGTATCCATTTCGCGGCCGGGCTTCGAAGAGCACTGTGGGCCGCTGTGAGGACTACCCGTCCCGCCCCATGGTGCGGTGTTGATCGCAGAAGAAGGGTTCCGGGTGAGCCGAGGACCAGTAGCGGCGGCACCATCATCATCAGAGTGAGCTGCTGGAACATGAAAACGGACACCAGCGCCTGGCCGTAGGTTTCAACACCCAGACCGGTGACCGCCGCGAGGAGAACGCACCCGAGCAGGAAGCTGACCGTGCGCCACACGGGCCAACGACGCCCGTGCGTCCACAACCGGATCGCGCCGACGAGATACAGCGCAGCGAGGATCCCCGCAACGATCGGTAGCACTGGAAGCGGAATGTCGGCCGGTGCGAGGAACGCCTGCAGAGATGGGGGGCTGTCGGGGATCTCGCCGCTCATACGCATGGTCGTGACAAGAAGATCGCGCAGTTCACTTCCGGATCACCTTGATCGTCGCCCCCGCTGCCAGGAACACCACGGCCGCGATGGGTTGTGCTGTGGTCCACACGACACCGGAGAAGGGGAAGGGCATCACCGGATTCCAGAGCACGGCAATGGCGAGGAAGACCGGGATCCACCACCAGTGGCGTGCCTGGAGCGCAAACCACGCGACGATCAGCCCGAAAATTGAGGCAATGAAGAGGACGAGCGGCGCCCAATTCGCCTGGAAGAGCGCCGGGGCCAGAAACAGGATCGCGGCGGCGACGAGGCTGGGGGCCAGGGCGTTCCGCTGGTAAGTGGAGGGGACGCGTTCTTTGGGACTCATGGGTGAACCGTTTCTTCGGCGGGTACAGGGTCGTCGGGGCGGGACGTGGGGTCTGGCCGGCGACGGCTCGTGCGCAGACCCGCGACGATGAGGAACACGGCACCGATGCCGAGAGCGATATCGGCGAGGTTGCCGATGAACAGGTTCCCGTAGGCGAGGAAATCGGTGACGTGCCCGATCCCGAACGCGGGCGGCGAGAATAAGCGATCGATGAGGTTCCCGATCGCACCGCCCACGATGAAACCGAAACCAACCGCCGACCACACGTTCCGGGCTCGGGTGGCGGCAACGATGAGGACCGCGGTGACAGCGACCCCGATGACGGTGATGACCCATGTGGAGCCTTCCCCGAGCGAGAAGATCGCCCCGGGGTTGAAGGCCAGTTGAAGACCGAGCCAGTCACCGATCAGCGGTATACGCGCATCCTGCCGCAACGTGTTCAGAGCAAGAGTCTTGGTGCCTTGATCGATCAGGATGAGGATGGCGGCGACGATGAGCATCACGGCCGACCGGCGGACTCGATCACGCATCGGCGTCTTTCTCCTTAGCTGCAGCATCCTTGGCGGCCTGTGCGCGGTCGCGCTGGTGACGCTGGCGCCCGGCCATAACCACTCCCACAACGCCGATCCCCAGAATCAGTGCCAGACCCGAGAGGAAGAACAGGGGGAGCAGTTCGAAAGCACCGCCACCGGATGCCGTGCCACCGTATGTTTGCGCGGGTCGGGCCGGTTCCGGCTCCTCCGTTGGGGAGGTTTCAGGGGTGGGGCTTGTGGTCGGAGTGCTGGGTTCCGTGTCCGTCGCGGGCGTGACGGTGTACACATACTCCCCGTTGATCGGGTGTCCGTCGGCGGAGACGGTCTTCCAGCGGACGGTGAAGATGCCGGTTGCGGCGTCGGGGGAGAGGTGTTGAGTGATCGAGTCACCGCTCACCGTTGGCGGGTCGACGGCGACGTTTGCTCCGCTTTCATCGATAACCTCGACGACCGTTGCATCGTCACCACCGGTGAGGGCCCCGGTGAACATCAAAGAGATCTCGTCGGGGGAGCCGTTGATGGTCGAGTCGGCGGTGGGGTACGACGAAACGAAGTCGTCGTGAGCGGCCGCCGGAGATGCAGTCCCAAGGACGACGGATGCCGACAACAACAGGGTGGTGAGGACGGCAGCGGTGCGTGCCGAGAGGCGTTTATGCATGGGTGTCGTGCTCTCCGGGGTGGGATTCGGGTTCGATCTGAAAGGTGGAGTGTTCGATGCTCACGGCGAAATGTTCGCTGACGCATTGCTGAAGTGATGTCAGCAGTGCGGCGGAAGCTTCCATCGTGACGGTGTCATCGACCACGACATGGGCGGTGAGCGTGGGGAGGTCGGTCGAGACCTGGGTCGCGTGGAGGTCGTGCACAGCGACCACGTGCGGCAGGGCAAGGATGTGGCGGCGGACATCCTCGAGATCGAGGCCGGCAGGTGTGGACTCCATCAATACCCGGCCGGATGCTCGCAACAGGATGAGGGTGCGGGGGATGATGAGGAGCGCGATCAAGACGCCCGCGACGGCGTCCGCCTGATACCAACCGAAAACGGCGATGAGGATGGCGCTGGCGATGACGCCGACGGAACCGAGGGCATCGTTGACGACCTCGAGGAACGCGGCGCGCATGTTGAGGTTGCGTCCGCGGCCGCTGAACAATACGAGCATGGAGGCGATGTTGGCGACGAGACCGACGATGCCGAAGAACAGCAGACTTCCCGATGCGATCTCAGGGGGCTCGAACAGCCGCCGTACGCCTTCCACGAGCGCGAAGATACCCACCCCGAGCAGCAGAGCTGCTTGAGCGAGCGCACCGAGCACCTCCGTGCGTTGAAGACCGAAGGTGTACCTGGGAGTCGGGGGACGATTCATCAGATGCGCGGCGGTGACGGCCATCGCCAACCCGACGACATCGGTGAGCATGTGCGCCGCATCAACGAGCAGTGCGAGGCTGCCTGTGATAATCGCCCCGATCACTTCGACGATGAAGACCGAAGAGGTGATCGCGAACGCGATGACCAGGCGATTGCGAGGAGTGGCGTCACCAATACCGTGACTGTGCCCTGCTTCTGTCATGGTGCTCCTTACGGCCGTCCAACGATGAGTCGGGCGACGGTCGCCGCATCACGACCCGCCCCAACGAGGGTGTCCGCATCCGCCCGGGAGTAACGGGGCATGCCAACAGTGAACAGTCCCGGGATGCGTGCACTGACGTGCAAAGGCTGACCGGGCGGCTCCGAATCGGGCAGCCATGCGTCTGCCGGCCTGTACCCGGTCGCAAGGATCACGGAATGCGGCTTCACGGACGCCCCATCGGCGAACATCACGGTGTCTCCGTGAACCTCCGTCACGGCGACGGCATGAGTGACGTCTGTCGAAGCTACGCGGGGGCGTGCCTCGGAGAGCGCACCCTTACGTCGCAGCCTCGACCAGATAGGCCGCTCCGACACCCCTGAGGGTTCCGCTCGAGTGGAGAGGGTGACGTCGTGGGAGGACGCGAGCTCCTCAGCAATCTCCACTCCGCTGAATCCGCCGCCAACGATCAACACGTGGCCGGGAGGTATCTGGGCGGGGTAGAGGTACTGGCTGGAATGCAGCACAACACCGGGTACGGCCAATCCCGGGCGCCAGCCCGGTATGCGCGGCACCGCGGCAGCTCCCGTTGCACAGACCACATTTCGGGTTTGCACTTCCCCGGCGGAGGTCGACAGATGCAGCGTGGATCCGTCGCCCAACCGGTTGATTCCAAGAGCACGAGTGCCCCACACGGTCTTCACACCGAGGGCTTTCTCCACCGAAGACAGGTAATCGGACATCTCATCCACACTCGGATGACGGTCTCCATCGCCCGGGAAAGGGAACCCGCGGACGACACTGTGGCGTGCCGCGCTGCGCAGTTTCATCGACTGCCACCGTGTGGCCCAGCTTCGTCGACCGGGGGGTGCAGAATCGATGATCACGAAGTCTTTCTGTGGCTCAAGCCCAGAGGACCTGAGCGCGGCGGCTGTCGCCAATCCGGAGTGCCCGGCACCGACGATGATGACTCGACGGTGCGATAGCGAACGCGCCATCATTCAGCACCGTTCACGGCGGCTTCAATGCTGTCCTCCAGATCGGTCCACGTTTCCAGCACGACAGGCTCCCCATCGATGAAGAACGAGGGGGTACTGCTGACACCGAGCTGCTCACCCTCGTCGAGATCGAATTGAACCCGTTCCGCTGTCGCCGGATCAGCGACCGCATCATCGAACGCGGCCATGTCCAATCCGAGTTCCTCCGCAAACCCCCGGAACAGGTCCGCACGAGACTCTTGAGCCTCACCCCATTGAGACTGCGTCTCGAACAGGCGGTGATACATGTCTTCGAGCCGTCCCTGCTGCGCTGCGGCTTCGGCAGCGATTGCGGCGTTCTTTGAGTTGAGGTGACCAGGCAGCGGGAAGTAGCGGATCACGTAGGTGATCTCGCCATCGAACTTGCCGCGGAGATCCTCGACGAGGGGATAGAAAGCACCGCAGGCCTCGCACTCGAAATCGAGGAACTCGACCACCGTCACCGCCCCTTCTCCTCCGTCATCGAGGACGTGCGAGTTCTCACGGACGACTTGTGGACCGTCAGCGGTCCCCGTCTCGGGTGCGGCAGCTTGATTCTGATTAATCAGGACGAAGACCAGTGCGACGACCAGCAACACCACGGCGAGAGACACGGTGACAAGTACCGCTTTCACGGAAGATTTCATAACACTCCAGACACACACAACGAACGGGGACGACCAGTGGAGCGCCATCGAAGAGATGGCGCCGCCGGAGTCAGGTCCGCGACAGAGAAAGCTGTGTGAGAGAAGGAGGCAATGCGAACAGGCGCCCCGTCATAGCTGCCAGTGATGGTGCGCGCGGCAAACGTTCGCGAATGTGAGAAGAGGGGACGTGACGGCGGAAGTTCCGCGTGACGATGAGCACCAAGAAGCAGCAGATGATACCCAAGAGGCACCCGGCAACGCCGATCACGATGTCGTTCGCGCTATCCCCGGCCAGGAATTGTTCCGCGGTCGCGCCGACAACGCTTTCACCCGAACCCGCCGAAAAATGACCAGCAGAAGGCGTCCCTAGTGACGACGAGGATGTGGTGCTCAGATACGGAGTCGCATCTGTCGCATCACGATGGCCGCCCGGCCACGCTCCAACAACGAGAAGAAGCGCCAGCCCGAGGGCTGTAATGATCTTCGTTATCAGGAACTCGTCGGCTCGGCTAACGCATTTGTGAGCGCGACCGTGGACGACCATGACCTCAGGATGGTACCAGCCCGACCAATCAAGTCTTCTTGCGAGCCCCAGAGCCACGCACCCGCTCTACCGGCGAAGCGAGGAAGACTTGGGACGTCCGCTGAGCCAGCCCATCACCCATTCAACTGGGCCAGTTCCAACGAACCGCCACCACAACCAACCCACCACGATCATGCCCGGAACGATCACCAGCCAGCCCAAGTAGAAGTTCTCGGCAGGGCGGCCATACGCGTTACTCCAAAATGCGATGAGACTGCCGTGCAGCAAGTACAGAGACAACGCCACCTGACCGCAGGCGCACAAGGGAACAAAGACAGCACCCCAAAAACGTTCTGCGTGCTCCCGCCGCACCGTAGCCCCCAGCACAACGCAGACGTAGACGGCGAACACCAAGCCAATATCCCTCAGAGAGTCCAGGTAGTCCCCCGATAACACCGTGCCGAAGCGCTGCCCGAAACCCCAGGCAAGATACGCCAACAGCGCCACAGCCGCCATGATCCACAACAAGCGATCGCGTTTCAAGCCGTGACGGATCAACAGGGCACCGATGAGGAACACCGGCAACAGGTTGACCACCCGATACTGAGGGCCCAGGAACATCGAGGTCGTGACCTCACGCACGGGCGGCGGCGCGGTGTAGACCCAAATCCAGGTGCGTGCGACGCTCAGCAATGGCTGACTGGCCAGGACAAGGACCGCTGTCGCGGCAATCACGACCGAGCTGCGCAGGAGTAGAAGGGGCGCGCCGATGATGATCAGCAGCCCGAGATAGCTCAGGATGACCGCCAGCCAGGAGCCCCACGTGGCCATCCAAACACCCAGGACGATGAGGAACAGGCCACGCAGAGTCTGTTGCAGCAACGTCACCCCCACAGCGCCGCCGCGTCTCCACACAAGCTCCGCCGACATGCCCATGACAAGAGCGAAGAGCGGCGACGCGACACTACTGAAGTTCGCCGTGACGAATTGCACCGCCCACGGTGCGTTCGGCACGAAAGGAGCCGCGTGCGCGATGAGCATCGCGACAATCGCGAACCCGCGGAGCGCGTCCGGAACCAGAAGACGGCTCATGTCAGAGACGCGTCGAGCTCGCCTGTGCATTCTGGGCGGCAGCGTTCTTTCGGGCTCGAAGACCATGCCCTGAGGGCATTGGCTTGACCGCATAGGAAATAGGTCAGCGGAGACTGTATAGTTCAGCTTATGCTGACCATTGCTTCTCGTCTCGACGTCATGAACCGGCTCGGCCGCGCCATGGCTGATCCTACGCGTTCTCGGATTCTCATGACTCTGCTCGGTGGCCCGAGCTACCCCGCAGTCCTGTCCCGTGAGCTAGAGCTGACGCGCTCCAACGTGTCGAACCATCTCACCTGCCTGCGTGACTGCGGGATCGTTGTCGCCGAGCCTGAGGGCCGCCAAACCCGCTACGAGATCGCCGACCCGCATCTTGCGGCTGCGCTCGTCGCGCTCGTGGACGTGACACTGGCGGTCGATGAGCACGCGCCCTGCGTGGACTCAGCGTGCATGGTGGCTGGCTGCTGTGGGACGGGGGCTGACGCGTGAGCGAGGCGTGTGGCTGCGAGCACGAGCCTGCCGCGACGGCAGGCGAAGAGATCGAAGAGGCCGAGCGGCCCTGGTGGAGAGACCGCGGGGTCATGGTGCCGGTGTTCTCCGGCGTTGCGTTCCTGGCCGGTCTGATCTTCGAGTGGTCCGGGCTCGAGATCCCGGCACTGGTGCTGTTCTGGGTCGGACTGCTGCTGGGCGCATCGACGTTCACGCCCGGCGCGATCCGGAAACTGTTCAAGGGCAAGCTCGGCATCGGGCTGCTGATGACGATCAGCGCGATCGGTGCCGTCATCCTCGGGTACGTGGAGGAGGCTGCAGCTCTGGCGTTCTTGTACTCGATCGCGGAGGCGCTTGAGGACAAGGCGATGGACCGCGCCCGCGGCGGACTGAGGGCACTACTGAAGCTCGTGCCGGAAACAGCGACCGTGCTTCAGAGCGGTGTCTCCGCGCAGGTGCCGGCGAAAGAGTTGACGGTCGGCCAGGTCATGGTGGTCCGCCCGGGTGAGCGGATCGCGACTGATGGGGTCGTGCGTTCTGGTCGCTCCAGCCTGGATACCTCGGCGATCACCGGGGAGTCGATCCCGGTCGAAGTTGAGCCCGGGAATGCGGTGTCGGCCGGTGCGATCAACAGCGCCGGTGTCCTGGAAGTCGAGGCGACCGCTGCGGGCACCGATAACTCGCTCACGACGATCGTGGAGCTGGTAGAGAAAGCGCAGACCGAGAAGGGCGAGCGTGCCCGTCTGGCGGACAGGATCGCCCGCCCGCTCGTACCCGGAGTACTGATCCTCGCTGCGCTCGTCGCGATCATCGGGTCGCTGCTGGGCGACCCGGAGGTGTGGATCACTCGCGCACTCGTCGTGCTGGTCGCCGCTTCTCCGTGTGCGCTGGCAATCTCGGTTCCGCTGACGGTCGTCGCGGCGATCGGTGCGGCGAGCAAGTTCGGCGTGATCATCAAGTCCGGCGCCGTTTTCGAGCGCTTCGGCACGGTCCGCCACGTTGCCGTCGACAAGACCGGCACCCTCACCCGCAACGAACCGGCGGTCACCGCCGTGCTCACCACAGATGGCGTTACGGAGGCTCAGGCGCTGGCGTGGGCGGCCGCGTTGGAGCAGCACAGCACCCATCCTCTCGCCTCAGCGATCACTGCCGCAGCCCCGGGGACACCGGGAGCTGCAGATGTGACCGAGCAGGCCGGGCACGGCATCGACGGCACCGTCGACGGATCGAGAATCACCGTCGGCAGTCCCCGCTGGCTGAACGCCGGCGACCTCGCGGAGCGGGTCGGCGAGTTGGAAGAGCAGGGCATGACCGTCGTGATCGTCCACCGCGACGGGTCACCGGTCGCCGCGATCGGCGTTCGGGACGAGCTGCGCCCGGAAGTCCCCGAGGTCGTCCGGACACTCACCGGCCAGGGCGTCGGGGTGACGATGCTCACCGGCGACAACGCCCGGACCGCTCGTGCACTGGCGGCACAGGCAGGGATCAGCGACGTGCGCGCGGAGCTGCGCCCGGAGGACAAGGCGACCGCGATCGGGGAACTGTCGACGGCGGGACCGGTCGCGATGATCGGCGACGGCATTAACGATGCCCCGGCCCTCGCTGGCGCGGACATCGGTATCGCGATGGGCGCGACCGGCTCCGACGCAGCGATCGAATCCGCCGACGTGGCCTTCACCGGCCATGATCTGCGCCTCATCCCGCGGGCGTTCGACCACGCCCGGCGCGGTCGACGGATCATCAACCAGAACATCGTCCTGTCGCTGCTGATTATCACCGCACTGCTCCCGCTCGCGCTCTTTGGCGTGCTGGGGCTCGCCGCGGTCGTCCTGGTCCACGAGGTTGCGGAGGTCATCGTGATCCTCAATGGTCTGCGTGCCGCCCGCACCCGCACGCCACGGTTGGGAAGCTGATGCTCGCCACCATCGGTTCAGCGATCGGCCTGTTCGCGGCGACCAACATCGACGACATCGTCGTGCTTACCGTGCTGTTCCTCGCTTCCAGTCGAGGGAAGCCCCGGCCGTGGCAGATCGTCGCGGGCCAGTATCTCGGGTTCATCACCCTCGTCGTGATCAGCGTGATCGCCGCTCTCGGTCTCACCATCGTTCCGGACGAATGGGTCGGTTTCCTGGGTCTGATCCCGCTCGGCATCGGCATCTGGACGCTCATTCGCGGCCTGCGCCGTAACGGCGATGACGATGATGACGACTCCAAGATCACCGCGGTCGGACTATGGGGTGTCGCGGGTATCACGATCGCCAACGGGGCCGACAACATCTCCCTCTACACGCCGATCTTCCGCACCAGCGCCCCCAGCGACGTCGCGATCATGATCGTCGTGTTCCTGGTCCTCGTCGCGGTCTGGTGCGCGGCCGGCCGGCTGATCGGCACCAACAAGGCTGTCACCGAGGGGCTGGAGCGCGTCGAGCACTGGCTCGTACCGGCCGTGTTCATCGGCCTGGGCCTGTTCATCCTGATCGAATCTGGGGTCATCGTCCGTCTGATCGAGGTGCTCGCATGACCTCCTCCCAGGCAGAGGCTCATCCGCCCGCTGCGAGCAAGCTGTCGTCGACCCGGCGGCGGCAGCTCACTGGTGGAGCGCTCTTGATCGCCGTGGTCGTCGTGCTGATCGATCAGGGAACCAAGGTGTGGGCCGAAGCGACCCTCACCGAGCGTGAGCGCATCCCGCTGATCGGTGACCTGCTGGGTTTGCAGCTCGCCTATAACCCCGGAGCGGCATTCTCCTTCGGGGAAGGCTTCACCTGGGTGTTCGCACTGCTCGCTGTCGCAGCCACCATCACAGCGATCGTGTTCGCGTTCCGAGTGCAACGCGTGGGATGGGCGATCGTCATCGGCGCGCTCGGCGGCGCTGCCGCCTCACACGCAGGCGACCGCCTCTTCCGCGACCCCGGATTCGCCCGGGGGCACGTCGTAGACTTCCTCGCCTACGGCAACTGGTTCATCGGGAACATCGCCGACATCGTGATCTTCGCCGCAGCGATCACCGGAGCAGTTTTCATGATCCGCACAGGCGATGAGACCACCGAGTGAGATCCGTTGTGCGGTGGTGGGATATCCGTCAACTGGCTCTCTACATCGGCGCGATCGCCGTGGGGGCGGCCGTCGGGCTGATAACGCCGCAACTTGCTCCGAGCCTCGAGCATTCGATTGAACCGGCACTGATGCTGCTGTTGTTCGCGACGTTTCTCGGCGTCCCGCTCATCGAGGTGAAACGCGCGTTCCGCGATATCAGGTTTCTAGGCACGGTGCTGGTGGCGAACTTCGTCATCGTGCCGATGCTCGCCTGGGGCCTCTCGCGCTTCGTGGTCGATGACCGGGGACTGTTGCTCGGGGTGTTGTTCGTCCTGCTGACCCCGTGCATCGATTACGTCATCGTGTTCGCCGGTCTCGCAGGTGGCGCTGGCGCACGACTGCTCGCAGCCGCGCCACTGCTGATGTTGGTCCAGATCCTGCTTCTGCCGGTGTTCCTGTTCCTCTTCGCGGGCGGCGCTGCGCTCGATGTGGTCGACATCGGCCCATTCATCCGGGCATTCCTGTTGCTGATCGTGGTCCCCCTCTCCGCAGCAACGGTGGTGCAGGCTGTTGCGCGTCGTCACCGGGGAGGCCGCTTCATAGAGAAGATCATGGCGGGCGCGATGGTGCCGCTGATGATGGTGACCCTCGCTGTGGTCATCGGCTCCCAGATCGCCGCTGTTGGATCGCAGATCACCGCCCTCCTGCGCGTCGTACCGCTCTACATCGCCTTCGTCATCCTCGCCGTCGCGATCGGGAAGCTCGCCGGCCGGGTCGCACGACTAGAGGTCCCCGCCACCCGCGCGGTGATGTTCTCCGCCGCGACGCGCAACTCGATCGTCGTCCTACCGCTCGCTCTCGCTCTCCCTGCCTCGATGAGCATCGCCCCGCTCGCGGTAGTCACACAAACCCTTGTCGAACTGGTCGCGATGATCATCCTCGTCCGTGTCGTCTCCCTCCGCGGGCGCGAACCGCGGCCCAGCCTCCCGGGAAACAGCTAGGGGCCAAGAAGCGACAAGAGAATCCGAAAGTGATCGGGTCGGGCATCGTGTGAACGTGAACTATCACCCCCGCTACAGCAACCGTCAACATGCGCTGACTGTACAGCTGGTAGTGTCTAATCGTCGGCTACCCTGATTCCACTTCGAACGTAGGACCGTCCAATGATCCGCCCCGCCCTCACTGAGCGCGCTACCGCTGCGCGCACGAGTGGGCTAGCGGCGAGGCTGCTGATCGGCCTGGGGCTAGCATTGACGCTCCTGGTCGGATCGTGGGTGGCGACGCACGCGGGGACCGAGGACCTGCAGGTAGCGCCTATCGCGGAGCTGATCGCCACGAACGACTTGGGTGTCGTGCCCGGCGTGATGGCAGACGGTCATGCTGGCGAGGCTGAAGACCTTGGTGCCGCCCTATGTCTTTTGGGAGTGGCGTGCGTGCTGGCGCTCGTCATCTCTGCCTGGCGAGCACCGTCTCGCACATGCAGCACTGGACGTGTGACGCGGAGGGTGCGAGAGACAGTCGCGCGCCAGCCGTCCCAATCACCGATGCTCACACTCACGCAACTGCGCGTTTCCCGAACCTGAATCACGATCAACTCCCTCTCATCCGTGAAAGCACGCGGATTCTCGCGCTATCAAGCGCGTTTACTGAGTTCCCAATTTGGAGTAGTCGTGACCAACCCGTTCGGGGTGGCTTCCACCACCCGCGCCACACCATCTGATCCCCAGCGAAAGTTTGAACACACGTTTCGTGCCGTCGCCGCGATGGTCGCCGTCGCCACCGTGCTTACAGTCACGGGCTGCACGTCCCAAAGTGACCTCGCTGATGCGATGAACAACGGCACCGGTTCCACCAGCGTCGACGAGCGCGTCGTCGAGATACCTGCGGACGAGCGCGGCGAGACGGTGGTATTTGCCGGCGTCGACGAGCGCGACAACCCGATCAGTAGCGGCGAATTCGCTGGCGAGGTCTACGTCGTGAACTTCTGGTATGCGGCGTGCGGGCCGTGCCGGGTCGAGGCGCCGCTGCTGGAGGAGGTGTGGCAGAGCTATCAGACCGAGGGGGTGGGTTTCATCGGGGTGAATATCTACGACCAGCCTGCCACCGCGTTGTCCTTCACGGAGGACTACGGGATCACGTACCGCAGCGTGATCGACATCGTCGACGGGAAGACGAAGCTCGCGTTTGCGGCGGTCACCCCCATTCAGGCGACGCCGACGACTCTTGTTATGGACCGCGAGGGTAGGGTCGCCGCGCGAATCATCGGTCAGCTACCGGCCGCGTCTATCCTGTCCACCCTGATCGCAGACGCGCTGGCGGAAAGCGAATGAATGCCGAGGGGCTCATTTTCGACGGTGCGCTGTGGGTGGCTGTGCTCATCGCCATGCTGGCGGGGCTGATCTCCTTCGTCTCCCCGTGTGTGCTCCCGTTGGTGCCCGGCTACTTCGGCTACCTCGGCTCTTCCCTCTCCAGCTCGCCGACACGGACTCCCGCTTCTGGTCGTGGACGACTGTTCGGTGGGGTGGCATTGTTTGTGGCAGGGTTCACGCTCGTGTTCATGACCGTCACGGTGCTCGGTGGGGTCGCGGGGATGTTTTTCCTCGAGTACGCCAACATCCTCACTCGGGTGCTCGGAGTGGTCGTCGTCGTTCTGGGTCTGGTCTTCATCGGGGCATTCCCCCGCACGCAACGCACCCTCCGACCCCGTTTCCGCGGCAACCTAGGCCTGCTCAGCGCGCCGCTGCTGGGAATAGCGCTCGGGATCGGGTGGACGCCCTGCATCGGACCGACGCTCGCGGCGATTATGTCGGTGTCGTGGAATCTCGGGGACCCCGGCCGTGCTGCGCTGCTGGGGCTGGCGTACTCACTCGGCCTGGGCATTCCGTTTTTCCTACTCGCGCTCGGACTGGGCTGGGCCACCCGATCGGTTGCTTTCCTCCGCCGTCATATCCGGGTAGTCAACATCATTGGCGGCAGCATGCTGATCGCGCTGGGTGTGCTGATGGTCACGGGCATCTGGGGCATGCTGATGTCAGTTCTGCAGGGGGTGATGCTCAGTGTCACGCTCCCTCTCTGACCAGCTTCCTGCCGACCCCTCTCGACCCGCCGATCACATCGATCAGGAAGAGCCGGACACCGTCACGTCCCCGACGCTGGGAGCCGTCGGGTGGCTGCGGTGGGGGTGGCGGCAGCTGACCAGCATGCGCACCGCCATCCTGCTGCTGCTCCTGTTGGCCATCGCATCAGTTCCCGGGTCCATTTTCCCTCAGCGCACTGCGGACCCCAACGGGGTCGTCCAATACTTCCGGGACAACCCGGACCTGGCGTCTTTCCTCGACGGCATCCAGGTGTTCGATCTGTACAACTCTGCCTGGTTCTCAGGTATCTACCTGTTGCTTTTCATCTCCTTGATCGGCTGCATCATTCCTCGCACCCGACACCATTGGAAGGCGCTCCGCTCCCGTCCACCACGCACCCCGGCGCGGCTCAGTCGGCTGGGCACCCACCTCCACGTTGACGTCCCGCCGAAAGCTGAGGACATAGGCGCGGACGCGGACGCGGCGATCACCGCCGCGACAACAGATCTGCGTCGACGCGGATACCGTGTTCAGCGGTATGACACCGCCCGCTCGTGGTCGGTGTCGGCCGAACGCGGGTACCTTCGAGAAACCGGCAACCTTCTCTTTCACGCATCTCTCGTTGGGGTGCTGGTCGCTGTGCTCGCCTCCAGCGGGTTTTCCTACACCGGGCAAAGGGTCATCGTTGAGGGGACCACCTTCGTCAACACCCTCAACGACTACTCCTCGTTCAGCCCCGGCAGGTTCGTGAACGGTACACAGCTGGACCCATACTCGCTGACCCTCGACAGCTTCGAGGTCAACTACGTGCCCTTGGGGTCTGCCGGGGCCGGCCAAGCAGGCGACTTCGCCGCCAACCTCACTATCCGTGATGCCCGCGCCGGGACAGAGGGCACGGAGAAGGTGCGCGTGAACCACCCCATCACTGTCGGCAGTGAACGGGTTTACCTGCTTGGAAATGGCTACGCACCCACCATCACCGTCAGAGATCCTGAGGGGACGATCGTGTACAGCGAGTCGCAGCCCTTCCTCCCGCAGGACTCCATGATGACCTCGCTCGGCGTCATTAAGGTGCCGGATGGGCTTGCCGAACAGATCGGGCTCATCGGGTTCTTCTACCCAACCCAAGGTGTTCTTGACTCCGGGGCGTTCACCTCGGTGTATCCCGACCTGCTGAATCCGGTCGTCACGTTTAACGTGTTCTCCGGCAGCCTCGGCATCGACGACGGCGTACCCCGGTCGGTGTACACCCTCGACACCACCGACATGACCCAGCTCACGGGCGGCGGTAGCGGCACGGAGTCGATCGAGCTCACGCCCGGGCAGACCGCAGACCTTCCCAACGGGTGGGGAACTGTCACCTTCGAGGATGCGTCCGACGGCTCGGATCCGCTGGCAGCAGTGAAGAGGTTCGCGTCGTTGGATATCAAACGTGACACGGGTGGAACATGGGTGCTCGCCTTCGCCACCCTCGCCACCCTGGGCCTAATCATCGGCCTTCTCGTTCCCCGACGGCGGGTGTTCGTCAAGGCATCCGTCGTCGGCTCCCCGGTAGCACCCTCCCTGCACCTGGAATTCGCCGGCCTCGCGCGAGGAGAGGACCCGCAGCTTCCGGACGAAATAGCCCACCTCCGCGACAACCACATGGCCCGCCGCGGAGGCTCAAGCCCACAGATGCCCCGCCGAAGGAAGCCATGATGAAGTCCTCCCGGAAAGTCACCCTCATCACAATCGCTACCGTGATCGCGCTGTCACCGGCGCGATTATCTACACGATCGCCACCCGTCCAAAAGCGTCCACAGACGACAATGCCGCCGCACTTATTGGTGCTCGCGCCAACTCGCACGTGTTGGACAGCGCTGGACCCGATCCCCCGACACTGGTGGAGTTTCTCGACTTCGAATGCGAGGCCTGCGGGGCGTTCTACCCGTTCACCACGGTGATCGCACTTGGTGCGATCACCGGTTTCGCGATGGCTGGAATCAGCCATCGGCACTTCCACTCCAGCCCCCGTTCCGCCCGAGGAGAAACTGATGCCTGAACCCGAATCCCTGACCATGGACGGCATCGCTCTGCTGTTGGTGTGGACCGCAATTGCCGTATATCTGCTCGCGTTCGTCGCCTACGCAATCGACCTTGCCCAACGCTCAGTGCGCCGCGATGAGGTCCAACGGGTACCCGCGCTCGTGGCCGCCAACGGCGAAGCAAAGGCGCACGATACCGACGACGAACGCCCAACACTGAACGAAGTCCGTACCCGGCCAGGCCAGCGGCAACGTCTGCTCTGGGCGCGCATCGGCACTGTCCTGACCGGGTTCGCGTTTATCTTTCACCTCGCTGGCACTTTAGGGCGAGGGATCGCCGCAGACCGGGTCCCGTGGGCGAACATGTACGAGTTCGCCCTCACCGGTACCCTGCTGGTCGTCGCGGTCTACATGGTCGTACTCCGCCGGTACGACCTACGCTTCCTAGGCTCGTTCCTCATCGGCATGGTCGCGCTACTGCTCGGGGGAGCGACCCTTGCCTTCTACGTCGAGATAACCCCTCTGATGGATCCACTCAAGAGCGTATGGCTCGTCATCCACGTCTTCGTCGCCTCCCTCGGCACCGCCCTCTTCGCCATCTCCTGCGGACTATCAGCCACACAACTCATGCAGGCCCGACGCGAGCGACGGATCGCGGCGAAAGGCGAGGCGGCGAAGATGGCCGGGGCGGGATATCTGCGCACGCTCCCGACCGCCGAAACGCTGGAGTCCCTCGCCTATAGGTTCGCGATCGTCGGGTTCATCTTCTGGACGTTCACCTTGGTCGCCGGATCAATCTGGGCCAACGATTCCTGGGGACGATACTGGGGATTCGACACCAAGGAAGTTTGGACGTTCGTGATCTGGGTGCTGTACGCAGGCTACATCCACGCGCGGGCGACCCGCGGCTGGCGGGGCAACCCGTCGGCATGGCTGTCGATCGTCGGCTTCACCGCAGTGCTGTTCAACTTCACGATCGTGAACGTGTTCTTCAAGGGCCTGCATGCATACTCCGGCCTCAACTGACGATCAACGCCGCTTCACTAACAAAGGACGCACCGCTCCGTGTTCACAGCACTGCTAGATCCCGGCCGGCCTCCACGGTCGCAGGCGGGTACGGGTACCCTCCACCGTCGCAATAACTTCTAAGTGTGGGACCCACGTTGAGGGGCGATCGTAGTCGAAGATTGGTAACCGCGTGCCTGGTTGCACTCTCGATGGCTGTCATCGACCAGGGCACGAAGGCCCTGGCGCTTGCGCAACTGAGCGAGCAAGAGCGCACTCCGCTAGTCGGTGATCTGTTCGGCATGCAGCTCGCTTTCAACCCCGGCACCATTATGTCTTTCGGCTCAAGCAGCACCTTTGTGTTCACGGTGATCGGAACCGTAGCCGTAATTGCGTTGTTCTACGCCGCATGGCGGGCGACATCCACAACGTGGGCAGTCGCCATCGGATTTGTTTGGGGTGGAGCGGCCGGGAACCTCATCGACCGCCTCTTCGCCCCTCCCGGGTTCGCCCGCGGTCACGTCACCGATTTCCTCGCCTATGGCAACCTCTTCATCGGAAATATCGCCGACGTCGCCCTCGGAATCGGTGTCGGACTCGGCATCCTCCAGATGCTCCGCAGCCGCCAACCGCAACCGTCCAGTGAACATGCAACGGAGATCTCCGCCGACGAGAAGTAACCTCGGTTTATCAAGGTGAAACGCGCATTCCGTGACATCTACGCTTATGGCACGACGTGAGGAGGAGATATGGCGGCTGTGCGCCTGATCTACAAGCGGCCCGATGGTAAGTGGGCATGGAAGCTCACATCCCAGGGCCACGTCATCGCCACCGACGGGGGACGAGGCTATAGAAACGAAGCGGATTGCCGGCGGATTGCCGACGCCGTCATCGGGGGAGCCTTTTCCGACGCTGAGACGAGAGTTCTCCGCTAGCTCACATCAGGCAGACATCCTTAGTAGCACTCAACGAGGGGTGTTCATGTTCAGTCTCGGCAGTGGCAGCGTTGATGAGGCACTCGCGGTCGGCGATCCGCTCCGATATGAATTCTTTGACGCGGCGACCACGCCGGAAACGATCGTTTCCGGCGAACTCGCGTTACACGTCACCGGACGCTCGCCGCTAACGCCCGCCGGTATCTGCTTTCGGCAGGCGTTTCCGGCGTTCAGGTAGCTGATCTGGCTGCCCTCGCTCGTCGTCTGTCGATGCGAGTTGGCGTGGTTGGTTTCGTTCCGCGCGGAGTTGTTGCTCGATCTTGGCGTGTGCTTATCGCTCGCTGCGGTCGGCTCTGACGATGGACCGCAGGACGAACCAGAATGCCGCGACGACGGCGATCGTGGGGATGACGGACCAAAAGGCGTTGGTCCAGTAGTCATTGAGATTCATCCGCGCCTCCCGGGGGGTTCACGCAGCACGAGCGCCAGTCCGACGATCGCGAGGATGAACGCTGTTTCGTAGCTTCCAAGCGTGTATGCCCAGAATGACCATTGGTCTGGGACGGTTGTGTCGATGAGGAGATGAGCTGCGATCAGTGCGACGGCGACCAGGAGGAGGATGGCCCCGCCACGTACGAGACGATCGTGACGCAGCCGCGGGGACAGGCGGCTGGTGGGCGTGACTGGTTGAGCAGGAACGTCTCGTTGTGGTCTGAGAGGAGCAGGGTACGGGTGGCGGGTCATCTGAATATGGCTCCGATGAGGTAGAAGCTCGCAAGGGCGAGAAGTAGGGCGAGGACTGTGGCGCACGCGACGAAGACGGATATGCGTCGGAAGGGATTGCGGCGGGGGACCATGGGTGGCCGTTCTGGTGGTGGCTTTCTCTACCGGGCGGGGGCGAGGATGGTTGTGTCGTCTGCTGTGATCTGGACGATGCCGCGGTCGTCGACAACGATGAAGCGTTCGTCATCGATCGCGGTGAAGGCCTGAGCGGCCCCTTGAAGCGCGTCGAGGCGTTGCCATGTTCCTTCGGTATTCTGTGACCAGAGGGCACCGTCGGTTCCGACTCCTGCGAGCGAGCCATTGGGTTTGGCGTCGAGTGTGTAGAGCAGGGGGGCGTCGGCGATGGGGGTGAAGGTGGCGCCGTTGTCGGTGCTGAGGAGCAGTCCTTCTTCTGAGGCCGCGTAGAGACCGTCGCCGTTGGCGGCGAGGTCTGCCGCGGCAAGCGTTGCGCCGCGGGTCCATTCGAGACCGTCGTCAGTGCTGATGAGCAGATCGACGCCATCGGACGCGATCCCGTAGAGAGTGCCGTCCGGTCCGGCGGTGAGGACATGGAAGTCCGTGCTGCCAGTGAGCGCGATCGGTGACCACGACTCGCCGAAGTCGTCACTGCGAATGACACCTAGGTTCGGGGAGCCGAGCTCTGCGGGTGTCTGTGTGCCCGGGTGTCCGGATGCGAAGAGGGCGTCGTCGAGGACGGTAAAGCCCATCGCATCGAAATCGTGGCCTCCGATGGGACCGGCGATCGCACCTTCGGGTGTGAGGGTGAAGAGCCCTCCGTGGGTGGCTACGAAGAGGTCCTCACCGCGGGGGTCAGCGGCAACACCGTGAATGTGTTGGATGACGGGGGGGACCGCGTTGGTGCCGGAGGCCTGCGGCACGGCGCAGCCGGTGAGGGCGACGGCTACGAGAGCGATCGCGAAAGCGGGTAGGGGCGAGTGGCGGTTCATGAGACTCCGACTTGAAGAAATGCATGCGGGTGCGCGAGCGGTACGCGAATGAGAGTCGCGACAGGGCACCAGCGCGGTGGCGTGGGTTACTGCGAGATGGCCAGTTCGGGGGTGCGGGCGAGCGCCGCACCCCCGAAGGTAGATCAGAGTGTGGCGAGGAGATCTTTCATCGTGGCGATCTCCGTGGTCTGCGCCTCGATGATCGTCTCGGCCAGAGCGACCGCGTCGCTGTTCTGGCCGTTGTCGACCTCTTCTTGGGCCATCTCGACGGCACCCTCGTGGTGCTGAATCATCTGCTCGAGGAACAGGCGGCTGGCGTCCGCACCGGTGGCATCCTCGAGAGCCTGCATGTCATCCTCCGACATCATGCCACCGCCGTGATCCATGCCCTCCATGTCGGAGGTATCAGCGCCCCACTCTTCGAGCCACTGGTCCATCTTCTGGATCTCGGGCTCCTGCGCGGCCTTGATCTCTTTCGCAAGAGCGACGACACGTTCGTCGACACCCTCCTTGCTAAGGAGCATGTCGGACATGTCGATGGCCTGGGCGTGGTGCTCTTTCATCATGCTGGCGAACATGATGTCGGCGTCGTTGGCGTCCGCGGACGCCGGGGCCGAGGTGCTGCTTTCGTGGTTCATGCCGGGCATGTCGCCGCCGGAGGTGGTACCGGCGCAGCCGGCGAGTCCAAGCACTGCGGCGAGGGTGAGTGCGGCTGTCGCCGCAAACCGGGTCTTCATGATGGGGTTCTCCAAGAGTCGATGATGGTGCCCAGCGAGAGAGGCTGGGCGAGGGCGTTACCCGCGGAAAGCGGGCGCGCCTGCCATCACGTGCGACTGATGCAGAGAACGGTGAGAGACGGAGGCCGCAGCGGATGCAGCGCATCCCGGAGATGTAGGCGGGACACGGGCGTTCCCGGGGAATGTGCGACGGTTCGCCACCAGGCGGACGGCCGGGCGAGCAGCACGACAGCGATGAGGAGCGCGAGAACGCAGGCCATCCACGCCATGCCGTGATCGTCAGAACACGTGGCGCACCCCGCCTCGTCCACCGCTGCGGCGTCGCCAGAGGCGTGTGCGGGGTGAGCATCGGCATGCGCGGGTGCGACGGCGATGGTCTCACTGTGCCCGGAGGGCATGGTGTGCGTGTTCATCGAGTGCATCGCCAGAAGCCCGAAGATCACGGAAAAGGCGACGGCGACGACGGTCAGGAGGGTGCGGGTGAGGGTGCGCTGGTCTTGCACGCGCCGTGCGATCGTCATCAACACTGTCCCACCTCCCTTTCTTCCAGGGTACGTCGCCGCCGCCCCTGACGCCTACTTGTCGACGACGGCGTCCGGGCTGAGGTTCAGCCGTCGCAGCAACTGCGCATTCAGCGCGACAACGATCGTGGACAGTGACATCAGCACCGCACCGACGGACATCGGCAACACGAATCCGACGGGGGCGAGCACACCGGCCGCGAGGGGGACGGAGAGCAGGTTGTAGCCGGCGGCCCACCAGAGGTTCTGTTTCATCTTCCGGTAACTCGCCCGCGACAGCTCAATCACGGAGATCACCGATCGAGGGTCGTCGCTGGCGAGGATGACACCCGCTGAGGCAATCGCGACGTCCGTTCCGGCACCGATCGCAATCCCCACGTCCGCCTGGGCGAGGGCGGGGGCGTCGTTCACGCCGTCACCGACCATCGCGACCTTGCGGCCTTCGTGTTGCAGTTCTTTCACCTTGGAGGCCTTGTCCTCCGGACGGACCCCGGCGAAGTACCGGTCGATACCCAGCTCGCCGGCGACGGACGCGGCGACCGCATCGGCGTCACCGGTGATCATCACCACCTGCACGCCCCGTTCGTGGAGCGCATCGACCGCGTGACGCGACTCGGACCGGATCTCATCCGCCAGGCGCAGCGCGCCCGTCACCTGACCGTCAACGAGCACGTGGAGGATGATCGCACCCTCACCGCGCCACTCGTCGGCCACCGGCAGCTCGGTGGCGTGTTCTTGCTCGAGCATGTACGGGCCACCGACCTGCACGACACGTCCGTCGACACGGGCACGCACCCCCACGGCGGGGGAGGATTCAAAATCGGTCGAGCGCGGAACGGTGAGGTTCTTCTCCTTCGCTGCGTTGACGATCGCACGGGCGAGGGGGTGCTCGGAGTCCGCTTCCGCGGCCGCCGCCCACGCCAGCAGCTGGTCAGAATCGGTGCCGGACACGGGGTCGATCGCGGTGACGGCGGGGGTGCCCTTGGTGAGCGTGCCGGTCTTGTCGAACAGGATCGTGTCGACGGTGCGCATGCTCTCCAGGGCGAGCCGATCCTTGATCAGCACGCCCCCTCGGGCGGCGCGTTCGGTCGCGATTGACACGACCAGTGGGATCGCGAGACCCAGCGCGTGCGGGCAGGCGATCACCAGCACCGTGATGGTGCGGATCACCGCCGCGTCGGGTTGGCCGACGAGAGTCCAGACAATCGCGGTGATCGCGGCAGCGCCGAGCGCGAACCAGAACAGCCACCCCGCTGCCTTATCCGCGAGTCGTTGCGCCCGCGACGATGAACTCTGCGCCTCCGTGACCAGCTTCTGGATACCCGCGAGAGCGGTGTCCTCGCCGATAGCGGTGATCTCTACCCGCACCCCGGAGTCGGTGGCGACCGTGCCGGCAATCACCGGATCACCATCGCTGCGGCGAACCGGGCGGGATTCGCCGGTGATCATTGACTCGTCCATGCTGGCCGAGCCCTGCACGATCCGCCCATCCGCGGGGACCCGCCCGCCGGGGCGCACCACAACGACATCCCCCACCTGCAGATCAGCCGGTGCGACGGTGACGGTGGTGTCTCCGTCGACCTTCTCCGCCTCGTCGGGCAGCAATGCGGCGAGGGAGTCCAATGCCGACGTCGTCTGGGCGAGCGAGCGCATCTCGATCCAGTGACCGAGCAGCATGATCACGATCAGGAGCGCCAGCTCCCACCAGAAGTCCAGCTCGTGGTGCAGCAGCCCGATGCTCGCCCCCCACGAGGCGAGGAACGCCACGGTGATCGCGAGGGCGATCAGCAGCATCATCCCCGGTTTGCGGGCACGGAGTTCGCTCACGGCGCCGGTGAGGAACGGTGCCCCGCCCCACACGTACATGACCGTTCCAAGAACCGGCGACACCCACGCGACCCACGCCGCGTCCGGCAGCGAGTACCCCAGGATCATCGAGAACATCATGGAGAGCCCGACCACCGGCACGGCGAGGAGCAGCATGATCCAGAACAGGCGCCGGAACTGCCCCACATGATCCCCGTGGCCGCTATGCCCGCTGTGACCCTCGTGGCCATCGTGGCCACCGTGCCCGGTGCGTTCGTGCGGTGCAGCCGGTTCGGGGCTCATCGCCGCGTGGTCGTGCTCCGTTGTGGCGGCCGCCGTGTGGTTGTGGTGCGCGGTGTGATCGGTGTGTTCGTCGTGCTGGCTCATCGGGGACTCCTTGCTCAGGTGCGCCCGGGGTAAGCCGGACGCCGACAGATGCAACTCAGGGCTGGCTGGTTGCGAGGGCGTAGCCGGCCTCTTCCACCGCACTCTTCACGGCAGCGGGGTCGACCGGGGTGGTGCTGTGGATCGTCACCCGGGAGGTGCCGCCCGCGTTCAGATCCACGGTGACGGATTCGACGCCTTCGACAGCGCCCAGTTCCTCAGTGACGCTCGACGCACAATGCGAGCACGTCATCCCGTTGACAAGCACCTCCGCCGTCACCGCGGCATCAACAGGCGCCGATGTCTCCGTGTTCGATGGGACAGCGCAGCATGCGCAACCAGCGTTCGCGTCCTTCAGCCCGAGCTCAATGCGATCAGTCATGGTGTTCTCCTTCAGTTAGACAGACGTGTGGTCATGAACGAACCAGGCGAGCAATCGCTTCGTTAGCCTCACGGACCTTCTCGGCCGCGACCTCCCCACCCTCCGCACTCGCTTCCGCGACACAGTGGCTCAGGTGATCACTGAGCAGTGACAACGCCACCGTCTCGAGGGCCTTCGTCGCCGCAGAGACCTGCGTGAGGATGTCGATGCAGTACTTGTCCTCATCAACCATCCGGGAGATCCCCCGCACCTGGCCTTCGACGCGATTCAACCGCTTGCGCAGGTCGTCCTTGCTTCCGTCGTACCCGTTCATGCCTCGAGCATACCCCCTGGGGGTATCTAACTCAATGTTTTCGCTTCTATTCCCGCTAGGCGAACGTGGTCGCCGACTCTGTTCAGCTCACAGGCTGATCTGCGCAGCGCGGCGGCATATCAATACCGGGTTACCAGACCCCAGCGGGGTATTCAAGGGCCTCAGTGCGCGGGCGATGCGAGCGTACTTTCGTGGCTCACGAAAGGAGTTCTCTCATGACCGTCACCGAAGAAATGCTCAGCACGTATCCGAAAGATCTGGGCGGAATTGATCAGAAGAAGCTCGTCGACTGCATCGACGCGTGTCTCGCGTGCGCGCAAGCCTGCACCGCATGTGCCGACGCTTGCCTCAGCGAGGACATGGTTGCTGACCTAATCAAGTGCATTCGCGCGAACCAGGACTGTGCAGACCTTTGCATAACCACCGCCCGGATCCTCTCCCGTCGCACCGGGCACGACGCCAGCGTCACCCGTGCCGCGCTCGAAGCTTGCCGAGCGGCGTGCCTGAGCTGTGCTAACGAATGTGAACAGCACACCATGCACGAACACTGCACGATCTGCGCTGAAGCATGCCGACGCTGCGAACAGGCGTGCGTTGCACTGCTGGAGTCGCTATGACAAGCCAGCACGCCGACAACGGTTCACGCCCGCCGGCCGGCCACTCCCAGGGGAAGAATCAGGGCGGGATGTCGAGCTACCTTAAGCTCGCCGTCTCGCTATCGCTCAGCTTCGTTGTGATGTACTTCCTCACGTTTGCGATGATCAACGTCCTGGACGATCTCTTCCTCAACATCAGCAACCTCTACATGGCACTGATGATGGTCTTCCCCATGGGCATCATCATGGTCATCGTCATGTGGAAGATGTTCCCGAACAAGGCCGCGAACATCAGCTTGCTCGTAGGTTTCGCCGCGCTTTTCCTTGTCGCCTTCTTCATGGGACGCTCGGAAGCGTTCGTCGGTAACGACCAGTTCCTCCGTTCCATGATCCCGCATCACTCTCGAGCGATTCTGGTGTGTGAGCAATCAGACATCAGCGACCCGGAGATCCAAGATCTCTGTGAGCAGATCATCTCGTCACAGCAGGAAGAGATCGACCAGATGAATGAGATTCTCGACCGTCTCGACGATTAGTGGGGCGTCGGCACCACCCTTGCGACAAGTGGACCGGCTACCGCGCTCATGACGAGCGGACCGGATCACCGCCGTCGACAGGGTCCGGGTCGACCAGGCAACCTTACGCCTCAGCCTTACGCGAGAGCTGCCGAAAACGATCGTTTCCGGCAGCCCCCTCCCAGGCCGCCGGCCGACCACACGACACGCCGGCCGTGCGCTGTGGAGTTTGCCGCTCTTTGGCGGTGTTCTGTGATCGCTTCGTGTCGCTAGTTGCCGATGACGAGAATGCTCGCGGCGGCTTCAATGACGTCGTCGGTAATGGTGTCGAGCTGGTTGATCTTCAGCACGCGATTGATCTGGGGGAAGAGCCGTTCGAGCAGGCGGAAGTTGCCGCGGGTGATGCGTTCGATGGCGGCGATGGCTTGAGCGTCGGTGAAGTCGTCAGGGTCGAGAGTCCTGCCGAGTCGCTTCCAGTGGCGTTCGACAACGAAGAGGAGCTCTTCCCGGCCAAGGGCGCGGTAGTGGTGTGAGAAGCCGAGGCGGCTGTAGAGCTGGGGGTAGTGACGGAAGCGTTCGTCGATACCGGGCATGCCGATCAGGATCATCGCGAGATGCGTGCGGTCGTGACGGTCGCGGAGAAGCTCCAAGGCGGTCGGGGTGAGCCGTTCGGCTTCGTCGATGATGAGGAGCTCGACCAGGCGGGTGACGTCGTTCTGCCTGACCACTTCACCGTCGGGCATGAGGGAGCGGAGGTGCTCGTCGGCGCAGAGTCCGACTTTGATCTGCCAGTGGTCGATGTCGTGCATGAGGTCCTTGGGCCGGCAGAGGACTTCGGGTGTGTAGAAGACGGTGCGGGATCGGTTCGCCAGGGCATAGTGCTTTGCGTCGTGATCGCCTCTCGGTCCCCACGCGTTGATGTAGGGCTCGAGGGCGTCCCAGTTCGCGTAGCGGCGGGCGGAGTTGGTTTTCCCGACGCCGGCGGCGCCGTGGCAGATCCCGATGGTTTTCTCCTTTCGGACGGCGTTGGCGAACTCGGTGAAGCGTCGGTGTTCTTTGGTGACGATGAATGCCTGGTTCATCACTCGTCCTCTTCGTAGGTGCGAAGCCGTGGCCGCCGCTTGATCGGTTCGGGGGTGCGAGGTTCCTGGCGGGTGGCAACGGTCGGAATGCGATCGTGGATTGCACGACGCAGCTGCTTGCGGCGGGCGCGGCGGGCGGTTTCGATGTCGCGGAGGCTGAGGCGGAGGTTGGGGTGGGCCTCGTCGATGGCGGTGCAGATGAACGTGTCGCGGTCGTAGACGCGGATCTCGGAGATGTCCCGGGGGTCGTACCGGATCGTGATGGTGTGACCGACGAACGGCGCCAGGGTTGGGGCGAGGTAGCGCTGGCCTTGGAAGTGGATGCCGTCGCGTTGCACGACCCGGTTCTTCGGAACAGTAAGGAGCAGCCCGTCGAGCTCTTGAAGGCTCTCGGGCATCCGCGGAAGCCAGCCGTCCGCGACCCACGCATCCCGGGGTGAGATCCCCAGCTCGCTGTGGGGCCGGTCGTTGTAGGTGCCGATGAAGTCGCCGATGGCACGGTCGAGGCCTGCGAGGTCGAGCATAGGCATTGGTGTTCGGCTGCCGGGTCCGAGGTGGCCGGGGAGCGTGGCTAGGAGTTCGGTGTTGATGGTTCCGAAGAACCGTTCGATCTTCCCGCGGCCTTGGGGTCGCCCGACGGCGGAGTGGACGATCCTGATGTGCAGGGCGAGTGCGGTCTGCTCGAGGTGATGGCTGATGAAGTCGGAGCCGTGGTCGACGTGGAGGATTTCGGGGATGCCGCACATTGCCCACGCCGGGTCGGTCTTCCGCCAGATCGCCTGTCGGAGAGCGAGGGCGGTGTTGATGGCTGAGGGTGCGCCGGTGAAGACCATGTATCCGCAGATGGCGCGGGAGTAGTCGTCCATGACCGTGGTGAGCCAGGGCCGGTCGGGTTTCCCGTCCGCGCCGACGATGAGGATGTCGAGCTCGGTGTGGTCGGACTGCCACGTCTGGTTGGGGTGTTCCGCCCGGCGCCGAAAGACGAGCTCGTGCTTGTCCCGGTACGAGACCGGTCCCTCAAGTGCCAGCGTGACAAGGGCCGGATCGAGTGCCTGGACGATCTGGCGGACGGTCGCGTAACTCGGCACCGGCAGTTCGTGAGCTTCCGCCTCCGCGGAGGCGAGCCGGTGCAAGGTGGCGATGCTTGGGCGTGGCCGGGTCAGCGCCAATCGTTCGATGAACGCGACAGTCTCCGCTGATGTTCGGCGGCCCCCCTTGTCGTTGCGGTCATGAGGTTCGAGGGCTGCGATGCCGCCTGCGCGGTAGAGCTGGTGCCAGCGTTGGAGGGTGCGGGCGGAGATCCCGGTCTCCCGGGCGAGGACGGCGAGCGGGATCTGGTCTTCGACATGAAGCCGAAGAACACGCCACCGTTCGGCCGCGTCCATGAGTCACTTACACGGTGGTGCTCTCGCGGGCCGCGAAGGCCTGCTGGTGGCGGTAGAGGGTGGCTCGGCTCCAGCCGACGAGTTTCGCGGCATCTGCCGCGGTCCGGCCCTTGGCCCTGGCCTCGGTGACGAGCTTGAGTTTGTCAGCGACGACGACAGGATCCGACAAGGGCCGGCCGAACTTCGTGCCGCCTTGCCGAGCAGCAGTGATCCCGGCATTCACCCGTTCCGTGATCAGCTCGCGCTCGTACTCAGCCAAAGTGGCAAGCATGTTCAGCATCAGCCGGCCCGAGGTCGTCGACGGGTCGATGCCATCAGAGATGCTCTGCACCTGGACGTTTCGCTCCCGAAGGAGCTTCACGGTGTTGAGAACATCGATCAGGGACCGTCCGAGGCGGTCGACTCGCCAGACGACGACCGTGTCGCCGGGCTTGGCGTAGTCGAGGAGTTTCTTCATTCCGGGCCGGGAGATCGCGGTTCGGCTACCTGAGGTGACGTCGGCGAAGATGTCGCGCTCCTGCACGCCGGATTTGACCAAGGCGTCGACCTGCAACTTCGCGTCTTGGCTTCTCGTACTGACCCGCGTGTACCCGAGATGCCTCACCCGACCATTGTGCCTCAATAACTGCTAGAAGCGGCGAAGGAAAGACAGTTTGCGGTAAGACATGTTTCCAAGACAAATGGCGTCCCGGAAATCCGCCACTTCCCTCGGCTGCTCGGAAGGGGTTTCGCGTGCCTCGGAAAACTTTAGCTTTTCGAGGCGGACCGCTGGTGCGGACAACGACGGGCTTACGGGAGCGGCTGTGGGATGACGTGGCAGATGCTGCGCTCCGAGCACGTCGCTGGATCCAGGGCCGAGCTGGTCGTCAGCATGCCCACGAGCGCTCTCTCGAGGCGGGCGAGTTCTTGTTGGCGGGCTCTGACTTCACCGAGTTTGCCAGTGAGTAGTGAATGCACGTGTGAGCACGGGGCCTGCCCATCCTCCCGGAGGGCGAGAACCCCGGCGATATCGGACAGCGTTAGTCCGGCGGTTTGAGCGGCGCGAATGAACCCGACCCGGGAAGCGACCCCGTCGTCATAGACCCGGTATCCGTTGCTTTGTCGGCTCGGGGCCGGCAGGAGGCCCTCGCGTTCGTAGAAGCGAAGGGTTTGAGTGCTGACGCCCGTGGCCGCGGCGAGGTCTCCAATGCGCATGTGACCATCACACCACTTGACCTTGTACCGGGCTGAAACGTTTACGGTCGTTGGATGGAGATCACGTTGCAGTACTTCGATGGGTGCCCGAACTGGCAGACGACCGAGGAGCGCCTCGCCGTGATCACGGCGGAACGATCCGACATCACGGTGAGCCGGCAGCTCATCGAGACACAAGCGGAAGCGGAAACGGTCGACTTCCGCGGCTCCCCGACTCTCCTGGCCGACGGTGTGCCGTTGTTTCCCGTGCCGGAGGCTCCGCCTGGCCTGTCGTGCCGGGTGTATCTGACACCAGCAGGTCTTGCCGGGTCCCCCACGACAGAGCAGATCCGCGACGCCATCGTGAACGTCGAAGCGGGCACCCGGTGAGTGACGCGTTGGACCTGCTGGTCATCGGTGCCGGCATGGCTGGCACGTCCGCTGCGAACAAGTGCGCCGCACAAGGCTGGCGGGTCGGGATCGTCGACGCGCTCCCCTACGGCGGCACCTGCGCTCTCCGGGGATGCGACCCGAAAAAGATCCTTCGCCGCGGCGCCGAAATCGTCGATGCCGCCCGGCTGATGAACGACACCGGCATCACAGAAGCTGGCCTCCGTGTCGATTGGTCGGCACTCATGCAGCGCAAGCGCGGCTTCACCAACGGGGTACCAAAAGGCATGGAAGACGAACTCACCGGCAACGGTGCCACCACCTTCCACGGTCACGCCGAGTTCACCGGCCCGAACACCATCACCATCGATGGCACCACCCACGAGGCGGAGCGGTTCCTCATCGCCTCCGGGGCCACCCCGAGGCTTTTGACATTCCCGGGCGCGGAGCACCTCATCGACAGCACCCAGTTCCTCGACCTCGATGCCCTACCGCAGCGGATCGTGTTCATCGGCGGCGGGTTCATCTCGTTCGAATTTGCCCACATCGCCGCCCGAGCCGGCGCGCACTGCACGATCATCGACCGCGGCCCGCGGCCCCTGCGCGAATTCGACCCCGACCTGGTGGAGCTGCTGACCTCACGCACCGAACAAGCCGGCATCCGCGTCCACCGAAACACCAGCGTCACCGCCATCGAGGCAACCCCCTCCGGATTCCAGCTCAACGTCGACACCAAAGGCACGACCACCCGCCTTGACGCGGACCTCGTCGTCCACGGTGCTGGCCGCGTCCCGAACCTCGAAAGCCTCCACCTGGACGCTGCCGGCATCGCGAGCAGCTCACACGGAGTAACCGTCACCGGACACCTGCAAAGCACCACCAATCCCGCCGTCTACGCGGCAGGAGACGCCGCTAACACCGCGGGACGGCCCCTGACGCCGGTCGCCGTGTTTGAGGGTAAAGTCGCGGCCTCGAACATGCTGAAAGGCACCACGACAGCGCCCGACTACACCGGAGTTCCCACGACCGTATTCACCATCCCGGAACTGAACCGGGTCGGTCTCCTCGAAGAAGAAGCTGCCGAAGGCCACAACACTGCCGTCCGCTTTACCGACACCAGCAACTGGTACTCCACCTACCGGGTCGCCGAGACCACCGCCGCCGCCAAGATCATCATCGATACCGACACCGACCAGATCCTCGGCGCACACCTCCTCGGCCCCGGCTACTCCGAACTGATCAACACCTTCGGTATCGCCATCAAGCTCGGCCTCACCACCCGGCAACTCAAATCCACCACCGCCACCTACCCCTCCCTCGGCTCCGACCTCGGCTCCCTGCTTTAACCGAGCAAAGCAGAGAGTCAACAACCCTCTGCTTTCAGCCAGTTACCGAGCCCGACGCACCCGCCAACGAGCGATCAAAAAACACTGCCAGAGAGCGGCAAAGTCCACAGCCGTGCGCCGACCGAAACCCCCTGCCGGAACCTGCCGCGCCGAAACCGTCCGCTCGACGTTTTAGGCAGGACGGGTTGAGACGCGATTACCGACAAGTTTCGTGAGACAACGGGCGCTTTCGGCGCCGCATCAGCCACCCGTCTTTCCGGGGCTGCTCTGTCTCACCAGCCGACAACTTTCGTGAGATCGGACAACAGATGTCCGTTCTCACGGAAGGTGTCGGATTCTCAGTAGTTGGCGCAACGTCTCACGAAACGTGTCTGATGCTCACGAGAGGTGTCGGACCTGTGATTGGCGGCAGGGTCATCGACCCTGCCGGAAACGATCGTTTTCGGTGGATCGCCTTTTCGGCGACGCCTCGCCCTCGAGGAATTTCTGACCTCGCGTTAGACCATGGATCCTGAACGACAGCATCCCGCGGCAAGATCTCAAGACCGGACCGCTCCCAGCCCCATCGATCGTCGACGACGACTCAGCCGTGCAGGGGCTGCCGTAACAGGCCGAACGGGCAGAGCCACAAGAAGGTGGTTCCGCCCGTTCGGTGACGTGCGAGGTTGGTTTATGGCTCGACGATGTGGAACCAGAGCGGGAATGCGGTGAGGAGGCCGAACAGCGTCCTCACCGCGGCCGGGTCGCCCTCGACGCTCGCCGATCCGTCTGAGAGGGCGGTGTCGAGGTCGGTGCTTCCGAACACGAGAGCAGCGAGCTCGCTCTTGGTCGATGTGACGGTGGCGTCGGCGGTAGCGGAGGTGGTGTTGGGGGTGTAGATGAGGCAGCCGTTTCGCAGTTCGAGTGCGTAGGTGACGCCGTCGGCTCCAGCGTCGCTGATGACCCAGTCGAGGGTGGACCGGCGGTCGGCAGCGGCGGGGCCGTCGAGCTTGATGCCCATGAAGTCGAAGATCATCTCCGGCGTCATGGAGTTCAGCACGTCGAGGGTGGCGAGGCTGAGCGTGCCGAGGTCTCTGACACCGTTCCGCAGCTCGAGAGCGGCCATCAGGTACTCGTTGCGCCACGTCGGGTTCTCGGACTGGTATCCGAGCTGCTCGAAGGCGTCAGCCTGGAGCTCACGGGCTGCCTGGTGGTCGGGTTCACTGAACACCACGTGCGTGAGGACATCTGCGACCCGGCGGTAGTCGCCCTTGTCGAAGGAGGCTTTCGCTTTCTCGACGACGGCGTCAGCGCCGCCCATGAACTCGACGTAGCGGGCGCCGACCTCGGTCGGTGGGAGCGGGTGCAGGTGCGCGGGGTGGGAGTCGTACCAGCCGATGTAGCGCTGGTAGACGGCTTTGGAGTTGTGGTTGAGGGAGCCGTAGTAGCCGCGGTTGTACCACTGCTGGTCGAGAGCGGCGGGGAGTTCCATCTGCTCCGCGATCTCGACAGGTGTCTGGCCGAGGTTGGTGAGGCGGAGGACCTGGTCGTGGATGTACTTGTACAGGTCGCGCTGATTCGCGAGGAACTCGATGATCGATTCCGTGCCCCAGCGGGGCCAGTTGTGCTGTGCGAACACGACGTCGGTGTCCGCGCCAAACAGGTGGATCGTCTCGTTGAGGGTCTTCCACCAGGTGGCAGCGTCGCGCACCTGGGCTCCACGGAGGGTGAGGAGGTTGTGCATGACGTGGGTTGCGTCCTCGGCCGTGCACAGGGCGCGGTGAGCGGGGAAGTAGATCAGGAACTCGGAGGGCGCTTCCGTGCCGGGTGCCATTTGGAAGACCATCTCGACGCCGTCGACGACGCGCGTTTCGCCGGTGGTGGCGATCGTGTCGGTGGGCGGCACGAGGCTGGATGAGAAGCCTGCGCCTCCGCCTGAGGACAGGCCCGCGTCGATTTGTCCGCGTTCGCCGATCGGCAGCAGAGGACCGTACATGTACAGGGCCCTGCGAGTCATCGCGGTACCGGCGTAGACGTTCTCGGAGACGGCCTCGGAGAGGAACCCGTCCGGGGCGATCACGACCGTGCGGCCGGCGGCGATGTCGTCGTCGCTGACGATGGCGCGCGAGCCGCCGTAGTGGTCGGCGTGGCTGTGTGTGTAGATCAGGGCTTTCACGGGGCGGACGCCGCGGTGCTCTCGGTAGAGCGCGAGGCCTGCGGCGGCGGTCTCGTTACCGACAAGGGGGTCGATGACGATGATTCCTTCGTCGCCTTCGACGATGGTCATGTTCGACAGGTCGATGCCGCGGAGCTGGTAGATCCCGTCGGTCACCTCGAACAGGCCGCGACCGCTGTTGACCTGCGCGTGACGCCAGAGGCTCGGGTGGACCGTGTCGGGCGCGTCGTCGGACTCTTTGACGAAGTCCCAGGCCGCGAGGTTGATGACCGGCGCGCCGGATTCCTTGCGCACGACCGGGTCGGCGAGAGGGGCGATGAATCCGCGGGCCACGTCGTCGAAGTCCTGCCGGTCATCCCAAGGGAGGTGCTTCGCTGCCTCAGCGTTGGCCTTCCTGGTCGCGTCGGTCGCGGGTTTGGGGGTCGTGGCGTCCATCAAAGCTCCTCAGCGTCGTTGTGCTGAGGCTAATGACGTTTCATCGAGACGCACAAGATCGTTCCGGCGACGATCGATGTCGTGAAGATGACTCGTGAGGAACAACACCACCGTCATGACGGTGCTCGTTCGGGTTCTTGGGGTGAGCATGATCGGCAAAGGGCTCGGGCACTTCTAACCAGCGACCGAGTTACGACATCGCTCGCCGAATCTCCCCGCCGATACCGGGTATCGACTGACGTCTTACGGAGGGCTCTGCGAGACCTCGTTCTCGGCTGCGCCGTAAACGATCGTTTGCGGCGGGGTGCGCTGTCAGGCTTGTGATGGGCTGCCGGAAAGGATCACCAGAATCCGCTTTCGGCAGACGGATTCGACGTGGTCGGCTAGTGCTCATTCCTTCGTTCGTCAGCGGGGGGGGGGCATCAATGCGTTGGTCAGCGGGGCCAGAAGTGGCGCGTCGGGCCTAGAGCAGTCGGGGCCAGACCCAGGCGAGGTCCTGGATCGACGGGGCGAGCGGTTGGTCGGGGCGGGGGAGGGCGGACGTGAGCATGAGCCCGGAGGCGATCTGCGTGATCAGTGAGGCGGACGTGTGGAGTTCTTCTCGGGTGCGGTCGGGCGCGATGTCGGTGAGTTTGAGCGTGATGATGCTCTGCACCTCGTCGGCGAGGGGGCGCAGCCGGAGCGCCTGACGTTCGGCGAGAGCGGGTGATGTCGAGAGGAGAGCGATCCGGGCGAGGAGGAGTTCGTGGTCGCTGTCCCCGGGTGTCGGGAGTCGCACGAGGTTGAGGGCGCCGGCGAGCACACCGACAGTGGTGGAGCTCAGGTATTCACGGGTGCGCTGCTCGTCGACCTGGGGGAGATCCTTGCCGAGAAGTGCGTCTTCCTTCGTGTCGAAGTGGTTGAAGAACGTGCGCTGAGCGATGCCGGCTTCCGCGCAGATCTGATCGACAGTCACTGCCGCTACGCCGTGCTCTGTGGCGAGGCGCACCGCGGCGGACTCGATGGCGCGCGCGGTGGCTCGTCCTCTCGCGTTGCTGTTCCCGCGCGCGCTCATCGTTTCGCTCATCCTCTATTCGTACCGCAGGGCGTCGATCGGGTTCTTCTTCGCCGCTCGTCGCGCGGGAAGTGTTCCGGCGAGGAAGGCGATGATGACGATGAGCGCGATGACGCCGATGATCCCGCTGGGCTGGAAGAGCAGGACGGTCAGACCCGAGAGCCCCGAGAGAGGCCCGCTGGCGAGTGCGCCGTTGAGTGGCAGCCCGACAGCGATCGCAACGACCACGCCGAGCGCGCTGCCGAGGAAGCCGATCACGGCGGCTTCGAGGCTGAAGAGGGTGAAGATGCGGCCGCTGCCCATTCCCATCGCCTTCATCAGGCCGATCTCTCTTGTTCGTTCCTGCACGCTCATCAGGAGCGTGTTCACGATGCCGAAGGCGGCGGCAAGGAGCGCGATAATCGCGAAGGCGTTCAGCACGCCCGTGATCCCGGTGATGATCGTCTGCACGACTCCGAGTTGATCTTCGATGGTCTGGGCCGACATCCCCGCCTCGGTGATCCTGTCTTTCAGCTGCGCGATCTGAGCATCAGTGGCGTCCGCGTCGAAGTAGGCCACGGCCACCTGGTAGCGGTCGGGAGCGCTGGAGCCAGCTTTCTGCTCCTGGGCGATCGCGGCAACCAGCGCCGAGTTCGCGCCCGCTCCCGCGCTGAGCAGGCTCGTGTTCGAGACACCCACGACGGTGGCGGTCTCGGCGTGCTGTGTTCCGGTGACGTCGGTGAATCCGAGCGTAAGGGTGGCGCCCACCGCCTCTTCGTTGCTGCCCAGGTCGAGGGGATCGACATAGTCCTCGGGCAGGATCACCTGATACTCGGAGCTCGACGAGTCCAGCTGATTGCCCGCGGTGAGGTCGGCCTGGGCGATCGAAGAGGTTGGCGCGATCGTGAACTGGTACCTGTCGCTGCCATCGGCCTCCACATAGTCGATGGCGACCGTCGACACGGGTTCCACGTCCCGGAGACCACCGATCTCAGAGAGTGTCCTGATGTCGGAGTCCGACAAAGCACTTGTGGAGCCAGTCAGCGGATTGCCGGTGCCCGTTCCGGGGCTGGAGGTCGCGGGGTCGTACTTTTGCGGACCGCTGTCGGTAGCGGTCGCGCTCGAGTCCTTGGAGACGAGGAACACGTCGTTCGCGCCGAGGGACGCGACTTGCTTGGTGACGTAGTCCGACACTCCGGCCCCGAGGGCTGTCGTGAGAGTGAGGGTGAACGCGCCGATGAACAGCGCGAGGACGGTGAGGGTCGTGCGCAGCTTGCTTCGGAACGTGTTCGCGAACGCGGTCCGGATCAGATCGGTAGTCTTCATGCCGCCACCTCCGCCGTGTCGACGATGCGGCCGTCGCGCACGAGGATCTGGCGGTCGCACCGAGCGGCAAGATCCTCGTCATGGGTAACGATCACGAGGGTGATCCCCTGCTCCCGATTCAGTTGGAACAGCTCCTCCTCCACCAGGCTCCCCGTCGCGGAATCCAGGTTGCCGGTGGGCTCGTCCGCAAAGATCACCGCGGGCTCACCGACCAGCGCCCGAGTGAGCACCACTCGCTGCTTCTGACCACCGGAAAGATCGCTCGCCCGATTCTTCGCCTTGTCCTCCAGCCCGAACTTCTGCAACGCCGCAAGGCCGCGGGCGCGACGCTCCCGTGCTGAGACGCCCGCGATCTTCAACGGCAGGGTCACGTTGTCGAGAACGGACGTGTTCGCAGTGAGGAAGAACTGCTGGAACACGAACCCGAACTGACGGTTGCGCAGCTCGTTCACCTCCCGCGTCCGCAGCCCGGAGGCGTCGCGCCCCTCGACGATTACGGCGCCCTCGTCCGGGGCGTCCAGGAGGGCGAGCAGATGCATCAGCGTCGACTTGCCCGACCCGCTCTTCCCGACGATCGCCACGGACTCGCCTTTGCGGATCCGCACAGTGACGTCGTCGAGGGCCCGGAACCGCCCTTCGCCCTTCCCGTACCACTTGGACAGCCCACGCGCCTCCAGGAGGGGAGAGGACTCTTGCTCACTGTTCATGGCAGTAACTGTAACAACTTTCTACAGTTACTGCCATAACGAGGCGAACTCATCAGGTGGAACTTGCACATACCCTCCGGGCGGCCGGAAAGGATCGTTTCCGGCAAGGTAGCCCTGCGACGGGGCGGCATGCGTAATCGACCGCCTGCAGCCAGTTGGTCGTCGGCGATCTGCAGGTAGGTGAGATTTCGGCGGATCTGATGAGATGTCCGATCTCACGAGAGTTCGCAGTCGCTGAGACACGACAGCCGCGGAATGACGGGTGCGGGGCGCGCTGCCGAGGGGCCCGGTTGTCTCACGAAAGTTGTCGGTGATCGCGTTTCATCCCGTCCTACCCAAAACGTCGAGCGGAGGGTTTCGGCGCATCAGGTTCCGGCAGGGAGTTTCGGCGGGTGCGCGACCGTCGTGTCACGCAGTCAACTAGCGGCCTCGACGCGGATGCCGGAAGCGATGGTTTCTGGCAGGACGCCGCCGAACGGGCCAGATGGGCACCAACTAACGTCCTTCAGAACCGTCGATCTACGGAGGTAATCGGCGGGGCGTCAGCTGCCCGCCCGGTCGACGTCGAGAAGCTTGAACCGGTCTGTCAGTATGGCGTCATGTCCGGCACACACAAGCTCGCGCCTGTACTCGCCGCACTCGCCTTGGCCGCAGCCGCGCTGGCCGGGTGCACCGCCACAGTGCCAGCGGCAGATCAGACATCCAAGTCATCCGCTCCCACGGCTGTCGTCGACCCAAGTACCGAGGCTATGCCGACGCCGGGATCGACCGAGCCGGAATCCTGCTCCGGCATGTCAGAGGTCTACGGAGACGGCGGCGGTCTGTATTGGGAACGGCGGGGGACTCTCCGAGATCTGGGCCCACGTGAGTTCGCGCGGGGCGAGGTGACAGTCGATGGGGACGGCACTCCCGTGACCTATACCGTTCAGCCTGGAGACGTCGAGGCGGTGGTCGCTGAACGACTCTGCGCGTACCCAACTCTTGCCTCGATGAACCACAGGCGCGACATTCACCCCGGCCAGGTGCTCTGGCTCACGCCCGACCCCGACCTCCCTTGGGTGCCGTACTACAACCCTTGGGATGCGCCCGCTGGATTCCCGCAGATTCCGTACCAGCAGGCGATCGAGTCCGCGGGCACGGCCGTGGATGCCGGTGATGTGGACACTGTGCGGAAGATCTGGAACGGCACCCTGAAGGCTATGTTCACCAGTCAGGAAACCGTCGCCGCCGTCCAGAAGGTCGTCGACTCCGGCGACCTCAACGCCCTCCGCCAACTCTTCTCCTGACGGGGGCTATGTCGGAGTCGGCTCCGCGGTCCGGCTACTAGGCTCACAGCGTGGACACCGCTACGCCCTTCGACCAAGCCGCGTGGGTCGCGAAACAGAGAGCGGCCAAGCGGCGACGGGTGATGTGGACCGGGCTCATCATTGCGGCAGCGCTGCTGGCATTGTTCTACGGCGGACGCGTCGCGTGGTTGACCATGATGGCGACGGAAGGCGACGTGCCGCCGGCGTCGTCGGTTCCGCTGCCGGAGGGGGCGGAGATCCTCGGCGACAGCATCGGCTGTGGAAGCGGCGGATGCTCGGTGACCTTCACCGTGCGACCTCCCGCGGGACAGTCCCCGCAGGCTCTCGCAGAAGAGATGGGCGCCACCCCGCAGATGTCGATACCCGGCACTTTTTGGGACCCTCGCACCGTCTGGGTGTCAGCGCGACCGGCGGGCAGCGTCCTGAACCTCATCGTCGATTACTGGTCCACGGAGTGGATTCCGTAGAACTCCACGCTCACGACGCTCCCGCGAGACCGGACGAGATCCAGAAGCCGTCGAATCCGGGGCCGAGGTCTTCGATCTCATCTCGATACCGAGGTGCCACGGGGAGTGCAACATTGAAGTTGCAGTTCAGTTCGCCAAGAACCGTTCGATCGCGGCGATCGTCGTGGCGTTGTCGCGGTGGAGAACCGCGCGGATCCCGCAACTCTCTGCTCCCCGCGCCGGGGCGTCGTTGTCGTCGATGAAGAGGACATCCTCCGCACGCGCTCCCATCCGTTCGAGGGCGGTGAGATAGGCTCCGGCGTCCGGCTTCGCCACCCCCTGCTCGTGGCTGTAACAGATCGGATCGAAGAGGGACGAGAGCTGAAAACGTCGTTCTTCTTCCTCGCGTGCTCCATCGCCGGAGTTGGAGAGGATGGCGAGACCGGCGCGTCCGCGCAGCGAGCGCGCATGCTCGAGGAGCCCGACATTCGCCTCACCGCAGTATGCGTCCCACAACTGGGCTCGCATGGCCGCGACTTCCGCGTCATCGAGTGCCAGCGCGGCGGCGAACTTTCGCCAGAACTCACCTTCGACGCCCGCCTGCAGCGTCGTGTCCGGGAGGTCGGCGGCATCGAGACGAGCACGCAGGGCTTCGACCGACAGCCCGACGCGGACGCTCCACCTCTTCTCCAAGATCTGCGGCCAACGGTCATCGTCGACGAGTTCGAGGACGCCGCCGATGTCGTAGAGGACCCACTTCATCCCGGCACTCTATCCCGGGCGCTTTCGTCGTCCCCCGCAGGTGCGAGACACTCTCCGGTCCGTCCTCGGCGACGCTACGCGCATCATTGCCGCGCAGGTGCAACGTCAGCTTCTGCGTCATGGTCGCTCAGCGGAAGACGCGATCATCTCCAGCGAGTTGTCCGGGGCGAACGTCTGAGCGATGCTCTCGTCGCTCAGGGTGATTCGGTGCGAGACGAAGCACATCAAGGGAAAGGAGCACCAAGCCCAGTTCGGCGAGGCCGGCAGCGAAGTACGCTGCTTGCAGGAAGCTGAACGGAATGACGATCATCTGGACGAAGATCCAAATGAGCAACGCGAAACTCGCGGTCGCTGCGGCGATGATGTGCAATCTGTTCCGACGCAGTTCCAGAACGAACGCGCCGCTATGCAGACCGCCGACGACGACGGCGAGCACGATGCCAGGAACGAGATAGCTGCTGAACGGCGTTCCGGCGAGATACTCGTCGGGTGGGCTGACTGCCGTCACGGTCTGCGGCATGATCGCCCCGAGGATGAGCGCGATCCCGCCCGCGAGAGCTGTGAGCCCGACGAGAGCCTCGACGCTCAGCAGTCCGATTCGGATGAGCGGCTGCCCCACCCGGAACTCCGGCACCATTCGGGTGTTCATCTTCCCGGTTTCCATCCGCTTGCCACTCGCGTTTCACCGAGATGCGGCTTCTGGTTCTGAGAACGGCATGACGTCAGCCGTGTGGTACTGGAACACAAGTCGAGCGGGCACCGTTCCGGCGAGCACTTCATCTACGGACGAATTCACTTGCTGCAGCTCGCGTGTCTCTGTGACGACTCGGGTGCGTCCAGCGGCATGCAAGGCGAAGACCTCGGTGAGGTCTTGCCGGGTACCGACGATGGACCCGATGATGCTGATCCCCTTGAGCACGGTGTCGAAGATCGGCACCGTCAGCTCGCCTCCGGCGGGCAGAGAGACCAGCACCAGTCGGCCTCCACGATTCAGGGAACTGAATGCCTGATCGAAAACCGTGGGGGCGACTGCGAGGACGACGGCCACGTCGGCTCCGCCGAGTCTGCGTATCTCCGCCACTGCATCCGCCTCGCCTGCGTTCACGACGTGATCCGCGCCGAGTTCGGACGCCAGCTCCAGCTTCTCGTCCGTGACGTCCACCGCGATGACCTTCGCCCCCACGAGGCGGGCGTACTGAACGGCGAGATGTCCGAGTCCACCGATACCGAAGATGACAACCGTTTCCCCCGGGGTGACGCGCGCGTTCTTGATTGCGGCGTAGGTCGTCACACCTGCGCATGTGAGGGGGGCGGCGTCGACCGGGGTGACGCCATCGGGCACGGGCGTGGCGAAACGCGAGTCAGCCACCATGTACTCACTGAATCCGCCATCCACGGCGTATCCGTTGTTGAACTGGGCCTCACAGAGGTTCTCACGCCCGTCGATGCAGTAACGACACTCGCCGCACGCGTGACCCAGCCACGGCATCGCGACCCGCTGTCCGATGGTGCGGTTCATCACTCCGTCTCCGAGCTGCTCGACGATCCCCACGCCCTCGTGTCCGGGCACCAGGGGGAGATTCGGTTTCACCGGCCAGTCCCCGTGCATGGCATGGATATCGGTGTGACAGAGGCCGCACGTCTCCAGGCGGACGAGGACCTGTCCAGGGCCAGGCTGGGGGAGCGGGCGCTCCTCGACCTGGGCCGGCGAAGCGAATTCTCTGACAACGGCTGATCGCATCATTCCTCCTTGACGGGATTCGACTTCCTGCAGTCTTACGCTGGCGACGGGCCGGCCACGGGTCCAAGGTCCCTTCGAGTGGAGATCGACACCTCTTCTCCCTGCTCGGGGACCCGCGCCGGCCAGCCGAGTTCGCGTTCGATCCGCAGGCGGAGAGTGTCTGCCGCTGCGCGCTCGCCGTGGGTGACGTATACGGTGGCCGGCGGCCGAGGGCTCTTGCGCATCCAATCGATGATGTCGTCGGCGTCAGCGTGCGCGGACATCGACTCGATCGCTGTGATTTCCGCTCTGATCGGTACGTCCTCCCCGAAGATTCGCAGAGTGCGCTCGCCTGCTGCCAACCGTGCCCCCCGTGTTCCTCCCGCCTGGAACCCGCTCAGGACGATAGTGTTGCGCTTATCAGGACCGTACGCACGGAGATGATGCAAGACCCGACCTCCCGTGAGCATTCCGCTCGCTGACACGATGATCATCGGACCACCGCGCAGGTTGAGGAGCTTCGAGTCGTCGACGCTTCGGATCGGTGTCGCGACCTGGTAGAGGCGTTCGACCTCTTCGGGCGATATGCGGTGTTCTTCGGGGTGGTCGCGATAGACATCGGCGACGCTCACCGCCATCGGGCTGTTCACATAGATCGGCACTTCGGGAATATCTCCGCGATCCAAGAGCCTGGACAGATGGAGCAGGATCGTCTCCGTGCGGCCCACCGCGAACGCCGGGATCAGGACGACGCCGCCGCGGCGAGCAGTCCGGCGAACGATGTCTCCGAGCTGCTTCGCCGGATCGACCTCGCTGTGGCTGCGGTCTCCGTATGTGGATTCAGTAACGAGTACGTCGGCGCCATCGAACGGGTGAGGTGGGAGCATGAGCGGGTCATCTGGACGGCCCAGATCACCTGTGAAGCACAGCCGAGCCCCGCTGACATCGAGGTAAGCGCTCATGGCCCCGAGGATGTGACCGGCCCCGAGGAACCGAAACCTCGCCGCTCCGGCCAGGGCGACGTCGTTGCCCTCGGGCACCGCGACGAACCGCTCGAGAGCCGCCGTCGCGTCGTCGACCGTATAGAGCGGGCAGGGTTTCGGATGCCGGGACCAGCCGTGCTTCGCCGCGTGGCGTGCTTCCTCCTCGAGAAGATGTGCGCTGTCCAGCAGCATGATGCGGCAGAGCTTGACGGTGCCCTCACTGGCGTAGATGCGACCGCGGAAGCCGTCGCGCACGAGCGCGGGAAGGTAGCCCGAATGATCGAGGTGCGCATGCGTGAGCACGACCGCGTCGACGGACTCAGGAGGAACCGGGAACGGGGCTCGGTTTCGCTCACGGAGCACTTTGAAGCCCTGGAAGAGCCCGCAATCCACCAAGATCCGCGAGGAGGAGTCGGTGACAAGGTAGCGCGAGCCCGTCACGGTGTCGGCGGCGCCGAGAAATCTCAGCAAGACGCCGCCCGAACTCCGCAGTCGCTGGTCTCGCGCGGTCATCGCTTCCCCCGGGTCTCCCGGAGAGCCGGCGCCGCAACGGTGGACGCGATTGCGCGTCCCCACCGCCGTGCACGGTCCAGTTCCGGCGGCAGCAGATGACTGTCCTTATCGACGAGAAAGCTCTCCGAGGGGAGCACCTCGTGCAGGCCCTGCTTTCTGAGCCGCTTCGAGATTGCGGAAGCTGCGGAGCCGGTGAAGATCCGCGGCATATCGACGCGGGTGTCGAACGTGACGTAACCGATACGGGCGGAGGGACGGCTGTCGATCCACTCCCTCACCCCGGTGGTGCGGCTGTCGCCTTCGAACCGCAGATCCTTGCCCGGGTCGCGTGCCCACCTTTCGGCTTCCGCCCGGGATGCCGGCCCGCTCAGTGAATGCACGTGCGTCGGCGCACCGACGACCAGGACGTCGCATTCAGTGAGCGCGGGCGCATCGACGACGGGCATCACCGTCACGGGGGTGGTTTCCCGGACTCCCGCAGCGATGGCCTCGGCTACGTGCCGAGTGCTGCCGAAGAGCGACTCGAACACGATGGTCATGGTCGGAAGCGGTGCTTCCGACGCGTCCGTGGTCACTGCCCCGCCTCCATCTGGATCAGCTCGGTGAGGTCGATCGGCTGCGTGGGCGGAAGCTGCAGGTCTGCTGGACCGACGGGAGGCAGTGGGCGGATGACGAAGCTGGTGTCGTTCATGATGCTCCTTGTGCGGTGATGTGATTCCCCGTCGTCACATCGTGTCTCCTCGCCGGCTTCACTCCAGGGTCGAACGTCCCATCGCGCTCAGCGATGGGGGGAGGACCTTTGGCCCGCTCACGGCCACATGAGCCGAGCTACCCTCCGGCGACCGATGCACTCGGATGCGGCCCGATGGTGGTCTCCGAGGAACACCACGCTCACTGCCGGGTCTCCGTTGCGGAGTCGAGGGGGACGCGCCATCGTACCCGCGCGCCACCCGTGCTTCGCGGCTCGATGTTACAGATGCCGCCGTGCGTGTGCGCGCGAGTGACGAGGTTCGCCGTGCCGCTCGCACGCGCGGGCTGCGCGGGCATGCCGATCCCATCGTCTTCCACGATGATCGTCACGTGCGAAGCAGCGGCCGAGACACTGACCTGCGCAGTCGTGGCGTGCGCATGACGAGCGACGTTCGTGAGCGATTCACGCACAACGGCGACGACGTCGTCAGCAAGCGTACCCGTCACCAGAAGGTCAACCGGTCCGTCGAACGCGATCCGCGGTGAGCGCTTGAGAAGCGGCGCGAGTTCAGTCACCACGTCGAGCAGGCGTTGGCGGAGCGATCCGGGATCAGAGGCCTGCAGGGTGAAGATCGCCGTGCGGAAGTCGGCGATGGCGGCATCGATCTCTGCCACCTGCGCGGCGATCGTGGCGGCGTGGGCCGGAACTTTCGCCGCGAGTGCCTGTAATCCGAGTCCGGTGCCGAACAATCTCTGGATGACGTTGTCGTGAAGGTCCCTGGCGATCCGGGCTCGGTCCTCGATCAGGTCAAGCCGCTGCCGATCGGTGCGCGCTTGATCGAGCGCGAGTGCGAGACCAGCCTGAGCGGCGAACTCCGCAAGCGTCGACAGATCCTCGGGCGAGAACCGCCGGCCCCCTGCATCACGTGTCACGCAAAGGGCTCCGGCCGTCTCGCCCCCGACCACCAGGGGAACGGCGGCCCTGGCACCGCGGGCGTGGTCCGGGTCGTCGGGCAACGCATCCTCAGGCCCCTCCGACACCGCTATGCCTCCGCTGGCCATCGCTCGCGACGCCACCGATCCGGGGTTCGAGATCTCTGTGCCCTCGAGCGACTCCGCGCCGCGTCCGCGCGCTGTCTCGATACGGGCGCGGCCGGTGAGAATGTCCGGAACGACGATGTAGACGAGGTCGGCCTTCACGAGCGAGGCGACTCGCTCGGCGAGCATGCCGAAGACGTCGCCGGAGTCCGGGGCGAGGAGGGCCGCGTTGATCTCAGCCAATGCGGTGCTCAGCCGCTGCAGTCGGCGTGATTCCTCGAACCGCCTGGCGTTGTCGATCGCGATCGCTGCGGTCGACGCCAGTGCTCGGACGAGTTCTTCGTCTTCATCGGTGAAACCACCCTCTGCCCGGTTGGTGAGGTACAGGTTTCCGTAGATCTCACCGCGTACTCGGATCGGTACGCCCAGAAAGGTGTGCATCGGTGGGTGATGGTCGGGGAACCCCGCCGCGCGGGGATCGTCTCCGAGATCTTCGAGCCGGATCGGATGCTCACTTTCGATGACGGCTCCGAGAATGCCGTGACCTTCGGGAAGGTGTCCGATCTCCCGGGCGACGTCATCGGGAATTCCCACGTGGATGAACTGCTCGAGGCGTCCGTCTCGATCGATGACACCGAGAGCGCCGTACTGTGCACCGACCAGGGTGAGCGCAGCCTCGGCGATGTGTCGGAGCACCTGTTCGAGCTCGAGATCTTCGACGACGGCTTGGGATGCGTGAAGAAGGCTGCGTAGGCGCCCCTGGGCCCCAAGAACTCGGTGAGCACGCTCGAGAAGTTCCCCGATCGTGCGCTCCAGCTCGGAACGCGGCGCATCCGGGAAGTTGAGATGCGGGCCCTCCATCGCACTCCCTTCCGGGCTCTCGATGGGACGACACTACTCCCGAACAGGCGCCGAGGGACCTTCGACTCTGCACGCGGGTGACCGATGACCGACGATCGTCTCGACTCCGTTCCGATCCGAGAGGCGGTGCTCTGAATGCCCACACGATATGTCCTCGCCGTCGGCAGCTCCGGCGCAAGTGCCCTAGCCGGTGCCGAGGCGTGGGCGGAGTCCCACGCCTCGTTTGCTGATGTTCCGCTGGTCCGCGTGCACGTCGTAACTCCAGATGTCGTGGCCGCACGCCGACACCCCGATGAAGCCGCGGCACACGATCCGGTGCACGTGACCGGTCGGGTCCCGGACGCCCTTGCGCGCTTCGTCGGTGCCGACGATATCCTCGTGATCGGTACGGGCAAGACCGGGTTCATCCGCAGCCGTGTCTTCGGCACGTTGAGCTTGCAGATCGTCGCTGAGGTGGCATGCACCGTCGCCGTGATCCCTGACGTCGACCTCCGGTTCCGGTCTGGGGTCGTTGCCGGTGTGAAAGACGACGAGCTGGTGCCGGCGATCGTTCGGGCCTCCGGCGACGAGGCGCGTGCGCGGAGAGAGCCGCTTCACTTGATCCAGTCATCGTCGGTCGGGCTCGTCCCCGCTCCCGTCGAGACACAGGGGACAGCGCTCGATCGCGCCGCCTTGGCAGCACGCGAGAACGGTGTCGTGAGGGTGCGGACGCACGCTACGGCCCGATCACCTGCTGAGGCACTGCTCGATGCTTCCCGCAACGCGGCGCTCCTCGTCATCGGAGCGGGGCATCCGCGAGGTGCCGGTCATGCGATCGGATCCGTGACCCACGACGTGCTTGTGAACATCAACGCGCCGGTGCTCATCGTTCGCGCGTCGCGGATGGGCCACGCAGAACCGGACGGACAGCGGACACGATGATCGAGAACGCCGGCGCGCTGCCGATCGTCGTCGGTTCGGTCAGCGCTGCGTGCGCGAGCCATGCGCGTTGCCCCGTCCTGGTCGTGCAGGCTCCCGCCGGCTGAGTCTCTGAGCTTCACGACATCTGGGACGAGCGATGCCCTGTGAATAGGGGCGGTGCACCCGAAGCACCGCCCCTTCCACCTCCCCTTTCGGCGCCACCCTTCGCCTCGCGTCACGTCTCACCTTTGACACGAGACCGAATCCCCATTGCGGGTGGCTGACCACCTCTCCCGCCGGACGCCGACGCGCTGTGCAACGTGACCTGCTGCCCAAGGTCGAGGAACGCCTCCAGTCGACACCCCCGCAGCCCGACCCGACAGGGTCGAAGGTCCCGAAACCGATCACGACTCGAGCGGTACGCTGATGCGAACCGGGAACAGGCGACGTGAACGGAGGCGAGATGTTCCGCATTTTCCTCGTCGACGACCATGAGGTGGTGCGGCGCGGTGTCGCCGACCTCCTGGAGGCGCAACCCGATCTCACCGTGATCGGCGAGGCAGCGACCGTTCGCGAAGCGTCTGCGCGCGTCGCGGCGACTCTGCCGGACGTCGTCGTGCTCGATGTGCATCTCCCCGACGGCAGTGGCATCGACCTCTGTCGTCAGATTCGGCAGGCGCATCCGCGAGTCCAGTGCCTGATACTCAGCGCCTTCGATGACGACGATGCTGTCTTCGCGGCGGTGATGGGAGACGCGGCAGGCTACCTCGTGAAGACGCTGCGCACCGGCGAAATCGTGTCTGCGGTCCGTGCCGTCGCGGAAGGCCGGAGGTTGCTGAAACCTTCGATGGTTCGGCACGTCACGCGCAGCGTCGATGATGCGGACGAGGAGGACCCGCGCTTCGGGGCGCTGAGCTTGCGAGAGAAGCAGATCCTCGCCCTCATCGCGGAGGGGCTCTCGAATCGGCAGATCGGCGATCGAGTCGGCCTGGCAGAGAAGACGGTGAAGAACTACGTCTCCTCCTTGCTGAGCAAGCTGGGGCTCGAGCGACGCACGCAAGCGGCGGTCCTCCAAGCCGAACGCGCGAATCGCCCTACGCTCGACCGTTCGGCGAGTGAGCGGTCTCGCTGAGCGTCCCGGAGTTCGTGTGACCTTCGTCCCGCCCGCTGCGGCCCGAGCGAGACACCGTGTACGCATGGACAAAGCAGCCACAGATCGCATCGTCGTCGGCGTGGACGGATCTGAATCCTCTCTCTCGGCCCTTCGCTACGCCGCGCGGATGGCCGAGGCGCTCGATGCTCCGTTGCATGTCGTCACGACGTGGACAGCGCCTCCGATCGATCCCTTCATGGCGATCGAGTGGACACCCGAGAAGTACGCCGGAGAGGCGCTGGACGCCGCGATCGTGGAGGTATTCGGCCGAACGCCCCCTGCGGGGCTCACGCGAGCCGTTCTCCTCGGTCCCGCAGCGCGCACCCTCATCGGGCTGAGCGACACGTCCGCAATGCTCGTGCTGGGCAGCCGGGGGCATGGCGGGTTCGTGGGACTCCTGTTGGGCTCGGTCAGCGCGACGTGCGCGGAGCACGCGCACTGTCCCGTGTTGATCGTGCATGAACGGAGGACGAACGAAGACGTCGTCGCCAACCCGCCCTCGTGATCGCGATATATTGCACAGCGGGTAGAACGTCAGGTTCTACGTTCTTTCTCTCTCGCTGGAGGACATGTGGCACTGTCGGGTGGACCGCTCGAGCGCAGGTCCATGAGCGACGAGGCCTATGCGCGCTTGCAGGACGCGATCATCTCAGGCGAACTGCCCCCGGGCGAACGTCTGCGCGACTATGACCTCGCCGAGCGCCTGGGCACGTCGAAGACTCCGATCCGCCACGCGCTCGACCGTCTGGCCGATCACGGCCTCGTCGAGATGCAGCGCAACCGCTACACGCGGGTGGCCCCGATCGATCTCGAAGGAGTCCGCAACGCCGTCGACCTCTTCGGTGACATCTGGATCGGTTCCCTCCGTCATGCGAAGGCGGTGATCGAGGCCGATGACCTCGCGCACCTGACCGCGCTCACGGACGAGGTGGTCGCGGCCGCCCACGTGCGCGACGTGGCCGGCTTCGGTATCGCGCTCCGATCCCTCGCGACCGGGTTCGCTCGCATCGAAGGCAACGCTTCGCGCGCAGTTGCCATCGAGCGTCTCGACCCCCAGATCCGCCGATTCGCTCAGCACGCTCGTGATGCCTTCGACGCGGAGGCCGTCTCGGCGTGCGTCAAAGCACTTCGCGTGGCGCTGAGCGAGCGTGACGTGGTGGAGACCAGAAGCGTGCTCGTGACTCTCTTCGACGATGTGCTCAGCGGCATGATCGACCGCGCGGAAGAACGGGGTCTCCTCCGCTCCGACCCGGAGTAGCCGCACCCCGCCGCATTCCCGGCCAATCCACAGGAACCCCAAAGGGTGTCCTCGTACTCTGGGATCTCCCAAGGGGAGTACTCCGACACGGTGGGATCGTCATTACGGATGCACGTCGCATCCCGGGCCACCGGTTCCTGTTTCACGGAATGGAGAAGACTTTGGCGGTACGGTCGTACCCCGAGTCTGGAGCCCTCATTTGGATATCACCCCGCTGATCTGGATCATCACGATCGCGATCACGATCGCTTTCTTCGTGTACGAGTTCTTCTCCCACGTTCGCACCCCGCACGAGCCGACGATCGCGGAGTCGGCGCGCTGGTCGATCTTCTACATCAGCCTCGCGCTGCTGTTCGGCGTCGGGATCGGCGTCTTCTCCGGCTGGACGTTCGGCGGCGAGTACTTCGCCGGCTACCTCACCGAGAAGGCGCTGTCGATCGACAACCTCTTCGTCTTCCTGATCGTGATGACCGGCTTCGCCGTGCCGAAGAAGTACCAGCAGAAGGTGCTGATGATCGGCATCGTGATCGCGCTGATCCTGCGAGGAATCTTCATCGCCATCGGCGCGACGCTCATCGAGAACTTCTCGTGGATCTTCTACCTGTTCGGCGCCCTGCTCCTCGTGCTCGCGTATCGCCAGGCGTTCAGCAACCATGAGAGCAACCCCGCGAACGGACGGTTCATGACGTTCGTCCGCCGTCACCTGCCCGTCAGCGACGAGTACAACGGCGACCGGCTCACGGTCGTGAAGAACGGCAAGCGCTTCGTCACGCCGATGCTGCTCACGATCATCGCCATCGGGTTCATCGACCTCGTGTTCGCCGTCGACTCGATCCCCGCGATCTACGGTCTCACCGACCAGGCCTACATCGTCTTCACAGCGAATGCCTTCGCACTCATGGGTCTGCGCCAGCTGTACTTCCTCATCGGAGGACTGCTGGAGCGTCTGGTCTACCTGGCTCAGGGCCTCGCCGTCATCCTCGGATTCATCGGAGTAAAGCTCGTCCTGCACGCACTGCACGTCAACGAGCTCCCGTTCATCAACGGCGGCCAGGGCGTCGAGTGGGCGCCGGAGATCCCGATCTGGTTCTCCCTGCTGTTCATCGGCGCGACCATCGCGGTGGCCACCGCCGCGAGCCTCCTCAAGACCCGTCGCACCCCTGGCGAGGTCACCTCTTCCACCGACACCACCCCTACCCACAAGGAGCACTCTTGAGCGCGCAGCGCTGTTCTGACTCTTCGGACTCTGACAGTACGAGCGCCCGGTTCGTCCCGGGCGCTCACCCCACCACAGACGAGGTGGCCCGCTGATGGGCGACCTGCTCTGGAACATCGCCCTCGTCTTCGCGTTCGTGCTGATCGGCGGTGTCTTCGCTGCGACGGAGATGGCCCTGGTCACGCTCCGCGAGAGCCAGATCAACGCGATCGGGCAACGGGGCCGCCGTGGGGCGAAGGTCGCGGCACTCGCCCGCAACCCCAACACCTTCCTCTCGGCTGTGCAGATCGGCGTGACGGTCGCGGGCTTCGCCTCGGCCGCGTACGGCGCCACATCGATCGCACCGTCCTTGGCGCCGTTGCTGGAGTCGTGGGGCCTCGCCCCCGCACTCGCCCTCACGATCGCGACCGTCATCCTCACCCTCGTGATCGCCTACCTGTCGCTCGTGCTCGGAGAACTCGTGCCCAAACGGCTCGCGATCCAGCGCAACGCCCAGTTCGCATACGCCGTGGCCCCCGCTCTCAACGGGTTCGCGGTGATCATGCGTCCCGTGATCTGGCTGCTCTCCGTGTCGACCGACGCGCTGGTACGACTGCTCGGCGGTGATCCCCGCAAGATGGGCGACGAGATGACCGACGAGGAGGTGCGCGACATCGTCGCGAGCCACCAAGGTCTACCCGAAGATGAACGCCGCATCCTCGACGATGTGCTGTCCTTGCGGGGGCGCCAGGTCAGCGAGGTCATGCGACCGCGGCCGGAGGTCGTGGCCCTCGACGAGGATGCCAACGTCGGTGATGTGCTGGCCCAGGTGCGGGACCTCCCGTATTCGCGCTACCCCGTCTCGAACACTTCCATCGACGACATCGCGGGGTTCGTCCACGTGCGGGACCTGTTCGAGGCGTCGTCCGACGACCCAGCGCGTCCGCTCCGTGCGCTCGTCCGCGACATCCCGTACATCCCCTCCAGCGCGCGCGTCCTGCCCACGCTGACGCGGATGCGGGCCGAAGGGCACCACATCGCGGTCGTCGTCGACGAGTACGGCGGCACGGACGGTCTCGTCACGTTGGAGGACCTCGTCGAGGAGGTCGTCGGCGAGATCTTCGACGAGTACGACGCCGAGGAGTACTTCTCCGCGGAAGAGGGACTCGATGGGCGGCTCAACCTGCAGGACTTCGAGGAGGCGACCGGGCTGGCGATGCCGCGGGGCTCGTCCGACACGATCGCAGGTTTCGTGACCGAGCAGTTGGGTCGCCTCGCGGTCGTCGGCGACACCGTCGAGGTGCCCGGTGCCTCGATTCAGGTCATGGCCCTGGATCGTCGTCGCATCTCCCGTGTGCGGGTCACACCGCAGGAGAGCCCGGAGCTCGTCGAGGACTGACGCCGACGGGTGAGGCTTCTCTTCAGCGGCGCACGCCGGTGCCCAGCTCGCTGAGCCCTTCGGTGAGGATGTCGACCAGCAGTCGCGCGTACCGTCCGTCGGGATCGAGGTCGGGGTCGAACACCGTGACCGAGGCGCCCACTGCCTGCGGTGCGAGTTTGCGGAGGAGGGCCGTGAGGTCCGCAGCCCCGATCCCGCCCGGGTCGGGGCTGTCCACCGCGGGCATGACCGCGGGATCGAGGACGTCGACATCGACCTGGAGCCAGTATGCGGGTCCGGCCACCGCCGCCGCGTCGGCACCCACGCGGGCGGCACCGAGCGCGAGCACATCGGCGGCGGGCGTGACCCGGCCGAGGACCGCGCGCGCTTCCTCCTGCTCCGCATCATCGTCGCGATGGCCGATGTGCGCCGTGCGCTCGGCGCGGAAGTAGGGGCCGAGCCCGTCGATGTCGGCGACAGCGGGCCAATGCATGCCGATCGCAGCGGCGAGGTCTTCGCCGGCGACGCTCGCGCTCACCGAGTTGTTTCCTGGATGGCGGAAGTCGGTATGTCCATCGACGTGCACGAGCCCGACGCCGCGACCCGCGACGGCGATGCCGGCCCCGAGGAGGATCGAGCAATCGCCCCCGACGACCAGCGGTGCCTCGCCCCGATCGAATGCCGCGGCGATGCGCGCGCCCAGGCGCCGGGAGTGGTCGGCCATCGCGCTCTCGTTGCGCACTCGGCCGGAGGGGCGTCTGCCGTCGTCATCGACATAGCGGCCTGCGAGGACGACACCGGAGTCGGTGGCGCCGAGCTCGGCGAACCGATCGAAAAGGCCGGCTTCGCGCAGGGCCTCCGGTGCCTTCGCCGCACCGGGCACGCTTCCCGGCTCCGGCGGACGGAGTCCGAGGTTGGACGGAGCGGAGATCACGGTGATCATGTCCTCAGTCTGTGCGGGGAGTCTGACATCGTGACCGCGATCACGCCGGGAAGCGCACCCCGGTGACCTGCTCGGCGGCCGCCCACACCGCGGCTCCGGTCGTGGGGGAGCGGACCTCGTCCGAGGCTGTCACTCGTCGTGGTGCCCCACGGAACTCGAGCAGTCCGTCCGGACCCCAGTAGTCGCCGTTCACCACCTCCGCGGAGGTCGCCGCGTGCACGATGGGCAGCGCTCCACCGTCCTTGCCCTGCACGAGCATCCGAGTGGGCGCCGTCAGGGCGCGGAGGAAACCGGAGACGTGGGCGAGGCCGGGGCGCGGGGGAGTGAGCGGGTCGACGGCATAGCCCGGGTGCGCGACGACCGCCGACCGCGAAGAGTCCGACCAACGCCGTGCGAGCTCGAAAGCGAAGGCCATCAACAGGGCCTTCGAGCGTCCGTACTGGCGGAGCGAGGAACCGCTCCACGGGGCGTCGAGGGTCGCGGGGGCGAGCCGCGCGAAACGGTGCGCGATCGAGCCCACCGCGACCACGCGGGCATCCGGTGCGAAGAGCGGTTCGAGCTGCGCCACGAGGGCGAAATGGCCGAGGAAATTGGTGCCCACCATGAGGTCGAAGCCGTCGCCCGTGCGCGCCGCAGGGTCGGCCGCCTTCACCCCCGCGTTGCAGATCACCGCATCGATCCGCTCGCCCACTTGCGCAGCGGCGTGAGTGATGCTGTCGAGGGAGCCGAGGTCGAGTGGCAGCACGCGCAGCTCGGCATCCGGCATGCGGCTCCGGATCGCCGAGGCCGCAGTCTGCGCGCGCTCCGATGAGCGGCAACCCAACAACACGCGGGCTCTGCGAGCGGCCAGCTGCTCGGCGCACCAGTAGCCGATGCCCGCGTTCGCGCCAGTGACCAGCACCGTGCGTCCGCGCAGGTCTTCGGCAGGCGTGAGGGAAGCGGCATCCATCTCCCCAACCTAGGCGCTGTGCGCGCCGGCAGTCAGTGGTCGTGGTCGTCCTCGTTCTCGAGGAGCATTCCGATCGAGGTGGCGCAGGCGTCGCCCTTCCAGGCGTCGATGCCCTCGCGCACGGCGAAGGCGGCGATCACGAGTCCGGCGACGGAATCGGCCCACCACCATCCGAGCAGCGAGTTGGCGACCAAGCCGATCAGCACGGCGGCGGAGAGGTACGTGCAGATGAGAGTCTGCTTCGAGTCCGCGACCGCCGTCGCCGATCCGAGCTCCCGGCCCGCGCGACGTTCGGCGAACGACAGGAACGGCATGACCGCGACGCTGACCGCCGTGAGGATGATGCCGATCGTGCTGTGCTCCGGGCGCTCGGCCGTGACCAGTGCGGTCACGGAGGTCACGGTGACATAGGCGGCGAGAGCGAAGAACGCCACAGCGATCACGCGCAAGGTGGGTTTCTCCCAGCGCTCCGGATCGCGGCGGGTGAACTGCCAGGCGACGGCGGCCGCGGACAGCACCTCGATCGTCGAGTCCAGCCCGAAGCCGATGAGAGCCGCGGACGATGCGACCGTCCCCGCCGTGATCGCGATGATCGCCTCGACCGCGTTGTAGCCGATCGTGACGCCGACGAGGAGGCGGATGCGACGATGCAGGGTCTCCCGACGCGCGTCGGTGAGCGCCGACGACATCAGCAGGTGCATCCTTCACCCGAACAGCAGTCCGGTTCGACGATGAGGGTGACCCGCAGGAGCATGTCGAGGGCCGGTGCGAGGTGACGGTCGGCGAGACGATAGCTGCTGCGACGCCCATCAGGCACGCTCTCGACGAGCCCACAGCCGCGGAGGCAGGCAAGGTGGTTCGACAGGGCCTGGCGGGAGACGCCGAGAGCTTCGGCCAGATCAGCGGGGTAGCCCGGGGCCTCGCGCAGAGCGAGGAGCACGCCGGCGCGGGTCGGGTCGGAGAGTGCGTGTCCCAGGCGAGCGACGGCAGACGTGTGGGTCAGCGATGCGAGAGCGGTCGTCACGCACTTGATCATACAGAAACTGCTGAATTCAGGAACTTCTGAATTTAACAAGAGGGGGCGCGACGACGTCTCGCGCCCCCGGACGATCAGCGGATCGCGTACACCGCGCTGCCGATGATCACGGCGACGACGGTCGTCCAGCCGATGATGGCGATGGCCTGCCAGAAGAGGATGCGCGCCTTCCCGATGCCGGAGGCGGCGAGCATCGTTGCGGTGAACTGCGTCGGCAGCAGCAGCGGGCCGAGCAGGCTGACGCCGGGTACGCCGTAGCGTTCGAAGGCGCGCTGGAACTTCTCCTTCCGGGCGGAACCGCGCCCGGAGTCGGCGGCTTCCGCTGCCGGTGCTGTGTCCGTCGTGCCGCCGCCGGCGAGGACAGCGTTCCTGGCACGCGAGCGGTTCACGACCGCCTGACGCGCACCGGAGCTCGCCAGCACCAGCACCGCGACGCACAGGAAGTTGCCGACCATCGCGGCGATCGCCGCGACCACCGGAGGGATGCCGCCGAGGATCCCGATGCTCACCGCGCCCTCGCCCTCGATGAACGGGATCGCGCCGGCGAGGGCGACGATGAGCGGCTGCACGAGCTCGGGGACCTGGGCGACCAGGTTCTGGAAGGTCTCGATGAGGTTCATGGGGTGCTCCCTGCTGTCGGTGCGAGCGGTGTCTCCGCTGCGATGACTCCAGTCCAGCCGAGGAGCAGCCGTGGCGGCAGTGTCGGCCCGTCACCTGTTCCCCTGCGGTTCGCACGGTGATCCCGTGACATGTGTCACGCCTCTATCGTGGGAGCGTGAGTTCCGTCCCGCCCCTCCCCGTCGCCGATCCGACGCCCGGCTCCCGCCAGCTCGCCCGGGGCATCACCGCCACCTGGTGGTACACCGCGAGCGCCGTGGTGTTCATCGAGCTGATGCTGGTCGGAGCATGGACCGGCATCACCGCCGCCGTCGATCTGCGCGGCGGCGCGATCCTCGTCGTCGCGATCGGTGGCGTGCTCTGGTGTGCTTCGACCATGCTGCTGCTCGCCGATTACCGCAGCCGTATCGACGCGGGTCCCGGCATCGCCTGGGGGCGCCTGGCCGTGCCCTTCCTGGTTGCTGTCGCATACGGAGTGGTGGCGGGGTCGGCGGTCGGGAGCTGGGCGCTCGCGGCGATGCCGGTCGCGCAGTTCTTCGTCCTCCTGCGATGGCCGCGCGGAATCCGGATGCGCGTGGCCGCGACGGCGACCCTGCTGCTCGTGGCCCTGACGGCGGTCGACTCGACCGCGAGAGGCCTCGACACGGGCCTCCCTTTGTGGCTGCCCGCCGTGTATGCCGTCCTGCTGCCGGCGATGACCGTGAGCTCGCTCTGGTGGTGGGATGTCCTGGTCACACTCGACCGCGCCCGCGCTTCCGAGGTCAAGCTCGCCGCGACGCAGGAGCGCCTGCGGGTGGCGACCGACGTGCACGACCTGCAGGGGCATCATCTCCAGGTCATCGCGTTGCAGCTGGAACTCGCGGAGCGGCTCCTGCCGACCGATGCGGAGGCAGGGATGGAACAGCTCCGGGCCGCGCGGCTCAGTGTCGACGAGGCGCGGCAGGGGACCAGAGACCTCGCGACCCGCTTCCGGTCCGTTCCGCTCGGCGATGAGCTCGCCAACGCGCGAGATCTCCTGACCGCAGCGGGTCTCACCGTGGAGGCCGTGATCGATCCGGATGCCGATGCCGCACCGGGGACTGCGCTGGGGCCGGTGATCCGGGAGACCACGACGAATGTGCTGCGCCACGGGGGTGGCCGTCGCGCGCGGCTGCTGCTGGCACGGACCGGTGACGCCTGGCGATATGAGATCGCGAACGACAGGATGCCCGGTGCGCCGCTCGATCACGACGGATCCGGCCTCGAGGGGATTCGACGACGGATCGAGGAGGCGCACGGTTCCTTGGAGATCCGGCGCGATGCCGACGAGTTCACGGTCGTCGTGACCGTTCCGTCGCAGGCGGAGGAGGGGCGTTGATCCGCGTGCTGCTCGCCGACGACGAGGCGATGATCCGCTCTGCGCTCGCCGCACTGCTGCGACTCGAAGCCGACATCGACGTCGTCGCGGAGTGCGCCGACGGCGAGCAGGCCGTCGCCGAGGCGCTTCGTCTGCAACCCGACGTGTGTCTGCTGGACCTGGAGATGCCCGGCCTGGACGGGGTGCAGGTCGCCGAGAAACTGCACCGTGCGATCGCGACGCGCTGCGTGGTGGTCACCCGCCATGCGCGTCCGGGGGTGCTGCGGCGAGCCCTGGCATCCGGCGTCTCCGGTTTCCTGCCCAAGTCCCGGGGTGCGGACGAGGTCGCCGCCGTCATCCGCCGTGTCGCGGCAGGAGCCCGCTATGTCGATCCGGAGATCGCGGCGGACGCTCTGAGCGATGAGCGCTCGCCCCTCACCGATCGCGAGCTCGATGTACTGCGCGCGGGGCGGCGCGGGGAGACGACCGGTCAGATCGCGCGGGCTCTCGCTCTCGCGCCCGGCACCGTGCGCAACCACATCTCCGTCATCCTCGGCAAACTCGCCGTCGACACGCGCCAGCAGGCTGTGCTCACCGCCGAGGAGCGCGGGTGGATCTGAGCGCCGTTATGCTGGCACGCATGGGAACAATATGCGCCGCGCCCGTGATGGGGCGCACCCTCGTGTTCCGCGACCGCCGCGTCTGACGGCGCGCTCGCTCACCGCACGCATCTGCGCGCCGTCCACCGAGATGTCATCGCACCTCGGGACGGGCAGAACTCACTGACGCCTCTTCGCGTCCTCCCTCCTTCCGAGGTGCTCCGATTCTTCTTATGGAGCGCACTCATGCCTCGTTCACCCCATGGCGGCCGTCACGAACTCGGCCAGAACTTCCTCACCCACCGTCCGACCCTCGCCCGGATCACGGCTCTCGTCGACCGCACGTCCGGATCGATCCTCGAACTGGGGTGCGGCGATGGCGCCCTCACGCGCCGGCTCGCGGGGCTCGGCCGGCCGCTCACGGCTATCGACATCGACGAGCACCGGGTGCGGCGGTTGCGCGCGGCCCTGCCCGGGGTCCGCGTCGAGTTCGGGGACGCGACCCGTCATCCCCTCGATGCCGCCGTGGTGGTCGGCAACATCCCGTTCCACGTGACCACTCCCATCCTCCGGCGTCTGCTGTCGCGGAAGGAGTGGAGGGAGGCCGTGCTGCTGACCCAATGGGAGGTGGCGCGCAAGCGTGCGGGCGTCGGTGGCGGCACCATGATGACCGCGCAGTCGGCTCCGTGGTTCGCCTTCTCCCTCGAGGGGAGGGTCCCGGCCTGGGGCTTCTCCCCGCAACCGAGCGTCGACGGGGGCGTGCTCACGATCACGCGACGGGCCTCACCGCTCGTTCCGGTGTCCGACCGACGGGGGTACGAGGCTTTCGTCCGTGCGATGTTCACGGGGAGAGGGGCCACGCTTCCCGCGGTGCTGGCGGCGGCGACTCGCGCTCCGATGTCGCGTGCGCGGCGCGCCGTGGTGGCAGCCGACGCGACCAGCTGTCGATGGCCGCGGGATCTGCATCCGGAGCACTGGGCGGCGCTCTGGCGTGAGGTCTCCCGCGGATGAGGCGCGGGATCGTGACTCCGCTGTCGGACGGCGGAGGTACTCTCGACGCATGTCCGCCTTCGGCACGCTCGCGACCCCGGTCGGCGTCATCGGGGTCGTGAGCGACGGCGCGGCCGTCACCCGGGTCACGTGGCGAACCACTCCGTCCGGCGGCAGTGTCGTCGTGCCCGACACCGGGTCCGATCCCCTGCTGGTCGAGGCGCTCGCACAGTTGGCGGCCTACTTCGACGGCACACTGCGTCGCTTCGATCTGCCGGTCGACCTCGGCCCGCAGACCGAGGCCACGCGTGCTGTCCTCACCGCACTCCATGAGACCGTGGCGCACGGAGAGACGATCACGTACGGCGGTCTCGCCGCGCGCAGTGGCACCGACGTGCCGGCCCGGGGGATCGGCTCGATCATGGGCGCGAACCCGGTTCCGCTGATCGTGCCGTGTCATCGGGTCGTCGCCGGCGATGGGCTGGGCGGCTATTCCGGCGGAGAAGAGGGGCACGGCCTCGAGACGAAGCGGTGGCTGTTGGAGCATGAAGGGGCGCTCCCTACCTCCCTGTTCTGACGGTGAGTGGTGGTGTCCGTCATCCCGTCACTCGGACCGGGAACACCCTGCGAGAATGGACGTGCCGAGTCCCGAGCCGAGGAGCCAACGTGCAGTTCATCTCCACCCGCGGCGGCATGCAGCCGCAGTCGTTCAGCGAGACGCTGTTGGAAGGCCTCGCGCCCGATGGCGGGCTGGCGGTGCCGGAGACCATGCCGGTCGTCGACGGCGAGACGCTCGAGCGCTGGCGGGCACTGACCTATCCGCAGCTCGCGACAGAGGTGCTCGGACTGTTCGCGACCGACATCCCTCGCGCAGACTTGGCCCGGATGACCGCCGCGGCATACGCCGACTTCCCTGACGGCGTCGTGCCGCTGCGGGCGATCGATGACGAGCTCACCCTCGTCGGGCTCTCCGAGGGGCCGACGCTCGCGTTCAAGGACATGGCCATGCAGTTCCTCGGCCAGGTGCTCGAGTACACGCTGGAGCGCAAGGGATCGGTGCTCAACATCCTCGGCGCGACCTCGGGAGACACCGGGTCGGCGGCCGAGCACGCGCTGCGGGGCAAGGAGCGCCTCGCGGTGTTCATGCTGTCACCGCGAGGGCGCATGAGCGCGTTCCAGCGCGCGCAGATGTTCTCCCTCGACGACGCGAACGTGCACAACATCGCCGTCGAGGGTGTCTTCGACGACTGTCAGAACCTCGTCAAGAAGCTCGCCGGCGACCTCGACTTCAAGCGTGCCCACCACCTCGGTGCCGTGAACTCCATCAATCTGGCACGCATCACCGCGCAGACGGTCTACTACTTCTGGGCGTGGCTGCGGGCGACCGATGCAGGCGGCTGGACCGAGCTGTCGTTCACCGTTCCGTCGGGCAACTTCGGCAACATCCTCTCCGGGTTCTTCGCGAAGCAGATGGGCCTGCCGATCCGTCGCCTGGTGCTCGCCGCGAACGAGAACAACGTGCTGGACGAGTTCTTCCGCACGGGTGTCTACCGCCCGCGCAGCGCTGCCCAGACGCTCGCGACCTCCAGTCCGTCGATGGACATCTCGAAGGCGTCGAACCTGGAGCGTTTCATCTTCGAGCTGGTCGGCCGTGACGCGGAGCGCGTCGTCGGTGCCTGGCGTGAGCTCGACGAGAGCGGCTTCTTCGACTTCTCCGCGGAGCAGGAGCGCTTCGTCGAGGAGTTCGGGATCGTCAGCGGCACCTCGACGCACGAGGACCGGTTGGCGACGATCCGCTCGGTGTACGAGACGACGGGTGAGGTCATCGACCCGCACACGGCCGACGGTGTCAAGGTCGCGCGAGAGTACGTCGAGCCCGGTGTGCCCATGCTCGTGCTCGAGACGGCGAAGCCCGAGAAGTTCGCCGAGACGATCCACGAGGCGCTCGGAGTGGAGCTCGGCTACGCACCGGAGTTGCAGGAGATGCTCGACGCACCGCAGCACGTGACCGAGATGCCCGACGACGAGCACGCACTCCGTGAGTTCATCGCCGCGAACGCTGTGAGCTGAGCGCACCCGCACATCCGCGCCTCCCGCGTCCCCACCCCCTCCGGCTCCACCCCCTCCACCCGTCGACACCCCCTCCGCCCGTCGACGTCCTCATCACCAGTCGGTGCCCCCTCTTTCCGTCGGCACCCCCTCCGCCCGTCGATACCCCCTCTGCACACCGCGAACCGGAGGGGGCGCCGACGCGGGGAGGGGGTGTCGACGTGGGGCGAGGGTCTGGACGCGGGGAGGGGGTGTCGACGAGAGGGACAGAGGCGTCGGGAGACGGACGGCCGGGATGATGTGCGATCTGCACATCAGTGCCTGATGTTCGTGCGATCTGCACATGTGGGCGGTGCGCAGGGCATCGCTACTGTGGCGCACAACCCGTTCCCTCTCCCGAAGGATCCTCATGGCACGCACGGCGCACCCAGACGACTTCGCGCTCTCCCGAGTGACTCCTGAGGCCCGCAAACCCTGGTTCGGAATCGCTGTGCAGCGGTTCGGTCAGGTCTCGGCCCTCTCGCAGTTCCTCCTCGGCGCGACCCTCGGCTACAGCATGACTTTCGGCGAGGCCGTCCTCGCCTTCCTCTTCGGCTCGATCATCCTCGAGGTGATCATGTGCGTGGTCGGCTTCATCGGCCAGCGCGAGGGCCTCAACACCGCACTGCTCGCCCGGTGGACCGGCTTCGGGGAGATCGGTGCCTCGCTGGTCGGGCTCGCGATCGGGATCAGCCTCATCGGCTGGTTCGGCATCCAGTCGGCCATCTCAGCACAGTCCCTCGACGCCCTGATGCCCGGTGCGCTGCCGGTCTGGGCGTGGAGCCTCATCTTCGGTCTCGCCGTCACCGCGATCGTCGCCTTCGGCTTCGTCGGCATGCAGTGGCTCGCGAACATCACGGTGCCGCTCTTCCTCATCCTGGTCGGCTGGTCGGTCATCACCGAGCTGAGCCGTCACGACATCGGCGAGCTGCTCACGGGGCCGGCACCCGGACCCACGATGAGCGTCTGGGCCGGTACGGGTATCGTCGCGGGTGGTCTCATCGTCGGCGCGATCATCACGGGTGACATGACCCGCTTCAACCGTTCTCGCGCTGACGTCGTCAAGCAGACCGTGCTCGGAGTCTCGCTCGGTGAGTTCGTGATCGGACTCGCCGGTGTCCTGCTGGCACACGCGGCCGCCACCGGTGACATCGTCGCGATCGTGACGTCGTCCGTCGGCTTCATCGGCCTCTTCATCGTGCTCACCGGCACCCTGAAGATCAACGACTGGAACCTGTACTCGTCGACCCTGGGCCTGGTGAACTTCATCTCGACGGCGTTCGGCAAGAACCTGCACCGCGTCACCACGACGATCGTGCTGGGCGTCGTCGGGTCCATTCTGGCCGCGGTCGGCATCCTCGGACAGTTCACCGAGTTCCTGATCGTGCTCAGCGTCGCCTTCCCGCCGATCGCCGGCATCATGGTCGCCGAGTACTACGTGGTGCGCCGCTGGCGTCCGGAGCTCGACGCGACCCGTGAGGCCGGCACCCTTCCGGCAACCGCACCACGCATCGTTCCCGCGACGATCGTCGTGTGGCTGGTGTCCGCGCTCGTCGGCTACTTCGTGACCTGGGGCATCCCGTCATTGCTCAGTCTCTTCCTCTCGATGGTGCTCTACATCGTGGCGGGCAAGCTCGGCTGGGTCCGCGGTGTCGGAGTCGCGAACACGCGGCAGGCGAGCCCGGTCGAAGAGACAGCCGCGGCCTGAGCCGCCCCGAGTCAGAACCTCCTCACAGGAAAGCGAGAATCATGCACATCGGCATCGACGTCGGCGGCACCAACACCGACGCAGTCCTCATGGACGGCACCCGCACGCTCGCGGGCGTGAAGCACTCGACCACCCCCGATGTCACCAGCGGCATCATCCAGGCGATCGAGGATCTGCGGGCCGGACACGCGTTCGAGGGCGCCGACGTCGACGCCGTCATGATCGGCACGACGCACTTCATCAACGCACTCGTGCAGGCGAGCCGTCTGGCGCCGGTCGCGGCACTCCGCCTCGGACTCCCGGCGACGCGAGCTCTGCCGCCGCTGATCGACTGGCCCGACGTGCTGGTCGAGGCGACGCAGGCCCGCAGCTATCTCGCCCACGGGGGCTACGAGTTCGACGGCCGACCGATCTCACCCCTCGACCCGGACGAGATCCGGGCGCACGCCGAAGACATGAAGTCGCACGGTATCCGCTCGGTCGCGATCTCGTCGGTGTTCAGCCCGGTCAACCACGACCTCGAGGTGCGGGCGGCTGAGATCGTCGCAGAGGTGCTGGGGGCGGATGCCGCCATCTCGCTCTCCCACGAGATCGGACGCATCGGACTGCTGGAGCGCGAGAACGCGACGATCATCAACGCCGCGCTGCGCGAGCTCGCGTCCGAGATCGTCGATGGGCTCACGTCTGCCGTGCGCGCCCAGGGCATCGAGGCGCCGATCTTCCTCAGCCAGAACGACGGCACGCTCATGGACGAGGAGTACGTGCGTCGCTACCCGGTCGCGACTTTCGCCTCCGGTCCGACGAACTCGATGCGCGGAGCAGCCGCGACGAGCGGTCTGGACGACTGCGCCGTGATCGATGTGGGCGGCACCACGGCCGACATCGGGCTCCTGATCAACGGCTTCCCCCGGGAGACCGCGAACGAGGTCAAGGTCGCCGGCATCCGCACCAACTTCCGGATGCCGGACGTCCTCTCGCTCGGCATCGGTGGCGGCAGCATCGTCGATGAGGAGACCGCCGAGGTCGGACCGGCATCCGTCGGGTACAAGCTGACCACGGAAGCGCTGGTGTTCGGTGGATCGACCCTGACCGCCACGGACATCGCGGTCGCGGCCGGCCGCGCCCACGTGGGCGACGCGAGCAAGGTCGCGCACCTCGACCCCGTGTTCGTCGAGCGGGTGCTCGCCCGCATCGCCGAGCGTGTGTCGGAGGCGGTCGACCGCATGCGCACGTCACCCGAGCCCATCGCGGTGGTCGCCGTCGGCGGAGGCTCGATCCTGCTCCCCGACGAGCTGCCGCTGTTCGGCACCGTGCACCGACCTGAGAACTACGCGGTCGCGAACGCCATCGGCGCCTCCATCGCACAGGTCGGCGGTGAGATCGACAAGGTCTACGCGATCGAGCCCGGTCGTCGTGACGAGACACTCGCCGAGGTGCGCGCCGAGGCGGTCGACAAGGCGATCGCGGCGGGTGCCAAGCCCTCGACCGTGTCGATCATCGACTTCGACGAGGTGCCCATCCCGTATCTGCCCGGCAACGCCACGCGCATCCGCGTCAAGGCGGTCGGCGACCTCGACATGGGGGCGTGACATGAGCTGGACGATCACCCCCGCCCACATCGACGGTCTCGCTCGCGGTGCTGCGGTGCTCGGCACGGGAGGCGGAGGGGATCCGTACATCGGTGCCCTCCTCGCGCGTCAGGCCCTGACCTCCGGCGACGTCACGGTCGTCGGGCTCGACGAGGTGCCCGACGATGCGCTTGTGCTGTTCGTCGCGATGATGGGCGCGCCGACCGTCATGGTCGAGAAGCTCCCCAGCCTCGCCGAGGTCATCGAACCGGTCAAAGCGCTCAGCGTCCACCTGGGCCGTCCGGTGACCCACATCGCGTGCGCGGAGGTGGGCGGAGTCAACTCCACCATCCCGATCGCCGCCGCGGCCGCACTCGGACTGCCGCTGGTCGATGCCGATGGCATGGGTCGCGCGTTCCCGGAGCTGCAGATGGTTCTGCCGACGCTGTACGGCGTGACGGCATCGCCCCTCGCGTTCAGCGACGAGAAGGGCAACACGGGGGTGCTGCAGACGGCCGACAACTCGTGGACCGAACGCATCGCTCGCGTGGCCTGCGTCGAGATGGGCTGCTCGGTCATGATCTCCGGGTTCTCCATGTCCGGCTCGGCGGCGCGCGAGTCGCTCGTCGCGGGCTCGCTGTCCCGCTGCATCGAGATCGGGCAGCGCATCGCGACGGCACGCGAGGAGAAGTCCGATCCGGTCGACGCGGTCGTCCGGCTCCTCGGCGGACGCGAGCTGTTCGATGGGAAGGTCGTCGACGTGCACCGAGCCACCACCACGGGCTTCGCGCGTGGCCGTGCTCGCATCGACGGCGACGCCGACCGCTCGCTGACGCTGCAGTTCCAGAACGAGCACCTGGTGGCCGAAGCCGACGGCACGGTCCTGGCGACCACGCCCGATCTGATCATGGTGCTCGACGGGGAGTCCGGTGAGCCGATCACGACCGAGGGACTGCGTTACGGACAGCGGGTCCGGGTGATCGCGGCTCCGGCCGATGAGCGCTGGCATTCGGACGCCGCCCTCGCGATGGTCGGCCCGGGGTACTTCGGGTACGACATGGCTGCCCACCGCTTCGACGGCAGCATCTCCACCGGAACCGTGCCGGCGGGAGCGACGGCATGAGCTGGCAGCTCACCGCGGCCGACCTTCCCGATCTCGCTCGCGGCGCGACCTTGCTCGGGACCGGTGGGGGCGGTGACCCGTACATCGGCAAGATGCTCGTCGAGCGCGTGCTGGGCGAGGGGAGCATCACGATCCTGGATCCGGACGAGCTCGCCGACGATCTGTTCGTGATCCCGACTGCCCAGATGGGTGCGCCCACGGTCATGGTTGAGAAGATCCCGGCCGGCACCGAGCCCACGCTCGCCCTGCGCACGCTCGAGGAGCACCTCGGACGCACGGCGGATGCCACGATGCCGATCGAGTGCGGCGGCATCAACTCGATGATCCCGCTCATCGTCGCGGCCGAGACGGGCCTGCCGGTGGTGGATGCCGACGGCATGGGCCGGGCATTCCCCGAGCTGTCGATGGAGACCTTCGCCGTGTACGGCGTGCATGGATCGCCCCTCGCGCTCGCGGGAGAGCGCGGCGAGAAGGTCGTGATCGACACGGGAGACGACGACCGGCAGATGGAGTGGCTCGCCCGCGGCATCACGATCCGTCTCGGCGGCGTCGGCCACATCGCCGAGTACGCGATGACCGGCGCGGACGTCCGGCGCACCGCCGTCCCGCGCACGATCTCGATGGCCCTCGCGCTGGGCCGCGCCATCCGTCTCGCCCGGGAGGAGCATCGTTCACCGTTCGAGGCGATCGCCTCGACCCTCGCGACGACGCTCTACCCGCACCTTCGGGAACTCTGCGTCGGCAAGGTCATCGACGTCGAGCGGCGCACGACCGAGGGGTTCGCCAAGGGGCGTGCGGTGATCGCACCGCTCGGCGCAGAGGAGGGCGCCACCTTCGAGATCTCGTTCCAGAACGAGAACCTCATCGCCCATCACGGGGAGACGCTCGTGGCGATCGTGCCCGACCTCATCTGCGTGGTCGATCACGAGACGGCCGAGCCCATCACCACGGAGGGACTCCGCTACGGGCAGCGCGTACGGGTGCTCGGCATCTCCACACCTGAGATGATGCGCACCCCCGAGGCGCTCGCCGCCTTCGGACCGTCCGCTTTCGGTCTCGCCGCGGACTTCGTCCCGGTCGAGACTCTGGCCGCGGGTGAGGACGTTTCTCCCTAGGCTGGAGTGCATGATGCTGCAGCGCGACGACCTCACGGCGCTCGCCCGCGGCTATTCGCTCCTCGGATCCGGCGGTGGCGGTTCGACGACCATGCTCGAGCTGATGCTCGCCGGGTCCGACCGGGGGCCGATCGAGATCTCTCCGATCTCCTCGCTGGACCCGCGCACACCCTGCCTGGGCGTCGCCTTCGTCGGCTCGACGATGCTGCTCGGCGAACGCCTTCCCGGCGCTGAGCCCTTCGCCCGTCTGCTGGCCGCGGTCGAACGGTGGATCGGTCATCCCGTTCCCGCGGTCTGCTCCCTCGAAGGCGGCGGGATGAACGGGCTCGCTCCGCTGACGCTGGCCGGGTCCCACCTCGTGGTGGACGCGGACTGCACCGGCCGTGCCGTTCCGGGGCTGGACCAGATGTCGCTCTTCGTCGACCGGGTTCCCGGACTCGTGTTCGCCTGTGACACCGGCGCCGGAGGGGTCGCCCTCGTCGAGGCGCACCGGGCTATCGACGCCGAGCGGGTCGTGCGATCCGCGATCATCCAGGCGGGCGGCGTCGGCTGTGCGGTGCTCGGAGGCTTCACGGTCGGCGACCTCCATGAACACGCGATCGGGGGCCATCTGGCGCATGCGCTCGAACTCGGCAGGGCCTACCTCGCATCGGCGGGCGCGCCCCTCCCACTCTTAGCGGATGCCCTCGGTGGCGAGCTACTGGCTGAAGGGCGTATCGTCTCGGTCGCCCCGTCGCCGCAGGATCCGCACGTGAACGCCGTCGAGATCAGCGGACTCGGCGGTGCCGTCCACCGTGTGGTGAGCCGATCGGAGACCCTCGCGGTGCTGACCGATGGGCTGCTGGTCGCGTCCGCCCCCACGATCATCGTGGTCGTCGATGCGGTGTCACGCGAGATCCTCGAGGTCACGGAACTGCGTCTGGCGCGGAACGTCGCGGTCTTCTCCATCCCTGCGCCCGCCTGGTGGAATGCGCGGCCCGAGCGTCGCGCGAAAGTGCTGCCCTCCGCCTACGGCCTCGACGATCTGGATGCGGCGTGAGCGCGCGGCTGCCCGTGAGCGCGCTGCTCTCCCACACGGAGAACGGCGGCCTGCAGTGGATCGCCGGACCACGCGATGCGGCGTGGGAGGAGGTGGCCGTCGGCGCGAGCGAAGCCGAACTCACCGAGAGGGGCGCCGAGCGGCTCGCGATCATCACCGCATCGGCCCCGACATCGACCTGGCAGCAGGACGCTCTGCTGCGCCGGCTGCGGGACCGGGGGTTCACCGGGCTCGCCGTGTCCGGGGCGGCGGACTTCGACGCGGGCGCGTTCCGCCTCGCGGATCGGATCGGCCTGTGCCTGCTCGACGTCCCGCGCCCCATCCAACTCGCGAAGGCCTGTTGGATGCTGATCGAGGCGCGCGATGCGCTGACGCTCAGCCAGGTGCGCAAGGTCGCGCAGTCGTTCGAGTACGCTGCCGATGATCTCACCGATCTGCTCGGACACATCGCGGCGAACCTCGGTGTCGGTGCCGCACTGATCGACTCGTCCGGTGTCCTGCAGGAGGCGGGCGCGCATCTCGACGAGCGACTGCATGCGGCCATCGGCTTCGACTCGTGGCTCGACCGGGTGCGCGTCGGCGAGACGGCTGCGGCGTCGGTGCGGGTCGACAGTCCCGGACGCAGCGGCCTGAGGCTCGTGCTCTTCGGGCAGGGTCTCGGCGAGGCACAGGTGCAGTCGCTCTCGGTCGCGGCCGAGGTCGCGATGCCTGCCGTGGCCGCGCGCATCCTGATCGACGAGGTGGCAGCCGTGAACGACGTCGCGGTGTCGTCCGGGCTGTTGCGCGACTTCGTCGATCTGCATGGGGCAGCGGATGCCGATGTCCAGCGGCGGATGATCGAGCGCGGCTGGCGCACGAGCGGTCATCATCTCGGTTTCCGGGTGGTGGCGAGAGGGCGTCTCGACTCGTTCTCGCTGCTGCGCTCCGTCAGTGTCGGGCTCAGTGCGATCGACGCGGAGGCGCATGCTACGACAGCGGGTCGAGGACTGAGCGGGTGGCTGACGTTCCCGGATGCCCCCGATCCCGATCGCGTCGAGCGGGCCGTGGCCGCACTGCGTGAGCTTCACCTGGGTGTCCTGCGGGACTTCACCGTCGCGACCGGCGTCGGATCCTTGCAGGCCGGATCCGAGGGACTCGCCACGACGCTGGACGAGGCGGGGGATGCGGCGCGGATCGCCGCGGCGCGGTCGGCGACCGGTTGGTTCGTGCGGGTGGACAGTCTCGGCCTGGAGCAGCTGCTGCTGGCGTGGACGGGGAACGACACGTTCGTGCCCGCCGCGGAATCCCTCCTCGCCCCGCTGCGGGAAGGGGGAGGCGAACTGCTCACCACTCTTTCCGCGTATCTCGATCACGAGTCGGGCATAGCGGCGACGGCGACGGCCCTCGGTCTGCACCGCAACACCATCGCCGTGCGGATCCGTCGCGTGCAGGAGCTGCTCGGGATCGACATGAACGACCCCGAGGCGCGATTGGCGCTGCACCTGGCCTGTCGGGCCGTGCAGCCGCGCTGAGGCCGGGCGGGGTCAGTCCTCCGGATCGCCGTGCAGCATCCAGGGGATGCCGAAGCGGTCGATGAGCATCCCGAAGAGGCCACCCCACGGCGGCACATCGAGCGGCATCGTGATGGTCGCCCCTTCGGACAGCTTCTCCCAGACCTCGCGGGTGGTGTCCTGAGAGTTGCCGCTCAACGAGACCGAAAAGCCCTGCGGCTTCTCGTACGGCATGCCGTCCGGGGAGTCGGAGCCCATCAGCACGAGTCCGCCCGGTGCATCCAGCTGTGCGTGCATGACGAGATCTTTCTGGCTCGGATCCTGCACCATGTCGGGGAACTCTCCGAAGGTGTTGATCACGAGCTCCCCGCCGAGCACGCTCCGGTAGAACTCCATCGCCTCGCGGGCTTCGGTGCGGAAGGACAGATACGGATTGAGGTTCGCCATGATCGCTCCGGGGTGAGGTGGATGCATCGACCGCACGCTCAGTCTGCGCCGCCTCCGACCGGATCCGCAAGAGGACTCCTGCGCGCTCCGAGAACCCCGTGCGTCGGTGGAGCAGGTGCTCACCGCGCGGCGAGCCAGTCCGTGAAGGTCTGGCGTCCGAGGTCGGCGTCGGGACCGGGAAGCGCATCGCCGGCACGCATCCCCGCCATCTGCGGCCCGGGGACGTTGAGCGCCGGGATCCACCCTCGATACCCCTCCCGGCGGGCGAACGCCCGGATCATGGTGGAGAGCTGTTCCTCGCGCGGGCCGGCGAGGTCACGCGCCCGGCCCTGCGGCTCCGACGTCGCGAGGGCTGCGAGCCGGGCGCCGACCTCGGAGGCGGCCACGGGTTGGGTGCGGGCGTTCGGGGCGAGGTGCAGCGGCCCCAGTTTCGCGCGCGCGAACATCTGTCCCGCGAACTCGTGGAACTGTGTCGCCCGCAGAATCGTCCAGGGCACCCGTGAGGACGCGATCACCTTCTCCTGCGCGATCTTGCCTGCGTAGTAGTCGTAAGGGATGCGGTCGATACCCACGATCGACAGGAGCACGACGTGTCGGACCCCGGCCTCCTCGGCCGCGGAGACGAGGGTGCCGGTCGCGGCGGTGAAGAACTCGATCGCCGCGGCGGCCTTGAGCGTCTCGATGCTCGTGACGTCGATCACGACGTCGGCACCGTCCAGCGCGGCATCGAGTCCCCGGCCGGTCACCAGGTCCACCCCGTGCGAACGGCTGAGCACTACCGCGTCATGTCCGTCGGCCTTGATCGCGGCCACGGTCGGCCGACCGACCGTCCCGGTTCCTCCTGCGACGGCGATTCTCATGTGTGCTCCTTCTCTCTCGATTTCATCCTTCTCCTCTTTCGACGACGCAGACCACGGGAATGTAAGGCGACAGCCGAAAGACGGCAGCGGCGGGCGCCGCGTCGGGCCAGGATGGAGGCGATGGATGATCTCGAGGTGATCGACGCCGAACGCCGCACCCTGCTCGCTCTCGCCTATCGTCTGCTCGGCACGGTCGCCGATGCGGAAGACGCGGTGCAGGAGACGTTTGTGCGGTGGTACCGGATGAGCGTCGAGGAACGTGCACAGATCAGGAACCCCGCTGCGTGGCTGACCCGCGTCGCCGGACGCATCTGCCTGGACGCGCTGGGATCAGCGCGTGCTCGTCGGGAGAGGTACGTCGGCCCCTGGTTGCCGGAGCCCGTTCCGCACGACTCGCTGCTCGCCGCCCGTCCGCACCCGGATCCGTTGGAGCGGATGACGCTCGACGAATCGGTGGGGATGGCCCTGCTCGTCGTGCTGGAGTCGCTCACCCCCGCCGAGCGGGTCGCGTTCGTGCTGCACGACGTGTTCGGTGTCCCCTTCGCCGAGATCGCGGAGACGGTCGGTCGGAGCCCGGATGCGGTGCGCCAGCTCGCCTCGCAGGGTCGTCGGCGCGTGCGCGAACGCCGGGCGGTCGTGGCGTCGCGGGACCAGCACGATGCCGTGGCGAGAGCCTTCCTCGCCGCTGCGTCGACCGGAGAGCTGCAAGGTCTGATCGCACTGCTCGACCCCGGCGTCGTGCTCGTCTCCGACGGAGGAGGGAAGAAGTCGGCTGCGCTGCGGCCGGTGGCGGGAGCGGACCGCGTGGCACGCTTCCTGCGGGGGATCGCGCAGCGCCATCCCGAGGCCGACGTCTCGCTCGTCGCGGCCCCCGATGGGCTCGTGATGCTCGCGACGATCGACGGCCGCGCGGATGCGGTCTTCTCCTTCGTCGTCCGCGTAGACCGCATCACGGAAGTCTTCGCCGTGCGCAATCCCGACAAACTCAGCCAATGGCCGTGAGACCTCACTCGGTACGATGACGAGCGTGACCACCCCGACCGTGCGCCCCGGCATCGCCGAACGGCTTTCGCAGATGATCCGGATCCCGACGGTCTCGGCGGAGCTCGATGAGCGCGGACCTGCCCCCTTCGAGGAGTTCGTGGCGCTGATCGCCGAACTGTACCCCTTGACGCACCGGGACTTGCGGCTGGAACGGCACACCGACTTCGGTCTCCTGTTCCACTGGGCGGGGAACGGCGCGGCGGGCCGAGACCCTCTCGTGCTGATGGCGCACTACGACGTCGTCCCCGTCGACGAGAGCGACGCGTGGACGTATCCGCCGTTCGCGGGAACCATCGCCGACGGTTCGGTGTACGGCCGAGGCGCCCTGGACGACAAGGGCCCGCTGCTCGTCGTGCTCGAAGCCGTGGAGAATCTGCTCGCGGACGGCTTCGTCCCGTCCCGCGACGTGTATCTCTCGTTCGGCGGCAACGAGGAGACCTACGGGAAGGCGGCGGAGGAGATCGCACGCGTGCTGCGCGCCCGCGGCGTGATGCCGTGGCTCGTCCTCGACGAAGGCGGCGCCGTCGTCGATGCGCCGCTGCCCTTCGTCCCCGGTCGAGCCGCGATGATCGGTGTGGGGGAGAAGGGCGTGATGACCCTCCGGTTGACGGCACGGGGCGAGGGTGGTCATGCGTCCGCACCGCCGTCGCTCACCGCGGTCCGACGCGTCGCGAGAGCCGTCGACCGGCTCGGACCCACGACCTTCCGACCTCGTGCCTCGAAAGCGATCCTGCGGATGCTGTCGCAACTGGCGACGCGCACCCCGGGGCCGGCCCGCCACCTGCTCAGGTTCTTGGGGTCGATGCCGCTGGTGACGGGGCAGGTCTTCGCCGCGCTCGGGGGCGAACCCGCCGCTCTCGTCCGCACGACCGTGGCTCCGACCATGCAGTCGGGCGGCACGGCGGCGAACGTGCTGCCCTCGCAGGCATCCGCCACCCTCAACCTCCGCATCGCGCTGGGGGAGACCACCCAGCAGACGGTCTTCCGGGTACGGCGGCGCATCCGCGATCCGCTCGTCTCCGTCGAGGTGGTCGAAGCGGGGGAGCCCTCGCCCGAGTCGCCCACCGACAACGCGCAGTTCGCGTTGCTCGCAGCCGCGTTGGACGTCTCCCATCCCGGGGTCCCCGCCGTGCCCTATGTGATGATGGCCGCCACCGACTCCCGGCACTTCCATCGCTTCTCGCCCGCTGTCTACCGCTTCGCGCCCTTGGACATGTCGAATGCCCAGCGGGCGTCGATCCATGGCGTCGACGAGAGCGTCGAGATCGTCGCCCTGGAGCGCGGGGAGCGATTCCATCGGGCACTTCTCGAACGACTAGGGTGATCTCACCCCGCCTCCTGCCGACGCAGGAGCATCCGAACGAGAAGCAGGAGACGCGATGACGCGCACCCGCACACTGGGCACCCTCGCCGTCGTCGTCGGCTTCCTCGCCTTCGTCGAGTTCACGAGCGGTGTGCTGCAGGGGTACTACACGCCCATGCTGACGGACATCGCCCGTCATCTCGGGGTCCATGATGCTGACGTGAACTGGCTCGAGGGCACGCAGCTGATGCTCTCAGCCCTCGTCGTCCCGGCGTTCGCGAAGCTCGGCGACATGGTCGGCCACAAGCGGATGCTGCTGATCTCCACCGCGGTCACCGGCGCGGCCGCCCTGGTGCTGCCCTTCACGGATTCTTTCGGGGTGTTCCTCGCCGCTTGGGCGCTGATGGGGTTCTACGTCGTCTGGCTCCCGCTGGAGATCGCCCTCATCTGGTCGCGGTCGCGGCGGATGGAGGGTCGCTCCTCGATCACGGCCAAGGCGGCGGGACTCCTGGTCGCGGCGCTCGAAGGCGGCGCGATCATCGGAGCCCTCGTCGGCGGTGCACTCATCGACGTCCTGCCGCTCACCGTGGTCCTGCTGGTGCCTGCCGTACTGATCGTGGTGTGCTTCTTCGTGATCCTGCTCGGGGTCAAGGAGTCTCCGGAGCCCGCGGGCGGCGTCTTCGACACGGTCGGTCTCGTGCTGATCTCGCTCGCACTCGTCTGCTTCACCGGGGGTCTCAGTCTGCTTCGTCTCGAGGGCGGACTGGAGAATCCTTGGTCGTGGGGTGTGGTGGTCCTGGGTGTGCTGCTGGTGGTTCCGTTCGTGTTGTGGGAGCTGCGGTGCGAAGACCCCCTCATCGATGTGCGCATGTTCCGCTCGCCCGCGCTCGGCCCGGTTTTCCTGACGGCAGGGCTCTTCGGGGTGAGCGTCCTCGGCGCGCAGGCACCGCTGTCGACGTTCGCGCGCACCGACCCCGCGGTCTACGGCTACGGTCTCGGGACCAGCGGATTCGCGACCTCGCTGATCATCGGCGTCTACCTCGTCGCCATGATCACGGGTGCCCTGCTGTTCCCGTCGTTCGCCCGCTGGATCACCCCACGCCTGACGCTGATGGGGGCATCGGTGCTCGTGGGACTCGGCTTCTTGCTCTTCCTGCCGTTCCACGACACCTACACGCAGGTCATCGTGAACATGGTCGTCGTCGGACTCGGCTCAGGCGCCCTGGTGGCCGCGCTTCCTGCCGCCGCGGCCTCGGCAGCACCGGCGTCGCAGACCGGCGTCGCGACGGGCCTCACGAACTCCGTCAAAACCGTCGGCGGGGCGATCGCCTCGTGTGTGTTCGGCATCGCGCTGCTACACGGCGTCGCGACCACGGCGGGGGCGACCGAGGGGACCGCGGGTTCGCTCGCCGGCTACTTCACCGTGTGGATCGTGTGCGGCGCCACCGCTCTCGCTGCAGCCGTGATCCTCGTGTTCGTCCCGAAGACCGCGTTCACCGACCGGGCTGCCGATGCGGAGGTCGTCCCGGCACTCTGACGTCACTCGCGCAGATCGAGTGCGCGGGCGATCACCGTCCACGCGTCGGCGCCGAGGGCCGCATCGGCGGACGGCGTGCCGCCCCGACCCATGGTCACACCGCCGTGGACGCCGGTCTCGCCGGGAAGGGTGATGCGGTGTCCGGCCTCGGGGTGGGTGACGAGCGTCGTCACTCCAGCGTGCAACGAACGGCGACGCTGGATCTCGGCTGCGAATCGGTCGCTCGGCCAGACGCGGTCGTCTCCGCCGGCGACGAGGATGACCGGACCGGTGATGTCCTCGACCCGGATCGCCGCCGCGCGGGTGAGATCGGGATCGCGGGCGAGGCTGGATTCGTAGAGCGATCGATACTCCGGCGGTTCGGTCGTCGGGGACCACGACGGGTCGAACCCCACGGAGGGAAGCGGAGTGCCACGAAGGCTCCAGTGCGACGACCAGTTGCCGTCGACGACGCCCGACCAGACGACGGACGACGGCGCGACTGCGACGGTGGCGTCGACCGAGTGCAGCGACGCGGTGACGAGTGCCGCTTCTGCTCCGAACGATGTGCCGAAGATCGCGACGCGATCCGCATCACGGCGGAGCAGATCCAACTGGTCGATGAAGATCTCGATCGGTACCTCGTGCGGAGCGGGGCGCTGGTCCGTGCCGCCGAACCAGCGGATGGCGCGGACCCGGGCCCCGTGCCGCGCGAGCAGGTCGGCCCGCTGAGCCTCCACACGTCCGCTGGATCCGGCGAGGAGCAGGACCGCGGTGCCGCAGGGAGCCTCCGGAAAGGCATCATGCCGGTCGGCGGGGTCGACCGAGGTGCGGGGAAGCTTCGTCGTCATCACTAGCGATCGAGACCGAACGTGCGCTTCACGATGGCCTGGACGTCGCGGTCGAGGGCATCGATGCGGGTGTTCACGGTGTCGAATCGGGCGTTCATCTCGGCGCGCAGACCGCCGAGCTGTCCGTTCATCTCGGTGCGCAGGCCACCGAGCTGTCCGTTCATCTCGGTGCGCAGGCCAGCGATCTCGCTGCGGACGATCCGGACGAACAGGGTCGAGACGACCGTGAGGGTGCTGAACATCAGCACGGTGAACGATCCGATCATGGTCCAGATCTGTGCGTCATTCATGAATCCCACTCCGTCATCGTCGCATCGATCCGGCAAGCCTGCCAGAGTGCGGGAGACGAAGATATCGGCTACTCACGAACGGCGAACAACTGGTTTGCATGTCGTTCGGTGGAGGAAAGGTCAGTCCCCGCCCTGGGGGGGTGTGCAGGAACTCGATCCGGATGCCGTCGGCATCTTCGACGGAGGCGAGGTGCTGCCACCCGACCGGGCGGTGGGGTTCCCACCGCCCGGTCCTGTTCAGTCGCCCTTCACGTTGACGATCTGCCGCAGCGTGTGCCGGATCGATACGAGGCTCGCGGCATCCGCCATCACCTGGTCGATCGGCTTGTACGCCTGCGGGATCTCATCGATGAAGGCATCCGTGTCGCGGAACTCGATTCCCGTCATCGCTGCCCGCAGCTGCTCGTGAGTGAAGGTCCGCCGTGCTGCCGACCGGGAGTACTCCCGCCCGGCACCGTGCGGAGAGGAGTTCAGCGACTGCGGGTCGCCGAGCCCCTCGACCACGTACGAGGCGGTGCCCATCGACCCAGGGATCAGTCCTGGTCGGCCGGCGTCCGCCTGGATGGCACCCTTCCGCGACACCCACACCTGCGTGCCGTAGTGCTTCTCCGACTCCGTGAAGTTGTGGTGGCAGTTGATGCGCTCCTGCTCGTCGACCGCGGTACCGAGGAACTCCGAGACCTGGCGCATGACGCGGTCCATCATCTCCTCCCGGTTCAGCAGGGCGAAGTGCTGGGCCCACCGCAGTTCCCGGATGTAGCGGGTGAACTCCGCGGTCCCCTCGACCAGGTAGGCCAGGTCGGGGTCGGGGAGGTCGATCCACCACTGCTTCGCGAGCCGCTGGGCGACACCGATGTGGTGTCCGGCGATCTTGTTGCCGACGCCTCGCGATCCCGAGTGCAGGAACAGCCAGACCCGGTCGAGTTCGTCGACCGACACCTCGATGAAGTGGTTGCCCGAACCGAGCGTCCCCAGCTGCAGCCGCCAGTTCCCGGCGTACTGGGCGGGATCGAAGCCGCTCTTCTCGGCGAGCTGCTCGAGCTCGGCGATGCGCGGCTCGGCGGTGGCCACGACCTTGCGGTTGTAGCGTCCGGCCGACAGGGGGATGGCGCGCTCGATCTGCTCCCGGAGTCCTGCGAGGTCATGACCTGCGAGGTCGTTCCCGGTGAACTGGGTGCGAACGGCGATCATGCCGCAGCCGATGTCGACGCCGACGGCCGCGGGGATGATGGCGCCGAGCGTCGGGATCACCGAGCCGACCGTCGCCCCCTTGCCGAGGTGGGCATCCGGCATCAGTGCCAGGTGCGGGTGGATGAACGGCATGCGAGCCGTGGTGTGCGCCTGAGCGAGTGTCTTCTCGTCGATCAGTGACGCCCACGACAGCAGCCGTGCGGAGAGCCTCTCCATGATTCCTTTCCTTGTGGTGGTTTCCGGCCACAGGTCAGGGGTCTTCCACGGAAAACGCCCCGGACCTGACGGTACGGGGCGTTGTGAGAGCGGGTGCTGTCACACGGCGCGTGCCGGAGGGTACGACTCGTAGCGGTCATTGCGCTTCTGCTGAAGCTGCAACACCGCTGCGATGGGGAGGTTCCGCTGCGCGGTCATCCGTCGACTCCTCGGCTGGTGTGCTGCGCTGAATGGCACAGCTTTGCCACCCTAGAGTGCGACACGCCCGGGAGTCAAGCGGCACCGACTGCGCCGGAAGGCGAAAACCCAGACCAGCGCTGGGAGCTCCGCTGTGTCGAACCACGACCAGACGCGAACACGTCGGGTGGTCTGGGTTTTCGCCGGGGAAGGGTCAGTGTGGCGCGTGGTACTCGGCCTCGCCGCGCTTCCAGTACCCCTTCACGACGGCCTTCGTCGGGTCGACGCCCCAGCGTTCGAGCAGTGCCCTGCCCGGCTTGACGATCGACTGCTCCGCGGCGATGAACACGAACGGGTCGTCTCCGACGGCGTCGTCCGCGGTCAGAGTCTCGAGGAAGGCGATGAGTGCGGAACCGGAGGGGGCTTCGCCGCGATGCAGCCACTCGATGTCGACCGGCGCATCGATCTCGAACTCGCGTCCCTGGTTCACGGTCTCCACCACGATGCGGGCCGGGGTGCCTGCCGGGATCAGCGCGGCGAAGCGTCGGATGGCGGGGATCGCGGTCTCGTCGCCGACCAGCAGCCAGGAGTCGGGGTCGCCGGACAGCACGGCTGATCCGCGCGGACCGCCGACACCGATCATGGATCCGAGCGGTGCCGTCGCCGCCCAGGGCGCCGCGACGCCCTGGTCTCCGTGCACCGCGAACTCGACATCGAGCCAGTCGTCGCCCCAGGCGAGCGGCGTGTACTCGCGGCTCGGTGAGGCGCGGAGTTCCTCGACCGAGCCCGTGGGGCCGAGGGGGAAGAAAAGCCGCATGTGGTCATCGGCGCCCGGCGAATCGAAGCCGGCGAGGTCCGAGCCGGTCAGCCGCACGCGGACGAAATCCGGCGCGAGCCATTCCCGGGCGCTCAGTGCGACGTGGCGGAAGCGCAGCTCCAGGCCACGACGTTCGATCGAGAATCCGGATTTCGTGTTGCTCATAAAGTAAGGCTAACCTAAAACTGTCGAGGGAAGGTTGCCCTAACCTCGCCGCCCGGCGCCCGTCGTGTGCGCATCGATCCCGCAGAACAGGAGTCTCTCCATGTCCGTGCCCAGAACCCTCACCGCCACGAGCGTCGCGCTCGTCGGTCTTCTCGCCCTCGCCGGCTGCGCATCCGGCGGTTCGGCGGAATCGGAGAACAACGAACCTGCAGCCGCGACCGTCACGGTCGAGGACAACACCGGCACGCACGAGATCGCGACACCTCCCACCTCCGTCGTGGCTCTCGACAACCGCACCTTCCAGACGCTGTCCGACTGGGGCGTCGAGCTCTCGGCCGGAGCCGTCGCGCTCATGCCCGAGACCGTGTCGTACGTGAAGGACGACGGCATCGTCGACATCGGACTGCACAGCGAGCCCGACCTCGAGGCCATCGTCGCCGTGGAGCCCGACCTGATCATCAGCGGCCAGCGATTCACGCAGCACAACACCGCGATCGCCGACCTCGTGCCCGATGCGACGATCGTCGACCTCGAGCCGCGCGAGGGAGAGCCCTTCGACGAGGAGCTCAAGCGCCAGGTCACCGTGCTCGGAGAGATCTTCGGCAAGCAGGACGAGGCCGCGAAGCTCGTCGAGGACTTCGACGCCGCTGCCGAGCGCGCGAAGGCCGCGTACGACGACGCCGACACCGTCATGGCCGTCAACACGTCGGGCGGCGAGATCGGCTACCTCGCCCCGACCGTCGGCCGCTCGCTCGGCCCGATCTACGACCTTCTCGGGCTCACCCCGGCACTTCAGGTCGACGACGCGACCGATGACCACCAGGGCGATGAGATCTCGGTCGAGGCGATCGCCGCGTCGGACCCCGACTGGATCCTCGTGCTCGACCGCGACGCCGTGTTCGCTGCCGAAACCCCGGACTACGTGCAGGCTGCGGAGATCCTCGAGAGCTCCGAGGCCCTCGCCGGCGTCACGGCAGTGAAGGAGAAGCAGCTCGTCTACATGCCCACCGACACGTACCTGAACGAGGGCATCCAGACCTACACGTCGTTCCTCAACGACTTCGCAGACGCCCTCGAGAAGAGCGCGAAGAACTGAGGTACTGCGGCGGCATCCGGATGATCCGGGTGCCGCCGCACGGTCATCATGGTCTCCACCGACATCACCCAGCCGCCCCGCCACGCCGGGCGGCTCTTCGACGTGAAACTGCTCATCGGCGTGCTCGTCGTCGCGGTGCTCCTCGTGATCTCGCTCTTCACGGGCGTCTACGACATCGCCGGGGCGGACGACGGCGCGCAGATGTTCCAGATCACGCGCGTCCCCCGTACGATCGCGCTCGTCCTCGCCGGCGCCGCCATGGCCATGGCGGGCCTCGTGATGCAGCTTCTCACGCAGAACCGCTTCGTCGAGCCCACGACGACCGGGACCACCGAATGGGCGGGGCTCGGGCTGCTGATGGTCATGATCCTCGTGCCGCAGCCGTCGCTCCCGCTGCGGATGGCCGGTGCGATCCTCGCGGCCTTCATCGGCACGATGGTGTTCTTCGCGTTCCTCCGTCGGGTCGCCCTCAAGTCCTCGCTCATCGTCCCGATCGTCGGCATCATGCTCGGTGCGGTCGTCGGTGCCCTGTCCACCTATCTCGCCCTGGTCACCAACTCGCTGCAGATCATCGGCGTCTGGTTCGCGGGGAGCTTCACCTCGGTGATGCGCGGTCAGTACGAGATGCTCTGGATCGTGGCGGTCATCGGGGTCATCGTCTTCATCGTCGCCGATCGACTGACCATCGCCGGGCTCGGGGAGGAGGTCGCCACGAACGTCGGTGTGAACTACAACCGGATCATCCTGCTCGGCACGGTGCTCATCGCGGTGACCACCGGTGTCGTGACGGTCGTCGTCGGCAATCTTCCTTTCCTGGGGCTGATCGTGCCGAACATCGTCTCGATGGTGCGCGGTGACGATCTGCGCAGCAATCTGCCGTGGGTGTGCCTGCTCGGCATCGCGATCGTCACGGTGTGCGACATCATCGGCCGCACCATCATCATGCCGTTCGAGGTCCCGGTGTCGTTGATCCTCGGGGTCGTCGGCGCGGTGGTGTTCGTGCTCCTCCTGCTGAGGCAGCGTCGACGTGGCTAGCGTTGTGATGATACCGACGACGACGGGCGGTCCGGTGCGATCGGCCGGCTCGTTCACGACCCCGCGAGCGCGCCGTCGCTACGTCCTCGTCCTCGGCGTGCTCGTCGTCCTCGCCGCCGTCTCCGGCTTCGGGCTGCTGGCATGGGCGAACCCGATGCCGGTCGGCTCCGCAGGATTCTGGCGAATCGCCCAGCACCGCGCGATCGATGTCACCGTGATGGCGCTCGTCGCCGTGTCCCAGGCGATCGCCACGGTGAGCTTCCAGACCGTCACCAACAACCGCATCATCACGCCGTCGATCATGGGCTTCGAGTCGCTGTACCGCGTCGTGCAGACCTCCACCGTCTACCTGTTCGGAGTCGCCGGGCTCGTCGCGATCCAGGGCGTCGGCCAGTTCGCGATCCAGGTCGTCATCATGGTCGGACTCGCGGTCGCCCTGTACGGGTGGTTGCTCTCGGGGCGATACGGAAACCTGCAGATCATGCTTCTGGTCGGCATCGTGATCGGCGGCGGTCTCGGAGCGGTCGCCACGTTCATGCAGCGTCTGCTCACCCCCAGCGAGTTCGACGTGCTCGCCGCCCGTCTCTTCGGCAACGTCTCGAACGCGGACGCCTCCTACCTGCCGCTCGCGATCCCGCTCGTGATCGTGGCCTCCGCTCTGCTATGGATCCGATCGCGTCGGCTCAACCTCATGGCCCTGGGTCCGGACGCCGCGCGCTCGCTCGGTGTCGACCATCGGCGCGAGCTGTTCGTCGTACTGTTCCTCGTCGCCGTGCTGATGGCGACGTCGACCGCGCTGGTCGGGCCGATGACCTTCCTCGGCTTCCTGGTCGCCACGCTCGCCTACCAGTTCGCCGACACGCATGACCATCGGCTGATCTTCCCCGTCGCGGTGCTCACCGCCTTCACGATCCTCGCGGGGGCGTACTTCGTGATGAAGAACGTGTTCTACGCGCAGGGAATGGTCTCGATCCTGATCGAGCTCGTCGGCGGGACCGTGTTCCTCATCGTCATCCTCAGAAAGGGCAGACTGTGATCGCTCTCGACGGCGTCCGCCGGGACTACAGCAGCGAGGTCGCGATCGGTCCGGTCGACCTCGAGATCCCGACCGGCGGCATCACCGCGCTGATCGGACCCAACGGTGCGGGCAAGTCGACGCTGCTCACGATGATCGGCCGGCTGAACGGAATGGATGCGGGGGCCATCGAGATCGCGGGGCTCGATGTGGCCTCGACGAAATCGAAGGACCTGGCGAAGGTCGTGTCGATCCTGCGTCAGGAGAACCACTTCGTCACGCGACTCACCGTGCGCCAGCTCGTGGGATTCGGCCGGTTCCCGCACTCGAAGGGACGGCTGAACCGGGCCGACGAGGAGATCATCAGCCAGGCCATCGACTTCCTCGACCTCGGTCCGCTGGAGGGGCGGTATCTCGATGAGCTCTCCGGAGGGCAGCGTCAGCGCGCCTACGTTGCGATGGTGCTGGCACAGGACACCGAGTTCGTGCTGCTGGACGAACCGCTGAACAACCTCGACATGCGCCACGCGGTGCAGATGATGAAGCACCTGCGACGGGCGGCGGAGGAACTCGGACGCACGATCGTGATCGTGCTGCACGACATCAACTTCGCGGGGCACTACGCCGACCACATCTGCGCGATGAAGGACGGCGCGGTCGTGGAGTTCGGATCCCCTGCCGCGATCATGACGGATGAGGTGCTGTCACGGGTCTTCGACACCCCCGTGAGCGTGATCGCCGGGCCCTCCGGACCGCTCGCGGTGTACTACTGACCTCCGCGCACGAGCTCCTCAGAGCTCGATGCCGTGGTCTTCATCGTTGACGCCGGCGTTGTTCCCGCGCCGCGACTCGTACCCGAGGAACCAGCCCAGCCACACGATGGCGGCGAGAAGAACGCCCAGCCACACATTCTGGAAGATGAGCCCGACCACCACGCCGACGATCAACAGGCCGACAGTGATGGAGATGCGGATCGCTCTGCGGGACATGGCCCCAGCATAGGCGGCGGAGTCAGCGGTCGCGATGGTTCTCGGGTGCGAGGCGAGGGCCTCGGCGCGGCTCGTGCACCCCGCTGGCGGCGATGAGGCGGACCGCTCGCTGTCGTTGCCCCGCCCAGGGAGCGAGGAGCTCGAGCATCCCGGCGTCATCGGTGCGCGTGCCGGTGAGGGCGTAACCGATCTCGTGGGCGAGGTGGTAGTCGCCGACGCTGACGGCATCGGTATCGCCGAGCGCGCGGGCCCGGGTCTCCGCCGAGGTCCACACGCCGACGCCGGGAAGGCTCGTGAGAACGCGGTCGCGCGCCGTGCCGTCCGGGGCGGTCCGCACGGCGTGGGCGATGCGATCGCCTCGTTCCGCGGCGCGCACGAGGGTCCGGGACTGTGGGGGCTCGACCCCGGCGCGGTGCCACGCCCAGGAGGGGATGCGGTGCCACTGTGCGGCGGTGGGCGCGGTGAACATCGGTCGGGGCGTCGGGCCGGGGGCGCGCTCGCCGAAGCGGGAGACGAGCCAACGCCACGCTCCGAACGCCTGCATGCCGGTGACCTTCTGCTCGATGATCGCGCATGCCAGCGCGTCGAACACCTCGTCGGTGCGTGTCAGGCGCAGCCCGGGATGGCGATGCGCGGACTCGGCGACGAGAGGGTGATGCGATGCGTCGAACCCCTCGGCGTCGTCGTGGGCTCCACAGAGTGCGGGGACGGCGTCGAGCGCGAAGTCCGTTCCGGGGCCCCAGGCGGTCGCGCGCACCTCGCCACCGATCGTGCGCACCGCCAACGTCGTCGGACCGAGGGGTGTGCGCACTGCCCGCCAGATCACCGATCCGGCGATGACCATGGTCGGGTCGCCCGTGCCACGGCGAAGGAAGCCGAGTGTGCGGCCGAGATCGAGAGGGTGCGATGGGCGGTAAACGGTCTCCCGAGGGGCATCCGATGGCGCGACCTCAGCCGCTGCGGATTGCGCCGTCGATGTCATGCGCCCACCCTACGCGCCGGCCCTGACACCGACTCGCAGACGGTCAGAAGCGGTCGGGCGAGGGGGTTCCGTGTCCGTAGCGGATGACGACGTCGGCGTGACGGTCGAACCGGTAGCCGATTCCCCGCACCGTGCGGACGATGTCCTCGTAGCGTCCGAGCTTCGCGCGGAGACGACGCACGTGGACGTCGATCGTGCGTTCACCGGGGGTCTCGTCGTCCTGCGCCTGCCAGAGAGCAGAGACCAGCTCGCTGCGTTCGATCGTGCGGCCCTCGCGCAGCACGAGGTACTGCAGCAGCTCGAACTCCTTGTAGGTGAAGGCCGCGGACTCCCCGTCGATCAGGACGCGCTTGCGGGAGATGTCGACGGTGACGCCGCTCTCCTCTTCTGCCGTGTCCTCTTCGGCAGCGGCCTTGGTGCGCGCGATGGCGCCCGGCTCCTGCAGGGCGAGGCGGACGACGTCGAGGTCGCGGCCGCCCGAGCCGTGCGGCGCGAGGGCGACCGTGGCGTGCGTCTCCGCACCCGGAGCGAGTTCGGCGAGGGTGCGTCGCAGGGCATCGACGAGCAACGGCAGGCTCACACCGGCTTCGGCGGCCTTGATCTCGTCGAGCCCCACGTAGAGCGCGAAGCCTCGCGGGGAGCGGACGGCGGGAAGGTCTGCGGTGGCGGAGGGCACCGGTGCGGCGGCCTCGGCACGAGTGCGGTTCGCGGCGGTGGTGGCGGGACGCTCGAGAAGTGCGGTGTTCGACATGATGATGAAGTCCTCAGGACGTGAGCCCGGATCGAGGGGGGCTCTGATGCGTTGCATGAATGACCGGCGGAGCCGGGAAGCGAGCAGAGGGTGGATGCTCGGAGACACTGGCCTCGCAGTTCGCGAGGAATCAGGTCAGGCGGGGTGGCTGTTCGTTCAGCGACACATTCGGCAACACATGCCAACGCGACCGGGCATCATCATCCCGGCAGTCCTGTTCGCCTCCTGGGCGGACAAAGGGCTTGCGTTGGTGGTCATGGGGGGATTATGTCCGATCGTGACGCCCCATGTCAAAACGCCCGGGCGCTCCTGGCGGGCGTAACGTGGATCGAATGACGATCTCGCACACTGTCGGAGGCTTCATCCTGACCGACGAGAAGGACGCGTCCCGCTACACGCTCATGCGCGATGGAAAGCTCGTGAGCGTTCTCGACTACCGCGACGACGGTCACACGATCGCCCTCACCCGCGCGTTCACTATCCCGACTTTCCGCGGCAACGGCTACGCGGGCAAGGTCGTGGAGGGTGCGGTGGCCGACATCGAGGAGCGTGGCGACCGCAAGGTGGACGCGGTGTGCTGGTACGTCGCCGATTGGTTCGCCGCGCACCCCGAGCACGCCCCCCTGCTGCGCTCGCGCTGACCGCCGTCGTTTCATGACGTCGTGTTACGGCGGGTTACCGACGGGGTGACGTCATGAACGGGTCGCGGCACGCCTCGGACGGAATGTCCGAGGGGGTTCGTACCGTGTGAGTATGCGAATCCTGCACACCTCCGACTGGCACATCGGCCGCACGTTCCATGGCAACTCGACCATGGACGCGCTGACCGAGGTGCTCGGGGCGCTGACCGAGCAGGTGCGCACGCACTCCGTCGACGTCGTGGTCGTCGCCGGAGACGTCTTCGACTCCGCGACGCCGTCCGGTCCCGCCTACTCGCTCCTCGGCGATGCGCTGGTGGCGCTGGAAGAGGCCGGGGCGCGAGTGATCGTCACGAGCGGAAACCATGACTCGGCCGCGCGGCTCGGTTTCCAGGCGCGGCTGCTCCGTGACGGCATCCACGTGCTGACCGATCCGCTCGCTGTCGGAGAGCCCATCACGATCGCAGATACCGATGGACCGGTTCATTTCTTCGGCATCCCCTACCTCGAGCCGGCCATCGTGCGTCAGCACTGGCCCGAGGGCGACAGTGCGGGCCGCCCGCTGCGCACCCAGGCGCAGACCATGGGGCATGCGATGGACCTCGTCCGTGCGGGCATGGATATGCACGAGGGCCGTGCGGTCGCCATCGCGCACTGCTTCGCCGCAGGAGTCGATGCCACCGCAGGCCTCGAGCGCGAGGTGCGTCAGGGTGGGCTCGATGTCGTGCCTCTCAGCGTGTTCGACGGCCCCGACTACGTGGCGCTCGGGCACATCCACGGTCGCCAGACGCTCAGCGAGCGCGTCCGCTACGCCGGGGCTCCGCTGCACTACAGCTTCGGCGAGCAGCACAAGGCGCGCGGTTCGTGGCTCGTCGACCTCGATGCCCACGGTCTCGCCACCGTCGAGTGGCTCGAACTGCCCGTGCCGCGTCGTCTGGTCACGCTTACGGGAACGCTCGACGAGATCCTGGCGCCGGAGATGGTCGCCGAGCATGCGAACGAGTGGGTGTGCGCCGTGTACACCGATGCTCTGCCTCAGGCCGAGCCGATGCGGCGTCTGCGCGAGAGCTACCCCTACTGCGCCATGGTGCAGCACCAGCCCGTGGCCGTCTCCGAGGCGGAGGAGAGGTCGTACTCGCAGCGACTCCGTACCGCGGTGACCGATGTCGACCGGATCGAGGCGTTCCTCGAGCACGTCCGCGCCGGGCACGGCGCCACGGATGCGGAGCGCGACCTGCTCCGCGCGGTGCTCGACGAGCGCGTGCGCGCGGAAGCTCTCGTCTAGATGCGCCTCCATCGCCTGGAGATCGAGGGGTTCGGCCCTTTCCGGTCGCGGCAGATCGTGGATTTCGACGCTTTCGGCGACGATGGCATCTTCCTGATCGCCGGGCGGACCGGCGCCGGCAAGTCGAGCATCCTCGATGCCGTCTGCTTCGGTCTCTACGGTGGTGTGCCACGCTACGACGGGGGCGAGAAGCGGCTCCGCAGCGACCACTGCGAGCCCGATGATCCCTCCGAGGTCGTGGTCGAGTTCAGTACTCCGGCCGGTCGGTTCCGCGTGACGCGCTCGCCGGAGTACCTTCGTCCGGCCAAGCGCGGCGGGGGGCTGACGAAGCAGGCCGCAGCGGTGTCACTGGAGGAATGGACGGACGCGGGCTGGGTGGGGCGTGCCGCACGAGCCGTCGACGTCGCCGGCGACCTCGATGAGATCCTGCAGCTGAGCCGCGAGCAGTTCCTGCAGGTGATCCTCCTGGCGCAGAACCGCTTCTCCGAGTTCCTGCTGGCGGGGAGCAGGGATCGCCAGGCGCTGCTTCGCCGCCTCTTCGGCACTCAGCGGTTCGAAGACGTGCAGGCCCGTTTCGACGAGCGGCGCCGCCAGGCGGAGCAGACGCTCGGTGCGCGGCTCGCCACCGTCGACGCTCGTGTCGATGAGGCCGAACGTCTGGTGGGCACCACGGGGCTCTCGGGCGACGCCGACGACGGCACGGCGCCCACGGCGGCGGGGGAGCAGCCGCCAGCATCACTGACGATCGATGAGCGTCTCGACGCCCTTCGCCGAGCCCAGGCGCGAGCCGACTACCGTGCCGAGCGGCGGGCCTCCGAACAGGCCGACGCCGAGAAGCGATCGGCCGAGGCCGATGCGGCGCTGGTGACGACGCGTGAGGAGCGGCGCGCACAGCAGGAACGCGACCGTGCACGTGCGGCACTCGCCCGTCTCGAAGCGGATGCGCCGCTGATCGACGAGGCGCGTGCCGAGCTCACGGCTGCGCGTGCTGCCGAGGCGCTGCGCTCGACGATCGCTGCGGCATCACGGGCTCACGAGCTGGTCGACGCTGCCGCGACGGCCGAGGAGCGCGCTCGCGCGGAATGGGACGCCTTCGAGTTCGACGTCGACGGAGACCTCGAGGCGTGGGTGACGGCGCGTACCAAGGAGACCGGGTCCTGGGAGCGGGCGCGTGAGCTCGAGGAACAGGCACCGGCCCTCGACGAAGAACTGCGGATCGCGGTCGCCGCCGTCGACGCAGCGACCGCACGCATCGAGGCCGGGGAAGCGGAGCGCGCCTCGTTGCCCGACGCGGTGGCCGCGCTGAAGGCGGAGCGAGACCAGACCCGGCGCATCGCCGATCGTGCGGACGACCTGAGGATCGCGCAGGAGTCGGCGGACGTGCGTGTCGTGGCGGCGAGGGCAGCCCGACGACTCCAGGCCGACCAAGCGGCGACAGAGCGCGATCTCACCGCTGCCACCACCGAGCACGCCGCTGCGCAGACCGCTCTCGCGAAGCTTCGACAGCGTCGCACCGACGGGATGGCCGGCGAACTGGCGTCGAGTCTCCGTCCTGACGACCCCTGCCCGGTCTGCGGCTCTGTCGAGCATCCGAGCCTCGCCACGCACTCCGATCCGGTGTCGCCCGACGACATCGCCGACGCCGAGCTCATTCGTGACGCCGCGGCAGAGCGGGAGCGGGAACTCATGTCGGCCGCATCGAGCGTGCAGGCCGAGTTGGCCGCGGTCCTGGCTCGCGCCGACGGAAGGAGCGTCGAGCAGGCCGAGAGAGAGCACGCCGAGGCGACGGCGGCGTACACACGCAGCCTGAGCGCCGTGGAGGAGTTGGAGGCGCTCGACGCGAAACTGGCGACACTGACGGCGCGTGTCGAACGGCTCGAGGCCGAGAAGGCGGCAGACGCGGCGGCCCTCGCTCAGGCGCGAGAAGACCACGCCCTGCTGCGGCAGCGGGAGGCTCAGGCGCGCGAGTCGATCGCCGAGGCTCGGGGCGACTTCGACACGGTCGCCGCCCGGCTCGCGGACACAGCGACCGCAATCGCCGCCGCCCGTGCTCTCGCTGCGGCGGTCGCGGAACACCGCCGCAGGTCCGAGGCGCTCGTCGCGGCGGAATCCGAGCGAGACACGGCCCTCGCCGACTCGCCGTTCAGTGACGCGGCGGCCGCGGAGGAGGCGCTTCGCTCGTCGACGGCGCAAGAGACCCTCGACGCCCGGATCGCGCAGCATGCCGTCCAGCGCGAGAAAGAGCGCGGGATCCTGTTCGATCTGGAACTGCGCACGCTCCCCGAAGAGCCCATCGACCTGGAACCGGCCGAGCAGGCGGCGGAAGCCGCCCGGGCGCTCTGGAAGGGCGCGGTCGATGAGGCGGCCCGCGCTGCAGGTGTCGCCGAGCGGCTCGAAGGGTTGATCGAGTCGGCTGCCGCGGAGCATGCGAGGACGACCGCGGAGGCGTCCGAATTCGAGCTGCTGCAGAATCTCGCAGACACGATCGCCGGGCGCGGAGCGAACACGCACAAGATGACGCTCGAGACCTTCGTCCTCGCCGCCGAACTCGAAGAGATCGTCGAAGCGGCGAACCGGCGGTTGCACGACATGTCGACGGGGCGCTATCAGCTGCGGCATTCGGATGCGCTCGCCGCACGAGGCGCCGCTTCCGGCCTCGGCATCGTGGTCTTCGACGCGTTCACCGGACAGTCCAGGCCGCCGCAGTCCCTCTCGGGTGGTGAGACGTTCCTCACCTCGCTCGCGCTCGCGCTCGGCCTCGCCGAAGTCGTCACCGCGCGAGCCGGCGGCATCCGCTTGGACACGCTCTTCATCGACGAGGGATTCGGCTCGCTCGACGGAGACACTCTCGATGTCGCCATGCGTACCCTCGACGAACTACGACAGGGCGGCAGGACCGTCGGGGTGATCAGCCACGTCGAGGCCATGCAGGAGCAGATCCCGGCGCAGCTCACGGTGCGGGCGTTGCCGAACGGTCCCAGCATGATCGAGCCTCGCTGAGGTGGTGCCCGCACGGCGCCGCGGTGTCACACGCCGTATTCGGCGAGGATGAACTCGCGCAGCTGCACACTGCAGCGCGCGACGGCTTCGCGCCAGTCCGTGAGAGCGCCGTCTTCGGCCTGATCGGAGATGGCCCGGAACACGCGGATCGGGACCTCGAACCGCCCCGCCACCCAGATGTACGCATAGGTCTCCATGTCGACCAGAACCGCGCCGGACGGGCGGATCACGGCGGTGATCTCCGCGTCCTCGACGAAGTGGTCGCCGGTCGCGATCAGCACGCCCTCCTTCCCGGTCGACACCTTCGTGGGAAGGGAGACGTGCTGCCCGGAGATTCCGTCGAGATCGGTGACGTCGTGCTGGAATGCCGTGCCGACCTCGTGCACCCTCGGCTCGAGGTCGGGGTCGATCGCCCCGGCGGTGCCCACCACGACGATCTCGTCGTAGTCGTTCGCATCGAGGGCACGGGTGAGTGCGTACGTCGCCTGCAACTTGCCGGGGCCCGTGATGAGCCGATCGAAGCCCTCGAGCTCCTCCGGGAAGGCGGACAGTTCGGAGGCGAGCGCGGCGACGAGGAGTTTCACTGCCCCATTCTCTCAGGTCACCGCGAACAGAACCTGACGAGCGACGCGGCGTCACCCGGGTGTAACACGGAGGGGCGATACTGATTCGAGGAACAGAGCGGAGGATCACATGTCGTTGCAGCAGCAGATCTCGGAGGACCTCGGCGTCCGGCCCGAGATCGATCCCGAAGCCGAGGTCGAACGTCGAGTCGCGTTCCTCGTCGAGTACCTCCGCACGACGGGCGCGAAGGGTTACGTGCTCGGGATCTCGGGCGGGCAGGACTCGACCCTCGCCGGGCGTCTGGCGCAGCTCGCGGTCGAGAGGGTGCGGTCCGAGGGTGGCGAGGCGAAGTTCCTGGCCGTGCGCCTGCCGTACCGCGTCCAGCACGATGCGGCGGACGCTGAGGCGGCACTCGACTTCATCGCTCCGGATTCTTCGGTCGAGGTCAACATCCAGAACGGCGTCGACGGTGTGGAGGAAGACATCGAGTTCGCGGTCACGAGTGACATCAGCGACTTCAACCGCGGCAACATCAAAGCACGCGTGCGCATGGTCACGCAGTACGCGCTCGCCGGGCACGACGGCCTCCTCGTCATCGGCACGGATCACGCTGCCGAAGCGGTGACGGGTTTCTTCACGAAGTTCGGTGACGGCGCGGCCGACATCCTTCCGTTGTCCGGTCTCAGCAAACGGCAGGGGCGTTCGCTGCTGCAGTTCCTCGATGCCCCGGATCGACTCGCGTTCAAGGTGCCCACCGCCGATCTTCTCGACGGGCAACCCGGCCGGGCCGACGAGGAAGAACTCGGGCTCACGTACGAGCAGATCGACGACTTCCTCGAAGGACGGTCCGTGGATCCCGACGTCGCCGGCCGCATCGAGGCGCGATACCTGGCGACTCAGCACAAGAGACACCTGCCGGTGACCCCGGACGACACCTGGTGGCGGTGATCGCAGTCCGCTTCTGAGGGCGTCCCGCTTCGCCCGTGTCGGATGCCGCGGATAGTGTCGAAGCATCCGACAGAACGGGAGCATCGTGCGGATCGACACTCAGGCGCAGCGCGTCATCTGGAGCGCGAGCGACCTCAAGGCGGCCGCGGAATGCGAGTTCGCGTGGTGTCGGGCGATCGACGCGAAGCTGGGCCGGGTGCCGGCCGTCGAAGAGCCGGAGGACGCGACGCTGAAACGCGCCGCGGAGCTCGGCGACGTCCACGAGCAGAACGTGCTCGCCCGCTACATCGACGACCTCGGCGACGAGAACGTGCATCGCATCGAGAAGGTGTCCTCGGTCGATGCGGAGGCGCTGGCCGCGGCGATCGACGAGACCGTGCGGGCGCTGCGGTCCGAGGCGCTGGTCGTCTTCCAGGCGGCGTTCGCGACCGAGGAGTTCGTCGGGTTCGCTGATTTCCTGCGCAAGGACGACGAGGGGCGGTGGCGTGTCCAGGACTCGAAGCTGGCGCGCAAGGCTCGCGTGACGGCGCTCATGCAGCTCGCGGCATATGCCGATCAGCTCGACCGGCTCGGCATCCCGCGCTCCGATGAGGTCGATCTCATCCTCGGCGACGGCACTCTCAGCACGCATGCCGTCGACGACCTGCTCCCGCTGTTCCAGGTGCGTCGCGCCCGGCTTCGTGCACTCATCGCCGATCGTCGTGTCGCTGACGGTGCAACGGGAACTCCTCTCGCCTGGGGCGATGATCGCGGTGACCTCCAGATCGTGGCCTGCGGCCGGTGCGCGACCTGTGAGGAGCAGGTGCTCGCGCATCGAGACCTCCTGATGGTCGCGCGGATGCGACCGGTGCAGCGGGCGCGACTGCGGGCAGCCGGTGTCGAGACGATCGACGCCCTCGCCGCCGCGGTCCATGCTCCGGCGGGAATGAACACCGACACGTTCGAGAATCTTCGCGCTCAAGCCCGTCTGCAACTGCGCGCGGATGCAGAGGGCGAGCCGACGTACGACGTGCACTACGCGCAAGCGATCCATACGCTTCCCCTGCCGAGCCACGGCGACATCTTCTTCGACTTCGAGGGGGATCCGCTCTACACCGAGCCCGCAGCCGACGGGGAGGCGCAGTGGGGGATCGATTACCTCTTCGGCTGGGTAGACAACGCGGACCAGTACTCGGCACTGTGGGCGCACACCTTCGCCGACGAGAAGCGCGCGCTCGAGTCCTTCCTCGACTTCGTCACCCTGCGCCGGGCGGCGCATCCCGGTATGCACATCTATCACTATGCCCCGTACGAGACGTCGCATCTGGTGGCGATGGCCGCGCGACACGGCGTGCGCGAAGGAGAGGTCGACCGGCTGCTGCGGGAAGGGGTGTTCGTCGATCTGTACCCGCTGGTGCTGCGTACCGTGCGGGTGGGATCCCGCTCGTACTCGATCAAGAAGCTCGAACCGCTCTACATGGGTGAAGACGTGCGCACGAGTGACGTGCAGAAGGGCGATGACTCGATCGTTCAGTACGTCGCGGCACGCGAGCTCGCGGCGGCCGGGAACCAGAGTGAGGCGGAGGTGGTCCTCGCCGACCTCGCCGACTACAACCGCTACGACTGCGTGTCCACGCGAAGGCTGCGCAACTGGCTCATCGACATCGCACGGCAGAAGGGCGTCACACCGGCGCCGCCGGACGCCGCCGACGAGGTCATCTACGAGCCGTCGCCCCGCTCCGTCGCGCTCCTTGCCGACGCGGAGCAGGCCGTGGAGGCCGGGGGCGACGGACTCGTCCATCGCATCGCGGCCGCGGCGATCGACTACTTCCCTCGCGAGGCGAAGAGCTTCTGGGTGTCGCATTTCCAGCGGCTGCGGGAGCCGGTGACGATGTGGGACGGCACGCGAGACGTGGTGCGGGTCGATCGTCCCTCGTCTTCCGTCCGACGGGACTGGAGTATCGGGGAAGGGCGCAGGGTGATGTCCCGCGACATCGAGATCCGGGGAGAGGTGTCACCGGGAACGACTCTCGGCGCGGGTTCGCAACCGTTCGCCCTGTACGAGGTGCCGGCGCCCTTCGATACCGAAGTGCCGTCCCGAGCAGTCCACGTGCCGCACACCGTCACGGTGGCCGAAGTGCTCGACGACGGTTACCTCGTCACCGAATCGGCGGTGCAGGGCCAGACCTGGGACGAGCTTCCCCTCGCACTCACCCCCGCCGCGCCGCCGCGGGTCGTCTCCCTGCAAGGGGCGATCGACGAGTGGGCCGATGCCGTGCACGTTGCGGCCCCGGGCTACCCGCATGATGCCGCGACCGACATCCTGCGTCGTATCCCTCCGCGCACGACGTCAGGGGATGCGCTCCCACCCGCAGACGACGACGTCATCGACGCGATCGTGCGCGGCGTGCTCGACCTCGACCACAGCTATCTCGCCGTGCAGGGGCCTCCCGGAACGGGTAAGACGTACACCGGGTCTCGTGTGATCGCACGTCTCGTGAACGAGCACGGTTTCAAGGTCGGCGTGGTCGCGCAGTCGCACGCCATCATCGAGACGCTGCTGGCGCGGATCGTGTCCGACGGCGTCTCGCCCTCTCAGGTGGCGAAAGCGCCGAAGGATCCCGACGCCGAACCGCCGTACACCGCGATTCCGAAGAACGGCATGGCAGCCTTCCTCGCGGAGCACATCGGGGAGGGTGCGGTCGTCGGTGGCACGGCATGGGACTTCAGCAACACCCAGCGCGTCGACAGGGAGGGACTCGATCTGCTCGTGATCGACGAGGCCGGACAATTCTCGCTCGCCTCGACCATCGCCGTCGCCGCCGGTGCGAAACGGCTCCTGCTGCTCGGTGATCCGCAGCAGCTCCCGCAGGTGAGCCAGGGCGCGCATCCCGAGCCGGTGGACACGTCCGCTCTCGGGTGGGTGATGGACGGCGATCCGGTGGTCCGGCCGGAGTACGGCTACTTCCTCGCACGATCGTGGCGCATGCACCCGGCGGTGGCGGCTCCGGTGTCGAAGCTCGCATACGCAGGACAGCTCGCCTCGGCGCCCGGCACGGAACTCCGCACTCTCGACGGTGTGGAGCCCGGACTGCACGTGGTTCCGCTCCGGCACCGGGGGAACGCCACCGCGTCAGCGGAGGAGGCCGCCGAAGTCGTGCGGCTCGTCGACGATCTGATCGGTCGGACTTTCACCGACAACGACCCGAATACCTCGGCGCGTCCGCTGACGCAGTCCGACATCATCGTCGTCACGCCCTACAACGCGCAGCGCCAGCTGGTGCTCGATGCGCTGGCCGATGCAGGCTTCCCGGATGTTCCGGTGGGGACGGTCGACAACTTCCAGGGCAAGGAGGCGGTGGTGTCGATCACCTCGCTGGCTGCCTCGAGCGGTCGGGATGCGCCTCGGGGGCCGGAGTTCCTGCTGCTGCAGAATCGTCTCAACGTGGCGATCTCCCGCGCTCAGGTCGTCGCCTACCTCATCCACTCCCCGGCCCTCCTCGACGATCTGCCGTACACGCCCGAGGGAGTCGCTCGTCTCAGTGCCTTCGCGCGTCTCGTGGGTGCGGCGGAGTGAGCGTCCACACCACGGAGGACATCCTCCGGGCTTCCGCTGCGTGGGTGTGGTTCCCCCGCGACAGCGATCAGGTGCACGAGGAACTGCAACTCGTGCGGTACCCGGCGCGCTTCGGCGGCGGGGTTCGTGCATCGCAGGTCCGCTCGTCTGTCGATGCCTCTTCGGTGCTCGATCACGCGATCGCGCACACCCGCGGCTGGGGCGAGGCGCAGCTGACGTTCTGGACCAACCCCTCGGATTCGCCCGATCTCGAAGACGAGCTGCGTCGGCGCGGCGCTGAGCACATCGACACCGTCGCCGTCCTCGCGCGCGCCATCGATGAACTCGTCGTCGACGTCCCCGGGGCGGCGTCGGCGGAGATCGTGCGCACGCTCGAACAGGTGCGGGAGGTCGACGCGATCAACGTGCCGGTCTGGGCGCAGGAACCGCTCGACGAGGAGGAGATCCGCATCGAGAAGGATGAGGTCGTCGCAGGGCTGAAGACGGGGCGCGATGTGCGCGTCCTCGGTCGGCTGGAGGGACGGTCTGTGAGCACCGGCGGATGCACGATCGTCGACGGCTTCGCACGGTTGTGGGGAGCGGCGACATTACCGGATGCGCGTGGTCGTGGTGCGTATCGGGCTGTCCTCGCCGAGCGGTTGCGCGCTGCCGCCGAGCGGGGCGCGGCGACCGCCCTCGTGAAGGGCCGCGTCGCCACGTCCGCACCGATCCTCGGGCGTGTGGGCTTCCGATATTTCGGCGACGAGCGCGCCTGTCGACTCACCCTCGCAGACTGATATCGGTCAGACCGTGCCGTAGAGGCGGTCGCCGGCGTCGCCGAGTCCGGGGACGATGTAGCCCTTTTCGTCGAGGCGCTCGTCGAGCGCGCCGAGCACGAGGGTCACGTCGCGGTCGCCCGCCATCGCCTCGATCGCGGCGACACCTTCGGGAGTGCCGAGCAGGCAGATCGCCGTGACGTCCTTCGCCCCGCGGTCGAACAGGAACTGGATCGCCGCCGCGAGCGATCCGCCGGTGGCGAGCATCGGGTCGATGGCGAAGCACTGGCGGTCGCTCAGGTCGTCGGGGAGACGCTCGGCGTACGTGGTCGGCTCGAAGGTCGTCTCGTCGCGCACCATTCCGAGGAACCCGACCTCTGCGGTCGGGAGCAGCTTGACCAGACCTTCCAGCATCCCGAGGCCCGCGCGGAGGATCGGCACCACGATGGGACGCGGCTCCGAGATCTTGACGCCCGTGGTCGTCGTCACAGGGGTGGTGATCTCGATCGGGCTGACCTTCACGTTGCGGGTCGCCTCGTACGCGAGCAGGGTCACGAGTTCTTCCGTGAGCTGGCGGAACACCGGCGACGGGGTGCGCGCGTCGCGCAGCACCGAGAGCTTGTGAGTGACGAGAGGGTGGTCGGCGACGTGAACACGCATGGATACAGGGTAATGCGCCAGGGAGCCCGGCACGACATCCGGGCCCGGTGACCTGGGTGCGGCTGTCGTAGGCTCGACGTATGACCGCCGCCGACGACCTCGCGATGCAGCGGGCGCTCGCGCTTGCGGACGAGGCGGCGGCAGCGGCGGAGATCCCGGTCGGAGCGGTGATCCTCGACCGTGAGGGGAACATCGTCGCCGAGGGGCGAAACACCCGCGAGGCCACGAACGATCCGACCGGTCATGCCGAAGTGGAGGCCTTGCGTCGTGCGGCGGCATCCGTCGGCTCGTGGAACCTCGAGGGGCACACCCTCGTGGTCACCCTCGAGCCGTGCATCATGTGTGCGGGGGCGATTCTGCAGGCGCGCATCGGGCGCGTGGTCTTCGGCGCCTGGGACGAGAAGGCGGGCGCGGCCGGCTCCATGTACGACGTCCTGCGCGACCGGAGGCTCCCGTACCGCGCCGAGGTGATCGGCGGTGTGCAGGCGGACGCGGTGGCGTCGCAGCTGCGCACCTTCTTCGAGAAGCGGCGCTGAGCACTCGCTGCCCGTCCGGGCTCCGCGCTCAGTCGGAGGACTTCAGCACGAAGACGTCGGTCGACGGCTCGGGATCGATCGCGGGGCGATACACGTCCGGCTCGATGTAGACGATGCGAGCGACCGGAACGGCCTCGCGGATGCGCGCCTCGATCGCGTTGATGTCGTCGGCGGCTTCCCGCAACGGCTTGTCGGCGTTGAGGGCGATCTTCGCAGCGACCATCAGCTCGTCCGGTCCGAGGTAGAGAGTCTTCATGTGGATGATCTTCTCGATCTCGTCGCCCGCGTTGATGGCATCGACGATGCGGTCGTGATCGGCGGCCGTCGCCCCTTCGCCGACCAGCAGGCTCTTCGTCTCGACGCCCAGCACGATCGCGATCAGCACCAGCAGCACACCGATCATCACGGTCCCGAGGGCGTCGAACACCGGGTTTCCGGTGAGGAGCGTGAGCCCGACGCCGAGCAGCGCGAACGTGAGGCCGGTCAGCGCACCGACGTCTTCAAGCAGCACGACGGGGAGTTCGGGAGCCTTCGAACGACGCACGAAGGAGACCCACGACTGCCCCTTCTCCCGCACGATGTTGCTTTCGCGCACCGCGGTGCGCAGCGAGAACGACTCGAGCCCGATCGCGATGAAGAGGACGACCAGCGGCAACCACCACCAGGTCCTGTCGAGCTCGTGGGGGTTGGTGAGCTTCTCGACGCCCTCGTAGATCGCGAACAGTCCGCCGACGGAGAAGAGGATGATCGACACGACGAAGGCGTACACATAGCGCTCCCGGCCATAGCCGAAGGGGTGTGAACGGTCCGCTTCGCGACGTGCCTTGCGTCCGCCGAGCATGAGCAGGAGCTGGTTGCCGGAATCGGCGACCGAGTGGATGGCCTCCGCGAGCATCGAGGCGGAACCGGACAGCGCCCAGGCGACGAACTTCGCGAGCGCGATGCCCAGGTTCGCCAGGAACGCCGCGACGATGGCCTTGTTGCCTCCGGATGCACTCATGGGACGAGTCTAGAACCGCCCACCGGAGGATGCGGGGAGTGCCCGCCGTAGGATGACGACATGGCTGACTCGCTTCCTTCCCTCGCTTTCCTCGGTGCCGGCTCGATGGGCGGTGCGATCCTGCGCGGAGTGGTCGCGTCGGGCATCCGGATCGACGGCGGGATCACCGCGACGAACCGCACCGCGGAGAAGGCGGAGGCGTTCGAAGGGCTCGAAGGCGTCACCAGCATCGCACTCGCAGAGCGGCCGGACGGCAACGCCGAGGCCGCTGCGGGCGCGCGCATCGTCCTGGTTGGCGTCAAGCCGGCGATGGTGCCCGACCTGCTGCGCGAGATCGCCCCGCACCTCGCCGCCGACGCGATCGTGGTGAGTGTCGCCGCCGGTGTCACGCTGCAGACCTTCGCCGATGTGCTCGGCCCCGATGCCCGCGTGATCCGGTCGATGCCGAACACTCCGTCGACGGTGCGCAAGGGCGTCACCGGTCTCGCCGCGGGGGCCGCCGCGACCGCGGACGATCTGTCGCTCGTGCGTCGTCTGTTCGAGACCGTCGGCGCGGTCGTCGAGGTGCCGGAGTCTCAGATCGACGCGCTGTCGACGATCTCGGGATCGGGTCCGGCCTACGTGTATCTGCTGATCGAGGAGTTCACGAAGGCAGCCGTCGGCATGGGCTTCGAGGATGCCGACGCCAGGCTGATGGTGGAGCAGACGTTCATCGGCGCGACCGCACTGCTCGACGCCTCGGGAGAGGATCCTGCCGAGCTGCGTCGCCGCGTCACGAGTCCGAAGGGGACGACGGAGCGGGCTGTCGCGGTGCTGCAGGACGCGCACCTCGAACGCACTTTCTCCGATGCCGCTGCCGCCGCACTCGCGCGGGCGAAGGAACTCGCCGCCGGAGCCTGAACCATGCGGCTGCGTATCGGCACCCCCTATCGGTGCTCGAGGTCGCTAGCTCTCGCTGGCGACCTCGGCGAGCACTTCGGGCCAGCGTCGGTTGAGGATGCTGCCTCCGAGCACCGTCCCACCCCACAGGGCGAGCGCACCGAGCACGACACCGCACGCGAGGCTGACCCAGCCCAGCGCAGGATTCCAGATCCCCGCGATCGCGAACCCGAGGGCGGGTGCGCCGACGAGCAGCGTGATCGGTCCGATGATGATCATCGCGAGAAGCGACTGCACGCCACCGGAGGAGCCGCGACCGAGCGGGTTGGCCTCGGGCGCGGGAGCGCGACCCGGGAGGAAGCTGCCCACCCAGGCGCCTGCGCCGGCCGAGATCGCCGTCAGTCCGAGCGCCGCCCCGAGGCTGCCGGGCAGCAGGTCCATCCGGCCGGCGAGCAGGCAGGTGGCGACGCACAGCACGAGGGTCAGGGGCACGGCGATCAGCCCGAATCCGAGCAATCGTCCCGCCCGATCCGCGGCGCCGCGGACGCCGCCCAGGATGTGGGCGGCGATCGCGTCGTTGTCGTAGGCGATCGCCATCTGGATGATGGTGCCGGTGAGGAGCGCGTTGATCGTCGGGATCAGCGTGAGTGCGGGCCCGAATCCGACGGACTCGTCCTGCAGTCCGTTCATGAGCGCGAGCCCGATGAAGATCGCGGGCAGGAGCAGCATCATCACGACGTTCACGACCTGTCGAGGGTCGCGGCGGAAATATCGCAGTGTGCGTGCGGCGATGGCGCCGGTCGGAGTGGCCGGCAGGACCCGGTCCAGCAGGCCACCGGAGCGCACACGTCCTCCGCCGCTGTTCTGGATCGGAGCGACGAGGCGTGCGGCGAGCAGCCCCCGTGCCGCGAACCACAGGGCGATGACCGTCGCAAGGGCGATGAGCAGGCGGAGTGCTGCGGAGAGGTAATCGCCCTGCGCGACCGACGCGGAGACGCCGAACACCGCACCGATGGGCGTCCAGCTGACGATGTCGGTGACGGCGGTGAACGCCCCGCCGATGTCGTTCACCCGGAACAGCGCACCCATGCCGAGGTTGAGCAGCAGGCCGGAGGAGGCGACGAGCAGCACCCCCAGGATCACGACGAGGTCGCGGGTGCCACGGCGGGCCAACCACCCGGCGAGGACCCCGCTCACCACACGGGCGCCCAGCACACACGTCACGACGGCGACGGGTGCGAGGATCAGAGCGCTGAGCAGTGCCGGAAGGCTGATCGACCAGCCGAGGAGCATGAGCAGCAGTGCCGTGATCGTGCCGAGGCCCCCGATGGTCGTCGCGCCGGCGACGACCAGTCCGGGCAGCAGGGCGCCGGCGGTGAGGGGGAGCAGAGCGAATCGCTCGGGGGCCAGCGAATCATCGCCGCTCACCAGGATCGACCCGACCCACCACCCGACGACCAGCACAGTGCCGGCGAGGACCATGACGGTGACCGCGGCCTCGGGGGCGGCGAAGCGCAGCGCCACGAGCGCTGCCGTCAGACCCGCGAGCATGCCCAGGGCGATCATCCCGGTGAGGACCAGGGTCACGATCATCCAGGGGTTGCGCGAGAGCTGGTGGCCCAGCTGCCGCCAGCGCAGGCTTACGAGGAGCGCAACCACGCGAGTGTCTCCGTCCCGAGATCGTGTGCGCCCACCAGGGCCAGGAACCGCTGCTGAAGCGTGAGACCGGCGCGCACCTCATCCAGCGTGCCGTGTGCGAGCAGACGACCCTCCGCGACGATGGCGACCCGGTCGCACATCGACTCGACGAGCTCCATCACGTGGCTGGAGAGCACCACCGTGCCGCCGCCGTCGACGAACGCGCGCAGGATCTGGCGGATCGTCTCGCCCGACACAGGATCGACCGCCTCGAGGGGCTCGTCCAGGATCAGGAGTCGCGGCGCATGGATCAGGGCGCACGCGAGGCCGATCTTCTTGCGCATGCCCGCCGAGTAGTCCACGACGAGGCGATCACGCGCATCGGTGAGGCCGAGGGCGGCGAGGAGCTCTTCGGTGCGCGATGCCACGTCAGCCTCGGGCATGCCTCGCAGCAGGCCCGTGTACCGCAGCAGCTCTGCGCCGGAGAGCCGGTCGAGCATGCGGATGCCGTCGGGGAGCACGCCCATGCGCGCCTTGGCTTCGGCGGGGTTCTGCCACACATCCGCACCGAGCACCCACGCGTTCCCGGCGTCCGGACGCAACAGTCCGGTCGCCATGGCGAGGGTCGTGGTCTTGCCCGCGCCGTTCGGTCCGAGGAGTCCGAGCATCGATCCGGCCGGCACGTCGAGGGAGAGGTTGTCGACGGCGACCTTCGGCCCGAACTGCTTGTGGAGCCCGCGGAGGGCGAGGACGGGTGGGGCCGTTGTGTGGTCGGTCATGCCCTCCATCCCACCACGGACGGGTCGTCTGCGCGTCCGCCCTGAGGGGGAGTCGTGGAACCGGGGTGGGTCCCGTCGTCAGCGGTCGAGTGCAGCGAAACGCTCGATGTCGCTGTTGGTGCCCGACACGATGATGAGGTCGTGGTTGGTGACGATCGTGTTCGCCTCGGCGTAGCGGAACGGCTTGCCCGGGCTCTTCACCCCGACGACGGTGACCTTGTACTTCGAGCGGACGCCCGACTCGTTCAGGCCGACGCCGCGGATGAACTTCGGCGGGTACATCTTGGCGAGCACGAAGTCGTCATCGAAGCGGATGAAGTCGAGCATCCGTCCGCTCACCAGGTGCGCCACGCGCTCGCCGGCCTCGCGCTCCGGGTAGATGACGTGGTTCGCGCCGACACGGGCCAGGATCTTGCCGTGGGACTGGGACACGGCCTTGGCCCAGATCTGCGGCACCTTGAGGTCGACGAGGTTGGCCGTGATCAGCACGGACGCCTCGATCGAGGAGCCGACGGCGACGACCGCGACCTGGAAGTCCTGCGCACCGATCTGGCGGAGCGCATCGATGTTCTTCGCGTCGGCCTGCACGGTGTGCGTGACGCGGTCGGACCACTTCTGCACGAGTTCGAGGTTGTCGTCGATCGCGAGCACCTCGCGGTCGAGACGGTCGAGCTCTCCGGCGCAGGCGGCGCCGAAGCGGCCGAGACCGATGACGAGGACGGGAGCGTCGCCCCGGAGGACTTCAACCAACGATCGGCCTTTCCACGGGCAGTGAGTAGTACTGCGTTCGCGATGTCGCGGCGACCGCCGCGGCGAGAGTCACTGTACCAACGCGCCCCATGAAGATGGTCGCGGCCATGACGTAGGAGGCTGAATCGGGCAGATCCGCGGTGAGCCCCGTCGACAGCCCGACGGTGCCGAAGGCCGAGATCACATCGAACAGGACGTGGCTGATCTCCTCCTTGGTGAGCTGGGCGATCACGATGGTCGACAGCGCGACGATGGTCGCCCCCCACGCGACGACGCTGAGGGCCACGCGTTGCACGTCGCTCGGGATGCGCCGCCCGAAGGCCTCGACGGACTGACGCCCCTTCGCCTCCGACCACACGGCGATCGCGAGGACGGCCAGGGTGGTGACTTTGATGCCGCCCGCCGTCGACGCCGAGCCGCCCCCGACGAACATCAGCATGCTGGCCGCGAGCAGGGAGGAGCCGTTCAGATCGTCCATCTCGATCACATTGAAGCCGCCGGATCGGGTCATCGCCGAGAGGAAGAAGGCCTGGAACGTCGTGTCGGCGGCATCCATCGACCCGAACGTCTTCGGGTTGTCGAACTCCAGGACGACGAAGACGGCCGCACCCAGGATGAACAGGAGCACCGTGGTGACGAGGGTGAGTTTCGTGTGCAGTGACCAGCGCTTGACGTGCCAGACGTGCTTGGCGAGCGAGTAGATGACGGGGAAGCCGATGCTGCCGAGGAACACGCCCACCATGAGGAGAGAGAGCACGAGGTAGTCGTCGCCGAACACGGCCACACCGCCGTCGTTCGGGGCGAAGCCGGTGTTGGTGAAGGCCATGGCCGCGAAGTACGGGGCCTCCCAGAGCGCCGCGATGGGGTTGACCTCCGCCATCACGAGGGCGGGGTAGAGCAGAACGGCGAGCGTGGCCTCGATGATGAGGGCCGATACCGCGACGGTCGTGAGCAGCTGGCCGACCTCGCCCAGGCGCACGGTCTGGCTCTCGTTCACCACGCCCCCGTGCGCGCGCAGAGGGTTCGTGTCGCCGGCCGCCAGCAGTTTGGCCCGCAGCCCCAAGCGCTTCGAGATGAGCATCCCCATGAGGGACGCGAGGGTGAGGACGCCGATACCGCCGATGTTCACGCCGAGGAAGACGACGACGTGCCCGAACGGCGACCAGTGGTTCGCCATGTCCACGGTCGACAGGCCGGTGACGCAGATCGTCGACATGGCCGTGAAGAGGGCGTCGCTCAGCGGGGTGACGGTGCCGCTGGCGGACGCGATCGGTAGCGACAGGAGAACCGTGAACACGAGGATCAGGAGCGCGAAGACGACGATCGCGAAACGGGAGGGTGAGGAGGTGAGGATCTGCCTCGCACGGCCGGCGATTCCCGACAGACCCTGTCCTGGGGACGACGCCGAAACGATGCCCGACATCGCTGCCCCCTCATCTTCTCTCTCGGACGCGCCCCACGGTCGCACGGCGCCGGTCAGCCGAGCCTCCGTCATGGTACTCCGTGCCGGAGCCGACTACCCTGATCACATGACGGACATCTTCGACGTGATCGCAGACGGTACGAGGCGCGACATCCTCCAGCTCCTGCTGCGGCACATGTCCGAAGGGGAGACCGGCACGAGTGTCAGCCAGATCGTCGCCGATCTGGGCATCAGCCAGCCCACCGTCTCGAAGCACCTCAAGGTTCTTCGCGATGCCGAGCTGGTGTCCGTGCGCGAAGACGGACAGCGCCGGTTCTACAGCCTCGCGGTCGAACCGCTCGAAGTCGTCGATGACTGGCTCGTCCCGTTCCTGGTCGACGCGTACGGCGACGCGGCCCCGGACATCGACTACCCCGGTGGCCCGCTTCCCGACAGTGCGGCACATGCCGCGGAGGTCGTCGGGCGCGCCGCGGCATCCGCCAAGCACGCCGTCACCTCGGCGCTCAAGCGGTTCGGCGGCTGAACCCCGTCGACGGTTCGCGTCCCGGTGTGGCCGCTCGTGGGGCGCGCCCGGAAACGCCTCGCCCCTGACGGCCGGGGGGCATGTCGTCAGGGGCGATCCGCGGATCCCCAGATCCGCGAGGACTCGGCGCGGTGCCGGCGCGAGTCCTGCACTGACAGTGGCAGTCGCGGCTGAGCGAAAGGCGAGCGACGCCTATGTCTCGGCTGGACGGCGGGAGCGGAGGTCGGGGGCCCGCGCGAGTTCCTGGCGGTGGATCCCGCCGATGCCCCACTGATCACATGAGTCACACGGGTTTACAGGTGTCCCAGCTACCCCATAGAGTGTGCACATCGAGAAAGGGGTACGTGGGATGCCCGAGGTTCCAGACGTCCGATTCCTCACGGTGGCCGAGGTCGCCGAAATCATGCGCGTGTCCAAGATGACCGTGTATCGGCTGGTGCACGCCGGGGAACTGCCAGCCGTCCGCTTCGGCCGGAGCTACCGCGTACCGGAGTCGGCCGTGGCCGACGCGCTGCAGCGCCCCATCGCCGACGTCGGGTGAGTCGACACGAGGCCGCACGGCGCACGCCGTCGGGTTTGCTAGACTGATCCGAGGCATTTTTCCGTGCCCATACTCGGGTGTCCGATTTCGGGGACACCCAGCCCCTGACTTAGTGAGGTTTCCGTGGGTTCTGTCATCAAGAAGCGCCGCAAGCGCATGGCGAAGAAGAAGCACCGCAAGCTGCTTCGTAAGACTCGCCACCAGCGTCGCAACAAGAAGTAAGCGACCAGACACGAGCGCCTGTCTTCGGACGGGCGCTTTGTGTCTCTGCCCACAGATCTGCACCGCCGAGAGGATGTCATGAAGTCGATCACCGTCACCGAACTCGCCGAGCGCTCCGGTGTCCCGCTCATCGATGTCCGGGAGGTGGACGAGTTCGCCGCAGGCCACGTGCCCGGTGCGGTCAACATCCCGATGTCCGAGATCGGCAACCGGCTCGAGGAGTTGCCGTCGGAGGCGTTCGACGTGATCTGCCAGGCCGGCGGCCGTTCGGCGCGGGTCGTCGAGGCGCTGGAGTCCCGCGGGTACGACGCGACGAACGTCGAGGGTGGCACCGGTGAATGGATCTCGCAGGGACGTGCCGTCGAGGTGCCGTCGGCGTGACCACGCTGACCCTGATCCGCAAGCCCGACTGCCATCTGTGCGAGGTGGCTTCTGAGGTGATCGACGCCGTCGTCGCCGAACTGCCGGACGCGGCGGCGGAGCAGATCGAGATCGTCGAGGCATCGATCAACGACGACCCCGCCCTGTACGAGCTGTGGTGGGAGAAGATCCCGGTCCTGTTAATCGACGGCGAGTTGCATGCGCACTGGCGCGTGACGCCGGACCGTCTGCGGGAAGCGCTGGAGACAGCCGTCCGCAGCGATGTGAAGTCCGAGTCGAAGGAAGCCCTGTGACCATCCGCCATGTCGTGACTTGGAAGCTCGCCGCCGAAGACGCCACCGTGCGTGCCGAGCAGGCGAAGGAAGCCGCGCGCCGCCTGAACGCGCTCGACGGTGTGGTGCCGCAGCTCCTCTCGATCTCCGCCGGAGCCAACATGGCGTACCCGGAGGCGAACTGGGACGTGACGCTGGTCGCGGACTTCGACTCGGTGGAGGCGATCGAGGAGTACCAGGTGCACCCCGCGCACGAAGAGGTCGTCACGTACATCCGCTCAGTCGTGGCATCGCGCGTCGCCGTCGACTTCGAGGTCTGACACTCCGTCGCGGGTCACGAGGAACTCGATTTCGTCCGTCTTCCCGGCGGTCTCGCAACACAAACGTGATATGCGGCGACGCCGATGCCATTGGTCACGCGACCGACCGCATGTTTAGATGTTCTCCTACCCGTCACCGGGCGTCACATTCGCCCTCGACTCACAGGAGCCGACATGCCTCGTCGTAACCTCATCGCCGGTCTCGCCCTCGCGGCGACCGCCACCCTCGCGCTCGCCGGCTGCGCGACGGGATCCTCCGACGCAGGCAGCGGTGGTGAGCCGGCTGCGGGTGACGACTACGGCTTGATCGAGGCGGGTACGCTCACCGTCTGCTCGGACATCCCCTACCCGCCGTTCGAGTTCGAGGACCCGAACTCGGAGACCGGCTATTCCGGCTTCGACATCGACCTGCTCGGCGCGATCGCCGCACAGCTCGACCTGGAGCTCTCTGTACAGGACGTGGGCTTCGACGCGCTCCAGTCCGGGACCACCCTCGCTGCCGGGCAGTGCGACGTCGGGGCATCCGCCATGACGATCACCGACGAGCGCAAGGCCAACATCGACTTCTCCGACCCCTACTACGACTCGCTGCAGTCGCTCCTGGTGCGCACGGATTCGGGCATCGAGTCCATCGACGACCTCGCCGGGAAGAACGTCGGCGTGCAGCAGGGGACGACCGGCGAAGCCTATGCGGGCGAGAACGCGCCTGAGGCAGAGCTCGTGCAGTATCCGTCCGACGGTGAGCTGTGGCCGGCCATGCAGGCCGGACAGATCGAGGCCATCCTGCAGGACCAGCCGGTGAACCTCGAGCACGAGAAGGCTGACTCGAACTACAAGATCGTCGAGACCTACGAGACCGACGAGTCGTACGGCTTCGCTTTCGCGAAGGGCGAGAAGGACGCGCTGCTCGACGCGGTGAACGGAGCACTGGCGGACCTCCGCGACAGCGGCGAGTACCAGAAGATCTACGACCAGTACTTCACGGCCAACTGAGTCTGCAGGCGAGTCGGTCGAGAGGACCTTGACGATGGCGTTGAGGCGCACCACGAAAAGCAAGCTGTACCGGTACACCGTCTATGCGGTGCTGATCGCGATCGCCGTCTGGGTGATCGTCAGCACCGACTGGGCCCGGATCGCGAACCTCTACTTCAACCCCGAGGTCGCGGTGAAGATGCTCCCGGGCATCATCACCACGGCACTCGTGAACACCCTGTGGTTCACCGCGGTGGCCTTCATCGGCGGTCTGCTGCTCGGCGTCGTGCTGGCGTTGATGAAGTTGTCCGCAATCGGTCCGTTCCGCTGGATCGCGACGTGCTGGATCGAGTTGTTCCGCGGACTTCCCGCGATCCTCACGATCTTCGCGATCGCGTTCATCCTCCCCATCGGACTCGGCGTACCGGCGACGAAGCTCGGCGGACCGGTGGTCCTCGGACTCATCGGTCTGATCCTGGTCGCTTCGGCCTACATGGCCGAGACGATCCGCGCCGGTATCCAGGCGGTTCCGAAGGGGCAGACGGAGGCGGCGCGTTCGCTGGGCATGTCGCCGATGAAGACGACCTTCTGGATCGTCGTGCCCCAGGGTTTCCGGATCATCATCCCGCCGCTGACCAACGAGTTCGTCCTGCTGTTGAAGGACACCTCGCTCCTGTTCGTGGCAGGATCCTTCATCTGGTCGAAGGAGCTCACGAACTTCGCCCGCGACGCGAGCACGCAGAACGCGAACGGAACGCCGCTGATCATGGCGGCGATCCTGTACCTGATCGTGACGATCCCGCTCACGCGCTTCAGTGCGTGGCTGGAACGACGGATGGCGAGGCAGCGATGATCACCGACCTGATCGATGTCCATGCCCCCGCAATCGACGTGCAGGGGCTCGTGAAATCCTTCGGCGACAACGAGGTGCTCAAGGGCATCGACCTCACCGTCACCAAGGGCGAGGTGGTCTGCGTGATCGGGCCCTCGGGCTCGGGGAAGTCGACGCTGCTGCGCTCGGTGAACCTGCTCGAGGAACCGACTGACGGCAAGGTGCTGATCGAGGGGATCGACATCACCGATCCCGACGTCGATATCGACCGGGTGCGCACGCGGATCGGCATGGTGTTCCAGAGCTTCAACCTGTTCCCGCACCTCGATGTGCTCGGCAACCTCACCATCGCTCAGCAGCGGGTGAAGAAGCGCTCCAAGAAGGAGGCCGAGCAGGTCGCACACGCGATGCTCGAGCGAGTGGGGCTCTCCGAGAAAGCGGATGCCTTCCCAGGACACCTGTCGGGAGGACAGCAGCAGCGCGTGGCGATCGCGCGTGCCCTGTGCATGAACCCCGACATGATGCTCTTCGACGAGCCGACGTCGGCGCTGGACCCCGAACTGGTCGGCGAGGTGCTGCAGGTCATGCGCTCGCTGGCGGACGAGGGGATGACGATGCTCGTCGTCACGCACGAGATGGGCTTCGCGCGCGAGGTCGGGTCACGCCTCATCTTCATGGACGGTGGACACATCGTCGAAGAGGGCGACCCGCGCGAGGTTCTCAGCAACCCGCAGCACCCGCGCACGAAGGACTTCCTCTCGCGCGTGCTCTGACTCGGTGCCCCGTCCGCGTCCGCGCGTGGGCACCCCGTCTGCGCGTCGAGACCCCGTCTGCGCGTCGGCACCCCCGGTGACAGACGTCTGCCACCGGGGGTCTCGACGCTGAACGGGGGCGTCGAGCTCAGTCGGACGCGAGATCAGTCGACTTCGACGACCTCGGCGTCGGGGGCGTTCCGCCGGACGGACTCGATGCCGTTAAGGGCAGCGGACTTCGATGAGTAGCCCTCGCTGATCGCGATGACCTCGCCGTTGCCGGCCTTGAGGCGGAAGCGGTGCTCGCCGGACTTGTCGGTGTACAGCTCGAACTTGCCTGCCATGAGGAGTCCTTTCTCTCTCGGATGAGGGCACCCCGCCCCCTCGCGCCTCACGCTAGCGGTCGACGCAGATCCGGGGAAGAGCGCGTGGTCAGCCGCGGGGATGAACCGCGACGGGTTCGGGAGCGACCGCGATGCGCACGCGGTCGCCGAACGAAGGATGGATCCCGGGGGCGTGCTGCACACGCACGAGCTCGCCCGACTCGGTGCGGACCAGGGTACGGCGCATGCTTCCCAGGAAGGTGCTCTCCTCGACCAGGGCGTCGGTCGACGAGTCGGCCTCCGACGCGAAGTACACGTTCTCCGGCCGAAGATAGACATCGACCTGGCCATCCGCCGGCGACTGCAGGGGGAGGCGCTGTCCCCACACCAGCACATGGTCGCCCTCCGCCACGCCCGAGACGACGCTCGAAAGTCCCACGAAGGCCGCGACCCCCGCCGTGGAGGGCAGCGTGTACAGCTGCTCCGGCGAACCGATCTGTTCGATCCGTCCGGCGTTCATCACCGCGATCCGGTCGGAGACGGCGAGCGCCTCCTCCTGGTCGTGCGTGACGAAGACGGTCGTGATACCGAGGCGCAACTGGATGCGGCGGATCTCGTCGCGCAGCTGCACCCGCACCTTCGCATCGAGCGCGGAGAGCGGCTCATCGAGCAGCAGCACCTTGGGCTCGGTCACCAGCGCTCGCGCGAGGGCCACCCGTTGCTGCTGACCGCCCGAGAGCTGATGCGGGAACCTGTCGGCCAAGTCACGCAAACCGACCAGCGCGAGCGCGTCGAGTGAGCGCTTCTCCGCCTCCGCCCTGCCGATGCCCCGCCGCCGCAGTCCGAAGGCGGTGTTGTCGGCGACCCGCAGGTGGGGGAAGAGCGAGTACGACTGGAAGACCATGCCGATGTCGCGCTTGTTCGTCGGTATGCGCGACACGTCCCCACCGCCGAGCAGCACGGCGCCGGCGTCGGCTCCTTCGAGGCCTGCGAGCACTCGGAGCAGCGTCGTCTTGCCGCACCCCGAGGGACCGAGCAGCGAGACGAACTCCCCGGGTGCGATGTCGAGGTCCACACCGTGCAGGACCCGCGTGCCGGCGTAGCTCTTCACGATCCCCTGGAGCTCGACGCGCGTGCCCTCCCCGGCACGGGCGAGCAGCAGGTTGTCCTTGGTGCGAGGCAGGGCATGGTCGACGGTCATGAGCGGGCCTTTCGTGGGCCGCGGGCGACACGGCCGATCAGGAGGAGCAGGAGGAACACGAACGCCAGCGCGAGCAGGGTGAAGATGGCCGGCGCGTACGGATCCTGTTTGTTCACCACGACCATCGCGGTCTGGAACACCTGGCGGTTGAGGAGGGAGGCGATCGTGAACTCGCCGAGCACCACGGCGATCGAGATCAGCGAAGCCGCCAGGAGCCCCTGGCGGAGGTTCGGAGCGAGCACCTTGAGCACGACGACCGGCCAACTCGCTCCGAGCGAGCGTGCGGCCTCGGCGAGTGTGCGCAGGTCGGCGGCATCGATCGAAGCCTGGATCGAGCGGAAGGCGAACGGCAGCACGGTGATGCCGTATGCGAAGGCCAGCGTCCACGTGCCGGTGCCGAGCGTGCGTCCGATCTGCAGGTAGATCGGCGCGAGACCGACGACCAGCACGATCGCGGGAATCGAGATCGGGAGGAGCACCGCGAACTCGAACGCCGGTCGGAGTTTCGGGAAGCGCAGGTTCACCAGGATCATGGTCGGTGCCAGCAGGAGCAGCACGATAGCCACGGTGACGACGGCGAGGATCATTGAGTCGCCGAGTCCCGTCCAGATCGGCTTGAGGGTGGCGGCTGCCGCGGGATCGAACAGCGCGATCCAGCGAGCGAACGACAGACCGCCCTCGGGATCGCGCAGCGTGAAGAGGAACGTCGAGACCAGCGGGACGGCGAAGAACACACCGACGACGATGCCGATGACCCAGCGGGTGGTGCGGGACGGACCGAGCCGGTTCACGACTGCCACCTCGCCGCGCGTCGCTGCACGAAGGAGTACAGGCCCATCACGATGCCGACCACCACGATCATGCCGAGCGCGAGGGCGCCGGCGAGGTTCTCCCGCCCGAGCACGGTCTCGCTCGTGAGAGCGGTACGGATCTGGAGCGGCACGATCTGCGCCCCCTGGCTCGCGAGGGCGGCGGCCGTGGCATAGGACGAGAACGCGTTCGCGAACAGCAGCAGCAGGCTGGCGAGGAACGAGGGTGCGAGCACGGGGAGGCCGATGCGCATCCAGAAGCTCGCACGGGTGCCGCCGAGGGTGAGATTCGCCTCCGCCCACTGTGGCTTGAGGGCAGCGAGGGCGGGCATGAAGGTGATGACCATCAAGGGGATCTGGAAGAAGAAGTAGGGGAGGATCAAACCCGGCAGCTCGTAGAGCCAGGTGCCGTTCGCGAAGATGTCGATGCCGAGCGAGTCCCTCAGGAAGACGGTGACGACGCCCTGGATGCCGATGGTCGCGATGAAGGCGAAGGCCAGCATGACGCCACCGAACTGGGCGAGCACTCCGGCCGCGGCATCTACGGCGGAACGGCTGCGGCTCTCGGGATCCATGCCGAGCAGCGCGTAGCAGACGAGCGCACCGACGACGGCGCCGACCAGGGCGGTGAGGAGCGAGAGTCCGGCGGAGTTCGCGAACGTGTTCAATACGACGGGGTCGGCGAGGGCCGCGATGTTCGACCAGGTGAACGCGCCGTCCTTCGTGAAGAAGCCGGAACCGACCGCGAGCACGGTGGGAACGGCCAGGAACAGCACGACGTAGGCGGCGAAGGGGATGAGCCCGAGCCAGGCGAAGGACGGAGCGGACCGCCGGGCCCTCGCGTGGGGCGAGAACCCGGCGGTAGGAGCGGGGGCGGATGCCGTGGCATCCGCCCCCGTTGCGGTGAGGGTCGTCACTGGACCGCCGCGGCCCACTTCTCGCCGAGAAGCGTGCCGGCGTTCGTGGACTGTTCCTCGCTCGGGACCACGGTCGTCTCCGGGGCCTCCGGGAGCGCAGCAGCGAGGTCGGCGTCGATCGTGCCCGCGTCGGTCATGGCCTCCATGCGCACCGGACGGGCGCCGCCCTTCAGCCACAGGTTCTGGACCTCGTCGCTGTAGAGGAACTCCTGCCACAGACGGGCTGCAGCGGGGTGCGGGGCGTCGACGTTGATGGCCTGGTTGTAGTAGCCGGCGTAGCCTGTGCCGTCGAGGACGACGACCTTCCAGTCCTCGTTGTCGGCCGAGTGCGAGGCGTTCAGGTAGTCCCAGTCGAACACGACCGGGGTCTCGCCGCTCACGATGGTCGCGGTAGTGACGTCGACCTTGAGCAGGTTGCCCGCCTGCTGAAGCTCGGAGAAGAAGTCGATGCCCGGCTGGAAGTCGTCGAGCGTGCCGTCGGACTGCACGGTCGCCAGGCCCACGGCGGCGAAGGCGGCACCGGCCTGCGTCGGGTCGCCGTTGATCGCCACAGCACCCTTGTAGTCGGACGAGAGCAGGTCGGAGAGCTCGGCGGGAGCATCGAACTTCGACGAGTCGTAGCCGATCGACATGTACCCGCCGTAGTCGCCGACGAAGAGGCCGCTGGGCTCCTTCAGCTCCTCGGGGATGTCGTCCCAGGTCTGCACCTTGTACGGCGCGAACGTGTCGGTGTTCTGGAGCGCGACCGTCAGGCCGAGGTCGAACACGTCCGGGGCGGTGTCGAGACCCTTGTTGGTCTCCGCGGCCTGGATCTCCTCCGCGCTGGAGACGTCGGGCGAGGTCTCATTGATCGTGATCTCCGGATACTTCTCGGCGAACAGATCGAGGATCTCGCCGTAGTTCGCCCAGTCGCGCGGAAGGGCGATGACGTTGAGGGAGCCCTCGGCCTTGGCTGCGGCTTCGAGGTCGGCGAAGGTGCCGAAGTCGGTGACCGAGGTCGCGGTGGCGGCGTCGACATCGGAGCTGCCACCACCGGTCGCGTCCGCTGCGCCGGAGCAGGCGGTGAGTGCGAGTGCGGCCGTGGTGGCCAGGGCGATGCCGGCGCCGATGCGCGCGCGGCGGGTGATGCGGGCCATGAGTGTCCTCTCGGTGTCCGGCGCTGTGAGCCGGGTTCGGGTTGCGAGAGGACACTATGAGGCGCAGGTTGCCGACCGTCGCGGTGCGGGTGAACGGTCGGTGGCGAGAGGGTGGCCGAACAGGGCCGCGGGCCTCAGACCTGCGGGACGCTGTACTTGAAGCCGCGGTGCGAGCCGACGTAGCCCAGTCGCTCGTAGAAGCGGTGCGCGTCGGTACGGGCGGCATCGGAGGTGAGCTGCACCATCGTCGCGCCCAGGGCGGGGGCAGCGACCTCTCCCACCCAGCGCATCACGGTGGAGCCGATGCCCGACGAGCGCAGACTGCTCCGCACGCGCACTGCCTCGACGAGCAGTCGCCGCGCGCCCCGACGCGCCATCCCCGGGATCGAGGTGAGCTGCAGCGTGCCGACGACGTCGCCGTCCAGCTCGACCACGAGGAGGTCGTTCGACGGCTCGGTCAGGATCTCGACGAGCCCCCGTGTGTACGCGGGACGGTCCTCGTCGGAAGCCACGTCACCGCGCGCGGCGCTGATCGGATCGTCGGCGAGGAGAGCGATCACGGCATCCGTGTCGTCCACGGTCGCCCGGCGCAGGAGCGCGGTGCCCCTGCGCGAATCGAATGAGTGCGGCAGCGGGAGGGCATCGAGCATGCCACCAGTCTGCCAGCGCCCGGCCGGATGCCGGAGCACCGCCGACTCTCTGGAATCATGGCCAGGTGGATATCGGCGCTGTGCTCGGACTGGAGCAACTCACGTGGGGCATACTGCTGCTCGTCGTCATCGCCGCTTTCTGCGCCGGCTGGATCGACGCGGTCGTCGGTGGGGGAGGTCTGCTGCAGCTCCCCGCGCTCCTGCTGATCCCCGGCATCTCGCCGGTGCAGGCCCTCGCGACGAACAAGCTCGCCTCGGTCTTCGGCACCGCGACCAGTAGCGTCACCTACTACCGCCGCGCGAAGCCCGACATACGCACGGCCCTGCCCATGGCGGCGATCGCCTTCGTCGGCTCGTTCGGTGGCGCGGCCGTGGCGACCGTGCTTCCGCCCGCCGCGTTCAAGCCCATCATCGTGATCGCCCTGCTCGTGGTGGCGCTGTTCACCGCATTCCGTCCCCAGATGGGCGCGGCGACCCAACTGCGTTTCCACGGGCACAAGCATCACATCATGGCGGGTGCCGCCGGCCTCGGGATCGGCTTCTACGACGGGATGATCGGTCCCGGCACCGGTACCTTCCTCGTGATCACTCTCGTCGCGCTGCTCGGCTACGACTTCCTGCAGGCGAGCGCCAAGGCGAAGATCGTGAACCTGGCCACGAACGCGGGTGCCCTGATGCTGTTCATCCCGCACGGCGCGGTGCTGTGGTTGCTGGGCGGCATCCTCGCCGTGGCGAACGTCGCGGGCAGCTACCTGGGCTCGCGCATGGCCATCTCCCGCGGCACGACCTTCATCCGCGTGGTGTTCCTGGCGGTCGTGGTCGCCCTGATCGCGAAGCTCGGCGTCGACGTGTGGAACGAGAACATCGTGCCCGCGCTCGCGCTCCTCGGCTGAGCAACGAAAAAGCGCCCGGGTCGCACGAATCCGAAGATCTCGTGCGACCCGGGCGCGCGTCGCGGTAACGGCGGGGTCAGGCCTCGTCGTCCTCCGGCTCGAAGTCGACGCCGGCCTCGGCGCGCTGCGCCGCGGTGATCGGTGCCGGTGCGGCGGTCAGCGGGTCGAAGCCGTTGCCGGACTTCGGGAACGCGATGACTTCGCGGATCGACTCGGTCTTGGTGAGGTGCTGCAGCACGCGGTCCATGCCGAGCGCGATTCCGCCGTGCGGCGGGGCGCCGAACTTGAACGCGTCGAGCAGGAAGCCGAACTGCTCGTCAGCCTGCTCGTCGCTGATGCCCATGACCTCGAACACGCGCTTCTGCACGTCTTCGCGGTGGATGCGGATCGACCCGCCGCCGAGCTCGGATCCGTTGCACACGATGTCGTAGGCGTAGGCGAGAGCAGAACCGGGGTCGGTGTCGAAGGTGTCCTCGAACTCCGGCTTCGGGCCCGTGAACGCGTGGTGCACGGCGGTCCATGCCCCGGCGCCCACAGCGACGTCGCCCGAGGCCACGGCATCTGCGGCGGGCTCGAACATCGGGGCGTCGACGACCCAGGTGAAGGCGAACTCGTCCGGGCTCAGGTAGCCGAGGCGACGACCGATCTCGACGCGTGCGGCACCGAGCAGGGCGCGGCTCTCCTTGGTGGAACCGGCGGCGAAGAACACGCAGTCGCCGGTCTCCGCACCCACGAGCTCTGCGAGTCCGGCCTGTTCCGACTCGGACAGGTTCTTCGCCGCGGGGCCGCCGAGCGTCCCGTCCTCGTTGAACAGCACGTACGCGAGACCACGGGCTCCACGCTGTTTCGCCCAGTCCTGCCACGCGTCGAGCTGCTTGCGCGGCTGGCTCGCGCCGCCGGGCATCCGCACGGCGCCGACGTACTCGGCCTGGAAGACGCGGAACGGGGTGTCCGCGAAGTACTCGGTCGCGTCGACGAGTTCGAGGCCGAAGCGCAGGTCGGGCTTGTCGGAACCGTACTTCGCCATGGCATCGGCGTACGTCATGCGCGGCAGCGGGGTCGCGACCTCGACGCCGATCGTCGCCCACATCGCGACGATGAGCGACTCCATCAGGGCGATGACGTCTTCCTGGTCGACGAAGCTCATCTCGATGTCGAGCTGCGTGAACTCGGGCTGGCGGTCGGCGCGGAAGTCCTCGTCGCGGTAGCAGCGTGCGATCTGGAAGTACTTCTCGACACCGCCGACCATCAGCAGCTGCTTGAACAGCTGCGGCGACTGCGGCAGGGCGTACCAGCTGCCGGGGCTCAGTCGCGCGGGCACCAGGAAGTCGCGGGCACCTTCGGGCGTCGAACGCGTGAGGGTCGGCGTCTCGACCTCGGTGAAGTCCTCGGCGTGCAGCACATCGCGGATCGCCTTGTAGACGTCGGAACGCAGGCGCAGGTTCGCGGCCTGTCCGGGACGACGCAGGTCGAGGTAGCGGTACTTGAGGCGCGCCTCTTCTCCGACCGTCTCGGTGTCGGCGAGCGCCGTCGACACCTGGAAGGGCAGCGCAGCGGACTCGTTGAGCACCTCGACCTCGGTCGCGATGAGCTCGATCTCACCGGTCGGCAGGTTCGGGTTCGCGTTGCCCTCGGGGCGCAGCGACACCTCCCCGGTGACCTTCAGGACGAACTCGTTGCGCAGCGGGTGCGCGATCTCCTCGTCGCGGATGACGACCTGGGCGATGCCCGAGGCATCCCGCAGATCGATGAAAGCGACTCCTCCGTGGTCACGACGGCGATCGACCCAACCCGTGAGGGTGACGGTCTGACCGATGTGCTCGGCTCGCAGAGAGCCTGCCGAGTGGGTGCGAAGCACGGAGTATTCCTTCTGATCTGGGAAATGGGGAACGCGCCCATTCTACGGGGGTGGTCGGCACGTCTCCGGCCCCGTCAGCGGCGCCGGAGCCGCCGGATCAGTAGGATCGCCACGACACAGCTCTTACACAGAAAGGGAGCACCGTGGACAACAACGGCATCTCCGATCTCTACGCATCGATCTTCTCCGGCACCACGGGGCTGATCGCGCTCGTCTTCTACATCCTCGTCGCCGTCGGACTCTGGAAGGTGTTCACGAAGGCCGGATACCCCGGGATCCTCGCGATCATCCCGATCGTGAACCTCATCTTCCTGGTGAAGATCGCCGGCATGTCCGGGTGGTTCGCGCTGCTCTACCTGATCCCGATCGCGAACCTGGTCCTCGCGATCATCGTGGCGTTCAAGCTCGGCGCACGCTTCGGCAAGGGCGGGGCCTTCTCGTTCTTCCTGCTTTTCCTCTTCCCGTACATCGGGTACCTGATCCTCGGCTTCGGGGATTCGCGCTACAGCAAGGCGTGACATGACGGCGTCCCGGTTGCACCTCGTCCGACACGGCGAGGTGCACAATCCGGCCCGCGTGCTCTACGGGCGGCTGCCCGATTACCACCTGAGCACGGCGGGCCGGGGGATGGCGGCGGCCGCTGCCGAGCACGTCGCGGAGTCGGGTCGGCCGGTCTCCGCGCTGTACTCCTCACCGTTGGAGCGTGCGCAGGAGTCCGCTGAGCCGTTCGCCGAGGGCTTCGATCTCGTGCCGGAGATCGACATCCGCCTCATCGAGCCGACCAACGTCTTCGAGGGCACGCAGATGCGTCGTTCCCTCATGAACCCGCTGAACTGGTGGCACCTGCGCCAACCCGCGCTGCCGAGCTGGGGCGAACCGTATTCCTCCATCGCGGAGCGGATGCTCGGCGTCATGGACGAGGCCTGGGATGAGGCGGCCGACGGAGACGTCGTGATGGTGTCCCATCAGGCGCCGATCTGGATCACGCACCTCCGCGTCGCGGGTCTGCCCCTGCGTCATGACCCGCGCACCCGACGCTGCGCCCTGTCGAGCGTCACCTCATTCGAACGCGTCGGTGATGTCTGGCGCGAAGTCGCCTACGCCGAGCCGGCCGCGACCGGCGGCGCCGTGGATGTCGGAGCCGTCTGACCCCCGTTCGAATCGCGCAACCGGCTCCCTTTCGGTGACAGATGCGGCCAGTTGCGCGATTCGAAAGCCGAGGTCAGTGCTCGGCAGCCAGAAGTGACTGGATGATGCCGACGGCTGCGAGCTGACCGGCGCCGGCCGCCAGCAGGACGGACGCCATCGGGCCGGGGAGCGAGGCGCGGTGCGCGAGGTCGCCCGCGGCGAAGACCCCGGGGAGCGAGGTGCGGCCGAATTCATCGATCTCGATCGCACCGGACTCGAGCATCCGCACGCCGAGATCTGCGGCGAAGGGCGCCCGCTGCCGCATCGTGCCGGACGCCACGAAGACGCCCGCGACGACGGACTCCTCGGAACCGGCGACGATCCGTACCCCGTCGTCGTGCCTCTCGACGGATGCCAGCGGAGCGGCGCTGATCCGCACTCCGTCCCCCTCGAGGGAAATGCGTTCCTCGTCCGTGAACGTCTCGGCGATCGGGAACACCGTGATGTCCTCGACGATGCGCCCGAGCAGCCCGATCAGATGGCCGGCGCGAGGGGCGGCACCCACGATGCCGATCGACCTGCCTGCATGCTCGTGACCGTCGCAGAAGGGGCAGCTGAACGCGAGGGTGCCCCACAGGTCCTGCAACCCGGGGACGACGGGCAGATCGTCGGCGACGCCGGTGGCCAGGATGACCCGTCGCCCCTCGACGGTCGATCCGTCGGCGAGCGTCACGGTGAACGCATCCTCGGATCCGGAGATCCCGGTGGCGGCACCCTCGCGGATCTCCACGTCGGCGTAGGCCGAGAGCTCGTCTCGGGCCTTCGCTCGGAACTCGGCAGGGGGAGTGCCGTCTGCACCGATCATGTTGTGCATGTGCAGCACGGTGCCGTTGCGGTACTCGCCCGAGTCCAGCAGCAGTGCCGAGCGGTGCATCCGACCGAGGGTCAGGGCGGCCTGCAGCCCTGCCGGGCCTGCGCCGATCACGATGGCGTCGTACATGGGAATCCTTCCGTGGAGGTTGCTTTCCCGCACAGTCTGTGACTTCATGTCAACATGAAGTCAAGCGCCGAGCATCCCTGGTCCGTGGGCGACGTCGCCACCCGGTTCGATCTACCGACGAATGTGTTGCGGCACTGGGAGTCGGTCGGGCTGCTCACCCCTCCCCGCGACTCCGCCGGGCGGCGACGATATGGCGAGGACGAGGTCGTGCGGATCGCCGTGATCCAGCGCAGCAAGGCCGCGGGGATGAGCCTCGAGCAGATCGCGGTGCTGCTCGACGACGGGAGCGCCGGAAGGCACCAGGTGCTGCAGCAGCACCTGGACGACATCGATCGGCGCATGGAGGAGATGCGCCGATCGCGGGAGATGACCGAGCACGCGATGGGGTGTCGCGCGCACGACATCGCCACGTGCCCTCGTTTCCGCGCCGGTGTGGACGACGTCCTGGCGCGGTTCTGAGGCTTCGTCGAAGGCCTCCGTTTCCATCTCGCGCATAGGAAGCTCTGCGTAAACTCGGAGTCGTGCCAAGCGATTCGACGGTCCGTCCGATCCGCAGCGGCCGCTCCTCCCGCACCCGGCGCTCGCGTCGTGCGGTCGGTGCCGCGCTCGCTGCGGTGCTCGCCATCGGTCTGAGCGCGTGCGCTCCCGATCCGGTGAGTGAATCGTTCCTGAACGGCGAGAACACCGGCTATGTCGCGGCCGACGGCGCGATCGTCGAGATTCCCGCCGCCGACCGCGGCGAACCCGTGGAGTTCGGCGGTGTCACCGAGACCGGTGAGAAGTTCGACAGCGCAGACGTCGCCGGACAGGTCACGGTGGTCAACTTCTGGTACGCCGGCTGCGCGCCGTGCCGCCTCGAAGCCGCCGACCTGGAGGCCGTGTGGCAGAAGTTCGCCGACGAGGATGTGTCTTTCGTGGGCATCAACACCCGCGATCAGGCCGACACCGCCGTCGCGTTCGCCGAAGAGTACGACATCACCTACCCGAGTCTGATCGACGTCGACACCGCTGAGGCCAAGTTGGCGTTCGCCAAGGTCGTGCCGATCGCGGCCACACCCACCACACTCGTCCTCGACAAGCAGGGTCGTGTCGCCGCCAAGATCATCGGTCCGATCGACGGCCCGTCGATCCTCTCCACGCTGGTCAAGGACGCGCTCGCGGAGGACTCGTGAGCACCTCGGGAGCGTTGTGAACCCCGACGCGATCATCGGCTCCGGAGCCCTCTGGCTCGCGATTCCGGTCGCGATGCTCGCGGGACTCGTCTCGTTCCTGTCCCCGTGCGTCCTCCCGCTGGTCCCCGGTTACCTCGGGTTCCTGGGCGGTGCGGTCGCGCCCCGGTCTTCCACGGTCGCCGGTGCGGGGGCGCAGACGGCGACTCAGGCGACGGCGACCCGCGGTCGTCTCGTGATGGGCGTGCTGCTGTTCATCCTCGGCTTCACGATCGTCTTCATCGCCTACACGGTGCTCGGTGGAACGGTGGGTGTCTTCCTCCTGCAGTGGGGTGACCTGATCACCCGCATCCTGGGCGTGGTCATCATCGGGATGGGATTGGTGTTCCTGGGCCTGTTCGGGTTCGCGCAGAAGGAGTTCCGCTTCCACGTCGACTCGCGGGCCGGCATCGTCGGAGCCCCGCTGCTCGGCATCGCCCTCGGCATCGGCTGGGCCCCGTGCATGGGGCCGACGCTCGCCGCCATCATCGCCCTCTCCTTCAATGCCGGAGATCCGGTGCGTGCGGGCTTCCTGGGCCTCGCCTACTCGCTCGGACTCGGTATCCCGTTCCTCCTCGTCGCGCTCGGGTTCGGGTGGGCGACGAAGGCAGTCGGCTTCCTCCGTCGTCACATCCGCACGGTGAACGTCATCGGCGGAGTGATGCTGATCGTCCTCGGCGTCCTGATGGCCACGGGCCTGTGGACCGAGATCATGTCCCGGCTGATGGCGGTGATCGGCAGTGTCATCCTCCCGCTCTGATCGCGCCGCGAAATCCACCAGCCCCGAGAAGAACCCCCGCACAGAGAACACCATGACCGAGAACAAGGGTGCCGTGAACAGCGACTCCAGCGACCCGCTCCGCCCGTCCGACCACGTCGACGGCGACGACACGATCACCCAGCCGCGGCTCGGGTTCGTGGGTTGGCTGCGGTGGGGGTGGCGACAGCTGACCTCGATGCGCACGGCTCTCATCCTGCTGCTCGTGCTCGCGATCGCGGCGATCCCCGGTTCGATCTTCCCGCAGCGGATGGCCGACCCGAACGGCGTCACGCAGTGGGAGCGCGAGAACCCCGACCTGTTCCCGGTGCTCGACGGACTCAAGATGTTCGACGTGTACCTGTCGCCGTGGTTCTCGGCGATCTACCTGCTGCTGTTCGCTTCGCTCGTCGGCTGTGTGATCCCGCGCATCAAGCACCATGCGAAGGCGCTGCGCGCACGTCCGCCGCGCACTCCGGCACGGCTGCAGCGCCTCGAGGACTACCGTGCGGTGACGCGAGACCCCTCTGCGGACTCCGGGACGAAGACCGGTGATGCCGACGCCGAGGCCGCCGCATCGATAGATGTCGCGACGAAACAGCTCAAGGCACTCGGCTACCGGGTCGAACGCTACGACCGGGGCCGCACGTTCTCGGTCTCCGCGGAGCGCGGATACTGGCGTGAGACCGGCAACCTCCTGTTCCACCTCGCGCTCGTGGGCGTGCTCGTCACGGTCGGCATCGGCGGCGGGTTCTCGTACACAGGTCAGCGCGTGCTCGTCGAGGGCGAGACTTTCGCGAACACGCTCCTCGACTACGACTCGATGAACCGCGGTCGGTTCGTGGGCGACGATGCGTTCGCTCCGTACTCGATGCGCCTCGACTCGTTCGACGTGACGTATCAGCCGTTCGGCGAGCCGGGTTCCGGGCAGGCGGGCGACTTCTCGGCGAACGTGACCGTGCAGGAGAACGGTGGGGAGCGCACCGGCGCGGTCAAGGTGAACGAGCCGCTCGCGGTCGCCGACGACGACGTGTTCCTGCTCGGCAACGGCTACGCGCCGACCGTGACCGTGCGTGATCCCGAGGGCAAGGTCGTCTTCACGGGCAGCACACCTTTCCTCCCGCAGGACACCAGCATGACCTCCCTCGGAGTTCTCAAGGTGCCGGACGGACTCGCCGAGCAGGTCGGCCTGGTCGGGTTCTTCTATCCGACGACGGGTGTGCTCGACACCGGTGCGTTCTTCTCCGCGTACGGCGACCTCACCAACCCGACGCTGACGCTCGACGTGTACACCGGCGACTTGGGCATCAACGAGGGCGTGCCGCGCTCGGTCTACGTGCTCGACACCACGGGGATGACCAAGCTCACCGGCCGCACCACGGACGTCGAGTCGATCGAACTCACCCCCGGACAGACCGCGCAGCTGCCGAACGGCCTCGGTTCGGTCACCTTCGAGGACGACTCTCCCGCGGGTGCGACGGACGCCTCGCAGTCGGTGAAGCGCTTCGCCTCGCTGCAGATCCACCGTGACGAGTCCGGCGTCTGGGTCCTCGGCTTCGCGCTGCTCGCCCTCGGCGGTCTCATGATCGCCCTGTTCGTGCCCCGTCGACGCGTCTGGGTCAAGGCCACCGCACGCGACGGCGAGATCGCTCTGGAGTACGCCGCACTCGCCCGTGGCGAGGACCCGACTCTCGCTGCCGCCGTGGACGACCTCGTCGCAGGGCACACCCGACTGCTCGACGCGGCCGGAGGAACCACGGCGCGCTCCCCGATCGATGACACCGCGGACGAGTCCGCCGAGCCGGAGACCCCGGCGCCCGAAACCCGGAAAGTAGACTGACACCATGCTCGAGCTCAACGTGATCTCGCCGGTCCTGCTCTGGACGGCGATCGCGATCTACGCGGCGGCCTTCGTGGCCTACGCCTTCGATCTCGCACGGCGCTCGCAGGCGACGGCCGACGCGCTCACCGTCCGCGAGCAGGTGCTCGTCGGAGCCTCTGGGGGGAGCGTCCCGGCATCCAGCGAGGCCTCCGGTGCGGTCGCCGCCCCGCAGCGATTCGTGATGGCGCGGATCGGCACCTCGCTGACGGTGCTCGGATTCCTCTTCCAGCTCGCCGCCACCGTCACCCGCGGCATCGCGGCGGGGCGCGTGCCGTGGGCGAACCTGTACGAATTCGCGATGATGGGCACGTTGCTCATCATCGCGGTGTACCTCGTGGTGCTCACCCGCATCGACCTGCGGTTCCTCGGCACTTTCATCACAGGCCTCGTCGTCGTGCTGCTCGGCCTGGGAGCGACGAACTTCTACGTCGATGTCTCTCCGTTGATGGACCCGCTGAAGAGCGTGTGGCTCGTCATCCACGTGTTCGTGGCCTCCCTCGCGACGGCCTTCTTCGCCCTCGCGTTCGCGCTCTCGGTGATCCAGCTCATGCAGTCGCGTCGCGAGAGACTCGTCGGCGAAGGCGCCACGAAGACCGGTCCCGGCTTCCTCCGGACCTTCCCCAACGCGGTACGCCTGGAGAGCCTGGCGTACATGTTCACGATCATCGGCTTCATCCTCTGGACGTTCACCCTCATCGCCGGGTCGATCTGGGCGTACTACGCCTGGAGTCGTTTCTGGGGCTTCGACGTGAAAGAGACCTGGACGTTCGTGATCTGGGTCCTCTATGCCGGCTACATCCATGCCCGTGCGACCCGCGGCTGGCGAGGCAATCCGTCGGCGTGGCTGGCGATCGTGGGCTTCTCCGCCGTGATCTTCAACTTCACGATCGTGAACGTGTTCTTCAAGGGCCTGCACGCGTACTCCGGTCTGAGCTGACCCGACTCTCGTAACGACACCGAGACCCGTCCGCGGCAGCATCCGCGCGGACGGGTCTCGTGCGTCCGGAGTATTTGCCATCCGGTGCGCCGATGCGCAGTTGTATGCTCATCGCAAGGGAGCGCGCCCACGGCAGGAGTCCCACATGCCCGTCCTCGTCGGAATCGTTGAAGATCATCCCGCGATGCTGTTCGGGATCGTGACCATCCTCAACCGCAGCGGCGGTATCCGGGTCGCAGCCAGCGGTGCGACCGCGAACGAGGTTGCGCGCCATGCACGGAGACTCGATGTGGTCCTGCTCGACCTCGCCCTCTCCGACGGTTCGACTCCGGCGGAGAACATCCGGAAGCTCCAGTGCCTCGCGGCGAGCATCCTCGCGTACACCTCGGGGGACGAGTCGCAACGGCTCCGCGAGGCGGTGCGCGCGGGTGCCTCGGGGATGATCGCGAAGTCGGACTCGCTCGAGGTCATCACCGCGTCGGTGCGACGCGCTGCTCAGGGGCAGGTCGTGGCGACGACCGAATGGGCGGCCGCGCTCGATGCGGACCGCCGGTTCGTCGCTGCGCATCTCAGCCCCCGCGAGTCCGAGGTTCTGTCGCTGTACGCGTCCGGCCAGACCGCCGAGCGGGTCGCCCAGACCCTGTTCCTGTCGCGGGAGACCGTGCTCGATCACATCCGTCGGATCCGAGCGAAGTACACCGCGGTCGATCGGGCGGCGCCGACGAAGGTCGACCTGTTCCGGCGCGCGGTGGAGGACGGACTGGTCCTGCAGCCCAGCTGATCCTGCGTGAGGCGGTCAGACCGCGAACGGCCAGATCAGCGGGACGTAGAAGACGGCGACCACGAAGAACAGGATCATCAGGGGCCAGCCGAAGCGCGCGTAGTCGCCGAAGCGGTAGCCGCCGGGTTCCATCACCATCAGGTTCGCCGGCGTCGCGACCGGGGTGAGGAACGAGGCTGCACCCGCGATCGTGAGGGCCATCAGGAACGGCAGCACCGACGCCTCCATCGCGGCGGCGAGAGCGACCGCTACGGGGGCCACGATGAGCACGGTCGCGGTGTTGCTGATGAGCTGCCCGAGCACCAGCGTGATGAGCACGATCACGGCGACGGCGGCGTGCGGGCCGGCCGTGCCCAGGAACGAGCGCAGGCCGTCGGCGATGAGCTGCGCGGCACCGGTCTCCTGGAACGCGGTCGAGAGCGGGATCATGCCGGCGACCAGGATGACCGTCGTCCAGGAGATCGCCCGGTACGCCCGGGTGATCGACACCACCCTCGTCAGGATCAGGGCACCGGCTGCGAGGAGCCCCGCAATCGCGGCGGGCACGATGCCGGTCGCGAGCAGGACGATCATCGCGAGCAGGATCACGGCCGTACGCTTGGCACCGACTCCGAGCGGGACCGAGCGGCGCAGGGTGAGCGGCGCATCGACGACCAGTACCTCGTCGCGCTTCGAGGTGTGTCGGTGCAGGTCGTCCCAGGACCCGTCGAGGAGCAGGGCGTCTCCGGCCTGCAGGTCGGTGCCCGACTCGTCGAGTGCCTCCTGCCCTCGTCGCACTCCGAGCACGACGAGATCGCCTGACGGCGTGCACATGCCGGGGAAGACATGCAGGCCGATCAACGAGGATCGCGGCGGCACCACGACCTCGGCGACCCCTCGCGACGCCGACACCAAGGCCCGGTCGTGGGAGATCGCGTAGTCGGATCGCAACGTCGAGGCGAGGCGTTCGAGATCGATCGGTGCCGACGCCGGGGTCCGTTCGGGCAGCAGCCGGTTGCCGAGCAGCAGGATGATGGCCAGCGTCCCGACCAGAAGCGGAAGCCCGGCGAGGGCGAACTCGAAGAATCCGAACGGGCGGGCGCCGCTGTCTGCGGCGACCTCGGACACGATGATGTTGACCGGTGTGCCGGTGAGAGCGAGCATCGAGCCGGCGTGCGCGGAGAACGCGAGCGGCATCAGCATCTGAGACGGGCGTATCCCGGCGCGCGCCGCGACGACCACGACGAGGGGCAGGAGCGCGGCCACCGACCCGTTCACGCTGATGACCGCGGTCATCACGGCGGCCAGCAGCCCGATCGTGAGGAGCAGGCGCGCGCGGCCGGTTCCGGAGCGGGCCACGACCTCCTGTCCGGCCCAGGCGATGATGCCCGTCGACTCCAGAGCCTCGCTCACCACGAACAGGGAGGCGATGAAGAGCACGGTCGGATCACCGAACCCGGCAAGGGCGGAGGTCAGATCGAGCACCCCGGTCAGGTAGAGGGCGACCGAGACCCCGACGGCCACGACGCCGAGCGGGATGCGATTCGAGACGAACGCGATCACTGCGCAGAGCAGGATGACGAACGTCGCGATGATCGGGTCCACGGCCCCACGATAGGGCGACGCTCGCATCGCGGCGACCCCCCTAGTTCTAGGGGGTGGTCTTGTGGGAGCTTCTCGCTCGACAGGATCATGGGGGCTATGGCTACGGAGAAGTCGTCGAGCACCCCCGATGCCGGGGACAAAGGGTTCCTGAACTGGATCGAGAAGGTCGGCAACAAGGTGCCGGATCCGACGATCATGTTCGTCTACCTGATCGGCCTCATCGCCGTGCTCTCCGCGATCCTCGCGTGGATCGGGGTGTCGGTCACCGACGATGTCGTGATCCCCGTTCCGAAAGAAGAGTTCTCCCAGGTCAACGAGCAGTTCGGTGGCAACTGGCAGGTCTATGACACCACCACCGGGATGCCCGCCGAGATTCCCGACTACACGATCGAGGAGCGCACCTTCGAGGTGCGCAACCTGCTCTCGATCGACGGGATCCGCTTCTTCTTCTCCTCCTTCGTCGACAACTTCGCGGGCTTCGGTGTGGTCGCCGTCGTGCTCATCGCGATGGCGGGCGTCGGTGTGGCAGAGCACGCGGGGTTGATGGGCGCGATGATCCGTCGCGTCGTGAAAGTGGCCCCACGCCGTTGGCTCGCGTTCATCCTGATCTTCGTCGGTGTGCTGTCGTCGGTGGCGACGGATGCCGGCTACCTGATCCTCGTGCCGCTCGCCGCCGCAGCCTTCCTCACCGTCGGGCGGCATCCGCTGGCCGGTCTCGCCGGGGCATTCGCCGGTGTCGGCGCGGCCTTCGGGGCGAATCTCCTGATCACGCCCAGCGACAGCATGCTCACCGAGATCACCAATGAGGTGCTCGTGAGCGCCGGGATGCAGCCGATCGAGGTGACGCAGAACTTCTACTTCGGGATCGTGTCGACCTTCCTGCTCGCCACGGTGGCGCTCCTGGTGACGGTGTTCGTCACCGAGAAACGTCTGGGCTCCTACGACCGCAGAGACATGACGATCGCGGATGAGGCCGAAGGCGTCGACCACGATGCCGAGGCCCGCGGGCTGAAGTTCTCGTTCTGGGCGCTGCTGGGGTTCGTCGCCCTGGTCCTCGCGCTGACCCTGCCACCCGGCGCACCGTTGCGCGACCCGGAGACCGGCGCGATCATCGGCACGACGCCCTTCATGGCCAGCCTGGTGTTCCTCATCTCCCTCGCCTTCCTGGTGTGCGGCGTCGCCTACGGCGCGGGGGCGAGGACGCTGCGAGGCGGAACGGCCACCGTCCGTGCGATCGCCAAGACGTTCGCGAGTCTGGGCGGTCTGCTGGTGATGTTCCTGATGATCGCCCAGTTCATCGCGCTGTTCAACTGGACCAATCTCCCGACCGTCGCCGCGGTCTCGGCCGCCGAGCTGCTGGAGCAGGCGAGTGTCCCCGCCATCGTCCTGCTGCTCGCGTTCATCGTCGTGATCGTGATCCTGGACTTCATCCTCCCGGGACTCGTGCCCAAGTGGGTGATCTTCGCGCCGGTGTTCATCCCGATCTTCGCGTCGCTCGACGTGGCACCGCAGACGCTCCTCGCCGCCTACCGGGTGGGGGACTCGCCCGTGAACGTGCTCACGCCGCTGATGGTCTACCTGCCGTTCATGGTCACCGTGGCGCAGCGTTACAAGAAGGAGGCGGGTATCGGCACGATCATCGCCCTGATGATCCCGTATGCGGTGTGGATGCTGCTCTCCTGGACGGCGCTGTACGTGGTCTGGTTCCTCCTCGGCATCCCCTGGGGCCCGGGCTCACCGGTCGACATCGCCGGCTGACCGACATCGCCGGCGGACGACGTATCCGAACAACCGCACAGAAGGAGCAGACCCCATGGACCGCAGACCCAACAAGTTGATCCCCGCCGATCTGAAGACCACGCCCGGGCTGGATGCCGTGGACGCCGTGGATCTCCGGGTCGGTGAGCTCGCCTCCGACGTCGAGGCGATCGGAGTCGGGGTGTACACCGACGGGGACGTTCCGGGTGAGCTCGGGTTCGACCGCGCCGGCCTGGAGGATGCGGGGTTCACTGCTGAGCCGGGGACCTCGCTGGTGCTGCCGCGTGCGGGTCAGCCTGATCTCGTCGCCGTCGGTCTGGGCGATCGTGTGGATGTCGGGCCGCGTGGCCTTCGCGATGCAGCGGCTGCTCTCGCTCGCGCCGTCCCCCGTCGGGCGACCCTGGGGCTGCGGATCGGCGACCTCGCGGGGGTGGAGGCAGGCGAGGCTGTGCGAGCGCTCGCCGAAGGGGCACTCCTCGCGCGCTACCGGTACACGGTGCTGAACGCGTCGTCGAAGCACGTCCCGCTCGCCGCGTTCACCGTGGATGTGCCGGGCGCGGACGGCGGGCCACTTGAGGTCGCACGCACGACTGCCCGCGCCGGTGTCGTCGCCCGCGATCTGGCGAACACCCCTCCCGGTCACCTGACGGCGGTGAACATGGGCGAGATCGCGGTGGAACTCGGAGCGCGTTTCGGATTCGAGGTCGAGCTGTTCGACAAGCAGGCGCTCATCGATCTCGGCTGCGGGGGTCTGCTCGGCGTCAATCAGGGATCCGTGGAGGAGCCGCGCATGATCAAGCTCGTCTACACGCCCGAGGGTGGGGGCTCCGGCCACCTCGGCCTGGTGGGCAAGGGCATCATGTACGACTCGGGTGGCATCAGCCTCAAACCCAGCGACCCGATGCATCTGCTCATGAAGATGGACATGGGCGGTGCTGCGGCTGTGCTCGGTGCCTTCGTCGGGCTGCGCGACGCCGGAGTCTCGACCAAGGTCTCGGGCTGGCTGATGTGCACCGACAACATGCCGTCCGGTACCGCGTACAAACTCGGTGACGTGCTCACGGCGCGCGGCGGCACCACGATCGAGGTGAAGAACACCGATGCCGAAGGGCGTCTGGTGATGAGCGATGCCCTCGTGCTCGCGACCGAGGACGGGGTGGACGCGATCGTCGACATCGCCACACTCACCGGTGCCGCATTGGTCTCCCTCGGCTCCGCGACCGCGCCGGTCTTCGGCAACGACCAGACGATGGTCGACCGGGTGCGTGAGGCCGCGGCGCTCGCCGACGAGCCCGTGTGGCAGCTGCCGCTCGAGCGGAAGTATCGCAAGCAACTCGACTCGGACATCGCCGACATCGCGAACCTCGGTGGCCCGTTCGCCGGAGCCACGACGGCGGCGCTGTTCTTGCAGCACTTCGTGGGCGAGACGCCGTGGGCGCACATCGACATCGCCGGGACGATGCAGACCGAGAAGGACGACTCCTGGCGCACCGCGGGTGCCACCGGCTTCGGTGCGCGACTGCTGTTGGAGGCGGCCCGGAGCTTCACGCCGACCTCGTGAGCCTCAGCCGCCGAGGGGGATCACCTCGGCGTGCTCGGCGCCGTCCTGGTACCAGACCAGTTCGGCTTCGCGCACGACTTCGGCAGGCTGTGGCGTGAGGGAGCAGGCCTCCTCCTGGACGACGCGGTCCCACGCGGCCGCGTCGAGCGTCTTGCCGTAGAGCACGGACAGATGGAACGTCCACTCCTCGAGGGCGAGTTCTCCGATGCGACGAAGATCCGTGCGATCCAGCGCATCGGTCAGCGACGAGTATGCGGAGACGAGTGACGTCGTGCGTGCGAGACGGACGACCAGGATCTGCCAGGGCGTGGGGAACTCGTCGACGGCTTCGCCGATGATCTCGATGGGCGACTGCTGCGTGGCCCACGCGCGGACCAGCTCGCCGAGTTCCTCTCGCCGCTCCGGTTCGAAGAAGCCTCGGAGGGTGACGTGCTCCGTGTGCGGGTGTCGCAGCGGCATGCCCAGACGCGCGAGTGCGGTGCTCTGGATCTCCCGGTAGGTCGCTGCGACGTCCGCGGTCGGCCGGAGTACGAGGTACTGCTGACCGTTCAGGCTCTCCAGTTGGTCGGGGGTGCTCATGAACGGTCGGCGCATGCGGAGAGCCTAGGTCTCGTCGAGGGGATGCGAAAACCGAGATCGAAACACTCCGGCCCGGCGCGTCATGAGTCGACGCGCCGGGCCGGGAGCGGATGGTCTCCGTTTTCGCAGGGTGCTCAGGCCGCGGCGACGACCGCCCGCGCCGAAGTGGTCCGTCGGAGGGCGACGGCGAGGGTCGTGGCCACGAGCGACAGCACGCCCCACACGACCAGGGCTGCGACCGCGGAGCCGCTCGCGGTGATCAGTCCTGCGAAGGCCGGAGTGGTGGGCAGGACCGCGCCGAGTCCGGCCAGCCAGTCGGGCACGGTGGAGATCAGACCCGTGGCGACCGCGAGCACACCGACGAGCGCCGAGATCCACCGTCCCACACCGCCGAACAGTGCGACGAGTGCCTGGTTCACAGCGGCGAACACCACGCCGGCGAGCACGGCTGTGCCGGCGAAGGCCCACCAGGCGGGGGCGTCGTAGCTCGCGACGATCTGCACGATCAACGACACCAGCAGGCCCTGCCCTGCCCCGATCAGCGCAGCGGGCGCGAAGGCGCGCAGCGTGAGCGTGGCAGACGAGCGTCGTGAGGTGAGGGTGCGGGCGGTGTGGGCGCGCATGACGAGGAAGGTCGCGAGTCCGCCGAACCACAGCACGACCGCGGCGAGCAGCGGGATCGCGGTCGGGCCGAAGATCGTGTCCATCGACGAGTTCGACGACACCGGATCGGCGATCACCGAGGCGAGGGACTTCGACTCCGAGTCGCTGAAGGAGGGGAGCGAGTCGGAGGCCGTGCGCAGCCCGCCCGCGAGGTCACCCGTACCGGTGGCCAGCGTGTCGAGCCCGGTCGAGAGCTCGGTGGCACCGTCGGCGAGGGCGGTGGCGCCGGTCGACAGCTGGGTGGCTCCGGAGGCGATGCCCCGCGCGCCCGTGGCGGACGCGCTGATGCCCTGATCCGCGAGCTGGGTGAGCCCGGACGACAGCTGCGTGACACCGGCGCCGGCTTGGGACATCTGCCCGGCGAGGGTCGAGAACGTCCCCGGAAGGGCCGCGACTCCGGCGGCGACCTTCTTGCTGTTCAGGATGCCGGAGGCCGTGCCGGCGTCCGTCGCCACGGTTCCTGCCTCCGCGGCCAGGTCGGAGAGCTGCTGGCATTCCGCCTGGTCCGAGACCGGGGGCGTGCAGGCCGCGGCTGCTGCGGCCCCGAGCTTCTGAGCGAGGTCGGCCGAGCCGCTCGCGGCCGCTTGCGCCGACGAGGACGCGCTCTGAATCGCGCCGACCAGTTGCTTCGAGTCCTCGGCTCCGGACTGGAGCTGAGATGCCCCGGCTGTCAGCCCCGACCCGATCTGCGCAGCACCCGCGGCGGCATCCCGCGTGTTGCCCGCGATCGTGTCGAGTCCCGTGGCGAGTGACGATGCGCCGGTGCTGAGTTCTCCCGCACCGGAAGCGAGTTGGGTGGCGCCGTCGGGGATCGCGGCGGCTCCGGTCGCGGCATCCCGCGCTCCGTTCGCGAGCTTCAACGCACCATCCGCCGCCTCGCCGATCTGGTCGCCGATCGTGGTGAAGCCGACCAGGATGTTCTCGGTCGTGGCCTCGGAGAGCATGGTGCCCATGGTCGAGGCGGCGACGTCGGCGATCTGGCCCGTGATGAGGTCATCGGCGACGAGGCCGTCGTCGGGTGTGGTCACGGTGATCGTGGCCTGCTCGGCCCTCCCGCCGCCGTCCGAGATCGCGGTGCCCGCGGAGGTGGCGGCTGCGGAGAACTCCTCCGGGATCGTGATGACGGCCTGGTAGGTGCCGTCGGCGAGTCCGTCGGTGGCGTCGTCCTGGTTGGAGATGACCCAGGTGAGGTTCGAGTCCAGGTCGTCCGATCCTTCGACCAGGCCCGAGGCGAGCTGGCGTCCGAGCGGGGTCACCTGCCCGTCGATGGTCACAGGATCGTCGAGGTTGACGATCGCCGCGGTCATCGAGTCCAGACGCTCGGTCGGGTTCTGCAGGGCCGCGACCAGGATGCCGCCGACCGCGGCAGGTAGCAACAGCACTCCGAGAATCGTGAGCCACGTGATGGGTTTGCGGGAGCGGGCGCGCTCGATGGGGAGGGTCATGCGGTCACCTCGGTGGCTTTCGTCGTGTCGTCTTCAGGTCGAGGCCCCCGCTCGTCGTCGGCACCCCCGTCTGGATGCGGTGACTCGAGGGGGTGTCGACGCTCGGCGGGGGTGTCGACGGAGAGAAGCTCGGGGGCGGGACGGCCCGCGGCGGCGAGGAGGTCGCGCGCGACCTCGGGCGCGGTGGTCGTGAGGATCACGGCGGTCGCAGCATCCGCATCCCGGAGTCGGGCGGCGATCTGATCGCGCGCGGCGGGCGGCAGCCTCTCGACGCCGTCGATCACGACCACCGCGGGTCGATCCCGCAGCGCCTCGGAGAGTTCGGATGCCGGGACCCCGGCGTCCGTCGCGATCAGGGCTCCGACGTGTGCGCGCACCCAGGCGGCGCGTCCTGGCAGTAGATGCCCCGCCACCCGGAGGCGGCCCGCGTCAGGCGTCACCCGTCCGGCGATCGTCAGAGCCAGCGCACGCAACGCGGCACCGGAGCTCCCGGTCAGCAGCAGCGCTCCGCCCGGACGGACCCGGAGGTGCAGTCCGTCGATCCCGGCCTCCGTCAGCACGAGGTCGTCGGCGGCGACGATCGAACCGTCTCCCGGCCAGGCAGCGAGGTGCCGTTCACGTTCCACCGCCTCGCCCTCGACGTCGACGCGGGGGAGGATCTTCTCCAACCAGGCCGGGAGCTCCCAGGCGCGCTCGCCGAGGATCGCCATCAGCGCGGGGATCAGGGTCATGCGCACCAGGAAGGCGTCGATCGCGATGCCGGCTGCGAGGCCCAGGGCGATGGGTTTCAGTGACGAGTCGCCCTCGGGGACGAACGCCACGAAGACCGCGAACATGATGAGGCCGGCTGCCGTGACCACCTTCGCCGACCCGGTGAACCCGCTGCGAACGGTGCGCAATGCGGCGGCGCGCCGCGTCGCCCGGTCGCGGCTCTTGGAGTCCGGGTCGTGCACGAAGTCCTCCCGCATGCGCGAGACGAGGAAGACCTGGTAGTCCATCGCGAGTCCGAACAGCACGCCCATCAGGATGATCGGCATGAAGCTGATGATGGGCCCGACCCGGGCGACGTGCAGGAGGTCGGCGAACCAGCCCCATTCGAACACGGCCCCGACGACGCCGAACGCCGCCACGATCGAGAGCAGGTATCCGGCGGCCGCGGTGATCGGCACCCACAGCGAGCGGAACACGATGGTCAGCAGGATGAGGGAGAGGCCGATCACGAAGATGCCGAACGGCAACAGGGCATTGCCGAGCTGATCGGAGATGTCGATGCCGACGGCGGTGAAGCCGGTGACCTTGAGGTCGATGCCGAATTCGTCGAGCCACTCGTCGTGATGGCTGCGCAGTTCGCGGACGAGGTCGGCGGTCGCCGGGTCGTCCGGCGCCGTCTCCGGGATGATCTGGACGATGCCGGTGTCAGCGGTCTCGTTCGGCGTCGCGAGGGCGACTTCCTTGACGCCGGGCACCTTCGCGACGGCGTCCCCGAGGTCTTCCATCAAGGTGAGCGGATCGGTGGATGTGACGATCGTGCCGGTGAGGATCAGCGGGCCGTTGAACCCGGGTCCGAATTCCTCAGCGACGAGGTCGTAGTTCTGACGCGCTTCCGAGTCCTTCGGCAGCACCCCGGCGTTCGGGAGGGCGAGGTTCAGGCTGAGGGCGGGGATGGCCACGATGCCGAGGCCGATCACCACGGCGAGGGAGACGAGGAGGGGGCGCTTGGTGACACCGTTCACCCAGCGGGCACTGCCCTTGACGCGGGCGGGAGCCGCGGGCGCGCTGTCGGGGTCGTCGCTCGCGTCCTTCTTCTTGGGCTTCGGTGCGCGCTTCGGCCGACCCACCACTCTGCCCTTCATGAATCCGAGGAGCGCGGGGGTGAGGGTGACCGCGATCGCGACCGCGACTGCGACGGCGACCGAGGCGGCGATGCCCATGGTCGTCAGGAACGGGATGCCGGCGAAGCCGAGTCCGATCAGGGCGATGAGCACGGTGACGCCCGCGAACACCACGGCGGAGCCAGCCGTCCCGACGGCGCGCGACGCGGACTCCTCCGGATCGACGCCCTCGCGCACCTGATCCTGATGTCGCGCCATGATGAACAGCGCGTAGTCGATGCCCACCGCGAGCCCGAGCATGAGCGCCAGCAGCGGTGTGGTGGAGGAGACCGTGGCGAAGGCCGTCGCCGTGAAGATGCCTGCCATCGAGATGCCGACGCCGAGGATCGCCGTGAGGAGGGGAAGACCGGCGACGACGAATGAGCGGAAGGTGACGATCAGGACCAGCAGCGCGATGAGCAGACCGACCGCCTCGGTGAGCGTGACGCCCGGGATCGAGATCGCGAAGAGGTCGCCGCCGAGGGAGGTCTGTGCGCCGTCCGGGAGTTCCGAGTCCAGGTCGCTCACGACCGTGCGCAGCGCCTCTTTCGTGTCGTCCGAGACATCCGTGGACTCACCGTCGAACTGCACACGGACGATCGCCGCGGTGTCGTCGTCATTGATCATCCCGCTGACCATCTCGTCGTACGGCGAGGTGGCCGCGAGGACACCGTCGAGGTCGGCGAGTTCGTCGACGGCCTCTTCGATGTGGTCGCGGTAGTCGTCATCCGTGACCTGATCGCCGTCGGCGGCCACCACGATGAACTGCGCGTTCGTGCCGCTCACCTGGGGGAAGGACCGGGAGAGCTGCTCCAGACCTGCCTGGGACTCGGTTCCGGGGATGGAGAACGTGTTGTCCGTGCCTGCGCCGAGCACGAGGGCACCGGCACCGGCGATGCCGAGCGCGAGGAGCCAGGACACGAGGACTCGCCACGGGTGACGGAACGACCAACGTCCGAGTGAGGACAGGAGTGTGGACACGCGTTCCTCCGAAGGGTGCGGGGTGGATACACAGGTGTATCCGATACATAGATGTATCGTAAGGTGACCCGCACGGGTGAGTCTGTGTGCGGGGTGTGAATCGTGCGAGAGTGAAGGGTCAGGAGGTTTCGATGTCGACACCCGCAACCCGTAGTCGCGAGAACACGCGTGCCCGTCTGCTGGAGGCGGCGGCGCAGGTCTTCGCCGAAGTCGGACTCGACGGTGCCTCCGTCGAGGCGGTCTGCGAGCGTGCAGGGTTCACTCGCGGCGCGTTCTACTCGAACTTCGAATCCAAGGACGAACTCTTCCTGATGCTGGCGGCCAGCGTCTCCGAGGTGCGTGTGAGCGCGGTGCGTGCGCGCGTCGAGCAGCTGACCGCGGACGGCGCGCTCGCCGAGGGCTGTGACCCCATCGAGCTCGTCCAGCAGATCATGGAGCTCGGAGGCGATGACCGCCTCGGCGTGATGCTGATGAGCGAGATCCGTATCCGTGCACTGCGTGACCCGGAGTTCGGCGCGGCCTATCTCGTTCAGGAGAGCGAGATGGTCGGGAGCATCGCGCAGATCATCGAGGACATCGTATCGGCGGGGCCGTTGCAGTTGCGTCTGCCTGCGGAGACGGCGGCGCGGATGCTCATGATCCTCTGGGAGGGACTGACCGTGCGCGGTGCGATGGCAGGGCTCGACGACGCGCAGCTGCGGCATTCGGGCAGCGAGCAGCTCGGGCGGCTCGTGCAGCTGTTCATCGAGTTGTAGCGGTCCCGGACCGCTCGTTCAATCCTCGGCCGACACGCCAGATGGCGGACCGTGCCCGCGGAAGCGCCCGAGATCTGGCGTGTCGGCGGTGCGCGGGTTCAGTGCGCGGCGGCGGACAGCTCGTAGTGGCAGCGGGCGAGGCGGGCGAGCCACCATTCGCGGCGTTCGTCCGAGGCGGCGAGGCGGCTGAGTGCTTCGGCGTCCGGGGTCACGCGTCCGACGGGGATCGAGCCATCGACCGGACGCAGGTCGGCCACGTCGTCGAGGAACAGCGACGCCGTGCCGAGCCCGCAGTCGTAGTCCAGCGTCGGAAGGGCAGCGGCGAGCGCGGCTCCCTGGGACAGGCCGATCGCGGTGTCCAGCGCGCTCGAGACCACGACCGGGAGTCCAGCAGCCGTGACGATCTGCAGGGCGTGCGTGATGCCACCCAGTGGCTGGGCCTTGATCACGAGGAGGTCGGCGGCACCGGCGCGGGCGACCGCGAGTGGATCGGAGGACTTCCGCACACTCTCATCGGCGGCGACCGGGATGCCCATGTACTTCACGCGCGTGCGGAGTTCCGTGAGCTCCGGAACCGTCGCGCAGGGTTGCTCGACGTATTCCAGGTCGTATTCACCGAGGGCATGCACCGCGTGCTCGGCCTCGTCGATGTTCCAGGCGCCGTTCGCGTCGACCCGGATGCGTCCCTCGGGCCCCATCGCCTCGCGCACCGCCCGGACGCGTGCCACGTCGTCGGCGAGGGTCTGCCCCGGCTCGGCGACCTTGACCTTGGCCGTGCGGCACCCCGGGAAACGCGACAGCAGCTCAGTCACGCGGCCGGCCTCGATCGCCGGGACGGTCGCGTTCACGCCGATCCGATCACGGAGCGGTTCAGGCTGGGGGCGCCAGGCGAAGTCGATCGCGGCGGCGAGCCAGGTCGAGGCCTTGACGTCGTCGTACTCGGTGAACGGTGAGAACTCCGCCCAGCCTTCCGGTCCTTCGAAGAGGAGCGCTTCGCGCACATCGACGCCGCGGAAGCGACTGTGCAGGGGGAGGGCGACGACCCTGGCCGAGTCGAGCAGGTCTGCGAGCGGCGGGATCATGTGCCCATTCTGCTCCGTGGAGCATGCGGGCCGGTGTTCGTCGTCCGGGTGAGTCGTCAGGTCGGCACCGCGCTTCGATTGTCGATGTGCCATTGCCAATAGTGTGTGACACACAGTAATGTGTTCGACATGAACGAGACGCTCGATACGCACCTGCAGGAACTGAGGCGCGGCACGGTGGTGCTCGCCTGCCTGCAGCTGCTGCGTACGCCGGGGTACGGCTACTCGCTTCTCGAGCAACTCGAGCGCCGCGGCTTCGCGACGGACGCCAACACGCTGTATCCGCTGCTTCGCCGTCTGGAGAAGCAGGAATACCTCACGAGCGAGTGGAACACCGAGGAAGCCAGGCCGCGCAAGTTCTACCGCACCTCCGAAGCAGGCATCCGCCTGGCCGACACCCTCACCGACGAATGGCGGTCACTCACGACCGCGATCACCTCTCTCACGACAGAGGAGAACTGACATGACCACGACGACCACGCTCACGGAGCGGTACATCAGTGCCACGATCCGCAGTCTCCGTCCCGACGCCCAGGACGACGTCCGTGCAGAGCTCGAGGCCTCCATCGCCGATGCGATCGAGGCGCGGGTGGACCAGGGCGACGCACCGGAGGATGCCGAGCGCGCGGTGCTCACCGAGCTCGGCGACCCCGGCGTCCTCGCCGCCGGCTATGCGGATCGCCCGCTGTACCTCATCGGTCCCCGGTTCTACCTGACCTGGTGGCGGCTGCTCAAGCTGCTGCTGATCATCGTTCCGGTCTGTGTCCTCGGCGCGGTCGCGCTCGGGCAGACCATCTCGGGCGCTCCGGTCGGCGAGATCATCTCCTCGTCGATCCTCGCCGCTGGAGGCGCGATCCTCCACATCTGCTTCTGGACCACGTTGGTGTTCGTCATTCTCGACCGGAGCGACAGCGCGACGGCGATCGAGAAGTGGGATCTCGATCAGCTCCCGGAGCCGGCCGAGAAGGGTGCGGCGGGGAGGAGCGATCTGATCGCATCGCTCGTCTTCCTCGGGGTCGCCGTCGGTGCCCTCTTCTGGGACCGTTTCCGAGGCTTCGTCATCGTGGACGGCACCGTCGTGCCGGTCGTCGACCCGCAGTTGTGGCCGTGGGGGATCAGCGTCCTGTTCCTCCTGATCGCCGCGGAGGCCGTCTTCGCCGTCGTGCTGTTCCGCACGGGAAGATGGACCACCGGCTTGGCTGTGGCGAACACGATCCTCGCTCTGTCGTTCCTTCTCTGGGTCGTCGTCCTCCTGCTCACGAATCAGCTCGTGAACCCGGATGTACTCGCGCGGATCGCCGCCGCGGGCGGCGAGGGATTCGCCGCGGGACAGGCGGCATCCGCCGAGGAGGGCGGGGTCTTGCGCATCCTCGCCGTGCTGCTGGGGTTCGGCGTCGCGATCGGTGTCGGCTGGGACATCGTCGACGGCTGGATCAAGACGGTGCGCGCACGCCGCGCCTGACATCACAGAATCCCGCACCGAGCGGGCCGAGGAATAGGCTGGATGCCGTGACCAGTGCATTCGTCTCCGACCTCTTCGACCCGGCCGAATGGGTGCTCGCGCCCGGGGCCGAGAGCTACACCGACATCACTGCGCACGTCTCGCACGACGGCGGAGTCGCACGCATCGCCTTCAACCGTCCGGAGGTGCGCAACGCGTTCCGCCCGCACACCGTCGACGAGCTCTACCGTGCTCTCGACATCGCCCGACAGGATGCCCGCATTGGCGCGGTACTGCTCACCGGAAACGGCCCGAGCCCGAAAGACGGCGGCTGGGCGTTCTGCTCCGGTGGCGACCAGCGCATCCGCGGTCGTGACGGCTACAAGTACTCGGACGCCGAGACAGCGGTCGTCGACGGTGCGAGCCGTGCCGCGGTCGGTCGTCTGCACATCCTCGAGGTGCAGCGCCTCATCCGCTTCATGCCCAAGGTCGTCATCGCCGTCGTCCCCGGGTGGGCAGCCGGAGGCGGGCACTCGCTGCACGTGGTCTGCGACCTCACGATCGCATCCGCGGAGGAGGCCCGCTTCAAGCAGACGGACGCCGATGTCGGCAGCTTCGACGCCGGCTACGGGTCTGCGTACATGGCCCGCCAGACCGGTCAGAAGTTCGCGCGTGAGGTGTTCTTCCTCGCCGAGGAGTACTCCGCGCAGCGCGCGTACGAGATGGGCGCCGTGAACCGTGTGGTCCCGCACGCCGAACTCGAACGCGAAGCGCTGAAGATGGCCCGCACCGTGCTCACGAAATCGCCCACGGCGATCCGCATGCTGAAGTTCGCCTTCAATGCCGTCGACGACGGTCTGGTGGGACAGCAGGTGTTCGCCGGGGAGGCGACCCGCCTGGCCTATGGCACCGATGAAGCCGTCGAGGGCCGCGACTCGTTCCTCGAGAAGCGCGATCCCGACTGGTCTTCCTTCCCCTGGCACTACTGAGCCGGAGAGCAGCATGGTCGCACTGATCCCGACGGATGCCGAAGACCCGGCACAGCTGCGGGATGCCCTGGAGCGCGCGTTCGACGGCGGCCCCGCCCTGGGACTCGGGATGGTCGCCGGAGCGCCCGAGGGGGTGGCCGACGGCATCGCGGCCGTCATCGCGACGTCCGGGTCGAGCGGGATCCCGAAGCGAGTCGCGCTCAGCGGTGAGGCGTTGCGGGCGAGCGCCGAGGCCACCGCGGCGCGGATCGGCAGCGGACGCTGGCTGCTCGCCCTCCCCGCCGGCTATGTCGCGGGGCTGCAGGTGCTCGTGCGTTCGATCCTCGCCGGCACCCAGCCGACGCGGATCGAAGGCCGCTTCTCGCCGGAGTCCTTCGCTCAGGCGACCTTCGAGATGATGCGCCCTTCGTCGCCGTCGGGCATCCCCGACCTCTACACCTCGCTGGTCCCGGCCCAGGTCGCGACGCTGCTCGATGCGGCGGAGGACACGGCGGTCCGTGCCGCGCTCACGGCGTATCGAGCGATCCTCGTCGGTGGGCAGGCGCTCCCGGAGCCCCTCCGCGAGCGGGCGGCCGACCTCGGAGTGCGTCTGGTGCGCACCTACGGCTCGACGGAGACCAGCGGCGGTTGCGTCTACGACGGTGTGCCGCTCGACACCGTGGGGGTGCGCGTGGTCGACGGCGAGCTGCGCCTCGCGGGTCCCATGCTCGCCGAAGGGTACCTCGGCGACGGGTCGCTGACGGCCCGGACGTTCGTCCACGACGAGCACGGGATCCGCTGGTACCGCACCGGCGACCTGGGCCTGGTGGAGGACGGGATCGTGCGCGTGCACGGCAGAGCGGACAATGTGATCGTCTCGGGCGGGATCAACATCTCGCTCGATCGGGTGGAGCGCATCGTCCGTCGGATCGCGGGACTTCACGAGGCCGTCGTGGTCGGCGTGGAAGACGAGCGCTGGGGGGAGGCCTCGGTGATCGTCGCAGTCCGCGGCGAGGTCCTGCGGCGCAGCGAGTCCGAGCAACTCGCCCACGCGCGCGACGCCGTCGAAGACGAGCTCGGCAGGCACGCACGTCCGGCCCGTCTGATCCTCGTGGACGAGATCGACGTCCTCCCGTCCGGGAAGCCCGACCGCGAGGCGATCCGGCGCGCCGTCGTCGAGTTGCACTGAGTGTCGCTGCCCTGCGCTCTGCCAGACTGAACCGCATGGCCTCGTACACGCATGGACATCATGAATCCGTCCTCCGCTCGCACAACACGCGCGACATCGCGAACTCCGCGGCCTACCTTCGTCCGCACCTCACCGCTGCGACGCGGCTTCTCGACGTCGGGGCGGGGCCGGGCACCATCACCGCCGACTTCGCCGGGATCGTCGCCCACGTCACCGCGACCGAGATCGATGAGAACGCACTGTCCCTGTCGCGCGAGCTCGCCGGCGAGCGGGGCCTGACGAACCTCGCCTTCTCGATCGAGGACGTGCACGCCCTGAGCTTCCCCGATGCCTCCTTCGACGTCGTGCACGCGCACCAGGTGCTGCAGCATGTCGGCGACCCGGTGCAGGCGCTACGGGAGATGCGCCGAGTGACCGCTCCGGGTGGCATCGTCGCCGCTCGCGATGCGGACTACGCGGGCTTCATCTGGTTCCCGATCCTGCCCGAACTCGACCGCTGGCTGACGCTGTACCAGGCAGCCGCGCGGGCGAACGGCGGGGAGCCCGATGCCGGACGACGTCTGTTGGCCTGGGCGCGCGCCGCGGGCTTCGAAGAGGTCACGGCGACGGCGTCCACCTGGTGCTACGCCTCTCCGTCCGAGCGTGCCTGGTGGGGCGGGATGTGGGCCGACCGCATCCTCGAGTCGGCACTCGCACGGCAGCTCGTCGACAGCGACCTGGCGACGCGGGCCGAGCTGCAGGAGATCAGCGATGCCTGGAAGCGCTGGGCCGATGACGGCGACGGCTGGTACCTCGTGCCGCACGGAGAGATCATCGCCCGCGTCTGACGAGCCGGGGATACATCCTGCGACGGATGCCCGCGCCCAGACCCTCGCGTAGCGTGGGGGAGTGATCCGCCCCCTGTCCCGCACGGCGCTGATCCTCGACATCGTCGGGGCGGCGCTGCTCTTCCTCATCTTCGTCCCGATGTCGATCGTGTTCTACGGTCCGGGCACCGGGAACAGCGCGCTCGGGGGCGCGGCGGTCGTGGCCGTGGTCTTCGCCGCCGTCCTGATGTTCGGCGGTGTCGCGATCGGGCGACTCGCGCCCGGGCTCGCCCTCGCCGCGGCGTGGGCGGGCGCGATCCTCCAGATGCTGGCCGGATTCGGGCCGGTGCCGATCGACATCGCGATCCTGCTCGTGCTCTACGCCACGGCGGCCTGGGGAACTCGGCGTGTGCTCTGGTGGGGGTTCGGGTCCGCGCTTCTGGGCGGCCTCATCGCCGCGCTGTACATGGTGGTCGTCAACGGTGTCGCCTTCGGCACGAGCAGCGGCTGGGAGAAGGTGACGACGGGCACACTTCTGCTGGTGATCTCGGTCATGGCCCTCGGCTTCGCCTGGGTGTGCGGGTTGCTGTGGCGGGTCGTGCTGCGCGCGCGGCGCACCCGTGCGGCGCAGCTGCAGGCCGAATCGCTCGCCATCGAGGAGCAGGAGCGGGTGCGCATCGCGCGGGACATGCACGACATCGTCGCCCACTCCCTGGCCGTCGTCATCGCGCAGGCGGACGGTGCACGGTATGCGGCAGCGGCGAAACCCGAGATGGCGACCGAGGCACTCGGCACGATCGCGCAGACCGCGCGCGGAGCCTTGAGCGATGTGCGGATGCTGCTCACGCAGCTCCGACACCGGCAGGGCGACGGTCCGCAACCGACCCTCGCCGACCTCGAAGCCCTGTTCGCGCAGGTCCGGCAGGCGGGGATCGAGCCGCGGGTCACGGTCGATCCCATGCCCCCGGGGGAGCCGCCCGGGGCCATCCAGCTCGCGGTGTACCGCATCCTGCAGGAGGCGCTCACGAACGCGATCCGGCACGGCGACGGCGCGGTCGACGTCCACCTCGCGTGGCTCGCGGACCGTGTCGACGTCGACGTGCGCAACACGGTGTCGCGCGACGCTGCCGTCGGTGTCGGGGGCCACGGCGTGATCGGGATGCGGGAGCGGGCGCAGCTCGTCGGCGGTAGTCTGCAAGCCGAGCGTCGAGGGGCGCAGTTCGTCGTCCATGCCACGCTTCCGATCGGAGCCGCCGAATGATCAGAGTCGTGCTCGTCGACGACCAGGCGCTGTTCCGTGCCGGTATCCGCATGCTCGTGGCTTCGCAGCCCGATCTCGAAGTGGTCGGCGAGGCGGGCGACGGGCGGGAGGCTCTCGAGGTCGTGCGGGCGACGCGGCCGGACGTGGTGCTGATGGACATCCGGATGCCGGTCATGGACGGGCTCACCGCGACGGCCGAGATCCTCGCCCGTCCGGAGCCTCCACGCGTCGTCATGCTCACCACGTTCGACCTCGACGAGGCCGCCGCCCGGGCGATCCGGCAGGGTGCGAGCGGCTTCCTGCTCAAGGACGCCGATCCCGAGTTCCTGCTCGCCGCGATCCGCACGGTGCACTCCGGATCGAGCGTGATCGCGGCCGCGGCGACGCGCGACCTCTTCGCGCACTTCGCGGAAGCGCCGCGCCCGGTGCCTCCGCAGTATGACACGCTCACCGATCGCGAGAAGGAGATCTTCGCGCTCGCGGCACGCGGCTTGTCGAACGCCGAGATCGCCGGCCGGGAGTACCTCAGCGAGGCGACGGTGAAGACGCACATCAGCCGCATCCTCACCAAGCTCGTGCTGCGCGACCGGGTGCAGCTCGTGGTCTTCGCGTTCGAGCACGGCCTCGCCTGACCGTCGATCGAGCACGGATCATCCTTGCGATGTACGCGGATGATCCGCCCGGGCGATGACCCGCAGGCAGCGACCGAAATAGCGTCGGAGGCATGGAGATCACGACCACCGACATGGGGCTCGCCGCCCGCGTCCAGCACCTGAAGAAGACCTACGGCTCGGGCGAGGGCACCGTCCGTGCGCTTGACGATGTCAGCGTGGGCATCCGCCGCGGACAGTTCACCGCGATCATGGGGCCCTCCGGCTCGGGGAAGTCCACCCTGATGCACATCATGGCGGGGCTCGACAGCCCCACGGAGGGCCGTGCGTGGATCGGCGACACCGAGATCACCGGGCTCGGTGACATCGACCTCACCATCCTGCGCCGCCGTCGCGTGGGCTTCATCTTCCAGGCGTTCAACCTCGTCCCCACGCTCGACGCACGCGCCAACATCATGCTGCCGTTCGAGCTCGACGGCCGGCGTCCGAGTGCGATCGAACGCGCCAGGATCGACGGCCTCATCGAGACCCTCGGCCTCGGCTCGCGCCTGAACCACCGGCCCCATCAGCTGTCGGGCGGGCAGCAGCAGCGGGTCGCGATCGCCCGCGCTCTGGCCACCGCGCCCGACCTCGTGTTCGCGGATGAACCCACCGGGAACCTCGACTCGAAGACAGGCCGAGAGGTGTTGCGTCTGCTCGCCACGGCGAGCCGGGAGCATGGGCAGTCCATCGCGATGGTCACGCATGACGCGATCGCCGCGAGTCACGCCGACCGCGTGCTGTACCTCGGAGACGGCCGCATCGTCGCGGACCACCCCCGGCAGACCGCGGAGGAGATCTCCGCGTACATGCTCGCCGCGGAGGTGGCCGCGTGACCGCCGTCGCGTCGGTCGTCCCCGAGAGTCGGGCGACCGGACCGCGTCTGGCGTGGCTGCGTGATCGCGGTATGGGCGCCAGCATCCTTGTGGCTGCACTGTCGGCCGCGTTCGGGGTGCTCCTCGTGGAGATCACCGCATACATCGGCGCCGTGTTGCAGGCCGACCCGTTCATCGGCGACAGCGGGACGCTCGCGTTCGTCGTCGCGCTCCTGTCGGTGCTGCTGACGGTGGTCGCGATGTATGTCGCGGCGATCGTCACGGCGAACACCTTCTCGACGATCATCGCCGGGCGCACCCGGCAGATCGCTCTCCTCCGTCTGATCGGAGCGACGGCGCGCTCGCAGCGGGCCGAGGTGGGCACGCAGGGCCTCGTGGTCGGGCTGATCGGTGCGGGACTCGGCCTTCTGGCCGGACTCGTGCTGGCGGCGATCGGGGTCCAGGTCGGCGCCCGGTTCCTCGACAACGTCCCGACCTCCTTCTCCCTCGCGCAGCCGTTCGTGGCGCTTCCGGCGGTCGGCGTGGCGCTCACCACCTGGGCCGCAGCCTGGGCAGGCTCGCGACGGGTGCTCTCGGTGACCCCGCTGCAGGCCCTCGGCGGCGCCGTGGAACGCACGCACGAGGAGGTCTCGGGCACACAGGGACGACACATCGGCGCCTGGATCCTGCTCCTCACCGGTGCGGCACTGCTGGCCGGTGGGGTGGTGATCGGCCTCATGACGCCCCTCGGCGTCGTGGTCGCCTTCTTCGGCGGGGTGCTCTCGTTCACGGGCCTGGCCCTCGGCTCCGTGTTGTTCATGCCGCCCGTGCTGCGGTTGGTGGGGCGGATGTTCGGGTCGAGCGCCACCGCGCGACTCGCCGCCGAGAACGCACTGCGGTATCCGGAGCGCTCGTCGCGGATGGCGATCGGCGTGGTGATGGGGGTGACCCTGGTGACGATGTTCGCTGTCGCGCTCGAGTCCGCGAAGCGTCTGATGATGAGCCAGGTCACGGGAGAGGTCCCCGATGAGTTCTTCGCCCCGATGGACGCCTTCGCCGCGATCATGATGGTGCTCGTGGCCGTCTCCGCCGTGATTGCCGCGGTCGGGCTTGTGAACCTGCTCACGATCGGTGTCGTGCAGCGCCGTCGCGAACTCGGTCTGCTGCGCTCGATCGGTCTGTCCAACGGGCAGGTGCGGCGGATGGTCCTCTTGGAGGCGACGCACATCACCGTCGCGGCGACGCTGACCGGACTCGTGCTGGGCATCGTGTACGGCTGGATCGCCGCGCAGTCGCTCCTGGGATCCGTCCCGACCCTGCCCGACTTCGTCCCCGCCGGCCTCGTGGCACCGCAGATCCCGTGGATCCCGGTGGCGATCATCGTCGCCTCCACGGCCGTGCTCACCCTCGTGGCCGCGGCGACGCCCACCCGCCTGGCGACGCGGGTGGCTCCGGTGGAGGCGCTCGCAGCGGACTGACGCCTCTAGGCTGGTCGGATGCCGTCGCCGTTCGATCAGTCCACGTATCAGGTTCGTCTCGAGTGGGGCACCGCGGGCCTCGCCCGCCTCGCCCCCACTGACATCGTGGTGGTCGTGGATGTGCTGCGGTTCTCCTCCACGGTCATCGATGCGGTGGTGTCCGGCACGGAGGTCGTGCTGGCGGAGGCGGAGCGCTGGTCGCGGAACGGCGCCGCAGTGGCCGCGGCGGCAGCACCTGATGCGACCGTGCTGATCGGCGGTGTTCGCAACGCCTCTGCCGTGGCACGTGCGGTGCAGACGCTCCAGGAGCGGCGGCAGGCGCGCACCTCGGTCGCGATCATCGCCGCGGGGGAGGCCGATGCGGAGGGAACGCTGCGGTTCGCGGTCGAGGACCAGCTCGGCGCGGGGGCGATCGTCCTGGCCCTCTCGGATCGCGGCATCGATCACACGGCCCCGGATGCGGCGGTCGCTGCCGAGGGGTTCCGTGCCCTGCGAGGCGCCCTGCGGCACATGATCGGCGCGAGCGGGTCAGGGCGCGAGCTCGCCGGGGGCGTCGAGGCGACCACCCGCATCGAGGCAGCCGGTCTGGTGCCGACGTCGACGACGGACGCTGCCGCGCTCGACGCGGTCGACGTCGTCCCGGTGCTGCGGGCGGGGGCCTTCGTCCCGTTCGCCTGATCCCCCGGCGCGGACTCGTGCGGCGAGGGAGGCTCCGGTTCGGCTCAGGGCACGTAGGGTCGTGGCATGAGGTACCTCCCTGCCGTCATCGTCGACATCGTGCTCGTGCTGGTCTTCGCTGTAATCGGCCGGGCCTCGCATGATGAGAACCCCGCCGGGTTCCTGCTCACCGCCTGGCCCTTCCTGATCGCGGTGCTCCTCGGGCATCTCCTCGCCGCTCTGCTCCCGGGGAGGCCGCGCCGCCCGTGGTCCGTCCTGTGGGGCGTGGTCGTGTGGATCGTGACGGTCGCAGGCGGAATGCTCATCCGCGTGCTCAGCGGTGACACCGCCGAGGTGCCGTTCATCATCGTCGCGACGCTGGTCCTCGGCGCGTTCCTCGTCGGCTGGCGCGGGATCGCGGCGTTGCTTCGCCGCCGACGTGGCGCCGCCCCTCACCACGACCTCGCGGACTCGACCGAGCAGGGTGACCCAGGCGACCCGGTCACCTGAGTCGCGGTCAGCGCGGCATCTGCGCGGAGAGACGCACGTCGGACGAGATCTCGCGCCGCGTCCAGGCGAACAGGTGTCGGGCGTCGTAGGTGCGCGAACAACGCGCGCATGAAGTGGGGCGGGTCGGTCGGCGGTGGCGGTACGTCACGTGACCCGCGGGACAGCTTCCCACCCAGGGGGCGAGCTCGACGGCGGTCTCTCCGTGGTGCGTCGTGCCGCCGACGTATCCGAGGTCGCGCGCGACGCGCTTCCACGCCGGTCCGTGCGCCGCCGCGTGACCGGCGAGGGCGTGCGCGACCTCGTGCAGCAGCACCTGGTGGATCTCGTCGTCATCGAACCGCGCGGCCAGATAGCGCGAGACCGTGATGCGCTGTTTCGTGTAGTCGCACTGCCCGGCACGGCGCTTGGCATTGTCGAAGCCGAAGGACCAGCTGTCATCGAGATGCAGCGTGATCAGTGCTTCGCCCCAGACGCGCACACGGTCGAGTTCCGCCATGCGATCAGGGTAAGCCATGCGACCGACATCGCGGTCGCGGGACGCCTCAGCCCGCGATGAGCTGCGAGGGACGATGCCGCTCGGCCGCTTCGATCGCGAGCAGCGCGGTCTCCAGTTCGCTGTCCTGTGCACCGGACTCGCGACGCAGGAACAGCGACTGCTTGAAGCTCTCCCGGGCGGTCTCGAAGTCCCCGGCGTCGTAGGCGTTCTTGCCGTGGTGCTGATACGCGAAGGCCGCGATCGACAGCCACCGTTGTCCCTCGGCCTCGGTCGCGCAGGTCGCCAGCTCCTGTTCGGCAGCAGCATGCGCTCCCCGATACTGCAGGATCGTCGCGTGCAGCACGCGAGCGCGGAGCACGTCCTTGCGGGTGCCGGCCATGCGCGCCTGGCGGACCGTCTCGTCGGCCAGCGCGAGCGCCTCATCCAGGCGGTCGAGCACTTTCAACAGCCAGACCCGCTCCAGCAGTGCGGGCAGGCTCCGCTGCCCCTCGATCTCCGCGAGACGGGTCGCGCACTCGTCGAGATCGACCACCTCGCGGAGGGTCTCCTGGTCGTATCCCCGGATGAAACTCATTGCTCTCCTTCCGCAGCGTCCCCGTCCAGTCTGCCTTCCGGTCGCGGGGTCGTCCCGGCGGCGCGCCCTGGTCGCCGCATCCGGCGTCGTCGCTGTGCCGGATCGGCCGGCTCAGCGCAAGAACAGCGAGGCGTCGGGACGCGGTGAGGCGACGGCATCCGCATCCGTGACGATGCGGGCGCCCTGGGTGAACGTCTCGACCTCGGCGCCTTGGGCGATCTTCGCGGGGTGGGGGCCGGCGGCGAGAATCCGCGGCAGCCATTCCGTCGGCAGGGGAGCGGCGGACGCCGCGATCACGAGGTTCCCGAATCGTCTGCCCTTGAGCACCTGGGTGTCGGCGAGCACGGCGACCTCCGGGAGGACCTCCGCGATCGTCGCCGTCTGGCGCCGGGCGAAGGCGAGGCCGGGACCATCGGCGACGTTGACGAGGAGCACGCCGCCGGGAGCCAGCAGCTCCGCGAGCTCGCGGTAGAACTCGACGCTGGTGAGGTGCGCGGGCGTCTGTGCTCCCGAGTAGACGTCGGAGACGACGAGGTCGCAGTTCGCCCGCAGTGCGTTCGGAAGCTTCGTGACGCCCGCCCGCGCATCGCCGATCCTGATCCGGATGGAGGCGCCCTTCGGCAGCGGGAGGTGCTCCCGGACCAGCTGTGCCAGCGGAGCCTCCAGCTCGATGACCTGCTGGCGGGAGCCGGGGCGCGTCGCTTCGATGTAGCGGGGGATCGTCATCGCGCCGGCGCCGAGGTGCACGGCGGTCAGCGGGCCTGCGGCGAGCTGATCGATCACCGCCCCCATGCGCACGATGTACTCGAAGTGCAGGTGCGTCGGGTCGTCGAGGTCGACGTGCGACTGCGGGGTGCCGTCGACGATCAGCTCGAAGCCCGTGGTGAACTCCGACGGCATGACACCGGCGATGCCGCCATGATCGAGTCGGGCCTGCGGGTGCTCGGTGTCGCGCGATCTCGTCCGGCCCATGGGCACGAGCCTACGCTCCGGGGAGGGGGTCAGCGCAGCTTGCCGTTGGCGCACGTCTCCTGCTCGACCGTCTGGCCGGAGATGGCCGGGTCGAGCGTGGCACGCGGCGAGGGTGTCCCGGTGGGGGGCGTCTCGGTCGCCGGTGCCTCCGGATCGGTTCCCGGCGCGGGGTCGACGAGCTCGACGCCGCCGTTGTTGCTGGCCTTGCCCGTCAGCTGCACCGACTGGCCGGCCTTCAGCGCATCCCAGATCGTCGCGGCAGCCTCGCGGTTGGGGATGACGCGGTCGGAATCGTCCGGGTCCTCGAACACGGGATACTGCACGAAGACGAACTCGGAGAACGGCACATCCTTGATGGAGAGGGCGAGCTGCGCCAGACGCACCGGGTTGGCCAGCTGGTCGCTCGGGTCGATGTTGTCGACGACGGTGTTGGCGAGGCCGAGCACCTTGCCGGGGTCGGTGAGGACCTCGTCGCTCATGATCTTCTTCACCAGGCGCGACATGTACTGCTGCTGGTTCGACACCCTCGCCATGTCGCTCTCGTCGCCGACGCCGTGCCGCGTGCGGATGAACTGGAGGGCTTCGTAGCCGGAGACGGTGCGGGGGCCCGGCGCCCAGTCGAGAGCGGTGTGGCTGTCTCGGATGCCGTCGCCGCCGATGCACACCTCGACGCCGCCGATCGCATCGGTCACCTCCATCACGCCGTCGAAATCGATCTTGGCGGCGAAGGGGATCTCCATGCCCGTGAGCTCGGTCACCGTCTTCGCCACGCAGGACAGTCCGGCCCGCTGGAAGATCGAGTTGATCTGCGTCTTGCTCGTGGCCGAGGCGACGGACCCATCGGGCAGGGTGCACTCCGGCGTCTCGAGCATCAGATCGCGGGGGAGCGAGATCGCCGTGACTTTGCGTGGTTCCGCCGACACGTGCACGAGCAGGTTCACGTCGTTGAGGATTCCGCCGTCAGCCTCGGAGCAGCGCTCACCCAGCAGGCCCGTCGACACCGCACCGCACTCGTCGGTCCCGATGATGAGCATGCTGAACTCGCCGGGGTAGGCACTGATCGACGGCGGCTCGACCTCCGGCGCACCCTCCAGCGTGACGGCACCGTCGTTGAATCGGTTGAAGTAGTCGGTCACGACGAAAGCGGCGACGGCGATCGCGGAGACGAGCACGACGCCCAGCGTGATCCCGGCGATCTTCAGGAAACCTCTGGCGGGCCCGGGAGAGGGGAGCGTCGCGTGGCGGGCGACCGTCGAACGGTCCTTGTCAGGAGTGCGGCGAACCATCCGGGGAGCCTACCGGGGGAAGCTGATGTTACGGCCACATGACGATTGTGGGAGCAACTTGCAGGGAATTAGTTAGTCGTGGATACTTTTTCCTAACCCCCGGTGAGTACCCGATGCTTTCCAGGACTTTCAAAGAGGAGATCCCCGCAATGCACAAGCGCATTCTCTCGGCCGTGGCGCTCGGCGCCGTGGCCACGCTCGCCCTCGCCGGCTGCGCCGGCGGCAGCGACACCGGTTCGGCCGACGGTGAGGGCAAGGAGCTCACCGTCTGGATCATGAAGGGCACCAACCCCGACGCGACCGCCTTCTACGATGACGTCTCGGCAGCCTTCGAGAAGGAGACCGGTGCGACGGTCAAGATCGAGGAGATCCAGTGGGCCGACGCTCACGATCGTTTCGTGACCTCCATCGCCGGTGGCACGACCCCCGACATCGCCGAGACCGGCACCACCTGGACCGCTGAGTTCGCCGACGCCGGAGCACTCCTCCCGATCGACGAGTACGTCGACGGTGAGAAGGACCTGCGCGGCGACCTGGTCGAGGGCCTCGAGGTCGCCGGCACCTACGACGGTGAGCTCTACGGCATGCCCTGGTACGCCGGCGTCCGCTCGCTCGTCTACCGCGCCGACGTGTTCGAGGAACTCGGTCTCGACGCTCCGAAGACGTGGGACGACATCGTCGCCGCGGGTGACGCGATCAAGGCGGCCAAGCCCGACATGCTGCCGTTCCCGGTTCCGGGTGACGCCGAGTTCCAGGTCTACCCCTGGGTCTGGGGTGCGGGCGGCGAGATCGCCACGAAGGACGGCGACACCTGGACGAGCGAGCTCGACAGCGCCGAGTCGCAGGCGGGCATCGAGTTCTACACGGGCCTGGCGACCGAGCACGGCTTCTCCTCCGCAGGTGCCACCACCTGGAAGGAGACCGACCTCCGCGACGCGTTCACGCAGGGCAACGTCGCCATGATGCTCTCCGGCTCCTGGACGCCGAACTCGCTCATCGAGGCGAACCCCGAGCTCGAAGGCAAGATCGGCGCCGCGGTCATCCCCGGCGAAGACGGCGGCATCGCCCCGTCCGTGCTGGGCGGATCGCACCTCTCGATCTTCAACACGACCAAGAACGCCGACCTGGCGTGGGAGTTCGTGAAGCTCGTCACCACCGGTGAGTTCGCCGAGCAGTGGTCGAACGAGACCGGCTACTTCCCGGGCGTGCAGTCCGCGATGGAGGAGGCCCTCTCCTCGACCGACCCGCTCGTCGCACCGTTCGCCGAGCAGATGGTCGACGGCGGCGCATCCGTGCCGGTCACCCCGAACTTCGGCGCCGTGCAGGCGAAGAAGACGACCAACTCCATGATCCAGGCCATCCTCAGCGGGCAGAAGGACGTCGCCACCGCGACGAAGGACGCCGCCGCCGAGATGACCGAACTGCTCAACCAGTAAGGAAGCATCCCTTCCATGTCGATGGTGCAAGCGCCACTGCCGGCCACGAAGGCGGAGTCCACCTCCGCCTCCGTGGCCGGCGGCCGGAAGCGACGCGGTCTCTCGATCGTCGCGGCCCGCCCCTGGCTCCTTCTCGCGCCCGGGCTGGCCATCCTCGCGGTGCTCATGCTCTGGCCGCTCGTCCAGGTGTTCATCTACTCGCTGCAGGACTACGGCCTGCGTGAGATCAACACCGGGGAGAACAACTGGATCGGCTTCGACAACTATGTCGAGGCGCTCACCAACCCGACTCTCTGGACGGTGGTGCTGCCCAACACGGTCGGGTTCGCCGCTGTCGCGGTGTTCGTCACCGTGGCCGTCGGCACGCTCGTGGCCCTGCTCCTGGCACGCCTCGGCACGACCTGGCGGGTCATCGTCTCCAGCTGCATCATGGTCGCGTGGGCGATGCCCGCCGTGACCGGCACGTACGTCTGGACCTTCATCTTCGATGCCGACCGCGGCATCTTCAACCAGGTCCTCATGGACCTCGGTCTCATGAGCGATCCGGTCAACTGGTTCACGAACCAGTGGTCGTTCTACGCCATCGTGCTCCTCAACGTGGTCCACCACGGCTTCCCGTTCGTGGCGATCACAGTGCTGGCCGGCCTCCTCGGCGTCTCCAAGGAGATGCTCGAAGCCGCAGCGCTCGACGGTGCGGGCGCCTGGCGCCGCTTCTGGAAGATCATCTTCCCGACGCTCAGGCCCGTGTTCTCGGTCGTGATCATCCTCTCGACCATCTGGGACTTCAAAGTCTTCGCACAGGTGTACCTGATGCCCGGCGGTGGGGGCGGCAACCGTCAGGTGCTGAACCTCGGTGTCTGGTCCTACGTCGAGTCCTTCGGACAGAACCGCTACGGATTCGGTGCCGCTCTCGCCGTGCTGCTCACCCTCGTGCTCATCGGCATCACGATCGTCTACATCCGCTCCCTCATGAAGGAGGACGAGCTGTGAACCCGCGTCCGAGGCTCCGCTCCCGCATCGGCACCGGCATCGCGGTCGCCGCGGTCCTGATCTTCACCCTGTTCCCCGTCTACTGGATGGTCTCCAGCGCCTTCGACGCCAAGGCCTCCAGTGGCGGGCAGTCGTTGGTCCCCCAGGAATTCACGTGGGACAACTTCGCCTTCGTCTTGACCGAGGGCGGCTTCGGCACCTACCTCCGCAACTCGGCGATCGTCGCGCTCGTCACCGTGCTCGTCAGTGCGCTCGTGTGTCTGCTCGCCGCGGTCGCCGTCGCGCGGTTCAAGTTCAAGTTCCGCACCATGATCCTGATGATGATCCTCATCGTGCAGATGGTGCCGCTCGAGGCGCTCGTCATCCCGCTCTTCCTCCAGGTCAAGAGCCTCGGTCTGCTCAACAGCATCCTCGGACTCATGGTCGTGTACGTCGCGCTGTCCCTCGCGTTCGGCATCTGGATGCTGCGCGGCTTCGTGGCCGCCGTCCCCGTCGAGCTCGAAGAGGCGGCGTACATCGACGGCGCGAGCTGGTGGCGGATGTTCCGTTCGGTGCTGCTGCCCCTGGTCATGCCCGGTCTGGTCGCGACGAGCATCTTCAGCTTCATCACCGCGTGGAACGAGTTCATCTTCGCGATGACGATCCTCGGCGCGCAGACCGACCAGTACACGGTCTCGATCGGTCTGAAGTCGTTCTTCGGCCTCTACTCCAACGACTGGGGCAGCATCATGGCGGCCTCGACCATCATCACGGTCCCGGTCATGATCTTCTTCGTCCTCGTGCAGCGCAAGCTCGCCTCGGGCATGGTCGCAGGAGCGGTGAAGGGATGACCGACGAGCTCGAGCGCCTCGCGAACGGTGTGCTGTGGCCGGGATTCTTCGGCACCGAAGCACCCGAGTGGTTGCTCCAGGAACTGCGCGACGGCCTGGCCGGCGTGGTGTACTTCGGCCAGAACGTCGGCGAAGGACTCCCGGCCTTGAGCGCCGAGATCCTCGACGCGAACCCGAACGCCCTGATCGGCATCGACGAAGAGGGCGGCAGCGTCACGCGCCTCGAATCCGCCACCGGCTCCACCGTGCCCGGAGCCGCTCAGCTCGGGCTCCTCGACGATCTGGTCGCCTCGGAGCGGACCGGCGCGGAACTCGCCCGGCGGGTGCGTGCGGTCGGTGCGAACGTCGTGCTCGGTCCGGTCGCCGACGTCAACACCGACCCTCGCAACCCGGTGATCGGTGTGCGGGCGTTCGGTGACGACGAGGCGCTCGTCTCCCGCCACGTGGTCGCGACGATCGACGGCATCCAGGACTCCGCGGTCGCCGCGTGCGTGAAGCACTTCCCCGGCCACGGCGACACCCACCTCGACTCGCACCACTCCCTTCCCGAGATCACTCTCGACGTCGAGGAGTTCGAGCGGGTGCACCTGGAGCCGTTCCGCGCGGCGGTCGATGCCGGCGTCGATGCCGTGATGACCGCCCACATCGTGGTCCCGGCGTGGGGCGAGCAGCCCGCGACGCTCAACCCCCGCGTGCTCGGAAAGCTGCGCGACTGGGGCTATGACGGCGTCATCATCACGGATGCGCTGGACATGGCCGCCATCCGCGAGACGGTCGGACTCGGCGGGGGAGCGGCGCTCGCCCTCGCTGCCGGCGCCGACCTCCTCTGCATCGGTAACCCGACCAACCCGGGCGACGCAGCGCTTGTGGACCAGGACGAACGGGACTTCCACGCCGCCAGGGACGGGATCGTCGCCGCGTTGCGCGACGGCTCGCTCTCTCGTGCGCGGGTGGAGGAGGCGGCCGTTCGCGTCGCCGCACTCGCCACCAAGCTGCGCGCCGCCGCAGAGCTCGGGCACGACGACCCGGACGACTACGACGCCGCGGAGATCGTGCGTCGGACGGTGACGGTCTCCGGCGATGCCCCCGAGGCAGCCACGGCCCTCGCGGTCATCGACGCGCGCCGCCGGTCGACCCTCGCCGTCGACAGTGCGGGATCGTACGTGGCGAATGCCCTCGCCGCAGACGGACTCCGTGTGCGCCTGGACGTCGCGTCCGCCGACCTGCCGGAGCAGGACCGTGTGCTCGACGAGGTCACGGCGGCGCCCGGTACGACGGTGCTGCTGATCGACAGGCCGGACACGGATGCCGCGCAGCGCTCTCTCGTCGAGCGGGCGGCTGTCCGTGATCCCGGAGCGGTCGTCGTCAACGTCGGTCTTCCGACGCGGAGTCCCCTTCCGCTGCCCACCATCGAGGTCGCCGCTGCCAGTAGGCTCGGTGCACAGATGGCGAGGGAAGCACTCCTGGGGCGCTTCGCCGTGACGCAGAGGATGAACAGCGCCGGCTGAGACAGGACCCCCATGGACGATGACGTTCTCGCTCGGGTGCGACGCTCCCTTCCGAAGGTGAGTGCCGCAGAGGCACGGGTTGCCGAGACGATCCTCGGAGACCCCACGCTCGTCGTGGACCTCGCGATCAACGATCTCGCCCAGCTCTGCCACACGTCCCTGTCGACGGTCGCCCGCTACGCCCAGTCCCTGGGCTACTCCGGGTATCGGGAACTCCGGGTCGCGGTCGCGCGTGCCATCACGCTCGCGCAGGCGCAGCAGGCGCGCTTCGGCCTGGACACCACGGCGATCGACCGGGAGGACGGGCCGACGGCCATCGCGGCCAAGCTCGCCGCGCAGGAGATCGACGCGATCGAGCAGACCGCGCTCGCCCTCGATGCCGATGCCCTCGACCGGGTCGCCCGCGCGGTGGTCGGTGCACGGCACATCGATCTCTTCGGGCAGGCGGCGTCGTCCCTGACGGCGCAGGACCTGCTGCTGAAGCTGTCTCGCATCGGATGCTCGGTCTCGCACTCCTCGGATCCGCATCTCGCGGTGACCGCCGCCGCCCTGCGCACCACCGGTGATGTGGCGATCGCGTTCTCGCACGGCGGCGAGACCGCCGAGACGATCCGTGCTCTCGACGTCGCGCGCGACGCCGGAGCCCTGGCGGTCGCGGTGACCAGCGTGGCCGATTCAGCGGTGGCGCTCGCGGCGGATGTCGTGCTGCTCACGCACGCGCGGGAGTCGCCGTTCCGGATGGCCGCGATGTCGAGCCGTATCGCCCAGCTCGCCCTGGTCGACGTGCTCTTCGTCCGCGTCGTGCAGCACAGCGGTGAACCGGTGGCCGTGTCGTTGCAGCGCACGCACGACGCGGTTCCGTCACGACGGAGGCCCTGAGGCCACTCTTCCCGGGCCGAGGGCGTGTCAGTCGACGTGGTCGCGGGTGCTGACGAGCGCGCGCGTCGCGATGCGGTGTCCGCGGGCGAGGCTTCCCGTGAGCGAGAGTCCGGTGAGGACGCCGGCCAGGAATCCGGCGGCGAAGGCATCCCCGGCACCGATTGTCTCGACGACGGGGGCGTCGAGCGCTTCACTCTCGGCACGTTCGGTGCCGTCGTAGGCGACGGCACCACCGGAGTCGGTGACCAGCAGGTACCGGGGCTCGGGGAAGAGCGCACGGAGTTTTTGCGGGTCACTGGTCCCGAACACCGCCTCGGCGTCGGGACGGGTGCAGAACACGATGTCGGCCCGGCGGGCGAAGTCCGACACGACCGCCTTCCCCTCCGCCACGCGGCCACGCCACAGCGCGGGCCGCCAGTTCAGGTCGAAGCTGAGCAGACTGTCGGGACGCCGGTCGGCGAACAGCGATTCCTGCGCCGCGAGTGCCGATGCGGACAGGGCCGGGGTGATTCCGGAGGTGTGCACGAGTGCCGCCTCGGCGAGGAGTGCGGAGGTACTCGGCTCGGCCAACGACTGCGCGGACATCGCCGAGGCCGCGGAACCCGACCGGTAGTAGTGCATCGTGCCGTCGACCGCGCCATCCGCTCGCGGGGCGAGCTCCTTCACATAGAGTCCGGTCGGCGCATCGGCGTCGACCTGCACCGCGGAATCGTCGACGCCGTGGGCGCGCAGCTCCGCCGTGAGGAAACGACCGAACCCGTCATCGCCGACGCGCGAGACGACGGCGGTGCGGATACCGGCGGATGCCAGAGCGATCGCGGTGTTCCACTCGGCTCCCGCAAGGGAACGGTGGAAGGTCCGGCAGTCCTCGAGCGGTCCCGCGGCGGCCGCGACGAGGGCGACCATGCCTTCTCCGAAGCAGACGGCGAGCGTGGGGGAGTCGGGCACGATCTGGACACTACCGGATCGACGCCGGTCGCGCCGATACCGGATTGCAACCTGGATGCGTTTGGTATCTGAGGATCCGCTGGGTACCGTCTAGTCATCATCGTCCCCGAGGCGAAGAGGCTTCGGGACGCGCAAAGAAGCGCCCGACAGGGAAGGTCACACAATGCACCAATCAGTCAAGCGTCGGCGAGGTCTCATCGCCGCAGCCGGAGCCACGATCGCCGCTCTCGCCCTCGCCGGGTGTGTCGCGAGCGAACGAGGAGATGACGGCGCCGAGGGCTCCGGCGACGTGGACGGGACGTTCGTCTTCGCGGCGTCCTCCGATCCGGCGAGCCTCGACCCCGCGTTCGCGCAGGACGGCGAGAGCTTCCGCGTCTCGCGACAGATCTTCGAGGGTCTCGTCGGCACCGAGCCCGGCACCGCCGACCCCGCGCCGCTCCTCGCCGAGAAGTGGGAGTCGTCCGAGGACGGCATGTCGCACACTTTCACGCTCAAGGAGAACGTGACCTTCCAGGACGGGACGCCGTTCAACGCCGAGGCCGTCTGCGCCAACTTCGACCGCTGGTTCAACTGGACCGGTCTGGCCGCCTCTGAGGCGTTCGGCTACTACTACAACAAGCTCTTCAAGGGGTACGCCTCCAACGCGGCGGATGCCGTCTACAAGTCGTGCACCCCGGACGGCGACTACTCGGTCACGGTCGACCTGAACAAGCCGTTCGCCGGCTTCGTCGCTTCCCTCTCGCTGCCCTCGTTCGCCATGCAGAGCCCGTCGGCCATGCAGGAGTTCGGCGCTGACGAGGTCAGCGGTTCCGCCGAGGCTCCGCAGCTGTCCGAGTACGCGATGGGACACCCGGTGGGCACCGGGCCGTACCAGTTCGAGGAGTGGGCACCGGGCGAGCAGGTCACGCTCAAGGCCTACGACGACTACTGGGGCGATGCCGGTCAGATCGACGAGATCATCTTCCGCACGATCGATGACCCGACCGCCCGCCGCCAGGCACTCGAGTCCGGCTCGATCGACGGCTACGACCTCGTCGGCCCCGCCGACACCAAGGCCCTCGCCGACGACGGGTTCACGATGGTCTCGCGCCCGCCGTTCACGATCCTGTACCTCGCGTTCAACCAGGCCGTCCCGGAGCTCCAGGACCCGAAGGTCCGTGAGGCGCTGTCGTACGCCGTCGACAAGGACGCCCTGATCAGCCAGGTGCTCCCCGAGGGCACGCAGAAGGCGATCGAGTTCGTCCCCGAGGTCGTCAACGGCTACAACCCGGACGTGACGACCTTCGACTACGACCCCGAGAAGGCCAAGTCGCTGCTGGCCGAGGCGGGCTACGACGAGGCGAACCCACTGAAGCTGACGTTCAACTACCCGGTCAACGTGTCGCGTCCCTACATGCCGGACCCCGAGCAGATCTACACGGTCCTGTCGTCGCAGCTCTCCGAAGTCGGCGTCGAGACCACCCCGGTCTCGGAGGAGTGGGTCGAGTACCTCGACCGCACCACCGGGACGGCGGACCACGGCATCCACCTGCTGGGCTGGACTGGTGACTACAACGACACCGACAACTTCGTCGGCGTCTTCTTCGGACAGAAGAGCTCCGAGTGGGGCTTCGACAACCCGGAGCTGTTCCAGAAGCTGACGGAGGCGCGCGGCGTCTCCAACCTCGAGGAGCAGACCGCGCTGTACGAGGAGATCAACGAGATGGTCGCCACGTTCATCCCCGGTGTCCCGCTCGCGCACCCCGCGCCGACCCTGGCGTTCGACCCGCGCGTGGAGAGCTACCCGGCCAGCCCCGTGAACGACGAGGTCTTCACCGACATCGTCCTCACCAAGTAGGCCTGACCGTGTGATACGTCGAGCCCCGGTCCTGCGCACTCCGCGGGACCGGGGAGCGGCGTACCTTCCGATCGACGGAGATCTTCGTGCTGCGCACCATCGGCAGGCGACTGCTGTTCCTCATCCCCACCCTGTTCGGGCTCAGCATCCTGCTGTTCGCCTGGGTCAGGGCCCTTCCCGGCGGCCCCGCGGTCGCCCTCCTCGGCGAGAAGGCCACCCCCGAGGCCATCGCCAGGGTCAACGAGCTCTACGGCTTCGACGAGCCGATCATCCAGCAGTACTTCACCTGGATCGGCCGACTCCTGCAGGGCGACTTCGGAACGTCCATCCAGACGAACCGGCCGGTGACGGAGGAGTTCCTCCGCCGGTTCCCCGCGACGCTGGAGCTGAGCGTCATGGCGCTCATCTTCGCGGTCGGCATCGGTATCCCGCTGGGCTACTGGGCGGCGCGCCGTCACGGAAAGTTCACCGACCACGCGTCGGTCGTGCTGAGCCTCGTCGGCATCACCATCCCGGTGTTCTTCCTGGCGTTCATCCTGAAGTACGTGTTCGCGGTGCAGCTGGGCTGGCTGCCGTCGGACGGACGACAGGATCCTCGAATAGACGCCACCCATCCCACGGGGTTCTATGTGTGGGACGGCATCATCACCGGTGAGTTCGACGCCGCATGGGATGCGATCCTGCACCTGATCCTGCCGGCGCTCGCGCTCGGGACGATCCCGCTCGCGATCATCGTGCGCATCACCAGGGCGAGCGTCCTGGAAGTGCAGAACGCGGACTACGTGCGCACCGGCCGCGCGAAGGGCGTCGGTTCCCCGACGCTGCGCAACCGTTTCATCCTGCGCAACGCCATGCTCCCGGTGATCACCACGATCGGCCTGCAGACCGGACTCCTGATCTCCGGGGCGGTGCTCACCGAAACGGTGTTCGCCTTCCCCGGCATCGGCTCGTTCCTGGCGAGGGCGATCTTCACCAGGGACTTCCCGGTCCTTCAGGGTTTCATCATCTTCATCGCGATCGCGTACGCGCTGATCAACCTGGCGGTCGATGTCTCCTACAGCTTCATCGACCCGAGAGTGAGGGTGCAGTGATGTCCCTCTCCATCGTCCGAAAGGAGGCGGTCGCATGAGTATCCCTCTTCCGCCCGCCCAGGGGCCATCGGCAGAGAGCGGCGGCGCCATCGACACCGTCGCGATCGCGCAGGCCGACCTGAAGAAGAGCTCCGGCGGATTCTGGCAGGACGTGTTCCGCCGCCTCCGTCGCAATCCCACGGCCTGGATCGGCGCCGTCATCGTGCTGCTGTTCCTGCTCGTCGCCGCACTCGCCCCCTGGCTGGCTCCGTACCCGGAGACGGCGCTTCCCGGGGCGAAGTACATCACGCCGACCCACATCCCCGGTCCGGGGGAGCTGCCGGAGTTCCCGCTCGGCCTCGACCGCTTCGGTGGGGACGTGCTGTCGAAGCTGATCTGGGGCGCGCAGGCATCACTCCTGATCGGTGTCATCTCCACCGCGATGGGCCTTGTCGGCGGCATGATCCTCGGCCTCATCGCCGGGACGTTCGGCGGGTGGGTCGACACCCTGATCATGCGCGTGGTCGACATCATCCTCTCGGTGCCGAACCTGCTTCTCGCGGTGTCGATCGCCGCGATCCTCGGGCAGACCCCGTTCGCCGTGATGATCGCCATCGGTGCGTCCCAGGTGCCGATCTTCGCGCGGCTGCTCCGTGCGTCGATGCTGCAGCAGCGTTCGAGTGACTACGTCCTGTCGGCGCAGACGCTCGGCCTCGGCCGCGGCAAGATCACCATGTCGCACGTGCTCCCCAACGCCATCGGCCCCGTGATCGTGCAGGGGACGCTGACGCTCGCGACCGCCGTGATCGATGCGGCGGCGCTGTCGTTCCTCGGTCTCGGCGGCGGCGGCCCCGCGACGGCCGAGTGGGGGCGCATGCTCACCTACGCACAGTCCGAACTCGCGATCGCCCCGTGGCTCGCGTTCCTCCCCGGCATCTGCATCGCCGTCACCGCGCTCGGCTTCACCCTCCTCGGCGAGGCGTTGCGCGAGGCGATGGACCCGCGGACGAGGGCGCGATGAACGCGCGCGACGAAGGCGCGACGCGCGCCGTGAAGGAGAATCAGATGTCGACCGAGCCGTTGCTGTCGGTCCAAGGACTCGCCGTGGACTTCGCCACCATGGACGGGGTCGTGCACGCCGTCGAAGGTGTGGACCTCGAGATCCGTCCGGGCGAGACCGTCGCGATCGTGGGCGAGTCCGGTTCGGGCAAGTCGACCACCGCGATGGCGATCATCGGACTTCTCGCGGGGGGCGGAAAAGTGGCCTCCGGGAGCATCCGTCTCGATGGGAAGGACATCACCCACGCCTCCGAGAACGAGCTGCGCACGATCCGCGGCCGGGACATCGGTCTCGTCCCGCAGGATCCGATGTCGAACCTGAACCCGGTGGCCAAGATCGGCACGCAGGTCGCCGAGACGCTGCTCGCCCACGGTCTCGCGACGCGGCAGGATGTGCAGGCCAAGGTGGTGGAGGCACTCACGGCCGCGGGCCTTCCCGACCCCGAGCGGCGCGCGAAGCAGTACCCGCACGAGTTCTCCGGCGGCATGCGCCAGCGCGCGCTCATCGCGATCGGTCTGGCGTGCAAGCCGCGACTGCTGATCGCCGACGAGCCGACCAGCGCCCTGGATGTGACCGTGCAGCAGACCATCCTCGATCAGATCGGGCAGATGACCCGCGAGCTGGGAACGGCCGTGCTGCTCATCACCCACGACCTCGGGCTCGCCGCTGAGCGCGCGGAGCGCGTGATCGTGATGCACCGCGGCAAGGTCGTCGAGCAAGGGGCCGCGCGGCAGATCCTGGAGGATCCGCAGCATCCGTACACGCAGTCGCTGGTGAAGGCCGCTCCCTCGGTCGCCGCCGCCCGACTGCGGCCGGAGGCCTTCCGGGTGCAGGAGCGCACCGCAGAGACGGATGCCACAGAGACGGATGCCGCCGGGACCGTCCCCGCCGACAACATCGTCGAGATCGAGAACCTCACCAAGGTGTACCCGGTGCGGGGGCGTGGTGAGGACTTCGTGGCCGTCGACGACGTGTCGCTGGTCATCCCACGCGGGGAGACGGTCGCGATCGTGGGGGAGTCCGGCTCAGGGAAGACCACGACCGCGCGGATGCTGCTGAAGGTGATCGAGCCCACGAGCGGACTGATCCGCTATGAGGGCAAGGACATCTCGGCGCTCTCGCGGGCCGAGACGCGCGAGTTCCGCCAGCAGGTGCAGCCCATCTTCCAGGATCCGTACTCGAGCCTGAACCCGATGTTCACGATCGAGCGCCTGATCGCCGAACCGCTGGAGTTCTACAAGAGGGGCAGCGGGGCCGATCGACGCAAGCGCGTACGGCAGCTGCTGGACGACGTGGCGCTGCCGCAGTCGATGCTGCGTCGCTATCCGTCAGAGCTGTCCGGAGGTCAGCGGCAGCGCGTCGCGATCGCGCGGGCCCTCGCCCTCTCTCCCGATGTGATCGTCTGCGACGAGCCGGTCTCGGCACTCGACGTGCTGGTGCAGGACCAGATCCTCACGCTGCTCGGCGACCTGCAACGGGAGTACGGACTGAGCTATCTGTTCATCTCCCACGACCTCGCCGTGGTGCGACTGATCAGCGACTACGTCTGCGTCATGAAGGACGGCAGGCTCGTCGAGGCGGCGACCTCGGAGGAGATCTTCACCAACCCGCGGGACCCGTACACGCGTCGACTGCTGGCCTCGATCCCCGGCAACGAGCTGAACATCGCGTCCTGAGAGCACCGGGCCAGGGCTCATACCGCAGCTTCTCACATTGGTCAAGGACTGCGCTTGCCATGTCGCACAATCGTGCGTATAGTTGGTAGTTGCGCTCGCTCCTCCCTGCCCTCATATGGTGGTCGGCATTTCGTTGAGTTCTCGAGCGCACACTCCACCTGACGACAAAGGAATCGAGAAGCCCTGCGGGGCTCACGGAGGTTATTCCCTTGGCTGCTGCTCGCAACGCATCCACATCCACCACCACCAAGAACGGACGCGGAGCTTCCCGTCTTTCGTTCGCCAAGATCTCCGACACGCTGACGGTCCCTGACCTTCTCGCTCTGCAGACCGAATCCTTCGGTTGGCTGGTCGGCAACGACGCCTGGAAGGCGCGCGTGGCCGAGGCCAAGAAGCAGGGGCGCACGGACGTCAACGAGAACAGCGGTCTGGGCGAGATCTTCGAGGAGATCTCTCCGATCGAGGACCTCGGCGAGACGATGCAGCTGTCGTTCACGAACCCCTACCTCGAGCCGGAGAAGTACTCGATCGAGGAGTGCAAGGAGCGTGGCAAGACCTACGCCGCTCCGCTGTACGTCGAGGCCGAGTTCATGAACCACCTCACGGGTGAGATCAAGACCCAGACGGTCTTCATGGGCGACTTCCCGCTGCAGACCGACAAGGGCACGTTCATCATCAACGGCTCCGAGCGCGTCGTCGTCTCGCAGCTGGTCCGCTCCCCGGGTGTCTACTTCGACAAGACCCCCGACAAGACGTCCGACAAGGACATCGTGTCGGCGCGCGTCATCCCGAGCCGTGGTGCATGGCTCGAGTTCGAGATCGACAAGCGCGACCAGGTCGGCGTGCGCGTCGACCGCAAGCGCAAGCAGTCGGTCACCGTCTTCCTCAAGGCGCTGGGCATGACCAGCGAGGAGATCCTCGCCGAGTTCGCCGGCTACACCTCGATCGAGGAGACGCTCGCGAAGGACACGATCGTCACGAAGGAAGATGCGCTCCGCGACATCTACCGCAAGCTCCGTCCGGGCGAGCAGGTTGCCGCCGAGGCCGCCCGCGCCCTCCTGGACAACTTCTACTTCAACCCGAAGCGCTACGACCTGGCCAAGGTCGGTCGTTACAAGATCAACCACAAGCTGGGCCTGGACCAGCCGCTGACCTCCTCGGTGCTCACCGTCGAGGACATCGTGGCCACGATCAAGTACCTCGTCCGCCTGCACGCAGGCACCGAGGAGACCTTCACGGGCATCCGCGGTGGCAAGAAGGCCGAGATCCGTCTCGCGACCGATGACATCGACAACTTCGGCAACCGTCGCATCCGCGCGGTCGGCGAGCTCATCCAGAACCAGGTCCGCACCGGTCTCTCCCGCATGGAGCGCGTCGTCCGCGAGCGCATGACCACGCAGGACATCGAGGCGATCACGCCGCAGACCCTGATCAACGTGCGCCCCGTCGTCGCCGCGATCAAGGAGTTCTTCGGAACGTCGCAGCTGTCGCAGTTCATGGACCAGAACAACCCGCTCGCAGGTCTGACGAACAAGCGTCGTCTCTCCGCGCTCGGACCCGGTGGTCTCTCGCGTGACCGCGCCGGCGTCGAGGTCCGTGACGTCCACCCCTCGCACTACGGCCGCATGTGCCCGATCGAGACTCCGGAAGGCCCGAACATCGGTCTGATCGGTGCGCTCGCGACCTTCGCGCGCATCAACTCGTTCGGTTTCATCGAGACTCCGTACCGCAAGGTCGTCGACGGCGTCGTGACCGAGCAGATCGACTACCTCACGGCTTCCGAAGAGGTCGACTTCAACATCGCGCAGGCGAACGCCCCGCTCGATGCCAAGGGTCGCTTCGTCGAGAGCCACGTCCTGGCCCGCCCCAAGGGCGGCAGCGGCGAGGTCGACATGTTCCTGCCGGAAGACATCGGCTACATCGACGTCTCCCCGCGCCAGATGGTGTCGGTCGCGACCTCGCTCGTGCCGTTCCTCGAGCACGACGACGCACAGCGCGCCCTCATGGGTGCCAACATGCAGCGTCAGGCCGTCCCGCTGCTGCGCAGCGACTCGCCGCTCGTCGGAACCGGTATGGAGGGCTACACGGCCATCGACGCCGGTGACGTCCTCACCGCCGAGAAGGCCGGTGTCGTCTCCGAGGTCTCCGCAGACCGCGTCGTCGTCATGCTCGATGAGGGCGGGACGCAGGAGTACCACCTCCGCAAGTTCGACCGCTCGAACCAGGGCACGTCGTACAACCAGAAGGTCGTCGTCAACGCCGGTGAGCGCGTCGAGGTCGGAGAGGTCATCGCCGATGGTCCCGCCACCGAGAACGGCGAGCTGGCCCTCGGGAAGAACCTCCTCGTCGCGTTCATGACGTGGGAGGGCTACAACTTCGAGGACGCGATCATCCTGAGCCAGGACCTGGTGAAGGACGACACCCTCTCCTCGATCCACATCGAGGAGTACGAGGTCGACGCGCGCGACACCAAGCTCGGCAAGGAGGAGATCACCCGTGACCTCCCCAACGTCAGCCCGGAGCTGCTGAAGGACCTCGACGAGCGCGGCATCATCCGCATCGGCGCCGAGGTCCGCCCCGGCGACATCCTCGTCGGCAAGGTCACGCCGAAGGGTGAGACCGAGCTGTCGGCCGAGGAGCGTCTGCTGCGCGCGATCTTCAACGAGAAGAGCCGCGAGGTCCGCGACACGTCCCTGAAGGTGCCTCACGGCGAGCAGGGAACCATCATCGCGGTCAAGGAGTTCAACGCCGAGGACGGCGACGACGAGCTCGGCTCCGGTGTCAACCGCCGCGTCGTGGTCTACATCGCCCAGAAGCGCAAGATCACCGAGGGTGACAAGCTCGCCGGCCGTCACGGCAACAAGGGTGTCATCGCGAAGATCCTCCCGATCGAGGACATGCCGTTCATGGCGGACGGCACCCCGGTCGACATCGTCCTGAACCCGCTCGGCATCCCGGGTCGAATGAACTTCGGTCAGGTGCTCGAGACCCACCTCGGGTGGATCGCGAAGCAGGGCTGGAAGGTCGAGGGCACCCCGGAGTGGGCCGTCCGTCTGCCGGAGGAGGCCTTCGAGGCCGCTCCCGGTACGAAGGTCGCCACCCCGGTGTTCGACGGTGCGAGCGAGGAGGAGATCGCTGGTCTCCTCGACGCGACGACCCCGACCCGCGACGGTGTGCGCCTGATCGACTCGAGCGGAAAGGCCCAGATGTTCGACGGCCGCTCCGGCGAGCCGTTCCCGGCCCCGATCTCCGTGGGCTACATGTACATCCTGAAGCTGCACCACCTGGTCGACGACAAGATCCACGCACGTTCCACGGGTCCGTACTCGATGATCACCCAGCAGCCGCTCGGTGGTAAGGCGCAGTTCGGTGGACAGCGCTTCGGTGAGATGGAGGTGTGGGCCCTCGAGGCCTACGGCGCCGCATACGCGCTCCAGGAGCTCCTCACGATCAAGTCCGACGACATCCTCGGCCGCGTCAAGGTGTACGAGGCGATCGTCAAGGGCGAGAACATCCAGGAGCCCGGCATCCCCGAGTCCTTCAAGGTGCTCATGAAGGAGATGCAGTCGCTCTGCCTGAACGTCGAGGTCCTCTCGGCCGACGGCACACTGGTGAACCTCCGCGACACCGACGATGAGGCGTTCCGCGCCGCGGAAGAGCTCGGTATCAACATCTCCAGCCGCTTCGAGGCCGCCTCGATCGACGAGATCTAATCCGCGGGTGTGCCCGGGGGTCCAACTCCCGGGCACACCGAAGCAGACTTCTCAAACAGAATTTCCGACACAGGAGAACTAGTGCTCGAGTCCACAACTTTCGACGAGCTTCGCATCGGCCTGGCCACCGCAGAGAACATCCGCGCGTGGTCCTACGGTGAGGTCAAGAAGCCCGAAACCATCAACTACCGCACTCTGAAGCCGGAGAAGGATGGTCTCTTCGGAGAGCAGATCTTCGGCCCGTCCCGCGACTGGGAGTGCGCCTGCGGCAAGTACAAGCGCGTCCGCTTCAAGGGCATCGTCTGCGAGCGCTGCGGCGTGGAGGTCACCAAGAGCTCCGTCCGTCGTGAGCGCATGGGTCACATCGAGCTCGCTGCTCCGGTCACCCACATCTGGTACTTCAAGGGCGTGCCCTCGCGCCTCGGGTACCTGCTCGACATGGCACCGAAGGACCTCGAGAAGGTCATCTACTTCGCCGCCTACATGGTCATCTCGGTCGACGAGGAAGCTCGTCACCGCGACCTGGGCACGCAGGAGAACAACATCCGCCTCGAGCTGAAGACGCTCGGCGACCGTCGCGACGCCAAGATCGCGGAGCGCCTGGCCAAGCTGGAGGAGGAGCTCGCCGCTCTCGAGGCAGAGGGTGCCAAGGCCGACGCCAAGAAGAAGGTCAAGGACGCCGCCGAGAAGGAGATGTCGCTCATCCGCAAGGGTGCAGACGACGCGATCCTGAAGCTGGAGCGCGTGTGGGAGGACTTCCGCACCCTCGAGGTCGGTGCCCTGCGCCCGGAGGACGACGTCTTCCACGAGCTGCAGGACCGCTTCGGCCAGTACTTCGAGGCCTACATGGGCGCCGAGTCGATCCAGCGTCGCCTTGCGGCGTTCGACCTCGTCGCCGAGGCGGAGAACCTGCGTCTGCAGATCTCCGAGGGCAAGGGCCAGCGCAAGATCCGTGCGATCAAGCGCCTCAAGGTCGTCAGCTCGTTCCTCGAGACCGGCATGAGCCCGGCCGCGATGGTCCTCGACGTCGTCCCGGTGATCCCGCCGGAGCTGCGCCCGATGGTCCAGCTCGACGGTGGCCGCTTCGCGACTTCCGACCTGAACGACCTCTACCGTCGTGTGATCAACCGCAACAACCGTCTTCGTCGTCTGATCGACCTCGGTGCCCCCGAGATCATCGTCAACAACGAGAAGCGCATGCTGCAGGAGGCCGTCGACGCCCTGTTCGACAACGGTCGTCGCGGTCGTCCCGTCACCGGTACGGGTAACCGTGCCCTGAAGTCCCTCAGCGACATGCTGAAGGGTAAGCAGGGTCGTTTCCGTCAGAACCTGCTCGGAAAGCGTGTCGACTACTCCGGCCGTTCGGTCATCATCGTCGGCCCGCAGCTGAAGCTGCACCAGTGCGGTCTGCCCAAGCAGATGGCGCTGGAGCTCTTCAAGCCGTTCGTCATCAAGCGCCTGATCGATCTCGGTCACTCGCAGAACATCAAGGCTGCCAAGCGCGCCGTCGAGCGCACCCGTCCCGAGGTCTGGGACGTGCTCGAAGAGATCATCCGCGAGCGTCCGGTGCTGCTCAACCGTGCACCCACCCTGCACCGCCTGGGTATCCAGGCGTTCGAGCCGCAGCTCGTCGAGGGTAAGGCCATCCAGCTGCACCCGCTCGTCTGCGCGGCGTTCAACGCCGACTTCGACGGTGACCAGATGGCTGTGCACCTGCCCCTGTCGGTCGAGGCTCAGGCCGAGGCCCGCGTGCTGATGCTCGCGTCGAACAACATCCTGAAGCCGTCCGACGGTCGTCCGGTCACCCTGCCTTCGCAGGACATGATCATCGGTCTGCACCACCTGACCACGGTCAGGGAGGGTGCGGTCGGTGAGGGTCGTGCGTTCGGTTCGGTGGGCGAGGCGATCCTGGCCAAGGACGAGGGCACCCTCGACCTGCAGGCGAAGATCCGCATCCGCATCCCCGGTCTGACCTTCCTCGAGGGTGAAGCTCCCGAGGGCTACGAGCGTCACGGTCTCGTCGACGCTTCGCTGGGTCAGGCGATCTTCAACGACACGCTTCCCAAGGGCTACCCGTTCGTTCGCGAGCAGGCCGACAAGAACAAGCTGTCGCAGATCGTCAACAAGCTGGCCGAGGAGTACCCGAAGGTCGAGACGGCCGCGTCGCTGGACCGCATCAAGGACGCCGGTTTCTACTGGGCCACGCGTTCCGGTGTGACCGTCGCCCTAAGCGACATCCTCACGCCGCCGAACAAGGGCGAGATCGTCGCTGGCTACGAGAAGCAGGCCGCGAAGGTTCAGTCGCAGTACGAGAAGGGTCTGACGACCGACTCCGAGCGCCGCCAGGAGCTCATCAAGATCTGGACCGAGGCAACCGACGAGGTCCAGGCCGCGATGCGGGCGAACTTCCCGGAGGACAACACCATCAACCGCATGGTGTCCTCGGGTGCTCGTGGTAACTGGCTGCAGATCCGGAACATCGCCGGTATGCGTGGTCTGGTGAACAACCCCAAGGGTGAGATCATCCCGCGTCCGATCATCTCCTCGTACCGCGAGGGTCTGTCGGTGGCGGAGTACTTCATCGCGACGCACGGTACCCGTAAGGGTCTGGCCGACACCGCTCTGCGTACCGCCGACTCGGGTTACCTGACCCGTCGTCTGGTGGACGTCTCGCAGGACGTCATCATCCGCGAAGAGGACTGTGGCACGTCGAAGGGCCTCGAGCTCCCGATCGCCGCTCCGAACTCGCAGGGTGAGCTCGTGCGCGACGCCAACGTCGAGAACTCGGTGTTCGCTCGTACGCTGGCCTCCGATGTCGTGAGCGCGTCGGGCGAGGTGCTCGCCGCTGCCGGTGACGACGTGGGTGACGTGCTGATCGACAAGCTCGTCGGTCTCGGTGTCGAGAGCATCAAGGTGCGCTCGGTCCTGACCTGCGACTCCGCTGTCGGTGTCTGCGCGCAGTGCTACGGCCGTTCGCTCGCGACCGGCAAGACCGTCGACATCGGCGAGGCCGTCGGCATCATCGCGGCCCAGTCGATCGGTGAGCCCGGTACCCAGCTGACGATGCGTACCTTCCACACGGGTGGTTCGGCATCGGCGGACGACATCACACAGGGTCTTCCCCGTGTGCAGGAGCTCTTCGAGGCGCGTACCCCCAAGGGTGCGTCCCCGATCGCCGAGGCCGATGGCCGCATCACGATCGACGAGACCGATAAGGGCAAGAAGGTCATCCTCACGCCCGACAGCGGCGACGAGCCCGTGGTCTACCCGGTGCTGAAGCGTGCCACGCTTCTCGTCGAGGACGGCCAGCACGTCACCGTCGGTCAGCCCCTGCAGGTCGGCACGCTCGACCCCAAGGAGATCATGCGCGTCATGGGTGCTCGCGAGGTGCAGCGTTACCTCGTCGGCGGCGTCCAGGGCGTGTACCGCTCGCAGGGTGTGCCGATCCACGACAAGCACATCGAGGTCATCGTCCGTCAGATGCTCCGCAAGGTCACCGTCGTCGATCACGCCGACACGACCCTGCTCCCGGGTGAGATGGTCGACCTCAAGCGCTACCAGTCGATCAACCGCGAGGCTGTGTCCGAGGGCAAGCGCCCCGCGTCCGGCCGTCCGGAGCTGATGGGTATCACGAAGGCGTCGCTCGCGACCGAGTCGTGGCTGTCGGCCGCCTCCTTCCAGGAGACGACCCGCGTGCTCACCGAGGCTGCGATGCAGGGCAAGCGTGACCCGCTGGTCGGTCTCAAGGAGAACGTCATCATCGGAAAGCTCATCCCTGCCGGAACCGGTCTCTCGAAGTACCGCGACGTCACGGTCGAGGCCACCGAGGAAGCCAAGAGCGAGCGTTACCCGAACCGGATCTTCGCATCCGACGGTGCGTACGCTGACGGCGACTTCGGCTACGTCGACTTCGACGCGTTCTCGACGGACGACATCACGCCCGGTACTTACAACTGAGTGAGTGCTGAGTGAGAAGGCCCCAGGCGATTCGCCTGGGGCCTTCTTCGTGTCCGGGTCTCGGGCGCAGGGCCGCGTCACGCGTGCTGAAGCGCGCACGTCTGAAGGAGTTCGCACGTGCTGAAGTGCGCACGGTCTGAAGGAGTTCTCGCGTTCTGAAGGAGAGCATCCCCGAAAGGCTCCTTCTTTTCGAGAGAACTCCTTCAGAGTTGACGGCGTTCCCCGTGCGACCCGCGGCGCGGTAGTGTCGGCGGGTGAGCAACGACACTACTTCTGCTGTTTCCGTGGTCGTGATCGGCGACGCTTTGATCGACGAGATCCGGGACGACGCCGGGGTACGAGAGCTCGTCGGCGGTGCGGCACTCAATGTCGCTGTCGGTCTCCGACGTCTCGGCGTGCCGACGACGCTGATCGCGATGGTGGGCGACGACGAGGCCGGTGGGCACATCCGTGAGTACTTGTCCGACCACGGGGTGCGTCTGATCGCGAGTGAGGCTCCGCTCGGCTCGTCCCGGGCGATCGTGCAGCGGGCGGCGAACGGCGAGCCGCAGTACGTCTTCAATGAGGCCGCGCAGAAGCGCAGTGTCCGCTACTCCGACGAGGCACGTCAGGCGATTGCCGACGCCGGTCTCGTCGCGATCAGCTGTTTCCCTTTCGATGTGCCGACCGAGGTCGATGCGCTCGTCGACGCCCTGGGTGACGCACGCGTGGCGGTCGATCCGAACCCGCGAACGGGCATGCTCAGCGACCGGGAGGAGTTCGTCCGCGGGTTCGAGCGCCTCGCTGCTTCGGCGGCCGTCGTCAAGGTCGGAGCAGATGACGCGGCGATCCTCTACGACGGTGACCTCGACGCGTTGCGCGCGCGTTTGCGGGCGCTCGGCGCTGCGGCCGTCCTTGCGACCGCGGGTGCCGACGGCGCGACGATCGATGCGGATGCCGGAATCGTCTCCGCGCCGATCGCGCAGCTTCCCGGTGCCGTGATCGACACCGTCGGTGCGGGAGACGCGACTCTCGCCGCGGTGTCGGAAGGCCTGGTCGCGGCGTCTCCGTCGGACGTGGGGGAGTGGGGTTCGTTGCTGCGGCGAGCGATGGATGTCGCTGCCGCGACCTGTCGCGCCGAGGGCGGTTTGCTGCGGACGCCCGAGTCGCTCGCAGATGCCGGACGCGGTGTGAACGGCAGCTGACAGTTCGATTTCTTGCACCCGCCTCGGGCGGGTATGCTTGTCTCTCGTGCCCCCGGTTGGCTGTTCAAGTCGGACGGGTGCGCTCTGGCGAGTTACCCAAGCGGCCAAAGGGATCTGACTGTAAATCAGACTGCTCTGCATTCGGGGGTTCGAATCCCTCACTCGCCACCACCACCTCCGCGCTATCGATCGCGAACAGAAATGCCTCCGGCCCCGGAGGCATTTCGCATTTCAGGCCTGCGGAGCCCCTCTCTCGGTCGCGAGGTGAAGAATCACCGAACTCCTCGAGAACAGACACTGCCGCCAATGCCGGGTGCCTCGGCGCGGCACCAGTAACGTGGTGTGCTTGAGACAAGCCGGGGTCCCGGTACACAGCCAAGAGGATACATACACAATGAACGCATCTCGCTCCGTCACCGCCGCTTCCATCGCGCTGCTCGCGCTCCTGTTCACCGGCTGTGCCGCGGGAGCCTCCGACTCGGGCAGTGACGCGAAGCCGGATTCGGCGGACAAGCCGGCCGCGACGCAGACCAAGGAAGAGGCCTGCGACATCATGGTCACGAGCCTCTCGGACCTGCAGTCGCTGTCGTCGGTCGACACCTCGGACCCGAACGCTGCGCTGGCCGCCTTCAAGGAGGCTCAGGGCAAGGTGGACGATGCGGCGAAGCAGGTATCGAACGACGAGGTGAAGCCCTCCGCCGACGATTCCGCAGCCGCGCTGAAGGGGTACGTCGACTTCCTCGACCAGGCGAGTTCCGACCCGGCGAACGTGGACGTCTCAAAGATGAGCGAGCACGTGCAGGCGCTCACCGACAGCATCACCGAGCTCTCCACGGTCTGCTCCTGACCGTCCGGGCCGAGAAGGGGATCCTCACGGATACGCGTGACACCGGAGCCCCTTCTCGGCCACACTGAGTTCCATGGGATCAGCGTTGACCACCATCGGACTGCCCGTCGCCCTCGGCATCATCATGCTGGGGCTCGGGCTCAGCCTCACCCTCGCCGACTTCGCGCGAGTGTTGAAACAGCCGAAGGCGGTGATCATCGCCCTGCTGTGTCAGCTCGTGCTGCTGCCGGCCATCTGCTTCGGCCTCGTCCTCGCGTTCCAGTTGCCGCCGATCCTCGCTGTCGGCATGATGATGCTGGCGGCGTCGCCGGGCGGGACCACGGCGAACCTCTACAGTCATCTGTTCCGCGGTGACATCGCCCTGAACATCTCGCTGACCGCCGTGAACTCCGTGATCGCCGTCATCACCCTCCCCATCATCACGAACTTCGCGATCGCCTACTTCCAGCCGTTCGACGATCGACTGGGGCTGCAGTGGTCGAAGGCGCTCGAAGTGTTCGCGATCGTGCTCTTGCCCGTGGCTCTCGGCATGATCGTGCGACGTTTCTGGCCGAAGTTCGCCGCCGGCATGGACAAGCCGGTGCGCATCGCCTCCGTCGTGATCCTGGTCGTCGTGATCGCGGGCGCCGTGGCATCGAACTGGACCCTCCTCGTCTCGAACTTCACCCAGCTCGCCCTGATCACCGTGCTGTTCTGCCTGATCAGCCTCACGGTCGGCTTCTTCGTCCCGCGGATGCTCCGAGTGGGAAAGCGCCAGGCGATCGCGACGTCGTTCGAGATCGGCATCCACAACGCCACGCTGGCGATCGTGATCGCTCAGTCGGTGCTCGGATCGGTGGAGCTGAGCCTTCCCGCCGCGGTGTACGGAGTGCTGATGTTCTTCATCGCGTTCGGCTTCGGGTTCCTGATCCGAGACCGTCACGCGGTCCCCGCCCCGGTGGCGCCTTCGCCCTGAGAGGGCTTGACCTCGAACGCACGCCTGGTTTAGCATCTGATAAATCGATTTAACAGCGGCCCGAGGTGATCTGGTCGCCACACGACGGAGTGAGGTGAACGCGATGGGCAGAGCGCGGATCTCTGATGTCGCCGCTGCAGCCGGCGTGTCGGTCACCACTGTGTCGCTCGTGCTGAACGATGCCGAGTCGCGCATCTCCGAGCAGACCCGCATCCGTGTCCGTGCGGCTGCGGAGGCCGTCGGCTACGCCCCCAGCGCTGTTGCCCGGGGGCTCCGCACGCAACGCACCCGCATCGTCGGACTCCTGTCCGACCAGATCGCGACGACCCCGTTCGCGGGCCGCATGCTCGCCGGCGCACAGGACGCCGCGCGCGAGCACGATCACCTCCTGCTCTTCATCGACACCGGCGGCGACGCAGACATCGAAGCGGATGCCCTCCGCGCCCTGGCGGCACAGCAGGTCGACGGCATGATCTACGCCTGCATGTGGCACCGCGCGGTCGATGTTCCCGCCGGGCTCCCTCGAGGCTCGGTGCTGCTCGACTGCTACCCCGAGGGTGGCGGCTTCCGCAGCGTCGTGCCCGATGACCGCGTGGGCGGTGCCGCTGCGGTGCGAGAGCTGCTCGCCGCCGGACACCGCCGCATCGCGTACCTCGACACCGACGACCCCGAGCCCATCGCCTCGCGACTGCGTCACGAGGGCTACCTCGAAGCGCTGGCCGAGGCGGGCATCGAGGCCGATCCCGCGCTCCATGTGACGGGGGAGACGTCCGCGCAGGGCGGGCGTGCGGCAGCCGAGCGGTTGCTCGATCTGCCCGAGGACCAGCGTCCGACCGGCATCTTCTGCTTCAACGACCGGATGGCGATCGGCGTCTACGCCGCGGCACACCATCGCGGCCTCGAAATCCCGCGCGACCTCTCGGTCGTCGGCTACGACGATCAGCAGTTGGTCGCCGCAGAAATGGATCCACCTCTCACCACCATCGCTCTGCCCCACTACGAGATGGGTCGCTGGGCGATGGAGGTCGCGCTCGGCGTCCGCGCAGAGGGGGATGAGGACGCCTCGCACCGAATGGACTGTCCCGTCATCCGACGGGATTCCGTGGGCCCGCCGCCGGCGCATGTCGCCAAACAGAACCGACGACGGGCTTCACACACAACCGAAGGGCCGCGCTCGGCGGCTCCCGATCAGGTGCCCGACGTGGGCGTCAGGCACCAAGAATAGGAAACCACAATGACGCGCAGAACGTCGCCGATCTTCGTGGCGGCTGGGTTGGTGACAGCCCTCGCCCTCACAGGATGTGGACAAGCAGGTCAAGGCAACACGACCGGAGAAGACGGTCGAACGCAGCTCACGATGTGGACGCACTCGGCGGGGAACGCCGCGGAGCTCGCCGTCTACGAGAAGATCATCACCGATTTCAACGCCTCACAGGACGAGTACGAAGTCGTGCACGAGTCCTTCCCGCAAGGTGCCTACAACGACGCGATCGTCGCTGCGGCGGCCTCGGGAGACCTTCCCTGCCTGCTTGATCTCGATGGGCCGATCATGCCCAACTGGGCGTGGGCGGAGTACCTCCAGCCGTTGGAGATCTCGACCGAGATCACCGACAAGCTCCTCCCGACGGCGGTGGGCGTGTGGGACGGCGAAATCTACTCGGCCGGCTACTGGGATGCCGCGCTGTCGATCTTCGCGCGCAAGTCGGTGCTCGATGCCAACGGCATCCGCATCCCCTCGACGGATCAGCCGTGGACGGCCTCCGAGTTCGATGCCGCGCTGTCGACGCTGCAGGACGCCGGCTACGACACCCCCATCGACATCGGTGCGGAAGACACCGGCGAGTGGTGGCCGTACGCGTACTCCCCGCTGCTGCAGAGCTTCGGCGGCGATCTGATCGACCGCGACACGATGCTCACCGCGGACGGCGCGCTGAACGGCGACGCCGCCGTGGAGTGGGGCACCTGGTTCCAGAACCTCTTCGCCGAGGGCTACGCGAGCAACGCGGGCACGATCGGCAACCAGGAGTTCGTCGACGATGAGGTGGCGCTCAGCTACACCGGCGTGTGGAACGCGCTGGCATCCGTCGAAGCGATCGGCGATGATCTCCTGATCCTGCCGCCGCCCGACTTCGGCAACGGCCCGAAGATCGGTGGCGGGTCGTGGCAGTGGGCGATCTCTTCGGGCTGCAACGACGCCGATGGCGCCCGGCAGTACCTCGAGTTCAGCTTCAACGACGAGTACATCACCGAGTTCGCCGACAACCAGATCGTCATCCCGGCGACGGAAGCCGCTGCGCAGGCGTCGGAGTACTTCGGCGATGACGGTGTGCTGCGCCCGTTCGTGGAGCTGTCGCAGAAGTACGCCGTGCTGCGGCCGGAGACTCCCGCCTACGCCGTGATCTCGACCACGTTCGAGACGGCGGCGAAGAACATCATGAGCGGCGCCGACGTCACGGCGACCCTCGACCAGGCCGTCGCGGACATCGATGCCAACATCGCGTCCAACGACGGGTACGGATTCCAGTAGACGGTGACGGCGGAGGTGGGGGCGCGGGCGACCGCGTGCCCACCCCGCCGCGCTGCTCCACCCGCTCCTGAAAGACGCATCGATGACCGTCACACCTCCGACGGCGGGGGCCGAGACTCCTCGGCGCACCCTCCGCTCCTTCCGCTCCAGCCGTGGACGCGAGACGTGGGCAGGGCTGGGCATGGTCGCACCGGCCGCCCTCCTGCTCACACTGTTCCTCATCGTCCCGGTGGTCCTCGCATTCACTCTCTCCTTCACGAATGCGAGGCTCATCTCGCCGAACCCGCCTCGCTTCGTCGGGGTCGACAACTTCATTCGCGCCTTCACCGCTGACCCGCTCTTCGTGCAGTCGATCGGCAACACGGCGATCTTCGCGCTCATCGTCGTGCCCGTGCAGGCCGGCCTCGGCCTCGCGCTCGCAGTGCTCGTGAATCGAAAGCTCCGCGGCACGACGTTCTTCCGCGTCGTGTTCTTCATTCCCGTCGTGACCTCGATCGTCGTCGTCTCGATCCTGTGGAAGTTCCTCTATCAGGATGACGGGCTCATCAACTCGATGATCGACGCCGTGACGTTCGGGCTGTGGAGCGGGAACGATTGGCTCAACGACCCCTCGACGGCGCTCGGCGCGATCATCGTCATGTCGATCTGGCAGGCCGTCGGGTTCCACATGATCATCTGGCTGTCGGGGCTGCAGACGATCCCCGAAGAGCTCTACGAGGCGGCCCGCATGGATGGCGCCAGCCCGTGGCGCCAGTTCACCAACGTCACGTGGCCGGGGCTGCGCCCGACGATGGTCTTCGTGCTCGTCACCATCACGATCGCCGCCCTCGGGTTGTTCGTCCAGATCGACGTCATGACCCAGGGCGGTCCGCAGGGCGCCACCTCGACGGTCGTCTACCACGCGGTGCGCAAGGGCTTCGGTCAGCAGGAGATCGGCTACGCGGCCGCGATCTCGCTCATATTCTTCGTAGCCGTGCTCATCATCGCGCTCATCCAGCGTCGCATCACCCGGGAGAAGGACTGATGACCGCCACCGTCGACAACCACACCGAGACGGGGCGGCCGGCGTCGCGCTCCGCTCGCGCCCCGCGCACGGCTGCTGCGGGCCGCCGATGGGGCACGGCGGCGACCTATATCGCCATGTCGGTGCTCGCCGTGATCTTCCTGTTCCCGCTCGTGTTCATGTTCGTGTCGAGCCTCAAGCCCGACGCGCAGATCCTGCAGGACCTCGACTCTCCGCTCGCCTTCCTCCCCGTCGGCGACATCAGCCTCGACAACTACTTCGGGGTCTTCGACCGGGTGCCGGTCGCGCAGTTCATGTTCAACTCGGTGCTCGTGACGGTGCTGACCGTCGGGCTCGGGCTCATCGTGAACTCGATGGCCGGTTTCGCCCTTTCGCGGCTCGCGTGGCGCGGCCGGCTCGTCGTGCTCGCCGTCATCATCGCGACCCTCATCGTGCCGTTCGAGACCATCGCGGTGCCGATGGTCTACTGGGTCGCCCAACTGCCCACACTCGTCTTCGAAGGCGGCGTGCTCAAGTACGACTTCGGCTGGTTGAACACCTACGAGGTGCAGATCGTGCCGTTCATCGCGAATGCGTTCTCCATCTTCCTGTTCACGCAGTACTTCTCCACGATCCCGAAGTCGCTCGACGAGGCTGCGCGGATCGACGGGGCGAGTTGGTTCAGGATCTACCGCCGCATCATCGTGCCGCTGTCGGGCCCGGCATTCGCGACGGTCGCGATCCTGACCTTCCTGCCTGCATGGAACCAGTACCTGTGGCCGCTCATGGTCGTGCAGCGAGAGAACCTCCGGCCCGTCATGGTCGGCATGCAGTACTTCTTCCAACTCAACACCGCCTGGGGTGAGGTCATGGCGTACACGTCGATGATCACGATCCCCGTGCTCATCGTCTTCCTGATCTTCCAGCGCGCCTTCGTCAGCTCGATCGCCGCGAGCGGAGTGAAGGGATGAAAGGAAACACCGTGTTCGATCTTCCCGACTCGTGGGTATGGGACTTCTGGTTCGCCGACGACGGCGAGCAGTACCACCTCTTCTTCCTCTACGCCTCGCGCGCGCTGCACGACCCGGAACGGCGCCACTACCGCGCCTCGATCGGTCACGCGACCTCGCTCGACCTCGTCGAGTGGACACGGGGACCGGATGCCCTCGTGCGCGGTGACGCTCCTGCGTTCGACGACCTCGCCACCTGGACGGGTTCGACGGTGCGGCACCCGGACGGGACGTGGTTCCTCTTCTACACGGGCGCGAGCCTGAGCGACGGGGGCAAGAACATCCAGTCGATCGGGTATGCCACCTCGTCAGACCTCGTCGAGTGGCACAAGGCACCGCATCCGGTGCTGAACGCGCAGGCCCCCTGGTACGAGACGGTCGACAGTGGCGCGTGGCACGACGAGGCCTTCCGCGACCCGTGGGTCTTCCCCGACCCCGAGGGCGACGGGTGGCACATGTACGTCACGGCGCGTGCACCTCATGGACCCGTCGAGGGCAGGGGAGTGATCGGCCACGCGTGGTCGGCCGATCTTCGCGAGTGGGAGTTGCGTGAGCCGTTGAGCGTGCCCTCCGACGACGGGTTCGGGCAGTTGGAGGTCGTTCAGGTCGAGGTCGTCGACGGTCGCCCCGTTCTCCTGTTCTCCTGCCTGGCGGAGCACTCGATGCCGTCGCGGAGGTCGGCTGCGGGCGGCACATGGGCGGTGGCCGCGGACAGTGTGCTCGGACCCTTCGACATCTCTCGCGCCGAACCCTTGACCGGTGACGACCTCTACGTGGGCAGGCTCCTGCGCCGCCGCGACGATGGGCGATGGTTGCTGTTCGCCTTCCGCAACCGTGGTGATGACGGGCACTTCGTCGGGGGGATCACCGACCCGATGCCGGTCGAATGGGTCGAGGGGCGTCTTGCCGTGCGCGAAGCCGTGGCCGGCAGGCGTTCGTAGACTGGAGCGATGCGACCGCTCACCGAAGCCGACGTCCGGGCATCGTTCGTCAACGCGGACGCGGAGGAGTTGCGGATCATGGAGATGCCGCATGACTTCCTGCTCGTCGATTGGGACTACCTCGACTTCTTCGCCTGGTCGGATCCGAATGCGAGCCGCCGCGGCTACGTCTTGATCCCGCTGGAGGAGACGGTCGTCGGGATCGTGCTCCGGGCCACCGAGCCCGGGCGCGGACGATCGGGGATGTGCGACATCTGCCACACGATGCAGCCCGGCAACCAGATCTCCCTGTTCTCCGCACGCCGCTCGGGCCAGGCCGGGCGGCGCGGCGATTCGGTCGGCGCCTACATGTGCGCCGACCTCTCCTGCCACGAGAACGTACGTCTCGCGCACCCGTTGGCACCGAACGAGGTCAGGGCACCGGGGCAGGCCGACCTGCGCCTGGACGGGACACACCGCCGGATGGAGCGCTTCGTCTCGCAGGTCTGGGAGCGCAGCTGATCGCGGCTACGCTGGACCCACACGTCCTGTGCTCGAAGGAGACGCCATGAGTGATGCCATCCTGTTCGCCGTCGAAGAGGGGATGGCCCGGCTCACGCTGAACCGCCCCGCCCGCCTCAACGCCTTCAACGCCGACCTCGCACATGCGTGGAAGGACGCGACCGCCGAGGCGACATCGCGCGCCGACGTGAAGGCGATCCTGATCGATGCGTCCGGCCCCGCCTTCTGCGCGGGAGGCGATGTGATCGACATGGCCACGACCATGGGAGCTTCCGGCGCAGAGATCACTGCGCTCGCCGAGGTCATCAACACCGGTATCCGTTCCCTGACGGAATCGACGGTTCCCGTGGTCGCCGCCGCGCACGGTACGACGGCGGGCGGGGGTCTCGGCATCCTGCTCTCGAGTGACTATGCGGTCGTCGGCTCGCGGTCGAAGCTCGGGAGCCTGTACGCGAACATCGGCCTGACGCCCGACCTCTCGGTGTCGGCCCAGCTCGCGCGCGCCGTCGGCCAGAGGCGCGCACTGCAGTTGGTGCTGCAGGATCGTCTGCTGTCGGCCTCGGAGGCGCTCGACTGGGGACTCGTGGCCGAGGTCATCGAGGGGGAGGATTCCGTGGCCGAGGCCGCCCTGGTGCGGGCGCGTGGCGAGGAGATCGCCCGTTTCTGGCTGGCGGGGGCCGCCGACGCGTACGGGCACGCGAAGCGATTGGTCCGTTCCCAGCCCGAACGCTCCTTCGCCGAGCAGTTGAGCGAGGAGGCCCGCTCGATCGGCGCAGCGCTGGAGACTCCGGACGCGCAGGCGCGGGTGGCTGCATTCGCCGCCTCGGCCGCCAAGAGGGCCGGCTGACTTCTTCTGCTCCGCCCCGTGCGGACGGTGACTTTCCCCAACCCGTGCGGTGGCCGCGGTATCCGGCGGTGGGCGTGGCAGGATGAAGGCATCGCCGCTCGACGAGAGGATCGCCATGTCCCAGCCGGACATCACCACCCCGCAGCCGCAGGGTGAGAAGAAGAACATGTCGCTGCTGATCCGAGGCTCTCTCTGGATCGCCATCGGCGCTCTGATCGCCGCTGCACTCGTCTGCGTCGTCTGGGTCCTCATCGGGGACCAGGACGGACTGATCGGCCGAGCCTTCCTCACGATCCTCCTCCTGGCGGCCTTCGCGGGGATCGCGATCGCCGAGGCGGGGCTCGCCCCGAACCGTCCCGACTGGCTGCAGCTGGCCAGCATGGTCAGCTGGATCGTCGCGCTCCTCGTCGGCGCCGTCAAGATCTGGCTCCCCGAAGACGGCATGTACTTCGGCGCCGAGCGCTTCTTCCAACTGCTGCTGGTCATCGGCATCCTGCAGCTCGCGCTCGTGCACGTGCGGCTGTTCACACCGGCTGCCCAGCGCTACGTCACCACGTTCACGCGAGTCATCTACATCGTCACGATCACGTTCCTCGGTGGCCTCGTCGGCATGCTCGTGTTCTTCCTCGCCTTCCCGAACACGTTCGAGTACGGCGCGCTGTACTGGCGGATCGTCGTCGCCCTCACGATCCTCGTCGCCGTCGGCACCACGCTCATCCCGCTCCTGAACGCGCTCTTCGCGCCCAAGAAGAAACCGGCCACGCCGGGCGTCGGATCCGCGCCGTCCTGGCCGACCTATGCCGACGGCATCACCCCGCTGCCGGTGCTTCCCGACTCGTCGCCCGATTGGACGGCGTACTACACCGGGTACCCGACGGTCACGGCACAGCAGTCGCTCCCGGCGGCCCCGGCCGCGAGCTTCCCCGTCGTGCCGCAGCCGGTGGAGCAGGTGTACGCACAACCCGCGCCGCCGCAGGCCCCCGGTGCGCACACGATGCCGCCGACGCCCGGTGCCGTGGAGCAGCCCCCGGCGCCGAGGCAAGAGCCCTCCGCGTTCCCGCCTCCTCCGCCCGCGCCGCAACCGCCCGCGCCGCAGCAGCCCGCACCGTGACCCTCGCCGGAGAGCTCGGCGAACTCGCGACGGAGATCGCGCGCGAAGCGGGAGACCTCGCGCGCAGACGCCGACAAGAGGGTGTGCGTCTGGCGGCGACCAAGTCGACGCTCGCCGACATCGTCACGGAAGCGGACCGCGAGGTCGAGGCGCTCATCCGCGATCGCCTGCGCGCTGCCCGCGCGGAGGACGGTTTTCTCGGTGAGGAGTCCGGGGCCGAGGTCGGAACGAGCGGGATCACCTGGGTCGTCGACCCGATCGACGGCACCGTGAACTATGCGTACGGCATCCCGGCCTACAACGTCAGCATCGCCGCCGTCCGAGGCGAGCCCGTCCCCGAGTCCTGGGAAGCTCTCGCCGCCGCGGTCAACGCGCCCGCGCTCGGTGAGATCTTCACCGCAGCCCTCGGTCACGGTGCGTGGTCAGACGGTGCCCGGCTCTCGGTCACGGCGGAGACGCCCGCCGGAGCGCTCCTGGCTACCGGCTTCGGCTACGACCCTGCAACCCATGAAGGCGACCTCGCCACGGTGGCGCGGGTGATGCCGATGGCGCGTGATGTCCGTCGGATGGGAGCGGCCGCTCTCGACCTCGCGTATGTCGCTGCGGGGCGGCTCGACGGCTACTTCGAGCGCGGCTTGCGTCCGTGGGATCATGCCGCCGGTGGGCTTCTGGTGTCGGAGGCCGGTGGAGTCGTGTCACGCACCGATGTCGAATCCCCGCGGCCCATGCTCGTCGCGGCAGGACGCGCCGTGCACGACCGACTGTTCGCGATCCTGGGAACGGAAAAGTGAATGATCCATGGCTTTCCCAGGGTGGCCAGGGTAGTGTTTTACCCGATCGTTACTCTCACCACCCGAAGGTGAGAGTTTGAGTTTGCGCCCCCGAGCTGACGCACGACCCGAGAGAAACGCTTTGCCCTTCGAGAATCCCGAGGCTTCCTCTGCGCCCACGCGCCGGTCCAGCCGACTCCGCATCGCGGCCTCCGAGGCCTCTGCGGCGGGAACGACGGGACCCCTCTCCACGGCTGATTCCACTGCCGTCGCCCTCGCCGCCGTCGCTCCTCTTTCTCGTCGCGCTGCTCGCCAGCGCCAGGCAGCCGGCGCGGACGCCGCCGAGGTTCCGGCCGAGCCGTTCATCGCCACGACTCCCGCGCCGATCATCGCCGACGTCCCAGCATCACCGGTCGTCGTCGACACCGCCGCCGACTCCGTCGACGCCGCAGACTCTGACACGGTCGCGCCTTCCGTGGAGTCGCCGGCACCGGCGGCACCCGTCGCGGCGGCCGCGCCCGAAGATGATGTCGACGAGTTCGAGCGCGCATCCCGCGCCTTCCGCACGGGCTCGGTTCCTGTTGTTCCGGCGTCCGTCCGGACATCGGCCACGCACACGCCTGCGTCCGCGCCCGCGGAGGCGAGCGAGTCCTCCGAGCCTGAGTCCGCGCACGTCGCGCCGCGCCGTCCACGCAGCATCCGCAAGCTTGTGACCGTGGGGGCGACCGTCGGTGTGATGAGTCTCGCCGGTCTCCTCGCCGTGTCCATGACGCTTCCCGCGGAGGCTGTGGCGGCGGTGCAGGGCCGCACCGCGATGGCAGCGACCTCGTTGGTCTCGTCCGCAGGTTCCGACGCGAAGGATTCTGCCGCCGCAGAGATCCAGGCATTCGTCGCACCGGGCGCAGTCGAGAACGAGTCTCTCGCCCGTTCGGATGACTTCAGCACGGTTTCGCTGGTCGAGGTCGCCGCCGAGCAGGGCATCAACTACTCGGGTGAGGTCTTCACGAACGACCCCGATGCCGCCATCCAGTGGCCGTTCCTCGTCGGGGTCGGCATGAGCTACGGATACGGCATGCGCAGCGGTCGTCTGCACGAGGGCATCGACTTCGTCCCCGGCGACGGTGCGCCCATCCAGGCGATCGCCGACGGCACCGTCCGCATCGCGACGGAGCAGGGCGCAGCCTACGGTGTGACGGTCTACATCGACCACGTCATCGACGGCCAGGTCATCACCAGCCACTATTCGCACATGCAGTACGGGTCTCTGCAGGTCAAGGCGGGCGACACCGTGAAGGTCGGCGACATCGTCGGTAAGACCGGCAACACCGGCCGCTCGTACGGCGCTCATCTGCACTTCGAACTCATCGTCAACGGATCGACCATCGATCCGATGCCGTGGCTCAAGGCGAACGCTGGTCGAACCTCGTATTGACCCGCCTCGATTTCATGGGGACGCCACAGTGATGGTATTCTCGTACGGTTGCCCCGCGAGGGCAGCACGCCCCGATAGCTCAGTGGCAGAGCACTTCCATGGTAAGGAAGGGGTCGTCAGTTCAATCCTGACTCGGGGCTCGCAGCATTCTTCTCACACGGATGGATGCCGTGCGGCAGGGTAGCTCAGTTGGTGAGAGCGCACGACTCATAATCGTGAGGTCGCGGGTTCAAGCCCCGCTCCTGCTACAGATTCAAACCCCCGGATTTCCGGGGGTTTTGTCGTATGCGGCCGCCGAGCAGCCCCGGTCGACGAGAAACGCAGACATCCGACCTTTCCCTTGACAGGGTCTCGGCGCGCGGACATCATGTCCTGTGGACGTCGTCACGAGGAGAAGCATGCGCATCGCCCTGCATTCAGTGATCGCCGAGGGTGCGATCGAGGACTATCGGTCCCATCACGCCCGGATCCCGGATTCTCTGCGCGACCTGTTCGACGTCGCGGGCATCCACGACTGGACCATCTGGCGCTCGGGGCGCAACCTCTTCCACCTCGTCGAGTGCGACGACTTCGAGGCGACGATGCGCATCGTCGAGGCCTCCCCGGCGAACGATTCCTGGCAGGCCGACATCGGGCGCTTCGTCGAGGGGTTCCACGGTCCGGACGGTGAAGAGGGGTTCACGCCCATCGAACAGGTCTGGGCACTCGCGGCGCAGCGCGCCACCGGCAGCTGAGCACACCGGGCGGTCGCGTGTCAGCGGAAGGGGTTCCGACCGGGATCCGATCGCCGTGGCGGCGGGTGATGCGGGATCTGGATCGGACGCGTCGCACGTGAGGCGTCCTGGAACCGTCGCACCGCGTGCAGGACCTCTTCCGCGGACGAGTAGCGCAACGCGAGCGGGAGGTCGCGCCGCCAGAGGACCTCGACCTCGGTCGGGGCATCTTCGAAGATCGTGCAGACGACGCGGCGATGGTCGTCCGTCGGGTAGTGCAGATCGTGGATCGCCCAGTCGGTCGCCGTGACCTGCACCAGGCTGAACCTTCGGTCCGGATCGTGCTCCATCATTCTCCTAGCTGTCCCCACGGTGAAGCATGCGCGATCAGCGCCCGGAGGGGGAGCCCCTTGACAGATGCCCGAGACTTCTTCGGATCATTTTGTGACGTTTCTCGGTCGGCATCCGTCTTAGGGGTGTCGCTGACCTGCGGCCCGCACTCCTCAACGGAGGCGGAGACATGGATGAAGGAGCTCAAGATGGCGAACGTGACTGGTGGCGCCCAGCCCAAGGCTCAGGTCGTCGCACCGCAGTCGGGGACTGCTGCGGGCAAGACGACGATCGAGGACGCGGTGGTGGCGAAGATCGCCGGCATCGCCGCACGCGAAGTGGCGGGCGTGTATGCACTCGGCGGGGGAGCCGCCCGAATGGTCGGCGCGATCCGTGACGCCCTCAACACGACCGATCTCTCTCAGGGAATCAGCGTCGAGGTCGGCGAGACGCAGGTCGCGGTCGACGTGACGATCGTCGCGGAATACCCGGTCTCGCTCCAGAAGGTCGCGGACGAAGTTCGCGCGGCCATCCACCGCGCGATGGTGGAGCTGGTCGGCATGGAGGTCGCCGAGGTCAACGTGACCGTGAACGACGTGCACATCCCCTCCGATGACGAGGACGAGGGCACGCAGGAGGCGCGAGTCCAGTGAATGCATCGGTGATCGGCGCGGCGGCCGCCGCAGTGCTGGCGCTCACCTGGGTGGCCCTGGGGTTCTGGGCGTTCCTGCTCGTGGCGTTGGCGATGCTGCTCGGAGCGGTCGCCGGCCGCATCATCGACGGCCGGCTCGACGTCCGCGCACTCGCCGAGGTCTTCCGAGGCCGGCGCTCCTCGTCATGACCGACGAGGAGGCGGCTCCGGCGCCGGAGGACGTCGTCGTGGGGACGACGACCATCACGGCCCGTGCGCTGCAACGACTCGCCGTCGGCATCGTGCACGACGTCGCTCGGGTGTCGACCCGTGACGTCGGGGTGCAGCTGTCCGACCGGCGAGGTGCCGTGCGGATCTCGGTCACCGTCCCGGTGGCCCCGGAGCACGGACTGAACCTGGTCGACAGCGGCGAAGAGCTTCGGCGGGACCTGATCGAGAAGATGCAGACGCTGGCCGGTCGTGAGGTCAGCACCGTGGACATCCGATACTCGGGCGTCCGCCGCAGCACGGAGAAGAGGGTGAGATGACGAACGAACAGGCGATATACCGGCGCGTGCTCCGTCGGGAGACGCACGCGCCTCGCACCATCCCGGCTGCGGTGGTCGCATCGATCGGCGTCGTCTCGGGCCTCGCTCTCCTCGCGGGAGGAGTGTGGTGGGTCGTCGACGCGGGCTTCCGTGACAGGGTCGCTCGAGAGTTCGATGCGCTCGCCGCAGGAGCAACGGCACAGGCCGTGCCCTTCGGGGTGGGCGTACTCGTCGTGCTTCTCGCTCTCGTGCTCCTTGCGCTCGCGGTCCTGCCGGGACGTCGCCACCGTCGTGCGCGAACGACCGAGCGCACCGCTCTGCTCGTGGACGACGGGGTGATCGCCGACTCGGTCGCCGAGGCCGTGGCCCGACGAGTGGGCGTCGATCGTGGACGCGTGGCCGTGACCGTCGGCAGGCGTGACGTCGCAGTCAGGATCACCCCCACCAGTGGCGTCCCCGTCGATCGGTTCGGAGCCGAGACGGCTGTGAAGGACGTGCTCTCGGGAATCGGATTCGTCGCGGCTGCTCGCGTCAGCGTGGATGCGCACGGAGTGATCGCATGAACGCCACGAACCGCCTGGTGAATCGACTGCTCCTCTTCGTCACCGGCGCGATCCTGCTGGCGGCGGGCGGTCTCGCCCTCGCCGCGGGGGTGCTCGCGGGCGGGGACGCGCCCCCGTGGCTTCGGCGCCCGGCGTCTGTGGTGTCGGTCGCGGTGGAGACCGCCGCGACGTGGACGTGGCAGATCCCGGGCGTCGGTCCGGTATCCACTGTCGTGCTGCTCATAGCGGCAGCGGCCGTGCTCCTCGTCATCGCCCTCATCGCTTTCCTCGCCACGCGGAGACGGGGCAGGGCGAAGGCCGTGCTCGAGGTCGATGGCGCAGGCGGACGGACGACGGTCGATCGGAACGTGGCTGAGGAAGTGCTGACGGACCCGCTGATCCGCCGACCCGACGTGCTCTCCGCCCGCGCGGCTGCATACCGCGTCGGAAGGAAGCATGCCGTCGCCTTGGCGATCACCGTGCGACCCGGCGCTCCCCTCGGTGCGATCGTCGCCGCGACGGAGAAGGCCGTTCGAGAGTGGGACCACCTCCTGGGCGCCCGCATCCCGATCCTGGTGCATCTGTCGGATCGCCGGTGGCGCGATGCGTTCCGGTCGCCCACGAGGGTGCAGTAGGCGGTGTGACCGCCGCAAGAGACCAACACGCGGAGACACCGCGTGAGTATCCGACCTCGAACCCGAGGTCGCTGAGGAAAGGAGACGCCATGGGCGCAGAAGACAAGATCAAGGCCGCTGCGGAGAAGGTCGCCGGAAAGGCGAAGGAGACCGTCGGCAAGGTGATCGACGACGACAAGCTCGTCGCCGAGGGCAAGGCCGAGCAGGCCAAGGGCGGTGTCCGTGACGCGGCAGAGGACGTCAAGGACGCGTTCAAGAAGTGACGGGTACGGGGAGAGGCTCGTGCGAGCCTCTCCCCGATCTCGCGCGGATAGGCGGGAAATGATCCGATCTGATCGGGCGTCCGTTCCGAATTGCCTAGAGGGGCGGATCGAGGGGTGGGGTGGATGGAAGACGAACGCTTTCGCAGGGCGCTCGAGCACGCGGACGACGCCATCGTCGCCGGTCGTGCGATGGATGGGGACGTCGAGGCGTTCGCGGTCCTCGTGCGTCGGTACTCGCCGATGATGCGCGCATACACGCAGCGGATGCTGAATGCCTCAGCCGATGTGGACGACATCGTGCAGGAGACGTTCGTGACCGCCTGGCAGCGATTCGGCGAGCTCGACGATCCGGCGAAGGTGAAGAGCTGGCTGATGAGGATCGTGAGCAGGAAAGCGGTCGACCGCATTCGCGCGACTCGGCCCGCCGTCGACATCGATTCGATCGACAGGCCGGCACCGCTGCACGCGTCACCGTCCGCAGTGGTCGAGGTGCGAGCGGGGGTCGCGGCGCTCGGGGCAGCTCTTCGAGAACTGCCCGACGCGCAGCGGGAGTGCTGGATCCTGCGCGAGATCGGCGGCTACTCGTACGAGGAGATCTCAGAAGAGCTCGGAATTCCGGTCTCGACGTCAAGGGGGCTGCTCGCTCGAGCCCGCAGATTCATGATCGTACGGATGGAGGAGTGGCGATGACCGACGACAAAGAGACGCCGAAGGCCCGCCGGCTCAGCCTGGCGCCGACCGATCTCGACGGGCACACACTCGACGAGCTCACCGACTACCTGGAGGCAGGAAGGCAGCCCGCCGATCGTTCGATCGACGAGTCGCCCGGCTGTCAGCTGGCGCTCGACGCGCTGGAGCGCCTGCACGGACTCGGCGCCGAACTGATCGCGGCGGAGACCGCGGCTGAGCCGGAAGTCGACGAGAGCTGGGTGGACCGCATCCTCAGCGGCATCGCGATCGACGCCCGTGCCGGACGTCGCATTCCCTTCGCTTCCATCGACCCGGACGTGGACCTCGGGATCACCGAGGGCGCCGTGCGTGGCCTCATCCGCGCCGCGGAGAAGGTGGTGCCCGGACTGCTGGTCGGACGGTGCCGACTCGACGGCGACGTCACGACCGCGAACGCCCCGATCCGTGTCGAGATCGACGCGAGCGCGATGCACGGGCAGTCGATACCGGTGGTCGCCCAGCGGCTGAGGACCGAGGTCGACCGCAGCCTCCGCGCACACACCGAGCTCAACATCGTCGCGATCGACATCGCGATCCGAGACATCCGGGAGGTGTCGTCATGGACCGACGAGCGATGATGACGCCCGAAGCCTGCGCAGAGCTGGCCGCGTCGATCGAGGAGACGATACGGACGACACCGGGTGTCCGGAACGTTTATCGGTCAGGGTCCCTGATCTCCAACCTGTTGCGCGTGGGGGCCGCGGCCCTGGGCGTGCGCAAGGACGACGAACCGATCGTGGCGGTGGCCCCGGCCGGCGAGGGCGTCGCCGTCGAGGCGTCGATCGGTGTGGATGAGGACGCCCCTTCGGGCGAGACCCTGCGCGCCGTCCATGCCGCCGTCGCCGCGCTCCTCGCTACGCGCGGTGTGGGACACGACAGCATCACACTCACCGTGGTGCACGTCCAGTCCCGCGCGACGACGTAGCGGCGGATGAGGCAACCGAGTGCCGCTCCCGGCGGGGAGCGGCACTCGGTTGCGGTGCAGCTCAGGCGACCGCGCGCAGGCCCTCGACGAGCGGAGTGGTCGGACGGCCGATCAGGCGGGCGAGCGTGCCGTCGGTGTCGGCGAGCGCGCCACCCTTGATCCCGGCGTCGAGCGCGGCGACGAAGCCGGCCGTGCCTTCGTCGAGCCCGGCGTCGCGGAGTGCCGCGACCTGTTCATCCGAGGTGACCGGGACGAAGGTCACCGGGCGCCCGGTGATCTCGGAGAAGGCCGCCGCGAGATCGGAGTACGTCCAGGCGACGTCGCCGCCCAGCTCGTAGACTTCTCCGATGTGACCGTCTTCGAGTGCCACGACGGCGGCGGCCTCCGCGAAGTCCCTGCGGCTGGCCGACGCGACTCGTCCGTCTCCGGTGCCTGCGGTGAGCACCCCGGTCTCGGCGGCACGTGCGAGGTCGGCGGCGTAGTTCTCGGTGTACCAGTTGTTGCGGAGGATGACCGCGGGCAGCCCCGCGGCGGCGATGAGCTCTTCCGTCGCCTTGTGCTCCGGTGCCAGGACGAGGTCGCTCGAGGTCGCCTTCGGAGCGCTGGTGTAGACGAACTTGGTGACACCGGCGGCCTTCGCCGCGTCGATGACCGTCCGATGCTGGGGAACGCGCTGGCCGACCTCGGATCCGGAGACCAGGATGACCGTGTCGACGCCGTCGACGGCTGCGGCCACGGAGGCGGCGTCGGTGTAGTCGAGGTGAACACTGCGCACGCGTGGATCGGCGACCTTCGTCGTGTCGCGCGCACCCGCGACGATCGACTGCGGGTCCGCGCCGCGCTCGAGGAGGCTGTCGATGATGAGGCGGCCGAGGTTGCCGGTCGCGCCGGTGACGAGGATGGTCATGGGGGTCCTTTCGTAGGTGACACACTCGACAACCCCGGGGTGGTGATTCGGCATTCCAATCTGCGGGTACCCACTTTGAAGTAAGGTACCCACATGACGGTAAGTTTCGCGCAGATCAAGGAATCGACACCCTTCGCCTTCGATCAGAACTGCGGCACACGTGTCGTCCTCGATCACATCATGAGCAAGTGGGGCGTCCTGGTCCTGTCGTGCCTGTCCGATGGCACACACCGCTGGGGTGCGCTGCGTCGTGAGGTCGACGGCATCAGCGAGAAGATGCTCGCCTCGACGCTGCGCACCCTCGCCGATGACGGACTCGTGCACAGGGAGTCGCTGCCGACCGTGCCGCCCCACGTCGAATACAGCCTGACACCGCTCGGTCGCGACCTGATGGAGCGGATGCTCCCGCTGATGGAGTGGGTCGCCGACCACGCCGACGGCATGCTCGGACGAGACTGAACTTGCGGATTCCGTCGTGGGAGGCGGTCTCTTGCTTCGAATTCTGACGGTTTCAGAAACCCGTTGACGCGATAACCGCGGTGGCCTTACTGTTCTGACATGGCAGCAACGACGCCGATTCACCTGGAACGACCCGATGGCAAGGGTCTCGCTGCGGGAACACTGGGATTGTGGGGATCCACCGTCATCGGTCTCGCCTCCACCGCCCCCGTCTACTCGCTCGTCGCGACGCTCGGATTCGTCGTGCTCGCGGTGGGGGCTCAGGCTCCGATCGCCTTCATCATCGCGTTCGTCCCGATGCTCCTGATCGCTTTCGCCTACCGTGAGCTCAACAACGCCGTTCCCGACTGCGGCACCACCTTCACCTGGGGCACCAAGGCCTTCGGGCCGTGGGTCGGCTGGATGGGCGGCTGGGGCGTCGCGGTCGCAGGCATGGTCGTGCTCGCGAACCTGGCCCAGATCGCCTCGGTCTACTTCTGGTCGCTGATCGGACAGGACCTGGAGAACAACGACTGGCGCGTCGTCGTCGTCGCCGTCGCTTTCATCGCCGCCATGACGTGGGTGAGCTGGCGCGGTGTCGAGATCGGCGAGCGCATCCAGAACATCCTGCTCGGCATCCAGTACCTGGCGCTGGCCATCTTCGTCGTCACGGCGCTGTGGCAGTTCTTCGCCGGGACGGCCCCGAACCCGACCCCGTTCGACTGGGAGTGGCTGAACCCGTTCGCCTTCACCGACTGGTCGGGCTTCACGGAGGCGATCCTCCTCGCTCTCTTCATCTACTGGGGCTGGGACACCTGCCTCGCGCTGAACGAGGAGACGAAGGACCCGAAGCGCATTCCCGGTCGCGCCGCACTGCTCACCACCGTCATCCTCCTCTTCACGTATGTCGCGGTCACGATCGCGGCGATGATGTACGCCGGCCTGGGGGAGGACGGCACGGGACTCGGCAACGAGGCGAACGCTGACGACTTCTTCCTCGCGATCAAGGACGGCCTCCTCGGACCGTTCGGTTGGGTCCTCGTCGTGTCGGTGATCATCTCGGCGATCTCGTCGACGCAGACCACCATTCTGCCGACCGCCCGTGGCACGCTCGCGATGGGGGTCTATCGCGCGCTTCCCGCCAAGTTCAAGCAGGTGCACCCGACGTACAAGACGCCGTCGTTCTCGACGATCGTCATGGGCGTGGTCGCCTCCGTGTACTACATCGGCATGACCTTGATCAGTGACAACATCCTGCAGGACTCGATCCTGTCGCTCGGTCTCGCGATCGCCTTCTACTACGCCATCACCGGTTTCGCGAGCGTCTGGTACTTCCGCAAGGACCTGACCGCCTCGGCGCGTGAGTTCTTCTTCAAGGGGCTGTTCCCCCTGCTCGGCGGGCTCATGCTGACCTGGGCGTTCGTGCAGTCCGCGATCGACATGTGGGATGTGGACTACGGCTACACCGTGCTGTTCGGCATCGGCGGTACCTTCGTGATCGGCGTCGGCTCTCTCGCGTTCGGCCTGGTGCTGATGTTCGTCTGGTACCTGTTCCCCCGGTCCAAGCGCTTCTTCCGCGGTGAGAGCCTGAACCGCGACACCCAGGTGATGGTGCCCGATGAGCCCGCGGTGACGATCCGATCGATCGACGGCGGCATCTGAGGATGACGGTCGCCACCGCCGACCTCTACGACGAACTCGAAGAGGGGATCCAGTCGCTCTCGCTCCAGTTCCGCTCGTTCGGGCTCAGAACGGCGTTCGACGGGCCGATCCGCACCGTGCGCTGCTTCGAGGACAACGCGCTCGTCAAGAAGGTGCTGGCGACGCCGGGGCGAGGCGCGGTGCTCGTGGTCGACGGCGGAGGCTCTTTGCAGACGGCGCTGATGGGGGACCTGATCGCCGCGTCGGCAGTGTCGAACGGGTGGGCGGGGGTCGTGATCAATGGTGCGATCCGCGACCGCGTCGCGATCGACGCCCTCGATCTCGGGGTCAAGGCGCTGGGGACGAATCCGCGCAAGAGCGCGAAGCTCGGCACCGGCGAGAGCGATGTCCCGCTCGTGATCGGGGGCGTGGTCTTCCGACCCGGGGCGCATCTGTACAGCGACGAAGATGGGATCCTGGTCGAACGCTGAGCGGCGCCCATCGGCGCCGGGGCGCTTGTCCTAGGCTTGCTGCGTGCGCATCCGGCTCGACATCGCCTACGACGGCACCCACTTCCGCGGGTGGGCGAAGCAGCCGACGCTCCGCACCGTGCAGGGGACTCTGGAGGCCGCCCTGGCCCGGATCGTCGGCTCCGACGTGCAGTTCGTCGTCGCGGGACGCACCGACGCCGGCGTGCACGCGAGCGGTCAGGTGGCCCATGTCGACCTCGACGAGAAGCAGTGGTCGCGCATCGAGTCCCGACAGGGCCGCGCGCCGCTGGAGCCCGCCGAGACCATCGCCGGTCGCATGCGGGGCGTGCTCGGTGCGTACTCGGATGTGACGGTCACCCGCACCTCGATCGCCCCGGAAGGTTTCGACGCGCGCTTCTCGGCGGTCTGGCGCCGGTACCGCTACCGTCTCGCCGATGCCCGGACCGGGTTCGATCCGCTGCGCCGGCACGACACGACGACCGTCCGCGGTCGGCTCGACGAACAGGCCATGGACGCCGCGGCGCGCACCCTCATCGGCCTGCACGACTTCGCGGCGTACTGCAAGCCTCGCGAGGAGGCGACGACCATCCGCACGCTGCTCGACTACCGCTGGGCCCGCGACGCCGAGGGTGTGCTCGTCGCCGAGGTCAAGGCCGATGCGTTCTGCCACAGCATGGTGCGCGCACTCGTGGGGGCGTGTGCCGCCGTGGGGGAGGGGCGGCTCGGTGTCGATGATCTCGTCGTGCTGCGCGATGCGCTCACCCGGACCAGTGAGTTCAAGGTGCTGGCCGCGCGCGGCCTGATCCTCACCGAGGTCGGTTACCCCGCCGATGACCTGCTCGCCGCGCGCGCGACCCAGACCCGCGCTCGTCGTGACGGGGCGAGCGGCTGAGATGTCGACGCCGACCGAGGGCCGGCCGAACGCGTTCGCGGCGGCTCTGCGGGCGGTGATCTCCGAGCGCGGCATCACCCTGTCCCGCCTGCGCCGGCAGCTCGCGGACGACGGCAACATCGTGTCCATGGCCACCCTGAGCTACTGGCGGTCAGGCGACCGCCAGCCGGAGGGCCCTCAGTCGCTCGCGATCGTCGAGGGTATCGAGGACCGGCTCCGACTGCGTCGGGGTCATCTCCGTTCCCTCCTCGGTCCGTCCGCTCGGCTCGGTGTGGTCCCGCCTCCTCGACTGCCGTTCGATGAGGAGCGCGAGAACCGGGAGACGGCCGAGACTCTCGCCGCGTTGCGCTCGGCACCGCAGGAGGGGCTGCGGGATCTCTCGACGCACCTCACGGTGCAGGTGGGGACGGACGGTGCCGTCGCGAGCATCGTGATGCGCTCGCTCGTCCAAGCGACCCAGGGGGTCATCAGTGAGCTCCCGCTCGTCGACGTCGCCCCGGAGGAGACGGATGTGCTGTCCGTGATCTCGGATGTCGTCGGCGGGCGCGTGGATCGGGAGCATCTGCACCCCGGACGACTCGTCTCGGGAGTCGTCATCGCCCTCGACGACCCGATCACGGTCGGCGACACGACGCTCTTCCAATTCACGGAGACGTTCCCGCCCGGCTACCCGGCACGGCAATCGGCGTGGCATGCGCTGTCCCGGCCGGCCAGGGAGACACTCATCTGGGTGAGGTTCCACCCCGATGCGCCGCCGAGCTGGTGCGAGGAGTACGCCGAGACGGAGGACGACTACGTGAGCACCATGCGTTCCGTGCGCAGCGGTTCCGTGCACGCCTCCCGGCACGGATTCGGTCCGGGGATCCTCGGCATCCGCTGGGGGTACGACCGCGATCCGGAGCGGGGGCACAGCAGGGGCGAGTAGCGTGGGACGGTCATGAAGGTCATCTCGTACAACCTCCAGAAGCATCGGGCCGCGGGCGAACTCGCGGCGCTGGTCCGCGAGCACGACCCCGACATCCTCTGCCTCCAGGAGTGCGATGTCCCCGAGCTTCCCGCGCGGATCGGTGATCTCGAACTCGCCGACGCCACACAGGGCAACCGCCTCGGCCTCGCCCTGTTCTATCGGTCGAGTTCGTACCACCTGCAGTCCATCCGCATGCTCGGGCTGAAGAAGTCGCTGCATGACCGCATCGCCAAGCCCGCCCACGAACGCGTGCTCGGTGCGCGACTGCGCGACATCGACGACGGCCGGGACTTCATCGTGGCCTCCTTCCACGCGGCACCGCTGACCGCGTTGAACTCGTTGCGTCGTCACCAGATCCGTGCCGCGCTCACCGAGCTCGCGGCGCTCGGTGAAGGGCTGCCCCAGCTGATGGTCGGCGACTACAACTACCCGATCTTCAAGGAGAACCTCGGACAAGCCGTCCGCAACCACGGCTATGCCCTGTCGCTGAGTGACGACCACACCTACACGCGCTATCGGGTGTTCCGCGGGCACTACGACTTCGCGACGTCGGCCGGGTTCGAGATCGAACGCATCACGACCCTGCCCCAGGGCGCGAGCGATCATCGGCCGATCCTCGTGACGGTCAAGCCCGACTGAGCAGTGCGGTTTGGGCATACCGCACCAGGTGGCGTATGATTTCCCTTTGGTGCCTTTACCCGCGTGCGGGAGAGGGCATCGTCCGAACGTGAGCCCTCCACTGGCGTGTTCCCCTCTCTTCCCGCTCGATGAGCCGGAGAGGACGAACCACCCCGGAGTGGGATTCACGAACTTCTCCGTTCGACACAAGAAAGCAGCACTATCGTGACGCGCACTTACACTCCCAAGGCTGGCGAAGTCCAGCGCGATTGGGTCGTCATCGACGCCACCGACGTCGTTCTCGGCCGCCTCGCCTCGCACGCCGCCACTCTCCTGCGTGGCAAGCACAAGCCGACCTTCGCCAACCACATCGACTCGGGTGACTTCGTCATCATCGTGAACGCCGAGAAGGTCGCGCTCACGGGTCAGAAGCTCCAGAAGAAGCTGGCTTACCGTCACTCCGGCTACCCGGGTGGTCTGAAGTCGGTCACCTACGCCGAGCTCCTCGAGAAGAACCCGGTCCGTGCCGTGGAGAAGGCCATCCGTGGCATGCTCCCGAAGAACAGCATCGGCCGCCAGCAGCTGTCCAAGCTCAAGGTGTACGTCGGTGCAGAGCACCCGCACGCCGCGCAGCAGCCGACGCCGTACACCCTCGACCAGGTCGCCCAGTAAGCGCCGTAAAGACTTAAGGACATACTCGTGGCTGACATCCAGGACACCACCGAAACCCCCCAGAACTTCTCGACGTCGACTCCGGAGACCGACGTGGTCGAGGCGGCTCCCCGCCCCGTCCTCAGCGTCCCCGGTGCCGCTGTCGGCCGTCGCAAGCAGGCCATCGCCCGCGTGCGCATCGTCCCCGGCTCGGGCACGATCACGGTCAACGGCCGCACGATCGAGGACTACTTCCCGAACAAGCTGCACCAGCAGCTCATCAACGACCCGTTCACGGTGCTGAACCTCGCCGGTGCATACGACGTCATCGCTCGTATCTCCGGTGGTGGCCCCTCGGGTCAGGCCGGCGCACTCCGCCTCGGAATCGCTCGTTCGCTGAACGGCATCGACGAGGAGAACAACCGTCCGACCCTGAAGAAGGCCGGCTTCCTCTCCCGTGACGCTCGCGTCAAGGAGCGCAAGAAGGCTGGACTCAAGAAGGCCCGCAAGGCGCCTCAGTACTCGAAGCGTTAAGGTCCACTGCTCCGATGCCGATCTTTGGCACGGACGGCGTGCGAGGACTCGCCAATGGCATCCTCACCGCCGACCTGGCGCTCACCCTGGCCCAGGCGACTGCTGTCGTCCTGGGCCAGGGCCGTACTGCGGAGGCCCGCAAGGCCGAGGGCAAGCGACTCACCGCAGTTGTCGCCCGGGACCCCCGGGTCTCCGGACACTTTCTGACCGCGGCCGTCTCCGCAGGTCTCGCCTCCTCGGGCGTCGATGTGCTCGAAGCAGGGGTCATCCCCACGCCGGCGCTCGCGTTCCTGGTGGCCGACCGCGATGCCGACTTCGGTGTCATGATCTCGGCGTCGCACAACGCGGCCCCCGACAACGGCATCAAGATCTTCGCCAGAGGCGGACGCAAGCTCCCCGACGTGGTCGAGCAGCGCATCGAAGAGGCCATGCACGGGGAGATGCTGCGTCCCACCGGTGCCGGCGTCGGTCGGATCGACCGGTTCTCCGATGCTGAGGACCGCTACGTCGTGCACCTTCTCGGCTCACTGCCGAACCGTCTGAACGGCATCCACGTCGTGCTCGACTGCGCCCATGGCGCGGCCTCCGGTGTGTCGCCGGAGACGTTCCGCGATGCGGGTGCCGAAGTCACCGTCATCGGGGCGGACCCTGACGGCTGGAACATCAACGACGGGGTCGGTTCGACCCACCTCGACAACCTCGCCGAGGCCGTCGTGCGTCTGGGAGCCGACATCGGCATCGCCCATGACGGCGACGCCGACCGATGCCTGGCCGTCGACGCCGAGGGCAAGGTCATCGACGGAGACCAGATCATGGCGATCCTCGCGGTGTCGATGAAGGAGCGCGGCCACCTCACCGATGACACCCTCGTCGCGACCGTGATGAGCAACCTCGGACTCCATGTCGCGATGCGCGAGCACGGGATCACGATCCGGCAGACCGCTGTCGGCGACCGGTACGTGCTCGAGGACATGAACGAGGGCGGGTACGCCCTCGGTGGTGAGCAGTCGGGCCATGTCATCATGAGCGAGTATGCGACCACGGGGGACGGCATCCTCACGGGCCTCCACCTCGTCGCGGAGATGGCGCGGCAGAAGAAGACGATCGCCGAGCTCGCCTCGGTGATGACCGTCTACCCGCAAGTGCTCATCAACGTGCGCGACGTCGACAAGGACCGCGTCTCCGAAGACGAGGTCGTGCAGCAGGCCGTGCGCGACATCGAGAGCGAGCTGGGAGACACCGGTCGCGTGCTGCTGCGCAAGTCCGGCACCGAGCCGCTCGTCCGCGTCATGGTGGAGGCGGCCGACGCCGAGTCGGTGCACGCCTACGCAGGACGCCTCGCGGAGGTCGTCCAGGAGCGTCTCGCGCTCTGAGGCCCGTTGTCCTTCGGAACCGGTCGGTCGCTGATACAGCGCCCGACCGGTTCTTCGTTCACCGTGAAGCCCCCTTCTCTAGGGGGCCGCGCAGATCCGGTAGAGGTCGCTGTCGACGAGCGTCTCGGTCGTGCACGCGAGACTCGTGAGCCGGGGAACGCCCGCCATCGCCGGTGCATCGAAGAGGCCGACATGCGCGCCGGTGAGCACGATGGGCGGGACGGCTGCGCCCCACGGATCCGCGGCGAGCCACTCGACGTCGTTCTCGGTGACCCAGGCGGTCAGCGGCACGACGGCGGCTCGCTGACGCTCCAGGGTGAGCGCCCGAGCCTCGAACGACGACGCGACGTGCACGGCAGCGCCCCCGGCGACGACGGCGGCCAGGAGCGACGCGGCGACGACACCGAAGATTCGCAGGACGCCGCGTCGGGGAAGTCGCGCGACAGACCAGACGGCGACGGCAGCGAGGACCGGGAAGAACGTGTAGACGGCAGGGGCGGGGTGCCGCACCCACAGCGGCAGCCGCGAGGCCGTCGCCCACCAGCCGATGAAGGCGAGTGCGCCGACGAGCGCCGCGAGGGCGTACGCGATCACGACGCGCTCGGTCTCCGTCGCGGTACGCCACCGCCGGACGATGCCGACCACGGCGAGGGCGACGGCCAGGAGGGCACCGAGCACGGCGAGTGCCGGAGGCAGGGACCAGGAGCCGGCGAGGGTGTCGAGCTTCTGCAGCACCGTGGTCGCCGCGTCGTCCTGGCCACCGCTCCGGACGAAGTACGCGAGGTCGCGCAGGTGCTTCACATAGCCCGAGAAGCCGAGCGAGACCAGGGCCGCCAGTTCGACGAGCAGTGTCGGTACGGCGACCAGCAGCAGCGGCAGCCACGATCGCCGCAGCGTCTCGCGAACCCGTGCCCACCCTGCGCCGTCCGAGAGCACCCACAGGGCCACGGCGAAGGCCGGGAGGACGAGGATCGCGATGAGCTTCGTCTGGATCGCCAGCCCGATGAAGAGACCGGCCAGCCACGCCCGACGGGGGAGCACGAGGAGCGCCCAGACGATCAGGGCCGCCGCGGGGATCTCGCCGAGGAGGTCGGCCGGCCCCTGGATCGGGGAAATTCCGGCGTCGGCGGTGAAGGCGAGGGGCACGGCCACGGCGAGCAACGCGGCCCAGCGACCGCCGATGCGTCGTCCGAGCACCACGAGGCCCAGGAGCAGCACGATCCAGAAGCCCAGCGGGACCAGCCGGGAGGCCAGCACCGGATCGATCCCGGTCGCGAGGAGTGCAGCGACCGGGAGGAGCACGACCGGTCCCGTGGAGATGCGCGGGTCGAACGGAGTTATGGTCGAGCCGGAGAGCGCGCCGTCGCTGGAGTATCCGAGCCCGTCGAGCAGATTGCGGGGGACGGTGAGGTTGAAGGCCTCATCCTCCCAGAACGGCCACACCACGAGACTGTGCCAGGCGACGATGACGTGCCCGATCAGCAAGGCGGCCGCGGCCACCCAGAACACGATCGTGCGTGCGCGGGTCATCGCGCGACGGTCTCCGGTCGATTGATGTTGCGCAGCGGAGCGGACGGCCGCAGGGAGAGTTCCCATGCTTCGACGAGGGCGGTGCGGACGAAAAGGCGCAGGCGCTTCGGGGGGAGGGCGACGGTGCTCCCGCGTCCCCACATCGTGCCGGTGGCGGAAGCGCCGCGGCGGGGGATGCTGTCGACCCGCAGATAGCGCACCGTGAACCCCGCGCGGGCCTCGGCCAGAGAGAAGTGCACGTGCGGCACCGATGCATCCGGTGGGGTGGCCTCGACCAGGGCCCGCAGGGCTGGCGTGCGGTACGCCCGCAGCGGGGTGTTCACATCCGGGATCCGGCGCCCGGCGGCCAGCGCGATCAGAAGACCGACGGCGCCCGTGAGCACCTTGCGGTACCAGGGGTCCGTTCGTCCGTCGCGGACGCCGTGGACGACGTCGGCGTTCTCTGCGTCGAGCGCGGCGAGCAGCCGGGGGAAATCGCGGCCGTGGAACTGCCCGTCGCCGTCCACGTGCACGAGCACATCGGGCTCCACTGCAAGCCCGGCGCGATAGGCCGCGAGTGCGGTCGGACCGTGCCCGCGGTTGAGGGGCTGCACCTCGACCGCGACGTCCTCGACGTCGTCGAACACCGTGGCGGTCCCATCGGTCGAGCGGTCGTCCGCGATATGGAACGTCACGCGGTCGACCACCGGAGACACGGAGTCGCGGATCTCGTCGATGAAGTCGCGGATGCCTTCGGCCTCGTTGTAGGCGGGCATGACGACGGCGAGGTGGCGGAGGGTCACGGGGTCCTTGGGGTGGCGAGGTGCGCGGGGATCAGGAAGTAGCCTAGTTGAGCTATGGATCTTCCCACCCGACTGCGTCGGCTCGCCGGCGTCGGCAGCCGGTTCCTGGTCGTGGGCGCGCTGAGCACTCTCATCGAGGTGGGGGTCTTCAATCTCCTCGTGTTCGTGTGGGGCTGGGATGTCGTCGCCGCGAAGATCGTGGCTTCACTGGTCGCGCTCGTCAACGCCTACATCGGCAACCGGGAGTGGACCTTCCGGCATCGTGATCGCCGTGGACGGGTCGCCGAGGTCGTGCTCTTCCTCGCCACGAACGCCGTCTGCACCGCCCTGGGCGCTGTTCTCGTCTGGGTGGGGGTCGAAGGCGTGGAGGCGATTCTCGGACGAGAGCCGGGCGCTGTCGCGGTCAACCTCGTGAACCTGACGAGCATCGTGATCGTGGTTCTGTTGCGCTTCGTGCTTTATCACGGCATCGTCTTCCGGGCGTCCCCGAAGCCTTGACGATCACGCGGTGACGTCGGCGATATGCCAGGATGAGGACGATCACTCGGGCGGAGGCGGGGAGGCCGACGTCCGAGAGACCTATTCCAGGGAGGGCTGGCACAGGGGGATGTCGGAGAAGACGATCGCACTCGCGCCACGGCGCCGACGTGCACTGGCCGCGACGGTCGACGCAGGAGCCTGGATCGTGGGCATCCTCGCCGCCGTCGTGCTGCGATTCGAGTTCGAGCCGACGCTGGCGGGATGGGCATCCACGGTCGTCCTCGCGTTGACGGCGGCGGCGATCCAGGTGGGCATCGGGTTCTCCCTGCGTTTCTACCTCGGGCGCTTCACCTACGGGTCGTTCGAGGAGGTGCGCAATCTCGCCGCCGCGGTGAGCGTGCTGGCGCTGGTGCTCGCGGTGGTCGTCATCATCCTGGGGCCTTTCATCGGTGTCCCCCGGGGGACCGTCCTGCTCGCCTTCCCCTTCGTGCTCCTGCTGATGTTCGGCGTCCGCTACGCGGCCCGCCTGTTCATCGAACGGTCGCGCAAGCCGGACGACGCCGCGGATCCTGCGGTCGTCATCGGTGCCGGCCACGTCGCCGATACGCTGCTGCACAACGTCACCACCGACCCGTCCTCGCCCATCCGGCCGGTCGGGATCCTCGACGACGATCCGGGCAAACGGCACCTCCGGCTACGGGGCGTACCGGTGCTCGGCCGCACCGATCAGATCGCGGAGATCGCGGCGCGCACGGGAGCGAAGGTCCTCGTCATCGCGATCGGACGCGCGGATGCGGCGCTGCTGCGTCGACTGACGGACGATGCGGAGGCGGCGGGCCTCAGAGTCGTCGTGACACCGACGCTGAGCAGCATGGTGAGCGGCGAGGAATCGCCCGGGGACGTGCGCGACATCAGCATCGAGGACCTGATCGGGCGCCATCCCGTCGACACGAATGTCGAGTTGATCGCCGGGTACATCACAGGGCGCCGCGTTCTGGTCACCGGCGCCGGCGGATCGATCGGCTCGGAGCTGTGCCGCCAACTCGCCAAGTACGGGCCGAGCGAGCTGATGATGCTCGACCGCGACGAGACCGGCCTGCAGATGGCCCAGCTCGGAACGGCGGGCCACGGCCTGCTCGACACCAGAGACGTGGTGCTCGCCGACATCCGCGACAGCGCGGCCCTCTTCGAGATCTTCCGCGACCGCCAGCCCGAGGTGATCTTCCACGCCGCCGCGCTCAAGCATCTGCCCATGCTCGAGCAGTATCCGGACGAAGCCTGGAAGACCAACGTCATCGGCACGCTCAACGTGCTCGACGCCGCACGCGAGGCGGGAGTGAGCACCTTCATCAACATCTCGACCGACAAGGCGGCGAACCCGACCAGCGTGCTCGGGCACTCCAAGCGCGTGGCCGAGAAGCTCACCGCGTGGGCCGGCGAGCAGACCGGGATGCGGTACCTCTCGGTGCGGTTCGGCAATGTGATCGGCAGCCGTGGCTCGATGCTGCCCACATTCCGGTCCCTGATCGATGCCGGAGGCCCCGTCACGGTCACCCACCCGGACGTCACGCGCTACTTCATGACGATCCCTGAGGCCTGTCAGCTCGTGATCCAAGCGGGTGGCATCGGACGCCCCGGCGAGGTCCTCATCCTCGACATGGGGGAACCCGTCCGGATCCTCGATGTCGCCAAGCGGATGATCGCGATGTCGGGAAAGGCGATCGAGATCGTGTTCACCGGCCTCCGCCGCGGCGAGAAGCTGCATGAGGAGCTCGTGGGCGTGCGCGAGGATCTCGAGCGCCCCTTCCACGAGAAGGTCGCCCATACGCGTGCGGATGCGGTCGCTCCCGATGACCTCGACAAGGAGGGCTGGCTGAGTCGTATGTCCGCGCAGCCGCGCGACGACGACAGGGTGACGGTGCATCCGGGGAGCCTGGGGAAGGTCCTCGACACATGAGCGATCGCATCCACATGTCGTCGCCCGACGTCGGCGAGGCGGAGGAAGCAGCGGTCCTCGCGGCGTTGCGCTCGGGATGGATCGCCCCGCTGGGTCCCGATGTCGATGCCTTCGAGGTCGAGATGGCCGAACGCGTCGGCGTCGCGCACGGTGTCGCTCTCAGCTCGGGGACGGCGGCGCTCCACCTCGGGCTGCTCGCGCTCGGAGCGGGCCCCGGTGACGTCGTCGTGACCTCGACCATGACCTTCGCCGCGACGACCAACGCGATCGTCTACACGGGCGCGGAGCCGTATTTCATCGACGCGGACCCGGCCACCGGGAACATGGACGTCGCGCTGCTGCGCGAGGCGTTGCGGAGTCTGCACGCCGCGGGTGAACGGGTCGTCGCGATCGTTCCCGTCGACCTGTTGGGCAAGACCGTCGACTACACGGCGGTCCTCGAAGCTGCCGACGAGTTCGACGTGCCGGTGCTCGCCGATGCGGCCGAGTCGCTCGGGGCCCGCCATCGGGGCCGTGCGGCGGGGAGCTTCGGTCGTGCGTCGATCGTGTCGTTCAACGGCAACAAGATCATGACCACCTCGGGCGGAGGCATGCTGCTCACCGACGACCCGGCCATCGCCGCCCACACGCGCTACCTCGCCACGCAGGCGCGCCAGCCGGTCGTCCATTACGAGCACACCGACATCGGCTACAACTACCGCATGAGCAATCTGCTCGCGGCCCTCGGACGCGCCCAGTTGCGACGACTGGACGAGATGATCGCCCGCCGCCGTGAGATGCGTGCGCTCTATGCGTCGCTTTTCGCCGAGGTGGACGGCGTCGACGTCTTCGGAGCGGAGGGGGACGAAGACGACAACGTCTGGCTCACCTCGATCCTCATCGACCCCGCCTCGACGGGGTGGCAGCCGTCGGAGCTCACCGCGGCACTCGCGGCCGACGACATCGAGAGCCGACCCCTGTGGAAGCCCATGCATCTCCAGCCGGTCTTCGCCGGGGCGAGAGGCGCGATCTCGGGAGCCTCGGAGTCGCTGTTCGCCCGCGGGCTGACGCTGCCGAGCGGCTCGGCCCTGACCTCCGCGCAGCGGACGCGTGTGCTGGACGCGATCCGTCGCTTCGTCGCCGCATGAGCCCTCGCCGACGGCCGTACGACCTGGTGAAGCGCGGACTCGACATCGCCGCCTCCGCGATCGCACTGGTGGTGCTGTCGCCCGTGATCCTCGTGACCGCGATCCTCGTCGTGTTCCGGCTGGGGCGTCCGGTCGTCTTCGCCCAGCCGCGCCCCGGCCGCGACGGGAGGGTCTTCACGCTGTACAAGTTCCGCTCGATGCGCGCGGTCGGTGCGCGCAGCGGACGGGTCAGCGACGCCGACCGGCTCACCCCGTTCGGCGTCCGGCTGCGCGCGACGAGCCTGGACGAGCTTCCGAGCCTGTGGAACGTCCTGCGCGGCGACATGAGCGTGGTCGGTCCGCGCCCGCTCCTGGTGGAGTACCTCGACCGGTACACCCCCGAGCAGGCCAGAAGGCACGAGGTGCGTCCGGGCATCACGGGCCTCGCCCAGGTCAACGGCCGCAACACGATCTCCTGGGACGATAAGTTCGCACTGGACGTCCGCTACGTCGACCGGCGCAGCCTGGGCCTGGATCTGCGGATCGTGATCGCGACGATCGGATCGGTGGTCAGGCGGGACGGGATCTCCGCGGAAGGACACGCGACGATGTCGAGGTTCGGTGAAGACGGTGGCTGACGACATCGTGGTGATCGGCGCAGGAGGATTCGGGCGCGAGACGCTCGACGTGATCGAGGCCGTCAACGCCGATGCAGGCGCACCGCGCTGGCGAGTCCTCGGGGTGGTGGATGACGCCCCCGCCGCGATACACCTCGAACGACTCGCCGCGCGCGGCTACCGCCACCTCGGCGGTGTCGACGCCGCAGAGCGCGTGCTGTCGACGGCCTTCGTCGTCGTCGCGATCGGAGCCCCCGCCGTGCGCGCCCGCGTCGCCGCGCACCTCGAGGCGACGGGCGCGACATCCGCGACCCTGGTGCACCCTCGGGCCGTCCTGGGCTCGGAGGTGACGGTGGGCGTCGGATCCGTCGTGTGCGCGGGCGTGCAGATCTCCACGAACGTCCATCTCGGCCGGCGGGTGCATCTCAATCCCGGGGCGATCGTCGGGCATGACACCGTGCTCGAGGACGACGTCTCGGTCAATCCCGGTGCCGTCCTTTCCGGGGAGGTGCGGGTGTCCGAGCGCACGCTCGTCGGCGCCGGTGCGGTCGTGCTTCAGGGGCTTCGCGTCGGCGCGGACGCGGTGATCGGGGCTGCGGCATGCGTCACCCGCGACGTGTCCGACGGTGTGGTCGTCAAAGGTGTGCCCGCTCGATGACAGCTCAGCGCCTGTGCGTGATGGTCACGAGCTCGTTGACCGCGACCACCTTCCTCCGGGGGTACCTCCGGTTCCTGCGGGACGCGGGGTGGGAGGTGACGCTCGTGTGCAGCGACGGCCCCGGTGCGGTCGAGCTGGCGCAGGAGGCCGGTGTCGCGTTCGAGCCGCTCGAGATGGCGCGCGAACCCTCACCGCTCGCAGACCTTCGCGCCCTGCGCCGGGTGCGGCGGCTGCTCCGGCGGTTGCGTCCAGACGTGCTCGTGTACGCGACGCCGAAGGCCGCGCTCCTCGGAGCGCTCGGCGGCCGCGCAGCGGGGGTGCCACGCCGGGTCTACGAGATATGGGGGCTGCGGATGGAGACGGCGGCCGGTCTGGGTCGTCGGGTCTTCGCAGCGCTCGAATCGCTCACGATGCGCCTCTCCACCGAGGTGATCGCCAACAGCCGAAGTCTGGCCGACCGGGTGGGCGAACTGGGACTGAACGGTACCCGCGAGGTCACCGTCCTCGGAGCGGGGTCGTCGCACGGCGTCGACGCCGTGCACTTCTCGCTCCGAGCCGATGTCCCCGCGCTCGATCGGGACGTCGCCGAGTGGATGGGGAGCGCGCCGGGACCGGTGGTCGGGTTCGTGGGTCGCCTGCACCCGGACAAGGGGATCGACACACTGCTCGCCGCGTTGCGGATCTGTGCGGACAGGGGCCTGGCGGCTCAGCTGCTCATCGTGGGCGGGGACGAGGGAGCGGCTCCGGAGGCGTTCGCCGCCGCCGCCGACACGCGAATCCCGGTGCACACCACCGGCTTCGCCGCGGACGTGCGTCCACTTCTGCGGGCGATGGATGTGCTCGTGCTGCCGAGCCGACGCGAGGGGTTCCCGAACGTGGTGCTCGAAGCGGCGGCGATGGAGGTCCCGGCGATCGTCTCGGATGCGACCGGCTGCGTGGATGCGGTGATCGATGACGTCACCGGGATGATCACGCCGGTCGGGGACGCGGGCGCGCTCGCGGACGCGTTGATCACGCTGCTGCAGGACGGCGAGCGGCGGAGGAAGCTCGGTGCGGCCGCACGGGATCGCGCCGTCGCGGAGTTCGCCCCCGAGACGGTGTGGGCACAGCACTCTCAGCGGTGGGCGGGCTGAGTCCTCTCACCGTCAGCGAGGACCTCGTGCACCAGGGCCGCGTATCGCTCCGCCTTGGTCCGGACATCGACCAGCTGCCGTACCGTGTCCGGGATTCGCTCGCCGACCGCACCGCGCACGAACTCCCGTACCGTCGGGGCGACCTCCGCGGCGGTCCACGCACCACGGGCGACCGTCGTCAGCGTCGCCGAGTCGATCCCCTCCAGGTCCTCGTCGCGGGAGAAGAGCAGCGTGGGGATGCCGAGCGAGACGCTCTCGCGCACCTTGAGCGCCGATGCCACCTCGATCCCCTTGCGGTCGAGCGCGAGGCCGCCCAGGGCGACGTCGAACCCGGCGACGGCTGCGCGGTAGCTCGCGATGTCTCCGGCGATGATGATCTCGACCCTGCTGTCGCGCACCGCCTCGGCGATCACCGACGCCGGAGCCACGAGTCGGAACGTGAACTCCGGGAGGGCGTCGGCGAGGGCGGCCAAACGGTCGAGGCCCTGCCAGGGGGCGGCGTAGCCCACGGAGTACCCGATGACCGGACGATCGTTCTGCGGCACGGGGAGAGCGTGGGCCGGAACCACGATGCCGTTCGGGATCACGGCTCGCGGGCCGGTGATCTCCGCGAAGACGGGCAGGCTGACGAGCGCTCTGGTGACGAACATCGCTCCCCGCACCGCGTGCAGGAGGCGGGAGCGGTACAGCCGGTTGCTCACGGCGGCATAGGCGCGCACGAGGCGGCCGGAGGGGAGCTCGCGGGTGTCGTCGGAATGGATCTCGAGGATCATCGGGAATCTGCGGGCGATGCGCACCAGTGTGCGTGAGGCGAACCCGTAGCGGACGACGACGGCGGCGGGGTGTTCCTCCGCAAGGTGCGTGCGCAGTCGGCGGGCGTCGAGGAACGCCCGCAGCAGCCGGGGTCCCCGCGAGGGCAGCGCCTCGACAGCGGAGGGGAACTCGCCGGGGAGGCCGCGGTCGAGGCAGACGGCGACGGCATCGAGACCCGAATCCCGGAACGCGGTCAGCTGGGCGGCGGTGCGCTCCAGGATCTGCCGGTGCGATCGGAGGTCGAGCAGGTAGACGAAGACGACCCGGGGAGGTGTCGCCGCGGGTTCCGTCACCTTCACAGCGTAGCGGCGCACGTCCGGAACGACTGGATACACCACAATGGAGGGCGTGAGCGCACAGACTCGGTCGGGCACGGTCCGCAGTATCGGAACGCTGCTCACGGGCAGTGTCCTCGCCCAGCTGATCGGACTCGCCACGATGCCGGTGATCAGCCGGATCTTCACGCCGGAGGCGTTCGGCATCCTCGCGTTGTTCCTCTCGGTGAGCTCGCTGGTCGGACTGATCGTCGCGTTGCGGTACGAGTTCGCGATCGTGCTCCCCGAGGGCGACGACGACGCGGTGCATCTGAAGCGGGCCTCGACGCGGATCGCGTTCGCCCTGTCCGCGGTGACCTTCCTCATCACCGTGGTCATCGCCGTGATGTTGGTGCGGTCGGGAGAAACCCCGTGGTGGATCCTGCTGCTCGGTGGCAGCGTCTTCCTGGCGGGGGAGAGCGCCATCCTCTACTTCTGGTTCACACGAACCCGGCGCTACCGCGTGCAGAGCGTGTCGCGGGTGGTGCAGGCGGTCGTCGCCGCCGGTGTGCAGATCGCCCTCGGGGTGACCGTTCTGCCGGGGGCGGAAGGGCTCATCGTCGGTTTCCTCGCCGGACAGGTCGCGGGCGTCGCCATCCTCCTCGTGTTTGACGATTCACGGCGCCGGAACGTCCCGGCCGACCGCGCGCGCACGCTGAGCCTGCTGCACCGCTACCGGAAGCTGCCCCTGCTCAATGCGCCGAACGCGCTCATCGACGCGGTACGCCTCAACGGCATCAACCTGATCATCGGAGCCGGTTCCGTCTCGGCGCTGGGACAGTTCTCGATGGCCTGGAAACTCACGCAGTCGCCCATGGCACTCATCGCGGGTGCCGTGTCGCAGGTGTACTACCAGCGGATGGCGAGCGCCCTGCCCGGCGAACTCCGTCGTGTCGTCGTCTCGGTCACGCGCAACGCCCTGCTGATCGGCGCGGTCCCGTTCGCCGCGCTCGCGCTCCTCGCCCCCGCGATCGTTCCGTGGTTCCTGGGCCCGCAGTGGCAGGAGGCGGGCGCGATCGTGCAGGCGCTGACGCCGTGGCTGTATCTCAACGTCGCCACCGCTCCCTTGTCGAACCTGTTCATCGTGACGGGGCGACAGGGGACCATGCTCGTGTTCGGGGTCGTGTACATGCTGGTGCCGCTGACCATCCTCTGGTTCCTCGGCGCCGACCTGGTCACCGCGGTGTGGTGGATGAGCGGCGCGATGAGCGTGCTGCTCCTGGTGCTGATCGCACTGTCGTTCAGCGTGGCGACGCGTTTCGACGCGAAGCGCTCCGAGGCGCCGCCGGCGTGAGCGCGCCGATCGCGGTCGCAGTCTCCTCGGCGTTGCGCTCCGCATCGAACCATTCCGCCCACACCCGGTGGGGATCGAAGTCCTGCGGATCGGCGAGCACCTGTTCGACGGCATCGGCGACGTCGGAGGCCGTCGCGTCCGATGGAACCAGGACGCCGGAGCCCCGCTCCCGTCCGACGATCTCGCCCGTGGCACCGACATCGGTCGCCACGGCGGGGATGCCGTACGCCGCCGCTTCCATGATGCTCACCGGGACCCCCTCGATGGTGCTCAGATTCAGGAACACATCGGGGGCGGCGTCGCGATGGTGGTCGAGGATCCGCTGGACCGGAACCCGCCCCGCGAGCACGACCTCGAGGTCGGGGAGCTCATCTTTCAGGTCGGTGGCGCGTGCGCGCAGCGCCGCCGACCCCGGACCGTCGCCGAAGTGGGTCCAGGACACCCGCCGACCCCGCCGTGCGAGTTCGGCCACCGAGTCGAGGATCAGTTCGGCGCGCTTCAGGGGGATGACGGAGGAAGCGCTCACGACCCGCACCGTCGATCGCGCGCGGGGCCGGGCGGGAGGCGCCGAAGGGCCGGGGACACCCAGCCGTCGCACTTCGATGCGCGCGGGGTCCATCAGGCCGCGATAGTGCTCGCGTGCATACCCGCGGGCCGCTTCCGAGATCGTCAGCAGCAGATCCGCCTCGGCGAGCACGGCCGGTCGCAGCGGGCGGTAGCCCCCACTCGTATCGTCGAGGTCGTAGCGGTGCACCCGCACGGCGACCGTGTCCTCCGCCGTCGTGAACCAGGGGAGGGCGTACGCGATGTCGACGCCCCAGAAGGCGTACACGGTGAGCGGTTCCGACGGGTGGGTGCGTGCACCGAGCTCGTCGAGTCGTCGGGCGATCGCCATCCCCGTGAGCATCGCACGCACGTCGGCCCTGGCCCGGAACCGGCCGGCCCCGATCGCTTGTCGGGTGACGGTGACCAGGCGACCCAGGCGGCGCAGGCTGAGGGCGCCGCGTAGCGCGCGACCGAAAGTGATGCGCCCGATGCTCCCCAGGTAGGCGGTGTCGGCGGGGAGCGTCGTCGGCGGGATGCCGTCGCCCCAGAAGCTCACTATCCGCACCTCGTCGAAGTGCGCGGCGAGGGCGTCGATCTCATTGCGCACGAACGCCGTGTCGCCCCAGGCATGGGGGAACTGGTGGGTGAGCAGCAGGAGCGTCCGCGTCACGCGCGCGCCCCGTCGGCGTCTGCGGGAAGCGACCCTGTGGCATCCCGTTCCGTCGGTGATGTGGTGCTCAGATACGCACCGATCGCGACGAACACGGCCAGAGCCGCCCAGGTGTGCAGGATCTCGAGGTACGAGCTGTTCATCAGGAGGATCAGCGGCAGCATCAACACTCCGCAGATGAGGGCGAACGACATCGCGCGCTCCGGCGTCCCCGCCTCGCTGCGGCGGAGATGACGGGACCCGACGACGAAGAGTGAGAGCGTCAGCACGACGGCGAGCACGAGCATCAGGATGCCGTACTGGGAGAGGAGCTCGATCACGCCGTTGTGCGGGTTGATGATGCGGAACGTCTGACGCACCGCCGGGGTCCCCTGCGCGTGGATCTCGAACCCACCGGGTCCGGCCCCGAAGAGCGGGTCGACGGCCAGGGTGTCCAGACCGTTCAGCGCGAGGTTCCAGCGCGCGTAGAGCGAGGCGTCGACGGGGATGGTGAGCCCGAGGACCGGGATGGAGTACTGGATGTCGCCCCAGTAGCCGCTGACCACGCGATTCGCGAACACCGAGACCGTGAGGACGGCGCCGAATCCGAGCAGCGCGACCACCACACGGGTGACGAACCTCCGCCAGCGCAGCACCAGCCACACCGCGATGAAGACGAGCATCGCCGCGTAGCCGAATCGGCTGTTCGTCACCACCATGAGCGGGACGGAGCCGACGAGGGCGAGCACGTAGGCCGATCGCAGCCCCTTCGAGCGGGCGAGTGCGTGTCCGACGATCAGGATGGGAAGGGACAGGGCGAGGAACGCCGCATAGTTGTTCGGGTTGAAGAACACCGAGACGATGCCGACGTCGGAGGCGAGCGGATTCACATCCAGATAGCTCACACCGAGGCGGAAGCCGGTGAAGAACTCCAGCACGGCGAGTGCTCCCGTCACGATGAACGTGAGGAGCCACCCGTTCATCAGGAGCCGGAGTACTCCGCGGGTGAGGCGGATCATGCACAGTCCGAGCACCGCCAGCAGCCCGGAGAGCACGGACACGGCCTCGTTGTGGGCCCACGCGGCCCCGAACCGGGTCAGGAGGGTGAGAAGGCTGACGAGCAGCAGGGGGACGGCGAACAACCAGGCAGCGGTGCGCACCGGTCCGACCGGCATCCCCGGGCGGACGTGCATGACCCCGACGGCGAACAGCATCGCCGCGACGAGCGGGAACGGGGAGACCGGCCCGACGATCGGCAGCACCGGGTTCATCGCGGCGACGAGCGGAAGGAGGAAGACGAGGATGCGTGGCAGCAGCCCCAAGCGCGGTTCCGCACGCCTGCGGGTGTGTGGCGGGATCGTCGCCGCACGCGGCACGTTGACGGCCGTCGCCATCTCCACCCCCTGCACCGATCGGACCGCCGGTGACCGTGGTCGAGGCGGGTCGTGCGCGTGGATGCGCTACGCGTCGTTCACGATACCAATCCCGCGGGGTGTGCCCCGTCGCGCCCAGGTAGTCTCGCACTGTGCCGCACGAGTCCGAATCCCCTCTCATCACGGTTCTCATGGCCGAATACAACACGGACCCGGACCTCTTGCGGGGCGCGATCGCATCGATCCTGACGCAGACGGAGACGCGGTTCGAGCTCCTCATCGTGGACGACGGCGGCCGGAACGACGTCCCGGCGATCGCCGCCGAGTTCGCAGATGATCGGATCCGTGTCGTCGGCTATGGGGAGAACCGGGGATTCGTCGCCGCGCTCAATGCCGGCTGGCCGCAGGCACGGGGTCGTTTCATCGCACGGATGGACACCGATGACACGGTGGAGTCGACCTACCTCGAGACCATCCACTCCTTCCTCGCCGAGCATCCCGAGTACGCGGTGGTGTCGGGGCAGGCCGTGGAGTTCTCCACGGACGGACCCGCACTGGTGCACGGGCGACCGGGGGAGGTCACACGGCGTTCGCTCATGCGCGGGGGCGCGCCCATCCACGCGGCGTCGATGATGCGCACGGAGGCGCTCGCCGCGGTCGGCGGGTATCCCGAGTACCGCCGTGCGGAAGACCTGGCCCTGTGGTGCGAGATGCTGCTCGCCGGTGAGCGCATGTACATCGTCCCGGAGGTCGTCTACCACTACCGGGTCGAGGCGGCGGACTTCGCGAAGCGCCGGCTCCGCAACCGGGGGGACGAGATCCGCGTCCGGTTGCACTACTATCCAAGGCTCGGCGCCCGTCCGGCCGAGTACCTGCGTATCGTCAAGTCCGTCGTGAGCGGGGTGCTGCCGACCAGGATGGTGCGATGGTTGCGCGCGCGCATGCACACACGTGCATGATCTGCGGGAACGGTCACCTAGGATTTCAGCGTGAGTGAACTGCGCGATCGGTCTGTTCGTGTGCGGGCCGAGGGGCGTCGGGCACGGCGGCGGCGAATCATCTGGACCATCGTCCTCGTGATCCTCGTCGTCCTCGCTGCGCTCGCCCTGCTCGCGGGGAAGCTCGCATCCAGCGCCCTCTCCACCAGGGACCACGTCGCAGCGGCGATGGACCGTGTGGCGCCGCTGACCGCTGCCGTCACAGCCGGTGACGCGGCAGCCGCGGACGCCGAGCTCGCCGCCATGGAAGCCCGACTCGGCGCCGCACAGGACGAGGTCGACGACTGGACCTGGTCGATGGTCGACTGGGTGCCGAGCGTGGGCCCGAACGTCGACGCGATCCGCGTGGCCACGTCGACCGGGCGCTCGCTCATCGCCGACCTCGCACGCCCGGCGATGCCTCTCGTGCTCAGCGGCCTCCGTCCGTCGGACGGCGCCTTCGACGTCGAGGCGATCCGGCAGCTCACCGCGCTCGTCGAGACCGCCGGTCCGGTCGTCGAGCAGCATTCCCGTGATCTTGCCGACATCGATCGTTCGGCGCTGCTGGGACCCGTGCAGGACGGAATCGCCGGGCTGGATTCGATGATGGCGACGGTGACACCGGTCCTCGAGGACGGCGGGCGGCTTCTCGGTCTCCTCCCGGCCGCGCTCGGAGCAGACGGCCCCAGAGACTATCTGCTCATGTTCCAGGGCAACTCGGAGGCCCGCAGCCTCGGTGGCAACCCGGCGGTGTTCCTGCAGCTGCACGTCGAAGGCGGCAAGATCACGATCGCCGGCTTCGCGAACAGCTCGGACTTCCACAGCGACCGACCGAAGCCGATCATCGATCTCGACCCCGAAGCGGTCGCGATCTTCGGCGACAAGATCGGGCGTTGGTCGCCGGATGTCACCATGCCGCCGGACTTCCCCTCATCCGCGGAACTCGTGCGCGCGTTCTGGGCGGAATCGGTCGGCACACCGGTCGACGGAGTGCTGTCCGTCGACCCCGTCGCGCTCTCTTACATCCTCTCGGCGACCGGGCCGATCGAGCTCGCGACCGGTGACATGCTCAACGCCGAGAAGGCGGTGCCGCTGCTGCTGAACGAGGTGTACTTCCGCTACGAGGATCCGATGGTGCAGAACGCCTTCTTCGCCGACGCCACGGGCAGGGTGTTCGAGGCGCTCACCGCGGGCCAGGGCAACCCCGTGGCCCTGATCGGCGCGCTGCAGCGGGCGGGAGACGAAGGGCGGCTGCTCTATGTCCCCGTGAGCGAGGAGGAAGCAGCAGTGATCGACGGGACGCGCATGTCGGGCTCGATGCCGGACGACAACGTCGACGAAACCGTGATCGGCGTCTACGCGAACGACAACACCGGGTCGAAGAAGAGCTACTACCTCGACATGGCGATCGACGCGTCGTGCGACGCAGGGGAGACGGGCTCCGTCTACCGGGGGTCGGTCGAGTTGACTTCGACGCTCAGCCCCGAGACTGCCGCCACCCTGCCCTACTACATCACCGGCCCCTACTTCGAGCCGCCGCTCATCAGCACCTACGTCGTGCTCTACGGGCCCGTCGGCGGGACTCTGGACTCGGTCGACCTCGACGGTGTCCCGGCGACGATCCTGAGCCAGGGCACCCACCTCGGCCGTCCGGCGGTGAAGGTCGAGGTGCTCAACGACACCCTGAGCACGCACGTGGTCGACTTCTCCTTCTCGTCGACGGATCCGGAGTCCGGGCCGCTGAGCCTCTGGCACACGCCGATGACGCGGGACACCCCCGTCGAGCTGACTGACTCTTGCCGCTGACACGGGCCGGACGGAAGACCGTGATCGATAGGGTGGGGACCGTGACGACGGATCCTTCTGTGCGCGGACGAGAACCGCGGTGGAGGGTCGACGAACACGTCGCGTGGACCGAATCCGAGGGCCGGGTCGTGGTCCTCCCGCTCACCGCACCGGATTCCCCGCCGATGGCTCTGGCCGGGTCGGCCGGTGTCATCTGGTCGCTGCTGGTCGAACACGGGCCGGTGGGCGAGGACGACCTCGTCACGATGATCTCCGAAGAGTTCGAGCTCGACGCACAGCAGGTGCAGCCCGATGTCGTGTCGCTGCTGACCGAACTCCGCTCTCGGCGGGTGGCGTCGTGCGACTGACTATCCTCGTCCGAGGGGGTGACCGGTGACCGAAGTGGCTCTGCGCGCGGCGGAGGCGACCGCTCTCGCCCACGCGATGACGGCGCACATCGCCCGTGAGGCCGGTATCCGTCTGCTGTCGATCAAGGGCCCCGTGGCCGACCACTACGGGCTGCGGGCACCGCGCGTCCCCGCCGACTCCGACGTCTGGGTGGAGCCGTCGCGGTTCTCGGAGATGTGCGAGCGGCTCGAGGCGCGGGGCTGGCACCTTCGTGTCGGCCGCGAGACCCCCGCGCTCCTGCCACAGCACTCCCGCACGTTCATCCACGACTCCTGGCCCTGCGACATCGATCTGCACTGGATGTTCCCCGGGTTCTTCGCCGATGCCTCCGTGGCGTTCGACGCGGTCTGGGAGACGCGTTCGTCGATCGAGGTGGCGCACACCGCGGTGGCCGTGCCGTCCCTCGCCGGATCCGCCGTGATCGGGATGCTGCATGCGTTGCGCAACACGCAGGATGCCCGGCACCGACAGGAGCGCGAGCTTCTCACCACGATGCTCATCGAGCGGTTCTCCGCGTCGGACCGGGCGGAGTTCTCGCGGATCGCCCGGCGCGGCGGAGCGGTCTGGGTACTCCGCGACGTGATCACCCAAGCGGGGCTCGGCGAGGTCGTCTCCGATGCCAGCGAGAACGAGAAGCGCCGGTGGACGCTCTTCCAGGCGTACGTGGAAGACGGTTCGGCCGTCAGCTGGTGGGTGCAGCTGCGCGGAGCCCCGCTGTCGCAGCGGGCGCGGCTCCTGGCCCGGGCGCTCTGGGTGCCGCGCGCGGACGTGCCGCGCAACGACCCGAGCGTGCTCCCGACGCGTGCCGAGGCCTGGCGCTACCAGCGATTGCGGTGGGCGCGGGGCGGGCGAGCGCTCCTGCGGTACTTCCGGCGCGAGCGGGAACGCGAGCGGGTCGACGCGGCGGCTTCGCAGCCCTAGAGGCCGTTCCAGCGGGACAGCGGCCAGAGCACGGCGGTCGCCTTCCCGACGACGGACGCCCGGTCCACCCATCGCCAGCACTCCGGGCCGGCGGTCGCGTCACCCCGGCAGCGGTACGCGGAGTCCGCGGAGTTCCCGCGGTTGTCGCCGAGCACGAGGTATGCGGACTCGGGGACGGTGACCTCGGCGAAGCAGCGCGTCGACGTCGGTGTCGTCCCGCAGTCGAGCTCCCCGGGGGAGAACGGCAGATCGTCGACCACGTAGGGCTCGTCGAGCGGCTGCCCGTCGACGAGGACCGCACCGTCGGCGTCGCAGCACTCGACCGTCTGACCCGTTTCGGCGATCACGCGTTTGACGAGGACCTCGGGACGGATACCCGTCGTCTCGCCGATCCAGTGCAGGGACTCCGAGAACCAGCCCCGTGCGGAGGGGGCATCGGCGTCCCAGCCCTCCCCGGGGCGGAACACGATGATGTCCCCGACCGCGGGGTCGGCCGCGACGTAGGCGAGACGGTTGACGAGGATGCGGTCGCCCGGCTCGAGTGTGGGCGACATCGACCCCGACGAGGGCTGTCCGATGAAGGCCACGATGACCAGGGCGAGCGCGAGCGCGAGCGCGACGTGGAACCACACGCTGCTCCGCAGGCGGCGCCGGCGACGGGGGGCTTCAACGGTCGTCATCGCTCTCCAGCTCGCGTGGTCGGGGGCTGACCCAATACTGTCAGGGAATGGTTCCACACGCCGGGGGAGAAGCCGCGACCGCAGCCGCCACGTCGGGATCCGCAGGCGCCGGCCCGAAACGCCTCATCGTTCCGGACGTGCTTCGCGGGATCGCGATCATCGCGATGCTCGTCGCGCACGCCGCGCCGTTCGTTCCGCACCTGCCGTGGGCGGCGCTGTTCGCCCAGGCCACGCTGAACGCCTTGGCCTCGCCGCTGTTCGCCCTGGTCATGGGGATGTCGGCCGAGCTCCTGCGTCGGCGCGAGGCGAGGGCCGCGACGACGTTGCTCCAGCAGGGCGTGCGCGGCCTGTTCCTGATCCTCCTCGGCGTCTGGATGGCGACGTGGGGCTCGTGGGTCGATGTGATCCTCGGGTACCTCGGTGTGCTCCTCATCATCGGCGCACCGCTCCTGCTCGCCCGGACCCCTGTGCTCGTCGGGATCACCGCCGTGCTCCTGGTGATCAGTCAGCCGGTCGCCGATGCCGCGCGGAACATGGAGGGGCTCGACACGGCGCCGATCCGCGACCTGATGACGTGGACCGTCCTCGGGCAGAACTACCGCGTGATCACGCTGCTCCCGATGTTCCTGATCGGAGCCCTGCTGGTCAGGCACGGTCTTCGACGCGGACCTCTGCTCTGGGTCCTCGCGGCGGTGGCGCCCCTCGCGTATCTGGCCTGGCCCGTGGCGGAACGGCTGGGCGTGACCGGGGTGCGCACGGGCGACTACCTCGACACCCTCCGGGATCTCGCTCTCACGTTCGTGACCGTCGTCGTGGTGGTCCTTGCGGCGACCGTCCGTGGCGACGGCGCTCGGAATTTCTGGACACGACTGTTCGTGCCGCTGATCGCCTGCGGTCAGGTCGCGCTGTCGCTGTATCTCCTCCACGTCGGGCTCATCGCCCTGTGGAGCGGAGATCACGGGCGGCCCGTCGACAACTTCTGGCCGGGCTGGCTGGTGATCGTGCCCGGGATGATCCTGGCCGGATGGCTCTGGTGGAGGTTCATCGGCACCGGTCCGGTCGAATGGGTCATGGGGTGGCTCACCGGTCGCCGTAAGCCGCTCCTCCGGGCGCGCGACCGGTCAGCCTGACCCGCAGCCGCCGGACGCACGAAAGGGCGCCACGACCGGCGTGGCGCCCTTCTTCGCGGCGTGCGGCTCAGAGGAGCGTGATGCCGACGTTCTGCGCGGTCGTGTTGTTGCCGGTCACCGTGTCGCCCGACACGGTGACGGTCATGGTCTGCTGCGGGCCGCCCAGGAGCGTGGTGAGGAGGCTGAGGTCGAGCAGCGTGTCGAGCGTCGTGCCGAGGTTGATGACGATGTTGCCGCCCGACGGGATCGACGGGAGCGTCAGCGTGTAGTTTCCGTCGGCGCCCGCGACGGTCACGCCGGCGACCGGACCGATGCTCAGCGTGAGCAGGGACGGCGTGTACTGGATCACGGCTGTGGCTCCGGCCGAGGAGGCGTCCGGGCCGTTGTTCGTGATCGTCAGGGTGTTGACCGTGTTGACGGTCGCGACCGGGATGCCGAGCGCGGTGAGGTTCAGCGCGATGGGGCCGCTGAGCGCCGGGACGAGATCGTTGTCCGCGACGGAGGCGGCGGCGAGCGGCGTGGCGACGGCGGCCGCGATGACGGGTACCGACCATGCCGCGCCCTTGACGAGCGTGCGGCGCGAGACGCCCTTGTTCTTCTGGATTTCCTCGGTCACGTGAGTGCCCTCCCTGTTCGATGCAGATGCGGTTTCCCGCGGTGTCGTGACGAGGCGACACGATCGTCTGCATCCCCCAGGAGCCCCGTCGTGGACCTCAAGCTAGGGCGGTGGAGAGCGGAGCGAAGGGGGTTTCGGCGAACTTCGCGCACCGTGCGCGCAACCTGCGCGACGTGTGCTTTTCGACTGCGCGGAGCTATGCCCGGCGCGTGGCTCGAAGCGCCCGCGGAGTCGCCTGGTACGCCTCGTCGAGCGCTCGCCGCATGCTCATCGGCGAGTGGAATCCGGCGCGCTGCGCGATCTGATCGATGCTCAGGACGTCGTAGCGGCTGTCCACCAGCAAGGAGTGCGCGAGACGGGCGCGCTGCCGGCGGATCTCGGCCGCGACGCTGTTCCCAGACTCCGAGAACACGAGCTGGAGCTGCCGGAGTGACGACTGCACCTCGTGCGCGACCTGGGCCGGATTGAGCGCAGGATCACCGCACTGCTGAGCGATCACCGCGATCGCCCTCTCGCGCAGCACGGCATGCGGCGAACCTTGGCCGCTGACACCGCCGATCCGATCCAGCAGCACGGCGCCGCTCATCTCCATCACGAGTTGCTCGATGGCGTACTGCTCGATCGCGGATGCCTTGTCGTCCGTGTCCAGGAGGCAGTCGATGAACTGCTGCATCGACGTGTCCAGCAGCCGGCGTTCGGTGTACACGGTGGCGTCGGGAGGCAGCGAAGGCACGAAGGACGCGACCGCCGACCGGGGCACGAGCGCCGCGACGAACCGCCAGGCGCCCGCCCAGCGCAGGCGGCGAGTGATGCCCTGTGCGGCGACGACCAGACCGCCTGCCGTCTCCACCCAGGGTTCGCCGTCGAGTCGCGACCAGAGCGCGTGTGCCTGGACGAAAGCGAAGACCGTGTGGTCGGGGTACGCGGACACGGTGTCGACGTGGAGCTCGGAGGTCCCGCCGTTCGTGCTGAGCAGGATGATCTCGCCGGAGGTGCGCTCCCGGGAACGCAGACCCGGCCGGTCTCCGATCCGCCGCACCCCGTGCGCAGCGAGCGCTCGATCGTCGATGACCTGAGCGGAAGAGCGTGTCACGAGACGTCCCTCCTCGGGGTGTCAGCGTGTGGCAGCGGTGACTCTGTGATGGTGGTGTTCCTACGCCGCCGACCACCTCGTCGTGCGACGGATTCCTTTCCAGCGCGTCGATACAGTGGTGAATTGAATACAGGTTCAATCATCATCGGCCTCCTGTCAACACGGACTGCGAATTCGTGTGGCGAGACGACACGAAGCTCGTCTGCATCCCCCAGGAGCCTCACCTTGCGAGCCACCGTAGAGGCCTCGCTGCAGCTTGTACGGTGATTGGAGCAAAAGCGCGCACTGCGCGTTATTCCTGCGCGTTCTGTGCTTTTTCGAGACCGGATGTGCCGAGACGACTCACGGGCGAGATCGTGGATAGGCTGGCGGTCATGCCCGATCGCTTCCTCGTCACTGCGGTCGGCGTCGTCGTCGAGATCGACGTCTCCCGACGCTCCGCGGACTTCCGTGCCGTGGCCTTCGATGCCTGGGCTGACGCGCGGTATGACGGGCAGGACGCCCCCGCTGCCACTGCCGTCGTCCCCGCGGGCAGCGGCGACGCCGAAGCGCTGTCCGCGCTCTCGACCGAGGTGACGATGAAAGCCCTGGCGCACCGTCGGCGCGATCACGTCTGGATGCTGCACGCCGCCGGGCTCGCTGCGCGTGATGGTCGGGTCGTCGTGCTCAGCGCAGCATCGGGGACCGGAAAGACGACGGCTGCCCGCCATCTGGCACGGCGCTATGCGTACGTCAGTGACGAGACCATCGGCATCGACGATGCCGGCCGTGTCGTCCCCTACCGGAAGCCGCTGTCGATCATCGAGCGTCGCGACGCTCCCAAGGCTCAGATCGCGCTCTCGAGCACGGACCGGGGCCGGGCGCTGCCCGACGACCTCCGCGTGGCGAAGATCGTCGTCATCGATCGCTCGGACGACGGACCCGAAGAGCCCGAGGTGGACCCGCTCGACATCTCGGAAGCACTGGCTCTGTTGGGGCCGCAGACCAGCTATCTCGCCGACGGCCCGGCGCCGCTCCGACGGATCGCCGCGCTGCTCGCGGCGACCGGTGGTGCCGTGCGCGTGCGCTACCGCGAGGTCGACCGCATCGATGCGGTCATCGACGACCTCATGCGCACTCCATCGCGGCCCGTCGATGCTGTCACCGAGGAAACGACATCGCCGGTCATCGGCGCCCCGGAGCCCGGCGGTCTCGTGCGTGCGGAGACCGTCGACGCGCTCGCCCTGGACGGTCGGACGGTGCTGCTGCGACGAACGCCGACCGGGGGGCAGGTCCACGTGCTCGACGGCATCGGACCGGACATCTGGGCGGCCGCGGACGGACGCCCGCTCGAAGGCATCGTGCGGGCCGTCGTGGCTGCGCACGGGGAGCCCGCAGGCGAGGACGCGCACACGATCGTGGAGCGCGCGGTGCGACGACTGCTCGCCGACGGCGTGCTCAGAGCGGTCGACGCATCGCGGCTCTGAGGGTGGATCCGTTCCGGGGCCGGATCAGTCCCCCGACCCCCGGCGGCGCACACCAGGTTCGGGGGTCGCGATGGCCTCCGCCATGGTGTCGTCGTCGCGGCCGTAGCGCTCGTACGCGCCGTAGTACTCGCGGCCGTAGTACGCGGACTCCGCGCCCTTGCGCGGCACCTTGTTCAGCACCACGCCCAGCACCCGGCCCGTGGTGCGGGTGATGTTGGCGATCGCGCGCTGCAGCATGTCGAAGGTGGTCTTGCCGGACGACACGACGATCAGCACGCCATCGGCGCCGGCCGCCAGCACCGCCGCATCCGTCACCGGGAGCACGGGTGGGGAGTCGAGGATCACGATCGCGGTCTTGCTGATCTCGGCGAGGAAGTCGCGCATGCGGTGGGAGCCGAGCAGCTCGCTGGGGTTCGGGGGTACCCGCCCGGCTCCGACGACCGCGAGCGGCATGTCGCGGCTCGGTCGGTGGGCGACGTCCTGCAGCTCCGCGCGTCCCGCGAGGATGTCGGTGAGGCCGAGGTCGGGGGACATCCCGAAGATGTCGGCGATGACGGGCCGGCGGAGGTCGCAGTCGATGAGGATGGCCCACTCACCGGCGGCGGCCAGGCTCGAGGCGAGGTTGACGGCGACCGTCGACTTGCCGTCTCCGGGCACCGAGCTGGTGACCACGATCACCCGCGGGGGGTTGTCGACGTCGATGAACTGCAGATTCGTGCGCAGCTCGCGCATCGACTCGATCGTGTGGTGCGAGACCCCGTGCTGGGCGTCCAGCGAGAAATCGATCACCTGGCGTTCGTCCGACATCGTCTTCTCGAGCGGAAGCGTTCCGATCACCGACACCCCGGTCTCGCGTTCGATGTCGCGCGGGTGCCGCACGCGGCGATCGACCGTGTGCCGGATGAAGGCGTAGATGAGGCCGGCGGCGAGGCCGACGAACGCTCCGATGATCACGGTCAGCCGGGTGTTGGGGGACGACGGAGCGGTGGGCAGGCGTGCCGAGTCGCCCACGATGAGCGTGACCGCCGCCGGTGTGGACGCCGTCCCGCCCTCGAGCGTCTCGATCTCCGCGGCCATGCCGCGCATCCAGGCCTCGGCGAGAGCTTGCGCCTCCTCCGGAGTCGGGCCGGTTGCGGTGACCATCAGTGCCGTGGTGTCGAGCGGGTTCGTGACCGAGACCCGGTCCACGAGCTCTTCCGGCGACTCTTCGAGCGAGAGCTCATCGATCGCGTGCTCGGCGACGGCCCGCCAGGAACCCAGGTTGAGGTAGGACTTCACCCTGCTCTGGGCGAGCTGGTTGCCCACGAGCGCCGCGCCGCTGGTGCCGTCGCCGCCGACCGACGTGACGATTCCGGTCGTGTCGGCGGAGTACACCTTCGGTTGCAGGGCACTCCAGCCGAAGGCCGCTCCGGCTCCGACGACGGTCGCGATCAGGATCACGATCCAGTGGGCGCGCAGAATCCGGATGTAGTCGCTCAGTTCCAACTCTTGATCCCCTCACACATCCCGTGGGGAAGGCGGGATGCACACATGAGAAAGAGCATACGGGGCCGCACGGTCCCGTGCGGAGGGCACGCTCAGCCGATCGCGATGCGCACGAGCCGCTCGACCTCGTCGATCCCGGGCATGAGCTGTGCGCTCGACCGCGCGTAGGTCTCCGCGGAGCGGCGGTAGGGATCGATCACATCGTCGTCCTCCGTGCCCGCCGTCAGGGGTCCGCGCTCTGCGGACAGCAGGCCGAGCACCGCGGCGAAGCGGGCGCGGGGTGTCTCGCCGGCGGACTCCGCGGCCGCCCGGGCGTGCTCCGGGTCCACGATCATGCTCCACCGGGCGAGCTCCCGCGCGGTGAAGGTGCGACGCACGCGGCTCGGCATCATCCGCACGGCGTGGGCGGAATGCTCCCTGGCCATGGTGAGCACCAGGTCGGCGTCGCGCAGCAGCGGCTCCCGGAGATACCGGGCGCGGTGAGCTGCGGCGTCCTCCGCGCGCGCCCCGGCTTCCACCGCGAGGGCCTGCGCGGGTTCGGTCATCGCGTGATCGACGAGGGCGTGCGTTCCGGCGCTGTGCACGCGCACTCCCAGAGGCTCGAGGCGGGCGCGCAGCAGCACTTCGGCCAGCGGGGATCGGCAGATGTTGCCCGTGCACACCGTGAGGATCGTGAGCGGTCCCTCCTGGTCGCCCTCGCCGCCGAGCGAGCCGCCGAGGAAAGGGGCGGCACCGAAGGAGAGGGGAGCGGCGGCGGACTGCTGCCGGCGCCAGCTCCGGCGACTCATCGCGGTGGGCGGGTTCTCCTCGCCTCGCCCGCTCACGACGCCGTCCTCGCATCCGCGCCGCGACGAGCGCCCGCGCCCACGCGCACGAGGAGAACGGCGAGCACGCCGCCGAGAAGCGTGCCCGTGGTGTTCGCGATCACGTCGCTGAGCGTGGGGAAGCGGGAGGGCATGAAACCCTGCACCGACTCGATCACCGCACTCATCAGTGCGCCGATGACGACGATCTGCCAGAGTCGCAGACGCGGCAGTGCGAAGGCGAGCAGCAGACCCACGGGCACGAACAGCGCGACGTTCGCGAGCACCTCCAGCACCACGGCACTCGGGCGGTACGGGGCGATGCCCGCGTCGGCGACCCACCGGGCCATGATGCCGACCAGACCGGTGACCTTCTCGGAGACCGTCGCCGGCAGCCAGACGGTGAACCCCACGAAGAGGAGGTAGCCGACGAGCGCCACCCGTGCGATCAGCACTCCGCCGGGGACGGGGGTGAGGCGGGGGGAAGGCATGCCGTCATGGTAGCCGCGGCGGCTCCTCGATGTTCTCCGCGTCGATCGGGGTCCCGTTCAGATGCTCGATGTAGCGGAGCAGCACTCCTTCGCGCAGCGCCCACGGCGACACTTCGAGCTCCTCCAGTTCGAGCGCGGTCATCGCCACGTGTAGCGACACGGCCGCGGCCACGATCTGGAAGGTCCGGTCGGGGGTGATCCCCGGCAGTTCCTGTCTGGCCGACGCGGGAAGGCGCGCGAGCCGGGGAATCCACGAGCCGAGCGACGCCCGCGGCAGCAGCATGCGTTCGCTCCCCGACCATCCCGGCGCCGGATAGCCGACCAGGCGGGCGAGCGAGCGGATCGCCTTCGAGGAACCCACCACGTGATCGGGGCGGGGGAGGGCGACGAATCGGGGCAGGACGGTCGCGATGGTCGCCTCCGCGTGCGCGCGCAGTCTCTCGACGTCCGCCTCGCCGGGCGGGTCGTTCGGGAGGTACTGCACCGTCATGCGCCCGGCTCCGAGGGGCACGGACGCGGCGGCGTCGGGCATCTCCTCCGCTCCGGCCGCGATCTCCAGAGAGCCGCCGCCGATGTCGAGCAGCAGCAGCTGTCCGGCCGACCAGCCGAACCAGCGCCGCACGGCGAGGAAGGTCAGCTCCGCCTCGGTCTCGCCGTCGAGCACCTGCAGGGGTTGCCCCAGAGCGGCCTCGATGCGGGCGATGACTGCCGCGCCGTTGCGGGCGTCACGCACCGCGCTGGTCGCGGTGGCCAGGAGGGCGTCGACCCGCTCGGCCTCGGCGACGCGGCGGGCCTGAGTGACCGCGGTCTCGAGCGCCTGCACGCCCTCATCCGAGATCGCGCCGTCGGGTGTGAGGTAGCGCATGAGGCGCAGCACCGTCCTGTCGCTCGTCGTCGCGAGCGGACGTCCACCGGGGCGGACGTCCGCCGCCAGCATGTGAACGGTGTTTGATCCGATGTCGAGGACTCCCAGGCGCACGGAAAGAGACTACTCGCGCCCGGATACGATGTACTGCGTGACCACCGTCGACCCCACGCTGCCGCTGTCGCCCTATCGGGAGATCGGGCGCGCGGAGTGGGCGCGTCTCGCCGCCGGGCTCGATCAGCCGCTCACCGAGACCGAGGTCGTCGAACTCCGCGGTATCGGGGATCGACTGTCCCTCACCGAGGTGCGCGAGGTGTACCTGCCGCTGAGTCGTCTGCTCAGCCTGTACGCGACTGCGACGAAGCGTCTGGGCGCCGCCACCTCGTCGTTCCTGCAGGAGGACGACACGACGACGCCCTTCGTCGTCGGCGTCGCGGGCTCGGTCGCGGTCGGCAAGTCGACGATCGCCCGTCTGCTGCGCGAGCTGATGAGCCGCTGGCCCGGCACCCCGCGAGTGGAGCTGGTCACCACCGACGGCTTCCTCTATCCGAACGCCGAACTCGAACGCCGCGGCATCATGGACCGCAAGGGCTTCCCGGAGTCGTACGACCGGCGTGCGCTGATCGAGTTCCTGACCGAGGTGAAGAGCGGGGCCACCGAAGTGCGCGCGCCCTTCTACTCCCACATGCGCTACGACATCGTCCCCGACGCGAACGTCGTGGTGCGTCGCCCCGACGTCGTCATCGTCGAGGGGTTGAACGTGCTGCAGCCGCCGCCCGCCCCGAACGACGTCGCGGTGAGCGACCTGTTCGATTTCTCGATCTTCGTCGATGCCGAGACCTCGCACATCGAGAAGTGGTACGTCGATCGCTTCCTCGCTCTGCGGCAGGCGGCGTTCAGCAACCCCTCGTCTTATTTCAACGTGTTCGCCCATCTCACCGATGAGGAGGCGATCACGACCGCCCTCGGGTATTGGAACGAGATCAACATGCCCAACCTCGTCGAGAACGTGATGCCCACGCGACACCGGGCGCGACTCGTGCTGCGCAAGGGCGCCGACCATGACGTCGAGAGCGTGCTGCTGCGCAAGCTCTGAAGAGCACACCGACCGAAATATTGTTCGGACGACTCGCAAAAATCCCGGCTTACTCTTGTTCGCATGTGTGGAATCGTCGGATACGTGGGCCCGCGCCCCAGCCAGGACATCCTTCTTGCCGGCCTCGCCCGCCTCGAGTACCGCGGCTATGACTCCGCGGGCGTCGCCGTGATCGACGGTGACGGATCCCTCGGCATGCGGAAGAAGGCGGGCAAGCTCGCGAAGCTGCGCGACTCGCTTGCCGACGCGCCGCTCCCCGACGGGTCGACCGGTATCGGTCACACGCGCTGGGCGACGCACGGCGGACCGACCGACGTCAACGCCCACCCGCACCTGGCCGACGACGACAGGCTCGCCGTCATCCACAACGGCATCATCGAGAACTTCTCGGCCCTGCGCGAAGAGCTGCTCGCTGACGGTGTGGTGTTCCGCAGCGAGACCGACACCGAGGTCGCAGCCGCCCTGCTCGGGCGTGAGTACGCCGGCAACGGCGGAGACCTGCAGCTCGCCTTCCGCAACGTCGTGAACCGCCTCGAGGGGGCGTTCACGCTTCTCGCGATGCACCAGGACCACCCGGGCCTCGTGGTCGGCGCCCGCCGCAACTCGCCGCTCGTGATCGGTCTCGGAGAGGGCGAGAACTTCCTCGGCTCCGACGTGGCCGCCTTCATCGAGCACACGCGCAAGGCCTTGGCGATCGGCCAGGACCAGATCGTCTCGATCACCCCCGATTCCATCAGCGTCATCGACTTCGCCGGCACCCCGGTCGAGCCCGAGCCCTTCGACGTCTCGTGGGACGCCGCCGCCGCCGAGAAGGGCGGATGGTCGAGCTTCATGGCCAAGGAGGTCTCCGAGCAGCCCGAGGCCGTGGCGAACACGATCCGCGGCCGCATCCAGGACGGCCAGGTCGTCATCCCCGAGCTCGACGGCCTCGACGACCTCTTCACCGGGATCAACCGCGTCATCATCACCGCGTGCGGCACGGCTTCGTACGCGGCCCTCGTCGGCAAGTATGCGATCGAGCAGTGGGCGCGCGTCGCGGTCGACGTCGAGCTCGCGCACGAGTTCCGCTACCGCGATCCGGTGATCGGCGCCGACACCCTCGTCGTGTCGATCAGCCAGTCGGGCGAGACCATGGACACCCTGATGGCCGTGAAGTACGCCCGGGAGCGAGGCGCCCGCACGCTCTCGATCTGCAACACCCAGGGTGCGACCATCCCGCGCGAGTCGGACGCCGTCGTCTACACCCACGCCGGCCCCGAGGTCGCGGTCGCCTCGACCAAGGCGTTCTCGGCGCAGATCACCGCCCTGCTGCTGCTCGGCCTGCACATGGGGCGCGTGCGCGGCACCGTGGCAGACGCCTCGACCGACGTCGCGGAACTCACCGAGCTGCCCGCGAAGATCGCCGAGGTCCTCGAGAGCGAGCAGGAGCACGTCACCCAGCTCGCCGGATGGATGGCCGACACCCGGTCGGTGCTGTTCCTCGGTCGCCACGTCGGCTTCCCGATCGCCCTCGAAGGTGCGCTCAAGCTCAAGGAGATCTCCTACATCCACGCGGAGGGCTTCGCCGCGGGCGAGCTCAAGCACGGTCCGATCGCGCTGATCGAGCCGGGGCAGCCCGTGTTCGTGCTGGTGCCGTCCCCGCGTCACTCCGCGCTCGTGCACTCGAAGGTCGTCTCGAACATCCAGGAGATCCGTGCTCGCGGTGCCCGGGTGATCGTGGTGGCCGAAGAGGGCGATGCGGCCGTGCTGCCGTTCGCCGACGAGGTCATCCACATCCCGCTCGCCGGAGCGATGTTCGAGCCGCTGCTCTCGGTCGTGCCGTTGCAGATCTTCGCGATGGCGCTCGCGACCGCGAAGGGCCTGGACGTGGACCAGCCCCGGAACCTCGCGAAGTCCGTCACAGTCGAGTAAGTCCGGCTTCGAATCGCCCAAATGGCTCCGTTTCCACCCGAAACGGAGCCATTTGCGCGATTCGAACCGGATGCGTGCTCGGTAGGCTGAACGGATGATCATCGGCACCGGCATCGACCTCGTGGACATCCCGCGGTTCGAGCGCACGATGACCCGGACCCCCCGCCTCCTGGAGCGGCTCTTCGCCCCGTCGGAGCGCCCGCTGCGTCTTCCATCCCTGGCGGCGAGGTATGCGGCCAAAGAGGCGCTGATCAAAGCACTCGGCGGCTCGGACGGGGTGCACTGGACCGAGATCGAGATCGCCTCGGAGGCGTCGGGTCGTCCGCACTTCGTCCTCTCCGGCTCGACGGCCGCGGTCGTCGAGGAGCGCGGCATCCGCACCCTGCATCTGACTCTCACCCACGACGCGGGCCTCGCTGCCGCGTTCGTCGTCGCAGAAGGAGCGCCACTGTGACCGTCCCGTTCCGTGAGGCGACCATCGACCTCGATGCCGTCGCCGACAACGTGCGGCACTTCCGCCGCCTCACCGGCGTCGAGGTGATCGCGGTCGTCAAGGCCGGCGCCTACGGGCACGGTGCTGCCGCGACCGCCGTCGCCGCGCTCTCCGCCGGAGCGACACGCCTCGGCGTCGCCGAGATCCCCGAGGCTCTCGAACTACGCAGGCAGGGCGTGCACGCGCCGATCATGGCCTGGCTGCACGCGCCGGGCGAGCGGTTCGAGCACGCCGCGGCCCAAGACGTGGAGATCGGCGTCTCCTCCTTCGATCAGCTCGAAGCCGCCGCTGCCGCTGCGGCCGTCGACCGTCCGGTTGGGGTGCACCTCAAGTTCGAGACGGGGCTGTCGCGCAACGGCATCGCTCCGGCCGACTGGGGGCGGGTGCTGGCCGAGGCCGCGCGTCTGGAGCGGATCGGACGACTGCGTATCGTCGGCCTCTTCAGCCACCTCTCCAACACCTCCGCGGAGGACGACCGGGCCGCGCTGGCGAAGTTCGAGGAAGGTGTCGCCGCGGCCGCCTCTTTCGGTATCCGCCCCGAGATCCGGCACATCGCCGCCACCGCCGCAGCGATCGACCTGCCCGAGATGCGGCTCGATGCCGTGCGCATCGGCATCGGGCTCTTCGGCCTCTCGCCGTTCGACGACCGCAGCTCCGCCGAGCTCGGTCTGCGTCCGGCGATGACTCTGCGCGGAGCGATCGCCGCGGTCCGCCGGGTGCCCGCGGGCACGGGTGTCTCCTACGGCTACGCCCACCGCACGGATCGCGACACGACGCTGGTGCTCGTGCCCCTCGGATACGCCGACGGCGTGCCCCGGAACGCCTCGGGCAGGCTCCCCGTCTCGATCGGCGGACGGCGGTTCGTGAACGTCGGGAGGATCGCGATGGATCAGTTCGTCGTCGACGTCGGTGACACGCCGGTCTCGGTCGGGGACGAGGTGGTCCTGTTCGGCGATCCCACCCTCGGTGTGCCCTCGGCGGCGGACTGGGCCGCGGCCGCCGGCACCATCAACTACGAGATCGTCACGCGCATCGGTCCCCGGGTGCCGCGGAGGACGTCGTGAGCGTGGACCCCGCTTTCCTCGGCAGACGGGAGATCGCGACGTCCGAGGAGATGGAGCAGCTCGGCTTCCGGATCGGTGAGCAGCTAGAGGCGGGCGACCTGCTCATCCTCACCGGACCGCTGGGCGCCGGAAAGACGACGTTCACCCGTGGTCTCGCCGAAGGGCTCGGTGTGCGCGGACCCGTGCAGAGTCCGACCTTCGTGATCGCCCGCACCCACCCCTCGCTGGTCGGGCGTGCGCCGCTCGTGCACGTCGACGCGTACCGACTCGGATCGGCGGCGGAACTCGAGGACCTCGACCTCGACCTCGAACGCTCGGTGGTGGTGATCGAGTGGGGGAGGGGGATGGCCGAGGATCTCGCGGACGCGTGGTGGGACATCGAGCTCGAACGACCAGTCGGCGTTTCCGAACTCGACTCCGGGGAACTCGACCCCTCGGATCTCGACGCGGATGCCCCACGGATCGTGACCATCGTGCGCGAGGGGACCCCATGAGTGCGGCGACGTCCCCCCTCGTCGCCGTGATCATCGACGACGACCCGGGCGTCCGCTCGCTCCTGGACGAGGTGTTCCTGGCCGCCGGCTTCGAAACCTTCCTCGCAGGTTCCGGCCCGGACGGGATCGCGGCCGTCGAGCAGCATCGCCCGGTGATCACCACCCTCGACATCAACCTGCCGGGGATCGACGGCTTCGAGGTCGCGCGACGGATCCGGCAGGTCAGCGACACCTTCATCATCATGCTCTCGGCTTTGTCGGACGAGTCCGATGTGGTCCTCGGTCTGACCTCCGGAGCGGACGAGTACCTCGTGAAGCCGTTCCGGCCCCGTGAGCTGCGTGCGCGCATCCAGGCGCTTCTGAGGCGCCCGCACCCCGCGGCCGCGCCGCCGACCACCGAGTCGCGCCCTGCGACCGCAAACGAGCCGTCCACCGACGGTGCGACGGTGCTGACGTGGCGGGGCCGGGTGCATCGCGACCTCAGCCTCGATCTGGACACACGGCTGGTGCTCGTCGGCCAGAAGCGCATAGATCTCACTCCCACGGAGTTCGACCTGCTCGCGGCGATCCTCGAGGCGAACATCCGGGTGTCCAGCAAAGCGGAGCTCGCGCGCGGACTGCGGGGAGCGCCACCGGGGTCGAACGATTACGTGAGCGAACCCGACAAGCGGGCGATCGAGACCCACATCGCGAATCTGCGGCGGAAGCTGGGTGACAGCTCGGCGAACCCGCGCTACATCGAGACCGTGCGCGGAGTCGGTTACCGCCTGACTCCCGCTGATGACACGGGAGGCTGAACCGGGGCGGGGCCGCGGCTCCCCAGCCGCGGCCCCGGCGCCTGCGAATCCCCACTCGCGTGGCCCCGGCGTCTGCGTTGTTCCCCAGTCGCAGTATCGGCCCCACTCAGAATGCTAGGGGTGCACGGCCGCCTGAAGAGCGGGCTCGACGGATCTTTGAGTAATCTTGCGGGAAACCTGAGCTTCGAGCGGAAAGGCGAGCGTCGATGATCCGCACCGTGTCGATCTGGCGCTGGCAACTGGTCTTCACCGGCAGTGTGGTCGCGATCGTCGTGATGGTCACGGCCTTCAAACCCGAGACTTTCGCCAACACCTTGGTCGTCGCGGGGGCCGTGCTGGTCCTCGTCACCAGCGTGCTCACGCTGGCCGTGCCGTGGCACCGTCTGCCGCGCTCCGCCGCTGCCGTCGTGCCGCTCCTGGATGCGCTCGCGATCGGCTTCACCACCAATGCACCGGACCTCCGCCTGGGGTTCCTGTGGGTCTTTCCTGTCGTCTGGCTGGCCACGTACTTCACCCTGCCGTGGGTGTTCGGTGGCATCGTCTTCATGGGTGCCACGCTCGTGCTCTTCGCCGAGCAGCGCGGCTCGCCGGCGGACGTCCTGCTGCGCCTCCTCACACTCGTCATCACCCTGGGGTTCCTCGGCGTGACGGTGCGTATCGGTGCACAGCGCTCGCGGGCCGCGCGTCGCCTTCTACAACGACGTTCCGAGCAGGTCAATCGTGCAGCGGAGCGGGCGGAGGCGAATCAGCGGCGGGTGATCCAGATCGTCGACGCTCTGAGCGTCGCCCTCGTCGTCGTCACGGCGGGAGGGCGCATCCTGCAGATGAACGACGCGTACCGTGCGCTCTACGGCCGCGACCGCTTCGGCGCGGAGCTCTCCACGGCCGCCGTCGAGTACGACGCCCGACGGGGCGTCGCGCTGCCCCCCGCCCGCACCTCCCTCGCCCGCGCCGCCGGCGGAGAGAAACTCGATGCCGAGCGCGTGTGGTTGTTCGACGGCGCGGGACAATGGCGGGCCCTCGAGGTGAGCACGCAGCCGATGGCCAGCGCCGGCGAGGGCGAGGCGATCACGCTGGTCGTGATCGACGACGTGACCGCGCGACTCGAGGTCGACGAGGAACGCCGGGCCTTCAACGCCATGATCTCGCACGAGTTGCGCAACCCCCTCACCGCGATCGTCGGCCACGTGGACCTGCTCCGTGAGCGCGAAGACCTGCCGGGGCGGGTGCCTGCACAGCTCGAAATCATCGCGAACGCGGGTGAGCGCATGCACGACCTGGTCACGAGCATCCTCCGGCAGACGAGTCACACCGCCCAGGATCCTTTCGAATCCGTGGATCTGCGCGAGGTCGTTGACTCGGCGGCGGCATCGTATGCACCCGTCATCGCGGGCAACAGGCAGACGCTCCGGGTCGAGGGAACCGAGAGCCTCCTCATCTCCGGGGACGCGTTCCGTCTGCGGCAGGTCGTCGACAACCTGCTCAGCAACGCTGCGAAGTACACCCCCGCGGGCGGACACATCGGTATCGAGCTCGAGACGATGGCGGGCGGCCAGGCGGTGGTCACGATCGTCGACGACGGATTCGGTATGGCGGCAGACGATGTTGCTCGCGTGTTCGAGCCCTACTTCCGCACCGACAGCGCCGTGCGCGCCGGCATCGGCGGCACCGGCCTCGGGATGGGCATCGTGCGGGAGATCGTCGCCGCGCATGAAGGCAGTATCGACATCGCCAGTGAGGTCGGTGTCGGCACCCGCGTGACTCTGCGCTTCCCGCAGCGTCGAGTGATGGAGGCTCAGGTATGACCCCGCTCGTTCCCGTCAACGTCGACATCACGACCAGCATGGTCGCGGTCGTCACGGTGCTCACCGCGCTGGTGATCGGTCTGGGCACCCTCGCGCGCCCGAGCAGGGCGACCGTCACGTGGGGGGCGGCCTTCGGCCTGGGGATGCTCGGCGCCTACCTCTGGCTCGCGGGGCAGCAGATGACCGAGACCAGGGCTCTGCTCGCCGCCGCCTCGGCCCTGCTGCTGTGCTTCGAGCCGTTGGTGTGGATCGGTCTGCGGATGCACTTCGGCCGCCGCGCACGCTGGTGGGTGGTGATTCTCTTCCTCGTCATCGCGCCGACCCTGCTGGTGACGACGGCGGACAACCCGTGGTATCTGCCGTCGTTCCACCTCGTCTTCCTGGGCAGCGCCGTCTTCGGCGGGCTCGTGGCCTACGAGTTGCTGCGCGACCGACCGGCCGCCAGGGACATCGTGCTCCCGCTGGTACTCGCCTCCTGCGGGCTCGTCGTCGTGGCGGTCGCGAGCACCGTGTCCGCCGTGCTGTCGGGCGGCGCGGCTGCCGGCGCGCAGCTCAGCGCGCTGCGCGGCATGAACGCCGTCGGCACCGTCGTGGTGAGTACCTGTGCGGCGTTCACCCTCGTTCTGATGGTGCGGGTGGATGCGAAGAAGAGTGATGTCGGTGATTTCGTGGAGCGTGCGCGTCGTCGACTCCGCAAGGCCGAAGCGCAGAACGATCTCCCGTGGTCGGTGCTCGACATCCGACTCGACGACCCCGCCGACCTCCGTGAGGCATCGACGGGATCCGCGTTCGCGCTCATCGTCGACCGTTTCCACCACGACATCCAGGAGGCCCTGCCCGCGTCGGCCGATGCCGCCCGGGTCGAGGACGACCGGGCGATCGTCGTTATCCGCGGCGGTGACGAGTCGGTCCGCCACCATCTTCGCGGCATTCTGACCTGCATCTCGGTGATCGACAGGGAGACGACGACCGGGATCCGGTCGTCGGCGAGCGTCGGTTGGGCGACCGCGTCGCTCGTCGGCTTCGATTTCGACCTGCTCGTGGCCACGGCGGAGCAGGCGACCGGCCGAGCGCAGGCCGCGGGAGGCGACCAGTGGAAGCGGGCGGACGCCGCGGATCTGGCGCGGGTCGTGACCCCCGTCGACTAGGAGTCTCGGGACTCCCGGCCCCGGGCGAGGGCGGCGGCGATCGCGCCCTCCGCATCGGCACCGGTCTCCGCCGCGGCCGACACGTTCTCGGCGACGACCGCCTCGATGATCTCGGTGCGCTGGATGCGGGTCTCGCGCGGGGCCTTCACGCCGATGCGCACACTGTCGCCCTTGATCTCGAGCAGCGTGATCTCGATGTCGCCGTCGATGCGCACGCTCTCACCGATCCGCCTCGTCAAAACCAGCATTCGTTCAGCCTACTGCCGCCGAGACGGCTCCGACCGCGGGCGAGGGCGCGGGGGCATCTCGGACGACGCCGACGGTCTCGATCGTGAGCGCGGCGGAAGTCGCCTCGGTGTACGAGAGCACCGGCAGCCCGTCGGTCTGTGCGGACACGAGCCGACGCACCGCCGGACGCAGCGACGGGGCACACACCAGGACCGGTTCGCCCCCCTCGCGCACCGAGGTGACCGCCTGCTTCACCGACTCCACGACGGCCTCCATCCGCTGCGGGTCGAACACGATCTGAGTGCCCTCGTCGCTCGTACGCAGGCTCTCGAGCATCGCCTGCTCGAGAAGCGGATTGATCATCACCACCCGTAGGACGCCGCCATCCGCGAACCGCGCCGCGATCGCCGGGCCGAGAGCAGCCCGTGCGGCTTCGATCAGGCCCTCCGGATCGGTGGAGACCCTCGCCCGCAGCGCGAGTGCTTCGTAGATGCGGCTGAGGTCGTTGATCGGAACCCGCTCGGCGAGGAGTCCCTGGAGCACGCGCTGCACCTCGGCGAGCGACAGCAATGCCGGGGTGAGCTCCTCGACCGCGGCGGGGGAGGCCTGTTTGAGCGCGTCCGTGAGCTGGCGCACGTCTTCTCGGCTGAGCAGCCGCGCGGCGTGGGCGTGGATCACGCTGGAGAGGTGCGTGATGATCACACTCGCCCGGTCGACCACGGTCGCTCCCGAGAACTCGGCGCTGTGGCGCATCTCGAGGGGGATCCACTTGCCCTCGAGCCCGAACACTGGGTCGAGCGTCGCGGCGCCGGGGAGGGACTCCAGGCCCTGCCCGAGCGCGAGGACGGAGCCGGCCGGAGCGGTGCCCCTCCCGGTCTCGACCCCGGCGATGCGGATGACATAGGTGGACTGGGGCAGCTCGATGCTGTCCCGGGTGCGCACCGGCGGCGCGATGAGTCCCAGATCGAGGGCGATCCGCCGTCGCAGTGCCTTCACGCGCGCGAGGAGGTCATCGGGTCCTCCGGTGACCAGATCGACGATGTCGGGGGAGAGCAGGATCTCGAGCGGGTGCACGCGCATCTTCTCGATCAGCTCCTCCGGCTGATCCGTGGGGGCCGGCGTCGTCGTCTGCGCGGCGATGGCTTCGTCACGCTTCTGCGTCGCCTTGATGCGCTGCGCGATCAGCAGCAGAAGGGCGCCGATCGCCACGAACGGCAGCATCGGCATGTGCGGGATGAGCGACATGATGATCGCGGCGCAACCGGCGATGATGAGCGCATTGCGGGACTGACCGAGCTGTGCGGACGCGGCGCTGCCCATCTCGGCTTCCGCCGTCGAACGGGTCACGATCATGCCGGTGGACACCGCCATCAGCAACGCCGGGATCTGCGTGACGAGTCCGTCGCCGATGGTGAGGAGGCTGTACGTGCTCACGGCCCCGTCGATCGTCATGCCGTGCTGGACGATCCCGATCGCGATGCCGCCGACCACGTTGATGATGATGATGACGAGTCCGGCGATCGCGTCGCCCTTGACGAACTTGGACGCACCGTCCATGGCGCCGTAGAAGTCGGCCTCTGCGGCGACCTCGGCGCGACGTTCCCGGGCTTCGGCGTCGGTGATGAGTCCCGCATTGAGGTCGGCGTCGATCGCCATCTGCTTGCCGGGCATGGCGTCGAGGGTGAACCTCGCCCCGACCTCCGCGACGCGCTCCGCGCCCTTGGTCACCACGACGAACTGGATGACGACGAGAATCAGGAAGACGACGGCGCCGATGATGAGCGAGCCGCCGACGGCGATCGCCCCGAACGCCTCGATGACCTGTCCGGCGTAGGCCTCTCCGAGCACCAGACGCGTGGAGGCGACGTTGAGACCCAGCCGGAACAGCGTCGCCACGAGCAGCAGCGAGGGGAACACCGAGAAGTCGAGGGGCTTCTTCACGAACATCGACGTGAGCAGGATCACGAGCGCGAACATGATGTTTAGGATGATCAGGATGTCGAGCAGGAACGGTGGCACCGGGACGACGAGCAGCATGATGATGCCGACGACGCCGACGGGCACCATGAGCTTGAGGAAGAGCTGTCTCATACGGTCCTCCGATAGGGAAGGGAATGGATGCCGCGCGCGGCCCCGCGCCGCCGCAGGGCGTCGACGAACACGAGTACGCGGGCGACGGCGTTGTACAGGTCCTCGGGGATCTCCTGACCCAGTTCGCACGCGGCGTGCAGGGCACGAGCGAGCGAGACCTCACGCACCATCGGGACACCGGTCCGTGTCGCCTCCTCGCGAATGCGCTCCGCGACGACGCCGCTGCCCTTCGCGACGACCTTGGGTGCGGCGCGTCCGGCCTCGTATCGGAGCGCGACGGCGATGTGCGTGGGATTGACGAGGACCACGTCGGATCCCGCGACCGCGGAGATCATGCGGTTGCGGCTGATGGCCAGCTGTCGGGAACGCCGCTGCTGACGGATCAGGGGGTCGCCCTCGGAGTTCTTGTTCTCGTCGCGCACCTCGCGCTTGGTCATGCGGGTGTGCTTGCGGTTGCGTCGCATCACGACGAACATGTCGATCGCGGCCAGTACCAGTCCGACGGCGATGGCGGTCTGCAGGAGGGCGGCCGTCCCCTCGCTCGCGGTGCCGAGCAGCCGCGAGATCGAGTGTGCGCCGCTGGCGGTCAGCACAGGCATCAGGCTCGCGATCACGAACCACAGCGCGATGCCGATGGCCGCGGTCTTCAGGAGCGCCTTGGCGCCCTCCCAGAGGGCCTGCATGCCGAAGACGCGGCGGATCCCGGTGACGACGTTGAACTGCTCGAAGCGTCCGGTCAGCGGTTTCAGGTGCACCCCGCCCTGGACCACCGCGCCGATCAGCGTGACGATCGCGACCGCGGCCAGCATCACGGCGAGCGTGGGGAGCACGGAGGCGAGGCCGCGACCGAGGGCGGTGAGTGCCGCTTCCGGCGTCGGAGCGTCGACCAGCGAGGTCAGCGTGAGCAGCTGCTCGGTGCCGGCCGATGCCCCGAGGGCGATGGCAGCGGGCATGGTGACAGCCGCGGCGCCGATGCCCAGCCACGCGGTGAGATCCTGGCTGCGCGACAGCCGTCCCTTCTTGCGGGCTTCGCGCAGGTGCTTGTCGGTCGCCTTCTCACTGCGCTCGCCGCTGTCCGTGCCGCTCATTCCTGCACCCCCTGCATCATCTTGAGGGCCTGTACGGCGAGGGCGTCCACGATGCCGGGGAGGACCGCGTAGACCGCTCCGGCCAGCAGGAGGGTCAGCAGGATCTTCACCGGGAAGCCCATCGCGAAGGCGTTGAGGGCCGGGGCCACACGCGTGATGAGGCCGAGCCCGACGTCGGCCAGGAAGAGCACGAGGACGAGCGGCCCGGCGATCTGCACGGCGGCGAGCACCATCTGCGAGACGCCGTCGACCAGGAGCTCCGCGGGACCGGACACTTCGAACACGCCGTCGAGCGGAACGGCGTCGAAACTGCGGGCGAGTCCCGCGAGGATCAGCTGATAGCCCCCCGATGCGAACAGCAGCGTGAGCGCGGTCAGGTGGAAGAGGCGCGTGAACTGCGCGCCGTTCACGAGCGAGTGCGGGTCGAACGCCTGAGCGAGCTGGAACCCGCCGAACACGTCGATCAGGCTGCCGGCGGCCTGGAGTGCCGAGAAGCACAGCAGCACCAGGAAGCCCAGGAGCGCACCGGTGACCAGCTGCAGCACCAGGGCGCCCAGGAAGGGTCCGGTGTCGAGGTTCTCGTATCCGGGGGAGACGGCCGTGCCGACGGCGAGCGAGAGACCGATCGCGAGCATCGCCTTCACCCGCACCGGGATCGCCCCGTACGAGAAGGGCGGGGCGATCATGATGAACGCGGTGATGCGGACTGCGGCGAGCATCGTCGCCTCCAGCCACGCGAAGTCGATGGGGATGAACACCGCGTCATCCGCTCAGGAGCGAGGGGATACGGGCGAACATCTCGGTGGTGAACGCGATCATCTCCGCGATCATCCAGTTCCCGGCGATCAACAGGGCGATCCCGACCGCCACGATCTTCGGCACGAACGACAGCGTCACCTCCTGCACCTGGGTGATGGACTGCAGCAGCGAGATCGCGAAACCCACCACGAGGGCGGTGACCAGGACCGGAGCGGCGAGCTTCGCGGCGATGATCAGCCCCTGGGTACCGATGTCGATCACGGCTTCGGGGCTCATCCGACACCTCCATAGCTCTCCAGGAGGGCACGGATGATGAGCCCCCATCCGTCGACCAGGATGAACAGCAGGATCTTGAACGGCAGCGAGATCATGACGGGCGGCAGCATCATCATGCCCATCGACATGAGAGCCGCGGCGACCACGAGGTCGATCACCAGGAACGGCACGAAGATGACGAAGCCGATGATGAACGCGGCGCGCAGTTCGGAGATCATGAACGCCGGGATGAGCGTGTACATCGGCACGCTCGTCGGGTCCTCCGGGTTGGGCTGACCCGCCATCCGCGTCATGAGCGCGAGGTCCTCCTCGCGCGTGAACCGCAGCATCCACTCCTGCAGCGGCAGTTGGCCGACGTCGATGGCCTGGGCGAACGTGTACGTGCCGTCGATGTACGGCTGCACCGCGACGGTGTTGATCTCGGTCAGCACCGGCCACATGATGAACAGCGACAGGAACAGCGACAGTCCTGCCAACACCTGGTTCGGCGGGATCGTGGGCAGGGACAGGGCGTTGCGTGTCATCGCGAGCACGACGAAGATCTTCGTGAACGACGACATCATCAGCAGCAGCGCAGGCGCCACCGAGAGCAGGGTGATGCCGAGCAGCGTCAGGATCGAGCCCGAGGGGGAGCCGTCGACACCGTTGATGTCGATCGTGACGCCGTCGCCGGGATCGTCGGGGGTCACGGCCGCGTGTGCCGGGCCGCCGGCGGCCAGTGTCAGCACGAGCACCAGAGCGAAGGCGACGGCGAGGAGCAGCGCGACCCGTCGCAGCGCGTGGCCGTCGGCGGCCCCACCGGGCATGCTCATCGCGTGCGCCGGATGGCCTCGGCGGTCTGCCGCCAGGTTTCGGGGGAGAGGATGGAACCGCGCAGCGGATCGTTCCGGTGGCGCACGCGTCGCTGCGGCACCTGCGCCGCGACGGCGGAGGTCGTGTCCTCGCTGCCCGCGGTCGCGGCGAGGATGCGGTCGAACTCGGCCGCGTCGGAGGCCGCCTCGGACGTCGCGGCAGACCACACCGGTGTCGCCGGATCGTCGGGCAGGGCCGCGGGCTTGACGGGCAGACGGTCCACCACGTTGACGCCGTGTTCGGTGACGCCCAGCACGTAGCGGGCGTCTTCGGTCTGGACAACGACGATCTGCGCCTTCGGGCCCACTCCCTGGCGGCCCAGCACCGTGATGACCTCACCGTCGCGTCGCCGCGCGGCGGTGCGCGAGACCCGGCGCTGCAGGAACCAGAGCAGCCCGAGCACCGCTGCGAGGGAGAGCGCGACCCGCAGCCCGAGCAGGAGGTCGTCCAGGATCAGGCCTCGACGTTCTCGAGGATGCGGGTGATCCGCACCGCATAGTCCTGGTCGACGACGACGACCTCACCGTGCGCGATGACCCGGCCGTTGAGCTTGACGTCGGCGGGTGCACCGGCGGAGCGGTCGAGTTCGACGATGCGTCCCGGCTCGAGGCCGAGCACGTCGCGCACGGCCATCCTGGTGCGGCCGATCTCGACCGTCAGCTCCATCTCGACGCCGGCGATGCGGTGCAACCGGCGGGAAGAGCTCGCGGTGCCGGCCGGCGCGCGCGTGACGATCACGGCGAGGCGCCCGATCGTCCGGTCGGTGTCGTCCTGCAGATCGAAGAGCTGGGCGGCGGGGTCGGCGAACAGAGCGGAGGCGTCGCCGATCGTGGCGTCACCGAGGGCGCCGGCCCCCAGCGCGCTCGCTGCGGCTTCGAGGGCATCGCGCAGCCGATCGCTCAGAGGCGCACCGCCGAGGCCGTCGACCAGGGCGTCGGGGTCGAACACCTGTACCGCCAGCTGCGCGCTGGCCTCGCCCACGAACGGGACGATCACGGCGTCGCCGGTGTCTCCCGACACCTGGGAGGCACGCGCGGAGGTCGCCGCGGCGGTCGGCAGCTTCGCCGCGAAAGCGGCGGCGACGGCGGACTCGTAGGTGGTGGTGCTGGTCACGCGGGCTCCTCGGCGATGGCGGGATCGGGGATGGTGGTGGCGACGACGCAGGCCAGACGCGCCCCGGCGCTGCCCACGGCCGCGGTGGCGACGGTCTGATCGCCCACCGCGAGGATCATCGGTCGATCGGCGGAGTGCGGGAAGGGGACGATGTCTCCGACGGCGAGATCGAGCACCTCGCGGGGCAGCACGGCACGCGGGGCGAGCCGGAGCGCCACCTCGACGGGGGAGACCTCGACCTGACGGCGGACCAGGTCCGGCGCAGCCGAGCGATCCGCGTCCGAGGTGCGCACCGTGAAACCGGCGAGGACCGAGGCGGGCAGCATGACGCTCGCCGGGACGGCCCGACCGGCCAATCGCATCGAGAACCGCGCGACGATCACCGGTTCCCCCGAGGCCGCGACCTGCGCGAACTGGGAGCTGTACTGGATGCCGCTCACCGTGATCCCGGCGGGCAGCAATCCGTCCAGGGCACCGGTGAGGTGATCGAGGGCATCGACGATCAGGGAGCGGATCAGCGCCTGCTCGATCGGGGTGAAGGTGCGGTCTTCCGAGGCGCTGGACGAGCGCCCGCCGACCATCTGCACGATCCAGGTCGTGGCGGCGGAGGTCGGCAGCTGCACGATGAGGCGTTCGTCCGAATCGGGCAGCGCGCACACGATCATGGTGGTCGTGGTCGGGAGCGACTGCGCGTACTCGCCGTACGTCAGCATGCCGACATGCTCGACGGCGATGGTGGCGCGGACGTGGATCTTCGCCGAGAGCTGGGTCGACCACTGCCGGGAGAACGTCTCGAAGGCCAGTTCCAGGGTGCGGGTGTGCTCGCGCGAAAGGGTCGCCGAACGGCCGAAGTCGTACACCTCGACTTCGGCGGTCTTCGTCGCCGTCGCTGCGCGCGCTTCGGAGCGCACGCTGTCCTGGATCACCACGAACCCGACTATCGGGCGGCGACCTGCGTGCGTTAGGAGAGGAGGGAGTCAGGAGGACGGCTGCGCCGCCTGCGCTTCGGGAAGGAGGGCACGCACCTCCTCGTTCGCATCGGACAGGACGACGATGTCGACCCGTCGGTTCTGGGCCAGAGCCTCGCTGCTGTTGCCGGCGGCGATCGGCCGCGTATCACCGAACCCGACCGACTTCAGGTGGCTCGGCGGCAGCCCCGACGACTCGACCAGGTGCCGCAGCACCTGGGTGGATCGTCCGGCCGACAGTTCCCAGTTGGTGGGGTAGGGAGCGACGGAACCACGCACGTCGGCATGACCCTCGACGGAGATCTCGTTCGGTGCGGTGACCAGCACCGAGCCGAGCGCGTCGAGGACCAGCACGGCGGTGGGGCTGAGTGCGGTGCTGTTCGTGGTGAAGAAGGTTTCCGCACTGACGAGACCGATCGTGAGCCCGCGCTCGTCGATCGTGAAGGTGACGTCGGCCTCGAGACCGTTGTCCGCGAGCACCCGCCGCAGCTTCTCCCGGAGAGCGGAGAGTTCGCTGAATTCGGTCTGTGCGGCGGCCAGGTCGACATCGGCGAAGTCGTCGCCGTCTTCGTCGACCAGTTCCGGAGGGACCACGACACCCGTGACCGCATCCACGTCGTCCGACGGTTCCTGACCGAAGCCGGTCGCGAGGGAAGCGCTGAGGGCCTCGAACTTCTCCTGGTCGACGGTCGACATCGCGAACAGCACGATGAACATGCACATGAGCACGGTGACCATGTCGAGGTACGAGGCCATCCAGCGCTCGTCCGGTCCGCTGTGCTCCTCTTGCGGCACCCGACGGCGGGCGCGCACGCTCATGGGGCCGGCTCCGTCTCCTCCGCGGCGCGAGTGCGGGTGCGCGACCGGGCGGATCGCGCCGAGGGGCGTTCGGCGACGAGTGCGCGCAGGCGTTCTCCGACGAACTGCGGCGGGGCGCCGGCCTGGATCGCGAGCATCCCCTCCATGAGCACGGTCATGCGTTCCAGCTCGAGTTCGCCGAGGCGCTGGAGCCGTCCGCCGATGGGGAGCCAGATGAAGTTCGCGGACAGCAGCCCCCACAGTGTCGCGACGAACGCGGCTGCGATCATCGGGCCGAGCGTGTCCGGCTTGTCGAGCTTCTCGAGCACGTGGGTCAGCGAGACGACGGTGCCGATGATGCCGACGGTCGGCGCGAAGCCACCGAGGGTCATGTAGAAGCGCGAGGCGGTGCGGTTGCGGGCGGCGGTCGAGGTGAGTTCGTCTTCCAGGAGGGTCCGCAGGTCTTCGGCATCCGTGCCGTCGGCGATGCTCTGCAGTGCCTGGCGGAGGAACGGGTCCTTCTCCTCGTCCAGACCCTGTTCGAGGGCGAGCAGACCTTCCGCGCGCGCCTTCTCGGCGTATCCGACGACCGTGTCGATCGTGCTCGCGGCGGTGCGGCGTTCCCCGCGGAACGCCCGGGGGAGGGACTTGAGTGCGTGCAACGCGTCGCGCAGGGTGCCGCTCGCGAGGCCGACCGCGATGGTCGCGCCGAACACCAGGACCATCGGGGCCGGCAGCAGCAGGGAGCCGACGGTCGCGCCTTCGATGTTGATCATGGCGACCAGTGCGCCGAAGGCGAGGACCAGGCCGAGGATGAGGGACGGATCCATCAGAGGTCCGCCTCGGCGTCGGCGGCGATCGCGGGATTCTTCTCGTCCGCGGCGATCAGGGTCGCCGCGGTCGCGAGCACTCCGGCGCGGAACCGGGTGATCTGAGCGATCACGTCGTCCATCGTCTCGGTGACGACGAAGGTCGCGCCGTCGACCATGATGAGCGTCGTGTCCGGCGTGGCCTGGACACGTTCGATCAGGTCGGGATTCACCGCGAACCGCGAACGGTTCAGGCGCGTGAGGACGATCATGGGCTCCATCCTGGAAAGATCCGTCCGCGTTCCGGGGAACACGGACCCGACGGCCCGTCCTGGGCTGTCGGGGGTGACTGTCGGACGGAGGGCGCCGGTCGTTAGCCGGGAGGACCCGTGACGTCTGCCGGTGTGCGCGCTCAGACGGCGCGAAGGGCGTCGGCCGCGGCCGCCATCACGTTCGCATCGAGCGCGAAGTACGCCCACTTCCCCCGCTGTTCACGAGTGACCAGGCCGGCCTCCGTGAGGAGTTTCATGTGATGGGAGACCGTTCCCTGGGAGAGGCCCACGGGTTCGGTGAGGTCGCAGATGCAGGCTTCGCCGTCGGGTCCGGCGGCGATGAGGGACAGCAGTCGGACCCGCGTGGGATCGCCCAGTGCCTTGAACACCCGCGCGATGCGCTCCGCGTCCTCGGCGCTCACCGAAGGAGTGAGCGGAGGGACGCAGCACGCGGGCGCTTCGATCGTCGTCGGCAGGGTCACGAATCCATTGTGCCACGTATTGACAATCTTCGATAGATGCGCGACAGTCGCCATATTGAAGATTTTCGATTTGAGGAGAGTGTGATGTCCGAGCTTCCCGTCGTCGTCATCGGAGCGGGCCCGCAGGGGCTCGCCGCCGCGGCGCATCTCGTCGAACGCGAGCAGGACGTGATCGTGGTCGAGCGCGGGCGCGGTCCTGCCGCCGCCGTCTCCGAATGGGGACACGTCCGCCTGTTCTCGGCGTGGCCGGAGCTCACGGATGCCGCCGCCCGTCGGCTGCTCGAGCCGACCGGGTGGACCGCGCCCGTCGCGGGATATCCCACCGGCGCGGAGTGGGTCAGCGCCTACCTCGCGCCTCTCGCAGAGGTCCTCGATGAGTGGATCCGCTACGAGACGACTGTCACCGGAGTCGCTCGGCAGGGCCGCGACAAGGTCGTGGACGGAGGGCGGCGGAGTCAGCCGTTCGTGGTGCACACCGTCGACGCCGACGGCCGGGAATCCCGCCTCCTCGCTCGTGCCGTCATCGACGCGAGCGGCACCTGGGCGCTTCCCAATCCGGCAGGCGCCGACGGCTTCCCCGCGATCGGGGAGTCCGCGTCGAGCCGACTGATCTCGTATCGCATCCCGGCGGAAGTCTCGGAGCTCGCGGGCGCGCATGTGGTCGTGGTGGGATCAGGGCACTCCGCCACGCACACCGTCCTCCGGTTGAGTGAGATGGCGCGACGGAACCCGGGCACGCGGGTGACCTGGGCGCTGCGCCGGGGGAGCACCGCGAACATCTTCGGAGGGGGCGCCGGAGACGATCTGCCGGAGCGGGCCGTGCTGGGCTCTCGTGCGCGCACGGTGATCGATGACGGGGCCGTGGATCTCGTCACCGGATTCCGTGTCGCCGAGTTCCGCCAGGATGGATCCGGTCTGACGATCCTCGCTGAGGACGGGCGTGAGATCACCGGGGTCGGACGCGTGTTCGCGCTCACCGGGTTCCGGCCCGATACGGAGATCCTCCGAGAAGTGCGGGTCGATCTCGATCCGTCGCTCGAGGCCGTCGCCGGCATCGCATCCGAGATCGACCCGAACATCCACTCCTGCGGGTCCGTGGGGGCGACCGGCGCGAGAGAGCTCACGCACCCGGAACCCGGGCTCTTCATCGTCGGGGCGAAGTCCTACGGCCGGGCGCCGACCTTCCTCGCGATGACCGGATACGAGCAGGTGCGCAGCGTCGTCGCCCATCTCGCGGGCGATCAGGAGGCGGCGGCTCGCAACGAACTGGTCCTCCCGGCCACCGGAGTGTGCGGGGGACCCGGTGATTTCGATGCTGCTGCGGGTGGGTGCTGTGCCGCTCCCTCCGTGCTGCAGATCGGCGCGCCACCACTCAGCCGATCACGTCACGTCGCTGCAGCGCCCATGCGCTCCCCGCGATGAACGCGAGGCTCAGCGCCCACAGGGCGATTGCCCCGCTCGGGCTGAGCCCCTCGGCGAGCGGAGGCTGGTGGAAGGCCCAGGAGTAGGGCGAGATCGTGCGCAGCCATTCGACCGCCTCGACCTGGTTGGCAATGGCATTGAAGGCGTATCCGGCGAGCGCGATGCCCGCACCCGCTGCCATCGCCCAGGAGCGGCGACCGACCAGTGCGCCGATGAACAGCGCGGTGCTCCCCGCCAGCGCGGTGAGCCCGACGAAGACGACCGTGGCATCGACGATGTGGATCGGGGTGATGTCGAGTGTGGCGGAGTCGTTGAGCAGCGCGACGACCGCCCCGGCGAAGACGCCCAACCAGGCGAGCCTGACCAGGATCGCGGCGGCGGACTCCAGTGCATACCGCGCACGCCCGACCCCGTGAGCGAGATCGAGTTCGAGTCGGCCGGACTCCTCCGCGCCGGCGATGGCGCCCGCGCCCCAGGACGTGGCGGCGATGGTCAACAGCAGGAAGCCGATGAGCCCGTAGAACGTGCCCTGCGCGTATCCCGCACCGGTACCGATCTGGTCGTAGCCGAGTGCTCCGACCAGCTCGGGCGGGAGGCTGTCGATGATCTGCTGCATCTGGCCGTTGCCGCCGATGCTGGGGAAGAGTGGCAGGTACATGAACAGCACGGCGGCGACGCCGATGGTCCAGCCCAGGGTCCCGCGCCAGTCCTCGCGGAGGGAGCGCCGGAAGACGGGGAGTGCTTCACGCATCGCGACCACCTTCCTCCGACTGCGAGGGTTCGCCGTAGAGCCTCAGCACGGACTCCTCCAGGTCTGGTTCCTCGATCGCCAGGTCGATGACGCGGTGATGGGCGAGCACCTTCACCAGCGGATCGATGTCGCCTTCGACGGTGGCGCTCACGCGCACGGTCTCGGCCGCGCCGCGCACCTCGAGATCCGTGACCTGCGGCAGCGCGCCGAGTTGCTCGCGGATCGTCGACTCATCCGTCGCGAGGAGGCCGGCCCGCACTCGACGGACGGCCCCCAGTCGCAACGACGCCACGTCGCCTTCCGCGACGACCTTCCCCTGACTGAGGACGGCGACGACGTCGGCCGTCTGTTGGATCTCGCTGAGGACGTGTGAACTCAGCAGCACGGTTTGGCCCCGATCCCTCGCGTCGGTGATGAGGTGGAGGAACTCGCGCTGCACGAGGGGATCGAGTCCGCTGGTCGGCTCGTCCAGCACCAGCAGCGGCGGCTCATGCATGAAGGCCTGGACGACACCGAGCTTCTGCTTGTTGCCCTTCGAGAGTGCGTGCACCGGGCGGCTCAGATCGAGGTCGAGTCGGTCCGCGAGCTCGCCGATCATGCCAGGCCTCACGGGTCCGGACACCTCGGCGTAGAAGTCCAGCATGCGCCGTCCGGTCGCTCGGCCGTCAAGTCGGAGTTCGCCCGGGATGAACCCGATGCGCCGTCGAAGGGCAGGGCCTCCCCGGCGCGGGTCTTCTCCCAGGACCCGGATGGTCCCCTCGGTGGGGCGGATGATGTCGAGGATCATGCGCAGCGTCGTGGTCTTGCCTGCGCCGTTGGGGCCGATCAGGCCGAACACGGTGCCGGGCTCGATGCTCAGATCCAGGGAGTCGACGGCCGTGTGCCGGCCGTATCGCTTGCGGAGGCGGGTCAGTTCGATGGCAGGGGTCATTTCCCTGCTCCTTTCGGATGGGTGGAGAGGAATCGGGTTCGGGCTTCGCGTCAGCGCGGCGGATCCGGATCCTGATTCGGGTCGTTCTCTCCTTTGTCGGACCGAGGGCCGCTGCGTCTGGACAGTGCTTCCTTGGCGGCGACGAGCAGCCGGTCGTCGGCGTAGAGGCCGTGCGTGTACAGCTCCAGGACGGGGATGGTCGAGCGTTCCAGCAGGGAGGTCGTCAGCGTGGTCTCACCGAAGGCGCGGGCGAGTTGGCGTCGCAGGATGACGGGGCCGAGGCCGTAGAGCGTCATGTACACGGCGGTCGCTTCGAGGTCGGATTGTGGGCGCATCGTCCCCTCGGCGATCTGCTCGCGCAGCATCTCCCTGGTGCTGGAGAGGAACGTGTCGAAGAGCCGGTCGGACGCGCCGGAGTCGTCGACGAGCATCCGAGCGAGGTAGTCCAGGCCGGCGTTGCGCTCCTCCAGCGAGTCCAGGGCCTGGCGCATCAGCCGGGAGGCGTCAGCGCCGGTCATGCCGTCGCGCTCGGCGACGAACTCGTTCACGACGTGGGCGTCGCACACTTCCCTCAGCCCCTCTTTGCTGCCGAAGTGGTGGAGGATGAGCGCCGGGCTCACGCCGGCATCCTGCGCGATCTGTCGCACGCTCGTGCTCGCGAAACCCTGCTGGCCGAACCGCGATATCGCGGCGTCGCGAATGCGGGCGCGTGTCGTGAGATCCTCGGCTGCTGAACGCATAGTCAGGATGCTAAACGGTTGTTCAGTCACGCGCAAGAGGTGGTTGCATGCCAGTGATGTTAGTGACTAACATCACTGGCATGGCCCGCACCTCCGCCACCGCCGAACGCCTGCGGGCGTCTGCCCTGCGATTGTTCTCCGAGCACGGTTTCGACGACGTCACGGTCGAGCAGATCGCCCGCGATGTCGGGGTGTCGCACATGACCTTCTTCCGGCACTTCCCGACGAAGGAGGACGCGATCCTCGACGATCCCTATGATCCGTTCATCGCGGAGGCGGTGGCGGCACAACCCGCCGACCTGCCCTCCGTGGAGCGGGTGCGAAGGGGCCTGTTGCGCGCGTGGGATTCCGTGCCGGCGGCGACCCCGGAGGAGACGCGCACCCGAGTGACGATCATCGCGGGTCACCCGCGGCTACGTGCCAGGGCCTGGCAGAACACGCAGCAGACGGAATCCCTCATCGTCGAGGCCCTGACCGCTCAGGGGACGCCGAGGCGCGAGGCGGTCGTCGCCGCGGGCGCCTGTCTGGGGGCGGTGATGGCGGCGCTTCTGGAGTGGGGGTCGGAAGCGTCCGATGCACCCCTCGGCCCGACGATCGTCGATGCGCTCGGCCTGCTCGCCACCGGGGCGAAGCCGTGACCGCGACGAGAGCGCTGCCGGTGATGATCGCCGCCCGGCAGGTGCACAAGCGGTACGGAGACGAGGTCGCGCTGCGCGGGGTGAGCCTCGACGTGCACGGCGGCAGCATCCACGCGCTCGTCGGCTTGAACGGGGCGGGAAAGACCACGCTCATGCGCTCGATGCTGGACATGATCCGCCTCGATGCCGGACGGGTGAGTATCCGGTGCGAGGACGACCTGGTCCCGGTGGAGAGGCTGCCGCGACCGGAATGGCGTCACGTCGGCCACATGATCGAGACGCCCTTCACCTACGCGGAACTCACGGTCACGGAGACGATCGTCGCTGCGGCCCGACTGCACGGGGTGTCGCGTGCGGATGCTCCGAAGGCCGCGCAGGCCATGATCGATCAGCTCGAACTCGGTCAGTGGGCGCATCGGCGAACGCACTCCCTGTCGCTCGGGAACAGGCAGCGCCTGGGGCTGGCCGGCGCGCTGGCACATCGACCCCGGCTGCTGATCCTCGATGAGCCGGCCAACGGTCTCGACCCCGCAGGGGTGCACGTCGTTCGCAGGATGCTGCAGCAGGCCGCGGCGAGCGGTGCCGCGATCCTGATCTCGAGCCATCACCTCGACGAGATGGCCCGCATCGCCGACACCATCAGCGTGATGCACCGCGGGTCGCTCATCGGAACCCTCCCGCCACAGGGAATAGACATCGAACGGCAGTTCTTCGACATGGTCACCGTCCATGACGGTGTCGACGGGGGAGGAGCAGGATGAGGGCTGCGCTCGCCGTGGAATGGATCAAGTTCCGCAGGGCGACGACGGTACGGATCGCGACCGTCCTCATCACGCTCCTCGTTCCCGCGATGAGTGCGGGTTTCCTCGTCGTGGTGCGTTCCGACTCGGACAGCGCGCTCGCGATCAAGGCTGCGGCACTCCTCACCGATGTGGGGTGGACGGGTATCACCGGTTTCTCGGCGCAGATCATGTCGGTGGGCGCCCTGCTCGCGGTCGGCGTCGTCGTCGCCTGGGTGTTCGGACGGGAGTTCACCGACCGCACGTTCGGGGCGCTCTTCGCCGCTCCGACGTCTCTCGGCGCCCTCGCCTCCGCCAAGATGCTCATCACGATGGTGTGGGGCATCTTCGTATCGGGTGTCGCCGCGACGCTCACCCTCGCGGCCGGCGCGCTGATCGGACTCGGTATCCCCGACGCGGACGCCACGGCCGGGGCGGGGCGGATCGCCGTCGTCGGAGCGCTCACCGTCGTGCTCACGCTGCCGCTGGCACTGGTCGCCAGCGCCGCCCGGGGGTATCTCCCCGCGATCTCCGCGCTGCTCGCGCTGGTCGTGATCACTCAGGTGGTGGTGGCGCTGGGCGCCGGGGCGTGGTTCCCGTATGCCGCTCCCGGCATGTGGTCCGGGTTGGGCGGCGCGAGTCTCGCCGAAGCGGTCACACCGCTCCAATTGCTCCTCGCGCTGCCGATCGGAGCAGCCTCGGCCGCCGCGACCTGGTGGTGGTGGCAGACGGCCGAGGCGCGGTGACGCCACGGCGTCCGAGGCTCAGGACTCAGCGTCCGCAGCGTCGAGTCGGCGGTACCGGCGGTTGCGGATGCCGAGGAGCACCGAGGCGGCGAGGGCCGCGACGACGGATGCCGTGAGGATGGCGACCTTGGCGTGGTCGTGGTGCTCGCTGCCGGCGGCGAAGCTCAGCTCCGCGACCAGGAGGGAGACCGTGAACCCGATCCCGGCGAGAAGGCCGACACCGACGATGTCCATCCACCTCAAGGAGGGGTCGAGGTTGATGCGCCGGATCCTGGTGATGATCCAGGTGGCCGCCGTGATGCCGAGGGGCTTTCCGACCACGAGGGCCACGACGATCCCGACGACGACGGGGTCCGTGAAGGCCGAGACGAAGCCCTCGCCTCCACCGATCGCGACGCCGGCGGAGAAGAACGCGAACACCGGTACCGCGAACCCTGCGGACAACGGACGGAAGCGGTGCTCGAACACCTCGGCGAGACCAGGACCCGAGTCGGGTCCTCGGTCGGCCTTCTTGTGGAGTACCGGGATGGTGAAGCCGAGCAGCACGCCCGCGATCGTCGCGTGGACGCCGGACGCGTGGACCAGTGCCCAGGCGACCAGGCCGATCGGCAGGAGGATGAGCCAGGCCGCAGTGGGACGCAGGTGGAAGAAGTCGCGATACCGCTGGGCGATCACGCCGTAGACCGCGATCACGACGAGGGCGAGCACGAGGGGGAGGACCTCGATCGTCTCGGTGTAGAACAGCGCGATGATGCCGATCGCGATCAGGTCGTCGACCACCGCGAGGGTGAGCAGGAAGATCCGCAGCGCGCTCGGCAGGTGGGATCCGATGATGGCGAGCACGGCGACGGCGAACGCGATGTCGGTCGCCGTCGGGATCGCCCACCCGTGTGCGGCTTCCGGCGAGCCTGCCACCACGGCGAGGTAGATCACCGCGGGCACGATCACGCCGCCCACTGCAGCGACGATCGGAACCACAGCGGTGCTGAACCTGCGCAGATCGCCGGCTACGAACTCGCGCTTGAGCTCGAGACCGACGAGGAAGAAGAAGATCGCGAGCAGACCGTCCGCGGCCCAGGCGCCGAGACTCAGACGCAGATGCCAGGGCTCGTATCCGATCTCGAAGTCGCGCAGCGCGAAGTACGACTCCGCCCAGGGCGAGTTCGCCCAGAGCAGCGCGATCGCGGCGAGCGACACGAGGAGGATGCCGCCGACGGTCTCCTTGCGCAGGATCTCGCCGATGCGGCGGGACTCGTCGCGGGAGGAGGAGGGGAAGACGGCGCGGACTTTGGCGAGTCGCGGGGAGGGCTTGACCATGCGAGAGCTTTCGGGTCGATGAGCGTGTGTTCGTCGACCAGGCTTCCCGACACTCCGCCTCCCAGCTTACCCGAACGGTGGAAGCCGACGTGCGCGCCCAGGAGCCTTCCCGGGGCGTGCAGCCCCGTGTCGCCACCCGATTCCGCGTCCGACCGCTGCTGTACTGTGAATGGTCGGTGTGCCGGGAGTCGGCTCGGCGACCCGACAAGGAGCCTGTGGTGACCACCAGTCAGCCCAACGTCCGGACCGCGCGATTGTGGGCGCCGATCCGCTGGATCGCCGACTTCCCCCGTCGTTCGCCGGCCCGTGCGTCGATCGCAGTGTTCGTGCTCGCGGCAGTGCTCTTCACCGCGCTGTTGCGCCTGCCGTTCGCCGCGGCGGACGGTGTCGCTGCGCCGTGGGAGGATGCGACGTTCACCGCGTCGTCCGCCGTGACCGTGACGGGGCTGACCTCCGTCGACACCGGGACGTCCTGGTCGCTGTTCGGGCACATCGTGATCCTGCTCGCCATCCAGACCGGCGGGCTCGGCATCGTGACCGTCGCGCTGCTGCTCACCCAGGCCGTCACGCGCAGGCTGGGGCTCGGCGGACGCGTCTTCGCCCAGCGCGTGATGGGGGCTACGCCCCTGGGCGACGTCAAGCGGCTCCTCAAGATCGTCGTGCTGACCACGTTCATCATCGAGGGTGCGCTCTGCGCGCTGTTGCTGCCGGCGTTCATCGTCGAGGACGGCTGGGTGCGAGGCCCGTGGCACGCCCTGTTCTACAGCATCTCGGCCTTCAACAACGCCGGGTTCGTCCTCGATCCAGGCGGTCTCGCGGTCTACAGCCACAATGTCTGGATCATGGGGGTGCTCATGGTCGGCGTGATCGCGGGCAGCCTGGGATTCCCGGTGTACCTCGCCGTCATCGCTCATCTGTGGGGGCGCGGACGGTGGTCGCTGCACACCAAGCTGACCGTCACGACGACCCTCGTGCTGTTCCTGGTCGGCGCGGTCAGCTGGGGGGCGAGCGAGTGGAACAACTCCGCGACCATCGGCACCCTGAATCCGCTCGATCGGATCCTCCATGCGCTGTTCGCGTCGACGATGATGCGCTCCGGGGGGTTCGCGATCGTCGACACGGAGCAGTCGACCTCGACGACCCTCCTTCTCACGGACGCCCTCATGTTCGTCGGCGGCGGTTCGATCTCGACCGCCGGGGGTATCAAGGTCACCACGCTCGCCGTGCTGTTCCTCGCCATCGTCGCCGAGGCCCGAGGCACCAAGGACATCGCGATCTTCGAAAGACGACTCCCCGAGAGCGTTCTCCGTGTCGCGATCTCCGTCACCTTCCTCGGGGCGTCCCTCGTCCTCGCGGGGACGGTGCTCCTCACTCTCACGAACAAGGCGCCGCTCGACCACATCCTGTTCGAGGTCATCTCCGCTTTCGCGACCTGTGGGCTTTCAGTCGGACTGTCCGCCGACCTCGACCCCTTCGGCAAGTTCGTCCTGTCCGCACTCATGCTCGCGGGACGAGTGGGCCCCATCGGTCTCGCCGCCGCCCTCGCCGTGCGACAGCGCACCGAGCGCTTCACCTATCCCACCGACCGTCCGATCCTCGGGTAGTCGCCGACACGCCTGAGCGCGATGAGGCGTCCGGTGCATCCGGCTTAGACTTCCGTGCAAGCCCGCAGGTCGGGCGGGAGAGCCGGGAAGCCTGGTCGGCACCACTCTTCGACGACCGGAAGACCTGATGCACACCACGATCGCGTACAGGGGCGACATCGCAGACGCCCATCCCTCGCCGTCCGCCGCGCCCGAGGTGACCGACGCGCGCTGTCTCGTGTGGTCAATCGACCTGACCGGCGTCGAACGCCGTCGCGAGGCGGGACGCCTGCTGCGTGCGGGGGCGGCCGAGGCGCTCGCGGCCAGTGGCTCCTACGGAGACCTGAGGCACCTCGTTCTCACCTATCGCGGCCCCGACGCGAGGCGTCGATCACTGCGCTTCACCGCTCGGGGCATCGCACGGCGGCTGCACAGCGAGCTCGAACGAACGCGGGGGCGCTACGTCGACGTCGTCGTCATCGACCTGTCAGGGATCGATCGTCGCGGGCTGCTCGCGCAGCGCGTCGACGAGCTCGCGAGCACCGGCAGAGGGATCGTCGGGTACGCCGCCATCCCCTGGGAGGACCTGCGCGGCGAGAGCATCCGCGACACCTGCACGCGCGACGTCATCTAGCGGGGCGCGGCGGGCTTTCGGTCGCCGAGAACTGCGCGAGCTGGGCGAGGAATTCGTCCGCCATCCCCACCTGGTTCGCGAGGCGTTCGCGCCGGGCTGTCGCTTCCTGTCGAAGCGCGCTGAGCCGCTCCTGGAGATCTTCGCTGTCCGGCTCGTCGGCGAGGGCATCGACCACGTCCAGGACCGCGCGCATCTCATCCAGCGTGTAGCCGAGCGGCTTCATCCGTCGGACGATCATGAGGCGGCCGACGTCTTTCGGGGTGTAGAGCCGGAAGCCGCCGTCCGTGCGGCCGGTCGGGATCACCAGCCCGACATCCTCGTAGTGACGGAGGGTGCGGAAGGACAACGACGTCTGGTCGGCGACCTCGCCGATGCGCATCGTCTCTTCGTGCTCCACGGATCGGCGTCCTTTCCCTGACTCGACAGCAAACCTCACGTTACGTTAGAGTCTGCGTGCGCGCATTTCTGCGCATACCCCATTCTTCCGTGCCGAGCTCCGTGGCGCATGCGCACGGTCCGTGCGCGCCCTCCGCTCCTTCGCAAGCCCCTCCAGGAGAGCACATGACTGCTGTCGTCCCCGCCCCGGAACGCCCGTCTCGCTACCGCATCGAACCCACCGTCATGCAGGCGCTGCGGAACCCGCGTCTGCTCACCCGTGAGGTCCTCGCCGGGCTCGTCGTGGCCCTCGCGCTGATCCCCGAGGCGATCGCCTTCTCGATCATCGCCGGGGTCGACCCCCGGGTCGGCCTCTTCTCCTCGTTCGTGATGGCCGTCGCGATCTCGTTCCTCGGCGGACGCCCCGCGATGATCACGGCGGCCACGGGGGCCGTCGCCCTGGTGATCGCGCCGGTCGCGCGGGAGTACGGGATGGACTACTTCATCGCCACCGTGCTCCTCGGCGGCGTCATCCAGATCGGCCTCGCCCTGCTCGGTGTCGCCAAGCTCATGCGATTCATCCCCCGCTCGGTGATGGTGGGTTTCGTGAACGCGCTGGCGATCCTGATCTTCACCGCGCAGCTGCCCCAGCTCTGGGACGTGCCGTGGCTGGTCTATCCCCTCGTCGCCGTGGGCCTCGCCATCCTGTTCCTCATGCCGCGCATCACCAAGGTCGTGCCAGCCCCGCTGGTCACGATCGTGCTGCTCACGGGCGCCGTCGTCGTCTTCGGGTGGACTGTGCCGAACGTGGGCGATCAGGGCGAGCTTCCCCAGAGCCTGCCCGAGCTGTTCATCCCGAACGTCCCCTTCACCCTTGAGACGCTCGGGATCATCGGCCCGTTCGCTCTCGCCATGGCGGCGGTCGGCCTGCTCGAGACGCTCATGACCGCCAAGCTGGTCGACGACATCACGGACACCCACTCGCGCAAGACCCGTGAAGCCTGGGGCCTGGGCGTCGCGAACGTGCTCTCCGGAGCCTTCGGCGGGATGGGTGGATGCGCCATGATCGGCCAGACCATGATCAATGTGAAGGCGTCCGGTGCGCGCACGCGCATCTCGACGTTCCTCGCCGGTGTCTTCCTGCTCATCCTCGTGCTCGCACTCGGCGACGTGGTGGCGGTGATCCCGATGGCGGCCCTCGTCGCCGTGATGATCCTCGTCTCGATCTCGACCTTCGACTGGCACAGCATCCGCCCGTCGACGCTGCGCCGCATGCCGAAGAGCGAGACCGCGGTCATGGTGATCACCGTCGCCGCGACCGTCTGGACCCACAACCTCGCGATCGGTGTCGTCCTCGGAGTGCTCACGGCGATGATCATGTTCGCCCGGCGGGTTGCGCACTTCGTCACGGTCACCCGTACCGTCGCCCCGTCGGAGTCGGGGGACATCGCGCACTACGAGGTCGTCGGTGAGCTGTTCTTCGCCTCGAGCAATGACCTCACTACTCAGTTCGAGTACGCGGACGACCCCGAGCACGTGGTCATCGACATGACGCGCTCACACATCTGGGACGCCTCGACGGTGGCTGCGCTCGACGCGGTGGCCACGAAGTACGAGCGTCTCGGGAAGACGGCCACCATCCAGGGGCTCAATGACACCGCAGCAGCGTTCCGTCGCCGTCTGAGCGGGAACCTCGGCGCCGCCTGACCCCCGAGTCGCACGTCGAGGTCTCTGAGCACGCTCCCCGCTTGTCGCCCTACGGGGTCGCATGTTCAGCGCAGTTGTGCGAACCTCTCGACCTTGTCCGTCGGGCCCACGACGAGCACCGTGTCTCCTTCGCTGAGGACGGTGTCGGCCTGCGTGTTTCGCCAGCCTCCCGACGCCGACCGATGCGCGGCGATGGTGACACCATGGGTCGCGCGCACCGCCCCTTCCGCCAACGTGATGCCGTGGAGATAGCGAGGTGCCACGGTCTTCACGATCGCGTACCCTTTCTCGATTTCGAGATAGTCGGCAGCCGCGCCGCGGACGAGGTGTGCCACACGTCGTCCCATGTCCTTCTCCGGGTAGACCACCTTGTGCACGCCGAGCTGTTCGAGCACGGCACCGTGTCGTTCGTCGACGGCCTTCGCCCAGATGACCGGCACTTTGAGCTGCAGCAGAAGGGAGGCGGTGAGAATCGATGAGGTGATGTCGGATCCGATGGACACGACGACGCGGTCGAACTCGCCGATCGCAAGTTGCTTGAGAACGTCGAGGCGCGTCGAGTCGGCACGGACGACCTGGGTGAGCTGACCGTTCAATGCTTGAACGGTGTCTTCGTCGGCGTCGATACCGAGCACTTCTGTCCCTGAAGCCATCAACTCGAGTGCGAGGGAAGTGCCGAACCGGCCGAGACCGATCACCGCAACGGAATCCGCCTCTGCGATTCGCCTCGCATCCTGGCCGAACGAGAGAAACTTGGGCACGTGGGGTCCTTTCGAAGAGGGGGCGATGCCCGATGATGGCACGGAGTCAGCCGATCGCGGGCCGCTCCTTGGGGAGTTCGTAGGAGGCCCGCCGCTCCCTCAGCGCGAGCGCGGAGCCGAGGGTGAGCGGTCCGAGCCGACCGAGGAACATCAGAAGGACGAGGATGATGTGCCCTGTGGGCGGTAGATCCGCTGTGATCCCGGTGGAGAGACCAACGGTGCCGAACGCCGAAACCACCTCGAAGAGCACTTGATCGAGGTCCAGATCGGTCATTGCGAGAATCGCGATGACCGCTGCCATGATCGCACCCAGCGCCACGATCACGACAGTGATCGCTTCACGATGCACCGCCCGCGAGAGTCGTTTGCCGAACACGTTCACGGCAGCTCCGCCGCGGAGCTCGGTCCACATGATGAAGAAGAGCACAGCGAATGTGGTCACCTTGATGCCGCCGGCGGTTCCGGCCGGGCCGCCTCCGATGAACATCAGCACGTCGGTCCCCAACCAGGTCTCATCGTGCATCTGCGATACGTCCACGGAGTTGAATCCCGCCGTCCGGGATTGCACCGCGTGGAAGAATGCCGCGAGGACGCGCGATCCCGGCGGCAGATCTCCGAGGGTGCCCGCGTTGCTCCACTCGATGACCAGCACATACACCGTGCCACCGGCGAGCAGGACGGCCGTCACCGCCAGCACGATCCTCGTGTTCATCGTCCAGTGCAACGGGCGACGGAACTCTCTGCGCAGCTGGCGGAGAACCGGAAACCCGAGCCCGCCCAGGATTATCGCGACGCAGATCGGGAGGCAGATCCAGGGGTCCTGGACGAAACCCATCAGGCTGTCCGTGTACAGCGCGAAGCCGGCGTTGTTGAAGGACGAGACCGCGTGGAAGATCGCATGCCATGTTGCGCGCACGGGGTCGTATCCATACCCCGTGGTGAAGCGCAGGAAGAGCAGCAGTGCCACGGCCGCCTCGATCGCGACCGTGGTGGCAAGGATGCCGGTGGCGACGCGCTTCATGTCTCCCGCGCCGACGGACTTCGTCTCCGTGCTCGCGAACATGCGTGAGCGCACCGTGAACCTGCGGGCCAGGGCCAGACCCACGAGTGCCGCGAAGAGCATGATCCCGAGACCGCCCAACTGGATGAGCACCAGGATCACGATCTTCCCGAAAGGACTCCAGTACACGGCCGTGTCGACGACGATCAAGCCGGTCACGCACACCGCTGACGTCGAGGTGAAAAGCGCCTCGACCAGCCCGGTCCACGTTCCGGCCGCAGACGAGAGCGGCAACATCAACAGCGCGGTTCCGACGATGATCGTCGTCCCGAACCCGAGCGCGATGGCCCGGGCGGGCGCAAGCTGAAGGCTCTGCGCGAGCCACGCACGAGCGGAGAAGTGTGAAGCCACGAAGAAGCAGACTACTCCTGCGTGCCTCCTCCGCCCCTCAGCGCCGACGGGCCCGGGGCAGGTCGATCGGACCCGTCACCGAGAGCTCGTTCTCCCAGACCTCGATCCCGCGCACTCCGGGCAGTCGCGCCTGGGTGAAGACGGGATCCAGTCCCTCTCGTCGTTGCTGCGTGTAGTCCTTGAGGAGCTTGAAGGCGACGCCGGAGAGCAGAGCGATCGCGACGAGGTTCACGATCGCCATGAAGCCCATCGCGCCGTCGGCGAAGTTCCAGACGACGTCGGCCGAGACCAGCGCACCGGCGAACACCGCGGCGATCGCGAAGAGACGGTAGCCGAGCAGCACACCGGGGTTCGAGGTGATGAACTCGATGTTGGTCTGTCCGTAGTAGTAGTTGCCGAGGATCGAACTGAACGCGAGCAGGAAGATGATCACGATCAGCAGGATGTTCGACCAGCTCCCGAGGGCGCCGACGATCGCCCCTTGCGTCAAGTCGATGCCGCGCTCCGCGTTCGCGAGGTCGGGGACCGACACGAGGATGATGAACGCGGTGATCGAGCACACGAGGAAGGTGTCGAAGTAGACGCCCAGCGTCTGCACGAGGCCCTGCTTGACGGGGTGCGTCACGGCGGCACTCGCGCCGGCGTTCGGCGCCGAGCCGAGGCCGGCCTCGTTGGAGAACATCCCGCGCTTGACGCCGGTCAGGATGATGTAGGCGAGGGCGGCTCCGACGATCTCGTTCGGCCCGAAGGCCTGGGTGAAGATCAGGGAGAAGACCTCGGGGAGTCGCTCGATGTGCATCGCCACGATCACTAGTCCGAGCAGCAGGTACAGCAGCGCCATGACCGGCACGAGCGTCTGGGTGACCGATGCGATCCGGCGCACGCCACCGAAGATGACCAGACCCATGAGCAGGGCGAGTGCCGCGCCGATGACGACGGGAAGCCAGGCGGCGGAGTCGTCGCCGAAGCTCCCCGAGATGGTCGCCTTGATGGTGTTCGCCTGCAAGGAGCTGAAGGCGATGGGGAAGCAGATGATGAGGATGACGGCGAACAGCACGCCCATCCATCGGGCACCGAGTCCGCGCTGCATGTAGTACGCGGGCCCGCCCAGGAATCCGTCCTTGTCGCGCGTCTTGTACAGCTGCGCCAGGGACGACTCGATGAATGCGGATGCGCCGCCGATGAAGGCCATCAGCCACATCCAGAAGATCGCGCCGGGACCACCGATCGCGATCGCGGTTCCCACTCCGGCGATGTTGCCGACTCCCACTCGGGAGGCCGCGGAGATGGTGAAGGCCTGGAACGCGGAGACCGATTGCGGCTCGCCGGTCTCGGTCCGTGGCGTCCGGTCCTTCAGGGTGCGGAACATCTCCGGGATCAACCGGAACTGCACGACGCCGGAGCGCACCGTGAAGTACAGGCCGAGGAGGACCACGATCGGCAGGACGAGCCACGTCCACAGGTTGTCGCCCCAGGTCAGCAGCCACTCATTCACAGCATCCATCCGCACAGTATGGCAGGGCGGCGACCCGCGATGTCACGGGCCGCCGCGGTTGGCCGCCGCTCAGCGCTTGAGGTTGGTGAGCTCCTGCAGCACCTCATCGCTGGTGGTGATGATGCGGGCGTTCGCCTGGAAACCGCGCTGAGCGACGATCAGGTTGGTGAATTCCTGCGACAGGTCGACGTTCGACATCTCGAGTGCACCGCTGATGATGCCGCCCAGGCCCTCGGTTCCGGCCTCTCCCAGCATCGGCTCCCCGGAGTTGCCACTGGGGCGGAACTGCGACGATCCGGCCTTCTCGAGTCCGCCCGGGTTGACGAAGCCGGCCAGCGCGACACGAGCGAGCACCTCGGTGTCTCCGTTGCTGAAGGTACCGACGAGGCTGCCGTCGTTCAGGAGCGCGTACGAGCTCAGCGTGCCGGCCGGCTTGCCGTTCTGCTCCTTGATCGCGACATCGCTGACGTCCGCGAAGCCGGTGACCGCCGAGAGGTCGACCGTGACGCCGCCGGAGACGATGGAGGACGCGGCCGTCTGCGCGCCGTCGGTGAATGCGAGGGCGGTGGTCGCACCGCCGGGCTCGGTGACGTCCCAGCCCGTGGCGGTGCGGGTGAAGGTGAGACGCAGCGACGTGGCCGCGCCCTCGGCGTCGTAGGTCTTGATGTCGCGCACCAGCTGCTCGCCGACAGCGGCACCGGAGGGCAGATTGCCAGTGACGCGGGCGGTGGTGGTGGCGGTGGCGGGGCTCAGGGCTCCGACGGGGAGCCGGATGTCGCCGATGCCCTGGCCGGGGACGATCGCGCCGTTCTGAGCCGTCCATCCCTGCACGAGCGCGCCGTCGGCAGAGACCAGCTTGCCGCTCGCGTCGAACGAGAACCCGCCGTTGCGGGTGTACAGGGTCTCGCCCCCGGAGCGCACGACGAAGAAGCCATCGCCCGCGATCATGAGGTTGGTCGGCACTCCGGTGGGCTGCGGGGCGCCGGAGGCGAAGTTCGTGCTGATTCCCGCGACCTGCACGCCGAGGCCGACCTGCGCGGGGTTCTGACCGCCGGAGGCCTGCTGCGGCATCATCGAGTTGCGGACGAGCTGCGAGAGCGAATCCTGGAACTGCACGGCCGAGGCCTTGAACCCGGTCGTGTTGACGTTGGCGATGTTGTTGCCCGTGACGTCGAGCATGGTCTGGTGCGAGCGCAGACCCGAGATTCCGGCGAAGAGGGAGCGGAGCATGATGATGCCTTTCTGGGATGTGCGGGGCTGGTCAGGACTGGGGGCGGGGGACGAGGGAGACGCCGGAGACGGCATCGAGCGGGATGGACGCTTCGCCGATGGTCACGAGCGGGACGGGGCCCGCGTACGACACCGACGTGACGATGCCCTTCTGCGTGACACCCTCCTCGTCGACGTACTGCGCCTCGTGGCCGATCAGCGCGGCGGCCGTCTGGCGCATGCTGAGCGCGAAGTTCTCGGTCGACGTCGCGGAGAGTGCGGTGAGCTGCTCCATCGAGGCCAGCTGGGTGGTCTGCGAGATCATCTCGTTGGTGTTCATGGGGGAACTCGGGTCCTGGTTGGTCAGCTGCGTCACCAGCAGCTTCAGGAAGACCTCGGAGTCGAGCGTCTTCTTGCGCTCCGCCGGGGGTGTGGTGCTCCCCGTGTGCACCCCGGAAGGGGGGAGGGTGCCGGAAATCGGGTCGGTCATGGGATTCCTCTCGGATCAGGCGAAGACGTCGATGCCGCCGTGCGGCGAGCGGAGGGGGAGAGGGCCGGGTAGGTCGGCCAGGGAGGTGGGCGGCTCCGGAGTCGCGCGAGCCTCGGCGGCTTCCCGGTCGGCGGGAGCATCGCCACGGGAATGACCGCCGCCCGCGCTCGCCGCGTTGCCGTTCGAGGTGCCCCCGTTCAGAGCGCCTCCGTTCGGTGCGCTCTGCGGGTGCAGGGGGCCGGGTCCGTCGTCCGCGGTCGAGAGCATCAGTGTCGCGTGCGGGGCGGCAGCGGCCAGGTCCCGGCGGAGGTCGGCAAGGATCACGCGCAGAGCCTCGCGCCCGAGATCGTTCGGCGCATGCAGCTCGATGTGGATGGCGCCTCCGGAGATGTGCGCCCGCACGGTCACGGGACCGAGGTTCTCCGGGGACACCGTGAGGGTGAGGCTGTGATCGCCGTCTGCGGCTTGCGTGAGCGAGACCACCGGTGCGGCGAGCTGGGGGAGCAGGACGGGTCGGGCGATCGCTGCAGCCGCGGCCGGGGTCGTGGGGGCGAGCGGGGGCGGGATCGACGGGGACCCCGTGAGTGCCGGCACGACCGCTTCACCGGCCGAGGGCGTGGAGACGGGCGCTGGGGTGGTCGATACCGGAGGCGCCGGTGAGGGCGACACGCGCGGGGCATCTGGCATCGGCTCCTCCGCAGCAGAGAGAGGGGAAGCCGCCTTGGCGTCTGCGCCCGACACGAGTTTCGTAGCGGGCGGGGAAGTCGGCACCGGGGGCGTCGCCACGGACGCAGACGCGCCTCCCTCGACCCCCGTGCGCGGGGAAGCGGCAGCCGAGACGCCTGCGGTGGTGTCTGTGGCTCCCGAGGAATCGACGACGGCTGGAGCCGGTGCGCCGAGGGGCACAGCCGCCGCCGAGACCCGTGACGACGATGCGACGGCCGGGGCGGTCGATTCGCGCACGGCCCCGACGACCTGCGCCGCGACGAGCGTTCCCGCGGCGGCGGCGTCCTGGCTGCTCTGACCGAGCGGAACGGGCGTGCTCGCGAGCGCAGAAGTTTCGGTGGCCGCCGCCAGGGTGCCGTCGGCCACGGCCGATGCCGCCTCCGGTCCGTCGGCGGGGGCGGGTGGAGCAGACGGGACGAGCCCGACCGTATCGGGAACGACGACAGCGCCGTGGAGCGACGCGGTCGGTGGAGGATCGGAGAGCGTGTTCTCCGGAGAGGCTTCGTGCTCCGGGGCGCCCTCCGCTGCGGCGTCCACCGGAAGATCCTGCGCGCGCTCCGCGCGTGAGGCATCGTGGATCACGTCGGCGAACGCGGCGGCACCTGCCGTCGCGGTGCGGGCGGGTGCCGTGCCGCCGCTGGGCCGCGCGGCACGCGGATCGAGGACGTCGATGATGCCGAGAGCTGTCATGACTGCCCCTCCGTCGTGGTCCGTACGCCGATCTCGTCCAGCTCGGCCTGCTCGGCGTGCAGCTCGGCGGTCCGCGTCTTCTCGGCATGCGCTTCGGCGAGGCGATCGAGTCCGCGCATCGCTCTCCGTGCCTCGGCATGCTCCGCGCGGGCCTGTGACACCGTCTGCTCCTGCAGCTCCGAGAGCGTCGTCAGATCGGCGAGCAGCGTCCGGCCTGCCACACGCGCCGCAGCGAGGGCCGCGAGGGAGCGGACGTCGACGGCCTCGTTCCCGCTCCCCGCCAGGTGCGCACGCAGCGACCGGTCGCGGGCTTCGGTGTGCTGTGCGTCGATAACCGCCCGGGAGAGCCGCTGCGCAGCCGCTCTCTCCTGGATCTCGCGCACGCGCAGCAGACCCGCCAAGGAGAAGGACCGGCTCATGCGACAGCTCCGAACGTCGAGACGAGCTCCTCGAGTCGACGCCAGGACTCGTCGATCCCGCTCGTCTCATCGAGGGACTGGGTGAGGAAGGCGGAGATCGCCCGCTCATGGGCGATCGCGGCGTCGATGCGCGCGTCCGCTCCCGCCTGGTAGGCACCGATGTCGATCAGGTCGTTCGCCCGTCGACGCGCGGCGAGCACGGCACGCAGGGTCGCCGCGTCCGACCGTTGTCCGGCGGCAGTGATCTTGCCCGCCACACGGGAGACCGAGCCGAGCACGTCGATCGCCGGATGGTGTCCGGACAACGCGAGGGCCCGATCCAGCACGACATGACCGTCGAGGATCGATCGCACGGTGTCCGCGATCGGTTCGTTGTGGTCGTCGCCGTCCACGAGCACGGTGTAGATGCCGGTGATCGAACCACCGCGATCGGTGCCCGCGCGTTCGAGGAGGCCCGCGAGGAGCGAGAAGGTCGACGGTGGATACCCGCGGGTGGCGGGGGGCTCGCCCGCGGAGAGACCGATCTCGCGTTGCGCCATCGCGACGCGGGTGAGGGAGTCCATCATGAGGATCGCGTGCGCGCCGTCGTCGCGGAAGGCTTCGGCGATCCTCGTCGCCGTGTAGGCGGCACGGATGCGCGCCATGGCCGGTTGGTCGGAGGTGGAGACGACGACCACCGAGCGGGCGAGGCCTTCGGGACCCAGATCGTCTTCGATGAACTCGCGCACCTCGCGACCGCGCTCACCGACCAGGGCGATCACCGTCACCTCGGCGTCGGTGCCGCGCGCGATCATCGACAGTAGCGAGGACTTGCCCACACCGGAGCCCGCGAAGAGCCCGACGCGCTGCCCTCGGCCGACGCTGACGAGGGTGTCGAGCGCCCGCACCCCGAGCGGAAGCGGGGAGTCGATCCGATCGCGGCCCATGATCGACGGCGGAGCATGATCCAGGCTCACCTCGGTGGCGCCGTGCAGCGGCCCCTTCCCGTCGATGGGACGGCCAAGCCCGTCCAGGACACGTCCGAGCAGGGGCGTTCCGGTCGGCACGCGCAGGGGTCCGCCGCGACCGCGCACCGGTGCCCCCACCGTGAGCCCGCTGACGGCGCCCAACGGCATGCACCGCAACCCGCCCTCGCCGACCGCGACCACCTCGGCGTCCATCCCGCCGAGGGTCACCACGTCGCCGACCGCGCCGTCGAGGCCGCGCACCTGCACGCTCAGTCCGCGCACCTGCGAGACGACCCCGACGCGTTCGGGCCGCACGGCCTCGCGCACCGCCTCCCAGGCCGTCATGATCCGGCCTCGGCGAGTGCGCGACGAGCACGTTCGAGCGCGCTCCCGACCCGGGCATCGATGCGGCCGTGGTCCAGGATCGCGACGGCGTCTCCGCGGTCGAGCGTGTCATCGGCGATCAGCAGGAGGCCGGCGATCATGCCTTCCGTGCCTTCCAGCGTGCGGAGGTCGTCGGGGTGCAGGCGTACTTCGCGGATCTCGTCGGGCTCGCCGACCTCGAGGGCACGACGTGCCGCGGCGGCGGCGGAGGCACCGGCATCCGAGAGTTCGCCGAGCAGGATGAGCTCCGCGAGCTCGATCGCGCAGCGCAGCACGTGGTCCTGTGCGGCGGCGGTCAGCTCCCGCTCCCGCTCGCCGAAGGAGCGCGCCGCTGCGTGGAGTGCGGAGACGGCGTCCTCGACGCGGCGGGCGGATGCCTGCTCGCGGGCGGCGCGTTCCGCATCTGCGACGCGCTGGGCGGAGGCGGCCTCCGCGAGCCCGGCGCGATATCCCTCCGCGTGACCGTCGGCGTAGCCGCGCAGCCGCGCCCGCGCATGCTCCGAGCCGTCCTCGCGTCGGTCGAGACGCGGGAACAGCACGGGAGAGAAGGCGTCAGTAGACATATTCGTCCTCGTCGGTGCGCTGCACCGTGATGTCGCCGGCGGCTTCGAGCGCGCGGATGGTGCGCACGATCTCGGCCCGGGCCTCCTCGACCTGCGACATCCGCACGGGGCCGAGTGTCCGCGCCTCCTCGTCGAGGTTCTCGCGGTTGCGCTCGGAGACGTTGCGACGGATGAGGTCCGCGATCCCTTGATTGGCACCCTTCAGAGCGAGTGCGAGGGAGCGGATGTCCATGCCGCGCAGCACGCGCTGCGTGTCTCGATCGTCGAGCTTGACGATGTCGGCGAAGGTGAACATGCGTGAACGGATGTCCTCCGCGAGCGCGCTGTCCCGATCTTCGATGCTCGCCAGCAGAGCCTTCTCGACGGTCGCTCCGGAGCGGGCAATGATCTCGACCAACGGCTCGACGCCGCCGAGGGTCTCGGGCGCATCGCGGCTCGCGAAGGTCCCGGTGCGGGTCTTCAGCGCATCGGCCACGATCGCGATCGCCTCCTGGGACGCGGTCCCCATGGTGGCGATGGCGTGTGCGACGTCGGTGCGGGTCGGGTCGGGGAGAGCAGCCAGTACGGCGGCGGCGCGTTCGGTGGGCAGGTGCGCGAGCACGAGAGCCACGGTCTGCGGGAGCTCTCCGTCGAGCAGCGTCGCCAGCTGGGCGGGGTCGGCGGAGCCCAGGAAGTCGAACGACGAGTTCATTGCCGTCGAACCGACCCTGCCGAGGACGGCTGCCGCGCGTTCTGCGCCGAACGAGGCCTCGAGAAGCCCGGCGGCGATGTCCCGACCTCCGCGCGCGGGAGGGAGGTGCCCGCTCGCGATGCGGTGGAACTGGCCCAGCGCCTGCGCGGTGGTGGCGGCATCCAGGTCCTGGAGGCCGATGATCTCGGCGGCGACGGCCTCCGCCTCCGACTCCGAGAGGTGCTTCATGACCTCGATCGCCTGTGCACGATCGAGGTTCATCAGGACGACGGCCGCGGTCTGCCGATCGGTCAGCCCGCTCATACGTGCTGCCTGTCGTCGATGAGGGTGCGCAGCAGCTCGGCCGTGCGCTTCGGGTCCTGCCGGGTGAGGGAGTCGATCTCGGCGCGACGACGCTCGAGGCTGACCTGCGCGGGTTCCGGATCAGGCTCGGGCTCGGGGTCGGGGGTCGTCTCGAGGAAGGCGAGCGGGGTCGTGGCAGCCTGGTCGATCGCTGCCGTCGTGGCGCCGGCGCCGATGGCCGACAGCGGCGCCGGGCGGTCGCCGAAGAGCTGCGCGAATTCGGTCGCCGAGTTCGCGCGGCGGCGCATGCGCACCAGAGCGGCGATGACGGCGAGCAGCAGCGGCAGGGCGATCGCGGCGGCGATGATCAGCGTGTTCAGCAGGACCGCCTGGCGCTCGGCGGCCTCCGTGTCCTTGGCGGCCTGCAGCGCGGCCTGCGCTGCTTCGGAACTGGTCTGGTTGAACGAGACGAGTTCGACCGCGATCGAGTCGCCGCGCTCGGTGTCGATCCCGGCGGCGGTCTCGACGAGGTCGCTCAGCTGTGCGGTGCTCAGGTCACCGCCTGCTCCCGCATCGACCGCGACGGAGACCGACTGGCGAAGCAGCGAGCCGGCGGGCGTGGAGGTGCTCTGCGTGCTCTTGTTGACCGCGTTGGTCTTCGAGGTCTCCGTGGACTCGGAGGTGCCGTCGCCGTCCGTGGACGGCACGGCGATGTTGTCGGGGCCGAGCACTCCCGCGTTCGAGCTCGATCCGTCCTGCCTGTCGGTCCTGGTCTGCTCGGTGAGCGGCGGAGCGCCCTCGGCCGGGGTGTAGGTCTCTTCGACGCGCTCGTTGACGGAGTGATCGATCTCGGCGACCACGGTGACTTTGGCGTTGCCGGGCCCGACCACGGTGTCGAGCATCTGCTGGACGTTCGCCGTGACCCGAGCCTCGTAGTCGCTGGCCTGCTGGTCCACGCCGCCGGTGGTCCCGACTCCCGCGGCCGAGAGCGTCTGTCCGCTCTGGTCCACCACGGCGACGTTCTCGGGCTTCATCCCGCTGACGGCCGCGGAGGTGAGATGCACGATGGCCTCGACCTGCTTCGGGGTCAGCGTCGCGTTGCCGGATGTCTCCACGAACACCGAGGCCGTGGCGTCGACGGTCTCCGAGACGAAGACGCTCTCCTCCGGGATGGCCAGCTGCACCGAGGCCGCCGTCACTCCCTCGATCGACGAGATCGTGGCCGCGAGCTCGCCCTCGATCGCACGCTTGTAGGTCACGGACTGCTGGAACTCGGAGGTCGTCACCCCCATGTCGTCGAGCAGCGAGTAGCCGCCCGAGCTCGCGCCGGGAAGGCCGGCGGACGCTGCGGCGAGCCGCTGGTCGTAGACGTCCTTCTCGGGGACGAGCACGGTCGCGCCGCCGTCCGCCAGCTCGTAGGGCACCGACGACGACCGCAGCTGCTCGACCACGGCGTTCGCGTCGGAGGCGCTCATGCCGGAGAAGAGCGGGGTGTACGTGGGGCGGGTGAGCCAGCTGGAGAGCGCGACGATACCGAGGGCGAGCACGGCGACGCCGATGATCGCGATCGTGCGCTGCGCGAGCGAGAAGCCCGCGATCACGCGTCCGATCCGCTGGAACACGGTGGTGACGGCCTGGGGCATCAGGCTTGCATCCGCATGATCTCATTGAACGCGTCGACGCCCTTGTTGCGCACGGCGGCGACCAGCTCGAGCGTCACCGAGGCGCGGGAGGAGGCGATCATCGCGGCGTGGATGTCGTCGAGGTCACCGGTGACCGCGGCGACCTTGAGGGCATCGGACTCCGACTGCAGTGATCGCAGCTCGTCGATCGCCCCGGTGACGCTGTTCGCGAAGGCGGTGTCGTCGGTGCCCTTCGTGGGGGCGACGGGTGGCGTGAGCGTGAAACCCGAGGAGATGCCCTCGATGCCGGCGAGCGGGTCCATCAGTTGCGTCCGATCTGGAGGGCTGCTTCGTAGGCGTTGCGCGCACGATCGACGATGCCGGCGCTGGCCTGGTAGCCGCGCTGGGCGAGGATGAGCTGGCTCATCTGATCACCCAGGTCGATGTCCGGGTAGCGGACGTAGCCGTCCGCGTCGGCGAGCGGGTGGTCGGGCTGATGGACGACCCGTCCCACGGCGCTGCCCTGCACGGTGCCCGCAACGTACACACCGGGCGACTGATCGCTCGGCTGGGCGAGGATGTACCGTGCCCGGAAGGCTGCACCGTCGGTCGAGGTGGCCGTGTTGATGTTCGCGATGTTGTCGCTGATGGCGTCGAGCCACTTGCGGTGCACGGTCAGTCCGGTGCTCGCGATCCCGATCGCATCGAAGGTCATGAGGTCCTCATCGCCGTGCGCATCGAAGAGAACGAGCCGTTCACGGCCTGCGTCGCGAACTGGTAGCGCAGCATCGTGTCGACGCTGGAGAGGGTCTCGGTGTCGAGGTTGACGTTGTTGCCGTTCAGCCGGGTCGGTTCGAGCGAGGTGCCGACCGTCGCGCCGACCCGACCGTCGCCGGCATCGACCGAGCGGGCGAGGGCCTCTTCGAACTGCACGCGCTTGGCGTGATAGTTCGGGGTGTTGATGTTGGCGATGTTGTCCGCGATGGCCCGCTGACGCAGCGCGAGGCCGTCGAGCGCACTCGTCAGTGCGGTGATGGTCACAGAATCGAACACGAACCGGCTCCCCGTGTGTGGCTGGTGTGGCCGATCCCTGGCCGAGTCATGCGAGCCATCCGTGCTCTCCCTGCTCTATCGGCAGGTTCGTGCGCGGCGTTAGGGAGCGGTTTCAGCCGTCCACATCGAGGTAGGCGGGCTCCTCGGGGCGTCGGGTGCCCGGGATGCGGCTCACGGCGCCCAGGTGCTGCCGGAGGCCGTCGAGGTCGGTGCGGGTTCGTTCCATCGCCGTGCGCTGCAGCTCGACGACCTGTCTGGCGCGATCCGCGAGCGCGGGGGGAAGCGGAGCGGCGGGCGGTGTCCAGGGGGCCAGGTCTGCCGCATCCGCGGTGCCGGGGGCAGCGGCGAGGATCCGTTCGGCGTCGTGCTCGAGCCGATCGAGCAGCGCGGTCCACTCGTCCATGCTCACGCCCGGCTCTCCGCCACGGTGCGGGCGGCCTCGTGCCAGGCATCGCGCAGCGGGGCGACGATGCCGTGGCAGGCGCGGGTGCGCTCGGGATCGCGGCCGATGTTGGCCCCGATGAGCGTCTGAGAGAGGAAGACGTAGACCGAACGCAGTCCGGCACTGCCGTTCCAGTCGTCGGTCAGCGAGGAGGACAGCTCCGAGACGATCGCCTGCGCGTGCTGCAGTTGCGCGTTCGCCTCGGCCCAGTCCTCGGCACGCTGAGCGGTCTCGCCACGCTCGATGTCCAGCAGCAGCCGGTCGTAGAGCATGGTCACCAGGCGCTCCGGGGGTGCCGACAGCACGGCATCCTCGCGGTAGCGCTGTTGTGCGCGCAGGGCGGCGTTCATGCTCACTTCCCCCCGTTCGAACTCGAGCCCGGGAGGGCGGCGATCTGCGACGAGAGGTACGTCGACTGCGACTGGAGCTGCGACAGCATGACTTCGAGTCGTGCGTACGTGCGCTCCAGGGAGGCCTTGCGCTGCGCGAGCCGCACGTCCCAGCGTTCCATCTGCTCGCCGAGGCCCTTGACCTCGCTCTCCTGACCCGTGATGCGGGAGGTGAGGAGCCCGTCGTACTTGTCCGAGTAGATCTTCGCGGTGTCCTGCACGCGCGCGGCGACGTCGGAGAAGAGGCCGGCCACGGCATCCGGATCCTTCGCGAGTGCCTCGGCGAACTTCTCCTCGTCGAAGCTCAGGACGCCGTACATGTCGGTCGAGATGCCGATGGATGAGGGAGAGACCCCGTCGACGGGGTGCTGCACGGCGTCGGCGAGCGCGTTGCGCAACCCGCGCACGGTGCTGTCGCCCGTGAAGACGCCGAGGGTGGTCTTGTCTCCCGGCTTCGCGGCGACGGTCGTCTTCGAGCCGTTGTCGATGCGGGTCAGGATGTCCTTGACGGCGGCGATGAAGTCCGCCGACGCCTTCGTCCGTGCTTCGGTGTCGACGGCGACGCCGATCGTGACGGGATCGGCGGAACGTGCGGTGACCGTCACGTCCACACCGTCGAACAGATCGGTGAACGTGTTGCTCGACGAGGTCAGCACCTGCTCTGCGCTCGTTCCCGCCCAGAGCCGCAGACGGGCGTCGGCGCCGGTGGCGATGACAGCGGCTCCTGCTTCGGTCGAGAGGTCGGATGCCGTGCCGCTCTCGACGGCGGCGATGTCACCGCGATAGGCGCGGAACTGTCCGGCCTCTCCCGAGTCCGCGGCGCGCAGCTGCAGGCGGTGCATCACGTTCCCGTCGGCGTCACGCCCGGCGGGAACGGCGGCGGCGACGATACCCGCGCCCGCTTCGTTGATCGCCTGGGCGACGTCCTGCATCGACGCGGAGTCGGCCGTGACCTGCACGCGCTCGCCCTTGGCGTTCTCGAGCGTGATCACGGGGGGATCGACCGGCCAGCCCTGTGTGGCGGCGGAGACGATCGTGTGGTTCGTGGCGACCTGGTCCACGACGATGTCGGCGGAGAGCGGAGCAGCGCCGGCGCGCGTGGCGACGGTGACCGAGGGCGACGAGGAGGTGGTGGTGAAGCGGGCGAGTCCATCGGGGACCGCGGCTTTCTCGGCTGCGGTCGCGAGGTTCTGGATCGCGGTGTTCAGGGTCTGCAGCTGGGAGACGATGCCGTTCTTGTCGTCCATCTTCGCCTTGAGCAGCGAGCGCGGGATGGCGTGCACGTCCATCAGCGCCTTGATGACCTCCGTGGTCTTCAGGCCGGAGACGAGACCGTCGAGCGAGAGGGACATGATCGCCTTTGCGGATCGGGAGCGGACGGTGTCCGGGCGACGGGCGGAACCGCCGCCCGGACACTACGGCGTGGGTCAGCGCAGGAGCTGGAGAACGCCCTGGTTGGACTGGTTCGCCTGGGCCAGCATGGCCGTGCCCGCCTGCGACAGGATGTTCGCCGACGTGAACTTGACCATCTCGGACGCCATGTCGGTGTCGCGGATCCGGCTCTCGGCGGCGGCGAGGTTCTCCGCCGACACGTTGAGGCTGTTGATGGTCGACTCGAAGCGGTTCTGCAGCGCACCGTAACCGGCACGTGCGGTCGAGACCGCCTGGATCTCGGTGTCGATGTCGGCCAGCGCGGCACCGTAGGTGGCAGCGTCCGTCATCGTGGCCGCGTATCCCTTGATGTCGGCGCCGAGGCTGGCGAAGTCGGTCAGTGCGACCGAGATCTGGTCCTCGGCGGCGACCGCGCCCGCACCGACCTGGAACGTCAGCGTCGTGCCGCCCGAGAGCAGCTTGATGCCGTTGAAGTTGGTGCTCTCGGCGATCCGGGTGAGCTCGTCGCCCAGGGCGCCGATCTCGGTCTGGATCGCTTCGCGCGACTTCGCGTTGTTCGAGTCGTTCGCACCCTGAGCGGTCAGGTCGCGAACGCGCTGAAGGATCGAGTGGACTTCGGTCAGGGCGCCTTCTGCGGTCTGGATGACCGAGATGCCGTCCTGGGCGTTGCGTGCCGCGACGTTCAGGCCGTTGACCTGCGAACGCAGACCCTCGGAGATCGCCAGGCCCGCGGCGTCGTCCGCCGCGCGGTTGATCCGCAGGCCGCTCGACAGCTTCTCGAGCGACTTCGACAGGTCGTTCTGCGTGTTGGACAGGTTGCGGTAGGCGTTGAGCGCCGACACGTTGGTGTTGATCTGCATACCCATAAGGGTTCTCCTCCGTGAATGGTGTTGTACGGGTGACCATCCGTGGTCTCCCGCCCACACCTATCGGCGGAGGTGGCGTGCCCGTTAGCCGGGCGATGAGAAGCGCGGGTCAGGCGGGGGCGGCTTCGCGGAAGATGTCCGCGATCCGCGGGCTGCTCGCATCGGCGATCCGCGAGAAGTAGGCGTCGCGGGCGCCGGCGGACACGCGCGTGGTCGTCGTCGGCGCCGAGCCCTCGGCGAAGTACCGATCCAGAGCGTCGCGGAGGAGCCGGATGGCTTCCGAGCGCTGCTGCGACACCGCCGAATGGGTCACCCCCAGTTCCTCGGCGATCTCCTTCACGGGCCGCTCGTCGAAGTACACGGCCTGCACGATCCGGCGCATACGTTCGGGGAGCGCGGCGACGGCCTGCTCGAGGATGTCGCGGCGTTCGCCGACGAGGGCGGATTCTTCGGGCAGGGGGATCTCGGTGGCGACGTCACGGGCCGCGGGATCGTCCAGGGTGGTCACAGTCCGCGCGGCATCGCCGAGTGCTTCGACGACGACGTCCTTCGTGACGCCCATGGCTGTGGCGACCTCGGTCGGGGTCGCGGTCCGGCCGAGACCGGCGGTGAGCGTCTCGCGGACGGCGACCGTCTCTTTGATGCGCTTGCGGATGCCGCGCGACGCCCAGTCCATGGAGCGCATCTCGTCGGCGAAGGCACCGAGGATGCGACGGCGCGCGTAGGCGCCGAAGGGGACGCCCAGGGCAGGATCGAATGCATCGGCCGCGGTCACGAGCGCGAGGGCGCCGACGGCCGCCAGCTCGTCACGGGGGATGTGGGTGGCGCGGGAATGGGTTTCGGCGGCGAGGTATCCGACCAGGGGGAGGTTGCTCTCGATGAGGAGATTGCGCTCAGCGCGCGAAGGCATGGGGGATGATCCACCTCTCTGGATGCACTCCGGAAGATCCGAGGAGATGAGCAGATGTACATATCACAAGGAGCGAGATATGTACATGGGGAGAACTACCCATCGCCGTTCCACATAGTAACCTTAGGGGCGCGGTAGCCGATAGTGACCTTTGGCCGCGTTATGAGGCGTGGCGATCACTGGGGAAAAGGGGATCACATGGGAGCCAACGAACTATCGATACAGCTGTGGCGCGAGCGTGAACTGCTCGAGATGCTGCTCTTCAAGCTCGATGAGCAGCAGCTGCTGCTCGCCGCCGGGCGGTCCCAATGGATACAGTTTGCCGCGCGCGAGATCGATCAGGTACTCGACAGGCTTCGCGGCGCCGGACTCGCGCGCGCCGTCGAGGTCGCGACCGTTGCCGAGGAGTGGGGGGCTCCCGAGGGCGCGACGATTCGCGAACTGATCGAACACGCGCCGGAAGGTGCGTGGCAGGAGGTCTTCGCGGACCACATGCGGGCGCTGACCAAGCTCGCCGCAGAGGTGGAGCAGATGCGCGACGCCAACGCGGAACAGCTCAGCGGAGTGCTCCGCGCGACCCAGGAGACGATCGCCGCATTGGGGCACGACACCGGGGAGTACACGACGACGGGTGACCGCGCTCGCGACGACGCTGCGCGCATCATCGACACCGAGATGTGACCGGAAGGGGATCATGTCGACCTTCAGTGGATTGAACACCGCGGCCAGCGGCCTCGCAGCAGCCCGTCGTGGCATGGACGTGGTCGGGCAGAACATCGCGAACCAGAAGACCGAGGGGTACACGCGTCAACGTGTCCAGACCTCGGCCATCGCCGCCATCGCTCAGACCGGGCGGTTCAGTGTCGGCGCTCAGCCGGGGCACGGCGTCTCGATCGACGGCGTGGCCCGTCTCGGTGATGCCCTGCTCGATGCCCGCGTCCGCGACTCCCTCGCCGCCTCCGGCTTCTGGTCCACGCGCGCCGTCGCCGCCACCACGATCGAGGCCTCCCTCGCCGAACCGACCGAGAACGGGCTCGCGGCCCGACTGTCGAAGTTCTGGTCGGGCTGGCAGGACCTCGCGAACACCCCCGACTCGGGGGCCGCGGCCTCCAGCGTCCTGGAATCTGCGAAGGAACTCGCCTCGCAGATCGCGGGTGGATACCGGACGGTCGCCGGACAGTGGAACGATGCCCGCGCCGCGGCCGACCGTACGATCACCCAGGTGAACGCGGCGGCGGACCAGATCGCCGTGCTCAACGGCGAGATCCGTGACGCGCTGGCCTCGGGGCGCTCGGCGAACGAGCTCATGGACCAGCGCAGTGTGCTCGCGCAGAACGTCGCCCGCATGTCGGGTGCCGCCGCCACTCTCGAGACCGACGGCACGATGACCGTGCGCATCGGCGGCAACGCCCTCGTCGCAGGCTCCGACGCGCGCCATCTCGTCCTGGACGGACCGGCCACCATCGACGCCGGCCAGCGCTTCACGGTCTCCTGGGCGTCCGCTCCCGGTCTGCCGGCATCGATCGACGGCGGTGAGCTCGGCGGTTCGCTCGCCGTCCTCGCCCCGGCCGCGGATGGAGGGATGCTCGCGCAGCTCGCTTCCACCTACGACGCGGTGGCGACGCGGCTGGCGGAAACGCTGAACACCCAGCACCGCGCGGGGGTCACATCGTCGGGACAGCCCGGCGGCGACTTCTTCACGATCCCTCCGACCGGTTCCGCCGCACTCGGGCTGAGCGTCGCCATCACAGCACCGTCGGATCTGGCGCTCGCCGCGCCGGGTGCCGGTGCCTGGGACGCGAGCAACGCCGACCTGATCTCCCAGATCGGGCGGAGCGCGACCTCGCCCGACGCGCTCTGGTCCGACCATGTCACCCGGTTCGGTGTGGCGACGGCGGCCGATGTGCAGCGCGCGAAGGTGTCCGACGCGGCCGCGGTCGCGGCGGTCGGCGCGCAGCAGTCCGTCGCCGCCGTCGACGGCGACGAGGAGACCATCAGTCTGCTCACCTACCAGACCGCCTATCAGGCCGCGGCCCGGGTGATGACCGCGGTGGACGAAGCGCTCGACGTGCTCATCAACCGCACGGGTCTCGTCGGACGCTGATCGAAGGAGCATCATGATCTCTCGAGTCACCTCCTCGGCCATGACGCAGACGGCCATGCGGCAGCTGCAGTCCAACCTCTCCGAGCTCGCGCGTCTGCAGGAGCAGGCCACCTCGCAGCGTGCCTTCGCCGCGCCGTCCGATGACCCGGCCGCCGCGGCAGCCGCGCTCGCGCTTCACGCCGAGCAGCGACGCAACGACCAGTACGCGCGCAACATCGACGACGGACTCGCCTGGGTCACGGCGGCCGACGGGGCGATCACCGCGAGCACCTCACTGCTCGGGCGGGTCCGCGACCTCACCGCGCAGGGTGCGAACGACGGCGCGCTCGACGCCGTGGCCAAGGAAGCACTGGCCGTGGAACTCGAAGGCCTCCGCGAGGAGCTCTTCGCCCAGGCGAACACCCGGCTGCTCGGACGCTCCGTGTTCGCGGGAACGTCGGACACGGCAGCCTTCGCCGCCGACTACAGCCACAGTGGCGTACCGGGCGCGGAGGTGACCCGACGGGTCTCCGACGGTGCCTCCGTGCGCGTCGACACCGATGGCGCCGCCGTCTTCGGAACCGGGGACGACTCGGTGTTCGCGTTGGTGGACCGGATCGTCGCCGATCTCCGCTCCGGCACCAACGTCGGACCGCGACTCGCGGAGATCGACGCGCGTCGCACGGCCATGCTCGGGGTCCAGGGGTCGGTGGGCACCCGTCAATCTCAGATCGAACGCGCCAAGGAGGCGGCAGTGCAGAATTCCGTGTCCCTCGAGTCCCGCCGCACGGCGGTCGAGGACGTCGATTCGATCGAAGTGCTCGTGCGCCTCCAGGCGCAGGAACTCGTGTATCGCTCCGCGCTCGCGGTGAACGCGCGGGTGCTCCAGCCGTCGCTGATGGACTTTCTCCGATGACCGCGGCGCTGACTTTCCTCGCCCCGCCTCCCGGACTCGCGCCGCATGTCGACTTCGCCCTGGCCCCGGTCGACGGCGCCGACGGACTGTTCGCGATGCGGGCCGTGCAGGACGCGGAGCTGCGGCTCTACCTCGTCGATCCACGGACGGTGCTGAGCGAGTACGCGCCGATCCTCACCGACGAGCAGGCCGACGCACTCGCTCTCCGCGATGCCGAAGACGCACTGATCCTCGTGGTCGCCCACCCGTCGGCGGAGGGCGTGAGCGTGAACCTGCTCGCGCCGGTGATCGTGAACCGCACGACGGGGGCCGCGTCGCAGGTGATCCTCGAGGACCAGGACTATCCGTTGCGCGCACCCTTGGGCTGAGCCGTCGTTCCCGGCCGGTCCAGGCCGTTCTCCCAGCGGAACCACGGCTAATCTGGAAGGGTGATCCTCGCCGTCGACACCTCCCTGGGTACCGCTGTGGCCCTCATCGATGCCGACGGGGACCTCCGCGCCGAGGCGAGTGCAGCCGACCCGCTCGGCCATGCCGAGATCATCGGCGACCTGCTGGTCGAGGTGCTCAGACAGGCCGGAGCTGGAGCGGTGACCCACGTCGTCGCCGGCATGGGACCCGGACCGTTCACCGGACTGCGGATCGGCATCGCCGCGGCACGAGCCTTCGCGCTCGGACGCGATATCCCCGTGATCGCGGTGCCCAGCCATTTCGCGGCCGCGCTCACCGCGACCGAGACCGAGACGGGGCCGTTCGCCGTCGTCACCGACGCGCGCCGACGCGAGGTCGCGATCACGGTCTTCGACGGGATCGACGCCGACGGGATTCCGCACGTCGTCGCCGAGACGGTCCTGGTGCGCGCGGCGGACGCCGACGCACACCTCGACGGCATCCGACGCATCGACGTCGGGACGCTCTCCGCGCGGGACCTCGCCCGGGTCGGCGCGCGCGCCCTCGCCGCCGGTCGTGTGTTGACGGACGATGAGCCCCTCTATCTGCGGAACCCGGATGTGACGCTGCCCGGTGCCCCGAAGAAGGTGGGGACGTGACGCTCCGCGACGCCGTGGCCGACGACCTCGACGCGATCATGATGATCGAGAACCGCTCCTTCCCGACCGATGCCTGGAGCCGGGAGACCATGGCGTCCGAGCTCGCCAGCCTGCACGGCCGGTACCTGGTCGATGAGCACGAGGGGAGTGTGATCGGCTACGGCGGGGTACGGGCCCTGCGCGGGAGCGCCGACGCCGATATCCAGACCATCGCGCTCCTCAGCGGGTACCGCGGCCAGGGCCGTGGCCGGGCGCTCCTGCGCGCGCTGCTCGCCGCCGCCGCGGAGCGCGGTGCCGGCGAGGTGTTCCTCGAGGTCAGGGCCGACAACCCGGCGGCCGAGGGTCTCTACCTCGCCGAAGGCTTCACCGAGATCGGCCGTCGTCCCCGCTACTATCAGCCGGATGATGTGGACGCGATCGTGATGCGCTTGGACCTGCGCCGCCACCCGGTCGCGCGAGACCAGTCCGAGGAGGCGACGGCATGAACGAGCCTCTGGTCCTCGGCATCGAGACGAGCTGCGACGAGACCGGCATCGGAATCGTCCGCGGGCGCACCCTGCTGTCGAACACGATCGCGTCGAGCATGGACGAGCACGCCCGCTACGGCGGCGTCGTGCCCGAGGTCGCGGCCCGGGCGCATCTCGAGGCGCTCCAACCCGCCATCGATGCGGCGCTCGCCGAAGCGGGTGTGGGCCTGGATGAGCTCGACGCGGTGGCCGTCACGAGCGGTCCTGGGCTCGCGGGCGCGCTGATGGTGGGTGTGGGCGCGGCGAAGGGCCTCGCTGTCTCGATCGACAAACCGCTCTATGCCGTCAATCACCTCGTCGGCCACATCGCCGCCGACATCCTGACCGGCGGCTCCGCACCGCTCGAGTATCCGACGATCGCCCTGCTGGTATCCGGTGGGCACACCTCGCTGCTGCACGTCCGCGATCTCACGACCGACGTCGAACTGCTCGGCGAGACCATGGACGACGCCGCAGGCGAAGCCTTCGACAAGGTCGCCCGGCTCCTCTCGCTGCCCTACCCGGGTGGTCCCGAGATCGACCGTGCGGCGGCCGACGGCGATCCGGAGGCGATCCGCTTCCCCCGTGGCCTCTCCCGGGCCTCCGATCTGGCGAAGCATCGCTATGACTTCTCGTTCTCCGGACTGAAGACGGCCGTGGCCCGCTGGGTCGAGCGGTGCGAAGCCGAGGGGGTCGAGGTCCCGGTGGCAGACGTCGCCGCGAGCTTCCGTGAGGCCGTCGTCGATGTGCTCGTGACCAAGGCGCTCGCCGCTTGCGCGGATCTCGGCGTGCCGAGACTGCTCCTCGGCGGTGGGGTGATCGCGAACCGGCGCCTGCGCGAGGTCGCCCTCCGACGTGCCGCCGAGGCCGGCGTCACCGTCCGCATTCCCCCTCTCTCGCTGTGCACCGACAACGGCGCCATGATCGCGGCCCTGGCGTCGGAGCTGATCTCCTCGGGGCGTCCGCCGTCGCGATTGACGTTCGGCGCGGAGTCGACCCTTCCGGTGACCGAGATCCAGATCGCGGAGGGGACGCCCGCATGAGCGACACCTCGGGCGCGGCCGAGGCGAAGGCCTCACCCACCCCGCCGACGCGCATCGAGAGCACGAGCGAGCAGGTCGAGCAGCATCCGGCTGCGGCCGCGCGGCTTCCTGGAGCCCGCCGGGAGGGGTATGCCAAGTTCCCCACCGGTCCCGTTGGCATCGAACCCGTGGTCGCGAGCGGTCCCGACATCGACGCGCGAGACGACGTGGAGTGGGAGCCGTCGACCGATGCCTCGCCCATCGACGACACTCGACTCGCTCCGTGGGCACTGCTGGCGGCGATCGTCGCGCTCGGAGCCTCGTTCTTCGTCGGCTGGGGGATCCCCGTCGCGATCGTCGCGGTCATCGCCGCGGCCATGTCGTTGCGTCGCCCGGTCGAGAGCCGGGCGATCGCGCGGTGGGCGCTCGTGCTGGGTCTCTGTGCGACCGTCTACAGTCTGGGGTGGCTGGTCTGGGCGGGCATGCAGTTCGAGAAGCTCGGGTGACCGGATGCTCGACGCCGAGGAATCGGAGGAGCTGCGCTCCCTGCACGCACGGGCCTATGGCCGCGACTCCGCACTGACGGCCGCTGAGGCGGTGCGGCTCCGCGAACTCGAGGACCGCCGGCGGACCTCGGCCGCTGCGCCGAAGAGCGAGGAGCCGACGCAGCTCCAAGGCGCGGCGCACGTCGATGGGACGGACTCCGTCGGGCCGTCGCCGGGTGAGCGCCGCGATGAGCCCTCGCCGGCGGATCGGTCGGGAGGCGAGATGTCCGAGCCGATCGCGGAGGCACACGCCTCACCGGGATCGTCGCTACGGTCGTTGCTCGCCGTGACGCGATCGCACTGGCGACCGGTCGCCCTCGCCACCGTGGCCGTACTCCTGGTCGGGTTGGGTGTGGGGTGGCTCGCCTTCGGTCGGTCCCACGACGCACCCGTCGCGCTGTCCCCTGAGCAGCAGCAGTGGGAGGACGACCTCGTCGCGGGTGGGGACTACGATCCCGGCTCGGTCCGTGCGCTCGGGGTGGAGGAGGGAGCGGTCATCTGGACCGCGACGAAGGACGGTCGCGAGCGCACGTGTCTGATCCTGAGCACGGGCGATGTGACCCTGCCCAACTGCGACGAGACGGAGTCCGTGTCCGCGCAGGGCATCTACGGTTCGATCACGGTGCGCTCCGAAGAAGACCTGCAGCGGCAGATCAGCGCGCAGATGCTCTTCACCGCGTCGGGTGAGCCTGCCGTCGCGGTGAACTCGTACGACTACGATCCGACGCAGAGCGGGATCACGTATGCGAACGACGAGGAGTCACAGACCGCGGCGCGACTGACGCGCGAGGGCTTCGACGCCGGTTCCCTCTGGGTGGTCGGCTACGACGGTGACGTCCCGCTCTGGACGGCCGTGCAGAGCGACACGCAGAGCTCCTGCCTGATCTATGACGGATCCACCGACGATTCCCCGCAGACGTGCCTCGATCCCGAGACGATGCAGGAGCAGGGGGCGAGTCTGGTCCTCAACGTCGTCGACGCCGATTCCGGTGCCGTCACGCACTTCGAACTGGCCTCGAGCACGGGCCCCGGATACCTCGTCATCACCCACGAAGCGGACGCCACCGGTGCAGCCGAGGACTGACGCCGAGGAGCTTCGGGCGCTGCAGCAGCGGGCCTACGGCCGCGGGACACGGCTGACGGAGGGGGAGGCCGAGCGCCTGCGCGAGCTGGAGGAGCAGCGCCGCTCTCCGATCGAGCCCCCGCCGTCGGCTGTCGACGAGGCCGGTGCGGATCCCTCGGCGGACGACGAGGGTCCCCCTGCGGAACAAGCGCCTGCGGACGCGTCGGTCGAACCTTCCGTGCCGGTCGCGCCTCCAGTCAGCGACGAACCCGTGCCTCGCCGGGGCGCGCTGCGGCAGCACGTCGTGGCTGCGATCGCGGGGGTCGCCGTCGTGCTCGCGGTCGGCATCGGAGCCGGCTGGGCACTGTTCTCGCCGCGGGACGCGAGTATTCCCCTGACCGGAGAGCAGCAGCAGCGACGTGCCGAACTCTCGGCCTCGACGTTCGATCCCGGCTCCGTCCGTGCGGTCGCCGAGTCGGACGACGCCCTTGTCTGGTACGCGACCAGGGAGGACGGCGCCCTGAGCTGCATGGTCCTCGATGCGAGCGGTCGGGAGCAGACGGACTGCCTCCCGGTCGACGAGGTCGACAACGGGTTGACCGCGGTTCTCCCCGTGGAAGCGGACGGGACGATCGGCGAGGAGTCTTCCGGCGACGGGGCCTTCGGCGTGGAGACGGTCATCGCCACGTTGCGCCTGTCGGTCGACGGTGAGCCGATGGTGGGGATCCAGCGCTGGGGCGGACCGTCGTCGCTGGCGGCGGAGTTCCCGGAAGAGGTGCGCGATCGCGCCGAGGAGCTCGCGGCGGACGGCTTCGGCTTCGGGCTCTCATTGATCACCATGTTCCGGGGGGAGCCCGTCTGGCTCGCCGACCGCCTCTCGGCGCAGGGCACGACGGACAGGTGTCTGATCGTCGACGCGGGCGGACCCATGGCGTGCGTACCGTTCGAGACGGCGGTGGAAGGAGGGCTCGCCACGCAGGTCGTCGACGACGACACGCGCGACGGCAGGGCGACGATCACGGCGCTCGAGCTGAGGTTCACAGGGCAGCAGAACGCGTATCTGGTGGTCGCCGAGGGCGTGCCCGTCGCCACCGTCCCGCCGGGCGAGTCGTTCTTCGTCGATGCGCCACCCGGAGACCCGATCGAGATCGCACCGCCGGGGGCGGGAACCGGCAGCTGAAAACGGATCAGCTCGCGGCGGAGACCCGGTCGGCGAGGATCGCCACGCGTCGATCGCCGATGCGGGCGAGGATCAGCGTCGCCTCCTGGTCTCCCCGCAGCGTGAGCTTCTTGCGGAAGGCCGCCGGGTCGACGTCGACCCCGCGCTTCTTGATCTCGAGTCGCCCGATGTCGTGCGCCTTCAGCGCGGTACTGATCGCCTTGGGGTTCGCCGGCATCGTCTCGCGCACGCGGAAGGACTGCACGAAGGGGCTCGTCAGCGCCGAATCGGATGTCAGGTAGGCGATGTGCTCGTCGAGCATCCCGGCGTCGAGACTCCTGGCCACATCGCCGATCAGACGCGCACGGATGACGGCACCGTCGGGCTCGTGCAGGAAGGCGCCGAGCTCACGCACCGGCTCATCGGCGGCATCTGCGGGTGCGGTGAGCTCGTGGGACCGGTCGTCGCGGATCACCAGGGCCGCGCGGCGGACCCCTTCACGGGCGAGGGCGCCGCTCCACACCACGAGCTCGACGACACTGCCGTCGGCGCTCACCCACTGCGACTCCGCGTCGGCGGGCAGCGCATCTCGGTCGTGCGCGGGGCCGAGCTTGATGCCCGTGGACACGCGGCGTGCGACGTCGAACGCCCAGTCGAGGGAGGGGGAGTAGTCGTCGGCCGACACGCGCCGCGTCTCACCGTGACCGGAGGTGCGTCGGGCGGGATCCATCCAGATCGCCCGGTCGTCCGCGGCGGGCATCGTCTCGAAGGCGTCTTCGGCGGTGTCGTGGCGCACCCTCGCGCTGTCACCGAACGGCGCGAGGTTGTAGGCGGCGATCGCGGCGGTGACCTCATCGGCGTCGACTGCCAGCACGTCGAGCCCGGCCCCGGTGAAAGCCAGAGCGTCACCGCCGATCCCGCAGCCGAGGTCGGCGACAGCGGTGAATCCCGCGCCGCGGATCCGCTGCGCGTGGCGAGCGGCGACTCCGAGCCTGGTGGCCTGCTCCAGGCCCGCGCGGGTGAACAGCATGCGTCCGGCGAACGGTCCGAACTTGGCGGCAGCCTTGGATCGCAGGTGAGCCTGTCCGACGACCGCGGAGACCAGGTCGGGGGAGTGGCCGGCGGCGCGCAGCCTCGAGACCGCGCGAGCGACGTCGGAACTCGATCCGACCGTCCCGACAGCGTCGAGGAGTTCGAGACCGGCGGGGGTCAGCAGGGCGCGCAGCTCGGACATCTCCACGCCCTCAGCCTAATTCCCCGCCACGCGCGGAGCCGTCTCGAGCGGGTGTGCTGGCACTCGCATTGCGTGAGTGCCAGCACACCGCCTACACTGGCATTAGCACTCTCGGGTTGAGAGTGCGAACAAGTCTTTCGTGTCAGCGTCAAGAAAGAAGAGGTAGACCGTGTCGGTTTCCATCAAGCCGCTCGAGGACCGGATCGTCATCAAGCAGGTCGAGGCCGAGCAGACCACCGCGAGTGGCCTGGTCATCCCCGACACCGCCAAGGAGAAGCCCCAGGAGGGCGAGGTCGTGGCGGTCGGCCCCGGCCGTATCGATGACAACGGCAACCGTGTTCCGATCGACGTCGCCGTCGGCGACCGCGTGCTCTACAGCAAGTACGGCGGCACCGAGGTGAAGTTCGGCGCAGACGAGTTCCTCGTCCTGTCCGCTCGCGACGTCCTGGCGGTCGTCGTCCGCTGATCTGCGGAACCTGATCCGGCCCCTCCGCGGGTCAGGGTCGAGGTCCTCGAAGGGGCCCGGATGCATCGGCATCCGGGCCCCTTCTGCATTCCCGGCGCTAGTGTTGTGCGGTGACCCCTGAGACGACCCGCGCCACCCGGATCGCGGGGGTCGCGTACGCCGGAGCCGCCTACCTGCTCTGGGGCGTGCTTCCGCTCTACTTCCTCCTGCTCGCACCGACCGGGCCGTGGGAGGTCGTCGCCTGGCGGGTGCTGCTGTCGTTCGTGTTCTGCCTCCTGCTGCTCACCGTCACCCGCGGGTGGGCCGCGTTCCGAGCGATCCTCCGGCAGCCCCGGCTGCTCGGCTGGACGGCGCTCGCCGGGCTCCTGATCTACGTCAACTGGCAGGTGTTCCTCATCGGAACCCTCAGCGACAACGTGATCGAGACGAGCCTGGGCTACTTCATCAATCCGATCACCACGGTGCTGCTCGGGGTCTTCGTCTTGAAGGAACGCATCCGTCGGCTGCAGTGGGCGGCGATCGCCATCGCCGCGATCGCCGTCGTCGTGATCATCGTGGCCTACCGTGCCTTCCCGTGGATCGCGCTCTCGCTGACCGCATCCTTCGGTATCTACGGACTCATCAAGAAGAAGATCGGTCCGGCGGTCGATGCCGTCAGCGGGCTCACCCTCGAGTCGTTCTGGCTGATCCCGATCGCCGTCGCGCAGCTGATCGTGGTGTCGATGACCCCGGCGGGCATCACGATGGGCGCGAACGGAGGGGTGCACGCTCTGCTGCTGGCGTTCGCGGGAGTCGCGACGGCGGTACCGCTGCTGTTGTTCGCCGCGGGAACCCGGCGGATCAACCTCACGGTGATCGGCATGATCCAGTTCATCACCCCGGTGATGCAGTTCCTCATCGGCGCCGTCGTCCTGAAGGAGCCGATGCCGCCGGAGCGCTGGGCGGGATTCATCCTCGTCTGGATCGCCATCGCCGTGTTCCTCGTCGATCTGCTGCTCGCCGGGCGCCGCGGCCGTCGGATCGCTGCGACCGAACTCGTCTGAACCCGGGTCTCTTCTCCGCCCGAACCCGGTCTCGGATCGTTAACGCACCGAGATACTTGCGATCCCTGCACGCGGGTATCACGGCCTAGTGTTAGAGCACCCGCCTGTGGTCACAATCCACGTTCAGTTACGCAAGGGAGCATCATGAACGCACTGAAGGGCTCGCGCACCGCGAAGGTCTTCGCCGGGATCGCTTTGATCAGCGCATCCGCCATCGTCGTCGCCGGCTGCAGCAGCACGCCGAACGCCGAGCCGAGCGAGGGTGGTGAGAAGCCGGCCGTCGATCTGACACTCAAGCTCGGCTCGCTCCTGCCCGCGACCGGTTCGCTCGCGTTCCTCGGCGCTCCGATGGAGGCCGGTGTCCAGCTGGCCGTCAACCAGATCAACGAGGCTGACGCCGGCGTGACCATCGACCTCACCACCGCCGACGAGGGCGACCTCGACAACAAGGCGTATGAGACCTCGATCACCAACCTGCAGAACGCCGGCATCACGGCCATGGTCGGTGCCGCATCGTCGAGCGTCACCAAGCTCATCCTCGACGGCAACGCCGGTGCGGGCATCCTCACCGTCTCGCCGTCGAACACGTCCCCGGACTTCACGGGCATCAACCCGCTGTACTTCCGCACGGCGCCGAGCGACAACCTCCAGGGCGAGGTCCTCGGCAACGAGATCGCCGAGGACGGTCACAAGACGCTCGGCATCATCTACCAGAACGACCCGTACGGCACCGGTCTCTTCGAAGCCATCAAGGCGACGTTCGAGAGCACCGGCGGCGAGGTCGTCGCGGATGCGTCCTACAACCAGGGCGACGGCCAGTTCAACGCGCAGGTCTCGGAGATCGCTGCGGCGAACCCCGACGCCGTGGCCGTCGTGTCGTACGACCAGTTCGCGACCATCGCGCCGCTCCTCGGCAACGCCGGGGTCGACACCGGTTCGCTGTACCTCGTCGACGGCAACCTCAAGGACTGGGGAACCGACATCCCGGTCAGCCTCGAGGGCTCGAAGGGCACCCGCGCCGGCGCCGAGCTGCCGCAGGACTTCCTCGACCAGCTGAACGAGGTCTGGACGGCTGACGGCAACGACCCGATCGACGCCGTGACGTACTCCGCCGAGGCGTACGACGCCGTCGTCCTGATGGCGCTGTCGGCTCTGGCCGCCGGCTCGGTCGAGGGTGCGGACATGGCGGAGCAGATGCGCACCGTCTCCGGTGGCGACGGCGATGGCGAGAAGTGCTCCACGTTCGCGGAGTGCGCCGACATCATCAACGGCGGCGGCACGGCGGACTACGACGGCCTCTCGGGCGAGATCACGTTCGACGAGAACAACGACCCGAAGGGCGCCGCGATCGGCGTCTACGAGTTCGACGCCGACAACGTCACCTCGCGCATCAAGTAATCGCGCACAGGAAGGCCCCGGATGCATGCCATCCGGGGCCTTCTTCTGTGCGGTCACCCTGCTCCGGTCGCAAAAAGGCTCGGTATCCACGCGGATACCGAGCCTTTTCGCGACCGGAACGTCAGGCGGCGTCGGTCCCGAGCGTCCCCAGGTAGAGGCCGATGACCTTCGGATCGTTCAACAGCTCGCGACCGGAACCCTCGTAGGCATCCTTGCCCTGATCGAGCACGTAGCCGCGGTCGCAGATCTGCAGGCAGCGCCGGGCGTTCTGCTCCACCATGATCGTCGTCACGCCGGCCTTGTTGATGTCGGAGACCCGGATGAAGGCATCGTCCTGCCGCACGGGGGAGAGGCCGGCCGACGGCTCGTCGAGCAGCAGCACGGAGGGGTCCATCATGAGCGCCCGGGACATCGCGACCATCTGCCGCTCACCGCCCGAGAGCGACCCGGCGCGCTGCTTGAGTCGCTTGCCCAGCTCGGCGAAGATGCTGCTCACGAACTCGAGGCGCTCGGCGAAGATCTTCGGGTTCTGGTAGAGCCCCATCTCCAGGTTCTCCTGGATCGTGAGCGAGGGAAACACGTTGTTCGTCTGCGGCACGAAGGCCACACCGCGGCGGACGAGCTTGTCGGCCTTGAGGCCCACGATGCTCTCGCCCTTCACCGTGACGTCGCCCGAGCGGATCTCGACCATGCCGAAGATCGCCTTGAGTAGGGTGGACTTGCCGGCGCCGTTCGGTCCGATGATGCCGATCAACTCGCCCTTGTGGGCCACGAGGTTGGCTCCGTTGAGGATGTTCACTCCCGGCAGGTAGCCGGCGTGCACATCGGTCAGCTCGACGATGACGTCGTCGTTCTTGATCTCGTTGCGCTCGACGGGTGCGTCGGTCATGACTTCTTCTCCTCGATGTCCTCGGCCTCTTCTTCGGCCTCGACCTCGGTCTCGATCTTCTCCCGGATGCGGAGTGCGTCCTCCTCCGAGATCACGGGGAGGCGACCGGTGACGGCGCCGAGATCGAGATCCTGGTGCGCCCCGAGGTAGGCGTCCACGACGGCGGGATCCTCCATGACCTGGTCGGGCGGCCCCTCGGCCACGACCCGCCCCTCGGCCATCACGACCACCCAGTCGGCGATGTGCCGGACCATGTGCATGTCGTGCTCGACGAACAGCACGGTCATCCCCTGCTCCTTGAGGTCGAGGATGTGCTCGAGCAAGGACTGTGTGAGGGCGGGATTGACGCCGGCCATCGGCTCGTCGAGCATGACCAGGGTCGGATCGCTCATGAGGGCGCGGGCCATCTCGAGGAGCTTGCGCTGACCGCCCGAGAGCGATGCCGCGAAGTCCTGCTCTTTGGCATCGAGCTTGAAGCGGGTGAGGAGTTCGTGCGCGCGCGCCTCGATCTCCTGGTCCTGCGTGCGCCAGAGGAAGGGGAACAAGCCCGCCCAGAACCCTTCGCCGCGCTGGTCCTTCGCGCCGAGTTTCATGTTCTCGAGCACGGTGAGCAGCGACAGCGACTTGGTCAGCTGGAACGTGCGCACCTGTCCCATCCTCGCCACCTTGAAGGAGGGGATGCCCGAGAGGTTCTTGCCGTCGAACGACCAGGTGCCGGCGTTCGGCTTGTCGAAGCCGCACAGCAGGTTGAACAGGGTCGTCTTCCCGGCACCGTTCGGACCGATCAGGGCGGTGATCGCCCCGCGAGGGATCTCCAGGTGATCGACGTCGACCGCGGTGAGGCCGCCGAAGCGGCGCTCCACGGCATCGGCGATGAGGATCGGGTCGACCTTCTTGACCCCGGGGGCTGCGGGACCGGCGGCGAGACCGCCGGTCTTGGCACGGGCTGTGGTCTTCGCGGGCGTGACCGCCGCGTCGTCGTTACTTGACAAAGGTCATCTCCCTCTTGTTTCCGAGGATGCCCTGGGGGCGGAAAATGACGATCAGCATCAGCACGACACCGATCACGATGTACCGCACGACGTCGGCTTGCGCGCTGGACATCGGGAGGTAGCCGGCGTTCGCCATCGCGGGGAGGAGCGCGCCGAGGAAGGCGAACACCACCCAGAACAGCACCGCGCCGAGTGTGGGTCCGAGCACGGTCGCCGCACCTCCGAGGAGGAGGATCGTCCACAGGAAGAACGTCAGCGACGTGGAGTAGCTGCCCGGGATCACCGCGGACGGCAGGATGAACACGACGCCTCCGAGGGCGCCGATGACGCCACCCACCACGAGGGCCTGCATCTTGTAGGCGAAGACGTTCTTGCCGAGCGAGCGCACCGCGTCCTCATCCTCGCGGATGCCCTTGAGCACACGACCCCACGGGCTGCGCATGAGCGCCCACACCACGAGCACCGCCACCGCGAGGCTGATCAGACCGACGACCCGGACCCAGAGGTCCGTCGCGTTGTAGGTCCACGGTCCGAAGCCGTAGGTGCCGGGAGGGAACGGGTTCGCATCGCGGAAGCTCTGGTGGTAGCCCGAGAGTCCGCCCGCCGAGTTCGTCCAGTCCTTGAACAGCTCGGTCACGAACAACAGGCGCACCACCTCGGCGGTCGCGATGGTCGCGATGGCCAGATAGTCGGCGCGGAGACGGAGGGTGGGGATACCGAGCACGAGAGCGAAGACCGCCCCGCCGAGCAGGCCGACCAGAAGCGCCGCCCACCAGGGGAAGCCGAACGTCAGGATCGAGATCGCGTAGCCATAGGCGCCGATGGCCATGAAGGCCGCCATGCCGAAGTTGAGCAGTCCGGTGTATCCGAAGTGCACGGCGAGCCCCGTTGCCGCGAGCGCGTAGGCGATCGTGGTCGGGCTGAAGAGATAGGAGGCGGTGTTGCCGAAAATGCTGCCGAAGTCCATGCGTCAGCCCAACCTTTCCTTGCGCCCGAGGATGCCCTGCGGTCGCACCAGCAGGATCACGATCAGTGCGACCAGTGCTGTCGCGTACTTGAGGTCTGTCGGTACGCCGAACAAGGTCGACACCTCGACCGCGAGGCCGACGATGATCGAGCCGATCAGGGCGCCGATCGCGGAGCCGAGACCGCCGAGCGTGATCGCACAGAACATCAGCAGCAGCATCTGCATGCCCATGTCCCACTTGACCCCGGGGCGGAAGTACGCCCACAGGATGCCGGAGATCGCCGCGAGCGTGCCGGCCAGGATCCACACCGTGCGGATCACCTTGTCGACGTCGATGCCCGAGGCGGCGGCCAGCTGCGGGTTGTCCGAGATCGCTCGGGTCGCCTTTCCGGTGCGGGTCCTGGTGAGGAAGAAGGCCACGCCGAGGATCACGATGATGCTCGTCGCCATCGCGATCATGTCGATGTAGGAGAGCGAGATGGGTCCGAGCTTGATCGGCTCGGGACTCGCGCCCGGCAGCTGGTAGGTGCTCCCGCCGATCATGTACTGCATGCCGTAGCGCAGGGCGAGGGAGAGGCCGATGCTCACGATCATCAGTTGGACGACACCCAGGCCTCGGCGGCGCAGAGGCTTCCAGATCCCCGCATCCAGTGCCCAGCCGAGTGCCGCACCGCCCACGACCGCGGCGAGGATGCCGAGCCAGGGCGGAAGGTTCCAGAACGTGGTGAAGAGCAGCATGACCACCGCGCCCCACGTGACCATCTCACCGTGGGCGAAGTTCGACAGGCGGGTGGTCCCGTAGATCAGCGCGGCGCCCATCGAGGCGAGGCCGAGCAGGAGACCGAAGTTCAGTCCGCCCACCATGCGCGAGAGGAGCTGATCGAGGAAGGAGACCGTCACCCGTTCGCCGGCACCGAGGAAGAAGTTGACGATCTTGGTCCCGGTGAGGCCGAATTCGAGCTCGAACGAGGCCGTCGTCCCCGACACCGGTTGGATGCCTTCGGGGAGCTGGGTCGCGTCGACGATCACTCCGTCCGGAAGCGTGGATTCGTCGACCGTGAGGGTGTACGTCTCCTTCTCGGGCACGTACAGGCGCCACTTGCCCTCGGCGTCGGTCTCGGTCTCGGCCTCGAAGCCGTTGCCCTCGATGGACATGACGACGCCTTCGACGGGCTCGTCCGCGTTGGTGACGACGCCGGCGAAGTAGAAGTCGGTGATCTCCTGTCCGTCGTCCGTCGTCTCGGCCGAGGCCGATGAAGGGGGCAGGAGCAAGACGGCGCTGAGCGCCATGAGGATACCGAGGAAGGCGACCAGCCAGGGGCGCTTTCGATGCACGGCGATTGTTGTGGGTCCCACGCAACCTCCACTTTGAGTGCTGTGTCTCCGCGGTCTCGGGTTCGACCGCGGGGATGGACGACGCACTTGAGCGTAATGCGCGATCGGCGAATCACCTACCGTCGGGGCCAACGGTCCGGTAACGACGGGGATCTGGGAATGTTCTCGGGCGTGTCTCGCTTAGAATCTTCATACGGGCCGCTGCCCCGCGAACGGCCGACGTCGACCACCCCCTCGCACTCGGACATGCGCGACACGCGCAGAAGGAGACTCCATGGAACAGCACGATCCCTTCGGCTTCGTCGGACTGACGTACGATGACGTGCTGCTCCTGCCCGGGCACACCGACGTGATCCCCAGCGAGGCGGACACCTCGTCGCGGATCACGCGGCGCATCTCGGTCGCCACCCCGCTGCTGTCGAGCGCGATGGACACCGTGACGGAGTCGCGCATGGCGATCGCGATGGCGCGTGAGGGCGGCATCGGCATCCTCCACCGCAACCTCTCCATCGCGGATCAGGCCGCGCACGTCGACCGCGTCAAGCGCAGCGAATCGGGCATGATCACCGACCCCATCACGACCACGCAGGACGCCACGGTCGAAGAGGTCGACAACCTGTGCGCGAAGTACCGCATCTCGGGTCTCCCCGTCGTCGACGACGAGGGCAAGCTCGTCGGCATCATCACCAACCGCGACATGCGCTTCGTGTCCGGCTTCGAGCGTCAGAGCACCTTCGTCAAAGACGTCATGACGCGGGAGAACCTCGTGACCGCTCCGGTCGGCGTCGCCGCCGGCGAGGTCATCGCCCTGTTCGCCAAGCACCGTGTCGAGAAGCTGCCGCTGATCGACGGCGACGGCAAGCTCGCAGGACTGATCACCATCAAAGACTTCGACAAGAGCGAGAAGTACCCGCTCGCGACCAAGGACGACCAGGGGCGACTCCGCGTCGGTGCGGCCATCGGCTTCTTCGGAGACGCGTGGGAGCGCGCGGAGGCGCTGCGTGACGCGGGCGTCGACGTGCTGGTCGTCGATACCGCCAACGGACAGTCCCAGGGCGTGATCGACCTCGTCCGCCGTCTGAAGGCCGACACATCGTTCGAGCACATCGACGTCATCGGGGGGAACGTGGCGACCCGGGAAGGCGCGCAGGCTCTGGTCGACGCCGGCGTCGACGCGGTGAAGGTCGGCGTCGGACCCGGATCCATCTGCACCACGCGCGTCGTCGCGGGCGTGGGCGTGCCCCAGGTCACGGCCGTCTACGAGGCGTCGCTCGCCGCTCGTCCCGCCGGTGTCCCGGTGATCGCCGATGGTGGTCTGCAGTACTCGGGCGACATCGCGAAGGCCCTCGTCGCCGGCGCCGATGCGGTGATGCTCGGTTCGCTCCTGGCCGGCACCGACGAGTCGCCCGGCGAGATCGTCTTCCAATCGGGCAAGCAGTTCAAGCAGTATCGCGGCATGGGCTCGCTGGGTGCGATGCAGACGCGCGGCAAGCAGACCTCGTACTCCAAGGACCGCTACTTCCAGGCCGACGTCCCGAGCGACGACAAGCTGATCCCGGAGGGCATCGAAGGGCAGGTCCCGTATCGCGGGCCGCTCGCCGCCGTGGCCTATCAGCTGGTCGGAGGCCTCCGGCAGTCGATGTTCTACGTCGGCGCGCGCACCATCGAAGAGCTCAAGACGCGGGGCAAGTTCGTCCGCATCACCTCGGCGGGGCTCAAGGAGTCGCACCCGCACGACGTGCAGATCGTGGTCGAAGCACCGAACTACAAGAAGTAACCTCTGCAGACGAGGAGGGACCGGATACCGCGGTATCCGGTCCCTCCTCGTCGTGGTGTCCCCGCGGTCAGCCGCAGGTGTAGGTCACGCCGCCGACCTCCCACACGCCGGGTCCGAGGTCGGCGCACATGCCGATGAGTCCGGCGAAGACGGTGACGACGAGGATGATCGCGACGATCTCCAGGATCGTGATGATCGCGCCGACGATGATGCCCGCGATGGCGAGCCCCTTGGGCTGACCGGCCTTGCCGAGCTTCACGGCGGCCACGATGCTGATGACCAGGCCGACGGGCGCCATGAGGAATGCGAGGACCAGTCCGACGATCGACAGCACCCGGCCCGGCGGAGTCGGCGTGGGCTGCGAGTAGGCAGGAGCGGGAGCAGCCGGGTAGCCGCCTCCCGGGGCGGCCGGGGCTCCGGAGCCGGGGGTCGGCTGCTCAGGGTATGGCGGGGGATTCGTCATGTGCTGTCCTGTCTCTGGGGGTACGAGGATTGTGCCCGGCGGCTCCGGACGCCCCGAGCGTAGCGAAGCGTCGACGCCCGCACCATCCCCTCCGGACGCGGCGCGGTCGCACGGACTCTTCCGCCGACGCGGCCCCAGGCGTAGCGTGCGGGTATGTGCCGAAACATCGTCCCGCTCAACAACCTCGAGCCTGCCGCGACCGACGACGAGTGCCACGACGCAGCCCTGCAGTTCGTGCGCAAGATCGCCGGGACGACGGCACCGTCCCGTGCCAATCGAGCCGTGTTCGATCGCGCTGTCACTGAGATCGCACAGGCGACCCGGGTGCTCCTGGACGAGCTCGTCACGACGGCGCCCCCGAAGAACCGCGACGAGGAGGCGGCCAAGCGTCGGGCTCGGTCCGCAGAGCGCTACGAGGCGATCCGGGTGTATCAGCAGGAGAAGCGCGCGGCACGTGCGGCCTCGTGAGAACGAAGCCGCCGGGAAGGCGGTCGTGTATGCCAGAATCGACATACCCCGCTCGACTTTCCCGGCGGTTCCGGTGATGAAGGCACCGAGATCGCAGGCCGATCCCCATCGGTCAGGGAACCTCCCCAAGGAGAGCTGTATCCATGCCTGAGGATTCTCCTCGCGTTCTCGTCGTCGATGACGATCCGGACGTCGCCCTGCTCGTGAAGACCGTGCTCGAGCGGCGGGCGGGCTGCATCGTCGATGTCGCGGAAGACGGTCAGGTCGCCGTCGAGCGTGTCGGGGCGCAGCGCCCCGACGTCGTCGTGACCGACATCGAGATGCCGGGGCTGAGCGGCCTGGAGTTGCTGGCGGAGCTCCGTCGAACGGTTCCGACCGTGCCCGTGCTGGTGATGACGGCCCACGTCTCCGTCGAGTACGCGGTCTCCGCGCTGCGTGCGCAGGCGGACGAGTTCCTCACGAAACCGCTCGACAACGCCAAACTCGTCGAGTCCGTCACTCGGCTGATCGAGGAGGGGCGTCGGCGCCGGGAGGGGGCCCGCCAACCGGAACGGGTGCTCGCGATCGGCGCGCACCCCGATGACGTGGAGATCGGCGTCGGCGGACTTCTCGCGGCCCACGCCAGGGCGGGGGACGACATCACGATCCTCACTCTCTCCCGCGGCGCCAGAGGCGGTGACGCCGACAGCCGACAGGACGAGTCGCTGGCCGCGGCCGAGTTGCTCGGCGCCCGGCTCTTCCTCAAGGACCTCGTCGACACCGAGATCCCCGGCGGCGGATCGACCGTGCGCCTCATTGAAGAGGTGGTGCAGGAGGTTCGCCCCACCATCGTCTACACGCACTCGGGTCACGACAGACACCAGGATCACCGGGCCGTGAGTGAGGCCACGATCGTGGCCACTCGGCGCGTCGGCACGGTCGCCTGCTACCAGAGCCCGTCGTCGACGATCGACTTCCGCCCCACGCGGTTCGTGCGGATCGACGAGTACCTGGACGAGAAGCTTCGGCTCCTGGAGAGCTTCCACTCGCAGACCGCGAGCCGGGAGTACCTCGCACCCGAGTTCGTCACGGCGACCGCACGATACTGGTCGCGGTTCGGGGGTGGGACAGCCGTCGAACCCCTCGAGGTGGTGCGTGAGACGGCGGAGTTCATCGGCGCCCACGAACTCAGCCGACGGGAGAGCTGATGACGAAGCGTGTACTGGTGACCGGCGCGGGAGGTCCGGCAGGCGTGGCCGTGATCCGCTCCCTCCTCCGCCGTGCCGATCTGACCGTGTTCGCCGCCGACATGGACGGATGGGCGAGCGGCATCTACCTGGTGCCCCCGGCGCAGCGTCGTCTGGTGCCACCGGGGCGGGACGTGGACTTCGTGCCGGCCATCGCGCGGATGGTCGAAGCCGACGCCCTGGACCTCGTGATCTCCACGGTCGATGTCGAGCTCATCGCCCTCGCCGGACGACGGGACGAACTGGCCCCCGCGGTCCTGGCCGCGCCCTCGGCGGACACGTTGAACACCGCGCTCGACAAGCTCGCCCTCGCCGAGCGATGCGCCCCGACCGGTCGCACGCCCCGCACGGTCCTCGCCGGCCCCGAGGCGGAGGCCGTCGACTGGGAGTTCCCGGTCTTCGCCAAGCCTCGCCAGGGTGCGGGAAGCCGTGGCGTCCGACTCGTGCCGGATCGTGCCGCCCTCGAGGCGCTGCCCACGGACGAAGGCCTGATCGTGCAGGACTTCCTCCCGGGGGAGGAGTACTCGGTCGACGTCATCGCCGATGCTGCGGGTGCCGTGGTCGCCGCCGTGCCGCGCACCCGTGCCAGGGTCGACTCGGGGGTCGCGATCGCCGGACGCACCGTGCGTGACCCCGAACTAGAAGAGACCGCCGCATCGATCGCGCGGGCCATCGGACTCGTGGGCGTCGCGAACGTGCAGCTGCGTCGTGACCGCGCCGGCCGTGCCGTGCTGCTCGAGGTCAACCCGCGTTTCCCCGGGGCTCTGCCGCTCACGATCGCGGCCGGGGTCGACATCCCTTCGCTCGTCGCGGATCTGTTCCTGGGGCGTGAGCTGCCGGTGAACATCCCGTTCCGTGAGGTCGCTTCGGTGCGCTTCCTGGAAGACGTGATCGTCGAGGTCGAGGACGTGCTGGTCTCCGACCACGCGGGGCACCAGGAGGAGCTGTGAGTCACCCCCTGCTTCGCGGCGATCACCACGTCCATTCGACCTTCTCCGACGACGCCGTCTCGACGCTCTCCGAGAATGTCGAGGCCGCAGCGGCGGCGGGCTTGAGCACGGTGCGGTTGGTCGACCATGTGCGTGAGAGCACCACCTGGGTGCCCGAGTACCTCTCCGCCGTGCGCGCTCTCCGGGTGCCGGACGGGCTCGTGGTGCTCACCGGTGTGGAGGCGAAGATCCTCGACAGCTCCGGGGCCCTCGACATCCCGGCTCTGCCGGACGGCATCGACCGGATCCTGATCGCCGACCATCAGTACCCCGGTGTCGACGGTCCGCTCGGCCCGTCCGTCGTGCGCGAGCGGATCGCCGCAGGGTGGGGGGTGGACGACGTGCTCGACCAGCTCGTGAACGCCCTGATCTCCACGATGCACCGGTATCCGGGAAACCAGCTCGCGCACTGCTTCTCCCTCCTGCCCAAGATCGGGCTGTCCGAGCAGGATCTCGGGGCGGAGCGGACGCAGGCCTGGGCGCGTGCCGCCGTCGAGACCGGGACACGGGTGGAGGTCAACGAGAAATGGGCGTGCCCCGGGCCTGAAGCGCTGTCGGCCCTGCGATGGGCGGGTGGAGAGCTCGTCGCCTCCACGGACAGTCATGAAGCGGCGGATGTCGGCCGATACTCCCGTGTGATCCCGCTGCTCGACGCGATCGAGGCCTCCTCGTGACGGATCTGACCTGGCTCCAGACGGTGCTCGTCGTCGTCCTCCTGCTCTGCGTGCTGGTCGGCACGCTGCCCGTCGTCAACACGGGGTTGCAGTTCCTCGTGCTGCCGCTGCACGCGTTCCGCAACCATTACGGCAAGGCGGCGCCGTATCACCCGAACGTCGCGGTCATCATCCCGGCATGGAACGAGGGGCTCGTCATCGGCCCCGCCATCGAACGGCTGCTCCAGCTGGAGTACCCCGGCGAGCGACTGAGGATCTTCGTCGTCGATGATGCGTCAACGGACGACACGCCCACCATCGTCGCCGCGAAGGCCGCAGCACATCCCGGACGCGTCGTGCACCTGCGGCGCGAGAAGGGCGGCGAAGGCAAGGCGCACACCCTCAACCACGGACTCGAGGTCGCGCTCGCGGACGAGTGGACCGAAGCCGTGCTCATCATGGATGCGGACGTCATCTTCGCACGCGATTCTCTCCGCAAGCTCAGCCGGCATCTCGCCGACGACGACGTCGGTGCCGCGACCGCATACATCGCCGAGGGCAGTCGCGACCGCAACTACCTCACGCGCTTCATCGCGATCGAGTACGTGATCGGACAGCTCTCCGCCCGCCGGGTGCAGAACGTCGGCGGCGCGATCGCGTGCCTGGCCGGCGGGGCGCAGCTGCATTCCCGCGCGAACCTCGAGGCGATCGGCGGACGCATCCCGACGGGGACCCTCGCAGAAGACACCATGACCACGTTCGAAGGTCAGCTCAAGGGGCGGCGCATGGTCTTCGAGCCGCACGCCGTCGTGCTCGCCGAGGAGCCGCGGACGATCGACAGCCTGTGGAAGCAGCGCCTGCGCTGGGCGCGGGGCAACGTGCAGCTGACGTCGATCTACCGGAAGCTGTGGTTCCGTCCGAGCCCCACCCATCGCCTGGGGAGCTTCTCGTTCGGTCTGGCCTGGTTCACGATCCTGCTGCTGCCGGCGTTCATGATCCTCGCTGCGGCGGGAATGCTCGCGCTGCTGGTCCTGCACAGCGACATCGCCGAGTTCGTGTTCCGCTTCATGTGGATCTCGGCGGCCTGCATCTATCTCTTCTCGATACTCTTCTCCGTGCAGCTCGACCCGCGAACGGGGAGGCATTCCTGGCGTGAGGCGATCATGTTCCCCGGGTTCGGGGCGCTCCTCCTCATGGCCATCGCCCTCTTCCCGTGGCTGTTCCAGGCGCTTCTGCAGGCGCTCGGCCAGCGCGCCACCGAGCAGACGTTGTTCACCTGGGCGGTGATCTTCTATCTGTGGGGTCCGATCTCGATGCTGGGGATCTGGCTCGCTCGCGCGGTGGAACCGCTCCCTACCGGCCGCTTCTTCGCCGGCTTGCTGCTGTACGTCTGCGGCTACGGATCCCTGCTCTGCGCCATCACCGTGGATTCGTACATCAAAGAATGGCGTCGCGCCGACGCCTCCTGGATCAAGACCGAGAAGATCGGACGTGTGGACTCATGACCGCAGCACCGTCACACGACACCGAAGCGGAGGAGATCGCCGAGGATGCGCGCCGCGAGCGGCGACTGATCCCGCAGGCGATCATCGCTCTCGTCGTCGTCGTCGCCGTCGTCATCGTGCGAGAGCTGTTCCTTCGATGACCGGGAGGCCGTTGGCCCTGGTCGTGGAAGACGCCCCCGATCAGGCGGCGTTGCTGCGTCGCTATCTCGATCGCGAGGGCTTCGACGTGTTCGTCGCCCGCGACGCCGAGTCGGCGATCGCCGCTTTCGATGAGATCGATCCGGTCCTGGCGGTGCTCGACCTGCTCCTGCCCGGGATCTCGGGGCAGGAATGCGCTCGTCTGGTGCAGGACCGGTTCCCCCGCTGCTTCCTCGTGATCAGTTCGGTGCTCGACGCGGCCGACTACCCACCGGCGGATGCCGCCCTGCCGAAGCCCATCACCGGGGCTGACCTGCACGCCATCGTGGAGCGGGTGGAGCGATGAGGGCCACGCCGCTCGCCCGCGCCGAGAGCCGGTGGTATCGGATCTTCGACGACCCGAGCCCGCTGCTCAAACAGGCGCCGACGGTCATCGCGGCCGCCGTCGCGGGGCTGCTCACCTGGTGGGTGCCGGACCTTCCTGTCGCCCACGCCGCGTCGGCGATCGGTGGCATCGCTCTGGTCCTCGGGGCCACCGTCCTCGCCGCGGTGCTCACCGCGCGGCGGATCCACGACGGATGGGCGGTCCTGCTCATCCCGATCATCGACATCATCGGCCTCGGCCTCTTCCGCACCGGTACCGGTGGCCCCGGCTCCCTCTTCTCCGCTCTCGTTCTCCTCCCCGTGGTGTGGCTGGCGGCGGCGCCCGGCATCCGCTGGGTCTTCGTGGTCGCGGGCCTGACGTCTGTCGCGCTGCTCATGCCGTATTTCACCGATCCGCCCCACACCTCGACCGAGTGGCTCCGCGGCGTGGTGGCTCCCCTGGTGTTCGCCGCGGTGGCCGCGGTCATCAACCAGCTCGCCCGACAGCAGCGCCTCCGTGTCCAGCAGGCCGAGGAGCTGGTGGCCGAGCGCACCAAGGCGCTGTCGGAGAACGTCGCGATGATCGTGCAGCTGCGCGACAAGGAGCGCCAGTACCGCGAGCTCCTGGATTCGTTCGAGAGCCTGTGGTCGTCGATCACCGCCCAGGCCGTGATCGCGACGACGCGCGACGGTGTCGTGACGGCTTGGAACCCCGGGGCCGAGCGCCTGCTGGGGCTCTCGGCCGGTGAGGCGCTGAAAGATGTGCGCGTCGATCGCTTCTTCTCCACCGCTGTCTTGTCGATGCTGGCGGCGGAGCATGCCGACCGCCTGCAGCCATCCGAGGACCGTCGCTCGGGGGAGGACGAGCTCTCGCCGGGGATCCAGGCCCTGTTCGCGCAGGCCGATGCAGGACTCACGGTCGACGGCGACATCGAGGTGACGACCGCGGGCGGCACGACCGTTCCCGCCCGCGTGACCGTGAGCCCCCACAAGGACGGCGCCGGTGCCCAGCAGGGCTACCTGTTCGTGCTCACCGACGAGACCAGGGCGGTCGAGGTCGCCCGGATGAAAGACGAGTTCGTCGGGATGATCTCGCACGAGCTGCGCACCCCGCTCAGCGCGATCATCGGATTCCTCGACCTGCTCCAGAACGATCCCGGTCAGCCGCTCACCGGCGACCAGCAGGAGTTCGTCTCCATCATCGAGCGCAACGCCCAGCGCCTGCTCAACCTCGTCGGCGACCTCCTCTTCACCGCACAGGTGGAATCCGGGCGGTTCCCGCTCGATCGCGAGGAGGCCGATGTCGCCGAGCTGGTCCGTTCAGCGGTGGTGTCGGCGGGTCCGCACGCGCAACGAGAAGGCATCGAGATCGACGCCGAGGTCGGCCCTGACCCGGTCCGCCTCGTGGTCGACTCCGGAAGGATCGGCCAGGCGCTCGACAACCTCCTCTCCAACGCCATCAAGTTCACGCCGAGTGGTGGTCGGGTCACGGCGCTGGTGCGCCTGGTGGACGGGGGAGTGGAGCTCTCGGTCAGGGACACCGGGGTCGGGATCCCCGAGAACGAGCAGGGAATGCTATTCACGCGCTTCTTCCGCGCGTCGACCGCGACACGCAACGCCGTGCCGGGGGTGGGGCTCGGACTCACGATCACGCGGGCGATCGTCCTGGCGCACGGCGGCACCATGGACGTCACGAGTCAGGAGGGCGTCGGCACCGAGTTCCGGTTCGTCCTCCCCGTCGCCCCTCGCACCGAAGCGCTCACGAGCCTGGGTCACGTCGACTGACGCGGCCGGCCGCGGTTCGTGCCCGGCCGCTCGCGCTGATAGCCTGGTCGGCTCGGCACATGCGGGGCGGAAGGACGGCCACGCACCGTGGGCTACATCGATGTCTCCAGCGTCTCACTGACGCTCCCCGACGGCAGACCGCTTCTCGACGAGGTGACGTTCCGTGTCGGTTCCGGGTCGACGAGCGCGCTCATCGGCCCCAACGGCGCGGGCAAGACGACGTTGCTGCGCATCATCCGCGGCGATCAGTCCGCTGATGACGGGGTCGTGACGATCGAGGGCGGCCTGGGCGTCATGGACCAGTTCGTCGGTCACGGCGAGGCCGGGGAGACGGTCCACCAACTGCTCGTGCGCGTCGCGCCCGCGCGCATCCGTACCGCGGCCGAGACGCTCGAAGCTGCGGAGAACGCGTTGATCGAGCGCGACGAGCACGACACGCAGATGGCGTATGCGTCGGCGATCGCCGAATACGCCGATGCCGGTGGATACGAGCACGAGACCGTCTGGGATCAGTGCACGGTCGCGGCGCTCGGGGTGCCGTTCGAACGTGCGCGGTTCCGCGAGCTCACCACGCTGTCCGGGGGCGAGCAGAAGCGGCTCGCACTCGAAGCGCTGCTGCGCGGACCCGACGAGGTGCTGCTGCTCGATGAGCCGGACAACTACCTCGACGTCCCGACGAAGCGCTGGCTCGAGGAGCAGCTGCGGGCGACGCCGAAGACCGTGCTGCTCGTGTCGCACGACCGAGAACTCCTGGCGCGCGCGATCGATCGGCTGATCACGCTCGAGCCCGGTGGTGCGGGAGCCACGGCCTGGGTCCACGGCGGTGGATTCGGTACCTATCCGCAGGCGCGGGCGGACCGGATGGAGCGGCTCGACGAACTGCGTCGTCGCTGGGATGAGCAGCACGAGAAGCTGCGCACCCTCGTCGCGAACCTCAAGGTGAAGGCGTCGGCGAACGACGGTTTCGCGTCTCGGTACCAGGCGGCGCAGACGCGGTTGCGGAAGTTCGAAGAGGCGGGTCCGCCCGAGGAGCGTCCGCCCGCGCAGGATTTCGACATGCGCCTGCGGGGAGCGCGCACGGGCAAGCGCGCCGTGGTGGTGCAGCGCCTGGAGCTGACCGGGCTGATGCGGCCGTTCGACACGGAGATCTGGTACGGCGATCGCGTCGCCGTGCTCGGCTCGAACGGGTCGGGCAAGTCCCACTTCCTGCGCTTGCTCGCGCGTGGTGGCAGCGACCCCGACACCACGCTCGGTCACGTCACCTCGTCGGGGGAGCAGCTGAGCGTGGTCGAGCACACCGGCGCAGCGACGCTCGGAGCGCGGGTCGTGCCCGGTCTGTTCGCGCAGACGCACGCGCATCCGGAATTCGTCGGACGCACGCTCCTCGACATCCTGCACCGGGGTGACGATCGTCGCACCGGGATGCCGCGCGACGCCGCGAGCTCGGCGCTGGACCGCTATGGGCTCGTGCGTCAGGCCCTGCAGACTTTCGACTCGCTGTCCGGTGGACAGCAGGCGCGGTTCCAAGTCCTGTTGCTCGAGCTCTCCGGGGCGACGCTGCTGCTTCTGGACGAGCCGACCGACAACCTCGACCTGGAGTCGGCCGAGGCACTGGAACAGGCACTCGCGCGATTCGAGGGCACGGTGCTGGCCGTGACACACGATCGATGGTTCGCGCGATCGTTCGACCGGTTCCTGGTGTTCGGCTCGGGCGGGGACGTGTACGAGTCCGACGAACCGGTCTGGGATGAGCGCCGCGTGGCCCGCGCCCGCTGACGATACGGAGGCCGGACTCGTGGGTGCGCACACTGAGAGTCCGCGCGTGGGGATCACCTTCTCCGCATCCGACGAACATCAGAACATCAGGAGCCGGGCGGCGTGCGTCCGCCCGAGCCGGCCCCCGCTCCCGGGTAGGCTGGACGGGTGACCATGGAGATCGAGCTCGGCCGAGGAAAGCGCGCACGTCGCGCGTACACGTTCGACGACATCGCGGTGGTGCCATCGCGGCGCACGCGCAACCCGGAGGACGTGTCGACCGCATGGACGATCGACGCCTTCGGCTTCGACATCCCGGTGCTGGGAGCGCCGATGGACTCGGTCGTGAGCCCGCAGACGGCGATCATGCTCGGACAGCTCGGCGGCCTCGGCGTCCTCGACCTCGAGGGTCTGTGGACGCGTTACGAAGACCCGGAGCCGCTGCTGGCGGAGATCGCCGGACTCGACGAGGGCGAGGCCACCGTCCGGATGCAGCAGCTGTACTCGGAGCCGATCAAGCCCGAGCTCATCACACGCCGACTCGCCGAGATCCGCGAGTCCGGCGTCACGGTCGCCGGTTCGCTGACGCCGCAGCGCACCCAGGAGTACTACGACACGGTCGCCGCAGCGGGCGTCGACCTGTTCGTGATCCGCGGCACCACCGTGTCTGCCGAGCACGTCTCGAGCGTCGCGGAGCCCCTCAACCTCAAGAAGTTCATCTACGACCTCGACGTCCCCGTCATCGTCGGTGGCGCGGCGACCTACACCGCGGCCCTCCACCTCATGCGCACGGGCGCGGCAGGTGTGCTCGTCGGTTTCGGCGGCGGGGCGGCATCCACGACGCGTGCCACCCTCGGCATCCACGCGCCGATGGCGACCGCGGTCTCCGACGTCGCCGCGGCTCGCCGCGACTACCTCGACGAGTCCGGGGGCCGCTACGTCCACGTGATCGCCGATGGGGGCGTCGGCACCTCCGGCGACATCGTCAAGGCGCTCGCCATGGGGGCGGACGCCGTCATGCTCGGTGTCGCGCTCGCTCGGGCCACCGACGCGCCCGGCCGCGGCTTCCACTGGGGTCCTGAAGCTCACCACTCGAAGCTGCCGCGAGGCCGTCGTGTCGAGGTCGGGGGAATCGGCACGCTCGAGGAGATCCTCTACGGCCCGGCCCCGGTCGCCGACGGCACCGCGAACCTCATCGGCGCGCTGCGCAAGTCGATGGCGACCACCGGATACTCCGACCTCAAGGAGTTCCAGCGGGTCGAGGTCGTGCTCGCGCCGTACGAGGCCTGAGGCACAGCGCTCGACCGTGACGACTCCTGCTCTGTTCCCCCCGACCCTCCGCGAGGTCATGCTCCGGGGGCGCTGGATCGGGGTGCTGCTGCTGTGCCTCCTCGTCGCGGGGGTGTTCGCCTGGCTCGGTCAGTGGCAGTTGGAGCGCGCGATCGACACCGATCCGCCCCCCGCCGGCCAGACCGAGCAGGTGCAGCAGCTCACCGATGTCGTCGAGCCGGGTGAATACCTCCCCGAGCCGCTCGTGGGCCAGCGCGTCGAGACCTCGGGGCGCTGGATCCCCGAGGACTTCATCGTCGTGTCGAGCCGTTTCAACGACGATGTCCCGGGGTATTGGGTGACCGGACAGCTGCGGGTCGCAGAGCGCACGTCGATCGCCGTCGCGATCGGGTGGACCCCCGATCGGGAGACCGCGGATGCGGCCGTGCGGGAGCTCGAAGCCGACGCGGACGGGTCAGAGGTCGAAGTGACCGGTCGGGTGATCTCGGACGAAGGGCCCCGTGTCCCCCCGCACTCCGCTCCCGAGCAGTTGGACCGAATGTCTCCAGCCGCCCTGCTCAGCCGATGGCACGACATCGAGCAGCTTCACGTGTACCGCCCCTACCTCGCCTCGACCACGGCGTCCGCGGGGCTGGTCGACATCTCGTCGCCCGCACCCGAGGAGATGTCGCCGGTCAACTGGCTGAACGTCTTCTACGCGGTCGAGTGGGCCATCTTCGCGGGCTTCGCCTTCTACCTCTGGTACCGCCTGGCGAAAGATGCCTGGGAGCGCGAGGTCGAGGAGTTCGAAGACGCGCTCGGTCGGGAAACCACCTGATCATCGCGCGCATCCGCGCGCTCGACGGTGCGCAATTGTGTGCTCCCGTGCGGCGATAGCGACCTTCGTCAGGGGTCCCTCGAGCCATCCGGTGAGCGCTCGGTGACGAATCGGGAAACTCCGTTGAGGATGTCCTGACCGCTCCGTATGCTCGCACCATGTGAGCGCGCTGGGAGTTTCCCCTGTGTGCCGTGACAGTCCTGAGAAGTGTCGAACCCGACCGAGGAGACAGCACCGATGATGTCCGCCCCAGACGAGAGGAACCGCATGGTTCCGGTCTCGCACCGTAGAAGTCGGGGGCGCATCGGCGCTCTCGCCGTGACCTGCGTCGCCGCGCTGAGCTTCGGCTCGCTGGCCGCCGTTCCCGCCACAGCCGACACCACGGGCACGGGGGTGGTGATCAACGAGGCGTATCTCTCCGGCGGCAGCGCGGGGGCGGCCTTCAAGAACAAGTTCGTCGAGCTGTACAACCCGACGTCCGCCGCGATCACCCTCGATGGCATGTCGCTGCAGTACCGGTCCGCCAGCGGCACAGGCGCCTTCAACGGTGTGGCCGCGCTCACCGGGGAGATCCCCGCCGGCGGCTACTACCTGGTGCAGGGCAACAGCAACGGCGCGAACGGTGCCGAGCTCCCCACGCCGGATGCCGTCACCACCCTCACTCCGAGCGGCACCAACGGCACGCTCGCCCTCGTCGAGGGCACCGCCGCCGTCACCCTCACGCCGGGTTCGACGGTGGGTGTGGACGGTGTGGTCGACCTGCTCGGCTACGGCTCGTCGAACACCTTCGAGACGAAGGCGGCCACGGCGCCGTCGGGGAACACCGACGTCAAGTCGTTGAACCGCACGGGCGCTGTCGACACCGACGACAACAGCGCGGACTTCACGCTCTCTGCGACGATCACCCCGCAGGGCTCCGGCGGCACCGACCCCGGAACAGACCCGGGTGAGGACCCGATCGCGGCGACGATCGCCGAGGTCCAGGGCACGACCGATGTCTCCCCGCTGAACGGCCAGACGGTCGAGGTCGAGGGCGTCGTCACGGCGGACTACCGCACGGGCGGCTACAAGGGCATCGTCATCCAGACCCAGGGCTCCGGCGGGGCGACGGATGCCACGCCGGGCGCCTCGGACGGGGTGTTCGTCTTCCTGAACGCGCTGTCCCCGACACTCGAGATCGGCGACCTCGTCTCGGTGACCGGTGCGGTGAGCGAGTACTTCGGGCAGACCCAGATCACCCCGGCCGCGGCCGGTGACGTCGCGGTGCTGACCGCGGGAGTCGGCGTCCCCGCCGTCACACCGCTGCCGGACTCGGTGCGCGGTGCCGATCGGGAGCAGTACGAGAACATGTACGTGGCACCGGAGGGAAGCTACCGCCTGGCCTCCAGCCACCAGCTGTACAACTACGGAACGCTCTGGCTGAACGCCGGTGAAGACCTCGCGGTGAAGAGCACGGAGACCACGCGCCCCGGTGACGAGGCCACCGCGATCGCCGCGGCCAACCGAGCTAACCGCATCCTCCTGGATGACGGCTGGTCGATCCAGGTCACGAACAGCGGCCACCCCGGCGGGCAGCCGTACTTCACGAAGGACACCGTCGTCCGCAACGGCGACGTCGTGGACTTCAGCGATAACGGCTACGTGCTGCAGTGGGGATTCGACGACTGGCGTCTGCAGCCGGTCGTGCCGATCGACGATTCCTCGTCGGCCGACTTCAAGGTCGGATTCGAGGCGACGAACCCGCGGACCGCGTCGGCTCCGGAGGTCGGCGGTGACGTGCAGGTGGCCTCGTTCAACGTCTACAACTACTTCACGACGCTGAAGAGCGAGAACTCGAACGCCCGGGGTGCGGCGAACGCCGCGCAGTTCGCGATCCAGAAGTCGAAGATCGTCGCGGCGATCAACGGTCTGGATGCCGAGATCGTCTCCCTCATGGAGATCGAGAACTCCGTGAAGCTGGGCAAGCCGATCGACTCGGCGCTCGAGGATCTGGTCGCCGGCCTCAACGACGACGCGGGCGCCGAGGTGTGGGACTACGTGCCCACGCCCGACGCGCTGAACGACGCGGCCACCACCGACTACATCACGAACGCCATCATCTACAAGAAGGATGCCGTCACGACGGTGGGTGACAGCGCCACCGTCACGGATGAGAGCGTGTGGGGCAACGCCCGCGAGCCCATCGCCCAGGCGTTCGACATCGACGGCCGTGTGGTCACGGTCGTGGCCAACCACTTGAAGTCGAAGTCGCCGCCCCAGGGCGCGGGTGCCGAGCCGGCCGACGGGCAGGGTTTCTTCAACGCCGACCGCGTCGCGCAGGCGAACGCGATCCTCGCCTTCACGGAAGACCTGGAGGAGACGACGGGCAGCGGCGACATGCTGCTGATCGGCGACTTCAACGCCTACAGCGAGGAAGACCCGATCGATGTGTTCACCTCGAAGGGGTGGAGCGACCTGGTCGCCGACACGGCATCGGGGCAGTACACGTACACGTTCGACGGTGAGCTCGGTTCCCTCGACCACGTGATCGCGTCGCCGTCGCTGGCCTCGTCGATCACAGGCGCCGGAGTCTGGGGCATCAACTCTCCGGAGTGGAGCGACCGCGGCTACGCGTTCGGCGCCACCGAGGAGGGCACCCCGTACCGCTCCAGCGACCACGACCCCATCATCGTCGGCGTCTCCGCGGAGATCCCGCCGGTGAGCATCGACGTCGTCACGGTCAACGACTTCCACGGAAGGATCGAAGCCGACGGCGCCGCCGCGGGAGCCGCGGTGCTGGCAGGGGCAGTGAAGCAGTTCCGTGAGGCGAACCCGAACACGATCTTCGCCGGTGCCGGGGACCTGATCGGCGCCTCGACGTTCACCTCGTTCATCAACGACGACAACCCGACGATCGACGCCCTCAACGCGGCCGGTCTCGACGTCAGCGCAGCGGGTAACCACGAGTTCGACCAGGGCTGGGAGGACCTGCGCGATCGGGTGCAGGACCGCGCGGACTGGGAGTACATCGCCTCGAACGTGTTCGTCACCGAGACCGGTGAGCCGGCGCTCGCCCCCGCCTGGGTCAAGGAGCTCGACGGTGTGAAGGTCGGCTTCATCGGAGCCGTCACCGAGGACCTCGACTCGCTCGTCTCGCCGGAGGGCATCGCGGACCTCGAAGTCCGGAGCATCGCCGATTCCGTGAACGCGGTGGCCGACGACCTGCGCGACGGCGACGAGTCCAACGGTGAGGCGGATGTCATCATCCTGCTCGTGCATGAGGGCGCTTCCAGCGTCGAGCTGTCGAGTATCACCCCGGAGTCGCCGCTCGGCGAGATCGTGTACGGGGTCGATGAAGACGTGGACGCCATCGTGTCGGCCCACACCCACCTCGCCTACAACCACGTGATCGACGGCCGCCCGGTCGTCTCCGCGGGGCAGTACGGCGAGAACCTGGGCCTGATGAACATCCAGGTCGACGCCACCACGAAGGACCTGATCTCGATCACCAACGAGATCAAGCCCCTCACCGAGGCCGGCAAGCCGCTCTATCCGGCCGTGCCGGAGGTGCAGACGATCGTCGACAAGGCGAAGGCCGAGGCCGATGTCCTGGGAGCGATCAAGGTCGGCGACATCACGGCGGACTTCAACCGCGCGCGTCAGACCAACGGCTCGGAGAACCGCGGTGGAGAGTCCACCATCGGCAACTTCGTCGCCGACGTGCAGCAGTCGTCCACCGGCGCCGACCTGGCTCTCATGAACCCGGGCGGTATCCGCGCGAACCTCACGTACGCGTCCTCCGGAGCGTCCGATCCCGACGGCAACGTCACCTACCGAGAAGCGGCGACGGTCCAGCCGTTCGCCAACACGCTCGTCACGCTCACGCTCACGGGTGCGCAGCTGAAGAGTGTGCTCGAGGAGCAGTGGCAGCCGGCGGGTTCGGCACGTCCGTTCCTGAAGCTCGGGGTCTCGAAGGGGCTGGTCTACACATACGACCCCGCAGCGGCACAGGGTTCGCGGATCACCTCGATGACGCTCGACGGCACGCCGGTGGATCCTGCGGCGGACTACACGGTCGCGGCCAACTCGTTCCTCGCTGCGGGAGGAGACAACTTCTCCACCTTCAAGGAGGGCACGGGCAAGCGCGACACCGGCAAGATCGACCTGCAGTCGATGGTCGACTGGTTCGACGCGAACAAGACCGCCAGCCCCGATTACGCCCAGCGCGCGGTCGGTGTGTCGGTCAGCCCGGCGGACGCCGACGGGTACAGCGCCGGTGACCAGGTCACGGTGTCGCTCTCGTCGCTGGCGTTCAGCGCGGGTGAGCCGGCTCCAGGAGAGGTGTCGCTCTCGCTGGGAGACACCGTCCTGGCGACGGGTGCGGTGGATCCGACGATCGTCGACACCACGGATGAGGGCGGTCGTGCCGCTCTGACCTTCACGGTTCCGTCGGGTGTCTTCGGCGAACAGGTCCTTACCGTCGCGGTCGCCGGGACGGGGACCACCGCGCAGGTGCCATTCACGATCGCCGGCGAGGAGGAGTTCGCGGGCACGATCGCCCTGGGCTCGTCCACGGTGTCGGCGGGCAAGAACCTCAAGGTCACCGGCCAGGGGTATGAGCCCGGTGAGACGGTGACGATCGAGCTGCGCCCGAAGAAGGGCAAGCCGGTCGAGGTCGGCACGGTCCAGGTGTCCGCGGACGGCACCTTCAGCACGCAGGTGACGGTGCCGAAGAGCGCTCCCTCGGGCAAGTACACCGTCGCGGCGGCTCAGGCCGACGGCGACGAGGCGACCGCCACGGTCAAGGTCAACCGCGCCGGCGGCATCATCGGTGCGATCCTCGACTGGCTCTGGGAACTCCTCACCAGGTGGTTCTGATCCGGTAGTCGGATGACACGCACGAAGGCCGTCGGGAGTGCTCCCGGCGGCCTTCGTCGGTTCGTCGGTGCTCAGGCGGTCACCGTGACCGGAGCCCACACGAACCCGTCGGGGTCGACGGCTGTGCCGAGCGCGCCGTGGACCGTGAGCCGATGCGAGCCCGACCCGGCGGCCGGAACACCTGCATCCTTGGCGAGCGAGGCATACCGGTACAGGCCGAGGCCGATCGGGCTCGCGCCCGTGTCGAACTGCACGTAGCTGCGGCCGAAGCTCTTCGCGACCGCGACGCCGCGATCCGCATAGAAGTTCTTCGACGCGACCACATCCTTCGCGCCGAGCAGGAGGATCATCTCGTCGATCGTGCGGCTCGGGGGAACAGTGTCCTTCTTCGCCGACGTCGCGACCTTCCAGATCGCGCCGTCCGGTGCCTGGATCGTGCCTCCGACACCCCAGAGGGACTTCGAGACGGGGCTGATCACGCGGGCGCCGGCGGTGACGGCCGCGTCCGCGAGGGCGCGGACGTTCGCCGGCTGCGAGACGACGAGCGACAGCGTGTACCCGCGGAAGCCGGAGGTCTCGGCATCCGCGGTGCGGAAGCGCAGGCGGTCGCCGAGGTCGAAGGCCTGCGTGTAGAACGAGCGGGCGGCGTCCACGTCCGGGACGTCGAGGGTGAGGGAATCGATCGTGGTGTTCATGCAGGAGACGCTACGGAGGCTCCGCGGGGGCCGCTTCTCGATTCCTGATCGATGTGCGGAGGCCGATGTCAGGGGGTCAGGACCTGCACGTCCGCCTGCGCGAGCGCAGTGGCGATGCGCGGGGGTGGGGGAGCGTCCGTGATCAGGTAGTCCGCGCGCTCGAGCAGGGCGATCTGGGCGAAGAACCGGCGTCCGAGCTTGGTGGAGTCCGCGAGGATCGCGGTGCGCTCGGCACGCTGGATCATCTCCGACATCATCGCGGCATCCCCGAGGTTCGAGGTCGAGTACCCCGCCTCGTCGACGGCACCGACCGCGATGAGAGCGAGATCGCAGCGGATGTCGACCTCGGGGCCGCCCGGTGTCATCGTGAAGGTCACCGGTCCGGTCGTGGCCTGGGTGATCGAGCGCACAGCTCCGCCGAAGACGTAGAGATCACGGAACGCCGAGGGGGAGAGCTCGCCGGGGATGCGCAGATTGTTCGTCGCGATCGTCAGGTCGTGGTGGTTGCGCAGGGCCCGTGCCACGGCGAGCGTCGTGGTGCCGGCGTTCAGCATCACGACAGAGCCGTCCTCGACGAGGCCGGCGGCGACCCGGGCGATGCGCTCCTTCTCCTCGGTCTGCATGCGTAGTCGCACATCCAGGGCCCGATCCTTGAGCTGTCCGTTCGCTGCGCTGACCGCCCCGCCGTGGGTGCGGATCAGTACGCCTTCACGATCCAGTTGATCGAGGTCACGGCGGATCGTGTCGATCGAGACCGCGAAATGCTCGGCCAGATCGCTCACCGTCACCTGGCCGGTCTGCTCGACGTACGTCGCGAGATCCGCCTTCCGTCCGGCGGGCAGTCGGCGTCGCTGTCCGGTTGCTGATGCGTCCATGCAGACATATTTAGCACAAGAACGCGAAGAACGCGGCAGACTCATGCATAAAACGGCACATCGGCATCCCGCGAGATATGGGCATCGACTCAACGATTCGCGCGATATTCGTCGTGCTCGCGGGAAATCTGACGCTTGACGTTTCGGCAGATCACGGCATAACATGGCTCAAAACCGCATGAACAAGCATTGAAGCGCGTGATGCGGCACGATCTCAACGAGGAGAAGCGATGAGCACAGTGGGACGCGGGCAGCGACGAACCCGAAAGATCGTCGGCGCCGGAACCGCGGCGGTTGCCCTTCTGGCCCTGGCGGGTTGCGCGCCCGGCACGGACGGCGACAGCGGTGGCGAGGGCGGAGACGTCACGATCGAATTCGCGCAGTGGTGGGAGCCGGAGCTGCCCGACGGCGAGTTCCGGGCACTCATCGACCAGTTCGAAGAGGAGAACCCCGGTATCACTGTCGAGCTGGTCAGCGGTCCGTATGCATCGACCAAGGAACAGCTCTTCGCCGGCGCGGCCTCGGGCACGATGCCCGACGTCGTCGGCCTCGACGGTGCGTGGGTGAACGACTTCGCCTCCCAGGGCGTCATCGCCGACCTGAGCGCACTCATGGACGAGTACGACTACGACGACAGCGAACTGGCGAGCCAGATCCAGGTCGACGGCAGCACCTACATGATCCCGGTCGTGAACTTCGTCTACCCGATGTTCACGAACGATGACCTGCTCGCCCAGGCGGGTGTGACGGCGCCACCGTCCACCCGCAGCGAGTTCGCGGACGCGGCGTCGAAGGTCGCTGCGCTCGGCGGCGACGTGTCCGGCTGGGTGCTGCCGCTGTCGCTGGAGTCGCCGAACGGCGTGCAGAACGACGTCATGTCGTGGGTGTGGGCCTCGGGCGGTTCGATGCTGAAGGACGGGCAACCCGACCTCACGAACGACGACGTCACCTCCGCCGTCGAGTACATCGGCGGGCTGTGGGACGACGGGGTCATCGCCTCGGGTTCCTTCACGATGAAGGAGCAGGACAAGGTGGAGGAGTTCACCAACGGTCGTGCGGGCATGATGATCGACTCGCTCGCGCACATCAACCTGATCCGTGAGACGAACCCCGACCTGAAGTTCTCGATCTCGGCGATTCCGGCTGAGGACGGCTATGACGGCGAACGCGGCATTCCCTACGCTTCGTGGGGCATCGGCGTGGCCGAGAACTCCGAGCATAAGGAAGCGGCCTTCAAGCTGGTGTCGTTCCTGATGAGCGAGCAGACCAACTCCGAGCTCTCCACGATGGCCAAGGCCTTCCCCGGGAACTCGACCTCGGTCCCCGACTTCGTCAACGACGATGAGCTCTTCAAGACGGCGTTCGACATCTACCAGGCGGGATACCCGGCGAACGAGTTCACGGGACTCCCGGTCGCGGAAGACCTGATGCGCCAGTTCGGCGAGCAGCTCCAGGCGGCGCTCGACGGGCAGCAGTCGATCCCCGACGCGCTCAAGAAGGCGCAGGCCTCCTGGGAAGCGGAGTTCTGAGCACCCGCCTCCCCGCCTGAACGGGGTGCCGCATCGCGGTCGCGATGCGGCACCCGACCAACCAAGGAGCTCGCGTTTCCATGAGTCTGAGAACGTCCGACGACACCGAGGTGATCGTCACCGGAGTCGCCCTCTCGCGGCGGCGACGGCAACTGCGCAAGACCACAGAGTACTACGCCTTCCTCTCGCCGACGGTCATCCTGTTGTTCGTGCTGATGATCGTGCCGATCGTGATGGTGATCGGCTACTCGTTCCAGGACAACGTGATCCTGAACAAGTCGCCCGAGTTCGTCGGCGTCGCGAACTACGTCGAGATCCTCTCCGACCCGCGCTTCTGGAAGGCGACGGGCAACACCATCCTCTTCACGGTCACGAGCGTCGCCGCCCATCTCGTACTCGGGCTCGCCTTCGCGATGATGCTCAACAGTCCGCTGCTCGGGAGGGTCTCGCGGTCGCTCTTCCGGGCTCTGTACGTTCTCCCGTGGCTGTTCACCGTCGCCGTCATCGCCGTCCTCTGGCGCATGCTCCTCGCCCCCAACGGCGTGGTCAACTTCCTGCTCAACACCGACATCGAGTGGCTGGCCTCGCCGCAGCTCGCGTTGGGCACGATCATCTTCATCAACATCTGGGCTGGCTACCCGTTCTTCATGGTCAGTCTCCTGGCCGGGCTGCAGGGGGTTCCCGCCGATCTGCACGAAGCGGCACGCGTCGACGGCGCGAGCGCGGTGCAGCGCTTCTGGAACGTCACGATCCCGCAGCTGCGGCCCATCATCGTCAGCCTGGTGCTGCTCGACCTGATCTGGACCTCGCAGCAGTTCGCCCTCATCTGGATGACCACGGGCGGTGGCCCGATCGACGTCACCGAGGTGCTCAGCACCTTCACCTACAAGCTGGCCTTCGCCAAGTACGACTTCTCGCTCGCGTCGACCTCGGCCGTGCTGGTCCTGCTCATGTCGATGGTGCTCGCCGTGTTCTACGTCCGTCACCAGAAAGCGAGGGACTGACCATGGCTCTCACCGCGCGCACCCAGCGTCGGGTCGGCAAGACCGGCCTCATGATCGGCCTCCTCATCGGTGCGGTCTTCGCCGCAGGACCGGTGCTGTGGATGCTGTCCAGCTCGTTCAAGTCGAACACGCAGATCTTCGAGTTGCCGCCGCGTCTGGTCACCGACACGTTCTCCTTCGACGCCTACGTCGCGATCTTCACGAACCCCGAGACGATGCGGTTCTTCCTGAATAGCTACATCGTCGCGGGCTCGGTCACCATCCTCACGCTGATCGTCGCGATCCAGGCCGCCTACGCGTTCAGCCGCTTCGAGTTCCGGGGCAAGCGCATCCTGAACGTGGTGATCGTGAGCGTGCAGGCCGTGCCGCCCATCACCCTGCTGATCCCGTACTTCGGGCTCATGGTCGCGCTGGGTCTCTACAACTCCTACGCCGGTCTGATCCTCACCTACATGGTCTTCACGCTGCCCTACGCGATCATCATGATGACGGGCTACTTCAACACGCTGCCGAAGGAGCTCGACGAAGCCGTGCGCGTGGACGGTGCCGGATCCATGACGGCACTCTGGCGCATCCTCGTGCCGATCTCGGTTCCAGGAATCGTCTCCGTCGGCATCTACACGTTCATGATCGCCTGGAACGAGTACCTGTTCGCGCTGACGCTCACGCGCACCATCGACATGCGCACGGTGCCCATCGGCATCCAGCTCCTCATGGGACAGCACTCCTACGAGTGGAACCAGATCATGGCCATGAGCGTGCTCGGCTCGATCCCCGTGCTCATCCTCTTCCTCTTCTTCCAGCGGTACTTCATCAGCGGCCTCACGGCCGGTTCCGTGAAGAGCTGACACTCGTCCCGTCCCGGGGCTCCGACCACCACGAAAACAGGAGAATCACGTGCTCTACACCGGCAAATCCATCCTCGATGTCGCGAACGCGAACAACTTCGCCATCCCCGCGTTCAACATCAGCGACTGGGCGATGTTCAACGGCGTCATGGACATCAGTGAGGAGAAGGCCGCTCCGGTCATCATCGCCATCCACCCCGACGAGGTCGCGCACATCACGACCGACCTGATCGCCGCGATGCACTCCCGCGCGCATCGATCGAGCGTGCCGGTCGCGATCCACTGGGACCACGGAGGCAGCTACGAGCAGATGATCACCGCCATCAAGGCCGGCTTCACCTCGGTCATGATCGACGCGTCGCTGCTGCCCTTCGAGGAGAACGTCGCCCTGACCCGCAAGGTCGTCGAAGCCGCACACGCCGTCGGCATTCAGGTCGAGGGCGAACTGGGCACGATCGGCGCGAACGACAGCTACGGTGAGTCCGGCGCTGCCGAGATCATCTACACCAACCCCGCCGATGCCGTGCGCTTCGTCGAGGAGACCGGCGTGGACAGCCTCGCCATCGCGATCGGCACCTCGCACGGTCTGTACCCGGCGGAGAAGAACCCCGAGCTCCGTCACGACCTCCTGCAGGAGATCAAGGCCGCGGTCGGGATCCCGCTGGTGCTGCACGGCGGCTCGGCCAACCCCGACGCCGAGCTGCGTCGCGCGGTCGAGCTGGGCATCAACAAGATCAACATCTCCAGCGACATCAAGGTCTCGTACCACAACCGCATGCGCGAGATCCTCGGCACCGACGAGCGTCTGCGCGAGCCCAACGCGATCCAGCCGGAGCCGATCGCCGCGCTCAAGGCCACGGCGGCTGAGAAGATCGAGCTGTTCGGGGCGGACGGCAAGGCCGACCTGTACTGACCGGACGACGGACCTCGAAGGGACGGGCGATCGACGGATGATCGATGCGAGAAGGCGGCAGCTCGTCCTGGGGCTCGGCGGCACGGTCGACTACGAGCTGCGGTGGGATGCGGCCGTGGTCGACCGGCTCGTCGCCGAGCACGGGGTGCGGCGCGCGGAACTGACCGAGACGGCCTCCATCGTCGATGAACGGTCGCTGCTGATCGCGGTACTCGCCTTCGTGGGGACCGGGGCGGGAGCGGAGCGTTTCGTGGCGTCGTCCGCGGTCGTCGAGGCCTTCGCCGCGCACTTCCCCCACGAGGTGACCCTCGGGGGCACCGGAGTGCGGGCCGGCCTCGTGCTCGACGGCTTGGGCATCCCCAGCCTGCAGCACCTCGTCAGCATCGACGACACCGTGCGGCGCCTGCTGCCACCGGGGGTGTCGTTCGTGTGCTCCGCCACGCGGGACACGCTCGATCCGCACCTGATCGTGCAGTATCCCGCGGGTGCCCGTATCCGTCTTCCGGACGGCGACATCGTGGCCCCGAGCGCCAACCGGTTGATCTTCGCCAATGACCCTCCGAACCGGGACATGCGCCTGGCGGCGGAACTGGGCGACGAGCTGGCGTCGGCGTCGGCGTTCCTCATCTCCGGCTTCAACACCATGCAGGACGAGGACCTGCTCCGGCACCGGCTCGACACCCTGCTGGAGGCGATGCGCAGCCTCCCCTCCGACGCCCTTGTGTTCTACGAGGACGCCGGCTTCTATACGCGGGCGTTCGCCGAGACCGTGCGCGAGCGGTTCCTGTCGCGCATCGACGTGTACAGCCTGAATGAGGATGAACTGCAGGAATATCTGCGGCGCCGCGTGGATCTGCTCGATCCGGACGACGTGATCCTGGCGCTGGAGGAGATCCGCGCGCTCATCCCTGCGCCTGCCCTGGTGGTGCACACGCGGTACTGGGCACTCGCGGTCGGTGCTGAGGCAGCCCGGCACCGTGCGGCGCTGGAGAGTGCCGTGCGCGTGGCCGCGACGCGATTCCGGCTTGGCGACGGATTCACCGCGGTGCAGGCCGCCGAGACCGAAGGAATGCCTCGACACGGTGCCGGCGCCGACCTCGTCCGCACGGTGGAGGCAGCGGTGCGCGATGCCGTGGGTGTCGCGGCCTTCGCGCTCGACATCCCGAACCCGACCACGATCGGACTCGGCGACACCTTCGTCGGGGGATTCCTCGCCGTCCACGCCCCGCAGGAAGAGCACCCGTGAAACCGATCCGACTCGCATCGAACCGCCCCGCGGAACGCTTCTACCGCGGGGGCTCCCGCATCGCCGCCTTCCGCGGCGAGCCGGGGACCGCGCCACGGGAACCCGAGGACTGGGTCGGATCGACCACGACGATCCGGGGGGAGAGCACCCTCGGACTGACGACCCTCCCGGACGGGCGTCTCCTGCGCGAGGCGATCGCGGATGGTCCCGTGTCCTGGCTCGGTCGATCCCATGTCGAGCGCTGGGGGGATGACGCGCGTCTGCTCGTCAAGCTGCTCGACGCCGGGCAGCGGCTGCCCGTGCACGCGCACCCGCATGATGGGTTCGCCGCTTCGCACCTCGGTCGCCCGCACGGCAAGGCGGAGGCCTGGTACATCCTCGAGGGCGGCACCGTGCACATCGGGCTGCGCGAGGATGCGCCGACGGAGGCACTCGGTGAACTCGTCGCCCGGCAGGATGTGGTCGCCCTCCTCGGTCTGCTGCACGAGGTCGAGGTCGCGCCCGGTGATGTGGTGTGGGTGCCGCCGGGCGAGCTCCACGCGATCGGGGCCGGAGTGCTCCTGCTCGAACTGCAGCAACCCGAGGATCTGTCGATCCTCCTCGAATGGGAGGGTTTCGCGATCGACGGTGCGGTCGAAGGCCACCTCGGGCTGGGGTTCGACCTCGCCCTGAGCGCGGTGACGACGAAAGCGAGGAGCACTGCCGAGATCGAGGCGCTCGTGCACCCGGCGCCGCCGTCCGGCTCCGTGTTCCCCCGTGCCGCCGACGAGTACTTCCGCCTCGAACGGCTGCCGGTGCGCGGAGCCGCGGTGCTCGACCCCGGTTTCTCGATCGTGGTCGTCATCGACGGCGCCGTCGACCTCGCGGGACTGCCGCTGTCGGCGGGAGCGACGGTGCTGGTCCCCGCGGCAGCCGGACGACTCGAGGTGAACGGTGCCGGAGAGCTCCTGATCGCGCGCCCGCCCGCGGCGTGAAGGGTGATCCGGCGACGGCTCAGGCCCCCATCGACGCCGACTAGACTGGACGCATGCCCGAACCGAAAGTCGCCAGCTTTCCGGCGATCCGCGGTGCGCTGAAGTTCTACCAGATCGCGTCGATCATCACAGGAGTCATGCTGCTCCTGCTGCTGACCGAGATGGTGCTGAAGTACACGCCGATCCACCTCGAGCTCTTCCTGGGCGGCTCCGGAGGACCGCTCTGGTTCGCCGGCGTGCTCGCCGGGCCCGACTGCCAGTGGTGGTCGCTCTTCGCCCCGATGACCAACTCCTGCGAGATGACCTCGTTGGGTGACGGGTTCAACCTGTCCCTGTTCATCCTCGTGGCGCACGGCTGGTTCTACGTCGTCTACCTGTTCGCGTGCTTCCGCATGTGGAGCCTGATGCGCTGGCGCTTCCCGCGCTTCATCATGCTCGCGCTCGGCGGTGTCGTGCCGCTGCTGTCGTTCTTCATGGAGGCGGTCGTCGCCCGTGAGGTCAAGACCTATCTCGCCACCCGAGAGGCCGCCGAGGCCTCCGCCCCCGCCCCGGAAGGTGTCCGTTGACCGAACAGTCCGAGACCCAGCAGCGTCCTGCGCTCGTCGTCGACTTCGGCGCGCAGTACGCGCAGCTGATCGCCCGCCGCGTCCGTGAGGCGGGCGTCTACAGCGAGATCGTGCCGCACACCGCCACGGCTGCCGAGATCGCCGCCAAGAACCCGGTCGCGATCATCCTCTCCGGCGGACCCTCGTCCGTGTACGAGGAGGGGGCGCCGCGCCTCGACCCCGCGGTCTTCGAGCTCGGTGTCCCGACCCTCGGCATCTGCTACGGCTTCCAGTACATGGCCCAGACCCTGGGCGGCGAGGTCGCCCACACCGGCCTGCGCGAGTACGGCGCCACCGATGCCGTCATCACCGGCGACGGCGGAACCCTGCTCGGCGGCCAGCCCGCGGAGCAGAACGTCTGGATGAGTCACGGCGACCAGGTCGCCAAGGCCCCCGAGGGCTTCGACGTGCTCGCCACGACCGAGGCCACCAAGGTCGCCGCGTTCGCACACGAGGAGCGCGGCTTCTACGGCGTGCAGTGGCACCCCGAGGTCAAGCACTCCGACCACGGCCAGCGTGTGCTCGAGAACTTCCTCCACAAGGGCGCGGGTCTGGCCTCCGACTGGAACAGCGGCAATGTGATCGCCGAGCAGATCGAGCGCATCCGTGAGCAGGTCGGCGATGCCCGCGTGATCTCCGCGCTCTCCGGTGGCGTCGACTCCGCGGTCTCCACCGCCCTCGTGCACAAGGCGATCGGCGACCAGCTGACCGCGGTCTTCGTCGACCACGGCCTCCTCCGCAAGGGGGAGCGCGAACAGGTCGAGAAGGACTACGTCGAGTCGACGGGTGTGCGGCTGATCACGGTCGACGCGGCAGACACGTTCCTCGGCCACCTGAAGGGTGTGACCGACCCCGAGGAGAAGCGCAAGATCATCGGACGTGAGTTCATCCGCGCGTTCGAGAAGGTGCAGCTCGACCTCGTCGCCGAGGCCAAGGCATCAGGCGGCGCGCCGGTGAAGTTCCTCGTGCAGGGCACTCTCTACCCCGACGTCGTCGAGTCCGGCGGCGGAGCGGGGACCGCGAACATCAAGTCGCACCACAACGTGGGCGGCCTCCCCGACGACCTCGACTTCGAACTGATCGAGCCGTTGCGCGCGCTGTTCAAGGACGAGGTCCGGGCGATCGGCCGCGAACTCGGCATTCCCGAGGCCATCGTGGGGCGCCAGCCGTTTCCGGGGCCCGGTCTCGGTATCCGGATCATCGGTGAGGTCACCGCTGACCGTCTCGAGATTCTGCGTGAGGCCGACGCCATCGCCCGCGAAGAACTGACGAAGGCCGGACTCGACCAGGAGATCTGGCAGTGCCCGGTCGTGCTTCTCGCCGACGTGCGCTCGGTGGGTGTGCAGGGCGACGGTCGCACCTACGGCCACCCGATCGTGCTGCGTCCGGTGTCGAGCGAAGACGCCATGACCGCCGACTGGACGCGCCTGCCCTACGACGTGCTGTCGAAGATCTCGAACCGCATCACGAACGGCGTCCGTGACGTCAACCGCGTCGTGCTCGACGTCACGTCGAAGCCGCCGGGGACGATCGAGTGGGAGTAGGGGGCTCGGTGCTCCCCGATGCGGCGGCGGCTCTGCCCGACGCCGAGTACCTGGTGCTGTCGAGCCGGTTGATCCCGGGACTCGACGGCGGGTACACGATCGCCACGCTCGCGCGCGCCCGACAGCTCGCCGGGGCGGGAGTCGCCGACGGGGCGGGACCGCAGCTCCTCACGTTCGACCCCGGGACCGCTGCGGACCACGCTGCGCATCGGCGTGCTTTCGTCGAGCACGGGGCGCTCGAGGACTCGTCGCGCCTGCGAAATCTGTTCGACGAGGCGGTGGAGCCCAGCGGCGGCGCGGCGGAATGGCTGAGGGTGGCCGCCGACTCCGCGGTGGCCGCTGACCCCGGCGTCGAGTACCGGGTCCTCCGGGACACCGAAGACCGTCCTTTCGTGGCGCTCCCGGTGATTCCCGGCAACCCGGACTGGCACCTGACCGACGAGCCGGTGCTGGTGTTCGACGCCGACGGTGAGGCTGTCGGAGCTCTGCACGGGTTCCGCGGTCTGTACCGGGCCTGGCTCGACCACGTCACCGCTGCCTTCGGTGATCGCCCCATCGTCGTGATCTGCGAGTCTCGCCAGCTCGGTGAGCTCATCGCGGACTGGTCCGACCCGCGGGTCCGCATCGTGCACACGATCCACACCATGCACGTCGAAGCGCCGTACACCCCGGACTCGACCATGAACACGCTCTGGACGCGCTGGTTCCGGCTCGCCGACCGGTTCGATGCCGTGATCTGGCCGACTGCGACCCAGCGCGACGACGTGGTCGCGCGGTTCGGGGACACGGCTTTCCACGCGGTCGTCCCCAACCCGATCGCCCCCGTCGCTCCGCGCCCGGATCTGCGGGAGGACGGGCTCGTCGTCGTGCTCGGGCGCCTCGCTCCCGGCAAGCGTGTCGACCATGCGATCAGCGCCTTCCTCGCCGCGGATGTGCCGGGTGCGCGGATGGAGATCTGGGGCGGCGGGCCGGAGCAGGAGCGTCTGCAGGCGCTGATCGATGAGCTCGGCGCGGCGGATCGCATCGTGCTCGCCGGGTACTCGGACGCCCCGGGGACGGTGCTCGACCGCGCGTCCGTCCTGGTCACGTCCACGGCTTTCGAAGGCCAGCCGCTCGGCGTGGTCGAGGCGCTGCTGCACGCGACTCCCGTCATCTCGTACGACGTGCGCTACGGCATCCGTGATGTGCTGCAGCGCGGTGGCGGGATGCTGGTGCCGAGCGGCGACATCGATGCGCTCGGCCGAGCGATCCGCACGCTCCTGACCGACCCCGAGCGTCTCGCGGCGTTGAGCGCGGAGGCACCTTCGGTCGCCGCGGCCTGGAGCCCCGAATCTTCGCTCGAGGCCCTCACCGCCGCGATTGCCGCCGCGGTCGCCGCTCCGCCCCGTCGCGCCTGACCCCGCCCCGTCGCGCCTGAGCCTCCGGCACCTCCCCGGCGACCGCCCGGCCCCGCGGCCTCCCGCCCCCGCCGCCCCGGCGACCTCCCGCTGGCGGCCTCCGACGTGCATGCCCTTGCTCCGGTCGCGATATGACACTCATAAGGGCGCTTACGGGTGTCATATTGCGACCGGAGCGCGAGGAAGGTGCGACCGGAGCGCGAGGAAGGTGCGACCGGAGCAGAAAAAGTGGCGGCGGATGTCGATCTGAGGCATTCTCGTTCGACGCCAGAGGTGAGAGGGTCGAGAGACGGCCCCGCGAACAAGGAGAACATCATGAAGTTCATGCTCATCATGCGTGCGAACGACGACGCCGTCGAGGCGTACAAGGAGATGCCGTTCGAGCAGGTCATCGAGGCCATGGGCAAGTACAACGAGTCGATGATGAAGGCCGGTGTGCTCGTCGCGGGAGAGGGCTTGACCGACGCTGCCGAGGGCTTCGTGGTCGACTTCAGCGCAGAGAAGCCCCTGATCACCGACGGCCCCTACGGCGAGACGAAGGAGCTCTTCAACGGCTTCTGGATCATCGAGGTGTCGTCCCGCGAAGAAGCCGCCGAATGGGCGAGCCGTGCACCCCTGGGCGCGGGTTCGTTCCTCGAGGTGCGTCGGGTCACGGGCGTCGAGGACTTCCCGGCCGACAACGAGTGGATCGCGAAGGAAGCCGGCTGGCGCGAAGAGCAGGCGCAACGCGCGCAGCAGTGACGACGACACACGGTGATGGACGCATCCGAACACGGTGAGACGACCCGTTCCGCCCCCGAAGACGGGTCGGCGGAACGCGCGGTCGCCGCGGTCTGGCGTATCGAGTCCGCGCGCATCGTCGGTACCCTCACGCGGACGGTCGGCGACTTCAGCCTGGCGGAGGACCTCGCCCAGGAGGCATTGGTCGACGCGCTGAGACAGTGGCCGGAGGAGGGGGTTCCCCGCAACCCTGGGGCATGGCTCACGGCGGTCGCGAAGCGCAAGGCCATCGATGGGTGGCGCCGCGCGGAGCGTCTGGATGCCAGGGTCGCGGCGCTCGCCCACGACCTGGAGCAGGAGCAGGCCGCCGCGCCGGAGCTGCTGTGGGACCCGGACGCCGTCGACGACGATGTCCTGCGGCTGATCTTCATCGCGTGCCACCCCGTTCTCTCGAAGGAGGCGCAGGTCGCCCTGACACTGCGGGTCGTGGGTGGTCTGTCGAGCGAGGAGATCGCGCGGGCCTTCCTCGTGCCGACGGCAACCGTTCAGCAGCGCATCGTGCGGGCGAAGAAGACGCTGAGCGCCGCCAATGCTCCCTTCGAGATCCCGCCGCGCGAAGAGCGGGCGGAGCGGATCGGGGCGGTCCTCGGTGTGCTGTATCTGATCTTCAATGAGGCGCACGCCGCGAGCAGTGGTCCGGACTGGATGCGACCGGAACTGAGCGATGAGGCGATCCGGCTGAGCAGGGTGCTCGCGGCACTGATGCCGCGTGAGCCCGAGGTGCACGGTCTGCTCGCACTGATGGAGCTCACCGCCGCCCGGTTCGGAGCGCGTGTGGACCGGAACGGCGATCCGGTGCTGTTGGCTGACCAGGACCGGGGCCGGTGGGATCGCGGACGCATCACCCGCGGTCGTGCCTCGCTCGCGACGGCTGACGGCCTCGGGCGCGGACGCGGCGCGTACTGCCTCCAGGCGGCGATCGCGGAGTGCCATGCGGTGGCTTCGAGCGTCGATGACACGGACTGGGACAGGATCGTGCTGCTCTACGAGGCACTCGGCCGGATCGCCCCATCTCCGGTCGTCGAGCTCAACCGAGCGGCAGCGGTCGCGATGGCCACGGGCCCGGCGTCCGCATTGCGGATCATCGATCAGCTCTCGGCGTCGGGAGTGCTGCGCGGCTATCACCTCCTTCCCGCCACCCGTGGGGAGCTGCTGCGACGGCTCGGACGCGAGGACGAAGCGCGGAGCGAGTTCGCAGTGGCCGCAGGCCTCGCCGGCAATGATCGTGAGAGGTCACTGCTGGAGCGGAAGGCGAGCGGAGCCGCGAGCTAGAGTCCCGTCGAAACGCGAAGTGGCCCGCCTCCCTGGGGAGACGGGCCACTTCGATGAACGGCGGTCAGTTGTTGCCGCGGACGATCGCGATGATGCGCAGGATCTCGACGTAGAGCCAGACCACGGTGACCATGATGCCGAAGGCTCCGAGCCAGCCGTACTTGCGCGGTGCGCCGTTGCGGACGCCCTGCTGGATCTGGTCGAAGTCGAGCACGAGCGAGTATGCCGCCATGATCACGACGAGGACACCGATGATGAGGCCGAGCGGGATGCCCATGATGCTGGCGCTCAGCATGCCGAACGCCTGGTCCTGCGGCAGCACGCCGGTCCACATCAGGACGACGTTCAGCAGCGAGAAGACCAGGTAGCCGATCATGGCGATCATGAAGATCTTGGTCGCCTTCTTCGACGCGCGGATCTTGCCGCTCGCGAAGAGAGCCAGGGTCACGCCGACGACCGAGACGGTCGCGAGCGTCGCCTGGAAGACGATGCCGGGGTAGATGACCTCGAAGAACGCCGAGATGCCACCGATGAAGAGGCCCTCGAACGCCGCGTACGCGAAGATCAGTGCGGGGCGCACCTTCTTGCGTGAAGTGAAGGTGATGACCATGGCGAGCACGAAACCGCCGAGCGCACCGACGATCCACGGCAGCATGTTCGGCTGGAAGGTGCTCTCACGGCTGAACGCGGGAACGTCGACACCGCCGAGCGTCATGACCCAGCCGATGGCCGCGGTGACGAGCAGGATGCCGAACAGGCCAGCCGTCTTCCAGACCGTGTCCTCGACCGACATGCGATCGGTCTCGATGGCACCGGCCGGCGGGGCGGCGTACATGCCCTCGAGCTGTGCGTTGGCCGCCGCGTCCATCGCCCCGTGCTGGAGCGAGGCGCTCTGCGCGCCCTGAGCAGCCTGAGGTCCGCCCGGGTAGGTCGCGACGTTGCGCGGGTCCTGCTGCTGGAAAGCAGGGTTGTTGAAAGCGAAGTTGCTCATTGGTGGGCCTCACTCCAAAGGGGGGTAGTAGGTCTCTTGCCTCTACGATACTCGGGAGGTACCCCTCCTGGGGTGTTCTACGCTGAGAGCGTGCCCAGGAAATCGCCCCTCGTCATCGGGCATCGCGGTGCGCCCGGCTACCGTCCGGAGCACAGCCGCTCCTCCTACGAACTCGCGCTCGCGATGGGGGTGGATGCCGTCGAACCCGATGTCGTCGCCACGAAGGACGGCGTGCTGGTCGTGCGACACGAGAACGAGATCTCCGGGACGACCGACGTCAGCGCGCGTCCGGAGTTCGCCGACCGCAAGACGACCAAGCGCGTCGACGGGCAGGCACTGACCGGGTGGTTCACCGAGGACTTCACCTGGGCCGAGCTGTCGACGCTGCGCGGCCGTGAGCGGCTGCCCGAGGTACGGGCGTCGAGCGCGAGCTTCGACGGCACCCAGTCCATCCTCCGTCTCCGCGACGTGCTCGACCTCGTGCGGGAAGGGTCCGCCGAGCACGGCCGCGAGATCGGCGTCGTGCTCGAGGTCAAGCACGCCACCTACTTCGCGAGCATCGGCCTCGCGGTCGCGCCCCTCATCGAGCAGGAGCTGCGTGCGGCGGGATGGGCCGACGGCGAGCTGCCTCTCGTGATCGAGTCCTTCGAGTCGACGGTGCTCGGGGAGCTTCGGGAGCGGGGCATCGCCGCGACCTCCATCTACCTGATCGAGGCGACGGGCCGGCCGTATGACCGCAAGGTAGCCGAGGGCGCGCAGGCGATGACCTACAAGGCGACCGTCACCCCCCGCGGGCTCGATGGCCTCGTCGGGCTCGTCGACGGCATCAGCGTGAACAAGAAGATGCTCCTCGATCGCGGCAACACCATCGTCGCCGACGCCCATGCACGCGGCCTTCTCGTGTACACGTGGACCTGCCGTCCCGAGAACGCCTTCCTGGCCGCCGAGTTCCGCGGTGCCGGCGGCCGGGGTGCGTACGGCGACTACGAGTCGGAGTGGGGTGTCCTCGCGCAGCAGGGTATCGACGGGGTGTTCGTCGACCACCCCGACCTCGGCGTCGCCTTCTTCCGCGGCTGAGCCGGTGCCGATCGCCGGTCGACGGCTCAGAGCGTGCGATCGAAGGAGCCGCGACGCGTGGAGACGATCTCCTTGCCGAGCGGCATGAGCGAGATCGGGACCATCTTGAAGTCGGCGATGCCCATCGGGATGCCGATGATCGTGACGCACAGCAGGATGCCGGAGACGATGTGGCCGATGGCGAGCCACCAGCCGGCCAGGATGACCCAGAGGACGTTGCCGAGGAACGACCCGACCCCCGCGGTCGGCTTGCTCACGACCTCGCGTCCGAACGGCCAGATCGCGTAGGCGGCGATGCGGAACGAGGCGATCGCCCACGGGATCGTGATGATCGGGATGCACAGCAGGATGCCGGCCAGGACGTACCCGAGGAACAGTGCCCAGCCGGCCAGGATGACCCAGATGACGTTGAGGATCGTGCGCATGAGCTGATTGTGTCACCCGCGCGACGCGATGTCTGAGCATCCGCCCCGAGGTCCCGGGGGCCCCGTGTTCCGGATGCCAGACTGACCGCATGACCGGAATCGTGGTGCAAGACGTCAGCAGAGCGTTCGGGACGGTGCAGGCGGTGCGAGCGGCCTCGCTCCGCGCGGACCCCGGCAGAGTGACCGGACTCGTGGGGCCGAACGGGGCGGGGAAGACGACGCTGCTGCTGATGCTCGCCTCGCTCCTCGCCCCCGACACCGGGACGATCAGCATCGGGGGCGTCGATCCCGCGATCGATCCTCTCGCCGCGCGACGGATGCTCGGCTGGATGCCCGATGCGCTGGGAGCCTGGCCGTCGCTCACCGCCCGCGAAACCCTCGTCACCACCGCTCGTCTCTACGGCATCGAGAAGGCGGACGCTCAGGCCCGTGCCGAGCACCTGCTCACGCTCGTCGGGCTCGCGCCGCTCGCGGACTCGCCCGCAAAGGTGCTCTCGCGCGGGCAGAAGCAGAAGCTGGGTCTCGCGCGCGCTCTCGTGCATGACCCGCAGGTGCTGCTCCTCGACGAGCCGGCGTCGGGCCTCGACCCGGAAGCGCGCGTGCAGCTGCGCGGTCTGCTGCGTCGTTTCGCTGCGGAGGGGCGCACCGTGCTGATCTCGAGCCACATCCTCTCGGAGCTGGAGGAGGTCGTCGACGATGCGGTGTTCCTCGTCGCCGGCTCCGTGGTGGATGCGGCTCCCTCCCAGAGCACGGTGCGACCGTGGCGGGTCCGTCTCGCCGGCGCGACGCCCGAGCGGATGAACGCCGACACCTGGCAGGTGGCCTCGAACCTCGGGCTCGCTCCGGAGTCGCTCGCCAACGACCGCGGCGCGGTGCTGGTCGGGTTCGCGGGGGAGGACGCAGCGGCCCAGTCGCTGCGCCGCCTCGTCGACGCGGGCCTTCCGGTCTCGGAGTTCGCTCCTGCACAGAGCGACCTGGAGCACACGTTCCTGAACCTGCCGCAGGCGCCGATACCACAAGCCGCACCTCGGCCCCCTGCACCCCCTGCGCCCCCGGCGCCGACCGGAACGGAGGCGGGAGCATGAGCCTCGCCAACATCGGGATCATCGCCCGACTCGAACTGACGCAGCGCCTACGGAGTGTCGGGTGGTACGTCCTGCTGGGCGTGTTCGCGCTCATCCTGCTCGGTGTCACCGGGCTCGCATTCGCCGTGTACTCCTGGGGCGACTTCATCGGGGCCGGCGTCTACTCGATCGTCGTCAACATCGTCCTTCTGCTCGTGGTGCTGGTGTCGCCGACGCTCAGCGGCAACGCGATCAACGGCGACCGCGATGCCGCCACCCTCGGCGCGATCCAGGTGACCGCGGCTTCCACCGGCGACATCATGCTCGGCAAGCTCCTCGCTGCCGTCGCGACCGGCGGGGCGTTCCTCCTCGTCGCCGTTCCCTTCCTCGCCCTGTCTCTGCTCGGCGGGGGAGCGAACCCCCTCGTGCTGCTCGTCTCGCTGCTCGTGCTCGCGGCGGAGATCATCGTGGTCGCCGCGATCGGCGTCGGATTGAGCGGACTCATCGCGCGCCCGCTGTTCTCGGTTGCAGCCACGTACCTCGTGGTCGCCGCGTTCGTGTTCGGCACGCTCATCGCGTTCGGGCTGGGCGGGATGGCGGTACGCAGCGAGGGGACCAGCTACTCGCGACCGTACGACGCGAACGGCAACGTCGACTGCGATGAGTGGCAGGTCAGCACGATGTACGAAGTGCCCCGGTTCGACCTGGTGTGGTGGGCGCTCGCGGCCAATCCCTTTGTGGTGCTCGCGGATGCGACGCCGACCGAGTTCACGCCCGACGGCTACCCGGTCGACCTGTTCGGCCAGATCAAGACTGGCGTGCGCGGGGCGCAGCAGTCGCCGCTCGAGCAGCGCTGGGACGACTGCGACCGGGACGGCAGCGGCTATCCCACGCCGCAGGAGGTGATCGAATCGTCGGTGCCCAGCTGGTTCGTGGGCCTCGGTGTGCAGGTCGTGATCGCGGGGTCGCTGTTCGCCGGGGCCTGGGCGCGCACGCGGACGCCTGCCCGGCGCCTCCCGCCGGGCACTCGTATCGCCTGACACCGGCACCGGGTGACGCGGGGGTGGCGGTCGCGGCAGATCGCCATCCCCCGTTCACCTCCCGTGCACCCGGGGGATTCTCCGCGGCCACGCGGTATCGGTGGTCTGGTCGGGTACCCGACTGAGACCCCAGGAGTTTCCATGCCCCGCCTGCACCGCGCAGCGGCGGTCACGACGGTGTGCGCCTTGAGCGCCGCCGCCCTGCTCGCCACCCCCATCGCCGCGATCGGTTCGACCGCTCCGAGTCTCGTCCTGAACGAGATCGTCTATGACGACGCCGCGACCGGCCTCGCCGACCAGGTCGAGATCTACAACGCCGGAACCGAGACGGTCGACCTCGCGGGGTGGACCATCGCGGATGAGAAGCGCGACAGCTTCGGAGCTGCGCCGGAAGGCACCTCGCTCGCACCGGGCGAGTTCCTGGTGCTGGAGAAGGATGTCGACTTCGACTTCGGGCTCGGCAAGGGGGACAAGGTCGTGCTCTTCGACCCGAGCAGCACCGAGGTCGACGCGTACGCGTATGAGAACACCGCGCCGCTGTCGGTGTGGGCGCGCTGTCCTGACGGCTCGGGGGCATGGGCACCGGCGACGACGGTGACTCCCGGGGCTCCCAACGACTGCGCCGTCGCTCCCGTCGCGGGCTCCATCCTCATCAACGAGGTCGACTCGCAACCCGCCGACTGGGTGGAGTTCCACAACCCCGGCACCGAGGCGCTCGACATCTCGGGCTACGAGATCCGCGACAACTCCGACGATCACCGCTGGCAGTTCCCGCCGGGCACGCAGATCGCGGCGGGGCAGTTCCTCGTCGTCGAAGAGGGGACGATCGGACTCTCCGGAGGCGTCGAGGCCGCATTCCGCGAGCCGATCGGTATCGGCAGCGCCGACCGTATCCGTCTCTACGACGCCTCGGGGGCGATGATCGACGACACGCTCCCGTGGCAGGGGCACGCGGCGATCGATGGCGACTTCGCTGCGGCCACCCTGGCACGCTGTCCCGACGGCGTCGGTTCCTTCGTGCTCGCGCATCCGACCCCCGGTGCCGCGAACTCGTGCGTCCTGCCCGACGTCCTGATCAACGAGATCGAGTCGAACGGTGACAGCACCGACTGGGTCGAGGTCGTGAACACGGGCACGACTGCGGTGGACCTCTCGGGCTGGACCGTCATGGACAACGATCCGACCGGTCACGCGGACGACACCACACCGCTCCCCGCCGGTACGATGCTGCCGCCCGGGGGCTACTTCGTCTTCGACCAGCCGGCGACCTTCGTGTTCGGGCTCGGCAACGGCGACACCGTGACCATCCGTGATGCGAACGGCAACACGGTCGACGAGCACGTCTACGCCGCGCATGCCGCCGGCGTCCTCGCGAGCTGTGCCGACGGTACCGGCGACTTCGTCGACATCGCCGTTTCGACCAAGGGCCTCCGCAACGCCTGCGGCAACCCGGTGCGCATCAACGAGGTCGAATCCGACGGCGGCTCGCCGGACGATTGGGTGGAGCTCGTGAACCCGACGAGCACCGAGCTCGATGTGTCGGGCGTCGTGGTGAAGGACGACGACGACACCCATGCGTACGCGATCCCAGCCGGAACCCGCCTCGGTGCGGGGGAGTACCTCGTGATCGAGCGGGCACAGCTCGGGTTCGGTCTCGGTTCCGGCGACGCGGTGCGCGTGTTCGACGGCGACCTGCTCATCGACGAGACCACCTGGGGGTCCGGCCACGCCGCCACCACCTGGGGCCGTTGCCCCGACACGAGCGGCGCGTTCGCCGTGACCGCGGAGTCCACGAAGGGCGCCACGAACGTGTGTGCCGGCGAGGTCGCCGTGTCGCCGTGGCCCGGTTCCGCCGAGGTGCGCGTGGTCGACAGCATCCCGACGTTCCTCGAGGACAGTTCCGGACTCGACGTGCAGGAGACCGCTGACGGTGCGTTCCTGTGGGCGGTCGATAACGGCGAGGGTCGCATCTGGAAGCTCGAGGCGCGCGCCGACGGCTCGGTCGAGAAGGCCGACGGCTGGGATGCGGGCAAGCGCGTGCGCTTCCAGAAGGACGCCGCGGATCCGGGGGCTGCGGGCCCCGACACCGAGGGCATCACGGTCGACGGAGACGGCTTCGTGTACGTGGCCTCCGAGCGGGACAACAGCGCCAAGGGCGTCAACCAGAACGTGGTCCTCAAGGTCGATCCCGAGGCGTCGAGCGGTGACCTCATCGCTCAACAGGAGTGGGATCTGACCACGTTGCTCCCTGCCGTGGGGGCGAATCTCGGCGTGGAGGCCGTGCAGTGGGTGCCCGACGCCGCGCTCGCCGGGAAGCTCTTCGACGACACGTCGGGCACGGTGTATGACCCGAAGGATCACGCAGGTCACGGCGACGGGCTGTTCTTCGTCGCGGTCGAGGACAACGGCCACGTCTATGCGTTCGCGCTCGGATCCGACGGGTCGGCGACGCTGGTGTCGGAGATCGCTCCCGGCCTCCCCGGAGTGATGGCGCTCGACTACGACACCGTGCGCGACACCCTGTGGGCCGTGTGCGACGACGGCTGCCAGGGGCGCTCGGCTGAGATCACGCTGAACGGCACCGCACAGCCCGACGTCGCGCACTACGCCCGCGCCGCCGGCCTGCCCGACATCAACAACGAGGGTTTCGCGACCGCGCCGGCCTCGCTGTCGGTCGACGGGCAGCGCCCGGTGTGGTGGTTCGCCGACGGCTTCGCCTCCGAGTCGCTGCGCACCGGGACGCTGCCGGGAACAGGCGGCGGTACTCCCGGCGGCGAGACCCCGCCGCTCCCCGGCGCAGGGCTCGTGGACGACAACCGCAACGGACTGACGGTGAACCCGTCGGTCGCGGCCCGGGGGCAGGAGGTCACGATCACGGTCGGTTCCGCAGGCGCAGGCACGGACGTGTCGGTGTGGATGTACTCCGAGCCGATGCGGATCGCGTCGGGGACGCTCACGACCGCGGGGACCATCACGGCGACCATCCCGGCCGATGCGCCTCTCGGCGCCCACCGGATCGCCGTGTTCGATGCGAGCGGTGGGCTCCTCGGCTGGGCGGACCTCCGTATCGCGGGAGCGGCAGGATCGGGATCTGAGACGGGTGCGGGTGCGCTGGCGACGACCGGCTCCGAGCTCCCGGTCGCCGCCGTCGCGCTGGCGCTGCTGCTCCTCACCGCCGGCGCGGCAGCAGTCCGCCGTCGCAGGCGCGACGCCTGAGCGCGCAGGGGTGCACGGGTCGACCGTGCACCCCTGCGTCGCCGCCGATGCCCCCGCATCCCGTGCCGCGGTGTCTGTGCCGACGCCTAGACTCATAAGGCCATGACCGAAGCTCCTCTCATCGTCCCCGGATCCGCCGGCCCCCGCACTTCCGGGGCGGAGGGACAGGACGAACTCCTCGCCGGACTGAACCCGCAACAGCTCGAGGCCGTCACCTATCGCGGCCCCGCTCTGCTCATCGTCGCGGGCGCGGGGTCGGGCAAGACCAGCGTGCTCACGCGACGCATCGCCTCGCTGCTGCGCTCACGCGAGGCCTGGCCGAGTCAGATCCTCGCGATCACCTTCACCAACAAAGCCGCCGGCGAGATGCGCGAGCGCGTCGAAGGACTGATCGGTGACGCCGCCCGGGGCATGTGGATCTCGACGTTCCACTCGGCCTGTGTCCGCATCCTCCGCCGCGAGGCTCAGCAGTTCGGGTACACGAAGTCCTTCACGATCTACGACTCCGGCGACTCGCGCGCTCTGCTCAAGCGGCTGGTCAAGGAGCACGAGGCGGATGCGTACGGGCTGACCCCGGCCTCGGTGCAGTCGCGCATCTCGAAGCTCAAGAACGAGCTCTCCGACGCCGAGTCCTACGCGCGTCAGGCCAACATGAGCGATCCCGCCGAGCGCGTGTTCGTCGAGGTGTTCGCCGACTACCAGCGTCAGCTGCAGAAGGCCAACGCGTTCGATTTCGACGACCTCATCGGTCAAACGGTGTATCTGTTCCGTGCTTTCCCGCAGGTCGCCGACACCTACCGTCGTCGCTTCCGGCACATCCTGGTCGACGAGTATCAGGACACCAACCACGCGCAGTACGCGCTGATCCATGAGCTGACGCGACCCGTGTCGGGCGCCGGAGCAGCTCCCGACCCGTATGCCTCGAACGGCATGATGATCTTCGAGCCCGATCCCGCCCCCGCTGCCGATGCCGGCGAGCCCGGTGCCTCGCTCACGGTGGTCGGCGACTCCGACCAGTCGATCTATGCTTTCCGCGGCGCCGACATCCGCAACATCAGCGAGTTCGAACGTGACTTCCCCGGCGCCCGCGTGGTGCTGCTCGAACAGAACTACCGTTCGACGCAGAACATCCTCTCCGCCGCGAACGCCGTGATCGGCAACAACTTCGACCGCAAAGACAAGAAGCTGTGGAGTGACAAGGGCGACGGCGATCCGATCGTCGGCTTCACCGGCTACTCGCAGCATGACGAGGCCCAGTTCGTCGCCGACGAGGTCGAGGCACTGCACCGTGCCGGCATGCCGTACTCCGAGATGGCGGTGTTCTATCGCACCAACTCGCAGTCCCGTGCGCTGGAGGAGATCTTCATCCGCTCGGCGGTGCCCTACAAGATCATGGGCGGCACGAAGTTCTACGACCGCGCCGAGATCAAGGACGCGCTCGCCTATCTCGTCGCGGTGGCGAATCCGGCCGATGAGATGTCGGTTCGCCGCATCCTGAACAAGCCGCGCCGTGGCATCGGCGACGTGACGGAGACGGCCATCGCGCGGTTCGCCGAGGAACACGGCATCAGCTTCCGTGACGCGTTGTCGATGCCGGCCCAGCTCGGCGTCGGCCCGAAGATCCAGGCGGCGATCGGTCAGCTCGACGCCGTGCTGACCGAAGCCACCGCGATCCTGATCCCGGCCAGCGGCGAGCTTCCGCCCTCCACGGCGGTGGCCGACGGGCTCAGTCTGCTGCTCGGCAAGAGCGGCTATCTCGACGCCCTGCGTGCGAGCCGTGATCCGCAGGACGAGGCGCGCGTCGAGAACCTCGACGAGTTCGTGGCCGTGGCCCGCGACTTCGCGCGCAACAACCCCGAAGGCACGATCGTCGACTTCTTGACCGAAGTCGCCCTGGTCTCGGACGCCGACGACCTCGACGACGAGTCCGGCTCGGTCTCACTCATGACGATGCACACGGCGAAGGGACTCGAGTACGACGCCGTGTTCGTCACGGGCGTTGAAGAAGACCTGATCCCGCACCGGATCTCGGCCGGAGAGCCTGGGGGGCCGCAGGAGGAGCGCCGGCTCTTCTACGTCGGCATCACGCGGGCGCGCAAGCGGCTGCACCTGTCCCTCGCGATGACCAGAGCCCAGTTCGGCGAAGTGACCGTGGCGATGCCCAGCCGCTTCCTGCAAGAGATCCCGTCGGGACTCATCGACTGGCGTCAGTCGCCGGGTGACGTGAACTCACGCGGCGGGATGCAGTCTCGCGCCCTCAACGCGCGGCGCCAGGGCGGTTTCGGCGGTTCGAGCTCCGGATCGGGCGATCGCTTCGCGGTCAAGGCGCTTCCCGGTCGCGATTCCCTCAAGCCCCTGTCGACGGCGATGGACAAGTTCCCCAACCGCGTCACGGCCAAGATGCGCGACAACGGCGATCTCGAGCTCGCCGCAGGCGACCGCATTCGCCACGTCGACTTCGGCGAAGGGCGGGTCGATGCGGTGACGGGCGAGGGAGCCAAACGCATCGCCCACGTGCGCTTCGATTCGGCAGGGCAGAAGAAGCTCCTCATCAAGGTCGCGCCGATCGAGAAGATCTGACGTCACCGCGGGTGTTCACGCTTCGGCGGATCACGGGCCGGAATGGCGGTTAGGCTGGCTCATATGGCCCTCTTCTCCCGCCGCAAGAAGTCCGGTGACGATGCCGTCGCCCCCACCACCGACGTCGTAGAGACGGACGCGGGGGCGCCCGGATCCGACTCCGTCGCCGCCGAAGACGCCTCGGACGACGGCAGCGTCGACGCTCCCTCGATCGGCATCTCCGTGCAGGCCTTCCGGGGCGTCGGCGCCGAGGCCGGTCCGGAGGTGGCGCTGCCCAGCGCTGAGACGGCGCCCGCGGCGGCGGCCCCTGCCGCCCCTCGCGCCCCACAGGCTCCGACGGCGCCGCAGGAAGAGCCCCCGCAGCGGCGTCTGCCTCTCGCCTCGCCGCTGCCGCCCGAGCAGACCGAGACTGTCGCCGGGATGAAGGACAACGTCCTGCTCCGTGAGGCGCTCACCGAGATCGAAGCGGGGGCGACAAACGACCAGCTGCTGGGCGTGATGCGTCAGGCGCTTCAAGGGCACCTCTATATCCGCGTCAACGGAGACGCCCGCGCGCAGATCAGCGAGGGCAAGCCGCTCTCCGTGGCGGTCGTCCGCGACAACGACGACCGCCAGTTCATGCTCGCTTTCAGCTCGGCGGCCGCCGTGCGTGATTCCGTGCAGCTCGAGCCGGATCCCGCGGCCACCTCCGCCGTCGCGCAGCCCGTGACGTCGGTGCTGCAGCAGGTCGTGGCAGGAGACTTCGCGGGGCTCATCGTCGACAACGCGTCTGCACCCCACCGCGTGGTCTTCCCGACCGAGCTGCTGCAGAAGACACTCGACCAGGCCGACGTCGACATGACCGTGAAGTCGATCCTGGCCGCTCCCCGTGCGCAGGATTCGGCTGTCAAGGTCGGAGAGGCCCTGGCGACCACGCGCATGTGGGTGGCGGTCAACGACGGCTCCGGCAGCGGTCAGGTCGGCATCGCCGAGGCCCAGACCCCCGACGGGCGACGGTTTCTGCAGCTCTTCTCGCACCCGCTCGAGGTCATCGCGCTCGGCCGGGGTGATCGTCCGCTCCCGTTCGAGCCGATGCAGCTCGCCAAGGTCCTCACGAGCCACTCCGAGATGGGCGGTGTGATCGTCGACCCCGCCGGCCCGTCCATCATCGTCGAGCGTGACGCCCTCACGCCGGTCCTGGTGCTCGCGGTCGATCTCGGCGACTGACCGGGCTCCGTCGCTCCTGCCGGCGCGCGCGGGGTTCCGTCCGTCCGGGCATCGCTCTAGGGTCGGAGCATGGCCTCAGAACGTGTGACCCTGACCGTGGTCGACTCCGACGGAGAGCGTGAGGTCGCGCTCTCCAGCCCCAACAGAGTCGTGTGGCCGGACCTCGGGATCACGAAGGCCGAGCTCGCGGAGTACGTGCAGCGCGTCTCGGTGCCCTTCCTCGCGGCGAACGGCAATCGGCCGGTCTCGCTGGAGCGCTTCCGCGACGGTATCGGCCCCTCGGGCGGGCCGAAGGCGGAAGGGTTCTTCTCGAAGAACCCGCCCAAAGGCACCCCCGACTTCGTCGATGCGGTGACAGTGACGTACAACAGCGGACGCCGGCATCCGCAGATCGTGCTGAACCGATCGAGCGCGATCGTCTGGGCGGTGCAGATGAACACGATCGTGTTCCACCCCTGGGCATCGCTCGCGACCGACGCCGACGACCCGGTCGAACTGCGCATCGATCTGGACCCGCAGCCGGGGACGGATTTCGCGGATGCGGTGACGGCCGCGCACACGCTGCGCGAGGTGCTGCGTGAGGCGGGCCTGGAGGCGTTCGCCAAGACCAGCGGCAACCGCGGGCTGCACGTGTTCGCGCCGATCGAGCCGACCCACGAGTTCCTCGATGTGCGCCATGCCGTGATCGCAGCGGGGCGGGAGCTCGAGCGTCGGATGCCGGATCAGGTCACGACGAACTGGTGGAAGGAGGAGCGCGGGGAGCGGATCTTCGTCGACTTCAACCAGGCGAACCGCGACCGCACGATGGCCGGTGCCTACAGTCCTCGCGCGTTGCCGGGAGCGACGGTGTCGACACCGGTGGCTTGGGACGAGCTCGACGGGCTGGATCCGCGGACCTTCACCGTGCGCACGATCCCGAAGCGCCTGGATGAGATCGGCGACCCGTGGGCGACCATGCAGGAGGCCCCGGGCCGGATCGACACCCTGCTGGCCTGGTGGGAGCGCGACAAGGAGAACGGGCTGGGGGAGCTGCCGTTTCCTCCGGAGTTTCCGAAGATGCCGGGCGAGCCGCCCCGCGTGCAGCCCAGCAAGAAGGTCGCGGCCAACTGGGACGACGACGGCACTCCCGCCGAGAAGGACTGACCGCGTTCAGCGGAGGACGTCGGCGAGGTCGTAGCCTGCGACGGTGTCGAGCTGGTCGTACGTGCACGACCGGGCGTCGCGGTCCGGCCGCCAGCGCTCGAACTGTACGGTATGGCGGAACCGAGCGCCCTCGAGCTGGTCGTAGCGCACCTCGAGCACCCGCTCCGGGCGCAGCCGGACGAACGAGACGTCCTTGCCGCCGCTGAATCGCGAACGCTCGCCTTCCGCGGTCACCGCTTCCCCGGAATCGTCCCTCTCCACCCAGGGGTCGAGTTCCTCGACGAGCTCTTGCCGACGGGCATCGCTCCACGCCGCGACGCCGCCGACCTGGCGGAGCACACCGTCGGCTCCGTACAGTCCCACCAGCAGCGAGCCGACGCCCGAACCCGACTTGTGGACCCGGTAGCCGAGTGCGACCACATCGGCCGTGCGCGCGTGCTTGATCTTGAACAGCGTGCGCTTGCCCGGCGCGTAGGGCTGAGTGAGCGGCTTGGCGATCACCCCGTCGAGCCCGGCGCCCTCGAACTCGGCGAGCCAACGGACGGCCGCGTCGTGATCCCTCGTCGTCCGGGTGATGTGCAGCGGATGCTCCACGGAAGCTAGGAGTGCCTCCAGGCGCGTTCGCCGGGACTCGAACGGCTCGGCGAGGAGGTCGTCGTCGCCGACGGCGAGCAGATCGAAGGCGATGAACATCGCCGGGGTCGAGGCGGCGAGCGTGGCGACGCGGGAAGCGGCAGGGTGGATGCGCTGACTCAGTGCCTCCCAGTCCAGGCGCTGGGACCCCTGCGGGCCGGTGGCGACGACGATCTCGCCGTCGAGCAGGCACGGACCGGGGAGCAGCTCGGGAATCGCCTCGACCAGCTCGGGGAAGTAGCGCGTGAGAGGTTTCGCTCCGCGGGAGCCGATCTCGACGGTCTCCCCGTCCCAAGCGATCAGTCCGCGGAAGCCGTCCCACTTCGGCTCGTACAGGAGCCCGCCGGGGACCTTCTCTGCAGGAGGAACCGCGGGGACGGCTTTGGCGAGCATCGGCGCGGGGATCTCGTAGCGCATGCTCCCATCCTGGTCCTCGGCCGTGCGGGGCGGAAGAGCGGGCCGATGTTCACAACTCCGCAGAAACCGGCGGTGGGTGCGGCGGTCCTCCCGTGATTCGCAGGGCTACGGGGGCAGCGCGTCCCGTTCTTGAGGACTAGTGAGCGCGCTCAGTCGAACAGGTCGGACAGCGTCGCGGGCGAACCGGCGTCCTGCAGCGCCGTGCGGGCGGCATGCCACCCCGCCATGCCGTTGACGGACGGACCGGGAGGGGTCGAGGCGGAAGCCAGGTAGACGCCCGGCATCGGCGTGCGCCACGGCGTCGGCGAGAGGACCGGTCGGCGGAGGGCCTGACGCATGTCGAACACCCCGCCGGAGATGTCGCCGCCGATCTCCGCGGGATTGATCGCCTCGCGCGACGATGCCGGCACCGCGTGGTGGGCGAGGATGAGGTCGCGGAACCCCGGGGCGAACCGTTCGACCTGCGCGGTGATGAGCTCCGTGGGGTCGAGGTCGGAGCCCGGCGGCACGTGGATGTACCCCCAGAACACGGCCTTGCCCGCGGGAGCACGGGAGTCGTCGAGCACGGACGGTTGCACGGTGAGGACGTAGGGGCGCTCGCTCACTCGTCCGGCGGCGACGGCGTTCTCGCTGTCCCACACCTCGGCTCTGGTCCCGCCGAGGTGCACGGTCGCCGCCTGCCCGACCTCGGGGTGGGTCCAGGGGACGGGGCCGTCGAGGGCGAAGTCGACCTTCGCCGCACCGGGTCCGTAGCGGTAGGCGCCGATGGCCCGGGCGTAGCGGCGTGGCACATCGCGGTGTGTGAGAGCGAGTCGGGGAGACGTGTTCAGGATCAGCAGGTCTCCGCGGCGCGGGTCGCCCCAGTCCAGCGTCTCGAGGTCGGTGACCTGCACGCCGGTCTCGACGGACCCACCGTGCGCCGTGATGTCGGCGACCAGGGCATCGGCGATCCCTTGCGCACCGCCGCGTGGATACGGCCAGCCTCCGGCGTGTCCCAGGGCGGCCAGCAACAGGCCCGCAGCGGCCCCCGCGAGGGAGGGGAGAGGCGCGTTGCCGTGAGCGACGGCTCCCGCCAGGAGCGCGGCCGCCTCCTCGGTGCGGAAAGCCGAGGCGGCCAGAGGAGTGCCCTGCTCCAGCATCCTGATCGCATAGCGCAGGGCGGTCAACGGATCCCGGGGGACTCGGAGCAGTTGATTGCCCGTGAAGTCCACCACACCGTCGATGTGCGCGGTCAACGGCCGGATGCGGGTTCGCCAGGCGTCACCGTCTGCCCCGAGCGCGGTCGCCGTGCGGTCGAGGTCGCGCCAGGCGATGGCGGCCCTTCCGCCATCGAGCGGGTGTGCGTAGGAGGCTTCGGGGCGGATCCAGTCCAGACGCCGTTCGAGGCCGAAAGCACGGAAGAAGGGTGAGGCCAAGGCGGTCGGATGCACGGTGGAGCAGACGTCGTGCCGGAAACCCGGAAGCGTCGACTCGGCCGTGCGGAGACCGCCACCGACCGTGTCGGCCGCCTCGAGCACCCGCACGGCATAGCCGGCGCGCGCGAGCGTCACCCCGGCGGCGAGCCCGTTGGGGCCGGAACCGATGATCGTCGCCCGCGCCATTCCGTCAGTCTGGCATGCCGCCACCGGCGAAACGGTCGAGAGGGGCCCTCCGGGCGTGCGATCCTGGAAAGGATGAAAGAAGTTCAGGGGCCGACCCCCGCAGGCACCTCCCGTCCATACCGCTCCCTCGCCGAGGCGCTGCGCGCGCATCGGATCGATCCGTCGAATCATGCGTTCATCACGGCCATCGTCGAGGCGATCGGAATCAGCTCGTTCATCGACCGTGGGCGCTACATCGAGGCGATCCGTCGAGGCGAGGGCGCGTCCCTGCACATCGGGCGCACCTACACGAACGGCTTCACCGAAGAGGAGCGGATCGTGGTGGGCGCAGCACCCCTGCGCCTGCAGCCGAGCGAGGGGCGCGCGCCGTACTTCTACGTGAGCCACCCGAGCGAGTTCATCCCGCTCGCGCCGGCCCGCGCCGCCAAGCGCACGACGACTCCACGCGTCGCCGCGCCCCGCGCCGAGAAGGCACCGAAGCCCGTCGAGGAACGCGACTACGGCGTGTGCGACGAGTGCTTCATGGTGAAGACCCCGTCCGGCGGCTGCGGCTGCGGCTGACGTGAGCATCGATGCGCACGAGGTGGGTGATCGTCCACTGATTCGGGCGGCGGATCTCTCCGGCTCCGACGCGGACGAGGTCGGCGCCGCTGTCCGCGCCTACCTCCAGCAGACCGAGCGCGAGAAGCTCCAGCAGGGCGGCGTCCTCGCCCCGGATGTTCCGATGTTGCCGGAGCACTACCTCAGCGAAGTCGAAGACCCGGCCGCTGCCTACGCCGGCCATCTGGTCCTGGTGGCGGAGCTCGCGGATCGCATCGTCGGCGTGGTCGTGCTCGCGGGGAACGACGGGTTCGCCGAGGTCAAGCGCCTGTGGGCCGTCCCCGAGGTCCGCGGTCGCGGCGTGGGGTCGGCGTTGCTCGATGCCGCCGTGCGAGCCGCGACGACTCTTCGGGCGGCCGAGGTCCGCCTGTCGGTGTGGGAGTGGCGGGAACGCGCCATGCGCCTCTATGAATCCCGCGGGTTCGTGCGCGTGCCGAGCTGGGACGTACGCGAGCGACTCGTGTGCCTGTCCCGCCCGATCACCGGGCGCGTCTGATGTGGCCGCGACCCCCGCGCCTCAGGCGAACGCGCTCATCCCGGTGATGTCGCGGCCGAGCAGCAGGGCCTGCACGCTCTCGGTGCCCTCGTAGGTGTGGATGGCCTCGATGTCGGCCATGTGCTGCATGACGCCGTTCTCGAGCAAGATGCCGTTGCCGCCGAGCAGGTCGCGGGCGGTCGCGGCGATGCGGCGTGCGGCACGCGTGTTGTGGAACTTCGCGAGCGAGGCCTGGGTCGGGCGCAGTTCGCCTGAGGTCTCGAGGTCGGCCATCCGCCGGCAGTACAGCTGCATGGCCGTGAGGTCTTCGAGCATGTGGGTGAGGCGCTCCTGGACCATCTGGAACTTCGCGAGCGGCTTTCCGAACTGCACCCGCTGCATCGCGTAGGCCAGTGCTGCCTCGTAGCAGGCCGTCGCGTGTCCGAGCGCCGACCACGCGACGCCCGAGCGGGTCGCGTAAAGCACGGTCGAGGCGTCCTTGAAGCTCATGGTGCCGGGCAGGACGGCGTCCAGCGGCACCCGCACGTCGTCGAGGACGATGTGCGCCTGATGGATCGCGCGCAGCGAGGCCTTGCCGCGGATCACACTGCCGGTGTATCCGGGCGTGTCCTGCTCGATCAGGAAGCAGCGCACAGCGCCGTGCTCGGCCGTGTCCGCGTCGTCGACGCGCGCCCACACGAAGGTGATCCCGCCGGATGCGCCGTTGCCGATCCACTTCTTCGTGCCTCGGATGACCCAGGCGTCCCCGTCGCGGCGGGCCACCGTCTCGAGCGAGACCGAGTCGGAGCCGTGGTCGGGTTCGGTCAGCGCGAACGAGCCGAGAACCGAGCCGTCGGCGAGTGCCGTGAGCCATCGGTCCTGCTGGGCGGGGGAGCCGAACAGGGCGAGGGTGCGCAGCGCGAGGCCGCCCTGCACCGCGAGGATGGTGCCCAGCGACCCGTCACCGCGCGAGATCTCCATGTTCACCAGGCCCGCGGCCAGCGGCGACAGATGCGTGAGGGCGGGATGCTGGATGCCGTCGACGACGAGGTCCATCTCGCCCATCCGACGGGCGGCGTCGAGCGGGTACTCCGCGCGGTCCCAGGCGTCCGCCATCTGCGGAGCGACCTCGTCGGTGTAGGACTTCGCCCGATCCCAGGCCGCGCGGTCGGCGGCGGGGATGTCGGCGAAGACGGCGTAGTAGTCGCTGTCCCGGCGCCCGGTGATGTCGTACGACGAGACGCGCTCGCCGGGGAAGGGGGAGGCTGCAGTGCTCATGATGCTCCTTCGTGGCACCAAGTATCGTACTCCTCGATACTCGGTTTCACGACCCTCGAGCGATCAGTCGAGCTCCGACTGCAGTCTGCGGGTCACCTCGGCGATCGGCATGGACCGCGGGAACACCGCGACGACCATGTCGTCCGGCGCATCGGGGGCGGCGTCTCCTGCGACGCCGTAGCGGCGGCGAGCGTCGGCCAGCGCCGTCTGCAGCGTCGCGAGCGGCACCTTCTTGCGGCCCCGGAGCAACTGCCGCAGCACGTGATTGTGGACGGCCGTCACGAGGGCGGCGAAGCCGACGGCGTCGAGCGGGTCGACGCCGGGGAGGGCTCCGCGCAGGTACTCGTCGAACAGCCGCTCGTATCGGAAGACCGTGATGATCTCGCGCTCACGCAGCACCGGCACCTGGCGCACGATCTGGTAGCGGCGGCGCGCGAGCTCCGGGTCGTGCGCGAAATGCACGAAGACCGATTCGGAGGCCGCGCACACCGCAGCCCAGGGGTCGTCGTGCCCTTCGTCGAGGAACTCCCTGAGCTGTTCGAGCAGCACCTCGTGATCCGCGAAGACGACGTCCTCCTTGCCGCCGAACTGGCGGAAGAACGTCGATCTCGAGACACCCGCGGCCTTGGCGATCTGTTCCACCGACGTCTGATCGAACCCCTGGGCGTTGAAGAGTTCGAGCGCTGCGGCGACGACGCCCGTGCGCAGTTCTGCGGATTCGTGCATGGCGAAAGCCTAGACCTCGGCGGCCATCGGCGTCGGTGGCCGGACGTCATAATGAGGGCGTGAGCGAACGCGGGAGAGCGGCCGGATGGTTCGAGACGCGGCGGCGCGGCACCCGTCGCTGGTGGGACGGCACGCGCTGGACCGAGCACCTCTCGGTGCGGGGGAGGGAGACGACCCTGGCGGAGGACCGCAGGGCCGTGCGCCGACAGCTGATCCTGACCGAGCTCGTGCTCGTGACCCTCCTCGTCGGTTCGATCCTCATCGCGCTGTGGAGCGCGCTCCCGGTGGTCGTGGTGCGCCCGATGATCGTCGCCACCGGCACCGCGCTGCTGCTCGTTCCGCTCGTGATCTCGCGGCAGCTCCGCCTGGTCGCGCTGCCGGCGCGGCGTCCGGGCGTGCCGACCCTCCGATGATCGACCGAGAGTCCGGGGCCGCGGGCGTGCCCAGGTCGAGGTAGTAGGCTGGGGGACTGGTCGATGTCTCGACATCGAGAGAATTACCAGACAGCAGCCCAGTGAAGGAACCACAGTGGATCTGTACGAGTACCAGGCACGAGACGTTTTCGAGAAGTACGGAGTGCCGGTCCTCGCCGGCATCGTCGCGGACACCCCGGAAGAGGTGAGGGCGGCGGCCGAGAAGATCGGTGGCGTCGTCGTCGTCAAGGCCCAGGTGAAGACCGGCGGCCGTGGCAAGGCGGGCGGCGTCAAGGTCGCCAAGACGCCCGACGAGGCGTACGAGGCAGCGAAGGCCATCCTCGGCCTCGACATCAAGGGCCACGTCGTCAAGCGCGTCATGGTCGCGCAGGGTGCGCGCATCGCCGAGGAGTACTACTTCTCCGTGCTGCTCGATCGTGCCAACCGCTCGTACCTGAGCCTCTGCTCGGTCGAGGGCGGCATGGAGATCGAAGAGCTCGCCGTCGAGCGTCCCGAGGCGCTCGCACGCGTCGAGGTCAACCCGCTCACGGGCATCGACAAGACGAAGGCCGTGGAGATCGCCCGCGCCGCGAACTTCCCGGAAGACCTGATCGAGAAGGTCTCCGACGTGTTCGTGAAGCTCTACGACGTGTACAAGGGTGAGGACGCGACCCTTGTCGAGGTCAACCCGCTGGTCCGCACCGAAGAGGGCGACATCATCGCGCTCGACGGCAAGGTCACGCTCGACGACAACGCCTCCGAGATCCGTCACCCTGAGCACGAGGCGCTCGAGGACAAGGACGCCGCTGACCCGCTCGAGGCCAAGGCCAAGGAGTCGGGCCTCAACTACGTGAAGCTCGACGGAGAGGTCGGCATCATCGGAAACGGCGCCGGACTCGTCATGTCGACCCTCGACGTCGTGGCCTACGCCGGGGAGAACCACAACGGCGTCAAGCCGGCCAACTTCCTCGACATCGGGGGCGGCGCGTCGGCTGAGGTCATGGCTGCCGGCCTCGACGTCATCCTCGGCGACCCCCAGGTCAAGAGCGTGTTCGTCAACGTCTTCGGCGGCATCACGGCCTGCGACGCCGTCGCCAACGGCATCAAGGGCGCGCTCGAGACACTGGGCGCCACGGCCTCCAAGCCGCTCGTCGTGCGCCTGGACGGCAACCGCGTCGACGAGGGTCGTGCGATCCTAGCCGACTACGCGCACCCGCTTGTGACCCTGGCCGCCACCATGGACGAGGGCGCCGACAAGGCCGCCGAGCTCGCCAACGCCTGAGACTGAAGGACGAGAAGAATGTCGATCTACCTCAACAAGGACTCCAAGGTCATCGTCCAGGGCATCACCGGCGGTGAGGGCACCAAGCACACCGCGCTGATGCTCAAGGCCGGCACCCAGGTCGTCGGTGGCGTCAACGCCCGCAAGGCCGGCGCCACGGTCTCGCACACCGACAAGGACGGCAACGCCGTCGAGCTCCCCGTCTTCGCCTCGGTCGCCGAGGCCATGAAGGAGACCGGCGCCGACGTGTCGATCGCCTTCGTCCCGGGAGCCTTCACGAAGGACGCGATGATCGAGGCCATCGACGCCGAGATCCCGCTGCTCGTGGTCATCACCGAGGGCGTCCCCGTCGGCGACTCCGCCGAGGCCTGGGCATACGCGCAGAGCAAGGGCAACAAGACCCGCATCATCGGGCCGAACTGCCCCGGCATCATCACCCCGGGCGAGGCGCTCGTGGGCATCACGCCGGCGAACATCACGGGCAAGGGACCGATCGGCCTCGTGTCGAAGTCGGGCACCCTGACCTACCAGATGATGTTCGAGCTGCGCGACCTGGGCTTCTCCACCGCCATCGGCATCGGCGGCGACCCGGTCATCGGCACCACGCACATCGACGCGCTCGCCGCGTTCGAGGCCGACCCCGAGACCAAGGCCATCGTCATGATCGGTGAGATCGGTGGCGACGCCGAGGAGCGCGCGGCCGACTACATCAAGGCGAACGTCACGAAGCCGGTCGTCGGCTACGTGGCGGGCTTCACGGCTCCCGAGGGCAAGACCATGGGTCACGCCGGCGCGATCGTCTCCGGCTCGGCCGGTACCGCGCAGGCGAAGAAGGAGGCCCTCGAGGCCGCCGGTGTCAAGGTCGGCAAGACGCCGTCCGAGACCGCTGACCTGATGCGCGCGATCATCGAGTCGCTCTGATCTGAGCTACGCTTGAGCTGAAGGCCCCGGACTCCACTCCGGGGCCTTCTTTCATGCCCGGGACCGGAGTCCGCCGCCACGGACCATCACCGGTCAGGTCTGGGGAGCGACGGAGTCCAGCAGGGTGTCGAGTGCGCGGTGGGCCTGCCGGCGCGCGGCGGCGTCGGGATGGGCGGCGAGCCAGAGGGCGAGTTCGTTCATCGCTCCGGAGAGCACCGCTGCAAGAGGGTCCAGGAGGGCCGGGGAGACACCGGCCTCGCGCAGTCCGGCACGCAGCTCCTGCTCGGGGCCCTCGGCATCGAGTCGGCGCCACTGCTCCCACCCGAGCACCGCGGGGCCGTCGATGAGCAGCACGCGCGAGGCGGCGCCCCGGGTGATGGCGTCGAGGAAGGCGTGGCTGCCGTGTCGGAGAGCGGCGTCGGGCGCGCTGCCCGCTGTGGCCTGGACGATCGCGTCGGCGACGATCTGCTGCTGCGCGGAGGCGACGGCGGCGAACAGCAGCGGCTTCGAGGTGTAGTGGTGGTAGACGGCGCCACGGGTCACGCTCGCGGCCCGGGCGAGTTCGTCGACCGACGCGGCCGCGTAGCCGTGCTCGGCGAAATGTGCGGTGGCGACATCGAGGATCCGCCGTGCGGTCTCGGCGGCGTCGGCTGCGGATGCTCGGGGCATGGGTTCCTTTACGTGCGGTGTGTATGTATTCTAGCCCCACCGATACAAACACACTGCATGTAAAAGGGGTCAGGATGGACATCACGAGTTTCTACCCGGTGCTGATGGTGGACGACGTCTCCGCCGCCGCACGGTTCTATCGAGAAGAGCTCGGCTTCGAGGTGACGTTCGAGGCCGACTGGTACGTCAGCCTGCGCTTCGACGGCGGCGAGCTCGCGATCCTCGACCGCGCGCACGAGACCATCCCCGAAGGGTTCCGAGAGCCCGTGCGGGGACTCCTGCTCAACGTCGAGGTGCCCGACGCGACCGCCGAGCACGCGCGGCTGGTGGGGGAGCGGAGGCTTCCCGAGCGCCTGACGCTGCGCGACGAGGCCTTCGGGCAGCGGCACTTCATCGTCGAGGCACCCGGCGGCGTGCTGATCGACGTGATCGAGCCGATCGAGCCCGCGCCGGAGTTTGCGGCGGCCTACGCCTGACGTCCCTCAGCCTGCATGACCGGATGACACATGCATGGCCCGCGTTCCCCGCGGGGTCATGCATCCGTGCGATCCTCATGCATCCGCGGGCTGCGGGAGACCCCGGTGCGCGAAAAGCACGGGAAAAGAGGGGCGGATGCCGCAGCATCCGCCCCTCTCGTGTTCTCTGCTCGTCGTCAGATCCCGACGCCGAAGAGGGCCTCGATCGGACCACGGGCGAAGAAGATCAGGAAGCCCGCTCCGACGACCCACAGCAGCGGGCTGATCGTCTTGGCCTTGCCGGAGAATGCGTGGATGAGCACCCAGCTCACGAAGCCCGCACCGATGCCGTTGGCGATCGAGTAGGTCAGCGGCATGACGGACACGGTGAGGAACACCGGCAGCAGCACGCGGAAGTCGGAGAAGTCGATGTACCGGATCTGCGCCATCATCATGGCACCGACGATGATCAGCGCGGCTGCGGCGATCTCGGTCGGGACGATCGACGTCAACGGGGTGAGGAACATCGCGACGAGGAACACGAAGCCGGTGACGACGTTCGCGAGGCCCGTGCGTGCACCTTCGCCGATGCCGGCACCCGACTCGATGAAGACCGTGCTCGACGACGAGGAGGTCGCGCCACCTGCGATCGCGCCGACGCCCTCGACCACCAGCGCCGACTTGATGCGCGGGAAATCGCCCTTGTCGTCGGCGAGGTTCGCCTCTTTCGCGAGGCCCGTCATGGTGCCCATCGCGTCGAAGAAGTTCGTGAAGAGCAGGGTGAAGACGATCATCACGATCGCCACGAGGCTCACCTTGCTCAGGTCGAAGCTGAAGTCCACCGCACCGATCAGGCTCAGGTCGGGGACACCGACCGGCGAACCGTCGAGCGCGGGCACGGTGAGGCCCCAGCCGCCCGGGTTGACCACGTTGCCCTCATCGTCGAAACCACGGGGTCCGATGTGCCAGATCGCCTCGACGATCACGGCCAGCACGGTGCCGCCGATGAGGCCGATCAGCATGCCGCCCTTGATCTTGAGGGCGACGAGGATGCCGGTGAGCAGGAGCGTGATCACGAAGAGCAGGCTCGGCACGGTCGCGACCGAGCCGTTGACACCGAGTCCGACCGGCGGCGACGATGCACCGGTGGCCGTCACGAAACCGGAGTTCACGAAGCCGATGAACGCGATGAACAGGCCGATGCCGACGGTGATCGCGATCTTCAGCTGGAACGGCACGGCGTCGAAGATCGCCTTGCGCAGACCGGTCGCGGCCAGCAGCACGATCACGACACCGTTGATCATCACGAGCGCCATGGCTTCCGGCCAGGTCACCTGACCTACGACCGAGAACGCCACGAAAGCGTTGATGCCCAGTCCTGCGGCGAAGCCGAACGGCAGTCGTGTGACCAGCCCGAACAGGATCGTCATCACCCCGGCGGTCAGCGCGGTCGCTGCCCCCACGGCGTTGAACTCGAGCATGTTGCCGGCGACATCCGGCTTGCCGGACAGGATGATCGGGTTCAGGATCACGATGTAGGCCATTGTGACGAAGGTCACCAAGCCCCCTCGGACCTCGGTGCCGATCGTGGATCCGCGCTTGCTGATCTCGAAGTAGCGGTCGACGGCGTTCTTGGGCTCGGTGGATGCCGGGGCGGGCGGGGCAGTTGTCATCGGGAAACCTCCGGAGAAACGCTATCGTGTCGCCGACCTCACGCGCGCCCCAGGGGCTTCGTCGGGAACTCGTCGTAGTCTCGAATCGCTATGCAACGCCTCCTCGTCGCGCTCCTCGCCGCCTTCGATGCCGCCATCGCCGCGGCGGTCGGTCTCGTCGTGCTGCTCGCGCCGTTGACGCTGCTGTGGACGCTCGCCTTCGGCGTCACCGCGGACTGGGGTGCGCTCTGGCCGCTCACCGGAACGCTCTGGCAGTTCGGCCACGGGGTGCCGCTCGAGGTCACGATCCCGGATGCGCTCCTGGTGGCTCTCGCCATCCCCGCGGAGGCCGCGAGCTTCGCGGTGTCGATCACTCCGCTGGCGTTCCTGTTCTTCACGCTGCTCTTCGCGGCGCGTTCGGGAGACAGGGCGGCGAAGGCGGGCGCATGGCTGCTGGGGCCTCTGACCGGCACCGTGGTGTTCGCCGTCATCTCGGCCGGCGTCGCACTGACGACCCGCTTGGAAGCCGCCGCGACCTCGTTGCCCCTCGCCATCATCCTTCCCACCGCGGTCTACCTCGTCGGCGCGCTGTGCGGAGCCGTGCGCATCGCGTGGGAGGACGGGGACGGCGGCATCCTCGACCGTCTGCACGATCTGATCGACGCCCGCGAGGACTGGGCGCCGGTCCCGGTCGCGATCGTGCGCGGCGCGGCCTTCGCGCTCGTCGCCGTGGTCGGCGCCTCCGCGTTGGCTCTCGCCGTCACGACCCTGTTCCGCGGGGGCGAGGTCGTGGCGCTGTTCCAGGCGGCCCGCGTCGACGCGCTCGGGGCGACCGTGTTGACGCTCGCCCAACTCGCCTACCTGCCGACCCTGATCGTGTGGGCGGCGTCCTGGCTCGCCGGTCCCGGCTTCGCGGTCGGGTTCGGAACGGCCGTGTCGCCCGCCGGCACCCAGCTGGGTGTGGTGCCCGGTATCCCGGTGTTCGGTCTGCTGCCCGAGAACAATTCGATCTGGATGCTGATCGTCGTGCTCCTCCCCGTCGCCGCCGGAGCCTTCGCCGGATGGGCGGTGCGCTCTCGCCTGGTGTGGGAGGGTACTCCGCTGCGGATGCCGCAGCGCGCGGTGATCGCACTCGGCATCGCCGGTGTCACCGCGGGGATCGCCGGGCTCGCCGCTGCCCTGGCGAACGGATCGATGGGGCCGGGCCGGATGGCGGTGGTCGGACCGGCCGTGGTCCCGTTCGTCCTCGCCCTCGGCGCGGAGGTCCTCGTCGGCGCCGCAATCCTGCTGCTCTCGCCGCGGCACCGCGATGAGCTCGCGGAAGAGCGGACCGACCGGTGGATCGCCGAGATGACGGCGTACGATCCGGGGTACGCGCCCGCCGGTGCGGAGGCAGGAGTCCCCGTGGCCGGAATGTCGGTCGACGCATCCGGGCCCGACGACACGGCACCGCTCGACGATCTCCGACGGTTCGAACGGCCGAAGGACGAACCGGCCGATCCGCGCGACTGACCGCTTTCGCGTGGCCGTGGAGGCCGGAAGAGAGCCGGTCGCGCACCCCGGTAGACTGGGCGCGTGCTCACGGTCGCCGTTCTCATCTCGGGCACCGGCTCGAACCTTCGCGCCCTCCTCGAGGCCGCTCGTCATCCCGATTTTCCCGCCAGGATCATCGTCGTGGGTGCCGACCGCGAAGCAGACGGGCTGGCCCACGCCGAGGAGTTCGGCATCCCCAGCTTCACGGTGCCCTGGCACGAGCACGAGAGTCGTGAGACCTGGGGTGAGGAACTCGCCCGGCAGCTGGACGTCTGGAAGCCGGACCTCATCGTGCTCAGCGGACTCATGCGCCTCCTGCCGCCGACGCTCGTCGCCCGGTACTCGCCGCGCCTCATCAACACCCACCCCGCGTACCTGCCGGAGTTCCCCGGTGCACACGGTGTGCGGGACGCGCTCGCCGCAGGGGTCTCCGAGACCGGCGCCAGTGTGATCGTCGTCGACGACGGGGTCGACACCGGGCCGATCCTGGCCCAGGAGCGCGTGCCGGTCCTCGCCGACGACACCGAGCACAGCCTGCACGAGCGCATCAAACCCGTCGAACGTCGACTGCTCATCGACGTCGTCCGCGGGATCGCCACCGGTGATCTCGCCCTGACGCCTTCTTCCTGACCTCCACCCGACGCCTCCCCGCACGAAGGAGCCCATCATGGCCGGCCCCCGCCACGACCCCACGCTCTACCGCGACCGCGACACCGTGCCGATCCGGCGCGCGCTCGTCTCGGTGAGCGACAAGACCGACCTGCTCGTCCTTGCCGAGGCGCTCGCCGGAGCGGGGATCGAGATCGTGTCGACCGGATCGACCGCCGCGACGATCCGTGACGCGGGTTTCACCGTCACCGACGTGGCCGCCGTCACCGGCGTCGCCGAGATGCTCGACGGCCGCGTGAAGACGCTGCACCCGAAGGTCCATGGCGGCCTGCTCGCGGACCTCCGCCTCGAGGAGCACGAGCGTCAGCTCGAGGAGCTCGACATCGCGCCGTTCGAGCTCGTCGTGGTGAACCTGTATCCGTTCGTCGAGACCGTGGCCTCGGGCGCGATCGGCGATGACGTCGTCGAGCAGATCGACATCGGTGGACCCGCCATGGTGCGCGCCGCGGCGAAGAACCACGCTAACGTCGCCATCGTCGTCTCGCCGCAGTCCTATCCCGCCATCATCTCCGCGATCGAGGCCGGCGGTACGTCCGTGGGTCAGCGCCGGGAGCTCGCTGCACGCGCGTTCGCTCACACCGCGGCGTACGACACGGCCGTCGCCCAGTGGTTCGCCGAGGGGACGCTCACCGAGCCGGGCGACCTCCCCGCGCACCTCACCATCCAGGCCGAGCGCCTCGCGACCCTCCGCTACGGCGAGAACTCCCATCAGCGCGGTGCGATCTACACCCGCGCCGGTGGCCACGGCATCGCGCAGGCCACGCAGTTGCAGGGCAAGGAGATGTCCTACAACAACTACGTCGACGCGGATGCCGCACTGCGCGCCGCCTACGACATGATCAAGCCCGCCGTCGCGATCATCAAGCACGCCAACCCGTGCGGCATCGCGACGACCGCTCCCAACGCCCTTGACCCGATCGCCAGCGCCCACCTGCGGGCCCACGAGTGCGACCCGGTCTCGGCGTACGGCGGGGTGATCGCCGCGAACGGCACCGTGACCCTCAAGATGGCCGAGAACCTCAAGGACATCTTCACCGAGGTCATCGTCGCACCGGCGTTCGAGCCGGCCGCGCTCGAGGTCTTCAAGGCGAAGAAGAACCTGCGCCTGCTGCAGCTTCCGCAGGACTGGCGGCAGGAGCGGATGGATGTGCGTCTGGTCTCGGGCGGGCTCCTCCTCCAGGACGCCGACCGCTTCCCGGACGACATCGGTTCGGTCGCGAAGAACTGGGAGCTCGTGTCGGGTGAGCGCCCGAGCGAGGCGGAGATGGAGAACCTGATCTTCGCGTGGAAGGCCTGCCGCGCGGTGAAGTCGAACGCGATCGTGCTCGCGAAGGACAACGCCACGGTCGGTGTCGGCATGGGCCAGGTCAACCGTGTCGACTCGTGCCGCCTCGCGGTCGAGCGTGCGGGGGATCGGGCGGCCGGTTCTGTCGCCTCCTCCGACGCGTTCTTCCCGTTCGCGGATGGCGCTCAGGTGCTGATCGACGCCGGTGTCACGGCCATCGTGCAGCCGGGCGGATCGGTGCGCGACGAGGAGGTCGTGGATGCCGCGCGCAAGGCCGGCGTCACGATGTTCTTCACGGGGGAGCGTCACTTCTTCCACTGAGCGACTGTCTCCCGCCGAGACCCCCGTTCCTTGCCGAGACCCCCGCCTGCTGACGTGTGCAGACGGGGGTCTCGGCGTTGCGCGGGGGTCTCGGCAGCACTGGAGGGACGGGGGACGGGGACGGGGGTCAGGTCGCGACGATCGCGCACATCGCGACGGTCGACACTGCCATGGTCGCGTGGTGGAGCCGATGCGGCCAGGCACGCTCGGTCCGCAGCGCGACCACCGCGAGGATCACCGTCCCCAGCGCAAGCCCGGCACTCACCAGCAACGGCATCGTGTCGACGGCTCCGTGCACGTGCGACGTGATGATCGGAGACGCCGCGCGCGACGGGATCCCGGGCATCAGGAGGACGAGCACCGCGGTCGTGATGACACCGAGAGCCAGATGCGTCGACACCATCGCCTCCGGACGAGCGGTGGGGACCGGCGCCGCCCGGCGCACGGCGGCGAGCACGATCCCGACGATGACGAGCATCGCGAACCACAGCACCGGCGGGAGCAGCGACACCGTCATCGCATCGGCCATGCCGGCGAGCATCAGGGCGGCGACGAGGATCTCCGGGCGTCCCGCATCCCGCCGCATGCCGACGAGCGCTCCCACCCCGACCGCGGCGGGGAGGAGTGCGACGACATGGAGGACCGCGTGCACGTCAGCCGGGCACGCGCTCGTCGAGCACACCGACGCGACGCCACGGGGCCGTCGCGACCTCGGAGGGCGGTGCTGCGGCGAATGCGATCGCTCCATGCGCCACGTCGAGCGCCACGGTGAGCTTCGTCTCCCAGCGCAGGTGCTCCGGCTCCTCCGGCCGTGCGCGGACCGAGATCGGCGCGTCCGGGATCGCACCGAAGGCGACCGCCCGCTCACGGTCGTCGACGATGCGGGCGAGGTCGGCCGCGTCGGTCAGACAGCGGTACCGGGGCACGCTCGTCGTCTCATAGGGGGAGTACTCGCCCGCGGCGAGCGTCTCGTCGAGGAAGTGGTTCGTGTGTGCCAGGGCCTTTCCGCGCGGGGCGGGGAGCACGGCGACTCCCGCGGGTGAGACCTCGACGGCCGCGGCCTCGGGGGTCACGCCATCGAACGACACCACCGTCAGGACGCTGGACGCGGCGAGGGGCACGGACTCGGCGATCGCGACCGCGCCGGCCACGTCGTGCGCTCCGTCGAGCATCATCCGTGCCAGCACGTGCACCGGCACACCCGCCTGCGACCCGTCGCTGCGATGGTGGAGGATGTTGAAGTGCACGCCGAGACCGCGGTCGTTGACACCGATCTTGGCCGGCTGTCCGAACTCGGAGAACGTCACGATGCGGGCTCCGGATGCCGCGCGCAGCCGCCGGACGACCGTCTCGTTCGAGAGCGTCTCATGCCAGTCCCACGTCTGCAGCGTGCGTGGAGGATTCGCGTCGTCGGGCACGTAGACGATCGTGGAGCATTCCATCGACGGCGTCATCCGGGCGAGGATCTCGGTGCGGGCGGTGAGCAGATGCACGTCGGTGAGCGCCAGCCCACTGCCTTCCGCGACACCACGGAACTCGTCCGCGACCTCGGGCGCGAAGGACTCGACGATGCCCCGGCACTCGTCCGCGATGCTCCTGGCCTGCTCCGCGGAGACCCCGGACTGCTGGAACAGCCGGAGGTACGAGTCGCGCGCCGAGCGCAGCTGCGGTGCCCAGTGCTGGCCGAAGCGGTGGCCCTCTTCGTGCTGGTCGGCGGTTTCGGATGTCCACTCGTGGATGATCATGCTTCTCCTCCGATGCGCTCGACGAGTTCGGCGACGTCTCCGTAGGGGCAGCCTCGGGCGCGCGAGGCGGCGGCGACACGTCGTCTGACCTCGATCGGCTTGTCCTGGCTGACCTTGAACACCGCGCGCTGCTCGATGATCTCGAAGCGGAACGAGACGATGCCGCCGACGATGCGCTCGAACGTGGGGAGCGAACTCGTCATGTCCCAGCGCGTGGGCTCCAGACCTTCCAGCTCCTCGACCGTCCGCGTGACGACGTGCATGCCGTCTGCGGAGTCCTCGAGCACGGTCACCCGTGCCGTCAGGTGCACCGCCGCATAGTCCCAGGTCGGGACGTTCGGGTCATCCGCGTACGTCGTGGGCGAGACGTAGTCGTGGGGGCCGGAGAACACCAGGAGCACGGCGTCGCCATCGGAGATGTGCTGCCACTGCGGGTTCTTGCGGGCGACGTGTCCGAGGAGCTCGCCTCCGACGAAGCCTCCGTCATCGGCCAGGCGCTCGATGATGACCGGCGTGTGGGTGACGGTCGGGGCGCCGGACTCGCCGCCGCCGTTGGACACGATGAGCGCGAACGGATGTCGCCGGACGAGCTCGTTCACCTCGTGCTGCGACGGGGCGAGGTACTTCTCGAACTCGTACACGGTCAGCCCGCCGCGCAGAGGATCGCGTCCCACGCGGTCTCGCCGGCGAGGGTCGCGACCGCGGTCGAGTTCAGCGAGAGCCGCCCGCGGGAGGATCCGGGGTCTTCGGGCAGCGCGACCTCGTCGGTGGTGAGGGCGAACAGCGTGTCGCCGTCGAGCGGGGTGTGGAACGGCTGGATGCCGCGGTGCATCGAGCTGTGCACCTGGAGTCCGAACTGCTTCAGCTCGACGTCGGACAGCTGCACGTTGGTGACAACAGCCGTGATCGTGGTGTTGCCGGCCATGGAATCCAGCAGCCGAGATTCACCGATGGCCTCTTCGTAGTCCCGTGCGGGGTGGCGGCGTTCTCCGGTCGCGTCGTCGTAATTGCCGCGGATGATGCGCCCTTCCCGGTCGAGGATCACACCGTAGGGGTTGAGCACCGTCACGACGAGGACCTTCACATCGCCGACCTGGCGGAAGGCGACGCCCTGTCCGGTGAACTCGACACGCGCGGGGTCGACCTTGCCGGACGACGCCGACGCCCCGCCACCGACGCGTCCGACCTCCACGACGCCTTCACGCGCGGCCCGCAGCGCGGCCTTGCCGAGCGCGGCGTCGGGGAACACCGAGTTGTCGCGGACCGAGTAGTCGTAGATGATCGCCCCCGACACCAACTGGAGCTGGTCGAAGCCGGACCGGTGGTCCACACGCGCGAACAGCTCCTCGGAGACTCCCGCGACGGCGGAGAGCCCGTACACGGACCCGCCGGCGAGGCAGATCGCATGGTTGTAGCCGTAGAGACCGCTCGCACCGACAGCGCCTCCGCGCCGGTCGGTGAAGGTGCGAGCGCCCGCCGGGATCGAGACGACCGTCGCGCCGGTCGGTCCCTCCGCGTACTCGGCCGTCCCGAGGAGGACCCCGGGGAAGTCATACTCGACCAGACCGCGGTCGGTGCCGTGGACGGGGGAGAGGGCGAAATCGTCGTTGGAGAGGCGCGGCCCGGCGGAAGGGACGGGGGCGAGGCGGTGGGTGTCGGTCACGATGAGAGCTCCTGGAAAAGTTGACGCGAATAGGGATGGCGGGGCAGGTCGTAGAACACGTCGGTCGGCGCGTGCTCGACGATCTCACCGGCGCGCATCACCGCCACGTGGTGGGAGATGTAGCGGACGGCGGCGAGGTCGTGCGAGATGAACAGGGCGGCGAAGCCGTGCTCGGCCTGCAGATCCTGGATAAGGTTCAGGATCTGCGCCTGCACGGAGACGTCGAGCGCGCTGACCGCTTCGTCGAAGACGATGAACGCCGGACGGGTGACGAGGGCACGGGCCACGCTCACACGCTGCAGCTGACCACCGGAGAGCTGATGTGGTCGGCGGGCGGCGAAGGAGGCGGGGAGCCCGACCTGTTCGAGCATCGCGATGGCACGGTGCTCGACCGCGGGGGTGCGCCGCTCGTGCACGAGGAGCGGTTCGAGGACCGAGGACAGGACGGTGGAACGTGGATCGAGCGCCCAGCGAGGGTGCTGGAGGACCGCTTGCATGCGACCGGCGCGGGAGCGCAGACGGCGGGCGAGCGGCGCGCCTTGGAACCGCACGGTGCCGGTGTCGGGGCGCTGCAGGCCCAGGACCACCGAGCCCGTCGTCGTCTTGCCCGAACCGGATTCGCCGACGAGGCCGAGTGTCTCTCCGGGGGCGACCGAGAAGGACACATGTGCCATCGCCGTGACCGTGCGCCGACTCGTACCGATACCGGAGGAGAAGGCGAGGCTGACGTCGTCGAGTTCGATCGCGGGTGCGGTCGCGTCGCTCATACGATCACCCCTTCGTCCGGCACCAGGCCGGCTCGGCGGTCTGCTTCACCGAGTTCGGCGGCGCGGATGCACAGGCTGTGCCGTGGGGGCACGGGATCGGGGCGGACCACCTCGCACGCGTCGATGCGGTGAGCACAGCGCGCGGCGAAGGCACATCCCTCGGCCTCGCCATGCAGGACCGGCGGGGAGCCCGGGATGCTGGACAGGCGCTCGCCGCGTCGTGCCCGGGAGGGATCGGTGGCGGCGAGGGCGCGGGCGTAGGGGTGGACGGGACGCCCGAGCACGGCGGCGGCGGGACCTCGCTCCACGACGCGCCCGGCGTACATCACGGCCACCTCGTCACACCAGCGCGCGACGGCGGGCAGATCGTGGCTGAGCCAGAGGATCGTCGTCTTCTGCTCCCGTGCCTGGGTGAACAGCAGCCGGATGACCTCTTCGCGGACCTGGCTGTCGAGCGCCGCGGTCGGCTCGTCGGCGATGAGCAGTTTCGGCCGGCGACACATCGCCATCGCGATCGCCACGCGCTGCGCCATGCCACCGGAGATCTGGTGCGGGAACAGTCTCACCACCCGCGCGGGGTCGCTGATCCTCATCGACTCCAGCAGCGCGAGCTGCCGGGGCAGGCCGTCGTCGTCGCCGATGGCCCGCAGCACGAGCCTCAACTGCGCACCGATCCGCATCGTCGGGTCGAGGGACCCGATCGGGTCCTGGGCGATGTAGGCGAGCGTGTCGCGGCGGTAGGCGCGCAGCGCATCGTGGTCGAGGCTCCGCACGTCGATGCCGTCGACCTCGAGCTCTCCGCGCACGATCTGTGCGGACTTCGGCTGGAGGCGTCCGATCACGGCGGCGAGGGTGGACTTCCCCGACCCGGACTCGCCGACGATGGCCATCGAGCTCCCGGCGGCGACGTCCAGGTCGACGCCGTCCAGCGCGCGGACGGTGGTGGTCCCGGTGAAGTCCAGGGCCAGGTCGCTGATGCGTACGGCGGTCATCGGAGGGACCTCGTCTCTCGCGGTTCGAATCGGTCTCGGAGTCCGTCGCCGATGATGTTGATGCACAGGATCGAGATCACCAGCACGATGCCGGGGATGATGAGGAGTTGCGGCGCCTGTGTCATGTAGAGCATCCCCTGCTGGATGAGCAGTCCGAGAGAAGCCTCCGGTACCTGCACGCCGAAGCCGAGGAAACTCAGTCCGCCCTCGACGAGGATCGCGACGGACAGGGCATAGCTCGCCTGCACGGCGATGGTGCCCGCGATGTTCGGCAGCAGCCGCCGGGCGAAGATCACGGGGGTCCTGACGCCGCTGATGCGCGCCGAAACGATGAAGTCGCGGTCGGCGACTCCTCTCGTCGCGATGCGGACGACGCGGGTCATGAGAGGGATCGTGATCACGACGATGCTGATGATCGCGGCGGGCCGACCGGGGCCGATGAGCGCGGACACGAGGATCGCGAGCACGAGCGCGGGGAAGGCGTACAGGACGTCCGCGACGCGCATGACCGCTTCATTGACGGCGCCTCCGTAATATCCCGCGAGCATTCCGAGGATCGTGCTCACCACCGCGGAGCAGAGGACCGCGATGAGGGAGACCACGAGCGTCGTCGCGGTTCCCTGGAAGAGCCGAGGCAACAGCGAGCGGCCGAGGTTGTCGGTGCCGAGCGGAGCGATCGCGGAGGGGCCTTCGAGGCGCCCGGCGACCGTCGCATCGGTGGAACCGGTCAGGCCGGAGAGGACCGCGATCACGGTGGCGACGACGATCACCCCCAGCACGATCACGGCCGTGCGCAGGACGGCATCGCTGCGTCGCCACGCGCCTCGGGATGACTGTCCGGCCGCGCGGATGCGGTGGGCGGCCGTGGGTGCGATGGTCATCGGCGGCTCCCTCCGGTCAGGCGCAGGCGCGGATCCAGCGCGTTGGCGATCAAGTCGACGATGAGGCTCGCGGCGATGAAGACGACCGCGGCGAGGAGCACGGCGCTCTGCACGATCGCGTAGTCGCGTCGACCGAGGGCGGTCTGCAGATACGAGCCCATGCCGGGGATGTCGAAGACGAACTCGACGATCACGGTGCCTCCGAGCAGGACGGCGACCAGGGCGCCCACGATCGTGAGGATGGGAGCCGCCGCGTTGCGCAGCACGTGGTGCCGCACGATGAATCCGGGTGTCTCCCCGCGTGCGACGGCTGCCTGCACGTGCGGCTCGACGAGGACGTTCATGACGGCATCCCTCGTGTTCCGGGCGACCACGGCCACGCAGCCGACGGACAGAACCGTGACCGGGAGCACCAGCGATCCGAAGAAGCGTGCCGGATCGACGGCGAAGGGGGCGAAGCGTCCGAGCGACACCCCGAGACCCAGGGTCGACACGGCGAAGACCACGAGTCCCGCGAGGAGGAACTCGGGGATGCTGATGCCGAGCGCGCTGACGATACGACCCGCCGCGCCGGCCGAACCCTCCGAGCGGAGCGCGGCGATGAACCCGAGCGGGATGCCGACCAGGAGGGTCACGATGATCGTCAGCAACGCGATCGTCGCCGTGACCGGGAGTCTCGCACCGAACTCCTCCGACACCGAGACGTTGGACACGAAGGAATACCCCAGGTCGCCGGTGAAGACGCCGAAGAGCCAGTGGAAGTACTGGGCGACGACCGGATCGTCGAGCCCGGATGCGGCCACCGCCTGGGCCCGCTGCGCCTCGGTGGCGAGCGGACCCAGGACGAGGTCGATGTAGTCGCCGGGCATGAGGCGCACGGAGGCGAAGATCAGCACCGAGACGACGAGCAGCGTCAGCAGCGCGGCGCCGATGCGCCGGAGCGACCACAGAGCGACGGCCATGTCAGTTGGCGCGGAACTCGGTGAGGTAGCGCAGGAAGTTGCCGTAGCCCTCGTCGCTGCTGAGCGTCGGGGACAACGACGCCGTGTTCCAGCCGATGGTGGAGGGGCGCAGCACCAGGGGCACCATCTCGCTCTGCTCGTCGGCAAGTGTGCAGAGGTCCTGGAAGACCGCGGCCCGCTCCTCACCCGGCGCGGTGGTGTACCCGTCCTCGATGAGGGCGTCGAGCTCGTCGCTCCCCTTCATGAAGACCGCGGAGAATCCGGCGACCTCGGGGTTCCACCACGTCGTGACCATGGCGGGATCGGCGTACCCGGCGAACCAGCTCAGCGCGAGGTCGAAGTCCGCGGGGCTGCCGTAGACCTTGGCGGAGTACGTGGCGAAGTCGACCTGCTGGATCTCGACCTTGACGCCGATCTCCGCCAGATTCTGCTGCATCACCTGAGCGATCTGTGCGAGCACCGGCTCGTCGGTGTAGACGAAGAGGTCGAGCTCGAGTCCGCCGACCTCGTCGATCACGGACTTGGCCGCGACGACGTCCCGGGCCGCGGAAGGCAGATCCTCCGCGCGGCAGGCATCGGGCAGGACGGCGGGGGTGATGCCGGTGGAGGCGGTCGACCCCCCGAACGCGAGCTCGTTGATCGCGTCACGGTCGATGGCGGAGTTGATCGCGAAGCGCACGTCCTCATCCTGCAGCGCCTCGTCGCCGGTGAGGGAGTTGATCATCAGGTAGTGGAAGTCGGTGTTCCGCTGTCCCACCACGTTCACGTCCGCCGCGTTGGCGAGGAGTTCCGCGGAGTCGATCGAGTTGAGCACCGCGAAGTCGGCGGATCCGTCGCGCAGCGCCGCCGCCCGCGTCGCCTCGTCGCCGACGATGTCCACCGTGAGGGTGGAGAAGCCGAGGGCATCGGCATCCGGGTGGTGGACGTTCGGCTCGAACGTCCACTCTTCGTCCTGACGGTGAGCGGTCGCGACGAGCGGGCCCGTGCCGAGCATCTCCGTGGTGATGTCGACCTCGCCGGACTCGATCTCCGCCATCGGCAGGATCGCGGCGGGGGTGTTCGCGAGAGCCGCGAGGAACGGCGCATAGGGGCTGGACAGCGTGACCGTGACCTCGAGGTCTCCGGTCTCCTCGATCGAGGCGACCGGGCCGAGCTGTCCGGTCCAGGTGGTGGGGATGTCGATCAGCCGCTGGAGGCTGCCGACGACATCGGCTGCGGTCATCGGGCGTCCGTTCGAGAACACGGCGTCATCGGCGAGGGTGAAGACGTACTCGGTGTCGCTCGGAGTCTCCCAGGATGTGGCGAGCTTCGGCGCCACGTCGAGGTTCTCATCGATCGTCGTGAGCGTCTCGTAGGAGAGCCCTTCGAGCATCCAGGAGCGGGCGGTGGCGGCCCCCTGCGGGTCGAGGCCGCTCGCCTCCGCGGTGTCGTAGTCGACCTGGACGACGAGGTCGCCGCCCCCGTCGAACGCCTCATCGGCGACGGCGAGGAAGCCGGGTGCGGCTTCGTCCTGAGTGGGTTCGGTTTCGGGTGAGGCGCCAGCGGCGCACCCGGTGAGGGCGAGGAGGGCGACGGTGGCGACGGCCACCCCCGCACGAGCTGCTTTGTGCATGTCGGTGTTTCCCTTCGGGATGTCGGGCGACGGCCGGTCAGGCGTCGGACGACGACGGGCGGACAGAGAGGTGATGCAGGTGGTGCTCGGTTCGGGCTGCGCCGGCGTCCTCGTGAGCGCAGGCGCATGCGGTGGGGGAGGCCGGAACGTCGAGGGTCGGGTTCCGGTCGAAGAAGTCGTGGGGTTTCAGCGTGAAGCCGCAGCTGTCGACCGGCATGATGGGCCAGTCCTCCGTGCGCGGGAAGTGCGTGAGGCCGAACGTGTGCCACAGCACGAGGTCTGCGCCGTCCAGCGAGGCGTTCTCGGCGACGAAGGCCGGCAGCCCCTGCTCCGGTGCGCTCTGGTTGACGACGTCGCCGGCCGGATAACGCTCCTCGGGGTCGTACGCGGTGACCCACAGATCGGCGGTCGCGAAGCGGGCGCGCGAGGCGATCACGGATTCGGGGCGTGCGAGGAGGACGGGCTTCCCCTCCGGTGTCAGGACGTAGGAGGTGGGACGACCGAGCCGGTTCGTGGCCGTCGCGCTGCTCACCCGCCATGTGCGGTCGACCGACGCGTCGGCCCGGCGCCGCCCCTCGAGCTCGCTGCGAAGCCGGGTCCGGGTGAAGCCGATCGCGCTGCCGTGCAGGTTGTCGTCGGAGATCGGGAGCGACCGCACGTCGACTTCGTCGATGACGGCAGGCCCGTCGTCGACCGCCATGTCCAGCCGCGCGCAGAACAGGTGCTGGTGGTACGGCGCCGCGAGCCCCGGGGCCAGCTCGCTCGCGAAGCGGCCGGTGCGCTCGTCATAGGCGGCGGTGAACACGAGTCCGGTGGCCTTGGCCTCGAACTCGATCTTGCCGTCCAGGTAGAAGTACCAGTAGAAGCCGTAGTCGTAGTTGCCCACCGTGACGAAGAACGAGATCACGAGTCGGCGCTGGCGGCGGACGTCGCTCGATCCCGTGAACTGCTCGGTGTGCTTCCACAGCACCCCGGCGTCCTCCTCGTGGACGCAGATCACGTTCGGGAGCACCTTCACGTTGCCGCGGGCGTCGGCGATCGGGACGTCGAGGTAGGTGATGTCGCCGACGCAGTCGCAGCCGAGTTCCAGCGAGTTCGCGAGTCTGCCGAGGAGATACTCACCGGTGTCGAAGTAGTTCTGCCAGAAGCGCACGGGCCCCGGGTCGCCGTAGGGCACCAGCATCTCGGCGATTGAGGCGCGGTGCACGATGGGGCGGACCCGGCCCTCGTCCTCGAACCCGATGCCGTGCAGGATGAGTCCTTCGCGCATGTCGTAGCCGATGCGCAACGACCACTTCTCCCAGGTGATCACGTCTCCCTCGAAGGCGAAGCTCGGTCCTTCGGGCTGGGTGATGACGATGGGCTTCTGCGTGGTCCGCTCCGGGCCGAAGGTGCCGGGCACGTGATAGTCCGCGGTCTCCTGCGGAATCGGCATCGCGCCCACGTCGATGACATCGACCACGGTGCGCGCGGCGACGTCGACGTATGCCACCAGTCCGTCGATCGGATGTGCCCAGGGCATGGTCTGTGGAGTGGGCTGATGGTGTCCGAGCACCCGTGCGAGTCGGCGCCCGCTCTCGCCCTCGATCGGGAAGCGCCCGGCTGACAGCCCGGCCAGAGCGACCGTGCTCGGGTCCTCGATGCCCCGGGCGGCGAGTGCTTCGGCCCAGCGCTCGTCGGCGCCGATCAACTCGCGGACGATCGCGTGCTCCTCCTGGAGCAGAGGGACCTGGCCGTCGTGCTCCGGATCGATGTCGACGTCCGTGACGATCTCGCCGGTGCCGATGTCGACCGAGAGGGCACGAGCGCGTCCGGTGTCGGTCTCGAGCAGCTGGACACGGGCGCGGCGGGGGACGGGGCGCCCGTCGGCGACCTCGGTGCGGTCCGGCTCATCGAGTCCGACGTAGGCGATCCGCTGCGCCTCCCCCAGTGCGTCGTGGGCACGCAGCGTCTCGGAGACCCGCTGCAGCTCGTCCGCGGAGAGCGTCGCGTACGGCGCACCGGATTCGTCTCCGAGCGGGCGCGAACGCTGGACGTGGTCGGACGGGGAACAGCTGCAGTTCATGGAGTCTCCATCGGATGTGAGTTCGGGAACGTCTGCGTGCCGGAACGTTCCGGCAAAAGTATGCGATGAATGTGTTTCAGCGCAAGACCTGATGTGTTTCGAGTGGATTACGACGTGCTCCGTGTGGTTAGACTCGGCCGCATGCAAGAGCCACGACGGGTCAGATTGATCGACGTCGCACGGCGCGCGGGGGTCGGGAAGACCACGGCGTCCGATGCGCTGAGCGGCGTCGGGCGCGTCTCGCAGCCCACCAGGGAGGCCGTCCTGGCCGCGGCGGCGGAACTCGGCTACTCGGTGAACACCGCAGCCCGGCATCTGCGCGGCGGCAGCATCGGCACGATCGGCATCGTGCTTCCTGAGGTCGTGTCGCGGTCGGCGTACTACATGGCTTTCACGTTCGGTATCGTCACCAGCGCGGCCGCTCACGACATCGACGTGACGATCGTGAGCCCCTCCGTCTCGTCTGGCCGTTCACGTCCGATCCGTGCCGACGGACTCATCATCGGCGACCCGCTCTCCGGTGACCCCGGGCTGCCGGCGCTGATGGCGTCGGGGATCCCCGTCGTCACCCAGGAGCACCTTCCGGACGATGTCGACGGCACGCCGGCGGGTGTCGTGTGGTCCTCGCATGAGGCGGGCATGCTGCGGCTCCTCGACGAGATCGATGTCACCGGCGCCCGGCACCCCGTGCTGCTGGTCGCGCCCGACGCCACCGACTGGTCGCGCCAGCTGGTCTCCGGCTATCGGAAGGGGTGTGCGACACGCGGATTCGATCCGGTCATCGCCCCCGTCTCCTTCGAAGCATCGTGGCCCGACGTCAGGGTGGCGACGGAGCGGGTCCTCCAGGCGCATCCGGACACGGACGTGGTCATCTGCGGTCCGGACTCCAGTGCGATCGAGGTCGCCGCCGTCCTCGGACGACAGGGGCGGACGGTCGGTCAGGACATCACGGTGGTCTCGTGCGTGGACCATCCCTCGCTGCCCTTCCTGACCCCGTCGATCACATCGATCGATCTGCGGCCTCGAGACTCCGGGGTCGCCTGCGCCGAGCTCCTCATCGACCTGATCGAGGGGCGTGCCGCGCCGGGTACGGACGTGGAGTTCCCGATCTCCGTCGTCGCGCGGGATTCCACCGCCCACCCGCTGCGGGTGCACGCATGACCGCACCGCTCGACGGCATCGTGGTCGCCGATTTCTCCCGTGTGCTCGCCGGGCCCCTGGCGACGATGACGTTGGCCGACCTCGGGGCGCGCGTGATCAAGGTCGAGCGCCCCGGCACAGGAGACGACACCCGGGCATGGGGGCCGCCGTACGCGGAGTCCGGCATGACGACGTACTTCGAGTCCGCCAACCGGGGCAAGGAGTCGGTCACGCTCGACCTCACCGACGCCGGAGATCGCAAGAGAGCGCTCGAACTCATCGCCCGCAGCGACATCGTGATCGAGAACTTCCGGCCGGGACTGTTCGCCGCACTGGGATTCGATGAGGAGAAGCTCGCGGCGGCCCATCCGCGTCTCATCTCGGTGTCGGTGAGCGGCTTCGGCCTCGGCGCAGGGGCATCGCTCCCCGGCTACGACTTCGTCGCGCAGGCGGTGGGCGGTCTCATGCACATCACCGGTGAGACCGACGGCGAGGCCATGAAGGCGGGGGTCGCGCTCGTCGACGTGCTCACCGGCAAGGACGCGGTGATCGGCATCCTCGCCGCGCTGCGCCGACGCGAACTCACCGGCCACGGATCGAGGATCGAGGTGAACCTGCTCTCGAGTCTCCAGGCGGCCCTGGTGAACCAGATGTCCGCGCACCTCGGAGCGGGCGCGGAACCGGGCCGGCTCGGAAACCGACATCCGTCGATCGCCCCCTACGAGTCGCTGCGTTGCGCCGATGCGCCGATCGCGGTCGCCTGCGGCAACGATGCCCAGTTCGCGAAGATGGTCACCGCGCTCGGTCGGCCGGAGCTCATCGACGACGAGCGCTTCCGTCGCAACCCGGACCGTGTCGCGAACCGCGAGGATCTCGTCGTGGAGCTGGAGGGCGCGCTGGTCACGGATGCGGCTGCGGCCTGGGCGGAGCGGCTGAACGAGATCGGCGTCGCCGCGGGGGTCGTGAACTCCGTGGGCGAGGGCGTCGAACTCGCCACGCGTCTGGGCCTCGACCCGGTCCGGGAGTTGATCGGGGAGGACGGCCGGCGTTCGCGCCAGATCCGGTCACCGCTAACTTGGAAGCCGGAGATCCCCGTGTCGGTGGCGCCTCCGCCCCGGCTGGGCGAACACGACGACCGCGTGCGGGCCTGGCTCGACGGCCGCGACTAGACGGATCGATCCCGGATCGCCAACCACAGTTCGGCGGCGACGTCGGGATCGTCCAGCGCGACGCCGAGCAGGCTTTCTGCGGCGGCGATGCGGGGGCGGACGGTGTTGCGATGCACACCGAGCTCCCGGGCGGTGCGCTCCGCCTGGTGGCGATGCCGGAGATACGACGTCACGGTGCGCAACAGCATCGGGTCCGTCGCCGCGAGCAGGTCCGCCCACCCTGCGGCGCGCGACTCCGGTTCGATCACGAGAGCGGTGTCCGGCGCGCGACGGTGCAGGGCCAGCGCACGAGCGGTCGCGGCGGGGACGTCGTCGAGGGTGACCGGAGCGCTGAGCACTCCGGACCTGGCGGAGGGGTGCTCAGCGGGGTCGAGGAGTGCGACGACCACGCCGTCCGACTCGGCCGAGAAGATGCTCGGATCCGGGGCCCCCACGAGGACGCGGAACTCCAACGGCAGGTCGAGGTCGGCGACGGCCGCCAGCGCGCGCGCCGCGGCTGTGTCTCCTCGCAGCGCCAGGGCGGTGAACCACCCTTCGGCTCGTCGGGTGCCGGCCGTCGGCGAGGTGACCAGTCGCAGGAGCGCGCTCGCGGTGAGGGCGAGCTGACGGTCCGCCCGTGCGAGGGGGCGGCCGGCTCCGATGGCGAGGGCCCCGCGCGTGAGCTCGCCGTCCGTGACCGCGTGAGCCACGACCGCGGACCCCTGGGACACGAAGGAGGCGGCCTCGACTCCGGATCGGAGGAGCGATCGCTCCACATCGACCCGCACCGCGGGCAGGAGGCCTTCGAGGGAGGGCGGATGCAGTGTTCCGAGCGACGCCCCCGGTCCGAAGGGGAGCCAGGCCACCCATCCGCCGATCGCCTGCGACATCTGGCGCAGGATCGAGGCGACGGGATCGCGGCCGGCCGCGGCTTGGACCAGCCGCGTGTGCGTGTGGGCGGTGCGCAGCGCCTCATCCTGTCCGCCCCGTCCGGTGATCGACCAGAACGCCCGCGAGACATCGAGGAAGGGTGCTCCGTCCGGTACCGCGAACACCGGGATGCCGAGCGTTCGACATCGGTCGACGAGCGCGGCCGGAGGATCGTCCCAGCCCTCGCCGAGGCCGATCCCGATCGCACCGACGTCCTGCGCATCGAGTCGATCCACATAGGCGTCCATCGGTCGGCTGCGCAGCGGGATGCCCGTGGTGAGCAGCAGCTCTCCGCCGTCCAGGTAGCGGCCGGGATCGTCGAGCTCCGACACGTGCACGCCCGTGATCGTCCGCGCGGCGTCGAACGGCGCGAGCGGGCGCAGCGCGGTCCCCGCCGTGCTGACCAGTTCGCCGAGGGAGACCATGCATCCAGTGTGCGGGATGCACAGTGAATCTGCCAAGACTAGGCGAAGTGTTCGTCCGCTCGGGCGTCTGAGCTTCTAGCGTCGAGCCCATGACGACTGTTCCTCACCTGCGCACCGAGATCCCCGGACCCCGGTCACGCGAGCTCCATGCCCAGCGCGAAGCCGCCGTCGCCTCCGGCTTCGGCATCACCCTCCCGGTCTTCATCGAGCGAGCCGGCACCTCGACGCTCGAGGACGTCGACGGGAACACCCTCATCGACCTCGCATCCGGCATCGCGGTGACCAGTGTGGGGGCGGCGAATCCGGTCGTGCGCGCCGAGGTCGCCGCGCAACTCGACCGGTTCACGCACACGTGCTTCATGGTGACCGAGTACGAGGGCTTCGTCCGCGTCGCGGAGTGGCTGAACGAGCGCACCCCCGGTGACTTCGACAAGCGCACCGCGCTGTTCAGCACCGGCGCCGAAGCCGTGGAGAACGCCGTCAAGATCGCGCGGGCCCACACCGGTCGTTCCGCCGTGCTTGTGATCGACGAGGCGTACCACGGTCGATCGCTCCTGACGATGGCGATGACCGCGAAGGAACACCCGTACAAGACGGGCTTCGGGCCCTTCCCCGAGGCCGTGGTCCGCGCCCCCAACGCGAATCCGCTGCGCGGGCAGGGGGCGGATGCGGCCCTCGCCGAGATCGAGCGGCTCATTGCGGAGCACGGCCCGGAGCACTTCGCCGCCCTGGTCGTCGAACCGATCCAGGGCGAGGGCGGCTTCGTCGTTCCGGCTCCCGGGTTCCTCCCTGGCCTCCGCCGGATCGCCGATGCCTACGGGATCGTCCTCGTCGTCGACGAGATCCAGTCCGGACTCGGCCGCACCGGGACGTTGTTCGCGAGCGCGCACGAGGGCATCGCCGGTGACATCACCCTCACTGCGAAGGCGCTCGGAGGTGGCCTGCCGTTGAGTGCCGTGACGGGGCGCGCGGACATCATGGACGCCGCCCATCCCGGCGGGCTCGGCGGCACCTACGCGGGCAATCCGCTGGCGTGCGCGGCTGCGCTCGCCGTGTTCGAGGTGCTCGACGATCCGGGGCTCCTGCCGGGGGTGACCGGCATCGAGCGCTCGATCCGTCGGCATCTCGAGCCCCTGGTCGACGAGCTCGCCGTGGTCGCCGAGGTCCGTGGGCGCGGTGCGATGATGGCCGTCGAGTTCGCAGATCCGGGAACGCTCGCCCCTCGTCCCGACCTCGCCCAGCGGGTCGCTGCGGCATGCCATGCAGCGGGGGTGATCGCCCTCACCTGCGGCACGCACGGCAACGTCATCCGGTTGCTCCCGCCTCTGGTGATCGAAGAGGCCGTTCTGGAGGCCGGCCTGGACATCCTGACCGCATCCATCCGCACCGTCGTCGCCGAGGAGGCTGCCGCATGACCGTTCCCGACCTGCTCGACTTCGACGAGCTCCTCACCGAGGACGAACGGGCTACGCGCGACCGCGTGCGCGCTTTCGTCGACACGCGCATCCGCCCCCACATCGCCGACTGGTACGACCGTGCCGTCTTCCCGACCGAGCTCGTCCCGGAGCTCGCCGAGCTGGGCGTGCTGGGCATGCACCTCGACGGATACGGATGCGGCGGCCGCAGCGCCGTCGAGTACGGGATCGCGGCGATGGAGCTCGAGGCGGGCGACTCCGGTCTGCGCACCTTCGTCTCCGTGCAGGGCTCGCTCGCGATGAGCGCGATCCACAAGCACGGCAGCGAAGAGCAGAAGCAGGAGTGGCTCCCGCGGATGGCGCGGGGAGAGGTCATCGGCTGCTTCGGCCTCACCGAGCCCAACTCCGGATCCGACCCCTCCAGCATGACCACTTTCGCCCGTCGCGACGGAGATGGCTGGGTGCTCAACGGCGCGAAACGCTGGATCGGGCTCGCCTCCATCGCCCAGGTCGCGATCATCTGGGCGCAGACGGACGAGGGGGTGCGCGGCTTCCTCGTCCCGACGGACACGGCGGGCTTCGTGGCGACGCCCATCGCCCCGAAGCTGTCGATGAGGGCCTCGATCCAGTGCGACATCACGATGACGGATGTGAGGCTGCCCGCCGAAGCCCGGTTGCCGGGGGCACGGGGACTGCGTGCGCCGTTCTCGTGCCTGAACGAGGCGCGGTACGGCATCGGCTGGGGGGTGATCGGTGCCGCACGCGACAGCTATGACGCGGCGCTGACATACGCCCGGTCGCGCATCCAGTTCAACCAGCCCATCGCCGCGTTCCAGCTCACCCAGCAGAAGCTGGTCGACATGGCGGTCGAGATCGAGAAGGCGCAGTTGGTCGCCCTGCGACTCGGACGGCTGAAGGACGCCGGGCGACTGGAGCCGCATCAGATCTCGGTCGCGAAGCTCAGCAACACCCGAGCGGCCATCGCGATCGCGCGTGAGGCGAGGACGATCCTCGGCGGCAACGGCATCTCCGGCGACCACTCGCCGCTGCGTCACGCGGCGAACCTCGAGTCCGTCCGTACCTACGAGGGCACCGACGAGGTGCACACGCTCGTGCTCGGGGCGCACATCACCGGATTCTCCGCGTTCCGCAGCACCGACTCCGAAGGAGCATGATGGCCACCACGTACGATCTCCGACACTTCATCGACGGGACCTGGGTCACCGGCGAGGGACCGCTCCTGGTCGATGTCAACCCGAGCCGACCCGGCGACATCGTCGGGCGGGGCCCCGGCGCGTCCGCGGCCGACGTCGACCGTGCCTTCGCCGGTGCACGAGCCGCACTCGACGGATGGCGCCGGACTCCCGCCAGGGCGCGGGCCGCGATCCTGCTGCGAGCGGCCGACATCATCCACGCGAATCGCGAGGAGTGGGGGCGCGAGCTCGCGCGGGAGGAAGGGAAGACGCTCGTCGAGGCGATCGGCGAGACCGGGCATGCCGCGAACATCCTCCGCTTCCACGCGCAGGAGGTCGAGCGTCAGAGCGGCGGCCTGTTCGAGTCGCCGAGTGCCGGAGAGCGCATCCTCGTCATCCGTCGTCCGGTCGGGGTGATCGGGGCCATCACCCCGTTCAACTTCCCGATCTCGATCCCGGCCTGGAAGCTGGCCCCCGCCCTGGTCTGGGGGAACACGGTGGTCTGGAAGCCGGCGACCTTCGTCCCCCTGCTCGCGATGCGGTTCGCTCAGGCGCTCGAGCAGGCCGGGCTTCCGCAGGGCGTCCTGAACCTCGTGAACGGCGACGCCGGCGTGGGGGAGGCCATCGTGTCGCATCCCGACGTGGATGCCGTCACGTTCACCGGTTCCACGAAGGTCGGCAGGATCATCGCCGCGCAGCTCGCCGCGCGCGGTGTTCCGTTCCAGGGGGAGCTCGGTGGGAAGAACGCGGCTCTCGTCCTCGCCGACGCCGACCTCGACGTCGCGGTGGAGCAGGTGGCGGTCGGAGCCTTCCGCGCGGCCGGACAGAAGTGCACCGCGACCTCCCGAGTGATCGTGCACGAGGCTGTGGCGGACGAGTTCCTGCGACGACTCGCGATCCGCACCGAGCGGATGGTCGTGGGCGACGCGCAGGACGAGGGCGTCGAGGTGGGCCCCGTGGTCGATGCCGGAGCGCGCGATCGCGTGGCCGCCGCTCTGGTGCGCGCTCGGACCACGGCGAGAGCGGTCGTCGACGCCGGGCCGTACTCCTCCGGTGAGCTCGCCGAGGGGTACTTCATCCCCCCGTCGATCTTCGAGCTGAACGAGGAGGATCCGGGCGAGCTGTGGACCGAGGAACTCTTCGGCCCGGTCATCGGGGTCCGCCGCGTCTCGTCCACCGCGGAAGGCATCGCGCTCGTGAACGACAGCGAGTACGGACTCTCGACTGCCGTGTTCACGACCGGACTGGCCGAAGCGCTCAGCGCGATCGAGGATATTCGCGTCGGGGTGGTGCACGTCAACTCGGCTTCGGCCGGCGCCGACCTGCACGTGCCGTTCGGGGGGAGCGGTGCCAGTGCCCTCGGCCCGAAGGAGCAGGGCGGCGCGGCCCGGGAGTTCTACACCGAGACCGCGACGGTGTATCTGCGCGGCTGACCCCGCCCGCCCGCCCCTTCGCCGAGACCCCCGCTGCCCGCCGAGACCCCCGCCTGCCGACGTGTGCAGGCGGGGGTCTCGGCGGTGCGCGGGGGTCTCGGCGCAAGAGCGTTCCACAGCTATGTCCGATTTCCGCCAGTCGAGGTCGGTGGGTCATGACAGGGTGGAGGCATGAGCTTCCCCGTGACCGACTTCGACGAGCGCTATCGTGCGATCAGTGCCCGAGACACCCGCTTCGACGGGCAGTTCGTCACGGCCGTCCGCTCGACCGGGATCTACTGTCGTCCGAGCTGCCCCGCACGCACGCCCCGACCGCAGAACGTGACGTTCTATCCGACCAGTGCAGCTGCACACGAAGCGGGCTATCGCGCGTGCAAGAGGTGCCTGCCCGAAGCTGCTCCCGGATCACCGGACTGGAACCTGCGCGGCGACACCGCGGCACGGGCGATGCGGCTGATCTCCGACGGTGTCGTGGAACGGGAGGGCGTCCCCGGTTTGGCCGCGCGTCTCGGATACTCGAGCAGGCACCTCACCCGTCTGCTCAGCGCCGAACTGGGGGCCGGGCCTCTGGCCCTCGCGAGGGCGCATCGCGCGCACACGGCGCGGATGCTGCTGGTCGGTACCGACATGCCGATCTCCGATGTGGCCTTCTCGGCAGGCTTCGCCAGCATCCGGCAGTGCAACGAGACGATCCGTGAGGTGTTCGACCTCACCCCCGGCGAGCTCCGCGCACGACGCCGGACGCCGGCCATGTCAGCCCCGGGGGCGATCGACCTCGTGCTGCCGTACCGTGGTCCGCTCGACGCGAGCGGCATCTTCGCGTGGATGGCGGCGCGCGCGGTGCCCGGCGTCGAAGCGGTCTCCGAGTCGTCGTTCTCCCGGCACCTGCGCATGGCCGGAGGCGCGGCCTGGTTCGAGGTGCGGCAGGATCAGCGATCGGGCTTGCGTCTGCGTGCTCGGGTGGCCCGGCTCGGGGACCTGGCACCGCTGGTCTCGACCGTGCGTCGCCTCTTCGACCTCGACGCAGATCCGCTGGCGATCGATCAGGCGCTGTCCGCACATCCCGAGCTCGCCCCGCTCGTGGCCCGCACACCGGGCATCCGGGTGCCTGGATCGGCCGACCCCCATGAGATGCTCATCCGCGCCATGATCGGACAGCAGATCACCGTGGTCGCCGCCCGCACGGCGCTTACGGCGCTGACCGAGGCCCTGGGGGAGCGGACCGACGACGGGCTGCTGTTCCCGACCATGGCGGCCATCGCGGAGCACGGTGTCGAGGTGCTCCGTGGCCCGGCCGCGCGCATCCGGGCGATCACGGGTGCTGCCGCCGCCCTCGCCGACGGCTCGCTCACCCTCACGGTCGGTGACGACGGTCCGATGCAGCGTGAGCGGCTCCTGGCGCTGCCCGGCATCGGACCCTGGACGGCCGACTACGTGCGCATGCGGGTTCTCGGTGACCCCGACATCCTTCTTCCCGGCGATGTCGCGTTGCGGGCGGGCGCGGCGGCCTCCGGCATCCCCGGAGAGGCGCGGGCGCTCACCGCCTGGGCGGAGCGCGCGGCTCCCTGGCGCAGCTACCTCAGCGCACACCTCTGGCGCGCCGCGCCGGTGCGCCCGGCGAGGACCCGGCGTGCGGCACCCCCGACGCGGCCCCCTCGCACCGATCACACGACCTCGAAGGAGACCTCATGACCGCTTTCATCCAGACCATCGACACCCCGGACGGGGCCTTCACGATCCTCACAGACGACCGGCAGCGCGTGCTCGCCTCCGGGTGGACCTCCGATGTCGAGGCGATCCTCGGGCGGCTCTCGGCGGCGAACCGTCCCGTGCACGTGCGCGAGGGTGAGACCGACGCGGCAGCCGCGGCGCGCGCCTACTACGGCGGCGATCTGTCGGCGATCGACACAGTCGCGGTCGCGCAGACCGGCACCGCGCTCCAACTCGCGGGATGGTCGGCTCTGCGTGCGATCGAACCCGGCGCTCCGCTCACCTACACCGGCTTCGCTGCACGGCTCGGCAACCCGAACGCCGTCCGGGCGGCGGCGTCGATCTGCGCACGCAACGCCCCGGCGCTCTTCGTGCCGTGCCACCGGGTGCTGCGGACGGACGGCAGTCTCGGCGGATTCGCCTGGGGACTGAGCGTGAAGGAGAGCCTGCTGGCGCGGGAGTCGATCGGGGTCTGAATCGACCGCGGTCCCGGGATCGTCCCGATTCGTCGAACCTCCCTCGACGAATCGGGAATGACTCTTGCGTTCAGCTGGTTCACAGCAATAGGCTGGTGGGCTGTCGCGCCGACCGGACGACACCGCCGAGCCCTGAGGAGGACACCATGACATCGATCGCCACCGCGCGGATCGCAGCTCTCGGCTCGAACCCGGCACGGCCGCTCGTCTAGCGGCGCCCCGCTCCCTTTCTTCCGCACCGGATGCCGGACTCCAGGAGTCCGCTCTCGCATCCGACCCCATTCGCACTCGCTTTCCATACGAAACTCATCTGAGAGACATGTCCTCCTCGCCTTCCGCGCAGAACTCCTCGCCTTCCTCCACTCTTTCCACCCCGGCTGCACTGTGGCGCCTGAAGCCCTTCGTGAAGCCCGTCATCTGGCGGCTCGCTGGCGGTGCCGCCAGCGCGCTCATCGCCGCGCTCATCGCCCTGATGATCCCGATCGTCCTCGAGCAGATCATCTCCGGTCCGGTCCGGTCCGGAGAGATCAGCGCGATCGTCTGGGGCGCCGCGGCCGTCTTCGCGCTCGCCCTCGGTGAAGCGCTGATGGTCTGGTTGCGTCGTCAGTTCGTGCTCAACCCCTCGACCGAGGTCGAGTACAAGATGCGCACGGAGCTCTACTCGCGCCTGCAGACCCTTCCGGTGTCGTTCCACGACCGCTGGGGCTCCGGCCAGCTGCTCAGCCGCATGATGCAGGACATCGGCCTCATCCGTCGTTGGCTCGCCTTCGGGCTGGTCCTGCTCGTCGTCAACGTGCTCACGATCATCATCGGTTCGATCCTGCTGTTCCGGTGGCACTGGCTGCTCGGTGCGATCTTCCTGGTGACCGCGATCCCGCTGTGGATCCGCGGCTACCTGTTCGAGAAGCGCTACGGCGCCCTGACCCGTCGCAGCCAGGATCAGGCCGGCGATCTCGCGACCAGCGTCGAGGAAAGCGTGCACGGCATCCGCGTGCTGAAGGCGTTCGGGCGCGGAAAGCATGCGCTCAGCCGCTTCAGCCGCCAGGCCGAGACCCTGCGCGAGACCGAGATGAGCAAGGCCGGCGCGATCGCGTCGATCTGGTTCTGGCTCGACCTCATGCCGCAGATCGCGTTCGGTCTCAGCCTGATGTCCGGGATCTGGCTGATCTCGCAGGGGCAGATCGATGAGGCTCAGCTGTTCGCCTTCTTCGCGATGGCCGTCGTGCTGCGCTGGCCCATCGAGTCGATCGGCTTCCTGTTCTCGTTCATGCTCGACGCCCGCACGGCCACCGATCGCGTGTTCGACATCTTCTCCGAGACCAACACCATCACCGACCCGGAGAACCCGGTGCACATCGCGCATCCGCGCGGAGAGCTCGCGTTCGAGAACGCGCACTTCCGCTACCAGGACGCCGGTTCGCACGAGCGGGATCTGCTCGACGGCATCGACCTGGTGCTGCGCCCCGGTGAGACCATGGCGCTGGTCGGGCTCACCGGCAGCGGGAAGACCACGCTCACCACGCTCCCGACGCGTCTGTACGACGTGACCGGGGGAAGGGTCACGCTCGACGGCGTCGATGTGCGAGACCTCCCGCTCGCCGAGCTCCGCCAGCACATCGCCATGGCGTTCGAGGACGCGACGCTGTTCTCGGCGACCGTCCGCGAGAACGTGCTGCTCGGCCGCGCCGAACTCGACGTGCACAGCGAAGAGGGGGAGCGGGTGCTCCGCGAAGCCCTCGAGGTCGCTCAAGCGTCGTTCGTCGATGCGCTCCCCGAGGGCGTCGAGACCGTGATCGGTGAGGAGGGGCTCAGCCTCTCCGGTGGTCAGCGTCAGCGGCTCGCCCTCGCCCGCGCGGTGGCGGCGAAGCCGAAGGTGCTGGTGCTGGACGACCCGCTGTCGGCGCTCGACGTCGACACCGAAGCGCTCGTCGAGGAGGCGCTCCGGCACGTCCTCGCCGACACCACGGCCCTGATCGTCGCGCACCGCCCGTCGACGGTGGCACTCGCGGACCGGGTCGCCCTGCTCGAGGGGGGCCGCGTGACCGCGGTCGGCACGCACTCCGAGCTTCTGAAGACGAGCCGGCACTATCGGCATGTCATCTCCAGCCTGGAAGCGGAGGAGGCGGCGCGGACCGGAGCGATCCCGATCATCCGTGACGAGCAGCTCGCGGTCGCCGAAGAGGTCCGTGAAGGACTCGCGAAGCAGGCCGCGGACGAAGACCCGATCATCGAGAAGGAGGTGCAGCGATGAGCTCCGCCATCACCGGAACCCAGAACGAGGACCGTTCCGAGTACACCCGCGAGGAGAGCAAGGAGATCCGTCGTCGGTCCCTCCGACTGCTCGGTTCCCTTGTCCGCCCGCTGAAGCTGCAGATCGTCCTGGCCGCTGCGGTGCTGATCGTCTCGACCGCGCTGCAGGTCGCCGGCCCGATCCTGATCAGCATCGGGCTCGACCGTGCGCTGCCGGCCGCGGTGAAGCAGGCCGACTGGATGCCGACCTTCATGATCGGCGGCATCTACCTGCTCGCCGGAGCGCTGGCCGCGGTGCTGATCGCCTGGTACGTGATCATCGCCGCCAAGCTCACCCAGGCGGTGCTGCTCGATCTGCGCAAGCGCATCTTCCTGCACACTCAGCGCCTGAGCCTGGAGTTCCACGAGTCCTACACGTCCGGCCGCATCATCTCGCGCCAGACCAGTGACCTGGACTCGATCAAGGAACTCCTCGACGGTGGACTGAACGAGCTCGTCTCGGGCGTGCTGTTCGGTGTGTTCACCTTCATCGCCCTCTGCATCTGGGACTGGCAGTCGGGATTGATCCTCGCGATCGGCGGCGTGCCGCTGTTCTACCTGATGCGCTGGTTCTACTCGCGCTCGCAGCTCGTCTACCGCGAGTCGCGCGTGATCAGCGCGAAGGTCATCGTGCAGTTCGTCGAGACCATGACCGGTATCCGCGCCGTGAAGGCCTTCCGCAAGGAGCCGCGCAACGACAAAGCGTTCCAGGAGATCGCGGGCGACTACCGCGATGTGAACCGTCGATCGATGCTGCTGTTCGGGACGTTCGAGCCCGGGCTGATGGGCGTCGCCGCGCTGGTCCTCGGCATCGTGGTGCTCTGGGGTGGGATCCGTGTCTCCGAAGGCGCACTCACGGTGGGCGTGCTGCTGTCGGCGGTGCTCTACGTGCGCAACTTCTTCGCGCCGATGCAGGAGATCGCGATGTTCCTGAACTCCTACCAGTCGGCGACGGCTGCGCTGGAGAAGGTGTCGGGTGTGCTCGAAGAGGTGCCGACGGTGCCGGACCCCGAGAAGCCGGTCGACCTCTGGGAGTCCCGCGGCCACATCCGGTTCGACAAGGTGACCTTCGGCTACAACGGCGAGAAGACGATCCTCCCGAACTTCTCGCTCGACATCCCCGCCGGCGAGACGATCGCTCTGGTGGGCACGACGGGCGCGGGCAAGTCGACGCTGGCGAAACTGATCTCGCGGTTCTACGACCCCTCGGAAGGACGCGTCACACTCGACGGAGTGGACCTGCGCTCGCTGCACCCGAAGGACCTCCGCCGCGCGATCGTGATGGTCACGCAGGAGGCCTACCTGTTCAGCGGCACCGTCGCCGACAACATCGCCCTAGGGAAGCCGGATGCCTCGCTCGAGGAGATCCGTGCGGCGGCGAAGGCCGTCGGGGCGGACGAGTTCATCTCGTCGCTTCCGGACGGGTACGGCACCGATGTGAACAAGCGCGGTGGACGGGTCTCTGCGGGACAGCGTCAGCTCATCTCGTTCGCGAGGGCGTTCCTGGCCGACCCGGCGGTGCTGATCCTCGATGAGGCGACGGCATCGCTGGACATCCCGTCGGAGCGTCTCATCCAGGACGCGCTGCAGACGCTGCTCAAGGACCGCACGGCGATCATCATCGCGCACCGCCTCTCGACCGTCGCGATCGCCGATCGGGTGCTGGTGATGGAGCACGGGAAGATCATCGAGGACGACAGTCCCGAGGCGCTGATCGGAGGCACGGGCAAGTTCGCCCAGCTGCATGCAGCGTGGCAGGGCACACTGGTCTGATGATGTCGTCGCTTCCTCCGCTGCGGACCCGGGCACGCCCCGGGCCCGCAGCGGAGGAGGTCCGTCTCGGAGCCTCCGCGCAAGGGGTTTGGCGGACGCGCAGGCTCGGTAGCATCGAATCATGGACCCGTTGCTGCTCGCCGCCGAGTGGTGGTGGCTCGCGCCGACCGCGGCCGCGGCAGGAACGGTCGGCTGGATCGGCCTGCGCAGGCGGAGCACCATGAGCGGGCGGCGCCTCGAGGTCGATGCGGCGCGGCACGACCTCCGGATGGCCCAGGCTGCACTCGTCGAGAGGCGCGCGGCGCTCAAGGTCGCCCGCGCCGATCATGCCAGGGTCGTGGCGGAGCGCGCGGCGCGGCGGGCGTCCCCCGATCAGGTCGCGAGCTCCCGGCGCATGCTGCGTGACGTCGAGCGCGACGCCAAAGCGTGTGCGGCCGACGTCAAGGCCAAGCAGGCGAGGCTCCACGCCGCAAGAGCCGCTGTTCCCGCGGCTTCCGCTCCCCGTCCCCTCGACCGGTTGCGCTCCACGCATGATGCGGTGGTCGCCCGGTGGATGGTCTATGAGACCGACCCCGCGCGCCAGATCGCCTATCCCGAGATGACCGACATCAAGCAGCCGGCGACGGTCGCGTATCTGCGTGCATCGGAGCGGGCGAGCGAGCTCCGACGCGGCCTCGGGGATCGGCCGACGCCCGCCGAGTTCGCCGCGTACCGGGATGCGGTGGCGGCGCTCGCGAGTGCCTTCGAGGTCGCCGAGCACGCGGCCCGGGTCAAGGCGGGAGAGGTGCCGGCGGCGCCCGCCTGGCAGGACGCGGCTCAGGATGCCATCGCTCGTTCGACCGAGGCGATCGAACGAGCGGCTGCCTCGGCGGCTTCGGCGCTGACCAACTGGGCCTCGCGAGGGCGCCGCGGAGACCCGCCCCGCAGCGATCGCTGACCACGCGAGGCGCACGCGGCCCCGAAGGTGCGTGGGAGCGGTCCCGCAGCCGAGGGCGACGAGGTCTCGATGGGGGAGGGGATTCGAGACCCCGCCGCCGGTCTAGGGTGTGACTCGGATCTCGGCGATGACCTCGCCGTAGGCGGTCTCGCCGACGGGCGTGAACCCGACGCGGTGGAAGAACGTCTCCGGACCGCCCTCTCCGGCCTCGTAGATCACGTTGACGTGGTCGACACCACGTGCGCGGGCTTCGTCGATGAGGGACTCGACCGCATACCGGCCGACGCCGCGTCCCTGATCATCGGCGTCCACGTTGATGCGCCACAGCACGGAGCGGAAGTGCTCCTCCGGCGCTTCGTCGTCGAAGTTCGCGCTGACGAAGCCGACGACCTCGTTGCGGTCGAGGATCACCCGCTGCCAGGACGTCTTCGGATTGATGACCGTGGCCGCGATCCCGTACGAGACGGGAGCGAGGAACTGCTCCTGTCCGGGCTTGAGCGACAGGTTGTTCACGGCGACGATCGTCGCAGCGGAGAGTTCGACCATGCGCAGTTCGGACATGCACCCAGGCTAACCCCTCCGACGCGGAGGCACACGTCCCCGCGGAACATTTCACTTCGGCGTGCTCGCGCATCATGCCCGGGAGGCGTCGGCGGCCCCGGCCCGGCCACGCGGTCAGAGCCACTCAGGTATCTTGGTGTCGAGACAAATTGACTATCAGAGCGGAGAACCACCTGGTGACCGACGACGCCATCATCTACACGCACACGGACGAAGCGCCGGCGCTCGCCACCGCCTCGTTCCTACCGATCATCCAGGCCTACACCGGCCAGGCAGGCATCGAGGTCGAGACTCGCGACATCTCGCTGGCAGGACGCATCCTCGCCGCCTTCCCTCAGAAGCTCTCGCCGGAGCAGCAGGTCGGCGATGCGCTTGCGGAGCTCGGCGGACTCGCCACGCTCCCCGAGGCGAACATCATCAAGCTGCCGAACATCTCGGCGTCCATTCCCCAGCTCAAGGGCGCGATCGCCGAGCTGCAGGCGCAGGGCTACGACATCCCGGACTTCCCGGACGAGCCGTCGTCGCTCGAGGAGAAGGACGTCCGGGCCCGCTACGACCGCATCAAGGGCTCCGCCGTGAACCCGGTGCTGCGTGAGGGCAACAGTGACCGCCGCGCTCCTCTCGCGGTGAAGAACTACGCGAAGAAGCACCCGCACCGCAACAAGCCGTTCGCTGCGGGATCGAAGACCCGTGTCGCGACCCTCGGTCACGACGACTTCAAGCACAACGAGCGTTCCTGGGTCGCGGCCCACGACGACGTGCTCAGCTTCCGTCACACCGCGGAAGACGGCACGGTCACGGTGCTCAAGGAAGGACTGAAGGTCCTGCCGCGCGAGATCATCGACGCGACCTTCCTCTCAGCCACGGAGCTCGACGCGTTCCTCGCCGACACTCTGGCGGCCGCGAAGGCCGACGACGTGCTCTACTCGGTGCACCTCAAGGCCACCATGATGAAGGTCAGCGACCCGATCATCTTCGGTCACGTGGTGCGGGCCTTCTTCGCCGACGTGTTCGCGCAGTACGGCGATCAGCTCGCCGCTGCCGGGCTCAGCGCGAACGACGGCCTCGGATCGATCCTCAGCGGGCTCGCGAACGTCGCGGGGGGCGAAGAGATCGCCGCGGCCTTCGACAAAGCCATCGCCGAGGGGCCCCGCCTCTCGTACGTGAACTCCGACAAGGGCATCACGAACCTGCACGTGCCGAGCGATGTGATCGTCGACGCGTCGATGCCCGCGCTCGTCCGCAACGGCGGCAAGCTCTGGGGCAAGGACGGGGAAGAGGCGGACACGCTCGCCGTCATCCCCGACTCCTCCTACGCGAGCGTCTACCAGGCCGTGATCGACGACGTGATCGCCAACGGTCCGCTCGACCCCGCCACGATCGGCACCGTCCCCAACGTGGGGCTGATGGCGCAGGCGGCCGAGGAGTACGGCAGCCACGACAAGACCTTCGAGATCGCGGCGGACGGCATCGTCCAGGTGCTCGACAGCGAGGGCACCGTCGTCATCGAGCACACGGTCGGCAAGGGCGACATCTGGCGCGCGACGCAGACCAAGCACATCCCGGTGATGGACTGGGTCCGACTCGCGGTCTCGCGTGCCCGTGCCACCGGCGACCCCGCGGTGTTCTGGCTCGACGCCAACCGCTCGCACGACGCGCAGATCATCGCCAAGGTGCACCAGGGGCTCGCGACGCTCGATACCAAGGGGCTCACGATCACGATCCTCGCGCCCGAGGAAGCCACGCGTTACACGCTCGCGCGTATGCGCCACGGCCTGGACACCATCTCGGTGACGGGCAACGTGCTGCGCGACTACCTGACCGACCTGTTCCCGATCCTCGAGGTCGGCACGAGCGCCAAGATGCTCTCGATCGTGCCGCTCCTCGCCGGCGGTGGACTGTTCGAGACGGGGGCCGGAGGATCCGCACCCAAGCACGTGCAGCAGCTGGTGGAGGAGAACTACCTGCGCTGGGACTCGCTGGGCGAGTTCTTCGCGTTGGCCGCCTCGCTCGAGCACTTCGCCGACCGCACGGGCAACGAGAAGGCGCGGGTGCTGGCCGAGACCCTCGACGCCGCGACCGGAACCTTCCTCGAAGAGGACCGTTCACCGGGACGCGCGCTCGGAACGATCGACAATCGTGGGAGCCACTTCTACCTGGGCCTGTACTGGGCGCAGGAGCTCGCGAAGCAGACGAAGGACCCCGAACTCGCTGCGGCCTTCGCCCCGATCGCCGCGACGCTCACCGAGAACGAGGAGAAGATCGTCTCCGAGCTCAACGCAGTGCAGGGCGCGCGGGTGGAGATCGGCGGCTACTACCGTCCCGATGACGCCCTCGTCTCCGCTGTCATGCGCCCGTCCGTGACGCTGAACGGCATCGTCGACGCCCTGCGTTGATCCACGGGAAAGGGGGCGGATGCTTCGGCATCCGCCCCCTTTCCTGTCCCTGCTCTCCGGTGCCGCTCCGTCCGCCGCCCCAGCTCCCTTCCGGATGCATGATCCCCGACCACGTGCATGACCCGGTCCGGGGGCGGGGTCATGCACGTGTGGTTCGGTCATGCATCTGCGCGGCCGGCGCGGATCAGCGGTGCGTGCGGATCAGGCGTGCGTGCGGATCAGTAGTAGACGGAGATCTCGAGGCCCTCGGGGGACCAGTCGTAGACGTACTTGGCCAGATCGATCGGCAGGTTGACGCAGCCGTGGCTCATCCGCTGACCGAAGTTGTTGTGCCAGTAGGTGCCGTGGAAGCCGATGTTCGGGGCGAACCAGGTGATCCACGGGACGTCTTCCGTGCAGTAGGGCGCGCCCTCGAAGCAACCCATGTCCTGCATCGCCGTGTGCGCGAACACTCGGAAGTTGCCCGCCGGGGTCAGGGTGCCCGGAAGGCCGGTGGAGACGGCCCAGGACTTGACGACCTCGTCGTTCTCGAAGAGGTACGTGCGCTGCTGGCTCAGGTTGATCTCGATACGACGGAAGAGGTTGACCGTCTCGAATGCGGTCTCGGTGACCGTGAGCTTGTAGACGCCGTCGCCCGCGGCGAGCTGCTGAGCGAACTCCGCCGCGACGTCTGAGGTGTCACCGAGCGCGCGGCCTGCGACGCCCTCCCGCTCGGCGCGGAGCACGGTGCCGCCGGAGTCGACGATGTTCGTGGCGTTGACCGGAGCGCGGTCGACGAGTCCGGGAAGCGTGTCGACGGTCGCCTGGATGGTCGCGGGGTCGGCCTCGATGCGCAGCTGGCCGTCTTCATCGATCACGGTGAGCCAGCTGGCGGCGACTGCCGGCGCGACGGGGACGGTGCGTTCATCGCCCACGTAGAAGCCGATGGTCGAGAGCATGGTGTTGAGGGAGGCGGCCGTGGCCGTGGCGTCGTCGTCGGAGACGGCGGGCAGGGCTTCGGCAGGACCACCCGGGTAGTCGAACGTCGTGCTCCCGCCGGCGACCGCGTCGGCGAAGGCGGCGTTGAGATCGTCGACATCGATTCCGGTGCCGGCCTCGGACGGGGTGATGACGTAGGTGCCGGCGGCCGCGTCGAATATGACACCGGCGTCCACCGGGTCGTCGAAGCTCGTCGGGACGGCGCTGCGCAGCGCCGCGGACGCGGTGTCGGCATCGAGGGTGATCTCGCCCGGGACGGGATCGCCCATCCACATGCCGAGATTCCAGAGCGGACGCTCTGCGAAAGCGGTGTCGGCGAGTGCGGTGGCGTCGACCGTGGCGCCGAGGTCTGCGCCGGTGAGCACGGTGTCTTCTCCCGCACCCGTCAGGGTGACCTCGGTCTGAGCGATCTGCGTGCTGATGGCCTCGGCGGCAGCACCCGGAGTCATCCATCCGACCGGCACTCCGGCGACGGTGGTGCCCGGTGCGATGAGGACCAGGGATGCGGCGCCTGCGGCCAGAGCGACGGCGCCGAGACCGATGCCGATCCAGAGGCCGAGGTGCCGCTTCTTGGGGGCCGGTTCGATCGGAGCCCAGGCCAGCGGCTGCTCGCCGGTGGTGGGCGGCACGGCGTCGGTCGGCGCGTCTGACGGCGTGAGCACGGCCGTCGGGGCGGAGTCGTCTCCGTGCGCCTCGGCTGCGCCCGGCGCAGAAATCAGATCGGTCACGAACTTCACCCCCCGGTTCTCAAACGTGTCCTGGGGATCAATGGTACGGGATGGGAGGTAACGGGGAGGCAACGGTCCGTGGTATCGTCACCCCCCGCGCTCCGGGGGTCAGTCGATGATTGCGATGCCGTCGATCTCGACGAGCATCTCCTCCCGCGGCAGGCCGGTGAAGACGGTGGTCCGCGAGGGGAGCACGCCGCTCGTGGTGTGTGCCGTGACGAACGCACCGTAGGCGTCGTTCATGATCGGGAAGTCCTCGCGCTTGGTGAGGTAGACGCGCAGCATCACGACGTCATCGAAGGTCGCGCCCGATGCCTCCACGATCGCCTTGACGTTCTCGAGGGTGCGAGTGGTCTGCGCGGCGACGTCCCCCGGGTAGAGGTATTCGTTCGTCTGCGGGTCGACGGGGCCCTGCCCGGAGACCTGCACGAACGGACCCTTGCGGATCCCCTGGGAGAAGGTGTGGGCGGGGGCGGGGGCGGCGTCGGTGGAAACTCGGATTTTCGCGGTCATGCCGCCAGCCTAGTAGCCTTGTTAGATGCCTCTACAAATTCCGGATCCCGTTCTCGGCGCCTGGACGAAGGGCTTCCCGGCACGCGCCGCGGGACTCCGTCTCTCGGAGGTGCCCGACGCCGGACTGCGCCTCTCCGATCTCGTCACCCCGGTGCTCACGGTGCACGAAGAGGCGCTGGGCCACAACGAGGAGACCGTGTTCGCCTGGGCGAAGGAGCAGGGGGTGATGCTCGCCCCGCACGGCAAGACCACGATGGCGCCGGCGCTCTGGCAGCGGCTCCTCGACGCGGGTGCGTGGGGCATCTCGGTCGCCACGCCGTGGCAGGCCGAGGTGGCGATCGACGCGGGCGTCCCGACCGTCCTGATCGCCAACGCCGTCACCGACCGCGCCGCCGTGCGTCGACTCGGTGAGCTGCTCGCCGCCGACGAGGATCTGCGTGTCCTGTGCTGGGCGGACTCGATCGCCGGGGTGGAGATCCTGGCGGCGGGGATGGGTGATGCGGCACGACCGCTCGATGTCCTCGTCGAGCTGGGCGGCGCCCACGGCCGCACGGGCGCGCGGACCGTGGCAGAGGGGGAGCGGATTGCTCAGGCGATCTCGGACGCCCCCGGTCTCCGGCTCGCCGGTGTCACGGGTTACGAGGGACCGTTCGGACCGGACCGCAGTGACGCGTCCATCGAGGCTGTCGACGCCTACCTCCGGACCCTGGTCGCGCTGCATACGAGGGTGGAGTACCCCGAAGGTGTCCGGCCCGTGCTCAGTGCCGGCGGCAGCGCGTTTCCCGACCGCGCGGCGGCTGTGCTTTCCTCCGCGGGGGCCGGGGCGGATGTCGTCCTCCGCTCGGGCGCGTTCCAGATCCACGACGACGGCTTCTATTCGAGGATGTCCCCGTTCGGCCCCGTGACCGGCACCGCGCCGCTTCGCTCCGCGATGCACGCCTGGTCCCGCGTCGTGTCGCAGCCGGAGGACGGACTCGCCCTGCTCGATGCGGGGCGGCGGGATGTGCCGTTCGATCTGGACCTGCCCGTGCCGCAGTCCGTCTCGGGGGAGATCACCGCCCTGAACGACCAGCATGCCTTCCTCCATCTCGCGGACGGTGCGGCGGTGGCCGTCGGTGACGTCGTGCGTCTCGGTCTCTCACACCCGTGCACGGCGTTCGACAAGTGGCGGGTGGTCGCGGTCATCGACGATCCTGACGCCGCTGATCCTCGCGTGATCGGAGCGGTCGCGACATGCTTCTGAGCGCGGAGAAGGCTGCGGTCGGGCTGGTGCGGGTGTATCGCTCAGCGACGGTCGTCGATGGGACGGGTGCCGCCCGCTTCGTTGCCGACGTGGCGGTCGAAGGTGCCCGGGTCGTCGCGGTCCTGCCGGTCGCGGAGCCGGACGACGTCCTCGACCTTCCGGACGGGGCGATCGAGATCGACGCGCACGGTCTCGTGCTCGCGCCCGGATTCATCGACATGCACGCCCACAGCGAGCTCGCGGTGCTGAGCGGCACCGCCCACGACGCGAAGATCCGGCAGGGCGTGACGACCGAGGTCCTCGGCCAGGACGGTCTCGGCTATGCGCCGCTCGACGACGCCACCGCCGCGGTCATCCCGGGCCAGATCGCCGGATGGAACGGGATGCCCGCCAACACGCCCTGGCGCACCATGGACGACCTCCTCTCCGCGATCGACGCGGCGACGGTCGCGAACGCCGCTGTCCTCGTGCCCCAGGGGAACCTCCGGATGATGGTGGTCGGTCACGAGAACCGTCCGGCGACCGCCGAGGAGATCACCGCGATGGCGGAGCTGCTGGGCGCGGCTCTCGACGCCGGCGCCTTCGGGATGTCGAGCGGCCTCACCTACACGCCCGGGATGTATGCCGACGCAGCCGAACTCGAGGCGCTGTGCCGGGTGGTCGCCGAGCGTGGCGGATATTGGGCGCCGCACACCCGCAGCTACGGCGGGGGAGCGCTCGATGCCTACCGGGAGGCGCTCGACATCGGTCGCCGTACCGGCTGCCCCGTGCATCTCACGCACGCCACCATGAACTTTGCTCCGAACAAGGGACGCGCCGAGGAACTGCTGGCAGTGATCGACGGGGCCATCGCCGACGGTGTCGACGTGACCCTGGACACCTACCCCTACCTGCCCGGTGCGACGACGCTCGCGGCTCTGCTGCCGAGCAGGCTGGCAGCGACGGGCGACCTGCTGCGTGTCATCTCGGACCTCGATGCCGCCGGTCGCGAAGCCGTGCGCTCAGAGCTCGAGGACATCGGCTGCGACGGGTTCCACGGCGAGACGGCGGACTGGACGCAGATCCAGATCTCCGGCACCGCCAACCCCGCACTCGCCGATCTCGTCGGTCGCACGGTGGAGGAGATCGCCGAGACGACCGGACGACGGGCCGTCGATGTCGTGCTCGACACGGTGCTCGCCGATGCCGGTGCCACCGGGATCCTGATGCACATCGGTGATGAGGAGAACGTGCGCGCGATCATGCGCCATCCGCAGCACTCGGGAGGAAGCGACGGGATCCTGATCGGTGCCCGACCGCACCCGCGGGGCCGTGGCACCTTCCCCCGGTACCTCGGACACTACGTGCGCGAGCTCGGAGTCCTCACGCTGGAGGAAGCTGTCCAGCACCTTTCCGCGACGCCTGCGCGTCGCTTGGGCCTCGACCGCGGAGACGCCCCGCGCGGCGTCATCCGGCAGGGAGCGATCGCCGACCTGGTGCTGTTCGATCCGGAGACGATCGCCGCGGGCGCCACCTTCGACAGCCCCTTCACCGCTCCGCAGGGCATCGTCGAGGTGCTGGTCGACGGCGTGGCCGTGGTCTCCGACGGCGAACCCACGGGGGCCGCGCCGGGGCGGGCGCTGAGGATGCCACCGGCGGCACATCGGTCGACGGTACCCCGCGTCCGGGCGCACATCGAAGCTGCGGAGCCCGGCTTCGTCTGGACGAGCGGGACACCGATCGCCGGGTCACCGGAGGTCGCGGCCGCGGTCGCGTGGCTGGGCGGCGGAGGGCACGATGCCGCTGCACCCATCCGGCTGCTCATCGACGGTGACCTCGGCGCCGCGGCGGCGTCGAACGGCCGCATCGCCGACGAGGCCTTCCGTGTGCGCGTGGACGCCGACGGCATCGAGGTCCGGGGCGCGAGTGCGGCCGGGGTGTTCCGGGGCGCCACGGTGCTGCGACAGCTGCGCGATCCGGATGCGGAGTCGGCGCTGATCCCGGCCGGTGCGTGGGAGGGGGCGCCCGCATACGGCTGGCGCGGGGTCATGCTCGATGTGGCGCGGCACTTCCGCCCGGTCGACGAGGTGCGTCGGGTGATCGACCTCCTCGCCGAGCACCACCTCAACGTCCTACATCTGCACCTCAGCGATGACCAGGGGTGGCGCTTCGAGGTTCCCGGCTACCCGCTGCTGACCGAGGTCGGCTCGCGCCGAGAAGCGACGCAGCGCGGTCATGGTCCGCTCGCGACCGTTGAGCCGGGCGTGCATGAGGGGTATTACACCACCGCAGAGCTGCGCGAGCTCGTCGCCTACGCGGCCGGTCGTTTCGTGACGCTCGTGCCGGAGGTCGAGCTGCCCGGCCATGTCCAGGCCGCGCTCGCCGCCTACCCGCAGCTCGGCAACGTCGATGTCGCCGACCCGGCTGCCTCCGCGTGGGAGCGCTTCGGGGTCAATCCCCGCACCCTCGCGCCGACCGAGGCCGCGCTGGCGTTCGGGCGCGCGGCGATCGATGCCCTGTGCGAGGTGTTCTCGTCGGAGTGGATCGGGATCGGCGGCGATGAGGTCCCCGTGACCGAGTGGGCGGAAAGCCCGGCGGCCGCCGCGCGGATGACGGAACTCGGACTCGCCACCCCGTACGACGTGCAGCCGTGGTTCACGGCGCACTTCGTCGCGCACGTCCGGGCCAGAGGGCGCACGGCGCTCGCGTGGGACGAGGTGCTCGAGGGCGAGGTGCCGGAAGGCGTGCGGATCCTCGCCTGGCGGGGGCCGGTTGCGATGCGCGCCGCCCTGTCGCGCGGGATCCCCGTCGTGGCATGTCCCGACCTCGAGGCCTATCTCGACTACCCGCAATCGGAGTCGGCGGAGGAGCCGATCAGGGTGGGTCCGCCGTTGACGATCGAGCGCGCGTACACGCTACGCGTCGAGGAGGGTGCGGTGGGCGGTCAGGCCAACGTGTGGAGCGAGCATCTGCCCACCCGTGACCGTGTCGACTTCGCGATGTTCCCGCGGCTCGCGGCGATCGCCGAACGGCTCTGGGAGGGCGGCGAGCCGGCACCGTACGCCGACTTCGCTCGGCGCCTTCCGACCCATCTGCGCCGTCTGCGCGCCGCGGGTGTGCGGTATCGTCCCTTGGATGGGCCCACGCCCGATCAGCGTCGTCCGGGAGTGCCCGGCAAGCCCCTCACGATCGAGGCCAGGGAGGGGATCGTCGCCGGCCTGGTCGCCCGTCTCAGGGAGCGCTCGGAGAGCACTCCCGTCGAGCATCGAAAGTAATGTAACGTTTCGGTAACCCTCCTCGCGGGTCTGCAGGGAGAGGTTGCACAAATTTTGTTCGTAAGGTCTACTAACAAACATGTCCGTTTCGGATGAACAGCGTCCCGCCTCGCCGGTGGAGTACCTCGGCGTGAACACGCATGCCTTCGGCCCGGGGCGCCACCTGCGGTCCCGCTCGAAAGTGCTTCCGGAGCACGCGCGCGGACACAACCGCGCCCTGGTCCTGCAGACGCTGTACCACGCGGGAGCCATGAGCCGTGCTGACCTGTCGCGCGAGACGGGGCTGACCCGGGTGACCATCTCCGACCTGGTCGCCGAGTTCATCGCAGACGGCATCGTCATCGAGATGGGCGTCCGCGAGGCCGTCGGCCCCGGCAAGCCGCCGATCCTCATCGACATCGACCGCGTCGGTCACCAGATCCTCGGTCTCGATCTCTCCGGCCCCAGCGCCTTCACCGGTGCCGTCCTGAGCCTCGACGGCGACGTGCTCGAACGTCGTGAGGTGCCGCGCCCGGAGTCGCCCGACGGCGAAGCCGCCTATGCCGCGTTGCGCGAGCTCGCGCAGACGCTCATCGCCGCCTCCACCCAGCCGTTGCTGGGCGTCGGGATCGGCACGCCCGGTGTGGTGCGGCCGGACGGGGTCGTGCTGAGCTCACCGAACCTCGGATGGACGAACTTCCCGCTCGAAGCGAAGCTCGGGGTCGATCTCGACCTTCCCGTGCTCGCCAGGAACGATGCCAACGCCGCCGTGTTGGCCGAGTACACCTTCGGCGATGCCAAAGCCGACTTCATGCTCATCAAGATCGGACGTGGCGTCGGTGCCGGTCTCATCACCGGAAGCCAACCGCTGCTCGGCAGCCGCTTCGCCGCGGGGGAGATCGGACACGTCGTCGTCGGCACCGACGGCGGGCCGCGATGCGCCTGCGGCAAGGACGGCTGCCTCGAGGCCTGGCTGAGCGTCAGCCGCCTGGGTGCCGCGATCGCTGCCGACCCCGACTCCCGCGACGACATCCTCCGTGATGCCGGAACCCGCATGGCGATCGCCATCGCCCCCATCGTCGCCGCGCTGGACCTCTCCGAGGTCGTCCTGTCCGGACCGGCCGACCTGCTCGACGGCATCCTGATCGACGCCGCCATCGAGACCCTCCACGCACGGACCCTCGAGGGCGTGTTCGAAGACGTCATCGTGCGCCTGACGCACCAGGACGACATCGTCCTGCGCGGTGCTGCGGTGATGGTGCTCTCCGGACAGCTGGGAGTGTCGTGACGTCCGCCTGCACCGACGCCGACACCGCGGGGAGCCGCATCCGATGAAGGGTGCAGGAGCCGCCGACCGAGCCGGTCGGCAGATTCGAGCGGGCCTGGACGTCGGCGGCACCAAGATCGACGCGGTCGCCGTCGACGCCACCGGCGAGATCATCGGTCGCCACCGCCGGCCGACCGGATGGGGCGAGGAGGCGGTCGTCGAGAGCATCGTGGCGTCGGTCGCCGCGCTTGCCGACGAGGCCGGCCTTCCGATCTCGCGCATCGGCTCCGTCGGCATCGGCATCCCGGGGCTGGTAGACGCCGAAGCGGGGCGCGTCGTCCACGCGGTCAATCTCGGCGTGGAGTCACTCGATCTTGCGGATCGGTCCGAGCGCGCCCTCGGAGTACCCTTCCGCGTCGAGAACGACGTGAAGGCGGCGGCCCTCGGGGCGTCCGTGCTCAGCGGGGTCACCGGGTCGATGGCATATCTGAATCTCGGTACCGGCGTCGCGGCCGGGATCGTGCTCGACGGACGCATCTGGCGCGGCGCCCGCGGGACGGCCGGTGAGGTCGGGCACATCTCGGTCGATCCGCGCGGACGGCTCTGCGGCTGCGGGCAGCGCGGCTGTGTCGAGACCTTCTGCGGTGGGGGAGCACTCGCCAAGGCCTGGGGGCGGCCGGGGGCGCTGCCGATCAGGGACATCTTCGATGCCGCCGACGCCGGCGATCCCCTGGCGTCCGCCCTTCGCGATGATCTGTACCACGGCGCTGCGGCCGCGGTGCGTGTGCTCGTGCTCTCGGCGGATGTCGAGACCGTCATCATCGGGGGCGGGCTCACCGCGCTCGGCGACCGTCTCGAGAACGGTGTCCGCGCGGCGCTGCATGCGGGGGCGGAGGCGTCACCGTTCATGCGGTCGCTCCGCTTGGATGAGAGAATCGAACTGCTCCCCGCGGGATCGCCCGCTGCCGCTTTCGGCGCCGCACTGGTCGGCGCATCCATCACCGAGAAGGAGATCGTCCCGCATGGCTGAGGTCGTCATCGTCGAGAATGCCGAGGCCGCCGGCGCATTGGTCGCCACCGAGATCGTGGAGCTGATCGAGCGTCGTGCCGACGCCGTCCTCGGCCTCGCAACGGGATCGACTCCGCTGCCCGTCTATCAGGCTCTGCGCGCCCAGCTCGCCGGTCGTGATCTCTCGCAGCTGCGAGGCTTCGCCCTGGACGAGTACGTCGGCATCGATCCCGCGCACCCGGAGAGCTACCGGTCGGTCATCTCGCGCGAGGTCGTGGAGCCGCTCGGCCTCGATCCAGAGCGGATCCATGTGCCCAACGGCGCGCTCGCGACGATCCAGCACGCGGGTGACGACTACGAGGCCGCGATCGACGCCGCCGGCGGTGTCGACCTGCAGATCCTCGGGATCGGCACCGACGGGCACATCGGCTTCAACGAGCCGGGTTCCTCGTTCGCCTCGCGCACCCGTGTGAAGACCCTCACCGAGCAGACCCGCGAAGACAACGCCCGCTTCTTCGACTCGATCGACGACGTGCCGATGCACTGCATCACGCAGGGGCTCGGCACCATCCTGAAGGCGCGCCACCTCGTGCTGCTCGCGTTCGGCGAGGGGAAGGCCGACGCTGTCGCCCGCGCGGTCGAAGGGCCGCTCACCGCGCTCCTCCCGGGGTCTGCGATCCAGCTGCACCCGCACGCCACGGTCGTCGTCGACGAGGCCGCAGCGTCTCGCCTCGCCCTGGCCGACTACTACCGCTACACCTTCGCGAACAAGCCGGCCTGGCAGGGCATCTGACGCCGGAGGAGGCGGTCAGTCCGCGAGCGGGGGCCAGGCGATCGGTAGCAGGTGCTCGATGCTCAGTGGCGCCAGCGGAAGTGTCGCGACATCGCTCGGGGTGATCCACCGCAGCTCGGCCAGCTCCGCCTGGACCGTCACGGATCCGGGATCGAGGGAGGCGGCGAAAGCCTCGGCCACCACACGGTGACCCGGCTCGTTCGCGGCCGCGGAGATGAAGGTGCCGAGGGGGCGGAGGTCGGACTCGTCGAGCAGCACCCCCAGTTCCTCGTGCAGCTCGCGGATCAGGGTCTGCGCCGCGGTCTCCCCCTGCTCGGGCTTGCCGCCCGGCTGCATGAACCGGGTCGTCCCCTGTTTGCGCACGACCAGGACCCGGCCCTCGTCATCCGCGATCACGGCCGCGCTCACGTGGATGTCAGGCATCGGGGCTGAAGACCTTCCCAGGGTTGAGGATGCCGAGCGGGTCGAACACCGCGGCGATCTGACGCTGCAGCTGCCACTGGTCCTCGCCCAGCTCGTCGGCGAGCCAGCGGCGCTTGAGGACCCCGATACCGTGCTCACCGGTCAGGGTCCCGCCCAGTCGGATGGCTGCGCGGAACAACTCGTCAGCCGCGGCCCAGACCTCCGGCGGTGCCTCAGGACCGTCGAAGAGGAAGTTCGGGTGCAGGTTTCCGTCGCCGGCGTGCGCCACGGTCGGGATCGTCAGCGCGTACTCCTGCTCGATGCGCGCGATCTCGTCGAACATCGCGGGCATCGCACTGCGCGGCACCGAGACGTCCTCGATGAGTGTGGTGCCGAGCGACGCCATCGCGGCGTGCATGGACCGGCGGATCGCCAGCAGCCGTTCCCCTTCGTCGCGGTCGCGCGAGACGACCGTGACCCCCTCGTGGGCGCGGAGGATCTCGGCGATCGTGGCGGCCTCGGCGACGGCCGCGGGGCCATCGGTCTGGATGGTCAGCTGGGCCGCCCCTGACGTGGGGGCGGGGAGCGAGAGCAACGCGTGCACGGCCGCGAGGCTGGCGGCGTCCATCAGCTCCATGATCGCCGGTTGCACGCCTGCGGCGGTCACCGCGGCGGAGGCCGCCGCAGCGGCGCGGACGCCGGGGAAGGTGGCGGTGATCGTGCAGGTCTCGCCCGGGACGAGCCTGCGCAGTTTCAGCGTCGCTCCGACCACCACGCCCAGAGTGCCCTCGGAGCCCACGACCAGCGCGGTGAGGTCGAGGCCCGTCACGCCCTTGACGCTGCGATGCCCGAGATGCAGCAGCCTGCCGTCGGCGAGGACGAGGTCGACGCCGAGCACGGCATCGCGCACGACACCGTACTTGGCGCACAGCAGTCCGCCCGCGCCGGTGGCGATGTTGCCGCCGATCGTGGAGATGTCGCGGCTCGCGGGGTCGGGTGCCCACCAGAGCCCGTGCCGTGCGAGTTCGGTGTTGAGGTCGGCGTTGAGGATGCCCGGCTCGACGACGGCGAGCAGGTCGTCGGGACGCACCTCGTGGATCTTGGTCATGCGCCGCAGGGACAGCACGATCTCGCCGCTGCCGGCGTTCGCCGCACCGGCGAGGCCGGTCCCGGCACCGCGGATGACGACCGGCGTACGGGTCTCGGTGGCGATGCGCATGGTCTTCTGGACGTCTTCGACGCATTCCGCGTGCACGACGGCGAGAGGGCGTCCGGGGGCCGCGTGGCCCGATCGATCGGCTCTGGCCTCCTCGAGCGAGGCCTCGTCGGTGTCGATGAGCACGCCGAGCGACTCGCGCAGAAGCGTCAGAACAGTCACGACAGGCCACTCACGACAGGCCACTCACGACAGCGCGCGCCGACCGCTGAGCACTCCGGAGACCACGGCCACGAGCGCGAAAGCCGTGCCGATCAGGGCCTGTCCCATCGACCACCACGCGATGGTCACACCGACGTAGATGAGCAGCTCGACCGCGGCGCGAAGGAACGGGTGCACACGGAGGACCGCCCGTGGCGAGAGGAACAGCGCCCAGATCACGACCACGATGACGGGTGCCCCGATGCCGACGATGATGTTCCACGGGAGGTCCCAGCCGGCGAAGCCCCACAGCGCGAGCGAGGCCACGGCGACGACCAGGACGACGGCGCGGACGATGTCGAGGACGGAGAAGGTCGGGCGGTCGACACCGGGGACGGGGGCGGAATCCGAGGGCATGGATCCAGTCTATTCGTCGGCGGGAGCGTCCTCGGTCGGGGCCGTGGAGTCATCCGCTGCTCCGGTGCCGGGCGCAGCGGATTCGGGAGCCGTGGACGCGGCAGGCTCGACCGCGGCGGGGTCCGTCTCCTGCGGGGTAGCCTCCGTGGGCCCCTCGTCTGCAGGTGCGTGGTCCACGGGGGTCTCGTCGGCGGGCGCCGTGTCGTCCGTCGGCGTCGTGTCGTTCGTGGACTCGTCGACCGGCGTCTCTTCTGCCGGGGGCTCCTCGGCGTTCGGTTCCTCGGTCGCGGGGTCCTCGGTGTCCGGCTCCTCCGTCGGCGGAATCTCCCAGTCGCCCAGGAATTGGATCCCCGTGTAGCCGCCCTCGCGGCTGAATTCCAGGAGCGGCAGGTCGATCGATCCCGCCCACTCTCCCGAAGAGAGAGTGTGGATGACGGTGACCTTCGTCGCCTCGGGCGCGGCGTTCTGCGCGGCGGTCGGGGAGAAGACGAGCGTTCCCTGGCCGAACTCATCGAGGACGATGGTGTCGCCGCCGTCCGGACTGTCGTCGAGCAGGCCCTCGACGGTCGCGCCCGGTGCGCCGAAGATGTTCACGGAGTACTCCGCGACCTCGGGATCCGGGGGATCCACCGGCGGCACGGGGTCGACCGGCTCGGGAGGCACGACCGGAGCCACAGGGGCCACCGGGGCGACCGGAGGGGTCTCGACCGGTGGGGCCGCGTCCGCGGCGGGCGTCGTGGTCTCCTCCACAGGAGGGGCCGGCGCAGGCGGAGGGGTGACCGGCTCGTCGATCACGACAGGTTCGTCGAGCGTCATCGACTCATCGGGTCCGACGTCCGAGGTGATCGACGACGGGTCGGTGTCGCCGGCAGTGGGCAGCGACGTCTCCGGGTTCGCTCCGGCGAGGCCGGGGAGGATCGTCGCCGCAGCGACGACGCCGGCCACGACCAGAGCCGCGGATCCCGCTCCCACGAGTGCACCGATCCCGGTGAAGACTCCGCCGGAGGCACCCGCGCCACCGGCACCGCCGCCTGCGGCGCCGCCCGAACCTGCGCCGCCGCCGGAACCCGTGCCCGCGCCGGACGCGGCCGTGCCTGCGGCGACGGCCCCGGCTCCTCCGTCGCCGCCGAAGACGGCACCGGGGATGCTGGACGGCATGGCCGCGAGAGCGACGATCGGGGTGCCCGCGCCCTGCAGGGTCGCGAGGTAGCCCGAGGCTCCGGCGACGCCCAGCACGAGAGGAAGCAGAACGAGGGCGAGGCGCTGCGAGACGTCCTTGGCCTCGGCAGCGACGATCATGCAGCGCGCGCAGTCGTCGAGATGCAGTTCGAGTCGCTTGTGGTCGCGCGTGCTGAGGTTGCCCCGCGAGTAGGCGCCCAGATGCTCGATGGCCCACTGGCATTCGGAGCCGTCTTCGGCGCTGCGCAGATGCGCCTGGATCCAGGCTTCACGCAGCCCCTCACGGGCGCGGAACGCCAGTTGCGACACGGCACCGGACTTCATCCCGAGGAGGTGGCCGACTTCCTGCGGCTTCATCTGCTCGATCTCGGTGTACCAGAGCACTTCCTGCCAGCGCGTGGGAAGACTGCGGAACGCCTGCGCGGTGAGGCTCCGGTCGAGCGCCTCGTTCGCCGCCTGGTCGGTGGTCTCGGGGTCGGCGACGGTGTCGAGTTCGTCGATCGCGGTCTCGCGACGGGCACGTCCCCAGCCTGCCGCGGTGTTGCGGATGCTCGTGAACAGGTAGGCGCGGAACGACCCGTTCGGTCCGCCGCCCTTGATGATCGCCTGGTAGATGCGTGTGTACGCCTCCTGCACCAGGTCATCCGGGTCGATCGATGACGTGATGGATCGGGCGACCGTGATTCCCGAGGGGTAGTGGCGTCGCCAGAGTTCGCCGAAGGCCCCCGTATCGCCCGAACGGGCGCGGAGGATCAGGTCGGCATCACCGATCAGTTCGTCGTGACTCGAGTTCTCTTCGTGCACAATCATCCATCTGTCGCTGGGCGCGGTTGCGCCTCTACAGGGTGAGACGCGTGGAGGCGCCGCTCATCACGCGACTTTTCCAGTCTCTCGCGAATCTCCCAGGGAAGCCACTCTTTCCCACGAAGTACGCAGATTTCCGGGGGCGCGCGTCGGCGGATCCGGTCCGCGCCCGAGCGTGGAAACGCTGTTTCTCGAAGAATTTCGCGAAGTCGCGTAATGAATCCGTGGTGCGACCGTCTCATCGTTAGGACAGCCGAATCGGACTCCGGGGGCGGAGTCCAGGCGCCGGTGCGAGCGGTTTTCGCTTCGGTGGGCGGGTCGGGGCCTCGGGGGAGGCACCCCGCCCGTCCGTCTCAGGAGGGGGAGCGAGGCCGCCGTTCGGGGGAACGGCGGCCTCCCGCCCGCACCGGGTGAGCGACGGAAGGAACTTCTCGAAGATTTTCCACGAAGTCGCGTAATGAATCGATGAGACCGTCGTCTCATCACAGAGACAGCCACGAAGAACTCCTCCGGGGGGCGGGGTTCAGGCACTGGTGCGAGGGGTGAATGCACCGGTGGGCCGGTCGGGAGCCTCGGGGGAGGAGTTCCCGGCCGCCCGTCTCTGCAGGGGACGGGGCCGCCGATCTGGGGAACGGCGGCCCCCCGCCCTGTGCACGCACGACCGGAGAGCGCAGAGCTGTGCGTCGCGCGCGACGCAGGACCTAGGCGAGTCGGGGTCCTGACCAGACGCGCGCGACGCGCAGTTCCGCATCCAGCAGCACGACGTCGCCGAGCATGCCGGGGCGTAGGCCACCGAGCACGGCGCCGCGTCCGATCGCCCTGGCCGGAGTCTCGGTGAGTGCCCGCACGGCTTCTCCGAGGGGCACGCCGGCAGCGACCGCGCGCTGCAGCGCCACGTCTTGGGTGAGCGTCGAGCCGGCGATCGAACCGGTGTCATCCGCCCTGGCCACGCCGTTCTTCACCGTGACGCTGACCGCGCCGAGGTCGTAGTGGCCGTCGGCGCTTCCCGCCGCGGCCATCGCATCGGTGACGAGCGCGACCCGACCGGGGGCCGCGTCGAACACGAGCTTGACGACGTGCGGATCGAGGTGCACGTCGTCGGCGATCGCCTCGAGCACGACCCGGTGATCCGCCGCAGCGGCCAGCACCGGGCCCGGCGCACGATGGTGGATGCCAGGCATCGCGTTGAAGGCGTGGGTGAGGATCGATGCACCGGCCTCGAACGCGGCGACCGCCGTCGCGGCATCCGCGTCGGTGTGACCCACCGCGGCCGCCGAGCCTGCGGCCACGATCTGCCTGATCGCGTCGAGCCCGCCGGGGAGCTCCGGTGCGATCGTCACCTGACGGACCGTGCCTCGTCCGGCATCCAGCAGTCGTGCGACGTCCGCGGCGACCGGATGGCGCAGCAGCGACGGCTCGTGCGCGCCATGGTGACCGGGGTCGAGGAACGGACCCTCGAGGTGGGAACCGAGGATGTCGGCGTCCGTCTCGGTCAGGTCGGCGATCAGGGCGACGTTCCGTGCGAGCGAATCCACCGATGCGGTCACGAGGGACACCACGGCACGGGTGGTGCCGTGGGCGCGATGCAGGTCGCGACCGATGCGGATGGCGTCGACACCGTCGTCGAAAGACGCTCCCGCTCCGCCGTGCCCGTGGATGTCGACGAAGCCGGGGGTGAGTAGGGCGCCGGCCCCGGCGATGGATGCGGCATCGACGATCACATCTGCCGACATCCAGTCCGAACCGGTGCCGCGGGCTGCGACGGTGCCGTCTTCGATCCGGATCCAGGCGTCTTCGGTGATGGTGCCGCCGTCGACGAGGCGCGCCGAATGGATGACCAGCGAGCCGGTCGCGGAGGAGTGGGTGCTCAACGTTCGCTCCAGGGGATTTCTTCTGCGGGGTGGAAGTCGACCCCCTCAGCTTTCCACAGCGGCGCGAGCGCCCCGACCCGGACGCGGAAGGATTCCCAGGTGCGCTCCGGGCCCTCCTGCGGCGACCAGGCCACTTCGGCCTGTGCTGCCGCCCGGGGGAAGACGAGTTGCTCGACCTCCGCGAGGGTCCGGGTGGTCTCTGACCAGAGCGGGGCTTCCACACCGAGGATCGCGGCGTCCGGCACGTCGAGGACGGCCGTCGGCTCCCACTCATAGGCGGAGCGGACGTCGATGATGGCCGCCCAGGTGAGGCCGAGGGGGAAGTCCTCGGAGTACTTCATGTCGAGATAGGTGACGTTCGCCGCCGACATGATCAGCCCGCCGCCGCGCTCGACGAAGTGGGCGGCCTCTTCGGCGTGCGTGCCCTCGGGGGTCGTCTTGCCCCAGTACTGACCGACGGTGCCCTCGGCGATGTGTGCGGCCGAGCCCATCTCGTGCCAGGCGACCGGCGTCTTGCCGGCCTCGACGACGATCGCGGTGGCGCGCTCGGCGAACAGGTCGAAGTCGGCCTGCGGGGTGCCGAGCGATTCGTCGCCTCCCACGTGGATGTACGGCCCCGGGGTCATCTCGGCGAGCTCGCGGACGACGTCGCGCACGAACGCGTAGGTGCGCTCGTCGTGGATGCGGACGCTCGAGTGACCGACGCCCCAGCCGAGGTACGTCTCGCCGGCGACGGGCAGCGGCTGGCCGAGGCGAGCGGAGTCGGCGATCAGGTTGTCGTTCAGCACGGGCGCCTCGACGAGCTCGGGGTAGGCGACGCCGATCGCATGGGTGTGGCCGGGCAGATCGATCTCGGGGATCACGATCATGTGACGCGAGGCGGCGTAGGCCACGATCTCGCGGTAGTCGTCCTTCGTGTAGAAGCCCCCCGGGTCTCCGTTCGCGGAGGTGGCGGCCGCCCGCTCGGTCAGCAACGGCCAGGAGTCGATGTGCACGCGCCATCCCTGGTCATCGGTCAGGTGCAGGTGCAGGTGGTTGAACTTGAGGGCGCTGGTGCTGTCGATGAACTTCTTCACGTCGTCGACGCCGAAGAAGTGCCGAGCCACATCGAGCATGACACCTCGTCGGGCGAAGCGCGGGGAGTCGGCGACGTCGGCACCGAGCAGCGCCCAGCCGGAGTCCTCCTGGCGCAGCAGCTGCAGCAGCGTCTGGACGCCGTAGAAGAGCCCGGCCTCGTCGGCGCCGACGAGGATCGCCCGCTCTCCGATCTCGAGCGTGTAGCCCTCGGGTGCGGATGAGGTGGGGTCGACGAGGAGCTCGATCTCGGCGTCGGCCTCATCGACGAGGGCGAGGCGGATTCCGGTGCGGCGCTCGATCGCGTCGACCAGCTGTGCGGCGGCCGGGGAGGAGCCGAGCACGCGCGTCGTCGCGGTGAGCGGCATCCGTTCCTCCCGTGCGACGGCGGACACGGGCGCAGGGACGAGCGGAAGAGGATGAGGAAGGACCATGAACAAAACCTACCGTTCGTCGTGGCAGGAGGGAATGGGGGAATCGAAACGATTCTGCGCCGTCGTCGTCGCGACCGCGTGCGACGGCTCCGGCATCGGCTATGCTCGTAACCGTCGCGACTGGCGTCTGGGTGGACTACCACCGGGGAGCGACTGACCACGGAATTCGACCGCGCGCCTGGGCCGATAGGAACACCCCTTTCGAATCCGTTGTCAAAGGAGCACGTCATCATGACCGACCGTTACTTCAACGCCCCGCTCGCCGAAGTCGATCCGGAGATCGCTCAGGTCCTCGACCGTGAGCTGAAGCGTCAGCAGACCTTCCTCGAGATGATCGCCTCCGAGAACTTCGTTCCCGTCTCGGTGCTGCAGTCGCAGGGCTCGGTGCTCACGAACAAGTACGCCGAGGGCTACCCCGGGCGTCGGTACTACGGCGGCTGTGAAGAGGTCGACGTCGCCGAGTCCCTCGCGATCGAGCGGGCGAAGAGCCTGTTCGGTGCCGAGTTCGCGAACGTGCAGCCGCACTCCGGCGCCTCCGCCAACGCCGCGGTCCTCCATGCCATCGCCCGCCCCGGCGACACCCTGCTCGGCCTCTCCCTCGACCAGGGTGGTCACCTGACGCACGGCATGAAGATCAACTTCTCGGGTCGTCTGTACGACATCGTCGCCTACGGTGTCGACCCCGAGACCTCGACGATCGACATGGCGGAGGTGCGCCGTCTCGCGATCGAGCACCGACCCAAGGTCATCATCGCCGGCTGGTCGGCCTACCCGCGCACGATGGACTTCGCGGCGTTCCGCGAGATCGCCGACGAGGTCGGGGCTCTGCTCTGGGTCGACATGGCGCACTTCGCGGGTCTGGTGGCCGCGGGCCTGCACCCGAACCCGGTGCCCCACGCCCACGTCGTCTCGTCGACCGTGCACAAGACGATCGGCGGGCCGCGCTCGGGCTTCATCCTCACCAACGACGCCGACATCGCCAAGAAGATCAACTCCGCCGTGTTCCCGGGCCAGCAGGGCGGGCCGCTCATGCACGTGATCGCCGCCAAGGCGACCGCGTTCAAGCTCGCAGGCACGCCCGAGTTCAAGGAGCGCCAGGAGCGCGTGCTGCGCGGTGCCGCGCTCATCGCCGAGCGTCTGTCGAAGCAGGACCTGAAGGATGCCGGTATCGCCGTGCGCTCAGGCGGCACCGATGTGCACCTGGTGCTGGTCGACCTGCGTGATGCCGAGATCGACGGCAAGCAGGCAGAAGACCTCCTGCACGACATCCACATCACCGTGAACCGCAACGCGGTCCCGAACGACCCGCGCCCGCCGATGGTCACCTCGGGTCTGCGCATCGGCACGCCCGCACTCGCGACCCGCGGTTTCGGGGACGCCGAGTTCACCGAGGTCGCCGACATCATCGCGCTCGCACTGCTCCCCGGTGCGGACGTGGAGTCGCTGCGTGCCCGCGTCGACGCCCTGGCCGCCGCGTTCCCGCTCTACCCGGACCTGCAGCAGTGACCGCGAAGATCCTGGACGGGAAGGCCGCATCGGCCGCGATCCGTGCGGAGCTCACCGAGCGGGTAGCCGCGCTGAAGGCGAAGGGGATCACCCCGGGCATCGCGACGGTGCTCGTCGGCGCCGACCCCGCCTCGCAGCTCTACGTGGGCATGAAGCACCGGCAGTCCGAGAGCATCGGGATGAACTCGATCCAGCGCGAGCTCCCGGCGGACGCCACGCAGGCCGAGGTCGAGGCGCTGATCGACGAGCTCAACGCCGATCCCGCGTGCCACGGGTACATCGTGCAGCTGCCTCTTCCGAAGCACCTCGACACGGACGCCATCCTCGAGCGGATCGACCCGGCGAAGGACGCCGACGGCCTGCACCCGACCAACCTCGGCCGCCTGGTGCTCAACGTCAACGGTCCGATCCACACGCCGTTGCCCTGCACACCGCGCGGCGTGATCGAGCTGCTGCTGCGCAACGACTACGACCTCAGGGGCAAGCACGTGGTCGTGGTCGGCCGCGGGGTCACGATCGGCCGTTCGATCGGGCTCCTGCTCACCCGTCGCGACCTGAACGCCACGGTCACGCTGACCCACACGGGCACGGTCGACATGCCTCGCTACCTGCGGGAGGCCGACGTCATCGTCGCGGCCGCGGGCGTCAAGCACCTCATCCGTCCCGAAGACGTCAAGCCGGGCGCAGCAGTGCTCGACGTCGGCGTGACCCGGGAGACCGACTCGGAAACCGGGAAGAACCTGGTGTTCGGCGATGTGGCGCCCGGCGTCGCGGACGTCGCCGGGTACCTTTCCCCGAACCCGGGTGGCGTCGGCCCGATGACCGTCGCCCTACTCATGACGAACGTCGTGGAAGCCGCAGAGCGGCTCGCCTGATCGCTTCCGGAGGGGTGCCCGCGTGGCGCACCCCTCCGGACGACGGTCAGCCGAGTTCGTCGAGCATCCGACGCTGCTCGGGGGTCAGGCCGTCGCGGAGCTCTTCTCGGGCAGCCGCCGTCTCCGGCGACTCCGACGCCGCGGTGTTCGTGGCGGGGGCGGGCTTCGACCGGCTGCCGCCCCTCACCTTCGCCTGCACGGAGTCATAGATCTCCGCGGTCTTGGCCCGCATCCTGTCATCGATCCGGTCGTAGATCACCCAGCCGAGGAGCAGAGCGACCGGCGGGAGCACGAAGCCCCAGAATCCCGAGGCGCGGACGCCGCTCAGCCACACCGTGAGCACCCAGATGATGAGCTCGACGACGTACACGAGCACGTACTGTACGACCTTCTCGCCGGCCTTCGTGCGCTCGGCGGCGGACTTCGCCGCCGACTTGCGGAACGCACCTGCCAGCAGAGGTTTCACGAAGAGAGCGGCGAGGGTCAGGACGACCGACGCCCACAGGGCGTTCAGGCCCACCGAGACACCGGGCAGCAGCACGCCGATCAGCAGCAGCACGGCGACGTTGAACACCGCGAGCGCGACGAATCGCACGATTCCGTTCTTCATGCGACCAGAATCCCACATCCGCCTTCGCGGACTCACCCCTGTGCGGTGAGCGTGCTCTCGATGCCGCTGATGCGGGCCTGCTCGTCGAAGCGGAACGTCGCCGTCCCGGAGGCATCCGTGACGATCGCGCCCGAGAAGGACTCGTCGGTCCAGGTGAGGGTCCAGCCTGCGAGCCGCGCGAGGTCCCACACCGCCGTGCGGGCGTCGGAGAGATCCATTCCCGAGAGCACGCGGGGAAGCGCGACGACGGCCACCGCGACGGTGAGCGGCGCGAGCGGAGCGTCGAGCAGGAACACCGCCCGGGTGCCGTTGCCGACGGGGGCCGAGTAGTAGGGCGAGCGTCCGGTGAGCTCGACCGCGGCGCCGCCGACCGTGTGCGCGGCCTGCGCGATCCACTCGTCGTCGCCCGAGGCCTCGGCGGGGAACGGCACCTCCGGCGTGGTCAGTTCGGTGATGCCGTGCGTGGTGCCGTAGGTGTGCAGCTGCGTCGCGATGCCCTGCGGGTCTCCACTGGGATGAGCCCAGGCCCAGAGCAGGGAGCGAGGCCCCGGTGCGATCGTGGCGATCAGGTGCGCGCGTGTGACGAACTGGCGCGACGGGTCGTCGTTCGCGGTGAAGGTGAGCGTTCCCTGCGCCATGTCCGCGTCCCAGCGGTGCTCGCCGAGGGCATCGGCGGCGGCGGAGAGGGCGTCCTGGCGGAGCGCGACGAACAGAGCGGCACGGTCGGCGAGGGGCTGGAGCGCGGCGTAGGTCATGCCGACAGTCTCCCCGGAGATGCTATGAATCCGCTAGTTCGGCCGGGGTCTTCGTGACCGCTTCCGGTCGACCCATCCGCCAGACACTCGGCACCATCAGGGTGACCAGCGCGATCGACGCGTAGACGACGCCCGAGGTCACGAGCACGGTCGCAGGATCTGCGTGCGTGATCAGCCAGCCGTAGATCAGCGTGCCGATCGGCATCACGACGAAGCTCCCGAGCATGTCGTAGCTCGCGACCCGGGAGAGTTTCTCACCGGGGATGTTCTCCATCATCGCGAGGTTCCATCCGGTGCTGAAGACCTCGGCGCCGGCACCCGCGATGAAGGCGGCCATCGCGAGGAGGACCACGGCGGGATGGACGCCCAGTATCGTCACCGGGATCGCGAACGCGGCGATGCCGATCATGCCGTAGCGCAGCGGCCTCCGCAGCGGGAACCACATCAGCAGCAGTGTCATCAGCAGCACGCCGGCACCCTCGGCGCTGAGCACCCATCCCCACCCCGTGATCCCGAGGAGGTCGTTGTTCTTCGCGATGTAGGGGCCGACCACGCCCCAGGCACCGATGTGGATCGCGTTCATGACCATGAAGGCCAGCACGACCGTCCACAACCAGGAGCGGCTCCAGAACTCCCGCCACCCGATTCGGAGGTCATGGAACATCGTGGTGCCGCCGGCATGCGACGGCGGCGGCAGCTTCACGAGCGCGAGCACTGGGATCGCGACCGCCCAGCCCGCGGCCTGGACCACCATCGCCCACGCGGGGCCGGCCGTGGCCACGAGGATCCCGGCAAGGACCGGACCGCCGATCGTGACGGCGGAACGGACGAACGACAGCATCGCGTTGGCCTGTTGCAGATGTTCGGGGGTCGTGAGCTGCGGGATGATGCCCTGCATCGCGGGGAGCACGAAGGCGGTCGAAGCACCATTGACGATCGAGAGCATCACGAGCAGCGGAATCGTCGCATTGCCGGTGAACAGGAGAGCCGCGATCGCGCCGATGGACAGGATGTCCACCACGTAGCAGGCCTGGATGATCAGAGCCCGCGGCAGACGGTCGGCGATGACACCGCCGAACAGCACGAACACGATGTTGCTGACAGTGAAGGCGGTGAGGACGAAGGACAGCGAACGCGCGTCGTTGTCGATCTCCAGCACGGCGAACGCGAGTGCGATCGACGACATCGAGCCGGTGATCATGGTGATCGCGCGTGCCAGGAAGAACCAGCGGAAGTTCCGGTCCTGCATCGCGGCGAGGCCGCGGATCATCTCCTGGACTCGCTCGTGCGCATCCGATCATCTTGCCACGGCGGGCACCTCGAATCGCGCACATGGTCCCCTCCAGGCCGCCGAAGCAGCCAGTTGCGCGACTTGAAGGGTCAGTAGCTGGCGCGTGAGGTCCCGTCCGTACGGATGAAGCGTGCGGCGAGGGCCTCGGAGGCACGGGCGAGCAGTGCGACGTCCGCGCCGACCGCCACGAAGTCGGCACCGGCGGCGAGGTAGGCGTCCGCCGTGGCGGGGTCGAAGGCGTTGACACCCACCGGTTTCCCGGCGGCCGTGACGGCATCGAACACGGTCTTGACCGCGGCCGTGACGTCGGGATGGGTCTGCTGGCCGAGCAGGCCCATCGAGGCCGAGAGATCGGACGGACCGACGAACACCGCATCGACACCGTCGACCGCGGCGATCTCGGCAGCGGCTTCGACCCCGGCGGTCGTCTCGATCTGGACCGTGAGGGAGGTGTGCTGCGCGGACTCCTGAAGGTAGTCGTCGACGCGGTTCCACCGAGCACTGCGTGCGAGCGCACTGCCCACCCCGCGGACGCCGGCTGGGGGATAGCGGGTGGCGGCGACCGCGGCGCGTGCCTCCTGGGCAGATGACACCATCGGGACGATCAGGTTCTGCGCCCCGAGATCGAGGACCTGTTTGATCGCGACGGTGTCGTTGGAGGGGACGCGCACGACCGGGGTGATCGGGTACGCGGCGACCGCCTGGAGCTGCAGGAGCACCGCGTCGAGGGTGTTCGCCGAGTGCTCCATGTCGATCAGCAGCCAGTCGAGTCCTGAGCCTGCGGCGACCTCTGCGAGGAGCGGGCTGCCCGAGCAGACCCACATCCCCACGGACGGACGATCGGAGCCGGCGAGATGCTCTCGGAACGACGGATCTAGACGAAGCGACATGCGACAGTTCCCATCGGTCCGTAGTCGCACAGCACGTCATCGCCGCGCGACACCCACATCGGGCGCGTGAACGATCCTGCCAGGATGATCTCGCCCGCCTCGAGACGCGCGCCGTGCTGATGGAACTTGTTCGCGAGCCACGCTACTCCGGTGGCCGGGTGGCCGAGCACTCCGGCGGCGACCCCGGTCTCCTCGATCTCGCCGTTGCGGGAGAGGACCCCCGGAACCCATCGCAGATCGATCTCGTCCGGACGGCGGTGGACCGTTCCGAGAACCATCGCGCCATAGGCGGCGTTGTCGCTGATCGTGTCGACGATCGTCCGACCCTCGAGCTCGATGTGCGAGTTCAGCACCTCGAGTGCCGGGACGGCGTAGTCGATCGCCTCCAGGGCATCCTCGAGGGTGCAGTCCGGCCCCTCGAGCGGCTTCTTCAGCACGAACGCCAGCTCGACCTCGATGCGCACGTTCGAGAAATGGTCGACCGGGATCTCTGCGCCCGACTCGTGGACGGTGTCGTCGAACATCACCCCGTAGTCCGGCTCGGTGATACCCGTCGCCTGCTGCATCGCCTTCGACGTCAGACCGATCTTGCGCCCGACGAGGCGGCGCCCCGCGGCGATCTGGGTGTCGCGCCAGACGCCCTGGATCGCGTACGAATCCTCGACCGTGGCCTCCGGGTATCGCGCCGTGATCCGCGGGATCACCGCGTGCGTGCGATCGGCTTCCGCGAGTTCTGCGGCGATCTGCGCGATCGTCTCCTCTGACAGCATCCGTGCCTCCTAGAGCTGGTGGCCCAGCTTGTACTCGCCCTGCTTGTACTCGGGCATCGACTTCTCGCCTTCGTCGGCACGCGTGTACGAGAAGCCGTCGGCGCCGATGGTCACCGCCATCTCGCTGGAGTCGGTTCGCGCGGTCACGGGCTGCGGGTTGCCGTCGAGGTCGAGCACGAGCGAGGCGTCGGTGTACCAGGAGGGCACGACCGGGGTGCCCCACCAGTCGCGGCGCTGGTTGTCATGCACATCCCACGTCACGACCGGGTTGTCGGGGTCGCCCGTGTAGTAGTCCTGCGTGTAGATCTCGACGCGGTGGCCGTCGGGGTCGCGCAGGTACAGGTAGAACGCGTTCGAGACGCCGTGACGACCCGGGCCTCGCTCGATCGCGTCCGACCGGCGCAGAGCACCGAGCTTGTCGCAGATCGCGAGGATGTTGTGCTTCTCGTGCGTGGCGAAGGCCACATGGTGCATCCGCGGACCGTCGCCTCCGGTGGTCGCGGTGTCGTGGACGGTCGGCTTGCGGCGCAGCCAGGCGGCGTAGACGGTGCCTTCGTCGTCCTGGATGTCCTCGGTGACCCGGAAGCCCAGGTCCTGGTAGTGCCGCACCGCGCGCGGCACATCGGGGGTGACCTGGTTGAAGTGATCCAGACGCACGAGCTCACCGGGGGTGTGCAGGTCGTAGCGCCACGACAGACGCTCGACGTGATCCGTGGCGTAGAAGAACTCATAGGGGAAGCCGAGCGGGTCGACGACACGGACGGAGTCGCCGATGCCCTTGACGAAGCCGTTCTCGTTGCGGCGGACGTCGCAGCCCAGTTCGGTGTAGAACTCGACGGCGCGGTCGAGGTCTTCGGGCGTGCGCACCCGGTAGGAGAACGCGGCCACGGCGGCGATCGGCCCCTGACGCAGGATCAGGTTGTGGTGGATGAACTCCTCGGTCGAGCGCAGGTAGATCGCCTGCTCGTCCTCCTCGGTCACGTACAGGCCGAGGATGTCGACGTAGAACTGTCGCGAGGCGGCCAGGTCGGTGACCACGATCTCCATGTACGCGCACCGCAGGATGTCCGGTGGCGTGCTCTTCGGGGTCGTGACGGGGTTGTCCGATTGGATCGGTGCCTCCTGGCTCACGTAGTAGCCCGAGGAGGTCAGGGTCTTTGCGGTCTTGTCGGTCATGTCAGCGTCCTTGCTTTGGGGGTTCCGGTCGCGATATGTCAGCGTTCTGAGCCGAATAGGGTGACATATCGCGACCGGAGCGCGGGGAGAGGGTCAGTTCTTGCCGAAGGTCGGGTTGTGCGAGTGAGCCGCGAGCGTGATGTGCACGCTCTGCTGGTCGGTGTAGAAGTCGATCGAGCGGTAGCCGCCCTCATGGCCGAGACCCGAGGCCTTCACACCGCCGAACGGGGTGCGGAGGTCGCGCACGTTGTTGCTGTTCAGCCAGACCATGCCGGCCTCGACGGACTGCGCGAAGTTGTGCGCGCGCTTGAGGTCGTTGGTCCAGATGTAGGCGGCGAGCCCGTACTTCGTGTTGTTCGCGAGCGACAGTGCCTCCTGGTCGGAGTCGAACGGCGTGATCGCGACGACCGGCCCGAAGATCTCCTCCTGGAAGATGCGGGCGTCGGGGGATACGTCGGCGAACACCGTGGGGGCGACGAAGTTGCCCTCCTCGAAGCCATCCGGACGACCGCCACCGGCGACCAGGCGCCCCTCCGTCTTGCCGATCTCGACGTAGCTCATCACCTTGTCGTAGTGCTCGGGGTGGACGAGCGCGCCGACCTCGGTGGCCGGATCGTGGGGGTAGCCGACCTTCACGCGCTTCGCCTGTGCGGCGTAGCGCTCCACGAACTCCTCGTAGATCGAGCGCTCGACGAGGATGCGGGATCCTGCCGTGCAGCGCTCGCCGTTGAGGGAGAACACGCCGAAGATCGTGGCGTCGACGGCGGCTTCCAGGTCGGCGTCGGCGAAGACCACGGCCGGCGACTTCCCACCGAGCTCCATCGACAGGCCCTTGAGGAACGGGGCCGCGTTGCCGAAGATGATCTGTCCGGTGCGGCTCTCGCCCGTGAAGGAGAGAAGCGGCACGTCGGGGTGCTTGACCAGCGCGTCGCCCGCGTCTTCGCCTAGGCCGTTCACCAGGTTGAAGACACCCTGCGGAAGACCGGCCTCCTCGAAGATGCCCGCCCACAGCGAGGCGGACAGCGGGGTGAACTCGGCGGGCTTGAGCACCACCGTGTTGCCGGTCGCGAGCGCGGGGCCGAGCTTCCACGACTCGAGCATGAAGGGCGTGTTCCAGGGTGTGATGAGGCCCGCGACGCCGATCGGCTTGCGGTTGACGTAGTTCATCTGGCGGCCGGGAACCTTGAACGCATCGTCCGACTGCGCCACGATGAGGTCTGCGAAGAAGCGGAAGTTCTCGGCGGCGCGACGGGCCTGACCCAGAGCCTGAGTGATCGGGAGGCCGGAGTCGTAGGACTCGAGCTCGGCCAGGCGGGCGTCGCGCGACTCGACGATGTCCGCGATCCGGTGCAGCACGCGTGACCGCTCGCGGGGGAGCATCCGCGGCCACGGGCCCTCGTCGAATGCACGCCTGGCCGCGGCGACCGCGAGGTCGATGTCGGCCTTCTTCCCGGCGGCTGCGGTCGTGTAGGCCTGGTTGGTGACCGGGTCGAGGACATCGAACGTGTCGCCGTCGACGGAGTCGACGAACGCGCCGTCGATGTAGTGCTGGATGTGGTCGGGAAGGTCGGCGGGGATGCGCGAATCAGTCATGACGGTTCTCCTGTGGCGTGGGCGGTACGGGTGTGCAGCGCATCGAGGAACGCGTCCCTCGTGCGCCAACGGTGGTTGCGGGCGGCGAGCTCGATCTCGAGCGGGTCGGCCCCTTCGCGGATGAGTTCGAGGATCTGCGTGTGCTCGTCGACCGAGTGGTGGGCGCGCCCCGGGACGTACGCGAACGTGGTGTCGCGGATGCCGGAGAGCCGGGCCCAGCCGCGATGGACGAGGTCGAGCAGATGCGGGTTCGGGCACGGGGCGAACAGCACGGAGTGGAACTGACGGTTCAACTCCGTGAAGCTGTGTGCGTCGAAGTGGTCGAGCAGTCGCGTCATGCGCTCGTTCACCTCCGCGGCCTCGGCGAGGGCGTCGGCGTCGAGCAGCGGAGCGGAGAGCGCAGTGGCGGCGCCCTCGACGAGCCCCAGGGTCTGCATGGTGTGCGCGTACTCGCTCTCGTCCACGAGCGTTACCCGCGCGCCGACGTTGCGTTCGAACGTGACGAGACCTTCGGCTTCGAGACGGCGGATCGCCTCCCGGACTGGAACCACGCTCATGTCGAGCTCCTCGGCGATCGCGCCGAGCACCAGGCGGTATCCGGGGCCGAAGACGTGTGCAGCGATGCGGGAGCGGATCCAGGTGTACGCCTGCTCCGACTTGCTGGTGCTGGCGACCGTGGTCATCGCTGTCCCCGGTCGGACGTGGCGGCCTCGTAGCGGGCGCGCCACTCCGCGTTGAGGGGGAACAGTCCGTCGACCGGATGCCCGGCGGCGACCTGCTCGGCGATCCAGGCGTCCTCGATCTCCTGGGCGACCGCATCGGCGGCCACCTCTTCCGCCAGGCCGGGAGGGATGACGATCACGCCGTCGCTGTCGCCGACGATGATGTCGCCGGGCTGCACGGTCGCCCCGCCGCAGGAGATCGTGACATCCACGTCCCACGGCACGTGTTTGCGTCCGAGGACCGACGGGTGCGCGCCCTGGGAGAACACCGGCAGACCGATCTCGGCCACGGCATCGAAGTCGCGGACCCCGCCGTCGGTGACCACACCGGCCGCCCCGCGGGTCTTCGCCCGGAGCGCGAGGATGTCGCCGAGGGTGCCCGTGGTGGCGTCGCCCCGTGCCTCGATGACGATGACCTCATCTTCGTCGACCGCGTCGAAGGCGCGCTTCTGGGCGTTGTACCCGCCGCCGTGGGCCGTGAAGAGATCTTCGCGGAACGGCACGAACCGCAGCGTCTTCGCGGTGCCGACGATCTTGCGACCCGGGATGTTGACCGACACCCCGTCGATGAAGCAGGAGTGGTGGCCACGCTTGCGCAGCTGCGCCGAGAGCCCGGCAGTCGGGGCTTCGAGGAGCAGCGTCCTCAGTTCGGGCGAGAGCGCGGGAGCCTTCTCGACAGGGGGGAGGCCGGCTTCCTCGCGTGAACCCCAGGCCTCGGTACGCTGCAGATCGTCCACGGTGGGGAGTGAGCCGAGGTCGCCGTCGAACGGGACATCGCCCTGCGTCACGGTGGTGATGAGTCGGCCCGAGGTCGGGGCGCCGGGAGCGGTCGGGGCGTCCACCTCGACCTCGACGACATCGCCGGGGACGATGACGGAGGAGCCGGCGGGGGTGCCGGTGAGGATCACGTCGCCGGGTTCGAGGGTGAAGTGCTGGGAGAGGTCGGCCACGAGCTGTGCGAGGGGGAAGATGAGCCCCGCCGTGCTGTCGTCCTGGCGGAGTTCGCCGTTGACCCAGGTGCGCACCCGGAGGGCTTCGGGGTCGACCGAGCGGGCGTCGATGACGTCCGGGCCGAGCGGGGTGTAGCCGTCGCCGCCCTTGGAGCGGACGTTCGAGCCCTTGTCGTTCGCGCGGAGGTCGTACAGGCCGAGGTCGTTCGATGCGGTGACCCCGCTGACGTGCGACCAGGCCTCGGCGAGCGGGACCCGACGCGCCGCCGTGCCGATCACGAGGGCGATCTCCCCTTCGAAGGCGAGCAGCTCGGTGCCGGCAGGGCGTTCGACCGTGCCTCCGGAGGCGGCAACGGAACTCGCCGGCTTGAAGAAGTAGGAGGGGGAGGCGGGGTGCCTGCCGCGCTGATCAGCACGGGACGCGTAGCTCAGATGGATCGCGATGATCTTGCCGGGGCGGCTGATGGTCTCCGTCACGGGGCGCCTCCTCGCGCTCGTCTGCGACGCCTTGTGCGTCGTATTCGAAATCATATATCATCGGTTCACCCCTCGGCAAGCATTTGGATCCGTTCCGCTGCGCGCCGTGACAATGCGGTCACAACCAGAAGGAGACACCCCATGAGCGGGCAGTCACAGGATGGGTTCACGCCCACCGGAACCATCGCGACATCGGCCGATCGACGCCGCGTCGTCTTCGCAACCGTCGTCGGAACCACCGTCGAGTGGTACGACTTCTTCATCTACGCCACAGCGGTCGGACTCGTGTTCGGGCAGCTGTTCTTCGAGCCCCTGGGTGCGAACAGCGCGCTGGTCGCCTTCGCGACGGTCGGCGTCAGCTTCCTCTTCCGCCCGCTCGGGGCCTTCCTCGCGGGGCACTACGGCGACAAGCTCGGGCGCAAGACCGTGCTCATGTGGACGCTCATCCTGATGGGCGCCGCGACGGCGCTCATCGGTCTCCTGCCCACGTACGAGACGATCGGGATCACGGCGCCCATCCTGCTGGTGCTGCTCCGCATCATCCAGGGCATCTCCGCCGGCGGTGAGTGGGGTGGCGCGGTGCTGATGGCCGTCGAGCACGCTCCGCGCAAGAAGTGCGGTATCTTCGGCGCGTCGCCGCAGATCGGCGTTCCCCTCGGCCTGCTCCTCGCCTCGGGTGTGATGGCGCTGATGACCGTGATCGCTCCCGGCGAGCAGTTCACGGCCTGGGGCTGGCGGGTGCCGTTCCTGCTCAGCGTGGTGCTGATCCTCGTCGGCTACTACGTGCGTCGCAAGGTCGAGGAGAGCCCGGTCTTCACCGAACTCGCCGCGCGCAAGGAGAAGGCGCAGATGCCGATCGCGCAGCTGTTCCGCAAGCACCTGCTGCTCGTCATCATCGCGGCCCTGGTGTTCGCCGGCAACAACGCCGTCGGCTACATGACCACCGGCGGCTACATCCAGGGCTACGCGACCAACCCCGAGGGGTCGATCGGCCTCGAGCGTGGACCGGTCCTCTGGGCTGTCGCGGGTTCTGCCGTCACCTGGCTGCTCACGACCCTTCTCGCCGGATGGCTGTCCGACCGCATCGGCCGTCGTACGACGTACGTCATCGGATGGGTGTTGCAGCTGATCGGTGTGTTCACCCTGTTCCCGCTCGTGAACACCGGCGAGATCGGTCTGCTGTTCGCCGGTCTCGCGATCCTGACCATCGGTCTCGGCTTCACCTACGGCCCGCAGGCGGCGCTGTACGCCGAGCTGTTCCCTGCGAGCATCCGCTTCTCGGGGGTGTCGATCTCCTACGCGATCGGCGCGATCGCCGGAGGGGCGTTCGCACCGACGATCGCCACGGCCATCGTGAGCGCGACGGGCTCGACGGACGCCGTCACGTGGTACCTCGCCGGGATGACGGTTCTCGGACTGATCGCCACGCTGCTGCTGCGCGATCGCTCCGGCATTCCGCTCGGACCGGACCACGAGGCGGAACAGTCCGTCAGCCCGATCCACGGACTCGCGAAGGCCTGACCCGCTCCGGTCTCGCTCTTCGCCCCGTCTCGCTCTTCGCCCCGGTCTCGCTCTTCGCCCCGTTGCGGGATCGAAAACGCGCGTCTACTCACCCGTAGGCGCGCGTTTTTGATCTCGCACGCGCTGTTGTGGCCGGGTCAGCCGGCGAGGGAGTCGCGGATGGCCTCGGCCGAGCGCTGGAGGCGCGCAGCGATCGCGGCATCATCGAGTGCGGTCGCCACGTGCACGACGGCGATCGCGGCGGGGCGCTGACCCCGGAGCGCGAGCGGTACCGCCACCGACTGCACGGTGGGGATGACCTCGTCGTGGCTGGTCGCGAAGCCGCGGTCCTTCGTCGTCTCGACGTCTGTGGGGAGGGAGGAGGGGGCGCCCGCCGGCCACTCGGCAGCCGGGAGCTGCGCCAGGATGGCCTTGCCGGGTGCGCCGACGGTGACGGGATGCCGGGCGCCGGGGCGCTGCGCGACACTGGCGACCGCATGGCGGGGCTCGACGCTCGCCAGCGTGATGCACTCCCCGCCGTCGAGCACGGCGAGGAAACATGTCATGCCCAGCTCGTTGGCGATCGCGGTGAGCTCGGGGAGCGCTTCGGCCTGGAGGTCATGGGCGACACCGGCCGCGAGCGCCGCCATCCGGGCGCCGAGACCCACGGCCCCCGCGGCATCGCGCGTCACCAGGCGGTGGTCTTCGAGTGTTCGCACCAGGCGGTAGGCGATCGAGCGGTGCACTCCGAGGCGGGCAGAGATCTCGTCGATCGTGAGCGCCCCGCGGGCGTCGGCCAGGAGTTCGAGGATGCGGATGCCGCGGCTCAGGGTCTGCGAGGCGGGGGAGGTCTTCGTGTTCTCGGGCATGCGGGTGCTCCCTTGCGATGTGCGGCGCCGCGGACTACGCTGTGTTCAATAGTAGAACAGTGTGTTCGAATATAGAACACCGCGTTCGATGAAAGCAAGACCCGCAGGCAAGACCGACGAAGAAGTCCGGAAGGAATCGACGACGATGCAGTTCCACCACCACGGCTATGTCTCCGCTGACCCGCGCGTGCAGGACGCCGCCGGAATCGGTGCAGACCGGCCCGCCGACATCCCGGACGAGATCGACGTGCTCATCGTCGGCTCCGGACCCGCAGGCATGCTGCTCGCCGCTCAGATGTCGCAGTACCCCGGCATCTCCACCCGGATCATCGAGAAGCGCGGCGGACGTCTCCCGCTCGGTCAGGCGGACGGCATCCAGCCACGCAGCGTCGAGACGTTCCAGGCGTTCGGATTCGCCGAGCGGATCATCGCCGAGGCGTACAACATCGGCTGGATGAACTTCTGGGGCCCGAACCCCGACAAGCGCGACGAGATCATCCGCACCTCCCGCACGTCCGACTACGCCTACGACATCTGCGAGTTCCCGCACCTGATCGTCAACCAGGCGCGCGTCCTCGACTACTTCGCCGAGTCCGCTGCGCACGGCCCCGGCAGGATCGTCCCCGACTACGGCGTGGAGTTCACCGACCTCACCGTCCACGACGAGGGCGCGTACCCGGTCGAGGTGGGGATCCGCTACGTCGCGGGGGAGCGCGTCGGCGAGGAACGGACCATCCGTGCCCGGTTCGTCGTCGGCTGCGACGGCGCGCGCAGCGGTGTGCGACAGGCGATCGGGCGGACGCACGTGGGAGCGTCCTCGGCGCACGCATGGGGCGTGATGGACGTCCTCGTCAACACGGACTTCCCGGACTGGCGCACCAAGTGCGCGATCAACTCCGAAGCGGGCAACATCCTCCACATCCCGCGTGAGGGCGGGTACCTCTCGCGCATGTACATCGATCTGGGTGAAGTCGCCGACGACGATGACCACCGGGTGCGGCAGACGCCCATCGAGGAGATCATCCGCCGGGCCAACGAGATCCTGCACCCCTACACGCTCGACGTACGCGAGGTCGCCTGGCACAGCGTGTACGAGGTCGGTCACCGGGTCACCGACGGCTTCGACGACGTGATCGACGAATCGGGACGCACCCCGCGGGTGTTCCTGACCGGCGACGCCTGCCACACCCACAGCGCCAAGGCCGGCCAGGGCATGAACGTCTCGATGCAGGACGGCTTCAACCTCGGCTGGAAGCTCGGCTCGGTCCTCACGGGGCGCGCCCCCGAGACGCTGCTGGCGACGTACGGGGCGGAACGGCGACCGGTGGCACAGCAGCTCATCGACTTCGATCGGGAATGGTCGACGCTGATGGCGCGCAAGCCGGAGGAGATCTCCGACCCCAACGAGCTGGCGACCTACTACCTCGCCACCGCCGAGTTCCCCTCCGGATTCATGACGCAGTACACCTCGTCCATGATCACCGGAACAGACGCCCATCAGGCGCTCGCAACCGGCTATCCGCTCGGCAAGCGCTTCAAGTCGGCCGAGGTCGTGCGGGTCGGCGACGGCAACGTCATCCACCTGGGCCATCACGCGAAGGCCGACGGACGCTGGCGTGTCTATGCGTTCGGCGACCGCACCGGTGACGCGCTCGCCGCCTGGGCGGAGAAGGCCGAGCCGCTCTTCGCCCGCTTCACCCCGGCCGATGCCGACGTGGATGCACTCTTCGACGTCAAGGCCGTCTACCAGCAGCCGTTCGAAGAGGTGGAAGTGACTTCGGCTCCCGCGCTGTTCCAGCCGAAGACCGGCCCCCTCGGGCTCACCGACTGGGAGAAGGTCTACGCAGCGGGCCCCAGCAAGTGGTGTGAGACCGACATCTTCGCGGCGCGTGAGCTGTCGCGCGACGGAGTGGTGGTCGTCGTACGACCCGACCAGTACGTCGCGGCGATCTTCCCGCTCGATGACACGGCTGCGTTGGCGGGCTTCCTCGACGGGGCCTTCCTTCCCGCGGGGTGAGGCAACGGAGCCTTGCGCTCCGTTTCCCTCTCCGCCTCCAGCGGCAGGCTCCAGCGGCAGGCTCCAGCGGCAGGGCGGGCCGCTCCTCCTGAAGGAGAACACACGAATAGAAGGAGCGTTCAGGCCATCTGCTCCTTCATGTCGTGAGTTCTCCTTCATGTCGGGGGACGGGGGCGAGCGGGGACGGGGTGCGGGGAGCGCGAGCTCGAGCGGGAGGGGGTGCGGGGCAGGGACGGGGGCGTGGACATGACACGTGTCATGTCGAGGAGATGACACTGCCCTCCGGACTCCGTTGCCGCGACGGGCGAGGCTAGAGGCATGAACAACTCCTCCGTGGGCGAGTCGGCGACGCGGGTCACCGCGCGACCGGCATCCGAGGTCCCGAACGATGATCCCGTGGTGCTCGAACTGCGCGCCGTGAAGCGACACTTCGGCGTGGGCGACCGCCGCGTGCAAGCGGTCGACGGCGTGGACCTGTCGATCCGACGCGGTGAGGTGGTCGCGCTGCTTGGCCCCAACGGCGCGGGCAAGACGACCACACTCGACATGCTGCTCGGACTCACCGAACCCAGCAGCGGTACCGTGCGGGTGCTCGGTGTCACGCCCGAACGCGCGACGTCGAGTGGGGCGATCGGGGCCGTGCTGCAGACCGGCGGGCTGCTCGGTGACCTGACCGTGGGCGAGACCGTGCGCCTCATCGCCTCCTTGCACGGATCCGACGCGCTGGGACGGGTTCCCGAGGTGATGGCTCGCGCCGATCTGGATCACCTCTCCCGTCGCCGCGTCGCGAAGTGCTCCGGCGGCGAGCAGCAGCGGGTGAAGTTCGCGCTCGCGATGGTCTCCGACCCCGACATCCTCGTGCTCGACGAGCCCACGGCGGGCATGGACGTCACCGCGCGTCGTCACTTCTGGGACGTGATGCGGGCGGATGCGGATGCCGGTCGCACGATCATCTTCGCCACCCACTACCTCGAAGAGGCAGAGCAGTTCGCACGCCGGACCGTGGTGATGCACCGCGGCACGGTCGTCGCCGACGCTCCCACCGCGCTGCTGCGTGCAAGCCTCGGAGAGCGCACCGTGTCGGCGACCGTCGCCGAGACCTCGACGACCCTCGTCGCCACGTTGGTGGCCACGGAGGGTATCGCGGACGTGCGCCTGGACGGCGACCGGGTGAGCCTGCGGGCCGCGGACTCCGATGCCGTCGCCCGCCTCCTCCTCGACCACGGCGCTCACGATCTCGAGATCGCCGCTCCCACCCTCGAAACCGCCTTCACGGCGCTGACGGAGAACTGACATGCTCGTCTCACCCACCATGCTGCGCATCGAAGGCGTCCGCCAGCTGCGCAATCCCTACACGCTCGCGTTCACTCTGGCCATGCCGGTCGCGATGTACCTGCTGTTCGGTGCCGGGATGGGCTACGGCTCCCTGTCCGCCGGCAACGGCAACGTCTCGTTCTACGTGATGACGTCGATGGCCGCCTACGGCACCGCCGTGGCGATGTCTTCGCTCACCTCCCTCGCCGCGACCGAGGCGAAGCAGGGGTGGGGGCGCCAGCTGGCGATGACCCCGCTCACCACCGCCGGCTACGCGGTGACCAAGCTGCTCACCGCCGTCTCCTTCGCGGCCCTGGCCCTGCTGGCGGTCTTCACCGCAGGCATGATGACGGGGGCACAGGTCGAGGATGCCTGGCGCTGGGTCGCGACCGCCGGCATCATCCTCGGGATCGGCTTGATCTACGGACTGTTCGGCCTCGGCGTCGGGCTCTTCTTCAGCTCGGACTCCGCGGCGGCGCTCGCCTCCATCTCGATGACGTTCTTCGCGTTCTTCGGCAACGTCTTCATGCCGCTCGACGGCGTGATGCTCGACATCGCTCGGTTCACCCCTCTGTACGGTTTCGTCGCGCTGAGTCGCTGGCCGCTCACGGAAGGCGTGCTCACCACGGGGCAGACCGATGAACTGTGGATGCTGTTCCTCAACGTCGCCGTGTGGCTCGCGCTGTTCGTCCTGCTGGTGACGATGGGAATCAAGCGCTCGCGGGCGCGCCAGTAGCGGCACGCACCGACAGTAGGTTGGACGGATGAGGAGACATTCGACACGCGCCGCGGACCGCGCCACCGGGAAGGACCCGTGGGCGCGGTTCGGCTGGCTGATGGCCGTGATCTGGCTCGTGTTCCTCGTGTACCCGGTGATCGCGCTGGTGCACTCCGAGGCGGCACCGGCCTGGGTCGTCGTCGGCTGGATCGCTCTGTTCGTCTTCGTCGTCCTCTACATCACCGGCTTCATCCACGGCATGCGCGGGGGCGGGGGACTGGGGCGCCCACCGTCGAGGCGGCAGTGGGCCACCTTCGCCGCGCTGATCGGTTGCGCGCTGATCTCCGTCCCGGCTGAGGGTGGATCGGCCCTGAGCTTCCTGCCGTTCATCATGTCGTTCGCCTCCTATGGCCTGACGCGTGTCTGGCACTGGATCACGACGATCGGCGCCGTCGTGGTCACCGTGGCCTGCGTCTTCCTCATCCCCGGCGGCTTCACCTACCTCTCCGTGCTCGCCATCGTGGTCCTGCTCGGTGTCGTGAACACCGTGTCGACCTGGCTCATCATCCGTTCCGCGGAGGCGGAACGACTCGGTCTCGAACTGGCGACCAGCGAAGGACGCGAAGCCGTCGCCCGCGATGTGCACGACCTGATCGGCCATTCGCTGACGGTCGTCGGTCTCAAGGCGCAGCTGGTGCGGCGCCTGATGGACTCCGATCCGGAGCGGGCGAAGGTTGAGCTCGCCGACATCGAGCGACTCACTGCCGAGGCGATCGCGGGTGTGCGCTCGACGGTGGCGGGAGCGCGTGCGACGACGCTCGTGGAGCAGCTCGCGTCGTCGCAGGATTCCTTCCGCGCGGCCGACATCGAGGTGCGGGTCGACGGTGAGCCCGGCGCGCTGTCTCCCGCCCAGGCGCTCACCGCGAGTTGGATCCTGCGCGAGGCGACCACCAACACGCTCCGCCATTCGCGGGCGCGCACGGTGCTCGTACGACTCGCGCCCGGACGCATGATCGTGGAGGACGACGGGGTGGGCATCAGCGGGAGCGAAGGGAACGGCATCCACGGGATGCGCGAGCGCGCGGCGGCGGCGGGCGCAGGATTCGTCATCGGGCCGGCGGGTGCCTCCGGAGGCTCCGGCACACGGGTGGAGGTGACGTGGTGAGCATGTCGCAGGACGGCGGCACGATCCGTCTGCTGATCGCCGACGATCAGGCGCTGGTGCGCGGGGCGCTCGGAGCCCTGCTGGATCTGGAGCCCGACCTCGACGTGATCGGCATGGCCTCCGAGGGAGCAGAGGCGGTGCGGCTCGCGACGGAGCTGCGACCGGATGTGTGCCTGATGGACATCCAGATGCCGGGGATGGACGGTGTGGAGGCGACGCGCCGCATCCGCGAGGCGAGTGCCGGGACGCGGGTGCTCGTCGTCACGACCTTCGCCCGACCGGGCTACCTGCGCTCGGCGTTGGACGCCGGGGCGAGCGGCTTCATCGTGAAGGACACGCCAGCAGAACAGCTCGCGGAGGCCGTGCGTCGGGTGCATGCCGGGCTTCGCGTGCTCGATCCCGTGCTCGCGGCGGACAGCCTGTTCGAGGGAGCCAACCCGCTGAGCGATCGGGAGCAGCAGGTGCTCCGCCTCGCGGCGGACGGACGCTCAGCGGCGGCGATCGCCGCCGAGGTGTTCCTCTCTGCGGGCACCGTGCGCAACCACCTGTCCGCGGCGATCGGGAAGACCGGGGCGGGCAACCGGGCCCAGGCGGTGCGGATCGCACTCGACAAGGGATGGATCTGACGACCCGGACCCCGCTCTGCGGCGATGTCGGTGCCGGCGCGTACCGTGGATGCCGACGGGCGAAGGCGCCCGAGAGGAGGGTGTGATGGACTGGAAAATCGAACTCATCTTCGTGCCGGTGACCGATGTCGACCGGTCGAAGGCCTTCTACGAAAAGGTCGGCTTCCACGCGGACTGGGACCAGACTCCGGTCGAAGGACTCCGCTTCGTGCAGATGACGCCGCCCGGATCGGCGTGCTCGATCGCTTTCGGCACGGGGCTGGGCATCGACCTCGAGCCCGGGAAGCAGAACACGATCCAAGTCGTGATCCCGGATGCGGACGAGGCTCTTGCTCACCTCAAGGGGCTCGGCGTCGAGGCGCGAGGGGTCGACGAACTCGCGTGGGGGCGTTTCGTGTCCTTCGACGATCCCGACGGCAACTCCTGGACGCTGCAGGAGCTTCCCGACTACGGCGCCTAGCGTTCCGCGACCACCTCGATCTTGAAGCCTGAAGCGTTCTCGAGCCATCCGGCGTAGTGCTGATCCCCGCCCGCATGTGGGTAGCGGTCTGCGTAGAGCGGGTGCCAACCCCGGCTGGCTGCCTCAGCCATGATCGCGTCCACATCGCTCCGGTCGCCACCCTGGAACGCGAGGTGGTTGAGTCCCGCGCGGCGGCGGTCGTGCACCGCATCGGAGAGGTTCGGCGAGGTCGTGAGGGTGAGGTAGGCGCCGCCGGCTGCCCAGCTCTCCCCGCCGGACCACTCGCTGTCGAGGGTGAAGCCGAGACGGGTCAGAACCCAGCGCCATTCCGACCGGACGGCGTCGAGGTCGGAGATCCACAGCTCGACATGATGAAATCCCGGCATGGTCCGAGTGTGCCACGGCTCCCGTCAGGAGTTCACGCGGATGATCTCCTGCTGGTACGGGGCGATGACATCCCCGGAGATGCGCAGGTCGAGCAGCAGGAACCGACGCGACGAGGGGTCCTCGGCGGTCCATGCCTCGAGTCGATCGAGGTCGGCGAGGGTGCGCACGACGACACCTTCTGCGCCGACGGCGGCACCGAACGCGGCGAAGTCGACCTCCGGGATGCGCATCGGGGCCTCTGCCAGGCCCTTGAGGCCGTACAGGTTCACCTCGGCACCGTACGCCGCATCGTTCCACACGACGGCCATCCCCCGGCCGCCGGCTGCGCGGACCGCGGATTCCAGGTCGGCGATCGCCATCAGCCCGCCGCCGTCCCCGGAGGTGAGGACGATGGTCGACTCGCGCCGTGCCAGTGCGGCACCGACGACGCTCGGCCAGCCTTGACCGATCGACTGGAATGCGGTGCCGACCATCATCATGCGATCGGGCGCGGCGACCGGCCAGTACATGTTCGCCCATCCGATGAAGTGCCCGCCGTCGGAGACCACGATCCGATCTTCGGGGAGCATCTCGGCGATGCGCCGCGCCGCGGAGCGCGGGTCGAGGCGCCCGTCGGGAGCGAGGTCGTCCCCGTCGTCATAGGCGCGGGCGGAGGCGACATCGACGCTCTCCCGCCAGGGGGCCGCGACCGTGATCGTGCCGATGCGGTCCACGAGTGCTTCGGCAGCGACTCGTGCGTCCGCGCGGACGAAGCCGCCGACGTGTGCGTGCGTCGCCGCGGGCGCGATGTCGATCTGGAACACCGTCGTGCCCGGCGCGAACAGCTCGCCGAATCGCATCGTGAACTGGTTCAGTGACGCACCGAACACGACGGCGACGTCGGCAGTGTGAATCAGTTCCATCGCGCCGTCCGCACCGAAGCCGCCGGTCACACCGAGGTCGTACTGCGTCTCGGGGAACACTCCACGACCGAGGGCGGACGACGCGGTCAGCGCGCCGGTGGCCTTGGCGAGCTCGCCCAGGGCCGTGCTCGCGCCGGAGAGCCAGGCACCACGGCCGGCGAGCAGGAACGGGCGTTCGGCACCGGCCAGGGCGGCGGCGATCTCGTCGAGCATCCCCTCGGCGAACGCCCCGCGCGGCGTGAGGGGCGCCGGAACGCGCGGCGACGGAGCAGCGGGCACCTCTCCGGCTTCGAGAGAGGCCACGTCATAGGGGATCGCCAGCACGACGGGAACGCGATACGTGAGGGCGTGCTCGATCGCGATGACGGTGGTGGCCGCGGCATCCGCACGACCGACGGTATACGTGCGCGCACCGACGGCCGACGCGAGCGCGATCTGATCGACGTCCCACGGACGGGGACCCGAGGTGGGTTCATCGCCGACCACGAGCACGAGCGGCACGTGCGCCTGAACGGACTCGGCGAGGGCGGTGAGCGTGTTGGTGAAGCCGGCACCGTACGTCGAGGTGCCCGCGGCGATCCGCCCGGACGCGCGGAAGTGGGCATCGGCGGCGACCACGGCGCCCTGCTCGTGGCGGACGGCGGTGAACGTGGCCTCCGTCTGCTTCTCGAGCGCATCGAGGAAGTAGGCGTTGCCGTTTCCCATCACGCCGAAGACGGCGTCGATGTGCTGGGCGAGGGTGAGGGCGACGTGCGCGGACACGGTGGGCATGCGAAAGCCTTTCGAGACAGGGACGGAGGAACTGCGGGATCCGTATGTGTCTCGCCTCCGCGTCGTCGTGGAGTGCTTCGTGCCTCTTTTTCAGGCACCGGCGTGGCCGGACCAGCCCATTCTACCGGCGGAGGGGTGCCGGCCGATGCGGGAGAATGCTCAGATGACAGATGCATCGATCGAGCGCGAGACGCTCACCTGGGATGGCTTCGGAGCGGCGACGCGTGATCTGGCACGGGACATCCTCGCCAGCGGCTTCGAGCCGGAGGTGGTCGTGGCCATCGCGCGGGGCGGTCTGCTTCCGGCCGGTGCCATCGCCTACGGTCTCGGTGCGAAGAACTGTGGTGCGATCAACGTCGAGTTCTACACCGGGATCGGCACGGTGCTCGATGCGCCCGAGGTGCTTCCGCCGGAGCTCGACATGGCGTACCTCGACGGACGCCGGGTGCTGCTCGTGGACGACGTCGCCGACTCGGGGCGTACGCTCGCGCTCGCCGTGCAACTGCTGAAGGACAAGGGTGCCGACGTGCGGTCCGTCACGATCTACACCAAGCCGTCGACCATCATCCAGCCCGACTTCGCCTGGAAGGACACCGACCTCTGGATCAACTTCCCGTGGTCTTTCCGCGGCACCGTGCGCGAAGAGGATCTCGGGCTGGCGCCCTCGGCCTGATCCCGCGTCATCCGCGCAGCAGCGCCCGAAGCGCCTGGATCGTGTCGGCCTCACTCGGCGACTTGTCGTCCCGGTACCCCTTGACCCGTGCAAAGCGCAGGGCGAGACCACCCGGATAGCGCGGGGAGCGCTGCACGCCGTCGATCGCGATCTCCACGACGATCTCCGGGCGCAGGAACACGGTCGACGCCGTGCGGTGCGACTCGTGCTCGGGGAAGTGCTCGGTCTGCCACTTCAGCAGCTCATCGGTGAGGCCCTTGAACGTCTTGCCGACCATGACGAACCCGCCGGGGTCGCCGAACTCGCCTTCCGGGTCGCGGGCGCCCAGGTGCAGGTTCGAGAGCCAACCGCGACGGCGGCCGGAACCCCACTCCGCGCCGAGGACCACCAGATCGAAGGTCAGCACGGGTTTGACCTTGACCCACGACTTGCCTCGGCGCCCGGCCGCGTAGGGGGCGTCGATCGCCTTGACCACGACTCCCTCATGGCCCGCGGCGAGGGCCTCGCGTGAGAGACGCTCGGCGGCCTCCGGATCAGCGGTGACGAGCCCGGGCATCCGCCAGTCGCCGGCCACACGTTCCAGCTCCGCCAGCCGCACGGAGAGTGGCTCGTCGAGCAGGTCGCGCCCATCCACGTGCAGCACGTCGAAGAACCACGGCCGTAGCACGAGGTCTCTCGACACCTCGGCCCCGAACCGCGACATCGTCTCTTGGAACGGGCGCGGCCCTCCGTCTTCATCGAGCGAGAGCGTCTCGCCGTCGAGGATGACATCGTTCACCGGAAGCGCACGCACGATCTCGACGAGCTCCGGCACACGGTGCGTGATGTCGGCCAGACTCCGGGTGTAGACGCCGACGTCGTCTCCCTGACGGTGCACTTGGATGCGGGCGCCGTCGAGCTTGTACTCGACCGACGCCTCACCCGTGATCTCGAGCGCCGCAGTCGTCGTCGCCGCCGTCGCCGCGAGCATCGGGAGCACGGGGCGCCCGACCTGCAGTCCGACGGATTCGAGGTCTTCTGCGGTTCCGGTGAGGGCGATGCGGGCGGTCTCGCCGAGGTCGCCCGACAACATCGCCGCGCGGCGCACGACGGCGGCCGGACGGTCGGAGGCCCGCGCGATCGCATCGAGGAGCACTCCCGACAGGGCCCCGGTGCGCAGCTCGCCGAGCATCGCGCGAACCAGGAAGTCCCACTCCGAGGCCGTGGCACGCGCAGCCAGATCGACGAGGACGCCGGTGCGGGCGGCGGCCGAACCGGAACCGGAGGTCGCGGCGAGCACGTCGAGCGCGGCATCGACGTCTCCGACGCTCAGCGAGGGATCGTCGGCATGCGTGATGTCGAGAGCCGTGAGCCCGCGCCACCCGACCCCCAGCCTGCCCTGGCGCGGCGAGGCGAGGAGGAGACCGATCAACGCGGGGAGGTCGGATGGTTCCGCGCGCGCGAGAAGGTCGGCCAGGGCGTCGATCTTGGCGAGCCGGGACGACGTGGCCCCGACGCGATCGGCCGTGAGGACGAGCTCTGCGAGCATCATCTGGGCATTCTCGCACCGGCGTCCGACATCGGTGCCGGTCGGTCACGACGTTCCGAGTCCGCGCTGACCGGCGCGCTCAGTGCCCGCGGAACTCCGGCTTCCGCTTCTCCTGGAAGGCGGCGAACCCTTCACGGTAGTCGGAGGTGTCGCAGAGGGCGGCCTGCGCGGCGTTCTCGATGCCGACCGCATCCCACAGCGTGAGCCGCTCTTCTCGGATGCGGGCGACCAGCTCCTTGCTCGCGAGGAAGGCAGCGGTGGCTCCGCGGGCGGCAGCGGCAGCGGCAGCGGTCGTCGCCTGCACGACCTCGTCGTCGGGGAAGACGCGCGAGAAGAGGCCGGACGCCACGGCTTCGGCCCCGCTCATCAGGCGCCCCGTGTAGATCAGGTCGAGCGTCTTGTGCGCGCCGAGCCGGTCGAGGAAGAGCGCGTGGCCGCCGGAGTCGAGCGTCGCACCGAGCGCCGCGAACGGGGAGCCGACCTTCGCCGACTCGGCCACGTACACGACATCGGTCGCGATCAGGAGACCGAGCCCCACGCCGAGGCAGGCGCCGTGGGCGACCGCGAACGTCGGGGCGGGGAACCGGGACATCCGCTGCAGCAGCGGCGTCACGAGGCCGCCGAGGTAGCCGAGCACATCGTCGTCCCGCGGGTCGACCCCGGAGATGTCACGGCCGGCGCAGAAGGCGCGCCCCTCTCCGCGGAGCACGAGCGCCCGCACCCCCGCGCCTTCCGCCTCGATGTATGCGGATTCCAGTTCGGCGAGGGCCCGCTCGTCGAGCGCATTCAGCTTCGACGGCGCGTTCAGCACGATCGTCGCGACGTCGTCGGCGATGGCGAGGTCGATCATGGGGGCCTCCGGGTCAGACGTCGTAGTCCACGACCACGCGGTCGCTGGTCGGATGGGACTGGCAGGTGAGCACGAATCCGCGCTCGAGTTCGTCGGGCTCCAGAGCGTAGTTCTCGGTCATGGTGACGCTGCCCTCGAGCACCCGGGCGCGGCAGGTCCCGCAGACGCCGCCCGCGCAGGCGAACGGGGCATCGGGGCGCACGCGCAACGCCGCGTTGAGCACCGACTCATGCGCATCCACCGGACTCTCCACCGTCGAGGAGACGCCGTCGAGGGTGACTTCGATGCGTACGGTCTTCTCGCCCGCACGCACCTGCACCGGCCGGGCCGCACGTGCCGGTTCGTCACCGGTCGTGAACAGCTCGAACCGGATGTGGGAGCGATCGACTCCGACGTCGGCGAGCACCTCGCGACAGAGATCGACCAGGGCGAGCGGCCCGCACAGGAACCACTCGTCGACGGTCGACGGCGGGATGAGTGTGCCGAGGATTGTGCGGAGCTTCTCTTCGTCGATCCGCCCGGAGAGCACCGGGGCCGCGCGCTGCTCACGGGACAGCACGTGGTGCAGTACGAGCCGGGTCGGGTAGCGGTCCTTGAGGTCGGCGAGGTCTTCCAGGAACATCACGTCGAGCGTCGCCCGGTTCGTGTACAGCAGCGTGAACCGCGACGAGTCGGACCGGTTCAGCACCGTGTGCGCGAGCGCCATCAGCGGCGTGATGCCGGAACCGGCGGCGATCCCCACCACGTGACGGTCATCGAGGTCGTCGAGCGCCGAGGTGAAGGTGCCCTGGGGGCTCATCACGTCGATCTCGAATCCGGCGTGCAGGCCGGTCTGGGCCCACGTGGAGAAGAGCCCGCCCTCGTCACGCTTCACGGCGACGCTCAGCCGAGTGTCCTGTCCGTCGTCACGGTGCTCCGGGGCGCGGCACAGCGAGTAAGAGCGCCGCACCTCGGTGCCGTCGAGGGTCGTGCGCAGCGCCACGTACTGACCGGGAAGGTGGTCGTACTCGTCGGCGAGGGCCGCCGGCACGGTGAAGGTCACCTCGACCGAGTCGTCGGTGAGCGGACGCACGTCTTCGACGACGAGCGTGTGGAACCGGGCGCGCGTGCGGGGTGCGGCGGCGCGGGGCGCAGCTGCGCGCGGAACGGGCGGCGGAGCGGAGGTGAAGAGCGACATGTCAGTGCACCTTGAAATGGTCGAAGGGCTCGAGGCAGGCACGGCACTCGAACAGCGCCTTGCACGAGGTCGAGCCGAAATGCGAGACCTCACGGGTATCGAGCGAGCCGCACCGGGGGCAGCGCACGCTCAGCGAGACGCGGATGGGACCGGTCGACACGGCGGCGCGGCCGGAGGGCGGCGCGATGCCGTATTCCGCGAGCTTGGTCTTGCCGGCATCCGTCATCCAGTCCGTCGTCCAGGCGGGGGAGAGGACCAGGCGCACCTCGACCTCGTCGAAGCCGGCCGCGGTGAGGGCGAGCACCACGTCGTCGCGGATCGTGTCCATCGCGGGGCACCCGCTGTAGGTCGGGGTGATGTCGACGTGGACCCGCGTGCCGTCGACCTCGACCGCACGGAGCACACCGAGGTCCTCGATCGTGAGGACGGGCACCTCGGGGTCGGGGACGGCGGCGGCGATGCGCCAGGCAGCCTGCGTCGGAGTGAGCGTCACCATGTCGCCCCCGGATGCCGTCGCGCGAGCACCTGCATCTCGGCGAGGATGTGACCGAGAGGGGTGGCATGGGCGCCGTGCCTCCCGCCGGCCGAGGACGGCATGACGGCAGGGACCGACAGTTCTGCCTCGGCGAAGACGGTGTCGACCACGCCGTCGAAACCGGCACGGAGACTCGACGGACGCACGGCCGCAGCGCCGAGCCGGTCGATCAGGTCGTCGTCGCGGAACAGCTCGTCGACATACGGCCAGACATCCCCGAGTGCCCGGATGATCCTGGCGCGCGACTCCTCGGTGCCACCGGCGAGGCGCAGGACCCACTGGACGGCGTGATCGCGATGGTAGTCGACCTCTTTGAGGGACTTCTCGGCGATCGCCGCGAAGGTCTCGTCGCTGCTGGCGCGCAGTGCGGAGTAGAGCTCGAACATGAAGGTGGCGACGACGAGCTGCCGGGCGATCGTCTGGGCGAAGTCACCGTTGGGCTGCTGCACGATCCACGCACAGCGGAACTCGGGCTCATCGCGGAAGAAGGCGAGCTCGTCTTCGCTGCGGCCGTCGTACGACCCTGCGTAGTGAAGGAAAGACCGCGCGTGGCCGAGGAGGTCGAGGGCGATGTTGCCCAGCGCGACATCCTCCTCCAGCTCCGGCGCCCGGGAGATCCAGGCGCCGAGCTGCTGCGACAGGATGAGCGCGTCGTCGCCGAGGCGGAGCGCGTACTCGGCGATGTCGGCGGAGGCGGCGATCGCGCCGGTGCCCGAGAGCTCCTGCGAGAGGCGGAGCTCGTCGACCGAGACGTCGCCGTGGACGTCGATGTCCTCGTGCGCGGTTTCCGGGTGTGGGGCGCTCACAGGTGCGGCACTCCCTCTGAAGCCGTGTAGTACACGGCGTGCCGGTAGTTCTTGCCGGCCGGGCTCTCGAAGTAGGCGCCCTTGGCGTCGGGGTCGCTCGTGGTGATCGCCTCCGCCGGTGCGACCCAGATCGAGACGCCCTCACCGCGGCGCGTGTACAGGTCACGCGCGTTGCGGATCGCCATCTCGGCATCCGGCGCATGGAGCGATCCGACGTGCACGTGGCTCAGCCCGCGGTTCGCGCGGACGAACACCTCCCACAGCGGCCACGGCTCCCGCTCGTCCGCTCCCGGCGTCGCCATCATGCCACCGCCTTGGTCTTGAGAGCCTGCTTGCGTGCGTACTCCGCCGCGGCCTCACGGACCCATGCGCCCTCTTCGTGCGCGGTGCGCCGGCGCTCGAGGCGCTCGGCATTGCACGGGCCGTTGCCGCGCACGACCTCGAAGAACTCGTCCCAGTCGATCTCGCCGATCACGTACTGGCCGCTCTCCTCGTCGAAGCGCAGGTCAGGATCGGGCAGGGTCACTCCGAGGATCTCGGCCTGAGGCACGAGCATCCCGACGAAGCGCTGGCGCAGCTCATCGTTCGAGAACCGCTTGATCTTCCACTTCATCGACTGGGCCGAGTTGGGGGACTGGTCGTCGGGCGGTCCGAACATCGCGAGACTCGGCCAGTACCACCGGTTCACGGCGTCCTGGGCCATCTCGCGCTGCTCCTCGGACCCCTGCATCAGGGTGAGCAGGATCTCGAAGCCCTGCCGCTGGTGGAAGGACTCCTCCTTGCACACGCGCACCATCGCACGGCCGTACGGGCCGTAGGATGCGCGACACAGCGGCACCTGGTTGCAGATCGCGGCACCGTCGACCAGCCAGCCGATCGCGCCCATGTCGGCCCAGGTCGGCGTGGGGTAGTTGAAGATCGAGGAGTACTTGGCCTTGCCGCTGATGAGCTGATCCATCATCTCGTCGCGGGTGGTGCCCAGGGTCTGGGCGGCGGAGTACAGGTAGAGACCGTGGCCGGCTTCGTCCTGGACCTTCGCCATCAGGATCGCCTTGCGCTTCAGACTCGGGGCGCGGGTGATCCAGTTGCCCTCGGGCTGCATCCCGATGATCTCGGAGTGCGCGTGCTGCGAGATCTGACGGACGAGGGTCTTGCGGTAAGCGTCCGGCATCCAGTCGCGCGGTTCGATGCGCTGTTCGTTCGCGATGAGTTCGTCGAAGAGACGTTCCTCATCCGAGAGGTCACCCACCAGGGACAGGTCTGCGGGACTGGTCATCGTCGACTCCTCAACATCCGGTCATCTTTACTGACCGATCGTTAGGTAATTCTGGCACAGAGGAGCATCGGATTCAAGACGGTGCTCAGCGCGAGCGCGAGATCAACGCGAGCAGTGCGCGCCCGTACGCCTCGGCCGGATCCGGATGCTCGAACGAGAGCGCGGCGTCGGCGATCTCGATGTCGACGCGGAAAGCATCGTCGAGGCGTACCAGCGCGCGGAACGTGCCGCGCAGCAGCTCGCGCAGCTGGTCCTCCCTCGGCAGCCACACGGCGTCCGCCAGCGTGACCGCATCGAGCGCCCACTCCGTCGTGCCGTTGAACGCCAGATCCGTGCCACTCGGCGTCTGTCGGGCCTCGATCGTCATCTCGCTGACCGTGAAGACGTCGGCCTCGGCGTCGAGTTCGACCTCGTCCGGCAGATCGAGCTGGAAGCGGTCGCCCTCGGCGGGATGCCAGACGAGCCCGGCCTCTCGCAGGGCGACGGCGAGCTCGCGTGTGATCATCTCCCCACGCTAGACGACGGGACCGCCGACCGTGTCGGCGGCGTGGGGCAGAGTGGGGACATGACCTCCTCCGTCTCCGCCGACACCCGCGAGCCCGCACTCGCCGCGCTGCGCGAACTCGTCGGCCGCCCCGACGCCGATTTCCACGACGGCCAGTACGAGGCGATCGAGGCCTTGGTCGAGGCACGCCGCCGGGCGCTCGTGGTCCAGCGCACGGGGTGGGGGAAGTCGGCGGTGTACTTCGTCGCGACGCTTCTGCTGCGCAGGCAGGGGGCCGGACCGACGGTGCTCGTCTCGCCGCTGCTGGCACTCATGCGCGACCAGATCGCCGCCGCCGAACGGGCCGGCGTCCGGGCCGTCGCGATCAACTCCACGAACGCCCATGAATGGACCGACGTGCTCGCGCAGCTCGACCGCGACGAGGTCGACGTGCTGCTTGTCTCACCCGAGCGGCTCAACAATCCCGCGTTCCGCGAGCAGCAGCTCCCCGCGCTGGTGCGTCGCATCGGCATGCTCGTGGTCGACGAGGCGCACTGCATCAGCGACTGGGGGCACGACTTCCGTCCCGACTACCGACGCCTGCGTGACCTCATCGCGCAGATGCCCGCCGACGTGCCGGTGCTCGCGACCACCGCCACGGCGAACAGCCGCGTCGTCGCCGACGTCGCCGAGCAGCTCGGCGCCCTCCAGCCCTCGGGCGAAGCGGCCGCCGAACCGGTGCTCACGATCCGCGGACCGCTCGCGCGCACATCGCTGCGGTTGGGTGTGCTGCGCCTACGCGATTCGACGAGCCGCCTCGCCTGGTTGCTGAGCCACCTCGACGACCTCCCCGGCTCCGGCATCATCTACACGCTGACCGTCGCGGCCGCCGTCGACACCGCCCGCCTGCTGCGCGACCACGGTCACGACGTGCGCGCCTACACCGGGCAGACCGACACCGAGGAACGCGCCGAATCCGAAGGACTGCTCAAGCGCAACGAGGTCAAAGCGCTGGTGGCCACGAGTGCCCTGGGGATGGGGTTCGACAAACCCGATCTGGGTTTCGTGCTGCACCTCGGTGCTCCGTCGTCACCCGTGGCGTACTACCAGCAGGTCGGCCGTGCCGGTCGTGCGAGCGAGAGCGCCGACGTGCTGCTGCTGCCCGGCGTCGAAGACCGCGACATCTGGCACTACTTCGCGACGGCGTCGATGCCCGACCGTGAGCGCGCGGAGCGGGTCATCGGCGCCCTCGGCGACACACCGATCTCGACACCGGCGCTCGAGGCGATGGTCGACATCCGCCGCACGCCTCTCGAACTGCTGCTCAAGGTGCTCGACGTCGACGGAGCGGTCCGGCGCGTGCAGGGCGGGTGGGTGGCCACCGGAGAGCCCTGGAGCTATGACGCGGAGCGCTACGAACGGATCGCCGCCGAGCGTCTCGCCGAGCAGCAGCACATGATCGAGTACGAGCAGACCGACGGGTGCCGCATGGAGTTCCTGCAGCGGGCGCTGGACGATGACACGGCTGCGCCGTGCGGGCGGTGCGACAACTGTGCAGGCGGATGGTTTCCGAAGGAGGTCGGGGAGTCCGCGAGCTCGCAGGCCGCGGAGTCCCTCGACCGGGTGGGGGTCCCGATCGAGCCCCGTCGTGCCTGGCCGACCGGCGCCGACCGGCTCGAGGTGCCGGTCAAGGGGAGGATCCCCGCCGACGAGCAGGCGAGCGAGGGGCGGGCGCTGGCGCGCCTCACCGATCTGGGTTGGGGCGGGGCTCTGCGCGAGATCTTCGCTGCGGGCGCCCCCGACGCCGAGGTCACTCCTCAACTGCTCCAGGCGTGCATCCGTGTGCTCTCGGGGTGGGGGTGGGCCGAGCGGCCGGTCGCCGTCGTCGCTCTGCCGTCGCGATCGCACCCCGTGATGGTCGATTCACTCGCCCGCGGTCTCGCCCAGGTCGGGCGCCTGCCGTACCTCGGTGCGCTCGAGCCCATCGGCGGCGGTCCCTCCGGCGGACCGGGCGGGAACAGTGTCTTCCGTCTCGCCGGACTCTGGGATCGCTTGAGCGCTCAGCACCTCGAGATACCGTCGGGGCCCGTGCTGCTCGTGGATGACCTGGTGGACAGCCGGTGGACGATGACGGTCGCGGCCCGCGTGCTCCGACAGGCCGGGGCGACCGAGGTGTTGCCATTCGCGCTGGCGCTGCGCGGATGACGCTGGGCCTGTCGGCGGGGGTCAGCCGGCGGGGTCAGTCGTCGGCGGGTGCGACGCGCGGCGGCCAGGTGGTGGCACCGAGTTCGCGTGAGATGTTGCGGGCCGTCTCCCGGAGGGCGTTGAGGATCGCGTCGGAGGCCGGGGTCTGCGAGGTTGGCAGCACCACGGCGACGGCCGCGACGATGTCGTTCGAGGCATCGGCGACCGGTGCGGCGAGCGAGGATTCCCCGAGCACGGCTTCGTCGAACTCACCGGCGGTCCCGCGCTCGGCTATCGACGGCAGCTCCAGGGTCAACCGTGCGACATCGGTGATCGTGTCGCCGGTGAGGCTGCGCAGCGGTTGTTCGAAGACGCTCTGCTGGAAGCCCTGGTCGTAGGCGAGCAGGACCTTGCCCATCGCCGAGGCGTGCGCGGGAATCGCGACCCCGGTCTCCAGCATCTGCTGGCTGTCGTCGGGGCGCAGGTTGTGGTGGATCACGAGCACATCGGTGAAGTGCGGGGCACCCAGCCGCACCGAGAGGTTCGTGCGCCGTGCGAGTTCCTGCGTCCAGCGCATCGCCCGCGCGCGCACATCGAGGGTGTCGAGGTACACGTTGCTCAGGCGCAGGAGCGTCGGGCCGAGCATGTAGCGCTGGCCCCCGCGTTCCTTCGCGACGAGCCCGTGCGCGCGCAACGACTTGACGATCCCGTGCACCGTCGACGGCGGCAGGCTGAGCGCTGCGGCGAGGTCGGTGATGCCGAGGTGGCGTGCTCCTTGGAGCAGTTCGAGGATCTTCGCCGCGCGGTCGATCGCCTGGATCACGGGGAGCCCTCCTTCCGGTGCGTCGTCGAGCCGGTGTCAGTGGAGCCGGGCTTCACGAATGATCTTGACAACCCGGCTGGCTCCGAGCATATTCGACATTAACGAATTCCTTTCGGATTTTGCGAAAGAGACCACGAAGGATCAAAGGAGATCGAATGATGAAGAAGCTCATCAACGCCCCGCAAGATGTTCTCGTCGAATCTCTGAGAGGGGTCGCGCTCGCTCATCCCGAGCTCTCCGTCGACCTCGAGAACCACGTGATCACTCGCGCGACGCCGAAGGCGCAGGGCAAGGTCGCGATCGTCTCCGGGGGCGGCTCCGGTCACGAGCCGCTGCACGGCGGCTTCGTCGGAACCGGGATGCTGGATGCCGCGGTCGCCGGAGAGGTGTTCACCTCCCCGACGCCGGACCGCGTGCAGGTGGCCACCAAGGCCGTGGATCGCGGGGCCGGTGTGCTCCACATCGTGAAGAACTACACGGGCGACGTGCTGAACTTCGAGATGGCCGCCGAGCTCGCCTCGATGGAGGGGATCGAGGTCGGCAGCATCACCGTGGACGACGACGTCGCGGTGCAGGACTCCCTGTACACGGCGGGGCGTCGCGGTGTCGGTCTGACCGTGCTGCTCGAGAAGCTCGTGGGTGCCGCCGCGGAGGAGGGCCGCGATCTCGCCGCCGTCGTCGCGCTGGCCGAGAAGATCAACGGGCAGGGCCGCTCGATGGGCATGGCGCTCACCAGCTGCACCGTGCCCGCGGCAGGGAAGCCCACCTTCGATTTGCCGGACGATCAGATGGAGATCGGCATCGGTATCCACGGTGAGCCAGGCCGTCGCCGTGAACCACTGGCCCCCGCGGCGGACATCGCGCGGCAGCTCGTCGAGCCGATCCTCGCCGACCTCGACGCCACCGGCCCCTCGATCGTGATGCTCAACGGCATGGGCGCGACACCCCTCATCGAGCTCTACCTGATGTACGGCGAGGTGGCGGCGATCCTCGAGAAGTCCGGGGTCCAGATCGCCAGAAACCTCGTGGGCAACTACATCACCTCGCTCGACATGGCGGGATGCTCGGTCACCGTGCTCAAGGCGGACGACGAGCTGTTGCGTCTGTGGGACGCGCCGGTCAACACCCCCGGTCTGCGGTGGGGCGCCTGATGGCTGCTGTCGACACCGCCGTCCTCGCCGACTGGGTCTCCCGGTTCGGCACGGCCGTCACCGAGAAGCGTGACTGGCTCACGGAACTCGACTCGGCCATCGGCGACGCCGATCACGGTGCGAACATGGCCCGAGGGATGAGTGCCGTCGGCGAGAAGCTCGCAGGGGGCGCACCCGGAACGATCGATGAGCTGCTGAAGACGGTCGGCATGACCCTGGTGAGTTCCGTCGGTGGGGCCAGTGGGCCGCTCTACGGCACCTTCTTCCTGCGGATGGGGATGACCGCGGGCGCGGTGTCCGAGCTCGACGGCCCTGCCCTCGCGACCGCGCTGCGTGCGGGGCTCGACGGCATCGTCGCGCGGGGCAAGGCCGAAGCGGGGGACAAGACGATGTTCGATGCGATGGCGCCTGCCGTCGATGCGATGGACGCCGCGCTCGCTGAGGGCTCGACCGTCGCGGACGCCGTCACCGCCGCGGCCGATGCCGCAGAGAAGGGCCGAGACGCCACGTTGCTGCTGGTCGCACGCAAGGGACGGGCGAGTTATCTCGGCGAGCGCAGCGCCGGTCACCTCGACCCCGGGGCGGCGTCCACGGCGATCCTCTTCGACACGCTCGCCGCGGCGGTCGCGGGCAGCGCCTGATGATCGGTATCGTCGCCGTCTCCCACAGCGCACGGCTCGGGGAGGCGGCACTGGAGCTTGCCCTGCAGATGGTCCAGGGGCCCGCTGTGCGCGTGCGGGTGGCCGCGGGCGCTGGCGTGGACGGCGACGGCGTGCCGGTCCTCGGAACGGACGCCGTGGCGGTGGCCGCGGCGATCGATGAGCTGGCTGCGGACTGCGAGGGAGTCCTGGTCCTGATGGACCTCGGGTCGGCGGTGCTGAGTGCGGAACTCGCGCTCGAACTGCGCGCGAGCGACGTACCGGTCCGGCTCGCTCCCGCGCCGTTCGTGGAGGGGCTGCTCGCCGCCGTCGTCTCGGCCGCGGCGGGGAGCGACCTGGATGCGGTGGCGTCCGAGGCGACCTCCGCGCTCGGGGCGAAGACCGGGCAGCTCGGCGTCCCGGACGACGCCGCGCCCGCACCCGATTCCGCGACGGATTCATCCAATGCTGCGTCGTCCTCCGCGGTCGAGGGCGACGGCGAGGCGCTCGTTCGTCGTGTGCGGGTGCGCAATCCGCAGGGGCTCCACGCACGCCCCGCCGCTCTGATCGCCGAGGCGTCCGCTGGGGCGGAGGTGCGGCTGCGACGACTTCCCGACGGACCCGATGCGTCGGCGGCGAGCCTCTCGCGTCTCCTCGTCCTCGGTGCGCGGCAGGGCGATGAGATCGAACTGACGGTGAGAGGGGCACAGGCCGCCACCGTGGCGGAGCGGCTGTCCGCGCTGTTCGACGACGGGTTCGGCGAGGGAACGGACGCGGCAGCGCCCGCCCCCGCCCCGGCTGCCCCCACCGACGGCTCCGCCGCTGTCGAGGACGCCCCAGTCACGATCGCCTCCGGCGCCGTGCTGCGCGGACGCGGGGTGAGCCCCGGTCGGGTCGCGGCCCCCGTCGTGCACCTCGCGCCGGCCGTCGCCGAACCCGATGCGGACGCCGTCATTGCGGTGGAGGAGCGCGATGCCGAAGTGTCAGCGATCGAATGGGCGGCCGTGGCGGTGGCGGACCAGCTGCGGACGCGCACTGCCCAGGCCACGGGGGAGGCGCGGGCGATCCTCGATGCGTCGCGGCTGCTCGCCTCCGATCCCGAGCTGGTCTCGGAGGCGACCGCGTTGGTCCGTGCGAAGGGGCGCAGTGCCGCCCGTGCCGTGTGGGAGACCGGCCTGGCGCACGAGAAGGGCCTCACCGCACTGGGCGGTCGCATGGCGGAGCGCGCGGCGGACATCCGTGACGTGCGCGACAGGATCATCGCCGAGATCCTCCAAGTCGACATGCCGGGGGTGCCGGAGCGTGAGGAGCCGTTCGTGCTCGTCGCGACCGACCTGTCGCCTGCCGACACGGCGACGCTCGGCGAGGGGCGGTGCGTCGGCCTCGTGACAGAGCAGGGAGGTCCGACCTCCCATACGGCGATCATCGCTCGCTCGCTCGGGCTTCCCGCGGTGGTCGGTGTGGCCGGCGCCGTCGGCATCCCCGTCGGGGCGACGCTTCTCGTCGACGGCGGCCGCGGCACGGTCGAGGTCGACCCGCCGGAGTCACGGGTCGCGGAAGCGGCGGCAGCGGCGACCACGGTGGATTTCGACGGGACCGGGCGTCTCGCAGACGGGCACCGCGTCGCGCTGCTCGCGAACGTCGGAGGGGCCGCGGACGCCGTGAACGCGGCGGCGGCGCGCGCGGAGGGCGTGGGGCTGTTCCGGACGGAGTTCTGCTTCCTGGACAGGGCGGACGCCCCGTCGGTCGAGGAACAGACCGCCGCATACCGCGGCGTACTCGCTGCCTTCCCCGGCCGCAAGGTGGTCGTTCGGACGCTGGATGCCGGAAGTGACAAGCCTCTCCCGTTCGCGAATGCGGATCACGAGGACAACCCGGCCCTGGGGGTCCGCGGTCTGAGGATCGCGCGTCGTCGTCCGCAGCTCCTCGACGATCAGTTGCGGGCGCTCGCCCGGGCCGCAGAAGCGGAGTCGGCGCGGGTCGAGGTGATGGCTCCGATGGTCGCGACGGTCGAAGAAGCGCGGGAGTTCGCCGAGCGGGCTCGTGCTGCGGGGATCGAACGCGTGGGCATCATGATCGAGACTCCCTCGGCCGCGCTGCTCGCCGCGGAGCTGTTCGAGGTGGTCGACTTCGTGAGTCTGGGAACGAACGACCTGGCCCAGTACACGCTCGCGGCCGACCGCCTCCTGAGTGATCTCGGCGACTTGAACGACCCGTGGCAGCCGGCCGTCCTGCGCCTGATCGGCATCGTCGGCGAGGCAGGGAGGGCGGCCGGGAAGTCCGTCGGAGTGTGTGGGGAAGCCGCGAGCGATCCCGCACTCGCCCCGGTTCTCGTGGGCCTGGGTGCGACCTCGCTGTCGATGACTCCGCGGTCGCTCGGCCGCGTCGCCGAGGCCCTCTCCGTGGTGAGCGAGGAGGACTGCCGTCGGGCTGCCGAAGCGGTGCTCGGCGCACGCACCGTCGACGAGGCGAGGGCGGTGGCGAGGACGGGGGAGGCCCACGCCGAGCTTCTCTGACCCCGGATTCATGCCCGGCGGGGAATGTTCACCGTCTCATTCCGATATCGACATCCTGGGCGCTCGTCGCCGGTCGGCAGCCTCGCCCTAGGCTCGTCGGAAACGGGGTGTCGGGTCCGACGCCGAAGAGGAATCGGAGGGGACACATGTCGCAGAAGCTGTCGGTCGGAAAGAGCGTGATCGGTGCTCTGGCGGTGGGTGTCCTGGTGGCGCTCGCCGGCTGCGCGCCGACTCCGCAATCGACGCCGGAGCCCAGCACCGCTCCGGTCGCTCCGACGCCCGATCCCTATGCGGGGCCGATCGCCTTCGTCGGAGACGAGCTGGACTGGTTCCTCCTGAGTGCCGACGAGATCGCGGCCATGCTCCCCGATGTCGGAGAGGTCAGCCCGGCGGTCTCCTCCCTGATCCAGGTCTCCGATGGAGGTGGCCCCGAGCCCGTTCCCGCGATCTGCAGCGCGCTCGCGGCCGAGACCTCGTTGGGGTCGATCGGTGCGCGCTCCGTCACCTGGACGACGGCGGAGGAGGGGAGCGACGGGTGGCTCCACGTGCTCCAGTTCGCCGACGAAGAGGCCGCGAAGGCCCGAATGGATCAGTATGTCGATGCGGCGGCGCAGTGCGTCGAATTCGAGTTCGGCGGACCGGCCACTTTCGCCTCTTCGACAGCAGAAGGCGACGGCGGCATCCGAGCCCTTGCCGGCTCGCTGATCATCACCTACTCGACCGGTGGTGGCCACAGCCTCTACAAGAGCTACGTCTCGGTCGGGAACGTGATCGTCGAGGTGTGGCAGCCGTTCACCGGCGAGCCGGCGTTCGACGCCGAGGCCGCCGCAGCGCTGCTGCGCGATCGCGCGGAGGAGGCTCGGCGGATGTTGATCGACGAGCTGACGGCGAACCCTCCTGCGCCCGTCGACACGCCCGCGGCAGCCGACCCGGCCGCGCCGTGGAGCGCCTGGCAGATCACTCCGGTGGGCGTCGGGCCGGTGCAGCTTGGCGTCGAGCTCGACGAGGCGATCGCGGCGGCGCCCGGAGCCCGCATCCAGGAACCCGAGTGGGAAGGGGGACCGACGCGACTGATCGCCGCGGATGACTCCGCGTCGCTGCTGCTCGAAACGCAGGAAGGCGGGACGCTGGTCTCGGCCCTCACCGTGGGGATCGCGAACACCGTCGGCGATCGGTCGGATGACGGAGCGGCGCTTCCGTCCGCAGACGGCGTGAAGGTCGGGGATCCCGTCTCCGTCGCCGTCGCCGCATTCCCGGAAGGCACGGATCTTCGTATCGTCTCCTCGGGCGAGTACTTCTACGAGTGGTCGACCCGAGAGGGTGTGACGCTGCGCTTCCGTCTCGACCGTGACTCGGTCGGCGACGACGGCGCCGTGATCACCGGGATCACGCTGGAGGATGCCACCCTGCGCAACGCGCTGATCTTCGGCTGACGCCTTCCCGCAAACCGATCTTCGCGTCGGGCTTCATTACTAACCGATCGTTCAGTTAGTATGAGCCTGTCGGGGCACCGCTGCCGCGACACCACGCGACGAGGAGGTCGACGATGACGGAAGCGATGACGCGCACCACGGATGCGGTGCGGCCGAACCGCGCGATGATGGAGCGCGATCAGGCCTCGGCCGCACTCGGACTCGTCGTCGAGCGCGACGACCCCGGCCACGCCGTGGTCTCGATGCGCGTGCGTGACGACATGACGAACGGGTTCCACATCACGCACGGGGGCTTCGTGTTCGCCTTGGCCGACACCGCGTTCGCGATCGCCTGCAACGAGGACGACCGGGTCACGGTCGCCGCGGGCGCCGACATCTCGTTCCTGAAGTCCACGGTCTCCGGGCAGACGCTGACCGCGACGGCCGTCCGCCGCACCCGCACCGGCCGCTCCGGCATCTATGACGTGACCGTGGTCGATGAGCTCGGCGACACGGTCGCGGAGTTCCGTGGCCGCTCGCGCACCACCAACCAGACCTTCTGACCCCCCGATCCGATGGAGTCTCCCGTGTCGATGACGACCGCCGCATCCACCCGCATCCACCCGCCCTCGGCCGACGAGCTCGACGCCGAGGAACGCATGAGTCGAGCGGAGATCGAGCACCTGCAGCTCACCCGCCTGCAGCAGACCGTGCGCCACGCCTACGCGAACGTGCCCCTGTACACGCGCAAGTTCGATGACGCCGGAGTGCACCCCGACGACATCCGCACCCTCGCCGATGTCGAACGGCTGCCGTTCACGACGAAGGACGATCTGCGCGAAACCTACCCGTTCGGCATGTTCGCCGTTCCGATGGAGGACGTCGCTCGCATCCACGCGTCCAGTGGTACCACGGGGCGTCCGACCGTCGTGGGCTACACCCGCGGCGACCTCGATCGCTGGGGATCGCTCGTCGCTCGGTCACTGCGCGCCAGCGGCATCCGCCGGGGGATGAAGGTGCACAACGCCTACGGCTACGGCCTCTTCACCGGAGGGCTCGGTGCGCACGCAGGAATCGAAGCGCTCGGAGCCACGGTCATCCCGATGTCCGGCGGCCAGACCGCGCGACAGGTGCAGCTCATCCGCGACTTCGAGCCGGACGCGATCCTCTGCACGCCGAGCTATCTCCTGACGATCGCGGATGCGATGGTCGCTCAGGGCATCGACCCGCGCTCGACCTCGCTCCGGGTCGCGGTGCTCGGGGCGGAGCCGTGGACGAACGAGATGCGGCAGGAGCTCGAGCTGCGCCTCGGCGTCGACGCCCTCGACATCTACGGGCTCAGCGAGGTGATGGGACCGGGTGTGGGCAACGAGTGCCTCGAGACCAAGGATGGCCCGCACCTGTGGGAAGACCACTTCCTGCCGGAGGTCATCGACGCCGAGACCCGGGCCGCGCTCCCGGACGGCGAACTCGGCGAACTCGTGTTCACCTCCCTCACCAAGGAGGCCTTCCCGGTCATCCGCTACCGCACCCGCGATCTCACCCGGCTCCTGCCCGGGACCGCTCGGCCCGGCATGCGGCGCATGGAGAAGGTGACCGGGCGCAACGACGACATGATCATCCTGCGGGGCGTGAACCTCTTCCCGACGCAGATCGAGGAACTGGTGCTTGGCATCGAGCAGTTGACCCCTCACTTCATCCTCGAGCTCTCCAAGGAGGGCCGGATGGACACGATGACCGTGCGTATCGAGCGGCACCCCGATCTCTCGGTCGAGACCTGCACCAGCGCGGCGAAGGTGCTCGCGCAGCGGATCAAGGTGTTCGTCGGCTCCACGGTCGCCGTCCAGCTCGAGGAGCCGGGCACGCTGCCGCGGAGCGAGGGCAAGTACAAGCGGGTCTACGACCTGCGCTGACCCGGGGGGAGCGGTGGCCGAGCACGCCTCGCGGCCACCGCTCCCGCCGCACGGCACGATCGGATGCGAGACTGTGCATGATGTCAGAGATGCAGAGCACACGACGCGGCCGCCCGGGATACGACCAGCAGGGCATCCTCGCGGTCGCGGTCACCGCTTTCAACGAGCACGGGTATGACGCCACGTCGATCGGCATGCTCGCCGAGCGGCTCGGACTGTCGAAGTCCGCGATCTACCACCACTTCGGGTCCAAGGACCAGATCCTCGACCTCGCTCTCGATGCGGCGCTCAGCGGACTCGAGGCCGTGGTGGACGACCCGCTTCCCACGTCGGCGGTCGAGGCCAGCGCCGTGGCACGACTCGAGCATGTGCTCCGCGGCGCCGTGCACGTCCTGATCGCGCAGCTGCCGGCGGTCACGCTGCTGCTCCGGGTGCGCGGCAACACCGAGGTGGAGCGCCGAGCGCTGACCCGTCGTCGCGCTTTCGATCGTCGGATCACGGCCTTGGTGTCCGAGGCGCAGGCTGAGGGCGCGCTGCGCGCCGACATGGACGCCAGCGTCGTCGCCCGCCTGACCTTCGGCATGATCAACTCGATCGTCGAGTGGTACCGACCCGGGGGCAGGGAAGGTGCGGATCGGCTGGCGGACGACGTCGTGGCCATCGCGCTCGACGGACTGCGTCGTCGCTGACCCCCGCCACCCCGCCACCCCGTCCTGTCATCCACGCCCCGTCCTGTCGTGTCGTCGAGGCCCCGTCCTGTCGTCCACGCCCCGCTGGGGCGACGCGGATTCGAGGGGGCGTCGATGACGCGAGGGGGCGTCGACGACGGAGGGGGGCGTCGACGACGGAAGGGGGCGTCGACGACGCGAGGGGGTGTCGACGACGGAGGGGGGTGTCGACGACGGAAGGGGGTGTCGACGACGGAAGGGGGCGTCGACGACGGAAGGGGGCGTCGAGCGGACTCAGGCAGCCTCCGCCTGTTGCTTCGCGACGAGGGTGAGCACGTCGTAGGTGGCGACGATCTCATCACGCTGGTTCTTCAGCACCGAATCCCACCGGACCTCGCCGTACTCATCGGTCTCGCGCGGGGTGATCTGCTTCGCGGTGAGCTCGACGCGGATCTCGTCGCCGGGGGAGACGGGTGTCACGAAGCGCAGGTTCTCCAGCCCGGAGTTCGCGAGCACGGGGCCTGGTGCCGGATCGACGAAGAGCCCCGCGGCCCACGACACGAGCAGGTACCCGTGCGCGACGCGACCGGGGAAGAACGGGTTCGCCGCCGCGGAGGTCTCGTCCATGTGCGCGTAGAAGGTGTCGCCCGTGAAGGCCGCGAACGTCTCGATGTCGTCGAGGGTCACGGTGCGCGAACCGCTCACGACCTGGTCCCCGATGCTCAGCTCGGCCAGGGACTTGCGGAACGGGTGGATCCCGCCGCTCTCCTGGTAGGGACGCGCGTCCGCCCCCTGGTGCCACACCCCGGTCAGGGCCGTCATCATGGTGGGAGAGCCCTGCACGGCGGTGCGCTGCATGTGATGGAGGACGGCGCGGATGCCCCCGAGCTCCTCGCCGCCGCCGGCCCGCCCCGGCCCTCCGTGGACGAGGTTCGGGAGCGGTGAGCCGTGACCCGTCGAACTGCGGGCGTCATCGCGGTCGAGGAACAGGACACGACCGTTGTAGGCGGCCATTCCGGTGGTCAGGGCGACAGCGACCTCGGGGTCGTGCGTCGCCACGCTCGTCACCAGCGATCCGCCACCGCGGGCGACCAGAGCACTCGCTTCGTCGAGGGTGCGATAGCCGAGGATGCTCGAGACCGGGCCGAACGCTTCGATCTCGTTGACCGCCGCGCTCTCGGGGTCGGTGAAGCGGAGCAGCATCGGCGCGACGAATGCGCCGTCCGGAGCTGGTCCCTCACTGCCGTCGTCGTGACGGACGTCCGGTGCGTCGGTCGATCCGACCACCAGTTCGCCGCCGCCCTCCTGCAGGCGCGACACCTGGCGCAGCACCTCGTCGCGTTGGGCGGTCGAGGCGAGCGGACCCATCGTGACCCCCTCGGCGCGCGGATCGCCGAGGACGACGCGCTCCGAAAGGCGGGCCTGCACGGCGCGGATGACGTCGTCGACAGCTTCGGCCGGCACGATCGCGCGCCGGATCGCGGTGCACTTCTGACCGGCCTTCGTGGTCATCTCGGCCACGAGCTGTCGGACGTAGGCGTCGAACTCGGGGGTCCCGGAGACCGCGTCCGTCCCCAGGATCGAGGCGTTGATCGAGTCGGTCTCGCTCGTGAAGCGCACGCCGCCGGTCTGCACCGCATCGTGGGCGCGCAGCCGTTCGGCGGTCGATGCGGACCCGGTGAAGGCGACGAGGTCTCCCAGCCGGAGAGCCTCGAAAAGTCCGGGGACGCCGCCGGATACGAGTTGCAGCGAGCCCTCGGGAAGGAGCTCCGATTCGACCATGATCCGCACCATGGCCTCTGCCAGATACCCGGTCGGGGTGGCCGGCTTCACCACCGTCGGCACGCCCGCGAGGAAGGCGGGGGCGAACTTCTCCAGCGCCCCCCAGACCGGGAAGTTGAACGCGTTGATCTGTACCGCGACACCGGGGAGTCGGGTGTAGATGTGCCGACCCAGGAAGGAGCCGTCCTTGGAGAGGTTCTCGATGCCGCCGTCGACATAGACCTTCGCGTTCGGGAGCTCCCGACGTCCCTTGCTGGAGTAGGCGAACAACACCCCGATCCCGCCGTCGATGTCGACCCACGAGTCCTGGCGGGTGGCGCCGGTACGGCTCGAGATCTCGTACAGCTCCTCCTTGCGCGCGGTGAGGGCGAGGGCGAGCTGCTTGAGGAGCACGGCGCGCTGATGGAACGTGAGCTCACCGAGCGAGGCCTGTCCTGCCCGGCGGGCATAGGTGAGCGCGCCCTCGAGGTCGATGCCCTCCGTCGAGACGTGGGCGACGACCCGGCCGGTCGACGCATCGCGCACCTCGGCCGCATCGGTATCCGTGCCGGGCGTCCACCAGGCTCCCTGCAGATAGCTGGGGAGGATCTCCGTCATGTCTGTTCCCTTCATCAGGCGTCCCATTCGTAGAAGCCGCGCCCACTCTTGCGGCCCAGGTGTCCTTCGGCGACGAGGCGTCGCAGCAGAGTCGGTGGCTCGAAGCGCTCGCCGAGGTGGGCGGCGAGGTACTCGGCGATGCCGAGTCGGACATCGAGCCCGACGATGTCGGTCAGGCGCAACGGACCGACCGGATGCTTGTAGCCCAGAGTCATCGCGGCATCGATGTCCTCGGCGGAGGCGACCCCCTCTTCCAGCATCCGGATCGCCTCGAGTCCGATCGCGACGCCGAGTCTCGACGACGCGAAGCCGGGGGCATCGGTCACCACGATCGGGGTCTTGTCGAGGGCGTGGATCCAGCCGCGGGCGGAGTCCACCCGCGTGGGAGCGGTCGCCGCGCCGCGGACGATCTCGACCAGCGTCGAGGCCGGTACCGGATTGAAGAAGTGCATGCCGAGGAAGCGCTCGGGGCGGTCCAGTGTCGCCGCGAGCTCGTCGATCGAGATCGACGAGGTGTTGGAGGCGAGTGCGGCCTCGGGGCCGATGGCGGCCTCGACGCGGGTGAGCGCGTCGATCTTGAGGGCGAGATCCTCGGGCACGGCTTCCACGACGAGGTCGCAGGGAGCGAACAGCGCGGTGTCCGTCTCAGTCTCGAAGCGTGCCCGGTAGGCGTCGCCGGCCTCGTGCGCCGTGCCGCGGGAGATCGATGCATCCACGGACGCGAGCACGCGCGCGGCGGCGGCGTCGGCGGCGATCTCATCGCGCTCGATCACGGTGACCCGGGAGCCCGCGAGGAGGAACGCGTGGGCGATGCCGGCGCCCATGCGTCCGCCGCCGAGCACTCCCACATGGGCGGGAGCGCTGCTGCTGCTCTGGGTCATCGGTCTCTCCGTTCCAGGAAGTCGGTCATCCGTCGGAACTTCTCCGGGCTCTCGAAGAGCTCGGCCTGGGCTTCCAGGTCGACGGCGGGGTGGCGGTCGCGGGGAGCGCGGAACACGCGTTTGGTCGCGATGGTCGCCGCGAGGTCGTTGCGGCCGATCCGATCGGCGATCGCCTCGGCCGCGGTCAGCAGCTCGGCGCTCTCGTGGATCGCCGAGACGAGGCCGATGCGCAGGGCCTCCTCCGCCTTCACGGTGCGTCCGGTGAGGAGCAGCTCGATGGCCCTGGCCTCGCCGACGATCTCCTTCAACCGCCAGCTCGCGCCGGCCGCGGCGATGATGCCGAGACCCGTCTCCGGGTTGCCGATCGCGAGGGCGGGCGTCGCGATCCGGATGTCCGCGGCATAGGCGAGTTCGGCGCCGCCGCCCAGGGCGTAGCCGTCGATCGCCGCGATGACCGGCATCGGCAGCTCGGCGATGCGCACGAAGGCGTTCGCGTTGATGCCGCGCAGCGCGTCCGCAGCCCGGCGCTCGCGCAGCTGGGCGATGTCGGCACCGGCCGCGAAGACGCCGTCGGCTCCGGTGAGGATCAGGGTCCGCGGCGTCTCCTCGAGCTCGGCGCAGAGGAGGTGCAGCGCATCGACGGTCGCCTGGTCGATCGCGTTCCGTTTGTGCGGCCGATGCAGCGTGGCGATCACCCGGTCGGGGCAGCGTTCGATGAGCAGGGGCGTCTCGGGGTCGATATCGGCGTGCATCAGACCTTCTCCAGGATCACGGCAGCGCCCTGGCCGACGCCGACGCACATCGTCGCGAGTCCGTGCACAGAACCTTCGCGCTCCATGCGACCGAGCAGCGTGAGGAGCAGCCGTGAGCCGGACGAACCGAGCGGATGGCCGAGCGCGATGGCGCCACCGTCGGCGTTGACCCGTTCCTCATCGAGGTCGAGCCGGCGGATGCACGCGATCGACTGCGTCGCGAACGCCTCATTGAGCTCGATCGAGCCGATGTCGTCGATCGACAGGCCGGCGCGGTGCAGCGCCTTCTGTGTCGCCGGAACCGGGCCCAGGCCCATGATCTCGGGGGCGAGGCCGGCGCTCGTGCCGACGACGATCCGGGCGCGCGGCACGAGGCCGTAGCGTTCGACCGCGGCGGCGCTCGCCACCACCACCGCCGAGGCGCCGTCGTTGAGCGCACTCGAGTTGCCGGCGGTCACGACCGTGCCTCCGGCGACGACGGGACGCAGCCGCGCGAGTGCGTCGAGGGTGGTCTCGGGGCGCGGGCCTTCGTCGACCAGCACCTCCCCGGTGCCGACCGGGACGCCGACGATCTCGGGGGCGAAGCGGCCCGCGGTGATCGCCGCGATGGCGCGCTGCTGGGAGCGCAGAGCGAAGGCATCCGCCTCGTCGCGGGTGATCCCGTCGACGCGGGCGACCTCTTCCGCGGTCTCGGGCATCGTGAAAGTCGCCTTGTCCCGAGCCTGGAGCCGGGGGTTCGGGAAGCGCCAGCCGATCGAGGTGTCGAAGGCGGCCCCGGGCTTGGCCCATGCCTTCTCCGGCTTGGCCTGCACCCAGGGTGCTCGCGTCATGGATTCGACGCCGCCCGCGACGATGATGTCGGCGTCACCGGCACGGATCGCCTGCGCGGCCATCGTGACGGCGGACATCCCCGAGGCGCACAGCCGGTTCACCGTGATGCCGGGGACCGTGTCGGGGAGTCCGGCGAGCAGCACCGCCATCCGCGCGACGTTGCGGTTGTCCTCACCGGCCTGGTTCGCCGCACCGAGGATCACCTCGTCGATCTCGATCGAGGTGGCGTCGATGCCCGCCCGACGCACGGCTTCCGCGACGACGATCGCAGCGAGGTCGTCAGGGCGGACGGAAGCGAGGGAGCCTCCGTATCGGCCGACGGGGGTGCGTGCACCTCCGACGAGGAATGCCTCGGTCATGCGGATCTCCTGACTGCGTCGTCTCGGTGCTGGCCGTGCCATACGATCGGCCAGTGAATTACTGACCGATCGTATGGTAATTATGGCACAGGCGCGGAGTCCGCCGCGATGTCGGCGGGTCGATCCGTGGTCAGACCGACAGATCGATGCCCTTGGTCTCCTTCACCAAGGACACCCCGATGAGCGAGATCACGGATGCCACGGCGATGTAGACGCCGATCGTCCACGCCGCCTGGAATTGGTTCAACAGGGCCTCGGCGATCATCGGCGCGAACGCCCCACCGAGGATGGCGCCGAGCGCGTACCCGATCGAGACGCCCGAGTACCGCACGTTCGCCGGGAACATCTCGGCGTACAGCGCCGCCTGCGGGCCGTAGGAGAGGCCGAGCGCGAACGTCATCACGAAGAGCGCCACGAAGTACCAGAGGATGTTCGCGGTGTCGATCAGGAACCACATCGGGACCGCCCACAGAGCGAGCGCCACGTAGCCGACCTGGAAGGTGCGGATGCGACCGAGCCGATCGGAGAGGTGCCCGCCCCACAGGGTGAAGATGAGCCAGCCGAACGAGGCGAGGGTCGTCGCCAGCAGCACCGGGGGGCGATCCATGCCGAGCGCCGTGACCGCGTAAGTGGCGAAGAACGCGATCAGCAGGTAGCCGGCGGCATTGTTCGCGATGAAGATGACGGCGGTCAGGATGACCTGCTTCGTGTTCTGGCGGAACAGCCGGCCGAGCGGCGCGGAGGCCTCCTTGCGGCGACGCACCAGGTCTTCGAAGATCGGGCTCTCGTCGACGGCGCGGCGGATGACGTACCCGACTCCGATCAACACGATCGACAGCAGGAACGGGATGCGCCAGCCCCACTCGAGGAACGCCTCGGGGGACATCGAGCTCGTGAGCACCCACAGCGTGAAGGTCGCGAGGATCATGCCGACCGGCACGCCGATCTGCGGGAAGGCCCCGAACAGCCCGCGACGCCCGCGCGGAGCGTGCTCGACGGCCATCAGGGCCGCGCCGCCCCACTCGCCGCCCGCGGAGAAGCCCTGCAGGATGCGGAGCAGGATCAGCAGGATCGGCGCAGCCACGCCGATCGCCGCGTAGGTGGGGAGGACGCCGATCAGCGAGGTCGACAGTCCCATCATGATGAGGGTGAAGACGAGCATCTTCTTGCGGCCGAGCTTGTCGCCGAGGTGTCCCGCGACGATGGCGCCCAGGGGGCGGAAGAGGAAGGAGATGCCGATCGTGGCGAACGAGAGCACCTGTGCGAAGCCGGGGCTGGACTCCGCGATGGGGGCGAGGAAGAGGGGAGCGAGCACCAGCCCCGCGGCCTGCGCGTAGATGAAGAAGTCGTACCACTCGATCGACGTCCCGACGAGGGTGCCGGCGAGTACTCGCCGTTCTTCGGCGGGCATCCTGCTCTTCTGAGTGGGACTGGAAACTGCTGTCGTCATGCGAACTCCGTTGTTCTGCGATTCGGGTTCGACGGCCGGGTGCCGTCGAGTATTCATGACCGAATGGTCGGTCAGTTAATCGCCGAGCGTATCGCATCGGAGCCGCCGCCGTGTAGGGGAAGCAATATTCGGGTCAGATCCTCCCGTAGGCGCGCAGCGGATGCTCGATGAGCTCGGTCACGCGGCGCAGGAACCCTGCGGCGTATCCGCCATCGCACACGCGGTGGTCGAACACGAGCGACAGCTGCGCGATGCGCCGGACGACGATCACACCCTCCACGACCCACGGGCGCTCGATGATCCGGCCGATGCCGAGGATCGCGACGTCCGGGTGGTTGATGATCGCGGCCGAGCCGTCGACGCCGAGGCCGCCGTAGTTGTTGAGGGTGAAGGTCGAACCGCGCAGGCGCTCCGGCGGCATCGATCCGGCTCGGGCTGTGGCGGCGAGCTCTCGCAGAGCGGTGTCGAGCTGATCCACGGTCAGCGCGTGCGCCCGCGGGAGGACGGGCACCAGCAGGCCGCGCTCGGTGTCCGCCGCGATGCCGAGGTTCACGCCGTCGAACGAGATCACCTCCTCGCCGCTCTCGCTGAGCCGCGATGCCAGCACGGGGAAGTCTTCGAGCGCGAGCAGGACGAAGCGCGCGAGCAGGGCCGTCACCGACGGGGCTCTGCCTCCCTCCGGCGCCATCCGTGCACGGAGGTCCCACAGCTCCGTCGCATCGACATCGACCCAGACGGTCGCTTCGGGGATCTCGGACCGGCTGCGGGTGAGCGTGGCGCTGACGGCTCGACGAAGGGGCGACATCCGCTCGCGCGACACCACGCCCAGTCCGTCGACGGTCTCGTCGCTCCCGGTGGTCACGCGGTGATGTGCCGCGGCGCCGTCCACGGCGTTCTCGACCGCGGCCTGCAGCACGTCCGCGCGGGTGATCGCCCCGTCCGGACCGGTCGCGGTGATCGCGTGCACGTCGAGTCCCAGATCCCGGGCGAGTCGGCGCACGAGCGGAGACCGGACCGCGACCGGGCGACGGTCGCGCGCAGACTCCGGCGTCGTGCGCTCGGGGGCGGGGGAAGCGGGCGGAGTGGGCGTGGCCGCGGCGGACGGACGGCGCCGCCCCTTCGCAGCGGGGGCCGTGGTGCCGTAGCCGATCAGGACGTTGCCCGAGCCGGCGCGCTCCTCTTCCCGGTACGCCTCGTGCTCGATCTCCGTCGGGGTGGTCTCCTGTTCCTCGGGGGCAGAGACGTCGTCGGCGTGCGGGGCGGCTGTCGGGTCGACGACCTCGAGCACCGGGGCGCCGACGTCGATCGTGTCGCCGACCGTGCCGTGCAGTGCGGTCACGACACCGGCGAACGGGGACGGCAACTCGACGACGCTCTTGGCCGTCTCCACCTCGGCGATGGGCTGGTCGGTGACGATCGTGTCGCCGACCGCGACGAGCCACTGCACGAGGCCCGCCTCGGTCAGTCCCTCGCCCAGGTCGGGCAGGCGGAACACGTGAGTGGCCTGCGCGGACGTCGTCGGGGTGCTCATGCTTCGTCCTCCCAGTGCAGCGTGTCGATCGCATCGAGCACGCGGTCGACGTCGGGCAGATACCAGTGCTCGAACTTCGGCGGCGCATAGGGGGTGTCGAACCCGGTGACCCTGCGCACGGGGGCGGCGAGATACTCGAAGCAGCGCTCGAACACGCGCGCCTGGATCTCGGATGCGACGCTCACATAGCCCGGGGCTTCGGCGATGACCACGGCGCGGCCCGTGGACTTCACGGCCGCGGTGACGGTCGCGTCGTCGAAGGGGGAGAGCGAGCGGACGTCGACGACCTGCACACTGCGTCCTTCCGTGGCGGCGACCTCGGCGACCTCGAGCGCGAGGGGGACGGAGGAGCCGTAGGCGAGGAGCGTCACGTCCGTCCCGGCCCGGGCGACACGCGCGGTGCCGAGCTGGGCGGTCTGCGTGGTGTCGACCTCGCCCTTGGCCCAGTAGAGCTTCTTCGGTTCCAGGAAGATCACGGGGTCGGGCGAGGAGATGGCCGCGCGCAGCAACGAGTACGCGTCCTGCGGCGTCGAGGGGCTGACCACCGTGAGCCCGGGCGTGTGCGCGTAGTACGCCTCGGAGGAGTCGCAGTGGTGCTCGACACCGCCGATGCCGCCGCCGAACGGGATGCGGATCACCAGCGGCATCCGCAGGCCACCGCGCGTGCGGTTCCCGAGCTTGGCGACATGGCTGACGATCTGCTCGAACGCGGGGAGCGCGAACGCGTCGAACTGCAACTCGACGACCGGGCGCAGGCCGTTCATCGCCATGCCGACGGCCGTTCCCACGATGCCGGATTCCGCGAGGGGGGTGTCGAAGCAGCGATCCTCGCCGTAGCGGGCCGTGAGGCCGTCGGTGATGCGGAAGACACCGCCGAGCGCTCCCACGTCCTCGCCGAAGACCACCACGTCCGGATCGGACTCGATCGCATCGGCGAGAGCGCGGTTGAGAGCGGCAGCCATCGTCATGGTGGTCGTCGTCCCGACGTCGCTGTGCGTCGTGGTGTCGTCCTGCGCGATGGTCATCGGTGGGCTCCGTTCGTGGCAGTGTCCGCGTCGGCGAGTCGTGAGCGTTCGATCTCGTCGCGCAGCAGGTGCCACTGCTCGTCCAACTGTGGCGATCGGGTCGCGGTCACGTGGCGGAACAGGTCTTCGGGGTCGAGCTCGGCGTCGGTGTTCAGAGCGGCGCGCATGGCGGTCGCGATCTCCTCGGCGCCGGCGGCGAAGCGCTCCTCGGCGTCCGCGTCGAGAGCACCCGTGGCGGTGAGGTGCGCGCGCAAGCGGGTGAGGGGATCGCGGGCGACCCAGGCCTGGACCTCGGCCCGCTCGCGGTAGCGGGTGTCGTCGTCGGCATTGGTGTGCGCCTGCATCCGGTACGTGTGGGCCTCGACCAGCGAGGGCCCTCCGCCGGTGCGGGCTCGCTCCACAGCCTCGCTGAGCACGGCCAGCACCGCGGCGACGTCGTTTCCGTCGACCCGCTGACCGGGCATCCCGTAGCCGATCGCCTTGTGCGCGAGGGAAGGGGCGGCGGTCTGCCGGGAGAGCGGGACGGAGATGGCGAACTCGTTGTTCTGCACGAAGAACACGACCGGGACGTGGAACACGGCCGCGAAGTTCATGGCTTCGTGGAAGTCGCCCTCGCTCGTGGCCCCGTCGCCGCAGAGGGCGAGCACCACGGTGTCCTCTCCCCGATGCTTCGCGGCCTGCGCAAAGCCGACCGCGTGCAGCAGCTGGGTCGCCAACGGGGTCGCCTGAGGCGCGACGCGGTGGGCGCGGACGTCGTACCCCGAGTGCCAGTCGCCCTTGAGGAGCACGAGCGCGTCAGCGGGTTCGACCCCGCGGGCGATGACGGCGACCGAATCGCGGTACGTCGGGAACAGCCAGTCCTCGGCTCCGAGGACCATCGCGGCTCCGACCTGGCATGCTTCCTGGCCTTGGGAAGAGGGGTAGACGGCGAGACGCCCCTGGCGCACGAGCGCGCCGGCCTGATCGTTGATCCGTCGTCCCTCGACGAGTCCTCGGTAGGCGGCCAGAAGGGTCTCGCCGTCGGGGAGCGGGTAGGGCGCGTCCGCGACGGGCGTGCCGTTCTCGTCGATCAGTTGCACCGCGGTGTCTCGCGGGAGCAGGTCGGTGTGCAGCATGCGTTCGCCCTCCTTGCCGAACTCGTTGGAGACAGCATGCCTCCGCGCGCGACAGTCATCCAAGATCATTCGCCGAATCCTGGATGAAAGCGCATCGAATAGGGCATTCTTGATCGAAGTGTCAGGATTCTCCGGCCGGCGGAAGGGGTCACATGATCACGTTGGACGACACGGATCGAGCGATCCTCGAGGAACTGCGCCGCGATGCGCGCTCCTCGATGACCGCGATCGCGGATGCCGTGCACATCTCGCGCGCCGGGGCACATGCGCGGATCAAACGGCTCACCGACGCGGGGGTGATCCTCGGGTATTCGGTGCGCACCGATCCCGTCCTGCTCGGACACCATGCGAGTGCGTACGTCACGCTCGCCATCGAGCAGGCCACCTGGCAGGCGGTGAGTGAGCGGTTGCGCGCGATCCCTGAGATCGAGCACATGGCGTTGGTCGGCGGCGACTTCGACGTGATCCTGCTCGTGCGGGCCAACGATGCCCGCGATCTGCGCCGCATCGTGCTGGAGGACATCCAGGCGATCCCGTCGATCCGTTCGACCAGGACAACACTGATCTTCGAGGACTACCCGCGGGCCTGATCGTCTCTCGCATGTCCGTGTCGCCCGGACCCGTCCCGCCCCGCCCGGTCCGCCCCGCCCGGTCCGCCCCGCTCGAAATGAAGGAGAACTCACGTTTCGAAGGACTGAATCCCGTGGATGCTCCTTCAAAGCGTGAGTTCTCCTTCAAAGCGTGAGTTTTCCTTCAGGGTGTGAGTTTTCCTTCAGGGTGTGAGTTTTCCTTCAGGGTGTGAGTTTTCCTTCAGGGCGTGGGTTCTCCTTCGTGCGGGACAGGTGCGGGACAGGCGCAGGGGCACGGCATCCTTCGCACTCGGACATCTGCGGCGCGCTCCGCGACAAGTGCCGGGAGGAACGCCGGTCGAGAATGAGAGGACGACCAGCTTCTCGACCGTCGCTGGCCCGCGTCACGCTCGAAGGAGAGTCCCCGATGTCCGATTCCGCCGCTTCCGCAGCCGCTGCGCTGCTCGACCGCATCCAGGCGCCGGAAGGCGCAGGCCGGGAGATCCCGGATGCCGCGACCCGGGAGGTCATCGGTCGTGCACCCGTCGCCACGGTCGGCGACCTCGACGCAGCGATCGCCCGTGCGAAGGCGGCCCAGCCGGCGTGGGAGGCCCTCGGGCACGAGGAGCGCAGCGCGCTGCTCCTCGCCGCGGCCGACGCCATCGACGCGAATGCCGAGGGACTGGCGTACCTGCTCTCGCGCGAGCAGGGGAAGCCGCTGAACGGCCCGAACGCCCGCTTCGAGCTCGGAGCCTGCTCCGCCTGGCTGCGCACGAACGCCACGACGACGATCGAGCCGCAGATCCTGGTCGACGACGAGACGCTGCATGCCGAGCTCGTCTACAAGGCAGCCGGCGTCGTCGGTGCCATCGGCCCGTGGAACTGGCCGCTCATGATCACGGTCTGGCAGATCGGGCCCTCCCTGCGGATGGGCAACACCGTCGTGGCGAAGCCGAGCGAGTACACGCCGTTGAGCGTGCTCGCGATGATCGCGGTGATCAACGACGTGCTGCCCGCGGATGTCCTGATCGGCGTCTCCGGCGACCGTGAGGTCGGCGCCCGGCTCGCCTCGCACCCCGACATCGCCAAGATCATGTTCACCGGCTCGACCGCGACCGGGCGTCGCATCATCGAGAGCTCCGCCGGGAACCTGGCGCGCCTGACGCTCGAGCTCGGTGGCAATGACGCCGGCATCGTGCTCCCGGGCACCGACCCGGCAGCGATCGCGGAAGACCTCTTCTGGGGTGCGTTCATCAACACCGGGCAGACCTGCGCCGCGATGAAGCGCCTGTACGTGCACGACTCGGTCTACGACGAGGTCGTCGCCGCGCTCGCCGCCATCGCCGGATCGGTGCCGATGGGGAACGGGCTCGACGAGAACAACGTCCTGGGTCCGCTGCAGAACCGTGCCCAGTTCGACATCGTCAGCCGCTTGGTCGACGATGCGAAGAGCCGCGGCGCCCGCATCGTCACCGGTGGCGAGTCCGCTCCTGAGCTGGGTGAGCTCTTCTACCGGCCGACCATCGTCGCCGACATCGACAATGACGCGGCACTGGTGCAGGAGGAGCAGTTCGGTCCCGCGCTCCCGGTGATCCGCTACACCGACGTGGACGAGGCCTTCACGTGGGCGAACGCCCTGGACGCGGGGCTCGGTGCCTCCGTCTGGTCGAGCGACCCCGAGGCGGCACGGGAGGCGGCCTCGCGGATGCAGTCCGGCACGGTGTGGATCAACTCCCACGGCGGGCTGCACCCGATGGTGCCGTTCGGCGGGGTGAAGAGCTCGGGCTACGGGCTGGAGTTCGGGGTCGAGGGACTCAAGTCCGTCGCCGTGACCCAGGTCGTGTCGGGACCCGGCCGGAAGGGCTGACCCGTGCGCTCTGCCATCGTCGTCGGAGCAGGAACCTCGGGATCGATCGTCGCGCGTCGCCTCGTGGATGCCGGTGTCGCGGTGACCCTGGTCGAGGCCGGCGGATACGACACCAACCCGGCCATCCACGACCCGTCCCGGGCAGGCGAGCTCTGGCATTCCGCAGAGGACTGGGACTACTTCACCGTGCCGCAGGAGCACGCGGGCGGCCGTCGGTTGCACCTGCCCCGCGGCAAGGTCACCGGAGGATCGCACGCGTTGAACGCGATGATCTGGGTGCGTGGCGCGGCGTCCGACTACGACGCCTGGGAGCGCGGAGGTGCGACCGGGTGGAGCTGGGCCGACGTCGAACCCGTCTACGACGCGATCGAGAACGATCTGCTCCCGGTGACCGACGACTACGCGCTCTCGCCGATCCAGGCCTCGATCATCGATGCTGCGGTGCAGGAGGGGCTTCCGCGCAATCCGGACTACAACGGCGGCACGCTCGACGGGGTCTCGCAAGAGCAGGTGACCATGCACGACGGTCGCCGGGTGAACACCTGGACGGCCTACGCGCAGCCCATCGCCGATCGGCTGACGATCCTCACCGGACGCGAGGTGCACTCGGTGATCGTCCGGGACGGAAGGGCGGTCGGCGTGCAGCTGGGGGAGGGGGAGGGGTCCGAGGAGGTCCTCGCCGACGAGGTGATCCTCGCAGCCGGCGCGATCGGCTCGCCCGTGATCCTGCTCCGTTCGGGAATCGGTCCCGCGGCCGACCTCACCGCGCTCGGCATTCCGGTGGTGCAGGACTCGCCCGGGGTCGGGCAGAACCTGCACGACCATCTGCTCTCACCGGTGATCTTCACGACGGGGCGTCCGGTCGGGCCTCCGCAGGCCGGGGTGTCGGTCACGCAGAGCCACCTCTTCTGGCGCAGCCGCGACGACCTCGCGGAGCCCGACACTCAGCCGATCCACTTCTCCGTTCCCATGTGGGGGGAGCTCGAGCCGCGCGGCGACGACGGGTTCACCCTGATGGCCGGGCTGGTGACGCCGCACAGCCGCGGAGCCCTCCGGCTCTCCGGCCCGGGGCTCGCCGACCTTCCGGAGATCGACCTGGCGGCGCTCGAAGACGATCGCGATGTGGCCTCCCTCGCCGCGTCCGTGCGGCAGGCGCGTCGGATCGGAGCACGCCCGGCACTCGCCGAGGACTGGGGCGCGGTCGAGGTCTATCCCGGGCCTGAGGTGTCGGACTCCGGCGTCGAGGACTGGGTGCGACGCACCGCCATCACCTACCACCACCAGGTCGGCACGTGCCGCATGGGGACGGACCCGGAGGCTGTCGTCGATCCCCGGTTGCGCGTCCACGGTGTCGCGGGGCTGCGGGTGATCGATGCCTCGGTGATGCCGACCGTGCCCACCGGCAACACGAACGCCCCCGCCGCGATGATCGGCGAACGCGGCGCCCAGTTCTTCCTGGAGGGCTGAGAGCGATGTCGAGGCCCCCGTTCATCGTCGAGACCCCCGGTTGCGGTCGCCTGCAGCACGGGGTGTCGACGATGAGCGGGGGCGTCGACCGCTCAGCTCGGGCGCGGAGGGGAAGGGCGGCGGAGCGTCGACAGCAGGGCGTCGAGTCCGTCGTTCAGCCGGCCGTCACCCGCCGAATCCGGCATCAGCACCGAGATCATCTGCCAGCCCGCGTTGCGCGAGGCGATCTCGTTGACCGCGGTCTCGATGTCGACGTCGTCGGCGAGCTCGCCGTCGTCCCGCGCCTCGACCAGGCACTGGCGGAACAGATCGCGCCAGTGCAGGTTGTTCACCCGGTGGATGCGGGTGACCTCGTCATCCTGCGACGCGTGGTCCCAGAAGGCGATCACCACCTTGGCGTACAGCGGTCCGTTCGGGCTGTACGGGAGGATCTCGCGGCAGATCCGTTCGAGTGCCTCCAGCCCGCGCACGCCTTCGATGCGGGCGTGGATGCGGTCGTTCGCGAGCGTGTACAAGCGCAGGAACGCGGCGGTGAGGATGCTTCTCTTGTCGGGGAAGTATCGCGCGATCGCGCCGTGGGCGTAGCCCGCTTCCGTGGCGATCTCCCGCATCGTGAGGCTGTCGAACCCCACCCGGATGATCACCTGCGTCGCAGCGTCCGCGATGTGCGTGCGCCGCTCCTCATGGTCGACGATCTTCGGCATGCTGTTTCCCCCTCACATCTCAAAGTATCTGTTTGCTGTTTTTAGTAACCATCTGGTGACTAATGTAACCCGATCGTAATCAATCAAAAGCAAGGCACGAGTACGATCTTTAAAATCACCAACTGGTGACTAACTCGCAGAGGAGTTCTCATGAACGTCACACGTCTCGCACGTCGGGCATCCGGAGTCGCCGTGGCGGCCGGCGTGCTCGCCCTCGCCGCCTGCACGTCTGCACCCGCCTCCTCGCCATCGGGTGGTGACGGTGAGCTGACGACGCTCAAAGTGGCGACGATCGGCCTCGTCTCCGACGGCGCCCTGATCGTCGGTCAGGAGCAGGGGTTCTTCGAGGAGGAGGGGATCGCGCTCGAGACCTCGGTCGTGGCGAACCCGCCCGCCGGCCTCGCTGCGGCCCAGAGCGGACAGGTCGACGTGGCGTACGCGCCGAGCATCCCGCTGCTCAACGCCCTCTCCAGCGGCGTCCCGTTGAAGGTCATCGCCCCGGCCGACGGTTTCGTGGGCGGGGCCGCGGAGGGGGACGACCCCGCCTCGATGGATGACACCGGACTGTATGCGTCCGCCGCGAGCGGCATCACCTCGGTCGCCGATCTGGAAGGGGCGACCATCGCGGTGCCCGCGCGCAAGGCGCAGCTCGAGGTCGTCATCTCCGACACGCTCGACCGGGAAGGCGTCGACCCCGCCTCCGTGGAGTGGGTCGTCCTGGACTTCACCTCCGCCGTGGCCGCGCTCCAGAGCGGCAACGTCGATGCAGCGGGTCTCGTCAGCCCGTTCACGGGCGAGGCGGACGCCGCCGGTGCCGTCTTCCTCGCCGCGCCGTCGGTCGGATTCTTCGAAGAAGGCGCCGTCGGGCTCTGGACGGCCGGCGACAGCACGATCGCCGCGAAGGCGGATGCGATCGCCGGGTTCCAGCGTGCCGTGGCGAAGAGCAACGCCTACGCGAACGAGCACCCGGAGGAAGCCATCCAGGCCGGCATCGACGCCACCGGCTCGACCCTGAGCGTCGACGACGTGAAGCTGCCCTTCTGGCCCGCGGAGGTCGCTCCGATCGACCTCGACCGGGTCAACGAGAAGCTCGTCGCCCTCGGGTACCTGCCTGCACCGGTCGACCTCGAGGGCGTCATCGTCGGAGTCGAGTGACCACCATGATCCGCTCCACGCTCCTTCCTCCGCTGATCGGGGCCGTCGGCGTCATCTCGGCGCTGGCGCTCTGGGAGTGGTCGGCGACGACGGGGCCGCTCGCCGGGTCACCGCTCCCGGCGGCGACCGAGGCGATCGGTGAGGCCGTGCGCCTGCTCGGGACCCCAGCCACCTGGACGGCCGTCGGCGACACGCTGACGATGGCGTTGACCGGGCTCCTGCTCGCCATCGTCATCGGCGTCGTGCTCGGGGTGGCCATCGGCACCTCACCGTTGGCGATGCATGCGACCCGCGTGCCGCTGGAGTTCCTCAAGCCCATCCCGCCGATCGTCATCCTGCCGATCGTGGTCCTCGTGCTCGGCCCCACACAGGCCATGGGGATCTTCCTGGTGTTCTTCGGCTGCTTCATCGCGATCGCCGTCCAGTCCTCCGCCGGCGTCTTCGACACGGACCCGGTCGCACGGGCGACGGGTCGGTCCTACGGCATGGGGCGCGCCGAGATCCTGGGGCGCATCGTGCTCCCCAGCGCACTGCCCTACATCGGAACCGCGATCCGCGTCGCCGCGCCGACCTCGCTCGTCGTGGCCGTCGTCGCCGGACTCCTCGGTGGCGGGCCCGGGCTCGGACAGAGCCTGCTGCTCTCTCAGATCTCTGGCAACCAGGCCCAGCTCTTCGCCTACGTGCTCATCCTGGGAACACTGGGGCTCCTCGTCCAGGGACTCAGTCAATGGGGCGAGCGGCGACTGCTGCACTGGCATCCGCAATACCGGAAGCAGGTCCTCTGATGACGCTCACCACCTCGATCCAGACCCCGGCACGTCTCGCGCGCCGTCGCGGGCAGGGCGCGCTTCCCCGCGGCGTCCTCGTCGGCGCCGAGATCGCGGTCCCGGTGCTGCTGCTGGCGCTGTGGTGGTTCGTCTCCGCCGCATCCACCAACGCCTTCTTCCCTCCGCTCCAGGTGATCCTGCAGCGACTGTGGCAGCTCGTGCAGACTCCCGCGTTCCTGGTGGACGTCGCCTCGTCGGTCGGGAATCTCGTGGTCTCCTTCTTGCTGGCGACCGTGATCGGCGTGCTGCTCGGCCTGGTGCTCGGACTGATCCGTCCGCTGAGCTGGTTGGTCGAGCCGACCATCCACTTCTTCCGTGCGATCCCGCCGGTGGCGCTCGTGCCGATCTTCGTGTCGCTCATCGGGTTCGGCAACGAGACCCGGATCCTGTCGATCACCCTCGCCGCCGTCTTCCCCATCCTCATCTCGACGATCGACGGTGTGCGCGCCGGCGAGCCGACGCTCGAGATGGTGAGTCGCGTCTACCGACTGAGTGGACCGGAGCGGCTGTTCTCCGTGGTGCTGCCCTCTGCGGGCCCGCGCATCCTCTCCGGGATGCAGGTCAGTCTCATCACCGCGTTCGTGGTCATGATCGCCAGCGAGATGCTGGGGTCGTCCACCGGACTCGGTGCCGCGACCCTGCTCGCCCAGCAGTCCTTCGCGATCCCCGACATGTGGGCGGGCATCCTCGTCCTCGGGGTCATCGGCTACGCGGCCACCGCCGTGTTCACCCTCTTCCGGCGCCGCGTGCTGCGCTGGTACATCGCCTCCCAGCAACAGGAGAAGAACGCATGACCACCATCGAACAGGCCCCCGTCCGGCTCAGTGTGCGCGGGCTCGCGAAGTCCTATCCGACGAAGAACGGTCTCGTCCCCGTGATCGCCGATCTCACCTTCGATGTGCGCGTGGGAGAGGTGTGCTGCATCGTCGGGCCGTCCGGCATCGGCAAGACCACGTTGCTGAAGTGTCTCACCGGGTTGCAGAGCATCACGGCGGGCAGCGCGGCGATCGACGGGAACGTCATCGAGGGCCCGCCCGAGGAGATGGCGCTCGTGTTCCAGGAGTACACCCGGTCGCTGATGCCCTGGCTCACCGTCGAGAAGAACGTGCGGTTGCCGCTCAAGCACCTGCACCTGCCGGCCGCGGAACGCGAGGAGCGGGTCGCCTCCGCGCTCACCGCGGTCGGGCTCTCCGGGGCTGAGTCCAAGTTCCCGTGGCAGTTGTCCGGTGGCATGCAGCAGCGCGTCGCGATCGCGCGTGCCATCGCTTATCGGCCCGAGGTGCTCGTGATGGATGAGCCCTTCGCCTCGGTCGATGCGCAGACGCGGTTCGAGCTGGAGGACCTCTGCCTGCGCATCCGCGAGCAGTTCGGGATGACGATCGTGGTCGTCACGCACGACATCGACGAGGCCGTCTACCTGTCGGACCGGGTCGTGGTGCTGGGGGAGCGCCCGGCGAAGGTGACGGAGATCGTCGAGATCGACTTCGGGGCCCCGCGCGACCAGCTGACGACGCGGGCGCTTCCGGCGTTCGCGGAGCTGCGCACGCAGATCTTCGGCCTGATCCGGAAGGCGGGCTAGATGTCGATGCCGACGGATGCACGCGGCTATAAGAGCTTCGCGGGGCGCGCGGCGGAATTCACCTCCGAGTCCGAGCCCTGGTGGCCGGAGCCGCAGCGGCCCGGGCCGAAGGCGCCCAACGTGATCGTGATGCTGATCGACGACCTCGGTTTCAGCGACCTCGGGCCGTTCGGGAGTGAGATCGAGACACCGCGCATCGACGGTCTCGCCGACGAGGGGTGGGTGTTCACGAACTACCGCACCGCGCCGATGTGCTCGCCGGCCCGGGCGGCACTGCTCACCGGGCTGAACCCGCACCGGGCCGGCTTCGGCTTCGTCGCGCACATCGACCCCGGCTATCCGGGATTCAGCTGCGAGCTCCCCGAGGACGCGCCGACACTGGCGGAGTCGCTGCGCGCCGGAGGGTACGCGACCTTCATGGTCGGGAAGTGGCACCTCACACTCGAATCGCGCCTGCACGACGGTGCCGACCGGAGCACATGGCCGCTGCAGCGCGGATTCGACCGGTACTTCGGGAGCATGGACGGCTTCACGTCGCTGCACCATCCGCATCGGCTGGTGCAGGACAACTCCGTCGTCGACCTCCGCGAGTATCCCGAGGGCTTCTTCCTCACGGACGAGTTGACCGACCGCGCCATCGGCATGATCGACGACCTGCGGGTGAACGATCCGGACAAGCCCTTCTTCCTGTACTACGCGCACACCTCCGTGCACGGGCCCATCCAGGCGAAGGACGCCGACATCGAGAAGTACCGCGGCCGCTACGAGGCCGGGTGGAACGCCCTGCGGGCGGAGCGGTTCGCCCGCCAGCGTGCGCGCGGCATCGTCCCCGATCACGCGGAGCTCCCCGGCGAGGCGATCGCCGACGGCGACCGGATCCCCGCGTGGGACGACCTCTCGGTCGAGGAGAGACGGTTGTTCGCCCGACACATGGAGGTCTACGCCGCGGCCGTGGACGAGATCGACCAGAGCGTGGGGCGACTGCTCGATCGACTCGACCGCAGCGGCGAGCGCGAGAACACGATCGTCGTGCTCGCCAGCGACAACGGAGGGACGGCCGAGGGAGGACCGAGCGGCACCCGGAGCTACTTCGCCCAGTTCGGCGCGAACGGTGCGATGCCCGAGGGGTGGATCACCGACGTGCCGCGCCCGCTGGAGGACCTCGGCGGTCCGCGCGTGTTCGGCCAGTACCCGACCGGATGGGCGCGGGTGTCCAACACGCCGTTCCGCTCGTTCAAGGCCACGACGTACGAGGGCGGCGTCCACGCCCCGCTGATCATCTCGTGGCCGGACGCCCCGATGGCGGGCGGTCTGCGCGACCAGTTCGTGTTCGTCTCGGACCTCGCACCGACGATCCTGGAACTGTGCGGCGTGCCGTCCCTGGACCAGCGGCGCGGCCGACCGGCACTCGAGATGGACGGCGGGAGCGTCGTCGACGTGCTCGCCCACCCCACCGCGCCGGGCCGAGAGGCCCAGTACTTCGAGTGCGTGGGACGACGAGCCCTCGTCGACGGGACGTGGAAGGCCCTCTCGACCGTGCCCCCGACGAAGGACGAGGGCCCCGCGGGCGGCGTCTGGGAACTCTACGACCTCGCGGCCGACCCGACCGAGACCGAGGACGTCTCCGCCGATCACCCCGAACGCGTCGCGGCGATGGCGGCACGCTGGCACGCGGAAGCCTGGCGCAACACCGTGTTCCCCCTCGATGACGACGGCGCGTTGTTCCGCCTGCGCCCCGACACCGAGGAACCGCTCTCCGCGGCGATCGACCTGGTGCCCTTCCGTCCTCCTCTGGAGCGCTTCCGTTCGGCGAAGCTCACGGTCCTGCGCTCCTTCGCGGTCGAGGTCGACCTCACGACCGAGGCCGACGCGGCAGGCGTGATCGTGGCCCACGGCGATCAGGGTGGCGGTTACCTGCTCGCACTGGACCACGGGGCGCCTCTCGTCACCTACAACGCCTACGGCGCGATGCACCGTGCCCGCGGAGCGCAGCTGTCTCCGGGGGAGCACCGGATCGTGCTGCGCGTCGACGAGCACCCCGGACTGCGCTGGAGCCTGACGGTCGAGGTGGACGGTCACCGTGTGGCGGTGATCGACAGCGTGCCCATGCTCATCGGCATGTCACCGTTCACGGGCATCAGCGTGGGGTACGACTTCGGTGGCCCGGTCGACTGGGAGCTGCACGAGCAGCATCGCTCGTTCCCGTTCCGGGGCGGCGAGCTGCACCGCGTGCGCTACGTGCCGGGTGAGCGCTCGCCGCATGATCCGACCGTGCTGCGCGCCGTCGGACAGGCGGTCCTGGCGGTCGCCGACTGATCCGGTGAGCGGCTGAGGTCGGTGTCTGAGGGGTCACCGGCATCAGCCGCTCACCCTGTCGATCCGTTGCGGTCAGACCGGGCTGTTCGCGCCCAGAGCGATCGCCACGAGAGTGAGGGCGACGACGCCGAACCCCGTGCCGAACACCGTCAGGACGAGGAGCAGCCCGCCGCCCGGAGGGAGACCCGCTGCAGCGCCCGTCAACACGGCGGTGACCCGCCGTTGGCGGCGACGTGCGGCGAACCAGAGCAGGCACGCGGTCCCCAGTCCGATCGCGCCGGGAGCGAGCCCCCAGGCCCCGGCGCCGGCGGGGAGGACCAACGGCAGGATCCGCAGGGAGATCAGGGACCCGACGGCGATCGCGAGGGCCGTGCGGCGCCAGGCGAGCTCCGTGCGTTCGGGCTGCAACCCGGGATCGTACAGGCGGTCGGGCTCGGCGGCCGGACGTCTTCTCATGACCGGGGCTCTGTCAGCGCCACAGGACGCCGGCCAGCACGAGCAGTCCGACCAGGACGACGACCACGGCGAGGACCACGGCGGAGAACGCGCCCGGGAGCGGTCGCGATTGGCGCAGCGCCCGCTCCGCCCGCGTCCACTCCCACCAGGCGAGCGGTGCGACCGCGGTCCCCGCGACCATGAGCAGCAGCGACGCGGCCAGCCGGAGACCGGGATGGAGGTCGAGGCCGAGGACCTCGAGCGCCACGCCACCGGCGATCAGGGCGAGACCAGTCCGCGTCCACGCCAGGAACGTCCGTTCGTTGGCGAGCGAGAAGCGCGGATCGGGTTCCTCGCCGAGGGAGTAGACGGATGCCGGGAAACGCTTCATCGCCTCATCGTATCCGCGCGGCACCGCTCAGTCGCCGTGGACTCGACGGCCGGCGAACCAGGTCGACACGACCTCGGTGTGCACGATCTCGTCCGCCGGGCCGGCGATGGCGTCACGGGCGAGCACGACGAAGTCCGCGGACTTCCCGGGCGTCAGCGACCCGGTCTCGGCGTCGAGGCCCATCGCCGCGGCGGCGTTGATCGTGAAGACCTCCAGTGCCTCCTCGGCGGTGATGGCCTGTTCGGGCCACAGGGTGCCGGGGGCGCGTCCGAGCGGGTCCGCCCGCGTCACGAGACCCTGCAGGCCCTCCAGCGTGTTCGGAGACTCGCTCACGGGCCAGTCCGAACCGCCGGCGACCCGGGCTCCCGCATCGATCAGCGCCCGGTTCGGCTGGGAGTGCTCCGCGCGTTCGCCGAGCACCTCGGCCAAAGCCTGGGGGATGACGCCCGGATACCAGATGAACGGAGAGATGTCCGCCGAGACATTGAGGGCCTCCAGTCGCGGGATGTCCGACTCCGCCAGGAACTGACCGTGCGCGATCTGAACGGGGGTGGTGAAGCCCTCGCGGCGCAACTGCTCCGTCGCATCGAGCACGAGGCGCGCGGAGCCGTCCCCCGTGCAGTGCACCTTCGCCCCCAGACCGCGTCGCGCCACGGAGCGCAGCCACCCGGTGAGCTCGTCGAGGGTCATGGTGGTCTCGCCGTGGAAGTGCGCCCCGTGCGCGGCGTCGGCCAGATACGGCTCGAGGAACGACGCCGTGCGTGCCGGGGGGACTCCGTCGAGGAAGATCTTCACGAAGTCGGGACGGTGGTGCGCGGTGCGGAACTCCTCGCCGCGGTCGAGCAGCGGTTCGCCGATCGGGTCGAAGCCGAAGATCTCGTCGTTGATCAGCAGCGAGGACACGACCCAGGCGTCGAGCTCGTCGGCCCGGTCGAGGTCGGCCAGCGCGCCGAGGATCTCGACCGACACCCCCGCGTCTTGGAAGGCCGTGACGCCGAACGAGTTGAGGATCTCGATTCCTCGGCGTGACGCGGCGGCGTGCTGCGCGGGAGTGAGCCCGCCGCTGCGGTCGTAGGCCTCCTGCACGGGGATGCCCGCCGCTTCGAGGAGCACACCGGTCGGCGTGCCGTCATCCGGATCGAGAAGGGCGGTCCCGGACGGGGGCAGCCGATCGGTGGTGATCCCGGCGAGTTCCAGTGCCCGGCTGCTCGCCCACCGGTTGTGACGAGAGTCCTCCATCAGCATGACGGGACGCCCGCCGCCCGCCTCGTCCAGGCGGAGTCGGCTCGCGGTGTTCGCGAGCGCGGGCAGGAGGGTGGTGGCCACGGCGCCGCCCACAATCCATGCGTCCTCGGGGAGCTCGGCGGCCTTCTCCCGGACCCGGTCGAGGATTTCGTCCAGCGTCAGTGCGGGAGCCAGCGACAGCTCGAACAGCTCGGTCCGCCCCGCGAGGGCGTGGTGGTTGTGCACATCGACGAAACCGGGGTACACCGCTGCGTCGCCGACCTCGAGCGACTGCGTCCGGCGTCCGCGGAACGATTCGATGTCGGACCGGGATCCGACCGCGAGGATCCGCCCGTCGCGCACGGCGAAGGCTTCGACGATCGGGTTCGTCCGGTCCGCGGTGCGGATCACGGAGCCGGTGACGATGAGGTCGGCGACGTCGGTCATGTCAGCGGTCTCCGAAGGTCGCGGGCTCGAGCTCGGGCGTGTGCATCGTGGTCGAGAGCAGACGTCCGTGTGCGCCGAAGGTGAAGTGCGTGGGGACCTCGCCGCTCTCGTCGAGGCCGAAGAGCACGCCGTGGGAGCGGATCGCGTTGACGTCGCGGTGGTCGGCGATCGTCACCGAGGCGCAGGGGATCACCTTCTCGCGCCAGGCGAACACGTAGATTCCGGGACGCACCTCCCAGACGCTGTTCTCGTCGGTGTCGGCCAGCCCGCGCTCGGGGCCGGCGAGGCACTGCCACGAGTACCACCGCGGCGAGAGGTACACGTGCTCGTACGCGTGCTCGGTGCTGTAGACCCACTCCACCCGGCGTCCGATGAGCGTCGTCGTGGGGGCGGGTTCGGTGCCGCTGACCTCGATCCCCTCGATCACGCCCGGCGCGAAGTGGTGCTGCACGCGCGTGCGTCCCTTCTCGGGCGCGGGGAGGATGTCGGAGATCACGGCCAGCGCGCGACCGTCACGCAGGTCGAGGATCAGCGAGACCGCCTCGTTCGGCAGGTACCGGTGGTGGAACTGCACGAAGTAGAGGTCGCGATCGACCTCGAACGCCTCGTAGTCGTCGGTGTCGGTAGCCGCTTCCGTCGCATCGTCGGTCCCCGGCTGGTAGTCCCAGGTCACGGTGTCGTCGGCGAAGCGGTGCACGATCCGCGTGCCACGGCCGTCGACGACCGTGATCTCGCGGCCGCTCAGCGTGGTGCTGTGCGGAGCCTTGTTGGCGTCGAAGCCGGGGGCGAGGCCCTCGAGCGGCAGCCAGGTGGAGGTGTCGGCGGGGTTCAGCGTCGTCATGGTGTGGTTCGTTCCTTCGGTCGGTGAGGGGTGCGGGGGAGCGGTCAGCGTGTGCTGAACCTCTCCAGGTCAGTGGCGAGGCCCTCGTACACGGCGGGCCGGGACCGCTTGAGATAGGCGCCGTAGACGATGCCGCCGATCAGGGCGACCACCAGCAGCAGCGGCATCAGCCGGATGGCCAGTTCCTCGGAGCCCGCCACGATGTTGAAGTTCACGACGGCGAGGATCGAGATCGCGGCGATACCGAGGAATCCGATGCCGGGGGCGATGAAGGTGCTCCACCAGCGCGGGTCACGGCGGCGGCGGAAGTACACGACGATCGAGATCGCCGCGAGGCCCTGCAGGATGAGCACGCTCAGGGTGCCGAAGCCCAGCATGGCGGGCACGAGGGTGAGGATCGGGTCCGCTCCGGCGATCGCGAAGATGATCGCGACGATGCCGGCGAACGAGGCCTGCACGATACCGGCGAGTTGCGGAGCGCCGTTCGCGCGGGTGCGGGCCAGCGCCTGCGGCAGGATCTTCGCGCGCCCGAGGGAGTACAGGTATCGGGTCGCGGAGTTGTGGAAGGCGAGCATCGCCGCGAACAGGCTCACCAGCAGCAGGACCATCATCACGGTCGTGAGCGGACCGCCGAGATACTGCTGCGAGAGCGAGAAGATCAGGTCGCCGGTGGGGAGATGCTCGAGAGCGGTCGCTTGCGCCTGCGCGACGCCGGTCGCACTCACCACGGCCCACGTGGTGACACCGAGGATGACGCCGATCGCGATGATCGAGGTGTAGGTGGCCCGCGGGATCGTGCGCAGCGGCTGCTTCGCCTCTTCGCTGAACAGCGCCGTCGCCTCGAACCCGAGGAATCCGGTGGCCGCGAGCAGCAGGCCGATCGGCAGCGACCCGGAAAACACGGCTTCGGGGCTGAACGCCGCCACGTCGTAGCCAGTCTGCACGAGCACCGAGATGTCGAACACGACCAGCATCAGCACCTCGAGCACGAGGCAGACCCCCAGCACCTTGGAGCTGAAGTCGACACCGATCCGAGCGAGCACGAAGCACACCACGATCGAGAGGAGGCCCCAGACCAGCCAGTTGACGTCGAGTCCGGTGAGGTCGCGGATGATCGTCTGCATGAAGAAGCCGCTCGTGCCGATCGTGCCGACGACGAAAAAGTTGTACCCGAGCGTCGCGATCAGCCCGGCGATCAGCCCTCCCGTGCGCCCGAGGCCCTTCACCACGAAGGCGTAGAAGCCCCCGGCGTTGACCAGCTGCTTCGACATCTGGGCGTAGCCGATCGCGAAGAGCAGCAGGATGGCCGCGACGAGGAAGAAGGACATCGGCGTGCCGCCGCCGTTGCCGAGGGCGATGGCCAGGGAAGCGACGACGACGATGCCCGTCAGCGGCGCAACCGCGGCGAGGACGAGGAAGACGATGCCGGCGACGCCGAGGGCGCCCGGGCGGAGGGAGGTGTGGTTCTGCGTCGTCGTGGACGCAGATGTCGGTTCTGCCACGTCGGCTCCTTTGCTGGGTGACGGCCGTGCGGACACGGCATCGACGACGAGGGGAATCATCGATAGAGCGAGTCTGCTCGCGCCGCCGCCCCCGCGCTTGACCATGAGCGAAAGACGGTGGTGTCACCGTGCACAGCCCGCGGACGGAGGTTCGCACGGGCGGAGAGGGAGAGCAGGATGACCGAGACGACACCGCTGTCCTCCCCGCACCACCGGGTGCCGGACGGCGCACGAAGGACGACATGGATCTGCAGCTGCACGGGACGACCGCCCTCATCACCGGGGCGGCCGGCGGTATCGGCCGCGCGACCGCGCTCGCGCTCGCCGCCGAGGGCGTCAGGGTCGCCGTCCTGGACCGCGACGAAGCCGCGCTCCAGGACGTGGCGGACGCCTGCCCGGATGCCGTGCTCCTCGTCGCGGATGTCACCGACGAGGTGCAGGTCGAACTCGCTGTGCGCACCGGCGTCGCCGCGCTGGGCCGACTCGACGCCGTCGTCTGCTGCGCCGGGGTGTCCGGTCCGGTGGGCTCCTCTCTCGAAGACACCGCGCTCCAGGCCTGGAACCGGGTGCTCGCCGTCAACGTGACCGGGGCGTTCCTGGTGCTCAAGCACGCGCTGCCCGCGTTGCGCGAGGCGGAGGCCGCGTCGGTCGTGCTGCTCGCGAGTGATTCGGCGTTCGTCGCCTCACCCGGCATGGTGCCCTACTGCACGTCGAAGGCGGCCCTGCTGCAGTTCGGCCGTGCCCTCTCGGTCGACCTCGCCGACACGCGCATCCGGGTGAACGCGGTCGCGCCGTCGATCGTCGACACCCCAATGAGCCGGGGCGACCTCGGGGCCGACGCGTTCGACGAGCCGGACTTCCCGGTGCAGAGCGCGGCGGAGGTCGCCGCGCACGTGACCTACCTCGTATCGCCCCGGTCTGGGGCCATCAACGGCACCAGCATCCTCAGTGACTTCGGGTACACCGCCCGATCCGGATTCCCCGCCTGACGCGACCGCATCGGGCACCCACCGCGCACGCGCGCCAACACACAGGAGCACACATGGGACTCGTGGTCGGATCGACCGTCTCCGGACGCGTCGTCGTCATCACCGGGGGCGGCACGGGCATCGGCGCCGCCATCGCCGAGCGGTACGCGGCCGAGGGGGCGCACGTCGTCGTCGTCGGGCGTCGCCCGGAGCCGCTGCACGAGGTGGAACGCGCGGTCGGTGCTCTGCCGATCATCGCCGACGCGGCGGACACCGCTTCGGCGAGGGCCGCCGTGGCGGAGGTGCTGGCGCGGTTCGGCCGCATCGACGTGCTGGTGGCGAACGCCGGCGGCCACGGTTTCTCTCCGGTGGGGGAGACCGACGACGAGAGCTGGGAGGCGGCGATCCGCGCCAACCTCACGACGGCCTTCACGATGGCGAGGGAGGCGCTTCCCGCTCTGATCGAGGCGAAAGGACAGATCGTGATCGTCTCGTCGCTCGCCGGGTTGTTCGCCGGACCGTCGGTGGCCGGATACACCGTGGGCAAGCACGCCCTGGTCGGACTCACCCGCACGCTCGCGCGCGACTACGGACGACACGGCGTTCGCGTGAACGCGATCTGTCCCGGCTGGGTGCAGACGCCGATGGCCGACGAGGAGATGGACGAGTTCGCCTCGCACGCCGGCCTCGACTCCCGGGAGGAGGCCTACGCCAAGGTCACCGCGGACGTTCCGCTGCGTCGACCGGCGCGCCCTGCGGAGATCGCGTCGGTAGTCCGGTTCCTCGGCTCGGGCGAGTCGTCGTACATCACCGGTGCGGTGATCGTCGCCGACGGGGGTTCGCACGTGGTCGATGTGCCCACGATCGCTTTCGACCATGCCGGGATGTGACCCGGCGCGAGATCAGTCGATCGTGAGGTCGAAGCCCTGGGCGGTCGGGACGACGGTCACCGCGGTGAGGTCGTCCACCCGATAGGTGGGCTCGTGGGCGGCGGCGTGGCTGCCCACCCCGATCACCCGCATGCCGGCCGCGAGACCGGCCTGGATCCCCGCGTCGGAGTCTTCGAACACGACGCAGTCGGCGGGCTCGATTCCCAGCAGCTCCGCCGCGCGCAGGAAGCCCTCGGGATCCGGCTTCGATGCCGTGACGTTCTCGGCGGTCACGGTGAGCTCAGGGATCGTGAGCCCGGCCTCTCCCATGCGCGCGGTCATCAGGGCCACGTTCGCGGAGGTGACGATCGCGTGCGGGTGGGGGCGCAGGGCCTCGAGCAGGGCGTCGGCGCCGGCGATCCGGATCACGCCGTCCACGTCGTCGGCCTCGGTCGCCAGCATCACGTCGTTCTCGCGGAGGTTTATCCGGTGGTCGCGCTCCGGCAGCATGATCGCCATGCTCTGGTGACCCTGCCGGCCGTGGACCACGCTGAGCACGGTCTCCGGGGCGATCCCGTGCGGCTCGGCCCACGCGAGCCACAGCCGTTCCACCACCGCGGTGGAGTCGACGAGGGTGCCGTCCATGTCGAGGAGGGCGGCGCGGGCGGAGATCGTCTGGGTCACCTCTTCAGGCTAATGCCCGAAGGCTCCGCGAGTGCCGGGTCAGCCGCCGAGGTAGGCGCGGTGCAGCAGTTCCGGATCCGCCTGCAGGGCCTCGGAGGTCCCCTGGAACGAGACCCGGCCGCCGGCGACGACCACCGCTTCCTGCGCGAGGCCGAGCGCGAGCTGGGTGAACTGCTCGACCAGCAGCACGCCCACCCCGGAGTCCGCGATCGACTTGACGATCGGCATCAGCCGCATGAACACCACGGGCGCGAGACCGAGAGACATCTCGTCGATCAACAGGATGCGCGGCTTGGCGGCGAAGGCGCGCGCCAGTACCACCATCTGCTGCTCGCCCCCGGAGAGCAGGGCGGTCGGTGCATCGATGCGCTTCTGGAGCTCGGGGAACGGCGCGAGCGCGGCGTCGAGCGCTCCGGGGGTTCGCGCGGTGAGCGAGATGTTCTCGCGCACGGTCAGCGAGGGGAACACGGCGCGCCCCTGCTCGATGTGGACGATCCCACGGCGGGCTCGCGTGACGCGCGACAGCTTGTCGATCGGTTCGCCGTCGAGGGTCATCGTGCCTGCCGAGTGGGCGGTGACGCCCGACACCGACTCGATCAGGCTGGTCTTGCCCGCGCCGTTGGGACCCACGAGGGCCAGCACCTCGCCACCGACGACCCGCAATGAGACGTCGGAGATCACAGGCCCGGCGCCGCGGCGGACGGTCACGGAGTCCAGGACGAGTTCGCTCATTTCAGCAGCTCCGTCTCTCCCATGTACGCCTTGACGACGTCGGGGTTCGCGAGGACCTCGGCCTGCGGTCCGCTCGCCAGCACGCGGCCGAAATCGAGCACCGTGAGGGTGGGGCAGACGGAGCGGACGAGATCGAGATCGTGCTCGATGATGATCAGCGCCACACCGTAGCGCGCCGGCAGTTCCCGCAACCGCGCCGCGAGCGCCAGATGCTCTTCGTGGGACAGGCCGGCAGCCGGCTCGTCGAGGATCAGCAGCCGGGGGCGGGAGACCACGTTCGCGGCGACCTCCACGAGCCTCCGAGTGCCGACGTCGACGCTCGACAGCCGAGCCCGTGCGGGTGGGCAGCCGAAGAACTCGAGAACCTCGTCGATGTCGGCGGCCGCGAGTCGGCGCCGGGCCACGAACCTCACGTACGCGCCGACCGTGAGCGAGGGAGGCACCCGATCCTGCTGGAACGTCCGGCGCAGGCCGAGGCGGGCGCGTCGGGTGGGGGACAGGCCGGCGAGGTCGCGGTCCCCGAGGAGGACACGTCCGCCGTGCTTCGGGAGGAAGCCGCTGATCGCGTCGACGAAGGTCGACTTCCCCGCACCGTTCGGACCGATGAGTCCCATGATCGACGCCGGCGGAACCTGGAAGGAGACGTCGTCCAGAGCCTTGAGGGCGCCGAACTGCACGGTCAGGCCCTCGACGGTCAGCACGGGTGCGCCGTCGAGCATCGCCTCCTCGACGGTCGCGGTGGTCGTGGTGGTGATCTCCGTGGCGTCCGGACCGGCATCCGGAGGAAGCGCCGACAGTGCGGCTGCGGCCGTCTTGCGGTCCGCGCGACGCCAGATCAGGTTGCGGATGCCCTGTCCGAGGTTCGTGCCGCTGGTGAGCGCCTGGACGCCGAGCACGCCGAAGACGACGAAGGCCCAGTCCTGGGGGACGCCCCAGCGCTTGAGGAGCTCGGGGACCAGCACCCAGAGGATCCCGCCGAAGATCGCCATGTCGATCAGATGGGCGCCGGACATGATCGCGAGCACGTAGAGCGCGAGCGACTGCAACGGGGTGAAGCTCGACGCGAACGGAAGCTGCACCTGGCCGGCGAGCAGCCCGCCCGAGATGCCGCCGAGCGCGGCCGAGACCGCGAAGGCGGTGAGCTTCGCAGTGCGCACGCTCTGCCCCGCTGCGGCCGTACCGCGCTCGGAGAATGCGACGGCCTTCCAGCTCGACCCCCAGCGGCCCCGCTGCAGGAAGAAGGCGCCGAGCGCGCAGACGGCGAGGACGATGATCGAGAGGAAGAAGAACTGCCGGTCGTTGGAGAACATCTCGGGACGTTCCACTGCGATCCCGTCGGCCGAGCCGGGGAACTGGATCTGCACGAGGGTGACCCCTGCCGCCGCCGCGAAGCCCAGAGTGACGACGGCGAGGTTCACACCGCGCAGCCGCAGCGCCGGGAGGCCGACGAGGATGCCGACCAGGCCGGCAGCGATCCCCCCGAGGACGAGCCACACGATGAACCCGCCGGGGGCCTGCATGACGTTCAGCAGGGAGACGATCCAGGCGCCGACCGCGGCGAAGGTGAGTTGGCAGAGCGCGATCATCCCGGCCGAGCCGGTGACGATGCCGAGACCGAGGATGGCGATGGCGGCCGTGACGGCGCTGATCGCGAGGAAGACGAAGTACCCCGGCAGCGCGGCACTGAGGATCGCGCCCACGCCGATGCCGGCGGCGGCGACCGCGAACGGCCAGGTGATCCGGAACCAGGGACGGTCAGCGAGCGGCATCCCACACCTCCTTGCGCTGCGTCCAGAGCAACAGGACGACGATGAACAGGAACGGGAGGAAGTTGCGCACCAGCGCCACTTCGTCGATCTGGGCGACGAGCCCGCCGAGGACGCCCAGCACGATGCCGCCGACGACGGCGAGGTCGAGTCGGCGGAAGCCGCCGAGCAGGGCGGCTGCCGCGGCGGGGACGATGAGCATCGACAGGCTGGTTGCGTCGTTGGACTGCGAGGGGGCCACGATGATGATCGCGATCGCGCTGATCACACCCGTGACGAACCACACCGCGATCGACAACGGGCGGGAGCGGATGCCGAGGAGCTCGGCGGTGGTCGGGCGCTCCGAGAGCGCCCGCAATTGGGTGCCGACCCTCGTTCGGCGCAGGACGATGCGGACGACGACGGCCGTGACGATCGCCATCGCCACGGTCGCGACCGTGACCTGGCTGATCACGACGCCGCCGAACGAGAACGCCGGGCCCGCGATGATCGGCGTGAACGGCTGAGGCTTGTTGCCGAACAGGATGAACGACATCGAGATGAGCAGGAGGAGCGGGCCCACGGTCATCGCCGAACGCGTGGTGGTGGACGCCTCGGAGAGCCAGGTCGCAGCGATGAAGCCGATCGCCGCGGCGAGGACCCCGGCGACAAGGACTCCCAGGACGGATCCCAGCCAGATCGGCAGACCGAGCTCGCGCACGAACCACACCGCCGTGAAGGCGCCGAACATCCCGGTCGCGGCTTGAGCGAAGTTCACCACCCGCACGAGGCGTGACATCAACGTCAGGCACACGCCGAGGACGGCATAGAGGCCGCCGGCGGCGAGACCGGCGATGGCGCCTTGCAGCATGAGGCGTCCTTTCTGTTCCGAGGGGAGGGGCCTGCCGCCGGGAATGCGCCCGGCGGCAGGCGAGGGGTGGCTACTCGCCGATGCGGAGCCAGTCGTCGGCGACCTTCTCCCAGGCGTTGGTGCCGGACTCGAGGACGATGGGCCAGCCCGCGGTGTTCTGCGTGCCGAACGCGTAGGGCGTCCCGACCATCGGGTTCTCGATCGGCTCCATGCTCTTCAGGGCCTCGGAGACGGTCTCGCGGGTGATGTCGCCGTCCATGCCCTCGAGCACCTCGATGAAGTACTTCGCGGCGAGGTAGCCGCCCTGACTGAACGAGGTGAGCGGGATGTCGTTGGCCTCCATCAGCTCGCGCCAGTCGGCGTTGATCTCGTCGTCGTCGGTGAACGGGTAGAACTCGGCCGGGACGTAGATGCCGGCGCCCGCGTTGTCGATCGCGTCGGCGAAGTTCTCGCTGTAGACGCTGGTGAGGTACAGCCAGGTCACGTCATCCCAGCCCTGGGCGTTCGCGGCTTTGACCTGGCCGATCGCGTCGGGCTCCACCGGGTTGATCGCCAGCGCCTTGCAGCCCTGGTCCCGCGCCTTGACGATGTAGGGCGTGTAGTCGGAAGCGCCGTACGGGACGGTGTCGTCGACGTACTTCGGTTCCTTGCCGGTGATCTCGGTCCACTTGTCGATCGCGGCCTGGTAGGTCGGACGGGTCGAGCCGGCGATCTCGAGCAGGATGCAGATGTCGTCCATGCCGAGCACCTCGGAGCCGTACTGCAGCGTGAGGGTCATGTCGTTGAACGGTCCGACGTTCGCCGGAGAGATGTTGTCACTGGCGAAGCAGCCCGTGTCCACCCCGATGCCGGGCATCGAGAGGATGCCCTCCTGCTCGTAGTACTTGGCGTTGATCTCGCACTCGATCAGGCTGGCGGAGCCGACGAGCGCGACCGCGCCGTCACTGCCGACCAGTTCCCGGGCGGAGGCCGTGGCCGTGGCCGGGTCGCCCTTGTCGTCCAGTATCTTGTAGTCGATCGTGCGTCCGTCGAGCCCGCCCGCGTCGTTGAACGCGTCAAACACGGCCGCAGCAGCCTGAGAGGCCTCCGGGAAGGTCGCCGGGCCGCTGATGGTGTTGACGGAGCCGACGACGATCGGGTCGCCCCCGCCTCCGCCGGCGCCGCCGTCTCCACCGGCGCAGCCGGCGAGGGTGAGGGCGGCCACGGCGAGGAGCGCCGCGGTGCCGGATGCTCGTTTGTTCATGTGCTTCCTGCCTCTCGTGTTCGGGTGGTGCTGTGTTCGGGTGGTGCGGTGTTCAGGTGCGCAGCGCGCGGTTGACGAGTTCCGTGTCGGTGAACTGCTCGAAGGCGACGACCTGGCCGCCGGAGACCCGCCACACGTGTGCGACACGTGCGGCGAAGAACCGCCCGGTCTGCCTGTATGTGCCGGAGTAGGTGCCGATGCCCACGACGACACCGCCGCCGTCGACGACCTCGTCGATCGCGACGGTGTAGTCGTCCCACTCCTCCTGGATGCGGCCGAACACGTTCCGGGCCACGGCGTCGGGACCGATGTAGGTGCCGGCGTACGGGAAGCCGGCGGCCTCCGTCCACTGGATGTCGGCGGCGAACGGGGCCAGCATCCCGTCGAGGTCACCGCGGTCGTTGGCGGCGTAGTGCTCTCGGATCAGGTCTGCGTTGCTCATGGGGTCTCCTCGGATGCCGGAGGGTCAGACGGGCTGTGCGTCGGGGTAGGCGACGGAGCCCAGCGGATAGATGTGGCCGCCGCCGCGGGAGTGCTCGGCGTCGCCGTCTCCGTTGAGTCCGAGGAAGATCCCCGTGGTCATGAGCTGATAGCCGAGGTCGTGCAACCACACGCTGGCGACGGCGATGCGGAACTCGCGGAAGCAGAACAGGTACAGGCCGTCGGCGAACTTCCACACGGTCGACAGGTCCATGTCTCCGTGGCCCCGCTGCACGCCCTCCACGCACTGCCAGGCATAGCGCTGGCTGGAGATGTACACGTGCTCGTACAGATGGTGCGGGCTGTAGCGGTAGAGGTTGCGCTTGCCGATGAGGTCGCGGCTCGGGCCGGGGGCCTCCCCGCTCACGGGAGCTCCGTCGATCGTCGCCGCCCAGAAATCCTGGCCGACCTGAGGCATCCCCTCGACGGGTTCGGCGGCGATCCGGGAGCGGATGACGGTGGCCCGGTTCGTGCCGGTCGAGAACACGACGGTGATCGCTTCACGGGGGCGGCTCTGCAGCGGGACGTTGACGAACACCACGTCCTCCCGCACCCGCACGGCATCGTACGGGTCGGCTCCGGATGCCTCGAGGCCGTTCCAGGAGACGGTGTCGTCGGCGAACCGCAGGGTCAGCGCCGATCCGTCGTCGAGCGTGAGGGCGAGGTCGGTTCCGGTGAGCGTCGTGTTCGGCAGCCGGAACGTGTCGATTCCCGCGGCGAACTCGTCATAGGTGCGCCACTGGTCGAGGGCGGGGTCGGCGGAGATGTCGGTCATCGGGGTCCTGACGTCGCACGCGGCGGGGCCGCATCGCCCCGGGCACCGCCTCATCGCGGTGCGCTTGCCTCATGCTGTGTCCGCGCCCGTCATCCCCTCAAGGTCGCAGCCGCCATCGCGCGCCGAGAGTCAACCGGCGTGCCCTCCGGGGCAAGCGCGGTGCGGGATCGAAAACGTGCGCCACGGCGCTCGCCGAGGAGCGTTATCGATCCCGCAGCGGGGCCGGGGCTCAGTGGCCGGCGCGGTACTCGCTGGGGGAGACCCCGAAGGTCGACTTGAACGCCCGGCTGAAGTGCGCGGCGTCGACGAAGCCCCACCGGGCGGCGATCGCCGCGACGGGACGGTCGGCGAGCATCGGGTCGAGCAGATCCCGGCGGCACTGTTCGAGGCGGCGGGTGCGGATCCAGGTCGAGACGGTGACCCCCTGCTCCTGGAAGAGCCCGTGCAGGTGGCGTGTGGAGATGAAGTGCGCGGCCGCGATCGATGCGGGGCCGAGGTCCGTCGAGGCCAGGTTGCGGTCGATGTGCGCGCGGATGCGCTGGACGAGAGCGCGATGCGGGTCGGCCGACACCTGGTCGAGTCCGAGTTCGCGGGTGAAGACGGTGGTCACGAGGTCGAGCCCGCTGTGCGCGAGGCGTGCGCCGGTGGTGCCGGCGAGCTGATCCAGGTTGCCGGCGAGCTGCGTGAGATACGGCACGACCATGCCGCCGAGGCCTTCGTGGCCGGAGATCCGCACCGCGGTGAGCTGCCCGACCATGTCCGCGGGGAGGCTGATGAGATGCTTCGGGAACATCACGACCATGGTGCGGAAGTCCTCGTCGAACACCAGGGAGTACGGGCGGTCCGTGTCGTACACGGCGAGGTCACCGGCCTGCAGCACGGCCTCGCGGTCGTCTTGGATCAGCAGACCGGTGCCGGCGAGCATCAGGCTGACCTTGAAGTACGAGCGGTCACCACGGGCGATGAGCTCGGGGGTGCGCTCGACGATGTGCGAGGTCGCGCGCACGTCGCTCACGTGCACCTCGTCCACGGAGGCACCGCGGATCACCCCGCGGAAGTGGTCGGGGCCCTCGGTCGTGACCTGCAACGGGACGAACGACTCGGAGACGGCCGCGCGGAAGTCGCTGATGTTGCGCGCGACGAGCGTGGAAACCGATTCGGCGGTGGCGGCGGGTGCACCGTTCATGACTGATCACCTCGGGATGGTGGAACGACGACGTTGTATACGATCCGTTCCGCGATGGTATCACCGGCTCCGCCCGCGTGGGCGACTTCTAGGATGTGGACCGTGACCGAACGACCGATGAAGACGCTCGCCGACCGTGTGCTGCAGGTGCTGCGACAGGTCCGCGGGCCGGACGCCTCCGATGCGGTGTTCGAGGCCACGGCCCTCATCGTGGGCAGTGCCTTCCTCGTGATCGGTTTCTTGGTGGCGCTGCCGGTGTTCTGGGGTCACGAGCTGGCGATCAGCGGTTCCGGCTCCGTCGGCGTCTTCGCCGCCTTCGGGGGTGCGCTCGCCGCCGCGATCGCCTTCGCGCTCGGACGCCTCGCCGTCCGTCCGGAGGAGGTCGATCCCGGGGCTGCGCGCGACGGCTTCAGCGTTCCGGGTGATCGGCTGCGCTGGTATGACCTGGCCGCCATCGCCTTCGCGCACGCGGCGATCGCGTACCTGGGATGGCTCGGGGTCGCCGAGCTCCTCGAGCGGAGCTTCACGGACGCCCCGGTCTACGCGTTCCCCGGTGCCGTGCTGGTGGCCGTGGCGTTCGCGCTGACCGGATACGTCTCGTTCCTGAGCGCGGTCGCTCTCACGCCGATGGTGCTCTCCCTCGTGCTCGCGGTGTTCCTGGTCGTGGGGGCGTTCGCGAGCATGCTCGCCTCCAGCGATGTGCACTGGTGGCGCGACAACCTCTCGGCGCTGGGCATGAGCAGCAACAGCTCCTCGATCGCGTTCAACACCACGCTGGTCATCGCCGGGATCATGGTGACGACGATCTCCCGCTACGCGACGGCGGGTCTGCCCGCGGAGGATCCGGTGGATCGCCGCGGGCGGTTCATGGTGAGGGGAGGCCTGATCCTGCTCGGGATCCTGCTCGCCTGCGTCGGCCTCTTCCCCGTCGACGAGTTCTTCCTGCTGCACAACACCGTGGCGACCGGGATGTGCGTGGTGTTCGCGGTCATCGTGGTGGGTCTGCCCTGGTTCCTCCGCACGATCCCGCGGGTCTTCGTGGGTCTGGGGTGGGCCTACGTGCTCGTGATCATCCTGCTCGCCGCCTTTTTCGCCGTCGGCTACTACAACCTCACCGCCGTCGAGCTGATCGCGGCCGTGCTGATCTTCAGCTGGATCATCGTGTTCCTGCGCACCGCAGGCTCGATCGGAGCGCGCGCGACCACGTGAGCGGTCGGTCGTCCGGCCTCAGTCGCGGAGCGCGCGCGTCGCCTCGCGGGTGCGCTGCAGAGCGTCGACGGTCTCGGTGAACCGTCGCTTCGCCACACCGATGAACAGGCAGTCGACGAGGGCGAGCTGTGCGATCCTGCTGACCATCGCGCCGGCGCGGAAGGTCGATTCGCGCACCTCGGTGAACAGGGCGTGGTCGGCCGCACGCGCGAGGGGGGAGTCCTTCGCCGACGTCACCGCCACCGTGGCGGAGCCGTTGGCGCGGGCGGTCTCGAGGAAGCGGACGGTCTCGATCGTCGATCCCGCGTGGGAGAACCCGATCGCGACGGTGGGCGCTGACTGCAGGACGCTGGCGGCCACCGCCTCGTGGGAGTCGGAGAGCACATGCGCATTGCGTCCGACGCGCAGAAGCTTGTGTGCGAGGTCTTCGGCCACGAACTGGCTCGCCCCGATGCCGTAGAGCAGGATGCGGTCTGCGCTGTCGATCGCGTCGATCGCCGCTTCGAGCACGTCGAAGTCGAGCTTCGCGACGGTCTCCTCGATGGCCAGCAGTTCGAGTGCGGCGAGCTTCGACACCGCCTCCTGCAGGGTGTCCTCATCGGAGATCTCCGATCCGAAGGCCCCGCGGGCGGAGAACTGGGCCGCTTCCTTGCCGAGCTCGGTCGCCAGCGCCATGCGCAGCGGGGCGTAGCCGCTGAATCCGATCGCCCGGCAGAACCGCACCACGGAGGCGACCGAGGTCCGGCACTCGTCCGCCAGTTCGTTGATGGTCTTGTCGATGACGATCGAGGGGTTCTCTCGGACCACCGCGGCGATGCGTGCGAGCGACGGCGGCAGGGTCGAGGCGGCGGCTTCGATCGTCGACTGGATGCTCAATCAGTCCTCCGAGGGTGTGGGATTCTCAGTATGTCGTGATGGGGCTCACGACAAGGATGGTAAATTCTTTTCAGAGAGTCTATGTCGCATGTAGTCTCTTTTCGTTACGTCCCGACCGAGTCCCGAGGAGAGCCGATGACCGCGCAGTCGACCGCATCCGTCGATCTCGGCAAGTCACGGTGCCGAGTCGTCATCCACGACGCTACGCGTATCGAGCGCTCGGGGACGGGAGCGCCCGGGCTCGCCGCGGCAGGCGGCGTCGATGCCGCCCTCGATGCGATCCTCCCGCTGCTCGCCGATGCACCGGTCCTCGACAGCATCGGGGTCGGTGCCGCTGGGGGCTGGCTCGCCCCGGAAGCCGCCCGGGAACTCGCGGGGCGCCTGACCGCGGCGACCGCGGCGCGGGTCGCCGTCGCCTCCGATGTCGTCACCGCCCATGCCGGTGCCCTCGAGGGGGCGCCCGGTGTGCTCCTGATCGCCGGCACCGGTGCCGCGGCACTCGGGATCGACGCCGATGGCGTCAGACTCGTCGACGGCTGGGGTCCCGAGCTCGGAGATCTCGGCAGTGGATCGTGGCTCGGCCGCGAGGGGCTTCGCGCCGTGCTGCGTGCGGACGACGGACTCGGCCCGGCGACCGCGCTCACCGCCGCGCTCGCGGATCCGGTCGGCGCTGCCTCCGACATCCAGGGCTGGCTCGCCCGGAGCGCGCCGCTGGCCCGCCATCTCGCCACGCTGGCGCCTCTCGTCCTCGACACGGCGGAAGCGGGCGACCCGGTCGCCTCGGGCATCGTGACCGAGGGGGTCCGGCTGCTCACCGCGACCGCGGTCGCCGCCTCAGCCGTGACCTGCGACGTGGTGGTGCACGGAGGGCTCGCCGAACACTCCTGGTTCCGCGCCGCCCTCGGATCCGCCCTCCTCGCCGCCGGTCGCCGTGTCGTACCGGCTGCGGGCGACGCCCTCGACGGCGCGCAGTTGCTCGCGCGCCGTGCTGACCTCCCCCATGAAAGGTTCGTGCACCGTGCCGAATGACGCCCCCCGCCTCGCCGCTCTCCTCTCGGTGCTGGAGAACCTCGACACCGAGGCCTCCACGACCGAGCGCGGCGACCTGGACCTCCTCGGCACCGCCGAGCTCGTGCGGAGGATGAACGCCGAGGACCGCCGCGTACCCGAAGCCGTCGCCGAGCGCGCCGAGGAGATCGCCGCCGCCGTCGACGGCATCACCGCGCGGTTCCGGCGCGGGGGGCGACTCATCTACATCGGAGCCGGGACCGCGGGGCGCATCGGCGTGCTCGACGCGAGCGAGTGCCCGCCCACGTTCGGCACGGATCCTTCGCTGGTCGTCGGCCTGATCGCCGGCGGCGAGACCGCGATCCGCTCGGCCGTCGAGAATGCCGAGGACGACGCCGACGCAGCGGGTGTCTCTTTGCGCGAGCTTGACCTGTCGGAGAGCGACACCGTCGTGGGCATCTCCGCCTCCGGACGCACGCCCTACGTCGTCGGTGGCCTGGAGTACGCCCGCAGTGTCGGGGCGCTCACGGTCGCGATCGCGTCCAACGCCGCATCCGAGATCGGTGCCGTCGCGGAGATCGCGATCGAAGTCGTCACCGGGCCCGAGTTCATCTCCGGCTCCACGCGCCTGAAATCCGGGACCGCGCAGAAGCTCGTGGTCAACATGCTCACGACGCTCTCGATGATCAACCTCGGCAAGACCTACCGCGGAGTGATGGTCGACCTGCTCGCGACCAACGAGAAGCTGCGTGCGCGGTCGATCCGCACTGTCTCGCAGCTCGCCGGCGTCGGGATCGACGACGCCGCCGCCGCTCTGGAGGGGGCGGACGGCTCCGTCAAGCTCGCCCTGCTGATGCTCGCCAGCGGTGCGTCGCCGCAGTCCGCGGCCTCGGCTCTCGAGGGTGCCGACGGCATTCTCCGCGACGCCATCGCCGCGCTCGCCTGACCTCCCTCCGCGCCCCGCCTCCGGCCGCTCCCGTCGCCGGCCGCTCCCGTCGCCGGCCGCTCCTCTGGTTCGCTCCGGTCGCGAATTCGCATCCTATTCGCGCGAGTTCGCGACCATTTTGCGACCGGAACGTCGGTTCTGCGACCGGAGTGTGGAGTTCGCGACCGGAGCGCGCGGTCAGTGCTCGCAGGTGCAGGTGCCTCCGCCGCAGCAGCTGCCGGATGAGACCGCGTGCGCCTGCGAGGATTCCGGCACATCCATTGCGGGGTTCTGGTCGAGGAAGCCGTTGGGCTTGAACCGGAACCCGGCGGTGTCGACGGGCATGATCGGCCAGTCCTCCGTGCGCGGGAAGTGCGTGAGGCCGAACGTGTGCCAGAGCACCATGTCCTCGCCGTCGATCGACCGGTCGCCTGCCGTGTAGGCGGGGAGTCCGCCGCCGCCCTGGTGTGCGTTGGGATACCGCCCCGCAGGCCAGATCTGACCGTGTTCGTAGCGTGTCGCCCAGAGGTGCTTGGTGGCGAACGCGGCGCGCGCGGCGACCGAGGACTCCGGATCGGCCATGAGCAGCGCGGTGGGCTCCGGGACGAGGTGATACGCGGTCGGCCGCCCGACGTGATTCGTGCGGGACGTGCTCTGCACCTCCCAGACGCGCGCGACGGAGGAGTCTGCGTCGCGCTGCGCGGCGGTCTCGGTCGTGAGCGGGGTCTCGGACCAGCTGAACGCGTTGCCGAACGGGTTGTCCGGCCCCATTGGCACGCGCTGTGCGTCCACCTCGATGAGCCGATTCCGGTCGCCGTCGATGGCGACGTCGAGTCGCGCGCAGAACAGGTGCTGGTGCACGGGCGCGAAGACGCCCGGGGCGAGTTCGGTCGCGTGGCGCTGCCGGACGCCGGGCTCGCCGCCGCCTACGAACACGATGCCGGTGGCCTTGGCGACGACCTCGATCGAACCGTCCAGGCCGAAGTACCAATAGAAGCCGTAGTCGTAGTTGCCGATCGTGGAGAAGTACGAGACCACGAACCGGCGGGAGCGGCGCACGTCGGCGCGGCCCGCGAGGTCGGTGTGCTTCCAGAGGATCCCGTCGTCCTCCTCGTGCATGCAGACCACGTTCGGGATGCGCACCGGGTTGCCGTGGTCGTCGGCCACGTAGCCGTCGAGGTAGCGGATCACGCCCAGGCAGTCGCAGCCGAGTTCGAGGTGGTTGGCGTTCTTGCCGAGGAGATATTCGCCGGCATCGAAGTAGCTGATCCAGAAGCGGCCGGGGGCGGTGTCACCGTAGGGGACCACCATCTCGGGAACGCTGGCGCGGCTGAGCACGGAGCGGTCCTGGAAGGTGACGTCGTGCAGCACGAGACCTTCGCGGGCGTTGAAGTCGACACGCATCGACCAGCCCTCCCACTCGACGAGCGAGCCGGTGACGGTGAAGCTCGGTCCCTCCGGCTGCGTGATCTCGATCGGCTTGAGCGAGGTGCGCGCCTCGCCCTGCACCTCGGGGTAGTAGTTTCCGTGGCCGGCGGGCACGGGCACGTCGCCGTGGTCCTCGACGCGGATGACGCGGTTCGAGGTGAGGTCGATGTGCACGACGAGTCCCTCGACGGGGTGCGCCCACGGGGAGTCCTGCTCGTCGTACTTGAGGAACGTCAGGGAGCGGATCACGCGGCGACCGACTTCATCGGCACGACCGGTGTAGCCCGGGGCGAGCGGTCCGCAGAACGCGAGGTCCATGTGGTCGGCGAGGCCGCGGCGCGTCATGGCAGCCTGCCACTCGGGGGAGGCCTTCGCGATCGTCTCGGCGCGTTCGTACTCCTCGAACAGGTACTGAGGCTGGCCGTAGGGCGGGGCGTCATTCGGCACGCGTTCGGTGCGCAGGACCTCGCCGCGGGTGATCGACACGATGGCTTCGGTCGCGACGCCGGTCGCCGTGTCGAGCAGTGTCACGTCGACGCGGCGGTCGATGGGGGAGCCGGGGGTCCAGGCGGCGAACTCCTGCTTCGTGGGCTCATCGGGCAGCAGCATCGGCACGCGGGTGGTCCCGGTCAGGAGCCCGGCCGCGTCGAGGATGGCTCGGGCGGCGGCGATCTCCTCGCCCGAGAGCGGATCGTGCGGGTGCGGGGCCGCGATCTTGTCGAGGGAGACGGGCTGCGGTGCGTGGTGGGACATCATCGACCTCACTATTTTCGAGCAGATGCTCAATAAACGGGTTGCGATGATGATACGACGGCTCGCCGCAGGTACACAAGGACCGTTTTCGCGGGGCTCAGGCGCGCCAGGGGGCGAGGATGCTGTCCAGGACGGCGAGATGCGCCGCCGCGGGTTGAGGTTCGGTGACCTCGACGATCTGCTGTCCGTACGTGATCGAGCGCAGCAAGGCCATCACGGCGTCGGCGGGGGTGTCGGCACGCAGCTCTCCGTCGTCCACGGCCTCGGCCAGGGCGAGACGGATGCTGTCCTGCCAGGTCGCGAGGGTCGGGGCACCCGCGTCGGGGGTCGGCGCGAGGGCGGCCAGGCGCCCCCAGAAGCCGACCACCACGTGCGCTTCCGTGCGGGTGTCGTCGTCGATCGGAAGGACCTCGCGCATCAGTGCGTGCAGCCGGTCCAGTCCCCGGAGGCCGTCTGTGGCGGCGGCGATGCGCGCGTCGGTGCGGCGCGTCACCTCAGCGGCTGCGGCGCGCACGACCTCGTCGAATCCGTCGAAGTAGTGCCAGAGCGAGCCGGTCGCGACACCGAGTTCCTTGGCGACGGCGCGCGAGGAGACGCTTTCGTGTCCATCGCGAGTGGCGACGGCGAGCAGCGCCTCGGCGATCTGCCGGCGGCGCTCATCATGGTCGACGATGCGGGGCACGTGCCCATCTTGTCGCATCCGACCTAGGTCTAGCGTTATTGAGCGATCGATCAATATACTTCCCGGATGGAGCTCCTCCTCCCTGCAACACCGTGGCTGATGGCTGTGGCGGCGATCGTCGCTGCGGTCGCCTGCATCGGTGCGTGGCGTGCGGTGCCGTGGCAGGGGCGGCAGGCGGCACTGATCATGGCGGCGGCGATGCTGGCGCTCGCAGTCTCACCCGGCGACGCGCTCGCGGGACTCCTGCTCGGGGTGCTGCTGCTGGTCTCGGCGATGCTCGGAACGATGGGCGTTCGGGGAACCGCGGCGGCCTCCGCGTGCTGCCACCGGGCCCTCGGATCGCTCGTGATGGCCGTCTGCGCGTTCCAGAGCGCCTCGACGCGCGCGGCGGAGTCGGCCGGTGCGGGCGCGGAGATCGCGGTCTCAGGGCACGGCGGACACGGGATGAACGGCGTCCTCTCCGTTGTGATGCTGGTCGGGGTGGCCGGGGTCGTCGTGTGGACCGTCGTCTCGGAGTGGTTCCTCCCCTCCGTGCATCGTGGCAGGACGGCACGGTTGCTGGCGACGGAATCGTGGGCCATGGCAGCGGGCGTCGTGATCATGTGCGTGGGGTTCTGAGGGCAGCGGGACGCGTGTGCGTTCCGGTACGGTGGCCGGATGCCCCTCGCTCTGATCACCGGCGCTGCCCGGGCGAACAGCATCGCCGCCGGCATCGTCCCTCGTCTGCGTGCGGCCGGATGGACGGTCGTGACCAGCGATCTCCACGACGCCGACCACCTCGCCGACCTCGCGACCCCCGACGGCCCCGGCGCACTCGTGGATGCGGTCGTCGCCGCGCACGGGCCCATCACCGCGCTCATCCTGAGCCACGCCCACGACGTCGAGTCCGGCATCCTCGACACCACCGCGGAGAGTTTCGACAGGCACGTCGCCGTGAACGCGCGGGCGAGTCTGCTGCTGATCGCGGCCTTCGCGCGTCAGGTCGGCGACGACGGGGGAGTGATCGTGGCACTCACCAGCGACCACGTGACCGGGAACCTGCCCTACGGTGCATCGAAGGGCGCACTCGACCGGCTCGTGATCTCGGCCGCTCGTGAGCTCGGTCCTCGTGGGATCTCCGCGAACGTGCTGAACCCGGGACCGATCGACACCGGCTGGATGGACGACGAGACGCGGGCCTCGCTCGAAGCGATGACCCCTCTGGGGCGGTTGGGGCGCCCGGCGGATGTCGCCGCGGTCGTGGAGTTCCTCGTGTCGGACGAGGGGCGCTGGATCTCCGGTCAGCTGCTCCAGTCGGACGGGGCGTTCTCGGCTCGCTACTGAGCGCTACCGCTACTGAGCGCTGCGGCTACTGAGGCGCTGCGGCCGGCCGCACGAACACCCAGGCCGCGACCGCGGCGGCGGCCGCTGCGAGGGTCATCGTGACGGCCATCGTGACCGCGTTCGTGCCACCCAATCCGGCCGCGATCGGCGCCACGACGGGCCCGAACAGGAAGGTCGCCATGCCGAGCAGGGCGGAGGCTGTGCCCGCGCGGCTGCCGTGGTGCGCGAGGGCGAGGGTCTGACCGTTCGGGCCACCCACTCCCGAGCAGAGCATGAACCCGATCAGCGCAGCGATCACTCCGTAGACGCCCGTGCCGGTCAGCGTCAGCACGAGGAACGTCGTCGTGGCGAGCAGCGTCGCCGTGATGCCACCCAGATAGACGCGCAGCGGTCCCCACCGCCGCACGACGAGCCTGCTGGTCTGGCTGCCGACGATGCTCGCCAGCGCCCCCGCCGCGAACGCGAGACTGAAGGTCTGCGGGGTGAGACCGAACTGGTCTTGCAGGACGAACGATGACATCGACAGGTAGGTGAAGAACGCGACGCCGCCTCCCGCCGCCGCGCACAGCACCGCGACGAACAGCCGGTCGCGGATCACGGCACGGGCATGATCCCGCAGCACGACGAGGCCGCCGCCGTGCCGCGCCGAGGCGGGCAGCGTCTCGGGTAGGGCGAACACGACGATGAGGAGCAGTATGACCCCGACGGCACTGAGCACGCCGAAGATGCCCCGCCAGTCCATGACCCGGGCGAGTTGCCCACCGACGACCGGCGCGATGATCGGCGCGGTCCCGGAGACGAGGAACAGCAGCGACAGCATCCGCGACAGCTCGACACCCTCGAACTGGTCTCGTGCGATGGCCAGGCAGATCACGATCCCCGCCGAGCCCGCGAGCCCCTGCAGGAAACGGGCGATCAGCAGCAGCTCGATGTTCGGGGCGAGGGCGCACACCAGCGACAGCACCGCGAACGCGGAGACTCCGACCATCAACGGCAGTCGCCTTCCGAGTCGATCGCTCAGCGGTCCCGCGATGAGTTGTCCGAGCCCGAGACCGATCATGCACGCCGACATCGTCACCTGCGCCAGAGCCTCCGTCGTGCCGAGAGACGCGGCGAGCTGCGGCAACTGTGGCAGGTAGAGGTCCATCGACAACGGCCCGAAAGCCTCCAGCATCCCGAGCACCAGCATCGCCCGCAGGGTGCTCATGCGCGGGCGAGCCGGCTCCTCGGGAACGGGGAGACTCATCCGCCCAAGCGCAGGATGCGGCGCAGCCAGCTCTCCCGCGCGGCGACGGCGGCCTTCGAGACCTCGGCCTCGGGCGAGAACCCGGAGAAGCCGTGGTATCCGCCGGCCCACACGTGCAGCTCGGCGTGTCCGCCGGTCGCCCAGATGCGCAGGGCGTAGTCGACGGCTTCGTCGCGGAACGTCTCGGCAGCGCCCACCTCGATGAACGCGGGTGCGAGACCGGCGAGGTCCGTGGCGCGGGCGGGCGCGGTGTACGGGGAGACGCGGTCGGTGAACCGGTCGTCCCCGGCGATGGCATCCCACGCGGTGTCGTTGTTGTTCCGATCCCACGCGCCGAAGCCGTCGTACTGCCGACTGGAGGCGGTCTCGTTGCGGTCGTCGAGCATCGGACAGCCGAGCAGCTGGCCGGCCAGGTGTGGACCGCCGCGATCCCGGGCGATCAGCGCGACGGCAGCCGACAGGCCCCCGCCGGCGCTCATCCCCGAGGCGATGATGCGGTCGGGATCGATGCCGAGCTCGTCGGAGTGGGCGGCCATCCACTCCAGCGCGGCATAGCAGTCCTCCGCCTGCGCGGGACCGGGATGCTCGGGTGCCAGCCGGTACTCGACGGCCACCCCGACGATGCCGTGCCGCTCGGCGAGGTCGATGAGCTCCGCGGTGCCGAAGAACCGGGTGCCGAGCACCATCCCGCCGCCGTGGATCGACAGGACGGCGGGGGCGGGTACGGAAGCCGCGCGCGCGGGGCGGACGATCGTGATCTCGATGTCCGGCGCCCCGACCGGTCCGGGGATGACACGGTCCTCCCAGACGGCCTCCCGACCCGCGGCCTGTGCGGCTATGGGCGGGATGATCGTCGTGAAGTGGTCGCGGTTGGCATGGATCGTGTCGGCACGCAGCGGGATGATCTCCACCATCCCGACGAACGCGTCGAGGCCGGCGACGAGCTCCGGGTCATACGGGACCGGCAGCGGCGCGGTCATCGGTCCGCCCGCCAGATGCGACGCAACCACGAGGCGCGAGCGGCGAGAGCGGCTCGGGAGATCTCAGCCTCCGGCATGTACATGTCGAAGCCGTGCGCTCCGCCGCCCCAGACATGCAGTTCGGCCTGTCCTCCGGTGGCCCAGATGCGCAGCGCGTACTCCGTGTCCTCATCGCGGAAGGCCTCGGCCTCGCCGACTTCGATGAAGGCGGGCGGGAGCCCCGACACATCGGTTGCGCGGCTGGGGGCGGCGTAGGCGGGAGCGTCCGAGTGGAAGGCGAGGTCGTCGCCCAGCACGCAGGACCACGCCAGCAGGTTCATCTCGCGCTGCCAGGTGCCGATGCCGTCGTACTGGCGGCTCGCGACGCTGGTGTTGGTGTTGTCGATCATCGGGCACAGCAAGAGCTGCCCGGCCATGACGGGCCCCTGTCGGTCGCGCGCCATCAGGGCGACAGCGGCTGTCAGCCCTCCGCCCGCACTGCCGCCTCCGACGATCAGGCGCTCCGGGTCGATGCCGAGTTCCGCGGCGTGCTCGTGAACCCACACGAAGGCGGCGTAGCAGTCCTCGACGCCCGCGGGGTAGGGGTTCTCCGGAGCGAGGCGATACTCGACGTTGACGGCGACGACCCGGTGCTCATCGACGATGTCGACCACGCGGCCGGTCTCCCACGAGCGGTGGCCGACGATCATGCCGCCGCCGTGGATGTTCACGAAACCGGGGAGCACCTCCCCGTGGACGCCGGCGGGGCGGAACACCGTGATCTCGAGGTCGGGTGCTCCGGCGGGACCGGGGATGGCGCGGTCCTCCCACTCGATGTCGCGCCCGGCGATCACGGCGTCGTTGTCGGGGAACATCCGGTCGACGCCGTCGCGCGGAAGGGTGTCGCGGGTGAGCGCCGGCTGTGGGTTCTTCGCGATCTCGTCGAGCACGGCCTGCACCTCGGGGTCGAAGGGCACGGGGGTGACGGTCGGGCGTCCGGCGGCGGTGGCGGTCATGGTTCTCCTTGGATGGAAGGGCGAAGCGGCGGGTCAGGGGCCTTCGGGGTCGACGACCCCGCGATCGGCCCAGAACGGTTCGACCAGGCGGCGCAGCTCATCGCCGCCGACCCGGTCGACCAGGGCTGCGGCGTCGAGGTTGGCGCGCAGCTGTTCCGCGCTCGAGGCGCCGAACAGCGTCGTGGTGAGGGCCGGATGGGTGAGGGTGAACGCGATCCCGAGCTGCGCGGGTGAGACGTCGAGGGATGCGGCGACCTCGGTGAAGGCGGGCACATCCTGGATGATCCGCTCCCGGATGTCGCCGGGGTCGCGGCCGATCTGCCGGTCGCCGTTGATCTTGCCGGCGAGCACGCCGCCCTCGAGGCAGTCGGAGGCCTGCAAAGTGAGCCCCTGTTCCCACAGGCGGGCGAAGGGGCTGCCGTCGGGGATCGAGCGCCGGGAGACGCTGTACTTCAACTGCGCGATCTGCGGTCCGGCCACGCCCTCCGCCGCGGCGATGTCGATCATGGACTGGATGCTCGATGCCGACCAGTTGTTCACACCCCAGGTGCGGATGAGGCCGGCCTCCGCGAGACGGGCGAGGTCGAGCACGAGTTCACGCAGGTCGAGGTCGTCGCGCCGCAGGTCTCCGAGGATCACGAGGTCTGCGTGCTCGACGCCGACCCGCATCAGCGCGTTCTCGAGCTGGGGGCGGAAGCCGTCGTCGCCGAATGCCTCGAGCCACAGCTTCGACGAGAGCAGCCAGTCGTCGCGCCGGAGGCCTGCAGCGCGCACCATCGCCGAGAAGATCACGTCGGTGAAGACCGGTGGCGCTCCCGGCGCGGAGTACACGCCGACGTCGAAGAGGTTCACGCCGCGGTCCACGGCGTCGCGGAGCATCGCCACCGCGTCGGCGAAGTCCATCCGGTCGTAGGTGTGCCAGGAGCCGAGAGAGAACAGTGAGGCGTCGATGCCGCTGCGGCCGATCTCGCGTCGGGGCAGGAGGGGAGTGGTCATGGAGTCCTCACAGTCTCGGGTCGATGACGGCTTTGACCTCATCGAGGTCATGCATGTGGGCGATCTTCGCGGAGGCGTCGGCGAGGCCGACCGGGTCGCTGAAGAGGTCGTCCCAGGGGAAGCGATCGGCGAAAGCGGTGAAGAAGTCGATCGCACGGGAGTAGTCGGAGATGTCGCCGTTGAGTGAGCCGACCACCGTGAGCTCCTTGCCCATGATGGTGCTGAGCGGGAAGCCGTCGCCCGCGGGACCGGTCGAGCCGACGATCGTGATGGTCCCGCGCTGGGCGGCCATCGCGATCGCGTCAGGGCCGACGCTGGGCGCACCCGCGAAGTCGAACACGTGGTCGGCGCCGCGCCCTCCCGTGAGCGCCATCACCTGATCGACCACCGGGCCGTCGCGGAAGTCGACGACCGCATCGGCGCCGAAGCGGCCGGCGAGTTCGAGCCGGGAGGCGGGGGCGCCCACCGTGATGACCTGGCCCGCACCGGAGATCTTCGCGACGGCCGTGGCGAAGATGCCGAGCGCCCCGGCGCCCTGCACGACCACGGTCGAGCCGGGGCGGATGCGCCCTGCGCGCTCGAAAGCCCGCAACACGGTCTTGGCCGCGCATCCGGCCATCGAGGCCCAGGTGTCCTTGACGGATGACGGGAGCAGCAGCTTGGCCGCCCCCGGGGTCACGTAGGCGTACTCCGAGAGTCCCGCGGTGGCGAACGGTGGCACGTCCGCACGCTGCAGGAAGCCGTATCCGCGGCGTGAGCAGGCGACGGGCTCGCGCAGCACCACACAGCCGTAGCACTCGCCGCAGGTCGACTCTGACCAGCCGATGCGATCTCCGGGGGAGAGGGGGTGGCCCAGGGCATCCTTCGTGTCGGGGCCGGTGGCGACGATCTCGCCGACCATCTCGTGCCCGAGCACCATCGGGAGCATGCCGGGGAAGGTCATCCGTCCCTCCCAGATCTCGATGTCGGTGCCGCACAGCGTGGTGCACGCGATGCGCACGAGCGCGGCGCCCGCTTCGATCTCGGCGGGGAGAGGCAGGTCCTGCAGGGTGAGCGGCTCGCCGTGCGCGGTGAGCACGGCGGCCTTGGTGCGGGTGGGGAGGGGCATGCGGTTCTCCAGTCGCGCGCGGGTGGCGGGTCAGCGGGGCGGGTGGCGGATCAGAAAGGGGCCTCGGAGGGGACGGGAAGGTGCGGAATCGATCCCGCGTCAGACCAGGAGCTGTCCGCCGTCGACGGGGGCGGAGATTCCGGTGATGTGGCTGGCGGCGTCGCTCGCGAGGAACAGCACGAGCGGGGTGATCTGGTCGACCTCGGCGATGGAGCCGAGCGGGATGCGGGACTCCCACGCCGCACGGGCTCGCGGGTTCGAGGCGAAGTCCGCGGTGAGAGGCGTGAGCACGGGGCCGGGCGCCACCGCGTTGACCCGGACGCCCGAGGCGGCGAGCTCGATCGCAGCGGTGCGGGTGAGGGCGTCGACCGCGGCCTTCGTCGCCTCGTAGTGCCCCAGTCCGGGGGTGGGCTGCCGTGCGCCGATGGACGAGATGTTGACGATCGCGCCGCGTCCTGCGTCGGCGAGCAGCGCGCCGAAGATCCGGAGCATGAGGAAGGTTCCGCGCACGTTGACCCGCAGGGCCGCGTCGACGACGTCGACCGGCACTTCCTGCAGGGTGCCGCCGCCGGCGACGATGCCCGCGTTGTTGACCAGGACATCGATGCCGCCGTCGGCAGTGAGCCGTTCGGCTGCGGCGCGCACGGAGGACTCGTCGCCGATGTCGAGGGTGAGCGCCGTGGCGCCGATCTCGGCGGCGACCGCCGTGGCGGCGTCCGCGTTCACATCGCCGATGAAGACCTCGTCTCCACGGTCACGGAATGCGGTGGCGATGCCGCGGCCGAGGCCGGACGCGCCGCCGGTGACCAGGATGCGGCGGGGGGATACGGTCATGTTCGTCCTCACTGACGGCGGTTCTGACGGGATGTCTCCGTTATATTCTACAAACATAGAAAAACACAACCCCGTGTCTCGAGACGGCGAAGGAGCCTTCATGCCCGAAACGACATATCCCTGGAAGCCTCTGGATTCCCCGGGCGCCCCGGTGCCCCCGCTGGCGCTCGGATCCTGGAACACCTGGGATCGGATGGCGCCCGACGACGCGGTGGCGCTGATCCGCCGGGCGGTCGAGCTGGACGCCGGCTTCTTCGACGTCGCGTACTACAACATGGGTCCGCACTCCGAGAACTCGAAGACCGACATCCTCTTCGGGCAGGCTCTGAGAGCGAGCGGCGTCGACCGCGATGACATCGTGCTGTGCGGCAAGCTCTGGCTGTGGGACTGGCCGAACCAGGGCTTTCGCGCACAACTGGTCGAGTCCCTGGAGCGAGCGGGCCTCGACCGGTTCGACACCCTCGTCGTGGGCGACTACCTCGACGCTCCGGACCTGCCGCGCCTCGTCGCCGACGTGAACGAGCTGATCGCCGAGGGGCTTGTGGGCTCCTGGGGCATCAACAACTGGCGGATCGAGCACACGAGGGAGGCGCTCGCCGTCGCCGCGGCGCAGGGCATGGCTGGCCCGGCGTTCGCGCAGCTGAAGTACGGGATCGCTCGGCGCTCGATGGCGGAGGGGGACGCCTACGGCCCCCTGTTCGCCGAGGGGGCTCTCGCGCTCCAGGCGTCGGACGTGTTCGAGGGTGGAATCCTCGCCACCGGACGCATGCCCGAACGGAAGATCGGTGCCGACGTGGGAGGCATCCGGGAGCAGATCGTCGCCGTGTACCCCGAGGTCGCGCGGGTTGCGGGAGAGTTCGGGGTCACGCCGGCCGCGCTCGGCATCGCCTTCTGCCTGTCGAACCCCGCCACCGCGAACGTGCTGTTCGGTGCCTCGCGTCTCGCGCAACTCGAGGCGAACCATGCGGCGCTCGCCCTCGCGCGAGACCACGGAGCCGAGGTGCGGGGCGCGCTCGCCGACTGCTGGGTCGACCGGGAGGTGCGCGCCGACGGGGCGTGGTGAAGGGAGCCGGGGTTCTGGGGGCTGCGCGCTGCCGGTGTGGGAACATGAGGCGCGCCGAGATCCGCCGTGGATGTCGGGGGAGTGGAGATGAGATGAGCCCGGAGCCCACGCTGCTCATGGCCGTGGTCTTCGGCGGATTCCTCTTTCTGGTGGTCTTCTTCGTCGGCTGGTATCTGATTCTCGACAGACGCGCTCATGCGAGACGCCGGGCTGCCGAGCAAGACGGTGGCTTGACCGATGCGAAGCCTGGCGACGCTGAAGCCGACGCTGAAGACGTGGAGCTGCGAGTGACTGGTGCTTCGCAGTCGCAGGACCTCGTCTGAAGGAGCCCGGGCGGTCTGCGATATGCTGGCATTCATTCGAACAAATCTTCGAAAGTCGGGCGTTTCTTCGGTAGGATCTGGGTATGTCGAAGTTGGCCGTGTTGCATGAGGCGATGTCCCGTCTCGACGCGGCGTGGGCTGATGCCGACGACTCGGGTGAGTTGTCGCGTGAGCAGCTCATCGCGGTCAGCGCGTCCCTCGGGGTGCTCCAGCGGCGGCTGGACGCCGTGCACGTCGAGGTGGCCGCGTGCATCTCTCGCGAGTCCCGCCCCGAACTCGGGGCCGAGAGTCTCGCGAAGCAGCAGGGGTTCCGCAATCCGGCGACGCTGATCGCGGCGACCGTGGGTGTGTCACGCGGTGATGCGACGCGGCTCGTGAAGGTGGGGGAGGCCGTTGCTCCGCGTGCAGACCTCCTGGGGGCGCCGCTGCCGGCGAGATACCCGGTCGTGCGGCAGGCGCTCGGCGCGGGAATGCTGAGCGCTCAGTCGGCGGCGGTAATCATCTCATTGCTCGATCGATGTCGCGTCGTGGTGGGTCTGACGCGCGTCGCCGAGGCAGAGCGTGTGCTGGTGGAGAAAGCGTTCGGGCTCGCGCTGGACGATGTGCGGAAGCTAGTGGTGCGGGCGGAGGCGTGGCTGGACCCGGATGGGGTGGAGCCGCGACTCGAGGAGCAGCGTTCCCGTCGATCCCTCACCATCCACGAGCGTGAGGGGAAGGTGCATCTGAATGCGGTCCTCGATGCCGAGACGGCCGCCCCTGTCATGACCGCGATCCGCGGCTACGTGACGGCCGCGTTCGCCGCCCGGAAGGATGCGGCCGCTCCCGACGCGCCTGACGCCGACCGTCGCACCGTGCCGATGCTGCAGGCTGATGCGCTCTCTGTGTTCGCCGCCCACGTGCTCGGCTGCGAAGCCAGGGTGCCGCTAGCAGGGGCGACGATCGTGGTGAGAATGAGCCTCGATGATCTCGAGGTCGGCACCGGCTCTGCGGAGATCGACGGGGTCGAGCAGCCGATCAGCATCGGAGCCGCGCGACGGATGGCCGCCGGCGGGGGTGTGATTCCGTGTGTGCTCGGCGCCGCGAGTGAAGTGCTCGACTGGGGGCGCGAGAGGCGCCTGTTCACGCGATCGCAACGGTTGGCTCTGGTGGAGCGCGACGGGGGCTGCGCCATGTGTGGGTTGCCGCCGGACATGACGAAGGCGCATCACATCCGGTGGTGGAGTCGTGACCGCGGGCCGACGGATCTGTCGAACGGCGTGCTGCTGTGCGAGACCTGCCACCACCGAGTGCATGACAACGGGTGGGAGATCCGTATCGATGGGGGCGGTCCGGTGGGGCGGGTATGGTTCATCCCTCCCGCCTCGGTCGACCCTGCGCGCAGCCCGCGCCTCGGCGGTCGAGCGCGCTTCGACATCGCCGCCTGACCTCGCCGCCTGACATCGGTGCCTGGCATCGCCGCCTGACCTCGACGTCTGATGCCGGTGCCTGACATCGACGGCTGACATCGACGTCTGATGCCGGTGCCAGCGTGTGCGGCTCGGGATGTGCTGGTCTGCTCATGGGCGCGCGCTCATGCCCGCGCGCCCATGTCCATGCGCTCATGCCTGCGCGCTCGGTCAAGCCCGGTGCGCCCCCGGGCATGATCCGGCGCACCGCGAGGGCGAATCGCTCTTGCGCTCTTTTTCCACGCATGTAGACTAACCAGCACGACACATCGAAGTGACGTCGGACCCGGCTTCCGATCAGCGGCACCTCGACCCTTCTTCACCACCCCCTGCACCCGAGAGAAGGAATCATGAAACGAATGCCCCTCGCGCTCGCCGCGGCTGTCGCCGTGACGCTCGCCCTCACCAGCTGCAGCGGCGGCGCCTCGCCCTCGCCGTCCGACGGCAGCGGGGTCGACAGCCCCGACGCCCTCAACATCGGGAACTTCCTCGACGTCACGTCGTGGGATCCCTCGCTCGCCGACATCGGCTTCGACGGCCCGTATCTCTCCGCCGTCTACGACGCTCTGATCGCCCTCGACGCCGACGGCGAACCGATCCCCTCACTCGCCACCGAGTGGACCGTCGCCGACGACGACCTCAGCATCGACCTCGACATCCGCACCGACGCCGTGTTCAGCGACGGCACCCCGGTCGATGTCGACGCCGTGATCACGAGCCTCGAGTACCTCAAGGCGGGTGCCCGCTCGGGTGAGGCCTACGTCAACGTCGCCTCCTTCGAGAAGGTCGACGACGACACCGTCCGCATCGCCCTCACGCAGCGCGACGACACGATCCTCTACTTCATGGGTCTCGGACGCAGCTACGTCGCCTCCCCGGCCGCCATCGAAGCGGGCACGCTGGGCAGCGAGCCCATCGGCTCGGGCCCCTACGTCCTCGACAGCACGACGAGCGTCGCCGGTGCCGAGTACCACTTCACCAAGACTGCCGACCACTGGGACGCCGACGCGTACCCCTTCTCCGAGCTCGCGATCTTCCCGATCACCGATGCCACCGCCCGTCACAACGCCATGCTCAGCGGCCAGATCAACGTGCAGTACGGCGACGTCGCCAACCTCGAACAGGCGAAGCAGCAGGGGTGGAACACCGCCGAACGCGTGTCCGGATGGGCGGGCCTCGTCATCACCGACCACACCGGCGTGAAGAGCGAGCCGCTCGGCAAGCTCGAGGTGCGGCAGGCCCTGAACTACGCCTTCGACGGAGCGGCGGTCCTCGCCGCGGTCGGCAGCGGAGCGGGCGTCGCCACCAACCAGGTGTTCCCCGACGGCGGCCCCATCAACGATCCGTCGCTCAACGACACCTACGCCTACAACATGGACAAGGCCAAGCAATTGCTGGCGGACGCCGGCTACCCCGACGGCTTCGAGATCTCGATGCCGATGTCGCCCATCTTCGAGATGTGGAAGCCCTCGGCCGAGCAGGCGCTCAACGAGCTCGGTGTGAAGGTCACGTGGGACAACATGCAGATGCCGGACTACCAGCTGAACGCGCCGAACTACCCGATGTTCATCTCGTTCCTCGCGATGGACGGCAACGACGTCGCCACCGTCGCCCGCCAGGTGACCAGCGTGCAGTGGTTCAACCCCGCGCCCGACTATGCGGAGAACGAGGTCATCGCTCCCCTCGTCGAGAAGGTCCAGACCGAGCGCGGCGACGCGCAGACCGACGCCGTCAAGGAGCTCAACAAGGCTCTCGTCGACCAGGCATGGTGGTCGGTCTGGTACCAGGCGAACAACATCTACTACACGGCGCCCGGCATCCAGCTGCAGCCCGTCGTGGGGATGATGTTCCCGACGCTCCGCTACATCACCCAGGGCTGACGCCCGCCGGGGCGGCCGCGACACCGGCCGCCCCGGCAACCTTCCCCCTCCGACCCCATTCTCCGAGAGGCCCCCATGTTCCTGTTCACGGCGAAGCGGGTGCTGTCCGGCATCCTCTTGCTCGTCGCGGTCTCGATCGGCACCTTCTTCCTGGCCCATCTCGCCATCAGCGACCCGACGGCCTCGCTTCTGGGCACCACGGCGAGTCCGGCTCAGCAGGCGGCGCTCGCTGAGAAGATCGGCCTCGACCGTCCGCTCCTCGTGCAGTTCTGGGACTGGCTCTCACACGCGGTTCTGCTCGACTTCGGCGTCTCCTGGCGCAACTTCCAGCCCGTCAGCGCACAGCTCGCGATCAAGGTCCCCGTGACCCTGTCGGTGGTGACGTTCGCGACGCTGATCACCGCGGTCGTCGGCGTCACGTTCGGGATGATCACCGGACTCCGCCCCGGCACCTGGTTCGACCGCGTGATCAAGGGCATCTCGGTCGTGCTCTTCGCTCTCCCCGGCTTCTGGGTGAGCCTCGTGCTGGTCATGTGGCTCGCGGTGCAGCTGAAGTGGTTCCCGGCCGTCGGCTACGTGCCGCCGACGCAATCCGTGGACGGATGGCTGCGCTCCATCACCCTCCCGGCGATCTCGCTCGCCCTCGGCGGCATCGTTGCCGTCGCCGAGCAGTTGCGCAACGCCGTGATCGCGCAGAGCCGCCAGGACTGGGTGCGCACGCTTCGCAGCCGGGGTCTCTCCGCCACCAGGGTCAACCTGCACATCCTCCGCAACGCCTCGCCCGCCGCCCTCACCGTCATCGCCCTGATGTTCGTGGGGCTGCTGTCCGGCGCGATCGTGGTCGAGCAGATCTTCAGCCTCCCCGGTCTCGGACAGCTCACCAACCAGTCCTCGCAGAACGGCGACATCCCGATGCTCCTCGGCATCACGGTCATCTCGATCGTCTTCGTCGTCCTCATCAACCTCCTGCTCGACCTCGTGCTCGGCTGGATCAACCCGAAGGTGCGCGTCGCATGACCACCACAGACATCCGGGTCGCCTTCGACCGGGCGGCGCAGAAGCGACGCTCGAGCCTCTTCCGCCGCTTCCTCCGCCACCCCGGCGGATACATCCCGCTGGCGATCTTCCTGCTCATCGTGCTCGTCGGAGTCTTCGCACCGCTGCTCGCGCCGATGGATCCGAACTTCGTCGACCTCGCCGCGGCCAAGGCGCCTCCCGGGCCCGAGCACCTCCTCGGCGGCGACTCGACCGGCCGAGACATCCTGAGTCGACTCATCTACGGCACGCGGACGACCCTGTGGGGCGCGCTCATCACGATCGTCACCGCACTCGTGATCGGTGTGCCGTCCGGCGTCGCAGCCGGATACTTCGGTGGCACGTTCGACCGCATCGCCACCTGGATCAGCGACGCCCTCCAGTCGATCCCCGGAATGATCATCCTGCTCGTGGTCGCCGCGGGGAGCCGCAACAACTTCGAGTTGCTGATGGCGACCGTCGGTGTGTTCATGGTTCCCGGCTACTTCCGCATCGCGCGCTCGCAGACCTTGGCCGTGCGCAGCGAGCCCTACATCGACGCCGCCCGCGTGTCGGGCCTGTCCGACGGACGCATCATCTTCCGCCACGTGATCAAGGCCGTGTACCCGCCGGTCATCATCCAGACGGCCCTCACCGCAGGCATCGCGATGGGGATGCAGGCCGGCCTCCAGTTCCTCGGCATCGGCGACTCCAACGTGCCCAGCTGGGGCGCGATGATGCTCGAGGGCTTCCGCCTGATGCTCACCTACCCGCTCATGCTGCTGTGGCCCTCGGCCGCGCTCGGACTCACGATCGCGGTGCTCGCGATCATGGGATCCACGCTCGCCGAGCTAGTGCAGGTGCGCACGCCGCGCGTCTCCCGACGGTCGGGCACCGCCGCCGGCACGGCTGCCGGTACCGGTGCAGGCACGGCTGCCGGGACCACCGCCGGGACCGCGACGCCGCTCGCCCCCGTGACCGGAAGCGCGCAGCACAGCGCAAAGGAGTCCGCGCTGCGCGTCGAGAACCTGCGGGTCGTGCACGCCACCCCGACGGGCGAGACCGAGGTCGTGCACGGCGTCACCCTCGACGTGGCACCAGGCGAGGTCGTCGGCATCGTGGGCGAGTCGGGTTCCGGGAAGTCACAGACCGTGTTCTCGGTGCTCGACCTGCTGCCGTCCAGCGGGCGCGCGACCGCCGACGCCATCTGGGTGGGCGGGGCCGACGTGACGAAAGCGACGCCGAAGCAGCGACACGCTCTGCTCGGACGTGAGATCGGCTACGTGCCCCAGGAACCGATGAGCAACCTCGACCCGTCGTACACGATCGGCCACCAGCTCATCGAGCCGCTGCGCCGCACCCACGGGCTCCGCAAGGCGGAGGCCAGGGAGCGGGCGCGTGCGATGCTCGTGCGCGTCGGCCTCACCGACCCCGACCGTGTCATGCGCAGCTACCCCCACCAGGTCTCGGGCGGTATGGCGCAGCGCGTGCTCATCGCCGGCGCGATCGCGGGAAAGCCGTCTCTGCTCGTGGCCGACGAGCCGACCACGGCGCTCGACGTGACGGTGCAGGCCGAGGTGCTCGAACTCCTGCGAGAGCTGCAGGCCGAGTACGGCATGGCCCTGCTGATCGTGACCCACAACTTCGGCGTCGTGGCCGACATCTGCGACCGGGTGATCGTGATGCGCGGCGGTGACGTCGTCGAGACAGGACCGGTCGACTCGCTGTTCGCGTCACCCGCCGAGGAATACACACGCGAACTGATCGCCGCGTCCCTGGACGATGCGGAGGGCCGCGCCGAACTCGACCGTACCGGAACGGAGGTGACCGCATGAGCGCCCTGCTCGAAGTCGACGACCTGGTCGTGGAGTACGGCCGTGGCCGACACGCCTTCCGCGCGCTGCACGGCGTCTCCCTCGATATCGCGCCGGGCGAGTGCCTGGGCCTCGTCGGAGAATCCGGCTCGGGGAAGTCGACGCTCGGCAAGGCGATCCTCGGCCTCGCACCCGTCACGGGCGGGAGCATCCGCTTCGACGGCAAGGAGATCAGCAGGCTCGGCGGCCGTGCCCGGCGTGCGCTCGCGGATGACGTGCAGGTCGTCTTCCAAGACCCGTACGGATCGCTCAACCCCGCGATGACGATCGGCGACATCCTCGCCGAACCGCTGCTCACCACCGGTATCGGCACGAGAGCCGCCGAGACGAAGGTGCGCGAGATGCTCGACCGCGTGCGCTTGCCGGAGTCGGCCATGGATCGCTATCCCAGTGAGTTCTCCGGCGGTCAGCGTCAGCGCATCGCGATCGCCCGAGCCCTCGTCCGCGGGCCGCGCCTCATCGTGTGCGACGAGCCCGTCAGCGCCCTCGACCTCACCACGCAGGCGACGATCCTCGATCTGTTCATCAAACTGCAGCGCGACACCGGCGTGGCCTACCTCTTCGTCTCTCATGACCTCGGTGTCGTGCGCCGCGTCTGTCACCGCGTGGCGGTCATGTATCGCGGAGAGCTCGTCGAGGTCGGCGAGGGGGAGCAGGTCACCCGTGCCCCGCAGCATCCGTACTCCGAGCGGCTGCGCCTCGCCTCGCCCGTCGCCGACCCGGTCGCGCAGCGTCAGCGACGTGCCCAGTGGCTCGCTCTGCGGGAGGTGCGCGATGCGGCGGTACGGTAGCTCCAGGCCCGATCACCCCACGCCTCGGAATCGGCCGGAAGGACCTCATGCCGAAGATCATCGATCACGACCAGCGTCGACGGGACATCGTCGAGGTCGCCAAGAGCATCATCCTGAAGGGGGGCTTCGAGGCCGCGACCATGCGCAGCATCGCGGCGGAGGCCGGCTTCGCGAACGGTGCGCTGAAGCACTACTTCCCGGGCAAGGAGAGCATCGTCGCGGCGACGTTCGAGACGATCCTCCAGCAGATGTCCGAAGGCGTGCAGGCCGCCGGCGAGGAGCCGACCTCCGCGGATGCCGCGCTGCGGGGCTTCCTGCAGGCGACGATCCCTCGCGATCAGGAACAGATCGCCGCGGGGCGGGTGCTGCTCGCGCTGTGGGAGTACGCCATGGCGAACGAGTCGCTGGCCGAGCTGTATCGCGGACACCTGGCGTCCTGGCGTGCTTCTCTCATCGAGCGGATGGAGGCCGCGCGGGACGAGGGGTCGATCCGCGATCAGGACTACGGCCCGCTCGCGAACGAGTACATCTCGGCGGCGGTCGGTGCGACCATCATCAACCTCATGTATCCCGACGGCGAGCGGATCGCCGACTACGAGACCTACATCGACCAGTTCCTGGCACGCCTGCGCTGAGCACGGCGCGCCGGGTCCGAGAGGACGGCGCGTCATGACCTCATCCCTGTTCCTCGAGCGCCACCAGGGCACCGGGCGTCCTGTCGTGTTCCTGCACGGCCTCGCGTCGCGCGGAGCGCAGGACTGGCCGGATCACGAGTGGGCCGGCGTCGTCGGCGACCGTCCCCGCCTGGTGGTCGACCTCCCGGCGCACGGTGAGAGCCCGGCACTCGGCACGGCGCCCACGACCGCAGTGCTGGACGCACTCGCCTCGGCCGTCGGCAGCGACGAGATCGACCTGGTCGGATACTCGCTGGGGGCTCGCCTCGCGTGGGATCTGGCGGCGCATCCGCGCGTCTCCGTGCGACGCCTCGTGCTCGGCGGCCTCAGCGCGGGGGAGCCGTTCGCGCAGGTCGACCTCGCCGCCGCACGCGACGCGGTCGACGGCGGTCCCATGCCGACGGATCCCCTCACGGGCATGATCGTGCACATGGCGTCGTCGCCCGGCAACCGTCCGCACGACCTTATCGGCCTGATCGAGGGTCTCGCCGCAGAGCCGTTCGCGCCACGGGCCGAGGGCATCGCCGTGCCCGTGCTGCTGCTGGGCGGCACCGACGATCCGATGGCGGCCGGGATCGACGACCTCGCGCGGCTGCTCCCGAGCGCCCGTGCGCAGCGCGTCCCCGGCGATCACCTCTCCGCCCTGCACACGGCGGAGTTCCGTGCTGCCGTGCGCGACTTCCTGGCGGACTGAGCCGCAATCGCGACCGGGAACACCTCTGCCGTTTAATTCCAACAATCGTAGAAATATAAGGAAAGGCCCACACATGACCGACACCCCCACCGCGGATGCGGCACGGATCCTCGACATCGCCACGGGGTACATGGCGTCCAAGCAGCTCTTCCACGCCAGCCGCATCGGCCTCTTCCGTGCCGTCGACGGCGGAGCGGACACGGTGGCGGCGATCGCCGAGACGTGCGGGGTGAGCGAGCGCATCGCCCGTCTGCTCGCCGATGCGATGGCCGCCAAGGGCCTCCTGGTGCGCACGGATGGGCGCTACGCCGTCGCCCCGGACGCCGCCGCGTATCTGACCGGTGCCGATGCCGCGATCGACCTCGCGCCCTTCCTGACGTTCCTCGATGAGATCAGCTACCCGCACTGGCTCCAGTTCGCGCACACGGTCGACACCACCGAGCCTGGCGATCTGCAGATGGACGATGCCCGCTGGGCGACGTTCATGGCGGGGGTGATGACGTACAACCGCCTGCACGCGCAGGAGTTCGGCCGTCACCTCGACCTCTCCGGTGCCACCCATGCGCTCGACTTCGGTGGCCTGTCGGCCGACTTCGCGCTGTCGGTGATGGCGCGCAATCCCGAGCTGCGGACGACGTTCCTGTACGCACCCGGCTTCGAAGACGGGATCGCCGAGGCCGTCGAGGCGGCCGGGGTCGCCGATCGTGCCGTGGTGGAGGTCGCCGACACCGCGACCGCCGCGCCGGAGGGCGCCTACGACGCGATCTTCGCGAACCACGTCATCCACCGCTTCGGTGCCGAGGAGAACGCCCGGATCTTCCGCAATCTGCGAGCGGCGGCGGCACCGGGGGCGACCCTGACCGTGCTCGACTTCTTCCTCGACGACGATCCGGCGCAGCGCGGACTCGACGCCCTGCATGCGGGGGAGTACCTCGTCATCGACGGGACCGTCGTGTATCCGGAAGCCCAGGTGCGCGGCTGGCTGAGTGATGCCGGCTGGGAGGTGCGCGAGAAGGTCGCTCTGCCGGGGAGTCCCCGGGTGCTCGTGGCGACCGCGGTGTGAGGCCACCCCGGCGTCGGGGGACCGGCGCCGGGGTTCATGGACTGGTCCGAGGGGGATCAGAGGCGGGCGGCATGCGTGAACATGCCGCCCGCCGTTTCCGTGCGCACCCGCGTTCGGTCGTGCGAGAGCTCACTCGCGGGTGAACACCGTGCGGCCGTCGACCATCGTGCGCTCGACCTCGAGGGAGGAGAACGGACGCCCGGGAGTCAGGGGATCCTCATCGAGGATCGTCAGATCGGCGACCTTCCCGATCTCGAGCGTTCCCTTCCAGGCGGACGCGCCGTCCTGTCGCGCGGCATCCACCGTCATCGAACGCAGCAGGCGACGGCGCGATCGTGCGTCATCGGCGACGCCGGCATCGCCGAGCAGGCCGAGCGAGGCGTCGAGGCCGAGCCGCCAGTCCGGGCTCGCGATCGGCGAGTCGCTCGTCACCGTCGTGAGTGTTCCGGAGGTGAGCATCGCCGCCAGGGGCCAGGCGGTGGCGAGGCGTGCTTCGCCGAGCTGGAGCGCCGCCCAGGAGTGCGTGTGCGCGGCGATCAGCGGTTGCACGGCGAATCCGGCGTCGACCCTTCCCGTCCGGGCGATCTGCTCGGGCGTGGCCAGGTCTCCGTGGACGACGTAGTGGGGCGCGGCCGGCCGGGGCGCGTCGGAGAGGCGTTCCAGGACGGCGAGGAACTCCGCGATCGATCGGTCGCCGGTCGCGTGCACGGCGATCTGCATGCCGCGGGAGGCGGCGAGCTCCACCATCCGCTGGAACGCGGAGAGCGGATCATCCCCGCCGCGCGTGAGCAGGGCGCCGGTGCTGCCGTCCGTGTAGGGCTCCTCGACCCAGGCGGTGGCCATCGGCGGGATGCCGTCGGCGAAGATCTTGACCCCGGGGATCGCGAGCCACCGGGGGTCGTGTGTCGGCGCAGGGGTGCGGATCCCGCGCTCGAAGTCCTCCAGTGTGCTCTCGCCGTCGATCGTGCCGAACAGCCGGAGCAGGGTCACGCGCGAGGTCTGGGCGCCTTCGTGGTGCAGCTCGCCGTAAGTGTCGAGCATGGCCGTGCCGAAGCAGCCGGTCTCGCCGGCGTCTTCTCCCGGGCCGATCCCGGGCTCGGTGTAGCTCGTGATGCCGCGTTCGGCGAGGAGGCCCCACGCGCGGAGAAGGGCGGTGCGCCGCTCTTCCCGGCTCGATACGAGACGCCCGGACGGCTGCTCCGCGGATGATGTGTCGGAGAAGAACAGGTGTGGCCAGCGCGCGCCGAGCCAGGCGGCGTGCAGATGGGCGTCGTTGATGCCGGGGATCGCGGTGCGCCCGTCGAGTTCAAGGGTGGTGCGCGCTCGGAGCGGTGCGACGGCTTCGTCGACCGCGACGATCACGCCGTTTCGCACGGCGAGGGTGTGGGCGATGGAGTCCGTCCCGTCGAGGGTGTGGATGCGGCCGCCGCGGATGATCAGGTCGGCGTCGTCGCCGGGCAGTGTCTCACTCATTATTCCACCAGTGTAGACGTAAAACGGGACCCGCGGTGAGACCGGGAAGACCTGGATTCGGCGCGCGGTTCCGGGGCTTGTACGCTGGAGCCATCCCCCGATCACCCGGCAACCCGCGCGCCGGTGACCTCGGTGCGCGCTCACACATGCAAGGACGCAGATGAACGATTCCGCGGCACACCGCGAAGACTGGACGGCGAGCGAAGAACTGGCGGAGCGGATGATCCCGCTCATCGGGGCGCTTCGACGTGAGCACGACGTGGTCACCTCCCTCCACGGGCACCGCCTGCTCGGCCTGTCGGCGACCGGGCTCGTCGAGGTGCACGAGCGCGTGGCCCAGCTCGGACACGAGCGCCTCCCGATCGAAGACAGCCTGGCCGTGCTGGAAGCGATCCACGCGCTCGCGCCCGGCGCCTCCTCGCTCGATGTCGCCCGTCTCGTGGCCGGGCATGCCTCCAGCGGTGAGTCCTTGGAGACCTACCTCGCCGACGTACTGGCACCCGCGATGGGTGCCGTCGCCGCCGAACCCACCGACGTCGTGCTCTACGGCTTCGGACGCATCGGCCGTCTGCTCGCCCGCATCCTCATCGCCCACACCGGTGGCGGCAGCGGTCTGCGGCTGCGCGCGATCGTGGTGCGGCGCGGCTCCGAGAACGACCTCGTCAAGCGGGCATCGCTGCTGCTGCGCGATTCCGTCCACGGCCGCTTCGCCGGATCCGTCACGGTCGACGAGGAGGCCGAGCAGATCATCGCGAACGGCACCCGCATCCAGGTGATCTACTCCGACGATCCCGCCACCATCGATTACACCGCCCACGGGATCGACGACGCCATCGTGGTCGACAACACGGGCCGCTGGCGCGACGAGGCGGGGCTCTCGCAGCATCTGCGGTCGAAGGGGGTCGCCCGGGTCCTGCTCACCGCTCCGGGCAAGAGCCCGCTCAAGAACATCGTGCACGGGATCAACGACGACACCATCACCGACTCCGACCGCATCGTCTCCGCGGCCTCGTGCACGACGAACGCCATCACACCGGTGCTCGCGGCGATCGACGAGGCCTACGGCGTGGTCAAGGGGCACGTCGAGACGGTGCACTCGTTCACGAACGATCAGAACCTGATCGACAACTTCCACAAGGGCGACCGGCGCGGGCGTTCGGCGGTGCTCAACATGGTCATCACCGAGACCGGTGCGGCGAAGGCCGTCGCGAAGGCGCTCCCGCAGCTCGAGGGCAAGCTCACGGGCAGCTCGATCCGCGTCCCCACCCCCGATGTCTCGCTCGCGGTGCTGCATCTGACGATCGAGCGTCCGGCGACCAAGGACCAGGTCAATGACTACCTGCGCCGCGTCTCCCTGCACTCGAAGCTGCGTCAGCAGATCGACTACGTCGAGAGCCCCGACGTGGTCTCCACCGACTTCGTCGGCTCGCACCGCGCCGGCATCGTCGACGGACTCGCCACGATCGCCGACGAGGACACCCTCATTCTCTACGTCTGGTACGACAACGAGTTCGGCTACTCCTGCCAAGTGATCCGTGTGCTCGAGGTCATGGCGGGCTCGCACCCGATCGTTCTTCCCGAGCGCCGTGAGGTGACGCTGCAGGGCTGACATCGGGCGTGCGCGGCGTCGGAGGCGCCCGGCATGATGGGGTCATGACGTCCGCGACCCTGCTCGCCGAGCGCCTCCGCTCGCATCGCCTCACCGCGCCGACTCCCACGGTCTCCGATGCCGCTCACCACATGCTGGCCGTACAGAGTCAGGACTTCACCGCCGGTCGATGGGCCCTCGCGGTGCGCACCCGAGGAGACGTGACCCTGCGCGACGTCGATCGCGCCTTCGATCGCGGTGACCTCGTGCGGGGCTGGACCATGCGTGGCACGCTGCACACGGTTCCGGCGCGTGACCTCGGCTGGATGCTGGAGGTCACGGCCGCGCGGCAGCGCCAGCAGGCAGCGACGCGTCATCGACAGCTCGGCATCGACGACGACATGATCGCCGCGGTCGTGCGGGCCGTGACACCGGCGCTGCGCGACGGCGGCCGCACCCGCGCCGAGCTCTTCGAGATCCTCGAGGGGATCGGCATCGATCCGGCGGGCCAACGCGGGATCCACCTGCTCTTCACCCTCACGATCGACGGGCTCATCTGCCAGGGGCCCGTCGCCCCGCGGACCGGTGTGACGCGGGAGCAGCGGTTCGTCCTCGTCGAGGGCCACATCCCCGACCCGGCGCGCCCCGACGACCCACTCGCGGAGCTGTTCGTGCGCTACATCGACGGCCACGGTCCGGCGGGCATCGCGGACTTCTCCTGGTGGTCGGGACTCACGCTCGGGCAGTCCCGCGAGGCCGCCGCACGCGCGACAGAGCGCGTCGTCGAGGTCGAGGAGGGACTGTTCACGGCAGTCCGGCGACCACGACGGACGATGGATGCGTCCGCCGTCCACGCGCTCGGTGCCTTCGACGAGTACTATATCTCCTACGCCGACCGCACGGACGTGTGCGCCCCGGAGCATCTGGCGGCTGTCGGTCCGGGGAAGAACGGGATGGTGCGCGCGACGCTCATCGAGCAGGGCCGCGTGATCGGAACCTGGTCGCACGCCACCGCGACGCGTGACGCACCTCCCGAGTTCTTCGCGGACCCGGCCGATCCCGCAGGGGTGACCGCCGCTCTGGGGCGATTCGCACGGTTCCTCGACGACTGACCCCGCTCGCCGCGAGGACGGTCGCGATCACTCTCCGGCGTGCCGAGCGAGGAAGCTGTACACCTCGTTGTCGTCCACGCCGGGGAAGGCGCCGCGGGGGAGTGGTGAGAACATGTGCGTGTGCACGCGTGCACTCGGCCACGCCCGTCCGCTCCAGCGCTCGCTCAGCTCGGCCGACGGGCGGCGGCAGCACGACTCGTCCGGGCAGGTGGAGACGGCCCGGTCGTTGGTCTCCCGTCCACGCCACCACCGGGCATCGTCGAACGGCACTCCGACGGTCACCGAGAACTCGCCGTCGCTCGACGATCCGGTCTGGGTCGAGCACCAGAACGTGCCGGAGGGTGTGTCGGTGTACTGGTGGTGCTCGACCGTGCGGTTCTGCTGCGTGAACGCCGCGCGCGCCTGGAACTTGCGGCACACCCGCTGGCCCTCCACCGCGCCGGTCACGTCCATCGGCAATGGCAGGTCATCGTTCTCGTAGACCCGGGTGATCGCCCCGGTGGAGTCGACGCGCAGGAAGTGCAGCGCCATCCCGAGATGCTGGGTCAGCAGGTTGGTCATGCGCATGCCCGCGGCCTCGTGCGTCACGCCGAACCCGTCGCGGAAGTCCTCGACCGCGAGGTTGCGGTCCTTCTTGGCCTGCTGCAGGAAGGCCACGGCGGCGGTCTCGGGCATCAGGCAGCATGCGGCGAAGTAGTTGATCTCCAGGCGCTGCTGGAGGAAGTCGGCGTAGTCGGTCGGCGGCGTGTGTCCGAGCAGGCGGTGCGCCATGGCCTGCAGAGCCATCGAGCGCAGTCCGTGGCCGCCGGGGATGGAGGCCGGCGGCAGGTAGATCCGTCCGTTCTCGAGGTCGGTGACCGAACGGGTGGAGTGGGGGAGGTCGTTGGCGTAGATCAGCTCGAACCCGAGCTTCTCGGCCATGATGCTCACGGTGCGGTGCGTGAGTGCGCCCTGGACGTGACCGGCCGCCTTGAGGTGCTTCTCGGCGAGCTTCTCGATCTCGGGGAGATAGTTGTTCTGCGCGCGCATCCGCAGCCGCAGTTCGGTGTTCGCACGACGCGCTTCTTCCGGTGTCGCGATCGCCTCACGCTCCCGACGCTCGAGCTCGCGGTGCAGACCGAGGACCGACTCGATCGTCTCATCGCTCATGCCCTTGGTCACGCGCACGGGAGCGACGCCGAGCTGCCGGAAGACGGGGCTCTCCTGTGCGCGCTCGAGCTCGATCTCGAGAGCCGCTCGTCGGTTCGGCGGTTCGCCGGAGATCAGGTCGGTGACCTCCGTGCTCGTGGCCTGCGCGATCGCCTGGAGGAGGGACAGCTTCGGCTCGCGCTTGCCGTTCTCGATCAGGCTCAGCTGCGAGCCGGCGACACCGACGAGCGCACCGAGCTCATCGAGCGTGAAGCCGTTCTCCAGCCGGTGGTGTCGGATGCGGTGGCCGAGGGTGGTGAGGTGGATGCCGGAGGACGCCATTCCTTGAGTGTAGCGAAAGAATTGCGTTTCTTATCGCTTGATTTGCCCGAAAGTTGCGTCCGAACCGGAAGAAGATAGGTGCAACGCCCCCACTTCGAAGGAGCACACGTCATGGCCATCGCCGAAGTCTTCACCCCCCGCACGTCTCCCGTCTCCGCGGCGCGTACGTTCGGCGAGGCCCCGACGTATGACACCCCTGCCATGGCCGAGCTGGCCGCCTGGGTCGAGGAGATCCGCGAGCTCACCCAGCCCGACGCCGTGCACTGGGTCGACGGTTCGCGGGCCGAGAACGACCGGCTCCTGCGCGATCTCGTCGACGAGGGCAAGCTGATCAAGCTCAACCCCGAGTGGCGTCCCGGCTCCTACCTCGCGCGTTCGCACCCCAGCGACGTCGCACGCACCGAGGGACGCACCTTCATCGCCTCCGAGCGCGAGGAGGATGCCGGTCCCACGAACAACTGGGCCGCTCCGGCCGAGATGCACGCGAAGATGAACGAGATCTTCGCGGGCTCGATGCGCGGCCGCACGATGTACGTCGTGCCGTTCTCGCTGGGACGCGTCGGCGGTCCCCTCTCGCACATCGGCGTCCAGATCACCGACAGCGCCTACGCCGTCGCCTCGATCGGCATCATGACCCGGGTCGGCGATGCGGTGACCCGTCAGATCGCCGAGGGGGCCCCGTGGGTCAAGACCGTGCACTCGGTCGGCGCGCCCCTCGCTCCGGGTGAGCAGGACGTCGAGTGGCCCTGCAACGACGACAAGTACATCGTGCACTTCCCGGAGACCCTCGAGGTCTACTCCTACGGTTCGGGCTACGGCGGCAATGCGATCCTGGCGAAGAAGTGCTTCGCCCTGCGTATCGCCTCCGTCATCGCCCGCGACGAGGGGTGGCTCGCCGAGCACATGCTGCTGATCCGCGTGATCGACCCGCAGGGCAAGGCCTACCATGTCGCCGCCGCGTTCCCCTCGGCGTGCGGCAAGACGAACCTCGCCATGCTGCGGCCGACCATCCCCGGGTGGCGGGTCGAGACCCTCGGTGACGACATCGCGTGGATCCGTCCGGGAGAAGACGGTCGCATGTGGGCGATCAACCCCGAGGCCGGCTTCTTCGGGGTCGCGCCCGGAACCGGCGAGTCGACCAACGTCACGGCCGTCGAGACACTGTGGGGCAACACGATCTTCACGAACGTCGCGCTCCGCCCCGATGGAGATGTGTGGTGGGAAGGCCTGACCGACGCGCCGCCCGCGAACCTGACCGACTGGGAGGGCAACGACTGGACGCCCGAGTCCGGCCGACCCGCAGCGCACCCGAACTCCCGCTTCACGGTGTCGGCGGCGCAGTGCCCGCAGATCTCCGAGGACTGGGAAGAGGCCGTCCCGCTCGACGTCATCCTCTTCGGTGGGCGCCGCGCCAGCAACGTGCCGCTCGTGGTCGAGGCCACCGACTGGACGCACGGCGTCTTCCTCGGCTCGAACATCTCGTCGGAGCGCACCGCTGCCGCCGAGGGCACGGTCGGGGAGCTGCGCCGCGACCCGTTCGCGATGCTGCCGTTCTGCGGCTACAACATGGCCGACTACTTCGGGCACTGGCTGAAGGTCGGCCGTGGCCTGCGCTTCGACCGCGCACCGCGCATCTTCCAGGTGAACTGGTTCCGTCGCGGGGAGGACGGCCGCTTCCTGTGGCCCGGGTTCGGCGACAACTCTCGCGTCGTGGACTGGATCATCCGGCGCATCGCGGGCGACGTCCCGGCGGTCGACAGCCCGATCGGACGCCTGCCGCGCGTGGAGGACCTCAACCTCGACGGCCTCGACATCCCGGCCGCAGACCTCGATGAACTGTTCTCCGTCGACGCCGAGGCATGGAAGACCGAGGCCGACCTGACGGAGGCGTTCTACGACACCTTCGGCGACAAGGTCCCCGCGGCGCTGCGCGCGGAACTCGCCTCGCTCCGCTACCGCCTCGACAAGGCGTAGCCCCCAGACCGGTGCCGGTTCGGGGGAGCCGGCACCCTCAGGGCCTCGTGCCCTTCAGACCCGCGAAGGCGGGACATCAGAGACGAACCCATGGCTGAGTGGTCTCCGACGTCCCGCCTTCGTGTCGTCCGCCCCTCCTTCTCGTCGACACCCCCTCTTGCTTGTCGGCACCCCTCCTGCTCGTCGACACCCCTCCGCAGGTACGCCACGAAACGGGGGCGTGGACGCTGGGCGGGGGCGTCGGCGCCAGCCTTCGTGTCGTCCACTCGCCTGTTCGTCGACACCCCTCCTGCTCGTCGACACCCCTCCTGCTTGTCCACACCCCTCCGCAGGAACGCCAAGAGACGGGGGCGTCGACGCTGGACGGGGGCGTCGACGCTGGACGGGGGCGTCGGCGCTGGGCGTGGACGCGGAAACCGGGGTCGGGGCGGGGTGCCCGTCAGGCGAGCAGCTGGTGGCGGGCGAGGTCGCGGTAGAGGGGCGTCGACTCCACGAGCTCCGCATGCGTTCCCTGGCCGACCACGACGCCGTCCTGCAGCACCACGATCAGGTCGCTGTCCACCACCGTCGAGAGGCGGTGCGCGATCACGATGAGCGTGCGGTCGGTGGACACGGCGTCGATGGCCTCGCGCATCCGTTGCTCGTTCACGCCGTCGAGGGAGGATGTCGACTCGTCGAGCAACAGGATCGGAGCGTCCGTGAGCAGTGCGCGGGCGATCGCGAGGCGCTGGCGCTCGCCGCCCGACAGCATCACGCCGTCCTCGCCCACGGGGGCCTCGATGCCGAGCGGATTGCGTTCGAGCACATCGCCCAGGTTCACGGCGCGCAGCACGCGTTCGCAGTCGGCATCGGTCGCGTCGGGGGATGCGAGTCGCAGATTCTCGGCGAGCGTGCCCGCCAGCGTCGGCGCGTCCTGCTCGACGTAGCCGAAGTGGGCGCGCAGGTCGTCGCGCGGGTAGGTGCGGGCATCATGGCCGTGCACGCGGATCGACCCTCCAGTCGGGTCGTAGAACCGCTCGATCAGCGACAGGATCGTGCTCTTGCCCGCGCCACTGGGGCCGACCAGCGCGACGCGGGAGCCGTGCGGGACGACGAACGACACGCCGCGGAGAACCTCGTGATCCTGCGGGGCATCGGCAGCATCTTCGGCGGGTTCCAGGTGGGCGTCCGCGAGCAGGGATCGCGCCTCCTTCGCCGCCGCCTGGCGGGCGGCCACCACGTTCGCGGGGTAGTGGAAGCGCACGTCACGGAACTCGATCGCCGGCGCATCCGCCGCTGCGGGCTCACGCGGCAACGAGGCGGCGATCTTCTCGTCGTCCTGCGACTCGGTGGGAAGATCGAGCACTTCCTGAATGCGGCCGAGCGCGCCGAGCGCTTGGTTCACCGAGGTGATCGCCCCGAAAGTGGTCGCCAACGGCATCACCAGCAGGAAGAGGAACATGATGAACGAGATCAGCGACGCGATCGTGATGGCACCGGCGGCGACGCGGAACCCGCCCACGCCGAGGACCACCAGAAGCGAGAGCTGCAGGGCGATGCCGGAGACCGGGACCACCAGTGAGGAGATCTTGGCGATGCGCACGCCGATGCCGTAGGTCTCGGAGGCGAGCTTCGTGACGGTGTCCGCTTCGCGCTCGGTCGCTCCCGAGGCGCGGATGGTGCGGATCGAGCCGATCGCCCGCTCCACGCCGGACGCCAGCTCGCCGACCTTCATCTGCTGGGCGGTCGAGGCTGTGCGGATCCGGCCGCTCAGCAGCACGACGACCGTGACCGAGAGGCCGATCACGAGCACGATCATCAGCAGCAGCACGGGGTCGATCACGAGCATCGCGATCAGGGCGCCGAGGAACAGGACGGCACTGCCGACGGCGTCCGCGAGACCCTGGGTGAGGACGGCGTAGAGCAGAGTCGTGTCGGTGCCCACGCGCGAGACGAGGTCGCCGGTCCGGCGGGCGTCGAACTCAGAGGTGGGCAGATGCAGGATGCGCGCGATGAGCTTGCGCCGGCTCGAGTACACGACCGCGGTTCCCGTGCGCTGCAGCAGATAGTGCTGGAAACCGGAGATGATCGACGACACGATCACGAACCCGACCAGCAGCCACACGAGGATCCCGATGCCGGCGTCGGACTGCACCGCTTCGATGACCTGTCCCACGAGCAGAGGTTGCACGAGCGAGGTCGCGGCACCGACGACGCTGAGCACCGCGACCACGATCAGCGTGCGCTTGTGCTCGAACAGGAAGGGGAGGAGCTGGCGGAAGGTGGCGCGCGGGCCTTCGGGCTGCGCGCCCCGTCCGCGGCGGCGTGCTGTCGCCGAACCGGACATGCGGGACCTCTATCTGGAGATGGTACTTCGACCGTACTTCGTGCGTGGACGAATCCTATGGAGGGGCTGTATGCGGATCAGGAGCGGCCGAATCGCCGATGCGCGGCCTGCTTGCTCACGCCGAGGGCGCTGGCGATCGCCTGCCAGGAGTATCCGAGGTTCCGTGCGCGGCGCACGTTGGCCTCCTCGGCGCGGGCGATTTCCGTGCGCAGCTGGGCGAGTCTGTGCAGGGCGGCCAGCGGCTCGCTTCCGTCGTCCTGTGCGATCGCGGTCGGCATTGTCATGATGTCCTCCTGCGTCAATCGTCGTTGACGCGGTACGCGCTGTCAATGTCTGTTGACGTGCCAGACTGGGCGGATGCTGTCCGCACCCCGCCTCACCCCGGGAGACCGTGTCGCGGTCCTTTCCCCGTCATTCGCTGCTCCGGCCGTCGCACCGGACCTGCATGCACAGGCGATGCACCGGCTCGAGGACCTCACGGGGCTGATCCCGATCGAGTATCCGACCACGCGTGAGCTCGGCGCGAGTCCACAGGCCCGCGCCGCCGACGTGAACGCGGCGTTCGCCGACTCGAGCATCCGTGCGATCCTCGCCACGATCGGCGGAGACGACCAGCTCCTCGTCGTCCCGCACCTCGACCCGGCGCTGCCCGTGGCCGACCCCAAGCCGTTCGTCGGGTACAGCGACAACACGAACATCCTCAACTGGCTCTGGGGCCTTGGGGTTCGGGGCTACTACGGCGGCTCGACCGCCGTGCATCTCGGGCCCGGACCGTTCGTCGACGACATCCACCTGCGCTCCCTGCGTGCCCTGCTCCTGACCGGTGGTGTGCTCGACATCACCGAGCCGGGCGAGTCGGAAGACGTCGGGCGACGGTGGCACGACCCCCGGGCGCTCCTCGAGTTCGGCGACCGCGTCCCGACCGAGCCGTGGGCCTGGGCAGGGCGCGCATCACGGGTGGAAGGCGTGACCTGGGGCGGCTGTCTCGAGGTGATCGACGGCCTGGCCTTCGCCGACCGGCTGCCGCGCGCGGCGGACCTGGACGGAGTTGTCCTGCTGCTCGAGACCAGCGAGGAGCGGCCGTCCGCGGGCTGGGTGGCCCGGTGGTTGCGCGGACTGGGGGAGCGCGGCATCCTCGCGGCTGCGGCAGCCGTGGTCGTGGCCCGCCCGCCCGTGAGCGACTTCGAGTTCCAGCCGTCTCCTGCCGAGGCTGCTGCGCTTCGTGCGGCGCAGCGGGATGCAGTGTTCGACGTCGTGACGCACTACAACCCCGACGCCGTCATCTGCGTCGGCCCGCCGTTCGGGCACACCCGACCGCAGTGGATCCTGCCCTACGGCGGGACGATGATCGTGGACGGCGCTGCGCGCACGATCACCGCCGCGTACTGATCAGAGCTCGACGGCGGCGGCGACGCCGAGGTCGCCGTCGTAGTCGTGGTCCTTCGTCTCCGGGCTCAACAGCAGCGCGATGAAGGTCAGGACGCCCATGGCCGACAGGTACAGGCCGACCAGCCACGGGGCGCCATCGCCGAGCGCCCACAGCCACAGGGCGATCAACGGGGCCACGGCCGCACCGAGGATGGAGGACACGTTGTAGGCGATCGCCGAGCCCGTGTACCGCACGTTGGTCGGGAAGAGCTCCGGCAGCAGCGCGCCCATCGGGCCGAACGTGGCCCCCATGAGCAGGAACCCGAACACGAGGAACGCCTGGGCGAGCGCACCGGTGAACTTCGGGTCGACCGCGGGGAGGAGGAACGTGTTGAAGGTGAAGCCGAAGACGATGATCGCCCCGGTCACCCACAGCAGCACCTTCCGGCGTCCGACCGCATCGGCGATCGGGCCCGACAGGAGCGTGAAGATGCCGAAGAACACCACGCCGATGATCTGCATCAGCACGAAGTCGGTGTATCCGAAGCCGAGTCCCGGGTAGAACTGCGCCGCGAACTCGCTCGGGTCGAAGGGGGCGCCGGTCGCCTCCGCTGCTGCCTTCGCCGCGGCCGAGGCGGTCTCCAGCGACGCGGGCTTGGTGCCGTACGCGAGCGTGAAGTTGGTCATCAGGTAGAAGAGCACATACGTCGCCAACATGATGAACGTGCCGAGGATGAGCTGCTTCCAGTGGTGACGGAACACGGTCGCGAGCGGGAGCTTGCGGATCGCGCCCTTCGTCTCGGCCTTCTTGAAGGTGTCGGATTCGACGAGCTTGAGCCGCACCCACAGGCCGATGATGACCATCACCGCGGAGAACAGGAACGGGATGCGCCAGCCCCACGCCAGGAACGCCTCGGACTTCAGGGCCGGGTTTTCGGAGTGCGGCAGCAGCCAGTTGATCGTGAGGAAGAGGAAGTTGGCGATGATGAAGCCGAGCGGGGCGCCCAGCTGAGGGAAGGTGCCGTACCAGGCGCGCTTGCCCTTCGGGGCGTTCTCCGTTGCCACCAGCGCCGCGCCGGACCACTCGCCGCCGAGTGCGAAGCCCTGCGCCAGACGCAGGATGAGCAGCAGGAGCGCCGCCCACCAGCCGATCTGCTGGAAGGTCGGCAGCAGTCCGATCACGAAGGTGGCGATGCCCATCGTCAGCAGCGACGCCACCAGCGTGGCCTTGCGGCCGAACTTGTCGCCGAAGTGCCCGAAGACCACGGCGCCGATCGGGCGGGCCACCATCGCGGCGCCGAAGACCGCGAACGAGGAGAGGAGCGAGGTGGTGTCGTTGCCCGTGGGGAAGAACAGCACCGGGAAGACGAGCACGGCCGCCGTGGCATACGCGTAGAAGTCGTAGAACTCGATCGTGGTGCCGACCAGGCTCGCGGTGATGACGCGCGAGCGGGGATTCGCGGGCGCAGTGGCAGTACTCATGACGCTTCTCCGATCAGCCCCGGTCTGCCGGGGACCTGGGCGAGTTTACGCCTTCCTGAGTGTTGCCTGTGTGCGCCGCGACCCGTTCGAGTCGCGCAGACGGCTGCATCTGCGTACCGGATGCAGCCGCCTGCGCGATTCGAGGGTCACTCCTCCGTGGCGCCGAGCGACGGGGAAGGAGCGAAAGCGGCCCGGCGCTCGATGAGCTGCTCGAGCTCCAGGACGACGAGGCGATTCGTCCCGGCGACGGTGGCGGGGGCGGGCACGTAGAGCGTGCGCTGCGGTCCGTTGCGCCAGTAGCGGCCGAGGAAGAACCCGTTCACGAACGCATAGCCCTTGCTCCAGCTCGCGGTGTCGAGGAAGAGATCGGCGCGGGCATCCAGCTCGAACTCGGCGGTCCATGCGGTCGGACCGTCTCCGGCAGCTGTTGCCTCGGCGTCCGCGACAGCGTCCCTCCCGATCCCCGCGGCGATGGCGGCGACGTCCAACGGCGTGCAGCGCCATCCGCTCAGCGGTGCCCCGTCGAGGGTGACCGCCCCGATGAGTCCCTTCTCCTCGCCGAGCCGGTGGTCGTAGTTCACCCGCCCCTGGTCCTCCACCAGGATGCTCAGGGTGCGGCCACCGGGGATCCGGATCGCGCGGTCGTGGCGGGTGCGGGAGATCGTGCCGACCGCGCGCCCGTCGACGCTGACCCAGCCCAGGTCCCGGAGTTCGCCGACGAGGAGCAGCCCGCCGTTGCCGTGGGGGAGGTCGACGTCGTAGCGCATCAACGCGCTCTGGTGTCCGAGCGCGTCGAAGGTCTCGGGGTGGGCCGTCGGTTCCGCCGATCCCGCGGTCGTCGTCCAGGCACCTCCGGCGACGAGGGGGACCTCGAGCGCGGGGGCGGGGGTCGCGCTCGCGGGCAGCTCGTCCGGCACGGGCGCATGGCGCGCGATCACGTCGCGGAAGGCGAAGAACTTCTCCGTCGGGTTGCCCGCCTCGTCGAGCGGGGCGTCGTAGTCGTAGGAGGTCACGAGCGGGAGATAGCGTCCCTTGTCGTTCGCGCCGTTCGTGAGTGCGAAGTTCGTGCCGCCGTGGAACATGTAGATGTTGACCGAGGCGCCGGCGGCCAGGAGCGCATCCAGGTCGGCGGCCGTGGTCGCGACGTCCGTCGTGTGGTGCACGCCGCCCCACCAGTCGAACCATCCGTCCCAGAACTCCGAGCACATCAGGGGGCCGGTGGGCTGATGCCGGCGCAGCGTCGCGAGGCGCTCGGTGCTGCGCGAGCCGAAGGACCCGGTCTTGTGCAGCCCGGGGAGACTCCCGTTCGACAGCATCCGGTCGACCGGCTGGTCGACGGTCGTCAGCGGCACCGTGATCCCGGCCTCGCGGGTGACCGTGACGAGTGTCTCGAGATACGCCGCGTCGGAGCCGTAGGCTCCGTACTCGTTCTCGATCTGCACGAGCACGACCGGTCCGCCGCGATCGATCTGGCGCGGTGCGACGATGTCGTAGACGCGGCGGAGGTACGCGCTCACCTCCACGAGGTACTCCGGCGCCGAGGAACGCAGCCCACCCGTGCCACCGGTGAGCCAGACCGGCAGCCCGCCGTTGTGCCACTCCGCGCAGATGTACGGACCGGGGCGGACGATCGCGTCCAGACCCTCCGCGTGGATCAGGTCGAGGAAGCGCCCGAGATCGTTCCATCCGCTCGCGTCCCACTCGCCGCGTCGAGGTTCGTGCGCGTTCCAGGCCACGTACGTCTCGATCGTGTTCAACCCCATCAGCCGGGCTTTGCGGATGCGGTCCTGCCACTGATCCGGGTGCACGCGGAAGTAGTGGATCGCGCCGGAGATGACCTGGTGCGGTCGTCCGTCGCGGAGGAAGTCGGTGTCACCGAGGGAGAAGGAGGTCACGAGTCGTGGTGCTTTCGATGAGGCGAGCTGTGCCGATCCCGTGACGGGGGATCCGGGACCGGCACAGCTCGCGGGTATTACTTGTTGACGGTGAAGCCCTGCGCGTTGCCGTACTCGACCAGCGCGTCCTGCCAGGCGGTCAGGCCGTCGTTCAGATCGGTGCCGTTCTGGTACGACTGGCCGACGGTGTCGCCGAAGATGCTGTTCGCGTACACCTGGTAGGGCAGGTAGCTCCAGCCTTCGACGACGTCATCGGCCGCGGCGGCGAGCACCTCGTTGATCTTCTGGCCGCCGAAGTACTCGGGAGCGTCGGAGAGGAACTCCTCGCTGGACAGCTCGGCGGTCGTGGACGGGAACCCGCCGCTCTCGAGGAAGATCGAGATGCTCTCCTCGGAGTTGTTCAGCCACCACAGGAAGCCGGCCGCCAGCTCGGGGTTCTCGCTCTGCGTCGTGACGGCCTGGCCGCCACCGCCGTTCTCCGCGCTCGCCGGGGTGCCGTCATACGTCGGCATGGGGGCGACGCGCCAGTCGCCTGCGCCGTCGGGTGCGCCCGAGATGAGGTTTCCGGGCATCCAGGCGCCGATCACGAGGCTGGCGAGGCTGCCGTCGCCGAGGGCACGGAACCACTCGTCGCTCCAGCTGCCGTAGGGCGCGATCAGGTCTTCCTCGACGAGGCGGTTCCAGTTCTCGGTCCACTTCTTCGAGCCCGCGTCCTGCAGGTCGATCGTGACGTCGGTGCCCGAGGTCTCGAACGGCTTTCCGCCGGCCTGCCAGATCATCGAGGTCGCGAAGCCCGCGTCCCCGGCGTCGTTGGTGATGTATGCGTCGGGGTTCGCCGCGTGGATCTTCTTGGCGGCCTCGTAGTACTCGTCCCACGTGGTGGGCACCGCGACACCGGCGGCGTCGAACACGGTCTTGTTGTAGAACAGGGCCATGGGGCCGGAGTCCTGCGGCAGACCGTAGATCGCGTCCCCGTTCGTGACGGAGTTCCAGGTCGAGGCGGTGTAGTCGTCCTCGAAGTCGGCGAACCCGTAGGCCGAGAGGTCGGCGAAGGCCTCGGTGAGGGCGAACTGCGGGAAGGCGTAGTACTCGATCTGCACGACGTCGGGGGCGCCGGAGCCCGCCTTGATCGCGTTCTGCAGCTTGGTGTACTCGTCGTTGTTCGTCCCGGCGTTGACCAGATTGACGGTGACGTTCGGGTACTCCTTCTGGAAGGCCTCGACCTGCGCCTCGGCGGACGGGGTCCAGGACCAGTACGTGATCTCGCCGCCCTTCTCGAGGGCGGCTTCGACGGCGTCGAAGGAGCCGGAGCCCGCATCGGTGCCGGAACCGGACTCGGTCGTGCCGCCGGTGCTGCAGCCGGCCAGCGCCAGTGCTGCCACGGTTCCGGCGGCGAGCACGGCGAGGCTGCGCCGGGTCGGTGAGGGAAGGTGCTTCATTGCTGTGTCCTTTCGGGAGGTGCGGTCCAGCGTCGGATCGCGGGGGTGTTGCAGAAGATGCGGGGAGCTATTGCTTGACGCTTCCCGCGGTGAGACCTGACTGCCAGAAGCGCTGCAGCAGCAGGAAGGCGATGACGATCGGGATGATCGTGAGGAGCGAGCCCATGATCACGAGGTTGTAGATCGGCTGGGATCCCGCGCCGATGGCCTGAGCGCTCCATTGGTTCAGGCCGACGGTCAGGGGGTACCAGGCGGGGTCCGACAGCATGATCAGCGGCAGGAAGTAGTTGTTCCAGGTGGCGACGACCGTGAAGAGCGCGACCGTGACGATGCCCGGGGCGAGAAGCCGCATCGAGATCGTGAAGAACGTCCGGAACTCGCCGGCTCCGTCGATGCGTGCGGCCTCGAGGAGTTCGGTCGGCACCGATTCGGAGGCGAACACCCAGATCAGGTACAGCCCGAACGGGCTGATGAGCGAGGGGATGATCACGGCCCAGGGCGTGTTCGTGAGCCCGAGCTCGCTGAAGAGCAGGAAGGTCGGCACGGCCAGTGCCGTACCCGGCACCGCCACGGCGCCGAGGACCACGGCGAACACCGCGCGCCGCCCGGGGAAGCGGAACTTCGCGAGTCCGTAGCCGGCCATCGTGGCGAGCAGTGTCGCACCGCCGGCGCCGACCACCACGTAGAGCAGGGTGTTGCCCAGCCAGCGGAGGAAGATGCCGTCGCGGTAGGAGAACGTGGCGACGAGGTTGTCGAAGAACGCGAAGTCGTCGGCGAACCAGAGGCCGAAGGAGCTGAAGAGTCCGGCCTGCGTCTTGGTCGAGCTGAAGAGCAGCCACACCAGCGGGACGAGCGTGTACAGCGCGTAGATGACCATCACGATCAGCAGCGTGTTGGACTTGCGGGGCTTCAGCGGATCGTCGCGTCGGCGCGAGGGGCGGGCGAGGGGGAGTGCCATGTCAGCGCACCTCCGATGTCGAGCCGCGCAGCTGCACGACGTAGGCGATGACGGCCGTGATCACGCCCATGATGATGGCGATCGTCGCGGCGTAGTTGAATTGCTGACCGGCGAACGACAGGTTGTATGCGTACATGTTCGGGGTGAAGAACGTGGTGATCACGTTCGGAGCCAGCGGGCGCAGGATGTTGGGCTCGTTGAACAGCTGGAAGCTGCCGATGATCGAGAAGATCGTCGCGATCACGAGCGCCCCGCGCACGGAGGGGATCTTGATGGAGAAGATCGTGCGCCAGGCGCCCGCGCCGTCCAGGGCGGCCGCCTCGTACATGTCGGTCGGGATGGTCTTGAGCGAGGAGTAGAAGATCAGCATGTTGTAGCCGACGAACTCCCAGGTGACGATGTTGCCGATCGAGACGAGCATCCATTCCTTGGCGAACGGCGTGATCGCGTCGATGCCGAGGAAGTCGTTGATGTTGCTGGTGAGGCCGAACTGGTCGCCGTAGATGTAGCCCCACATGAGGACCGCGACGACGGCGGGAACCGCGTAGGGGAGGAAGATCAGGATGCGGAAGAACGACGCTCCGCGCAGGCGTGCGCTGTCCAGGGCGAGGGCGGCGCCGAGCGCGAGGAGGAGCATGATCGGCACCTGCACCACCAGGAAGATGAGCACGCGGCCGAACGCCTCCCAGAACTGCGGGTCGGTGAGCGCGCGGACGTAGTTGTCCAGGCCGACGAAGGCGGTTCCGCCGATCAGCTTCTCCTGGAAGAAGCTGAGATACAGCGCGTAGGCGAGCGGTGTCAGGAACACCAGGGCGAACACGACCATGAACGGGCCGACGAAGGACCAGCCCTTCCAGTCGCGCCTGTCGCGCCGTCGGACGCCGGGGGCGCCCAGGGGTGCGGGGATTTCAGTCGTCATCGACGAGTCCTTCTTACGATCCGGGCGCTTGCTGCGCCGTGTGTCAACGTCAACATATTCGATCGACTGCTAGTGTGTCAACGTCAACACATGAGGGGATGGGTGATCGTGAGCCCAGAGCATCCGACCGAGACGTCGACGCGTCGTCGTGAGCCCTCCATGGAGGACGTCGCCCGGGAGGCCGGAGTCTCAGGGCAGACCGTGTCCCGCGTCGTGAACGCCCGGGGCTACGTCGGTGCGACCACCCGTGAGCGCGTCGAAGCCGCGATGCACCGTCTCGGCTACCGGCCCAACAGCGCGGCGCGTGCTCTGCGATCAGGACGCTTCCGCACCATCGGCGTCGTGATGTTCTCGTTCAGCTCGTACGGAAACCAGCGCACGCTCGACGCGATCGCGGTGCGCGCCGCCCAGCTCGGCTATGCCCTCACCCTCATCCCGGTGGAGTCGAGCGCGGGCGAGACCGTGGCCGGTGCGTTCCGGAGGCTCGAAGAGCATGCCGTCGACGGCATCATCATCGTGATCGAGGCGCACCAGCTCGACGAGGCCGATATCGAGATCCCCGAGGCCCTCCCCGTCGTGTTCGTCGACTCGAACCGCGGCGAGACCCATCCGTTCGTCGACACGGATCAGGCGCAGGGTGCCCGCTTGGCGACCGAGCACCTCCTCGAACTCGGGCATGAGACCGTCTGGCACGTCGCCGGTCCCGCCCGCTCCTACTCCGCGGAGCGACGCAGGGAGGCCTGGAGGGAGACGCTGGAGCAGCACGGGCGTCGCGTGCCGGAGCCGCTGCCGGGGGACTGGTCCGCCGCTTCGGGTTACGAAGCCGGTGTCGAACTGCGCGAGCGCGGCGAGGTCACTGCCGTCTTCGCCGCGAACGACCAGATGGCGATCGGCGTGCTGAGGGCCTTTCGCGAAGTCGGCCGCGAGGTGCCGGGCGACGTCAGCATCGTCGGTTTCGACGGCCTGCCCGACGCTGCACAGCTGTGGCCGCCCCTGACCACCGTGCAGCAGCATCCGGAACGCGTGGGAGCTCTCGCGGTGGATGCGCTGCTCGCCGAGCTCGACGGCACCGGACGTCAGCAGACGCCGCTCGTGAGCTGCGAACTCATCGTGCGCGCGAGCACGGCACCTCCGCGGAAGCGCTGAGCAGAGAAGTCGGTCAGCGCCAGATGACGGCGAGACCCGCGTTCAGGAGCGCCAGGATGCCGATCAGCCAGAACACGGCGGGCGGCACGGCGGCACCGCGCTTCTGACGGGCGGAGCCGATGCCGAGCAGGGCGCCGATGATCAGCAGCACGACCAGCTTGACGCCGATCTTGACGTAGTTGAGCTCGTACTCGATACCCCACGGCGCGGCGAGAGCGAGGCCGGCGACACCGGCGATGGCGAGGCCGTAGTCCATGATCTTCGTGATCTGGCGCTTGCCCCCGAATGCCTGGGCCGCCCAGGCGCCGAAGAGCACGGCGAATCCGATGAGGTGGACGAACAGCACGATGTGGCGGAGGGTCTCCATGCCCTCACCGTACGAGTGCGGCGCCCTTCTGCGCTAGCAAGGACAGGCTGACCTCAGGCGCGGGCTATCGACGTGCGCCTGTGTTCACCTGTCGGGAGACTGCACGGATGTCGGCGGAAATGTCGGTCTCGCCCCTTCGCCCGGTCATTCTCCCGACAGGTGCACGCGCCCGCCTCAGCCGCGCAGCTGCCGGGTCACGAGGGCGGTGCGCAGGGCAGCATCCGCAGCTTCGGCGCCCTTGTCCTCCTTCGAGTCGGCGAGGCCCGCGCGGTCGAGTCCCTGCTGCTCGTCGTCGAGGGTCAGGACACCGAACCCGACCGGCTTGCCGGCATCGAGCGCGACCCGGGTGAGGCCGTCGGTGGTCGCCGCCGACACGTACTCGAAGTGAGGGGTCCCGCCGCGGATGATGACGCCCAGCGCGACGACCGCATCCGCACCACCGGCGAAGGCCGCCTGCGCAGCGATCGCGAGCTCGAAGGATCCGGGCACGCGTACCAGTCGGTGCGTGGCCTGCGCCGCCGACAGCACACGCTCGGCTCCGGCGATCAGGCCGTTCGAGATCGTCTCGTGCCAGGTGCCGGCCACGATCACGACATTCAGTCCCCGCCCGTCGATGTTGCCGGTCTCGGGTGCTCCTGCGCCGCTCATTTCTCGTCCTCTCCCTTGGCGAGAGCTTCTGCGAGCTCTGCTTCGCCGATGATGTGACCCATCCGGTCACGCTTGGTCTCCAGGTACTGGTGGTTGTTGGGTCCGACGCCGACGATCAGCGGTACCTGCTCGACGACGTCGAGGCCGAGTTCACGCAACTGTGCGACCTTGTCGGTGTTGTTCGTCAGGAGGCGCACCTTCGACACACCCAGGTCGGCGAGGATCCCGGCCGCTGCCGCGTAGTCACGGGCGTCGGCGGGCAGACCCAGCGCGAGGTTGGCGTCGACCGTGTCGAGCCCCTCTTCCTGCAGGCTGTACGCGCGCAGCTTGTTGATGAGCCCGATCCCGCGCCCCTCGTGCCCGCGCATGTAGATGACGACGCCGCTCTCCTTCTCGATCGCGTCCAGGGCGGAGTCGAGCTGCGGACCGCACTCGCACTTCAGAGACCCGAATGCCTCACCCGTCAGGCATTCGGAGTGCACCCGCACGAGCGCCGTCTCGTCGGGCTCACCGGAGACGACGGCGATGTGATCGGTGCCGGTGATGCGGTCCTTGTACGCCAGGAATCGGAAGCTGCCGTGGGTCGTCGGCACCGTGGCGTCGGCGCGCAGGCTCACGCGACGACCGCGGTGCGCGCTCGGCGTCGCGCCGTCGGGGTCGATCTCGTTGAGGTGGTCGATGAGCTGTTCGATCGTGATGACCGGCACCCCGTCGCGGGCGCCGAGTTCGATCAGGCCCGGAAGGCGCATCATGCTGCCGTCTTCCGCGACGACCTCGGCGATCGCTCCGACGGGGCGGAGCCCGGCCAGCTTCATCAGCTCGACAGCGGCCTCGGTGTGCCCGCTGCGCTCGCGCACGCCGCCGTCCACGGCGCGGAGCGGCAGGACGTGTCCGGGGCGGATGATGCTGGTCGACGTCGACTCCGGATCCGACAGCACGTTCAGGGTGTGTGCGCGATCATGCGCGCTGATGCCGGTCGTGACGCCCTGGGCGGCGTCGACGCTCACGGTGTACGCGGTGGAGCGGGCGTCTTCGCTGGCGGCGACCATCGGCGGCAGGTTCAGGTGATCGGCGAGGTCGGCGGGCATCGGGGCGCAAATGAATCCGGACGACCAGCGCACGGTCCACGCCACCCACTCGGGGGTCGCGAGCTCTGCCGAGAGGATGACATCGCCTTCGTTCTCACGGTTCTCGTCGTCGGCGACGAGGACGGGTCGCCCGGCGCGCAGTGCGTCCAGGGCCTCGGCGATCGTGGAAAGGCTCATCGTGAGCCTCCTTCCGGTGCGGCGCGGAACGCGAGCAAGCGCTCGACGTGCCTGGCGAGGATGTCGGTCTCCAGGTTCACGCGGTCCCCGACGGCGCGGACGCCGAGGGTCGTCGCGGCCAGGGTCTCCGGGATCAGTGAGATCTCGAACCACGGGGAGGGGGCGGCGGGGGCACTGACGGCGCTGACGGTCAACGAAGTGCCGTCGACCGAGATCGACCCCTTGTCGACGACCAGCGGCGCGAGGTCGGCGGGGAGGCTGATGCGCAGCACGCTCCACTCGACCCCCGGGCGCACCGCGAGCACGTCGCCGGTGCCGTCGACATGGCCCTGGACGATGTGACCGCCGAGCCGGGCGCCGACGGGCATGGCCTTCTCGATGTTCACCCGGGTGCCGACCGTCGCCGACCCGATGGCCGAGACGTCGAGCGTCTGCTTCATCACGTCGGCGTCGAAGGTGTCCGCTGTCGAGCCGACCACGGTCAGGCAGACTCCCGAGACGGCGATCGACTCGCCGTGGACGGCATCCGCGGCGGCTCGGGGCGCGCGCACGGTCAGGCGCCAGCCGTCTCCGGACGGGGCGATCGCCGTGATCTCGCCCATCTCCTCGATGATTCCGGTGAACATCAGGCGGCTCCTTCGTGCTGCGGGTCGGTCTCTTCCACGGGGTGTGCGATCGCGAGGAGGTCGCCCCCGAGGGGCACCCACTCGTGGATGGTGAGGCGTCGGGCCTCGGTGAGGGAACCGACCCCGATGTCGGTCAGCGCGAGTCGCCGGCCGCCGAGCAGCACGGGCGCGACGTACGCGAGGATGCGGTCGGCGAGCCCGGCCGCGAGGAAAGCGCTGGCGAGGGTCGGACCGCCTTCGACGAACAGGCTCTGCACACCACGGGAGTGCAGATCGGCCAGGACCGCGTGTAGATCATGGGTGTCGAAGAACAGCGGCGTGTGGGGATGCCGACGCACCATGGCATCGTCCGGAGTGGCCCGCGCGCCGATGACCACCGGGATCGGCTGGTGGGGCAGCAGCGCGTCGCCGTCGCGGGCGGTGAGGGAGGGGTCGTCGGCGAGGACGGTGCCGGTGCCGACCGCGATGGCGTCGGCCTCTGCGCGGCGTCGGTGCACGTCGGCGCGCGCCTCCGGGCCCGTGATCCACATGCTCGAACCGTCGTCCGCAGCGGCGCGCCCGTCCAGACTCTGCGCCCACTTGACCGTGACGTGCGGGCGTCCGAGCCGCTGCGCGGTGAGCCACCCGTCGATCACGGCGTGCGCGGCCTCGGCCTGTTCTCCCGACTCGACGTCGACCCCGGACGCACGCAGCCGATCGGCCCCGCCACCGGAGACGGCGCCCGGGTCGTCGAGCGCGTACACGACGCGGGCGATGCCGGCCTCGATCAGCGCGACGGCGCACGGACCCGTGCGGCCGGTGTGGTTGCAGGGTTCCAGGGTGACGACGGCCGTGGCGCCGCGGGCCTCGAGGGGGTCGAGCTTCGAGAGCGCGTCGACCTCGGCGTGCGGGGTGCCGGCGCCCTGGTGCCACCCCTCGGCGAGCACCCTGCCTTCGGGGGAGAGGATGACCGCGCCCACCTGCGGGTTCGCCCCTCGTGGTCCGCGGGCGGCGAGGTGGAGCGCGCGAACCATCGCGTCGCGCTCTGCCGCGTTCACTGCCATCCGTCGTCCTCCTCTGAGGCTCCGGGGGTCGGAGGGATGGCGGAACGGACGCACGGATGCGTCTCGTGCTGCCTCCCTTCCGGACTAGCGAAGTCTCCCTCGCATCACCGTCGGTCCCGGAGTTCCACCGGATCGGCATCCCGATCTCTCGAGACGCTCGCGGACTGTCACCGCCGGTTCGGATTCACACCGACCCCGGAGCACGTTGTTGCTCTGAGTGTACTCAACGCGCCTGCACGCATTTCATTCCACGACAGGGACCTTGCGCCCGCCGCTCGCCACCGCCGTCACTTGAGCAGCCGCGAGAGCCGCCGGTCGGCGAGCACTTTGCCGCCGGTCTGGCAGGTGGGGCAGTACTCGAGCGAACGGTCGGCGAAGAAGACGCTGCGCACCGTGTCGCTGCATACCGGGCAGGCCTCTCCGCGGCGGGCGTGCACCTGCATCCCGCGGCGCTTGGCGTCTTTCAGATCGGCCGGCGGTTTGCCGGAGGCTTCGGCGATCGCTTCCGTCAGCGTCTCGCGCAGGGCGGCGAACAAGCGGTCGATCTCGGCATCGTCCAACTTTCCGGCGATCGCATACGGCGACATGCGAGCGGCGTGCAGGATCTCGTCGGAGTACGCGTTGCCGATGCCCGCGATCACCGCTTGGTCGCGCAGCAGCCCCTTGATCTGCATCCGGCGCTCATCCAGCAACGCCGCGAACGCCTCTCTGGTGAACGCGGGGTCGAGCGGGTCGGGCCCGAGCCGCGCGATGCCGGGGACCTCCTGCGGGTCGCGGACCACGTAGACGGCGAGTGACTTCTTCGTCCCGGCCTCCGTGAGATCGAAGCCGCTGCCGTCGTCGAGTGCGATGCGCAGCGCGATGGGGGACTTGCCCGGCTTGAGGAGCGTGGTCGGCAGCGCGTCGTACCACCGGAGCCATCCCGCCTTCGCGAGGTGGAACACGAGGTGCAGGTCGTCGCCGCACGAAAGAACCACGAATTTTCCGAGGCGAGCGCAGGCCGTGATCGCGCGTCCCTGCAGCGCAGTGATCGGTGGGTCGTAGGTCTTGAGCGCGGCGATGGCGGCCACGGTCGCCCGCGTGATCGTTCGCCCCACGGCGCGCTCGTCGAGGAAGGTGGTCAGGCCCTGGACTTCCGGCATCTCCGGCATGCGTTCATCCTGTCACCGGCCGCCGACACTGTCACCCGGCGGGTCGCCCTCAGAGCACCGGCCAGTCCACCGGGGTGCGGTCGTCGTCGGGCAGCAGCCCCGCGATCCACCCGTCGTCACGGCCGCGCTGGCTGGTCAGCGCCTGGCGCTGCAGACCTTCGTAGCGGAAGCCGAGAGCGCGCGCGGCCCGTGCGGACGGGACGTTTCCCACCACGGCCTGCCACCGGATGCGGGCGAGGCCGAGGTCGGTGAACCCCCAGTCGATCACGGCATGGGCCGCTTCGACGAGGTAGCCCTTGCCGCGCGCGGAGGCCTCGACCCAGTAGCCGAGTTCGGCCGTCGCGCCCGTGAAGTGCTCGGTCCTGTTGTGGAGACCGATCATGCCCACGAGCCCGCCGTCCGCGTAGACGCCCCAGACGGCCTCTGTTCCCGCGTTCCAGTGCTCGGTCACCAGGCGCACGAAGGCCTCCGCATCCTCGCGCGAGTACGGGCTCGGCACCGTGGTCCAGCGGGGGAGTTCGGGGTCCTGGCACGCGTCGGCGATGGCATCGACGTCGGCATCCGTCGGAGCATGAAGGACGAGACGTTCGGTGGTCAGCACGACGGATTCCATCCCGACAGCCTACGCAGGTGAGCGCTCGTCGTCGGACGGCGGCGGGAGTGTCCGTGGGCGCGACTAGTCTTGTCCGGTGACTGTTCCGGGGATTCTGCGCGCCTTGGAAGAGGCGTCTCTGTACCGTGACGCCCTCAGCTGGGCGCGCACCGACGCCGACCTCGGCCTGGTCGACGGGCTCGACGCGCCGACTCTGGCCGGTTTGCTGGCTCGACGGACCGCGGCGGGACATCCGGCCGCTCTTCTCGCGGTCGTGCCCACCGGTCGCCGGGCGGAGAGTCTGGCGCTGGCGATGCACTCCTACATGCCCGATGCCGACATCCTCACGTTCCCCGCGTGGGAGACGCTCCCGCACGAGCGCCTCAGTCCGAGCCCCGACACGGTGGGTCAGCGGCTGCAGACGCTGCGTCGGATCGCGGAGTGGTCGGGCGACCACCCGTTGATCGTGGTCGCGTCCGTCCGCGCCGCGCTGCAGCCGATCGCAGGGAACCTCGGCGAGATCGCGCCGCTCGAGCTCCTGGTCGGCAGTCGGGGTCACGAACTCGACCGCGTGGTGGAGCAGCTCGTCGAGCGGGCGTACTCGCGCGTCGACATGGTGTCGCGGCGCGGGGAGTTCGCGGTGCGCGGGGGCATCCTCGACGTGTTCCCGCCCACGTCCGAGCATCCCTACCGCGTGGAGTTCTTCGGCGACGAGATCGATCAGATCCGCGCCTTCTCGGTGGCCGACCAGCGTTCGCTTGCGGGCGATGTCCCGAGCGTCGACCTTCCTCCGACCCGTGAACTGCTGCTCACGGCAGACGTCCGCGAACGCGCCCGCGCGCTGATCGGCGGTTTCCCCGCGATCTCCGGCATGCTCGAGAAGATGGCCGAGGGGATCCCGGTCGAGGGGATGGAGTCGCTGCTCCCCGCCGTCGCCGGACCCTTGAAGTCGTTGGCCGAGTACCTGCCGGCCGGCAGTGCGACGGCGGTCATCGATCCCGAGCGCGCGAGCGCACGTGCCATCACCCTGGGCGACACGAACCGCGAGTTCCTCGACGCCGCTTGGAGCGCGGCCACCTCCGGTGCTTCCGCGCCCATCGATCTGGGGGCCGGGGATTTCCTGACGATCGCCGAGCTCCGGGAGGTCGTGCGCGACCGCGGCGGCGTGTGGTGGCGGCTCAGCCCGTTCGGCGCCGGCCTCGGCGAGGGCGAGGTGGAGGCGACCAACCTCGGCGCCGCCGTCATCCCCTCCTTCCACGGCAACGTCGACGGGGCCATCTCCTTCGTCGAGGCGAAGGTGACCGACGGATGGCGTGTGGTCGTGATCGCCGCCGGTCACGGACTGGTCGATCGTGCACGCGACGTCCTCGCAGACCGGGGCCTGGCCGCTCGCGTGCTCGAGACGCTCGACGAGGCGCCGGAGCCCGGTGTCGCGACACTCGTCACCGGTTCGGTCGAAGCGGGCTTCCAGATCGAGGAGGCGAAGCTCGCGGTCCTCACCGACAACGAGTTCTACGGCCGCACGATCGGCGGCGACCAGCGCGTCGTCAAGAAGCTCGCCTCCCGCCGCAAGAACGTCGTCGATCCGCTCCAGCTCAAGCAGGGCGACTTCGTCGTGCACGCCACGCACGGCATCGGCCGGTTCGTCGAGATGACGCAGCGGGAGGTGTCGACCGGGGGACGCAATGCCGCCAAGTCGGTCCGCGACTACCTCGTGCTCGAGTACGCACCGTCCAAACGCGGCTACCCGGGCGACAAGCTCTTCGTGCCGACCGACCAGCTCGACCTGCTCTCGAAGTACGTCGGCGGCGAAGCGCCCACGCTCTCGAAGATGGGCGGAAGCGACTGGTCGCAGGCCAAGGGCAAGGCGCGCAAGGCGGTTCGCGACATCGCCGTCGAGCTCGTGAAGCTCTACTCCGCGCGCATGAGCGCCAAGGGACACGCCTTCGGTCCGGACACGCCGTGGCAGCGCGAGCTGGAGGAGGCGTTCCCGTTCGCCGAGACGCAGGACCAGCTGCAGACCATCGACGAGATCAAGGCCGACATGGAGCGGCCGATCCCGATGGACCGACTGCTCTCGGGGGATGTCGGCTTCGGCAAGACCGAGGTCGCCGTCCGTGCCGCGTTCAAGGCGATCCAGGACGGCAAGCAGGTCGCGATGCTCGTGCCCACGACGCTTCTCGTGAAGCAGCACCTCGAGACCTTCACCGAGCGCTTCGCCGGGTTCCCGGTCAAGGTGCGGCCGTTGTCGCGCTTCCAGACCGACAAGGAAGCCCGGCTCACCCTCCAGGGGCTGTTGGAGGGCTCGGTCGACATGGTGATCGGCACCCACCGCATCCTCACCGATCAGGTGATGTTCAAGGATCTCGGCCTCATGATCATCGACGAGGAGCAGCGGTTCGGGGTCGAGCACAAGGACTCGCTCAAGAAGATGAAGACCAACGTCGACATCCTCGCCATGAGTGCCACCCCCATCCCGCGCACGCTCGAGATGGCGGTCACGGGCATCCGGGAGATGTCGACGCTGGCGACTCCGCCCGAGGACCGTCATCCGATCCTCTCGTTCGTCGGTCCCCGCAGCGACAAGCAGATGGCCGCCGCGATCCGACGTGAGATCCTGCGCGAGGGGCAGATCTTCTTCGTGCACAACCGCGTGCAGTCCATCCAGCGCGTCGCGAGCGAGCTCGCCGAACTCGTGCCGGAGGCCCGCATCGCCGTCGCCCACGGACAGATGGGCGAGCACCAGCTCGAACAGGTCGTCGACGACTTCTGGGAGCGCAAGTTCGACGTCCTCGTCTCGACGACCATCATCGAGACCGGCCTCGACATCGCCAACGCGAACACGATCATCATCGACCGCGCCGACAAGTACGGGCTCAGCCAGCTGCACCAGCTTCGAGGTCGTGTCGGCCGAGGGCGCGAGCGCGCGTACGCGTACTTCCTCTACGACGAGACCAAGCCGCTCTCCGAGACCGCGGCAGACCGTCTGCAGACGATCGCGGTCAACAACGACCTCGGCTCCGGCATGCAGGTCGCGCTGAAAGACCTCGAACTGCGTGGGGCGGGCAACCTCCTCGGTGCCGAGCAGGCCGGACACATCGCCGGCGTCGGATTCGACCTGTACCTGCGCATGATCGGCGAGGCCGTGGCGACCTTCCGCGGCGACGAGGTCGAGACCGGACAGGAGCTGCGACTGGAGTTGCCGCTCGATGCGCGCATCCCCGAGTACTACATCGACAGCGAGCGTCTGCGACTCGAGGCCTATCAGAAGCTCTCGGCTGCCTCGGCGGCGACGGCGAAGGACGAGGCCATCGACCTCGTGATCGAGGAGCTCGTCGACCGCTACGGCACACCGCCGGAAGAGGTGGAGGGCCTGGTCGCGGTCTCGCGTCTGCGGCGCCGTGCCGCCCGCGCCGGGCTCACGGATGTGGTCGTGATGGGGTCGAACCTGCGCATCGCGCCCGCACGCCTCGAAGACTCGATCAAGGTGCGGTTGCAGCGGCTGTATCCGAAGGCGAAGCTCGTGGCCGGGGGAGAGGCGCTGGTCGTGCCGATGCCCATGGTTCCCGCAGCGGTCGGCGTCGGTCTCGAGCCGCTGCCCGATGCACAGTTGCTCGAGTGGGTCGGACAGCTGTTCACCGCGATCTTCCCCGAGCCGGTCGCGGCCGAGTAGCGCGCGGCGACCGGCGACGGTACTAGTCTGGCCGCATGTTGTACGAGCACCTCGGGGCTCGGCCCCGCATCCATGACACCGCCGTCATCGCCCCCACCGCCGTCGTCTCGGGCGACGTGGAGATCGGGCCGGGCTGCCAGGTGCTGCACGGCGCCGTGATCACGGCCGAAGGAGGAGCGATCACCCTCGGCGAGCACGTGATCGTGATGGAGAACGCGCTCATCCGGGCGACCGCCGCAAACGCGGTGCACATCGGCGCGCACACCCTGATCGGCACACTGTCGAGCATCGCGGGCGCGACCGTGGGTGAGGAGACGTTCCTCGCCTCGGGGTCGCGTCTGTTCAACGGTTCCCTGGTGGGGGCGCGCTGCGAGGTACGCGTCAACGCGATCGTCCTCCGTCGCGCCGTCCTGCCCGAAGGTACGGTGGTCCCGATCGGCTGGGTGGCGGTCGGTGATCCGGTGCAGCTCTTCTCGCCGGACCGTGAGGACGACATCGCGGCCGCCCAGCCCGACCTCGACTTCCCCGGGCACGTCTTCGGCGTCGACCGGGACACCCCCGACCTGATGGTGCAGCTCACCGAGCGCTACGGCAGCTCCCTCGCGCGGCATGCGCAGGACGTGCATCTCGACGACGCACACCGCCGCCCCCACCGCTCCTGACCGCTGGCGCGGTCCCTCACGAGCCCTTCCCGTCGCGATATGTCAGCCGAAATCAGCCGAAACGGTGACATATCGCGACCGGAACGGATCGGGCGAGGGATCAGATGACGCCCTGGGCGAGCATCGCGGCGGCGACGCGCTCGAATCCCGCGATGTTGGCACCGGCCACGTAGTCACCCGCGACACCATGACGCTCCGCGGCGTCGAACGCGGCATCGTGGATGTCCGCCATGATCTCGCGCAGCTTGTTCTCGCTGTCCCCGAAGCTCCAGCGCTGGCGCGACGCGTTCTGGCTCATCTCGAGGGCCGAGGTCGCGACACCGCCCGCGTTGGCGGCCTTTCCGGGGGCGAACAGCACGCCCGCCTTCTGGAACGCGTCGACGGCATCCGGCACACATGGCATGTTCGCGCCTTCCGACACCACGCGCACGCCGTTGGCGATCAGCGCTTCGGCGTCGGACAGGCTGACCTCGTTCTGCGTGGCCGAGGGCACCGCGATGTCGACCGGGACCTCCCAGACGCTGCCGCCCTCGATGAAGCGTGCGCTCGGGCGACGGTTGGCGTACTCGACGATGCGGGCGCGCTCGACCTCCTTGAGCTGACGGAGCAGGTCGACGTCGATGCCGGCGTCGTCGACGACGTAGCCGGAGGAGTCGGAGGCGGTCACCGGGGTCGCGCCGAGCTGCGTGGCCTTCTGGATCGCGTAGATCGCGACGTTGCCGGAGCCCGAGATGCCCACGCGCTTGCCGGCGAGGGAGTCGTCGTGCACAGCGAGCATCTCCTGGGCGAAGAACACCGCGCCGTATCCGGTCGCCTCTGTGCGCACCTCCGCGCCGCCCCACCCGGTGCCCTTGCCGGTGAACATGCCCGACTCGTGGCGGTTGGTGATCTTGCGGTACTGGCCGAACAGGTAGCCGATCTCGCGGCCGCCCACCCCGATGTCGCCGGCGGGGACGTCAGTGTGCTCTCCGAGGTGACGGTAGAGCTCGTTCATGAACGACTGGCAGAAGCGCATGACCTCGGCGTCGGACTTGCCGTGCGGATCGAAGTCGGATCCGCCCTTGCCGCCGCCGATGCCCTGACCGGTGAGCGCGTTCTTGAAGATCTGCTCGAATCCGAGGAACTTGATGATCGACAGGTCGACCGAGGGGTGGAAGCGCAGCCCACCCTTGTACGGGCCGAGCACCGAGGAGAACTGCACGCGGTAGCCCCGGTTGACCTGGAGCTTTCCGGAGTCGTCGACCCACGGTACGCGGAACAGGATCTGGCGCTCGGGTTCGACGAGCCGTTCCAGGATGCCGCCCTCGACGTACTCCGGGTGCTGCTCCAGGACCGGCGCGATCGAGTGCAGCACTTCGTGGACGGCCTGCTGGAACTCCGGCTCATGCGGGCTGCGGGCGAGCACCGTGTCGAAGACGGGCTGCACGGCGGGGGCGAGCGGGTGGAAGTCGACGGGAGTCGTAGCGGTCACGCGGAAGGGGCTTTCTGGTGGGGGATGGTGGTGCAGGCGATCGTGTCGCGTGAGGCTTCGCCGGATCCGGCGCGAGATTTCACTCTAGCGGCGGTCCATCGTGGGCGACGCACGCGGCAGGCGGGCCGCCGGTCACCCGGTGTTCTGCAGGCCCGCGGCGACTCCACTCACCGAGAGCAGGAGCAGCCGCTGCTGTTCGGCGTCGGCTCCCGAGCCCGTCGGCTCCTCGTCCGCGGAGCGCAGCGCGCGCAGTGCACGCAACTGCAGGAGCGAGAGCGCATCCACGTAGGGACTGCGCAGCTGCACGGCGCGTTGCAGGACCGGCTTGTTCTCCAGGAGGCTGTCGCCGCCGGTGAGCCGGATCACCCAGCGCCGCGTGGTCGCCAGCTCATCGAGGACGAGCTGAGCGAGGTCGTCACGGTCGCCGAGGGCCAGGTACTCCCGGGCGATGCGCTCATCCGTCTTGGCCAGGCTCATCGCCACGTTGTCGATCATCGTGTGCAGCAGCGGCCACTCGCGGTACGCCTCGGCAAGGAGCTCCTCATCGCCGACGGCATCCAGTGCGGTGCCGAGCCCGAACCAGCCCGCGAGGTTGATGCGCGCCTGCGTCCACGCGAACACCCACGGGATCGCCCGCAGATCTTCCAGCGACTCGACCGAGAGTCCTCGGCGTGCGGGGCGGGACCCGAGTGCGAGCAGGCCGATCTCCTCGAGCGGCGTCACGGTGGCGAACCACGGGGCGAAGCCCTCCGCCTTCACGAGTGAGAAGAAGCGCTCCCGGGAGGCGGCGTCCATGATCGAGGCGATCTCGGCGTAGCGCTCGGCGGCGCGGCTGGTGCGCGCTTCCTCCGTGGGGGAGGACGCCAGCAACGTCGCGGCGGCGACCTGGTCGATGTGCCGCATCGCGATGGCGGGCTCGCCGTAGCGCGCGAAGATGACCTCGCCCTGCTCGGTGAGCTTGAACCGACCGTCCACCGAGTGCGGCGGCTGCGCGAGGATGGCGGAGTTCGCAGGCCCGCCACCACGGCCGAGGGCGCCGCCGCGACCGTGGAAGAGCGTCAGGATGATGCCGGATTCCTGCGCCCAGCGGGCGATCTTCTCCTGCGCCTCGTACAGGGCCAGGTTCGCGGCGACCGGACCGACGTCCTTGGACGAGTCCGAGTAGCCGAGCATGACTTCGAGGCGGTTGCCCGTGGCGGCCATGCGTTCGCGGAACTCCGGGAACGTCACGACTTCGGCGAGGATGCCCGGCGCGGCCTGAAGGTCGGCGAACGTCTCGAACAGCGGGACCACGTCGAGCACCGGGGCGTCGTCGCCCAGGGCGTACCGCGCGAGGCGATGCACGTTGGCGAGATCAGAGGCGGCCTGGGTGAACGAGACGACGTAGCGCCCTGCGGCCCGCACACCGCGATCGCGCTGGATGTCCGCGATCGCGCGGAAGACCTCCAGCACCTCCTCGGTCTGGGCGCTGAGAGCCTCGCCGGCGTCCAGCTCGGCCAGCGCCTTCGCGTGCACCTGCGAGTGCTGACGCACCTCGAGCTCGGTCAGGTGGAAGCCGTAGGTCTCGACCTGCCAGATCAGGTGCTGCACGCCGCCGAATGCGTGACGCTTCGCGCCGGCATCCGCGAGCGACGACTGCACGGCCCGCAGATCGGCGAGCAGCTCTTCGGGGCGGGCGTAGGCCCGTGCACCATCGCCCTGACGGGTGGCGGCGATGCGGCGCGCCATCACCAGCAGCACGCGACGGTGGGGCTCGTCCGGCGAGCGGGTCGCGAGTTCCGCGGCCAGCTCGGGGTCTCCAGCCGCGAATCGGTCCCACAGTGCCGTGACGTCGGCGCTCGGCGGGGTGTCGTCCGCCGAGAGCGTGAGTGCACGACCGATCCGCTCGAGCGCGCGCTCGAGGCCGCGCAGCACATGGTCGGCGGCGATCTGCGAGGCCTCGCGGGTCACGGAGGCGGTGACGAACGGGTTGCCGTCCCGATCGCCGCCCACCCACGAGCCGATCCGCACGAACGCGGGCACGACCGGGGCACTGGCGCCGGATTCCTCGCCGCGGAGGGCGTCATCGATGCGGCGATAGACGTGCGGCACGGTCGTGAACAGCGTCTCGTCGAACACGCCCATCACGGTGCGGACCTCGTCGGTCGGGGACGGCTTCTGCGACCGCAGGGGAGCCGTGCGCCAGAGCGTGTCGATCTCCTCCAGCATGCGTCGGCGAGCACGGTGCTCCTCCGAGCCGCCCTCGCTCGCTGCGTCGTGCTGCGTGAGGAGCTCGGACAGGCGACGGATGCTCGACGAGACCGCGCGGCGGCGGGCCTCGGTCGGATGCGCGGTGAAGACCGGGTGGAAGCGCAGGCCTTCGAGGCGGCGGCGCGCCTCGTCGTCGCCGACCTCGGTCCGCAGTCGCGCGTATGCGGTCGCGACGGTGTCGGCGGCATCCTCGCGTCCTGGCTGTCCTGCGCGCTCGCGCAGCACGCGCACGCGTTGGTGCTCCTCGGCGAGGTTCACCAGGTGGAAGTAGCAGGTGAACGCGCGCGCGACCTCGTCGGCGCGGGCGACCGTGAACGACTCGGCGATCGCCGCGGCGCGTTCGAACGCATCGGGGGTCTCCTGGTCGTAGGCCTGGATCGTGGCGAGCCGGAGGCGTTCGACGTCTTCGAAGAGTCCGTCGCCGCCGGCTTCGCGCAGTACCTGCCCGAGCAGCTGCCCGAGCATCCTGACGTCGGTGCGCATGGCATCGGGGATGCCGCGGCCGGCTTCGAAACGGCCGATCACGCGGATCGCCTCGGTGTTCGTGGGTTCGGAGAAGGAGTGTGCGGGGGTCACACTTCGAGAGTATCCCGCACGCCGAGGGTGTTCTGCACGCATGACGGACGCGGGACGGACGCCTGACCGCGGAGCGCGGATCGCGGAAGGCACGGGGACCGCGGAGTGAGCCGGGACCATACGATGGGACGGATGCGCATCTCAGCGAACCCCCTCCGCGGGCAGCAGTTCCCCGCCGTCCTCCTCCTCCTCGCGGCCGGTCTCGGCTTGTTGCTCGCGAACCTGCCCACGCACGATCCGTTGGCCGCCTTCCTCGACTTCCACATCGCGGTGCCGGGGACGGACCTCGACCTGTCGATCGAGCACTGGGTGTCGGACGGACTCCTCGCGGTCTTCTTCCTCGTGGTCGCCATCGAGCTGCGCCACGAACTCACCCACGGCGAGCTCGATTCGCTGCGCAAGGCCGTGCAGCCCGCGATCGCGGCGACCGGCGGTGTCCTGGTCCCGATCGCGGTGTACCTGCTGATCGCCGGGGGAGACAGCTCGACGTCTTCGGGGTGGCCCATTCCGACCGCGACCGACATCGCTTTCGCCCTCGGTGTGCTGGCGATGTTCGGGAAGGGTCTGCCGTCTCGTGTGCGCGTCTTCCTGCTCGCCCTCGCGATCCTCGATGACATCATCGGCATCATCTTCATCGCGGTCCTCTTCGCCGGCGACGTGCAGTGGCTGCTGCTCGGCCTCGCGGTCGTGGGGGTCGCCGTGTTCTGGGCCCTCAGCCGCTTCCTGCATGCGAAGGGGCACCCGCTGATCGCCGTCGCGATGGTGGTGGTCGGTGTCGTGACCTGGGGTCTCGTGGCTTCGTCGGGCATCCACGCCACGATCGCCGGTGTGCTGCTGGGTCTCGTCATGGCTCCGGTTCCCGCTGCCCGCACGCGTCACGCGCTCGAGCCGTCCGTGAACGGGGTGATCCTCCCGATCTTCGCCTTCGTCGCGGCGTTCGTGGTCATCCCCGCCCTCTCGCCCACGCAGCTCTCTCCGGCCTTCTGGGGGATCGTGGTCGCGTTGCCGGTCGGCAAGATCATCGGGATCTCGCTGTTCGGCTGGCTTGCGATGCACATCCGTCCGAAGGGCTCGGATCCGGCGCTGCCGTTCGCCGACATCCTCGCGGCCGGGGCGCTCGGCGGGATCGGGTTCACGGTGTCGCTGCTGTTGGCGAATCTCGCCTTCGCCGATGATCGCGGTATCCGGGACCAGGCGATCCTCGGCGTGCTCGTCGGGTCGTTGATCGCCCTTCTGCTTTCTGCGCTCATCGTGTCTTTGCGTGCGCGCTGGTACCGTCGCACCGCATCCGCCTCGTCCTGAGCGCGGAGCCGGTTCCGCTCTGTTCGAAGGAGGACGCATGAGCTCTCATCCTGAGCCCGGTGCCGGGGTGGACGATCCGCTCCGCGCCGCTGCCGAGACCATGCGGGAGGTGCGTGCGCGCTGCGTCTGGTCGCAGCGCATCACGCACCAGGACCTGGTGCCGTATCTGATCGAGGAATCGCATGAGGTGATCGACGCGGTCGAGACCGGCACCCGGGACGATCTGCGTGAGGAGCTGGGCGATCTGCTCTGGCAGGTGCTGTTCCACGCGGCGATCGCCGCGCAGGATCCCGAGGATCCGTTCGACATCGACGACGTGGCACGGACACTCACCGAGAAGATGGTGCGCCGGCATCCGCATGTCTTCGCCGGTGAGGTCGCCGAGACCCCGGAGCAGGTGCTCGTGCACTGGAACGCGGCGAAGGCCGCGGAGAAGCGCACCCGCCGCAGCGTGCTCGACGGCGTGCCGCGGGGGATGCCGGCACTCGCCCTCGCCCAGAAACTGGTCGGCCGCGCCGCCGAGGTGGAGGTGGCGGTCGAACCCGGCGACGAGGCTGACGTTCCGGGATCGGAAGCCGAGCTCGGTGACGCACTGCTCGCGCTGGTGGCGACGGCCCGCGTCGCGGGGTGGGATGCGGAGCGCGCACTCCGCGAGCGCCTGCGCGTGCTCGAGGACGACGTGAGAGCGGCCGAGGCGCCCTCCTGATCGTCCGGGCGCACGGACCCTCGGGCCGACCTGGGAAGATGGACCCGTGGCTACTGTGAACCCGCCGCGCGGTATGCGCGACATCCTCCCCGCCGACAAGGCCCGCCGTGAGCGGGTCCTCTCCGTCATTCGCGAGCGCTACCTCGCGCACGGCTTCGACGAGATCGAGACGCCCGTCGTCGAGGACTACGATCGCCTCCATGCCGGGATCGGCGGCGATAACGAGAAGCTCTCGTACAACATCCTCCGTCGCGGCCTCGATGCCGACGCGATCCGGGCCGCGGCCGACGACCCCGCCGCGCTCTCGGACCTCGGTCTCCGCTACGACCTGACCGTGCCGCTCGCGCGCTTCTACGCGAGCAACCGCGGCCAGCTCCCCACCGTCTTCCGGTCGATCCAGATCGGCCCGGTGTGGCGCGCCGAGCGGCCGCAGAAGGGGCGCTATCGGCAGTTCGTCCAGTGCGACATCGACATCATGGGTGACGACTCCTCGCGGGCCGAGGCGGAGCTGATGGTCGCCTCCCTCGACGCCGTCGACGCGCTCGGACTCGACGGCGCGACCGTGCGGATCAATGACCGCCGGGTGCTGGACTGGATGCTGGACAGCTTCGGCTTCACGGCCGAGGAGCGCCCCGGGGTGCTCATCACGATCGACAAGCTCGACAAGATCGGCCCGGAGGGCGTCGCCGCGGAGCTGCGCGAGCGCAGCGCTTCCGCAGCCGCCGCCGACGCCTTCGATGCTTTCCTGCAGCGCCCGCAGACGATGGAGTACCACCCGTTCGGGGAGCGGCAGATCCGCAAGGCGCTGCCCGAGGGAGCACCCGTCGAGCTCGTCGAGCACCTGGTCGGCATCGGCGAGGCGGTCGCAGCCGGGCGTGGGCAGTCCGACATCCCGCTCGTGTTCGACCCGTTTCTCGTGCGTGGCATGGGCTACTACACGGGCACGATCTTCGAGCTCGCGCACCCCTCCGTCCCATACTCGCTCGGCGGCGGCGGGCGCTACGACGGCATGATCGGGCGGTTCCTCGGCCAGCAGGTTCCGGCGGTCGGATTCTCGCTCGGGTTCGAGCGTCTCGTCGACCTGATCGCCGAGGAGAAGGACACCGTGGCGCAGGCCGTGGTCCTGATCCACGATGCGGATGTCCCGGTGCAGGAGCTGGTCCGGCAGAAGGCCGCGCTGATCGCCGAGGGCACCCGCGTACGGCTGGAGCGACGGACGAAGAACGTTAAGGCGCTGCTCGAGCGGTCGGCGGCTGACGGCTACACGGCTTTCGCGATGGTCACGGCAGGCGGGGGCGACCTGGAGGTCAAGCCGCTCTCCTGATGCCGGCCCGGGGCACGTGAGCGGCGTCGGGCCGTTCACGCCGTGTTCACGGTGATCGGGTCGAATCGGGTCATGGGCCGGTTCCGTCTCGTGATGCTCACGGCGCTGATCGCCGTGACGGTCGCGGCGTCCCTCCGTCTGGTGCTCGTGCAGCAGGCTGCGCTCGCGCGGAAGCGCATCGGCAAGCCGTTGGGGGAGGAGTCGCTCGATGCGGATCGCGTCTGGCGTGGCGCGCTCGACGGGGAACCGCTCGATCTGCTGATGCTCGGCGACTCCATCGCCGCCGGTCTCGGGGCCGAGCGTCGCAAGGAGACGCTCGGCGGGCGTCTGGCGAAGGCGATCGGACGCCGGATGCACCGTCCGGTGCGGCTGCGTACGGCGGCGGTCGTCGGCTCGGAGTCACCCGACCTGACTGCTCAGCTCGATGCCCTCCCCACCGGGTACCGTCCGCACGTCGCGGTGATCGTGGTGGGCGGCAACGATGTGACGCATCGGCTGCCCGTGGCGCTGTCGGCGCAGCACCTGCAGGAGACGATCCGCAGGCTGAGCGCGCTCGGGGTCGAGGTCGTTGTGGGCACGTGCCCCGACCTCGGGGCGTTGCGCCCGGTGCCGCAGCCTCTCCGTCGGATCGCGTCGAGCCTGTCGCGTCGTCTCGCCGAGATCCAGGACGAGACGGCGCGACAGGCAGGCGCGGAGGCGGTCGATCTGCGTCGCGCGGTGGGGCCGATGTTCTTCGACGAGCCGGAGACGATGTTCAGCCTGGACCGGTTCCACCCGAGTGCCCTGGGTTACCGCCGTACGGCCGAGGCCCTGACACCCGCCGTGTGCCGGGCGGCGGAGCGGTCGCTCAGCTCGCGTCGGCGGGAGCCTCGCTGAACGATGCCGCCCATTCCGCGACCCGTCGGCTGCTCTCTTCCTCGGAGATGTCCTCGACGCGCGTCATGACGGACCAGCGCACGCCGAACGGATCGCGGATGCTGGCGAACCGATCGCCGGAGACGAAGAGGGCCGGTGCTTCGCGCACGGTGGCTCCGGCGACCACGGCCTTCTCGACGACGGTGTCGACGTCGGAGACGTAGAGACCCATCGAGTAGCAGTCGTCATCGCCCTCGGGTGCGCGGACGAGGTGGTACTCCGGATTCGGTTCGCCCAGCTGGAGACGGCCCAGCCCGAAGTCGAGGTCGGCGTGCACGACGACGCCGCCGAACTCGGTGACGTCGACGACCCGCGCGCCGAACACGTCGCGATAGAAGTCGATCGCCTGCTTCGCGCCTCGGATCGCCAGGAACGGGGTGAGGGAGGTGGCCCCGTGCGGGCGGCCGTCGGTGGTGTGGGTGCCGGTGGCACCGGTGGTCGGGGTGGCTGTCGTGGAGGTGTCGTCGCTCATGTCGCCACGGTACGTCGCGCGGGCGGACCACGGCTTGAAGATCCGCGACAACCTCTGCACGTCGGTGGCAGCGCCTACCCTGGCCCCATGGTGAATCCGACTCGTGGCGTGCTCTATCCGGCGCGGCTCCCGGAATTCCATCGGCTGCCCGCGCCGGCGGAGGTCGCGGAGCTGGTCGTGTGGTTCTGGATCCCGGAGTGGGACATCGCCGCCGGGCGCTCATCGCGGCAAGAGATGGTGGCCTACCCCGCACTCAACCTCGTCGTGGATGCCGATGCCGTGATGCTGTCCGGTGTCACGACCCGCGTCTCCCACCGCGACCTGCGAGGGCGAGGCTGGGCGGTCGGTGCCCTGCTGCGCCCCGCCGCGGTGGCCGCGCTGATCGACGACCCGGCTGCGTTGATCGACGGCGAGCGCGCACTGACCGCACCCGAGACCGCGGTGGCCGCGCTCCGCCACGACGTGGTGACCGCGATGGCCTCGGGCGACGGGCGCCGGGAACGAGCGGTGGAGGTCTTCGCACGGTGGCTCGCGGATCGGGTCGGGGCGGTGAGCGAGCCCGACCGGCAGGCGAACGCGTTGACGGACGTGCTGATGGACGACGCGGCGGTGCTCACGCCGGAGGAGGCGGCGACGCGCATGGGGGTCTCGGTGCGGACCCTGCAGCGGATGACCCATCGTCATGTGGGCATCTCGCCGGCCGCGATGATCCGGCGACGGCGTCTGCAGGAGGCGGCACAGCGCGTCCGGGATCAGCCGGGCGTCGACCTCGCCTCGATCGCGGCCGACCTCGGGTACTCCGACCATGCCCATCTCACCCGCGACTTCCAGTCGGTCCTGGGCATCGCGCCGCGGGTGTACCGCGCCGAGTCGAGCCTCTGAGATCAGGATCGGGAGACGCGCAGACGCACCAGCCGATAGGCGACGCCGAGGAGGACCACTGCTGCTCCGATGAGCGAGGCGAGCACAGGAAGCGTGTTCACCAACAGGAGGCAGCCGAGTGCTCCGAGCACCTGCAGCGCGCGGGGGTAGCGGCGAGCGCTTCCGGCCTGTCGGAAGGCGGCCGCATTCGCGATGAGGTAGTACAGGAGCACTCCGAACGACGAGAACCCGATGGCGTCGCGGAGATCAGCGACGAGGACGATCGCGATCACGGCGATCGCGATCACGATCTCTGCGCGCTGCGGCACCTGATGGCGCTGATCGATCTTCGCCAGGAACCTCGGCACGTCGCTCTCCCGTGCCATGGCCAGCGTGGTGCGTCCGATACCGGTCAGCAGCGCGAGGAGGGCTCCGAGTGAGGCGGCCGCGGCGGCCACGCGCACGATCGGCGTGAGCGCGGGCCATCCGGTCGCCACGAGCACGTCGACGAGGGGAGCGGTCGACTCCGCCGCGTCGGCGCCGAGCACGAGGACCACCACGACTGCCACGAGCAGGTAGACGACGACGGCACCGCCCAGCGCGACCACGATGGCACGGGGGATGGTGCGCGCGGGGTCGACCACCTCTTCGCCCATCGTCGCGATGCGGGCGTAACCGGCGAAGGCGAAGAACAGCAGGCCAGCCCCCTGCAACACGCCGTACGCCGTGGCGTCGGGCAGCGGAGCCGCGCTGGTGATCGCGCCGGCGCCGAACCCGAACCCGACCGCGACCGCGATCCCGAGGAGCGAGCAGACGACCAGCACGCGCGTGAGCATCGCGGTGCGCGTGACGCCGAGGCAGTTCACGATCGCGAGCGCGGCGACCGCGGCGACCGCCACCGGAACGGTCCATCCTTCGGGGGCGGCATAGGCGGCGAACGTCATCGCCATGGCGGCGCAGCTGGCGATCTTGCCGATCACGAAGCTCCAGCCGGCGACGAAGCCCCACCAGGGGCCGATCTCCGCGCGTGCATAGGCGTAGGTCCCGCCGGCGATCGGATGGGCAGCGGCGAGCTGCGCCGATGATGTGGCATTGCAGTACGCGACGACGGCGGCGATGGCGAGCGCGACGAAGACTCCGCTTCCCGCGACGCCGATCGCCGGTGCCCACACCGCGAACACGCCGGCACCGATCATGGAACCCAGGCCGATGGCGACGGCGTCCGTGAGTGTCAGGCGACGAGCGAGGGGCATCCCGTCATCGTGGCATGCGACGGTGAACGGCGGGTGACGGCGGTCAGCTCCGTGCGGCGGTGACCCGCTTCTTCTCGCGGATGTAGACCTCGCGGCGCACCTTCGCGACGACGTCGCCTTCGCGGTCGGTGATGACCGTCTCGAACCACTCGAGCACCTTGGCCCCGCCCCGCGTACGCTCGCGGATCTCCTCGGCCTTCTCCTTCGACACCTCGAACTCGGCCGTGAGCACGCCTCGTCCTGGCTTGAGGAACTCGATCTCGCCGCGCGTGTCCCACACGACATGGTCGCGGCCGAGCTGGTGCATCACCAGCATGAAGAAGTACGGGTCGGTCATCGCCGACATCGAGCCGCCGAACGCGGTCTTGACGTAGTTGCGGGTGAAGACGTTGACGTGCAGTTCCACGGTGGCGTGCGTCCAGTCCTCACTGAAGCGGCGGATGCGGATTCCGCTGAAGAGATTGGGGATCCACAGGCTCATGCCGATCGCGAGACGGCGGGGAGTGATGCGCATGAGGTCAGTGTGGAGTACCGCTCCGAGAGCGACAAAGACATGTGGAGGATTGTGACAGTTGTTCTAGTTCACATAGAATAACTAGAGATTCGAGGAGAGGGGGCCACATGCTCATCCGTGTCGATGTCGACAGCCCGCGTGCGCTGTACGACCAGGTGGCGACCTCCGTCCGCTCCGACATCCTCGCCGGCGTCCTGGCTCCCGGGGACCGGCTCCCCGCGGCGCGCGATGTCGCCGAAGCGCTGTCGATCAATCAGCACACCGTGCTCCACGCCTACCAGCGACTGCGCGACGAAGGGCTCGTCGACCTCCGCCGGGGCCGAGGGGCGGTCATCGCAGCGTCGGCGGCACCGCTCGCCGAACTCGCCCATGACATCGACGACCTGGTGCGCCGCGCCGCTGCGCTCGGTGTCTCCGCCGATACGCTCGCGGGCATCGTGCGCTCCCATCGAGAGGTCCGCTCCGACCTCGACCACTCCGACCGTCGCGAGGAGGACTCGCCATGACCACCTACGACCTCACCCGCACGCCACCGCCGCTCCTGAAGCGCGCCCGACGGATGTTCTTCCTCGTCGCCGTGCTCGTGCCGATCGTGATCACGACGGTCGCGCTGGTGGTGCTGCTCTTCTGGTTGCCGTCGCTTCCGGAGCAGGTCGCGACCCACTGGGGTGTCGACGGCGCCGACGGGTTCGGACCCGCGGCCACGTATCTCTGGCTCCTGCTCGGGGTGGGCCTCGGGATCCCCGCACTGATGGTCGTCACGACACTCGTCGCGGTCGGGTCGCACTGGGGCGGCGCAGCGCGGCTGATGGGTGCGCTCGCCGCCGGGATGGCGGCCTTCGCCGCCGTGACGAGCATCGGGTCGCTCGCGATCCAGCGCGATCTGTCCGAGTCCTCCGAAATCCCCGGCATCGGCGGTGTCGTCGCCGTTTCCTTCTTCGCGCTCCTCGTCGTCGCCGGAGCGGCCTGGGCCGTGCAGCCCCGCGTCCGCGCTCCCCGGGGCCGCACGCTCGAGCCGCGCTACGCCGTGCACATCGAGAAGGGGGAACGCGTCGTGTGGATCGCCACGACGAGCATGCCCCGCGGTGTGGTCGCCTTCCTCCTCGTCGTGCTGCTCGGACTCGTCGCGCTCGCCGCGTACCTGCTCGGGACCGGAACCGAGGGAGGAGCGATCGTCGCTCTCGTGGTGCTGGTCGTGGGCATCTCGCTGGCGGCCACGGCCTCCTTCCGCGTCATGATCACGCCGGAGGGCTTCGCTGCGCGGGCGCTCCTGGGGCGGCCGCGGGTCCGTGTTCCGCTCGACGAGGTCGAGTCGGCGCGCGCCGTCGACATCTCGCCGTTCGGTGAGTTCGGCGGATGGGGATGGCGCGTCGCCGTCGACGGCCGTTCGGGTATCGTCCTGCGCCGGGGGCCGGCGATCGAGGTCTCGCGCCGCGGTCGACGTCCCTTCCTCGTGACGATCGACGGCGCAGAAGAGGCGGCCGCACTGCTGCAGGCGTATGTCGACCGCACGCGAACATCGGGCACGATGCCCACCGACACCGGAAAGGCGACGTCATGATCGACTCCGCTCCACAGCTGCGGCGCGTGCCCTGGGCCGCCGTCCTTCTCTTCGTCGTCGTGGCCTTCGCCCTGGCGTGGCTGGTGGCGCTGCCGCTGTGGCTCGGTGACGGACTCGCCGAACCGCTGACCGTCGTGCTGCTCCCGCTGATGATGTGCACTCCGGCGGTCGCCGCGGTCATCGTCACCTTCGCGATGGGGGTTCCCGCTCGGGGTGGGCGCGCCCGGTTCCTCGGACTCTGGCCGCTGCGTCCCGCGAAGCGCGTCGTATGGCTCATCGTCGTCGGATGGCTGGTTCCGCCCCTCCTGGTCGGAGCGAGCCTCCTCGTGGCGGCGGCGTTCGGCTTCGTGCAGTTCGACCCGACCTTCCCCGCCTTCGCCGCCGAACTCGAGAAGGCCGTGCCGGCCGGCACGCCGTTGCCCCCGGTCGGAATCCTCGTGTTCGCGCAGCTCGCCGCGATCCCGGTGGGCGCGTTGATCAACAGCTTCTTCGCGTTCGGCGAGGAGCTCGGCTGGCGGGGCTGGCTGCTGCCGGCGTTGCGCCCGCTCGGGACCTGGCCCGCCCTGATCCTGAGCGGTGTGATCTGGGGCGCCTGGCACAGCCCGATCATCCTGCTCGGGTACAACTTCGGGCGTACCGACATCCTGGGCGTGGTGCTCATGATCGGCGGATGCGTCGCCTGGGGTGTCCTGTTCGGGTGGCTGCGTCTGCGCTCGGGGTCGGTGTGGCCTGCCGTGATCGCGCACGGATCGCTCAATGCCGCCGCCGGACTCGTGCTGATCTTCGCCGCCTCGCAGCCGGACATGGCTCTCGCAGGGCCGCTCGGGCTCGCCGGGTGGATCGTGCTCCTCCTCGTCGCGGTCGTGCTCGCGCTGACCGGGCAGTTCCGCATGCAGCCGGAACTCGCCGCTCCGGCACCCCGGCTCTCTCCACCGCAGCCTTGACGGGCCGAGGCGTCGGGGGTTGGCTGAGGGCATGGAATCCACTCCCGCGGCATGGTCGCAGACCGATTCGTTCCTCGCCGACACCCTGATCGGCTCCGATGCCCACCTCGAGGCGGCGCTAACGGCCCAGCGGGCAGCTGGTCTGCCCGAGATCGAGGTCGCCCCCGTGGCGGGCAAGCTGCTGAACCTCCTCGTCCGGATCAGCGGCGCGCGGCGGGTGCTCGAGATCGGCACGCTCGGCGGCTACTCCACGATCTGGCTCGCTCGCGCCGTCGGGCCCGAGGGGCGGGTGGTGACGGTCGAGGCGGAGCCGGACAACGCCGCCGTCGCCCGGGCGAGCATCGACGCGGCGGGCGTCGGCGATCGTGTCGACATCCGGGTGGGCAGGGGAGCGGACGTGCTCCCGAGCCTGGTCGGCGGTTTCGATCTGGTGTTCATCGACGCCGACAAGGAGTCCAACACGATCTACCTCGACTGGGCGGCGAAGCTCGGGCACGCGGGGACCGTGATCGTGCTGGACAACATCGGGCGCGAGGGGGAGATCGTGCGTGAGGACGCCGTCGACCCGAAGGTGGTCGGCACCCGTGACGGACTCCGGATGCTCGGGGACGATCCGCGCTTCGACGCCACGGCGCTGCAGACCGTCGGGGTCAAGGGCTGGGACGGCTTCGCGATCGCGGTCGTGGTCTGACTGCGCGTACCGGGAGGAAAGAGTCCCTGAGCCGGTCGGGAGCGCGGGCTAGACTGGGCGCGGATCGACGACGCTCCACACCACGTTTTCCCCCTGAGCAAGGAGCACATCAGTGGCACTGATCGAGGCTGTAGGCGCACGCGAGATTCTCGACTCGCGCGGAAACCCGACCGTCGAGGTGGAGGTCCTCCTCGACGACGGCATCGTGCAGCGGGCGGCTGTCCCGTCCGGCGCATCCACCGGCGCGTTCGAGGCGTACGAGCTCCGCGACGGCGACAAGGACCGCTACGGCGGCAAGGGCGTGCTCAAGGCCGTCGAGGCCATCATCGATGAGCTCGGCCCGGCGATCGAAGGTGTCGAGGCGAGCGAGCAGCGCATCGTCGACGAGATCCTCAACGAGGTCGACGGCACCGAGAACAAGAAGCGCGTCGGCGCCAACGCCATCCTCGGCGTGAGCCTCGCGGTCGCCAAGGCTGCCGCCGACTCGGCCGATCTGCCGCTGTTCCGCTACCTCGGCGGCCCGAACGCGCACGTGCTGCCCGTTCCCCTGTTCAACGTCATCAACGGCGGCGAGCACGCCGACAACGGCATCGACATGCAGGAGTTCTTCCTCGCCCCGATCGGTGCGGAGACCTACTCCGAAGCCCTCCGCTGGGGCGTCGAAACCTACCACGTGCTGCGCGCGGAGCTGAAGGCCGCGGGTTACGCGACCGGCCTCGGCGACGAGGGCGGCTTCGCCCCCGACCTGCCCAGCAACCGCGAGGGACTGGACTTCCTGGTGAAGGCGATCGAGAAGGCCGGCTTCACCCCCGGTACCGACATCGCGCTCGGCCTCGACGTCGCCGCCACCGAGTTCTTCAAGGACGGTGTCTACCGTCTCGACAACAAGGACTGGGACGCCGCCGCGCTCACCGAGTACTACGTCGGACTCGTCAACGACTTCCCGATAGTCACGATCGAGGACGCGCTGGCCGAGGACGACTGGGACAACTGGAAGCACCTCACCGACGTCCTCGGCTCCAAGGTGCAGCTGGTCGGCGACGACCTGTTCGTCACGAACCCGGCACGTCTGGCCGACGGCATCACGCGCGGCGTCGCGAACTCGCTGCTCGTCAAGGTGAACCAGATCGGGACGCTGACCGAGACGTTCGACGCGGTCAGCCTCGCTCAGCGCTCGGGCTACACGGCGATGCTCTCGCACCGCTCGGGCGAGACCGAGGACACCACGATCGCCGACCTCGTCGTCGCGACGAACGCCGGTCAGATCAAGGCGGGTGCGCCTGCCCGCAGCGAGCGCGTGGCGAAGTACAATCAGCTTCTGCGCATCGAAGAAGAGCTGGGAGATGCCGCGGTCTTCGCCGGTCGTTCGGCGTTCCCGCGCTACCAGGCCTGAGCGCAGCCGAGACAGCGAGACATCTCGCCCGGCGGAGGATGCACGAACGACCCGCCGGGCAGCACGACGAAGGAGGAGCCGTGGTACGACGACCGGCTCCTCCTTCGGCGTCTCCCGCGCCGAAGACTCCGCGGACGACGGGGAAGTCGGCCACGAAGCCGAAGCCCGCGTCCGCATCGAGGCCGACGCATGGCTCCGCTCCGCGTGTCGACGTCCGCGAATGGGCGGCGGGTATCCGTCTGTCCGCCTTCTCCGTCATCATGCTCTCGCTGGTGGTGCTCGGCGCGTGGGTCCTCGTGCCCACGCTCGGCACCTTCATCGATCAGCGCCAGAAGATCGCGGCGCTCGAGGCCTCCGTGCAGGTGAGCGAGGACGAGATCTCGGCGCTCATCGCGGAGCGGGACCGCTGGAGCGACCCCGCCTACATCACCACCCAGGCGCGGGAACGGTTGTACTACGTGAAGCCGGGGGAGGTCGTGTACCTGATCGACAACGATCTCGATCCCTCCGCGCTGCCTCGTGAGCAGGCGCCGGTCAGCGACACCATCCAGGAGAAGCCCGCGGACTGGATGCCGCACCTGTTGCGCACGCTCGTCTCAACGGGCCTGAGCGACACGGCGGCGGTGGCTCGCTGAGGGGTCGCGTCGAGCATCTTCTCGGGCGGCTCCCGTACGCTGGAGAGGTGACCACGCCGCCGTTCCCCGCCCCCACTCCCGCCGAACTCGCCGTCGTATCGGCCCAGCTCGGCCGTCCCGCTCGGGGTGTGGTGGGCATCGCCGCCCGGTGCGCCTGCGGCAACCCGACGGTGGTCGCCACGACCCCCCGTCTTCCGGACGGCACTCCGTTCCCGACCTTCTATTACCTGACCCACCCGGCAGCGACCGCGGCCATGTCGACGCTCGAAGCCACGCAGGTGATGCCGGAGCTCGCCGCCCTGCTCGTCGACGACGAGGAGGTGGCCGCGGCCTACCTCGCCGCCCATCAGGCCTACCTCGCCGACCGCACGAGGTTCGGAGAGGTCCCCGAGATCGACGGCATCTCCGCCGGGGGCATGCCGACGCGCGTGAAGTGCCTCCATGCGCTCGCCGGACACGCGCTCGCGGCGGGCCCTGGAGTGAACCCCATCGGCGACGCCGCGCTGTCGCGCTCCTCGTGGTCCCCGACGGTCTGCCGGTGTGAGGACCCCGGCGCCGCCACGCGTGAAGAGGCGGCTCTCCCGGAATGACCGTGCGTCGGACGTTCCGCAGCGCTGCCGCCGTCGTGGTGGTCGCGGCCTCCGTCCTGCTCCTCGGAGCCTCCGCGACCCCGCCGCCGATCCCGGATGATCCGGCCGACCCGACGCGTGCGTCTGAGTACTGGCTCGACGGAGCGCGGATCCGCGAGGCCTGGCAGACCACACGGGGCGAGGGCGTGACGATCGCCGTGATCGACACGGGCATCGGCAAGGTGCCACAGGTGTTCGGCGATGCCGTGGTGGGCGGGACCGACGTTTCCGGCGCGGGAACTCCGGACGGACGCACACCGCTGGGCGCGGTCGACGGCAACCACGGCTCCTGGGTGGCGTCGCTCGCTGCGGGGCGCGGCGCGGCGGACGGCACCGGCATGATCGGTGTGGCGCCCGAGGCGAACCTGCTGTCGATCTCCGTGGGGTTCGGTGCGGCGGCGGCCGTCCCGTTCACGGAGCAGGTCGCGAAGGGCATGCGCTGGGCCGTCGACAACGGCGCCGACATCATCAACCTCTCCTTCACGACGAACACGCTGGATTGGGACGAGAGCTGGGACGATGCGTTCCTGTACGCCTTCGAACACGACGTCGTCGTGGTCGTCGCTGCAGGGAACAGGGGGAGCGGGACGAACATCATCGGCGCCCCGGCCACGATCCCCGGTGTGCTCACGGTCGGCGGGGTGGACCAGACGGGCACGGCGAGTGTCGAGGCCTCCACGCAGGGCATCACGATCGGCATCTCGGCGCCCAGCGAGGGCTTGATCGGCGTCTCGGCCGACGGGACGATCCAGCCCTGGCGCGGAACGAGCGGCGCGGCCCCCATCGTCGCCGGCGTCGCAGCTCTGATCCGTTCGGCGCACCCCGACATCAAGGCGATCGACGTGATCAACCGGATCATCCAGACGGCCATCCCGGTTCCGGATGCCGTCAAGCCGCGGGATCCGCTCTACGGCTACGGGCTTGTGGATGCGGCGGCGGCGATCTCCGCGGACATCGCGCCGGTGACCGAGAACCCGATGGGCGATCTCGCCGAGTGGATCCGGTGGTTCCGCCGCGCGGAGGCGAAACCGGAACCCGAGGCGTCCGTCACACCGGTCGCCGTGCCGCCTCTCCCGGCCGCGGACGCGCCCAGCGAGGCCGGTTCACCGTTGCTTCCCAGCGCTGATTCGCTGCGTTACGGTACCCTGCCGCTCATTGCGCTCACGGTCCCTGGTATCCTGATAGCGCTTGGCGTCACCGCAGCTGCCCGGCGCATCCGATCGGCGCGCGTTCCCGTACGCCAAATCCCCGACTCCGAGGAGTAGTTCTTCTGTGCCTCAGAACAGCACTGTGCCCAAGATTCTGATCGTCGGCGGAGGGTACGCAGGTTTTTACACTGCGTGGAAGCTCGAGAAGCACCTGCGCAAGGGTGAGGCCGACGTCACGATGGTCGACCCGCTGCCGTACATGACCTACCAGCCGTTCCTCCCCGAGGTCGCCGCCGGTTCGATCGAGGCGCGGCACTCGGTGGTCGCCCACCGTCGTCACCTCAAGCGCACGCACGTCCTCACCGCGAAGGTGACGAACATCAACCACGCGCAGAAGGTCGCGACGATCACGCCGCCCGTGGGCGAGCCGTACGAGTTCGCGTACGACCAGATCGTCGTCACTGCCGGAGCGGTGTCGCGCACGTTCCCGATTCCCGGGATCGCCGACAACGCGATCGGGCTGAAGACGATCGAGGAAGCCGTCGCGATCCGCGACAAGGTGATGTCGAACTTCGACAAGGCGGCGTCGCTGCCGGCCGGCCCCGAGCGCGACCGTCTGCTCTCCGTCGTCGTCGTCGGTGGTGGCTTCGCCGGCATCGAGGTGTTCGCGGAGCTGCGCTCGCTCGCCTCCTCGCTCGTCGGCAAGTACCCGCAGCTGAGCTTCGAGGACACGCACTTCCACCTCATCGAGGCCATGGGGCGCATCATGCCCGAGGTCTCGCTGAAGACCAGCGAGTGGGTGCTGAAGGACCTCGCCAAGCGTGGTGCCAACGTGCACCTCGACACCCAGGTCACCGGGGCGATCGACGGCAACGTCGAGCTCTCCACGGGCGAGGTCATCCCGACCGACGTCATCGTGTGGACCGCCGGTGTCATGGCCAACCCGACGGTGGTGCGGGGCGGAGACCTTCCCGTCGAGGAACGCGGTCGCATCCAGACCCGCGCCGATCTGCGCGTGGGTACCCCCGAGGCCTTCGTCGAGGGTGCCTGGGCCGCGGGTGACGTGTCCGCCGTGCCCGACCTCTCCGGTGGGGGAGTCGGCGGCTTCTGCGTGCCGAACGCTCAGCACGCGGTCCGTCAGGCGAAGCTCCTCGCCAAGAACCTCGTCGCCGTCCTGCGCGGAGAGAACCCCAAGGAGTACTTCCACAAGAACCTGGGCGCCGTCGCCGGCCTCGGCCTCTACAACGGTGTCTTCCAGTCCGGCAAGATCGCCCTCAAGGGCTTCGTGGCCTGGGTCGCGCACCGTGGCTACCACGGCCTCGCGATGCCGACCTGGGAGCGCAAGTTCCGCGTGATCTGGGGCTGGTGGAACAACCTGTGGCTGGGCCGCGACCTGGTGAACCTCGAGACCGTGCAGAACCCGCGTTACGTGTTCGAGGAGTTCGCTGCCCGCCCGCGTCCGGCCGCTCCCGCGGCGCCGGCTGCGGACACGGCTCCGGCCGCGAAGTCCGAGCCTCCCGTCAAGAAGTCTGCGGCCAAGGTTTCCGACGCGGAGGGTGAGGCGGAGGCGAAGAAGCCGGCGACCAAGAAGGCTCCCGCCAAGAAGGCTCCCGCGAAGAAGGCCGCTGAACCCGTCGAGGCTTCGGCGAAGTAGTCGGACGCTCTCGCGTCTCCGGAACGGCCCCGTGCGCTCAGCGCCGGGGCCGTTCCTCGTTTTCTCGGCACCTGTGCGTTTCCGAGGCGTTGCTCAGGCGTGCTCCGATAGTGTCGTCACCGCGAAGGGGAGTACTCCCGTCTGCAGCGTCGTCGTCATTACGAGCACGAGAATGTGCTCCGGCCCGCTGGCCCGCGAGGGTGGAGGAGACCTTGGCACCCGTATCGCGGGCCGCCGAGAAACCCCTGTCGTCTTCTCCGACGTGGGGATGCCTGGTGGTCTGCCCCACGAAGGGATCACCATGGGAAGGCTCGCCCACTGATGCTTCTGTCCATCGACACCGATCACGGCTTCACCGGCCTCACCGGGTTCGCAGCCGATGTGCTCATCGCTCTCGGTGACTTCGGCGTCGGCCTTCTGGTCTTCCTCGAAGTGCTGATTCCGCCGATCCCGAGCGAGGTGATCCTTCCGTTCGCGGGGTACCTGAGCCAGAGCGGTCAGCTGAACCTGGGCTGGCTCATCTTCTGGAGCACGCTGGCATCGTGGATCGGTGCGCTCCTGCTCTACGGCCTCGGCGCAGCGATCGGGATGCACCGGGCGGTGCGTCTGCTCGCGGCGACGCGTCTGGTGAGCCGCTCGGACCTGGAGCGCGGATCCGAGTGGTTCGTGCGCAGCGGCGCGTGGACGGTGCTGGTCGGGCGCATGGTGCCCGGGGTGCGCAGCCTCATCTCGATCCCGGCCGGTGCCGCTCGCATGAACCTGGTGACCTTCAGCCTCTTCACGATCATCGGCAGCGGGCTCTGGAACACGCTGCTCCTGGGGGTCGGCGCGGCCCTCGGCACTCAGCACGAGCAGCTGGAGCAATATCTCGGCTATCTCGACTACGCCGTCTACACGGCGATCGCGATCGCCCTCGTCGTGCTGGTCGTGCGTCGGATACGTGAGGCGGCGGGTGAGCGGAAGAAGCTCGCACGCGCACAGGACTGAAAGCGGTGCCCCCGCTGGGACTCGAACCCAGACTGAAGCGATTTTAAGTCGCCTGCCTCTGCCATTGGGCTACGGGGGCCTGCTCGTCAGCCTAGCCCGGTCAGCGGATGCGACCCGGTGCCGTCGGGGGTGATCCGGAGTACGAGGAGGCCGTAGGGTGGGGGAGTGCTCGACCTCATCGACGAACTGAGCCCGGCCCCCGGCGCGCTCGCGGTCGCCCCCGAATGGGAGGATCCGGCCCGCTATTGGCCGCGCCTCTCCGCCGTGACGGGCCATCTGCCGGCGCCTGTCGCGGTGATCGACCGGGAAGCGCTCCGCTACAACGCCATGGATCTCCTGGTCCGCGCCGGTGGTCTTCCGATCCGCGTGGCGTCGAAGTCGGTGCGTGTGCGTGCCGTGCTCGATGCGGTGCTGAAACTCCCCGGGTTCCGGGGCATCCTCGCGTTCACGCTCGAGGAGGCGCTCTGGCTCGCTGAGACGCATGACGACATCATGCTCGGCTACCCGACCGTGGACCGCGCGGGGCTGGAGAAGCTCTTCGCCGACGAGCAGGCGGTGCAGCGCATCACGCTGATGGTCGATGACCTCGTCCACCTCGATGTGATCGACAGTGTCGCCGGACCGGGATCCCGTCCGGAGATCCGAGTGGCGATCGACGTCGACGCCTCGTGGCGCTCCTCGCTCCTCGGACACATCGGTGTGCGTCGCTCGGCTCTGTTCTCGGCGGGAGAGGTGGCTGCTTTCGCCCGAAAGGTCGTCGCACGCCCGGGCTTCCGGCTGGTCGGACTGCAGATGTACGACGCGCAGATCGCCGGGCAGGGCGACGACGCCGGCCCCGACGCGCCCCTTATCCGGATGGTGCAGGCGCGCTCCCGCAACGAACTGCGGGAGCGTCGGGCGGACATCGTGGCCGCGGTCGGAGCGATCGCGTCTCTGGAGATCCTCAACGGCGGGGGGACGGGTTCGCTCGAGTTCACCGGGAGCGATGAGTCCCTCACCGAGGCGAGCGCCGGCAGCGGCCTGCTCGGAGGACACCTGTTCGACGGCTACCGCTCCTTCCGTCCCGCGCCGGCTTCCGCATTCGCGTTCGACGTCGTCCGACGCCCGGCCCCGGACATCGCCACCGTGCTCGGCGGCGGATGGATCGCCTCCGGGCCTGCCGTCGCCTCGCGCCAGCCGCGAGCCGTCTGGCCGCAGGGACTCCACACGCTCTCCCGCGAAGCGGCGGGTGAGGTGCAGACACCGCTGCAGGGTCCTGCCGCCAGGTCACTCGGAGTGGGGGATCGGGTCTGGTTCCGTCACGCCAAGAGCGGCGAGCCGGCGGAGCGCATCGACGGATACCACCTGGTGTCGGGTGAGGAGATCATCGACGAGTTGCCGACCTATCGCGGCGAGGGAAAGGCGTTCCTGTGACGAGAATCGGCGGTTCCTGGCAGAACTGGGGCCGCTCGGCCTCGGTGCGGCCCGTGCGTGTGGAGCGTCCGCGCAGCCCGGAGGGTGTGCAGCGGGCGGTTCTGGCTGCGGTGAAGCAGGGGCTCAGCATCAAGGCGGTGGGCGCCGGACACAGTTTCACGGGCATCGCCGTGGCGCCGGGAGTCCTGCTCGAGCTCGACGATCTGCAGGGACTCGTCTCGGCGGATGCCGCAACCGGCCGGGTGACGCTTCTCGCAGGAACCCGGCTGCATCGGATCCCGCGCTTGCTCGCACCCTTCGGGCTCGCGATGGAGAACTTGGGGGACATCGACCGACAGTCGATCGCGGGTGCCATCTCGACCGGGACCCACGGCACCGGCGCCGGGTTCGGCGGGCTCGCGACCCAGGTCGTCGGAGTCACGATGGTCACGGCGGACGGCGAGTTCCTCCGCATCGATGACGAGCGCGAGAGTGAGCTGCTCCCGGCCGTCGCGCTCGGCCTCGGCGCGCTCGGGATCATCGTCGAAGTCACGCTCCAGTGCGTGCCGGCCTTCGTGATGCATGCGATCGATGAACCGGCTCCGCTCGACTACGTGCTCGAGACGCTCGAGGAGCGGGTGGCGGCGTCCGATCATTTCGAGTTCTACTGGTTCCCCCACACCGATGTCGCCCTGACCAAGCGTCAGACCCGCCTGCCTGAGTCGACCGTGCGCCAGCCGCTCCCTGTCGTGGGGAGGTGGATCGACGAGACGCTCCTGTCCAACGGTGTGTATCGGGTGGTGTGTGCCGCGGGACAAGCGGTTCCCGCGATCACCCCGCCCTTCAGCCGGCTCGCGGTCAGGCTCACGGGGAATCGCGAGTACACCGAGCTCTCGCACCGAGTGCTGATCCAGAGTCGCACCGTGCGGTTCCGCGAGATGGAGTACGCGCTCCCCGCGGAGAACGTGGTGGCGGCGTTCCAGGCGGTGCGTGCTCTCATCGCCCGACGCGGGTGGCGGATCGAGTTCCCGATCGAGGTGCGCTTCGCCGCCAGCGACGACCGCTGGCTGTCGACGGCGCACGGGCGCGCGACGGCGTACATCGCCGTGCACCGGTACTGGCGTGCCGACCCGACCGAGTACTTCGGCGCGGTGGAGGAGATCATGCTCGAGTTCGGCGGTCGCCCGCACTGGGGCAAACTCCACACGCTGACCGAAGAGACGCTGCGGGAGCGCTACCCGCGCTTCGAGGACTTCGTCGCGTTGCGCGACCGCCTCGACCCGGAGCGCCGGTTCGGGAACCGCTACCTGGAGCGAGTCCTCGGGAGCTGATCCGACGTCCGTGGAGAGTGCATCGGCGCCCAGTCCACGTGCAGGGTGCGCGTCTAGGATGGGAGAAACACGAGGAAGGGTGGGCCTCTGATGGAATGGCTCGTGCCGGTACTGATCGTTGTCGGAGTGATCCTGCTCGCCGGCATCTATCTGTGGGCCACGTACAACTCGTTGGTGCAGCTCAAGGTGCGCGTCGATGAGGCGTGGAGCGGGATCACGGTGCAGTTGAAGCGACGAGCCGACCTCATCCCGAACCTCATCGAGACCGTCAAGGGCTACGCCTCCCATGAGAAGGCGGTCTTCGAGAACGTCACCCGTGCGCGCGCCGAGACGCTCTCGGCCGGTGGGCCCGGCGAGGCCGGCATCGCGGAGGGGCACCTGCAACAGGCCCTGCGCAGTCTGTTCGCGGTCGCCGAGGCATACCCGCAGTTGCAGGCCAGCACCAACTTCCTCCAGGTGCAGCAGGCACTCGTCGACACCGAGGACAAGATCCAAGCCGCGCGCCGGTTCTACAACGGCGGTGTGCGCGAGCTCAACACCAAGATCAAGGTTTTCCCGAACAACCTGTTCGCGAAGGGGCTGGGCTTCACCGAGCGCGAGTTCTTCGAGGTCGCCGACAGCAGCGCGATCTCAGAGCCGCCTCGCGTGCAGTTCTGACCTCGCGTGCGGTTCTGACCTCGCGTGCAGTTCTGACGGAGAGCGCACTCACCAGACGGACAGCACCAGGCCCTCGTCGGTGAAGGTCACGTCTCCGCGCACGCCCCAGGAATCCGTCCGGTACGTCGTGGTGCGCGCCGCGCCGTCTTGACCGGTGCCGACCAGCGTGACGACGAGTGCCCCGCCGTCGGCGCGGAACCCGATGCCGTCGAGCGTCACGGCCGGCAGCTCTTCCACGCGGTAGCGGAACTCCGACACCGCGCGAAACTCGGTGCCCCACGGGATCCGGATTCCGCACCCCTCGGGTGCCGCGTCCGACGGCGTCGTGCACGCCGTGAGGTAGTCGTCGAGTTGCTTCTGCGCCGCGACCGTCGCCTCCGGTCGGAGCGTTGCCTCCACGGCGAGCTCCGACTCTTCGCCGGGGAGCACCACCAGCGCGCTGCGGCCGTCGAGCAGTGCGACCGGAGCGGGGGCGACCGAGTAGGCGGCAGGGAGCAGGGAGGCCTTGTCTGCGGTCGGCAGGGTCTGCTCGCCGACCGCGACGAAGGAGCCGATCGTGGTCGTGGGTGTCACCGTGCCCAGGCCGGACGCGTCGACGGTCCAGCGTCCGCCGACAGGCGTCAGAGACAGCTCTGCTGTGTGTTCCTCACCGTCGAGCACGAACGAGATCCCCACGGTCGCTTCTTCACCGTCGCGGGCGCGTCGGTCGTCGCTCGCAGATGTCACCGCGGCGTCTTCGATGACACCGGTCGCGGCGGCGAACGCGGTGAGAGCCTCGGTGGAGACGTCGACTCCCGTCGCCTCGACGGCATCGGGATCACCGGATTCGAGCGCCCGGAGATAGCTGATGGCGGCATCCGCCGGCGTCGGGGAACCTGAGGTCGACTGCCAGATCCAGACGGCGGCAGCCACGAGCACGACTCCTGCGGCTCCGCCGATCATCCACCACCGAGCCCGACTCACGTCGCGCCCTCCCTGACATGTGCGTGCCGCCCGACGGAGCCACCGGCCCCGACCAATGCGCCGTGCACCTCGGCGGTGGCGTCGCCCCAGCCCGACACCGACACGTGCTCGAGACCCTGCCAGTGCGCGGCGAGCATCAGTTCGGCGGCGATCGCATCGGCATCTTCCGGGCGGGCGTGGGGTTCCCACCAGGCGGACTGCACCTGAAGGGTGGAGGTGGCGCGATCGGCCTTGAGATCGACGCGCGCGACGATGCGGTCGTCCACGAGGACCGGGAGCGAGTAGTAGCCGAACCGACGCTTCTCGGCGGGCACGTAGATCTCGATCCGGTAGTCGAGGTCGAAGATGCGAAGAGCGCGCTCGCGGAACCAGACCACCGGATCGAACGGAGTCAGCAGGGCGGCCGCGTCGACTCTGCGAGGGAGCACGGCGTCACGGTGTCGCCAGGCGGGGAGCGGGCGTCCGCCTCGTTCCCATCCGCGGACGTGCACCGGGATCAGCTCGCCCTCGTCGACCAACGCGGCGATCGATCGCGCGATGGTCGCGCGATCGCGGATCCGGTAGTAGTCGGCGAGGTCGGACTGCGTCGCGACGCCGCTCGAGCGGGCGGCACGGCGCGTCAGCTCGAGGATCGCGTCGGCGCGCGAGACCTCCTGCGAACGGATCGGGTCGGGGATGACCTGCTCGGCAAGGGCGTACGTCCGCTCGAAGCCCTTGCGCCCACTGACGGCGACGTCACCTGTGCGCCAGAGGTGCTCGAGCGCCAGCTTGACCTCGTCCCAGTCCCACCAGGTGCCTCGTTCGCGGGGCGCGTCCGCGCGGAGGTCGGCGGGGCGCAGCGGACCTCGGGAGCGCAGTTCGTCTTGCACCCACGCCACGGTGCGGGCGTTTCGGCTCAGCCAGGAATCCTCGTCCGCCCAGCGCCGACGGAAGTCCTCCATACGAAAACGCCAGAGCGGCCAGTCCGCGATCGGGATGAACGTCGCCTCGTGCGCCAGGTACTCGACGTAGTGCGTGGTGCGGGAGAGGAAGACCCGGTCCAGGAGGGCGGGGTCGTAGTCGCCGAGACGCGAGAACAGCGGCAGGTAGTGGGAGCGCGCGAACACGTTCACGGAGTCGATCTGCAGCACGCCGAGACGATCCATCACGCGATGCACGTGGCGCGCAGCGACCGACGCGGGTCGTGCTCGCGTGAAGCCCTGAGCGGCTAGCGCGATGCGGCGCGCCTGGGTGGCGCTGAGGGATTCGGTCACGTCGTCAGCGTATCGCCGGCGTCCGACATCGCGGTCCCGGCGGTGAAGGATGCGTCCAACGGCATACGGCATGACCGTAGACTTGGGCGATGAGTGAGGATCAGCGACCCCGGCTGCGAGATCTCTTCCGTCCGCGCCCGGTCTCCACGGACCGCACCGTGACGACCGAGGCCGACGAGGCGGTACCGCTGCCACTGCGGATCACGGCGAGCTACGCGTGGCGTCTGCTGCTCATCGCGGCGGCGATCGGCGTCTTCATCTGGCTGGTCATGCTGCTCAAGCTCCTGGTCATCCCGCTCATGGTCGGCATCCTCATCACCGCTCTGCTCTGGCCGGCGTTCTCCTGGATGCTGCGTCACGGCGTCCCGCGCTGGTTGGCGATCACGCTCTCCCTCATCGGCACAGCCGCCGTCGTCACGGGGCTGATGTGGCTGGTGGTCTGGCAGGTGCGCGCTCAGCTCCCTGACGTTCAGGCGCGATCGACCGAGGCGTTCGATCAGTTCCAGGTCTGGCTTCACGAAGGTCCGTTGAAGCTCTCCGACACGCAGATCGCCGACTACCTGCAGCAGGGACTCGATTTCCTCACCGAGCAGACCCAGGCCCTCTGGACGGGCGCTCTCGCCATCGGCACGACCGTCGGGCACGTCGCCACCGGCGCACTGCTGTCGCTGTTCATCCTCATCTGCCTGCTCGCCGACGGTGCGGGCATCTGGCGGTGGACGGTCAAGATCTTCCCGCGCAAGGCACGGCCGGCGGTCGATGGAGCTGCGCGCAACGGCTGGGCCACGATCGTGAACTACGCCCGCACCCAGTTGTTCGTGGCGACCATCGATGCGATCGGCATCGGGCTCGGAGCCTTCCTGCTCCAGGTGCCCCTCGCCCTTCCCGTCGCCGTCCTGGTGTTCCTCGGCTCCTTCATCCCGATCGTCGGTGCCGTCGTGACCGGCGCCGTCGCCGTCTTCCTCGCGCTCGTCTACAACGGTCCCTGGATCGCGCTGTGGATGCTCGTGGTCGTGCTGGCCGTCCAGCAGATCGAGGGGCACATCCTGCAGCCGATCATGATGGGCTCGGCGGTCAAGGTGCACCCTCTCGCCGTCGTCCTCGTGGTCGCGGGCGGCGCGATGATCGCGGGAATCCCCGGAGCCCTCTTCGCCGTCCCGTTGGCGGCTTTCGTCAACGTCGCGGCGGTGACCATCAGCACGGGATCCTGGCGCACCGGCGCGGGCCCGAGCGGAGACCTTATCTGGAGCACAGTACCGCGCGAGCGGAGACGGAGGAATCGATGAGCGAAGTCCCCAGCCTGACCGAGTTCGAGCACGCAGCTCAGAGTCTGGCTGAGGTGATCTCGCACACGCCGACGCTGCCGTCGCGAGCGCTGTCGGACATCCACGGCAGCACGGTCCTGCTCAAGATGGAGAATCTTCAGCGCACGGGTTCCTTCAAGATCCGCGGCGCCGCGTACCGGCTGTCGCGGCTGAGCGCTGAGGAGCGCTCCCGCGGTGTCGTCGCCGCCTCCGCGGGCAACCATGCCCAGGGTGTCGCCCTCGCCGCCCAGGCCCTCGGGATCCCGGCTACGATCTTCATGCCGCTCGGCGTGCCCGTGCCCAAGCTCCTCGCCACCCGCGGGTACGGCGCAGAGGTCGTGCTGGAGGGGGAGACCGTCGCGACCTCGCTGCGACTGGCGGCGGAATTCTCCGAGCGCACCGGGGCCGTGCTGATCCACCCGTTCGACCACCGCGACGTCGTGATCGGACAGGGAACGCTCGGCCTTGAACTGCTGGAGGATGCGCCGGACGTCGACACGGTCGTCCTCGGCATCGGGGGAGGCGGTCTCATCGCGGGCGTCGCCGCGGCCGTGAAGGCCCGAGCCGCCGAGCTCGGGCGGACAGTCCGCATCATCGGTGTCCAGGCGGAGAACGCCGCCGCCGTGCCGCCGTCGCTCGCGGCGGGGGAGCCGGTCGACATCGTCACTCGTCCGACCATCGCCGACGGCATCCTCGTCGCCCGTCCGGGAGCCGTCCCGTTCGAGATCATCAAAGACCTCGTCGATGAGGTGGTCACCGTCTCCGACGATGATCTCGCGCGGGCTATCCTCATCCTGCTAGAGCAGGCGAAGGTGGTGGTCGAACCCGCCGGTGCCGCAGGTGTGGCGGCGATCCTGGCCGGCAAGGTCTCCGGAACGGGAACGACGATGGCGGTGCTCTCCGGCGGCAACATCGACCCGCTCCTGTTGCAGCGTGTGGTCTCTCACGGCCTCGCGGCCTCCGGCCGGTACCTGACGATCCGGATTCCGCTCCCCGACCGGCCGGGGCAGCTCGCTCGAGTGTCGGAGCTCATCGCCGAAGCCGGGGCGAACGTCATCGAAGCCATGCACACGCGGCACGGCCACGGACTCCAGATCAGCGACGTGATCCTGGAGCTCAGCGTCGAGACACGGGGACCCGAGCATTCGGAGCACACGCTCGACACGCTGCGTCGCGCCGGGTTCGCGCCCATCCTCGTCCCGGATTGAGCACGAGGGCCCGGATCCTCCGCGGCCCCCCTCCACGCAGAAGCGCCCCCGCGTCCGAGAGGATGCGGGGGCGCTCTTCGACGGTGCGTCAGCCCGTGTAGGTCTCGACGTTCACGATCTCGACGTCGATGCTGCGTCCGTTCGGTGCCTCGTACGACGACTTCTCGCCGACCTTGAGGCCGAGGATCGCCTGGCCCAGCGGGCTGGCCTCGCTGTAGACGTCGAGGTCGCCGCCGGAAGCGATCTCGCGGCTGCCGAGGAGGAAGACCTCTTCGCCGCCGGCCACGAGCGCCGTGACGACGGTGCCGGGCTCGACGATCCCGCGGCTGGCCGGAGCTTCACCGACCTTGGCGGTCTTCAACAGGCCCTCGAGGGTGCGGATGCGGGCTTCTTGCTTTCCCTGCTCGTCTTTGGCGGCGTGGTACCCGCCGTTCTCCTTGAGGTCGCCTTCTTCGCGGGCCGCCTCGATGCGCTTGGCGATCTCATCGCGACCGACGGTCGACAGGTGCTCCAGCTCGGCGACGAGCCGGTCATACGCCTCCTGCGTGAGAAAGGGGACCTGAGCATCGGTGGACATGGCGAAGCTCCTTCTTTCGGGATCCCACCGACATGCTGCGGGGGATATGCCAAGACGCCCCGGCACGGTGCCGGGGCGTCGTCTGTCTGGCACGAGTCTAAGCGACCCAGCAGGTGTTCACCAAACCTGTCGTGGCCTGCGCGACGGTCGGGATGGTGACCGAGACGGCCTGGGAGTGGCTGTCTCCGGCGGCGATCTCGACGATCTTCCAGCCCACCACACCGAACTCCTCGTCGAGTGCTTCGAGGGCGCACACCACGTCCTTGCCCTGCACGCCGGTGACCTGGAAGCTCACATCGACGGAGTACTCATCGACGAGGGTGAAGCCGAGGTCGTCGGCGTCCACCGAGGCGATCGACTGCGATACGGTCATCCAGCTGAAGGCACCGATGACCACGAGCGCGACAGCGCCACCGATGATCCACGGCAGCCGACGCCGTCGCGTTCGGCCATAGCGTTCGTCGAGCTGCTGTGCGGTCGTCACTGGTGGGTCTTCCCGGTCGTTAGGCTGGTGTTACCAGGTTATGCGACCTGCGCACGAAAGGCCGATTCATGCTCGCTCTGACCGAGACCCCGATGCCGACGCCATCCATGACCGTGGCTCCGGAGGCCGTCACGCCGGGCTTCATCGGCTTCGCCGCGATCGTCGTCGTCGTGATCGCGGTGATCCTGCTGATCTGGGACATGAATCGTCGCATCCGCCGGGTCCGTTACCGCGACGAGGTGCGGGAAGAGCTCGACGCCGAGGAAGCCGCGCGAGCCGCGGCCGCAGGGGAGGGCGGCACGTCCGCTCCGGATTCGCCCTCACCCGATGGGACGAGCACCCGCGACGGGGACGACCACCCCCCGACGCGCTGAGAGACCCTGCGTGGCGGATGGGGGAGCCGCACCACGCAGAGGCTACGGCGCGCCCAGCGAGGGCGACAGCGGGGCGAGGGTGATGAGCAGACACGCGGTCCAGTGGCAGAGGAACGCGAGCACCGTGCACACATGGAAGATCTCGTGGAAGCCGAAATGGCCGGGCCACGGATTGGGCCTCTTCAGCGCGTAGACGACGGCGCCGCCCGTGTAGAGGAGGCCGCCGACGATCACCAGCACCATCATCGCGAAGTTCGCGTTCATGAGGTCGACGATGTACATCACCGCTGCCCAGCCGAGCAGCAGGTAGAGGGCGACGTAGAGCCAGCGCGGGGCGTTGATCCAGAACACGCGGAAGAGGATGCCCACCAGAGTTCCGCCCCAGACCACGCAGAGCAGCAGCAGGCCCTTGTCCGGGGGCAGCGCCAGTGTCGCCAGGGGAGTGTAGGTCCCGGCGATCAGCAGCAGGATGTTGGCATGGTCGATCCGCTTCAGGACGACCTTCACCCGGGGGGACCAGTCGAACCGGTGGTAGAGGGCGGAGTTGCCGAACAGCAGCAACGACGTGAGCATGAACACGGCGGACGCCCATTTCGCCGGGGCGCCGTCGGCCACGATGATCAGGACGATGCCCGCGGCGATGGCCACCGGGAAAGTGGCGGCGTGGATCCAGCCGCGCCAGGTCGGCTTGATATCGACCGCAGCATCCACGGCGGCGGCTTCGAGAAGCGGCAGCTGGGGGACATCGGGACCGGACTGCTCGGGTGTGCTCACGTGCTCACTCTAAGCCGCGTGGCATTCCCTGCAGGGCACATATCCTCAGCATCCGCACACGGTGGCCGAGAGGTCGGCACGATAGTGTAGCGGGGTGATATCACGCGAGAATCCGGTGCGGGGACCGCTGTATCGGCTCTACACCAGTCGGCTGCGTCGCGATCTCGATCCTGCATCGGTGCCGCATCATGTCGCGATGATGATCGACGGCAACCGGCGCTGGGCGCGTCAGCTCGGGTACGCCACACCTGCCGAGGGATATCGGGCGGGCGCGGCGAAGATGCACGAGTTCCTCGGCTGGTGTGACGAACTCGGCGTGCGTGTCGTCTCGCTGTATCTGCTCTCCAGCGACAACCTGCGAAAGCGGGACTCCGCCGAGCTCGCCGACCTCATCGAGATCATCGCCGAGCTGGCGGAAGCTCTGTCGCAGGAGGGGAACTGGCGCGTCAAGCACGTCGGACGATCCGACCTCCTGCCGCCGGAGCTCGCGCGCGTGCTCGCAGAAGCGGAGGAGCGGACGAAGGGTCACAGCGGACTCCACGTGAACCTCGCGGTCGGGTACGGCTCACGCAACGAGATCGTCGACGCGGTGCGGAGCATCATCACCAAGCACGAGGCCTCGGGCGGCACGCTGGAAGACCTCGCCGCCCAGCTCACCCCGGAGATGATCGGCGAGCACCTCTACACCGGAGGACAGCCCGATCCCGATCTGGTGATCCGGACGAGCGGCGAGCAGCGGCTCAGCGACTTCCTGCTCTGGCAGAGCGCGCACAGCGAGTTCTACTTCGTGGAAGCGCTGGGGCCCGATCTCCGGCAGGTGGACTTCCTCCGTGCCATCCGCGACTATGCCGACCGCGACCGCAGATACGGCCGGTGACCGTCCGCGCGATGCACGGCGCCGTGCCACAATGACGCAGTGAGCACTTTCCAGGACTACGTCGACACCTTCGACAATGAGTCCGGCTATCTGAACTGGGCCGCCTTCGGCCCGCTGTCGCCCTCCGTGCGCGAAGAGGTCTTCGCCGACGCCGACCTTCTCGGCAGCGGCCGCCCGTCTTCGCTGTCGCTCGTCGCCGAGCGGATCGGCCAGGCACAGGAGCTCGTCGCAGAACTCCTCGGCGGCGAGTCGGATGACGTCACGCTCCAGCCCTCGTCGACCCACGGGCTCATGCACGCCCTGTACGGGCTCAAGGGCGCCGTCATCGCGAGTACGGCGGAGTTCCCCAGTGTCAGTCTGACCGTCGAGCGGGCCGCAGCGGCGTCGGACCGCGCCGTGACGCCGCGATGGATCACCCCCGCAGACGGACGCGTGACCACCGACGCCGTCGCCGAGGCGCTGGACGACGACGTGGTCGCGCTCGCCGTGAGCCACGTCGACTTCCGAACGGGCTATCGGGTGGATCTCGCGGCACTTCGTGAGCTCATCGGCCCCGATCGCCTGCTCATCGTCGATGCCGTCCAGTCCTTCGGCATCATGGACGTCGACTACGGCCCGGCCGATGTCGTGGTGGGCCACGGCTACAAGTGGCTGCGCGCCGGGAGGGGCAGTGCCTTCGCGTGGTTCTCGCCGCGAGCGCGGGAGCGGATCACGCCCGTGCTCTCCGGGATCACCGGGACCACCGCGACCGGATTGTTCGTCGACGAGCTCCCGGCGCCGGCGGCATCGGCGCGGGCGTACACGGTCAGTCAACCGGACACGCTCGCCGCCGGCCGACTCGCGATCGGTGTCCGGGATGTGCGGGATGCCGGCGTCGCCGCGATCGAGGCGCGTCTCGCCGAGCACGTCGACACCGTGATCGAGATCGCCGATCGTCACGGCATCGAGGTGAGCTCGCCGCGGGAGCGGGGAGAGCGGGCGGGTATCGTCGCCCTCGAGCCGGACGAACCGGCGCGTCTCGCCGCTGCTCTCGCGAACGCCGGTCTCGTGGTGACGGCACGCGGCTCCTCGGTGCGTCTCGCGCCGCACGCGGGAACCGATGCGGCCACTTTCGAGCTCCTCGATGAGGCGTTGCACGCATTCGGCAACGAGACGTTCACCAGCACGTAACGAAATCCACTGGCGTGTCGGTGTCGGGTACGCGCGCTCACGGTCGTACGTTCTAGGCATCGGGCAAGGCGCCCGGTCGGGTCGGCCTCAGGTTGACGACTCGTGACCCCCTGGTCGACTCGTTCGAATAGCCGGGATTCCCCGGGTCGGGAGTGGGTCGTGACCACACGTACAGCGCAGCAGGCCACCAGCACCGCGCAGCAGTCCACCCGTAAGACGACGAGACGCGCATCATCCGCGGAGCCTGATCAGGATCTGCGGACGTATGTCCTCGACACCTCGGTCCTGCTGAGTGATCCGCAGGCGTTCTTCCGGTTCGCCGAACACTCGGTCGTCCTTCCGGTCGTCGTGATCACAGAACTCGAGGGCAAACGTCACGACCCGGAGATCGGGTACTTCGCACGCCAGGCGCTGCGACACCTCGACGACCTGCGCATCGAGCACGGGCGACTGGACTTCCCGGTCGAGGTCGGTGAAGGTGGCACGCTTCGCGTGGAGCTCGCGAACACCGACTCCTCGGTCCTCCCGGCAGGCATCCGGCTCAGCGACAACGACACGCGGATCCTGTCCGTCGCCATGCACCTCGCGCAGGACGGGCAGGACGTCACGATCGTCTCCAAGGACCTCCCGATGCGCGTGAAGGCGGCGTCGCTGGGGCTGCGCGCCGAGGAGTACCTCGCCGAGCAGGCCGTGGACTCCGGCTGGACCGGCATCTCGACGCTCGACCTCTCCGGCGACGACATCAGCGACCTGTACGAGAGCGAGGTCGGCATCAGCGAGGAGGCGCGGGGCCTTCCGGTCAACACGGGCCTGATCATCCACTCCGAACGCGGCTCCGCGCTCGGACGCGTCACCGGGGACGGCGAATACCGACTGGTGCGCGGCGACCGCGACATCTTCGGGATGCACGGTCGCTCGGCCGAACAGCGGATCGCGATCGACCTGCTCCTCGACCAGGAAGTCGGCATCGTCTCCCTCGGCGGTCGGGCCGGCACCGGCAAATCGGCACTCGCGCTGTGCGCGGGTCTCGAAGCGGTGCTGGAGAGGCAGCAGCAGAAGAAGATCATCGTGTTCCGGCCGCTGTTCGCCGTGGGCGGGCAGGAGCTCGGCTACCTCCCCGGGGACCAGGGCGAGAAGATGGGACCGTGGGGGCAGGCGGTGTTCGACACGCTCGGCTCGGTCGTCTCCGGCAACGTCATCGAAGAGGTCATCGAACGCGGATTGCTGGAGGTGCTGCCGCTCACCCACATCCGCGGTCGTTCCCTTCACGACGCATTCGTGATCGTCGATGAAGCGCAGTCGCTCGAACGCAACGTCCTCCTCACGGTGCTGAGCCGGATGGGCCAGAACTCGCGAGTCATCCTCACCCACGATGTGGGCCAGCGCGACAACCTCCGCGTCGGCCGGCACGACGGCATCGCCAGCGTGATCGAGACGCTGAAGGGACATGACCTCTTCGGGCATGTGACCCTGACACGCTCCGAGCGTTCGGCGATCGCAGCCCTCGTCACCGAGCTCCTGGAGGGTGGAGAGCTCAGCTGACGACGGGCGACAGCGGATGCCGCGCGGACTGCCCCGCGGCATCCGCTGTCGTGTGTGGCGCGCGGTGCGGTGGGGCGGGGGCGGGTGGGGGAGGGACGGTTGCATGACGGATTTCCGGATGCATGACTGTTCGCCTGAGTGAGGTCATGCGGGTGTGTGATCCTCCGGCATCTGAGCTGTCGAAGAGCTCGTGCTTGCGCGGAGTCCTCTCCTGCACAGTTGCCGACCTCGCGCCGCGTCTCACCGCCCTCGGGATCGTGGACGAGAGGCGTCGTCCGCCGGGGTGAGGATGACTCGATGATCGACGTTGTGTTCATCCTCAAGCACCTCGGGGGAGTCGCGCGCGGAACCACGCTCCAGGGATTCGGGTGTTCGCGTTCACGGCTCTCCGCGGAGTGCAGATCAGGCCGCATAAGCCGCGTGCGACCGGGAGTGTTCGCGTCGGGGGAGGCGTCCGACCAGGCGATCACGGCGGCGGCTCACGGCGGTGCCCTCACATGCGGGAGTGCGCTGCGTGCGAGAGAGGTGTGGACGCTGGAGGAGCCGACCCAGGTGCATGTCTGGATGGGGGTCGGCGGTCGGCGACATCACCCGCCGTCATGCGGTTGCATCGCACATTTCACCCCCGGTCGTATGGATCTCGGCGTCGCTCCGATCGACGTGGCGCTGGTGCACGCCTTCACCTGCTACGGAGCGGAGTTCTTCTTCGCCGCGTACGAGTCGGCGTGGAACAAGAGGATGTTGAGTGCTGCCGCGCGAGCGAGCATCCGCGCCCGGCTCCCACTGACAGCGCGTTGGCTCGTCGATTTCGCGCGCCCCGATGCCGAGAGCGGTCTGGAGTCCCTGGTGCGGCTGCGGCTCCACCTGATGGGCATCGAGGTGCATGTCCAGGTTGCCATCACCGGCGTGGGGCGGGTGGACTTCGTGATCGAGGGCCGGGTCATCCTCGAAGCGGACGGCCGCGAGAACCACGCCGGATCCGCGCACCGTCATCGAGATCTCTTAAGAGACGCGAGGGCCTCCGACCTCGGCTTCGAGACGCTCCGTTTCGATTATGCGATGATCCTGCACTCGTGGGACGTGGTCGCGGCCGCGGTTCTGGCTGCCTTGGCGCGAGCGCGGGCGTGAATTCCGCTCACCTGCATGAGGTGCGAGCAGATGCATGACCAGCAGCGCCGGATGCTCATGCATGTGACGGCGGCTCATGCACCCGTACCGGGAACCAGGGACGGAGGGCCGGATCCCCGGAGCAGAAGCCCGAAACGGTGTCCGCAAACCACGGATGCCGCGAGGAACGTGTCCTCGCGGCATCCGGAAATCGCTCGGATCAGCCCGGGTGGGTCATCGAGAGGAGGTCGAGCTTCTCGTCGAGTTGCTCGAGGGTGAGGTCGCCCCGCTCGACGTAGCCGAGATCGATCACGGCGTCGCGCACCGTGATGCCCTTCGCGACCGAGTGCTTGGCGATCTTCGCCGCAGCCTCGTAGCCGATGAGCTTGTTGAGGGGGGTGACGATCGACGGGCTCATGCCGGCGAAGGCGGCGGCACGCTCGACGTTCGCCTGCAGGCCGTCGATGGTCTTGTCGGCGAGCACACGGGAGGCGTTCGAGAGCAGGCGGATGGACTCGAGCACCGCCGTGCCCATGACCGGGATCGCGACGTTGAGCTCGAAGGACCCGGAGGCCCCGGCCCAGGCCACGGTCGCGTCGTTGCCGATCACTCGGGCGCACACCATGAGGACGGCCTCGGGGACCACGGGGTTGACCTTGCCAGGCATGATCGAGGAGCCGGGCTGCAGGTCGGGGATGTGCAGTTCGCCGAGACCCGTGTTGGGGCCGGAGCCCATCCAGCGGAGATCGTTGTTGATCTTCGTGAGCGAGACGGCGATCGTGCGCAGTGCGCCGGACGCCTCGACCAGACCATCGCGGTTGGCCTGTGCCTCGAAGTGGTCCTTCGCCTCGGTGATCGGCAACTCCGTCTCAGACGCGAGCAGCGCGATGACCTTCTGCGGGAAGCCGAGCGGGGTGTTGATGCCGGTGCCGACAGCCGTGCCGCCCAGGGGAACCTCGGCGACGCGGGGGAGGGCGGACTGCACGCGCTCGATGCCGAGGCGCACCTGGCGGGCGTAGCCGCCGAACTCCTGGCCGAGGGTCACAGGCGTCGCATCCATGAGGTGCGTGCGGCCGGACTTGACGGCGTCCTTCCACAGCTCCGCCTTCGCCTCCAGCGCGACGGCGAGGTGGTCGAGCGCGGGGATGAGCGTGTCGATGAGCGCCTGGGTCACGGCGATGTGCACCGAGGTCGGGAACACGTCGTTCGACGACTGGGAAGCGTTCACGTGGTCGTTGGGGTGCACGGTCGCACCGAGGATGCGGGTCGCGAGAGTCGCCAGCACCTCGTTCATGTTCATGTTCGACGACGTACCGGAACCGGTCTGGTAGGTGTCGACCGGGAACTCACCGTCGTGGGCACCCGAAGCCACCTGGTCGGCAGCCTGGGCGATCGCGTCGGCGATGGCACCGTCGAGCGTGCCCAGCTCCTTGTTGGCAAGGGCGGCGGCCTTCTTGATCCGGGCGAGCGCGGCGATCTGCGTCGACTCCAGACCCTTGCCCGAGATCGGGAAGTTCTCCACGGCCCGCTGCGTCTGCGCCCCGTAGAGCGCGTTGACGGGCACCCGCACCTCACCCATGGTGTCGTGCTCGATCCGGTAGCCCTGCGAGCTCTCGCCGCTGCGCTGGTCGTTGTCGGTCATTCCGAACCCTCCTTGGTCACGGGGCTGTTCCCCTCGGTGTCGATGCCGACCGTGATCACCGGCGTCGCGGTGCCCTCGGCCAGACGGTAGTTCGCGCCGACGAGGCCGAGACGACCTTCGGCGACGGCGTTGCTGATGATCTCGGAGGACTGCAGCAGGTCGTTCACGGTGTTGCGGAGGTGCTCGCGTCCGACGAGCTCCGAGTCGATGTCGGCGACCGTGCCGCCGCCGCTCTCGGCGAGGACCTTCCGCGCGGCGGGCACGATCGGCGCGACGAGCTTCCAGATGTGCGGCGGGAGAGGAGCGGCATCGATCGCCGTCCCGTCGATCGCGGCGCGGACCGCTCCGCACGAATCGTGCGCGAGGACCACGATCAGCGGAACCTCGAGGACGGCGACCGCGTACTCGAGGCTCGCGACGATCGACTCGCCCATGACCTGACCGGCGTTGCGCACGACGAACAGGTCGCCGAGACCGAGGTCGAAGATGATCTCGGCCGCCAGGCGGGAATCCGAGCAGCCGAAGAGCGTCGCCACGGGGTGCTGCGCCGCGGCGAGATCCTTGCGCCGTACCACGTCCTGGTTCGGGTGCCGGGGCTCGTCCGCGACGAATCGACGGTTGCCGTCCAGCATCTGCTGCCAGGCTGCGGAAGGAGTCAAGGGGTGCGTCATGAGGCCTCCGAGAGTGAACGGATCTGTAGGATCAGCGACTCCGCGAGCTCTGCCGTGGAATCGGGCGAGCGCGAGCCGTAGAGCAGGATGTAGTCGTCGCCGGCCTGGGTGCCGATGGCGTAGGTGACGTTGGCGTTCGAATCGGCGTTGCCCGGCTCGTAGACGTCCCAATCGAGGCCGCCGATGCGGACCGTGTCCGTGGGGGCGATGCCGTTCAGGCGCTGCGGAGCCCAGGACGCATCGGCGTCGAAGGCCTGAGCGACCTTGATGAACCCGCGTTCGTCATCGGCGGACGGGGCCAGCGTGACCTCCCAGACGACGGTGGCACCGCCGAGCAGCTTCGCGCTGTTCGCCCGCCAGAAGTCGCCCAGTTCGGGAACGAGCACGGGGCTGTCCATCGTGGATTCCACACCCGCGGCGATGCCGGCGACGTCGATCGGCTCGGGCTCGACCGGCTCACCACGGGGGACGGCGAGGATGATCACGGCGACCACGGCGACCGTCACGAGGAGGGCTGCGATGAGGTTCCGGAACGTCTGACTCGAGCGATACGCCTTGCTGGAGGCGGCTTTGCGCGCTGCGGTCTCGTCCGGCGTCTCCGGGCGACCCAGCTCCGCGATGATGGGCGGCTGCTTGGTCTGCTTGCTCATGACTCCGCGCCCGAGGTCTCGGTGGTGGATGATGCGGCCCTGGCTTCTTCCAGACGGCGCTTCGCGCCCAGGAGCCATTCCTCGCACCGGGCGGCCAGCGCCTCGCCACGCTCCCAGAGCGCGAGCGAGTGCTCGAGGGTCGGTGACCCCTGTTCGAGTTCGGCGACGACCTTGACGAGCTCGTCACGGGCTGCCTCGAACGACAGCGTGTCCACGGGGGTGTCGTTGAGGGCGCTCACTCCTCCATCCTACGTCGTGCGGCGTGGCGCTCCGGCTCAGGGGGACTCCGGGATCTCGCCCTCCGAACGCGCAGCGACGGAGCCGCGATCGACGGTGATCGTGAGGGCGCTGCCTGCCGGGGCATCGGCGGCGTCGCGCAGAATCACGCCGCCGTCGAGGTGGGCGATCGCGTACCCGCGCGCGAGCGTGGCCGCGGGGGAGAGCGCGCGGAGGGAGGCACGCAGCTCCCCGGTCCGCCGACCGGCGGAATCGATCTCCCGGGTCACGGTGTCGCGCCCGCGCGAGAGCAGCAGCCACAGCTCTTGGGAGCGGGCGTCGATGATCGGATCGGGGGAGCGCAGGACAGGGCGCGAGCGGAGCTGCTCCAGTTGCGCGACGTCGTGCGAGAGGCGCTGGGTGAGGCGCGTCGCCGCGCGCGAGCGCAGCTGGGCGATGAGGGCACGTTGCTCACCCACGTCCGGCACGACGCGTTTCGCCGCATCGGTCGGCGTCGATGCGCGCAGGTCGGCGACGTCGTCGAGCAGGGGATGGTCGTTCTCGTGTCCGATCGCGCTGACGACCGGGGTGGAGGCAGCGGCGACGGCGCGGATGAGTCGCTCGTCGCTGAAGCCGAGGAGGGTCTGCGGGTCGCCGCCGCCCCGGGCGATGATGATCACGTCGACGTCCGGGTCGGCGTCGAGCCGTGCGAGCGCGGCGAGGGTGTCCGGCACGCACCGGTCGCCCTGGACCGCGGCATACTCGGTCCGGAACCGGACCTGGGGCCAGCGCAGCTCGGCGTTGCGGTGCACGTCCTTCTCGGCGTCCGACCGCTCACCCGTGATCAGCCCGATGACGTGGGGGAGGAAGGGCAGGCGCTGCTTGCGGGCGGGGTCGAACAGGCCCTCCTGTCGCAGCTGGACACGGAGCTTCTCGAGGCGTTCGAGCTGATCGCCCAAGCCCACGTGCTTCATCGCCGAGACCGTGAAGCTGAAGTCTCCTGCCTTGACGAAGTAGTCGGCTTTCACCGCGGCCACGACGTGATCACCGATGCCGATGTCGGAGGGGATGCGCCCGCGAACGCTCGACCACACACGGATCGAGATCTGGGCGTCGGACCGGGTGTCCTTCAGGCGCGCGAAGACGTTGCCGGCACGCACATTCCAGGAGGTGATCTCCCCTTCGACCCAGACCGTGTTCCAGCGCGCGATGAAGTCGCGGATGGTCGAGTTGAGGCGGGTGACCGAGGTGGGTGCGTCGGCCGTGGAGTCGCGCGGGGCGACGGAGTCGGCGGGCGGAGTCTCGCCCTGTCCCGTCGTCGCTTCGAAGACTGTCATCCGCTCCCGCTCCCGTCTGGAGTCTCCCCGGCCCCGCACAGCTGTGCGGCGGTAGAATTCAGGGGTGACTTCGACTGCCGTTCATCTTCCCATTCCCCGTCTCCCTCGAGTGCGGGCGGCGGCCGGGCGGCTTCAGGATAACCCGGTGGTCGGACGCAAGCGGGTTCTGCTCGCCGCACCGCGCGGCTATTGCGCCGGTGTCGACCGCGCCGTGGTGGCCGTCGAGAAGGCGCTGGAGCGCTACGGAGCGCCTGTGTACGTGCGCAAGCAGATCGTCCACAACATCCACGTGGTGACGGAACTCGAGGAGAAGGGCGCGATCTTCGTCGAAGAGGTCGACGAGGTCCCCGAGGGCGCACACGTCGTGTTCAGCGCCCACGGTGTCTCCCCGGCGGTCGTGAACGCAGCATCTGACCGCGGCCTGCACGCGATCGACGCCACCTGCCCCCTGGTCACCAAGGTGCACCGTGAGGCCGTGCGCTTCGCACGGGACGATTTCGAGATCCTGCTCATCGGCCATGACGGGCACGAAGAGGTCGAGGGCACGGCGGGAGAGGCTCCCGAGCACGTCACGGTCGTGAACTCCCCCGAAGAGGCCGACACGGTTGTCGTGAAGGATCCGAACAAGGTCGTCTGGCTCTCGCAGACGACTCTCTCGGTCGACGAGACCATGGAGACGGTCAACCGTCTGCGCACGCGCTTCCCCGAACTGCACAATCCGCCGTCCGATGACATCTGCTACGCCACGCAGAACCGCCAGGTGGCCATCAAGAAGGTCGCTGCGGGCGCCGACCTGGTGATCGTCGTCGGGTCGTCCAACTCGTCCAACAGCGTGCGCCTGGTCGAGGTGGCCCTCGAATACGGCGCCAAGGCCGCGTACCGGGTGGACTACGCCGAGGAGATCCAGCAGGAGTGGCTCGACGGGGTCGAGACCATCGGGGTGACCAGCGGGGCGTCCGTCCCCGAGGTGCTCGTGCGCGAAGTCCTCGACGCGATCGGCGACGCCGGCTACCGTGACGTCGAAGAGGTGAAGACGGCCGAAGAGGATCTGATGTTCTCCCTCCCCAAGGAGCTGCGTCAGGACGCCGCGGGCAAACGCGACGAGCGGGCGCTCGGCGGTCGCACAGCTGGAGGAGGCGCGTAGCGTTGAGCGCCGCGGAGGCGGAGCCCACCCTCATCGGGTCGGTGCAGCGCGCTCTGCGGTTGATCGACATCGTCGCGAACTCTCCCCGTCCGCTGCCTGCCAAGATGCTCGCGGCGATCACGGGGCTGACGCCGGGCACGACCTACAACCTCGTTCGCACCCTGGTCCATGAGGGCTATCTGAACGCCGAACCGGACGGGCTCGTGCTCGGTGCGCGATTCCCCGCCTTCCAGCAGCAGGTCGATTCGCGGGGCGTCTTCCTCGCACGCGTCCGTGCGGCTCTTCGCGACGTGACGGAGGTCGTGGGAGCCACCGCCTACCTCTCCCGTTTCCACGACGGTGAGATGCACCTCGTCGACATCGTCGATGCGGTCCGCAACCCGCGCGTCGAGCTGTGGGTCGGGTTGCAGTCCAGTGCCCACGCGACGGCGCTGGGCAAGCAGATCCTCGCGGACCTCCCGGATGACGAGAGGCTCGACTACCTGTCGCGACATCGCCTGGAGGAGCTCACACCGCGCACGATCAGCGATCGCCGGACCCTCTTGACGCAGCTGGAGCACTCCCCGGGGTGGACGGTGGATCAGGAGGAGTACGCGATCGGCGCGACGTGTGTGGCCGTGCCGGTGATCGCGCCCGGGGTCACCGCCTCCTTGGCGATCTCCCTGCCCACGGACCGCGCCGTGGTCGACCGCGCGCTCGTCACGACGCTGCAGCGCGAGGCGCGGCGACTGTCCCTGCAGCTCGGCGCCGCTTCTCTCGATGGCGATGCAGGCCCGGAGTTCACTATCTGAACAGAGACCCCTGGTGCCGCGGCATGCGTTTTCCTATGATCAGGGGAGTAGCGCCATACGAGATCGCTACTGATCGTCCGAGCGTCCCCAGCGCAGGCGGTCACTATGGATGAGAAGCGTCCCCAGCGCTTCACGTCCGCGGCCCCGAGGAGTCCCCACTTCTCCGGGGCCGCTATCGTCTCCGGGCGTGATGCGGTGTCACGCCGTCCGGCTGCTTAGCTGTGAGCCGTGCGAAGCCGGGACGGTTAGCATGGCGGGATGACCGATCAACGTCCGCAATACGGCGAACTCGCAACGCCGGAGGAGCAGCGCCGAGCCGCCGGCTTGCCGCCGCTGGACGAGGTCGCCGTCGCGCCGCCGACGCCTCCCGTCGCACCGACCGCCGCCGCTGCGTCCGCGGCACCGGGTGATGGCTCGACCCCGCGTCGTCGCCCCGTGGATCGGCTCGTGACGATCGCGCTTCTCGCGTACGGCTTGGTGAACGTCATCGTCACGGGACTGTCGTATCTCGACCTTCCGAACGTGATGAACGAGACCATGAGGATCCTCGGCATCGACGGGGAATTCACGAACTTCGCGCAGGGACGCACGTGGGGCACGATCGGTGCGATCGTCCTGGCCGTCGGGTGGGCGATCACAGCTGCACTCTCCATTCGTCGCCTGCGTCGCGGGCGTCTCACGTGGTGGCTGCCGATCGTGGGTGCGATCGTGACGGGGATCATCGTCTCGATGTGCATCGCCGTCCCGATGATGAGCGACCCGGCGTTCACGGCCTACCTCACGTCGGTCGGACCGTAGCGGCTGCCGCCGCCCCGGTACTGTCGAAGGATGCTTCAGAACAGCTTCGGCGTCCACATCTCTTCTGCGTCCGTCGATCGCGGCGATGGCTCCGACCCTCGGTCGCTCGCGCACGACATCCTGGCCGGACTGCGGGTCCCCGCGGGCGTGCGGGATGCGGAGGACGAGTGGGATGACCACTCCGCCGCCCTGCTCGCGATCCCGGTGACGGACGATGGGCACGTGCTGACGCTCACCGAGGAGGACCGGATCGCGTCGACGCTCTCTGTCGCCGACCTGCGTGAGGCCTTCCGATCTCAGGGGCTCACGCTCTGGCTGGAGGACGGCACCGAGCCTGACGACGACGGAATCGACGCCGAAGACCCCGAAGACCCCGAAGACGTGGGAGACGAGGAAGATCTGGAAGACGAGGAGCTCGACTCGAATACCTCGCCCTTCACCCTCCCCACCGTGCAGGTCTGCGCGTTCTCGCATCGTGGTCCCGCCGTCGCGCGCCTGCTCTCGTCGATTCGTCGGATGGTGGTGGATCACCAGGAGTCCGGGGAATGGTCTCTCCAGCAGTTCGAGACCTCGGAGCCGACGGGAGACTGGACCACCTCCCGGGCGGAGCTGCCCGTGATCGAGCTGAACCGCGTCGACTCCGACGCCTGGATCGAAGTGACGCCACCGAAGGGAGGCCCGATCCCGTTCTGGATCGATGCCGAGCGCGGCACCCGACCCGTTCTCGACATCGAAGCCATCCGTATCCCCGAGACGGCGGAGATCTGCCGACGGCTGCTCGCTGAGGGGGACGGAAGCCGTGATGAACTCCTCGAGCTCGCCGCGATGGTGCGGCTCGATGTGGATGCGGCCCATCGCGCGCTGATGCCGGAGTCGCTGGGGGGAGTGGTCGGTACCGAAGCTCGTCAGCGTGCGTTCCTGGCAGCGTTCGGGATCGCGCCCGACCTGATCGATGCGGCTTTCGGCGGTCAGACTGCGCGTCCGAACCGACGGTTCCTTCCTCTGGGGCCGTGGGCGACGGTGCGGGAGACGGCCATCGCCGGCGTCGGAGAGTTCACGGCTCTGACCCGTCGGGACCGACCCCTCGCGCGCCTCGGAGAAGCGATTCGGCGGCGGCCGGTGGTCGGGCTCGCGCTGGCACTGGCGGAGTTCACGGCCGGAATGTGGCTGACCTCACGGACGCGCGGACGCGGCAGGTCATTCGGCGTCCTGCTCGTGGTGGACGCGCTGATCGATGTCGCGATCTGGATCACACGCATCCGTCGCGGACGCCAGGGATAGGTCTTCCGGCAGCCGGACCGGCACCCAGACGAGAGATGCCCCGGCCGTCGCGGCCGGGGCATCTCTTTCCACGCGAAAGGTCAGCTCTGGGACTGACCGTACGAGCCGAGCTGACGGGTCGACTCCACCACGCGGGCGGCCATCGCCGTCTCCGCGATCTTGCCCCAGGCACGCGGGTCGTACTGCTTCTTGTTTCCGACCTCGCCGTCGACCTTGAGCACGCCGTCGTAGTTCTTGAACATGTAGTCGGCGATCGCACGCGTGTATGCGTACTGCGTGTCGGTGTCGATGTTCATCTTGATCACGCCGTTGGCGACAGCCAGCGCGATCTCATCATCGGTCGAGCCGGATCCGCCGTGGAAGACCAGGTCGAGCGGCTTCGCGCCCGTGTTGTACTTCGCCGCGACCTGCGCCTGGATCTCACCGAGGAGCTCCGGGCGAAGCTTCACGCCACCCGGCTTGTACACACCGTGCACGTTGCCGAACGTGAGGGCGGCGATGTACCGGCCCTGCTCGCCGAGGCCGAGCGCCTGCACAGCCTGGTCGACGTCAGCGAACGTGGTGTAGAGGGCTTCGTTCGAGCCCTCGTGCTGCACACCGTCCTCTTCGCCGCCCACGACGCCGATCTCGACCTCGAGGATGGCGTTGATGTTCTTCATGCGGGGGAGGAGGTCCTTCGCGATCTCGATGTTCTCCGCGAGGGGAACCGCCGAACCGTCCCACATGTGCGACTGGAAGATCGGGTTGCGTCCTGCCTTGACCTCTTCCTCGGAGGCGGCGATCAGCGGCTCCACGAAGCCTGCCAGAGCGTCCTTCGGGCAGTGGTCCGTGTGCAGAGCCACCGTGACCGGGTAGTTCTTCGCCACCTCGGTGGCGTATCGGGCGAACGCGAGCGCACCGGTGGCCCGGGCCTTGACGGTGTGGCCGGCGAAGTAGTCGGCACCGCCGGTGGTGACCTGGATGATGCCGTCGGAGCCGGCCTCGGTCAGCCCCTGGAGGACGGCGTTGATCGTCTGCGAGCTCGAGACGTTGAAAGCGGGGTATGCGAAGCCGCCGGCCTTCGCGCGGTCGAGCATTTCGGCGTACTGATCCGGGGTGGCGACGGGCATATGAACTCCTGCGGTAGGTGAAGCCGGGACAGGTGCCACTCTATCGGGGCGCATACGGACTTGCCGCAGACGTGACGGGGCGCGGGCGGCCCAGCTTCTGCGGTGACGTTAAGAATCGAGATTCCTTCGTTGTCACGGGCAGGAAAACCGGGCAGTTCCGCTTCTTCGGTCGCTAGGCTGACCGCATGGTGAGTCTGACAGCGGATCTGAGCCCTCTTCGTCCCGATCGAAACCTCGCGATGGAGTTGGTCCGTGCGACCGAGGCCGCAGCCATCCGCGCGGTCCCCTTCATCGGGCGGGGTGCGAAGGAAGCCGCGGACGGTGCCGCCGTCGATGCGATGCGCGCGTTCCTCGGCACCGTCGACTTCCAGGGCCGCGTCGTGATCGGTGAGGGCGAGAAGGACAACGCGCCCATGCTCTTCAACGGCGAGGTCGTCGGGACCGGCCGCGGCCCGCTGTGCGACATCGCCGTGGATCCCATCGACGGCACCTCGCTGACCGCAGCCGGTCGGCAGAACGCACTCTCCGTGATCGCGGTCTCGGACCGGGGGACGATGCTGGACGCCTCCTCCGTCTTCTACATGGACAAGCTGGTCACGGGGCCCGCCGGCGTCGGAGTCGTCGACATCCGCCTTCCGATCGGCGAGAACATCCGCAAGCTGGCCGGTGCGCTCGACAAGCCCGTCGATGAGATCGTCGTCTCCGTGCTCAACCGTCCGCGTCACGAGCGGTTGATCCAGGAGATCCGCGATGCCGGGGCCGGTACCCGCCTGATGAGCGACGGCGACGTCGCCGGCGGGATCAACGCAGCTCGGCACGATGCCCGCACCGACATGTGCGTCGGCGTCGGGGGGAGCCCGGAGGGGATCGTCACCGCGTGCGCCATCAAGGCCCTGGGCGGACACATCCAGGGACGCCTCTGGCCGCGCGACGACGAGGAGCGCCAGCGGGGGATCGACGCCGGCCTCGACATGGACAAGGTCTACGAGGCCGATGATCTGGTGCAGGGGAGCAACACGATCTTCGTCGCGACCGGTGTCACGGACGGGCAGCTCGTCGCCGGGGTACGGCGTGAGCGGGGCTACGTGTACACCGAGAGCGTCGTGCTTCGCGGTGCCTCCGGAACACTGCGTCGTATCGCCTCGGAGCACCTCGTCTCGAAGTGGCTCTGAGCTTGCGTGTCCCCGGTTTCCGCCCGGTCTGAGGCCGCGGCCTCGCGGTGACGGCCGCGCGGCGCATCGGGGCATCGTTATCGAGCCGGTATCGGTTCCGAGTGGCGTGAGCCACGCTTTCGGGAGCGCCGTGTCACAATTGTCACTGGGTTTGTCGCCGTGGACGGAGCCGCAAGGCACCGCAGGCACAGGAGGGCGAACGGATGACAACGCAGCACACGAGCGGCTCGAAGGCCGCCGCGACGAAGATAGTCACCACGAACACCGGGCGTATTCTCCGGGTGAGTGCCGATGCCGAACCCGGCCTCGGTGTCACTCCTCCCGTGACACCGCCACCCGCAGCTCTGGTGGATCCCGCGCGTCGCGCTGACGTCCTGTTCCGGGTCCGCCGCGACGAGGGTCACGAGATCAGCGCGTGGTGGATGATCGGAGCCTTCCTCGCGACCAGCGGTCTGGTCATCCTGCTTCTCAGCGGCGTCCCCGGCATCGCCTGACCTCTTCTGTCGCACCCCCGACGCGCTCGGTCATGGCGTCGACGTCTCGTCTCCTGCCAGGCGCGCTCGCACGTCGCCGACGTCAGCGGTGACTGCCGAGGCGCTCACGCGCTCCACTGTGACATCGGCGCTCTCGGGAAGATCGTCTGCGGCGAGCAGCTCGGGAGCCGTGAAGCGGCGTGCGCTCGCCGCGGTCGACGGGGGCACGGAGGCGAGCGCGGTTTCGTCGACCCCCGGGAACTGTCGGGCCGTGACCAGCACACGCGTCTCGAGGGAGCCGGCGAAGCGGTTGTAACTGTCGACCGTCCGCTCCAGAGCGCGGCGCAGATCGTCGGCGTGCCCGGCGAGGGTTCCCAGGCGGTCGTACAGCTGCGTTCCGAGCGCGAGCAGGGTGCGGGCCTCGGACGACACTTCCTGTTGCGTCCAGGTGAAGGCCACCGTCTTCAGGACCGCCCACAGGTTGACGGGTGACGCGAGTGCGACGCGGCGGCTGAATGCGTAGTCGAGCAGCGTCGGATCCTCATCGATGGCGGCAGCCAGAAGCGACTCGCTCGGCAGGAAGCAGATCACGAACTCCGGGCTCGCGTCGAGGCCGGTCCAGTACGCCTTCTTCGCCAGCGCGTCGATGTGCGCGCGGACCGCCTTGACGTGCTTCTGCATGTGCGCGCGGCGCTGTGATTCGTGTGCGTCTCCCTGCGGAAGTGCGGAGGCCTCGAGATAGGCGTCGAGGGGCACCTTGGCATCGACGGCGATCGAGCTGCCGCCCGCGAGACGGATGACCATGTCGGGTCGTCCCTGTCCGCGGTCGGAGGAGATCGTCGCCTGCAGGTCGAAGTCGATGTGCCGAGTGAGTCCGGCGGCTTCGACCACACGGCGGAGCTGCGTCTCGCCCCAGACGCCGCGGGTGGCGGTCGAGCGCAGGGCTCCCGCGAGTGATTCCGTGGTTGCCCGCAGCGCCTCGTCGGACTCCTGGGCACGACGCAGCTGCTCCTCGAGCGTGCCGAACTGCGCGTGACGCTCCCGCTCGATCGCGGCGACCTTGGTCTGCATCTGCTGCAGGCTCTCCCGCACCGGCGCGAGGGCGGTCAGGACGGCATTCTGCTGCTGGACTCTCTGGGCTTCGGCGCGCTGCTCGGTCCTGGCATGCTCGACGGCGTCGCGGTAGAGGTCGTACTGGCGGTCACGGTCGTCGCGCGCAGCCGCGAGTTCGGCCTGCGCACGGGCGAGCTCCGCGGCTCCGCGGCCGGCCCGCAGCAACCAGCCCACAGTGACGCCCGCCGCGAGGGCGACGAGGACGAGAACGACAGAGAGTGCATCCATGTGTTCATGATGCTCCCGGCGTCCGACATTCCGAGGTCGCCGCGCACGCGGATGAGCGGTGGATCAGGCGACCGCGCGCTCCAGTACGGCCGCGACAGGGGGGATAGGGGCGGTCACGCGCAGACTCAGGGCATCGGCGAGGGCGAAGACGTCGGCGGCGCCCGCTCGGGTTGCCGCGTCGATCACGATCTGTGCGCATGCGCGGGCGTCTGCGAGAGCGTCGTGATGTGCGAACTCCGCGAAGCCGGCGGCGGCTGCGGCCACGGGCAGGCGATAGGACTCGAGCTCGTACGTCTTGCGAGCGACCTGAAGGCTGCACAGTGAACGATAAGGCGGGCAACTCTGCCCCGTGGCCTCGGAGGCGCGGCGCAGGACGTTGAGGTCGAACCCGGCGTTGTGGGCGACCAGCACGTCGGCTCCGGCGAACGCGCACAGGCGGTCGAACTGGTCGACCCACGTGGCGGCCGAAAGCACATCCTCGGGCTGGATGCCGTGGATGCGAACGTTCCACTCCTGGAACTCGTCGTGCCCGGGCGGTGGCTGGATCAGCCATCCCGTGGTGGCGACGACCTCGCCTCCGCGCACACGGACGAGTCCGACGGAGCAGGCCGAGGCAGGACTGGAGTTCGCGGTCTCGAAGTCGATCGCAGTGAAGTCCAAGGGCACACAACCACTCTCCCTCCGAGCGCGCCGAGCAGCACGCAGACTCGCCGTAGGCTGGCGGCATGGCTGAGGAGATGGCGACGTCGTTCGGAGCACAGGCCGGGGACTACGAGGTCGGACGGCCTGAGTACCCTTTCGATGCGGTCGCGTGGATGCTGGAGAAGATGCCGGTCGGCTCGCGGCGGATCGCCGACGTCGGCGCGGGCACGGGGAAACTCACCAGGGTCCTGGCCGGGGCGCCGGACGCGGAGATCGTCGCGATCGATCCGGATCCGAAGATGCTCGCCGCGCTTCGGCTCGCTGTGCCCGGTGTTCCGACGTTCGCGGGCACGGCGGAATCCCTTCCGCTCCCTGATTCCAGCCTCGACGCCGTGGTGCTCGGGCAGGCCTGGCACTGGGTGGATCCGGTCACCGGCTCGGCCGAGATCGGTCGCACGGTGCGCAGCGGAGGAGTGCTCGGCCTGATCTGGAACATCCGCGACGAGCGCGTCTCTTGGGTGCGGCGCCTCACCGAGATCATGCACGGCAGCAATGCCGAGGTCATGCTGGCCGACGGCGGGCCCGAGGTCGCCGCGCCGTTCGGGCCGTTGGAGGAGGAGTCGTGGGAGTGGGTGCGTCCGATCTCGCGCGACCACCTGCACCGGATGGCGTCCTCGCGCAGCTTCGTCATCACCGCCCCCGCCGAGGAGAAGGCGCGGATCCGGCGAGAGATGGACGACCTCTTCGACGAACTCGGACTCGACGGCGAGAGCACGATCGATCTGCCCTATGTGACCAGGGCGTTCCGAGCGATCCGGGACTGAGCCGCTCGTGACGGAAGCGCTTGGTTCGGGCGATCCCGTCAGGTGGGGCGAGGTAGACTCATGCCCCGTGGCTCTCACTATCGGCATCGTCGGCCTGCCCAACGTCGGCAAGTCCACTCTCTTCAATGCACTCACCAAGAACGACGTGCTCGCGGCGAACTATCCGTTCGCGACGATCGAGCCCAACGTCGGCGTGGTGAACCTGCCCGACCCGCGGCTGGAGAAGCTCGCCGAGATCTTCGGCAGCGAGCGGATCCTCCCGGCTGCGGTGTCGTTCGTCGACATCGCCGGCATCGTGCGCGGCGCGAGCGAGGGAGAGGGACTCGGCAACAAGTTCCTGGCGAACATCCGCGAGGCCGATGCCATCGCGCAGGTCGTCCGTGGGTTCGCCGACGACGACGTCGTCCACGTCGACGGCACGGTGAATCCCGCGTCCGACATGGAGACGATCAACGCCGAGCTCATGCTCGCCGACCTGGAGACCGTCGACAAGGCGATCACCCGGTACGAGAAGGAAGTCCGCGGCAAGAAGATCGAGCCCGTCGTGCTCGAGACCGCGAAGGCGGCGAAGGACGCTCTGGAGCGTGGCGTGCTGCTGTCGGTCGCCGGCATCGATCTGACGCCGATCCGGGAACTCGGTCTGCTCACCTCGAAGCCCGTCATCTTCGTGTTCAACGTCGACGAGGCCGTGCTGACCGACGATGCGCGCAAGGCGGAGCTCGCCGCTCTCGTCGCTCCCGCGAAGGCGATCTTCCTCGACGCGAAGATCGAGTCCGAGCTCATCGACCTCGATCCGGAGGATGCGGCAGAACTGCTCGCGTCGACCGGCCAGGACGAGTCGGGCCTGGACCAGCTCGCCCGCATCGGCTTCGACACCCTCGGCCTACAGACCTACCTCACGGCCGGTCCGAAGGAGGCTCGTGCGTGGACGATCCCCAAGGGTTCGAAGGCGCCGCAGGCGGCCGGTGTCATCCACACCGACTTCGAGAAGGGCTTCATCAAGGCGGAGATCGTCTCGTTCGACGACCTGGTCGAGACGGGCTCCGTCGTGGAAGCCCGCGCCAAGGGCAAGGCTCGCCTCGAGGGTAAGGACTACGTCATGCAGGACGGCGACGTCGTGGAGTTCCGCTTCAACAACTAGCGTCATTCTTGTTGACGATCACTCCTGATCCCACGGCAGTCTCACCTGCGGCAGGATGTAGATGCGGCCGAGGGTCGCGACCGGATGCCTCGTCATGTACTCGGCGGCTTCGTCGATCGAAGCGGCGGTGATGAGGTCGTAGCCGGCGAACCACTCCTTGAACTCGGGGAACGGGCCGTCGGTGATCAGGGCGCGGCCGTCACGGACGACGACGGACTTCGCCTGCTCGGGACCCGCGACCGGTGCCCCCTCGCCCAGACGTCCCGCCGCTTCGCCCTCGGCAGCCCAGCGTTCGAGCATCGCCTGGTCCTCGGATTGGGTCAGATCAGTGCCGGTGGGGTCGGACATGTGGATGACGAGGTACTTGCTGCTCATGAGGGTTCTCCATTCGATGGTGCGAGCTGATTCCGTCGGCGTATGAGGTGAGTGGTCTCGGCGGTGTTCCTGGCCAGACCGATTGCGCGGTCATAGGCCGCTCGGGCGTCGGCGGAGCGGCCGGTCGCGCGCAGCAGCTCCGCACGGGTGACGTGGAAGGCGTGGTGGCCGTCGAGCGTGTCGGCGAGTCGGTCGATGATCGTGAGGGCGAGGTCGGGTGAGTCGTGTTCGGAGATCGCGATGGCCTTGTTGAGGGTGACGAGTGGACTCGGGTCGATCTCCTCGAGCCGGGAGTAGAGGCTCGCGATGCGCGCCCAGTCGGTGTCACGCGGATGCGGGGCGGTGACGTGGGCGGCATTGATCTCCGCGAGTAGCCGGTATCTGCCGGAGGGCTCATCAGCCTCCCGCGATCCGAGCAATTGCAGACCCTCAGCGATCAACTCTCGATCCCAGGACCCCCGATCCTGCTCATCGAGCCGCACCAGCTCACCGTCGACCGAGACGCGGGCCTGAGAGCGGGCGTCGGTGAGCAGCATCAACGCGAGCAGACCGACCACCTCGGCATCGTCAGGACGGAGTCCATGTGCGAGCCGGGTGAGTCGGATCCCCTCGGCGGTCAGCTCGCGCCGGATCGCGGGCGTGTCGGGACCGGAAGCGAGGTATCCCTCGTTGAAGACGAGGTACAGCACCACGAGGACGGCATCGATGCGCTCGGGGAGGTCCTCCGCCGTGGGGATCGCGAAGGGGACGCCGGCCGCCTTGAGCTTCGCTTTAGCCCGGCTGATCCGCTGACCCATGGTCGTGTCCTGCACGAGGAACGCGTGGGCGATCTCGGCGACGGTGAGCCCGCCGACGATCCTCAAGGTCAGCGCGACGCGCGCGTCGAGCGAGAGCGCCGGATGGCAGCAGATGAACAGCAGCCGAAGCCGATCATCCTCGATGGCGCCGGTCGGGGCGGCGGGTTCCGGATCGTGCAGCCGCAGCGCCTCCCAGTGCTTCTCGTCTCGACGCGCCTCACGTCGCAGCCGGTCGATCGCCCTGCGATTCGCTGTCGTGGTCACCCACCCGGCAGGGTTCGGCGGTATGCCGTGTGCTGGCCAATGCTCGACCGCGGTCGCGAACGCCTCCGCGGTCATCTCCTCGGCCAGGTCGAGGTCTCCGAACCGCCGCGTAAGTCCCGCGACGATCCGCGCCCACTCCTCCCGATGCGTGCGCGTGATCACCGTCGCGACATCCCGAGTGTCGTCCCGAGGTTCCGGCATCGTCATCATCTCCTCGCTACATATACTCCGAGCGGGCTGTTCAGCTTGCGACAGTCTTCCGGAAAAGCCGCCGGATCGGTGTGCGGTCGGAAGGCTTTCGCCGCGGGCCCTCGGCCTTGGCGGCCGCGCTGCGTTCAGCGGCAACGCGACGTCGCTCCGCCTCAACCATGGCCCGCCGGGTCTCGGCCTGGTGATAGATGATCGTCAACATCGGATCCATATACATGGAGGAGACCCTTCCTGGTCGGGCCGGAATCGTTGCATCCGGCTATCAGGACCACGAACGGGCGCGGCTCATTTCGACACCGGCGTGACAGTGACAGGTTCTGTTGGCCTGATCGCGGTGGTATGCCACCGTTTCGCTTCCATGTGACAGATCACATGAATCATCTCCGGAGAGGCCTGATCGCTTTCAGGACATGTCCGGATGGGGTGCGGCACACGTTTTGTGCCGACTTCATTTCGCCGAGCCCACATCGGCAGGAGAAAGGACATGAGATGTCGTCGAAGGATGAGAAGAACTTGGCCCAGGTGATCGACAAGATCACGTCGACTCCACCACGCAGGAGCGGATCGCGGACATCGTCCGCTCCGTGATCGACTGATCACCACTCGCATCGCCTCGATCCGAGCCACGGCGGATCGAGGCAATGCGCGTGAGGGCGGAAGCGAGCGCTACGCTTCGAGGACCGAGCGCCCTCAGGAGGCAGCGATGGAAGCGGCTAACGCTGAACCGCCCGAGACTACCGAGACACGATGGTGGAGATCAGTCATCCGCGCCTGCCTGGTCATCGTCATCGTCGGGCTCGTGGTGAGTGGGGTCACCGCCTTCCCGCTCCGCGAAGAGTTGTCGCTCGGGCGCGACATCCTGAACAACACGGGCCTCAGCGCGACCTACCCCGACGTCGCCTTCTGGTTGCAGCGGGTAGCGGAAGGGCTCGACGTCACCGGGAACGAGTATCCGTTCCTGTCCTATGGCACGGATTGGCTGGCGTTCGCGCACTTGGCCATCGCGGTGGCGTTCATCGGTCCGCTCATCGATCCGGTGCGCAACGTGTGGGTGACCGTCTGGGGCCTCATCATGTGCGCGGGTATCGTCCCGCTGGCGGTGATCGCCGGAGCCATCCGTGGGCTGCCGATCGGCTGGCAGCTCATCGACATCTCCTTCGGGGTCGTGGCTGCGGTGCCTCTCACGATCGCACTCGTGCTGACGCGACGACTCGAGAGATCGAATGTCGTCACCGCTGTCGGAGGAACCGCGTCCGTGCACGATCCGCACGGGTGACAGGATTGACGGATGACCGCAACACTCGTGGCCCAAGGGCTGGCCGGCGGGTACGGCCACCGCACCCTGTTCGACTCCCTCGACCTGACCGTCACCGCGGGTGATGTCGTGGGCCTCGTCGGGGCCAACGGTGCAGGAAAGTCGACCCTCCTGAAGCTGCTGGCCGGTGTCGACGAACCGCAGGCCGGGACGATTCGACTCTCGCCGGCGGATGCCTTCGTCGGATGGCTCCCGCAGGAACACGAGCGCGTCGCGGGTGAGAGCGTGGTCGACTACATCGGACGTCGCACCGGGTGTGCGGCGGCGACCAGAGACATGGATGCTGCCGCAGCGGCCCTCGGGGATCCGTCTCTCGCTGTGCCTGGCACAGACCCCGCCGACACCTACTCGGCCGCGCTGGATCGTTGGCTGGCCAGCGGGGCGGCCGACCTCGAGGAGCGGCTTCCGGCAGTACTCGCCGACCTCGGCCTCGATCTGGGCGAGGATCCGGCCCACACGCTGATGACATCGCTGTCGGGCGGACAAGCGGCGCGCGTCGGTCTGGCCGCACTGCTGCTGTCGCGCTTCGACATCGCGCTGCTGGACGAGCCGACGAACGATCTCGACCTCGACGGCATCGAGCGGCTGGAGGCGTTCGTGCGCGGCCTCCGCGGGGGTGTCGTCGTGGTCAGCCACGATCGCGAGTTCCTCGCCCGATGTGTCACCCGCGTCCTGGAGCTCGACCTCGCGCAGGGGAGCAACCGCGTGTTCGGCGGCGGCTACGACTCGTACTTGGAGGAGCGGGCGACGATCCGTCGACACCAGCGTGAGAAGTACGACGAGTTCGCGGACAAGAAGGCCGACCTCGTCGCCCGAGCCCGCACGCAGCGTGAGTGGTCGAGCCAGGGCGTGCGCAACGCGATGAAGAAGGCGCCCGACAACGACAAGATCAAACGCAAGGCCTCGGCGGAGTCGAGTGAGAAGCAGGCGCAGAAGGTGCGTCAGATGGAGAGCAGGATCGCTCGGCTCGAAGAGGTCGAGGAGCCGCGCAAGGAATGGCAGCTGGAGTTCACGATCGGTTCGGCGCCGCGTTCCAGCTCGGTGGTATCCACGCTGAGTTCCGCTGTCTTCCGACAGGGATCTTTCCAGCTCGGCCCGGTGTCGCTCCAGGTGAACGCGGGGGAGCGGATCGGCATCACCGGCCCGAACGGCGCCGGGAAGTCGACGCTGCTGCGCGGGCTGCTCGGGCGGCAACTCCCCGATGAGGGAACGGCGAGCCTCGGTGCGAGCGTGCAGATCGGCGAGATCGACCAGGCCCGTGCGCAGCTCGTCGGCACGCAGCCGCTCGCCGGCGCCTTCGAGGAGCTCGTGCCGGAGATGGCGTCCGGGGAGGTGCGCACGCTCCTCGCGAAGTTCGGTCTCAAAGCCGATCACGTGATGCGCGCCGTCGATGAGCTCTCGCCCGGGGAACGCACCCGCGCAGGACTGGCTCTGCTGCAGGCGCGAGGCGTCAACCTGCTCGTGCTCGACGAGCCGACGAACCACCTCGACCTGCCCGCGATCGAGCAGCTCGAACAGGCACTCGAGTCCTACGAGGGCACTCTGTTGCTCGTCACCCATGACCGTCGGATGCTCGCGACCGTGAAGACCGACCGGCACTGGCGGGTGGAGGCCGGGCAGGTGACGGAGGTCTGAGCGGCAGCGTCGACATCGACACGCTTCCCCATGATCGTCTGAACGCGAATGACCTGGCGCGGCTGCGGGAGCTTTTCGATGCCGAGTACTTCGCCGAGTTCGGAGCGTGGGATCCCGATCGGCCCTACGGTTACGCGCCCCATGACGTTCACATCATCGCCCGGTTGGGCGCTGCCGTGGTGGGGCACGTCGGCTGGGCGCGGCGGACGATCGGCGTTGGTACAGCGGAGATCGTGGTCGCGGGCGTCGGTGGGGTCCTGATCTCCCGGCACGCACGAAGGCAGCGGGCCGGTGCTCGGCTCCTCGCGCACGCAGCCTTGTCGATGAAGGATGCCGGAGGCATCGAGTACGGCTATCTCGGGTGGCGTGATGAGGTCGTCGCCTTCTACGAATCGTGCGGGTGGCGCCGCATCTCGGCAGCCGAGCACTCGATCGACCGCGCCGGCCGGCCCGTCCTGCAGCCCCCGGGGCCGCCCCTTCTCACGCTCGCGCTCGATCCGAAACCACGGAGTTGGCCCGCAGGCACGATCGATCTTCGCGGGCGGGCCTGGTAGGCGTCCACTTGGCTTGGTTGAGCGATCCGTGTTGCGGAAGAACCAACGCGCGGGCCAGAATGTCGCTCAGGATGCCCGACGGTGACGTCGTGGAGCTCCTCGCCCTGAGCCGCGAGCGCTCTGGGTGACCTCTACGACCAGAAGGCCACGATGACCTCGCCCACCACTGCGCCGCGCACGAATATGCTCGCCCTGATCGGCTTCATCGCCGCATTCGTCATGCCTGTCGCTGGCGTCATCCTCGGAGTGTTCGCTCTGCGGCAGCTACGGACTCCTGGCAATACCGAGTCGGGAGCTGGACTCGCACGGTGGGCGCTCGTGATCGGGGCGATCGGCACGGTGTTCCTCGTGCTGTTCTTCATTCTGTGGGCCACGCTGTTCTTCTCCGCTTTGAGCGGCCAGCCCATCGGGCGCTGATCCGGGGACCCGATGCGGTCGAAGAAGGCTCGTGCGTCGCTGCCGGGGGACTGGTCCTCTCTGTAGATGCCGCCGCGCTCCGGGGGTGGAGGCGCCCGACGCCTCCGAGTCATCGCTCGGTGACACGGCAGCCGGAACATCGTCTCCCTGATCGCCGAGTCGGGATACGCTGGAGGACGGCGGCTCCGGCCGCGGTCCGGTCGCTGGCGTCCGCCGTGGACGTCCCGCCTGAGTTCCTGACACCGACGGCACGAGGAGATTCACGCCGATGACCGACACCCAGATCTTCGAGCCCGACGGTCGCGCGATCCCGTTCGTCGATGAAGGCGACGGCCCTGTCAAGCTCGTCCTGATCCAGGAGCGCGATCTGGCAGCCGACGTCCTCGGTGTCGTGGCACACTACCTCGCCGAGGAAGCGGGGTTCCACGTGCTGCGCATCGGTCATCGTGCCGAGACCAAGAGCGAAGAGGTCTCCCTCGACGATCGGGTCGAGGACGCCCTCGCCGTGATCGACCACGTCGGGTTGGGTGATACCTGGATCGGCGGGCACGGCTTCGGCGGCACGGTCGCACGGGCCTTCGCCTTGGCGCACGCCGACCGGGTGAACGGTCTCGCACTGCTCGGTGTCGAAGAGAACGACCTGCCCCTTGCGCCGGTGATGCCCGTGCTGATCATCCAGGGCACCAAGGACCTCGCCAATCGGTTCGCCAACGGTGAGCAGCTGCAGTCCACGGCACCCGAGCGTGCGAGCGTCAAGAGCATCGACGGCGCTGATCACCTGTTCCCGATGACACACCCGATCGAGACCGCGGTCGTCATCGAGGAGTACCTCGACTGGGATTGAACCCCTGACGGTCGCTCAGCGTCCCTGTCGCTTCTTGTAAGGCTTCGGCTGCCCCTTCACAGCGGGCGCCCGGCCCTTGCCCTTCGAGGCTTTGGCCTTGCCTCCGGCCGGGGCAGGGGCGTTGCGCACCGGCTCCGGTGCGGCGGCCACCTCGGCCCGCGCCTCCACCAGCAGAAGCTCTCCGACGGGCGTCAATCGCGTGGGCCCGTCGCGATGGACGATCGGGTGACCCACCTCGGCCTCGAGTTTGTCGATCGAAGTGTAGAGAGAAGCCAGCGGGATGCCGAGCTTCTCCGCCGCGCGCGGGAAGTGCAGTTCGTCCGCGAGGACGACGAAGCGGCGGAGCAGAGAGATCTTCACGGTGGCCTTTCGACTGCGCACACGGTCGTGCGGGCTCGCTCCAGGTTACGCGGTGTAGACAGACGGATGCCGCGGCCGAGTCGGCCGCGGCATCCGGAATCCTTCGGTCAGGCGACCTGCGGTGTGACGGCGAACGACACGGAGCCTTCGTCGTCGACGCCGGCATCGAGGATCTTGTCGTCGAGGGCGGCGACAGCGGACTCGTCGAGGAACAGCCGGGTACCGGCGACCTCCACGACCTGGTCCTGCGGCTCCGGGTCGGTGGCGACGAGCACGGCAAGACGTGCACTGCCCTCCGGGCCGTGGGCCTCGGTCGAGTGGATGCGGAGCCCGGCGTCCGGGGCGTCCGTCTGACGGCTGACGAGAGTCGTCACGATTGCGGAGGCGTTGTCGGTGAGGGTGAGCACGAGACTCTCCTTCCGGTTGGGGCATGCCGCGGTCGCGACATGTCCTGGCTACGATGCCCGACGTCGGGAATGCTCTCAACCCCCTTGCGCGTCCTCTGAGGAGACTCTTACCCTGCTCGCAGGTTCTTGCGGAGGAACACCTGTGCGGTGCCGTCGCCGTCGGGAACGCGCTCGTGCTCCTCATACCCGCACGATCGGTAGAGGCGGATGTTCGCTTCGCTCAAGCTCCCCGTGAACAGCTCCGCGACGTCCGCTCCGGACGCCCTCTCGGCGCTCTCGAGCAGTAATCTGCCGATTCCCTCGCCCTGCACGTCCGGCGCGATCGCGATCCTGCCGATCAGCAACAGACCGTCTCTCTCGACGTAGCGGATGGCGCCGACGAGACGCCCGTCGATGCGCGCGGTCAGTCCCGACTCGGAGCGCAGCTCTGCTTCCAACTCGGAGAGCGTCTGTGTCAGGGGTGGCATGTCGACACTGCCGTAGATGGCGGCTTCCGAGACGAAGGCAGCGCGTTGCACCGTCAGCACCTCGCCGGCGTCCTCATCGCTGATCGGGGAGATGACGATCTCCGATTGCGTCTTTTCCTGGTCTTCGTTCACGATGTCCGCGTCACTCACGCGTGTCAGATTCCGGGTTCCGCCCCCGCGGTGTCAACCCCCTCGCTCTCGGCTGCGCGCCGGATTAGCGTCAGCCACAGGAGGTACATCATGGCGAAAAGCACGACCACCAAAAAGGCCGGCGACTCGACGAAGCACGCGGCGAAGACGACCAGGCAGCAGAACGCGGAGAAGGGCTTTACAGCCTCGAAGACCCTCGCGGACAACCTGCAGGCCGTGCTCGTCGATCTGCTCGATCTCGCGATCCAGGGAAAGCAGGCGCACTGGAACGTCGTGGGGCGCAACTTCCGCGACACGCACCGCCAGCTCGACGAGATCATCGACGATGCACGCACCTTCAGCGACACGATCGCGGAGCGCATGCGGGCCTTGCATGCCGTCCCCGACGGGCGCAGTGCGACCATCGCGAAGACGAGCTCGCTTCCCGAGTTCCCCGCCGGCGAGGTCTCGACCACCGAGACGATCGACCTCGTCACGGAGCGACTGGAGGCGGCGGTCGGAACAGCACGAGACGTGCATGACGCCGTCGACGAGGAGGACCCGACCTCTGCGGACCTCTTGCACGCCATCATCGAACGGCTCGAGCAGTTCGCATGGATGGTCAGCGCAGAGAACCGGAGCCCGGCAGGACGCTGACTGCGGGTACCGCGGGGCCGTCACTCGGCGGCGGCTCCGCGGGCGTGGGCGCTGCCGCGCATGATCCGCGGAAGCGCCGCCCACAGCGCCGTCACGAGGACCAGCGCCGCGATGAGCGCGATGATGCCGGCGACGCGGTTGACCGTGAAGTCGATGATCAGTGTCGTCACGCCGATGGTCAGCGCGCCGATCACGACGAGGTCGATGCGGACGATCCGCGCCGCGATCCGCACCAGCTCCGGCTTGCGACGCCGACCGAACAGTGCCCGGTGCATCCCCACGGGTGCGAGGGCGAGAATCGTCGCCACCGCCGCGAGCGCGACGAGCACGACGTAGAGGTCGCGCTGGAGCGCGTCCATGTCGGTGAAGCGTGGCTGGAAGGCGACCGCAAGGAGGAAGCCGGTGAGGATCTGGGTCCCCGTCTGCATGACGCGAAGCTCCTGAAGAAGCTCTTCCCAGTTGCGATCGGCCCGCTCGTTCGCGGTCTCGTCACGGCCATCGAGACCGTTCCCACCACCCGAAGGATCTGATGTCATGGTCTCAGTGTGGTTTCCCCGCTCGGCCGCTGTCCAGATGCTTGCATCCGTGGAACGAAAGAAGGCATGATGACGCTCCCACCGATCCGCGACTGGTGGCCTGAACTCTCCGAAGACGGGCGACGCACCGTGCTCGACGCCGACAGCCCGCACCTCGACGAGGCGGTGCGCGAGGAGATCCGCGTGATCACCGGTGCGGTCGTCGGGATGGTGGAGTCCTTGAGTGACGAGGATCTCGAATACGCCCGTACGCACGTCGCTGAGGCAGACTGAACCTGCGTCCCCACGAATGCCCTACAGCGAGGATCCTTCCATGACCATTCCCGTCACGCTCGACAACTTCACACGGGTCGAGACAGACACCATGATCCTGAAGATGCTTCCGATCATCGGAGGAGTCGGCGTCTTCCACCATGACCGTGAGCTCGCCCCGCTCAGTCAGCAGCCGGTGATCCGGCAGAACCGTGACACGTTGTACTCGGTGGCGATCGCCGACATCGCTCATGGCGGCGCGACGCTGAGCATTCCCGAGGCCGGCGACCGGTACATCTCCGTGATGGTCATCAATCAGGACCACTACATCAATCGCGTCTTCCACGAGGCCGGCGCGTACACGCTCACGACGGACGACTTCGACACGGACTACGTCGTCGTCGCCGCACGCATCCTCTTCGACCCCGCCGACGAGTCCGATCTCGCCGAAGTGCACCGTCTGCAGGACGCTCTGACGATCACCGCGGGCGACCAGCGAGAGTTCCGCTACCCCGACTACGACGCCGCCAGCCACGCGGCAGTCCGCGACGCCCTCCTCGTGCTCGGGAGGACCATGAGCGGACTGGACGGATGCTTCGGCACGGCCGCGCAGGTCGATCCCGTCCACCATCTGGTCGCGACCGCCTCGGCGTGGGGCGGATTGCCCGACACCGAAGCCCGCTACATCAACATCGACCCACGTCGGCCGCAGGCACGGTACACGATGACATTCGGCCCCGAGGTGCCCGCAGACGCGTTCTGGTCTCTCAGCGTGTACAACGGGGACGGCTACTTCGAGCCCGATGCGAGCACTGTCACGAATGTGAACTCGGTCTTCGGAGCGAAGGACGCCGACGGGTCGATCACCGTTCGTCTCGGCGATTGGCCAGACGGCACCCCGAATCGCATCTCGCTTCCTGCGGGATGGAACCTGCTCGTCCGCCTCTATCGGCCGCGCCTCGACGACCTCGCCACGTGGTCAGTGCCCGAGATCGTCGCCCACTGACGCGATCGGGTGAGCCTCAGGCCGCGGCTCAGCGACCCGACGAGGTCTCGTGGGGATCTGCCGGCTCGGCGCCTTCCTCGCGCAGCCGCGGTTCGGTGCGACGTTCGGGCCGCGCGCCGGCCTTGTCCGCGTAGAACGCTCGGATCCGATCCATGTCGGCCGCCACATCACCGGTCAGATCGATGGTCGGACCGAGCCCGCTCGTCATGGTCGTGCGATCCACGAAGCCGAGCGTCACCGGCATACCTGTCTCGCGAGCAATCCGATAGAACCCCGACTTCCAGTACTCGTTGCCGCCTCGGGTGCCATCAGGTGTCACGACGAGCCCGAAGACGGTACCCGCGTGCACCTGGCCCACGACGTCGTTGACCACCCTCGCGGGGTCGGTGCGGTCGACGGGGATTCCGCCGAGCCCACGCATGATCGGACCGCGCCATCCACGGAAGAGGCTCTTCTTGCCGAGCCAATGCACGTCGATGCCGAGTCGCCAGGCGATCGCCAGCATCAGCACGAAGTCCCAGTTGGACGTATGCGGAGCGCCGACCAGAACGGTCGGCCGCGTCGGCGCTGCCTCGCTCACGAGCGTCCATCTGCTGAACGCCCAGAACATGCGCGCGAGGAGTCGTTTGACCATCCCTCAACCGTACGGGAGAACCGCGGTCGATCTGCGGGCATGTCCGACCGTGCGGATCCGGCGCCACCCCTTCCCGACAGGCGTAGCATCGAGGGATGAAGAACACGCGGCAGGATTCCGTGCAGCAGGACGAGCCCGCCGGGCTGCAACCGCTCCTGGATTCCCTGAACCTCCTCGAGGGCGAAGCTGCGGGCTACTGCAGCAATGGCGTCTGCCAGTTCCCCGCGCCGAAGAGCGAGTAAGCGACAGACGCCATCGCGGGCAGCCTCCGAACGGTCAGTGTCCGCCGGGGAGTGCCTCGCCGGCATCGTCGGAAGGCTTGCGGACGAACGGGCTCAGCGCCACGGCCGCGAGCGAGATGAACGCCGCGATCAGGAACGCCGTGCGAGCACCGGGAGCACCTGCAACCGCGGTCGACAGGCCCTCCTGCTCTCCGGCATGCAGGATCGTGGAGTAGGTCACCAGTAGCAGGGCGACTCCCGTGGCCCCGGCAACCTGCTGCAGGGTGTTCAACACCGCGGAACCGTGGGAGTACAGGGAGCGCCGCAGCGAACCCAGCGAGGCGGAGAACAGCGGCGTGAACGACATCGCGAGCCCGACCGACATGGCCGCCTGGACGATGATGAGCGCCCACCAGATGGTGTGTTCGCCGACCGTCGAGTAGAAGAACAGCGACGACGAGACCAGGATCGTGCCGGGGATGAGCAGCGGGCGAGTGCCGCGCGCATCGTAGACACGGCCCATGATCGGTCCGAGCAGTCCCATCAGCAGGGAACCGGGGAGGAGGATCAGGCCGGACTGGAGCGGGTTGAGCCCGGCGACGTTCTGCAGGTACTGCGGCAGGAGCGTCAGAGTGCCGAACATCGACAGCGCCAGGATCGACATGATGATCACGGACAGCGTGAAGTTGCGGGAGCGGAAGACGCGCAGATCGAGCAGTGCGTCATCGATGCGCTGCAGCAGGAGCTGACGCCAGACGAACAGCCCCAGCGACAGTGCACCGACGATCAGCGAGATGATGCCGGCGGTCTCACCTGATCCGCCCTCGGCACCGAACTGGCTGAGCCCGAAGACGACGCCGCCGAAGCCGAGCGCTGCGAGCGGGATCGAGAGGATGTCGAGCGGGACGGACCGGGTCTCACCGAGGTTCGTCATCCACTTCACACCCATGAGGAGGGCGATCAGCGAGATCGGGAGGATGATCCCGAAGAGTGCGCGCCAGCTGGCGAACTCGAGCACGGCACCGGCGAGGGTCGGACCGATCGCCGGAGCGAGCGAGATCACGAGGCCGACACGGCCCATCATGCGGCCACGCGACTGCGGTGGCACGACGTTCATGATCGTCGTCATCAGCAGCGGCATCATGATGCCGGTGCCGGCGGCCTGGATCACGCGACCGACCAGCAGCACGGTGAAGCCGGGCGCGACGAGGGCCACGAGGGTGCCGAGCGAGAACGCGGTCATCGCGGCGATGAAGACCTGGCGCGTGGTGAACCGCTGCAGGATGAAGCCCGTGGTCGGGATCACGACTGCCATCGTGAGCATGAACGCGCTCGTGAGCCACTGGCCGAGCTCGGGCGGGATGCCCAGGTCGGTGTTCAGGTGGGGGATCGCGATCCCCATCGTGGTCTCGTTGAGGATCGCGACGAAGGCGGCGACGAGCAGCAGCCAGATCACGCGCATGTCGGTGCGGGAGATCTCGCCCCCTGCCGTCGCGGGGGTCGTCGAGATGGAGCCGGTATCGACGGCAGACATGGGCGGCCTCCAGGGCGAAGAAGAAACGGATTTCGCGAGAGTTCGCAAGAGTCAATCAGCGTAACGGCAATCGCCGACATTTCATTCCGATCTCACAGATTTCCATGGAGGACGGGTGCGCGGGCCGTGATGTCCCCGCGCGTGGGTACGCTGGCGCCATGAGCATGGGCGGCGGCATGGGCGGCGGACACCGCGGTGGGTTCCGCGGAGTCGACGAAGAGGCGCAGCGGAAGCTGAACGCCGAGGCGCCACGGATCGCCGGGCTGGGTTCGCGGGTGGTCTCGCTCTTCAGCGCCTATCGCTGGCGCATCTTCTTCACGGGGATCCTCGTCATCGTCGGCGCCGCGATCGCCGTCGTCCCGCCCCTGATCGTGCAGCGCATCTTCGACGATGCGCTGTTCCCCGTCGCCGGGGGAGGCCCGCACCTCGAGTTGCTGGCCTGGCTCGTCGCCGCGATGGTCGGCCTGTTCCTGCTCTCCGCGGTGCTCGGTGTCGCCCAGACCTGGCTGACGTCCACGGTCGGCAACAACGTGACGGGCGATCTGCGGGTCAAACTCTTCGAGCACCTGCAAGCGATGGAGCTCGGCTTCTTCACCCGCACCAAGACGGGGGTCATCCAGTCCCGGCTGCAGAACGACGTCGGCGGGGTCTCGGGCGTGCTGACCAACACCGTCACCAGCATCCTGGGCAACGTCGTCACCGTGATCGCCTCGCTCGTCGCCATGATTCTGATCGATTGGCGTCTGACGCTCATCGCGGTCGTCATGATGCCGTTCCTCATCTTCGTCCAGCGCCGGGTGGGCCAGGTGCGCGCGCGGATCGCCGGCGAGACGCAGGAATCCCTCTCCGAACTGACCTCGATCACCCAGGAGACGCTGAGCGTGTCGGGGATGCTGCTGTCGAAGGCGTTCAACCGCCAGCGTACGGAGTCCGAGCGCTATCAGGCGGAGAACCGCAATCAGGTCGTCCTGCAGGTGCGGAGGGCGATGAGCGGTCAGGGCTTCTTCGCGGTGGTGCAGGTGCTCATGGCCAGCGTGCCCGCCGTCATCTACCTCGTCTCGGGGTATCTGATCGCGGGCGGAACCGGGGCCATCACCGCAGGAACCGTGGTCGCGTTCACGACGGTGCAGGCGCGACTGCTCATGCCGTTGATGGGACTGATGCGCGTCTCCCTCGACGTGCAGACCTCTTCGGCATTGTTCGCGCGCATCTTCGAGTACCTCGACCTGGTGCCCGAGATCCAGGATGCCCCCGACGCGATCACGGTCGACCAGGCTCCGGGTCCGCGCGGAAGGCTCGAATTCGTCGACGTCGTCTTCCGTTACCCGGACGCGTCCGCCGAGGCCCGTGCGACCTTGGACGGGGTCTCGTTCGTCGCGGAACCGGGACAGCACGTCGCCTTCGTCGGACCGTCCGGCGCAGGCAAGACCACGGTCCTCTACCTGGCTCCACGTCTGTATGAAGCCAAGGGCGGCGCCGTGCTGTTCGCCGGTGCCGATGTCCGGGAACTCTCCCAGGAGTCGATCATCGACCACGTGGGCATCGTGTCGCAGGAGACGTATCTCTTCCACGCCACCATCCGCGAGAACCTTCGCTATGCCAAGCCGGATGCGACCGAGGACGAACTGATCGCGGCCTGCACGGCTGCCAACATCCACCACATCATCGCCGGCTTCGAGCAGGGCTACGACACCGTCGTGGGCGAGCGCGGGTACCGGCTCTCCGGTGGCGAGAAGCAACGTATCGCGATCGCCCGCGTGCTGCTCAAGGACCCGCCGGTCCTGCTCCTCGACGAGGCGACATCCGCTCTCGACACCGTCTCGGAACGTGTCGTGCAGGAGGCGCTGGACGAGGCCGCGAAGGGACGGACCACGCTGTCGATCGCGCATCGACTGTCGACTGTGATGGGGGCGGATGTGATCCACGTCCTCGAAGCCGGGCGCATCGTCGAGTCCGGCACGCACACCGAGCTCCTCGCGCTCGGCGGTCTCTATGCCGAGCTCGCAGCGGAACAGGTCGCGGCGTCCCGCGTGCTCGATACCGAGGCCGCAGTCGAACAGGCCGTGACCGGCGGAGCCCCCGCCCCGCTCGCCGATCGTCGTGCGGACAGGGCACCCGCCGACTCTGCGGGTGCCGATGCGGTCGCGACGATCACGGCGGCGGTGCCGTTGCTCGCGGAGCCTCGGCCCGATGAGCCGATCTACCCGCCGGAGTCCTGAGACGCTGTGTTCGGCCTCAGTGCACCGAGAGGCCTCCATCGACGAACAGCGAGTGTCCGGTCACGTAGGCCGAGCCTGCGCCGGCGAGGAAGACGGCAGCACCGGCGAAGTCGCTCGGAAGACCGTTGCGGCCGATCATGGTGCGTGCCGCGAGCTCGGCGATCTTCGCAGGATCCTCCTGAAGGCGGGCGTTCAGTGGGGTGAGCACGAACCCGGGCACCAGGGTGTTGCTGGTCACGCCGGTGCCGCCCCATGCCTCCGCCTCAGAACGCATGAGCGACTCCACAGCTCCCTTGGACGCACCGTAGATCCCGCTACCGACGAAGGCGCGGTGGGCCTGCTGGGAACTGATGTGGAGGAGTCGGCCGTAGCCGCGTTCCGCCATGCCGGGTGCGTATCGCTGTCCGAGGAGGAAGGGCGCGAGTGCGTTGACTGTCATCGTGGCATCCCAATCGTCCTCGGTGATCTCCGGGAACGGAGGGCGGATGTTGATCCCGGCGGAGTTGACGAGGATGTCCGGTTCGCCGAACGGCTCCGTGGCCGCCTCCGCGACCGCGTGGATGCCGGGACGGGTGCGGAGATCGCCGACGACCCCCGCGACGCGGCAGCCGTGCGCGCGGAGCTCTTTGACGGTCTCGTCGATGCGCGCCTCACCGCGGGCGACGATGACGGTCGCGGCACCGGCGCGGGCGAGCGCGGTGGCGATGCCCCGGCCGATCCCGGAGCTGCCGCCCGTCACGACCGCCGTGCGGCCGTCGAGGGAGAAGAGAGAGGAGAGGTAGTCGTGCATGTCGTGGGTACCTGTTCGGTCGGAGGGCGTGCGTCACCACGCGAGCGCGGCGGCGATGGCGGGGTCGGGCGCGGCGTCGGCGAACTCGGGGAGTGCCCGGAGTTCCGCGATGAACGCATCGACCTCGGCCGCGTAGGCCGGGTCGGGGTGGGTGCTCGCGATCTCGAGCAGGGGTGCGATGTCCATCGCGAGGATCAGGTCGAGGCGGGCGGTGACGGATGCGCGGGCACCCGCGTCGTGCAGGACGCGGATGCCGCCACGCAACGCCGCGAGGTAGTCGCGCAGGACGGACAGCTGCGACTTGCTCTGCGTGATCGACGTGCCGTCGGCGCGGAGGCGCCATCGCACGACGACGTCGGGGATCACGTCGAAGGCGCGCGCCCGGGTGTACATCAGCTGCGCGACCACCTGATCTTCGTACGCGACACCCTCGGGGAATCGGAGGTCCCGCCAGAAGGCGGTGCGGCTCACCTTCGACCACGCGACGATGTTCGAAACCGCCTGCGGGTGCGCGGTGAGGGTCGTGCCGAGTCGCTCCGGTGAGGTCGCGGCCGCCACCCAGGGCTGCACCCGCCCTGCGACGTAGCCGGACCCCTCCGGGCGGGAACGCACGTACGCACCGGCCACGAAGTCGCTTCCGGTGTGGTCGAGCGTGTGGGTCATCCGGGCGAGCGCATCGGGGAGGAGCTCGTCGTCGCCGTCGAGGAATCCGAGGTACCGGGTGTCGACGCGGTCGAGTCCGAGGTTGCGCGCGGCTCCGAGGCCGCGGGAGGCCGGGTGGTGGATCGCCGTGAAGCGTCGGTCCGCGGCCGCAGCCGCATCGAAGATCGCTCCCGTGTCGTCGGTGGACCCGTCGTCGATGAGGATCGCCCGCCACCGGCGCTCGGTCTGCGCACGCAGGGAGTCGAGGGCTGCAGGGGCGAAGGCGGCGATATCGCGTCCGGGGACGACCAGCGTCACGATCGGGTCGGAGGCAGTCACCAGCTGAGTCTATGGCCGGGCATCAGCCTCGGGCCGCGCGCACGGAGTTGATGACGAGTTCCGCGAGTCGTTCCGGTGCGTCATCGGGCAGTGCCTCCCTGCCGAAGGTGAATCGGACCGAGGTCTGCGCCACCTCGGGGGGCACGCCGCACGCGAGGAGGACGTGCGAGGGGTCGTCGCTGCCCGCCGCGCAGGCCGAGCCGCTCGAGGAGATGACTCCCCGGCGTTCAAGCTCGAGCAGCACCGATTCGCCGCTGGTCCCGGCGAAGGTGAAGCTCGCTGTGCCGGGCAGGCGGTGCGCGGGATCGCCGGTGAGTGAAGCTTCAGGGATGCCGGAGAGCACGAGGGAGATGAACCGTGCCGTGGTCGCCGCGACACGGGGTGCCAGGACCTCCCGCTCGCTCTCCGCGAGTTCCAGTGCGGTCGCCAGTGCAACGGCTCCGGCGACGTTCTCCGTGCCCGACCGACGCCCGCGTTCCTGACCGCCACCGTGCAGCACCGGTTCCAGGGGTATGCGACCTCGCACGGCCAGAGCGCCGATGCCCTTGGGGGCACCGAACTTGTGACCGGCGATGGAGACGGCGTCGGCGCCGAGCCCGTCAAGCGGAAGCCATCCCGCCGATTGCACCGCATCCAGATGGAGGGGCACCCGAGAAGTCCGGGCCACCGACGCCAGCGCCGTCGCGTCCTGGACCGTGCCCACCTCGTTGTTCGCGTGGCCGACGGAGATCAGTGCCGTGTCGTCTCTGATCGCCGACGCGAGCGCATCCGCTGCGATCCGACCGGCGTCGTCGACGGGAAGCATCGTCACCTCGACCCCGTGGAAGCGTCGCAGATACGCGGCGGATTCCAGGATCGACTCGTGCTCGATCGGGGAGATGACGAGATGCCGCCTCCCGGTCTCGAGGGTCGCGAGCGTGATGCCCTTCACTGCGAGGTTGTTCGCTTCCGTCCCGCCCGCGGTGAAGACCACATCGCCGGTTCGCATTCCCAGCACCTGCGCGACCCGGGCATGGGCATCGTCGAGTGCCCTCGCCGCCGCTTCGCCTGCCGTGTGATGGCTCGAGGGATTGCCGAACACTCCGGTGAGGTACGGACGCATCGCGTCGAGCACCTCCGGACGCACCGGAGAGGTCGCTGCATGGTCGAGGTAGAGCACGATGTTCAGTCGATCCGCAGATCCAGGCCGAGGTCGAGGGCGCGGGCCGAGTGGGTCAGAGCCCCGACTGAGATGACGTCCACCCCGGTGCGAGCGATGTCGCCGACGGTGTCGAGGTTCACCCCACCGGAGGCTTCGACCGTCGCTCGCCCGTCGATCAGAGCGACGCCCGCACGCAGATCGTCGAGGGAGAAGTTGTCGAGCAGTACCGTGTGGGCACCGCCGTCGAGGACCGCCGGGATCTGGTCGAGACGGTCGACTTCGACGACGACGTGCGTGGTGTGCGGAAGCCGCGACAGTGCCTGACGCAGAGCGGTCGCGAGGTCGAGACCCGATCGGGTGAGCACGGCCAGGTGGTTGTCCTTCGCCATCACCGCGTCCGACAGGGAGTAGCGGTGGTTGCGTCCGCCGCCCGATTCGACTGCATGTCGCTCGAAGGCGCGCAGCCCCGGCGTGGTCTTGCGTGTGTCGGCGATGCGCGCAGCCGTGCCCTCGATCGCGCTGACGTACGCCGCGGTGAGGCTCGCGATGCCGCTCATCCGCTGCGCGAAGTTCAGCGCCACCCGTTCGGCCGTCAGGATGCTGCGTGCCGAGCCCGACACCGAAGCGAGGACATCGCCCGCGGCGAACTCGTCACCGTCGCCGACGTGCACGTCGACGATGAGCTCGTCATCGGTGAGGGCGAAGGCGGCCGTGAAGACCGCGCCACCGCTGAACACGCCGGGTTCGCGGGCGACGAGATCAGCCGTGGCCGTCGCCTCCGCCGGGAGCAGGGTGGTGCTGGTGAGGTCTCCCCAGGGGGCGTCTTCTTCGAGGGCTGCTCCGACGACGCGGGTGAGGGTGGCGCGGGTGAGCATCAGACGGTCTCCAGGATCGATGAGCGGTCGCGGGACGACGGGAGCGCTTCAGGGGTGGGGGCGTCGACGCGATGGTGTGCCCCCACCGAGTCGGTGCGGGCGAGGGCGGCGGCGGCAGTGGCCTCGGCGAGCAGCAGCAGGTTCGCGTCTTCGTGCTCCGTGGCCGTGGCCGGAGCGGGGACGGCGGCGGTCCATGCACGCACGGTGGCCCAGGCTCGGGCGAGTTGCGCGCCGGAGCGCAGCAACCCGACGTCCTCCCACATCAGCTGCTGCAAGGCGGTGCGGGTGAAGGCGGGCGGCGCAGGCGAAAGGGGCGCGGGCTCGTGGACCGCCGCGGGAGACGGTTCCGGGGAGATTGGGCGCCAGGGAGTCCCGAGCGCGGCCGCGGCTCGGGCCCCGAACACGGCCCCTTCCAACAGGGAGTTGGAGGCGAGTCGATTCGCGCCGTGGACGCCAGTGCGTGCGACCTCGCCGACCGCATAGAGCCCGGGGATCGTGGTGCGGCCATCGAGGTCGGTGACGATGCCGCCCATCAGGTAGTGGGCGGCCGGAGTGACGGGGATGGGCTCGCGTGACCAGTCGTATCCGCGTTCCCTCGTCACGCGATCGATGGTCGGGAACCGCGCCGCCAGCTTCTCGGCGTCCAGCATGGTGGCGTCGAGACGCACGGGTGTCGCCTGGATCGCTGCGTGCCTCGCGATGGCGCGCGACACGACATCCCGCGGAGCGAGTTCACCGTCCGGGTGACTGTCGAAGGTGAAACGACGGCCGCGGTCATCGACCAGTGTCGCTCCCTCCCCGCGCACAGCCTCCGAGATGAGGAATGCCGGTCCCGACGCCAGGATCGTCGGATGGAACTGGACGAACTCCAGATCGGCGACGGCGGCTCCCGCGCGCAGGGCCGCGGCGATGCCGTCGCCCGTCGCGCCGCGGGGGTTCGTCGTGTGCGCGTAGAGATGCCCGGCGCCGCCGGTCGCGAGGATCACGGCATCGGCGAGGAGCTCGACGGTTTCCCCGCCGATGAGGAGGACGACGCCGCGCGCGGCGTGATCCGCGACGATCACCTCGGTCAGGAGCGCGTGCTCCGCGATGCTCATGGACGCCCGGCGGGCAGCGGCGACGAGCGCTGCGGAGATCGCGGCTCCGGTGGCGTCTCCGCCCGCGTGCACGATGCGGGCGTGGCCGTGCGCGGCCTCCCGCCCAAGCTGCAGATCGCCGTCTGCCGTCCTGTCGAAGGCGACACCTCGGCTGATCAGCTCCGCGATCCGCTCTGCCGCGTCGGCGACGAGCGCCCGCACCGCAGCCGGGTCGGCGAGTCCTGCACCCGCGTCCATCGTGTCGTCCGCGTGCTGCTCTGCCGAGTCTCCGGGCCCGTAGATCCCGGCCACACCGCCCTGCGCGAGCGCGGTGCATCCGTCTCCGAGCGCACCCTTGGTGACCACCGTCACCGAGTGACCGGCCTCCTCGGCGTGGAGCGCAGCGGTGAGGCCCGCAATGCCCGATCCGACGACGACGACGTTCATCGCACGCCTGCGGCCACCGGTGGCTTGGCGGCGAGCATCCGCTCCAGCGCCACTCGCGCGGGATCGGCGACGTCGCCGGAGACCGTGATCCGGTTCGGGGTGCGGCCCGCCACGAGTTCCTCCAGTACCCAGGCCAGGTAGCCGGGGTGGATGCGGTACATCGTCGAACAGGGGCACACGACGGGGTCGAGACAGAAGATCTCATGCTGCGGATACTGCGCCGCGAGTCGTCGGACGAGGTTGATCTCGGTGCCGATCGCGAAGACGGAAGGCTCGGTCGCCGAGTCGATCGCCCGCCTGATGTACTCGGTCGAGCCGGCCTCGTCGGCGGCGTCGACGACCTCCATCGGGCATTCGGGGTGCACGATCACGCGCACGCCGGGGTGTTCGGCACGGGCCTGCTCGATCTGGCCGACGGTGAAGCGCCGGTGCACCGAGCAGAAGCCGTGCCACAGGATCACCCGGGAGTCGAGGAGCTGCTCGGCGGACGAACCACCGAGCGCTCGCCGCGGGTTCCACATCGGCATCTGCTCGAGCGGCACGCCCATCGCCTTGGCGGTGTTGCGCCCCAGATGCTGGTCGGGGAAGAACAGCACGCGACGGCCGCGCTCGAAGGCCCACTCGAGCACGGTCTGGGCGTTCGACGACGTGCAGACGATCCCGCCGTGACGCCCGACGAAGCCCTTGATCGCGGCGGAGGAGTTCATGTAGGTCACCGGGATCACCGGTACCCGGCCTTCGGCGTCTGTGGCCTCGAGGTCGCCGAAGACCTCCTCGAGCTGTTCCCAACACTCCTCGACCTGGTCGATGTCGGCCATGTCGGCCATCGAGCAGCCGGCGGCGAGGTTCGGGAGGATCACGGCCTGGTCGGGCTGGGAGAGCAGGTCGGCGGTCTCGGCCATGAAGTGCACCCCGCAGAACACGATCGCCTCGGCGTCAACTCGGCCTTTGGCGGCGGTGGCGAGCTGGAAGGAGTCGCCGACGTAGTCCGCGTGCTGGACGACCTCTTCGCGCTGATAGAAGTGACCGAGGATGACGACCCGGTCGCCGAGCGTGTCCTTGGCCGCGCGGATCCGTCCGTCGAGCTCTTCCTCGGATGCCTCCCGGTACTCGGCGGGTAGCTCGCCCTGCCGCGGGGCTCCGGTCGGGATGACGTCGCCCATCGAGGAACCGGGACCGTATCCCGGGCGCGCGTCGAAGTCCCAGGGGCCGGCGGCGAGGTCCGTGGTGCAGGTGGCGTCGGTCGACGCGCCGGTGACGATCGCCTGGATCGCATGGTCCACCGAGGGGTCCAGCGGTGGAACGGCGGGAGCGGGTACGAAGGTGATGCTCATCGGGTGCTCGTTTCTTCGGGACCGAGCGGGCCGCGGTCGGCCAGCTCGACATCGGTGTTGTCGCGGTACAGACGTGCAGGACGATGGCTTCCGGTGCGGAAGCGGTCGGTGGGGAGGAGGTTTCCGGCGGCCTCGACTTGGCGGCGGAAGTTCGCCGGGTCGAGGGTCCGGCCGAGGATCGACTCGTAGGCCTCCCGGAGCTCGGCGAGCGTGAACTCCTCGGGGAGGAAGCCTTGGGCGACCCGGCTGTATCCGACCTTGTTGCGGAGTCGCCAGAGCGCGTATTCGACGATCTCGGAGTGATCGAAAGCCAGTCGGGGCAGCTGATCCACATCGAACCAGCGCACGTTCTCGGGGGCGCGGCCGGAAGCCTGGTGCGCCGCGATCTGGGCGGTCACGTCGTCCTGGCGGAGCAGCGCCCAGTACACGATCGAGACGACACGGGTGGGGGAGCGGTCGACCGCACCGAAGGCGTAGAGCTGCTCCAGGTAGCTGGGCGCGAGGCCGGTGGTCTCCGCGAGTGTGCGCGCTGCCGCATCGACGGGGGACTCGGCCACGGTCAGCCAGCCGCCGGGAAGCGCCCACTGCTGTGCGAAGGGCTCGCGGGTGCGCAGCACGAGCGGCAGCGCGAGCCGCGCCCGCCCGTCATCCGTGCGCCGCAGCGTCAGGATCACCGTCGAGACGGCGACCCGGATGTCACTGCTTTGAGTCATAGACACCTTAACCTCCGAGAACGATCTTAGTGTCATGCGGACTCTTAGTGCGCACGTGTGACGCGATCCGTCGCCGAGTCCGAAACGTTATCCGGCGAGCGCAAGGAGCCTTGTTTATCGGCATACGGGTTTGTTAGGTTACTGTCCTAACAAACCCCTTCGTGGTGGCCAGCCGGTCGCCGCCCGGGGCCCGCGAACCCCAGACCCGGGGTTCTGCTCCATCCGGAGCGATCCCTCCTGCAGTGCAGCACCGAGAGGAAACAAGAGAAATGATCCGAAACGGAAAGCGCAAGCTCGCGCTCACCGCCATCGCCGGAGCATCCGTCCTCGCCCTGGGCCTCACCGCCTGTGGCACCGGCGGCAGCGGCGATGACAACGCCGACAGCGACCGCGCCCTTCGTGTCTGGGCCGGCAGCCAGACACCGATCCCCACAAACTACAACCCGTTCGCACCGACCGTGCTCCATGGTGCGCTCGGGCCGATCTACGAGCCGCTGTTCTTCTTCAACAAGACGGCTGACTCCGAGCCCGTCGGACTCATCGGCGACACGTTCGAGTACAACGAGGACGGCACGGCGATCACGATCACCATCAAGCCCGACCTCAAGTGGAGCGACGGCGAGCCGCTCACCGCGGAGGACGTCGCGTTCTCCTTCAAGTACGAGGCCAACAACCCCGAGGGCAACGGCCTGGTCTCCGCCGAGGCCACGGACGACACCACCGTCGTGCTGACCTACTCCTCGGCGCAGTACACGACCGAGTTCCAGCGTCTGGGCTCGACCTACATCCTCCCGGAGCACATCTGGGCGGACATCACCGACTTCGCGAACTTCACGAACGAGGAGCCCGTCGGCTCCGGGGCCTACGTCGTCGACAAGACCACGAGCGAGTCGTACACCCTCGTCGCGAACGAGAACTTCCGCGATGCCGACAAGCTCGGCGTCAAGAAGGTCCAGTACATCGCCGTCGACAACAACCAGACCGCTCAGGACCTGCTGGCGGCCGGCAAGCTCGACTGGACGGGCATGTTCATCCCGAACCCGGACGACGTGACCGGCAACGGGAAGATCGACTGGATCAACACCCCGCAGGACCCGACCGTCCTGTACACCTGCTCGAACGCCGACCTCGGCTGCACCGGTCCGCAGACCGACGTCGCCGTGCGCCAGGCGCTCAACGTCGCGATCGACCGCGCCACCATCAAGGACAAGGCGTTCGTCGGTCTGACCGGTGACATCTCGCCGACGTTCGCCCTGCTGCCGCGCGACGAGAAGTGGGTCGCGGACCCCGCCAACGAGGTGAGCCCGCAGGAGGCGAACGTCGCCGAGGCGGGGGAGATCCTCGAGGCGGCGGGCTACACCAAGGGTTCGAGCGGCATCTACGAGAAGGACGGCGTGCCCCTCGAGCTGACCCTCACCTCGGTCGACGGGTGGACGGACTACAACGACGCCGCGAAGCTGATCGCCGAGCAGGCCGAGGCCGCCGGGATCAAGATCACCGCGTCGACGGTGCAGTGGCAGGAGTTCTCCGACGCCCGGCAGAGTGGCGAGTTCCAGCTGATCGTCGGTGGTGTCATCGGCACCTCCGTGGCGGACCCGTTCCAGATCTACCGCGACTGGTTCGGCGGCACCACCGTCGGCTCCACGGGACCGGTCGGCGAGGAGATCCCGGCGACACGCTGGAACTTCAGCCGCTACAACAACCCCGTCGTCGACGAGGCGATCCAGTCGGCCATCAGCACGAACGACGAGGCGGAGAAGAAGGAGCTCTACGGCACGATCCAGACCGAGATCGTGCGTGACCTGCCCTACATCCCGCTCGTCATCAACGCGACGCAGACCTTCTACAACACGAAGGACTTCACGGGCTGGCCGACCGAGGAAGACCTCTACGCCTTCCCGCCGTCCTGGGGTGCGATCGCGGCAGGCTACGTCCTGACGCAGCTGCAGCCGGTCAAGTAACCGAGAGGAGTCGGGGAAGAAGGAAGTCAGGAAACAGTGACATGAAGTTCTATGCACGAAGAATCGGGTTCTACGCGTTCACGCTCTGGGCCGCGATCTCCATCAACTTCCTTCTTCCCCGGCTCATGCCGGGGAACCCGGCCGACATCATGATCGCCAAGATGCAGCGGGCCGGCGGCGAGGTCTCCGAGACGGCCATCCGCAACATCAAGCTCCTGCTCGGCGGCGACGACTCCTCCCTGTGGGAGCAGTACCTGGCGTACTGGGGACGCATGTTCCAGGGCGACCTCGGTGTCTCGGTCACGAAGTTCCCCACTCCGGTGACGGAGCTCATCGCCGGCGCTCTTCCGTGGACGCTCGTCCTGGTCGGCACCGCGACCGTCATCTCCTTCGTCCTCGGCGTCGTGCTCGGCGCCTGGGCCGGATGGAAGCGCGGCACCTGGGTCGACCACCTGATCCCCGCCACCACCGTCCTCCAGTCGATCCCGTACTTCTGGATGGCCCTGATCCTGGTCGCCGTGTTCGCGGTCGGCCTCGGCTGGTTCCCGATCTTCGGCGGCTACGACGTGTTCGACTATCCGGACGGCCCCGAACCGACGTGGGCGTTCTTCACGGATGCCGTGGCGCATGCGATCCTCCCGGCGATCACGATCGTGATCAGTTCGGTCGGTGGCTGGATGTTCGGCATGCGCAACATGATGGTGTCTACCCTCGCCGAGGACTACGTGCTCACGGCGGAGGCCAAGGGGCTTCGTCCGCGACGCATCATGACGACGTACGCGGCTCGCAACGCGGCGATCCCCTCGATCGCGGGGTTCTCGATCACACTCGGCTTCGTGGTCGCCGGTTCCATCGTCATGGAGCAGGTGTTCACCTACCCCGGCATCGGCAAGCTGATGTTCCAGGCCGTGACCAACAACGACTACGCGCTGATGCAGGGACTGTTCCTCGTCATCACCCTGACGGTGCTCGCCGCCAACTTCATCATGGACCTCGTCTATGGCTTCATCGACCCGAGGGCTCGCCAGAATGTCTGACACGAAGAACCCGCTCCTGACGCAGGAGCCGCCGATCACGGCACCGGCCAGCACGATCTCCTTGGCCACACAGCAAGGACGCAAGCGGCGCCGTATCCTGCCCAGCACCTCACCCAAGTTCATCGTCGGCGCGAGCATCGTGGTCGCGATCGTGCTCTTCGCGATCATCGCGCCCTTCTTCACGCAGGATCCGCGCAACACCGCGAACCCCGCGCTCCAGCCGCCCTCCGCGGAGCACTGGCTCGGGACGACCAAGCTCGGCAACGACATGTTCGCCCAGCTCGCGATCGGTGCTCAGGGTTCCCTGCTCATCGGCGTCACCGCCGGCGGCATCGCGATCATCCTCTCCCTCTTGTTCGGTGTCCTGGCGGGCTACCTGGGCGGATGGCGGGAGGACGGGCTCGCGCTCCTCACCAACGTGATGATCGTGATCCCCGGGTTGCCGCTCGTGATGGTGATCGCCTCGTTCGTGCCGCAGCGCAGCTGGCAGCTCGTCGCGTTCGTGCTCGGTATCACGTCGTGGGCCGGCGCCGCCTACGTGCTGCGGCTGCAGACGAGGTCGCTGCGCACGAGGGACTACGTCTACGCCTCGAAGGTCGCGGGGGAGCGCTCGTTCCGCGTGATCCTCGTGGAGATCATGCCGAACCTGCTCCCGCTGCTCGCCGCACAGTTCCTCTTCGCCATCATCTTCGCGATCCTCGGTGAGGCGGGTCTGTCCTATCTCGGCCTGGGGCCGAACTCGTCGATCACGTGGGGATCGATCTTGAACGACGCCCAGTCGGGGCAGGCGCTCGGTCGCGGAGCCTGGTGGTGGTTCGTGCCGCCCGGACTCATGATCGCGTTGCTCGGCGCCGGGCTGTCGCTCATCAACTTCGCGATCGACGAGGTCATCAACCCGAAGCTGCGCAACGCGCCGGAGGCCGCGCGTCGAGTGCGCAAGGCCGCCAAGACCAAGGGGGTCACCGCATGAGCGAGCCGGTGCTGACGGCACGGAACGTGTCGATCGAGTATGAAGTCGACCCGCCGGTGAAGGCGGTGCGGGATGTCTCGCTCACCCTGAATCGTGGGGAGATCCTTGGTCTGGCTGGGGAGTCGGGGTGTGGGAAGACGACGCTGGCGTACGGGATGAACCGCCTCCTGAAGGCACCCGCGCTGATGACGGCCGGCGAGATCGTGTTCCATGACCGTGACGGTCACGACATCGACATCGTCGGTCTCGACGGCGAAGGGCTCCGGGCCTTCCGCTGGGACAAGATCTCGATGGTGTTCCAGGGCGCGATGAACTCGTTGAACCCGGTGATCAGCGTCAAGGCGCAGATCTTCGACATCTTCGACACGCACCGCCCTGGCATGGGCAAGAAGGCCAAGCAGGAGCGCGCCGAGGAGCTGCTGACGCTGGTCGGCGTCGATCCGAGTCGGCTCACGAGCTTCCCGCACGAGCTCTCGGGCGGTATGCGGCAGCGCATGATGATCGCGATGGCCCTGGCACTCGATCCGCAGGTCATGATCATGGATGAGCCGACCACCGCGCTCGACGTGGTCGTGCAGCGCGGCATCATCCGGGAGATCATGCGTCTTCGCGAGAAGCTGGGGTTCGCGGTGATCTTCATCACGCATGACCTCCCGATGCTGATCGAGATCAGTGACCGCATCGCGATCATGCTGCAGGGGCAGATCGTCGAGGAGGGGACGGCGGAAGAGATCTACCGCACCCCGCAGCACGAATACACGCGGCGGTTGCTGTCGAGCTTCCCGTCGCTCAAGGGCGAGCGGGGCGACTTCGTCCGCACCGGTGTGAGCCAGGAGGGCGTCCGATGAACGCGAACACCACCACAGAGGCCGCGACCGGCGCCGGGGGGACGGCGACGTTGGAGGCGCGGAACCTGGTGAAGGACTTCCATCTGCGTTCGGGGTTCCGATCGAGCGTCCTGCATGCGGTGAAGGATGTGTCCTTCACGATCGAAGCGGGCAAGACGGTCGCTCTGGTGGGGGAGTCCGGGTCGGGGAAGTCGACGATCGCGCGGATGCTCATGAAGCTGGAGACTCCCACCAGCGGGGAGATCCTCCTCGACGGGAAGCCGTCGGGGACCGGAGGTCGGGCGCTGGAGGCCTATCGCTCGGATGTGCAGATGGTCTTCCAGGACCCGTTCGCCTCGCTGAACCCGTTCCACACGATCGTGCACCACCTGGAGCGGCCGCTGCGCCTGCACCACCCGGAGCTGTCGCGCACGCAGGTGCGGGAGCGCGCGGTGGAGCTCCTCGAGCGTGTGCGGTTGACGCCGGGGGAGAGTTTCGCCGAGCGTCGTCCGCATGAGCTGTCCGGTGGACAGCGGCAGCGCGTCGCCATCGCGCGGGCTCTCGCGCCCGGGGCGCGGTTCATCGTGGCGGACGAGCCGGTCTCGATGCTGGACGTGTCGATCCGTCTCGGGGTGCTGAACCTGCTGGCAGAACTGCAGCGCGAGGAGAACCTGGGAGTGCTCTACATCACGCACGACCTGGCGACGGCGAGGCACTTCTCCGACGAGATCATGGTGCTCTACAAGGGCGATGTCGTCGAACGGGGCCCGGCGGACGAGGTCATCCTGAACCCGCAGCACGAGTACACCAAGACCCTCCTGGGCGCGGCGCCCGAGCCGGACAACCTCGGACGTCTCCGTGACGAGGTCCGCCGCGAACTCGGCATCGCGCACTGACGGTCGGCGCTCCGCCTTCGAATCGCGCGATTCGAACGCCGTTCCGGAGGATCCGGCACCGAGGATCCGACCGGCTAGACTGGACCCACAACTGAAGACAGGCCGTATGACCCACGCGGGAGAGCCCCGGCGAACGCAGCCGGGCACCGAAGGAGCAAGCCTCCCCGCCAATCTCTCAGGTATGCGTACCGCGCGGGTCCGGCCACTCTGAAAAGCGATCCCGCGACCGTGCGGATCCGCCGACGGTGAAAGCCCCGCCTCTGTGCACGGGTGAAACTCTCAGGCCTATGACAGAGGGGGAGTTCCGAGGGACGGCCCGCCGCCGTTCCGCCCGACACAGCCCGGGAGAACTCCATGTCCGAACCTCGCTACACCCCGTTGCGTGAACGCCACGAAGCGCTCGGCGCCTCGTTCACCGACTTCGGCGGCTGGCAGATGCCGGTCCGCTACACGTCCGACCTCGCCGAGCATCATGCGGTGCGCCAGAGCGCGGGGATGTTCGACATCTCGCACATGGCCGAATTCACCGTGCGTGGCGACGGAGCCGGGGCGTTCCTCGACCATGCGCTCGCCGGTCGTCTGTCGGCGCTGGCGGTCGGCAAGGCCAAGTACTCGCTGCTCCTCGCCGAGTCCGGCGGGATCATCGACGACGTGATCGTCTACCGCCTGGCCGATGACGACTACCTCATCATCTCGAACGCGGGCAACCGAGACGCCGTGTCCGCTGCGTTGAGCGCTCGCACCGAGGGCTTCGGGGTCGTCGTGCAGGACGTGTCCGACGACTACGCCCTCATCGCCGTGCAGGGCCCGCAAGCGGAGGCCGTCCTCGCGGCGACCACCGACCTCACCGATGTCAGCACACCCTGGGACGAGCAGAAGTACTACTCCTGGGCGTCGGCCGGATACGCCGGCAAGCCCGTTCTCCTCGCGCGCACCGGCTATACCGGCGAGGACGGCTTCGAGCTGCTCGTCGCAGCCGACGACGCGGTCGCCCTCTGGGACGCCCTGCTCGCAGCGGGCGCTCCGCACGGACTCGTTCCCGCCGGACTCGCGGCGCGCGACACGCTGCGCCTCGAAGCGGGCATGCCGCTCTACGGCCACGAGCTGAGCCTCGAGACCCGTCCGGCGCAGGCTGGCCTCGGTCGCGTCGTCGTGACGGCGAAGGAGCGGTTCGTGGGCAAGGAGGCACTCCTCGCCGCTGAGCAGGACGAGACATCCGATGCACCGGTGCTGGTCGGCCTCGTCGCCGAGGGCAAACGTGCCGGGCGAGCCGGATACGCCGTGGTCGACGGCGACGGGACCACGCTCGGCGAGATCACCAGCGGGGCCCTCAGCCCGACACTCGGACATCCGATCGCGATGGCCTATGTGCACCCTTCTTCCGCTGACGCGGGAACCGCAGTATTCCTTGATGTGCGGGGGACCAGAATCCCCGCGACCGTGACCGCCCTGCCTTTCTACCGGAGGACCAAATGACCGACCTCGCCGCACTCCACTACACCGAAGAACACGAGTGGATCGCCGCTGACGGCGACACCGTGACGATCGGCATCACCGATTACGCCGCAGAGAAGCTGGGTGACGTCGTTTTCGTCGAGCTTCCCGCGGTCGGCACCGAGGTCACCGCGGGAGCGGTCGTCGGTGAGATCGAATCCACCAAGTCGGTCGGCGAGCTGTACGCGCCGGTCTCGGGAACGGTCGTCGAGATCAACGATGCGGCCGTCGACGATCCCTCGCTCGTCAATGCGGCGCCGTTCGAGGGCGGCTGGCTGCTCAAGGTGTCCGTCGCTGCCGGCGCGCTGGACGGACTGCTCGACCGCGACGCCTACGTCGCACTGACGGAGGGCTGATCGCGCAGTGGTCACTTTCGCCGATCGTCACATCGGACCGACGGATGCCGCGCAGCACACCATGCTCAGCGCTCTCGGTCTGGACATCTCCGGAGCAGACGACGCTCTGAGTCCGGTCGAGACGCTGATGCGTCAGGCCGTCCCCGCGTCGATCTACACCGGCCCGTCGTCCGACGCCGGGAGCGCGACGTCGCGGATCCCTGCTGCCGCGAGCGAGACCGAGGCGCTTGCCGAGCTGCGGGACCTCGCCTCGCGAAACACGGTGAACCGTCCGATGATCGGCCTGGGCTACTACGGCACCATCACGCCGCAGGTGATCCAGCGCAACGTGCTCGAGAACCCCTCCTGGTACACGGCGTACACGCCCTATCAGCCGGAGATCTCCCAGGGGCGCCTGGAAGCGCTCATCAACTTCCAGACGATGGTCGCCGAACTCACCGGGCTCACGACGGCCAACGCATCGATGCTCGACGAGTCCACGGCCGTCGTCGAGGGGATGCTGCTCGCGCGGCGCGCCTCGAAGTCGACCTCCACGGTGTTCGCCGTCGACGCGGACGCGCTTCCGCAGACCAAGGCGATGCTCGCGACGCGCGCCGAAGCCCTCGGAATCGAGCTCGTCTTCGTCGACTTCGCTGCGGGGGAGGAGCTGCCCGCCGAGCTGTTCGGCGTGTTCGTCCAGTATCCGGGAGCATCGGGTCGGCTCTGGGATCCGACCGCCGTGTTCGATGCTGCGCACCTCGCGGGCGGACTCGCGGTCGCCGCGGCCGACCTGCTCGCCCTCACCCTGATCGCATCGCCGGGCTCGCTCGGTGCCGACGTCGCGGTCGGCACGACCCAGCGCTTCGGCGTGCCGATGGGGTTCGGCGGGCCGCACGCGGGCTACATGGCGGTTCGCGCCGGTCTGGAGCGTCAGCTGCCCGGCCGACTCGTCGGAGTGTCCGTGGATGCCGACGGCAAGCCCGCTTACCGCCTCTCGTTGCAGACGCGCGAGCAGCACATCCGTCGCGAGAAGGCGACGTCGAACATCTGCACGGCCCAGGTGCTGTTGGCCGTCATGGCGTCGATGTATGCGGTCTATCACGGTCCGGACGGGCTCTGCGAGATCGCGACGCAGACGGCCGCGAAGGCCGCATTGCTGCGCGACTGGCTGACTGAGGCGGGCGTCGACATCGTGCATGCCCAGTTCTTCGACACCCTGCAGGTGCGGGTCCCCGGACGTGCAGCCGAGTACGCCGCGCAGGCGCACGACGGCTACGGCATCCTGCTCCATGTCGCAGACGCCGACACGGTCGGGATCGCGGTCGATGAGACCACGACCCTCGGAGAGCTGCACCAGGTCACACGCGTCTTCGGTGGCAAGAACGAGCGGGCTTTCGGGAATTTCGGCGCCGAGAAGCTGCGGGCGCTTCCGGTCGACCTGCTCCGTCAGGACGAGTACCTCACGCACCCCGTGTTCCACTCGCACCGTTCGGAGACCGCCATGATGCGGTACCTCAAGAGCCTGGCCGACCGCGACTACGCGCTCGATCGAGGCATGATCCCGCTGGGCTCGTGCACGATGAAGCTCAATGCGGCGACGGAGATGGCCGCGATCACGTGGCCCGAGTTCGCCGGTATCCACCCGTTCGCGCCGGCCTCCGACGTGCAGGGCTACCTCGAGCTCATCGAGCAGCTCGAGGGCTGGCTCGCCGAGGTCACCGGATACGACGCCGTCTCGCTGCAGCCGAACGCCGGTTCGCAGGGTGAGCTCGCCGGCCTGCTGGCGATCCGCGGTTACCACCACGCGAACGGCGACCAGCACCGCACGGTGTGCCTCATCCCGTCGTCCGCCCACGGCACGAATGCGGCCTCGGCCGTGCTCGCGGGTATGAAGGTCGTGGTCGTCGCGACCGATGAGCTCGGCAACGTCGACCTCGACGACCTGCGCGCGAAGATCGCCCTGCACGCCGACTCCCTCTCGGCCCTGATGATCACCTACCCCTCCACACACGGTGTCTACGAGGAGCAGGTCGTCGAGATCACGGCCGCCGTGCACGACGCGGGTGGGCAGGTGTACGTCGACGGTGCGAACCTCAACGCGCTGCTCGGCTATGCGCGCTTCGGTGATCTGGGCGGCGACGTCTCGCACCTCAACCTGCACAAGACATTCGCCATCCCGCACGGCGGCGGTGGGCCCGGCATCGGACCGGTGGCGGCGAAGTCCCACCTCGCGCCGTTCCTCCCCTCGCACCCTCTTGCCCAGCGCGCCGAGCACTTCGGCGGCTTCACGTTCGACGGCGGGGTGATCTCTGCTGCTCCCTACGGCTCCGCCGGCATCCTGCCGATCTCCTGGGCATACGTGCGCATGATGGGCGCTGACGGGCTGCGACGGGCGACCGCGGCAGCCGTGCTCTCGGCCAACTACATCGCGGAGCGCCTCTCGGCCCACTTCCCCGTCCTGTACACGGGTGAGAACGACCGGGTGGCGCACGAGTGCATCCTCGATCTGCGTCCACTCAAGGAGGCGACCGGCATCACGGTCGACGACGTCGCCAAGCGCCTCATCGACTACGGCTTCCACGCGCCGACCATGTCGTTCCCGGTCGCCGGCACACTCATGGTCGAGCCGACCGAGTCAGAGGACCTGGACGAGATCGAGCGCTTCATCGAGGCGATGATCCTGATCAAGGCGGAAGCGGACGCCGTGGCCGCAGGACGCTGGCCCGCCGACGACAACCCGCTCGTGCGTGCACCCCACACCGCGGTCTCGCTGATCGCGGGGGAGTGGGACCACGCCTACACGCGAGAGGAGGCGGCCTATCCCGTGCCTGCCCTCGTCGCAGGCAAGTACTGGCCGCCCGTGCGCCGGATCGACCAGGCCTACGGTGACCGCAATCTCGTGTGCGCGTGCCCGCCGGTGGAGGCGTTCGCCTGAGTTCTCGTGCTCATGTGAGCAGACGGTGCCGCACCTCCGTGGGGTGCGGCACCGTCTTCGTGTCTGCGCGTGTTTCGGCGAGATTACGGATGGTCACCACTCAGTAACGGTTCGTTAGCTGAGCGCGGCGGGGGCGAAGGTGCGGGTTACGCTCAGGTATCCCTGCTCGCTCGATGGTGAGTGCGCAGAATTCCCACGTCCACAGGAGGACACAAAGTGAAGCGCAACAAGATCGCCCTCGCGGGCGTCGCGCTGTTCGCGGTCGGCGCTCTGTCGCTCGCGGGCTGCGCAAGCGGATCCGGCAACAACGGTGACGGTGGCAACGGCTCGAACGCCGATCCCGACGCCATCATCACCACGAACGGCTCCGAGCCCGAGAACCCGTTGATCCCGACCAACACCAACGAGGTCGGCGGAGGCAAGATCCTCGACGAGATCTTCGCGGGTCTGGTCTACTACGACGCCGAGGGCGAGCCGGTCAACGACATGGCCGAGGAGATCACCACCGAAGACCCTCAGCACCTCACCGTGAAGCTGAAGGAGGGGCAGACGTTCACCAACGGTGAAGAGGTCACCGCCGACAACTTCATCAAGGCGTGGAACGAGGGCGCGAAGGCCTCCAACGCACACCTCTCCAGCTACTTCTTCGAGGACATCGAGGGCTTCAGCTACGACGAGGACTCCGAGCTCACCGGTCTGGAGCAGGTGGACGACTACACGTTCACGATCGCGCTCAACAAGCCGGCCTCGGACTTCGCGCTGCGTCTCGGCTACTCGGCCTACTACCCGCTTCCCGATGTCGCTTTCGAGGACATGGAGGCGTTCGGCCAGAACCCCATCGGCAACGGCCCGTACATGATCGACGGCGAAGACGCATGGCAGCACGACGTGCAGATCGACCTCGTCCGCAACGACGACTACGAGGGTGGGCGCAAGCCGGCCAACGGCGGTCTGACGATCAAGTTCTACGCCACGCAGGAAGCCTCCTACGCTGACCTGCAGGGCAATGAGGTCGATGTGATCGACCAGATCCCGACCAGCTCGCTGCCCGTCTTCCAGGACGAGCTCGAGGACCGGGCCGTCAACCAGCCCTCGGCTGTCTTCCAGTCGTTCACCATCGGCCAGTTCCTCCCGCACTTCAGCGGCGAAGAGGGCAAGCTGCGTCGTCAGGCGCTGTCGATGGCGATCAACCGCGAGGAGATCACCGAGACGATCTTCTCCGGCACCCGCACCCCGGCGGCGGACTTCACGTCCCCGGTCATCGCCGGCTGGTCCGACTCGATCCCCGGCAACGAGGTCCTCAGCTACGACCCCGAGAAGGCCAAGGAACTCTGGGCCGAGGCTGACGCCATCGCTCCGTGGGAGGGCGACTTCAAGATCGCCTACAACTCCGACGGCGGACACGACGCCTGGGTCGACGCAGTGAGCAACAGCATCAAGAACACGCTCGGCATCGAGGCATCGGGCGACCCGTACCCGACCTTCCAGGACCTGCGCACCAAGATCAACGACCGCACCATCACCACGGCGGCACGTTCGGGCTGGCAGGCCGACTACCCGGGTCTGTACAACTTCCTCGGACCGCTCTACGCGACGGGCGCCGGTTCCAACGACGGTGACTACTCGAACCCCGAGTTCGACGACCTCATCTCGGCGGGCATCAGCAACCCCGACCCCGACGCGCAGCTCGAGGACTTCACCAAGGCACAGGAGATCCTGTTCCAGGATCTGCCTGCGATCCCGCTGTGGTACTCGAACGTGACCGGTGGGTTCAGTGAGAACGTCGACAACGTGACGTTCGGCTGGAACTCGGTCCCGCTGTACTACCAGATCACGAAGGCCGGCGAGTAAAGTCTGACGGCACTTCACCCATGAGGCGGTGACGATTCTTCGTCACCGCCTCATGGGCTGTGTTCGCCTCGCTTTCTTTGCCCTCAAGAAGGGACAAGCGGATGCTCGGTTACATTCTGAGACGTCTTCTGCAGGTGATCCCGGTCTTCTTCGGAGCCACCCTGCTCATCTATTTCCTCGTGTTCGCCATGCCCGGCGATCCGGTCCTCGCCCTGTTCGGCGACAAGACCCCGAACCCGGCAGTCATCGAACAGCTTCGCGAGCAGTACCACCTGAACGACCCGTTCATCGTGCAGTACTGGTACTACATCACCGGTGTTCTCCAGGGCGACCTCGGGAACACCTACTCCGGCCGCTCCGTCTCCTCGGTGCTCGCCGCGACACTGCCCGTCACAGGGCGTCTCGCGGTCATGGCGATCGGAATCGAGTTCGTGCTGGCGATCCTCATCGGTACCCTCTCGGCGCTGCGCAAGGGGAAGCTGTTCGACAACGTGTCGCTCGTCGTGGCACTCGTTGCGATCGCGATCCCCATCTTCGTGTTGGCGTTCCTCGCTCAGTACTTCCTCGCGATCCAACTCGGCTGGTTCAAACCCACGGTGGGCGCGGACAACGACTGGGGCGGTCTCTGGCTGCCTGCGATCGTCCTCGGATTCAGCCTCTACGCCGTGAGCATGCGTCTGATGCGCAGCTCCGTCCTCGACACGCTGAACCAAGACTGGGTGCGCACGGCGTACAGCAAGGGTCTGTCACGCAGCCGCGTGCTCCCGGTGCACGTGCTGCGCAACTCCCTGATCCCCGTCATCACCAACTCAGCGACGAACTTCGGCGTACTGCTCGTGGGTGCGACAGTCACGGAGGGCATCTTCAACGTCCCCGGCGTCGGAAACACCCTTTTCGAAGCCATCCGTCGTGGTGAAGGACCCACCGTCGTCTCCTTCGTGACGGTGTTCGTCATCCTCTACGTACTGGTGAACCTGCTCATCGACCTGCTCTACGGTCTGCTCGACCCGAGGATTCGCTATGCCTGATCCCACCTCTCAGAAGCACTACGTCGCTCCTGTCGACACCGAGTCGATCCATGTCGATGCGGTCAGGATCTCCGACAAGCCCAGCAACCTGTGGCGCGACGCCTGGCGTGACCTGCGTCGCCGTCCGCTGTTCTGGTTCTCGGTGGTCCTGGCGCTCTTCTTCCTCTTGATGGCGCTGTGGCCCACGCTGTTCACGCAAACACCGCCGAACAGCAACTGTCTGCTGTCGAACAGCAACGGCGGTCCGACCGAAGGCCATCCGCTCGGTTTCACCTTCCAGGGCTGCGATATCTATTCCCGAATCGTCTGGGGGTCGCAGACCTCGCTGGCGGTCGGTCTGATCGCCACCCTGATCTCCTCGATCCTCGGACTCATCATGGGTGCACTCGCGGGGTTCTACGGAGGATGGCTCGACTCGGTGCTCTCGCGCGTCGGCGACATCTTCTTCGCGATTCCCTACATCCTCGCCGCCGTGGTCGTGATGACCGTCTTCAAGGACTCCCGGTCCGTGTGGACGCTCGCCTTCGCGATCGGTGGGTTCGCCTGGGCGTCGACGGCGCGTGTGGTCCGCGCAGAAGTGCTGAGGGTCCGGCAGGCCGACTTCGTCATGGCGTCGCAAGCGCTCGGTCAGTCGAAATTCCGGATCCTCGTGAACCACGTCGTCCCGAATGCGCTCGCGCCGCTGCTGGTGATCTCGACGCTGGCACTCGCGGCGGCGATCGTCGCGGAGGCGACGCTGTCGTTCCTCGGCGTCGGTCTGGGCAGCGACACGATGTCGTGGGGCCTCGACATCGCCAAGGCGCAGGCTTCTCTGCGCGTCGCACCTATGGCTCTCATCTATCCGTCGATCGCGCTCACCCTGGCGGTGCTCGCGTTCGTGACTCTGGGTGAGCTCATCCGAGACGCCCTCGACCCGAAGGCGAGGGCCCGCCGATGAGCGAACGCATTCCCGACCAGGTGCCCCTGCTGAGCGTTCGCGACCTGAAGGTCGCCTTCCGCACGCAGGAGGGGCTTCGTGAAGTCCTCCACGGTGTCAGCTTCGACGTGCTTCCGGGTGAGACCGTCGCGATCGTGGGGGAGTCGGGTTCCGGCAAGTCCACGACCGCCACGGCGATCATCGACCTGTTGGCCGGTACGGGGCAGGTGACGGGTGGTTCCATCACCCTCGACGGTCGTGAGCTCACCACTCTCGGCCGTAAAGAGATGGAAGCAGTCCGCGGTCGCGACATCGGATTCGTGCCGCAGGACCCGATGTCGAGCCTGAACCCGGTGTGGAGCATCGGTTTCCAGGTGAAGGAGGCCGTCCGAGCCAACGGCATCGCCCAGGGCCGTGCCGCGGTCAAGGCGCGGACCGTCGAAGTGCTGCAACAGGCGGGGCTCGCAGATGCTGAGCGCCGACTGCACCAGTATCCGCATCAGTTCTCCGGCGGCATGCGCCAGCGGGCGCTGATCGGGATCGGGCTCGCGGCCAATCCGAAGCTGCTCATCGCCGATGAGCCGACATCGGCTCTCGATGTCACGGTGCAGCGCGTGATCCTGGACCACATGGCAACGCTCACGCGGGACAAGGGCACCTCGGTGCTGCTGATCACCCACGATCTGGGACTCGCCGCGGAACGCGCCGAGAAGATCATCGTGATGAACGGCGGCAACATCGTCGAGGCGGGTCCGAGCCGACAGATCCTCGAGGATCCGCAGCACCCGTACACGAAGCGTCTGGTCTCGGCGGCACCGAGCGTGGCGTCGAAGCGGATCCAGGCCGTGGTCGCGGACCGCGGCATCGAGACGCGCGAAGACCTCGCCGCGATCCCGCCGACCGTTCGTGTCGCGGGGCTGACCAAGGACTACAAGATCCGCCAGGGGAACTTCCGCAGTGAAGCCTTCCGTGCAGTGGACGACGTGTCCTTCGAGATCCCGCGCGGCAAGACCCTCGCCCTGGTGGGTGAGTCCGGTTCGGGCAAGTCGACCGTGGCGAAGATGGTGCTCAAGCTGGAGGATCCCACCAGCGGCACGATCGAGATCGACGGCCGCGACGTGTCGAACCTGTCGCGCGCGCAGTCCTTCGGTCTCCGCCGTCGGATGCAGCCGGTCTTCCAGGACCCGTACGGATCACTCGACCCGCTGCGCAATATCGGCAATACGATCGCCGAGCCGTTGCAGATCCACGGCGTCGGTGACCGCGCGTCGCAGCGTGAGCGAGTCAACGAGTTGCTGGAACAGGTTGCTCTCCCGCAGGCTCTGGCGAGCAGATATCCGAGCGAACTCTCGGGCGGACAGCGGCAGCGCGTCGCGATCGCCCGGGCGTTGGCGCTCAAGCCGGACATCATCGTCCTCGACGAGGCGGTCTCGGCGCTCGACGTGCTGGTGCAGGACCAGGTGCTGAACCTCCTGGCGGACCTCCAGTCCGAGTTGGGCCTGACGTACCTGTTCATCACGCACGACCTCGCCGTCGTCCGCGTGTCGAGCGATCTCGTCTGCGTCATGGAGAAGGGGAAGATCGTCGAGCAGGGCACCGTCGACGAGATCTTCGCGAACCCGCAGGAGGAGTACACGGAGCGCCTCCTCCAGGCGATCCCGGGCGTGTCCCTCACGCTCGGAGGCGCCGGAGCGTGACCTCATCGCAACAACCCGAGGGCGCGCGCACATACCGCGCGCCCTCGGGCGTGGTCGTCCTCGTCTTCAGCGCCCTCCTGGCTTTGTTCCTGCTCGGCGACACCGCCGTTCGGGGAAGCTGGGAGCAGATGCTGCTCGTCGCTCCATGGGTGCTGCTCGCCCTCTGGATCGTGTACGAGATCAGCTACGTCTCGCATGTCCGGGTGGATGCCCACGGTGTCGTCGTCCAGAACATGCTCCGCCGCACGCGCTTCGACTGGAGTCGCGTGCGCGACATCGACCTGCGGTGGCAGCTGCTGTTCTCCCTGGACGACGGGCGGGAGGTCAGCTGTTACGGCGGACCCGCCCGCGCCCGGCCACCCCGCCCCGGTCGCGGGGAGGACTCCGAGCCCAAGCCGTCATCCGGCCTTCACGCACTCACGGACATCCGCGACCTCTGGGACGCCGCGCCCGCGTCCGATGCGCCGATCCGACGCGAGTGGGATCGGCCGGCGGTCATCGCGCTCGTGGTGATCGTGGTCTGGGCGGTCGTCGCGATCCTCCTCGCCGGTTCCGCTTCGGTCTGATCGACTCAGCCGGGAAGTCCGAACAGTGCGGGCCACGTCGCCGCCGCCCAGGGGTACCCCACGAATGCGGCGGCGTCGATCACGAAGTGTGCGACCAGGAACGGCAGAAGGCGTCCGCTGCGCTGATACAGCCAGCCGAAGAGCAGGCCCATCGCCAGGTTGCCGAGGAACGCCGGATACCCCTGATAGAGGTGGTAGCTCGCCCGCAGCACCGACGTGGAGACGATGATCGTCCACGGACTCCAGCAGAGTTGGCGGAGCCGGGTGAAGAGATAGCCGAGCAGGACGAACTCCTCCTGCAGCGATGCGCGGGCCGCGGCCAGCAGCAGGACGGGAACGGTCCACCAATACGCGTCGATCCCCGCAGGGTCGATGGCCACGGTGAGTCCCAGAGCGCGACCGGCGAGGTAGAGACCGAGGCCGGGGATGCCGATCGCCAGGACGAGCAGGATGCCGCGACCGACATCGCGTCTTGACCTGGTGCCGTCCAGACCCAGCCGTGCCAGATGCGGGCGCCGTGACTGCCAGAGCAGGAAGCACACCAGCACCACCGGGATCAGGGAGAACCCGATCGCGAGCACCTGGTAGATGAGGTCGAAGATCTCGCGGTCGCTCCGGGACGGGTTCAGCTTCGCGACCTGGTCGGCGATCGGGACCTCATCCGTGAGCCGGTAGACGAGCTGCACGATCGCATACACGGCGGACTGTCCGAGGCCGAGCGCCAGGACGATCGCGATCTCCCACCACAGTCGCGCACGGGACGGGGCGGGGGAGAGGTCGGGGAGGTCCCACGGAGCCTGCGGTCTGGTCACGATCTCGATGCTACGACCTGCTTTCAGGAACAAGCTCCGTGCTTGCGTTATCCTGGAACGTCGGCTTCCCGGCAAAACCCCACATCTTTTAGGACACCTGCATGGCGCACGCCCTTCGCTCTGACCTCCGCAACGTCGCGATCGTCGCGCACGTCGACCACGGCAAGACCACTCTCGTCGACGCCATGTTGCGTCAGACGGGCTCCTTCGGTGAACACGCCCACGTCGATGAGCGCGCCATGGACTCGAACGATCTGGAACGTGAGAAGGGCATCACGATCCTCGCCAAGAACACGGCGATCACGTACAAGGGCAAGCACGCAGGCGGCGAGGAGATCACGATCAACGTGATCGACACCCCCGGTCACGCCGACTTCGGGGGCGAGGTCGAGCGCGGCCTGTCCATGGTCGACGGTGTCGTGCTGCTCGTCGACGCGAGTGAGGGTCCGCTGCCGCAGACGCGTTTCGTGCTGCGCAAGGCGCTCGAGGCCAAGCTCCCCGTGATCCTCCTGGTCAACAAGACCGATCGTCCCGACGCCCGTATCGCGGAGGTTGAAGAGGAGGCACACGACCTGCTCCTGGGTCTCGCCTCCGACCTGGTCGACGACGTGCCCGACCTCGATGTCGACGCACTGCTCGACGTGCCTGTCGTCTACGCTTCCGGTCGCGCCGGTGCCGCATCGCAGAATCGTCCCGCCGACGGCTCGCTGCCGGACAACGACGACCTCGAGCCGCTGTTCGAGGCGATCCTCGAGCACGTTCCCGCTCCGGAGTACGACGACGAGCACCCGCTGCAGGCCTGGGTCACGAACCTCGACTCCAGCCCTTTCCTCGGTCGTCTCGCTCTGCTTCGCGTCTTCAACGGCACGCTGAAGAAGGGCCAGACCGTGGCCTGGGTCCGTGCCGACGGCACCACCAGCAACGCGCGCATCACGGAGCTCCTGAAGACCCGCGCTCTCGAGCGCTACCCGGCCGACTCCGCCGGCCCCGGCGACATCGTCGCCATCGCCGGCTTCGAGAACATCACGATCGGTGAGACCATCGCCGACCCCGAGGATGTGCGTCCGCTGCCGGCCATCACGGTCGACGACCCCGCCATCTCCATGACGATCGGCACCAACACCTCGCCGCTCATGGGCAAGGTCAAGGGCCACAAGCTCACCGCTCGCATGGTCAAGGACCGTCTCGACAAGGAGCTGATCGGTAACGTCTCGCTCAAGGTCGTCGACATCGGACGCCCGGACGCCTGGGAGGTGCAGGGCCGTGGAGAGCTGGCCCTTGCCATCCTCGTCGAGAACATGCGTCGCGAGGGCTTCGAGCTCACGGTCGGCAAGCCGCAGGTGGTCACGAAGAAGATCGACGGCAAGACCTACGAGCCTTTCGAGCACCTCACCATCGACACCCCGGAAGAGCACCTCGGTGCGATCACGCAGCTGCTCGCGAACCGCAAGGGTCGCATGGAGAACATGACCAACCATGGCACCGGCTGGGTGCGCATGGAGTTCATCGTCCCGTCGCGCGGCCTGATCGGGTTCCGCAGCGAGTTCCTCACCACCACGCGCGGCACCGGCATCGCGAACGCGATCTCGCACGGCTACGAGCCGTGGGCGGGCTCCATCACGACGCGTCAGAACGGCTCGATCGTCGCTGATCGTCAGGGCGTCGTCACCCCATTCGCGATGATCGCCCTGCAGGAGCGCATGTCGTTCTTCGTGCAGCCCACGCAGGAGGTCTACGAGGGCATGGTCATCGGCGAGAACTCGCGCGCCGACGACATGGACGTGAACATCACCAAGGAGAAGAAGCTCACCAACATGCGTGCGGCCAGCTCCGACACGTTCGAGTCGATGACGCCCCCGCGTCAGCTGACGCTCGAGGAGAGCCTGGAGTTCGCCCGCGATGACGAGTGCGTCGAGGTGACCCCGGAGGTCGTCCGCATCCGCAAGGTGAACCTCGATGCGAACACCCGTGCTCGGGAGACGGCTCGCCTGAAGCGCCAGGACGCGAACGTCTGACACCAGCCTCGGACACGATCCGAGTGAGAGGGTCTCGCACCGCCGGATGGCGCGTGCGGGACCCTCTTCTCATGTAAATCCCAGGTGAGGGATGGTTTTCGTTCAGGTTCGTGAGTCAGGGTGGTTCACTGCGCCGGGGACGAGCTCCCGATGAGTCTCCTGCAACGGCGTACGACAACCCGAAAGTCGACCCCATGCTTCAGAAGACTCGTGCGCTTCGGCGCGCCTCCGCAGCGGCCTCTGCCCGCACAGCGATCCACCGTCCCCTGTCCGTCCTCGGAGTGGCGGCGGCCGCTCTCGTCGGCATCACCGTGAGCGTCGGTCTCGCGTCCGTGCCCGCGTCGGGTGCGGTGGACATCCCCTCCGTCGTCACCTCGGCTGTCCGTTCCGGTGCAGAGCCCCTGGCGCAGATCACGAAGGTCGCGTCCGCGACGCTGACGCAAGCGAAGGTCGCGGTCGTCGCGGCGGAGACGCTGAACGGCGAGGTCGTCAGCTCAGGCCTCGACCTCGAGACCACATCGTCCGTCGACACCTCCGATCTGGAGAGCGACATCGACAAGCTCGAAGAGCTCGATGTGACTCCGGTGCTCCTGGTCGTCCCCGTGGCCGAGGAGGCGAAGCAGGAGACGGCGGATGTCGTCGCCGAGACCGCAGAGCTGCGCAGTGCGCTCGATGCTGCAGAGCGGAAGCGCGCGGAGGAAGAGGCGGCCAGGATCGCCGCAGAGAAGGCAGCCGCGCGGGCCGCGGCGGAGAAGCAGGCGGCGGCCGCCCTGGCCGCAGCCAACACGCCGGAGGGTGCCAAGGCCACCGCACGGCAGCTCATGTCGAGCACCTACGGATGGGGTGGCGACCAGTTCTCCTGCCTGGACTCCCTGTGGAACAAGGAATCCGGATGGAACTACCAGGCGTACAACCCGAGCGGCGCCACCGGGATCCCGCAGGCGCTCCCCGGTAGCAAGATGGCGTCGGCCGGTTCCGATTGGCAGACCAACGCCGCCACCCAGGTCGCCTGGGGACTCGGGTACATCTCGTCGGTGTACGGCACACCGTGCAGCGCGTGGGCGCATTCCCAGGCCGTGAACTGGTACTGACCCGGCGCGGTCGCCCCTCGTTCAGCGCAATTCGGAGATGAGCACGGCGCTCGTGTTGGGCTTCGTCGCCTCGAAGATGTGCGGGGCATCGCCGGCATAGGTGAGGTAGTCGCCGGGGTGGAGGACCACGGGTTCGCCCGCGGGTCCGACCCGCGCCTCGCCGGCGACCAGGATCACGTGTTCGATCGTGCCCGGGTGGTGAGGGTCCGACAGGCGGGGATCGCCCGGGTCGGCCTGGATCAGGTACACATCACGGCGTGCTCCCGGAGGGCTGGCAGAGAGCAGGGTCGCACTGTAGGCCGCGGCGGAGGAGGGAACACCGGCCAGGTCGTCGGCACGGATCAGGGTCGGGGCGTTGGCCTGCTGGTCGACGAGCACCGCGAACGGCACGCCGAGTGCCACTCCGAGTGCCCACAGCGTCTCGACGCTGGGGTTCCCGGAGCCGCTCTCGAGCTGCGAGACCGTGGCCTTGGACACCCCGGCTCGCCGGGCGAGCTCTGAGACTGAAAGGCTCGCGGCCTCCCTTTCGCGGCGCAGGGATCGAGCGAGACGTGTGCGGAGATCCTCCATGTGTTCATCATGTCAAACGATCGTTCGCTTGACTATGCATTCAGAAATGTTCAGAATGATGGTCATGCGTTCACTGAAGCGAACACCTGGATGCGATCGGCGCCATGACCGCGGAGCGTGAGGTCTGGCGCGAGGCGCTCGGTGTCGTGCTCGCGACCAGTGCCTATGGAGTCTCCTTCGGTGCGTTGGCCGTGGCCTCCGGCCTGGATGTCTGGCAGACCTGCGTCCTGAGCCTCCTGATGTTCACCGGCGGCTCGCAGTTCGCGTTCGTCGGCGTCTTCACGGCCGGCGGTCTCGCTGCTCTGCCCTCGGCCATCGCGTCGGCGGCCCTTCTCGGGGTGCGCAACGTCGCCTATGGAATGCGGATGTCGCCGATCGTCGGGGGAGGGCCCGGGCGCAAAGCGATCGCGGCGCACTTCACGATCGACGAATCGACGGCGGTGGCGATCTCGCAGAGCGACCCGCGGCTGCGGCAGATCGGCTTCTGGGTGACCGGCGTCGGTATCTTCATCGGCTGGAACATCACCACCCTCGTCGGCGCGCTCGTGGGTGACGTGCTGGGCGATCCGAAGACGTGGGGGCTGGACGCTGCAGCCGCCGCAGCGTTCCTCGCGCTGCTGTGGCCGCGGCTCCGGCAACGTCAGGCCGTCGCGGTGGGGGTGGCAGCCGCCGTGGTCGCCGCCGCGTTCACACCGTTCCTCATGCCGGGCCTTCCGGTGCTCGTCGCGGCCGTGGTCGCGATCGCCGTCGGCTGGTTCAACTGGCTCGGACGACCCGTGTCGCCGGCCGAGGAGCCGCTGGATGGCGCGGAGGCCCCCTCATGAGCCTCTGGAGCGCGATCCTCCTCGCGGCGGTGATCTGTCTCGCCATGAAGGCGGCCGGCTATCTCGTGCCGTCATCGGTACTCGAGGAGCCCCGCGTCGCCCGGATTTCCGATCTGCTGACCGTGGCCCTCCTCGCGGCGCTCGTCGCCGTGCAGACCCTCGGTGACGGACAGGCCATCATGGTCGATGCGCGTGTGCCCGCTCTGCTGGTCGCCGGGGGACTCCTGTGGTTGCGGCAGTCGTTCCTCGTCGTCGTGGTGGCTGCTGCACTGGTGGCGGCCCTGCTGCGCGTCTTCGGCCTCGCATCGTGAACCCCGGATCTCGTCGGCACACCGCCGGCGCCGGTAAGCTCAACGGGTGCGCGTGAGCTGGTTGTCGAGAGTGCTGTCCTGGGTGGCTGCAGCCCTGGTGGGCGGCGTCTACGGCGTGGCGGGCACCATTGCCCACAGTGTGATGTGGGGGCCCATCCCGATCGGACTGATCGTCGCTGCGATCGCGTGCGCAGCGATCCTCGTCGCCGTGCGCGCGCTCACCCGCGACCGAGGGGCAGCGGTCGCCGCCGGACTGGGGATGATCGGGATGCTGGTGCTGATCTCCGGCGTGGGTCCCGGCGGGTCCGTGGTCGTGCCCGACTCGCTCAGCGGTCAGATCTGGACGTACGTCGTCGCGGGAATCGTGCTCCTGGTCGTCGCCTGGCCGTCCTTCTCGCGGGTCCCCGTGCGCACGGAGGCACCCGCCGCGCAGGAATCCGAGGCGCGCGAGTCGTAGACTGGAGCGGTGACGTATGTGATCGCCCTCCCGTGCGTCGATGTCAAGGATCGAGCCTGCATCGACGAGTGCCCCGTTGACTGCATCTACGAGGGCGAACGCTCGCTGTACATCCATCCCGACGAGTGCGTGGACTGCGGCGCCTGTGAGCCGGTGTGCCCGGTGGAAGCCATCTACTACGAGGATGACCTGCCCGACGAGTGGCAGGACTACTACAAGGCCAATGTCGAGTTCTTCGATGAGATCGGATCTCCCGGAGGCGCGGCGAAGGTCGGCGTCTACGCGTTCGATCACCCGATCGTCGCCGCGCTCCCGCCGCAGGGCGAGTAGGCGCGCGCTGTGAGCGTCCGAGACCTCGACGACTACCCCTGGGACGCCGTCGTCCCGTTCCGCGAGCGTGCGGCCCGACATCCGGAAGGGATCGTGGATCTCTCCATCGGCTCGCCGGTGGATCCGACTCCCGACATCATCCGGCGCGCTCTCGCCGAGGCGACCGACGCCCACGCCTATCCGCAGACGGTCGGCACGCCGACCCTGCGTGAGGCGATCGTCGACTGGTACGCGCGCCGCCGCGGTGTGCCCGACCTCCGCGTCGACAACGTCCTGCCCACGATCGGCTCCAAGGAGTTCGTCGCGCTGCTGCCCACGCTGCTCGGTCTGGGAGAGGGCGACATCGTCGTGCACCCCCGAGTGGCGTACCCGACCTACGATGTCGGTGCCCGCGTCGTCGGCGCGACACCGCTCCCCGCCGACGACCCCGCGGACTGGCCGGAGGGCACGAAGCTCATCTGGATCAACACCCCCGGCAACCCGGACGGCCGCACCTGGACGGTCGACGAGCTCGCCGCCGCCGTGCGTCGCGCCCGTGAACTCGGCGCCGTGCTCGCGAGCGACGAGTGCTATGCCGAACTCGGGTGGGATGGCGAATGGGCCACCTCGCCGATTCCGTCGATCCTCGACCCGCGGGTGACCGGTGGTAGCCGTGCGAATCTGCTCAGCGTGTACTCCCTGAGCAAGCAGTCGAACCTCGCCGGCTACCGCGCCGCGTTCGTCGCAGGCTGTGCGCGCGTGGTCGGCGACCTCCTCACGGCGCGCAAGCACCTCGGCCTGATGCCGCCCGCTCCGGTGCAGCACGCCATGGCGGTGGCGCTCGGCGACGACGCGCACGTCGCGGCGCAGAAGGAGCTCTATCGGGCTCGGCGGGATGCGCTGCATCCTGCGCTCGCAGCCGCCGGCTTCCGTATCGATGGTTCAGAAGCCGGGCTGTACCTGTGGGCGACGGAGGGACGGGATGCCTGGGATTCGATGGCGAGGCTCGCTGAGCTCGGCATTCTCGCGGGCCCGGGGCCGTTCTACGGTGCTGACGCCGCGCAGCATGTCCGGCTCGCCCTCACCGCCCCGACCGAGCGCATCCTCGAGGCGGCGCGACGCCTCACTGTCGAAGCTCTGTAGGTTATCCCCTTGAAGTGGCCGTCTGTTTGGCGGATGTCACAGTAGGCCGGAGTGCCTACTAGGCTGTAAAAGCGATTCGGTCGTGACCCGACCTGGTGCCTCAGCGCCGTGAGATCGCCAGTTCCGACTTGATCAAGATCATGTCCGACTCCACCGCGACGAGCGGGGGCGGACACCAGGAGGAGGTCCGCGTGAGTGCAGCGGCAGACCAGACGGCGAAGCTGACGATCGGTGAGACCACCGCCGAATTCCCGGTACTGCGCGGCACGGCGGGGCACGACAGCATCGACTTCTCGACGCTGACCCGTCAGACCGGCTACACCGGCCTTGACTACGGCTTCGTGAACACCGCGTCGACGAAGTCCGAGATCACCTTCATCGACGGCGACAAGGGCATCCTGCGCTATCGCGGATACCCGATCGAACAGCTGGCGGGATCGACCAGCTATCTCGAGGTCGCCTGGCTCCTGATCTACGGCGAACTGCCCTCGGCATCCGAGCTCGCGGAGTTCGACGAGAAGATCCGCCGCCACACGCTGCTGCACGAAGACCTCAAGCGCTTCTTCTCCGCCCTGCCGCACACGGCGCACCCGATGTCGGTGCTGTCGTCGGCGGTCGCGGCGCTCTCGACCTACTACGAAGGTCAGACCGATCCGCACAACCCCGAGCACGTCGAACTCAACATGGTGCGCATGCTCGCCAAGCTTCCGGTGATCGCGGCGTACGCGCACAAGAAGAGCGTCGGCCAGGCCTTCCTCTACCCCGACAACTCGCTGAGCTTCGTGGACAACTTCCTGAAGTTGAACTTCGGTGTGCACAGCGAGGAGTACGAGGTCAACCCGGTGATGTCGAAGGCTCTCGAGCTGCTCCTCATCCTGCACGAAGACCACGAGCAGAACGCCTCGACCTCGACCGTCCGCCTCGTGGGCTCCACCGGTGCGAACCAGTTCGCGTCGATCTCCGCCGGCATCCAGGCTCTCTCCGGCCCCCTTCACGGCGGTGCGAACGAGGCTGTCCTGACCATGCTCGGGCAGATCCGTGACTCCGGTCAGAGCGTTTCGCGCTTCGTCGAGCGGGTGAAGAACAAGGAAGAGGGCGTGAAGCTGATGGGCTTCGGGCACCGGGTCTACAAGAACTACGATCCGCGCGCCAAGCTCGTCAAGGACGCGGCCGACGAGGTGCTCTCCTCGCTGGGCGTCACTGACCCCCTCCTCGACCTGGCCAAGGAGCTCGAGGAGCTCGCGCTCGCCGACGACTACTTCCGTGAGCGTCGCCTGTACCCGAACGTCGACTTCTACACGGGCGTGATCTACAAGGCGATGGGCTTCCCCACGCGGATGTTCACCGTGCTCTTCGCGATCGGACGTCTGCCCGGCTGGCTCGCGCAGTGGCGTGAGCTGCAGCTCGACCCGCAGACCAAGATCGGCCGCCCGCAGCAGCTGTACACCGGATCCTCGGAGCGCTCTTTCCCGACCCGCTGAGTCTCGGCCGCGCCCGGCCGTAAGCAGTCGAGGCCCCCTCTGCCCGCCGACGCCCCCTCACACTGACGACTGTCAGAGGGGGCGTCGACGCGCTGAGGGGGCCTCGACGTGAAAAGGAGTGGGGCGGGACGCGTCAGCGCCCCCGGCCGCTGCCCTGACGGGACTGGCCGCTCTGCGTGGAGTAGCCTCCGCCCTGGCCGGCACCGGATGCGCCGGAGCGGGGACGGCGACGACGACGGGAAGGCGGGTTCGCCGCCCCGTTCCGCTCGCCGCCCGCGGGACGTTGCTTCGAAGACTGACGCTGCTGCTGCGGCGCTTGCACCGGGGCCGGGCGCACGTGCGGTGCGCGCTCGGGGACGAGAGCGGTGACGGCCGCCGTGGTCACATCCTCCAGCGGAGCGCTGATGGCGGCCTTGCGCAGCAGATCCTTGACGTCACGACGCTGCTCGGGCAGCACGACGGTCACGACCGTACCGGCGGCTCCGGCGCGCGCCGTGCGACCGGAACGGTGCAGGTACGCCTTGTGCTCCACGGGCGGGTCGACGTGCACCACGAGGTCCACGTTGTCCACGTGCACTCCGCGCGCAGCGACGTCGGTCGCGACGAGCACGCGCACGCCGCCGTCCTCCGGCGCCGCCGAGAACGCGCCGAGGTTGCGCTCGCGAGCGTTCTGCGAGAGGTTTCCGTGCAGGTCGACCGCGGGGATGCCTGCGGCGGTGAGCTGCTTCGCGAGCTTCTTCGCCTGGTGCTTGGTACGGGTGAAGAGGATGCGGCGCCCGGTGCCCGATGCGAGGTCGCGCACGAGCGCGGTCTTGTTGTCGGTCGAGTCGACCACGAGCACACGGTGGGTCATCTCGCCGACGGGCACGCTCTCCTCGTCGACCTCGTGGCTGACCGCGTTCGAGAGGAAGCGGCGGGCCAGGGTGTCGATGCCGCGGTCGAGCGTCGCGCTGAACAGCAGGCGCTGACCGCCGGCCGGGGTCGCCGTGAGGATGCGGGTGACACCGGGGAGGAAGCCGAGGTCTGCCATGTGGTCGGCCTCGTCCAGCACGGTGACCTCGATCGCGCTCAGGCGCACGACCTGCTGCTTCATGAGGTCTTCGAGTCGACCGGGGCAGGCGACCACGATGTCGACGCCGCCACGCAGCGCCTGCTCCTGCGGACGCTGGCTGACGCCGCCGAAGACGGTCGTGACGCGCAGGCCCGCGGCCTCGGCGAGAGGAGCGATCGTCGCAGCGATCTGGGTTGCGAGCTCTCGGGTCGGAGCGAGGACGAGTCCGCGCGGCAGGCCTGCGCGGCGCTGCCCCCCGGACGCGGCGAGTCGCGCGACGAGCGGGAGCGCGAAGGCGATGGTCTTGCCACTGCCCGTGCGTCCGCGGCCCAGGAGGTCGCGTCCGGCAAGGGAGTCGGGGAGCGTGTCGCGCTGGATGGCGAACGCTTCGGTCTTGCCGGAGTCGGCGAGAACGGCGGCGAGCTCGGCGGGAACGCCGAGTTCAAGGAAAGTAGACATGCAGAAACTCCGTCAGCGCACGAGTGAACGGCGCAAGATAAGGGGTGAGGTGGGCGACGGCGCAGGAATTGCGCATCGATTCGCCGTTCGAAAGGCCAGCTGATGCTGGTGATGGGAGCAGTTCCGCTCGCTTCGGTCCTCGGAGACCCCGTGACGACGACGATGTTGTGGGACCGGCGGTCCGTGCAACGAGGTCAGTCTATCAGCGCGGGCACGCCGTCAGCTGCATGCCCGCTGCGTGCGCGAGTCGTCGACGGCGGATCAGGCGTGCAGCGCCTCGTTCAGCGTCACTCCGACGCCCGCCCGTCGCACAGCCTCGACCGCCCCGCTGAGCGAGTTGCGGCGGAACAACAGTCCGTCCTGGCCCGAGAGTTCCGCACCCTTCACCGTCCGCCGCCCGCCCTCCGGCGTCGCAGGACCGTCGGCGAGCACGACCTTGGTGCCGGCTGTCACGTAGAGGCCCGCTTCGACGATGCAGTCATCGCCGAGCGAGATGCCGATGCCGGCGTTGGCGCCGAGGAGCGTGCGCGCTCCGATCGACACCCGGTGCGTGCCGCCGCCCGAGAGGGTGCCCATGATGGAGGAGCCACCGCCGATGTCGCTGCCGTCCCCGACGACGACGCCCTGCGAGATGCGCCCTTCGACCATCGAGGCACCGAGAGTGCCGGCGTTGAAGTTGACGAAGCCCTCGTGCATCACCGTCGTGCCGGGGGAGAGGTAGGCGCCGAGGCGCACGCGGGACGCGTCGGCGATGCGCACGCCGGACGGCTGGACGTAGTCGGTCAGACGGGGGAACTTGTCCAGCCCCTGCACCTGGATGCCCGCGCGCTGGAGGTGGGGACGACGACGCGCGGCGACGTCGGGGTGCACCGGTCCGGCGTTCGTCCAGGCGACGTTGGGCAGGTGCCCGAAGATGCCGTCGAGGTTCAGCTCGTTGGGACGCGCCACGAGGTGCGAGAGCGCGTGCAGACGCAGATACGCGTCGGCGGTGGAGGCGGGAGCCTCGTCGAGGTCGATCTGCAGCTGCACGACCTCGACCGTGACGTCTCGTCGCTCGTCGCGTCCGACGAGGGGTTCGAGTGCGGCGACGCCCGCCTCATCCGCGACGAGCTCCCCGCGTCGCACCTCCGGGTACCAGGCATCGAGAACCGTGCCGTCCCCGGCGATCGTGGTCAGTCCGATACCCCATACCGTGCGTGCGTCGCTCATCCCTCCACGCTATCGCGCCCGGCCGGCGACGACTTCACGCATGACGGGGAAAGTAGGCTGGACGCATGGTGCTCGATCTGACCGCGTCCTCCGTCGAACTCACTCGTGCGATCTGCGACATCCCGAGCGTCTCCGGCGACGAGAAGATCCTGGCCGATGCGATCGAGGCCGCGATCTCGCCGTTGACCCATCTCGAGGTCTTCCGGCACGGGAACACGATCGTCGCCCGCACCGACCTCGGCCGTGCGCAGCGCGTCGCGATCGCCGGTCACATCGACACCGTGCCGATCAATGCGAACCTCCCGACGCGGGACATCGAGATCGACGGAGTGCCCTACCTGTGGGGACGCGGCACGGTCGACATGAAGGCCGGCACCGCGGTGCAGCTGAAACTCGCGGCCGAGCTCACCGCTCCCGCCGTCGACATCACCTGGATGTGGTACGACAACGAGGAGATCGAAGCCTCCAAGAACGGTCTCGGGCTGCTCGCGGCCGTTCGTCCCGATCTGTTCCAGGCGGACTTCGCGATCCTCGGCGAGCCGTCCAACGGCGAGGTGGAGGGGGGCTGCAACGGCACCCTCCGAGCGCTCGTCCGGACGACCGGCGTGCGAGCACACAGTGCCCGCGCCTGGATCGGCGAGAACGCGATCCACAGTGCCGCGCCCATCCTCACCCGGCTGGCGGAGTATCGCGCCAAGGAGGTGCTGGTCGAAGGGTTGCTCTACCGTGAGAGCCTGAGCGCCGTGCGCATCGCGGGTGGCGTCGCGGGGAACGTCATCCCCGATGCCTGCGAGGTCGAGGTCAACTACCGTTTCGCTCCCAACAAGTCGGCTGCGGACGCCGAGTCCCATCTCCGCGGGGTTCTCGCGGGCTTCGACATCGAGATCACGGACGCCGCCGAGGGTGCGCGCCCCGGGCTCGACGCCGAGATCGCGAAGCAGTTCGTGGCTGCTGTCGGCGCGGAGCCGCGACCGAAGTACGGATGGACGGATGTCGCCCGGTTCTCGGCCCTCGGCATCCCCGCGGTGAACTACGGCCCGGGCGACCCGCACCTCGCGCACCACGACGAGGAGCGCGTGCCGCTCGCGCAGATCGACGCCGTGGAGCGGGGCCTGCGCGTATGGCTCGCTTCGCACTGAGTGCGGCTCGCCGGTGGGCGCAGACACCGCTCGCACTGCGCATCGCCGTCATCTATCTCGGTGCGCGGGTGGTCACCACCGCCTTCTTCCTCGTGGCGGGCTCCCTGTCGACCGGGGCCTCTCGGTTCGGTGCAGACGCGGGCGTCGTCGACTTCATCCTCGGTTGGGACGCCCAGTGGTATTGGCTCGTCGCCGAGAACGGGTATCCGACCGACCTCCCCCTGACCGACTCCGGGGAGGTCGCCGAGAACGCCTGGGCGTTCATGCCGGTGTTCGCCTATGCGGCCAAGACGGTCGGGTTCCTGTTCGGCTCGTGGGGCGTCGGCGCTCTCGTGATCTCGTTCGTCGCCGGGTACCTCGCCTGCCTCGCCCTGCACCGCCTGCTCCGCGACCGCATCGGAAACGGCGCGGCGACCTGGGCGGTCGTCTTCTTCGCCGCCGGGCCCATCGCGGCCATGTTCCAGGTCGGCTACGCCGAGACTCTTTTCCTCCTGCTGCTGTTCCTCGCACTCGACGCGACCGCGGCGCACCGCTACTCCTGGCTCTACGTGCTCATCCCGGTGATGGCCTTCACCCGCCCCGGTGTACTCGCCTTCGCCCTCTACCTGGGGCTGCACGGGATCATGCGATGGGTTCGTCGGAAGGAGGATCCGCTGTCCGGTCGCGAGATCGCGCACATCCTCGCACTGGGTGCGCTGGCGAGCGTGACCGGCTTCGCCTGGCAGGTGATCGCCGGCATCGTCACCGGCGACCCCGGCGCGTACCTCGCCACCGAACTCGCATGGCGTCGCCACTGGATCGTCGGTGGTGTCGACGGTTTCGTCCCGTTCGAAGGCTGGGTCCAGGCAGCGCAGTTCTGGTTCGGTTTCTGGGGGCTTCCGCAGTGGTGGGGGCCGATCGCACTGGCGCTGCTGGTCGTCGGGCTCGCGGCCACGCTGCTGTACTCCCCGCAGGTCCGTGCCCTCGGCGGAGACCTGCGGCTGTGGAGCGCGAGTTACCTGCTCTACCTGCTCGCGGTGTTCTTCCCCCAGTCGAGCACCTTCCGTCTGCTCCTGCCGCTCAGCCCGATGTGGGGTGCGGTCGCCGTCCCGCGCTCACGGCGTTGGAGGCTCGGGATCCTCGCGGTGTGTCTCGTCGGTCAGTGGTTCTGGATCTACCACATGTATGCGCTCGGGAACACGTTCTGGCAGGTGCCGTGATCGTGAAGCTCGACCCAATTGTTGCTCGGTGACCTCCAGGTCCCGGTGACACCCGATAAACTCATCCCATACCACCGGAGGAAAGGGAGCCACGATGGCAGCGATGAAGCCGAGGACCGGAGACGGACCCATGGAGGCCGTGAAAGAAGGACGACTCATCATCGTGCGTGTTCCACTCGAAGGCGGCGGCCGACTGGTCGTCTCCGTGAACGACGCAGAGGCCAAGGAGCTTCACGACGTGCTGGCCGCCGTCGTGGCACCGGCCTGATCGATCTCGGATCCGCGTCCGCGGATCCGGAAGGGCGGTGGATCCTCGGATCCACCGCCCTTCGTCGATTCCGGGCTCTTCGGGAGCGATCCGTGCGGAGGGCTCAGTCGCGCTCGGGGAGGCTGATGAGCTGCAGCAGGCCTTCGGCGGCAGGGGATACGGTCGCGAGCACTGCCGACGATTCCTGCGTCTCCTGCACCAGGGAACGGTAGGCGGACGTGATCTCGTCGCGCTGGACGGGATCGGCGACGCGGCCGCCGGCGAGGACGCGGGGGACCAGCACCAGGCCGCCGGTGCGGGCGAGACGAAGCCCGTGTTCGACGTACTCGATGATGTGCTCGGGGTCGGCGTCGACCAGCACGATGTCATAGGAAGCCTCGTTCATCCGAGGCAGCACGTCGATGGCGCGTCCCGTGATGAAACGGACCCTCGTGGAGGGGACCCTCGCATCGGCGAACGCCTGACGTGCGGCTGCGAGGTGCTCGGGCTCGTTGTCGATCGTGGTGAGCACGGCGTGGGGGGCACCGCGCAGGAGCCAGAGGCCGGAGACACCGGCACCGGTGCCGATCTCGACGATCGATCGCGCACCTGTCGCGGCGGCGAGCACGGCGATCTGGGAGCCGACGACCGTGCTGACCGGCATCGCGCCCAGCTCGACCGCATGTGCCCGAGCACGGGCGATGGAGTCCGGCTCCACGATGGACTCGCGAAGGAAACGCGCGTTCGCGTCGTGCTCGCTCATGGCCTGTTCTCCCTGCCTGCCCGGTGATTCCCTCCAGCGTATTCGCTCGTCGCGCGCGGGGACCGCAGGCGCGGCGGTAGCCTGTAGAGATGACGTTCGGGCTCACCTTCGAGAAGATGCTGCTGATCGGCCTCATCGCGGTGCTGATCATCGGTCCTGAGCGTCTTCCGCGGGCCGCCGAGAGCTTCTCCCGCATGGTCCGCAAGGCCGGCGAATACCTTCGCGACACCAAGAGTCGGATGCGCCAGGAGATGGGGCCCGAGATCGACGACGTCGACTGGCGAAAGCTCGACCCCCGTCAGTACGACCCGCGTCGGATCATCCGCGACGCCCTGTTCGAGGAGCCGCAGCCGGCGACGCCGGTACAGGCCAAGGAGACGATCGCCGAGCCCATCGCCCCCCGCGCCGCCCCGCAGGAATTCAGTGCGACGAACCGTCCCCCGTTCGATCCCGAGGCCACCTGACCTTCAGGCGCGAAGGGGCTCTCAGGAGATCCGTGAGCGCAGGGTCGCGATGTCCGCGTCGCTGAGCAGGGCACGGGGGATGGCGGTCGCCGCGCTCGTCCCACGCACCTTGAGCAGCACCGCATCCCTGCCCACGCGCATGCCCTGGAACGTCCCGTAGGCGATCTCCGACTGTCTCCTGCCGCTGCCCAGCCTCAGCACGTCGTCTTCGAGCTGTGCCCACACCACGGTCTCGACGGGCATCGCCGTCCGCACGGCCTGGCGGGCGGACGACACCGACATCACGACGGCGAACACCGCGAGACCGATGATCAGCAGCGGCATCCAGCCCGCGCCGAACGGCGGTTCTGCGCCCGCGGGCAGGGGGGTGCTCAGATTCAGGATGCTGAGCGTCAGCGCGCCGGCGAGTGCGACCCACATGACGATGGCGGCCGGCCGGGTCAGCGAGTAGATCGCCGCATCGCGAGCCATCCGCTGCAGCAGCCCCTCGTCGATCGTCAGGGAGCGGGGAGGCATCGGTCACTCTTCCTTGCGTGGCCCGCCGACGGTCATCGGCAGCGAACGGCCGGAGAGGCCGCGTCCCCGCCGGGTGAGCGCGCGAGCGAGGTCGTGGATCGCGGTGGCCGCGGCATCCGTGGCTGTCCCCGAGACGAGGGGCGCGCCGGCGTCTCCGCTCTGGCGCAGGGCAGGGCTCAGGGGGATCGAGGCCAGCAGCGGGACGACCTCGTCCGGTTCGGAGAGCGCATCGGCGACGGCCGCTCCTCCGCCCGACCCGAACAGGTCCAGCACGGTTCCGTCGGGGAGCGTGTACGCGGCCATGTTCTCGACGACGCCGATCACCTGCTGACCGGTCTGCCGTGCCACGAGACCGCTGCGGATCGCCACGTCGGAGGCAGCGGTCTGCGGAGTCGTCACGACGAGGACCTCGGCGTGCGGGAGCAGCTGTCCGATCGAGATGGCGATGTCGCCCGTGCCGGGCGGCATGTCGATGAGGAGCACATCGAGGTCGCCGAAGAAGACGTCGGTGAGGAACTGGGACACGGTGCGATGCAGCATCGGCCCCCGCCAGGCCACGACGGACTCGCCGTCACGCAGGAACATCCCGATCGAGATCGTCTTCACGCCGTGGGCCACCGGTGGCAGCATCAGGTCGTCGATGCGGGTCGGCTGCGTCCCGGCCGGGATCCCGAGGAGGCCGGGGATGGAGAAGCCGTGCACGTCGGCATCGACGAGTCCGACCGAGAGTCCCTGGTCGGCGAGGGCGACCGCGAGGTTGGCGGTGACCGTCGACTTGCCCACTCCGCCCTTGCCGCTCGAGACGAGGATCACGCGGGTGAGGGAGTCGGGGCCGAACGGCATCTGCCGTGCCGGGCGACCGTCGCGCAGCTTCTCGGTCAGCGCCTTGCGTTCGGCGGGGGTCATCACGCCCACCTCGACGTCGACGTCCGTGATACCGGGGACGGACGCCGCGGCCTGTCGTACGTCGGCTTCGATTCGGGCCGCGGCGGGGCAGCCCACGATCGTCAGCACGATGCCGACCTGGGCGTGGGCACCGTCGACGGAGATGTCGCGCACCATGTCGAGGTCGCCGATCGGTCGACGCAACTCCGGGTCCGTCACGGCGGAGACCGCGGTGCGGACGAGGTCGGCCTCGGTCACGATGCGGCGCCCCCCGATGCCCTGTCGTCGGTGTCCTCGAGTTCGGCGAGCAGGGTCTTCAACTCCTGGCGCAGCACGTCTCGGGTCACGGTCTGCGAGTTGCGCTCCTCGAGCGCCATGCGCAGTGCCACGATCTCGCGGGCCAGGTATTCGGTGTCGGCGAGGTTGCGCTCGGCGCGCTGGCGGTCCTGCTCGATCTGCACCCGGTCGCGGTCGTCCTGGCGGTTCTGCGCGAGCAGGATCAGCGGTGCGGCATAGGAGGCCTGCAACGAGAGCATGAGCGTCAGGGCCGTGAACCCGAGCGCGGCGTCATCGAAACGCAGATGCTCGGGCATCAGGGTGTTCCAGACGATCCAGACCACGCAGAACAGGCTGAGGATCACGAGGAACGCTGGCGTCCCCATCGCCCGCGCGACCCACTCGGTGAACCTTCCGAAGCGGTCGCGAGAGGTGGTGCGCGGGCGGGCCGTGCTGCGTCCCGGCGCGTCCAGACGCGACTCGCGGGCCATCAGCTCGTCTCCTTCGCAGCGGCGGCGATGTCGTCGCTGTCCTGTGAACGCCAGTCATCGGGGAGGAGATAGTCGAGCACGTCGTCGATGCTGATGGCGCCGACCAGCCTATGGGCTGCGTCGATCACCGGCAACGAGACGAGGTCGTAGCTCGCCAGCAGACGCGCCACTTCGGCCGCCGACGCGGTGACGGGAACGGGCTCGAGGCTGTCATCGAGGATCGCTCCGAGTCGTTCATGCGGGGGATAGCGCAGCATCCGCTGGAAGTGCACGAGCCCGAGCAGGCGACCGGTGGGCGTCTCGAACGGGGGGAGTGTCACGAACACGGCCGCGGCCAGCGCCGGGTGCAGCTCGTGGCGCCGGATCAGAGCCAGTGCCTCGGCGACGGTCGCATCGGCCGACAGGATGATGGGTTCCGGGGTCATCAGACCGCCGGCGGTGTCCGGGCCGTAGCGCAGCAGCATCCTGACGTCCTCGGCCTCCTCGGGCTCCATCAGTTCGAGGAGCTGCTCCAGGCGGTCCGGGGTGAGCTGGGCGAGCAGGTCGGCGGCATCATCCGGCTCCATCTGGTCGAGGATGTCAGCCGCGCGCTCGTCGCCGAGCCGGTCGAGGATGTGCACCTGCTCGTCCTCGGGCATCTCCTCGAGGGCATCGGCGAGGCGGTCGTCCGAGAGCTCCTCGGCGACCTCGATCATCCGCTGCTGCGGCAGATCGAGAAGAGTGTTCGCGAGGTCGGCGGCATGCAGTTCGGAGTACGAAGCGACGAGCTGTTCGGCGGACTGGGATTCGCCCGGCGCGCGTTCCTCGGCGACCTCGTTCCACGCGGCGAACGTCGTGGGCCCCTTCGCGAAGGGAGAGGCGCTGGTCTTCGGCCGACGCAGGAAGAGCTGACTGATGGCCCATTCCCCGAGGCGATTGGGCTCGATCGCCACGTCCTCGATCACGGCGGTACCGCTGCCGTCGGAGAAGCTGACGCGTCTTCCGAGCAGCTCCGCGAGCACCCGCACCTCGCCGGCCCGCGGAGAGAAGCGTCGCACGTTGATGAGTCCGGTGGTGATGACCTGACCGGAGCGGATCGATGTGACGCGGCCGATCGAGAGGAACACATGTCGTCGTCCCGGGATCTCGACCACGAGACCGATCACGCGGGGTGCCGCGGTACTTCGGTACACCACGACGACGTCCCGGACCTTGCCGAGCCGGTCGCCGACGGGATCGAAGACGGCGCACCCGGCCAGGCGCGCGGCGAAAACCCGTTGTGTGCTCACCCCTCCAGAGTAGTCGGCGGGCCCGGTCATCGGCGGGATGGCCGCGCCTCGGGCGGTCTGATGGTGCGCGTGGAAGAATAGTCGGATGAGTATGCTGAACCGCCCCGCGAACAGCTCGGAGACCGGCGAGATCGTCGCTTCCACGCGCGACTACGAGAACGCACAGAAGACCGTCTCGAAGCTGATCGCCGGGGAGGTCCCGGCACGGGACATCGCGATCGTCGGGCAGAGCGTGCGGACGGTCGAGCGCGTGACCGGCAAGCTCGGATACGCCGCGGCCGCCCGCTCCGGCGCCATCAACGGAGTCCTGATCGGCCTGTTCCTCTCCGCGATCCTCGTGCTCGGCAACCCCGAGGTCCCGATCCAGCTCTTCGTCGGCTTCGTCCTCATCGGCGTCGCGGTCGGGATGCTCCTGAGTCTCGTGACCTACGCGATCGTCCGGCGTCGTCGCGACTTCGCGAGCGTCACGCAGTTCGCGGCGGATCACTACGAGGTCACCGTCCAGTCCGCCTCGCTCGCCAAGGCTCGCGACGTTCTCGGAGCGACGCGCGTCGCTCCGGTACGGCCTCCCGTGAACCTCGACGAGCCGCCGCGATACGGAGAACGGATCACGCCTGGCGCGACGGCGCCGGCACCCGAGGAGCCCGTTATCCCGCCGCGGCCGGCAGACCCCGTTGCCGAGCCGGCTGCCGATCCGGAGCCGGGTACGCCCGCACCGGAACCCGGGACGCCCGCACCGATCGAGCCCGACGCGACGCCGGGTGCAGAAGGCGCCCCGGGCGAGCGGGCGTGACGACGATCCCCGGACGTTCCTTCTGATGGTCGAGATCCAGGTCGCGCTGCCGAACGGAACCACCGTCGTGTCGGCCGACTGGACGCGCGGTGACAACGGGGCGACGGTGATCGTCGCCCACGGCGCGGGAACGGGAAAGGACCATCCTTTCCTCACTGGTTACGCCGAGGCACTCCGCGCGATCGGCTTCTCGACACTGCGCTTCAACTTCCCGTACGTGCAGCAGGGGCGGCGGATGCCAGGGCCGGCCGCGCATGCGATCGCCACCTGGAACGCGGTCACGACGTTCGCGCGCACAGCAGACCCCGCGGCGACCGTCTGGGCGACGGGGAAGTCCTACGGCGGACGCATGGCATCGATGGCGGTCGCGGAGGGCTTACGGGTGGACGGACTCGTCTATCTCGGCTATCCCCTTCATCCGCCAGGACGGCCGGAGAAGCCGCGGGTCGAGCACCTGCCGGCGATCACCGTGCCACAGCTCTTCGTGGAGGGGACGAACGATCCCTTCATCCAGCCGATCTCTCAGTTCGAACAGGCTGTCGCGGCCTGTCGAGAAGCCCGGATCGTCTGGATCGAGGGCGGCGGGCACACATTCGAGGTGAAGGGCCGCAAACTCCCCGCGGAGCAGATCGGTGCGTCGCTCGCCCCGATCGTGGCCGAGTTCGCCCTCGGAGGTGCGGTCGACTGACCTTCAGCCGACGAGCATCGACAGCTCGGGGTCCGCGAGCACGCGGCGGACGGTGGAGATCCCCAGCGCGCTCATCTGCGGGTTCGACTTCTCGTAGTACCACCCGAGGCCCAGCGCCTGTTGCAGGGCCCACCCGGCACCCCGCTGCCACTCGGCCTCGCCGGCGGAGACACCGTCGCGGACGAGGCGTCGTGTCGGGGCATCGAGGAGGTGCCAGGCGGCGACGAGGTCGAGCGCAGGGTCCGCAGGTCCGAAGTCCCCGCCGTCGAGCACGCCCGCCAGCCGGACCTCGTCGTCGCGCTCGATGACCAGGAGGTTGAACGGCGTGAGGTCGCGGTGGCACATCAGCGGAGCGTCGGCGGGCGGAAGCGCGCACAGGGCCGCCCAGAGCTTCGCGGTGCGTGCCACGTCGATCAGGTGTGCGCTCCGCGACAGACACTCCGAGACCCACTCATCGTGGTCGCCGAGTCTCCCGCCGCGGCCGTTCCCGTCGAACACCCGTCCGCGCATGTCGACCGCGCGCAGTGCACGGATGAGGACGACCAGATCGTGAGCGAAGGCTTCCGACGCGGCAGCACGCACGGGGCCCGGCGGCTCGCCGTCGATCCAGGACTGGACGGCCCAGGCCGAGTCGAACTCTTCCGACGCGGCAGCGATCCCGTAGGAGCGCGGGGCGGGGAACGGACTCGCTGCCGCCAACTCATCGAGCGCCGCGGCCTCACGCGCGAGAGTGGGCTCCGATGCCGCGAGGCGCGGGAAGCGGGCGACAAGGCCGTCGCCCACCCGGATGATCCTGTTGACCGTCCCGGTGGACGAGACCGGTCGCAGCTCCTCTCGGCGCAGCTCGGGGAAGCGGCGCGTGATCAGCCGTGCCGCGACCTCGGTCTCGAGCGCGAGCTCACCGTCGTGCATCCGCCGAGGTCAGCTCTGGAGCCGGGCGATCCATGCTTCGACCTCGTCGGCCGTGCGGGGGATGCCGGCCGAGAGGTTCACGGGGCCGTCCTCGGTCATCAGGATGTCGTCCTCGATCCGCACGCCGATGCCGCGGAGCTCTGCGGGCACCGTCAGGTCGTCGATCTGGAAGTACAGCCCGGGCTCGATCGTGAACACCATGCCGGGCGTCAGGACGCCGTCGTAGTACATCTCGCGGCGCGCCTGGGCGCAGTCATGCACGTCGATGCCGAGGTGGTGGGAGGTGCCGTGCACCATGTACCGACGGTGCTGGCCCCCCTTGTCCGCGTCGATCGCCTCGTCGGCGGTCACCGGCAGCAGGCCCCACTCCGCGGTGCGTGCAGCGATGACCTTCATGGCGGCCGCGTGCACGTCGCGGAAACGGACGCCCACCCGTGCAGCGGCGAATGCGGCGTCGGCGGCCTCGCGCACGGTCTCGTACACCCGGCGCTGCACCTCGGTGAAGGTTCCCGAGACGGGCAGCGTACGGGTGATGTCCGCCGTGTACAGGCTGTCGGCTTCGACACCGGCGTCGACGAGGATCAGATCGCCCGGGGCCACGGTGCCGTCGTTGCGGGTCCAGTGCAGGTAGCAGGCGTGCGGACCGGATGCCGCGATCGTGTCGTAGCCCTCGCCGTTGCCGTCTTCACGGGCGCGGCGGTGGAAGACACCCTCCACGACACGTTCGCCGCGGGCGTGCGCGACGGCGGACGGAAGCTCGCGGACGATGTCGTCGAAGCCGTTCGCGGTGATCTCGACGGCACGGCGCATCTCGGCGATCTCGAACTCGTCCTTGATGAGGCGCAGCTCGGACACGAAACGGGTGAGGGTCTCGTCCTCGTCGAGCACGAGCTCTCCCTCCACGGCCTCGAGCTCGTGGAGATGGGCGGTCGCGATCTCCAGGTCGGCCGCGACACCGTCCAGGGACGGGCGTGGGCCGATCCAGAACTCACCGATCGTGGCGTCGGCGTAGAACTCCGTCGTGGTGCGGTCGGCGCGCTCGCGGAAGAAGAGGGTGACGTCGTGACCCGTGTCGGTCGGCGCGAAGACCAGGACCGAGTCGGGCTCGGCATCCGCGGCCCACCCCGTGAGGTGGGCGAAGGCGGAGTGTGCCCGGAAGACGTAGTCGGTGTCGTTGCTGCGCTGCTTGAGCGATCCTGCGGGGATGACGAGACGCTTCCCGGGGAAGGCGGCAGAGACCGCGGCTCGACGGGCGGCGGCGTACGGTGCCTGCGCACGCGGAGCGGGAAGGGTTTCCGGACGCTCGGCCCATCCCGTCGAGATGGTGTCGAGGAACCCCTGCGGGAAGGGCTGCTTGCGGTTCGTGTTGCTGTTCTCGACAGACGCTTCGACGGTGGGCTCTGCGATCGTGTCGCGTTCTCCGGTGCTCATCCCTCCAGTCTGTCACCTGCAGGGCGTGTTTCGGGAGTTCAGCCGGCCGGCTCCAGCTGGACGACGAGCGCGCGGTGGTCGCTGCCCCCGGCATCGCCGAGGACGACCGAGCCCGTCGGTGTCCAGTTCGGCGAGGCCATCACGTGATCGATCGGCGCCCCGGCGAGGGGCGGGAGCGAGCTCGGCCACGTTCCCGCGAGACCGTTGCCGGTGCGCGACGCGACATCGCGGCAGTATCCGATGTCACCACCGTCCACTCCGAGAGGCGCCATGTGATCGATCGTCGCATTGAAGTCTCCCGCCAGGATGAAGTCGCCCTGCGGACACTGATCGGCGATCCACTGCAGATCGCTCTGCCACTGCTGCATCTCCTCCACACGGGGAGCGACGGCATGCACGGCGACGATCGTGGGTCCGGAGCCGTCGACCGGCATCAGCACGACACTCGGCACGGATCCCGTGTTGCTGCTGCCGTCCTTCGAGGATTCGATCACCGAGTACTCGCCGAGGTCGGGGGCCACCAGCACCGTGGTGTGCCAGGACTGGGGGCCGTTGGGCACATCGGGGCGGAACTGCACGTGGTGCACCCACATCGGATGCCCCTGCTCGCGCAACATGATCGCGATGCGCTCGCCGACGTCCTCGGTCGTCTCCGGCAGTGCCACGACATCGGCGCCCTGAGCGAGGATCTGCTGGGCGATCACCTCGGCGGACACGGCTTCGCCCGCCGTGTTCCAGGTCAGCACCCGGATGCTGCTCTCCGTCTTCTGCGGGAGCTCGGTGGTGCCGAAGCCGCGGGTCGCTCCGATGACGCCGGTCGCCCCCGCACCCAGCAGCGCGATGATGAGGACCGACGCGGCGAATCCGCGCAGAGGACGAGCGAAGAGCAGCAGGAGCGCGAGCACGGCGATCACCAGGAATCCGCCGAGGACCAGGCCGCGCGCGGACACCAGCTGCGCGAACGGATAGGTCTGCTCGAGACGGAAGAACTGCGGCCACACGACGATCGCCGTCGCGATCGCGAGCAGGACGGTGAAGAGGATCCCCAGTAGTCGAAACATCCCCTCAAGCCTAGGAGCGCCGCCTGTGAAGTCCCTGCCCCGACATCCGCTTCCGTGTGCCTCCGCGCCCACTGGCCGTCGCCCTCGGTACGCTCTGAGGATGGCCTCTCCGTCCGCCGGGTTCGCCGGTCCCGCCGACCTGCACCTGCACTCCAACCAGTCCGACGGGACGGAGGCGCCGGCCGAGGTGATCAGGCAGGCGCACGCGCACGGGATCCGCACCGTGGCGCTCACCGATCACGATCGCTCCACCGGGTGGGATGAGGCCGGTGACGCCGCCGTCGCGCTCGGCATGACGTTCATCCCCGGGATGGAGCTGTCGGCGAAGCACGAGTGGCGCAGCGTGCACGTGCTCGGCTACCTCTTCGATCCCGGAGACCCGGCTCTGCAGGCCGAGACCGATCGCATCCGCGGGGATCGGATCGGGCGCGCGGAGCGGATCGTGCGCAACATCGGACGGGACTACGACCTGCACTGGGATGACGTGGTCGCGCAGACGGCTCTGGATGCGACGGTCGGGCGCCCTCACATCGCGGACGCTCTCGTGGCGAGAGGCATCGTGCGCGATCGCACGGAGGCGTTCGACGGGATCCTGCATCCGCGCGAGGGATACTACGAGCCGCACTACGCCCCGAATCCGCTGACCGCGGTGCGACTGATCACGCAAGCCGGGGGAGTGGCGATCATCGCCCACCCGGTCACCGCGGGTCGCGACCGGATGATGCCCGTCCCGTACATCGAGCGGCTGATCGCGGCCGGACTCGGCGGCTTCGAGGTCGATCACCGCGAGAACACCGAAGCGGGCAAGCGGATGCTGCGCGAGCTGGCGCAGAAGCACGACCTCATCGTCACGGGGTCCAGCGACTATCACGGCAGCGGCAAGCCGAACCGTCCGGGGGAGAACACGACGTCCGACGAGATGGTCGCCCGCCTCCTGGCGCAGGGCACCGGCATCGCCCCGCGCTTCCCCTGACGGTCGGGATACTGTCGGGATACTCCCGGTGACCTGTCGACCGGGAGCGCTACATTCCGAGCATGCAACGAGCGACGTCCGTGGAACGCCGTGTCGATGCGTGGGCCCACCGCCTGCTGCTCGGCGCCCCGAAGAGCGGCTTCCGCGCCGGCCTGATCGAGTTCGCGGTGTTCGTGGTCAAGCAGGCATGGGCGTGCGTGTTCGGGGCCACGCTGTTGCTCGTGATCGTCGCGGCGCGGTTCTGGTACCCGCCGGATGCGGCGCTCGCGCGCGACGATGCCCTCACCATCGCCGCCGTGCTCATCCAGGTGGCCATGCTCGTGTTCCGCTGGGAGAGCGGACGAGAGCTGTGGGTGATCGTCCTGTTCCACCTCACCGGAACCGTGATGGAACTGTTCAAGACCGATGTCGGCTCCTGGGCGTATGCCGCGGACGGCTTCCTGCGCATCGGTGGAGTGCCGCTGTTCAGCGGGTTCATGTATGCCGCTGTCGGTTCTTACATGGTGCGCGTCTACCGGCTCTTCGACCTCGGCTTCACGCGATACCCCCAGCGGTGGATGACCGCGATCCTCGCGATCGCGATCTACGTGAACTTCTTCGCACACCATTGGTTGTGGGATGCGCGGTGGATCCTGCTGGCTGCCGTCATCGTGCTGTGGCTGCCGACGGTGATGCACGCGCGTATCTGGCGTCGGACGATCCGGATCCCGCTGCTCGTCGTGTTCGTCGGAGTCGCCGTCTTCATCTACCTGGCGGAGAACATCGGCACCTGGGCAGGCGCATGGGCATACCCCGATCAGGCGGCGGGATGGCAGCCGGTCTCGCCGAGCAAGCTGAGTTCGTGGTTCCTGCTCATGATCATCTCGGTCGTGCTGGTCGCGTGGGTCTATCCGCCGCAGGTTCCTGCGGCGATACTCCACGGGGAGCGGGCGGCCTCTCTTCGCTGAGCGGCGGCGACGACGAAGGGCGCGTGCTGCGGACTTCGTCCGCGGCACGCGCCCTTCTGAGAGGTCGAGGTGTCAGGCTCCGGTGACCGGAGCTGCGCCTGCGCCGGAACCTCCACGGCGGCGACGGCGCCGGCGCGCCGGCGCGGGCTTGCCGTCGTGGTGCTCCTTGCCCGCCCCGTCGTGGGTGCCGGCGCCCTCGGCGCTGCGGTCTGCGGCCGGAGCGGACTGTCCTTCGCCCGTGGTGGCCCCCGACGCACCTTCGGTGAAGGTCGAGCCGAGCGGAGTCGCGCTGTTGCGACGACGGCGACGGCGACGCGTCCCGGTCTCGTCGGTGCCTTCCGCGGCGGCGTCCGCGGCGCGCTCGGGCCGACGGGTGCGCTCGGTCTTCACGGATTCGGTCTTCGGCGTGGACACGAGGCGGCCCTTCGTGCCCTGCGGAATGTCCAGGTCTTCGTACAGGTGAGGGCTCGACGAGTAGGTCTCGACGGGCTCCGGCTGACCGAACTCGAGCGCGCGGTTGATGAGGGCCCACTTGTGCAGGTCCTCCCAGTCGACGAACGTGACCGCGATGCCGGTCTTGCCTGCACGCCCCGTGCGGCCGGCGCGGTGCAGGTACGTCTTGTCCTCGTCGGGGATGGTGTGGTTGATGACGTGCGTCACGTCGTCGACGTCGATGCCACGGGCGGCCACGTCGGTCGCGACGAGAACGTCACGCTTGCCTGCCTTGAACGCGGCCATCGAGCGCTCGCGCTGGTCCTGTCCCATGTCGCCGTGCACGCCGCCGACGTTGAAGCCGCGGTCGTTGAGCTCGTCGACGAGGCGCTGTGCCGCGCGCTTGGTACGCGTGAAGATCACGGTCTTGCCGCGGCCCTCGGCCTGGAGGATGCGAGCGATGATCTCGTCCTTGTCCATCGAGTGCGCGCGGTAGACGAGGTGCTTGATGTTGGCCTGGGTGAGGCCCTCGTCGGGGTCGTTGGCGCGGATGTGGATCGGGTTCGACATGAAGCGGCGGGCGAGGGCCACGATCGGGCCGGGCATGGTCGCCGAGAACAGCTGCGTGTGGCGGACGGCCGGGACCTTCTGGAAGATCTTCTCGATGTCGGCGAGGAAGCCGAGGTCGAGCATCTTGTCGGCCTCGTCGAGCACGACCTCCGTCGCGTTGGAGAGGTCGAGCAGGCGCTGGCCCGCAAGGTCGATCAGGCGGCCGGGAGTGCCGACCACGATCTGCGCGCCCGCCTTGAGCTGGTCGATCTGACCCTCGTACGCCTTGCCTCCGTAGATGGCGACGACGCTGGTGGAGCGGTTGCTGGTGAGCAGGTCGATGTCTTCGTAGACCTGCACGGCGAGCTCGCGGGTCGGGACGACGATGAGTGCTTTGACGCCGTGCTCCGGGTCCTTGCCGAGGCGCTGCACGACGGGGATGCCGAACCCGAAGGTCTTTCCCGTGCCGGTCTTCGCCTGGCCGATGATGTCCTGCCCCGGAAGGCCGAGAGGGATGGTCTGCTCCTGGATCGGGAAGGCATCGATGATGCCCTTGGCCGCGAGTGCGTCGACGATGTCCTGATCGATGCCGAGATCGGCGAAAGTTGTCACTTTATTCAGATTGCCTGTCCGGCGACCCTGGGGGACCGCCACGTAAACGGATCCACGCCGTCTCTTGTGCCACAGGCGCGGGGCCCCGCTCCGACGGCGGGGACACGCCCAGCCTACCGGAGGGGTGGTGCGGACCAGGAAGGAGGGCCCCGCGCGGGTATTGTGAATCTCGTGGTGGACTCGGGAGGAAGACCTCGTGGTTAAGTGGTTCTGGCAGCGCGATGACGCGCCACGGCGAATCCTCACCCTGCGCAGCCGAGGCGAGCAGAGCGATGCGACGAGGGTCGACTTCGCCGAACTCGCCCCCGAGCTCGATCGGTTCCTCGGTCAGGCCGCGTACCTGCAACTCGGCTACTTCGAGACGCTCACCAGGCTCATCCGGGCGACCCCGGAGCTTTCCGAGAAGGAGTCCCTGTCGCGTGCGGCCGGGGCGGCGTTGACGAAGCATCGCGGGATCGTGGAGGTCATCGCCGAGCGCGGTGGCGACCCGACGCAGGTGATGCTGCCGTTCCGCGAGAACCTCGACGCGTTTCGACGCAAGACGATCGGTGCGCGACCCCGGGAGACGCTCCTCGCCGTGTACATCACCGCCGGGATGCTCGACGACTTCTACCTCGCGCTCGCATCGAGCTACGGCGAGACCGGTCGTCGGGTGGCGGAGATCCTCCGCGAAGACGATGCCGGCCATGAGATCGTCGCGATCATCCAGGAGACGATCGAGAGCGATGAGGAGTGGCGGTCCCTGCTGTCGATGTGGGCGCGGCGCCTCGTCGGTGACACCATCCTGGTCTGCCGTTCCGCGCTGCGGCCGGAGCTGCTCCAGGTCGACGACGAGCGCGTCGAGCCGGTCTACACCGAACTCATGGGCGCGCACGCGCGCCGGATGGATGCGATGGGCCTCGCGTCCTAGGCTGCCCGTCAGATGCCGAGTGCCGCCTTGGCATCTGCATCGGACCGCTTGCGCATTCCGGTGATCGCCACCGTCACCAGCGCGGCGACGACGGGAGCACCGAGCACGCTCGCGAGCCACAGCCAGATGCTGTCCTCACCGACGCCGGCCCACTGCAGGCCCGTGTAGGTGATCGCTGAGACCGCTGTCGCCACGGCGGGCGCGAGCGCCACTCCGCGCAGCTCGCGCCCGGAGATCAGGAAATGCACCGCGATGCCCAGGGCACACGCGCCGATCAGTGCGAGCAGGATGTACATCGTCTGCTCAGGCGACGAAGCCGACGCGACGCGATTCCTCGGTGCCCAGTTCGATGTAGGCGAGGTTCGCCGTGGGGACGATGTAGGAGTTGCCCTTCACATCGGCGAAGCTCACGTGCGTGGCGTTCTGCTCCAGCGCCGTGGTGACCTGGGTGCGGACCTCGTCTGCGCTCACGCCGGTGTCGAAGCTCAGTTCGCGGCCGGTGTTGATGATGCCGATGCGGATTTCCACGCGTGCTCCTTGAAGTTCGGGGACTGGCCCAACTCTACCCCGCGGGAATCGGGCGGGATCGGCACCCCGCGTCGGTTTCGCCGTGAGCGCACAGGCCGGGGGTGGCGGGTCGCGAGGGTGTCGCGTGCATGCGCGCACGACGATGTCCCCGCGTCCGGATAGCGTGGAGGGCATGACACCGGATGCCGCGCAGCGAGCTGTGATCGCCGCCGAGCCGTTCGCCTCCGGTGTCATCATCGGGGCGCCGGGAACAGGGAAGACGCGAACGCTCGTCGACCGCGTCGTGCACCTGCTCGACGCGGCCGATCTGCGACCCGAGCAGGTGCTGGCACTCACGCCGAGCCGCCAGGCCGCAACCGCACTGCGTGACCGGATCGGTGTCCGCATCGGGCAGGCGACCCCGGGGCCGTTGGCGCGTTCGCTCGGCTCCTTCGCCTTCCAGCTGGTCCGGGGGGCGATGGTGCGCGAGGGAGAGGAGCCGCCTGCGCTGCTCACCGGAGCCGACCAGGACCGCATCATCGCGGATCTGCTCGCCGGTGACACCGAAGACGGTCGCATCCCCTGGCCGGACGCGCTCAGCAGTTCGGTGCGCGCGTCGAAGGGATTCCGTTCGGAGCTCCGCGCGTTCCTCGCGGAGTGCACCGAGATCGGGGCCCGGCCGGACGAGCTCCGCGCATCGGGGAACGATGTGTGGGTGGCAGCCGCGGAGTTCCTCGTCGAGTACCGGACGGTACTCGACGCTCTGCGTTCCGCCCACCGCGACGCCGCGGACCTGCTCAGCGAGGCAGCTGCCATCCTGCGCTCGGCCGAGGCGGCGACGCTCGGCCCGCTCGCGCCGTTGCGCGTCGTGCTGATCGATGACGCACAGGAGCTCACCCGCGGAGGGATCGATGTCGTCAGAGCGTTGCGGGGGCGGGGCATCGCGGTGCTGGCGTTCGGCGATCCCGATATCTCATCCGGGTCGTTCCGTGGCGCGAGCCCGGAGCTCTTCGCGCAGCTCGCCGGTGCCGTCGGCGAGGTGCATGTGCTCGACGGCGCGCACCGGCAGCATCCGGCGCTCACCGCCTTGACTCGCACCGTCACACAGGCGATCGGAGTCTCCGGACGCGTCGAGCATCGCCGCGCACCGGTGCCCGTCGACCCGGAGGTGGTCGATGCGCACGTGTCGACCTTCGTCGCCCCGTCTCCCTACGAAGAGCTGGACCGCATCGCCGGTGTGATGCGCGACTGGCATCTGTCCGAGGGAATCCGCTGGGATCGGATGGCCGTCATCGCTCACGACACCCGTCAGGTGACCACGCTGGAGACCGAGCTCGCGGCCAGGGAGGTCCCCACGCGCGCCGCCGGTGTGCAGCGTCCGCTCGGGAGCGAAGGGATCGTGCGTGACATCGTCGGCATCGTGCGCCTCGCGTTGACGCCGGTCGAGGAGCGCACCCCGGAGGCGCTGGAGGAGGCACTGCGCACCCCGTTCGGGGGGATGGACGCGATCGGGCTCCGCCGTCTCCGCGCCCGCCTCCGGCACATCGAACTCGCACAGGGCGGGTCGACGCCTGCGCGCGAGCTGCTGCGCCAGGCGATGGCGAACCCCAGCCACCTGACGCTCATCGACTCGCCGGAATCCCGCTCCGCCGAGCGCTTCGCGGAGACGATCGAGGCGGTGGCGCGTGCCGCCGACCAGGGGGAGACGATCCACGATCTGCTGTGGCGGGTGTGGGAGCAGGCTCGTGCCGTCGACGGTCGGCGTCTGCAGGTGGCGTGGCGCGAGATCTCCCTGCTGCCCACCGGAGCGGAGACGGCCCGTTCGCTCGACGCGCTCGTCTCGCTCTTCGACGCGGCGAAGCGCTTCGTCGAGCGCACTCCGAACGAGAAGCCCGAGGTCTTCGTGCGCGACGTCCTCGACAGCGAGGTCCCCGAGGATTCCCTGTCGACCCCGGACCGTCCTGGCAAGGTCACGTTGCTGACTCCGGCCACGGCGCTCGGCACGGAGTTCGACGCCGTCGTCGTCGCCGGGGTGCAGGACGGCGTCTGGCCCAACGTCCGTCTCCGCGGCGGTCTGCTGCAGACCTGGCGTCTGGCCGATGCGCTCGAAGCCGCTCGCACCGGCGTGAGCATCGAACCGCCCGGGGTGCTGGACCGCCGGCGGGCAGCGTTGCATGACGAGCTCCGCCTGTTCGTGCGAGCCGTATCGCGGGCACGGAAGCGACTCCTGATCACCGCGGTCGATGACGACGACCTCACTCCGAGCCCGTTCTTCGCCTTCCTGCCCGCCCCGCACCCGCCGGAGCGCCACGCATCGGCCGAGCATCCGCTCACTTTGCGGGGGCTGGTCGCCCGGTACCGACGGACGCTGACCACGGCGCACTCGGATTCGCTCAGACGTGACGCGGCAGGCCAGCTCGCCGTCCTCGCCCGAGAAGGCGTGCCGGGCGCCGACCCCGCCGAGTGGTACGGCGTCACGGCCCCCTCCACGCAGGCGCCGCTGCGCGATCTCGCCGTCGACGGCGCGCGGGTCTCGCCCTCGAAGATGGAGTCCTTCGAGGAGTGCGGACTCAACTGGGTCATCTCGGCTCTCGGCGGAGACACGGTGATGCCGCCGACGGCGGGGATCGGCACGATCGTGCACGAGGCGATGGAGCGGGTGCCCGACGGCGATGTCGAGCAGATGCGTGCGATCGTCGCGGAGCGATGGCCGGAACTCGACTTCGAGACCGAGTGGATCGGCCGCAAGGAGCGTCGACGCGCCGATCTGCTCGTCGGGCGCCTGCACACGTATCTCGGCGAGGTGCGCCGCGAAGGCGGGCGGGTCCTCGGCAGCGAGGTGGAGTTCCGTTTCGCCGTCGACATGGTGGCTGAGGGCGATGCGCACGCGGTGCCCGCCGTGCATCCCGTCGGGGACGACCGCGCGAACCAGGCGATCATCCACGGGTACATCGATCGCGTCGAGGCGTATCCGCCGGATGCGGGCGAGCACGGCGCCGCACGCGGACGCGGCTGGGAACGGATGTCTGGCGGCCCGGACGGCCGCATCGTGGTGGTCGATCTGAAGACCGGGAAGAACGACCCTGAGTCGGATCCCGGTGTGCGCGAGCACGCGCAGCTCGCGGCCTATCAGGTCGCCGTCCAGCAGGGCCTGGTGGTGGACGCTCCGCCGGGGTCGTTGGCCGGGGCACGTCTCGTGATCGTCTCCAAGACGCTTGCCAAGAGCGAGTACCGCATCGCGCATCAGCACACGCTCAGCGACGAATCGCGGGCGGCCTTCCTGCGCCGCGTCTCGGATGCCGCCCGCGGCATGTCGGCGTCGAGCTTCACGGCGCAGGTCGAGTCGCACTGCGCCGACACCCAGCGCCGCGTGCATCCGTGTCGCATCCACACAGTCCCGGCGGTGAGCGCATGACCGGGTGGAGCGGCGGCGAGGGGATCTCGGCGACCGACATCGCGGCCGCGCTCGGACAGCCTCCGCCCACACCCGCGCAGCAGCGGGTGATCGAGGCGCCCCCGGAGCCGGCGCTCGTCGTCGCCGGAGCAGGCAGCGGCAAGACCGAGACCATGTCCGGGCGAGTGGTGTGGCTCGTCGCGAACGGGCACGTACGACGTGACGAGATCCTCGGACTCACGTTCACCCGCAAGGCTGCGGGAGAACTCGCGGAACGGATAGGCCACCGCTTGGCGGTCATCGACGAGTACGGCCACCGGGGCCTGCTGCCCCATCTGGCGCAGATCGTGGCCGACGGCTCCCTTCGCCGGGTCGAGGAGTCCGCTGAGGGCCGGCAGCGCGAGGTGGTGCGCAGGCATGTCCTCGACGAGCTCGCCGCTCATCACAGCACCGGGTGGGACCCCGCCATTCCTCGCGCGGCGGAAGACGTGATGATCCGTCCGCGGGTGTCGACTTACAACGCCTTCGCCGACGGGATCGTCCGCGAACATGCTGCGCGCATCGGCCGTGATCCCGACGTGGCCATGCTCAGCCAGGCCGCCTCCTGGATGCTCGCCCGTGAGGTCGTGCTCCGCAGCGATCTTCCTGAGCTGGAGAACATCGACTTCGCGCTCGGCACGATCATCGACGCGGTCCAGCGCCTCGCCGGCGACGCCCTCGACCATCGAGTCGACCTGGAGGTGGCAGAACGGATCGCGCGGGACCAGGCACTCGCCTTCGCGCCCTACCGGGGCAATGCCGACGTGGAGAAGGCGGCTGTGAACCTGCTCAGCCTGCCGACGCTCGCTCGTCTGGTGCGTGACTACATCGCCGAGAAGGAGCGCCGCGGCGTGCTCGACTTCGCCGATCAGGTGGGCGGTGCATACGACATCGTCGAGTCCGCGCCCGACGTGCGCGACGAGCTTCGGGAGCAGCATCGTGTCGTGCTGCTCGACGAGTACCAGGACACGTCGGTCATCCAGACCCGCTTCCTCGCCGAACTCTTCCGGGACTCCGCGGTGATGGCGGTCGGCGACCCCCACCAGTCCATCTACGGCTGGCGCGGTGCGAGCGCCGACAACCTCTACGCCTTCTCGAGGACGTTCTCGAGCACCGGAACGGCGCAGACCTACAGCCTCATGACGAGCTGGCGCAACGACCGCGGCATCCTCGGCATCGCCAACCGTGTGCTCGAGCCCCTGCAGCGGCCGGGACTCGACGTGCCGCCCCTCGAGCCTCGTCCCGGAGCAGGGGACGGCTCGGTGTCCGTCGAGTACGCGTTCACGGTCGATGACGAGGCCTCCGCCGTCGCGGATTGGTTCGCCGCGCGGAGGGAGGAGCATGAGGCGCGCGGGGTCGGCGCCGCGCAGAGTCTGCGCCCGCACACCGGTGCGATCCTGTTCCGGTCGAAGCGTCACATGCAGACTTTTGCGGCTGCGCTCGCCGCTCGCGGCATCCCGCACCGCATCCTCGGCCTGGGCGGGCTGCTCGCGACTCCCGAGGTGGTCGATGTCGTCTCGACGCTCAAGGTCGTGCACGACCCCACGGCGGGGTCCGCCCTGATCCGCCTCCTCACGGGACCCCGCTTCGGGGTGGGGGTCGCCGACATGGCCGCCCTCTACGACCTCGGTCGCGCGCTCTCGGAGCGGGACACCGCGTTGGCACCGCTTCCGGAAGAGGTGCGCGTGCGGTTGCGTTCCTCGCGCGGTGCCGATGAGGCGGTGTCCATCGTCGATGCGGTCGACGTGGTGCGCGCGGTGCGTGATGACTACCGTCTGCTCGAGACGATCAGCCCGGACGGACGTGCACGCGTCCGTGCCGCAGGGGAGATGCTGGAACGGCTCCGGCGGGCAGCGTCGCAACCGATCCCGGAACTGATCCGTCTCATCGAACTCGAGCTCCGACTCGACATCGAACTGGCCGCCAACGAGACACGAGGCCCGGCCCGGATCGCCGCCACGCAACTGCGGGCGTTCACGGACGAGGTGCGGGCCTTCCTCGCGGCCGACGAGCGGGGGAGCATCGGGAGCCTGTTGGCGTGGCTTGACAAGGCCGAGAGCACCGACGAGCTGATGCCGCGCCCTGAGCCTCCGGAGCCGGGTGTCGTGCAGCTGCTGACCATCCACGGCTCGAAGGGCCTGGAATGGGATGCGGTCGCCGTCGTGCGTCTCGTGGTCGACGAGCTCCCCAGCCGTGTCTCCGACACCTCGGGGTGGTTCGGCTTCGGTGTGGTTCCGTTCGCCCTCCGCGGTGATCGGGATGCGCTCCCTCGCTTCGAGTGGGACCCTGTCGAGGCGATGGGGAAGGAGGCGGATCCGCAGAAGAGGCAGAAGCTCGCGCAGGCTTCATTGTCAGGCGGCGCGACGAAGGCGAATCCGCTGGGCGGCGCCCTCAAGCGCTTCAAGGACGCGTACCGGGCGTATCAGCAGCAGGAGGAGCGGCGTCTCGCCTACGTCGCAGTGACACGTGCGCGGACCGATCTCCTGCTCAGCGGCGCACATTGGGCGGGCCAGAAGGCGCCACGGACGCCGAGTCCGTACCTGGTCGAGGCGATGGAAGTGGTGGGAGTCGAGCCGATCGCCCCGGTGGATCCCGACGACAACCCATACGACGGTCCCGGATCGACCCTGCATTGGCCGCTCGACCCGCTGGGTGCCCGGCGCGCGACCGTCTCGGCGGCAGCGAGGGCCGTCGACGATGCGGTCCGTGTCGGTGTCGCCGAGCCGTCGATCGAGCTCACGCGGTTGTTGGCCGAACGTGCCGCCCGGCAACGCGGGAACGATGCCGAGGCCCCGACCCGTGTGCCGGCATCGCGGTTCAAGGACTACGTGACGGATTTCTCCGGCACCCTATCGTCGATCGTCCGCCCGATGCCGGAGAGACCGTACCGACAGACCCGCCTCGGCACCCTCTTCCATGCGTGGGTGGAACAGAGATCCGAACTCGTCGGCGTCGGCACGCGTGTGGATGAGGCGCTCTGGGAGGTGGACGAAGACGACGTCGCCCCGGATCCCGCGGTCGGAGCGACGGCGGCGAGCGACGCGCCGGGGGCATCGGCGGATGCCGCTGATCTCGCGGTCCTCCAGGCGACGTTCGAGCGCAGTGAGTGGGGCCCGCTGCGACCGATCGCGGTGGAGATCGAGATCGACTTCGCCCTCGGCGCCGGGTTGTCGGACGTCGATGCGGGAGCGGCGCACATCGTCATCTGCAAGCTCGACGCCGTGTACCGGCGTGCCGATCGCGGTGACCGCATCGAGATCGTCGACTGGAAGACGGGCAGGGCTCCGCGTACGGCGAAGGAGCGCGACGAGCGGATGCTGCAGCTCGCGCTCTATCGACTCGCATACCACCGACGGTACGACGTGCCGCTGGAGGCGATCGATGTCGCGCTGTACTACGTGGCGGATGACCTGATCATCCGCGGCGACCGGGTCTACTCCGAGGAAGAGCTCTTCCAGCGCTGGAGTGCCGCGCGCGCCGCCCGCTGAGCCTCGTCCGAGTCGTTTTCGTCGAAATCGCCGTACTCGTCGTCGGACCGCGGGGGACGCGGGTGGGAGTCCTCGCGCGCGCCGGCCGGACCGCTCGTCCCGGCGAACAGGCTCGCGACCCCGGAGAGGTCTTCGGTCTCGATATCCAGCATCCCGGCACGACGGTCGGCGTCGTCGACGCGCTCGCCGGGCACGGTCGCGGTCGGTTCGGCGGAGGACGCGGTCACCGTGTCTTCCCCGTCCGCCGAGTCCGCCGATTCCGCCCACAGCTCCTCGGGGTTGTACGCATCGGTGTGCATCGACGTGTCGACTTCGGCGACGGCGTCCTTCGGCACGCGATCGAGAGCATCGAGTGCGGAGTCGACGCCGACACCTCGGGCGTCGATGATGGCGAGGTCGTCGGTGCGCAGTCCCTCGGCGAGTGCCTCCAGCAGGGACGCCGCATCGTCGACGATGTCAGGTCGATGCATCGCGTCGCCGTGCACGAGCCAGCGTGCGAACTCCAGCTCGGCGAGAAGGCGGGCGCGCACCTCGAGGCCGGCGTCCGGCGCCCGGTCGATCGCGTCAGAATACGCGCGCTGGACGTCTTCAGCGGCCTCCGGTGCAGCGGACAACCAGGAGAGGTCGAGGGCAGGGTCTCCTACCGAGAGGCCGTGCCAGCCGACCACGCCGACCACCTCGGGGCCGCGCTCGGGGTGATCGTCGAACAGGAAGGAGGTCGCCTGCACGCCGCCCAGGATGACGGTGGATTCGAAGCGCCACAGCTCATCGTCGGCGACGGCGTCACGCCACCGCACGGTGAGGCGCGCGGGGACGCGACCGGTGGCGGCCGCGGTGTCGACCAGGCGCTCCAGCTCTGCGCGGCTCTCCTCGGCGCTGCGCGTGGCGAGACCGGCACCGCGCACGACCGAGGTGGGCAGGCCATGGACGGCGGCGATCGAGGCGCCCATGGACTCGGCGGCGCCGCGACCGGCGGGCACCATGGCCGCCTCGATCTGGAATCCGGGGAGGAGTTCGGTGACGAGAGCACGTCCTTCGCCGAGCCGAGTCTCGCCGATGTAGGCCGGGGCACGGAAGGGGAGCATGGCGCGTGCCCCGTCGGTCAGCGCGCGCAGGGCGAGCGCTTCGGCAGCCAGTTCCCGCGCTGTCTCGTCATCGTCGGCGACGCGGATCGCGAGCTCACGGCCGTCGGTGAGAGTGGCGATCGCCGAGTCGAACCGTCCATCGCCATCGGCGCTCAGACGGCGCGCCCCCGTGACCTCCGCCCCGGGCAGTGCAGCGGTCACTGCCGCGGCTAGAGTGAAAGGAGAGCGTCCCATGCCCCCAGGGTAGGTCGGCTCAGGGGCGGTCCCGCCTCCGCCACGCCCGTGAAAGAGGGAGTCGATGACCAGTCAGCGCCCGTCTCTCGACCGTGCAGCCGAACTCCGCGATGAGGCGGACGTCCTCGAACGCCTCCGAGAAGACCCCGCCACCCGCGTGATCGTGGTCCGTGAAGGGCGCGTCCGGGTGGTCGATTCGACGTTGCTGCGGGTTCCTCCCTCGGCCGTCGTCGAAGCCACCTGGGCTCTGCTCGGACGGGATTCCGACGGTGCCGTGGTGCTCCTCGCCGCAGCCCCTCCGGAGACCGATTCTCTCGACGCGGCGCCGGATGAGATCTGGCTCGGGCTCCGCGACCTCGGCGGCCGTATCGACGATCAGGAGTCGGAACTCCTCATCGGCGCCATCGCCCTCGCCGGCTGGCTCCGCGATGCGCCGTTCTGCCCGACATGCGGGGGTGGGACGGAGCTGCGGCAGGCGGGATGGTCACGACGGTGCCTGGTGTGCGCTCGCGAGCACTTCCCCCGCACCGACCCGGCGGTGATCGTCGCGGTCGAGAGCCGTGACGGCGAGCGGCTGCTGCTCGGAGCGAACGCGAACTGGGGCGGTCGCATGTACTCCTGTTTCGCCGGGTTCACCGAGGCAGGGGAGTCGCTCGAGTCGACCGTGCACCGGGAGATCGAGGAGGAGTCGGGCGTGCGGCTGTCGTCGCTGCGGTATGTCTCCTCGCAGGCCTGGCCGTTCCCGCGTTCCCTCATGGTCGGCTTCCGGGCCGTCGTGGACGAGGAGTCCGCTGCGCTCGCCGATGGTGAGGAGATCATCGACGTGCGCTGGTTCTCCCGTGCGGAGATCGGCTCCGCGCTGGCAGGGCGGGGGCCGGTGGGCCTTCCCGGGCCCGCGTCGATCGCCCGCGCGTTGATCGTCGACTGGTACGAGGAGCGCGCGTGAGCGCACTCGATGCCCTCGACGAGCGGCAGCGAGCGGCAGCATCGGTCCTGCGCGGACCCGTTGCCGTGCTCGCGGGCGCAGGCACGGGGAAGACGCGCGTCATCACGCATCGCATCGCCCACGGCGTCGATACCGGCGCCTATTCGCCCTCCCGCGTCATGGCGGTCACGTTCACGGCCAAGGCCGCCGGCGAGCTGAGGGGGCGTCTGCGGGCGCTCGGTGTCGAGGGAGTCGCCGCTCGGACGTTTCACGCGACCGCGCTCGCGCAACTGAATTTCTTCTGGCCGACGCTCGCGGGTTCGCCCGCTCCGTCGATCATCGACAACAAGGTACGGATGCTGGGGCAGGCGGCGGATGCGATCCGGTTGCGGCCCAGCACGGCGACTCTCCGCGACATCGCCTCCGAGATCGAGTGGCGCAAGGTTTCGATGCTCTCGATCGACCAGTACGCGGCGCTCGACCGTCCGATCAGCGGAGTGGACACCGGTCAGCTCATCGAACTGATGCGCGGGTACGAAGCATTGAAGGATGACCGCCGTCAGCTCGATTTCGAAGACGTGCTCCTCGCCTGCGCGGGGATGCTGGAGACGGAGCCGCGGGTCGCCGCATCCGTCCACGAGCAGTACCGGCACTTCACGGTCGACGAGTTCCAAGACGTCTCGCCGCTGCAGAACCGGCTGCTCGAACTCTGGCTGGGAGATCGGCACGACATCTGTGTCGTCGGAGACGCCAGCCAGACGATCTATTCCTTCGCCGGCGCCGACCAGCGCTTCCTGCTCGAGTTCGAGCGTCGCCACCCCGACGCCACGGTGGTGCGGTTGGAGACGAACTATCGTTCCCAGGCGCCGATCCTGACCGTGGCGAACGCGCTGATGCACGGACGCCCCGGTGCGCTCGAGCTCGTGCCCGCGCGCGAGCAGTTCACGGCCGATGCACCCACCGTGACCGCGTACGACTCCGAGAGCGAGGAGGCCGCGGGGATAGCGGCCTCGATCTCGGCTCAGCTCGCCGCAGGGGCATCGCCCTCGGAGATCGCGGTCCTCTACCGTGCGCACGCCCAGTCCGCGGTCCTGCAGCAGGCGCTCGCGGCCGAGGGCATCGCGACGACGGTGCTGGGTGGTACTCGTTTCTTCGCGATGCCGGAGGTGCGTCAGGCCATCCTGGCGCTGCGGGCGGCCGCCGTGGCTCCCTCCGAGCACGGGTTCCTCCCGGCGGTCCAGCGGGTTCTGCGCGAGCTCGGTCTCACGGAGGAGCCGCCGGCTGCGGGCGGCGCGCAGCGCGGCGGATGGGAGGCGCGTCGTGCCATCCTGCGCCTCGCGGAGGATGCCGGTCCCGAGGCGGATCTGCGCAGCTTCAGCGACACGCTCATGGCCCGCGCGAAAGACCAGCATGAGCCCACGATGCGCACGGTGACCCTGTCGACCCTGCATGCGGCGAAGGGACTCGAGTGGCCCCACGTGCACCTCGCCGGGTGGGCCGAGGGGTCGTTGCCGATCTCCTACGCGACGAGCTTCGAATCGGTCGATGAGGAGCGGCGCCTGGCCTACGTCGGTGTCACGCGCGCCGCGCGGACGCTGTCGCTGTCGTGGGCGAGAACGGCGGGGCGGGGAGAGCGGGCTCCGTCGAGGTTCCTCGCTGAGATGGGGACCACGGCTCGCGGCACCGGCATTCTTCGTGAAGCCTCACCGAATGCCACCCGATCGAGCCGTCGGCGCTGACCTGCGCGATGCGGCTCTCCGAAGCCGGATGTTCCCCCAGGAGCACTGCGGCGATCCGTCCGGCCTCGGCGACCTGCACCGCGCGGATCGGCCCGGGATCGCGACCGATCAGCTGTGCGTGCAGCAGGGGCCAGGCCGGGTCGAGATCCGTGGCGTGTGCGTCCCGGCAGGCGAGGCACGCGGACGCTCCGGGGATGACGAGGGGGCCGACCGTCACGCGTCCCGGTTCGAACGACACGGGAAGGTGCGGGATGTCGTCACGGAGGAAGCGGGCGAATGGCAGAGCGGCGGCGGCACCTCGCACGAGCACGACGGCGACGGCGGGTGGCTGAGCAGGATCGACGAGGATGATGCCCTCGTCCACGAGCGACTCCCGCACGCGGTATTCGCACCTGCCGTCGGAGATGCCGATGCTCTCGACCCAGGCGCGGCGGGCCGCGGCTGGCTCATCGACCAGGAACGGCTCCACCCGGGCGAGCAGGGCGCGAGCCTCTTCGCGCGGGGCGCCGGCGGCATGGGCGATCACGTCGAACGATCCCCGGCGGAAGGACGAGCGCAAGCGGCTGAGGAGGCGCTCCACCCAGGGGGCGACAGCATCGAAGCTCAGGGCACTGTCGTAGCCGAGCTGGAGCGTGCATTCGTCACGCCACAGCAGTGGCGCGTTCGGGTCCACGCGCGTGAGGATCGGGGGAGTGAGCGGCATCTCTCCGATTCTGGAGGGGCACGCGCACGGCGGACGCCACTCCGCCGCTTCGGTGGAGAACTTCCCGCAATTCGCACGACGGGGGAGGAGAAGTGCGGCTTCCCCGTTCCGTCCGCGCCGCGTCGGTCAGACGGGTCGGTCGCCTTCCGGGGCAGCGTCGTCGTCGTCGTCATCTTCGGGCTTGTCCTCCGCGAAGTCGTCGCCGTCGAGCAGCCGCGCCAGCGCCTCGTCGAACTCATCGGCGACCGGCTGCTCACCGCGCTCTGCGGCCTGCAGTCGCGCCACGAGCGCCCGGGGGTCGTCGATGTCGTCGGCTGTCGGCATCAGGTCGGGGTAGTCCCACAGCGAGTCCCGTGCACCGATACCCACGGCGTCCGTCACGGCCTGCCACATCGCCGACGCCTCCCGCATCCGCCGCGGACGAAGCTTGAGCCCGACGAGTGCGCCGAGTGCGTCCTCCGCGGGGCCGCCCACCGCGCGTCTCCGGCGGGCTGCTTCCGCGATGCGCGCACCGTCGGGGAGCCGCGAGGTCGCCTGTGCGGTCACCACGTCTACCCACCCATCGATCGTCGCGATGAGGTTCTCCAGCCGGGTCAGCGCTTCGCGCTGGGCTTCGCTCTGCACAGGAAGCAGTGCGCCGCCCTCGATGGCCGCACGCAACTCCTCCGGGTCGGAGGGGTCGAGCCGGCTCGCGACGTCTTCCAGGGCATCCACGTCGACCGTGACGCCGCGGGCGAAGTCCGTGATCTGCGCCATCACGTGCAGGTGCAGCCATTTCGCGTGCCGATAGAGACGCGCATACGCGAGCTCCCGGGTCGCGAGGTAGAGCGCGATCTGGTCTTCCGGAATCTCGAGGCCCTCGCCGAAAGCGGTGAGGTTCTGCGGGATCACGGCCGCCGTGCCGGCGGGGAGCACGGGGATTCCCACGTCGCCACCGGAGACGACCTCGAGCGAGAGGTTCCCCAGGACCTGCCCGAACTGCGCCGCGAACACGGATCCGCCCAGACCCCGCATCAGCTTTCCGGCGCCCTGGACGACGCCGCGCATCTCCTCGGGGACCTGCGTGTCCAGTGCGGAGGTCAGTGCATCGGCGATGCTGGTCGACACCGGATCGGCGATCTCCTTCCACACCGGAAGGGTCTTCTCGACCCACTCGCCGCGCGTCATCGCGATCGGGGATTCGGCGAGCTCCGAGATCGTGGTCGCCTCGCCCAGCCAGAGGTTGGCGAGAGAGAAGGAATCGGCGAGTGAGGTGCGTGATCCGTCGCTGATGCCCTGCCCGTCGCGGTTGGCGATGAACAGGGCCTGACGCAGGGCGTTCTCCCAGGGGTCGCCGCCGAACGCGCCCTGGAGCTGCGACATGATCGTCTGCATCATCGCGGGGTCGAGGCTGAAGCCGTCCATTCCTTCGAACGCGCCGCGCAGTGCCTCGGGGTCGATGTCGCCACCGCCCTGGTTCGCGAGCATCCGTCGGAGGAACTCCTGGAAGTCCTCGGGGGTCGGGTCGTTGTCTGCCATGTCGCTCGCCTCTCAGCACATCTCTTGCCGTGGCATCTACGCTAGTCACAGGTTTCTGCGCGCGACCCCGATGCGGGCAGATCGGTGTACGCCGCTCGCGAACGACGGAGGAATGCTGTGGATCGAACGCGGTCTGGAAAGCCTGGACTCGGAGTCTGGGCGCTGATCGTCGCGCTCGTCGCCCTCGTCGTACTGACGTTCCTGCCGTCGCCCTATGTGATCCAACGGCCCGGTCCGGTCTACGACACGCTCGGCACCGCGACCGACAAGGACGGCGACGAGGTTCCGCTGATCAAGGTCGACGGCGCCGAGACGTTCGAGACGGCCGGCACGCTGGATCTGACCACCGTGCAGGTCGTGGGGAACCGTGAGCGAACCCCGAGCTGGTTCGAGCTGGCCCTGGCCTGGATGGACTCCTCGCGCGCCGTCGTGCCGCTGGACTCCGTCTTCCCCGAAGGCGTGACGACCGAGCAGCGCGACGAGCGCAACGCCACGCTGATGATCGACTCACAGCACGAGGCCACCGCAGCCGCGTTGAACGAGCTCGGGTACGACACCGGCGCGCAGGTCGTGGTGGTCGACGCCGTCCCCGACTCGCCGGCACAGGGGGTGCTCAAGGCCGACGATGTGATCACCGCGATCGACGGCGCACCGGTGGCCTCGGCGACGCAGCTGCGAGAGGCGATCCAGGTGGCGGCGGGCGATCCCGTGACGCTCACCGTGCTGCGTGATGGCGAGGAGCAGACGGTCGAGGTGACACCGGTGGAGCACGTGGAGGGCGGTGTCACGACCTGGCTCATCGGCGTCACGCTCCGCACGGACTACGACTTCGAGATCGATGTCACCATCCAGTTGGACAACGTCGGCGGGCCCAGTGCAGGGATGATGTTCGCGCTGGGGATCATCGACACCCTCACCGAGGGAGAGCTCAACGGTGGGGAGAATATCGCCGGCACCGGGACCATCGATGCCGCGGGCACCGTGGGCCCGATCGGCGGGATCCGGCAGAAGCTGTACGGTGCGCGCGACGCCGGCGCGGAGTTCTTCCTCGCGCCCGCGTCGAACTGCGACGAGGTCGTCGGGCACGTCCCGGACGGACTCCAGGTGATCCGCACCGCGACGCTCGATGAGTCGCTCGCCGCGCTCGAGGTGATCGCCGACGACGGCGACGTCGCCGCGCTGCCGACGTGCGAGACCGCCGGCAGCTGATCCCCGACCGGGCACCGTGACCTCGCCGTGACCGGGATGACAGCCTGCGCACAGTGAGCGATGCCTAGGATGGAGGGGTGACCTCGACCTCAGCTCCGACTCCGGCCACGCCTCGAACGTCCCGACGTATTCTCGGCATCTCTCTGGTGATCATCGCCGCCCTGATCGCGGTGTTCTTCGTGTTCGCCTCCCTCTACACCGAATTCCTCTGGTTCGACCAGCTGGGCTTCACCGGTGTCCTCACCACGCAGTGGATCGCCACGGCGGTGATGTTCGTGGTGGGCTTCCTCGGAATGGCGGTGCCGCTGTTCGTCGCCATCCAGCTCGCGTACCGGCTACGCCCGGTGTACGTGCGGCTCAGCTCTCAACTGGACCGCTACCAGGAGGTCATCGAGCCGCTGCGTCGACTCGCGATGTGGGGCATGCCGATCTTCTTCGGGCTGTTCGCCGGATTCGCCGCTGCAGGGCAATGGAAGACGGTGTGGCTCTGGGCCAACGGTGTCGCCACGTCCAGTGTCGACCCGCAGTTCGGCATCGACACCGGGTTCTACATGTTCGCGATGCCTTTCTACTCGATCCTGCTCGCGTTCGTGTCGGCGGTCCTGCTCCTCGCGCTCCTGGTCACCGCGCTCGTCTCCTACCTGTACGGATCGGTTCGTGTGGGCCAGGGAGAGCTGCGCATCTCCAAGCCTGCGCGTATCCAGCTCGCGGTCATCGCGGGTCTTTACCTGCTCGTGCAGGCGGCGAGCCTGTGGCTCGACCAGTACAAGACCCTCGTGGAGCCCGACGACCGCATCACGGGTGCGGCGTACACGGGTGTCAACGCGACGATCCCGGGCCTCGCGATCCTCGCCATCATCGCCGCCGTCGTGGCGATCCTGTTCTTCGTCACCGCGGTCATCGGCCGCTGGCGCTTCCCGCTCGCGGCCACGGCGCTCCTGATCGTGGCCGCGCTCGTGGTCGGGGTCGGCTACCCCTGGGTCGTCACCACCTTCCAGGTGAAGCCGAACCAGAACGCCTACCAGGCGGAGTACTACCAGCGGAACATCGACGGCACGAAGGAGGCCTACGGCGTCGCAGACCTCGAGACCACGCCGTTCGCCGCCAAGACGGACGCCGAGGCCGGTCAGCTGCGCGCCGATGCCGAGACCACGGCGTCGACCCGCATCATGGACCCCAAGGTCATCCCGCCCACGGTGCGTCAGCTCGAGCAGTACCGCGGCTACTACCAGTTCCAGACGACCATGGATGTCGACCGCTACGAGATCGATGGCCAGATGCAGGACACCGTGGTGTCCGTGCGTGACCTCGACATGTCAGGTCTCGGCGACGGTGACAACTGGAACAACCGTGTGGCGGTCTACACGCACGGCTACGGTCTCGTGGCCGCCGCGGGTAACCAGCGGACCTCGGACGGCGAGCCGGTGTTCCTCGAGCGCGGCATCCCGTCCTCCGGGTTCCTGACGGACCGGGAGAACTTCGAGCCTCGTGTCTACTTCGGCGAGAAGTCGCCCGAGTACTCGATCGTCGGAGCGCCCGAAGGCGCCGAGCCGGCCGAGATCGACTACCCGCGGGGCAAGGACGGCTCGAGCGAGACCAAGACGACGTTCTCCGGTGACGGCGGGCCCAAGATCGGCGACACGTTCACGAAGCTTCTGTACGCGCTGAAGTTCCAGTCGGAGCAGATCCTGTTCTCGAACCTCGTGAACGAGGAGTCGCAGATCCTCTACGACCGCGACCCGAAGACCCGTGTGCAGAAGGTCGCGCCCTACCTCGAGCTCGACAGCGATCCGTACCCGAGCGTGGTGGACGGACGCATCGTCTGGATCGTCGACGGCTACACGACGAGCCAGACCTACCCGTACTCGACGAGCGTGAGCCTGTCGGACGCGATCGCCGACTCCAACGTCACGTCGCCGACGCTGGCCATCGACGACATCAACTACATCCGCAACTCGGTCAAGGCCACGGTCGACGCCTACGACGGCTCCGTGACGCTGTACGCCTGGGACGATGAGGACCCGGTCCTCAAGACCTGGCAGAAGATCTACCCGTCGACGCTGAAGCCGATCAGCGACATGTCGGGTGAGTTGATGAGCCACGTGCGCTACCCGACGGACCTGTTCAAGGTGCAGCGCGACATCCTCGGCGTCTACCACGTCGACAAGGCCGGATCCTTCGCACAGCAGGACAACCGGTGGCAGACGCCGAACGACCCGCGCAGCGAATCGATGCTGCAGCCGCCGTACTACCTGACGATGCAGATGCCCGGCCAGGATTCCCCGCGGTTCTCGATGTTCTCGACGTTCATCCCGAACTCGCAGGGGTCGGGCGGCAGCCGCGACGTGCTCATGGGCTACCTCGCGGTGGACTCGGACGCCGGTTCGGAGAAGGGCGTGAAGGCAGAGGGCTACGGCCAGCTGCGGATGCTCGAGATCGACACGGACACGACGGTGCCGGGCCCCGGCCAGGTGCAGAACACCTACAACTCCGACACGTCCGTCGTGCCTCAGCTCAACCTGCTGCAACAGGGAGAGTCGGAGGTCATCTACGGCAACCTGCTGACTTTGCCCGTCGGTGGCGGTCTGCTCTATGTGCAGCCGGTGTACGTGCAGTCCTCGGAGGGCACGCAGCTGCCGCGTCTGCAGAAGGTGCTGGTCGCGTTCGGTGATCGCGTCGCTTTCGAGAACACGCTGACCGAGGCTCTGGACACGCTCTTCGGCGGTGATTCCGGTGCCACCGGTGGTGACGACACGGTCGAGCCGAGTGACCCGGAGACGGAGAACCCGGACGCCGGCGAGACGCCGACCGAGCCCACGCAGCCGACGGATGCGCAGGCCGACGCCCTGGCTGCCGCGCAGCAGGCATTGGTCGACCGTGAGACGGCGCTGCAGTCGGGCGACCTCACGAAGTTCGCGGAGGCCGATGAGCGCCTCACCGCGGCCGTCGAGAAGCTCCTGGAGCTGGACGCCGCCGCCGAGGAGTGAGTCGTCCCGCACCGCAGTGAATGGGCGCCCCCGTGAGGGGGCGCCCATTTCTGTTCCACCGGCGCGGCTCCGACTCGCGAGTGGTCGTGAGGCAGGACATGCTGGTGGCATGCGAAGCGTGATCGTCTGGGGTGAGCGTCACCAGGTCGCTCTCTATCTCGCGGCGATCGCCGCGGGTGGCGTGCTGGGACTGCGGGTGCCCTCTGCAGCGCGTCCGCTCGAACTCGCGATCACCCCGGTGCTCGGTGTGCTCCTCTTCGCCACCTTCCTCGGAGTGCCCTTCCCGGCGATCGGCCGGGCGTTTCGCGACGGGCGGTTCCTCGCCGTCCTCCTCGCGGTGAACTTCGTGATCGTGCCCGTGGTGGTGTTCGGGCTCTCGCGTTTCGTGGCGCATGACGCGGCGTTGCTGGCCGGCGTCCTCCTGGTGCTGCTCACCCCCTGCGTCGACTATGTGATCGTGTTCACCGGGCTCGGGGGAGGGGCGAAGGAACGGCTGCTCGCGGCAGCACCGATCCTGATGCTCGGACAGATGCTGCTGCTCCCGCTCTTTCTGTGGTGGTTCGTCGGCGTGGACCTGGTTCGAACCGTCGAGCTCACCCCGTTCATCGAGGCCTTCGTCTGGGTGATCCTCCTGCCCCTCGCGGCCGCGGGGGCAGTGCAGTACGCGGCGTCTCGGTCGCGGTGGGGGCGGAGCGTCGAGGCGGTGGCGGCCGCTGCGATGGTGCCGCTGATGATGCTGACGCTCGCCGTCGTCGTCGCCTCCCAAGTGCACGGCGTGAGTGCGCGCCTGGCGGACCTCTGGGTCGCCGTGCCGATTTTCCTCGGGTTCGCCGCCCTGATGCTCCCTCTCGGCGCAGTCGCCGGTCGTGTCTCGAAGCTCGGCGTCCCCGCTCGACGTGCGATCGTCTTCTCCGGCGCGACACGCAACTCGCTCGTTGTCCTTCCGCTGGCGCTCGCGCTTCCGGCATGCTTCGCTCTCGCACCGTTGGTGGTGGTGACGCAGACGATCGTCGAGCTGATCGTGATGGTGGTCTTCGTCCGGCTCGTTCCGCGATTCATCCGAACCGTGGAGATCTCGTGATTCGGCCGGCTTCGCGCCCGCGGGCGACGTCCACGCGCACGTGCTCCTGCAGGAAAGGCGAAAGGCCCTCTGATCTGGATTTCTCTAGATCAGAGGGCCTTTCATTTGTTGCGGGGACAGGATTTGAACCTGCGACCTCCGGGTTATGAGCCCGGCGAGCTACCGAACTGCTCCACCCCGCGGCACAAGAAGTAACTTATCACGGAATGCGGACCTCGGCGAATCGAGGCGCCCGGGGATGACGCCCCGGGCGTGTCGATGCGGGAGGATGGATGTATGTCCGAGACAGCAGCCGTCCCCGTCGCCGTGTGTCAGTTCGCGCCGACCGCTTCCCGTTCGGAGAACCGCGAGAAGATCGGGGAGTTGACGGCGGAGGCAGCGGCTCGCGGGGCCAGGTTGATCGTCTTCCCCGAGTACTCGAGCTACTTCGTCGACCCGATGGACGAGAGCCTCGCGGCGAATGCGGAAGACCTCGACGGGGACTTCGTCACGACGCTCACCGCGCTCGCCGCCGATCATGCGGTCGTGATCGTCGCAGGGCTGGTGGAGCGCGCGTCGGACGACCGCCGCGTGCGGAACACGCTCGTCGCGGTGCGGGGTGACGGCATCCTCGCGGTCTATCGCAAGCAGCACCTCTACGACGCGTTCGGACAGACGGAGTCCGACTGGATCGAGGCCGGCGACGTGGGGGAGGCGTCGACGTTCGAGCTCGCCGGTCTGCGGTTCGGGCTCATGACCTGTTACGACCTGCGTTTCCCGGAGGTCGCCAGGTCGCTGGTCGACGCGGCGACCGATGCGCTGGTCGTGCCTGCGGAGTGGGTGCGAGGTCCGCTCAAGGAGCACCACTGGACCACGCTGCTCGCCGCGCGTGCGATCGAGAACACCGTGTACGTGGTCGCGGCGGACCACCCCACGCCGATCGGCGTCGGGCATTCGCAGATCATCGATCCGCAGGGTGTCGTCCTCGCCGGGGTCGGTACCGCGCCCGGAATCGCGGTGGCGGTCGTGGAACGCTCTGCGATCGACCGGGTGCGCGCCGTGAACCCCTCGCTCCGTGTGCGGCGGTACGCCGTCGTGCCGCGCTGAGGGAACGATCCGGTCCCTCGAACGCTCAGGCGGTGAAATCGGCCAGGCGGGACGCCGCCTCCTCCAGGACATCCACTCGCTTGCACGCGGCGAAGCGCACGAGTCCCGCGTATTCCTGTCGATGCTGTTCCGACACGAACGCGGTCAACGGGATGGCGACGACTCCGACACGTTCCGGCAGCGCTCGGCAGAACGCCGCGGCGTCCGTGCCGCCGAGCGCGGTCGCATCGGCCACCGTGAAGTAACCGCCCTGTGGCGTGTGCACCGTGAACCCGGCCGCGCGCAGTCCGTCGCCGAGGATCCCGTGCTTGTGGGCGAGCGCAGATGAGGCATCGGCGAAGGTGGAGTCGGAGAGTCGGAGCCCCGTGGCGACGGCGGGCTGGAAGGGGGATCCGTTCACGTACGTGAGGTACTGCTTCACCGTGAGCACCGCCGTGATGAGAGCGGCGGGTCCGTGCACCCAGCCGATCTTCCATCCGGTGACCGAGAAGGTCTTGCCGGCGGAAGAGATCGTCAGGGTGCGCTCGGCGGCGCCGGGCAGTGTCGCGATCGGCGTGTGGGGAGCCTCGAAGGAGAGGTGCTCGTACACCTCGTCAGTCACGATGACGGCGTCGTGCCGCACAGCGAGCCGCACCACCTCGGTGAGGACGTCGTGTCCGAAGACCGCACCCGTCGGATTGTGCGGGTCGTTGACGAGGATGATCCGCGTGCGATCATTCGCGGTGGCCGCGAGCTGGTCCAGATCGGGCTGGAAGTCGGGCGCGCGGAGCGGAACCGTGCGCAGGCGCGCTCCCGCCAGAGCGACCGCTGCGGCGTAGGAGTCGTAGTACGGCTCGAAGACGACCACCTCGTCGTCGGGACCGTCGATCAGTGCGAGCAGCGTAGCCGTGAGCGCCTCGGTCGCCCCTGCCGTCACGATCACCTCGGTACCGGGGTCGACATCGAGCCCGTAGAACCGGCGTTGATGCTCGCTGATCGCCTGGAGCAGGTCGGGTACGCCGCGACCCGGCGGGTACTGGTTCGCCCCGTGGGCGATCGCGGCCCGAGCGGCTTCGAGCACCTCCGGAGGGCCGTCCTCGTCGGGGAATCCCTGTCCGAGATTGATCGCCCCGGTTCGGGCCGCGGCAGCGGACATCTCTGCGAAGATGGTGGGCGCGACGGTTCCGTCTGCGGCGAGCAGACCGGCGCCCGCCGCCGTGCGACGCCATGCGCCGGGGATGACACTCATGAAGAACAGGCTAAGGCCATAGCTGAAACTCATCTTCGACATAAGGAACGCACAGACACAGGCGTCATTCTGAAGTGGTCGTTGAAGGAGCACACACCATGAACGAAGACAACACACAGGACCACTCGGTACCCGCGTCGAACGACGCCGTGCCGTCCACCGAGGCAGCAGAGGTCGCCGCTCAGCCGGCGACGGAGGCCGCCGCTGACACCACCGCGCCGTCCGCCGTTTCGCCGGGTCCCTCCGCGCCGGCTCCCGTCGCCCCCGTCCAGGGACACGTCGTACCGCCGACCTTCACCTCGCAGGTGCCGGCGGCGCCCGTGGTCGAGCCCGTGCCGCACGTCTTCGCCGCCCCCGCGAACTCCGCGACGGCAACGGCCCCTGGTGCCGCGTTCGGCATCCCCACCGCCGCGTCCCACACGCAGCCCACGCAGCCCCTCGGTGCGGACACGCTTCCCGGCGAGGCGAAGGCCAAAGACCAGAAGTCCCGAGGCGGCGCGAAGATCGCGGCATTCATCGTCGCGGCCGCGCTCGTCGGCGGTGTCGCCGGTTTCGGTGGCGGCGCACTGCTGAACGGTCTTCAGAACCCGCCGTCCTCCGGCACGGCATCGGGGCCGCAGACCGTCACGGTCAACAACCCCGGGTCGGTCAACGAGACCACCGCCGTCGCGACGTCGGCCCTCCCCTCCGTGGTCACCATCGAGGTCGCGGGCTCCCAGGAGGCCGGAAGCGGTTCCGGTGTCATCATCAGCGATGACGGCTACGTACTCACGAACACCCACGTGGTGACGCTGGGCGGGGCCGTCGCCGATCCCACGATCCGGGTGACCGCCTCGGATGGGAAGCTCTACGAGGCCACGGTCGTGGGCACCGACCCGATCTACGACCTCGCCGTGATCAAGCTGAAGGACGCCAAGGGGCTCACGCCCATGAAGTTCGCCGACTCGTCGAAGCTCAACGTCGGCGACACCACGGTCGCGCTCGGCGCCCCGCTCGGCCTGGCGAACTCGGTCACCACCGGCATCGTCAGCGCACTCAACCGGAGCATCCAGATCGCGTCGTCGGCACTGCCGGACTCGTCCTCCGAGGATGCTCCTGAGCAGCAGTCGCCCGATCAGGGCCAGGGGCCCTTCCAGTTCGACATCCCCGGAAACTCTGGTCAGCAGACGTCCGATTCCATCTCGATCGCCGTGATCCAGACCGATGCCGCCATCAACCACGGCAACTCCGGGGGTGCGCTCGTCAACAGCAAGGGCGAGTTGATCGGCATCAACGTGGCGATCGCGAGTTCGGGCAACTCCGAGGACTCCGGTTCCATCGGCATCGGCTTCGCCATCCCGTCGAACATCGCCAAGCGGGTCTCCGACGAGATCATCGCCGATGGCGCAGCGACGCACGGCCTCCTCGGCGCCTCCGTCCAGGACGCCTCGAACGTCGAGGGCGCGACCGTCGCCGGCGCATACATCGCCGAGGCGAGCGACGGCGGCGCTGCGGCGGCAGCCGGCATCGAGAAGGGTGACATCGTCACCTCGTTCAACGGGGTTCCGATCACCAGCGCGACCGACCTCACGGCGCAGGTCCGCGCGGCGGCGGCCGGCAGCGATGCCCAGGTCACCTACGTCCGTGGCGGCAAGTCCTACGACATCGAGGTGACGCTCGGCGAACTCGCCGGCTGAGTCCCCGGTCTCGCAGAGAAGGGCGCCGCCCCGCGATAGGCTCGCGAGGTGGCGTCCTTCTCTTTCGGCTCCGGCAACGCGGCCAAGCTGCTCCGGATCCCGTTGTACGCCGTCGGGCGCCTCGGCACCTTCCTCGTCCCGCGTGGGCGACGCTGGGTGTTCGGCTGCGGCGCAGGCATCGGCGACGGAGCCCTCGCCCTGTATCACCACGCTTCTTCGCTCGGTCACGAGACCCTGTGGCTCACCGGGTCCGCGCGCGAGGAGCGGGAGGCTACCGCCCTCGGCCTCCGGTTCGTCCGGAAGAACGGTCTGCGCGGCTGGTGGGCGACAGCCGGAGCGGGTGTCCTCGTCGTGACGCACGGTCTCGGCGACGTCAACCGCTACGCCGTCGGCGGCGCGTTCGTCGTCCAGCTCTGGCACGGGATCCCGCTGAAGAGGATCGGACTGGATTCGCCGGCCACGACGCAGGTGCCGAAGGTTCCCGGAGCGCCCCTTCTACGCCGGGTGATCGCCCTCCTGTACCGTGCGACCGCCCAGCGGATCCGAGTGCTGCCGGCGGCTTCGACCCGTGCCAGGGGGCGATTGGAATCGGCATTCGGCCTCGGGGACGATCGGGTGGTCGTGACCGGTGAGCCCCGCGTCGATGTGCTCTCCGCCGGCTCGGGCGAGGAACGTCGGGGCGCGGCCTCCGCGCTTCTCCACCGCGTCGTCGGGGAGATCCCGGAGGGGGCGCGGACGATCCTCTATGCGCCGACCTGGCGTGACGGAGCGCCCGATCCGGCGGTACCGTCCGCTACGGAGTGGATCTCCATCCTCCGCCTCCTCGAAGAGCAGAACGCGGTGCTGCTCGTGAGGTCGCACCCTCTGGGAGCGGGGGGCTATGTGCCACCGCTGCCGAGCCGGAGGGTCCGCGCGCTCGGCGCGTCCGTCCTGGCCGATGTGACGCCTGCGCTCGCCGCCGTCGATGTGCTGGTCACCGACTACTCCTCGCTCGCTTACGACGTCGGACTGCTGAGGATGCCGGTGCTCTTCCTGGCCCCGGACGCGGCGGAGTACGCGCGCACTCGAGGCTTCTACGGTCGGTTCGAGGAGGTCGCCGGCTCCGCGACGGCCGCGGACTGGCCGTCGCTTCTCACGCAGCTCGAGCACCTCCTGTCCGATGCCGACTCGTACGACGCGGCGTCGGCACGTTCCGCTACGCTCAGCGCGACGATGCATGCGCATCGGGACGGTCGCAACACGGAGCGCGTGTACCGCGTGATCCGCGCACGGGGGATCCCCGCGCCGAAGGGAGCAGTATGACAACGGCCCGCATCGATGACGTGGCAGAGACGCTGGTCATCGCAGGGACCGGTCAGCGTCCGGCCACGGCGACGCTCGTCGGACCGCGGGCGCGGGTGGACGCTCGCGTCAGCGGAGGCGGCAAGACCTGGAAGGCCACGTTCGCGTTGCAGGCCTCGCGCTGGGGCGGGCCCTCGCTTCCGCTTCCCGCCGGCGCGTATGAACTGCGGATCGCAGACGTCGACCTCGACGCTCTGCGCATCGATCCCGTCGTCCTCCGCGGAGTACGCGTCGCCGTCACCGGGAGCGCTGTCCGCATCGCACCGCCGATCGACCCCGTGTACGAGACCGCCGAGGGACGATCGACCCTCGAGGAGCGTTACGTCGCGCAGTCCGGCGGCACCGAGAACGCGGTCTTCTTCGAGAGCTTCTACGGCCGCAGCGTGGGCTGCAATCCGCGAGCGATCGACCGGGAGCTCGCAGCGAGGGCGCCCGGTGTGCGGCGCTACTGGAGCGTCGTCGACCTCTCCGTCGAGGTGCCGGACGGGGCGATCGCGGTCGTCGAAGGAAGTCCGCAGTGGTGGCACGCGCGGGGCGCTGCCCGGCTCCTCGTCGTGAACGACTGGCTGCGCCGTCGTTTCGCCCGCAAACCCGGACAGAAGGTCGTGCAGACCTGGCACGGGACGCCGTTGAAGCGTCTCGCGCTGCACCGTCCCGGTTTCGATCCGCGTCGGATGGCCGCCGTCGTGAAGGAATCGCGTCGATGGGACGTGCTGCTGGCTCAGAACACGTACTCCGAGCGCATACTCCGCAAGGCATATGCGTTCTTCGGACGACCGATCTGGGTGGAGGGGTACCCCCGGAACGACGCGCTGATCACGGGTGACCCCGCCGCGATCCGCAAGGATCTGGGCATCGAGCCCGAGGAGCGGGTGCTTCTCTATGCCCCGACCTGGCGTGACGATCGCGCGGAGATGGTCGACTTCGTGGATGCGGAGCGTCTCGCCCGAGAGGCGAATGCCGTGGTGCTCGTGCGTGGGCACTCGCGGACGCTGGAACAAGGACGAGACCGTGCCGGAGCGCGCGTGATCGACGTGACGGGCTACCCGGAGACCGCGCGTCTGCTGCTCGCTGCGGACGCGCTGATCACCGACTACTCCTCGGTGATGTTCGACTTCAGCGTCACGGGCAAGCCGATGTACTTCCTGGTACCGGATCTCGACCACTATCGCGGTCAGTTGCGAGGTTTCTACTTCGACCTCGCGGAGCGGGCCCCGGGTCCGCTGGTGCGCACTCAGGAGGAACTGGCCGCGGCGCTCGAAGACCCGGAACACGAGGCCACGTTCGCCGAGCGCTATGCGGCGTGGCGCCGGCAGTTCAACTCCCGCGACGACGGCCGTGCTGCCGAGCGTGTGGTCGATCGCATCCTGGACCTGGGTTTCGTCACGCCCTGATCCGGCGGCTCACCCGTCTCAGGGGAGGGGCGTGTTCCGGGTGCCCAAGCGCGAAGCGTCCACGGTGTCCCGTGCGCCTCGGAGCACGCCGCCGAGGAACCCGATGCCCCACGAGAGGTGCATCGTGGGCAGGACGAGCAGAGTCCACAGTCGTTGGCGCGCGCCGCCGCCGCCGGGGGCGAGAGCGACGCCCAGCACCAGCAGCGCGTACAGGGCGAGTGGCCCGTACACGAGGATCGAGGCGATCCAGGAGGCGGGGCCGCCGACCACTCCGGCCAGCTGAAGCACCCCCAGGACGAGGGCGATCGCGGCCACGAGGACGAGCGCGGGGGGAGCGAAATAACGGAGGCCGTTGCGTCGCCCGAAGCGGCGTACCAGTTCGCCCCGCCAGGCCCCCGTGGCGCGGAACTGCCGCGCCAGCCGCGTCCAGCTCTCCCGGGGCCAGTAGGTGACAGACAACTCGGGGTCGAACCAGACGCGGTGGCCGGCCTGTCGGATCCGGAGGTTGAGCTCCCAGTCCTCCCCGCGCCGGATCGTCTCGTCGAAGAGACCGACCTCGTCGAGAACCTCACGGCGCATGACGCCGAGGTAGGCCGACTCGGCCTCGCCCTCCTGCGAGCTTCCGTGGTAGGCGCCTCCGCCGAGTCCGACGGGGGAGTTGTAGAGGCGTGCGACGGATTTCTGGAACGGCGTACGCCCTTCGGCGTGCATGACACCGCCGACGTTGGCCGACGCCGTGCGTTCCAGCGTGGCCAGCGCTCGGGCGGCGTAGCCGGGGGAGAGTTCGGAGTGCGCGTCGACGCGGACGATCGTCGCGTAGCGGCTGGCGCGGATGGCGGCGTTCAGCCCCACGGGGATGTGCGCGGCCGGGTTGCCGACGAGCCGGATGCGCTCGTCCGTCTCTGCGAGCCGCTGGGCCAGCTCCGTCGTCCCATCGGTGGAGGGGCCGAGAGCCAGCACGAGCTCCGTGGGCACATCGACGTCTTGAGCGAGCACGGACTCGACCGCGTGCTCCAGGTAGGCGTGTTCGTTGAGCACCGGCATCACGAAGGACACCCCGGGCAGGGGAGCGGCTGACTCGTCGGCTGGCACATGACGATCATGTCACGGCGGCTTCCGGCTTTGCCTGAGGGGAAGCCGTCATGCGCGTCGCAGCCCGGATCGTTCACCGGCCGGGGCACCCCGCGTGGACGAACTACTCTGGAGGGATGGGTGCACTGTCTGACGCGAAGAAGGCGTACCGTCTGCTGAAGCGGGCGCTCGCATCCCGGACCGCCGTCCAGCGGGTGCGTCGTCGCCTCGCCGAAACCGAGCCGTATCCGACGGGGCACTTCAAAGTGGCGGTGTACTTCGCCGACGGTGCGGTCAACATGTACCAGATGCGGCAGTGGTATCGTCCGCTCGCGGAGCTCGCCCGCCGCTGGCCGGTCGTCGTGCTCTCGCGGCAGGCGACGGGCACCGAGAAGCTCCTGGACGAGGCCTCGCCTCCGGTCGCGTTCGTGCCGAAGGTCCGCGATCTCGAGCGCTTCATCGCGACGCAGGACATCCGCATCGTGCTGTACGTCAACCAGAACACCCGCAACTTCCAGATGTTCCGTTACGGGCGACGGTGGCACGTGTTCATCAACCACGGCGAGTCCGACAAGATGTACATGACCACGAACCAGTACAAGGCGTACGACTATGCGTTCGTGGCCGGCCAGGCCGCGCGGGACCGCCTCTCGCGGACGCTCTGGGACTACGACGTGGATCGCCGCACGATCGAGATCGGGCGACCTCAGGCCGATCACTACTCCGGCACGCTGCCCTTCGTCCCCGATGACCGTACGGTCGTGCTGTACGCCCCCACGTGGGAGGGCGACCGGCCCAGTGCGCACTACGGATCGATCGCATCGCACGGCGAAACCCTCGTGGCACGCCTGCTCGCCACCGGACAGCACCGGGTGATCTATCGTCCGCATCCCCGCAGTGGCGTCGTCGATGAGGCCTACGGTGCCGCGCATCGACGGATCATCGCGGCTATCGCTGCAGCGAACGCCGCGGACCCGCGCGCCCAGCACGTCTATGACGACGGCCCCGAGCTCGGCTGGCAGCTCACCGCCGCGGACGTCGCGATCGTCGACATCTCCGCCATGGTCTACGACCGGCTCGCGGCGGGGAAGCCGCTGATGATCACGCGCCCCACGGACGACCAGGCCTCTGTCGACACGCAGGGCTATCTGTCCGACTGCGAGTGGCTGACCGCCGAGTCGGCGGCGGACGTCGTCGCCGAGATCGAGCGGGTGCGGGTCGATGAGGCGGCGATCGCCCGACTGCGGATGTGGGTGCAGCACTACTTCGGTGACACCACACAGGGGGTGGCGACCGCGAAGTTCCATGCCGCCGTGGACGGGCTCATGCAGGAGTGGGAACGATGGCAGGCCCACGAGGTCGGGGCGGTCCGCGAAGACGAGGATGACGACGACGAAGAAGCCGACGAAGAGGACGCATGAGCATCGGCTTCCCGCGCTCCACCGCGATCGTGCCGCGCCTGGAACTGGTGGCGCGAACGGGGTCGACCAACGCCGACCTTCGCGGGCATGCGCACGACGCGGACGGCTGGCCGCACCTCTCGATCCTGGCGACCCACGACCAGACCGCAGGTCGGGGGCGGCTCGATCGGACCTGGGTGGCGCCGGATGGTTCAGCCCTTGCGGTTTCCGTGCTGTTGCGCGCTCTTCCGGCGGAACCGGCGTCGCGGGGCTGGATACCGCTGCTCGCGGGACTGGCGATGGCGGAGGCCGTGGCCGCGCAGCTCCCGGACGAGGAGGTCGCGGTGAAGTGGCCGAACGACGTGCTCGTCGACGGTCGGAAGATCTGCGGAATCCTCGCTGAGGCGGCGTCGGACGCCATCATCGTCGGCGCCGGAGTGAACACGGCGATGACGGTGGAGCAGCTCCCCGTCTCCACGGCGACATCGTTCGCGGCGCAGGGCGTCGACGTCGACGAGGATCAGCTGCTCGCGACCTACGTGACGTCGCTCGACACCCGGCTCACGGACCTCGTCGCCGCCGCCGGAGACGCCGTCGCGAGCGGCGCCCACGGTGCCGTCACCGAACGATGCGCGACTGTCGGGCAGACGATCCGGGTGTCGATGCCGGGCGATCGCACACAGGAGGGCACGGCTGTCGGCCTCGATGCGGAAGGGCGACTGCTGGTCGTCTCCGGGGGCGTGGAGCACGCGATATCCGCGGGTGACGTCGTGCACGTGCGTCCTGCGGGAAGCTGACACGCCGAGACACACACGGGCTTGTCGGGGATCACAGGCACAATGGTGGGGTGACCCAGCCTGTGACGCTCGGCGGACGGCCTCTGATGCCGCCGCCCGGCACGCCTTCGGAGGAGTTGCTGATCGCACGCTTCCGGGGCCATGCCCGTCGACTGTTCTGGTCTGCACTCGTCCTCATCGCGACATTCGGCGCGACGGCCTACTTCTACGGCAACCTCCCGGCGGGGTATGAGGACTGGATGCTGCTCTCTGCGGCGGGTGCGCTGGTGCTTCTCGCCGTGGTGCTACCGTTCATCGTCTGGTACTCGCGGAGCACGACGGTCACGACGAGACGTGTCATCGCCCACCACGGCGTCGGTGCCCGTCGACGCCGGGAGATGTCCCACGCTCGCGGCTACACGATCGCCGTCCGACGCGGGCCGCTGCAGCGCTTGTGGGGCGCGGGCACGATCACCCTGTCGAACGGCGTCGACGCGCCGATGCGTCTCGCGAACGTACCGAACGTGACGCTGGTCCATGAGACTCTCGCCGACCAGATCGAGGTCGGGCAGATCCTGGCGCATCGCGACGCGCAGGCGGGCGGAGACGAGTTCGATACGGCGTGACCACGATCCGTCCTGCCGGCGATCGACGATCGCGCAGGTAAGACGTGTCCGATCCTCCTGCGCACGTGCGGGAGAATGGGGTCGGACGAAGGGAGACGGCACATGGCTTTGCGTGTTGGCGTGATCGGTGGAGGGCAGCTGGCCCGGATGATGATCGCTCCGGCGGTCGAACTCGGGCTGGAGATCCGGGTGCTCGCCGAAGACGAAGGGATGTCCGCCGGACTCGCCGCGACGGCGGTAGGCGACTATCGCGATATCGACGTGGTGCGTGCGTTCGCCGCAGGAGTCGACGTCGTCACGTTCGACCACGAGCACGTGCCGCAGTCCGTGCTGCGTGCCCTCGTCGCCGATGGTGTGGTCGTGCACCCGGGCCCCGACGCTCTCCAGTTCGCGCAGGACAAGCTGGTCATGCGCGCCCGCCTCGCCGAGCTCGGCGTCCCTCAGCCGGACTGGGCCGCGGTGCGCGACGTCGCTGAGCTGCAGGCGTTCCTCGATGCCCACGCGGGCGCCGGTGTCGTGAAGACGCCTCGCGGCGGCTACGACGGCAAGGGTGTGCGAGTCGTCCGCGCGGCGGAAGAGGCGCAGGACTGGCTCGATGCGCTGGCCGAAGACGATGCACTCCTCGTAGAGGAACTCGTCCCCTTCGTCCGCGAGCTCGCCCAGCAGGTGGCGCGTCGCCCCAGCGGCGACACTGTCGCGTACCCCGTGGTGGAGACGGTGCAGCGCGACGGCGTGTGCGCGGAGGTCATCGCCCCGGCACCCGCGGCAGCCGAGCGCCTCGTGCAGGTCGCTGAGGAGATCGGACGCACGATCGCGGAGGGACTCGGTGTGACGGGCATGCTCGCCGTGGAGCTGTTCGAGACCGACGATGAGCGGATCCTCGTCAACGAGCTGGCCATGCGACCGCACAACAGCGGTCACTGGAGCCAGGACGGCGCCGTCACCGGACAGTTCGAGCAGCATCTGCGCGCGGTCGCCGATCTGCCGTTGGGGAGCACGGCTCCTCGTGCAGCCTGGTCGGTGATGGTGAACATCCTCGGCGGTCCGGCGGAGGGCACGCTCGAGGAGCGCTTCCCCGCGGCGATGGTCGAGCACCCGCAGGCGAAGATCCACACGTACGGCAAGGCGCCACGGCCCGGTCGCAAGGTCGGTCACGTGAACGTCGCGGATGACGATCTCGACGACGCCGTGTACGTCGCGCGTGCGGCCGCCGCACATTTCGTCTGAATCCTGTACGCCGGCGCACCTCTCACGGTCGGACATGCGGGACAAGACGCGCGCCGTTCGGGGTTTCTCACAGCGGTAGACCGTAGCCTGATCTGGTGACTGAGCCACTGCACTCCTCCGCTGCCCCTCTGGTCGGCGTCGTGATGGGATCCGATTCCGATTGGCGCGTGATGAGCGATGCGTCTCAGGCGCTCACCGACTTCGGCATCCCGCATGAGGTCGAGGTCGTCTCGGCCCACCGCACACCGGACAAGCTCATGTCGTATGCGCGGGAGGCACGGTCCCGCGGTATCCGCGTGATCATCGCCGGCGCCGGGGGAGCGGCCCACCTTCCGGGCATGCTCGCCTCGATGACGCCGCTGCCCGTGGTCGGCGTTCCCGTGCCGCTCGCCTACCTCGACGGCATGGACTCCCTGCTCTCGATCGTGCAGATGCCCGCCGGCATCCCCGTCGCGACCGTGTCCATCGGCGGCGCCCGCAACGCGGGGCTCCTGGCAGCCCGCATCCTGGGGACGGCGGATGCGGATCTCGCCGACCGGGTGGACGCGTACGCCCGAGACCTCGAAACACAGGTCGAGGAGAAGAACGAACGGTTGAAGGGGTCGCTGTGACCCTTGCGCCTCCGCGCGCAACACAGCGCCCGCTCATTGAGACACGCCCTCTGCGGCACCCGGATGTCGCTGACCCGGGGATGATGGCCAAGCGCGGGTGGTGGCTCATAGCCCTCAATCTCCTGGTCCCCGGATCTGCGCAGGTGCTGTCGGGCAACCGCAGGCTCGGCCGCTTCGGGCTCGGCGCGACTCTGCTGGCGTGGCTGCTCGTGGTGGTGGCGCTCGGTCTCGCCCTCTTCGCCCGCCCGGCCCTGCTGTGGCTCACGATCGGAGGCGGGCTGTTCTCCGCTGCGATCCTCACCGTCGTCCAGGTGCTTCTCGTCGGTTACATCGTGCTCTGGGTCGTGTTGACTTTCGATGCCCTGCGGCTGGTGCGACTCGTGAAGGTCCCCGGACCCTCTCGCCTCGCCATCCCGGTCGTCGCGCTGGTGCTGCTGGGGCTCGTGAGCGGTGGCGTCGGGTATGCCGCGACCGCGGTGGGGTCGGTTCGCAGCACGATCGGGGCGATCTTCGGGCAGAGCGGACCGAGCGTCGAGCCGAGCGACGGTTACTACAACATCCTGCTCCTCGGCGCAGACAGCGGCGACGGGCGTGACTCGATGCGCTTCGACAGCATCTCGGTCGTCTCGGTGAACGCCGATACCGGGGCCGTGACGATCACCGGCATCCCGCGTGAACTCCCGAACGCGCCGTTCAGCGAGGGGAGCCCGATGCAGGAGCTCTACCCGAACGGCTTCGAAGGGCACGGATCTTCCACCTGCGGGTGGAACGGATGGATGAACCACATCCGCAACGCCGCGGAGGTGTGTCGGGAAGACGGCGGCACCGGGCTCTACCCTGACGCGAAGGCCAACGGCTCCGAGCCGGGTATCGAAGCGACGAAGGACGCGGCGGAGGGTGTTCTCGGAATCGAGATCCCCTACTACGTCTTCGTCGACATGCACGGGTTCGCCGAGCTCGTCGATGCCCTCGGTGGAGTGCAGATCAACGTCACCGAGCGTCTGCCCAAGGGCGGACCGCCGGAGGGCTGGACCGGCACCGATGTGAACGAGTGGGCTATCGGCTGGATCGAGCCGGGGGAGCAGCGGATGGACGGTGACACCGCCCAGTGGTACGCCCGTTCGCGCTACACGACGAGTGACTGGGATCGGATGAAGCGTCAGCGGGAGCTGCAGGAGGCGATCCTCGCGCAGTTCACCCCGCAGACGGTGCTCACGAGGTTCAACGAGGTGGCGGCGGCGGGGACGGCTCTGATCAGCACGGATCTCCCGTCGGACAAGCTGCCGGAGTTCTTCGATCTGATGCTCAAGGCGAAGGAACAGCCTGTCACGACGATCGAGCTCACCCCCGATTCCGGAGTGGATGAGCACCAGCCGGACTACGCGTACATCCACGACCTGATCCGGCAGACGTTGCACCCCCCGACGGAGACGCCGACCCCCGCGCCCTGACGCGGTGCCTTCCGCTCATCGGGTGCACTCAGTCACGGCGGGAACGGGCGAGCCGGGCACCGGGTGCACGACGAAGCCCACGGTCACCACCGTCGAGGAGGAGGAGGAGCCGTGGGCTGGCGGTGCGCCCGCCGGACGCACCAGACGACGGTGATCGGAGGGGGAGGGATCACCGTCGTCCAGTCGACCACCGCGCGAGGCGGCAGCCGGACCTAGGCGCGCTTGCGGCGAGATGCTCCGACGGCGACCAGGGCGCCACCGGCGACCAGCGCTGCGGCGCCACCGCCGAGGACCCACGGCGAAACGCTGCCGCCGGTGAGGGCGAGTTCGAACCCGCCGGCAGACGCCGCGTTGTCTCCGCCCGTGAGCGGCAGCTCGGTACCCGCCGGAGCCACACCAGGATCGTGGTCGCAGGACGTGGCCGCGTCGTGGCCGTGCGACACCGTGATGGTGGCGGTGTACGTACGCGATCCGTTGAAGGAGACGGCGTACGAGCCCTCACCATCGGCCGGGGGTCGGAACGTGTAGGTCAGTCCGCCGTCTGCACCAGCGGTGCTGCCCGAACCCGCGGCCCGAGCGGCCTCGAGTCCGGAGATGGAGACGCTCACGTTCTCGGAAGGCAGGAAGTACCCTGCTCCGAAGACGATGGTCGAGACCTCGCAGGTGTCGATGATCGGGTCGCTGACTTTGACCCCCGGAGGAGTCGGGTAGTCGTTGGACGACGCGGTCGGCGTGAGCGTCGGCGCCGCCGTCGCTACGGCCGGCGCAGCGAGTACGAGCGCGCCAGCGGTGAGGCTGATGGCAGCCAGTTTCTTCAGCATGATTTCTCCCCAGAATTTCACGCGGAATCGCCTCCGGATACACCCCTGCATCCGACTGCGTGGAGCCTCCCTGCCCCCACGGCAGGTTTGCAGACTCCAGATATTCCCCAGTGAGTCGACAGTACCCTATCGAGCCGGGAATGTCACGATGCGCAGGTCAGTGGTTTGCGTGTCGCATCGGGCTCGTCGACCAGCGGTGTGTGCAGGATCTGGGTGAGCCGCTCTCCGGCGCCGGTTCCCTGGTACTCCACGGTGATCGTCGTCGACTCGCCCGGCGCGAGCGAGACCTCGTGCTGCACCACGGAGCGGCCATCGAGCATGGCGGTCTGCACGCCCTCCTCTTCGCCGTCCCGGTCGATGTGGGAGGGCGTCGCGCCGGCAGGGCCGTAGACCGCGATGAGTGTGCGCACCGTGCCGGCCGGGACCCCGTAGTAGCCGTCCCCGGTGACGTAGGCGGGGAGGGATGTCGCGGCGTCCGCGGGCGCGGCGTTGGTCCACGTCACTTGCACCTGAGTCGTCGGCGCGCCGTTGCAGGTGCCCACGGAAGTCGAGAAGGCGCCGCGGGCGTAGTAGTCCATCTTCCCGCCGGTGCTGTCGTTGATCAGTACGCCCACGTAGGTGGCGTCCGCATCGTCCTCGGGGATCGTCCCTCCCAGCGCGGATGAGGCGAGAAACTCCTCCTCGTCCTCATGCGCACTCCAGATGCGGATCCGGCCCTCCTCGGCGGATTCGGCCAGGGCTCCGATCAGCGCCTTCGGGTCCCCACCGGACAAGGCAGCGCTGAAGAGCGCACCGGCCGCTTGGGCGAAGATCTCATCCTGTGCGGCAGGGTCGGGGACGGCCGCGTAGATCTCCGAGAGCAGGATGCCGGTGATGTTCTCGGCGGTCGCGGTGAACGGCCCGAACGTGAGATCTCCCGTCACGGCCATCAGGTTCTCCGCGACGATGGCGTCGACGGCGATGACGCCATCGACCGTTCCACCGAATCGTCCCGTCCACCGCGCGGCGATGGTCTCTCCGGCCTCGGTGAAGTCCGGGATGCTGGTGATGTTCTGGAGAAAGCGGCCCGGCCGATCCTCGAACAGGGCGACCGTCGAATCGCTGAGCGGCAGGGGGGTGTCGAGGGCGGGGAAGTCCCGTGTCGAAGCCTGCTTCTGGAGGGTGATCTTCCCGTTCTCCGCGTGGAGCAGAGCGACTGAGCCGATGATCCCGCCGGACGAGCGCAGTTCTGCATTGTTCTGCATCGCCAGCACGTAGTTGCGGGGGCCTTCCCCTCCGAGCATCGTCGGCAGGAGGACGGCGGCGCCGTGGAGTGCACCGACCGCGGTGGCAGCCTCGGTGACGGCGGACCGCATCTGATCGATGGCCTCTGCGAGCGGCGGGAGGGTGGCGTCGGCGTCGATCCGTCTGGCCTGCAGCTCCGCAGTTCCGAGCGCGGTGCTCGCCGTGCCGAGCGGCTTCTCGATCTCGGCGAACGGGGCGAGGTCGATGGTGCCGCCCACGAACCCGAGACTTGCGAGATCGAGGCCGTCCGCCACCTCGAGCAGAGGGGCGAGGGCATCCGTCGAGACGCTGTCAGCGATGTCGGCGATCTCGCTCACGGCACGGAAGTTCGGACCGAGCCAGGGGACGAGGGCGAACGCCTGCCACACCGGGTCCGAGGTCAGGTCGGCGGCCGACGCTGCGCTGCGTGCGACGCTCCGGGCGACCGGCTCCGCGCTGTCGAGGTCTCCCGCCGCGATCGTCTTCTTCAGCTGCGTCGCCCCGTCTGCGACGTCCTGCAGGTCGTTCACCGCGCCGATCCCCCGAACGGTGACCCACCCGATCGCGATGAGGAGCAACGCGAGGAACGCGCCGATGGTCCACCCGATCCATCGGCGTCTGACGGGAAGCCGGCCATCGCTCACCCGAGCATTCAAGCATGAACGGTGGTGCCGGTGGTGGCCGGAAACTGTGGGAACGCTGATATTCATGCGCCACGGGTGGTGCGCTCCACGGGGGCGTCGCAGCCCGAGGATAGCCTGAGCGCATGGGAGCTCGGCTGCGTTTCGTTCTGGATCAACTCGGCCAGATCGTCGACCCCGATCTCGCCTCCGCCGCCGTGGATCTGGCCGACGGCGTGATCGCGACAGCACCCTCCGGTTGCACGGTGGACCTCATCGTTCCGGCGGGCTCGGAGGCGACGATCCGCGGCGTGGGAGAGGTGCGCACCCTCGGTCTGGCGCGTCGTGAACTGGCGGCCTCCTGGCAGCTCGGCATCGCTCCCGGGGTCGGGGGAGGCATGATCCATTCGCCGAGCCTGTTCGCTCCTCTCGTGAAACACGATCGCGTCCACGACGATGACCAGACGACGGTCACCCTGTGGGACCTGCGCGCATGGGATGCGCCGGAGCTGCTGCCGAAGAACCAGGTCTCCTGGCAGCGAGGGATGCTCCGCCGGGCGGTCAAACATGCCGATGCCGTCGTGGTGCCCTCGCACGCGGTCGCTGCGCGGCTCTCCGAACTCGCACGTCTGGGCGATCGTGTGCGCGTGATCGCGGGGGCGCCGCCTCGGGGGTTCGTCGTCCCGGATGACGCCGATCGTCGCCGGAATGCGCTGTCGCTGCCGGACGAGTACGTGGTGCTCACCGGGTCGGAGTCGTCCTTGCGGGACGGCTTCCGCGGGGCCGTGGCGGCGGGGATCGAGGCTGTCGTGCTCGATGCTCCGGACGGGGCGGAGCCTCGCTACGTCGAGATCGCATCCGCAGCAGGCCTCCCGGAGCGTCGCGCCCATGTGCGGGGTGCGCTGGCGGTCGAGGATCGTGCGGCCGTGCTCGCCGGTGCGTCGGTCTTCGCTGCGACCGGTGACTTCGCGGGCTGGCCCTGGCGGGCCGTCGAGGCGATGGCCCTCGGAGTCCCTGTCGTGGCTGTCGACACCGGCTCCCATCGCGACGTCATCGCGGACGGTGGCACGCTCGTGGAAGCGGACGAGATCGCGGAGGCGATCGCGCAGGCAGCGGGACCAGCGGCCCAGCGACTCCGGATTCTCGCGTCCGACCGGTCGAGGGCGTTCTCCTGGGCGAGCTCGGGGGAGCGCCTCTGGAGCCTGCACGCCGACCTGTGATCCGCTGAGAACCACCTGCGCATCAGGGCGACACGCCGAAAACTTGCGTCGCGAACGGCGCAACAGTGGCATCATCGCGCAACTTCCGTCACACTGGTCACATGTCTCGACGTGCCCCACGCTCGCGAAACACCCTGAGGACCTACCCACTCCTCACCTGTTTCCTCGCTGTCTCCGCTCTGGTGATCGGCACGGTGGTCCCCGCCGCTGCTGCCCAGGCCTCCGTCTCCGCGCCCACGGCGAGCGTCGCGAGCGCCGTGGCAGATCCGGCGGCGACCGGGATCGCGAAGAGCACGCTCGTCGGCTTCACGCCGGGAAACATCATCAGCGACGCCGTGTTCACGAACAAGAAGACGATGACCGAGGCGCAGATCCAGAGCTTCTTCAACAGCAAGGTCTCGCGATGCCTCGGCGGCCGGGATGAGAACAACGAGCCGATCGTCTGTCTCAAGGACTTCCGGATGAACACCGTCACGCGGCCCGCGGACGCGTACTGCTCCGGCTACTCCGGGGCGGCGAACGAGTCTGCGGCCCGCATCATCTATCGAGTCTCCCAGGCCTGCAACATCAACCCTCAGGTGTTGATCGTCATGCTGCAGAAGGAGCAGGGGCTGATCACCCACGTCTGGCCGAGCGCGTGGCGCTACCGGATCGCGCTGGGGCAGGGATGTCCCGATACAGCCCCGTGCGACCCGAACTACATCGGCTTCTTCCATCAGATCTACGGCGCGGCGCGTCAGATGCAGATCTACATGGAGGGCAAGTGGTTCCAGTGGTACGCGCCGGGCAAGACTTGGAACATCCTCTACAACCCGAAGGCGTCTTGCGGGTCGGCCCCGGTCTACGTCGCGAACAAGGCGACCTCGGCGCTCTACTACTACACGCCGTACCAGCCCAACGCTGCCGCCCTGCGCGCGGGCTACGGCGAAGGCAACAGTTGCTCGGCGTACGGCAACCGCAACTTCTACAACTACTTCACTGATTGGTTCGGGTCCACGCAGGCCGTGGACCCGCTGGTCGAGATCGCGCGGCTCTACACGAATCTCGGAGGCTCGTCCGGTGTCCTCGGTGCGGCCGGCGCTCAGCCCTCCTGCTCGAGCTCGTCGGCTCGATGCACCTGGACCTATGCGAAGGGCGTCATCACCTGGACGCGCGCACTCGGGCCGCTGACGGTGTACGGGGACGTGTACACGGCGTACGCGGCTCAGGGTGGATTGGGCGGAAAGCTCGGCTACCCCGCTGCGACGCCCAAGGCGGTCACCGATCCGAACGGGGATGGAGTCTCCCAGCAGTTCTCCAAGGGATGGATCCACTCCTCGACGCGTGGGACATTCGCGTCTTCGTCGACCGTGATGACGGCGTACAGCTCGGCAGGATGGCTCCGGGGCACTCTCGGGTGGCCGACGAGCGCGGAGTCCTGCGCGTCGCAGCGCTGCGTTCAGAGTTTCGCCGGTGGCGCGATCCGATACGACACCGGCAAACCCGCATACGTGGTCCCCCCTGTGGATGATCCTCAGATCAAACCCGTCTATGTCGCCCAGGGCGGCGCGAGCGGGCCTCTGGGATACGCGGCCGCGGCGTTGCAGACGGTCGTCGATCCCAATGGCGATGGTCTCGCACAGAAGTTCGACGGCGGATGGGTTCATTCATCCGCGTCCGGGACTTTCTCCTCCTCGGCGACAATCATGACGGCGTACAGCAAAGTGGGGTGGGTGCGGGGAGCCTACGGGTGGCCGACTGGAGCGGAGACGTGTTCAGGCGATGTCTGTGTTCAGACCTTCCAGCGCGGTGTGCTCCAGTACACGAAGGGCGCAGCGGCGGGCCCGGCTGCGGAGGTCACGAATGCCGCGATCAAAACGGCCTATCAGGCGTCCGGTGGATCCACGGGCCCGCTGGGGTATCCCCTGAAGGCTGTGCAGCGGGTTACCGACAAGAACGGCAACGGTTACGCGCAGCAGTTCGCAGGCGGCTGGATCCACTCGAGCGCGCGCGGTACGTTCGTGACGTCGTCTCAACTCATGGCTCAGTACTCGGCCGCCGGATGGATCCGGGGCACCCTGGGTTGGCCGAGCGGAGCGGAGACATGCAACGATCTCGGGTGCACGCAGGCATTCGCGAACGGTACGCTCTCCGCGGCGACCGCGGGCTCCGACGGCACGAAGCTGACGGCGAGCATTCGTGCCCTGCACGAGAGCATCGGAGGGACCGCGGGGTGGATCGGCGCGCCTACGGCTGCGGTGCAGCACGTGACCGACCCGCAGGGCAATGGTGACGCGCAGCGATTCGCGAACGGGTGGATTCATTCCTCGGCCAAAGGTTCGTACGCCTCGTCGACGCGCATCATGACGGCGTACAGCGCGGCCGGGTGGGTTCGGGGCGAGCTGGGATGGCCTATCGCGGCGGAGGCTGCGGTGACGGACCCGAATGGAAACGGCGTCGCTCAGCAGTTTGCCGGTGGATGGATCCACTCGTCTGCGAAGGGATCCTTCTCCTCGTCCGCGGCGATCATGAAGGCGTACAGCGCGGCTGGTTGGCTGCGGGGTAGCCTGGGGTGGCCGACCGGTGCTGAGACCGCGGTGACGGACAAGAACGGCAATGGTCTCGCGCAGAAGTTCGCCGGTGGTTGGATCCACTCCTCTGCAAGCGGGTCGTTCTCCTCTTCGGCGGCGATCATGAAGGCGTACAGCGCGGCGGGGTGGCTCCGAGGTCCTCTCGGCTGGCCGACGACTGCGGAGACATGCAACGCCGGGTCGTGTGTCCAGTCGTTCACCGGAGGCACGATCCGTTATCAGGTCGGGTCCCCTGCGGTCACGATCCTTACGGCAGACAACGCAGCGATCCAGAAAGCCTACGAGGCCGCCGGGGGAGCCGCCGGATTCCTCGGCAATGCAGCGGCGGCGGTCCAGACGGTCACGGACAAGAACGGCAACGGGTTCGCCCAGAAGTTCGACGGCGGCTGGATCCACTCCTCGGCAAAAGGAACGTTCACTTCCTCGACGACGATCATGGACGCGTACAGCCCCGCCGGGTGGGTGCGGGGAGCCTTGGGATGGCCCGTCAGCGCGGAATCGTGCGTGGACGGAGTTTGCCGGCAGGCATTCGATAACGGCGCGATCCGAGTCCGTGGGCCGCAGGAGGATGTCTTCCTCACGTCGACGAACGCGGAGATCTCGCGCCTTTACAGCTCGTTGGGGGGCGCCAAGAGCACGCTCGGCATAGCGGATTCCGCGGTGCAGACCGTCACCGATCCGAACGGCAACGGCTTCGGCCAGGCATTCACCGGCGGGTGGGTCCACTCCTCCGCCTCCGGCACATTCGCCTCCTCCGCCGCCATGATGAAGCTCTACAGTGCGCGCGGATGGATCCGTGGCGACTTGGGCTGGCCGACGAGCGCGGAGACGTGTACGGCGACCACGTGCACGCAGTCCTTCGCCAACGGCACGCTGTCGTACACCAAGTAGGAGGGAAGCGAGCTCGGATAGACTGGTGGCATGAAGGTACTGCTCACAGGAGCTGACGGATTCATCGGATCGCACCTCGCGGAGCAGCTCGTCAGAGATGGTCACGACGTCCGAGCGCTCGTGCTCTACAACTCGTTCGACTCCCGCGGGTGGCTCGACGGCATCTCGGACGAGGTCGCGCGGGAGATCGAGTTCCTGCCCGGGGACGTCCGCGATCCGGCCCTGATGTTGTCCGCGGTGAGCGGCCGCGACGCGGTGCTTCATCTGGCTGCCCTCATCGCCATCCCGTACTCCTACGCGGCTCCCGATCTGTACGTGCAGACGAACATCCAAGGCACGCTCAATCTGCTCAACGCGGCGCGTGCGGCGGACGTCAGCCGGTTCATACACACCTCGACGAGCGAAGTGTACGGAACCGCGCGGTACGTTCCCATGGACGAGGGCCACCCGCTGCAGGGTCAGTCGCCGTACTCGGCGTCCAAGATCGCAGCAGACCAGATGGTGAACGCGTATCACGCCTCCTTCGGCCTGCCCGCCGTCACGATCCGTCCCTTCAACACGTTCGGCCCGCGACAGTCCGCTCGTGCGGTGATCCCGACGATCGTCAGCCAGCTGGCCGCAGGCAAGCGGGAGGTCCAGCTCGGTGCGCTCTCGCCGACGCGTGACTTCACCTACGTCCCCGACACTGTTTCCGGCTTCACGACTGCCCTGACCAGCACCGCCGGCGTGGGAGAGGTCATCAACCTCGGCGTCGGTTTCGAGGTGTCCATCGGACAGACCTTCGATCTCATCGCCGAGGTGATGGGCGTTGATGCTGTCGCCACCGAAGATCCGGCGCGACTGCGCCCCGCGAACTCCGAGGTGGAGCGACTCTTCTCCGACAACACCAAGGCTCGGGAGGTTCTCGGGTGGCAGCCGAAGCACGATGGTGTCGACGGCTTCCGTGAGGGCCTCCGTGCCACGGCGGAGTGGTTCACGGACCCCGTCAACCTGGCGCGCTACCGCACCGACGCGTACATCGTATGAGCGCGCCCGAAGACTTCGTCCGTACGATCCGTGGCGTCGTCGGGGCCGAGCCGTTCGTCGGTCTGCACGTTCCCGACATCACTGAGCGGGAGAAACAACGGGTGCGCGAGTGCCTCGACTCGACCTTCGTATCGAGTGTCGGCGCCTTCGTGACGGAGTTCGAACAAGGTGTCGCCGACTTCACCGGTGCGCGGCACGCGATCGCCGTGTCCAACGGGACGTCCGCGCTGCAGGTGGCGTTGGAACTCGTCGGTGCCGGCGAGGGAGATGATGTGATCGTCCCCGCCCTGTCTTTCGTGGCGACCGCGAACGCGGTCTCACATACCGGAGCGCAGCCCTACTTCGTCGACAGCGATGAGACCACGCTCGGCCTCTCCGTCGCTGCTGTCGCGGATGTACTGCGCTCCGCCCGATCCACGTCCGAGGGATTGGTGAACGCGGCCACAGGCCGGAGGATCGCGGCGATCGTCCCGATGCACACGCTGGGACATCCGATGCACATCGCGGAACTCGTCGCGCTGGCGGGGGAGTATGAGATCCCGGTGGTCGAGGACGCCGCGGAGTCGCTCGGCAGCCGCGTCGGCGAGGTGCACACCGGCACGTTCGGTCGGCTAGGCATCCTGAGCTTCAACGGAAACAAGATCCTCACCACGGGCGGGGGTGGGATGATCCTCACCGACGACGATGAGCTCGCCCGACGAGCGCGCCATCTCACCACGACGGCCAAGCTCCCGCACCGATGGGAGTTCGAGCATGACGAGGTGGCATACAACTATCGGATGCCGAATCTCAATGCCGCACTCGGCGTGGCCCAGCTGGAGCGACTGCCAGGCTTCCTCGCCGACAAGCGGCGGCTCGCCGCCCGCTACCAGGCCGCTTTCCTCGGCGCCCCCGACGTCGAGTTCCTCACCGAGCTGCAGGGAACCGAGAGCAACTACTGGCTCTGCGCGGTGCGCGTAGCCGGCGGCCTCGCACGCCGAAACGCCCTCCTCGAGGCGGCCAACGACGCCGGTCTGCAATGTCGCCCGTTCTGGAACCTCCTGCACGCACAGGCACCGTACCGTCACCTGCCGCACGCGCCTCTGCCCGTCGCGGAGACCCTGCACGCGTCCGTCGTCTGTCTGCCGAGTTCTCCGGCCCTGGCAGCGGCATGAGAACGATCGCCGTCGTCACCGGAACTCGTGCGGACTACGGTCTGCTTCGAGGGTTGCTTCGGGCGATCGAGGACGATCCGCGGTTGGACCTGCAGCTGATCGTCACGGGCACCCACCTCAGCGATGCATTCGGGCGCACCGTCTCCGAGATCGAGCGCGATGGGTTCACCGTCGCCGCTTCGGTACCCATCTGGTCAGGAGCGGACACGGCGCTCGCGGCAGCCGCCGACATCGGGCGTGCTCTGCCCAGCTATGCCAACGCGTTGCAGGAGATCGCGCCTGACATCGTCGTGGTGCTCGGGGACCGTCTGGAGGCTTTCGCGGTCGCCGTTGCGGCGACGATCCTGTCGGTGCCCGTTGCGCACATCCACGGCGGAGAGATCACCGAGGGGGCGATGGACGACGCGCTCCGGCACTCGATCACCAAGATGGCGTATCTGCACTTCACCTCGACGGCGGAGCATCGTCGTCGAGTGATCCAGCTGGGGGAGGAGCCTCAGCGAGTGTTCTTCCACGGCGCGCCGATCGTTGACATCCTCGACACGTTCGATGCGATGCCGCGTCACGAGGTGGAGGAGCGATTCGGCATCCGACTTCCCGAGCCGAGCGCACTCGTGACCTTCCACCCCGCGATCATGGACGTCGCACCTGCAGAGCAGCTGCTGGAAGAGCTCCTCGACGGACTCTTGGCGGTGGACGACCTGCATATCGTCATCACAGGTTCGAACTCGGACATCGGCACCGAGGCCGTCCGCGAGCGGATCTCCCGATTCGTTTCCGAGCATCCCGAGCGGGTCGACTATGTCGAGTCCTTCGGGCAGCGCGCGTACCTCAGCACGATGCGCGCAGCATCGGTCGTGGCGGGAAACTCGTCGAGCACCGTCCTCGAGGCACCGGTACTTGGCATCCCATCGGTGCTGGTCGGCGACCGTCAGAAGGGCAGGCCGATCGCTGAGAGCGTCGACGTGCCAGAACCCACGGCGGACGCTATCGCCGCGGCGATTCGACGACGGATAGCCTCTGGACCGGTGATCGCCGACGAGAGTCCCTTCGGGACCCCGGGTTTCGCTGCGCGCACCGCCACCACTCTCCGGGACGCGGAGATTCCGCAGCCTCCGAAGAAGTCCTTCCACGATCTCGAGAGGGGAGATGACAATGACCGCTGACGTCTTTGTGATTGCGGAGGCCGGGGTGAACCACAACGGTTCTCTCTCCATCGCCAAGGACCTGGTCGATCTCGCCGCCGACGCCGGCGCCGACGCCGTGAAGTTTCAGACCTTCTCCGCCGATGCTCTCGCGCTGGAGTCCGCGGACCTTGCAGACTACCAGCGTCTCTCCGACCAGGACGTGCGCAGCCAGCATGACCTCCTCCGCGGGCTCGAGCTGACTCATGACGAGTTCAGGGCCCTGCGGGCGCATTGCGACCAGCAGGGTATCGGCTTCCTCTCCACGGCGTTCGATCTCGATGGACTCGATTTCCTCATCGAGGAGCTGGGAATACCGGTCGTGAAGATCGCATCCGGCGATCTCACCTTTGCTCCGCTCCTGGTCAAGGCAGGACGTAGCGGGCTTCCGGTGATCCTGTCCACGGGAATGGCGGATATGGAGGAGATCGCGAGAGCATTGCGATTCCTCGCCGCCGGCGTGGCGCAGGCACACGGTGTGCTCGATCGATCGGAGCGCCTCACGGAGGGGGCGCTGGAGAGGGCGTGGGAGGCGCGAGACCAGTACGTCCGGTTCGCCGAACACGTGACGGTCCTCCACTGCACGACTGAGTACCCCGCCGCCGACCAGCACCTCAACCTGCGTGCCATGCAGACCATAGCGGGGGCTTTCGGACACCGGGTGGGCTACTCCGACCACTCGCTCGGGGCGCTCGCGTCCGTGCTCGCTGTTGGGCTCGGAGCGACCGTCCTGGAGAAGCACTTCACTTTCGACGTGACCGCGGACGGCCCGGACCATGCTGCGTCTCTGGATCCCGACGGGTTGCGGGATTACGTCGCTGCGCTACGACGGGTGCCGACCATGCTCGGATCGTCGGAGAAGAGGGCGCAGAGTGTCGAAGAAGGAAATCGACAGGTCGTGCGGCGCAGTCTGGTGGCCACGCGCGACATCGCAGCAGGATCGATGATCACAGAGGATGCGGTCGCGTGCTTCCGACCGGCGACTGGCCGCACCCCCTTCGATTTCTGGGAGGTCGTCGGTGGCACCGCTTCCCGGTCCTATCGCCGCGGCGAGCTCATCGATGGCTGAGCTGATCCTGCTCGGCGGCGGCGGACACGCGAGATCCGTCCTCGCGGCGCTGCGTGCCGAGGAGGTCACCGTCCTGGGGTATCTCGCGCCACAGGAGGGTGACGTCGGCGCGGATTGCCCGTATCTCGGCGACGATGGCGTACTCGCAACGCTCGACCCTGACGAGGTGCTCTTCGTCAACGGTCTGGGTTCGACCTCATCCACCCGGGCCAGGCGCGACGTCTACGAACGGGCGGTGGCGCGCGGTTTCCGTGCCGCGCAGATCGTGCACCCGCGGGCATTCGTCGACCCGGGGGCTGAGCTGCACGATGGCGTCCAGGTGCTCGCGGGAGCGTTCGTGAACACCGGAGCCGTCATCGGGGAGAACGTGCTGATCAACTCCGGTGCGATCGTCGAACACGATGCGGTCGTGGGCGCCCACGTGCACGTGTCTCCAGGCGCGGTCGTCGCGGGTGGCGTCCGGATCGGCCACGGAGCTCACATCGGCCTCGGCGCCCGCGTCATCCAGGGGGTGTCGCTGGGATCCGGTAGCGTCGTCGGAGCCGGTGCCGTCGTGATCGCGGACGTTCCGACAGGAGCAGTCGTCGTCGGCGTGCCAGCACGAGCGACCGGATCCGAGAGGAGGGAGTCGGCATGAGCTCGAACACCGATCTGTCCGTGTACCCGGGCACCAGCATCCGCGATGCGCTCTTCCAGCTCGACCGCAGTCGGCGGCAGGTCGTGTTCGTCGAGGACGCAACGGGCCGACTCGTCGGTGCCGTCAGCGACGGGGACATCCGCCGGGGGTTGCTCGCAGGGGCTTCGCTCGAGGACCGCGTCGACCGAGTGATGAACACGAATCCGGCGACGGTGCCGCCGACCGCGACGCAGGACGCCGTGGACGCGCTGAAAGCGCAGCGCGGCATCAGGGTCGTCGCTGTGGTCGACGAGGGACGAATCGTCGATGTCGTAGGTGAAGGCGAGCACATCGCGACTCCGCTTCCCACTCCGGTCGTCCTCATGGCCGGCGGGCGTGGCCAACGGCTCTACCCGATCACGAAGGACATTCCGAAACCACTCGTGCCGCTGGGCGACACACCGATGATCGACATCATCCTGGGACGGCTTCGCGGCCAGGGATTCCGTCGGGTGCACGTCTCCGTGAACCACCTCGGGCACCTGATCGAGGAGCATCTGGGCGATGGCACGGAGCATGGACTGGAAATCACCTATCTGCATGAGCCGATGCCACTCGGCACCGCGGGTGCGATGGCTCAGCTGCGCGGAGAGATCGACTCGCCGTTCGTCGTGATGAATTCTGACCTGCTCACGGAAGTCGACCTCCGACGGATGCTCGGCTTCCACCTCGACGCGCAGGCTGACGCGACGATCGGTGCGCGAGAGTACGGCTTCGAGATCCCTTACGGGGTACTCCGCCGTGACGGGCATCGGGTCGTCGGACTCGCGGAGAAGCCCTATCACCGAGAGCTCGTCAGCGCGGGGATCTACGTTCTCGAGCCGAGCGCACTCGATCTCCTGGAGCAGGACGAATACTGTGACATGCCCACCCTGTTGGCGCAGTTGATGGCTGCCGATCGTCAGGTCTCCGCCTATGAGATCCGCGAGGAGTGGATCGATGTGGGGCGGCCGGAGGATCTCGAACGCGCGAGACTGGCGTGGGAAGGGAGAGAGGAATGAGGATCTGCACGATCACCGTTCGCGCAGGGTCGAAAGGCGTCCCCGGCAAGAACCTCCGAGTCGTCGCTGGACGGCCGATGTTCGGACACTCGGTGGCGCAGGCGGCGGCGACCGGGCTCTTCGACGAGGTCGTCGTCTCAAGCGACTCTGAGGAGATCCTGGCCCTCGCTCCGGAGTTCGGCGCCACTGGCGTCGTGCGCCGCCCTGCGGAGATGGCCACGGACACGGCTGGCAAGGTCCCCGCCATCGCCCATGCCGTACGAACAACGGAGCAGCGCACCGGAAAGACCTACGCTGTTTGCGTCGACCTCGACGCGACGAGCCCGTTGCGCACCCTCGACGATATCCGCACCGCCGTCCGGATGTTCGAGGAGTCGGATGCCGCCTCGTTGATCACGGGTTCGGAGGCGAGACGAAACCCGTACTTCAATCTCGTTGAAGAGCAACCCGATGGCACGGTCGCCGTGAGCAAGCAACCTGGTGATGCGGTGTTGCGTCGTCAGGACGCACCGCGATGCTTCGACATGAACGGCTCCATCTACGTGTGGCGACGGGATTCGCTGCTCCAGGACCAGGTGGTCTTCCTCCCCTCCACGATTCTCTACGAGATGCCCACCGAACGTTCGATCGATGTGGACAGCGAATTCGACTTCCGCGTCGTCGAGTGGCTCATGGGGCAACGGGACGATCTGTGAGCTCCGACCCGAACGGCCTCGACGCACGAACTTCCGACGCGGTGCGGAAGTTGCTTGCTCTCGAAGACGACGCGCCGGACGTGCTTCGCGAGATCCTTCCCGGAGCGTCAGTACCGTTCTGGGCGCAGGTGCGGATGCGAGTGGCCTGGCTGCTGTCCGCACAGACGACCGGCAGCCTGGATGTGGCGCCCGGGACCTGGTCCCGATGGGCGGAGGCGCGGCGCGTGGCGAGAGCGCAGCTGCCCAGCCGGTGGGACGCACCGCGTCGGGCCGCACAGCACGACGTTTGTTTCTACGTCGCCGGCGGCACGCTCGCGGGCGAGCGAGGTTCCGCGCGCAACTGGCTCGTCGACGACTTCGCGGCGGCAGCGGAGAGCGCGGTCGTCGTCCAGCAGAAGCCGTTGCCCTCTTCACTGGGGCCACCCTGGTTCCAACCGACAGTGAGCATGGATGCCGCGAACGCGCGGGTGACCATGCGCGTGCGGGGCAAGCACCCCACCGAGGCCGCTGTGCGTTCCATCGACTCCCTCCTCTCCGATTTCGCTCGTCGGCTGGGTCAGGAACCGCAGGCATTCGAGAAGATCCGTCAGCGTGCGATCCGTGATGAGAACTATCGCGTGCCCCAGCTGGACGAGCTGCGGCGCTTGATCGAGAGGGTCCGTCCCCGCGTCGTCCTCTTCGACAACGGCTCATATACCTATCACGGCGAGTCGGTCGGATTGTTCAAAGATGGCGGGGCCTATGTCGCGGAGCCTCAGCACGGCTGGATCGGTCCGTCGCACGCCGCGTACAACTATGGCCGACTGTTTCAAGAGCCCGAGCTCCGCAGGGCGTTGCCGGACGAACTGCTGACCTTCGGTGACTTCTGGTCTGATTCGATACGTCATCCCGGGCGGGTGACGGCGATAGGCAAGCCGCATCTCGAGCGTCAGGCAGCCGCAGCGCCCGCACGTCGCGCTCCGCAGCTGCTCGTGGTGTCTTCGCGCACGCACCCGGAACGAACCGACGCGTTGGTCGTCGAACTCCGAGAACTTCTCGACGACAGCTGGGCAATCGTCTTCCGCCCGCATCCCGGCGAACGGGACGAGACGGCGCGTCGCTACCCGCGACTCTCCGCCGCGCCGGGAGTGATCGTCGACGAGGAGCCGGACGTGTACGAGTCGTTGAAGCGGACCACCGTGGTCCTCGGCGAGGCGAGCACCGTGCTCTTCGAAGCGCGGGCATTCGGTTGTGAGGTGATCCCGCGTGACAGCCCTTTCGCCGCTGGGGTGATCGGCGACGCTTTCGGCGAACGTGTGCAGGACGCTGCGCAGATCGCAGAACGGATCCGTGTCGTGCGGAACCCTCAGACGGCCGGCCGAGCGGCTGACGAGAGCATCTGGGCTCCCCACGCTGTCCAGACATTTCGAGGATGGCTGGACGAACGGCTCGACGCGGACGGTGTGCGGCGTGCAGGAAGCTCCGAAACCCCCTGACATAGAATGGTGCCGTCGCGGCAGTGGCCGCCGTGCGCCGATTGAGTGGACTGTGACTGAAACCCGAGATCTCTTCGCTGCCATCCCGCGCACCGAGTTCGATACCCCCGGCAAGAGCCATGGGCTGATCGACGTGGTGCGATGGCGCTATTTGTTGCGCCTGCTCGTCCACACCGGGGTGACGACCAGATATCGGAACTCCGTACTGGGCTGGGTGTGGTCTTACGTGCGCCCCGCCGCCCAGTTCTTGGTCTTCTGGGTCGTCCTCGGCATCTTCATGAACCTAGATCGCGTACCCAACTACGCGATCTATCTCTTCTCGGGCATCGTCGTCATCAACCTGTTCTCCGAGGGGTACAAGAACGCCACGGGCTCGATCGTCGGAAACGCGGCGCTCGTGCGAAAAGTGTTCCTGCCGCGACAGCTGTTCGCCGTCTCGGCGGTGCTGGTGTCGTTCGTGCACTTCTTGCCGCAGGTGGGGCTCCTGCTCGTCGTGTGCATGCTGATGGGGTGGCTCGGACATGTCACGGTGCTGGGCATCCTCGGCGCGCTGGCCGGAATGTTGATCGTGATGATTTTCGCACTCGGTCTCGGGCTCCTCTTCGGAGCGGTGAACGTGCGCTTCCGGGATGCGGAGAACATCGTCGAGTTGATGCTGCTCCTCGCAACGTGGGCATCGCCCGTGCTCTACGCATGGACCATGGTGTACGAGGCCGTCGTCGACAAGCTCGGCTGGCCTTCGTGGCTCGTCGAGGTGTACATGCTGAATCCGATCACGCAGGGTGTGGAACTTTTCCACTACGCCTTCTGGCGTCCCACCAGCCAGGAGCTGGTCGACGTCGCCGGGTATGCCGGCGACCCGCTCCCACCGATGCCGCCGGACCTCGCCATGAACACGCTGTGGACCGCTCTCATCGCCGTCGGCACGCTGCTGATCGGGCAGCTCGTTTTCCGGCGCCTGGAAGGAAAGTTCGCACAGGACCTATGAGCGACACTGCATTGCGTCCGAGCATCATCATCGATGGTGTCCGCAAGACGTTCACCCTGAACCATGCGTTCTCGCTGAAGGACACCGTGGTGTCGTGGATCCGGCGTCGAAAGCTGACCTCGACATTCGAAGCGCTCAAGAGCGTCGATCTCGTGATCGAAGAGGGGGAGTCGGTCGCCATCCTCGGCATGAACGGCTCCGGCAAGTCCACTCTGCTGAAGCTGATCTCGGGGGTCATGGAGCCGGATGCGGGAGAGGTGCTGACGCGGGGACGCGTGGCGGGGCTCATCGAAGTGGGTGCGGGGTTCCATCCGGAACTCTCCGGTCGAGAGAACGTGTTCCTCAATGCGGCGATCCTCGGGATGAAGAAGCACCAGATCGAGGAGCGCTACGACGAGATCGTCGCATTCAGCGAGATCGAGGAGTTCATCGACCAAGAGGTCAAGCACTACTCGTCGGGCATGTTCCTCCGACTCGCGTTCGCGGTGGCGATCCACGTCGAACTGGACGTGCTCCTGATGGATGAGATTCTCTCGGTCGGGGACGTGCCGTTCCGAGAGAAATGTCGCGTGAAGTTCGAGGAGCTCCTCGCTGCGGGCAAGACGCTCGTCGTTGTCAGTCACGACATGGAGATGGTCCGTGATCTGTGCACGAGGGGCGTGGTCATCAACAAGGGCAGAGTCGTCTACGACGGCGAACTCGAGGGTGCGATCGCGCTGGTGGAAGGGTGAGCGCTGACTGGCTCGGGCAGATCCCGGCGTTCCTCATCGCATGCGTGCTCCTTGTCGGGCCTGGTCTTCCCGCAGCTCTGCTGCTGCGTTTGCGGGGGGTAGTGCTCCTCGCTGGTGCGATCGTCGTATCGTTGGCCAGTATCGGCGCGGGGAGTCTGCTCGCGCCGTTGGTGGGGCTTCGCTGGTCTTTCGTCCCGGTCGTGATCGTCGCCGCAGTGATCACTGCGATCGCGGCCGGGCTGTGGTTCGTCCGGCGGTCTGCCGAGGGCATTCGCGGAGGCGATGGCCCGGGCGTATGGATCGGAATCGGCACCGCCGCGCTTGGCTGGATCGCGATCCTGGTCGTCGGCATCTCGAGTGTTGAGCACCCGACTCAGCTCTACGACGGCCTGTTCCACCTCAACGCCGTCGAGTTCATCCTGAGTAACGGCGATGCGTCGCCGTTTCACATGACGATGGTGCTCCCGGGTGCCACGAGCACGTTCTACCCGACGCTCTGGCACGCTTTGGTCGCGTTGATCGTCCCGTTCACTTCAGCGGTCGTCCCCGCGACCAACATCATGACGATCGCTGTGATCGCCGTCATCTGGCCGGTGGCGCTCGCGACGGTGACCAGCGTCCTGTTCCCTCGCCACCGTGCAGCGGCTGCCTGGGCCCCGCTCGTCGGATTCGGGTTCAGTGTTTTCCCGCTCGGCTTTCTGAACTGGGGCGTGCTCTATCCGAATCTGATCGGAACCCTGCAGATTCCGCTCATCCTCGCTTTCGTGATCCTGGCCTGCCGTCACGGGCTGCCATGGGCGCAGCGCGTCGGACTGGCGCTGACGGCAATCGCGGCGATGGGCGCGACTGCCCTCGGCCACCCCTCGGCACTGCTCGGTGCGGTCGCGCTGCTGGTGCCGTTCGCTGCGTGGCGCGCCTGGCAGATGGCGAGAGCGGGAGGGATGCGCACCAGGGTGATCGTCGTGATCGTGGGTGCCGGCTGCGCTGTGGCGCTTCTCACCGTCTGGCGGTTCGCCAACGTGACCACCCACGAGTGGCTTCCGAACTCGACCCTCGCTGCCGCGCTCGGCGAGGTCGCCTTCCTGAGCCCGGTCGGGCGGGCAACCGGTCTTCTCGTGGGGCCGCTCGCGTTCATCGGCATCTGGACCGTCGTCAAGAGTCGACGATGGTGGATCCTCGCAAGTCACGCAATCGCGATCTTCCTTTTCCTCGCCGCGACCTGGCTGCCTGTGCTCTCGCTGCGGAGCGCGATCGTCGGCGTCTGGTATGACGACGCCACCCGCGTCGCAGCGCTCCTCGGTGTGATGGGCTTGCCGCTGGCCGCACTAGGGGCGACCGTCAGCTGGGACTGGATCCGCACACAGAAACAACAAGGCCGCACCGTCCGTGCCATCGCGGTCCTCGTCGTCGGCATCCTGCTGGCTGCGACCCACCTGAGCGCCGTCGTCAGCGACGTGCGGTACATGCGGAACGTCAGCTTCCGCTTCGACGCGCAGTCGCAGGGCCTGTCTTCTGAAGAGGCCGAGCTGTTCTCCCTGGCGGCCACGAAACTCGGACCTGACAGCCTCGTGATCGGTGACCCCCTGACGGGCGCTGCACTGCTCTACGCCTACACCGGACGCGACGTCGTCTTCCCCCATGTCACGGGCAAGTACGGGGCTGACGCGGAATTCCTGGCGCGGTCTCTGAACACGGGGACCGCGGAGGTCTGCCAATCGATTGACGCTCTCGGCGTGACTCACGTTCTGGATTTCGGTGAGAGAGAACTCTTCGAGAACCACTTCACGACGTATCGCGGCCTGCACGAGCTTGCAGGTTCGCCGATTCTCACCGAGGTCGCCAGCGTAGGGGAGAGCGCATCGCTTTACGAGGTCACGGGGTGCCGGTGAGTTCTCAGCTTCACCGCGGGGAATGAGGCCGGGACGCCACCAGCACGCGGGGGGAGCGTCAGGCGCGGTCGCTGTCGGACGGTAGTCGACGAGCTTCTTTCTCCGCCGCTTCGAGCAATGCGATCTTGCGCGACAACAGGGTCAACTGGCGCTGGAGCTGGGTGTTGCGGCGGTATTGCGTGTACACGAAGGCGAGGAACATCACGATGAGTCCGTACAGCACCAGGTCGGTACCGCGGCCCACGCCGACCAGCTGAGCGAGCCACGAAAGCCATTGGGGAAAGAGCACCGAGAGCACGGCGACGACGACGAACAGCCCCATCAGGATGCGACGGATCGCCAAGTGGCTGTCGGCACCGGTTCGACGCATCATGAACACGGCGAGCACGATGATCGCCGAGATGAGAAGGATCTGAATCCACATGGGTCACCTCACCACTAGATCGACGAGGATGTTGACCGAGTTGAGCACGCTCTGTCCCTTGGCCTTCGAATAGTCGGTGTACAGAAGCTCCACGGGATACTCACGCCAGGGCAGTCCGGTGCGTCCGAGCTCGAGCACGATCTCGGTAGCATGCGCCATGCGATCCTGCTTCAGGTCGATACCCTCGGCGGCGTCACGGCGGATCACCCGTAGTCCGTTGTGCGCATCGGTGAGCTTCAGACTGGTCGTCAGGTTCGTCACCCAGACGGCAGTCTTCAACACGATCTTCTTGACCCACCCGGGGTTCGTCCGGTCATCGAGAAACCGTGAACCGAAGACGATCGCGAGATCCTCGGCACGAGCCAGGTCCAGCATCCCGAGGGCATCCTCGATCCGGTGCTGTCCGTCGGCGTCGAACGTGACGATGTAATCGCATTCCGGATGCGTGAGAGCGAAGGAGATCCCGGTCTGCAGCGCGGCGCCCTGACCCAGGTTCACCGGGTGCTGGACGAGCATCGCGCCCGCCTCCGCGGCGACGCGGGCTGAGCCGTCCGTGGACCCGTCGTCGACGCAGACGACGTGGGTGAACTCCTCGCGTAGTTGAGTGATCACACCGCCGATGACGCTGGCTTCGTTGTACAACGGGATCACGATCCAGGCACGCCGCTGGGGCGTTCGAGGAGGGGGGACGCTCGCGGACATGATTCCATTGTGTCAGGTGTCTCCTCTGGACACCGCGAATCCCGACCCGTTGGACGTGATGACGAACCGAAATCGAGTGATCGTCGCGACGCGGCTGTACACCCCCGAGGTGACAGCGGCCAGTTTCCGTATGGAGGCCCTGGTGCGCGCCCTGGAGACGAACGCGGACGTGACCGTGCTCACCACCCGACCGCCGCTGGGCGTCGTCCCGGAAGGCGAGATGGGTTCGGCGAGGATCAAGCGCATGCCTGTGTTGCGCGATCGTTCTGGGGCCATCCGTGGCTACGTGCAGTACCTCTCGTTCGACGTCCCGTTGTTCTTCCGCCTGTTGGCGAACCGCGCCGACGTCATCGTTGCGGAGGCTCCGCCGACGACGGGACTGGTCGCTGCCGTCGCTGGCATGCTCACCCGGCGACCCGTCGTGTACTACCCGGGCGATGTGTGGTCGGACGCCGTGGCGTCCACGGATGCGCCGGGGCTGGTGGTGCGGCTGATGACCGCGGTCGAGCGGTTCGTGCTCCGGCGCTCGGCGCGATCCATCGCTGTGTCGGCGGAGGTCGCTGAGCGCCTGACCGCTGTGGGCGCAGAATCGGAGCGCGTCGTCGAAGTCGGCAACGGCATCGACACGAGCGTGTTCCACCCGGACGTTCCTCCGGCTCGAGCCGACCGCCCTTACTTCGTGTACACCGGCACGATGTCGGAGTGGCAGCAACCGGACGTGTTCGTTCGCGCGCTGGCCGAGCTCTCCGACCTCGACGTCGACATCCGGTTTTTCGGGCAGGGATCGGTGGAGACGGAATTGAGGGCACAGGCAGACGCCCTAGTGCCCGGACGAGTGCATTTCGGCGGCCTGGTGCCGCCGGATCTCTCCGCGTCCTGGATCAGGGGAGCAGTGGGTGCCCTCGTGAGCATCGTTCCCGGGATCGGTTACGATTTTGCACGTCCGACGAAGACCTATGCGGCGGCGGCAGTGGGGACCCCGGTGCTCTTCGCCGGCGCACCTACCGGCGCTGAGGTCGTGCGATCGGCGTCACTCGGCGAGACGAGCGATTTCACGGTGACGGCCGTCGCACAGGCGATGCGACGGCTCGTCGCGCAGGCACAGGACGGGACCACGGAGCGCGAACGTCGACGTCGAGCGCAGTGGGCCGTCTCCACGGTTTCCTGGCAGACGGTCGGCGGCAAGGCTGCGGACGTCGTTCGGGCGGTGCTTCAGGGAAAGCCTGGATGACGTCGGTAGAATCGCATGCGGTGCCGCCCTGTCCTGGCATCGTGCAAGGAGAGCAGTGACCGATTCATCCCGCGTGCGGATCGTGGATTCCGCCGATGTGTCCCCCGATGCGATCATCGGCGACGGCTCCTCGATCTGGCACCTCGCGCAGGTGCGCGAGCAGGCGCAGCTCGGTCAGAACTGTATCGTCGGACGCGGCTCGTACATCGGCAGCGGCGTCGTCATGGGCGACAACTGCAAGGTTCAGAACTACGCGTTGGTGTATGAGCCGGCGCGCCTGGGGGATGGCGTCTTCATCGGGCCGGCGGTGGTTCTCACCAATGACACCTACCCGCGTGCCATCAACCCCGACGGCTCGATCAAGAGCGCGCACGATTGGGCGCCGGTCGGAGTGACGATCGAGAAGGGCGCCGCAATCGGCGCCAGGGCGACGTGCGTCGCTCCGGTGACCATCGGCGCGTGGGCGACCGTCGCAGCGGGCGCGGTCGTCGTGAAGGACGTGCCCGCCTACGCACTCGTCGCCGGCGTCCCGGCCAAGCGCATCGGCTGGGTCGGTGAGTCGGGGGTGCCCTTGGCAGCCGACGGCGACACCGGTGGCTGGATCTGCCCGCGGAGCGGCGACCGCTACACAGAGAACGATGGAATCCTGATCAAGGAGGCAGTGTGAGCGAGTTCATCCCCCCGGCGAAGCCGATCATCGGTGACGACGAGCGCGAGGCCGTCGACCGGGTGCTGCGCAGCGGCATGGTCGCGCAGGGCCCGGAGGTTGCAGCGTTCGAGGCCGAGTTCTCGGAGCATTTCGTGCCGGGTCGCCCGTCCGTCGCTGTCAACAGCGGCACCGCAGGCCTGCACCTGGGTCTGCTCGCCGCGGGCGTGGGACCGGGCGACGAAGTGATCGTTCCGTCATTCACGTTCGCGGCGACCGGGAACTCCGTCGCGCTGACCGGTGGGACGCCGGTGTTCGCCGACATCGAGCCCGAGACCTTCACACTGGACCCCGAGGCGGTCGCCGCAGCGATCACCCCGAAGACCAAGGGCATCCTTCCGGTGCACCTTTACGGCCACCCGGCCCGCATGCGCGAACTGGAAGCGCTGGCCGCCGAACGCGGCGTGGCGCTCTATGAAGATGCCGCGCAGGCGCATGGCGCGTCCTTGGACGGTCGCCCGGTCGGCAGCTTCGGACAATTCGCGATGTTCAGCCTCTACCCGACCAAGAACATGACCAGCGGCGAGGGCGGCATGGTCACAGCGGCGAACGAGGAAGTGGCCCGCATGCTCAAGCTTCTGCGCAACCAGGGCATGGAGCGTCAGTACGAGAACGAGATCATCGGCTTCAACGCCCGGATGACCGACATCCACGCCGCCATCGGCCGCGTGCAGCTCACGAAGGTCGACGCCTGGACGACCCAGCGCAGGGCCAACGCCGCCTTCCTGGATAGGAATCTGCGGGGCGTCGTGACGCCTCCGGTCGCCGAAGGCGCCGTGCACGTCTATCACCAGTACACGGTCCGCGTCCCCGAAGACCGCGACGGATTCGTCGCCGCCCTGAAAGCGGAGTACAACGTGGGGTCGGGTGTCTACTATCCGATTCCGAACCACCGCCTGCCCTCGCTCGCGCCGTATGCCCCGGGGGTGCATCTTCCAGAGACCGAGCGAGCGGCCGGTGAGGTCGTATCACTGCCTGTACATCCATCGCTGTCGCAGAATGACCTCGACCGCATCGTGACCGCGGTGAACGCCCTCGCCGGAGCAGGCGCCTGATGGCGTTGAGGGCGGGCCTGCTCGGCGTCGGCATGATGGGGCGCCATCATGCGCGAGTGCTCCGCGAGGTGGACGGAATCGACCTGGTCGCGATCGCCGACCCGGGCGGCGACCCGCACGGCGTTGCGGGCGATCTGAGCATCTTGCCGGACATCGACGCGCTCATCAGCGAGGGAATCGACCTCGCCGTGGTCGCGGTGCCCACCCGCTTCCATGAGGAGGCGGCGCTCAAGCTGGCAGCCGCAGGCGTGCACACTCTCGTCGAGAAGCCGATCGCGCACAGCATCGAAGCGGGGCAGCGCATGGTCGACGCCTTCGCGGAAGCCGGTCTGATTGGCGCGGTCGGTCACATCGAGCGCTTCAATCCGGCCGTCCAGGAACTGCGCCGCCGGATCGAGGCGGGTGAGCTCGGTGCGGTGTATCAGGTGGTCACGCGTCGGCAAGGACCCTTCCCCGCCCGCATCGCCGATGTGGGTGTCGCCAAAGATCTGGCCTCCCACGACGTGGATCTCACCGCCTGGGTCGTGCAGTCCGACTACGAACGTGTCTTCGCTCAGACTGCCTTCAAGAGCGGCCGGGAGCACGAGGACATGATCACGATCACCGGGCGTACGGCGTCCGGCGTCATCGTGAACAACATCGTGAACTGGTTGTCTCCGATGAAAGAGCGGCTCACGGTCGTCACGGGCGAGAAGGGGGCGTTCGTCGCCGACACGTCGACAGGCGATCTCACGTTCTACGCAAACGGAACCATTCCGCTGGAGTGGGAATCGGTATCGACCTTCCGGGGCGTGTCCGAGGGCGACGTCACCCGGTATGCGTTCGCAAAGCGCGAGCCGCTTCGAGTCGAGCACGAGGCGTTCCGCGACGCGGTGCTCGGCGAGCGAAACGACGTCGTCACGATGGCGCAGGGGTTGCGCACGCTCGTCGTCGTGGAGGCAGCGCTGGACTCTGCACGCACCGGGGGCTCGATCTCGCTCTGAGCTCCCGGGATTTGGGGCGGCTCATCGAGCGGAGCCTCAGACGGCGTATTCCTCGAGAGCATCGAGGAATAGCCGGCTCTGGGCATCGCGTGTGAACTGCTCCGCATTCGCGAGCGCCGGGGCCTCCACGCGGCCTGTGCGCGTCTTCTGCTCGGCCATCGCGTGCAGGGCGTTCGCGATCTCCGAGGGATCGTTGCTCACGGTACCGAGGCCGTTCTCTCGGATCAGGTCGCCCGCCGCGCTCGCCTCGAGACCGGTCATGATGATCGGTCGTGCGGCGCCGATGTATTCGAAGACCTTGCCGCTCAGAACTCCCTTCTCGCCGGGGTCGTTCCAGAGCAGCAGCAGCAGGGCGTCGGAGTCGGCTTGGATCTCCAGCGACTCGGCGTGGCTCACCTTTCCGTGCTGGCGGGCCACTGCTTCGAGCCCGAGCGAGTCGATGGCTGCAGCCACCTCAGATGAGTGCGGACCATAGAAATCGACGGAGATTCGGGTACCGGGGTGCTGCCGGAGGAGCTCGGCCACACCGCCCAGGAATGGCAGGGGATCGCGGCGTTTCGGGATCACCCAGCCGCAGTACGCGATGCGCAGCTCGGACGAGGACGGACGGTAATCGAGGTGCACGAAGTCTTGCGGGTCATACCCGTTCGTCACGACGATGGTGCGGACGCCGTACGCCGCCTCGAGTTCCTCGGCGAGTGGCCCGCTGACTGTCGTGAGCATCGCTGCATCCGACACATGACGACGTTCGACGGCGGCGTCCAGCCTGCGGCGCAGCGCGCCGTAAGGATAGTAGGCACCGTTCGAGAGCAGATCGCGGTAGTCGACCACGAGCTTCGCCCCGAACCGCTTCGCTAGCTTCGATCCGAGCATGAGGGCGCTGAACGGGCCGACGCTCGTCACGACGACATCAGGGCGCCAGTCCCAAGTGGTGGCATGGCGTCCGGCCGCCTTCGCCCAACGTCCGTAGATGTCGGGCCAGATGAACCTCATCGCGATCGCGTAGGCGATCGCGGCGGGACGGTGCCACCACCGGGGGCGTTGCGGCTTGAGGCCTTGCACGCCCGACACGGCCTTCATCATGGGGTCCGCGACTCGATGGACCGCGAGTCCAGGGTGCTCGGGGATCGCGAGGCCCTCATCGGCGCCGTCGCGGGTGAGAACGCGCACCTCGTGTCCTGCGGAGGCCCAATAGGAGGCGAGCTTCGAGATGCGCACTGCGGCGATCTTGTTCTCCGGCGGGAAGAACGGGCAGATGAGCAGGATTCGCATATTCCGGGTCTCTCCTGGGGAGGGGTAGCGGGCGGTGTATGTGTTCGGCGCTAGGACACGAGTCCGGCCAGCGCAGCCTGGAATCGGAAGTCGGGCACTTGGTCGACGACCTCGTCGAAGGTACCGAATCCCTTGATCTGCCCCTGGTCGAGGTAGCAGACCTGGTCGTACTGGCGGATCGTTGCGAGGCGGTGCGCGACGGTGATGAACGTGACCTGACCGCGTAGTTCGTTCATCGACTCGACCACGCGGTTCTCGGTGGCCGTGTCGAGCGAGCTCGTGGCCTCGTCCATCACCATCACGAGCGGATCCGTGTAGAGAGCGCGAGCGATTCCCAAGCGCTGCTGTTGTCCGCCGGACAGGGAGGATCCGCGTTCGCCAAGATGCTCCCCGAGCCCGCCCGGACGCTGTGCGAGCTCACTGATGTGTGCGCGGCGCAGCGCCTGGAGGACGCGATCCGAGTCGTAATCCGTCTCCCAGGTGAGCGCAACATTCTGTGCCACCGAGCCGTCGAACAGGGCCACCCGTTGCGGCACATATCCGACGTGGGTGCGCCACTGATGCAGCACGCTGTCGACCGGGTGCCCATCAATCTCGAGGGACCCCTCGGTCGGAACGCTGAGTCCGAGGATGATGTCGATCAGAGTGGACTTGCCGGCACCGGAAGGCCCTACGATCGCCAGGCTCGACCCGAACGGAACGCGCAGATCGACGTCCTTCAAGACCGGCTCGCGGTTGCCCGCGTAGCGGAAGGAGATGTTCCGCAGTCGCAGTTCGCGAGGGTGCTCAGGAAGTTCTTCCGTATCGCGCGGCTCGGTCTGTACGCTCGTGCTCGTCTCGGAGAGTTGCCGAATAACGTCCTTGGCATAAGCCTCGTTTGAGGATGCGGACGTCAGACTGGCCTGCACGGCGTTCATCGAGGGGATCATCCGGAATCCGGAGGCCGCGAACAGCGATACCGCGACGGCTGCGGCGGCAGCACCGCCGGTCAGGAACGCCGATGCGCCGATAAGGATGAAGCCTCCGATCAGTGCGGCCTCGAAGGCGTAGCGCGGGACGACCGTCATGAATGCCAGGTTCGCGCGCGCCCTGGTTGCAACTCCGCGGTTCTTCGAGATGACTCGTCCGGCTTCGTCGAGCTTGCCGCGCAGAGTGACTTCTTTCAGGGCCTCGACCATCTCCGTCATCACCGTCGCGACGCGGTAGGAGTAGTCGCGGTTGCGCTGACCCTCGGACTTCGACCGGCGGGACAGCGCGAGGGAGATGATCCCGAACACGAGCGACAGATAGAGGAAGGCGATCAGCGCGGTGAGCGGCTGAGCGATGACGAGGATCAGCAGCGCGGCGATGAAGGTGAAGAGGTTTCCCGGGATCTGGGAGAGCGCGAGCAGGAAGCCGCGGTTCGCGCTGCCGACCGAGGCGTCGACGATGCGTGTGAGCTCGGCCGTGCTGGTACGCGACCGATCCTCCCAACTGGAGTGGGTGTATTCCGCGAACAGTCGATCGCCGAGATCGAGTTCGTACGCGGCGAAGCGACGCGTGGCACGCCAGTGGAGGAGCGCTGCGAGCACACCTTTGAGGATGAAAAGCACGGCGATGATGAGCACGACCCAGAACGTGGCTGATTCGGGGAGCGGTCCGATGAGCGGAACATCGATTGCATTGCCCGTGACCAGGGCGTTGACGGTGAGGACGATCAGGGCGAGTGCGGCGGTGTCCAGGATCGAGAGCATGCCGGTCGCGATCGAATACCAGAGGTAGAACGGGCGGGCACCGCGCGGAAGCACTCTGAGCAGGTCGAGCAGTGTTCGCCAGATGCTTCTCATCGGGATGGTTCTCCTTGCGATCGCGCGGGGCCACGCGTGTGCGGGAAACCCCCATGGATCCTACCTGCTGGGGGCTGAGCCGATCTGAATGCGCGTGCAGGAGAGGGGAGGTCGAGCACGCGTGTGCGAGGATGGACCGCAGCCGATCCGACGGGAGCCCGATGAGTCACCCCGCAGCCTCGACGCAGACTTCCGGGACCTGCCTGATCTTCGTCACGAACTGTTACCCCTTCGTTCCTGGAGAAGAGTTCATCGAATCGGAGATCGGGCACCTGGCCTCGACTTTCGATCGAGTGCTCCTCATACCCGTCGTGCGAACCGTCGATCAGACGCGACGCCGTGAGGTGCCCGACAACGTCGAGGTGATCCTTCCCGAAGCGCTCTCGACGACGAAGGCCAGCGCCGGGAAGGTGGTGCGCTACACGCTGCGGCATCCGCTCCGAGCAGCGGCCTCGTTCGGCCGTGCGCTGCGGTCCTTCCCCCATCCGTGGCGGATGCTCTCCGATCTCCGTCTCGACCTTCTCGCCTGCATCGTCGCGGACCAGGTGCAGACGACGGTGCAGGAGCATCTCGCGCCCGGAACGCGCACGCTGCTGTACAGCTATTGGATGATGGTGCCCGCGCGTGTGGCGACGCGACTGAGCGCGCGGCTGGGTCGACACACCGTGCCGGTAGTCAGCCGGGCGCACGGCTACGATGTGTTCTCCGAGCGCAGCGCCATCGACTACCTGCCGCAGCGCGAACTGCTCTTCTCGCAGATCTCAGAGGTCTTCACGGCCTCTCGAAACGGTGCCGACTATCTCCGGGCGAAATATCCGTCCTTCGCGCACCGCATCGAGACCGGTCGCCTCGGTGTCGGGCCCGCGACGGCCGCGGGGAACGTCTCGCAGCAGTCCTTCAAGGTCTACACGTGCGCGTACCTCGTGCCGGTCAAGCGCATCCCGCTACTCATCGACGGACTGGCTACCGCGCAGCGCCGCGGTCTCAAGGTGAACTGGTCCCACATCGGTTCCGGACCCGCGGACTATGCCGCGGAGATCCAGCGACGGGCCGCGGATCAGCTGGACTCCGGATCGTTCGAATTCCTCGGGGATCTTTCCAACGACGAGGTCCGTGCGCGGTACGCCACTTCTCCGGGAGGCGTCTTCGTCAACGTCTCGGAGTCCGAAGGCGTCCCGGTATCGATCATGGAGGCGCTCGCGCAGGGGTTCCCGGTGATTGCGACGGATGTCGGCGGTAACAGCGAGCTGATCGACACCGAGGGCGGAATGTTCGACGGCCTGCTCAAGGGGACGCCGACCGCTGATGAGATCGCGGACCGGCTCGAGGCACTGTTCACCACCGAGACGGGGGAGTACCGGAGGTTCGTGGACGCGAGCATGGCGCAATGGCGGCGCAACTGGTCGAGTGACGTGAACTACGCCGCCTTCAGCGATCACCTGCTCCAGGCCGCAGAGCCGATCTGAGCACGCACGGTCTCGCTCGGCGCCAGTCCGCGAGATCCCTAGGATGGATGTCGTGAAGATCATGAGTGTCGTGGGCGCGCGCCCGCAGTTCGTCAAGCTCGCCCCAATCGCCCATGCCATGCAGGCCGCGGGACACGAGCATGTCATCGTGCACACCGGCCAGCACTACGACCCCATGCTGTCGGATGTGTTCTTCCGCGACCTCGGCATCCCCGAACCCGATGCCCACCTGGGGGTCGGGTCAGGTTCGCACGGCGTCCAGACGGGAGCGATGCTCGCGCACATGGACGAGGTGCTCGCCCGTTTCGAGCCCGACTGCGTGCTCGTCTATGGCGACACCAACTCCACCCTCGCTGCGGCGGTGAGCGCCGTGAAGCTGCATTACCCGGTTGCGCATCTCGAGGCGGGACTGCGGTCGTTCAACCGTGCCATGCCCGAGGAGCACAACCGGGTGCTGACCGATCATGCCGCTGATCTCTGCCTCGCCCCGACAGAGGTCGCCATGGGGCACCTCGCTGATGAAGGGCTCGTCGGCAGGTCTGTGCTGGTCGGCGACGTGATGACGGACGTGCTCTACGAAGTACGGGATGCAGTCACCGGTGACGGGGCGACGGCCGCGGAGGAGATCGGACCGCGTGGCGAGTACTACGTGGCGACCATCCACCGCGCCGAGAACACCGACAGCCCCGAACGGCTGCGGGAGGTGGTCGAGGCACTGGCCGCCGCGGACCGGCCCGTCGTCCTGCTGGCGCATCCGCGTGTGCGGGCCAAGGCCGCCGAACACGGCATTCCTCTCGATGTCGGTGCGCTGCGGACGCGTGATCCGCTCGCGTACCCCCAGTTGATCGCCGCCGTCCTCGACAGTGCCGGTGTGGTGACCGATTCGGGAGGTCTTCAGAAGGAGGCGTTCCTCCTCCGGGTGCCGTGCACAACGGTCCGACGCGAGACCGAATGGGTGGAGACGGTTCAGCTGGGATGGAACGTGCTGGCGAACAGTGCCGCGGAGATCACCGCCGCACTGACTCGGCCTTCCCCCGCGCCGACGGATGCAGCACCGTACGGCGACGGACATGCGGCCACACGTGCGGTCGATGCGATCGTGGCCGCGTTCGGACACGGCTCGAAGCGCTGAGAGCCGCAGGGGCCAGCTCGCGAGCGCCTTCGGTCACGACTGCGGGACCTGCATCTACCGGTCGTGCCCGTCGCAGCGGAGTTCTTCGCGCCCTCGAGCATCCGTCGGGGAGCGCCACCCCCGTAGAATGAAACCATGCGTATCGCCGTCGTGGCCCTCGGAAAGATCGGGCTCCCTCTCGCCGTCCAGTTCGCCTCCTCCGGCCACGACGTGATCGGCGTCGACGTGAACCAGAAGGCCGTCGACACGATCAACGCCGCGCAGGAGCCTTTCCCGGGTGAAGCTGAACTCCAGGAACGGCTCGCCGAGCTGGTCCCGTCCGGGCGGCTGCGGGCCACCACCGACTACGGCGACGCGATCCCCGGTGCGGACGCCGTCGTTCTCGTCGCGCCGGTCTTCGTCGACGACGAAACCTGGGAGCCGGACTTCCGGTACATGGACTCGGCGACGGCCTCTCTCGCCGAGCACCTGACTCCGGGCACCCTCATCTCCTATGAGACGACCTTGCCTGTCGGTACGACGCGAGGGCGTTTCACGCCGATGCTCGAAGCTGGTTCCGGACTCACCGAGGGGAAGGATTTCCACGTCGCGTACTCGCCCGAGCGTGTGCTCACCGGTCGGGTGTTCGCCGACCTTCGTAAGTATCCCAAGCTCATCGGCGCACTCTCCGACGAGGGTAACCGCCGCGCACGCGAGTTCTACGAGGCGGTGCTCCAGTTCGACGAGCGCCCCGATCTTCCGCGTCCGAACGGCGTCTGGGACCTCGGCACGACCGAGGCCTCCGAGATGGCGAAGCTCGCCGAGACGACCTACCGCGACGTGAACATCGGCCTCGCCAATCAGTTCGGCCTCTTCGCCGCCTCGCACGGCATCGATGTGTACAAAGTCATCGAAGCCTGCAACTCGCAGCCGTACAGTCACATCCACCGTCCCGGTATCGCCGTCGGTGGGCACTGCATCCCCGTCTACCCGCGTCTCTACCTGTCGACCGACCCCGATGCCGACATCGTCCGTGTGGCGCGTCAGTTGAACGCTTCGATGCCGGAGCGTCTCGTCGCGCAGGCAGAAGGCATCCTGGGCGACCTGAGCGGGCAGCGCGCGGTCGTGCTCGGCGCGGCCTATCGCGGCGGAGTGAAGGAGACCGCGTTCTCCGGTGTGTTCCCGACGGTAAAGGCCCTCGAGGATCGCGGCGCCGAGGTCGTCGTGCATGACCCGCTGTACACCGACGAGGAGTTGCGAGGCCTCGGCTTCGAGCCGTACGCGATCGGCGGAGAAGTCGACCTCGCGATCCTGCAGACGGACCACGCCGACTACCGTGAACTCGGGCCTGAGCAGCTTCCCGGTGTGAAGCTTCTCGTCGACGGACGCGCGGCGACGGATGCCGCGCGCTGGGCCGGCACGCCGCGCATCGTCGTCGGCACCGCGGCATAGGGCGCGGCTCGGCAGGCTCTTCTGGCTCAAGCTCCCAGCCAGACGCCGATACGATGGACGACATGGATCTTCTTGTCGTCGGGTCGGGTTTCTTCGGCCTCACCATCGCCGAGCGTGCCGCCGAAGCCGGCCGCAAGGTGACAGTCATCGACCGCCGCCACCACATCGGAGGAAACGCCTACAGCGAGGCGGAGCCCGAGACGGGCATCGAGGTCCACCGCTACGGAGCGCATCTGTTCCACACCTCGAACGCGACGGTGTGGGAGTACGTCAACCGCTTCACGAGCTTCACGAACTACGTGCACCGCGTCTACACGACGCACAAGGGCACGGTCTTCCCCATGCCGGTCAACCTCGGCACCATCAACCAGTTCTTCCAGTCGGCGTACACACCCGACCAGGCCCGCGCGCTCGTGAAGGAGCAGGCGGGGGAGTTCGACGTCAAGACGGCTTCGAACTTCGAGGAGAAGGGCATCGCCCTCGTGGGACGCCCGTTGTTCGAGGCGTTCTTCCGCGACTACACCGCGAAGCAGTGGCAGACCGACCCGCAGAAGCTCTCGGGCGACATCATCAGCCGCCTTCCGGTGCGCTACACGTACGACAACCGCTACTTCAACGACACGTGGGAGGGGCTTCCGACTGACGGCTACACCGCGTGGCTGGAGCGCATGGCCGATCATCCCAACATCGAGGTGAAGCTGAACGTCGACTACTTCGACGACGCCCAGCCGCTCAGCAAGAAGGCGACCGTCGGACAGGTACCCGTCGTCTACACCGGCCCGGTCGACCGCTACTTCGACTACGCGGAGGGGGCGCTCAGCTGGCGCACGCTCGATTTCGAGCAGGAGGTGCTGAACGTCGGCGACTTCCAGGGCACCAGCGTCATGAACTACCCCGACATGGACGTGCCGTACACGCGCATCCACGAGTTCAAGCACTTCCACCCGGAGCGCAAGGACGTGTACGACTCGGACAAGACGGTCATCATGCGGGAGTTCTCGCGGTTCGCCGAGCGCGAGGACGAGCCGTATTACCCGGTCAACACCCCGAGCGACCGTGAGGGGCTTCTGGCCTATCGCGAGCTTGCAAAGGGGGAGGACGGCGTGCACTTCGGCGGGCGCCTCGGCACGTACCAGTACCTCGACATGCACATGGCCATCGGCTCGGCGCTGTCGCTGTGGAACAACACTCTCTCCTAGACTCGACATCGTGAGTCACGCTGCTGTCGGGGCGCCCGGGACGCCCCGGCGTTATCTGCATTCGCTGTGGTTGCTCTCGGCTCGCGACCTGAAAGTCCGCTACGCCACGAGCTCCCTCGGGTACCTCTGGTCGATCCTCGACCCCCTGGTGATGAGCGCGATCTACTGGTTCGTGTTCACGGAGATCTTCCGACGCAGCGTGGGGGAAGATCCGTACATCGTCTTCCTCATCGTCGCGCTGCTGCCGTGGGTGTGGTTCAACACCTCGGTGTCCGACTTCACCCGCGCGTTCAAGAAGGACGCCCGGCTCGTCCGTTCGACGGCGATCCCGCGCTCGATCTGGGTCAACCGCATCGTGCTGAGCAAGGGCATCGAGTTCCTCTTCTCGATGCCGGTCCTGGTGCTCTTCGCCGTGTTCAGCGGTGCGCACGTGAACTGGCTGCTGCTGTGGTTCCCGGTGGCGGTCCTCCTGCAGACGATGCTTCTGGTCGGGCTTGGGCTCCTGGTCGCGCCGCTCTGCGCGCTCTACACCGATCTGGAGCGGACGACGGCGCTCATCCTGCGGGCGCTCTTCTACGCCTCGCCGGTGATCTACAGTTTCCGGGATCTCCCGGCGCCGTTCGACGTGATCGGTGCCTTCAACCCGCTCGCCGGGATCTTCACCCTCTACCGCGTGGGCTTCTTCGCCGACCTCTGGGATCCGATGCCGATCCTGATCAGCGCGGTGATGTGCGTGGGTATCCTCGCGCTCGGGATGTGGACGTTCGGACGGCTGGAGCGACCCGTGCTGAAGGAGCTGTGATGGCTGCGGCGATCGAAGTCACGAACCTCGGTGTGCACTTCCGACGGAACCGGCGCGGGCGCCGGAGTTTCAAGGATCTTTTCGCCGGAGCCTCCCGCAGGTCTCGCCCGGGGGAGTTCTGGGCGCTGCGCAACGTCTCCTTCACCGTGCAACCCGGTGAGTCGATCGGCGTCGTCGGACGCAACGGTCAGGGCAAGTCCACGCTGCTTCGCCTGGTCGCGAAGGTGCTGCTCCCCGATGAGGGGACGGTCAGCGTCAACGGCGGCGTGGCTCCTTTGATCGAGATCACCGGAGGCTTCGTGGGCGACCTCACCGTGCGCGAGAACGTCCGGCTCACGGCGGGCCTGCACGGGATGTCCCGTGACGAGGTGTCGCGTCGTTACGACGACATCATCGCGTTCGCCGAGTTGGCGGGGTTCGAGGAGACGCCCTACAAGCACCTCTCCAACGGCATGAAGGTCCGTCTGGCCTTCTCCGTGGTATCCCAGCTCGACGAGCCCATCCTGCTCGTGGACGAGGTGCTCGCGGTCGGCGACAAGGCGTTCCGGGACAAGTGCTACAAGCGCATCGACGAGCTTCTCGCCGACGGACGCACCCTCTTCTTCGTGAGCCACAACGAACGTGATCTTCGTCGGTTCTGCACGCGGGGCCTCTACCTCGACAAGGGCGAGCTCGCTCTCGATGCGCCGATCGGAGAGGTTCTGGACCGCTACAACGCCGACTACGCGGCGTGACGGTCGCTCAGAGCCCGGCCATGCTCCGCAGCTGCTGCACCGAGGACCGGGCAGCCTCGACGGCTGCGGCGACGCCTGAGCCCTCGGTGATCGCGCTGCGCAGCTGGGTGAGGCGGCTGGCGTAGGTCGACACACCTTCGCGCCATTGCTGCTCGATCGAGGACGGAGGGAGCGCGTCCGACAGCCGTTGCGCGTCCTGCTGCAGCGTGTCGAGGACCGGCAGTGCGTCCTGGCCGCTCGCGCCGGCGATGATGTCGAGCCCTCGGGGCGCGTCCCCCAACCATCCGCTGACCCGCTCGCGGAAGACCTCCACAGAGGGATCGACCACCGGCGGCGCCGTGACCTGGGGCGTCTGCCCCGGCTCGGGCGCGGGCGAGGAACTCGGCGTCTGGCTCGGGTTCGCGGAGGCAGAGGGCGACGGCGAAGGGGAATCCGTCGGTGACGGCGCATCTCCACGGGGGAGCAGGAAGAACAGCAGCGCACCGACGATGGCGAGTCCAGCGACGACGAGCCCGACGATCAGCCAGACCCTGCCGGCCGTCTTCGGCGGCGGGGGCAACGGAGCCCAGCGGAGCTCCGGCTGCGGTTCGTCCATCGTCACGCCTCCAAGGGGGGCATCGGCTGCCAGCTGCGGTCGCGGCCGACCTTGCCGCCGTCACGGATGCCGCGGAAGAGATTGCTCGTGCCGCGTACGGTCCGCTCGACGAAGACGAGGCGGATGAGTTCCTTGAAGAACGTCGCCGTGGTGCCCAGGCTGAAGAGGAGCGGGTTGTAGACGCCGTGGACCCGGTAGTACTGCTTGATGAAGCCGCGGTTGCGCATGATGTAGTAACGGTAGGCGTTGCTCGAGGCGTTCATATGGCGGATGCCCATGTCCCACTGCTTGATCTCCCGCGTGCGGCGCAGCACGAACTCATCGACGATCACGGCCGTGGTCAGACGCGATGCCAACCAGCCGTACATCTGGTCGTCCCAGTAGATGAAGAAGCGCGGGTCGGGAAGACCGATCCGCTGCACCAGGGAGCGGTGGATGAACATGCCCTCGAAGCAACCGCTGTTCATCTCCTTGTATCCGCTCTCATCGAAGGCGGAAGGAGCGAACGGAATCGGGATGCCCATGCGCTCGGCGATGCGGTACTGCCAGTAGAACTCGCTGCCGTCGTAGTCGAATCGACGGCCTTGGATGCTCTTGAATCGACTGCTCCACGCTCCCATCCTCGCGAGCCCCTCGGGAAGGACCTCGACGTCGTCGTCCATCATCCAGATCCACTCGGAGCCGAGGTCGTATGCGGTGCGCATGCCCTCGCTAAAGCCCCCCGATCCGCCGGTATTCGTCTCCAGGCGTCGGTACACGATCTCGGTGCCGATGTCATCGCGGAATGACTCGACGACGTCGGTGGTGTCGTCAGCCGAGGCGTTGTCGATGATCACGACGTGGCCCGGTTTGGGGTCCATCGCGGTGATGCTCGTGAGCAGGCCCGAGAGAAGGTGGGAACGGTTGAAGGTGACGATGACGATCGTGGCGGCCTTCGGGTCGAATGCAGCGGGCGCCGCGGTCATGCCTTCTCCTCGAAGATCTTCTGCCACGACGTGGGGGAGACGAGATCGGGCAACGCCTGACGGTACTGCTGCTGCAACTCGGGCCACCGGCGACGGAGTTCTGCGTGCAGTCGCATCGTGTCGCGAAGCATGCGGCGATACTTTGCGCGGTCGCGGGTGTAGATGTTCTTGCCAGATCCGTCGGCGGCACTCACCAGGGCACTGTCGAACGCCGGGACGCGCCACCAGTGCGCATCCTCTTTGCCGAACTCGACCTCGGGCTGCGCGATGTTCGCCGGGTCCGGCCGGTGCGTCCAGTGGGAAACGAGGGTCGACAGCGTGAACCAGCGCAGCCGTGGGCCCTTCGGGCTGTCGAAGTCGTTCTTCGACAGCTGCTTGTACACCTGGCGACCGCGCCGAGAGTGGAGGACCGTCGTCGGATCCCGATGGACGACCGTCTCCGGGTAGTCTGCGGCGAGGGCGCGAGCCGCGGGCATTGCTGTCGCCAGGTTCCGCTGCATGTGGTCGGGGCCGGAGAGCACGTCACGTAGAGCCTGCGCACGGAGTGCGACGGGGTAGTACTGCATCATCATGAGATGCTTCAGGTCGACGCGTCGGCTGTGCCGGATCAATCGTCCGCCGCGGGGGGTGTTGGAGTGCAGAAGTCCGGCGACAAGGCGGTTGCGTGCGTGGAAGTAGGCTTGCCAGTCGATCGAGTCGTCCTTGTTCACCCATGAGACGTGCCAGAGCGCGACCCCGGGCATCGACACGGTGGGGAAGCCGGCTTCACCCGCACGGAGGCAGAACTCGGCGTCGTCCCACTTGATGAAGGCGGGGAGCGACAGCCCGACTTTCCTGATCGCTTCGAGCGGGATCAAGCACATCCACCAGCCGTTGTAGTCGGCATCCATGCGCATGTGCAGAAGAGTCGATTGGCGCAGGTTCGAGACGCCGAAGTCATGCGGCATCTTCTCCTGATAGAGGTTTCGCCACATGAACGGGCCCTCGTCGACGACCTCCGCCCATCCGTGCAGCTTCGGGCGGTCGAGTAGATCGAACATATGACCGCCGACGAGGACAGGGGTGGTCGCATACCGACCGAAGACGATGGAGCGGCGCAGCGACTCCGGTTCGAGACGGATGTCGTCGTCGAGCAGCTGCACGAAATCGCTCTCCGGACGCTGCAGCGTCTCGTGCATCGCCCGGGCAAATCCTCCGGAGCCGCCCAGGTTGTCCTGGCGGATCACCTGGAGTGTTTCCCCGAGGCTCTCCGCGACGTCGTCATAACCGTCCTGTTCGGCGACGAGCTGGGTGCCCTGGTCGATCAGGAAGATGCGGTCGATGAACTCCAGCGCGTCGGGCGACGCGGCCAGTGCGCGGAGGGTCTCGACGCAATAGTCCGGCTTGTTGTAGGTGGTGATCCCGAGAGAGGCCTTGCCTCCGCGAGCGGGCTCCTGTTCGGTGGTCCATTCCGCACCTTCGAGGACGGCGGGCTTCTCATCTGCGACGATGTCGAACCAGATCCACCCGCCGTCGCTGTACTGGGTGAGCTCGAGGTCGAAAGAGGTCGACGCTTCGCCGGTCACTTCGCGGGTGGCGACGCGCTGACGCACGCCCGAGCCGTTGGAACGGTACACCAGGATCGTCGCCGGGCCGGTGGTGCGCACCGTGAGCCGCACTTCGCGGACGCTGGTCCAGTGCTGCCAGTAAGACGCGGGGAAGGCGTTGAAATACGTCCCCATCGACACTCGACGTCCGGCCACGATGCGGGCACGGTTCCGCCCGAGGATGTTCCCGAGGTGAGCGCGGTTCGAGACGCGGACGGGTTCGTCTTCGATTACGGACCATGTCTCCGGATCGGCATACAGCGGAAGGAGGTCGGGGTCGCGATCAAGTGGGAAGACGACGTTCTGAAGGACGTGGGCCACTGGGAGGTTCTCCGATGTTGATGCCGCAGGCCGCTGTCAGCGGACAGCGCGGGACTCGACGAGCAGTGAGTAGCCTACCGTCGATGACCTCTGCATCTGCGGAGAGTCTCCCGCCGGGCCTGCAGATCTACTGAGTAGACTGACCGCGATGAAGGTATTGATCACCGGCGGCGCCGGCTACATTGGCTCAACCATCGCGACGGCGTGCATCGAAGCCGGCCTCGACGTGGTCCTCCTCGATGACCTCTCCCGCGGGCTCCGGTCCTTCGGCGAGGGGCGCGACCTGTACGTCGGCGACATCGCCGACGTCGCCGCGGTCGACCGACTTCTGGCCGATCACCCCGACATCGATGCGGTCATCCACTGCGCCGCACGCATCGTCGTCCCGGAATCCGTCGCCGACCCGCTCGGGTACTACGAGGCGAATGTCGGGAAGACGATCGTGCTTCTCCAGCGCTTGCGGGACGCGGGCATCCCTCGCATCGTGTTCAGCTCCTCGGCGGCCGTGTACGCCGGTGAGGGAGGCGACGGCGTGGATGAGGCCGGCCGACTGGCGCCGGCGAGCCCGTACGCTACGAGCAAGGCGATGGTCGAACAGATTCTCGACGATGCAGCGAACGCCGGCGACTTCCGCGCGATCGCGCTGCGGTACTTCAACCCGATCGGGGCCGACCCGCAGTTGCGCACCGGCCTGCAGAATCCGACTCCTTCGCACGCGCTGGGAAAGATCATGCAGGCCAGCGCGTCCGGAGAGCCCTTCACGATCACCGGAACCGACTGGGCCACGCGCGACGGCTCGGGTCTCCGCGACTACATCCACGTCTGGGATCTCGCTCTGGCGCATGTCGCGGCGGTTCAGAAGTTCGACGATGTCGCCACCCACGATGAGCCGTACCAGGTGATCAACCTTGGCACCGGCGACGGTGTGACGGTCCGAGAGCTCGTGGCCGCGTTCGAACGCGTCACCGGTGAACCTCTCGCGGTGATCGAGACCGATCGCCGCCCCGGAGACCAGGCGGGTGCCTTCGCGATCGTCGACCGTGCGGCCGAGGTGCTGGACTGGCGTGCCGAGCGCTCGGTCGACGATGGTGTGCGCGACGCGATCGCCTGGGCCGAGAAGCTGCGCTCGCTGAGCTGAGGGCGCCGCGGCGCCCTCAGTAACCCCTGTGGGCGGTCACTCCTGCGGGCGGAGCGTCGGGATCGCGCCCGTGTGCACAGCGTCGATGTTCTCGCGCCAGGACCGCGATTGTCCGGCGCGCAACGCGCAGAGCACCAGCATGAACCACCCGGCGCCGACCAGCGTGAAGCTCTCGAACATCGAGTCGACGGCCAACGTCACCAGCATGATCGGCGTCCAGGCGTAGACGACGGATCTACGCACGCTCGCCACCAGCCAGGAGCGGATCAGCGCGACGCCGCCCAGCAACAGGAAGAGCACCAGGCCGGCCGCGCCGAGCTGGAGCAGCACATCGAAGAACGCGTTCAGTGCGCTCTGGTGATGGTCGTCCAGCTGGAAGTTGATGAAGGTGAACGGGTATTCGCCACGGGCCCACTCACCGAACCATCCCCACCCGTTGATCGGTCTGACGGCGACGAAGTCGAGGATCGTGTTCCACAGAGATGCGCGGATCGAGAAGTCCGATCCGGCGTCCAGAAGCGCGATGATCTGGTGGCGCAGCGCGAACGCGATCGTGAGCGTCAGGGTCACGAGGATGCCGAGGGCGAGCTGCACGATGTTGCGCCGCGCGGGTGACGTGTGTCGCACGATCGTCAGCGCGAGCGTGACGGTGCCCACGGCGACGGCGAGAACGAGCACGGTCGGCGATGCCGAGAGGAAGGCCAGGGAACCGGCGAGGCCGATCGAGACCACGGCGAGCGGCGGGTTCACGGACTGTGTGCGCCACTCGATGACGAACGTGATGAGTGCGATGACCGCGATGAACCCGAGCATGTTGCGGCTGCCGAACAGGCCCTGGATCGGACCGCCTTCCGCCAGGTTTCCCTGGATGGCGAGGAAGGTGAACGGGAGATCGAGGAGGATGCCGGACAGGATCTCGATTCCCAGCGAGACGGCGAGGAGGGCGCGCAGGGTGTCGCCGATCGCGCGAACGGTCTGGAGGGTGTCACGGATGTGGCCGATCGTGATCGCGAGGAATGCGTAGCCGAACAATGACATCCAGCCGAACAGCGTGTCCGAGCGGTCCGTCGTCCACACCAGGCTCACCAGAGCCCAGCCGAGGAAGGCGATGAGCGACGACGGGGCGATCCGGAGAAGGGACAGCTCATCCCGTCGGACCCACAGGATCGCCGCGCCCAGGAGGCAGAGCACCGTGATGATGGTGGCCAGCGTGACCTTCGACGTCATCCGCTCGATCGCGTACGAGGCGAAGACCGTGGTCAGAGTGGCGAGGGCGAAGGCGCGAGCCAGCTCGACCGATCCGAGCAGCCTCACCAGGGGGCGCGACGACGTCACGGAACCCGCCGTTGCCGGGCACCGCGCTCGAACACGAGGTCGCGCTCGCCGATCCCGACCAGCGGGACCGACTTCAGCTTGAACGACAGGAGCACCACGAGCATCCAGCCCCACAGCATGATCGGTGTCGACTCGGCGAACCCCTGGACGAGGAGGACCACGGTGAACAGGCTGGGCAACAGGGTCAGCGGAGAAAAGGGGCGCGCGGAATCGAGGTCCCACCGGGGGCGATCGACGGCGAAGAACCAGGAGCGCCACAACAGGCTCAGGTACGCCACGCCCATCAGGATGACGCCGACGACGCCGAGCTGGAACAGGACATCGAGCCACATGTTGTGCGCGTGGAAGACGGTGATGCCGTGATCGGTGATCCAGTGATCGAACGACGGGTCGGTGGGGATCCAGGGGCTGGAGAAGCCGTTGCCGAGAATCGGGTGCTCGCGGACCCGCTCCAGGACCTTCGCCCAGATCAGATCGGAGCGTCCGGTGAGATCGGAGGTGCGGCCGACGAGTCCGAGGAGTGGCTCTCGAAGCAGCCAGACCACTGTTGCCGCCAAGGCCGTCCCGCCGATGGCGACGACGTAGATGCGCGTTCGTGCGCCGGGAGTGCGGGCGCGACGCATGAGGAGTGCGACCACGAGGACGACCGCGGTCGCGGCTGCGCAGATGAACGCGGTCACGGAGGACGTGCGGAACAGGAAGTATGCCGCGAGGAGCATCCAGAGTGCGAGCGTGGTGCGCCAGCGCGCGCGGGCGACGAACAGCACGCCGAAAGTGATGATCGAGAACAGCGAGATGATCGCGAGCACGTTCGCATTGCCGACGATCCCCTGGATCCTGCCGCCGTCGAAGAGGTTGTCGCGCACCCAGTAGAGCTGCGGGTCGATCCGGCCGTCCGGCAACGTCGCGAAATTCGGCAGGAGCGGACCGTGCAGGACGAGTGAGACCCACAGCTCAAGGGCGAGCGAGAGGCCGAGGATCCACTTGAACGCGGAGGAGAGGGCCCGCACGATCTCATGCCAGGTGAGCACGTGCGCGATGAAGAGGCCGTTGACGGTCACCGCGGCGAGGAGGAACCAGGTGATCAGAGTCGGCCCCCGCCATTGCGACCAGGCGACGGAGAGGAGGGCGAACGCCGTGTAGCCGATCGCCGTCCAGGGCAGGCGCCGCCAGCGGAACGGCTGCGGGTGATTGCGGGCCAGCATAGGGACGCCGATGGCCAGCGTCGCGAGCGTGAAGGCGACGAGAGTGGCACCGGCCCCCTCCATGCCGACGAGGTTGTACACCGCGGTGTGCGCGAACGTCACGATCAACACGAGGATCACGTAGCCGCGCAGCATCAGATGCCCCGTCGACTCGCGCTCCGGCGGTGTCGGCGGGGCTGCCACCGGGTGCTTGGTGTACTGGGCCATCGCGTTCAGGCTACCGCGCCGCGCTCGGCGCGTCGCTGAACGCCGCAGTGCGCCCTACGCTGGGACCATGCTGCTGAGCCTCACGAATGCTCCCCGCGACTACGCGTGGGGATCCGACTCCCTCCTCGCCGGACTCGAAGGGCGCACGCCGACAGGCGCGCCGGAGGCCGAGGTGTGGTTCGGGGACCACCCCGGGGATCCGGCCGATGTCGCCGGAGGGGGAACCCTCGATCAGGTCACCGGGGGGACCCTGCCGTACCTGCTCAAGCTCCTCGCGGCCGGGCGTCCGCTCTCGATCCAGGTGCACCCGACGATCGCGCAGGCACGCGCGGGCTGGGAGCGCGAGAGCGAACTCGCCGCGGACGATCCGCGGCGCAACTACCGCGACGACAACCACAAGCCCGAGCTCATCGTCGCCCTCAGCGAGCGGTTTGAGTCGCTGAGCGGTCTTCGTCCGGTCGACGAGACACTCGCGCTGCTGGGGCTGCTCGACGACAGCGAGGGCGTCGTTCAGTTGCGCGACCGACTCGGCGCGGGCGACGATTCCCTTCGGGACACGATCGGCTGGCTGCTCGGGGGCGGAGCGAACGCTGCGGTCGAGGACATCATCTCGGCCGTCGTGGCATCGTCCGTGCGTGGAGACGGTGACACGGGGGAGTGGGGGACGACGCTCCGTGCGATCGCGAGCGTCGCCGAGAACTACCCGGGGGATCCCGGCGTCGTGGTCGCTCTGCTCATGAACCACGTCGTCCTGCGTCGCGGCGAGGCCGTGTTCTTGCGCGCGGGTCTGCTCCATGCGTACCTGTCCGGACTCGGCGTGGAGATCATGGCGGCGAGCGACAACGTGCTGCGGGGCGGGCTCACCCCGAAACGCATCGATGTCCCCGAACTGCTCGCGATCCTCGACGCCACTCCCGGTGAGGTTCCGGTGCTGCGCCCCCACGGTGACGGCGGGGTCACGGCGTATCCGGTTCCGGTGCCCGACTTCGCGCTCACGAGGATCGAGCTCGACGGAACCCCCGTCGCCCTCGACGTGTCCGGGCCGACGATGGTGCTCGCGACGGACGGGCAGGTCGCCGTCGCTTCTGCGGACGGCGAGCGAATCGACGTCGTGGTCGGTGCGGCGGCGTTCGCGAGTGCCGACGAAGGCACCCTCACCGTTTCCGGCGTCGGCGAGGTCTTCATCGCGAGCCCCGGGCGCTGAGCCGACCCCGGGCGCGCGACACGCCGATCGACCCCCAAGAACCTTAAAGAGCGGCTTGAGGGTTTACGATCCGCGACTTGACCGGAGCGAATGACACGGGTGTAATTAGTCATGAGCACGGCCCGCCGGGGGGCGGAGACAGGGTTGGAGATCGAGATGACGGGATACCGTTCCGACGTACCGGAGAACTGGTTCGTCGATCCGATCAACCTCGGTGTTCCCGGGGTTCGACGGACCGAAGCATCCGACGATGACAACGCCCTCGCCTGGCAGAGCGACGCACTCTGCTCGCAGACGGACCCGGAGGCATTCTTCCCTGAGAAGGGTGGATCCACCAGAGACGCCAAGCGCATCTGCACGACGTGCGACGTCCGCAGCGAGTGCCTCGAATACGCGCTCAACAACGACGAGCGCTTCGGTATCTGGGGCGGTCTCTCGGAGCGCGAACGCCGCAAGCTCAAGCGTCGCGCCAGCTGATCGTCCGCATCGTCTCCGCGTGGCACGGCTTCGCGGGCGCGCCGCACGGGCTGCTCCAGCGCCGCCTGACCCGCGCATAGGCTGACGAGGACATGCCAGCCCGAGTTCACGCCATCATCGTCGCGCGCCCCGGATCCGCCTCCCGCGCGCAGCTCCTCCGCACTCTCGACGCCGTGCGATCCCAGACCGCACCCGCGGACGCCGTGACGCTCGTCGTCTGCGGGGATTCGTCTTCGATGCGGGAGAGCGAAGCGGTCGCCGCGACGGTAGAGGGCATCATCGAGGCGCGCGCCAGCACCTCCTTCGCCGAGGCGGTCGACCTCGCTCGGCCGCGGGTGCTCGACGGCTCAGCGATCTGGCTGCTCGCCCAGGACACGGCCCCGCACCCGCGCGCACTGGAACGTCTTCGCGGAACGCTGGAACGCTCGCCCTCCGCGGCGATCATCGCGCCCAAGCTCGTCGCGACCGACAACGACCGCGAGATCGTCTCCCTCGGGGTGACGATGACCGCTCTCGGCCGCTCGGTCGAGCTCGCGGCCGGCGAGCTCGACCAGGGCCAGCACGATCGCATGGATGACGCTCTCGGGTCCGATGTGCGGGGCATCCTCATCCGTGGCGAAGTCCGCGATGCTCTGCGTCTCGACCCCGCCCTCGCCGGCGCCGATGAGGGACTCGACCTCGGGGTGCGGGCACGCCTGGGCGGCGGACGCGTCGTACTCGCACCGAGCGCACGAATCTCGGCTGCTCCCGGTGGTCCTGCGGCGCTGCCGTCCGGGCGGTCGCGCCGGGCGTACGTCACGCGGCTCGCCCAATTGCATCGACGCCTGGCTTACGCTCCCGCCGCGGCGGTGCCGCTGCACTGGCTGAGCCTGCTTCCTCTCGCGCTGTGGCGCTCCATCACCCACCTCATCGGCAAGCGGCCCGAGGCCGTGCTCCCCGAATGGGGGGCAGCGCTCACCGCGATGATCCGCCTCGGAGCGATCGCGCGATCGAGGTCGCGCATCCGCGCTTTCCGAACGTCGACGTGGGCGAGCATCGCGCCTCTGCGCATCACCTCCTCGGATCTGCGTCGGCACCTCGACGACGGGCATGGCAGCGAGGGCGGCGCGGTCAGCGAACTGCGCTTCTTCTCCGGCGGGGGAGCATGGGCCGTGCTCGGGGCGCTCGTCGTCAGCATCGCCTCGTTCACCACCCTCCTGGCGTGGCCGGCACTCGGCGGCGGCGGACTGCTCCCGCTCCGTCAGACCGTCGCCGCGCTGTGGAGCGATGCGGCCTGGGGCATTCGGGGCACCGCCGTCGACCTCATCGGACCTGCCGATCCGTTCGCAGCGATCGTGGCGGTGCTCGGTACCCTGTGGCCTGCTGGTCCGTCGTTCGCGATGGTGCTCCTGTGGATCCTCGCCCTCCCGCTCGCCGTCCTCGGGGGATGGTTCGCCGCGACGCGGGTGACCGACCGATCGGGCTTGCGCATCTTCGCCGGCGTCGCATGGGCGCTCACCCCTCCGTTCCTCACGGCGCTCGTCGAGGGGCGTCCGAGCGCCGTCCTCGTACATCTCCTCCTTCCTTGGCTCTTCCACACCGCCGTGGTCGCCCACCGGTCGTGGGGAGCCGCCGGCAGTGCGTCGCTGCTGCTCGCCGCCGTCCTCGCGTGCGCGCCCTCGCTGGCGCCCGCGCTGGTCCTGCTGTGGATCGTGGCGCTCGGCATCGTGCTCGGCACGGCGCAGTTCCGGGGGGCCGCGCGTCTGCTCTGGCTGCCGGTTCCGACGGTGGCTCTGTTCGCCCCCCTCGTCTTCTGGCAGTTCGCGCACGGGACGCCGTGGGGTGTCCTGGGCGACCCGGGGCTGATCTGGGCGGGCTCGCAGGCTACTGCCGACGCCGCGGGCAGGTTGGCCCTCGCGATGGGCTTCCCGACGACGGACCTCGCCGGGTGGGCATCGTTCGCGCCCGAAGCGGTCACTCCCTGGGTCTGGGTCCTCTGTGCCCCGACCGCCCTCCTCGCTCTGGGTTCCGCCCTGGCGCCGCGGTGGCGGGCAGGGATCACGCTTCTGGTCGTCGCGGTGACCGGCTTCGCCACCGCCTTCTTCGCCGTCGGAATCACCGTCAGCTTCGACCAGGGCGCAGGAGTGGCGATCTGGCCGGGTGCAGGCCTCAGTCTGGCCTGGATCGGGGTGCTCGGCGCTGCGCTCGTCACGCTGGACACGGCCATCACGGCGCCGCGCCTGAGAGCTGTCGCGGCGACCGTCGCGGCCCTGTCGCTGGCGGTCTGCGCGGTCCCGGCGCTCACGGCCTTCCACACGGATCGCTCCCTCCTCACGAACGGTCCCGAATCCACCCTCCCCGCCTACGTCGCAGCCCAGGCAGCGGGTGATCGCGACGTCGCGACGCTCGTCCTCACCCCGAAGAACGACGGCGGACTCGCGGTCGAAGTCGTCCGGGGTGCGAGCAAGACCTTGGGGTCGCAGACGACCATGACCTCGACGGCGACGGAACCGCAGGGGGCGGACGTCTCGACCCTCGCGGTGGACCTGCTGTCGGCTCGCGAGTTCGATGCGCCGGGTGAGCTATCGGCGAAGGGGATCAGCTATGTGCTGGTCGCTCAGGGCGCCGGCAGCGACGGAGACAAGGCGCGTGCCCTCCGTGCCATGGCCATCGCCTCGATCGATCAGCGTCCCGGGCTCGTGCATGCGGGCCGCACGGATCGCGGGGTGCTCTGGCGGCTGGAAGCGGAGGCCGCGGCCTCTCCTGCCCTCAGCGCCGCTCAGCAGGGGACGGTCAGGCTCGTCCTCACGCTCCAGCTGATGGCGGTGCTCGCCGCATTGCTGTTGTCGATCCCCACGCGCGCCTCGCGCCGCGCGGCGCGCGCGCAGTCCCGGATCGTCGGGCGCGCTCCGGATGAGCCTCTGGTGCTTCCTCGGCATGCGGAGGACCGTCACGATCTCGAGGAGCAGCCCCCGGTCGGCGCTCTCGAAGAGCCGCAGGATGCCGCTGCCCTGAACGACGAGGCGCTGGTGCCGATCGCTGAACCTGAGACCGACCCCGAGCCGAGCGGCGATCAGGCTGCCGCAGCGGACGACGCGTCCCCACCGGCAGGCGCTGATGAGGACGGCCCCGACAGGTCCGTGGAGGGAGACCGATGAGCCGCTCACGCGCAATCCGCGTCGCCGCCACCAGCGCGCGCCTGGTCACGGGAGGCGTGGTCATCGTCGCCTGTGTGGCAGGGATCACTGCGGCCGTGCATGCGCCCTGGCCGAGCATCAGCCACGACGCGGCCCAGATGCAGGTCACGCCCCTTCCCGGCGACAGCGTGCTCGTCTGCAACGGTGACCTCCGCGCGCTCGGTCGCGACGCGATCGATCCGCTCAGCATGTCGTCCGCCGCGCGGCCGAGCGTGGCCCTCGGCGGAACTTCGGGAGACCCCGCGTCCGAGGGTCTCGCCGTGAAGGATGTGCCGGATGCCGGCGAGGTCCGCGTGCTCACCGGCACTGTGGAAGGACGCACTGCTCCCTTGATCGCCGCCGCCGAGTCGATCAGCATCGCGACGGAGGATCTCGCCGGATACGCGGCCGCCCCCTGCGGTATTCCGAAGCTGGACTCGTGGCTCGTGGGCGGCAGCACCGCGACCGGCACCGAAGACATCGTGATCCTGACGAACGCGGCCGAGGTGCCGTCGACCGTCACGCTCTCGGTCTATGGAGAGACGAGGAGCGCGCGCACCGTGATCGTGCCCGCTCGCACGCAGACCGCGGTCCCACTGACGTCGATCGCGGCGGGGAACACCACGCCGGTGGTTCGTGTCGGGGCGGTGGGGGCACCCGTCCGTGCCGTCCTCCAATCCTCCCTCGTGCAGGTCCTCGACCCGGCGGGTATCGACCTGCAGGACGCCGTCGCGGGCCCGCAGGAGAACCTCGTGCTGGCCGGGGTCCAAGTCTTCGCGTCCGCAGGGGACGATGCCGAGATGGCCGTCCTCCGAGTGCTGTCACCGGGAGCGGATGCTCGGGTGCAGGTCCGGGTGCGGGCCGAGGGATCGTCCGCCGTGGTCGATGAGTTCTCGGTCCCCGTCGAAGCCGACCTGCCCGCGCAGGTCGCGCTCACCGGCCTGGCACCGGGTTCGTACACGGTCGATGTCGTTTCGGACGCTCCGGTCGTGGCCGCGCTCCGGGAGCAGGACGGCTTCGGTCGCGACTCCGACTTCGCCTGGATCACCCCGGCGCCGGAGATCGAGGGCGATGTCCTGTTCGCCGTGCCGTCGGGGCCGGCGCCCAGGGTCCAGCTGGCGAACACGTCGGATCAGGATGTGACCGTGACCCTCGAGACGTCGGACGGAGGTCTGCCCGAGGAGATGGTCATCGCCGCAGGCGAGTCGCTCGGCGTGGAAGTCGATCCCGGCGCCACCTACCGGATGAGGACGGACGGCTCGATTCGCGCCGCCCTGACCCTCACCGCCCCGGGAGCGATCGCCGTGTCACCCGTGCAGGCCAGCGCCGGCGTGGAGAAGGCGATCACGGTCTACCCCTGATCTCCCGCGGGGAAAGGTCAGTGCTCGTGGCCCAGATCCCACGGCTCGCGACCGACATACTCGGCGGCCGCCCGGAACACGGCGCTCTCGATCGCCATCCGCCGATGCGGCGCGTCGTCGTGACCCGGGGGAAGCAAGCGTTCGATGGGCAGACGGAACAGCACGATGCGTCGGTTCTCACGGTCGAGGTACCAGCGTGGAACCTCGTCGGTCGCGTCGAAACCCGGGATCGCCCCGATCTCGAATCGCACCTCCTGCAGCTCCGGCCAGGTTCCGCGGAGGAACTCGACCGCCGTGCCGACCGTGAGGTCGAATCGGTCCAGGCGTCCGTCAAGGGGCGCGAGGGGAGGCCGTACGACCTCGCTGCGGCCCAGACGTCCGTGACGTCCGTGCCGAGCACCGCGCCGAGGGGCGGCGGAGGTGTGGGCAGTGCGACGACGAGGCATGACGAAAGTCTAGGTGGTGTCGGCGTCTGCGGCGCGGCATCCCGAGCGTCGACGGACGGCAGCCGTACGCTGTCGGAGATGGACGGACGACTGTGCTCGAAGGTCGGCTGCGTGCGAGAAGCCGTGGCCACCCTCACCTATGACTATGGCGACCAGATGGCGGCGCTCGGACCGCTCGGTGCCGCGAACGACCCTCAGGCCCACGACCTCTGCTCGCCGCACGCGGATCGACTCTCGGTCCCGGCCGGCTGGCTCGTCGTCCGCCACGAAGCCCTCCGCGTCTGACGAAGCCCTCCGCGTCTGACGGCGCCCGTTCGGGCCGGACACGCGGTGTCAGCCGCCCCGGGAGAACGCGTGCGCCTGGATACGCTGTCCCGAGGCGTGCCAGGGCGGCGCAGCCGGAAAGGCACTCGTGATCGTCTGGCGTCGCTGGATCTTCCCCCTGCTTCTCGTCGTGGTCTTCGGTGCGTGCGCCGCCGCGCTCGTCAAGATCGCCTTCTTCCCCGACCGGGCCGAGACCATCGTCAGCCCTGATGCCGGGATCACCGACCCGATCATCGCCGTGGAACGTGGTTCGGTCGTCAATGCTCTGACCCTGACCGGCAACATCGCTCGCGACGAGACCTTCGGGGTGCGCAGCGAACTCGACGGGACAGTCACGGCCGTCCACGTGAGCGAAGGCGCGGCGGTGAGCGCCGGTCAGAAGCTCTTCACCGTTCGTCAGGAGTATCCCCGGAAGGACATCGACGTGCTCGCCCCCGAAGCCGGCGACGTGTCGGAGATCGCTCTCGTGAAGGGGCAGATGACGTCCGTCGGTACCGAGACGTACAAGCTCACGCCCGCGCGCTACCACCTGCTGGCGACCGTCGACCCGGTCCAGCTGTATCGTCTCGTGAACGCGCCGAGCGAGGCCACGATCACCATCACGGGCGGACCGGCACCGTTCGCGTGCACCGGGGTGCGCGTCCAGGTCTCGGCAGAGGGGACAGCCAGCGTGCGGTGCGCCATCCCGAAGGACCAGACGGTCTTCGCCGGGCTTCCCGCGACCCTCGACCTCGCCCTCGGCCAGGTCGACGACGCACTCGTGGTCCCGGTCACCGCGGTGCAGGGCGGTGCCGGATCAGGCACCGTCTGGGTCGACGCGGCTGACGGCTCCGAGCCGGAGGAGCGCACGGTGACGCTCGGGGTCAACGACGGGGTGATCGTCGAGGTCACGGAGGGACTGGCGGAAGGCGACAGCATCCGCGAGTTCGTGCCCGGTTTCGTCGCCCCCGTCGAGGAGTTCTGCTACGAAGTGTCGCCGGGGGTCGAACAGTGCGACAGCGGGATGAGCTGGTGAGCCTCGTCGCTCTCGACGACGTCGCGAAGAGCGTTCTGCTCCCGGACGACTCGCGGCTCGAGATCCTTCGCGGGATCACCTTGGAAGTCGGTGCCGGGGACCACGTGTCGATCGTCGGGCGCTCGGGGTCCGGCAAGTCGACGCTGCTCAACATCCTCGGGATGCTGGATGCGCCGACGTCCGGTTCCGTCTCCTTCGAAGGGCGTGAAGTGCGCCGGATGCGATCGGGGCGCCTCGATCGGCTGCGTGGCGACAACGTGGGCTTCGTCTTCCAGCAGTTCAATCTGCTCCCCGGGCGCACCGCGCTCGACAACGTGACGATGCCTCTCGGACATGCGAAGGGCCGGATGTTCTGGAACCGCAGACAGATCGCCGCGGACATGCTCGAGCGTGTCGGCCTCGGCCATCGCGTCGATCAGATCGCCGACAAGCTCTCCGGGGGTGAACAGCAGCGGGTCGCGATCGCCAGGGCGCTGGTGCGGAAGCCCGTCCTGATCCTCGCGGATGAGCCGACGGGCGCCCTCGACATCGATACCGGGGCCTCCGTGATGTCCCTTCTCGACGAGGTCGCCACCGAGACCGATGCGGCGCTCGTCACCATCACGCACGACCTGCACGTCGCCGCGCGCGCACGCAGGCACTACCGCCTGGACGCCGGACGCCTGGAGCCGGTGGACCTGGGCCGCGCCTTCGAGGCCTCGACGCTCGCGGCGTCCGTGCCGTCGGAGGGGACACCCGCGGTGGCGGAGCCCGTCTCGTGACCGGGTTCCTCGGCGCGCTCTCCGACGCCTGGGCGGAGATCCGCGTCCACAAGCTGCGGGTGCTGCTGAGCTTGATCGGCATCGCCGTCTCGGTCGGCGCGCTCACCGCGGTCGTGGCGATCTCGGAGTATCAGCGCCAGTTCCAGGCGGAGCAGTCCGACCGGTGGGGCGGACGCGCCGCGACCATCGCCGTCTCGGCGAGCACGGCCGACGGCACGCCGATCGACGCCGACGAATTCGACGATCGCTTCACCCGGGTGTCCGATCGGTTCGGTTTCAGTCACACCACGCGGATCGCGCAGGGGGTCATGCTGGATGTGCATCTTCCCGAGGGCATCGCCCCGGTCCCCGCGCGCATCATGGACCCGGCATTCCCGCAGATCCATCGCGAGAAGCTCCTGGAGGGGCGCTGGTTCCTCGACTCCGACCTGGAGGCGATGGCACCTCCGGTCGTGATCACGGAGGCGCTCTGGGACCGTCTGGGGAGGGTGCCGCTGTCTCAGCACCCCACCGTCGAGTTCGGCGGCGCGGCAGGCGGCACCTATCAGGTGATCGGCATCGTTCCCCGGCAGGGCTTCGGGGACGAGGAGTTGCGGGTCGATCTGCTGTACGACGACTATCGCGACAGAGTGGACGCTCTGCCCGCGGAAGTCTCGACGCAGTACGAGGTGTGGGTCGGTGTCGACCAAGCCGACCAGATCGGCCCGGTGCTGGCGATGGATCTACGCGCGGGGCTGCCCGAGGGGCAGACGATCTCGGTGAGTCGCACCGACTGGGCGGCGCAGCCGGGAGCCCTGGACGTCCAGGCGACCTTCGAGATGATCACGGGAGGAATCGCCTCGCTGATCCTCGCCCTCGGCGCTCTCAGCCTGATCAACATCCAGCTCGTGGCGATGCGGCAGCGCGTGCGGGAGATCGGCGTGCGCCGCGCCTTCGGCGCCAGTTCGGGCCGGGTCTTCTTCTCGGTCTTCCTCGAGAGCCTCGTCGCGACGACCGTCGCCGGAGTCATCGGGATCGCGATCGTCGTCGCCGTCCTGCGATCGGACTGGATCGTGACCACGATGTTCTACGGGATCCAGGACGTCCCGCCGTTCCCGATGAGGGCGGCGCTGGTCGGACTCATCGCCTCGGTCGTCGTGGGCGCCGTGTCGGGGTTCATCCCCGCGCTCGTCGCGCTACGGGTGAAGGTGATCGACGCGATCCGCTTCTGACACACACGGTCGTGAGGGGCCGACAGGATGGAAGAATGAGCGCATGCCTGAGCTCGAGTACCGTGTGGCCGATCTTTCCCTCGCCGAAGCCGGCCGTCACCAGCTGCGGCTCGCGGAGAACGAGATGCCCGGACTCATGGCACTCCGGGAGGAGTTCGGCGGTGCTCAGCCGCTGAAGGGCGCCAGGATCGCGGGCTCGCTCCACATGACGGTGCAGACTGCGGTCCTCATCGAGACGCTCGTGGCCCTCGGCGCCGAGGTCCGGTGGGCGAGCTGCAACATCTTCTCCACGCAGGACGAAGCGGCCGCCGCCGTCGTCGTGGGTCCCGAAGGCACCGTCGACGCCCCGGCAGGCGTGCCCGTCTTCGCCTGGAAGGGGGAGACCCTCGAGGAGTACTGGGCCTGTACGGCGCGGATCTTCGACTGGTCGTCGAGCGGGTTCGACGGACCCAACCTGATCCTCGACGACGGCGGCGATGCGACTCTGCTCGTGCACAAGGGCGTCGAGTTCGAGAAGGCCGGAGCAGTACCTGCACCGACCGAGACCGATTCACAGGAATACTCGATCATCCTCGACCTCCTGCGCCGCTCCCTCGCGGAGTCGAGCGACCGCTGGACGGCGCTCGCCGCAGGGCTGATCGGAGTCACGGAAGAGACCACGACGGGCGTGCATCGTCTCTATGAGCTCGCCGCCTCCGAGGATCTGCTGTTCCCGGCCATCAACGTCAACGACTCGGTGACCAAGAGCAAGTTCGACAACAAGTACGGAATCCGCCACTCCCTCCCCGATGGGCTCAATCGCGCGACCGACGTGCTCATCGGCGGCAAGGTGGCCTTCGTCTGCGGGTACGGCGACGTCGGCAAGGGGGCGGCAGAAGCCCTCCGTGGACAGGGAGCCAGGGTCATCGTCAGTGAAGTCGATCCGATCTGCGCGCTCCAGGCCGCCATGGACGGCTTCCAGGTGGCGCGTCTGATCGACGTCGCGGGCGAGGTCGACATCGTCGTGACCGGGACCGGCAACCGCGATGTCGTCACGACCGAGCACATGCTGGCGCTGAAGCACCTGGCGATCGTCGCCAACGTCGGGCACTTCGACAACGAGATCGACATGGCGGGTCTGGAAGCCCTCGACGGAGCGGAGAAGATCGAGATCAAGCCGCAGGTCCACGAGTGGCGTCTGCCCCACGGGCGCAGTGTGCTCGTGCTCAGCGAGGGCCGCTTGATGAACCTCGGCAACGCCACCGGCCACCCGTCCTTCGTGATGAGTGCGTCCTTCACGAACCAGGTGCTGGCGCAGCTCGAGCTCTACACGAACATCGAGGCGTACCCGATCGGCGTGTACGTGCTCCCCAAGTCCCTGGACGAGAAGGTGGCCCGCCTCCATCTCGACGCGTTGGGGGTGCAGCTGACCACGCTCAGCGACGCGCAGGCTGCATACATCGGTGTGCCGGTCGAGGGGCCGTACAAGCTCGAGCACTACCGCTACTGAACGCGTCCGCGTCGGAGCTCGTCTGCGTCGGAGGTCGTCCTCCGGCGGGACTCAGACGCCGACGTGACGTCCGGTGAGCCGTTCGGCGCGGCGGTCGGCGTTCTCCAGCGCTCGGCGCTCCCGTTCGCGGCGCAGTACGGTGATGCCGACGAGAACCTGCTCGGGTGACACGGGCGGCACCGGCGACACGAACGGTGCCGCTTCCCTCAGCAGCTCCTGCGCGACGCGGGCCCGCGCGGCGGGGATCATCCGCGGAGCGCTCACCAGGAACTGCGAGATGCGCCGAGCCAGCCGGTCGGGCATTCGCGCGACGTCGGCGATCTGCGCCCACCCGGCCAGCGCCGGGGGCAGCACGGGGGCGTGCGAGATGAGGGCCGGAGTACGGACCCGCTGGCTGTAGGTCCCCGCGACGAGGTCGCCCAACCGCTGGGACCGCGCCGTGAAGGCGCCCGTGAGCACGGCGATGCCGCCGAACGTGATGTAGATCTCCAGCACGCCGATGAGCGCGCGGATGAAGGCATGGCGGAATCCGGCGGCGCCTCCGTCCACGCGGACGATGCGTCCGCCGATCGCGAGCTTGCCCAGACTGCGGCCCTTGAGCGCGACCTCCATGGTGATCGGCAGCACCACGAAGCTGACCACGATCGCCGCGACCGTCGCGATGCGGTCGGTGGCATCGTCGAGCACGCCGGCGTTCAGCAGCCAGATGCGCAGGAAGAGCCACAGTGCGAACACGGCGTATCCGAGGAGCATGTCGATGGCGGCACCGAGCGCGCGCAGCAGGAAGCCGACCGGCTGCACATCGATGGCGACGGCTTCGCCGGAGAGCACCTCGTCGGAGACGTCGATCGGGGTGGACATGAGTACAGTAAATCAGGTGGATGCCGACGCGTTGACCGATGCACGCCGTGCCGAGTGGGAACGGCTCGACGAGCTCAGCCGCGCCCGACTCGACGGCAGTGGAGTGGATGAGCTCATCGTCCGCTACCGCGCCGCATCGGCCGACCTCGCCGAACTGAAGACCTCGGTCGGCGACTCGCCGCAGGGCGCGTATCTGTCCACGATCCTCGTGAGAGCCCGGCTCCGCCTCACCGGCGCGTCCGACAGCATCCTCACCCAGACGGCACGGTTCTTCCGACTGCAGCTTCCTGCCGCTCTCTATCGCCTGCGATGGACCACTCTGGTGATCGCGGTCGCCTTCATCGCCGTCGCGGTCGGCACAGCCGCATGGATCGCGAGCGACCCGGCGCTGATCGCGACCCTCGGTCCGCCCGACGCCCTCGAGCAGTACGCGGACGAGAGCTTCACGGGCTACTACACCGAGAACGCCGCGGCCACGTTCATGGGCATGGTGTGGACGAACAACGCCTGGATCGCGATGCAGTGCGTGCTGTTCGGCGTCACCGGGATCTGGCCCGTCTACATGCTCGTGCAGAACGCGATGGGGATCGGTACCGCCGGCGCGATCATGGCGGCGCACGACAAGGCTGATCTGATGGTGCTCTACATCCTCCCGCACGGCATGCTCGAGATGACCTGCATCTTCGTCGCCGGTGCCGCGGGGCTGCACATCTTCTGGGCCTGGGTCGCTCCCGGCCACCGCACCCGCGGGGAGGCTCTCGCCGAGGAGGGGAGGGCACTCGCCACGGTCGCGATCGGACTCATCTTCGCGCTGTTCCTGTCGGGGCTCGTCGAGGGCTTCGTGACCGGCTGGGGTCTCCCGTGGCCTGTGAAGATCGGGATCGGTGCGGCCGCGCTCGCGGTGTTCCTGATCTACATGCTCGTCATCGGAGGGCGTGCGCACCGGGCGGGGGAGACCGGCGACCTCGTCGAGTACGAGGCAGGGACTCCGCGGCTCATCTCCGGCTGATCGCCCTCAGTGCACGGGCACGGCACAGGTCAGAGGCGTCCTGCGGCCTTCAGCTCGAGGTAGCGATCCGCGATGCGAGGGGGGAGTTCCTCCGGGTCGGCGGCGATCGCCTCTCCACCGGCTCTGCGGATCGCGTCGGCGACGTTCTCCGCGTCACGGAGGGTGCGTTCGGCCGCGGCAGCGAGGTACACCTCTTCCCGGGAACCTCGTTCTCGGGCGAGAGCACTGATGCCGTCGTCCGTCACCGAACCGACGAGGACCGTCGTCGCCCGTGACGCCCGCGGGAAGGCCCCGAGGAAGCCGCGCGCCGATTCTGCGGCATCCTGCGCGGTCAGCGCGACGATCAGCGACGGTCGTGTGGTGAGCGAGCGGACCGCAGCGAAGGCACCGTGCCAGTCGGTGTCGACCAGGCGTGCGTGCACCGGGGCCATCGCGTCGGTCATCGCCGGGAGCAGCGCGGTGCCGTCGACACCGGTCACCCTGCCACGGACGACGCGGTCGTACAGGAGCAGGTGCACGTGATCGCCGGCGCGGGAGGCGAGCGCGGCGAGGAGGAGGGCGGCCTCGAGGGAGGCATCGACACGGGTGCCGTCCCCGACTCGGGCAGCGGCTGTGCGGCCGGTGTCGATGATGATGACCACGTGCCTGTCGCGCTCAGGACGCCACGTGCGAAGCATCGTCGTTCCGGCTCGAGCCGTGGCCCGCCAGTCGATCGAGCGCACGTCATCACCCCGTACGTATTCGCGCAGCGAATCGAACTCGGTTCCCTGACCGCGCACCTGGATGCTGGTGTTGCCGTCCAGTTCGCGCAACCGCGCGAGGCGCGAGGGCAGGTGCTTTCGCGAGGAGAAAGCCGGCAGCACCCGGATCGCGCCGCGGACGACGTGTCGTGCTTGTCGTCCGGCGAGGCCGAGGGGGCCGCGCGAGCGGATCATCACGAAGTCGCTCACCAGTTCCCCACGTCGCCGGGGGCGGAGGGTGATCGAGACACGGGCGCGTTCCCCCCGAGCCACACGCAGGTGCTGGCGTTCGGCGGGAGCCCCTGCCGTGGGCTGCCAGGCGTCGCGGATCACGGCGTTCAGTGTCCTGGTGCCGTGGTTGTGGACGGCGACGCTCACCGGGACCTGCTCGCCCAGACGAGCTCGCTGGGGCACCCGGCGGCTCACGGTCACCGTTCGGGGGCTCGCAGCGAGTGCGACATCCAGGGCGACCAGCAGCACGCACAGGCCGATCCAGGCCCCGAGGGCTGGGTACTCCGGATAGCCCGCCAGTCCGATGAGGACGAGCGGGAGGACGCCCACGGCGAGGGCGATGGTGAGCCGGCCGGTGATGAACACCTAGATCGGCACCCGGGTCTGCTGCACCACGGAAGTGAGGACCGCGTCGGCCGACACGCCTTCCATCTGGGCATCCGGCCGCAACTGGAGCCGGTGGCGCCAGACCGGAACCAGCATGGTCTGCACGTGGTCGGGGGTCACCGCGGAGGAGGCATTGAGCCAGGCCCAGGCTTTGGCTGCCGCGAGCAGTCCCGTCGAGGCGCGGGGGCTGGCACCGAGCTCGACCGAGGGGGACTGGCGTGTCGCGCGCGCGAGGTCGACGACGTAGCCGAGGACGTCGTCGGTGACCTCGACCGCCGCCGCACGCTCCTGGGCGGCACGGATCTCGTCCGGCGAGACCACCGGATCGATACCCGTGAGTTCGCGGGGGGAGAAGCCGTCCGCGTGGCGGCGCAGCACCGAGAGCTCGGCATCGCGTTCGGGCATGCCGACGACGAGCTTCATCAGGAAGCGGTCCAGCTGTGCCTCGGGCAGTGAGTAGGTGCCCTCGTGCTCGATCGGGTTCTGGGTCGCAGCGACGAGGAACGGGTCCGGCAGAGGACGACTGACACCGTCGGCCGACACCTGGCGCTCCTCCATCGCCTCGAGAAGGGCTGCCTGCGTCTTCGGAGGCGTGCGGTTGATCTCGTCCGCGAGCAGGATGTTGGTGAACACGGGCCCGGCCCGGAAATCGAACTCGCCGGTGCGAGCGTCGTACACGAGCGAACCGGTGACATCGCCCGGCATGAGGTCGGGCGTGAACTGGACGCGCTTCGTGTCGAGGCCGAGCGCTCGAGCGAAGGACCGGACCACCAGCGTCTTCGCGACCCCGGGCACGCCCTCGAGGAGGACGTGGCCCCGGGCGAGCAGGGACACCAGGAGTCCGGTGACGGTGCCGGCCTGCCCGACGACGGCCTTGTCGACCTCGGTGCGGACCCGATGCATGGCCTGACGAAGCGCGGCGTCGTCGGCGGGGAGATTCTCAACGGTCACGGGGTTCCCTCGGCTTCTCTGGGTGGATGGAAGGGTCGGCTCGTTCGATCATTCGTCGTGCCTCGCACTGTGCGTGCTCGACTCCACTGCGGCCTCGAGGTCATCGAGTCGTCGTGCGAGATCGATCAGGGCTGTGTCGTCGGTGGGCAGGGGCCCGGCGAGCAGGGCTTGCAGGGTGCCGCGCGGGATCCGAAGCCGGTCGGAGGCCGCGTCGGCGACCTCGTCCGCGCCGGCGTGTGCGGCGAGCCCGAGTCGTCGTGCGAGTCGGCGCTGGGCGCCGTCGCGGAGTGCTTCCGCGGCGTGCGCCGAGTCCGCGGCTCTGGCCGTCAGACGCGCGCGTCCGTGCATCGTCTCGGAGGCGCGGACGGTCACGGGCAGGGTCTCGGCCACCAGCGGGCCGAAGCGCTGACCGCGCCAGACGGCTGCGGCGATCCCCGTGAGGAGCAGCAGGAGGATCACCGGCGTGACCCAGGGCGGTGTCAAGGTTCCGAGCGTGTCGATCGACTCGCCCTCGATGTCGGAGTCCGCGAAACTCGGGACGTACCAGACGACGTGGTCCGTCTGCCCGAGTAGGGCGAGGGCCAGCGCGGCGTTGCCGTTCTCCGCGAGGGAGGCGTTTCCGAAGAGCCTCGAGCCCTCCACGACGATGCGGCGGTCGTCCGTGCGGTCGTCCACGAGCACCGCGGCACCGTTCGCATCGCCGAAGCAGGGCACCACCCCACTCGTGGGGGAGAAGAGTCTGTCCGCGCGGATCGTCCCCACTCGGGCGAACTCGGCGACATCGCACTCGGCGGACACCGCAGGAAGCGTCCCCGGGGCGTTCCCACCGATGTCGAGTGCGCTCAGGAGATGGGTGCCGGCGGAGAGGAACACGATGCGGTCCGCCGGTTCCATCAGCGTCTCCAAGGCGTCGTCCGTCAACGTGTACGGATTCGCCATCACGAGGGTCGTGTCGTCGCCGATCGCCGCGCGCGCGGCCGTCCGGGAACGCTCGACGTCGACGTCGACTCCTTGGTCACGAAGGATCTCGGCGAGGGCGAGCGCGCCCGCGTCGTCCCGGCCCTCCGGATCGAGCGCTCCCCGTGCTCCCGGCGGTGTCACACTGACACGGAGCGCGACGAAAGCGACGATCAGCAGGAGCGCCACCACGATCAGCCAGCCCACGATCGCCTTCGTCTTGCGCGGTCGGTGCTCGGCGGTCGACGGGACCGACGGGGTTTGAGCGGTCATGCTCACGCCGGCACCTCCTCGGGGCGAAGCGACAGCAGTCGTGCGTCGGTCGCGGCGAGCTCTCGATAGGTCTGCTCCGTCGCGGCGTGCCCGAGGTAGCGGACGTCGTCGAACGCGGTGGCCGCGCGGCGCATCGCCTCCGCCTCCTGCTCGAACACCCGGATCGCGTCGCGCGCGATGGACTGCGCGGTGGCGCCGGGAGCGGGATCGATCAGATCCCGCTCCAGCAGGCTCCGGGCGATGGCGCGGTACCGGAGGATCGTCGCCGTGCTCCAATCGCCTTCGCGTGCTCGGCGCTCGGCGTCGCTGCGCAGTTGTGACGCCGAGCGATCATCGGCCGCGCCCAGGAGATCCGCGCGGCCGCGTCGGACGGTGCGGGACCTTCGAGGCCGACCCCAGATGATGAGGGCCGCGATCAACGCGGCGACGATGAGGGTGATCACGATGATGAGGGCGGCCGGCCCCACATTCGCACTGTTGTCGGCGTTGAACAGATCGGCGAGGAAACGGCCCACGTCACGGGCGAAGAGGTCGAACCACGTCGGCTTCGCGTCGGCATAGCGCGGGTTGGAGAGTTCCTCCTCGGCCCAGCGTCGCGCCTCGTCGCCGTCGGGGACGAACAGGTCGTCGAACGGTCGGATCATGCCGTGTCATCGCCGCCAGGCGCAGCCCAACCGGTCTCCCGCGGGGCGGTCGGTGCGGTCGGTGCGGGCGGAGGCGGGGGCGGGAACCCTGTCGGCGCGGCCCCCATCGATCCCGTGCTCCCCGGCGATGGGGTCGGCACCGGGAGTGCGGAGGGCTGCGCCGGGGGCGGGGGTGAAGGCTGTCCCGGGTAGGGCTGTGCTGCCGGGTAGGGCTGTGCTGCCGGGTAGGGGGAGGAGGGAGCACCCGGTGCGGTGCCGTACGGAGCAGAGGCGTAGCCCTGGGTCATCTGCACGTGCTCGGGAACCTGTCGGGGCGGTGGTGCGGAGCTGACGGCACGGGCGGGGTCCACCCGGAACGGGTCACCCTGCTGCTCGTCCGTCCAGCCGAGGTCCCGGCGTTCCACATACGCGATGAGTGTCTGATCCAGGCCCTCGTACCGCATCCGGCAGTCGACGTAGATGAGTGCGGCACCGGTGCTCTGGACCACCGCCGCGATCGCCTGGATCACGAGGATCAGGATCTGCGGCGCGAGGATCGCGAGGACGAAACCGACGACGGCCGCAGGTTCCACGGCGCCGGTGGGCGCGATCACGGGAGTGAGGAGCGTGCTCAGCAGCGTCGAGGGGATGCTCACGACCTGCATCGCCACGCCCATGATGAGGTTGATGAGGAACACGACCCCGAAGGCGACCCAGAAGCGGCCCCGGGTGAGGCGCCAGGACCGGACGAGTGCGTCGCGGAAGCGTGCACGTTCGAGGACGAGGATCGACGGCACCAGCAGCAGCTTCGTCGTCAGCCACACGAACAGGGGGATGGCGGCGAGCACGATGAGGATCACCGTGAGGACGACGACGCCGATGAGCTCGGCACTGCCACCCAGGCCGCCCGCCACGAACGCGGCGATGATCGCCGCGACGATCGCGAAGAGCCCGAAGACCGCGGCCACCGTCAGCGACGCGAAGCCGGCGAGCCGCCAGAACGACGGCGCCATCCTGCGCCAGAGCATCCGGAGCGTGGCTTTCACGCCGACGGCTGCGTAGCCGATCTCGGCGGCGACGACGCCCTGCATGACCGCGGTGAACGCGATCGTCGCGAGGCCCACGGCGATTCCGGCGATGAGGTTGATCCCGACCGTCCCGGCCAGCACCGCCTCGAAGTCCGGTGACGAGGGGGAGACCGTCTCCAACCGGGAGAACGTCGTGAAGAACACGACCCCCATCACGCCCGCGGTGACGAGCACGACGACGAGCTGGATGACGACGGCGAACCCGAACAGCACCTTCGGGTTGTGCCGGAGCGCCGCGAAGGCCTTCCCCAGCAGCATTCCGAATGTCAGCGGATGAAGAGGGATGATCCCCTTCTTCGGGGCGGGCGTCCATGTCTGGCCACTCAAAAGGCACTCCCTCCATCGTGCGGTCCCATCGTGTCATATCCACGACGTGGTGCGCAGACCTGGGGCCTCTGGGACTGGGTGCCATAAGGTAACAGTTATGACCTCACGCATTCTCGTGGTCGACGATGACACAGCACTCGCCGAGATGATCGGAATCGTGCTGCGCACCGAGGGTTTCGAGCCGGTCTTCTGCGCGGACGGAGCGCGAGCCGTCGAGGAGTGGCGCACGCAGCGGCCCGATCTGGTGCTGCTCGACCTCATGCTCCCCGGGATGGACGGGATCGAGATCTGCACGCGCATCCGCGCCGAATCCGGGGTGCCGATCATCATGCTCACGGCACGCAGCGACACCGCCGACGTCGTCCGTGGGCTCGAGGTGGGTGCGGACGACTACATGGTCAAGCCGTTCAACCCCAAGGAACTCGTGGCGCGGATCCGTACTCGTCTCCGTCCGACGCCGCAGGCCACCAGCGAACAGCTGCGGGTCGGTGACCTCACCGTCGACGTGGACGCGCATGAGGTGCGTCGAGGGACGGAACCGATCGCACTCACGCCTTTGGAGTTCCAGCTGCTCGTCGCTCTCGCCTCGAAGCCGCAGCAGGTCTTCTCCCGCGAGATGCTCCTGGAACAGGTGTGGGGCTACCACTACAAGGCCGACACGCGACTCGTGAACGTGCATGTGCAGCGTCTTCGCGCCAAGGTCGAGCTCGACCCGGACAACCCCAAGATCGTGATGACGGTGCGCGGTGTGGGCTACCGTGCCGGGAGCGTGGGCTAGGAGCACGATGGCTGCGACGACAGCGACCACGACGACGGTCGCCGTCCTGCGCGACTGGCGAGGCTGGCCGACGATGCTCGGCCTCCTGTGGAGACGGTCCCTCCGGTTCCGCACCCTCTCGATCACGCTGCTCGCGACCTCGTTGGCGATCTTCATCACCTGCGTGACGATGGCTCTCGCGATCCAGAACGACCTCTTCATCTCGCGGAAGAACGTCGCCCTCGAAGACGCGCGCCGGGCGGTCGACCAGGCGCAGCGGATCCTCGATGTGGCCGAGGTGGGAGACGACCCGGCTGCGCTCAGCACGCTCTGGGACGGCATCAGGGACACGCTGGCACGGACGTCGAGCACCGACCAGCTCGCGGGATACAAAATCGAGACGGGCGCCGACACCTCGCCGTTGAACGGGTTCGAGGCCGGGCTGAACGAAAGCCTGTTGAGCCCGGAACTGCGCAGGCGCGTGGTCGAACTCGATGACCGCCAGGAGTGGCAGTCCGTCGCGCTCCCGGTCGAGAACGGTGGCGTGGTCCCCGGGATCGTCGTGGGACAGCAGCTCCAGGTCCCGGAAGCGGGGCCGTTCGAGATCTACTTCGCCTATGACCTGGGCGATGCCGATCAGACGCTCCTGTTCGTGCAACGGACGCTCTGGATCGCCGGAATCGGGCTCGTGGCGATCGTGGCGGCGATCTCCTGGATCGTCCTGCGAGCCGTGTCGACACCGATCGTCCAGGCCGCCGAGACGAGTGCGCGACTCGCCGCGGGCGATCTGGGGGTGCGGATCGATGTGCACGGCGAGGACGAGCTGGCCGTCCTCGGGCGTTCGTTCAACGCCATGGCCGACAGCATCGAGGCGCAGATCAAGGAACTCGGCGAGCTGTCGATGGTGCAGCAGCGCTTCGTCTCCGATGTCTCGCACGAGTTGCGTACACCGCTGACCACTATCCGACTCGCCGCGGACATGCTGAACGACCAGCGTGCGGAGTTCGAGCCGACCACGGCGCGCGCAGCGGAACTGCTGCACGCGCAGGTGCAGCGGTTCGAGACGCTGCTCTCCGACCTGCTCGAGATCAGTCGCTACGATGCGGGATCGGTGCAGCTCGAGCTCGAGGCCACGAGTCTCGCGCACCTGGCCGAGGACATCATCGAACAGATGAGACCGCTCGCGGACGGCCACGGCACCGAATTGCGCTTGGTGGCGCCGGGCGGCTACTCGCCCGTGGACATGGACCCGCGCCGGGTGCGCCGGGTGCTGCGCAATCTGATCGGCAACGCGATCGAGCACGGCGAGGGCCGTCCGGTCGTCATTACGGTCGACAGCAACCAGCACGCGGTCGCCGCCGGCGTCCGGGACTTCGGTCTCGGGATGGAGCCGGGTGACGCCGAGCGGGTGTTCGACCGGTTCTGGCGGGCGGATCCGTCTCGACAGCGCACCATCGGCGGCACGGGGCTCGGGCTGTCGATCGCTCTCGGCGACGCCACCCTGCACGGCGGAACGCTGGCGGTCTGGTCGGAACTCGGTGTCGGGACGAACTTCGTGCTGACCATTCCTCGGCACGAGGGGACGCTGGACGGACCGAGCCCGGTCCCCGTCGAGCCGCAGGAGCCGTTGGCGGAGCTGGGCGACGCGACACAGCCGATCTCGCTCGCCGAGAGTCGCATCGAGCTGTTCGAGGAGGGGGAGGGGCCATGATCCGCGCACGATCGAAGAGACGATTGCGTGGTGCGGCGCTGGCGCTCGCCGCGCTGCTGCTGCCGGCGTGTGCAGGGCTTCCGACCAGCGGCGACGTGACGGTCGGCCTCAAGCTCGGCGAATCCTCGCAGGACATCGACTTCTTCCCGGTCGCTTCGGGCCCGGTCAAGGGGGCCGGCCCCGAGCGGATCGTGGAGGGCTTCCTGGAGGCCGGCATCACCACCGCCGACAACTGGGCCACAGCGCGCGAGTTCCTTTCGCCGGCGTTGCAGCGGACCTGGCGACCCGCGTCCGGCGTGTCCGTCGACGCGGGCCCGGAATCCCGCACCCTCACCTCGACGGTCCCCGAAGAACTGGTCGAGGAGGCGGATACGGCGGAGGTGCAGGTCGAGCTGGACCTGGTCGCGAGCGTCGACGAATCCGGTGCCTACGCGGATGCGCCCGGGGCCTCGACCATGCCGTTCGCCCTCGAGCGGATGGACGACGGCGAATGGCGCATCACGGAAGCGCTGGACGGGGTCGTGATCGACGACCCGCGGTTCGACAAGGTGTACGACGCCTACCCGCTCCAGTACTTCGACGTCAGCTGGTCGCGACTCGTCCCCGACATGAGGTGGTTCCCCCGGCGCCAGAGTCCCGCGACGACGGTGACGCGGGCACTGATCGGCGGTGTGCCCAGCGCCTGGCTGGATCCCGTCGTGCAGAACTCGTTCCCCGCCGACGTCCAGCTGGCCCAGGACGCGGTTCCGATCACCGGGCAGGTGGCCGAAGTCGCGCTCACTCGCCCGGCGGTCGCGCTCGACGAGACGACGCTCGCGCGGATGCGCACCCAGTTGCAGGCGACGCTGAGGGCCGCGGGGGTCGCAGTCACGCGCGTGCAGTTCACCGTGGACGGCCGCGACCTCGATGCCGGCGTGGTCGACGTGATCGAACCTTCGACCGAGATCGGCACGCTCGTCCTGAAGGACGGGGTCTTCGGCAAGATCGTGGGAGATGAGATCTCGCCGCTCCCCGGCATCAGCACCGAGATCGCCGCGATCGCTCAACCCATCCTCTCCCTCGATGTGGCGGCGGACGAGTCCCAGGTCGCGGCGCGACTCGGAGACGGTCATGTCTACCTCGTCCGCGACGGCAGCCGCGTCGAGCTGGATTCGCGTACCGGGCTCATCGATCCTTCGCTCGACCCGTACGGGTACACCTGGTCGGTGCCGCGAGGGGATCCTTCCGCCCTACGCGCCTGGGACGCTGAGGTGGTTCCGCAGACGGTGGGGAACGCCTGGCCGAATGCTTCCGCGATCTCGGACCTCCGGGTCGCCGCGGACGGCAGTCGGGTTGCCGCGGTCATCACGGTCGGCAGGCAGTACTGGGTGGTCGTGGCCGGCATCGTCCGCGACGCCGCGGGTGTTCCGATCGAGCTCAGCGATGCCAAGCAGCTGATCCAGCTCTCCGAGCCGGCGACGGGCCTGGTGTGGTTGGGTGCCGACCAGCTGGGTGTGCTGATGGACCCGAGCAGTCCGAAACTCATCACTCAGATGGTCGGGGGACCGGGTACCTCGGAGGCCGCTCCGGGCGATGCGATCTCCGCCGCCGGTGCGCGGACGACCGCGGGAGTGCGCATCCTCGGTGCGGGCGGACAGCTGTTCGCACATGCGGGGACGGCCTGGCGTGAAGTCGCGTCCGGGATCTCCGTCCTCGCCACCCGCGCAGGTGAATGACACTTCCTGCACGACACGGTCCCGCACGAGGCTTGTGCAGGAAGGCCGGCGGCTCGGCGGTGCGACCGATGCCAGGAGTCGCAGAATCGTCGGATGCAGGAAGAATCCCGTCTCCTTCGGATCGGCGCCGAGCTCGCCGCGTTCCTGCTCGCCGCGAACTGCGCGGGCTGCGGTGAGCCCGGCCTCCTGCTGTGCCCAGGCTGTCGGAGTGCCTTGGCGCCGCGGGCGCAGGAGTCGGTGACACCGGCGGGGCTGCCTGTCTGGTCCGCCCTGGAGTTCGACGGGGTGGCGGCGCGCTGCATCCGGCGGCTCAAGGGGGAGGGGGACACGCTCATCGCGCGCCCACTCGGTGCGGCACTGGCGAGCGTCCTCACCCCGCTGGTGACATCGGCGACGTGGATCGTGCCCGTTCCGACGAGCCGGGCCGCTTTCCGACGTCGGGGCTACCGTGTCCCGGACCTGCTGGTCCGCCGTGCGCACGCGGATCCGCAGGCCGTGCTCGCCGTCGAGGGAGCGCGCCCGGATCAGCGCGGGCTGGGCGCTCGCGCGCGCCAGACGAACGTCCGCGGAGCGATGCGTGCACGGCACCGAGGGGAGGGAGCCGAGGCGGTCATCGTCGACGACGTGATCACGACCGGGGCGACATTCGACGAGGCAGCGCGCGCCCTCACGGTGGCCGGGTTCCGAGTCGTCGCGGCCGTCGCGCTCGCCGCCACGCCGCTTCGTGGCGGATTCGCATGAACCTCATCGACAACCCACCGGAGACACAGGAGAACCAGCTCGTGACATCCGTCGACGGGCGGACTACGGTGGGGGGACACAAGGCGACCACGGTCCGCCCTTGGCCGGGAGGACCGGGACAAGGAGGCAGCAATGGAAACAAGCATCGTTGGCGTCGGAGTGGGTATCACCGATCGCTTCCGAACCGTTGTCGAAGAGAAGATCGCCAAGATCCAGATGCTCGCGTCTCGCGCGCAGCGGCTGGATGTGAAGGTCACCCATCGCGTGTATCGCAACGGTCATGTGCCCGATGAGACCGTCGAGCTCACGCTGATCGGGAAGGGACCGGTCGTCCGAGCCGAAGCGACCGATGGAGACAAGTTCGTCGCTCTCGATCTCGCGGTGGACAAGATGTCCGAGCAGCTGCGTCGCGCGAAGGAGAAGCGGGTCGATGGACGACAGCACCCGCGCGGCGCTCACTTCGAGAAGGAGAGCGGAGCTCTCACGGGCATCGACGTCCAGCCGGCCTCGGCGGATGTCCTGCATGCCGTCGCCACCGGCAACGTGCCGGTGCAGCAGACGGAAGAGGAGGAGTACTCGCCCGTCGTCATCCGCACGAAGAGCTTCGACGCCGAGTGGATGACCGTCGAAGAGGCCGTCGACCGGATGGAACTGGTCGGACACGACTTCTTCCTCTTCGTGGACGTCCGCACCGACCACCCGAGTGTCGTCTACCGGCGCAAGGGCTGGGACTACGGAGTGATCGCGTTGAGCACCCAGGCTCCGCCGTCCGAGGCCCTCGCCTCCTGATCGACGTTGCGAAACGGCCCGGCCCCGAGAAAGGGACCGGGCCGTTTCGACGTCCGTGAGGAGTGAGGGCTCGGGTCAGTCGAAGATGCCGTCGAGCAGGCTGCCGATCACGAGTCCACCGAGGATGCCGGATGCGAGGTCACCGCCGCCACCGCGTCGTCCGCCGCCGCCTCCCCATCCGCCGCCGCCCCAGCCCTCGTCCTGCGGGCGGGACGAATCGATGTCGCGCTGGGCGAGCTGCAGCGCCTCGGAGGCGAGGTGTGCGACCCGTCGTGCCTGCACGAGCGCGGCTTCGCGGGTCTCTTCGGCCGGGAGGAGGTCGGAGAGGTCGACACGAAGTCGTTCCGCCTCGGCGAGGCGTGTGCGGGCGTCCGCGCCGATCCAGCCGCGATGACCGGCGATCAAGCCGCGTGCCACACCCAGCTGCCGGTCGGCGTCGTCGATCGCGTGCTGCACCTGGGCGATGCTCGGGAGCGGGTTCTCGGCGCGGTGGCGTGCCTTCGCGATGGCGTCGTCCAGCGCGGAGTTGGCGCCACGCAAGCGGGAGAGCTCCGCGAACGGATCGTTGGGTTGTCCCGACGGCGTCAGCGCCGAGAGCGCGGCCTGGAGGTCTGCGACGGCTGACGCCACCGCCGGTACCGCGGGAGCGTTGCGTGCGGCGATGAGGTCGTTACGGGAGTCGGCCACGACTTCGGCGAGCGTGGATTCGGCGCGCAACGCTTCGATCTCGAAGTCCTCGACGGCGTCGAGGAGCGCGGATGCTCGCCGGGTCGCTTCGGTCGCGGTCTCGAGCGCGACGTTCGCCTCTTCGTTCTGCTTCGCCGCTCGACGGCGCTCCGACACGTCGGCGCTGTGGGTCGCGAAGCTGATGAGCTGCTCCGCTTCGGCGGCGCTGGCCGTGATCTGGTGCATCGCGGAATCGGCGTAGCGTGCGGAGAGACGTGCGACAGCCTCGTTGGTCTGCGGGATGCGGGCGCTGAGCGCCTCAGCCTCCGCGCGCACTCGTGCGATGATCTCGGGCGCGCGTCGAACCGTGGAGACGGACTCCGCGAGCTCGGAGGTCTTCTCGTCGAGGAGGTCCTGCGCCCAGTCGCACAGCTGCAGGATGCGTGCATTGCGGGTGCGCAGCTCTTCGTCCGTGTCGGGGATCTCATCGTGATTCAGCTGGTGGAGCTGGAACGCCTCGCGCAGATGGGTGCGCACCGCGGCGAGTGCCGTTCGCAGGTCGGCGGTCAGGCCTTCGCCGAGTTCGGCCTCGGCGAAGGAGAGCTCGTCGGCCGTGGTGCGGATCCGCTCATCCGCTCCGACGAGGGCCTGCTCCGCACGCCGAGCCAGATCGGCGTCCCGAGCGGCGAGCTCTTCCTGTTCGCGTTTGCGCTTGCCCCAAAAACCAGCCATGGGTCGATCCTAGTTTCCCCGGCGCATGAGCCGGCTGAGCATCCGCTCCGGGCGAACGGGGAAGTTCGGCCGAGCGGCCCTGTGGTCGTCGCGACAGGATTCGCTCAGGCTGCAGGCGCGGTCTCGGTGATCATCGCGGCGCCGGATTTCGCAGGGCGTCCTCGTTTGGGGCGCTCCTCCGTGAGTTCGAGCGCCATCGCGTGCTGCGGGTGTCCGGTGAGGCGCTCGGCAGCGTGGTCGAGCCAGCGCACCTCGGCTTCGGCGGAGAAGATCATCGAGTCGACCACCAGTGACCAGGCGAGTCCCTCGGGGCCGTCCTCACCGCGCTTCGTCCGTCTGGCCTGCCGCAACGTCTCGAGATGCGCCAGGGATGCCGCGCGCTGGGCGTGGATCGTGGCCGCGGCGTCGACACCGGGGAGGGTCGCGGCGACGGCGAGCTTGATCGCCAGCTCATCACGGGCTCCCTTGGCACGCGCGAGGGGGGAGGCGAGCCACCGTGCGACCTCCGCCTCTCCGGCGCGGGTGATCCGCCAGTACACATGCCCCTGCTCATCGGTGTGGCCGCGCTGCACGAGGCCGTCCCGTTCGAGTCGTTCGAGGGTGTTGTAGATCTGGCCGACGTTCAACGGCCAGACCGAACCGGTGCGTCGGTCGAACTCGTGCCGGAGCTGGTATCCGTAGCAGGGTCCCTGGGCGAGGATGGCGAGCATGCTCTGGCGTACGGACATCGTCGTCTCCTCGTGTGATCGGGCCGAATGCGATACCGAGTATATGGTTACCGGGCATGCTCTCGCCGAGACGCGCGGTGTCGCCGTGCGGCGACGTGCAGGCGACGTGGAGGTCACGGCCCGGTAACATGGCGAAGTATGCCTGGCGTCGGGTCCACCGATGGCCGGCGATTTACCCACTGACAGGGAGATGACATCCGTGGCCAATCCTCTTGAGAAGCTGCTGCGTGCGGGCGAGGGGCGGGTCATCCGCCGCCTGAATCAGGTCGTCAAAGCAGTGGGAGCGCTGGAAGAGGACATCTCCAAGCTCACCGACGACGAACTGCGCAACGAGACGACGGAGCTGCGGGCGCGGTACGAGAAGGGTGAGACGCTTGACCAGCTGATGCCTGAGGCGTTCGCCGCGGTGCGCGAAGCCGCCAAGCGCACGCTCGGTATGCGCGCCTACGACGTGCAGATCATGGGTGGCGCGGCGCTGCACCTCGGGAACATCGCGGAGATGAAGACCGGTGAGGGCAAGACCCTCGTCGCCACCCTCCCCGCGTACCTGAACGCGATCGCCGGCAAGGGCGTCCACGTCATCACCGTCAACGACTTCCTCGCGAGCTATCAGGCGGAACTCATGGGGCGCGTGTTCCGTGCCCTGGGCATGACCACCGGCATCATCGTCTCCGGTCAGACGCCGGCGATCCGCCGTGAGCAGTACGCCGCAGACATCACCTACGGCACGAACAACGAATTCGGGTTCGACTACCTGCGCGACAACATGGCGTGGCGGAAGGAAGACCTCGTCCAGCGCGAGCACTTCTTCGCGATCGTCGACGAGGTCGACTCGATCCTCATCGACGAGGCCCGTACACCGCTCATCATCTCCGGACCGTCCTCCGGCGAGGCCAACCGCTGGTTCGCCGAGTTCGCGAAGATCGCCCGCACCCTCGAGGTGGGGGAGGACTACGAAGTCGACGAGAAGAAGCGCACCGTGGGCGTGCTCGAGCCCGGGATCGAGAAGGTCGAGGACTACCTCGGCATCGACAACCTGTACGAGTCCGCGAACACTCCGCTGATCTCGTTCCTGAACAACTCGATCAAGGCACTGGCGCTGTTCAAGAAGGACACCGACTACGTCGTCATGAACGACGAGGTCATGATCGTCGATGAGCACACCGGCCGCATCCTGGTCGGACGCCGCTACAACGAGGGCATCCACCAGGCGATCGAGGCCAAGGAGGGCGTGCCGGTCAAGGCCGAGAACCAGACGCTCGCGACCGTCACGCTGCAGAACTACTTCCGCCTCTACGACAAGCTCGCCGGCATGACCGGTACCGCCGAGACCGAAGCGGCTGAGTTCATGTCGACGTACAAGCTCGGCGTGATCCCGATCCCGACGAACCGTCCCATGATCCGCAAGGACCAGTCGGACCTCGTCTACAAGAACGAGACCGCCAAGTTCGCGCAGGTCGTCGAGGACATCGCCGAGCGTCATGCCGAGGGTCAGCCGGTGCTGGTCGGAACCGTCAGCGTCGAGAAGAGCGAGTACCTGTCCCGCCTGCTCGCGAAGAAGGGCATCAAGCACGAGGTCCTCAACGCGAAGAACCACGCGCGTGAGGCCGAGATCGTCGCCCGCGCGGGTCGCCTGGGAGCGGTCACCGTCGCCACGAACATGGCAGGTCGAGGCACCGACATCATGCTCGGCGGGAACGCCGAGTTCCTCGCGGTGCAGGATCTCAAGGCCAAGGGCCTCGATCCGGTCCATACCCCCGAGGAGTACGAGACCGCCTGGGACGAGACCTACGAGGCGATGAAGAGCGTCGTGGCCGAGGAGGCCGAGAAGGTCATCGAGGCCGGCGGGCTCTACGTGCTCGGCACCGAGCGTCACGAGTCGCGCCGTATCGACAACCAGCTCCGCGGTCGCTCGGGCCGTCAGGGTGACCCCGGTGAGAGTCGCTTCTACCTGAGCCTCACCGATGACCTGATGCGACTGTTCCAGTCCGGTGCGGCCGAGGCCATCCTGGCGCGCACCAACTTCCCGGACGACGTGCCGATCGAGTCCGGCCTCGTCTCCCGCGCCATCCGCAGCGCGCAGTCGCAGGTCGAGTCGCGCAACGCCGAGATGCGCAAGAACGTGCTCAAGTACGACGACGTCCTGAACCGTCAGCGCGAGGCGATCTACGCCGACCGCCGTCACATCCTGCAGGGCGACGACATCGCCGACAGGGTGCAGCACTTCATCGAGGACGCGATCGCCGGAGTCGTCCGCGACCACACCGGCGAGGGCCACAACGAGAGCTGGGACTTCGATGCTCTGTGGACGGAGCTCAAGACGCTCTATCCGGTCGGAGTCACCATCGACGAGGTCGTCTCGGAGGCTGCAGGGCGCAAGGGCGGCATCACCGCGGAAGGCCTCACACGCGAGTTGCTCTCCGACGCGAAGATCGCCTACGAAGCCCGCGAGGAGTCGCTGGGCGAGGCCGCGACCCGCGAACTCGAGCGACGCGTCGTGCTGCAGGTGCTCGATCGCCGCTGGCGGGACCACCTCTACGAGATGGACTACCTCAAGGACGGCATCGGCCTGCGAGCCATGGCGCAGCGCGACCCGCTGATCGAGTATCAGCGTGAGGGGTACGCGATGTTCCAGTCGATGATGGGGCAGATCAAGGAGGAGTCGGTCGGCTACCTCTACAACCTCGAGGTCGAGGTGCGCCGTGCCGCCGACTCGGACAGCACCGAGGTCGAAGCCAAGGGCCTCGCCGCGGGCGGAGGCGAGCAGCGTCTCGAGTACTCCGCCGCGAACGATGCGGGTGAGGTCGAGGTGCGCAACGACCGCGGCCAGGTTCAGCAGGCCGCGACGGATCGCGTCCGTCAGGCCGCCGTGCGCGCGCAGGCTCCGCAGACCGAGCCCGAGGAGGCACCCCGTGGTGCTTTCGGGCAGCGCACGGACGGCGACGCACCGGCCGCCGGCAACCGTGAACAGCGTCGTGCGCAGAGCAAGAAGAAGAAGTAGCGTTCGGTGAGGAGGAGGGCCAGTCCGGGTGGATTGGCCCTCCTTTCGTCGCTGTAGGCTTGGTCGATGACCCCAACGCGCAACTTCGACCAGTCGTCGAAGCTCAAGAACGTCCTGTACGAGATTCGCGGAAACGCCCTCGTCGAGGCGGCGCGCTTGGAAGCGGAGGGTCACAAGATCCTCAAGCTGAACACCGGCAATCCAGCCATCTTCGGCTTCGATGCACCGCACCAGATCGTGCACGACATGCTCGCCGCGATGCCCACGGCGCACGGTTACAGCGACAGCAAGGGCATCATCTCCGCCCGTCGCGCGGTCGTGAGCCGGTACGAGCAGATCGAGGGCTTCCCCCGGTTCGACCCCGATGACGTCTACCTCGGCAACGGCGTGTCCGAACTCATCACGATGACGATGCAGGCTCTGCTCGACGAGGGCGACGAGGTTCTGATCCCCGCCCCCGACTATCCGCTGTGGACCGCGATGACCAGTCTCGCGGGAGGCACGCCCGTGCATTACCTCTGCGACGAGGACGACGAGTGGCAGCCGGATCTCGAGGACATCCGCTCGAAGATCACGCCTCGCACCAAGGCTCTGGTCATCATCAACCCGAACAACCCGACGGGTGTCGTCTATTCGCGTGAAATCCTGGAAGGTCTCGTGCAGATCGCGCGGGAGCACCAGCTGCTGCTCCTGTCCGACGAGATCTACGACCGGATCCTGTTCGACGACGCGGTCCACATTCCGACCGCGACACTCGCTCCCGACCTGCTCTGCCTCACGTTCAACGGTTTATCCAAGACCTATCGGGTCGCGGGATACCGCTCGGGGTGGATGGTCATCACCGGCCCGCAGGGGCACGCCAAGGGCTTCCTGGAGGGGATCACGCTGCTGGCGTCGACGCGGTTGTGCCCGAACGTCCCTGCGCAGCACGCCGTCCAGGCGGCTCTGTCGGGCGTGCAGTCCATCGAGGCGCTGATCGCTCCCACCGGGCGTCTGCGCGAGCAGCGAGACATCGCCTGGGAAGGGCTGGAGTCGATTCCCGGGGTGTCCTGCGTCAAGCCGCAGGGCGCGCTCTACGCATTCCCGCGTCTCGATCCGAACGTGCACGAGATCAGGGACGACGCCCGCCTGGTCTACGACCTCCTCGTCTCCGAGCACATCCTCCTGGTGCAGGGCACCGGCTTCAACTGGCCGACCCCGGACCACCTGCGACTGGTGACGCTGCCCGAGCCGCGAGTACTGAGCGAAGCCGTCGAACGACTGGGGAACTTCCTCTCGAGCTACCGCCAGTAGGAAGCTCCGGACGTGTGGGAGACAGGGTCGCGGCCAGCCTCCTCACACCGGCGACGAGCTGTGAACGGGGCGTGACGTCGGTCATCGGCCGGGCGTGCAGCAGTGCGGCATCGGCAGCGCGCTGATCGAAGGGCAGGAACGTGACCTCGGTGATGCCCGCGAATCGCTCGAGGGTGCGCCGGACCTGCCTGCGCGCATCGATGCCGAGCGGACCCTGCCTGACCTGATTGACGACCACGGCGAGGGGCGTCGGGGCCGTGAGGCGGCGCAGTTCGGCGTGGTCACGCAGGAACCGGCTGATGCTGAGAGGATCCGCCGCCGCGACGGCCACGATCAGGTCCGCCTCGATCAGCGTCGCCGAGGTCGCCGCGTGTCGACGGGGCCCGGCGAGGTCGTACGTGACCTCGTCGTCCGCGTCGAAGGCTGCGGCCACATCCACGACCGTCTCCTCGCTCCACCCCCGACAGGCCTGCAGCGTGGTGCGGAGACGGGCTGATGCCAGTTCCGGCCAGCGGCTCGGGCGATTGATCCCCGCCAGAACCTCGACGTCCTGACCTCCGCTCAGGATTCGGGTGGACAAGCGGGACAGTTCGTCGTCGTCGAGGGCACCTCGTTCGGCTCGACGACAGGCAGCGGCGATTCCGGGAGCATCGTCGCTGAGCCCGAGCAGCAAGGCGATCGACGGCGCGACGGTGTCGGCGTCGACCAGAGCCGTGCGGCGGCCGGCCCGGGCGAGTTCGACCGCGAGTTGGATCGCGACAGTCGAGCGTCCAGGGGCGCCGTGCGGTCCCCAGACGGCGATGACGCGGTGGGGCTCGGGGTCCTGAGGCAGTGGCGCGTCGACGGTCTCGGTGCCCAGCGCCGCGGCGACCTCCCAGCCGGTGGCTTCGGTGGGCAGTGGTGCAGACAACCCGAGTCGTCCGCGCAGGCGGCTGTCCGCTCCGCCGAGGGCGAGGACGCGCACTCCCGCACGATCACACGTCGAGATCAGCTCGGTGGTCAGCACGGCCCGGGTCGCCGGAACGATGAGCGCTTCGGTGCCGGGAGGCAGATCGACGACCGGAGTGCCGGCCGTCAGGACCGCGAGCACGCGGATCCCCTCCAATTCCAGTTCGGCGGCCAGTGCGCTCGCGCGTGGCTCCGCGATTGCCAAGACCACCGCGGTCATGAGGCGCCTCCGACAGGCAGCACCGAAAGGGCGGACCCGCCGGTGACCGCGGCGAGGACCTCCGCCGCGTCGGATCGGTCGATCACGAGCTCGAGCCGGGTGCCCGCCGAAGCCAGGACCCCGTCCGGCTCGATCACATCGCGCACGATCACGTCGGCGACGAGGATACGGGGCGCCTCGTGCGAGCGCCCGTCATCGATCGGCGGAGCGTGCCAGACCTCGACGACGGTGCCGGGCTCCACCTCCTCCGGGATGCCGGTGTTGCTCTCGATCACGATCGTGGTCTTCCGGCTCCGGTCCGCGTCGGTGAGAGACGACAACGGCACGATCTCGCCCTTCTCGATCGTCCGTGCCGCGATCTGCCCCGATCGCAGGTCTTCGGGCCCGAGGTAGTCGTCGCTCAGCAACCCGAGTCCCACCTCGACGACCTGGAAGTCGTCCGCGGTGAGGGGCTCGCCCTCGACGATGGTGTGGTCGGCTCGGAGTACCGGTTCCGCGTCGTCTGCCGCATCGATGATGAGCCACACGGCGGTGATCGAGAGCGCGACGAGAGCGATCCCGATGAGGAACCGCAGGTCGCCCCAGAACGCGCGCCGAGGTCGGGAGAGGAAAGGCATGGCGCTATCGTCACAGAGATCGAAACGGGACCTCCTCGGTTATCCACAGGGTTCCGTCCGACCCGATCCGGGGGAACGTGTCAGGGAGAATGGGGACATGTCAGCCCCGTCCTCGCGCGCGCCGCGATTCCTCGCCCCCGCGCAGGTCGCCGAGCTGCTGAGCATCGGAGTGGGCGAGGTGATCGAGCTCGTGCACGAGGGCAGACTGCGAGGAGCGCAGCTCGGATCGCCGCCGCGCTGGCGCGTGGAGGAGTCGAGCCTGGAAGGCTATCTGGCCGAGGAATCGGAGACGTCTCGCCGTATGGCGCTGTGGAGGCAATCACAGGTGGCGAGCTTCCCCGAGGTCTGGGGCATCTCGTCGGCTCACGGCAACTGATCTCCCGCGGTCCGCACCGCAACCAGTGCGGAGAACGGGACGATGCGGAAGCCCTGCACCGCACCGGCGAGGCGCGCCTGCCCCGGGTCGTGCACCGCCAGATCCAGGTGATCCGCGGCCGCGCGATCGATCGTGCCGTGCACCTCACCCACCCGGGTGGTGAGGTGTACGGGGACGCGGCGCCGCGCGAGATCACGCAGCACGAAGCCCAGTGTCATCCTCTCCCGGAGCGCGTGCTCGGTGACAGGAGCCTCCTCCAGGCTCGCCAGGATCATGCCGTGGTCCGTGCTGATGCCGGCGATCGCGTGCAGCGGGACGAGCAGAGCGGCGGTCGTGGCACGGACGGCATCCCCGGTGCCACGTGATTCGACGGCCAGCCAGTCGGCCCCGAGAGTGCGCACCGTCACCGGAAGGCGTTGACCGTTCACGAGGTCGATCAGGGCGTCCGTGTCGGAGCCGCAGAGAACCCGCAGCCGCGCACGCAGATCCAACCGGGCGATGCGCAGCCTCTCCGACTCCGCATCGAGCACGGCGCGTTCGGCCTCCCACTCGGACGCCAGTTGGCCCTCGAGGTCTTCGAACAGTCGGTCCCAGTGCACCCGACCGAGCGTAGGCGACGCCGATTTCGGACGTACGAGTTATCCACATACTTCCTCGATCAGCGTTCGGGAGCCCGACGGTCGGTGCTGTACTGACGACCTCGCAGACCTTCCCGACCGAGAGATCGACATGACGCCTCACGAGTACTTCGCTCCGCAGCCGACACCGACCAGCGAACTGCCCGATCCCGCACCGCTCCTGCGCAGTCTCACCCACGGTGTGCTCGAAGTGCTCGCCGGCGTCCGTGAGGTCGATCAGCTCGCGCGGTGGTTCAGCGAAGACGCGTTCCGCAGCCTGGTCACCCGGGCGAACCTGTCGGCGAGGGCGCGCAGCGCGCGCGGGGTCGCTCCCGCTCGCCCGACGTTCGAGATCCGGTCCCTGCGGGTGACGGCTCCGATCGACGGGGTCATCGAAGCGGTCGTCGTGGTCGCCGGACCGGGGCGCACGCGGGCGGTCGCGGTGAGACTGGATGGGATCGATCGACGCTGGCGCGCGACCTCCCTGGCGATTCTCTGACCGATCTGACCGTAGGCTGGAAGGGTGTCAACCCTCAGCGATCTCGCCCATGCCCAGGGCCTCCTGACCGACAGCGACGTGGAGTGGCTCCATCGTCTCGCCGGAGACGGACAGCTCCTCGCCGATCTCGCGTCCGCCGACATCGTCATCTGGATCCAGACCGAGGACGGCTCCTTCATCGCGGTCGCGCACGCACGCCCGAGTGGTGCGGCCACGCTCTTCTATCGTGACATCGTCGGGGAGCGGGTGCGGCCTCAGTGGCGTACGCAGGTGCAGGGCGCTTTCGAGTCGGCCGAGATCGTGGATTCCTCATCGCCGGACTGGTTCGAGGAGACGCCGACGCGGGTCCGAGCCGTGCCGATCGTGCCCGAACGCCGGGATACAGGCACAGCCCCCACAGCGATCGGCGTGGTCACCAGACACACCAACCTGGGTGAGCTACGGACACCGTCTCGCCAGCAGATCACCTTCGACGAGTGCGCGAATGACCTGTTCCGGATGATCGCGGACGGGAGCTTCCCCGATCTCGCAGCACCGACCTCGCCGCGCCGAGGTGCCCCTCGCGCGTCGGACGGCCTGATCCGCATCGACGTGGACGGGATCAGCACGTTCGCGAGTCCGAACGCTCTGTCCGCCTTCAACAGGATGGGCTTCGACGACGAACTCGAGGGGGAGTCCCTCGCCGAAGTCACCACGCGTTTGGTGCCGCCTTCGCGGCAGGTCGACGAGTCACTCCCGGTCGTCGTCACAGGGCGCGCCCCCTGGCGGACCGACATCGAGGCGCGGGGTGTCACGGTGTCCTTGCGTGCGATCCCGCTGAAGGACCACGGCACCCGCATCGGGGCGATCGTGCTGTGCCGCGATGTGTCGGAACTCCGTCACCAGGAGCAGGAGCTCATCACCAAGGATGCGACGATCCGCGAGATCCACCACCGGGTGAAGAACAATCTGCAGACGGTGGCCTCGCTGCTGCGGATCCAAGCCCGCCGCACGCACTCCGATGAGGCCAGAGACGCGCTCACACAGGCCATGCGCCGTGTCGACGCCATCGCGGTGGTGCATGACACGCTCGCGCAGGGACTCACGCAGAAGGTCGATTTCGACGAGGTCTTCCACCGCGTGCTCAAGCTCGTGGCGGAGGTGGCATCGGCGCCGAGCACCCGCGCGCGCACGCAATCGACCGGTCGCTTCGGTGTGCTTCCGAGCGAGTATGCGACACCGCTCGCTCTCGCGCTCACCGAGGTCGTGACCAACGCGGTCGAGCACGGTCTGGCAGGCCAAGAGGGCATCGTGACCATCGACGCCAAGCGCACGGAGGAGAACCTCCGCGTGACGGTTCGCGATACCGGTCTGGGCCTGCCGGAAGGCCGGATCGGTCAGGGGCTCGGGACGCAGATCATCCGCACACTCATCCAGGGCGAGCTCGGCGGCACGATCGAGTGGCGGGGGAGCGACGGCGAGGGCACCGAGGTGGTCATCGACATCCCGCTCCGCTGGCTCGACCGCTGAGGGCCGGCGCTCCCGGCACACGCGAAAGCGGCCCGAGAGTCGATCTCGGGCCGCTTTCGGAAGTTCAGGAGGCGCGGCGGGCGCGAGCAGCGCGGCGCTTCAGCGCACGGCGCTCGTCTTCGGAGAGGCCGCCCCAGACGCCCGAGTCCTGACTGGTCTCGAGGGCGTACTGCAGGCAGATCTCGGTGACCGTGCAGGTGGCGCAGACGGTCTTCGCCTTCTCGATCTGGTCGACGGCCGGGCCGGTGTTCCCCACGGGGAAGAAAAGCTCGGGGTCGACAGTCAGGCAGGCGGCCTTATCGCGCCAGTCCATGGGGGCTCCTCGGTGTGGATTTCAAGAGATGTCGCGGTGCGATTTCTCGGATTCGGGTAGCTGTTCGGGTTCGGCTACCCTGTTGAGATGCGGACGGAATGCCGCGAATTGTGATGCGGGCGTGAACGCCCGCCCCACGCCGCTGTGGGAGCACATGACTTTCTCTATTCTGTTACATGAATACCCTGAAATCAAGGGTTTTCTCCTCTTTCGATCCTTGGGAGACACTGTGCGCGCACCCGGACTCGCCCTCGCGGCCGCAGGGGTCCTTGCCCTCGAAGCGGTGGCGCTCCTGGTGTTCGCGATCATCGAACTCGCGGGTCTCGGAGCGGGCGACGCGTCGTCGCTGCCGACCGCCATCGCGCTCATCGTTCTCACGCTGATCGGTGCGGCCGCTCTCGCGGCATTCGCGTTCGGAACGCGCGCCGGCAAGTCGTGGGCGCGTTCCGGAGGGGTGGTGCTCCAGGTGCTGGCCGTCGCGCTCGCCCTCGCGTCCCTGACGGTTCAACCGGTCTCCTGGACGTTCACCCTCGGCGTCGGACTTCCGGCTCTGCTCGGGTTCGCCCTGCTCATCACGAGCGCACGACGAGAAGGCGCGCAGCGCGCGCCGGAGTGAGCTCCGTGCGGTGCCCGTGTCGACGCCGCGGCCGCGCCGCCGCCAACCGGGTCAGGCGTCGATGCCGAGTTGCTTGCGCAGCCGCGCCACGTGGCCGGTGGCCTTGACGTTGTAGAGGGCGATGTCGATCTTCCCGTCCTCATCGAGGACGAACGTGGAGCGGATGACTCCTTCGACGACCTTGCCGTAGTTCATCTTCTCGCCCCAGGCGCCGTAGGCGACATGGACCGAGTGGTCGGGGTCGCTGAGGAGGGGGAACGTGAGGGCGTCCCGCTCGCGGAACTTCGCCAAGGTCGCCGGCTCGTCGCGGGAGATGCCGATGACGCGGTAGCCAGCGCCCTGGAGCGAGGAGATGCTGTCGCGGAAGTCGCAGGCTTGGGTGGTGCATCCGGGCGTCATCGCCGCCGGATAGAAGTACAGCACGGTCTTCTCGCCGCGCAGGTCTGCCAGACGGACGAGGTTCCCGTCCTGGTCGAGGAGAGAGAAGTCGGGGGCTGCGGTACCGGGTTCCAGGCGCTGGGTCACGCCTCCAGCCTACCGGCCGGGGGCCTGCTCCGCCTTGTCGGCGAAGGTCTGCAGCAGTCGTTGGAGCGAGTCGAGGCGCGCGCGCCCGGTCTCGCCCAGCTCGCCCCGATCGGCGGCTTCGATGAGCGCGCAATCGGGAGCGTCCGCCAGGTGCGTGCAGCCACGCGGGCAGTTCTCCGCGATCTCGGCGAGTTCGGTGAAGGCCGCGAGGATGTTCGCCGGATCCACGTGACCGAGACCGAAGGAGCGGACGCCGGGGGTGTCGATCACCCAGCCGGTCCCTTCGGCGCCCTGGTACCGGAGCGACACCGTGGACGACGAGGTGTGTCGCCCCCGTCCGGTGACCTGGTTCACATGGCCCGTGGCGCGTCCTGCCGTCGGGACGAGCGCGTTGACGAGGGTGGACTTGCCGACGCCGGAGTGCCCGACGAAGACGGTCGAGTGTCCGACCAGGGCGGCGCCGATCTCGTCCACCGGCATCTCGTCCTGTGCGCTCGTGAACACCCGCAGGTCGAGGCCGTCGAAATGGGTGAGGAACTCCGTCGGGTCCGCGATGTCCGTCTTCGTCACAACGAGAAGGGGGCGGATCCCGGCATCGAGCGCCGCGACCAGGTACCGGTCGACGAGACGCGCACGCGGCTCCGGGTCGGCAGCCGCCACGACGACGAGCATCTGGTCGGCGTTCGCGACGATCACCCGCTCCACCTGGTCCGTGTCGTCGGCGCTGCGCCGGAGGAGGGACGTACGCTCCACGATGCCGACGATGCGGGCGAGCGTTCCCTCGTCACCGGAGGTGTCGCCGACCACGCGCGCCTGATCGCCGGTGACGATGGGCATGCGACGCAGCTCCCGTGCCCTGGTCGTGGTGATCATGCGTTCGTCGGGGGTGTCTTCGCCGACGAGCACGGAGTAGCGACCGCGGTCCACGCCGAGCACCCTGCCGACTTCGGCATCCTCATGCGCAGGGCGACGCTTGGTCCTGGGGCGGTTGGCCTTCGGGTTGGGACGGGTGCGGATGGTGCTCTCGTCGTAGTCCTCGAAGTCGTCGTCGAGGTCGTCGGTGTCGTCGAGCCAGCTCACCGTCAGCCCCGCAGCATCCGCTCCCAGAGCATCGTGAACTCCGGGAGGGTCTTGGCGGTCGTGCCGATGTCGTCGATCACGACGCCGGGGACACGCAGCCCGATGAGTGCGCCGGTCGTGGCCATGCGGTGGTCGTGGTGCGCCGCCCACTCTCCTCCGTGCAGCGGGCGCGGGATGATCCGCAGCCCATCCGGGAGTTCCTCGGCCTCCCCGCCGAGCGCGCGGAGGTTGCCGATCAACGCGGCGATCCGATCCGTCTCGTGGAGGCGGATGTGGCCGATGCCGCGAATCGTGGTGGGGGTCTCGGCGAAGGCGGCGAGACCGACGAGCGTCGGGGTGAGTTCGCTCGCTGCCGAGAGGTCGAGATCGAGGCCGCGGATGCTCGAGCCGGCTCGCACCGTGAGCGTGCCGCCGTGGCGTCCGACATGGGCACCGAAAGCCTGCAGGATGTCCGGCAGCATCGCGCCCGGCTGGGTGGAGTGCGCGGGCCAACCGGTGACAGCCACCGAACCGCCGGTGACGAGTGCCGCGGCGAGGAACGGCGCCGCGTTCGAGAGATCGGGTTCGATCGCGAGCTCCTTGGCGCGCGGCACGCCGGCCTCGACGAGCCACTCACCGACGGCGGGACGCTCGATGCGGATGCCGCGACGGCTCAGCGCCTCGATGGTCATGTCGATGTGGGGCAGGCTCGGGAGGTGTTCGCCGGTGTGCACGAGGTGCAGCCCGACATCGAACCGGGGAGCGGCGAGCAGGAGACCGGAGACGAACTGGCTCGATGCGGAGGCGTCGACCTCGACGCGGCCGCCACGGATGCGTCCGTGACCGCGAATGGTGAACGGGAGGGACCAGGTGCCTTCATCGTCGATGTCGACGCCCAGGTCGCGGAGGGCGCTGATGAGTCCGCCCATCGGTCGGTGCAGGGCTGTCTCGTGGGCGGTGAGGTGCACGTCGTGCTCGGCGAGCCCCGCGAGCGGAGCGATGAAGCGCATCACGGTACCGGCTTGTCCGCAGTCGATCGTCGTGCCGCCGCTGAGCTTCGCCGGGGTGACGACCAGGTCGGGACCGAACTCGTGACCGGCCTCCACCTCCTCGATGCCGACGCCGAGCGCGCGCAGCGCATCGACCATACGGGCGGAGTCGTCGGAGTGCAGCGGCGCGATCAGCCGGCCGGGGCCGTCTGCGATCGCGGCGATCATCAGCTCGCGGTTCGTCAGCGATTTCGAGCCGGGGATCGTGAGCTCGGCATGCACGGGCACATCGGTGGCGGGCGCAGGAAAGGCACCCTGCACGCGGATGGGGGAATACCTGTTGGCGCTCATCGGTTCTCACCTTAGTAAACGCAGGGAGCTTCGGCGCGACAGACGAGGCTCCCGAGGTGAAGGAGAGAGAATGCCGGCGACGTTGGAGCGCGAGGTGATCGACCTCAGCGGCCTAGACTGGCCGGTGATGGACGACACCGCAACCGCAGACACCGTCAGCGACCCTCGGCGCGAGTTCGAGGAGCAGGCGATCCCTTTCATGGATCAGCTCTATGCCGCCGCGATGCGCATGACGCGCAATCCGGCGGACGCCGCAGACCTCGTGCAGGAGACGTTCGTGAAGGCGTACGGCTCCTGGTCGACGTTCTCGCAGGGGACGAATCTCAAGGCGTGGCTGTACCGCATCCTCACGAACACGTACATCAACATCTACCGCAAGCGGCAGCGCGAGCCGTTCCAGGGCACGATCGACGAGCTCGAGGACTGGCAGCTCGGCGGTGCGGAGTCGACCACCGCTTCGCACAGTCGTTCGGCGGAGGCGGAGGCGATCGACCGGATGCCGGCCTCGGTCGTCAAAGACGCTCTGCAGGCCGTCCCGGAGGACTTCCGACTCGCGGTGTACCTCGCCGACGTCGAGGGATTCGCGTACCAGGAGATCGCGGACATCATGAAGACGCCCATCGGCACCGTGATGAGCCGCCTGCACCGTGGCAGGCGGATGCTGCGGGAGCTGTTGGCAGACTACGCCGCCGAGCGGGGCATCGCCGCGGCTGACACGAGGAGCAAGGGATGAGCGACTGCGGCTGCGAAAAAGCGCGTCAGGATCTGGAAGAGTACCTCCGCAACGAGGTGTGCAAGACCGAGCACACCGAGATCCGCGAGCATCTGAAGAACTGCCCCTCGTGCCGTGACGAGGCGCTGGTGGCGACGACCCTCACCGAGGTCATCGCCCGCGCCTGCAAGGAGACGGCTCCGGAGCAGCTGCGCGATCAGGTGTTCGCGCGTCTGCGTGAGGCTCAGGCCGCGCAGCACTGACGTCGCGTCCGACCGCCTCGGTAGTGTGGATGGATGAGCTCCATCGATGCGCGGGACGTGACCGCAGACCCCACTTCGACTGAACGCCTGGCGACCTCCGGGCTCGAATACCGGGTCGTCGATCTGTCGGACGACACCCGTTCGGCGGCATTCCAACGCGCGGTGGACCGCGGGTTCCTAGGAGCCGAGCCGACGGGCGACATGATCGCCCAGGTCACCAAGACCTTCGCGGCTCGGCGCAACATCGGCGTGTTCGAGCCCGACGCGACGGCTGCGACGCTTCCGATCGCGACCACGAACGCCTGGATCACGCCGCTCACGCTCCCGGGCGGCGGCGAGATCGACATGTGGGCGATCAGCGCCGTCACCGTCGCGGCGACGCATCGGCGCCGCGGTATCGCGCGGGCCCTGCTGGAGGGTGAGTTGCGAGCCGCGGCTTCGGCCGGCGTTCCCGTCGCGGGCCTCACGGTCTCCGAGGCGACGATCTACGGGCGCTACGGCTTCGGCTCCGCGATCCCGGTCTCACGGCTGACCGTGAACACGCGGCGGGCGGGATGGGGCGGTGCAACGCCCCCCGGACGCCTCGAATACGTCGACCGCGAAACGCTGGCCGCCGACCTCGGGACCGTGCATGAGCGTGCGCGTCGCCAGGTCCCCGGGCAGATCGCGGGCTGGCAGGGCCGCTGGGAAGGGTACTCGGGAGTCGCGCCGACACCGGATCGGGACCAGGCCAGGGGAGTGCGCTACCTCGACGAAGACGGAGTGCTCCGCGGCGTCCTGGCGTACACGGTGAGCGAGGCGAGCGGTACCTTCCGGTTCCGGATGGACGTGCGTCTGCTCGTCGCCGAGACGGCCGATGCACGCACCGCGCTCTGGCGCTTCGTGCTGCAGCACGATCTGGTCGACGAGGTCGTCGCCGACCTCCGTCCGCTGGATGACCCGCTGCCGTGGCTCGTCGCCGATCCGCGTGGCGTGAAGCAGGAGGTGCACGACCACGGCTGGTTGCGCATCCTCGACCTCCCGGCCGCCCTCACTGCGCGGGGCTATTCGGCACCGCTCAACACGGTCCTGCGTGTCGAGGACCCGTTGGGATTCACCGCCGGCGACTGGCGGCTGCGCGTGGACGAGTCGGGCATCGCGACCGTCGAGGAGGCGCACGGAGGCTCCGCCGATATCGAGCTCGACGTCTCGGCGCTGTCGTCGCTCTACGCCGGTGGGGTTCGGGCGTCCTCATTGCACGGCGCCGGCCGTCTCACCGGGGATCGTGCCGCGATCGACGCCTTCGACAAGGCGCTGGTCGCGTTCCCGTCGCCCTCGCTCGACATCTGGTACTGACCGGAGCTGGACGGAAACGAGAACGGGCGCCGCGACCGAAGTCGCGGCGCCCGTCCTCGTCTGCGGATCAGTCGAGTGTGACGGCCGCGTGGATCAGTTCGGCCTGCTCGGCCGCGTGCACCTTCGACGAGCCCGTCGCCGGCGAGGCGGACGCGGGGCGCGAGACGGGACGGAACGACCGGTCTCCCGGGACGTCCGCGAAGGCGAGCGCGAGGAACGGCCAGGCACCCTGGTTCTCCGGCTCCTCCTGGACCCACACGAGCTCGGCGCCGGGGTAGGAGTCGGTGATCGCCTTGAGCTCGTCGATCGGCGTCGGGTACAGCTGCTCGAGCCGGACGAGCGCGACCTCGGGGTTCGGGTTCTTCTCGAGCTCGGCGCGCAGATCCCAGTGCACCTTGCCCGAGTGCACGAGCACGCGCTTGACGGCAGCGCGGTCGAGACCGCGGTCGTCGTCGATGACCGGTTCGAACCGACCCTGGGTGAAGGCCTCGACCGGGCTCGTCGCGCCCCGCAGGCGCAGCATCGCCTTCGGAGTGAAGACGATCAGCGGCTTGCGCGGACGGGCGTACGCCTGGCGCCGCAGGAGGTGGAAGTACGACGCGGGCGTCGACGGACGGGAGACGATCATGTTCTCCTGCGCGCACAGCTGCAGGAAACGCTCGATCCGCGCCGAGGAGTGGTCGGGCCCCTGGCCCTCGTAGCCGTGGGGGAGGAGCAGGGTCACGCTGGACTGCTGGCCCCACTTCTGCTCGGCTGCCGAGATGTACTCGTCGATGACCGACTGAGCACCGTTCACGAAGTCGCCGAACTGTGCTTCCCACAGGACGAGGGCTTCCGGCGCCTCCACCGAGTAGCCGTACTCGAACCCGAGCGCGGCGTACTCGCTCAGCAGCGAGTCGTAGACGAAGAAGCGGCCCTGGGCGTCTGACAGGTTCGACAGCGGCAGCCACTCCTGGCCGTTCGCGCGGTCGTGCAGGGTCGCATGCCGCTGCACGAAGGTGCCGCGACGCGCATCCTGGCCCGCGAGTCGCACCGGAGTGCCCTCGACGAGCAGGGAGCCGAAGGCCAACAGCTCTCCGAAGCCCCAGTCGATGCCTCCGTTGCGGCTCATGTCGAGACGCTTCTCCAGCAGTTGCTGGATCTTCGGGTGCACCGTGAAGCCGCCGGGCTTGTTCACGAACGCGTCACCGATCAGCTGGATGACCTCGGCCGGCACACCCGTCACGTCCGGAGCACCGACCGTGTCATCGACGGGCGGGGCGTCCGGGGTCACGTCCAGGGCGCCGGTCTCGGCCGCGTGCGTCTCGGCGAAGGCGATCTCCAGACGGTTCTGGAAGTCGGCCTTGGCCTCGTCGTACTCCTGCTCCGTGATGTCGCCACGACCGACGAGCGACTCCGTGTACAGGCGGCGCACCGAGCGCTTGGCCTGGATGAGGTCGGTCATGAGCGGCTGCGTCATCGAGGGGTCGTCACCCTCGTTGTGGCCGCGTCGGCGGTAGCAGACGAGGTCGATCACGACGTCGCGGTGGAAACGCTCGCGATACTCGAACGCGAGCTGGGCGACGTGGATGACGGCCTCGGGGTCATCACCGTTCACATGGAACACCGGCGCCTGGATCGTCTTGGCCACATCGGTCGAGTAGATCGAGGTGCGACCGTCGTTCGGGGTGGTGGTGAAGCCGACCTGGTTGTTCACGACGACGTGGATCGTGCCGCCCGTGCGGTAGCCGCGCAGCTGCGACATCTGCAGTGTCTCGACCACGACGCCCTGGCCCGCGAAGGCGGCGTCGCCGTGCACGAGGATCGGCAGCCACGCGAAGGTGCCGATCGGCTTGCGGTCCTGCTTGGCGCGGACGATGCCCTCCAACACCCCGTCGACCGTCTCGAGGTGCGACGGGTTGGCGGCGAGGTAGACCGGAAGCTCGGACTCGTCATCGGCGACGAAGGTGCCCTCGGTGCCGAGGTGGTACTTCACATCGCCGGAGCCGCGCTGGTTGCCGGGGGTCTGCGTGCCTTCGAACTCACGGAACACCTGACCGTACGTCTTGCCGGCGATGTTCGTGAGCACGTTGAGTCGGCCACGGTGGGCCATGCCGATGGCCGCGCCCTCGAGCCCGGCGGTGGCTGCGCCCTGGAGGATCTCGTCGAGGAGCGGGATCAGAGACTCCCCGCCCTCGAGGGAGAAGCGCTTCTGACCCACGAACTTCGTCTGCAGGAAGGTCTCGAACGCTTCGGCCTCGTTGAGCTTGCGGAGAACCCGCAGCTGCTCGTCATGGCCGGGCTTCTGGTACTTGACCTCGACCTTCTCCTGGAACCAGCGGCGCTGCTCCGGATCCTGGATGTGCATGTACTCGATGCCGAGTGTGCGGCAGTACGAGTCGCGGAGCACACCGAGGATGTCGCGGAGCTTGGCGACGCGGCGACCGCCGAACCCACCGGTGACGAACTCGCGGTCCAGGTCCCAGAACGTGAGGCCGTGGCTCTCGATCTCGAGGTCGGGGTGCGAGCGCTGCACGTATTCGAGCGGGTCGATGTCGGCCATCAGATGACCGCGCACGCGGAACGAGTTGATCAGCTCCTGCACGCGGGACTGCTTGTCGACGCGCTCGGCGAGGTCCACCGCGATGTCGGGGTTCCAGCGGATCGGGGCGTAGGGGATACGCAGCGCGGCGAAGATGTCGTCGTAGAAGCCGCGCTGGCCGATGAGCAGCTCGTGCACCTTCTTGAGGAACTCGCCGGACCCCGCACCCTGGATGACGCGGTGGTCGTAGGTGCTGGTGAGCGTGATGGTCTTGCCGATCGCCAGCTCGTTGAGGGTCTTCTCGCTGGCGCCCTGGAACTCGGCCGGGTACTCGAGGGCACCGGCTCCGATGATGCAGCCCTGGCCCTTCATCAGGCGAGGCACGGAGTGCACGGTGCCGATACCGCCGGGGTTGGTGAGGGAGACCGTGGTGCCCTGGAAGTCGCCGGCGGTCAGCTTGTTCCCGCGGGCGCGCGTGACCAGGTCTTCATAGGCCGAGAGGTATTCGGTGAACGACATGGTGTCGGCGCGCTTGATGCTGGGCACCATGAGAGCGCGCGTGCCGTCGGGCTTGGGCAGGTCGATCGCGATGCCGAGGTTGACGTGGGCCGGGGCGACGACGGAGGGCTTGCCGTCGACCTCGGCGTAGAACACGTTCTGGCTGCGGAACTCGTCGAGCGTGCGGATGAGAGCCCAGCCGATGAGGTGGGTGAAGCTGATCTTGCCGCCACGGGTGCGTGACATGTGGTTGTTGATGACGATGCGGTTGTCGATCATCAGCTTCGCCGGCACGGTGCGCACGCTGGTCGCGGTCGGGACGGTCAGGGACTCGTCCATGTTGGCGGCCAACGTCTTCGGCAGGCCGCGCAGAGGGGTGACCTTGTCCTCTTCGACGACGTCCGTGGTGTCCTTCGCCTCGGGCTTCGGCGCGGGCTTGGGAGCCTGGGCGGGGATCGGCGCCGTCGCAGCCGGCTTGGCCGTGGTACGTGCCACCGGCTGCGAGCCGATCACGGGGATCGGGGCGGTGACGGGATGTGCCTGCGCAGCAGCCGTGCCCGTGGAAGGAGCTGAGGACGCCGCGTCGGAGTGGTACTTCTCCAGGATCGGCCACCACTCCTTGTCGACGGAGTCGCGGTCCACCTTGAACTGCTCGTAGAGCTCTTCAACGAGCCAGGAATTGGCTCCGAACCCCCCGTCGCCGTTGACGCCGGTCACCTGGTTCGACACGCTCGATCGCCCTCTTTCATCGCTGAAGCTCTCTGGTGCGGACGTCGTCGCAGGATGCGTTCGGGCCCGCACGCTCTCGACCAACAAGCCTAACGTGTTTCGCTCGGGGATTCGTCGAAGCCATGCGCCCGTGGCGAGGGGATCTGGGTACCGTGGAGACATGGAATTCTCAGGAGCGCAGCCGGCCGTCGATCTGACCTATTCGGACGTCTTCCTCGTGCCGCGCCGATCCGCGGTGAGCAGCCGCCTCCAGGTCGATCTGGCGCCCCTCGACGGCACCCCCGCGACCCTGCCGATCGTCGCCGCCAACATGAACTCCGTGACGGGTCCGCGCATCGCGGCGGTGCTCGCGCGACGCGGTGCTCTCGGTGTTCTTCCGCAGGACCTGCCGTTGCAGGATCTCGACTCCGCGATTCGCGAGGTGAAGGCGCAGCCGGTCCTCTGGGACACCCCGATCGTGCTGCCACCGGAAGCGTCCGTCGCCGACGCGCTCCGCCTGCTTCCGGCGACCAGCGGACACGGGATCGTCGTGGCCCGCGGCGACGCACCGATCGACGTGGAGCGCATCGTCGGCATCCTCCCCGCAGTCCGACTCGCCACGGCGCTGCCGGATGCGCAACTGGGCGACCTCGTCCACCGGGGTACGCCGTCGATCGATGCCGATGACATCGGTTCGGAGCGGCACGCGTTCGATGTCATCACCGACGCCGGGGTCGAGATGGTGACGGTGATCCACCACGGTCACCTCGTGGGCACTCTGAGCGCACGCAGCGCCTTGCGGTCCACGCTCTACCGGCCGGCGCTCGACGCTGACGGTCGACTGGCGGTGGCCGCGGCGGTCGGCATCAACGGCGACGTCGCCGCCAAGGCGAAGGCGCTCGCCGGAGCAGGCGTCGACGTGCTCGTCGTCGACACGGCACACGGACACCAGGAAGGCATGCTGAGGGCGCTTCGCGCGGTCGCCGATCTCGACCTGGGGCTCCCGATCGTGGCGGGGAACATCGTCACCGCCGACGGCGTCGCCGACCTGGTCGACGCGGGCGCCTCGATCCTCAAGGTCGGTGTCGGGCCCGGGGCCATGTGCACGACCCGAATGATGACGGCGGTCGGTCGACCGCAGTTCTCGGCGGTCCTCGAGACCGCGCAGGCCGCGCGGGAGCTCGGCGCACATGTCTGGGCCGACGGCGGGGTGCGGTACCCCCGCGACGTCGCTCTGGCGCTTGCCGCCGGTGCGGCCTCCGTCATGGTCGGCTCCTGGTTCGCGGGAACCATCGAGGCTCCGGGAGAGCTGCAGCACGAGGGCGACGGGCGTCTCTTCAAGGAGTCCTGGGGCATGGCGTCGACCAAGGCGGTGCAGGCGCGGTTCGGCCGGCTCGACGCGTACGAGCGTGCGCGCAAGGAACTCTTCGCCGAGGGCATCTCCTCGTCGAAGATCTACCTCGACCCCCTGCGGCCCGGCGTGGAGGACCTGCTGGACATGATCACCTCGGGCGTACGTTCGTCGTTCACCTACGCGGGAGCGTCGACCGTGCCCGAGTTCCACGACCGTGCGCTCGTCGGCCTCCAGTCGGCAGCGGGATACGAAGAGGGCAAGGCGCTGCCGGTCAGTTGGTGAGCGCGAGCGCGAGCGCGTCCTCATTCGATACAATCGTCCCCATAATGGACGACCCTCCCAGTTGTAGAACATCGCCCCACTGTCCGCCTCTCTCCTCGGAGAGGAACCTCTGATGGACTACATCATGTTGGGCGTGGGGCTCCTGCTCACGGTCGGCACCGGCCTCTTCGTCGCGAGCGAGTTCGCGCTGGTCAATCTCGACCGCGCCGACCTCGAAGCACGTCAGGCTCGGGGGGAGTCCCGGCTCTCGCTCACGATCAGTGCCCTCAAGCACACGTCGACCCACCTTTCGGCGGCACAGCTCGGTATCACGCTGACGACGCTGCTGACCGGTTACACGATGGAACCGGCGCTCTCGAACCTCCTCCGGCCGACGCTTCTGGCCTGGCGCATTCCGGAAGCAGCCGTCTCGCCCATCGCGACCATCGTGGCGATGTTCATCGCCACCGTGCTCTCGATGATCCTCGGTGAGCTGGTGCCGAAGAACTTCGCGCTCGCTCTTCCCCTCGCCACCGCGAAGCTGGTGGTCCCTTTCCAGATCGCATTCACCACGGTCTTCAAGCCGGCCGTGGTCGTGCTCAACGGCAGCGCCAACGGCGTGCTGCGCAGCATGGGGATCGAGCCGAAAGAGGAGCTCTCCGGCGCCCGGAGTGCGGAGGAGCTCTCCTCGCTGGTCCGGCGCTCCGCCAGCGCGGGCATGCTCGAGGCCGACACGGCCACGCTCCTCGACCGCACTCTGACGTTCTCCCGACTCACCGCCGCCGATGTGATGACCGCCCGCCCGAGCATGCACGCGATCGCCGCCGGTGACTCCACCGACGATGTCATCCAGCTCGCCCGCCGCACCGGGCACAGTCGGTTCCCCGTCTACGACGACGACCTCGACGACATCATGGGCGTCGTGCATCTGAAGGCTGCCATCTCCGTGCCGCGCGAGCGCCGTGCGGAGGTGCCTGTCGGCGCGCTGGCGACCGAGCCCCTCCGTGTTCCGGAGACGGTCCACGTCGACGCCCTGATCTCCGAGCTCCGCGCACGCGGCTACCAACTGGCCGTCGTCGTCGACGAGTACGGCGGAACGGCAGGGCTCGTGACGCTCGAGGACCTCGTCGAGGAGCTGGTGGGCGAGGTCGCCGATGAGCACGACCGCACTCGGGCCGGAGTGATCCGCAACCGCGAGGGCATCACCTTCCCCGGCGAGTTGCGGCCCGATGAGCTGCGTCGTCGCGCCGGGGTCGAGGTTCCGGAGGGCGACGTCTACGACACCGTCGGCGGGTACGTCATGAGCGTGCTCGAGCGCGTGCCCTCGGTCGGTGACGAGGTTCCGCTCGACAGCGGCACGCTCCGGGTCGTGCGCATGGACGGCCGACGCGTCGATCGCGTCCGCTACGTGCCGAGTCTGCTCGGCGAGGGAGAGGGGGCCACCCGATGAACGATTGGGCAGGACTCGCCTGGCTCGTCGTGCTTCTCGTCGCGAACGCCTTCTTCGTCGGCGGCGAGTTCGCCGTGATCTCCGCGCGGCGGTCGCAGATCGAGCCCCGCGCCGATCAGGGATCGCGCGCGGCCAAGACGGCGCTCTACGCGATGGAGCATGCGACGCTGATGCTCGCGACCTCGCAGCTCGGCATCACGATCTGTTCGCTGCTCATCCTGAACGTCTCCGAGCCCGCGATCCACCACCTGCTGGCCGTGCCGCTGCATGCTCTCGGCTGGCCGGACGGCGCTGTCGACGCGGTGTCGTTCACCATCGCGCTGCTGATCGTGTCGTTCCTTCATGTGGTGTTCGGCGAGATGGTGCCGAAGAACCTCGCGTTCTCGGTGCCGGACCGTGCCGTGCTCATCCTCGCCCCGCCCCTCGTGTGGGTGTCGAAGGTGTTCATGCCCGTGATCTGGGTGCTCAACGCGACGGCCAACGGCGTGCTGCGGCTGTTCCGCGTGGAGCCGAAGAACGAGGCGGCATCGACCTTCACCCTCGATGAGGTTGCCACCATCGTCAGCCAGTCGCGGCGCGAGGGTCTGCTCATGGACACCGCGGGAACGGTCGCGGCCGCCGTCGAGTTCACCGATAAGAAGGCGCGAGACGTGGCCGTGCCCCTGAGCGACCTGGTCACGCTTCCGCAGTCGACCACGCCGGACGACATCGAGAAGGCGGTCGCCCGCTACGGGTTCTCGCGCTACGTGATCGTCGACGACGAGTCCGTGCCGATCGGCTACGTGCACTTGAAGGACATCCTCCGGGCCTCGGAAGGCCCCGATGCCGAGGTCAAGATGATCGAGCCGGTCCCGGCGAAGCGCATCCACCACATGGTGCCCGTCCAGGAGGACACGGATCTCGAGGACGCCCTCGCGGTCATGCGCCGCGCCGGTCGTCACCTGGCGAAGGTGCGTGACGCGCGGGGGAACACCACCGCGGTGCTGTTCCTGGAGGACATCCTCGAAGAGCTCGTGGGAGAGGTGCAGGACGCGACTCGTCGTTTCCGCGGACGCTGACCCCGATCACACGCTCGAAGGCCGCCGGCTCCCCGAGGAGTCGGCGGCCTTCATGTCTCCGTCCGGCCTCAGCGCCAGTGCGCGCGTTCGTACTGGGGTGGCCATGCGACCTCGGCGCCGAGTTCATGTGCGGCGCGGAGCGCGAAGTGCGGGTCGCGAAGCCACTCCCGGCCGGCGAAGACCGCATCCGCCGCGCCGTCGGCGAGCACCTGCTCGGCCTGGGCGGATGCGGTGATCAGTCCGACCGCCGACACCGGGATGCGGCCTCCGCGGCGGACGGTCTCGGCGAGAGAGACCTGGTATCCGGGGAACACCTCGATCCGCTGATGGGCCACGAGGCCGCCGCTCGAGACGTCGATCAGGTCCGCTCCGCGCTGCGTGGCCCAGTCGGCGACGGTGGACGCCTCATCGGGGGCGAAACCGCCTTCGGCGTGGTCGGTGGCCGAGATCCGCACGAAGACCGGCACCTCGGGACCCGCAGCCTCGCGCACAGCGTCCACGACGCGCAGCAGGAGCCGCGCGCGGTTCTCGAGCGAGCCGCCGTACTCGTCGTCTCGCCGGTTCGAGAGCGGGGACAGGAACTGGTGCAGCAGGTAGCCGTGCGCACCGTGGATCTCCAGCACGTCGAAGCCCGCCTCGAGAGCGCGTCGCGCGGCGTCGGCGAAGGCCTCGACCACGCGGTCGATCCCGGCGAGGTCGAGGGCGACCGGCGCGTCGAAACCGTCGAAGGCGATCGCCGACGGCGCAACTGTCGTCCAGCCTCCCTCGGCAGCCGGCACCGACCCCCGCTCACGTGCCCACGGCCACCACGTCGATGCCTTCCGTCCCGCGTGCGCGAGCTGGATCCCGGCGGACGCCCCACGGTCGTGGATAGCGCGGACGATCGGCGCCCAGGCGTCGCACTGCTCGTCGCTCCAGAGACCCGCATCGCGCGGCGAGATACGGCCCTCGGGTACCACCGCGGTCGCCTCCGCGACGATCAGTCCGGCGCCGCCCGAAGCGAACTGCGCGAGGTGCGTGTGATGCCATTCCTGCACCAGGCCGTCGACGGCGCTGTACATGCACATCGGCGAGACCCAGAGGCGATTGCGGAACGTGACGGAACGGATGCTCAGCGGGGAGAAGAGAAGACTCACCGTTCGACGCTACCGCGACGACGCGCCTCGCGGAGCGTCGCACTAACGTGGAGTCATGGTCGAGGTGCGCGAGTGGACACGCAACGATACGTCCCGGTACTTCCGCGCGCCCGCCGCAGAGGACGACAAGTACACGCGCGGGGTGGTGGCGCTCTGCACCGGATCGGCCGCTTATCCCGGTGCTGCGGTGCTCGGTGTCGAGGCCGCGTGGCGGACCGGTGCAGGATTCGTGCGTTACGTGGGGGAGGAGCGGGCAGCCGATGCCGTGCTCGCCCGGCGCCCGGAGACGGTGGTCGGAGCGGACCCTGGTCGTTCCCGCGTGGATGCCTGGGTGATCGGATCCGGCACGGATCCGGCCCTTCGGACGGACGCGGAGAGCGTCGCGCTCCGGGAGATCCTCGCGGGGACCGTGCCGGTCGTCGTCGATGCCGGAGCGCTGGATCTCGCCCCCGGCGCCCGCGCCCCCTTCCTCATCACCCCGCACGCACGCGAGTTCGCCAGGCTCCAGGAGCGTCTGCGCCTGCAACCAGGCGGCGGACGCGCCGAAGGGGCCCGACAGGTCGCCGCGAAGATCGGCGGAACCGTGCTCCTCAAGGGCGCTCGCACGCTGGTCGCAGCCCCGGACGGGACGACGTTCGCGATCGAGGCCGGGACGGGCTGGTTGGCGACGGCGGGAACCGGAGACGTGCTCGCCGGCGTGCTCGGCGCGGTGACCGCCGCGAATCCCGATGCCCCGCTCGCAGAGATCGCCGCCGCGGGGGCCTGGGTGCACGGCCACGCGGCACGGATCGCCGCAGACGTGACCGCCGGCAGCCCGGGGCATCCGATCGTCGCGCTGGATGTCGCCGCGGCGCTGCCGCCCGCGATCGCGGACGTCCTCGCGTGAGGCGCGCGTCGAACAGCAGGGTGGTCGTGCTGTGGGCCGTCTTCCTGCTCGTGCACCTGCTCACAGCGTGGCTCGGGTGGGTGTATCCGAGTCAGCCGATGGGTGATGTCGTGCTCGTGTACGAGCCCTGGGCGACGTCGGCGCTCAGCGGGGGACCGATCGTCGGAATCGACGAGACCTGGGTCTACCCGCAGCTCGCCCTCGTGCCGATGCTCATCGCCGCGGCCCTGTCGGCGCCGCTCGTGCTCCTGCTCGGCGTCTCCAATGCGTATCTGGTCGGATGGGCGACGCTCGTGATCATCCTCGATGCCGTCGCCTTCGGTGTGCTCGTCGGCCGTTCGCCGTCGCGTGCACGTCGTGTGGCTGCCTGGTTCTGGTGTGCTGCGCTCTTTCTGCTCGGTCCCATCGCGCTGTACCGGATCGACGCGATCACGGTGCCGATCGCCGTGATCGGTGGGCTCTGGCTCGTGTCGCGGCCGACGATCGGTGCCGCCCTCCTCACGATCGGCGCCTGGATCAAGATCTGGCCCGGGGCGCTGGTCCTGGCGGCCGTCGTGGCGCTCCGCGCGAGGATGCGGGTGCTCCTCGCTGCCGCGGTCGTCACCACCGGGGTCGTCGCGACGCTGTTCCTGCTCGGCGCGGACACCGAGATCTTCGGGTTCCTGACGGAGCAGACCGGGCGGGGGCTGCAGATCGAGGCCGTGGCCGCCACGCCGTTCCTCTGGCTCGCGGTCGCCGGAGCCGCACGTATCGAGTACAGCTTCGAGATCCTCACCTTCCAGATCACGGCTCCCGGGGTCGACGCCGTCGCCGCCGCGCTCACACCCCTGATGGCGCTCTCGGTCCTCGCGGTGACGGTGGTGGGCGCGCGGAAAGCGGCGCGCGGTGCGACCTTCCCCCGGCTGTTCCCTCCGTTCGCCCTCACGCTCGTCACGCTGCTGGTCGTCACCAACAAGGTCGGTTCACCGCAGTTCCAGACCTGGCTGATCGCCCCGGTGATCCTCTGGCTCGTGCTCGATCGGGTCAGAGCGCGCGTTCCCGCCGTGATCGTCCTCGCGCTCTGCCTGCTCACCTGCCTCGTCTACCCGATCGGCTACGACGCACTCCTGCGCGCCGATGCCCTCGCCGTCGCCGTCCTCACGGTGCGCAACGTCCTTCTCCTCGTCCTGCTCATCCTGAGCATCCGTGCTCTCTCACGTGTGCCCGCCCGTCATCAGAACCCCCAGGAGTGAACCCATGCTGATCGCCTTCTCCGTCGCCCCGAGTGGCACCCCCGCCGATGGTGCGCAGCGCACCGACGCCTCCGTGCACGACGCCGTGGCGGCCGCCGTGCGCGTCGTGCGCGAGTCGGGGTTGCCGCACCGCACGACGAGCATGTTCACCGAGATCGAGGGTCCGGACTGGGACACGGTCATGGCCGTCGTCAAGCGCGCGACCGAAGCGGTGATGCCGTTCGGGTCACGGGTCTCGCTCGTGCTCAAGGCCGACATCCGTCCTGGGTACTCCGGAGAGCTCGACGCGAAGATCGAACGGTTGGAGTCGGCGATCGGGGAGGCGGCTGCCGCGGAGCCCCGTGACTGATCCGCGTCCGCTCGCATCGGTCGTTCTCCGGACGGCGCTCGCCGAAGACGCCGAGTGGATCGCCGAGCTGCGCGCCGACGTGCTCCGCGCCGACCTGGAGCGGCTGGGGCGCTACGACCCGACGCGTGTCCGGCAACGCTTCCGCGATGCGTTCGAGCCGGCGTACACGCGGATCATCGTGGTGGACGCTGTGGATGTCGGGTCTGTCGCCCTCCGTCCAGACGGCGACATCACGTGGCTGGAGCACCTCTACCTCGACGCCTCGCACCACGGGAGGGGCGTCGGCACTCGGGTCCTGGCGATGATCCTCAACGACGACGGGCGGTACCGGCTCAACGTGCTCCAGGGCAGTCTGGCGCGCAGCCTCTACGAGCGTCACGGGTTCACCGTCGACTCGCAGGACGACGTGGACGTGTTCATGACGCGAGAACCAGGCGTCCCGGCGGTCGTGCACCCCGACGGCCGCTAAGCTGATCCGGTGAATCCCTCGACGCAATCGAGGGGTGCGGCGAAGTGGGCGCTCCTCTCTCTCGCCATCGGCAGTTTCGGCATCGGCATGACCGAGTTCGTGGTCATGGGCCTGCTGCCCAACATCGCCGCCGACCTGCTGCCTGCGCTCTGGGCGACCCGTCCGGAAGAAGCGCTGAGTCAGACGGGGTGGCTGATCTCGTTGTACGCGCTGGGTGTCGTCATCGGCGCCCCGACCATCGCGGGCTTCGTCGCGCGCTACCCGCGTCATCGAGTGATGATCGTGCTCGCCCTCGCACTCACCGTGTTCAACGCCCTCACGGTGGTCCTGCCGACGTTCGAGCTCGTCGCCGCCTCGCGATTCCTCGCCGGGTTGCCGCACGGCGCGTACTTCGGCATCGGAGCTCTCGTCGCCGCCGACGTCATGGGGCCGGGAAACCGTGCCAAGGGCGTGGCATTCATTCTCACCGGCCTCACGGTCGCCAATGTCATCGGGGTGCCGCTGGGGACCTTCCTCGGGCAGGAGTGGGGCTGGCGGGCGGCGTTCGCCGTCGTGGCGCTGGTGTTCGCGCTCGCGACGCTGTGCATCGCGCTGTTCGTCCCCGAGCACCCGGGCGATCCGGGGCGGACGATGCGTCAGGAGCTCCGGGTGTTCCGCCGGGCACAGGTGTGGTTCACACTCGGCATCGGCGCGATCGGCTTCGGCGGGTTCTTCGCGGTGTACAGCTACATCGCGCCGTTGGTGACGGACGTGGCGGGGTCACCCGAGTGGGCGGTCCCGATCGTGCTCGTGCTGATGGGGCTCGGCATGACCGCCGGAAACCTCGTGGGCGGCCACCTCGCCGACATCGATCTGCGCCGCACCCTGCTGTGGGGACTCGCGGCGATGGCGATCGTGTTCGCCCTGCTCGCCTTCCTCTCGTTCTGGATCGTGAGCCTCGGGCTGACGGTGCTCGTGGTCGGATTCGTCTCTTCGGTGCTGAGCCCGACCATCCAGACGCGTCTCATGGACGTGGCCGGTGACAACCAGTCGATCGCGGCGGCGATGAACCACTCGGCGCTCAACATCGGGAACAGCCTCGGCGCCTTCCTGGGCGGTGTCGTGATCGCCGTCGGATGGGGTTTCACCGCGCCGGCTTGGACCGGAGCAGCGCTCGCCGTTGCCGGGCTCCTGATCGCCGTGCTGTCGTACCGCATCGAAGCGCGCCGCCCCGAGGTCTCGGAGCTCGTCGCGTCGTAGAGTGTCGGGATGAGTGCGCCCGAGGATTCCCTGCCCGTCGCCGGCACCGTCGTCCTGCTGCGGCCCGCGGAACCCGGGTTCGAGGTGCTGCTGCTGCGTCGACCGGATCGTGGATCCTTCCCAGGCGCCTGGGTGTTCCCGGGCGGCAAGGTCGAGCCGGAGGACCGACGTGACGGCGAAGGAGACGTCGAGGACGCGCGCCGGGCCGCGATCCGGGAGACCTTCGAGGAGGTGGGGCTGGTGGTCGACGATCTCGTCGTCCTCTCCGAATGGCAGCCGCCGATCGAGGCTCCCACCCGCATCCGCACCTGGTTCTTCCTCGCCGCGGCGTCGGACGCGGTGCCGTCACCCGCTGAGGACGAGGTCGCCGAGTTGGCCTGGGCGCGGCCATCGGAAGTACTGGCGCGCCACGGGGCGGGGGAGTGGATGCTGTACCCGCCGACGTGGGTCACGCTGCACCGCCTGTCCGCGTTCGCGGATGCCGCTGCGGCACTGTCGTCCGGCGGTGCAGCGGAACTCTTCCAGACGCGTGTTCTCGATACCGAGACCGGTCGGGACTTCTCCTGGGAGCAAGGGCGCCTCGAAGCCAGTGTGCTGCCGTGGAGGTTCGTCGCAGGCTGAGGCGTTCGGGAGGCTCAGCTGTCGAGGAGCCGGCGGAGGTGGGACCCGACGGCTTCGGTCTCGATCAGGAACCCGTCGTGGCCGAAGTCGCTGGTGAGCACCACGGCCTCGTCGTCGATCACGTGCGGAATGCTGCGGGCGATGCGCTGCTGCCCGTCGACGGGGAACAGCCGGTCGCTGTCGATCCCGAGGACCAGCGTGGTCGCCGTGACCGCCCGCAGAGCTTCTTCGACACCCCCGCGCTCCCGCCCGACGTCATGCGAGTTCATGGCCTCCACGAGGGTGATGTAGCTGTTGGCGTCGAAGCGGCGGGTGAACTTGTTGCCGTGGAAGTCCAGGTACGACTCGACCGCGAAGCGCCCGCCGTGCCCGAGCGGCGATACCTCCGACTGCCAGGACCGCTGGAAGCGCTGGTTGAGCTCGATCGGGCTGCGGTAGTTCAGCAGAGCCATGCGCCGCGCCAGGGCGAGACCGCGGTGGGGGCCGTCGCCGTCGGACAGGTCGTAGTACTCGCCGCCCTGGAACCGCGGATCCATCCGGATGGTCTCCAGCTGCACGGTGTTCAGCGCGATCTGGTCGGCCGTCGTCACCGACGGAGAGGAGAGGACCGCGAGACGCTGCACGCGCTCGGGGTGGGTGGCGGCCCACTCCAGGGCATGCATGCCCCCCATCGAGCCGCCGATGACCGCGGCCCACGTGTCGATTCCCAGCGCATCAGCGAGCCGCACCTGCGCCGCCACCTGATCGCGGATCGTCAGGTAAGGGAATCGCGATGCCCACTCGTAGCCGTCCGGGGCGACACTCGCCGGGCCCGTGGATCCCTGGCAGCCGCCCAGCATGTTCGGCGCGATCACGAACCAGCGATCGGTGTCGAGGGGGGCGCCGGGGCCCGTGATGTCCTCCCACCAGCCCGCGGTCGGATGGCCCGCTCCTGCGGGGCCACGCAGATGGCTGTCGCCCGTGAGCGCATGGAGGACGAGGATCGCGTTGTCGCGGGCGGCGTTCAGCTCGCCCCAGGACTCGTAGGCGATCCGGATGCCGGGCAGCTCCGCACCGCTCTCCGTGGCGAAGGCTCCGAAGGCGGCGAAGCGCCTGCCGCCGACCGGGTCACCATCACGCCAGGCCCCGGTCGCCGGGGGGCGGGCGCGGAGGAGACGGACGTCGGCCTCCGTCACGGGTGCCGACGGCACCGTGTCCTCGGAGGTCGTCTGCCAGTCCATCCCTCCATTGTCGCGTGACCCGGCGCACATCGGCGGCAGGTTACGCTCTCGCGAGCATCAATTCCGGTCGACGCCCCCGCACAGCGTCGACGCCCCTCCTGAGAGACGTGATTCAGGAGGGGCGTCGACGGTAGGACGGGGTGTCGACCGGAACAGCGGGGGTCAGGCGCGGGCGGCCTCCGACACGGCGCGTGCCGCGGCGAGAGCCTGATCCAGGTCGGCCTTGAGGTCCTCGATGTTCTCGATGCCGACCGAGAGGCGCACGAGGCCCGGCGTGACACCGGCCGTGAGCTGCTGCTCGGGGGTGAGCTGTGCATGGGTGGTCGACGCCGGGTGGATGACGAGCGAGCGGACGTCGCCGATGTTGGCGAGGTGGCTGAACAGAGACAGGCTGTTCACGAACTCGCGCCCGGCCTCCACGCCGCCCTTCAGCTCGAACGACAGCACGGCACCGACACCCTTGGGCGCGTACTCGTTCGCCTTGGCGTACCACGGCGAGGAGGGCAGCCCCGAGTAGTTGACCGTCGCGACATCGTCACGGCCGTCGAGCCACTCGGCGATCTCCTGGGCGTTCTGCACGTGACGCTCGATGCGCAGCGACAGCGTCTCGACACCCTGGATGAGGTTCCACGCACTCTGCGGCGCGATCGCGGAGCCGAGGTCGCGCAGCAGCTGCACACGGGCCTTGATGATGTACGCGAGGGGGTCGCCGACAGCAGCGGTGTAGCTGGCGCCGTGGTACGAGGGATCCGGGACCGTGAGGCCGGGGAACTTGTCGACGTTCTTCGACCACTCGAACGTGCCGCCGTCGATGATGACTCCGCCGATGGTCGTGCCGTGGCCGCCGAGGAACTTCGTGACCGAGTGCACGACGATGTCGGCACCGAACTCGAACGGACGGATCAGGTACGGGGTGGCGATGGTGTTGTCGACGATCAGCGGCACCCCGTTCTCGTGCGCGACGTCGGCGACGGTACGGATGTCGAGGATGTTGATCTGCGGGTTGCCGATCGTCTCTGCGAAGAACAGCTTCGTGTTCGGACGGACGGCGCGGCGCCATTCCTCGGGGTCGTCCTGGTTCTCGACGAACGTGACCTCGATGCCGAGCTTCGCGAGGGTGTACTTGAAGAGGTTGTAGGTGCCGCCGTAGATCGAGCTCGAGGCGACGAAGTGGTCTCCGGCCTGCGCGATGTTCAGGATGGCGAAGGTCGAGGCCGCCTGTCCGCTGGCGAGCACGAGCGCGCCGGTGCCGCCTTCGAGTGCGGCGAGCCGCTGCTCCAGCACGTCCTGGGTCGGGTTCTGGATGCGGGTGTAGATGTTGCCGAACTCCGCGAGGGCGAAGAGGTTGGCCGCGTGATCCGCGCTGTCGAAGACATACGAGGTGGTCTGATAGATCGGCGTGGCGCGCGCCTTCGTGACCGGGTCGGGGGCGGCGCCGGAGTGGATCTGCTTGGTCTCGAAGCGCCAGGACTCAGGTGCGGACATGTGATTCCCCCAGGAGTGGTCGGAAGGTCGGATGGCGGATGCCGTTGCTGCGAGAGTACGGAATATCGCTCGGTGTCAACAGTGAGGGAGAAATGTGACGTAACAGAGCGGTGCCCGCTGTCCCGCGAGCGAGGGATCCTCGACAGCCCGCGCGGGACTCCGCAATCCGGGGCGAACATCGTACGGTGGAGGCATGGCCAACAGACGTGCAGTGGTGACAGGTGCGAGTTCGGGGATCGGCGCGGCGACGGTGCGCGCACTCCGGTCGCGGGGATGGGATGTGGTCGGGGTCGCCAGGCGCAAGGACCGTCTGTCCGCGCTCGCCGCGGAGACCGGAGCCTCCGTGATCGCCTGCGATCTGACCGACGCGGCTGCCGTCGACGCCCTCGTCTCCACGCTCGCGGAGTCGGGCCCGGTGCACGCGCTCGTGCAGGTGGCCGGCGGTGCGCGCGGTACCGATCGCATCGAAGACGCCGCGGTCGAGGACTGGCAGTGGATGTTCGATGCGAACGTGCTCGCGACGCAGCGGCTCGTGGCGGGACTGCTCCCGCTGCTGCGCCGAGCTGCCGACGCGGACGGGCACGCGGACACGGTCTTCGTCACCTCCACGGCCGCCCAATCGGCGTATGCGGGGGGAGCCGGGTACAACGCGGCGAAGGCCGCCGAGAGCATGCTGGTCAAGGTGCTCCGCCAGGAGTTGAACGGCGAGCCGATCCGGGTGGTCGAGGTCGCGCCCGGCATGGTGCACACCGAGGAGTTCACGCTGAACCGGCTGGGCGGCGACGCCGTGGCCGCAGAGGCCGTGTACGCCGGTGTCGACGCACCGCTCCTCGCGGAGGATGTCGCGGACGTCATCACCTATGCGCTGGAGGCGCCGGGGCATGTGAACCTCGACCTCGTCACGATGCGTCCGGTGGCCCAATCCGCACAGCACCTGCTCGCCCGCGGGCCGCTGCGTGTGCGCTCGATCGACTGACGATGGCGCGGACGCTGGCCGAACTCGCTGCGGACGGCCTCATCGACGCGGGCTGGGCGGAAGCACTCGCCCCGGTCCAGGAGACGATAACCGGACTCGGGGAGAGGCTCCGGGCGGAACAGGATGCCGGGCACGGGTACCTGCCTGCCGGGGAGGACGTCCTTCGGGCGTTCCGACGGCCCCTCGCGGACGTGCGGGTGCTGATCACGGGGCAGGACCCGTATCCGACGCCCGGTCACCCCATCGGCCTGTCGTTCGCGGTGGACCGTGAGGTACGGCCGCTGCCGCGCAGCCTCACGAACATCTACAAGGAGCGGGAGAGCGACCTCGGCCTACCGCCGGCGCCGCACGGTGATCTCACCGCCTGGAGCGATCAGGGCGTGCTCTTGCTCAACCGCGTCCTGACCGTCCGTCCGGGGGCGGCCGCCTCGCACCGAGGCTGGGGGTGGGAGAAGGTCACCGAACTCGCGATCAGAACCCTCGTCGCCCGGAATCAGCCTCTCGTAGCCGTGCTCTGGGGCAGGGACGCGGCGAATCTGCAGCCGATGCTCGGTGACACGCCGGTGATCGTCTCGGCCCATCCCTCCCCGCTGTCGGCGAGCCGCGGGTTCTTCGGATCCCGGCCGTTCTCGCGTGCGAATGCCCTGCTCGCGGAACAGGGGGCCGAAGCCGTGGACTGGAGGGTGGAAGGCGAAGCCGCTCCGTCTCTAAGCTGAGCGCATGCAGTTCGAACCGGGGGACCGTCGCCGTGTCCTCCCGCGCCACCTTCGCCCGCAGGCCGCGCCCGAGATCTTCTCTTACACGATCCGGCCGGCCCGCCCGTCTGACCTGCCTCACGTGCGAGAGATCTACAACCACTTCGTGAGCAATTCCGCGGTCACACTCGATGAGCGACGCAGCAGCATCCCGTACTGGCGCGAGAAGTACGCGCTGCTCACGCGGTTGGAGCTGCCCTTCCTCGTCGCCGTGTCGCCGGGCGGCGTCGTGATGGGATACGCGCTCGCCCAACCGTGGGCGGGGAAGAACGCCTACAAGTACACCGTCGAGGACTCGATCTACCTGGGCCCGGGGGCCGGCGGGAAGGGGCTCGGAGCCGCACTGCTGCGGGCACTGATCGATGCGTGTGAGCAGATCGGGCTTCGAGAGATGGTCGCCGTCATCAGCGATCGCGGCGCAGAGGCGTCGATACGGCTTCACGAGAAGCTCGGTTTCGTCGAGGCCGGGCGCATGGGGCGCGTCGGGTACAAGTTCGGCCGCGATCTCGGCACCGTGTACATGCGGCGCGTGCTCAAGCCGACGGGACGGCGGCGCGGAAGCCTCTTCGGGGCACGTCGCTGAGCAGGGCGACCGGCGGTGACGATGTGCGCTCAGACGTCCCCGGAGCGCGGGATCACCGGGATCGCCGCCAGCAGGGACTTCGTGTACTCCTGTGCGGGGTGCAGGAGGACCTCCTCCGTCGATCCCCGTTCGACGATGCGGCCGTCCTTCATCACCGCGACGCTGTCGCACAGGTTCTGCACCACACCGATGTCGTGCGACACCAGAAGGAGCGTGAGGTCCGTCGTCCGGCGAAGCTCCATCAGCAGATCCAGGATCTGCGCGCGCACCGTCACGTCGAGGGCGGAGAGGGGCTCATCACCCACGAGGATGCGAGGTCGATGCACGATCGCCCGGGCGAGCGCGATCCGCTGGCGTTGACCACCGGAGAACTCGTGCGGGTAGCGATCGCCCATCTCGGGCTCCAGGCCGACCTGTGCGAGGACCTCGCGGACCCTCGCTCGGTGATCGCCGTCGATGCCGAGCGCCCAGAGGGGTTCGCGGATGATCTGCCCGGCCGTCATGCGCGGATCGAGCGAGGCGAACGGGTCTTGGAACACCATCCCGGTCTCGCGGCGCAGCCAATGCAGAGACTTGGCGGATGCGGTGGCGTCCACGGGGCGTCCGTCGATGGTGACGATGCCGGACGATGCTCGATCGAGCCCCAGGAGGAGTCGGACCAGGGTCGATTTCCCCGACCCTGATTCGCCGATGATCCCCACGGATGAGCCCTCGGCGACCTCCAGGTCGGTCGGAAACAGCGCGGTCTGCGTTCGGGGGCGCTCGAACAGGGAGCGCTTCGGGAGGCGGTGATCCCGTCCGAGTCCCCGCGCTTCGATCAGGGTCACGAGACACCGCCGTCCGGGCGCCACAGGGTCGCTGTCGCGTCCCGCAGCAGCCCCTGTGTGATCGGGGAGGAGGGGGCCGAGAGGAGAGTCGACACCGCCCCCGACTCCGCGATGCGCCCGCGCTCGAGCACGACGCCCACGGTCGCGACCTGAGCGAGCACGGCGAGATCGTGGGTGATGAAGACGAGGGACATGCCCTCCTCGGCGACGAGGGCGAGCAGCAGCGACAGGATCTCGGCCTGGATCGTGACATCGAGTGCGGTCGTCGGTTCGTCGGCGATGAGCAGGCGCGGACGGCAGGCGAGAGCCATGGCGATCGCGACGCGCTGCCGCTGACCGCCCGAGAGCTGGTGCGGATACCGGTCGACGATCGACTCCGGATCCGGCAGACGCACGCGCGCGGCCTCGGCGATCGCGCGCTCTCGGCCCTCGCGGCGACCGACTCCCTCGTGGATGCGGATCGATTCCGCGATCTGTCGCCCGACGGTGCGGATGGGGTTCAGCGCCGTGCGGGGCTCTTGGAACACGATGCCGATGTCGTCGCCGCGCAGGCGGGCCAGCTCGCGATCGGGCATTCCGATCAGTTCCACGCCGTTCCAGCGGATACTGCCGGACGCGCTCGCACCGTCGGGGAGGAGGCCGAGCACAGCGAGAGCGGTGAGAGACTTGCCGGAACCGGACTCGCCGATCAGACCCAGGCGCGCACCATCCGGAACCTCGAACGAGATGCCATCGACGACGCGGCGCCCGTCGATCTCGATCACGAGGTCTTCCACGGAGAGACTCATGAGACCACCCCCGGGGTATGGACTTCGGCGGCACGGTGCCGCAGGGTCGGGTCGGTCGCCTCGCGCAAGCCGTCACCGAGGAGGTTCAGCGCGAGCACGGTGATCGTGATCGCGAGACCGGGCCAGATCACCGAGAGCGGATGCACCCCGATGTAGCGCTGGAGGTCGGCGAGCAGCAGCCCCCAGCTCGGTTCGACCACGGAGGCACCGAAGCCGAGGTACGACAGTCCTGCCTCGGCGAGGACGGCGACGGCCATCGACCACGAGAGCTGCACGATGAAGACCGGTGCGACGTTCGGCAGCAGGTGGCGGACCAGACTCTGCGACGGAGTCAGCCCCGCGGCTCGACCGGCCAGCACGAAGTCGCTCTGCTGCACACGGCGCAGTTCCGGTCGCGTCACGCGGGCGATGTTCACGCCGAACCCGATCCCCACGGCCCAGATCACGACCCACAGCGAGCCGCCCCAGACCGAGGAGATCATCATGGCGATCAGGAGGACGGGGAAGGCGATCAGGATGTCGACGAGCACCGCGACGGTCTCCCGCACCCAGCGAGCGGTGAGGGCACCGAGCGCGGCGAGGGAGACTCCCACGACCGTCGCCACGACGCCGGCGCCGACGCTCACGAACACGGTCGTGCGCGCTCCCGCCATCAGCAGGCTGAGGATGTCACGGCCGGTGTCATCGGTGCCGAGCAGGTGCGGCCATCCCGGGGGGAGCCACCGCTCTCCGATGTCCGACGCCTGAGGGTCGAACGGGGTCCACCACAGGGCGACGAGCGCCGTGCCCGCGACCACGGCCACGACGACGAGCCCGAAGCGCCCGGTCGGGGTGCTCCAGAGGCGGGCGAGCCATCGGGGAGTCATGCGGCCTCCCGTTGGCGGGGGTCGATCGCGCGGTGCACGAGGTCGACCACGAAGCCCACGACCAGCACGAAGCCGGTGAGGACGAGGAGTTCGCTCTGCACCTTGATGAGGTCGCGCGTTCCGACATCGGCGACCAGCATCCGTCCGATGCCGGGGAGGGTGAAGAGCTGCTCGATCACGACCGATCCGACGATGATCCCGGCGACCTGGAGCCCGAGGACGGTGACGATCGAGAGCCCGACGGCCGGGATGCCGTGTTGGATGAGTGCTCGCGTGCGAGTGAGGCCTTTCGCGGCAGCCGTGCGTACGAAGTCCTGTCCGGCCGCTTGGAGCGTGGCGCTGCGCACGAAACGCATCAGCATCGCGCCTTCCACGATGCCGATCGTCAACGCGGGGAGCAGCAGCGACTCGATCGCCCGCCACGGTGTCGACCATCCGGTGCGCGGGAAGCCCTGCGGAGGCAACCAGCCCAGCCAGACCGAGAACACGACGATGAGCATCATGCCGGCCCAGACGACGGGGACGGCGGCCAGCGCCTGGGCACCGACGCTGAGAGCCGTGCCTCCGCGGCGACCGCGCAGGAGTGCGGCGAGGATGCCGAACGGCACGGCGATCAGTACGGCGATCAGGAGCGACATGATGCCGAGGGGCACGGTGACCTGCGCCTTGAGCAGAAGCTCCTCACCGACGGAGGCGCCGGAGAGCAGGGAGGTCCCCAGGTCGCCGCGGAAGATGCCGCCGATCCACTCGGTGTATTGGGCGACCAACGGGCGGTTCAGGCCGAGGGATTCACGCAACGCGTCGACTTCGGTGGGTGAGGCCTGGGTGCCGGCGATGAGTTGCGCGACGTCTCCCGGGAACACGCGCAGAGTCAGGAAGATGAGCACGCTCGACACGAGGAGCCCTGCGATGAGCAGGGCTCCTCGTGTGAGTGCGTATCGGATCACGGAGGGGTGGCCGCCCGTTACCCGTCGGTGGAGACGGTGACGCCGGCGAGGTCGATGCGCGAGTTGATCGAGTCCTCAGGGAAGCCCGCGACGATCGGGCTCACTGCCGTGATGGTCTCGCCGTTGTACAGCCAGTCCGCGGCGTGATCCTCCGACACGATGCGCGCGGCCTGCGCGAGCAGCTCGGCGGACTTGTCGGGGTCGACCTCGGCGAGAGCTTCGGCGTACAGGCGCTGCACCTCGGTGTTGTCGTAGCCGAAGTAGTAGTCCGGGTCGGCGAAGTTGCCGAAGTCGCGCGGCTCGACGTGCAGCACGAAGCTGAGGTCGTAGTCGTGGTTGGTGTACACGTCTTCCAGCCAGGTCGGGAACTCCACCGAGTTCACCTCAAGGGAGACGCCGACCTTCTTGAAGTCGGAGATCAGCACCTTCGGCACCGTGGTCCCGTAGAAGGCGGGGATGGTGAGGGTGAGCTCCAGGTCCTCCTGGCCGGCTTCGGCCAGCAGGGACTTCGCCTTCTCCGGGTCGTAGGAGATCACATCGGACAGATCCTCGTAGCCCGGGTCGAGTTCGGGGATGGGACCGTACAGGGTCGTTCCCGCGCCGACGGCTTCGACGAGCGCGTCGTGGTCGATCGCGAGTCGCAGCGCCTCGCGCACCCGGACATCGTCCAGAGGGGCCTTCTGGTTGTTGAACGCCAGCGTCGCCTTGTCGGTCGTCCGGCCCTTCGTGAGAGCGAACTCGCCGGAGTCCTCGAGCTGCGGGGCGAGGTTCGGGTCCACGGCGGTGAGCACGTCGACGTCGCCGGCGAGCGCGGCGTTCACACCGGCGGTGAAGTCGGGGATGTACTGGAACTCCACCTGGGCGACGCCTGCCTTCTCGCCCCAATAGTCGTCATTGCGCGCGAAGGTGATGGTGCTGCCCTTGTTCCACCGGGTCAGGGTGAAGGGACCGGTGCCGTTCTCCGCCGACTTCAGGTCGGTCGTGTCCCCGGTCTTGAAGACCAGCCCGGCGGGGCCCGTCAGTGTGAACAGGAAGTTCTGGTCCGGCTCGGTGAGCACGATCTCCACCGTGGTCGCGTCGGGTGCGGTGATCGAGGAGACCTTCGCGAACTCGGCGTTGCCCTGCACGGTGGCATCGGTGCGCACGGTCTCGTAGGAGGAGACGACGTCCGCGGAGGTGAGCGCCGTGCCGTCGTGGAACTGAATGCCCTCGTTGAGGGTGAAAGTGTACGTGAGGCCGTCGTCGGACACGGTGTAGTCCGAGGCGAGACGCCCCTCGATCTCGTTCTCCTGCGTCCGGCTGACCAGTCCCTCGTAGATGTTGTCGATGAGGATCTGCTCGAGCGCGGCGCCACTGGTGTGGCGGATGTCGAGGTTGGTCGGTTCGAGGACCAGGCCGACGTGCAGGGTCGCGTCGGGGTCGGGCGTGCCGGTGTCTGTGGTGACAGTCGGCTCGGGGGAGCCGGCGCAGGCGCTGAGTATGACGGCGGTCGCCGCGAGCGCGGCGATCAGCGAGAGACGTCGGGTACGTCGGAACATGGGCGTTTCCTCTCGGTGCGGCAGTTGCTGTGTGCCGTTGGATCGAGCCTAGAGATGCGTGGGATGGTGCGGGTCGGGTATGGAACGAAGCGTCATATTCCGTGGGAGACGGCGGGGGACGCGATGAGGGCGGCGAGGGCGGTCGGGGCAGTCTCCTGGACGTTGTGTGTCGCGTCCAGCGTGACCAGGCGGGCGGTGGGCACGCGACGTTGCAGCTCGGCGGCGTCCGCTTCGCTGACGAAGCCGCGCTGCGCGCGGACCAGGGTGATCGGTGCGCGGACGGCGGAGAGATCCTCCCACCCGGTCTCGTGGAGCACGGACGGCGCGGCCACCGAGCCCGGGTCGTGGGCCGCGAGCGCCTGGGCGGCGAGGTGCGCGAAGTGGTGCTTCCACTCGACGCGGCCGTCCTCGCGCACGCGGGTGTTGAGGAAGACGCCGCGCTCGGTCTCGGCGCGACTGCCCCCGAAACCGAGCGACATCGCCTTGTCGACCAGCTCATCTCGGGAGGCGAAATCGGTCGGACCGGCATAGAACTCGCGTAGCGCGGCCGGACCGGCGGTGACGTCGATGCCCGGGGTGATGTCGACGACGACGAGCTCGGACACGAGATCCGGGCGCGCGGCGGCGAGTGCAGCTCCGGTGAGTCCGCCGAGGGACTGGCCGACGACGATCTGAGGCGGGACCGCCCACGCGTCGAAGGCCGCCGCGACGTCTCGGGCGAGCGTGCGCGGGGTGTAGTCGGCATCGTCACGCCAGGAGGAGTCGCCGTGTCCGGCGAGGTCGATCGCGAGCACGGGCTCCTGAAGCGCCAGGACCGTCGTGTCCCACGTGTGCGCGTTCAGACCGGCACCGTGCAGCAGGGTGACCCGAGGCGCGCCGGTCCCGAACCGCAGCGCGCTGAGTACGCGCCCGTCGTCGAGGGGGAGGGCGACACGCTCCACCGGAGGGAGCGGAACGCCGAGCGCATCGGCCTGTGCGGGAAGATAGCTGAACTCGCTGATGTCGATCGCCACCTCCACATTCTGCTCCCTGCGCCCGGAGACGGAGAAATGCGAGAGCAAAACGCTAAATATGACGCAGAGGTTACTTGTCGTTATGGCGATCTTAGCCGAGACAAGATTGACAGTCTGCATTTCGACCTCTCGGGGCGAGCGGGGGGCCAGCGGGCGCGCGACGAATATCATGGAGTCATGAGTGAGACGCGTGTGCACCTGTCCAAGACCGAGCCTGCCGCGTACCAGGCGCTCGATGCGTTCTCGAAGACGGTGGGCCAGATCTGCGCGGCGAACGGCATCGACGATCGCCTCAAGGAGATCGTGATGATCCATTGCTCCCAGCTCAACGGCTGCGCGTACTGCGTGCGGATCCATGTCGACCGTGCGGTCGCGGCCGGCGTCGACACCGATGTGCTCACCCAGATCTCCACGTGGCGCGAAAGCGGTGTTTTCAGCGACCGGGAGCGGGCGGCACTCGAACTCGCCGAGGCCTTCACCTTCATCTCCGAGGACGGCGTCTCGGATGACGTGTACGACCGCGTCGGCAGCGTGTTCACCGAGAAGGAATACGCCGCTCTGAGCTGGGCGTGTGTTTCCATCAACGCGTTCAACCGCATCGTGATCGCCGGCCGCTACCCGGTGCCCCCGCGTGCGTCGCAGGAGCAGGTATGACCGTTCTCCGCGTCGATGGGGTGGCGAACATCCGCGACGTCGGTGGCATCCCGGCAGCAGGCGGTCGCATCCGCGCCGGTGTCCTCCTGCGGGCGGGGCAGCTGTCCGGTGCGACCCCCGCCGGGGCGGCCCTCCTCCGTGAGCGCGTGCAGCGCATCGTCGACCTTCGAGACGACGAGGAGGTCGCAGCGGAGCCGACGGAGATCGACGGGCCGGAGACCACGCACCTTCCCCTGTTCCTGGGGTCGGTGCGGTCATTCTTCGAAACCGACATCAGCCTCGAGGGGCTGTACCTGCACCTCCTCGAGGAGAGCGGCGATCGACTGGTGGCGGCCCTCCGCATCATCGCCGCGGGCGAGCGCACCCTCGTGCACTGCACCGTCGGCAAGGATCGCACCGGGGTGACGGTCGCTCTGGCGCTCTCCGCCGTCGGTGCCGAGAGGGAGGCCGTGATCGCCGACTACGCGCTCACCGAATCGCAGCTTCCTGCCCAGCGCACGCGGCGCATCGCCGAGTACCTGCGGTCTCAGCACCCGGAGGCCGTGCATGCCGTCGCGCTCGCGACGCAGTCGCCCGCGCCGGTGATGCGACGTCTTCTCGAGCAGGTGGATGAGCGCTGGGGTTCCGTCGCCGGGTACCTGCGCGCCAACGGGATGACCGAGGGGGAGCTTGCGGCGCTGGCGCAGGCGCTCGTCGAGCCGGCCGAGTAGTGCGTGCGCACGTTTTCTCACAGCGGGAGCAAGGTTAGGCAAGCCTTCACTTGGTGTACGATGAAGTCATCATGAACACCTCGCTCGAGACTCGCAGCACGCGCGCGGAACGTCGCGCCGCACGTCAGCGCGCGCACCACCTGGTCACGGCCGACGAGCAGTCGCTCGCCGAGCTCGAGGTGTTCCTGACCACGCTGCCTCTGTGTGCTTCCGGGCGGATCTTCATCGAGGTACCCGAGGCCGCGGACATCGGCATGATCGACGCCCCGGGCCGTATGACGGTGACCTGGCTCGCCCGCGAGCAGCGCACCGGTGCGCCCGGCAGCGGTCGCTCCTGCGCGCCGGGACAGGCTCTGGCGCGGGCGACCTGCGCGTGGGCCGATGAGATGATGTGCGACGACGAGATCGAGACGCACGTCACGCTTCTGGGTGGCTACCTGGGGACGGCCGACATCGTCGAGCACCTCACCGGCTCCCTGGCGATCTCCCCGGCACAGATCCGCACGCCCGAGCGTTTCGGCCTGCTGCCCGCGCAGCGCTGAGGCGTAGCCCTCAGCGGGTGCGCCGCACGTAGTTCCCGTCTTCGAGACCCGCTTCGATCTCGAAGCGGTTGCGCAACGGATCGCGCCCGGCGAACAGGTAGAGCACGGGCATCAGGAAGCCGTAGCGGAGCCACTGGGCCTTGTGCACGGCCTCGTGGCGCAGCACGGCTTCGGTCGGACGCGCGTCACCGGTCAGGAAGCAGCCACCGACGCAGACCCCGCCGCGGCGAAAGGTCCATTTCGGCATGCCCCGGAAGACCCAGAGCCCGGAGCGTCTCTCCACCGGGCCGGTGCTCCACAGCGCGCCCCACATCCAGCCCACGGAGGTGCCCCACGCGTAGCCGAGTCGGCTGATCGGGGAGCGCAGCAGGAAGGAGGGGATCCGTCTGTCGAAGCGGCGCCCGCGCGCGAGCACCTCGTCGGCCGTTGCGCGCCACTCCGAGTCCGGCGTCATGCCACCGCTCCGATCAGTCGCAGCAGCGCGCCGAGATCATCGACGGCGTCGGCCGGGGACCGAGGAGCGAATCCGGCGATGGTGGCTCCGGCGAGCGGGATCTCTCCGCGCAGGGTTCGGACGGCGGTGCTCAGCGCGGCAGGGGAGAGGCCGAACGGCACGGACGAGGAGACGCCCGCGAAGTCCGAGGGATCGAGTACATCGACGTCGATGTGGACCCACACGCGTGAGGCGCCCGTCGAACGCACCGCATCGAGCAGAGCCTCCGGGCGCTCGAGATCGGCGACCGAGAGATTCGTCAGCGGCGCGAGTGGCGCGATCTCCGCGTCATCGAGCGTACGCATGCCGACGGTCACGACACGGTCGGCAGGGATTGCGGGGGAGAGAGCCAGTTGCTCCTCGCCCTCGCCGAGCAATGCGCGCAGTGCCATGCCGGAGAAGGCGCCCGAGGGGGACGTCTCGGGTGTGTGCAGATCTGCGTGTGCGTCGCACCACACGACGGCCAGATCCTCAGTGCCGCCCGGGAGTGCATCGAGGGCGGCGACGGTGACGCTGCAGTCGCCGCCGATCACCACGGTGTCGGCGTCGATATGGCCGTGCACGAGCTCACGAGTCCGGAGCAGCGCACTCAGCCGGCGGACGCCCGTGCCGAGCGCTTCACCGGCCTCGACCGGCACGTCCAACACCGTCGTGGCCGCGCGGGGCAGATCGCCGGCGATCGCGGACGCGCCGTCGACGAGGAGCATCGCCCGTGGCGCGGGTGAGCCCTGCCACTGCGGGATGACCAGGAATCGCACCATGGGTGCCTCCGAGGGAGAACGCGGATGCCCCGAACACGAGGTCCGGGGCATCCGCTGGTCGTGTCAGGAGCCTTCGAGGGCCTGACGGGGGGCGCTGCCACCGGCCTTGAGCTCGGCGAGACGAGCCTCGACCTCGGTGAGCTCGCCGAGGTCTTCCAGGCTTTCGAACTGCGCGTCGAGGCTGGACGCAGCAAGTTCGATCTTGCCCTGCGCGAGAGCCTCCTGACGGCGGACCTTGTCCTCGAACCGGCCCAGCTCGCTGGTGGGGTCGAGCACGTTGATCGAGCCGACCGCGTCCTGCACCTTGGTCTGCGCCTCGGCGACCTTGGCGCGGGCGAGCAGTTCGCTGCGCTTGTTCTTGAGCTCGACGAGCTTGTCCTTCATGCCGTTCAGGCCGCTCTTGAGCTTGTCGACGATCTCGGTCTGCGCGGCGATCTGCGGCTCGGCGCCGGTGGCCTCGCGCTCCGCGCTGATCTGACGCTGGAGCGCGATCTTGGCGAGGTTGTCGAACTTGTCGGCGTCGGCGGCATCACCGCTGGCGCGCATCTCGTCGGCCTTGCGGCTGGCGGCCAGAGCCTTGTTGCCCCATTCGGTGGCCGCCTGGACGTCCTCTTCGTGGTCGCGTTCCAGCAGGCGCAGGTTGCCGATGGTCTCCGCGATCGCGGACTCGGCGTCGGCGATGCTGTTCGTGTAGTCGCGGACGAGCTGGTCGATCATCTTCTGCGGGTCTTCCGCAGAGTCCAGCAGAGAGTTGATGTTCGCGCGGACGAGGGTCGAGATACGTCCGAAGATGGACTGCTTGGTCATGCGTGGTTCCTTTCAGAGGGCGTCTTCGAGAGCTTGGCGTAAAAATCTGTGTGGCGGATCAGAAGCGTCTACCTCCGGATCGCCCGCTACGGCCGCCGCCGCGGGAACCCCCGCCGCCGCCGAAGCCGGAGCTGCGGAAACCGCCGCCCCCGGAGGAGCGCCAGCCACTGCGGCTGCCGCGGCTCGTGGATCGGCCACCTCCGCCGGCGATCAGGCCGCCGATGATGCCGCCGAGGATGTCGCCGCCGATGCCCGAGCCGCCGCCCGTCGATCCGGAGCCTCCGAAGAGGCCACCGAAGCCGCCCTGGTCGGAGGAAGGGGCGTATTCCTGGACATCCGACTGTGCGGCTGCCGTCGCCTGCCTCGCGAGGGAGAGGGCACGATTCGCCTCGGCCAGTGCGGCATCCGGCTCGGTGGCCCGCAGGCTCAGAGCGTGCGTCAGACTCGCCTCCGCGTTCGCGAGCCGTGTGCGAGCGGTGGAGCCCACGGTGCCGCGACGGGTCTCGATGAAATCCCGAGTCGCGCGGATCTCGGAGGTCGCCTGTGCGAGGGTCTGCTCGAGCATCTGCTGCACGCGGCGCGCGCGTTCGACGCTCTCCTGCCCGTGAGCGATGGCGCCGTCGATCTGGGTGTTCGCGGCGGTGAGCGCCTCCAGCACTCGCTGCGGGTTGCGGGCGGAACCGGCGAGGTCGACCTGTGCGCGCTGCAACTGCTCTGCGGTCGCCGAGGTCGCGGCGGCGATCCCTCCGTCCGCGTCGGGCAGCTGCCGGGCCGCGACGAGGTCCTGCTGCAGCTCGGCCACCAGAGCACGCGACTTCGTCTCGAGCGCCGACAGTTCGGACCCCAGGGCCGTCACCGCCTGGGCGAGCTGCGCCGACTGCGCCACGGATTGTTCGGCCGTGCGGATCGCGAAGGCTGCTTCACCGGATCTGCCCGCCGCGATCGCCTGTGCGGCGGCGTCGATCGATCGATCCGCCAGCTCGGCGCGCTCGTGCGCCTGGGCCGGGTTGTCGGCGATGGTGCGGAGCGCTTCCGCGTCGTAGGTCTCTGCGAGCGCCGCGAGCGCGGGTGCGGCGGCAGCGAGTGCGGAGGTCAGAGCCGCGCGTTCGCCGCGGACCCTCTCGAGTTCCTGCGGGGCGTTCTGCTCGAGCTTGCGGAGCGCGTCGAACGCTTCGGTGTTGTCATCGAGCACATCGTCGATCTCCTCGGCGATCCGGATGATGCGGATGTGCCAGGCGCGGCGATCGTGGATCGTGTCCTCGATCTCGTCGTCGAGCTTCTGCTTCAGGTCGAATGCCTCGGCGATCTTGGCCTTGGCGGCGTCGACCACCCGGGTGAACTCCTCCGTGGCGCCCTCCCCGAACTGCGCGATCGCGAAGCCGAGCTCTTCTCTGCTCGAGGTGATGGCGTCGTCGGCCTGAACGAGGGCGAGCGCGGCCTGCGTCTCGACCTGCTGATCGGTGAGCGTGGAGAACGGGTCGGTGGGATCGGGAGTCGCCGGCATCGCACCGCGTTCGCGGATCTCGGCCTTGCGGCGCGCACGGCGCACCAGCGCGACGACGAGCCAGACGAGCAGGGCCACCACGACGACGGCGGCGACGATCACGCCGATGCGGAGCGCTCCGGCACCTCCGTCTCCCTGTATCTCATCGGCGGCGAGGGTGATCGCCCCCATCCAGTCGCCGTCGGCGGCGAACGGGACCATCTTGTCTTCGATGCTGTCGAGCTGGCCGAAGCTCAGCGGTCCGTCGGCTGCCGCGGAGATGTAGAGGCTGCGGCCGTCGACGGCGATGGCGAGGAGATACTGCTCGGTGCCGAGGTTGTTGGCCTCGGCGACGGTGTCTGCCCACTGTGCATCGTCTGTGGGGTTGGTGAACTCGTCGACGAGCACGACGAACAGGTCGGCGTTCGAGTTCTCGCTCAGTTCCTGGAGCCTGGCCTCGACCGTCGCCTCTTCGTCCGCGCTGAGCACGCCGGCCTGGTCCGTGACGAACCCGGCGTCGAGCGTGATCGGATCGGTGGCGGATGCAGCCGACGGGGCGAGTGCCCCTGCGACGATCGCCAGCACGAGTCCGGTCAGCATGAGCCACCGTTTCGTCATCGTGTTCCCTCCGACCGGCAGCCGAGCCCCATGCGTCGAGTCTATGCACTGACTACGACACGCGACAGCACTGGAGAGCGGTTCGCCGTTCGCCGTCAGCGGAGGCACATACGCTGGAAGGCATGGACGACATGTACGGTTCGGATGTGCTGGCGACCGGCTGGCGCGACCGCGGCGCCAAGCAGGTGCCACAGGTCGCGGCGGAGGCTGATCTGGTCGTCGAGGTCGCCGATGACGGGTTCTGTGGCGCCGTGACACGCGTGCAGGCGGGAAACGTCGAATTGGAGGACCGACGCGGACGCCGCAGGCTCTTCCCGCTCGGCGGAGGATTCCTGATCGACGGTGCCCCCGTGCGGCTCATCAGCCCGTCCGCCCCCGCACAGGGCCGCCGTCGGACGGCGTCCGGCTCCTTCGTCGTCGCCGATCAGCGGGCGCGTGTCGCCTTGCCGAGTCGCATCCTCGTCGAGGGCAAGCATGACGCCGAACTGGTCGAGAAGGTCTGGGGCGCAGACCTGCGCGTCGAGGGTGTCGCCGTCGAGTTCCTCCAGGGAATCGACCTCCTCGACGATCTGCTCGCCGCCGAGCCGCCGACGGCGACGCGACGCTATGGCGTGCTGGTCGACCACCTCGTGCCGGGATCGAAGGAGACCAGGGTCGCCGAGGCGATCGCGCGCGGCCCGCACGGGCGGCACCTCCGGATCGTCGGGCATCCCTTCGTCGATGTCTGGCAGTGCGTGACACCGCGTGCCCTCGGTATCGCGAAGTGGCCCGAGATCCCGCGCGGCACCGATTGGAAGACGGGGATCTGCCGTGCTCTCGGCTGGCCGTACGAGGCGCCGGGCGACACCGGACGCGCGTGGCAGTACATCCTCTCCAAGGTCACGACGTATCGGGATCTGGAGCCCGCGCTGCTCGGTCGCGTGGAAGAACTCATCGACTTCGTCACCGCCCCCGCAGAGTGACAGAGGTGCGGTCCGCGTGCGCCGGCGGACCCGAGCACGGCGACTACCCTGGAATCATGCCCGAACCCCGTACCTTCCGAGACGAACCGGTGTCGTTCGTGCGCCGCAGCGGTCGGATGTCCGAGGCGCAGGAGCGCGCCTTCACCGAGCTCGGACCGCACTACCTGCTCGACGTCCCGCGCGACGTCGCCTGGACCTCGGTGCACCCGGAGGCGCGTCTCGATCCTGCGGCGGAGTACGGTCGCGACTCCGACCTTTACGTCGAGATCGGCTCAGGGCAAGGGCACGCGATCGTCGCGGCGGCGTCGTCGCGCCCGCAGGATGACTTCCTCGCCGTCGAGGTGTTCCGCGCGGGGCTCGCCCGGACCATGCTCGATGCCGACCGTGAGGGCGCACGCAATCTCCGTGTCGTCGAGGCGAACGCGCCCGAGGTGCTGTCGTCGTACCTGCCCGAGGGGGCGGCACGAGAGGTGTGGATCTTCTTCCCTGACCCCTGGCACAAGAAGCGGCACACCAAGCGTCGGCTCGTGCGGCCGGGCTTCGGTGACACCGCGGCGAGAGCGCTGCGTGATGGCGGTCTGCTGCGGCTTGCGACCGACTGGGAGGACTACGCGCTGCAGATGCGCGAGGTGCTCGATGCCGAACCCCTGTTCGAGCGCGCGTTCGACGGCGAGTGGGCCGAGCGTTTCGACGGTCGCGTCATGACCGCCTTCGAGCGCAAAGGCATCGCCAAAGGGCGCGATATCCGCGATCTCGTCTACCGGCGCCGGACCCGCCCATGACCGAGGCGCGGACCGCGGCGGCGACGTGGCCCGGTATCGTCCCCGCGGGGCTCGTCTGCGCCGCAGCTCCTGCCTTCTTCGTGGCGGAGATCCCGCGGCTCGGCTGGGTGCTGCTCGCTCTGGGCCTTGGTGCCGCCTGGGTGATCGAACGCCGTCGGCCGTCCGAGAGCCGGATCGTGAGCGGGGGAGAGCAACGCCCCCCGTCGCTCGTCCGCGACCTCTCCCTGATCGCGGTCGGTCTGCTGATCGTCAGCATCATCCCGTTGGCCGCCGAGTTGGACAACCTCGCGATGCTGCGGTTCACGCTGGCTCTCGGCGGCGCGGTGGCCGTGCCCTACGTCATCTCGCGTTTCGTGTACCGCGACCGTGCGATCAGTTTCCCTTGGCGGACCCATCGTCGATGGGGGAGGCTCCAATGGGGATGGCTGGTGGCGGTGCTCGTCCTCGGCTGGCTGATCCTCCCCTTCTACTTCATCACGAGCGGCGTCTATCAGAACTGGCCCGTGGTCGACACTCCCGACCTCATCGCGCGGCTCTTCGTCGGAGTGGGCGCGGTCGGCATCTGGGACGAGCTGTTCTTCATCTGCACGGTGTTCGCCCTGCTCCGTCGCCATTTCCCGAACGTGATCGCGAACCTGCTCCAGGCCGTCGTGTTCGTCTCGTTCCTGTGGGAGCTGGGGTACCGGGAGTGGGGTCCGCTGCTCACGATCCCGTTCGCGCTCCTGCAGGGATACATCTTCCTGCGCACCCATTCGCTCGCGTACGTGGTCACCGTGCATCTGCTGTTCGACGCCGTCGTGTTCGCAGTGCTCGTCCACGCGCACAACCCGGGGCTGCTTCCGATCTTCCTGGTCTGAGCACGCGCGGAGACCTCGCGGGCTTGCTGGGTGAGCTCTCGGACGAGAGAATCAGCCCATGCTCATCGTCGGTCTCGTCCTCGCCGCAGCTGCCGCTGCGTTCCATGTGTTCATCTTCGCGCTCGAGTCGCTGAGGTGGACCGAACCCGAGACCAGGAAGATCTTCGGCGTCGCCAGCGAGGCGGACGCCGTCACGATGAAGCAGCTCGCCTTCAACCAGGGGTTCTACAACCTCTTCCTGGCGCTGACGACGTTGCTCGGCATCGGTCTCGTGATCGTGGGAGCCGCGACGGTCGGTCTGACCCTGGTGTTCGCGGGCACGGCCATGATGCTCGCCGCCGCGCTCGTCCTGGTGCTCGCGGACCGCACGAAGGCTCGCGCCGCGACGATGCAGGGGGCGCTACCTCTGCTCGCCGTGATCGTGACTGCGATCGGCGTCTCGATCTCCTGACGCGCGCCCGGGGTCGCCCGGGAACGGGGTGACAGACGCTCTCTCACGCGGCACACTCGTGTCATGGCCGACTGGGTGCTGCACGTGGACATGGATCAGTTCATCGCCGCGGTCGAGGTGCTGCGGCGGCCAGAGCTCGCCGGACGCCCGGTGATCGTGGGCGGACGGGGGGATCCCACCGAGCGAGCCGTCGTGTCGACCGCGTCGTATGAGGCACGTGCCTTCGGCATCGGCTCGGGGATGCCGCTGAAGATCGCGGCACGCAAGGCCCCGGAGGACGCCGTGTTCCTCCCGGTCGATCACCAGGCGTACGAGATCGCCTCCGCGGACGTGATGGCTGCGCTTCGTGCTCTGCCGGAGGTCGTGGTGGAGGTCGTCGGATGGGACGAGTGCTTCCTCGGTGTGAACACGGACGACCCCGAGAGCGTGGCGCGGGCTGCGCAGGAGGCCGTGCGTGAGGCGACGGAGCTGCACTGCTCGGTCGGCATCGGCGACAACAAGGTGCGCGCCAAGATCGCGACGGAGTTCGGCAAACCCCGAGGGGTCTTCCGGCTCACCGAAGCGAACTGGTTCGACGTCATGGGCGACAGATCGACACGCGATCTCTGGGGCGTCGGCTCGAAGGTGCAGAAGCGTCTGGCTGCACGTGGCATCTCGACCGTCCGGGAACTCGCGGACGCCGAGGAGGCGATTCTCGTCGAGGAGTTCGGCCCGCGGATGGGGGTCTGGTATCACGGACTCGGATCCGGTCAGGGGCCTGCCGTCGTCGATGACACGCCGTGGGTCGCTCGCAGCCACAGCCGGGAGACGACCTATCAGCAGAACCTCACGACACCGGACCAGATCGAGCGGGCCGTTCGCGAGCTCGCCGTCCAGGCTTTCGACGACTGCGCCGCCGAGGGCAGGCCGGTCGTGCGTGTGCATCTGAAGGTTCGTTACGCGCCCTTCGAGACGAAGACGCTCGGTCGGAAGCTGCCGGGTGCGACCGAGGATCGTGAGGAGTTCGTGGCGGCGGCTCTCGCGCTGGCGGCGACCCTCGACGCCGAGCGCGAGGTCCGTCTTCTCGGTGTGCGCGCGGAGATGACGATGCCCGATGCCGCGGCCGACACGGGGCGTACGCCGGTCCGCGGAAGGATCTGACTCCTCCTCCGGGTACGGCGGCTCCGATCGACGGACTCCGGGTCAGTCGCGGATGACCGCGGCGACCGCGCTCACCTCGATGAGAGCCCCGGGGACACCGAGGCCCGCGACGAGGGCCGCGGTGACCAGGGGCGGGGCGCCGTCTCTGGCGAGCCTCGACGCGACGGCACCGTAGGCCGCGCGGAGATCCGCATCCTGACGGATCAGTACGGTCCAGCTGATGACGTCGGCGAGTCCGGCGCCCGCCGACTCGAGGGCGATGCGGGCGTTCTCGACGGCGCGGAGAGACTGCTCCGCGGCATCCGTGGATACGACCGCGCCGGTCGTATCCACACCGTTCTGGCCACCGACGTAGATCGTGGTCGCACCCGGCGGCACGACGGCGACGTGACTGAAGGCGGGGCTGGCGACGAGCCCTTCGGGCTGCATGAGGGTGATCTCCATGGTCACACTCTGCCTCGGGGAACCGACATTGCCGGCCCCGCCCTCGGATCGCGGGATCAGAAGCGCAACAGCACCTTGCCGACGCGCCCAGGGGTGTTGCTCGCCTGCACCGCCGCGCGGATGTCTCCCGCGTCGAAGGTTCCCGCCACGGGAAGCGTCAGGCTGCCGTCGCCGACCCGCTGGATCAGCTCACCGAACAGCTCGCCGCGCACGCTCGGGTCGAGCTGCGGGATCACCTTGCTGCCCCAGAAGCCCTTCACCGTCGCCTGCTTGAAGATCACGTCGGAGGAAGCGATCTCCATGGTCGGAGAGTTCATCGCCCCGAAGGCGACGAGAGTGCCTCCCTCGGCAAGGAGCGAGAGGACGTCTCCCGCGGAGGACCCGCCGACCGAGTCCACACCGGCGACGATGGGTGCTCCACCGGTGATGTGCGCGACCTGCTCGCGCCAGTCATCCTGATCAGTGGCGACCACGCCCTCGATGCCCTGCGCCCGCAGCTCCTCGACCCCTGCTCCGCGGCGGACGAGGCCGAGGACGCGGACGCCTCGTGCGGCTCCGAGCTGCGCGAGCATCCGACCGACGGCGCCGTTCGCCGCGTTCTGCACGATCCACTGGCCCGGCTCCACGTCGAGGAACCGCAGCAGGGCGATCGTGCTGAACGGCATCGAGACGAGCTGCGCGGCGCTCTCGTCCGAGAGCGAATCGGGAACCGCGATCAGGCCGGCCGCGTTCGCGAGGAAGTACTCCGACCAGGCGCCGAATGTGCCGCCGGTGGCGACCCGCTGACCGATGACGAGGTTGTCGACGCCGTCCCCGATCGCGTCGACGACGCCGAGCGCCTCGGTGCCGGACGCCGCGGGGAGCTCGGGCGTGAAGCCGTAGGTGCCGCGGACCGTCCACAGATCGTGGTTGTGGATGGGGGAGAGCACCGTCCGGAGGCGGACCTGGCCCGCGCCCGGTTCCGGGAGGGGGCGGTCTTCGATCCGGAGGACCTGCTCGGGATCGCCGAACGTCTGGTGGATGAGTGCGCGCATGGGGTTCCGTTCCTGTGTGAGTGAATTCAACGAGGGTCGTCCGTGTCGACGGACGTGGCGAGGCCGGCGGTCACCCGCTGGAGTCGGTCGGTGATGTCGCGCAGTTCGGTGATGAGCGCGCGGCGGTGATCGTCGTCGCGGAGACCGGCGGCTTCGGCGACGGCGGCATGAATGGGCGCCACCTCCGCACGAAGCTCGCTCCCTCTCGCGGTGAGCTGCACCGTCACGACACGCTCATCGGTCCGGCTGCGGGATCGCTCGACGAGACCGGCCTGTTCGAGGCGTCGCACGAGTGGCGAGAGCGTGCCCGAGTCGAGGCGCATCACCTCGCCGAGCGATCCGATGGTCTGCTCGCCGTCGAGCCACAGCGCCGCGAGCACGAGGTACTGCGGGTAGGTGAGTCCCCAGGGCGCGAGCAGCGCCCGATACGCCTGAGTGGTGGCGCGGGCAGCGGAGTACAGCGAGAAGCACACCATCTCATCGGTCATGGCCATATGGTATATGCTTGCACACAAGTCAGTTGTGCACAACTTAATCGGTGCACCGCCCCACCCGCGGCGGGTGAGGATCCTCGAGTCGACCACGGTCGGTCGCAGTACGCTCGGGTCATCGGACCGCCGGAGGCAGGTGAGCGCAGTGAGAAGACCGTCGTGGTTCTTCAGCACGCTCGAGGGCTACCAGCACCGCTGGATCGCGCGCGACGTCATCGCGGGACTGTCGGCGGGGGCTGTCGTGATCCCGCAGGCGATGGCCTACGCGACGATCGCCGATCTCCCCGTCCAGGTCGGTCTGTACACGTGCATCCTGCCGATGCTCGTCTACGCGTTCCTCGGCGGCAGCCGGGCGATGAGCGTCTCGACGACGTCGACGATCGCGACTCTTACCGCGACGACTCTCGTCACCGCGGGCGTGGCCGCCGGTGCCGATGACGCCATCAGCTCCCTCATGATGCTGACGCTTCTCGTCGGAGTGACCCTTCTCCTCGCTCGGTTGTGTCGACTCGGGTCGCTCGTGGAGAACATCAGCGGTGCGACGGTGCTGGGGCTCAAGATCGGCGTCGGCGCAACGGTCGCCGTCGGGCAACTGCCCAAGCTGCTGGGCCAGAGCGAGGACTTCTCCGGACATGGCTTCTTCCGGTCGCTCGCGGCCGTCGGGCACGCTCTCGACAGCGTGAACTGGCCGACACTGGCCCTGTCGGTCGGTTCGATCGCCGCGCTGCTCGTCCTGAAGCTCGTCGCCCCAAAGATCCCCGGAACACTCGTCGTCGTGGTCGGCGGCATCCTCCTCGTCGGGCTCGGGGGCATCGATGAGCTCGGCGTCCGCCTGATCGCGCCCGTCCCGAGTGGGCTCCCCGTTCCCGGCATCCCCGACCTCGCACGGCTCCCCGCGTTGCTCCCGGGTGCTCTCGCCATCGCGGTCATGGCCTTCCTCGAGTCCGCAGCGGTGGCTCGGAGCCTCCGCGCGGCGACCGATCGTCAGGTCGACAGCGACCAGGAGCTTCTCGCGACCGGGGCGGCGAACACGGTCGGCGCGTTCTTCGGCACCATGCCGGCGGCGGGAGGGTTCTCGCAGAGCGCCGTCAATCGGAGCGCGGGCGCCGCGTCGCAGCTGGCGACGGTGGTGACGGTCGCGCTCGCCCTCCTCGTGTCGTTGTTCCTCGGCCCCGTGCTGAGTCTGTTGCCGGAGGCGACCCTGGCGGCGATGGTCTTCGTGGCGGTCGCAGGACTCATCGACATCCCCGAGCTGGTGCGGTGGGCACGGATCAGTCGGGTGGACTTCTGGGTCGCCCTGTCCGTTGCTGTCCTCGGGCTCACGGCAGGGCTCCTCCCGGCCGTCGCGGTCGGAGTCGTCGTCACCCTGATCCTCGTGCTGCGCGAGTTGAACGTGCCGAAGGTGCGCGTGGTGGGCAGGAACGACGGGGTGCTCGGTGTCGACCTCGAACGGGGGCTCTACACCGCCAACGCGCTGGTCAACGAGCGCCGCGTGCTCGAGCTCGTCGATCGCGAGAGCGAGCCCATCCGCGCGCTCGTGCTCGGGCTGCGACAGCAGGAAGTCATGACGATCACGGTGCTCGACGCCCTCGAAGATCTTGATCGCGAGTTGGCGCAGCGCGGTGTCTTCCTGCACCTGGCTGCGCTTCCGGAACCGGCGACGGCGGTCGCGGAGCACACGCCCTGGTTCCTGCGGCTCTCCGCCGCTAGGCGGGTGCATGTCTCCGTACGAGACGGGATCGGGTCGATCGCCGCGACGCACACGGATGCCGCGCTCGACGCCGTGCATCCCGAACCCGACGAACCACGCTGACCATCGGTCTCACGTTCGCCGGGTGCGGGACATCGGTCAGAAACTGCCGATGCCTTTTCCGACCATCGACATCCCGATCACCAGGAGCAGCACCGCCATGATGACCGTGTTCTCGGTGGCGAGCCAGCCGCGCAGGGCGTTCAGAGGCGCTCGAAGCCGGTCTGCCGCGATGAGGTAGCCGATCACCGGAACGAGCACCGTCGAGGCCGCGATGAGCGTGTAGACGACCACCACGAGGACCGTCGAGCCGACGGGAAGAGCCGCAGCGCCGATGTCGGTGCCGGAACCGGCCGCCATGATGAGATTCTTCGGATTGACTGCGGAAAGCAGGAAGCCGAGTCCGAAGGCGACCGGGAAGGTGACCGTGTCGATCGCCTTCATCCACTTCGGCAGGGCCGCCTCTTCGCCCGCTTTCGGACGTTTGCGCCACTGTCCGAAGGCGAGCACGAAGAGGAGCACCCCGAGCAGGAGCTGCACGACGCCGCGGATCGGACGGGGAGCGTCCGGGTCCTCCTCCGGGAGGATGGAGAACAGCAGCGTGAAGACCGTCACCGCCACGACGATGCCGATCACCCACCCGAGCAGGAAGCCCACACTCGTGACGCGCGCCTTCGGCGAGAGCAGCATCAGGATCGCCGCGATGATCGGGATCGGGCTGATCGCCACGCCGAGGGCGAGCGGGAGGATCTCTCCGATGACGGTGCCCATCAGTGACCTGCTTTCCTTGAGGACGTGGGCTCCGCCGACGACGGGGCCAGTCGGCTGATCGCGGCGCGGTTGGTCGAGAAGACCTCTTCCGTGTCGAGCAACCCGAGACTGGTGAGACGGTGCAGCGTCTTCGGGCGGACTCGGCTGTACGCGAGCGAGATGGATTGCGACGCGAGCCATTCCTTGAGCGCGGTGAAGGACTCCGCTCCGGTGACGTCCACATCGGTCACGGCCTCCATGTCGACGACGAGGTGGTGGACCGAGCCCGATCCGGCCGAGCGGATCGCCTCCTTCACCGCGGTGGAGAAGACGGCGCCGTTCGCGAAGAACAGGGGGGCCGCGAGACGGATCACGATCACGCCCGGGGCGGTGACGTTCCCGGCGGGGGCGTCCTCGAGCAGGGACTCGCCGGGGTCGCCGCTGGATTCCAGGACATCGATCGCCGGATGCGAGGCGCGCTTGGCGAGGTTGATGAGCGCGAGCATGAAGGCCACCAGGATGCCGGCGATCGAACCGACGAAGAGCGTGGTGAGGAAGCAGGTCGCCCCGATGAGGAACTCGAACCGATCCTTGCGCCACAGATCGATGAAGTCGCGCACGCCCAGAAGCGGGATGATGGCCACGCCCACGATCGCGCCGATCGCGGGGGAGGGGATGTCGGCCAACAGTGCCGTGCCGAACAGGAGGAGCAGCAGGGTTCCCGCCGCGAGGATCAGAGCGGGGAACTGTGTGCGGGATCCGGCCTGATCCATCGCCGCGGTGCGGGAGGTCGAGGAGCCCACCGCGAAGCTGCCCTGCGCCCCCGCGGCGACATTGGAGATGCCGATCGCGAACAGGTCGCGGTTCGCGCGGAACGGATAGCCGTGTTTCTCGGAGTAGGAGCGGGAGACGAGCAGACCCTCCGCTGTCGTCACCAGTGTGAGCGCGATCGCGGAGGGCACCAGCGCGAGCCACAGCGACCAGTCGATCATGGGCCAGGTCAGCACCGGCGGCCCCGCGGGAACCTCACCGAGCACATCCACCCCTCGCTGATCGAGCCCGGTCAGGACGACCACGAGCGTGGTCACGACCAGCACGATCAGCGCCCAGGGGACCGCACGCAGGAAGCGGCGCCCCAGCAGCAGGACGGCCACCGAGCAGACGGAGATCAGGACGGCCCAGCCGTTGAGGGTCGTGAAGCCTCCCACGAGATCGGCGATCTTGCCGGTGAACTCCTTCCCGGAGTCGATCTTGACGCCCAGCATCTTCGCGACCTGGCTCACCATGATGTCGAGCGCGAGGCCGCCCACGAAGCCGACGAGGATCGGCTTCGACAGGAAGTTCGCCAGGAAGCCGAGCTTGAACACGGCCAGAAGCACGAACATCACCCCGCAGATGATCGCCTGCGCGAGTGCCAGGGTGGCGTAGTCGGCGCTGCCCGCGGCGGCGAGACCACCGATCGACGAGGCGACGAGCGCGGCGGCCGCGGCATCCGGAGACGCGACGAGCTGGCGTGAGGAGACGACCAGGGCATACACGATCGTCGGCACCACGAGGGCGTAGAGCCCCGCGGTCGGCGGGAGACCGGCGATCTGTGCGTAGCCGATGTTCAGAGGGATGGCGATCGCGAGCAGTGTCACACCCGCGGTCAGCTCGGTCACGAAGTTCCGCCCGGTGAGCCCCGCGAGTGGTCGTTGCACGTCGCCTCCCTCAGCCGCACCCGGTCGGGCGCGTTCGCGTCCCCCATCCCAGCCCGGGAAGACGGCGGCCACAACCAGGCCCTAACCTCCCCCGGGTGATACCCCGCCGGAGTGGATCGGGGCGCGGGAGGTCAGACGCTGCGTCGAATCCGTCGCCGCAGACGGCCTCGGGGCTGGGGTGCCGGCTCCGGCTCGGAAGCCGCGGGCACGGCCGTGCGATCCCCGGAGAGCCAGCGCACCCAGGTAGTCCCCGGATCGCCTTCGAGCACCAGTGCGCGTGCCAGCAGGGTGAGCGGGATCGAGAGGATCGCGCCGAGGGGCCCGATGATGAACGTCCAGAAGATCACCGAGAAGAAGCTGAGCGTGAGGCTGAGGTCGACCGCGTCGCTGACGAACTTCGGCTGCACGAGAACCTGGAGCACCACATTCACGACGCAGTACACGACGACCACACCGAGGAGGAGCGGCCAGCCGCCGACCGCGTACGCGAGGATCGCCGGGGGGACGAGTCCGAGGACGAATCCGATGTTCGGGATGAAGTTCGTCACGAACGCGAGGATCGCCCAGACGACGGGTGCGGGAACGCCCATCCACCACAGCGCCAGGCCATCGATGACCGCGACGATGGCGCCGAAGGTGGCGTTGACGATGTAGTAGCGACGGATTCCGGAACTGAGGTGGGTGATGCGCGCGATCACCGCACCCTTCGAAGCGCCGAAGAGTTCGGGCGCCTGCCGGTATCGTGCCGCGTCGGCCGCCATGAAGATGATGTAGGCGCAGACGAAGAACAGCGCGGTCGCGACGCTGAGCACGGTGCCGCCGATGCTGCGCACGAGGCCGAGCAGAGTGGTGGGATCCAGCACGGAGGCTGCCGCATCCGAGGCCTGCTCGTCCAAGCCCAGGGCCTGCAGCCAGGCGATGAACTCGTCGGCGGTGTTCGCCAGGCCTCCTTCCGAGACGAGATCGCCGACCAGCCGTGCGAACTGCGTACCGGCGAGCCAGAGCAGGGCGCCCATCGCCAGAAGGATCAGGTAGGCGACGACGATGACGACGGTCGTGCTCGCCCACCGTGACCATCCGCGGCGGTCGAGCGGGCGACGGAGCGGTTCGCAGATGATCACGATCACGATCGCGAGAGCCAGCGGTCCGAAGATGTCGCGCACGAAGTACACGCCCGCCAGCGTGACCACGCTCGCCGCGAGTACCAGGAGCACTCGAAGACTGGGGGAGAGCATCCGATCGGCGGAGCCCCCGGGCGGTGATGAGGTGGTCACGCGGCCAGCGTAGCCGTCGCTCGCGGGTGATCGCGCTCGCCTCGCGGATGGCACCGCCGACGGATGCCGGCGCTCAATAGGGCTCGGGAGGGACGAGGGGCGGCGTGCTCTGCTCCGGTGCCACCACGCTGCGCAGGCCAGCCGCTTCCAGTGCCTCGGCCACTGCGCGCACGGTGTCGGAGACGACCGTGGCGCCGTGCAGCGGGTGATGCCAGATCTGGAGTTCCAACATCCATCGGGTCGGGGAGACTGAGCTGATGCGCACGCCTGGGCGCTCGCGCGTGTGCACACCGTCGACGGTGGCCGCCGCGTCGGTGATGACCCCGATCACCTCGTCCAGATCGAGGTCGTCGGACCGCGCGATCCTGACGTCCAGCGCGCTTCGACGCGCCCCGTGTCGGGAGTTGTTCACGAGCACGCCGGTGAGCAGCGCGGCATTCGGCACGTGCACCGTGCGCCCGTCCACCGTGGTGAGGATCACCGCGCGTCCGTTGAGCTCCTGCACCTTGCCGCGGATCTCCCCGTCCGGGCCGTCGATCGCGATCTCCTCGCCGATCTTCACCGACTGGCGGGACTGGATCAGGACGCCCGCGGCGAAGTTGTCCGCGACACCTCGCAGCACCAGGATCAGGACGACGACCGCGATGGCCGTCATCGCCAGCAGCGGCTGCACGTTCGCGCCGAGGAAGGCCAGGCCGACCCCGATGCCGACCAGGAGCAGTGCGTACTGGGTGAATCGCGCGGCGAGCTGCGCCACGGAGTCCGAGATGCCCGGTGTCCGGGTCGTGAGTTTGAGAACGCCTTTGCGCGCGAACCGTGACAGCAGCCACCCGACGAGCACCGACAGCACCGCCAGCCCGATCTGCAGGGCGGAGAGGCCGTCGGGGAAAAGGTCCTCCCAGGTCACGATCGCGGCTCCTTCAGGCTCGTCCGGGTCGTCCGCCTCATGCGACAAGGATGCGCCGACCCGGTCGCAGCGCGTGCGCCGCGGTCACCCCGCGCGGGTGAGCCCGTCGGTGCGGTGGCGTGCGACCGCCAGGACACTGGGCCCATGTCCACGACTCCGCCGACACCGGATCTGCTGACGGCCGCACGCTCGCGCGGAGCGACGAGGGAGCGTGCGCGGGAGGCCATCGGGCTCCAGATCTCGATCTTCGCCTTCATCCTCGCGGCACTCGTCGCCCTCCCCGTCTTCGGTCTGCGTTCAGCGCCGATCTCCGGCCCTGACTCGCTCGGCCAGTTCGTCGCACTGATGTCGGCGGTCACGGCGATCGTCGTCTTCGTGCTGGGGCGGATCATCGCGGCCGATCCCGCGCGGGAGAAGCGGCTCGGCGTGCTCGACATCATCGACATCGCGGCTTTCGCGTTCGCCCACGCCATGATCGCGCTGCTCGGATGGACGCTCGCGGCGACGATCATGGAGCAGGGACTCCTCGGAGCCGTGGTGTATCCGATACCCGTGCTGATGCTGGCCGGAGCCGCCGCGGCGCTCACCGCGTACGTGACCTACTACTCCGCGACCCACCTCGATCTGCAGCTGTTGGCGACGGTGCTCGCCGTGTTCCTCGTGCTCGGAGTCCTTGCGAGCATGCTCACCGCGAGCGATCCGCAGTGGTGGAAGGAGAATCTGAGTGCCCTCGGCATGACCGACGATCTTTCGGCGCGCGCCTTCAATCTGACGTTGATCGTCGCCGGCATCCTCGTGACGACGCTGGCCCGCTACGCCACGCGGGGCATCCCGACCACGCATCCACGCGGAGTGGTCGCCGTGCGGACGTGCCTCGTCATCGTGGGAATCTTCCTCGGCCTCGTCGGCGTGTTCCCCGTCGATCAGCACTTTGCGCTGCACACGGGCGTGGCCTCGGGCATGGTCGTCGCGTACGCCGTGCTCGTGGTCGCCATCCGGCGATGGATCCCCGGTGTCTCCCGCACGTTCGTCATCCTCGGCTACGTGTTCATCCTGCTGATCCTGCTGCTCTCGGTGTTCTTCGCCGTCGGCTACTACACGCTCACCGCGGTCGAGCTGGTGGCGGGGACGGTCGTCTTCAGCTGGATCATCCTGTTCATCCGTACGGCGGATGCGCTCAAGCGCGACGCGGAGCGAGAGGCTTCGAACGGCGACACTCGACGAAAGTCACCTTGAAGGGCTAACCGATACGCCAGTACCTTGGTGCCATGTCGCCCCCCGTACGCTCGACGACGCCGGGACCGACGGTGCGTTTCCGACCGCCGGCACCGCAACCAGGCGCCATCCGTCGCGAACGCGTGAGCGACGCGCTCGAGGCGGCAGCGGCGGCGGACTCGCTTGTCGTGGTCAGTGCCCCCAGCGGATTCGGCAAGACCACTGCCGTCGCTGACTGGGCTTCCGGGCTCGAGCAGGTCGCCTGGTTGGGCCTCAGCTCGTTCGACTGCGATCCGTCGCGGCTGACGCAGGGAGTCGTGCACGCCCTGCTGGTCGGGGCCGAGAGAGCAGGGCGGTCGCTCGCCATCTCTCGGGACCTGGACGACCCGAGTCACGCCTACCAGGAGATCTGCAGCGCCTTCGAGGGCGTCGACGACCGCGTGCACCTGATCATCGACGACGCGCAGCGCGCGGGGGAGGACTGGCGTCGGGGTCTCCTCGGCATGCTTGCGGAGCAGGGGCCGGACAACCTGCGGATCATCCTCGTCGGCACGACGCTGCTCGAGGTCACGCTCTCCCGGCATCGGATCACGCATCCGGACGCCTTCGTGGGAGCGGAGACCCTCAGCTTCACGGAGCCGGAGGTGGAGCGTCTGCAGGCGTCGGTGGCGAACGGTCTCGCCGCCGACACGATCTTCGAGGAGACCAGGGGCTGGCCGATCGCCGTCCGCCTGATGATGATCGGTGGAGCTCGACCGGACTCCGTGGCGCAGAGCGCGTCCGGCTTCCTCGGCGCCTACGTCCGCGAACATGTGCTCGGCGCATTGCCACCGGGCGTGGCCGACTTCGTGCTCGACGCGAGCGTCTGCGGCGAGCTCACGCCGGAGCTGGCCGCTGCGGTCACGGAGCGTCCCGACGCGGCCGAACTCCTCGAGACGTGCGTGCGGCTCGGTCTCTTCCTCGACCGGTTCGACGGTTCGCACGGAGTCGTGTACCGCTGGCACGCCTCGTTCGCACGACAGTGTGCGGAGATCGTGCGGCTCGATGCCGTGCGCGCCGCCGCCTGTCATCGCCGTGCGGCGAGCGCGCTCGAGGCGACCGATCCCATCGCATCGATCGCGCATTCGCTCCGCGCAGGGGAGTCCGTGACCGCGAGAGACACGTTGCTGCGCCATTGGCTCGGTCTCGTCGTGGGGACGAGTGCCGCCGAGGTCGAGCGCACGGCGGTGGAGATGCTGCATCGAACCCCCGACGACGCGCAGGTCCTCCTCGTCCGCGCCTGCGCGAGTGACGTGTTGGGTGACCATCGTGTGGCCCGCGAGCTGTTCCGCCGCGCTGAGGCGACGGTGGCCCGGACGTGCGAGGGAGCGGAACCCCCGGTCCTGCTCATCGCCCGGCTGTTCATCGCGGATGAACGCACCGAGGTCGCGGAGGCGAGCGCCAGAGTGCGCCGGATGCTCCTCGAGGGGGATTCGACCGAACTCGGGGATCGCGCGGCGCTCAACTATCTCCTCGGCTGGACCGAGATTCGTCATCGCGGCAACCCGATGATTCCGCTGGAGTACTTCTCGGTCGCCGCCAGGGAGGCGCAGACCTCCGGTGACCGCGAACTGGCGAAGCGTTCGCTCGGGCATCTCGCATTCGGTCAGACGTGGGCTGGCCGTTTCACCGACGCACGGGTGTCCCTCGCCGCCGCGTACGACGTTGAAGACGCCACCCTTCCCTGGAGCACCTATGCCGGAGGGAGTGCAGCGACGGCCTCAGGCTATGTCGCGTACTGGTCGGGCGAGTTCGCCGAGGCGATCCGGGAGTTCGGCACGGTGATCGCCAACGGGGGTTCCGACCGATCCTTCACGAGCGTCGCGCGCATGATGACCGCCTACGCAGCGGCGGAGACGGGCGACGTCGCTGCGTGCCGTCGTGCGGCGATCGGCATCCAGGACATTCCCCTCGAGGTGATCCACGGCATCTCCTGGCCGGCATTCCGTGAGTCGTCGGTCGCTCTGCTCGAGGAGACGGTCGGGCGTCAGGATCGGGCGATGCGGATCGCCAGGAAGTACATCCAGTGCCCGGATCTCCCCGTCGTCAACGTCGCGCTCGCGGGCGTCTTGCGTCGGGCCGGTGAATACTCCGCGGCGCTGGAGATGCTGCGCTCGCTTCGGCAGTTCAGCGAGATCTCCTACGTGAAGTCGGCGACACTGATCACGGCTGCGGTGCTGCGCCGGCAGGGTGGTCATCACGACGAGGCGCACGATCTGTGCGAGGCGGCGGTCGCCGTCGCCTCCGGCGAGAACATCCGGCTTCCCTTCGGGCCTCGCGAGACGGCGGTGCGCAAACTGCTGGGCGAACACGTCCACTTCGGCACGCAGTTCGAGGATTTCATCGGACGCTGCCTCGCGAACGATGCCGCCGGTTCGCTGGTGGAGACGCTCTCGGAGCGGGAGCGGGATGTCTTCCAGCAGCTGCAGACCGCGCGGACGCTGCACGAGATCGCTCGAGAGCTGGCGGTGTCGATCAACACGGTCAAGACGCACCAGAGGGCGATCTATCGCAAGCTCGGGGTGTCCTCGCGGCGCGAGGCCGTGCGCACCACGGTCTGAGCTCCCACGCACCCGGCGACGCGGGACGCTCAGTGGTGCTGCAGGGCCGTGGCGAGAATCGTGTTCGCGATCGCGGCCGGAATCGGTTGCATCGCCAGGATGCTGTTCCCTCGTCGATCGACGTCGCGGGAGAAGCGCTCGCTCCACGTCGGCTCGATGAGCATCAGCGCCGCGACGGTGCCGACGGGAAGGTGCGAGGCGAAGTGCCGCGCATCGTCGTCGCCGATCAGGCCGGGGGTGTCGAGTCCGAGGCCGGCGAGCGCGAACTCGTCGGCGTCGATCTCGATCAGCCGCCACTCGTCTCCATGCAGTCGATGGAGGATCAGGAAGTCCAGAAGGCGGATGGCTCCGCTCTCCACCTGTCGAAGCAGAGCCTCCAGGATGTTCGGGCTGAGGCGGCCGTCCTCGAGGCGCACGACGACGAACTCGACGTCGCCGAGCGCCTCCAGGGTCACACCGACCGCCTCAGGCACGATCTCAGCTCAGTGCGCGTGCCTTGATGGCAGCGAACTCATCGGGGGTGATGGTGCCGGCGGCGAGGAGCTTCGACGCTTTGTCGATCTCATCGCTGGGACTGGAACCGGCGACGCTGCGGATGTAGGAGTCGGCAGCCTGCTGCTGCTCCTTGTATGCCGAAGCGCTGCGTTCGCCCATGCCCCTGCCGCGCGCGATCAGGTAGACGAGGGCTGTCAGGAAGGGGACGAAGATGAGGAAGATGATCCAGACGGCCTTCCACCAGCCGTTCAGGGCGTGGTCCCGGAACAGGTCCGCCACGATGTTGAAGAGCACCATCAGGTAGGAGATGAACACGAAGACCCAGAAGAACCACCAGATGATGTCCCAGAAGCTTGTCCAAATCGACACTTCGGACCCCTTTCGTTGAGTTACTGCGTACCGCGATAGTGACAGCGCGACCGGGAGGGCGGGGAGCTCGCTCACCCCTAGCGGGCGACCCTCGCACGGTCACCAGGAACGGGTGAGGCGGTGGGCGCTCCGTCGGAACCTCGCGCGTAACGTGCACCGTGTGGACGAGACGGAGCCGGTGACGCACACGGAGCGGGAGAGGGGTCGACCCCTGTCCCGCCTGCAGCTCATGCTCCCGGCGAAGCCGTTGCTGTCGGGGTTCACCGTCGCCGTGGGGGTCCTGCTCGCGATCGCCCTGGCGGCGACGATCGCCGGCGTCTCCACCGTTCTCATCTCGATCTTCCTGGGGATGTTCCTCGCGCTCGGACTGGATCCGGCCGTGCGCGCTCTCGAACGCCGGAGGATGAGCCGTGCGGCCGGTGTCGCGGTGGTCGCCGCCGTGTTCCTGGCCGTCGTCGCCGTGATCCTCCTCGTCCTCGTTCCGATGACGATCCGACAGGTCTCCGCCGCGATCGAGGCGGCACCCGAAACCATCGCGGCGATGCAGCAGAGCGAGTGGTATCTGGCACTGGAGGCGAACCTCGGTGTCGACCTCTCGGCCGTCGTCGCCGAGGGCATCCACTCGATCACCACGCTGTCTTCCTTCCTCGCGATCTCCGGAGGGGTGCTGAAAGCGGGTTTCGGCGTGATCGGAGCGGTGTCGAGCTTCATCATGGTGGTCGTCCTCACGCTGTACTTCGTGTCCTCCTTGCAGAGCATCAAGGGCGCCGTCGTCTCCCTGGTCCCGCTGTACCGGCGGGCTCGATTCGCCGACGTGCTGGAGGAGATCACGCGGTCGGTCGGGGGAGTGGTCTCCGGCGGCGTGACGCTCTCGATCATCAACGCGCTGGTCGTGCTCGTGATCCAGTTCGCGGTCGGCTCGTCCATCCCCGCGGTGATGGCGATCGTCGCGTTCTTCGTCACGCTGGTCCCGATGATCGGGTCTCTGGTCTTCCTGGTCATCGGCAGCGTCGCGACGCTGTTCGTCAGCCCGCTGGCCGCGCTGATCTTCGCGATCGCGTACCTCGTCTACATCCAGGTGGAGGCCTACGTCGTCACGCCACGTGTCATGGGCAAGGCGGCCGCGGTGCCCGGGGTGCTCGTGATCATCGGCGCGATGATCGGCGCCACCCTCCTCGGACTGCTCGGCGCGCTCGTGGCGATCCCGCTGACCGCGTCGATCCTGATCATCGTCCGCAAGGTGTGGATCCCGCGCCAGAACAGTCAGACCGAGCCGCCGGACGGCTGAGCGCTCACCCGGTTGGGGTGAGAAAGCGGACCTCCGCCTCGACAGCGATGCAAGCATGAGCGCACGGTCCGGTTCGTCACCGTGAGAAAGGACAATCCATGAATGACTTCCGATTCGGCCCCGCCGAGTTCTACCTCGTCGGGTTCGAAGGAGAGCGTCCCGACCCGGCGACGTTCCGGGCACTGACCGACCTCATCGACAGCGGTGTCGTCCGGTTGCTCGACTTCGTCGTGTTGTCGAAGTCGGCGCGTGGTGAGGTCGAGATCGTCGAGCTCGACGACGATGACGGCGATCTCGGGCTGGACGACTTCCAGCCGATCGCCGCAGGCCTCGCCGGTGAGGAGGACGTGGAGGCGCTCGCTGCCGCCCTCGATCCGGGGCAGTCCGCCGCCGTCGTCGTCCTGGAACTCACGTTCGCCCGCGCTCTGGCGCAGAGCCTCGCGGCCGCAGGCGGGCAGGTGCTCCGGAGCGAGCGCGTCCCCGCTCCGGTCGTGAACGCCATGATGGACATCCTCGATCAGGAAGGTTAAGACATGCCAATGAGAAGATTCGGCCGCCCCGGACTGATCGGGCTGGCAGCCAGGACAGCCGTCGTGGCAGGAACGGCGTCGGCCGTGGGCGGTGCCATGTCTCGGAACCAGCAGCAGCGGGCCCAGGGACAGTACGAGCAGCAGCAGTACGAAGCCGCCCAGCAGCAGGCGCAGATCGATGCGGCTGCGCAGAACGCCGCCGCACAGTACGCCGCTGCACCTGCACCTGCAGCAGCGGCACCCCCGGCGGCGGCGGCGCCCGACGACATGGTCGCGAAGCTGCAGCAGCTGGCAGCGCTCAAGGACTCGGGTGTCCTCTCGCAGGAGGAGTTCGTCGCGGCGAAGCAGAAGCTGCTGAGCTGACGATCGGGGCGTGCGCCGGACCCGGCACACGAAGGGGCGACACGGAGGAGGACGCCGCGTGAGCGAACTGGAGGATCTGCGCGCCCGCGTTCTTCTGCTCGAGCAGGAGAACGAGGCGCTCAAGAAATCGCCGGCGGAGAAGCAGCGCCGGCGCCCGGTGGCGAGAAGCATCGTCGCGGGGATCGTGCTCGCCGTCGCCGTGTTGATGGCACCGATCGCGGCGATGGGCACGTGGGCGCGCCTCCAGCTCGTCGATGCCGACAGGTTCGTGGCGACGTTCGCGCCTCTGGCCGAGGATCCCGACGTTCAGGATTTCGTCGCCGACCAGGTCAGTGCCGCCATCCACGAGCAGGTCGACCTCGACGCGGTCGTGGGCGAGGTCTTCGACGGCTTGCGGGAGCTGGACCTTCCCCCTCGCGCGTCCTCCGCCCTCAGTCTCCTGGAGGCGCCGGCGGCCAGCGGGCTCACGTCCCTCGTCGACAACGTGATCCATGACGTGGTCGCCTCCGACCAGTTCGCCGACATCTGGGCGCAGTCGCTGCGTTTCAGTCATGAGCGTGCCGTGGCGATCATGCAGAACAGTCCGGACACCGCGCTTCAGCTCGCAGACGACGGCGTGCTGTCGATCGATCTCGGTCTCGTGGTCGAGCGCGTCAAGGCGGTGCTGACGGAACGCGGCGTCGGATTCGCGGACCTGATCCCGCAGATCGATCGCTCGATCCCCATCGCGCAGGCCGATGCTCTGGTGCTGGTGCGGACGGTCTACCAGATCGCGGTCGCCGCGGGCTTCTGGCTGCCGTGGGTCGTGCTCGGCCTGGTGGTCGGGGGGATCCTGATCGCCCGGAACCGCCCGCGTGCGTTGTTCTGGACCAGCGCGGCGCTCGCCGTGGCGTTCCTGCTCCTGTCCGCGGGGATGGGGATCGGCCGGGTGTTCTTCATCGGTGCGGTCAGTCCGTCGATCATGACGGCTGCCGCGGCCGAGTCCCTCTTCGATCAGGTGACGTCCTTGCTCAGTTCGACGATCGCTGCGCTGGCCTTGGTCGGCGTCCTGGTAGCCGTGTGGGCTTGGATCGCCGGGTCGAGCCGCAGCGCCGTCGCGCTTCGGGGCGCGTCGGCGAGCGGGTTCGCTGCGGTACGGAACACCTGGGAACGGCGAGGCGTGTCCACGGGACGCTTCGGCCTTGCGATCGACCGATTCCACGGTCCGATCGTGATCGCCGGCATGGCCGTCGCGCTGCTCATCCTCATCATGACGCGACCGGTCTCGTTCGGTTCGGTGGTCGGAGTATCGGTCGGTCTCGTGGTCTTCCTCATCCTGGTCGAGCTCGTGCGTCGTCCCTCCACCGCGACGGACGTTCTCGGGGAAGAGGGCATCGACGAGGAAGTGGCCGCACCGGATGCCACCGTCTCGACGACCCCCTGAACAACCCCACCGAGAGTTCGGCCCGCAGGCTCAGGATGCCTGCGGGTCGCTCGTCGACGAGGGGAACACGGTCTCCCAGTCGTCCTTCACGCTGACCACGGTGTAGCCCTTGTCCGCAGCGTCCGCGAGCACCCTCTCGGCACCGGTGTCGTAGGGCGTGTCGCCGCGTTCCGGGTCGTCGTGGTGGACAAGGAGCGCGAATCCGGGCCGCGGTCCGCGGCGCGCGAAGTCCATCATCGCGGCGTCGCCGTTGGAGTTTCCGCCGACGAACAGGGGGCGCCGACCGATACGGGTCCAGATCCGGATGGGCTTCTCCGGGCCGTCATCGAAGAAGGCCAGGGACGGCGAGTAACGAACGGTCGCGTCCGTGTCGTCCCAGGCGAGGCCGAACGCCGATCCGACGACGCGTTCCGGTGGGATGCCGTAGTTCGCCTGCGTCATCGGGCGCATGAAGTCACGCTCGCCGCCCGACACGATGTAGCACGTGAAGCCGTGCTGCTCGAGGTAGCGGAGCAGTTCGACCATCGGCTGATAGACGGTCTCGGCGTAGGGACGCTTCAGGGTCGGGTGCTGTGCGACCTCGTAGAACTCGGCGACCGATCGGGCGTAGTCCTCGACCCTCATCCCATCGGTGAGTCCGACGAGAGCCTGGATGATGACCTTCAGGTCGGAGTCGTCTCCTCCGTAGTGCTTGTCGATCGCCGTGCCCAACCAACCGAAGTCGCCGCTCACCGCAGCGAGGTACGGCTGCCGCGCGGCCAACTCGGGATCGCGCTCAGCGGCGGCGCGCCACTGTTCCACCACGTAGTGCAGTTGCGTGATCATCGGCTTCTCGGACCACAGGGTGCCGTCGTTGTCGAACACGGCGACCCGTTCCTCGACCGGCATCGCCCCCGGGCCGTCGGCGACGGAGGCGACGAACGCCTCGATCTCGCGCCGTGTGCGGGTGTCGCGCCACGACGGCAGGGCGGCGTTCTCTGTCATCTCGGATCCTCACGTCTCGATCGATCGGCGGTTCGACAGCTCCATGCTGGCATCCCGCGAAAGCGTGAAGAGGCTGCCGGTCACCCCTGTCGGGTGAGACTCGGCGGTGCAGCGGGAGTCTCCTGCACTGTCGTGGGCGGAAGGGATGAGGTCGGACCGCTGAGCGCGCGGAGCGCGTACAGGATGGTCGCGAGGTCGACGAGTTCCTGGACGAGAGCCCCGGCCACCGCTGGAATCACGCCCGTCATCGCGACGAGCATGAGCCCGACGCTCAGTCCGATGCCGATCCAGATCGCCGTGAGCGCGACGCGCAGGGTGTGGCGGCCGATGGAGAGTGCGTCCACGACTTTCGCCAGAGAATCGACGAGGATCACGACATCGGCGGCGTCGCCGGCGGCCGTCGCTCCTTTCGCTCCCATGGCGATGCCGATGTCGGCGGCGGCGAGCACGGGCGCGTCGTTGACCCCGTCGCCGACCATCATCACCGGCCGCGGGTGGAGTTCGGCGGCCAGACGCACCTTCTCCGGAGGAAGCAGCTCCGCGTGGACCTCGGATATCCCCACCTGATGGGCGACGGATTCCGCCGTCGGACCCACGTCCCCGGTGAGCATCACGATCCGGTCGACGCTGTTCCCGCGCAGCCAGGAGACGACCGATCCCGCCTCCGGTCGCGGATGGTCGGCGAGCACGAGGACGCCGGCGAAGCGACCGTCGACGCACACATACGCGGCGGCCTGGCTCACGTCGAGCGTCGCGCGCACCGTATCGGGCGCGTGGGAGGAGACGTAGGCCGGTTTGCCGACCACCACCACCCGCCCGCCGATACGGGCGACCACACCGTTCGTCGCCTCCTCGCGCGCTTCGTCGGCGGAATGGAGGGGGAGACTGCGCTGCTCGGCCGCCCGTCGGATGCCCTCGGCGAGGACATGTGTCGAGTACTGCTCCGCCGAGGCGGCGAGCTGCAGGAGTTCGTCCGCATCGAAGCCGTTCGTCGGGCGCACGTCGACGAGCTCCGGTCTGCCCTGCGTGAGGGTGCCCGTCTTGTCGAAAGCGGCCGACCGCACGCGCGCGATCTGTTCGAGGACGGCACCGCCCTTCATGATGACTCCGGCCTTCGCCGCGCGCGACAGTCCGCCGAGGAAGGCGACGGGAGCCGCGATCAGGAGCGGGCACGGCGTGGCGAGCACGAGCACCTCGGCGAACCGTGTCGAGTCGCCGGAGATCGCCCATGCGGTGCCGGCGAGCACGAGCGACACCGCCGTGAACGGGATCGCGAAGCGGTCGGCCAAACGCACGACCGGAGCATGGGACGCCTCCGCTTCGTGCACGAGTGCGACGATCTGCTGGTACTGGCTGTCCGCGCTCGTGCGAACGGCTTGAATGCGCACAGCTCGGGTTCCGTTGATCGCCCCGGAGAGCACCTCTCCGCCGGCCTCGCGGGTCACGGGCATGCTCTCGCCGGTCAGCGAGGACTCATCGAAGGTCCCCGTTGTGGTCAGGAGGGTGCCGTCGACCGGGACGATCTCGGACGGTCGCACCAGGAGGACGTCGTCTACGGAGACCTGATCCACGGGAACATCCCGGACATCATCCGATTCCGTGGTCTCCGGATTCACGAGCACGTGGGCGATGCGCGGGGAGCGATCCAGCAGCGCGGACAGGTCGCGTTTCGCGCGGCGTCCGGCGAAGTCCTCGAGAGCCTCTCCTCCCGAGAGCATCAGCACGATGATGAGGGAGGCGATGTACTCGCCGACCGCGAGCGTGGCGACCATCGCGACCACCGCCAGGATGTCGAGTCCGACGTGACCGCGGAGCACGTCGCGCACCATCCCGACCAGGGTCCAGGCGACGAACACCGCCACATAGCCCGTCGCGATCCATCGGCCGAGGTCCGCCGTTCCGCTCGCGTGGAGGACCAGCACGCCGACGAACACGAGGACGGTGATCGTGATGGCCGGATAGCGCCACAGCAGGGGAAGAAACCTCATGCCTCAGCTTCCCGCGAATCGCTGCGCGGTGCCACTGATGGATTCATGTCGAGGGCTTGGCGTCCCAAGGAGCGATTTAGCTAACTAAGCTAGCGATTATGGATCGATACGCGCGCTGGCGCTGGCTCGGACTCGTCTTCATCAGCATCGCGGTCTCGCTGATCATCGTCGACTCGACGATCGTCAACGTGGCCATTCCCGCGATCGTCGAGGATCTCGGCATCACCTCGACCGAGGTGCAGTGGGTGCAGGAGTCGTACACCCTCGTGTTCGCGTCGTTGCTGCTCGTGTTCGGCAGTCTCGCCGATCGCTTCGGGCGGCGTCGGATGATGATCATCGGGGTCGTGGTCTTCGCGACCGCGTCGGTGTTCGCCGCCCTCTCACCGGGCGGGGGGATCCTGATTCTCTCCCGTCTGGTGCAGGGCGTCGGTGGGGCGATGATCCTGCCGACCACGCTCTCGATCATCAATGCGACGTTCCGCGGGAAGGAACGAGGCATCGCGTTCGCCGTCTGGGGGTCGACGATCGGAGGCATGGCGGCCGTCGGTCCTCTCCTGGGAGGATGGCTGACGACCGCCTACTCGTGGCGTTGGGCGTTCGGCATCAACATCCCTCTCGGCATCATCATCGTGATCGGCGTGCTGCTGACGGTGGCGGAATCTCGCGGTGATCGCGTCGCCAAGATCGATGTCGTCGGCGCACTGTTGTCGATCGTGGCGATGGGCAGCCTCGTGTTCGGCCTCATCGAGGGGCGCTCCTACGGGTGGTGGCTCGTCGACACCCGGCCGCAGGTGGGCGAGTGGGTCTGGCCGTGGGAGTTGTCGCCGATTCCGCTGTTCTTCGCCATGGCCGTGCTCGCCGTGGTCGCGTTCATCCTGTGGGGCCGATACCGCGGACGCACGGGACGCTCGACGCTCCTGGCTTTGCGGCTGTTCTCCATCCCCTCTTTCCGCAACGGGAACATCGCGGCCGCCGTCGTGTCCTTGGGTGAGTTCGGCATCATCCTCGCGCTCCCGCTCTGGCTGCAGTTCGTCCTCGGGTTCGAGGCCGTGCAGACCGGACTGCTCCTGCTCGCGCTGGCGGGCGGATCGTTCCTGGCCAGCGGCGTGGCAGGTGCGTCGAGCGGGAGGATCGCGCCCGTGTGGGTCGTGCGCGTCGGACTCCTCGCGGAGATCGTCGGTGTCGCCGGGGTGGGTTTCGTGATCGGACCCGACGCCACGTGGGGACCGCTCGTCCCGTTCCTGTTCGTTTACGGGCTCGGGGTGGGGCTCGCCACCGCCCAGTTGACCGGGGTCGTGCTCGCCGACGTGCCGGTCGCGGATAGCGGGGCCGCATCGGGCACGCAGTCCACATCCCGGCAGATCGGTGCCGCGCTCGGTGTGGCGGTGCTCGGCACCGTGCTCTTCAGCAGTACCGCGGGCATCCTCGCCTCGTCGCTCGACGAGCGAGGGATCCCCGCCGCGCAGCGGGACCAGATCGTGTCCGCCGTGGTCGACAGCGCCGGGGCGGCGATCAGTGGGCTCGAGTCGAACCCCGCAACCGCGAGTGCCGCGGAGGATGCGAAGGTCGCCTTCTCCGAAGGGACTCGATATGCGGCATGGACGGCGGCGGGCTTCCTTGCCCTCGGACTGTTCGCCACCGTGTCCCTCGGATCGACAGCGGTGCGCAGCCGTCCGGAAGAAGAGAAGGTCTGACGGTCCCGACCTCGCTTGCTATGAGCCCGAGTTCTTCTCGGATGGCGCCTGCGCGCGCAACCGTTCGTGTCGGAGCCGAGACGCGTTTCCGAGACATGCTGCGCCCGTGAGTCCGACACCAACGACCGTCCACCACAGCGTCGGAGCAGCGATTCCGGAGAGGATCAGGATGGCGACGAACGTCGAGTACGCGGCGCAGAACACTCCGAGGCCCGTCGCCCCTCGCTCGCCGCCGCGTGAAGTGCCCATCGCTCCACCCTCGCACGATGAGGAGGGTTGTCCAAGGGGGGGGGGATCACGTCATACGTGATCGTGACGGGGTCGCGGTCGACCGAGTAGTGCTTCTCGCCCCAGCCTCGACGTGAGCAGGCCGCTGCCGTGGCGGCCATCGAAAGCGGTCAAAGAATGTGGCGACCCTGCTCGAGCGCGTGAGGAGGCTGAAGAGGCCGTAGCCGATCATGCCGCCCAGGACATTCGTCATCCAGTCGTTGATGTCTGCGAGGTGACCACCCATGGCGAGTCGAGCGATAGCCATCTGGGCCAGCTCGATCGCGAGGCTCGCACCGGCAACGATTGCCAGCACGTTCCACCACCTCGGACGCGTGGACAACAGTGGAATGAGTCCTCCGAGCGGAATGAACACCACGATGTTGATGAGCGCGTCCTCGAGCCCGTAGTCCACGAAGGGTACGAGGTAGAGCGGCAACGGGCGCGGTCCGTCATAGAACCCCGTTCCGATGCGCAGGAAGATCGGGAATACCGTGTTGGCGAGCACTCCTCCCGCGTAGATCGCGAGAGCACCGGCGACCGATGCGCGGGCGAACGTGACGCGACCGCGAGAGCGAAGGACGCGGATCAGCACGAGGAAGGTCACGATCCCCAGCGGAACGACTATCGGGAGCATGGGGATCTCGATGAACTTCATTGGCTGCTTCCGGTGAGAGGCGTGATCTGGAGTGGGAGCACCCGATTCCGCCACTGCGTCTTGCTCGCGCAGGCGACGACGAGGCCGGAGTTCAGGCATCGCGCACCGATGCATCCCCAACGAGAAGAGCCGCCTGAAACCAGGCGGCTTTTCTCGTACTTGGGGGTTACGCGTACGTATTCACATATTATCCGCGTACAACCCGATGTGCCCCCGACAGGAGTCGAACCTGCGACCTACGGTACCGGAAACCGGCGCTCTATCCACTGAGCTACGGAGGCGTACCGATCGACAATATCACTCGTCGGGGGTCGTCTCCGACCCACCCGCCTCGGTGACCGGCGCGGCGCGCATCTCGTCGAGGGCGGCAGCGACCTTTTCGGCCAGGTAGCGGTGTCCTTCGGTCGAAGGATGATTGCGTCCCAGATCGACATCGATCACGTCGAGATAGTTCTGCGCGGTGATCCAGCCCTGGGCGATGGGGGAGATGTACCACCAGCCCCGTGCCGCGGCGAGCTCACCCAGATCCGTGTCGATGCGAGCGGTGGTCGTGCCCACGGGGAGTTCGTGCGGTGCCGGGCCGAGCACGACGATCGCGGCCTCCGGATACTTCGCAGCCATCGCGTCCCAGGCTGCCGCGACGGCCTCGCGGTAACCGGCGACGCCCTGCTTCCGGTCGTTGATGGATCCCTGCATGATCACGAGGTCGGGGGAGAGGGCGGGGTCGAGTGCGGCGATGCGCTCGCCGAAGGCCGGGCCGTCGAGACCGGGCTTGAGGTACCCGCTCCCTCGGACGCCGTTCACGATCGTCTGGCCGTCGATCAGGCTCGCCAGGACGTAGGCGTAGCCGAGGGTCGGTACCGTCGCCGCAGAGCCGTAGGTCCAGGAGTCACCGAAGACCAGGACGGTCGGGTGCGCGGGCAGGGTGAGGGGAGCAGGGGCGAGTGCCTCGGACGCGGCGTCGGCACCCTCGATCGCGGCGCCCATCGGTGCCGCCGCGGGAAGGGGGATCCACGGTCGCCATACTCCGAGAACGCCGGCAGTCACGGCGAGGAGGAGGGCGATGGCCACTCCTGCGCGGTGCAGTCGACGGCGCGGGACGGTGGCCTTCATGGGACGAGAGTAGATCACCACGAGCGGATTGCGAATTCCGCACGTCCCGTGCCGTCGGATGCCGACGTGGCGCCCCGTAAACTGAGAAGGCTATGAACCCCGAATCGCTCGCCGCCGCCGTCCTCGCCGTCCTCGCACCCATCGCCGAGGAACGACGCCCCGGCGAGCCTCTGGAACTCACCGCCGCCGACATCGTGCTGGAGCGTCCGCGCAACCGCGACCACGGCGACTGGGCAACGAACATCGCCATGCGCCTGGCCAAGCCCTTCGGCACGAACCCGCGGGAGCTCGCCCAGCAGATCGCCGACGGTCTCGGTGGGGTCGAGGGGATCGCGAGCGCCGAGGTCGCCGGTCCGGGCTTCATCAACATCCGGCTCGATGCGGCCGCCGCCGGTGCCCTGGCGAAGGTCATCGTCGACGCGGGCTCCGCCTACGGCACGAACACGTCGCAGGAAGGCGTCAGCGTCAACGTGGAGTTCGTCTCTGCGAACCCGACGGGGCCGTTGCACATCGCACACACGCGGTGGGCCGCTCTCGGCGACTCGATCGTCCGCCTCCTCCTCGCGAGCGGCGCGGACGCCGTCCGGGAGTACTACATCAACGATGCCGGCGCGCAGATGGAGCGTTTCGCCCTTTCGGTTCTCGCTGCGGCGAAGGGCGAGCCCACCCCCGAGGGCGGCTATCCAGGGGAGTACATCACGACGCTCGCCGGTCGTGTTCTCGAAGCGCGTCCGGATCTGCTCCAGCTGCCCGACGACGAGCAGTCGGAGGTGGCGCTTGAGCTCGCCTACGAGTTCCAGCTCGCCGAGATCCGGTCCTCCCTCGGCCGCTTCAACGTGCCCTTCGACGTGTGGTTCTCCGAGCGCACGCTGCACGCGAAGGACGCATCGGGGTCGAGCCTGATCGATCAGGCCGTCGACCGTCTGCGCGAGCAGGGTCACGTCTTCGACGAAGACGGTGCGGTCTGGGTGCGCACCACCGACTTCGGCGACGACAAGGACCGTGTCATCCGCCGTTCGAACGGCGAGTACACCTACTTCGCCGCCGATGCCGCCTACTACCTGAACAAGGGAGACCGCGGGTTCCAGAACAAGATCTACCTTCTCGGCGCCGACCACCACGGTTACGTGCACCGGCTCAAGGCCGTCGCGGGAGCGGCGGGTGAGGATCCGGAGAAGAACGTCGAGGTGCTGATCGGACAGATGGTGTCGATCAACGGCGCCCGCCTCAGCAAGCGCGCCGGCAACATCATCGAGATGGACGACCTGCTCGATTGGCTCGGCACCGACGCGCTCCGGTATTCCCTGGAGCGCTCGCCTGCGGACTCCCCGCTCGATCTCGATCCCGAGCTGCTGCAGAAGCGCACCAATGACAACCCGGTGTTCTACGTGCAGTATGCCCACGCCCGGACCCACAACGTCGCCCGCAACGCCGCCGACTCCGGCGTCGACCGCTCCGAGTTCGCCCCGGAGACCCTCACGCACGAATCCGAGGCCGCCCTTCTCGGAGCTCTGCAGGAGTTCCCGCGCATCGTTGCGTTCGCCGCCCAGGTGCGTGAGCCCCACCGTGTCGCGCGGTACCTCGAGGAGCTCGCGGGGCTGTACCACCGCTGGTACGACAACTGCCGTGTCATCCCTCAGGGCGATGACCCGGTCGAGACGGTCCACCGCACGCGCCTGTGGCTGAACGATGCCGCCGGTCAGGTGTTCCGCAACGGCCTCGACCTCCTCGGGGTCAGCGCCCCCGAGCGCATGTGATGGTCGCGTCATGAGCGACGACAACCACACCCTCCCGTATCCGGAGGCCGGTGCTGAGCATCCGACGCTCGTGATCCCCGGTTCTTCGCCTGAGCAGTCACCCGAGGGCGCGAACCGGAGACGTCGCTGGCCCTGGGTGCTGCTGGTCGTGGTGATCGTTCTGGCAGCGCTCGTCGTCGCCGCCGAGTTCGTGGCGCGCGCCGTACTGCCGGGCATCGTGCGGTCGATCGTCGTGGAGCAGCTCGATCTGCCCGCCGATCAGCAGCTCGATGTCGAGACGCAGGGCCTGGTGCTTCCGCAACTCATTGGCGGAAACCTGGAGTCCCTGCGTCTGTCGACCGATTCGGTCACCCTCGAAGGCATCACGGGTGCGGCGGAGGTCATGGCGACCGACGTCCCGCTGCGCGGCGGTGAGCTCGGCGGCGCCTCCGGGACGATCCGCGTCGATCAGGGGCAGTTCACCTCACTGCTCGCCGGCACAGACCTTCCCATCGAATCCGTCGAGCTCGAGGCTCCGAACGCCACCGTGAGCGGATCGATCACCGTGTTCGGCGCGTCCGTGCCGCTCTCCTTGACCGTCACCCCCGGAGTCGTCGACGGCGACCTCGAACTCACACCCGTGGCCGCCAGCATCGGCGGGCTCGACATCGACCTCGATCAGATCGGTTCGACGCTCGGCTCGCTCGGTCAGGAGGTCACGAAACCGCAGCGGGTGTGCATCGCCGATCAACTCCCCGCCGGACTCACCCTCACCGGGCTCGAGATCGTCGATGGCGCGGCGGTGATCGACGTCGACGTCGATGGGGCGATCGTCACGGACACGTCGTTGCAGGACAAGGGCGTCTGCCCGAGCTGACGGGAGCGTCGCTAGGGGCGTTCGGCAGTGTCGGCGAGCCACTCCTCGATCCGCTGTGCCAGCCAGGCCGGACGTTGCAGCGGTATGCCGTGGCCGCATCCGTCCACGACCTCGAGCGTGCTCTGTGGGAGGGCCGCGTCGAGTGCGGCGGCAGAGCGTTTCATGAGTGCTTTCTCCGCGGCGCCGACCAGGATCAACGCGTCGCCGGGAAAGGCACCCCACGCCGTGGGGGGAACGAACCGGAGATTCTCTTCGACCGAGCGCAGGAGGGTCTCTCGGGATATGCCTGCGGAGGTCCGGATGTACTCGGGGAGGAGTTCATCGGGGATGTACAGCTGACGCGCCTGCAGCTTCGCGAACCACCTCTGCCGCGCGAGCCCCGACAGGGCGCCGAGCACCGCGAGCGTCGCGGCGGTGCCTCGCATCGGCGTGGCCTGCGCGCTGATGACGACCACGCGATCCACGAGGTCGGGCCGTTCCGCGGCGAGTCGGACGGCCAGTTGCGCGCCGAGTGAGAACCCGACGACCGTCGCAGAACCTCCCTCCTCCTCGAGGAGCTGCGCGAGTGCGGCGGTGGTCTCTGCGTGCGACACATACGGATCGGCGGCGTTGCGGCCGTGGCCCGGGAGATCCGGAACGAGGAGGCGATGCTCCGCGGTGAGGTGGGAACGCAGCGGATCCCACATCCATCCGGCCACGCCCCCGCCGTGGAGGAGCAGCACCGGGCCGTCGTGGGCCGGAGCGGAGGATTCCCGTTGCATCATCGCTCCGTTTCGAAGGTCGCGGCCATCCGGCCGATGGTGTCGATCGTGTCCTCCAGCAGGGACCGATCGAGCGGACCGAGCAGACGCGCCGCAGAGAGGAGCCCGATCGTCGTGCTCGACAGGGCCAGGGCGAGCGAGCGGGGATCGACGTCGGCGATGATGAGGTGGCGATCCTGCAGTTCCCGGAACCACTCGACCACTCGGTGATGGCGTGTCCGGTAGCGATCGTCGGTCACCTCCATCACGTGGGAGCCGAGCACGCCCCGGTCATCCAGGAAGGCCGCAGTCATCAGCGGATCATCCAGCAGCGCTCGCGCAGTCGCCCGGCAGGCATCGCCGAGACGAGGGTGGTCTCCCAGCTCGCGGCGGACGCGATCGGCCATGCGCGTGTTCCCTCGCAGCAGCAGGGCATCGAGGACGTCGCGTTTGCCGGCGAACTCCAGATACACGGCGCCCTTGCCGATGCCTGCACGTGCGGCGACGGACGCGACACTCATGTGGTCGAAGCCCTGAGCGAGCACGAGCTCTTCTGCGGCATCGAGGATGCGTTCTCTCCGGTCAGGGACGCGCGGTCGCGGCATCGTCGCTCCTTCGCAGGTGTTCGATCATCGCGGGGATCACGAGATCGGGCCGGTCGCGCTGGACCCAGTGTCCGGCTTCGGGGACCGTGAGCAGGGCTGCATCCGGCAGCAGCTCAGAGGCCTTCTCGATGCGTGCGAGCGGAACGCCCGAGTCCCGGGTTCCGTGCACGAGCAGCGTCGGGGTGCGGATCGACGGCAGTCGTTCCGTGTAGACCGTGCGCAACCGATTCCACTGCACTTGGTCGCGCTGCCACTGACCGAAGGTCGCCAAGCCTGTTCCGTTCGCCGCTTCGACGGCCACGGCGTCCACGAGTTCCGGTGTGCGCGCACGCGGATCGCGGACCAGGTCGCGCAGACCGCGCTCCATCGCCGAGGCGTTGCGCGCGTACGAGCGGGTCATCGCAGCCAGCAGGCCCGAGCGCAGAAGGAGGAAGGAGGCCAGATGGGTCACCCGACCGAGCGGGCCGTCGGCGAGGCGGGGCATCACTCCGTAGCATCCGAGGAGGACAGCGGTGCGCGCCCCGGCGGGGCGGTCGAGCAGATGCCCGATCGTCATCCCGCCGCCGAGGGAGAGGCCGGCGATCGCGTAGTCGCTCAGCTCGAGGGAGTCGACGAGCTCGCCGACGTGGCGGACGAGGTTCTCCTGCGTGAGGGTCCACGCGGCGCTTGGGCTCTGTCCGAAGCCGGGATGATCGGGGGCGAAGACGCGGTGTCCGGCGTCGGCGAGGGCGGAGCCGACCTCGCCCCAGGAGAGAGCGGCACTGTCGGCGCCTCCACCGTGCAACAGCAGCACCGGCCGCCCGGACTCCGTCGGCGGCCGCCACTCCAGCGCGGAGACCGTGGCGTGGGGGAGGTCGATCCGCCGTCGTCGAGCGTGCATGGCTTCCTCTCGTTGTGACCATTATAGGCATAACGGTCACAACGAAGGGTGTGGTGACGTAACGGGGTTGCGGTGACGCTAGGAAGACGTGTCCGCTGCTGCCTCCTGCGCGGCCCGCAGCTCCGCCGTCGCGATCCGCACGTCGACCTCGGCCCGCTGCAGACGCCGCTGAGGGAAGGTGGTCGCGGCATAACGTGCGTGCACGCGGTCCGAGGCCTCTTCCTCGGCCGTGACGATGTATGCGCAGGCGAACAGCATCACCTGTGCGGAGAAGTTCAACCAGATGAGCAGCGCGAGCAGGGTCGCGAAGGAGGCGAGGAGCGGGTTGCTCGTCGCGCCGCCCACGAACAGGCCGGACAGTTCCTGCAGGACCAGAAGGCCGAGGGCGCCGAGTAGTGCGCCGGGCCACAGGGAGCGCGCGGCCGGGCGCACTCCCGAGAGCAGGCGGAAGACGCCGATGATGAGTGCCGTGTCGAGGGCGAACACGACCAGGAGTGAGAGCAGACGCACGCCCCACGTCACCGCGGGGGAATCGGACGGGAGGCCCAGGAGCTCGGCGATCCACGTCACGCCGAGCTGACCGACGAACGTTAGTCCTGCCGAGACGACGAACGCCAGACCGATGCCGAGCGCGAGAGCGAGATTGCGCAGGATGACCCAGATCCACAGGATGTCGTCCTGCAGGGTGCCGGCGAGGACCCGCACCGCCGTGCGCAATGAGCCGATGGCACCCAGCGCGGCACCCACGAGTGCGATCAGGGAGATGATGCCGGCGATGGAGAAGGATGCGGGTGCCCTGAGGGCGTCCGGATCGATCACCCCCTCCTCTCCGATCAGTCCCGGCACGGCCGCCTCGACGGCATCGATGATCGCCTGCAACGCTGCCGGATTCCCCGCGAGCCAGAGCGCGGCGATCGAGAAGCCGAGCAATACGCCGGCGAAGACGCTGAACAACGCGCGGTAGGTGACGCTGTCGGCGAGCATCGGCCCGCGTCGCTCGGTGTACAGCAATGCCGCGCGCACCGGGCGCCGTGCCAGAGCCCATGCGATGAGCGGGCCCGTGATGCGCGCGACCAGTCCGGGGCGCGCGGGGGAGTCTGTCGGTGTTTCGGTGTTCGCCACGTCCCCACCCTAGGAGGCGTGAACTGCTCATCACAGGGGGCTTGACGTCGAGCGTCACTCTGACCAGGGTGGCGGGGCCGGTGCCCTAGAATCGGGACAACCTCGATGTGCGCCCGCTCGCCCGAGATCCTTCCCACGATTGGTGATCAGTGCTTCCCCCTGCCGATTCGCTCGCTCCGGAATGGCTCGTCGTCCCCGACGACGCGAACGATCTCGCCGACGGCGTCTGGCCCGAGTCCGCCGCGCGCGACGACGACGGCGCGCTCCTCATCGCCGGCGTCAGCGCCCCCTCGCTCACCCGTACTTACGGCTCGCCGCTGCTGGTCCTGGACGAGGATGAGGTGCGGGGTCGTGCTCGACGATTCCGTGTCGCGTTCGATCGTGCAGCGGCCGAGAACGGGACGACGGCGCAGGTCTACTACGCCGGCAAGGCGTTCCTGTGCACGACCGTGGCGCGCTGGGTGGTCGACGAGGGGCTCCGCATCGACGTCTGCACCGGAGGGGAGCTCGCGGTCGCGCTCGCTGCCGGTGTCGCCCCGGCGTCCCTCGGTTTCCACGGCAACAACAAGTCGGTCGCCGAGCTGGAGCGTGCCGTCGAGGTCGGAGTCGGCACGATCATCGTGGACAGCGCGATCGAGATCGAGCGGCTCGCGGCCATCACCGCCCGCACCGGCGCCACACAGCGCGTCCTGGTGCGTGTGATCAGCGGTGTGCACGCCGAGACCCACGACTTCCTCGCCACGGCCCACGAGGATCAGAAGTTCGGCTTCCCGCTGCCGGACGCCGAGCACGCCGTCTCCCGGATCCGGGAGACGCCCGGGCTGGTGTTCGCGGGCCTGCACTGCCACATCGGTTCACAGATCTTCGGCGTCGCAGGATTCCGCGAGTCGGCGTCGCGCGTGCTCGACCTGCATGCCACCCTGCTCCAGGACGGCCCGGTGCCGCAGCTCAACCTCGGCGGCGGCTTCGGCATCGCCTACACGCGCGTGGACGACCCGACGCCGATCGAGGACCTCGCCGGTGAGATCGTCGACGCGGTGGCGGAGGGGTGTGCCGCGCGCGGAATCCCGATGCCTGCCCTGTCGTTCGAACCCGGCCGTGCGATCGTCGGTACCGCAGGCGTCACCATCTATGAGGTCGGCACCACCAAGGACGTGACGGTGGAGTCGGGTGCCGTGCGCCGCTACGTCAGCGTCGATGGCGGAATGAGCGACAACGCGCGCCCCGCTCTGTACGGCGCGCAATTCTCCGCACGCCTTGCTTCGCGCGTCGGTGCGGGCGAGCCCCGCCTCAGCCGCGTCGTGGGCAAGCACTGCGAATCGGGCGACATCGTGGTCGATCACGAGTATCTGCCCGACGATCTCGTGCCCGGAGACCTCTTGGCGGTACCGGCGACCGGCGCGTACTGCGTCTCGTTGGCAAGCAACTACAACCACGTTCCGCGTCCACCGGTCGTCGCCGTGCGCGAAGGCCGGTCGACGGTCATCGTCCGTGGCGAGACCCTCGACGATGTGCTGGCCCGTGACACGGGCATCGACGGGGCGCCGGCCGCCGATCGAGACAAATGACCCACCTCCGAAGGAGTAACCATGACTGACTACCGACGACTTCGTGTGGCACTGCTGGGTGCGGGAGCGGTCGGCTCCCAGGTCGCGGCGCTCCTGCTGCGCCACGGTGACGAGCTGGCCGACCGGGCGGGCGCCGAACTGGAGCTCGCCGGCATCGCGGTGCGCGATGTGAACGCGCCCCGCGACGTCGATCTCCCCGCAGAGCTCTTCACCACCGATGCGGAATCGCTGGTCCTCGGCGCGGACATCGTGATCGAACTCATCGGCGGCATCGAGCCGGCCCGCAGCACCATCCTGCAGGCGATCGGCGCCGGTGCGGACGTGGTCACGGCCAACAAGGCGCTGCTGGCGACCCACGGCCCCGAGCTGTTCGAAGCGGCCGACCGCGTCGGTGCCTCCGTGTACTACGAAGCCGCGGCTGCGGGTGCGATCCCGATCATCCGCCCCCTGCGCGACTCGCTGGCGGGCGACCGGGTGGTGCGCATCATGGGCATCGTGAACGGCACCACGAACTACATCCTCGATCGGATGGACAGCGAGGGTGCGGACTTCGCCGATGTGCTCGCCGACGCGCAGCGCCTCGGGTACGCCGAGGCCGACCCGACCGCCGATGTCGAGGGCTATGACGCCGCGCAGAAGGCCGCGATCCTCGCGAGCCTCGCCTTCCACACCGCGGTGCCGCTCGATGCCGTGTACCGCGAGGGGATCACGTCGATCACTCCGTCGATGATCGAGGAGGCGCGCGCAGCGGGCTTCGTGATCAAACTCCTCGCCGTGTGCGAGCGGATCGAGGCGAACGGTGCCGAGTCGATCTCGGTGCGCGTGTACCCGGCGCTGGTCCCGAACTCCCACCCCCTCGCTTCGGTGCACGGTGCCAACAACGCCGTGTTCGTCGAGGCGGAGGCCGCCGGATCCCTGATGTTCTACGGTGCGGGTGCCGGTGGCGTCCAGACCGCGTCGGCCGTGCTCGGAGACGTGGTCTCGGCGGCCCGTCGCCACATCGCCGGCGGCGTCGGCGTGGGCGAATCGACTCGCGCGAATCTTCCGGTCGTCCCGATCGGACACGTCACCACGCGCTACCAGATCACGCTCGAGGTCTCGGATGCGCCCGGAGTGCTCGCCACGGTCGCGGGCATCCTCAGCGACGGAGGAGTCTCCGTCGCGACCGTCGTGCAGACCGTCGAAGGCGAGGACGAGCCGACCGCACGGTTGATCATCGGAACCCACCGTGCGACCGAGCAGGCACTCAGCGCCACCGTCGACGCCCTCGCCGACAGCACCGTCGTGGCGCGGGTCGTGTCGGTGCTCCGCGTGGAAGGCGAGTGACGGTGGCGACAGCGCTGCCCCCGGTCGACGGGGCATCCGTCGAGGGGCGCACCGTCGAGGTGCGGGTGCCCGCGACCAGTGCGAACCTCGGTCCGGGATTCGACACGCTCGGCCTGGCCCTCAGCATCTACGACACGCTCCAGGTCACCGCGCTGCCGGCGGGTGAACTCGACATCGAGGTCACCGGTTCCGGTGCGGCCGAGATTCCGCGCGACGCCTCGAACCTCATCGTCCGTACGATCGCATACGTCTTCGCGGACGCGGGCCGACCGGTGCCCGGACTGCGCATCGTCGCCGAGAACGGCGTGCCGCACGGCCGTGGTCTCGGATCCTCCGGGGCTGCCGTCGCCGCGGGGGTGCTCGCGGCGAAGGGGCTCCTCGCGGGCGACGTCGAGATCGGCGACACCGATCTGCTGCGCCTGGCCACCGAGATCGAGGGCCACCCCGACAACGTCGCTCCTGCGCTCTTCGGCGGATTGACGATCGCCTGGATGGGAGAGCACGGTCCGCAGCACAAGAAGCTGCTCGTGCACCGCGGTGTCTCGCCGCTCGTCCTCGTCCCGGCCTACACGATGTCCACCTCGCAGGCGCGATCGCTGCAGCCGCCCCATGTGTCCACAGCGGATGCGGTGTTCAACGTCTCCCGCTCGGCGCTGTTGATCGCCGCCCTCATGCAGAGCCCGGAACTGCTCCTCGATGCGACTGCCGATCGGCTCCATCAGGACTACCGGGCCGGGGCCATGCCGGAGACCCAGCGGCTCGTGCAGGCGCTGCGCAAGGCGGGCTTCGCGGCGGTCGTCTCCGGTGCCGGGCCGAGCGTTCTCGTCCTCGCGGACGGACCGGGGAGTCGTCAAGACGCGGTGGAGCTGGCCGACCAGGTCACCGACACCCCGTGGGAGGCGCTCCTGCTCGCAGTCGACGTTCGTGGTGGTACAGTGGGGACTCGAGCGGAGGGCTCCACGTAACGACGTGAATCTGGCCCCATTGCAACTCTTGCAAGACCCGCACGCAAACCCTTGAGGCACAAGTGCCGAGGCTGGCTGGCGCCGAGCGCCGGCCCGTGCGATCGTGCGCAGCACCCGTTGTGCGCGTTCAACGCTCATTCCCCATGACATATAAGGGAGTACTCGTGGAGAACCTCTCCGAGACCCAGAACGATTCTTCGGCACCGGCCGCGGAAGCTGCTGCAGCGACCACTGAAGCGGCGCCGGCGCGCAAGCGCGCACCGCGTCGTGCGAGCACCGCCACGACCGCCGAGAAGGCGGAGAAGGCCGAGAACGCGGAGAAGGTCGACAGCGCCGACAAGCCCGAGAAGCCGAAGGCGACGAAGGCGAAGACGACGAAGGCGGCTGCCGACACGGCGAGCGAACCCACGTCTGCGGAGGCGCCTGCCGAGTCGCCCGAGGCGGCGCCGAAGGCGAAGACACCGCGTCGGAGCCGGGCGAAGAAGACGGATGCCGAGGCTCCCGCCGCGGAAGCCGCTTCCTCGGAGGCTCCGGCTGCAGACGCCGCCCCGGCTGAAGCCGCTGCGGAATCCGCACCGAAGTCGACGGGACGCGGTCGCCGCGGTGCGCAGAAGTCGACGCCCGACGCCGAGGCCCCCGCGCCGGTGAAGGACACGGCGGCAGACGCCGCTCCCGCCGACGCACCTCAGAACGGCGACTCCGGCTCCGACTCCGACAGTGGTGAGGAGCAGGGCGGGCGTGGTCGCAACCGCAACCGCAGCCGCAACCGAGGACGCGGGCAGAACAGCTCCGGGCAGGACCAGCAGGCTCTGCCGGCCGGGGATGACGAGCAGTCGGGCGGCAGCAACCGCAACCGCCAGCGCAACAAGCGCCGCAACGGCGCTCCGACCGACGAGTTCGACACGGAGATCGGTGAGGACGATGTCCTGATCCCGATCGCCGGCATCCTCGACGTCCTCGACAACTACGCGTTCGTCCGCACCACCGGCTACCTCGCGGGTCCGAGCGACGTGTACGTTTCGCTCGGACAGGTCAAGAAGTACAACCTGCGCAAGGGTGACGCCGTCGTCGGCTCGATCAAGCAGCCGCGCGAAGGCGAGCAGCAGGGCCGTCAGAAGTACAACGCGCTGGTCAAGGTCGACTCCATCAACGGTCTGTCGATCGACGACGCCGCCACGCGTGTGGAGTTCGGCAAGCTCACTCCGCTCTACCCGCAGGAGCGCCTGCGTCTGGAGACGGCTCCCGAGAAGCTGACCCAGCGCATCATCGACCTGGTCGCCCCGGTCGGCAAGGGACAGCGCGGCCTCATCGTCGCTCCGCCCAAGGCCGGCAAGACGATCGTGCTGCAGCAGATCGCGAACGCGATCGCGCAGAACAACCCTGAGGTCCACCTCATGGTCGTGCTCGTCGACGAGCGCCCCGAAGAGGTCACCGACATGGAGCGCTCGGTCAAGGGCGAAGTCATCGCCTCCACGTTCGACCGCCCGGCCGAAGACCACACCACCGTGGCGGAGCTCGCGATCGAGCGTGCGAAGCGTCTGGTCGAGCTCGGCCGCGACGTCGTCGTGCTGCTCGACTCCATCACGCGCCTCGGCCGTGCCTACAACCTGGCGGCTCCGGCCTCGGGCCGTGTGCTCACCGGTGGTGTCGATGCCTCCGCGCTCTACCCGCCCAAGCGCTTCTTCGGAGCCGCGCGCAACATCGAGAACGGTGGATCCCTCACGATCCTCGCCACCGCCCTGGTGGAGACCGGGTCGAAGATGGACGAGGTCATCTTCGAGGAGTTCAAGGGCACCGGCAACAGCGAGCTGCGCCTGTCGCGTGCGCTCGCGGACAAGCGCATCTTCCCGGCGGTCGACGTGAACGCGTCGAGCACCCGCCGCGAGGAGATGCTGCTGTCGGCCGACGAGGTCAAGATCACGTGGAAGCTGCGTCGCGCCCTCGCCGGCCTCGACCAGCAGCAGGCCCTCGAGGTCGTCCTCGGCAAGCTCAAGGAGACCAACTCGAACGTCGAGTTCCTCGTGCAGATGCAGAAGTCGATCCCCACGCTCCCCTCGGGCGCGCACGGGCACGACAACAACATCCGCTGAGCGGCTGAGCCGTGTTCGAGTCCGTCCAGACTCTGATCGACGAGCATCGCCGGGTGCAGGAGGAGCTCTCCGACCCGGCGGTGCACGCCGACGCCGCCCGCGCGAAGCGCGTCAATCGTCGCTATGCCGAGTTGTCGCGCATCGTCGCCGCCTACGAGGCATGGGTCGCTGCGACCGATGATCTGGAGACGGCTCGCGAGTTCGCTCGGGAAGACGAGTCCATCGCGGCGGAGATCCCCGCGATGGAGGAGGAGCTGCAGGAGTCCCAGGAACGTCTGCGTCGTCTGCTCATCCCGCGTGACCCGGACGATGCGCGTGACGTGATCATGGAGATCAAGGCCGGTGAGGGCGGTGCGGAGTCCGCATTGTTCGCAGCCGACCTGCTGCGCATGTACATCCAGTACGCCGCCTCCAAGGGCTGGAAGACGGAGCTCCTGGAGCGCAACGAGTCCGACCTGGGCGGCTACAAGGACGTGCAGGTCGCGATCAAGGGCTCCTCGTCCGACCCCGCGCAGGGTGTGTGGGCGCATCTCAAGTACGAGGGGGGCGTGCATCGCGTGCAGCGTGTGCCGGCCACCGAGTCGCAGGGACGCATCCACACCTCCACGACGGGGGTGCTGGTCTTTCCCGAGGTGGATGAGCCGGAGGAGATCCACATCGATCAGAACGATCTCAAGATCGATGTTTTCCGCTCGTCCGGCCCCGGCGGGCAGTCGGTGAACACGACGGATTCCGCCGTGCGCATCACCCACGTCCCCACGGGCATCGTCGTGTCGATGCAGAACGAGAAGTCGCAGTTGCAGAACCGCGAGGCCGGAATGCGCGTGCTTCGAGCCCGACTGCTCGCGAGGCAGCAGGAGGAGCTCGACGCGGCCGCGTCCGACGCGCGCCGTTCGCAGATCCGCGGGATGGACCGCTCCGAGCGCATCCGCACGTACAACTTCCCGGAGAATCGGATCGCGGACCACCGCACCGGCTTCAAGGCCTACAACCTCGATCAGGTGATGGACGGCGCGCTGGACCCGCTGATCGAGAGCGCGATCACCGCGGATGAGGAAGCGCGGCTCGCCGCACTCGGCGCCGAATCCTGAGGCGCGAAACCGCGCTGAGCGCTAGGCTCGGGCCGTGATCACACTCCTTTTCCGCGGTCTGATGTACGTGATATCGGCCGGCCTCGGCCTGATCGTCGCCGATCTCGCTCTCGAAGGGTTCCAGATCGAATGGGACAAGTGGTGGGGCTTCGTCATCTGCATCCTGATCTTCGCGATCCTGCAGAGCGTCCTGGCACCGTGGGTCGGCAAGATGGCGAATCGCTACGCGCCCGTGCTCATGGGCGGCATCGGCATCTTCTCGACCCTGATCTCGCTGATCATCGTGGTGCTGCTTCCCATCGGCGGACTCCGCATCACCGATCTCACCGGCTGGCTTCTCGGATCGGTGATCGTGTGGTTGATCACCGCGCTGGGCAGCGTCCTGCTGCCGCTGATCTTCCTGCGCAAGAAGGTCGAGGCCGTCAAGGGCGCACGAAGCTGAGTCGTGCAGCGACGCCCGACGCTCAGATCGCGTAGTCCGGAGCGGTGAGCAGCGCGCGGGTGTCCTCACCGGCGTTGCGCTGTCGTGGTTTCGCGGGAATGCCGACCAACACGCTGTCGGCGGGCGCATCGCGCGTCACCACGGCGTTCGCGCCGACCACGGAGCCGGCCCCGATTCTCACGGGGCCGAGGATCTTCGCGCCGGCGCCCACGGCCACGCCGTCCTCGAGAGTCGGATGGCGTTTCCCTGCGGTGCGCGTCCGTCCGCCGAGGGTGACGCCGTGATAGAGCATCACGTCGTCACCGATCTCGCTGGTCTCGCCGATGACCACGCCCATTCCGTGGTCGATGAAGAAGCGACGCCCGATCTTCGCGCCCGGGTGGATCTCTATCCCGGTCATCCAGCGTGACAGCTGCGATCCGGCGCGCGCGAGCAGTCGGAGTCGCCGTCGCCAGAGCGCGTGCGAGACGCGGTGCGCCCAGATCGCGTGGAGTCCCGGGTACAGGAGTGCCACCTCGACGGCGCTGCGTGCGGCCGGATCACGGAGACGGGCTGCCGCGATGTCTTCGCGCATTCGCCCGATGATGCCCATCGGAGATCTCAGTCTTCGCGCAGGTCCTCGAACAGCGCGGTGGAGAGGTAGCGCTCACCGGTGTCCGGGATCACCACGACGATCGTCTTGCCCGCGTTCTCGGCGCGGGCCGCCACCTTCAGCGCCGCGGACACGGCGGCCCCGGAGGACATGCCCACGAGCAGACCCTCCGTGGCGGCGAGGTCGCGGGCGACGCGCAGGGACTCGTCGAACTCGGCGGTGATGATCTCGTCGATCACGTCGCGGTCGAGCACGTCCGGGACGAAGTTCGGACCGATGCCCTGGATCTTGTGAGGGCCGGGGTGTCCTTCGCTGAGGACGGGGGAGTCCTTGGGTTCGACGGCGATGACCTGCACACCGGGCTTCGCGGCCTTGAGGGCCTGGCCGGTGCCGGTGACGGTTCCGCCGGTTCCGACCCCGGCGACGAAGATGTCGATCGCGCCGTCTGTGTCGCGGAGGATCTCCTGCGCCGTGGTCTCGCGGTGGATCTGCGGGTTGGCCGGGTTCTCGAACTGACGGATCCAGATAGCGCCCGGCGTCTCGGCCACGATGCGCTTCGTCTCCTCGATCGCACCGCTCATGCCCTTGGTGGGGTCCGTGAGCACGATCTCGGCGCCGAACGCCTTGAGCAGGACCCGGCGCTCCTTCGACATGGAGGCCGGCATCGTGAGGATGACGCGGTAGCCGCGTGCTGCTCCGACCATCGCGAGGGCGATGCCCGTGTTGCCACTGGTCGACTCGACGATCGTGCCACCCGGCTTCAGCTCGCCCGAGGCTTCGGCGGCGTTGATCATCGCGATGCCGATGCGGTCCATCACGCTGGACGCGGGGTTGTAGTACTCGAGCTTGGCGAGCACGGTGGCTCCCAGGCCTTCGGTCACGCGGTTCAGACGAACGAGCGGCGTGTTGCCGAACGCGGTCGTGATGTCGGAATGGATGCCGGGCATGAGGAGCCTTCCTGTGCGGGATCGCTGCCGGACCAGCCTAGGGGAGAGGGGAGTGGACGGCGCCTATGTGACAGGCGCGTGCACTCTACGCTGGAAGGCATGTCCGACACCTCTCTGGCGGCGCACGTCCGTGCCGCAGCCCAGCGCCTGACCGACGCCGGCGTCCCGGATCCTCTGGTCGACGCCGAATTGCTCGCGGGTCATGTCCTCGGCCGTCGACGTGGCGAGGTGCAGGCCGGTATCGTCCGCGGAGACGGCCTCGACGAGGAGCGGGCGGCGGTGCTGGATGCTCTGGTGACCCGCCGTGCCACACGCGAGCCGTTGCAGCACATCACGGGCTCGGCGCCCTTCCGCCACCTCGAACTGGCCGTCGGCCCCGGTGTCTTCGTACCGCGTCCGGAGACGGAGACCGTCGTGCAATACGCGATCGATGCGCTGCTGAACTCCCCGGAGTCGGCACCGATCGGCGTCGACCTCGGGACCGGGAGCGGCGCGATCGCGCTGGCGATGGCGACCGAGGTGCCGCATGCGCGGATCTTCGCTGCGGAACTCTCCGAGGATGCGCACGAGTGGGCGCGGCGCAACGTCGCGGGGGTCGAGAATCTGACGCTCGTGCTCTCCGATCTGAGAGAGGCCTTCCCCGAGTTGGACGGCACGGCGACGGTCGTGATCTCGAATCCGCCGTACGTTCCCGATGAGGCGATCCCGCGCGACCCCGAGGTGCGGCTCTTCGATCCCGCGCTGGCGCTCTACGGGGGACAGGACGGCCTCGATGTGGTGCGGGCGCTCAGCTCCCGCGCGCTGCGTCTGCTGCATCCCGGGGGACTTCTGGTCATCGAGCACGGAGAGCTGCAGGGGGAGTCGATCCGCGACATCCTGGCTGCGGACGGATGGCGGGCGACGGCGACGCATCGCGATCTCACCCTGCGCGACCGCACCACCACGGCGCTCAGACCCTGATCAGCAGCCTCCGAGCATCCGACATAGCCGCGACGCATAGAATCGAACCGTCATGTCCACCATCTTCGACTGCCGCGACGAATCGCAGCTGCTCGCCGGCATGCGCCATGCGCGCCAGGCGATCGGCCGTGGCGACCTCATCGTGATGCCCACCGATACCGTCTACGGCGTCGCTGCCGACGCCTTCTCACCGGCCGCCGTGCAGCGGCTCCTCGATGCGAAGGGGAGGGGTCGCGATCAGCCGCCGCCCGTTCTCATCGGCACGAAGGAGACGCTCGCCGCTCTCGCCGAGTCCGTGCCGGAACCCGTTGAGCGGCTGGTGGAGGCGTTCTGGCCCGGTGGGCTCACGATCGTGCTGCCCGCACAGCCCTCGCTGGTGTGGGACCTCGGCGAGACTCAGGGGACCGTCGCCGTCCGCATGCCGGAAGGCCGCGTGGCTTTGGAGCTCCTGGCGGAGACCGGTCCGCTCGCCGTGTCCAGCGCGAACCTCACCGGACGGGCCGCGGCGATCTCGGCGCTCGATGCGGAGAAGATGCTGGGCGACAGCGTCGCCGTGTATCTCGCCGATGGACTGAGCAAGGACGGCATCGCCTCCACGATCGTCGATGCCACTTCCCTCGTGCGCCGGGGTGCGGATGCGGATTCCGGAACGGTGCGCATCCTCCGCGATGGTGCGGTGACGCGTGAACAGCTGCACGACGTGCTGGGTGACCTCCTCGAGCCGGAGGAGCAGCACGAGGGGCACGAGCACGCGGAGGAGCAGCAGGACGCGGATTCGTGAAGCAGTATCTCGCCACGGTCATCCTCACGGCAGCGATCACCTTCGCGCTGACCTGGGCGGTCTGGCGACTGAGCCTTCGCTTCAAGCTGTATCCCGGCATCCGTGAGCGTGATGTGCACACCACGCCCACGCCGCGACTCGGCGGTGTGGCGATCTTCCTCGGCATCGCGGCCGCCTTCGGGTTCTCCGCCATCAACCCGTTCTTCCAGAGCATCTGGATCCCCCCGCAGACGATGTGGTCGATCCTCGGCGCTTCGCTGCTGATCGCGATCATCGGGGTCGTGGACGACCTCTGGGACATCGACTGGATGATCAAACTCGGAGCCCAGTTCCTGGCCGCCGGCCTCATCACGGTCGGCGGAGGGCTGCAGATCCTGTCCCTGCCCTTCGGCGATCTCATCGTGGTGTCGAGCTGGCTGAGCATCACGATCACGATGTTCGCGATCGTCATCGTCATGAACGCGGTGAACTTCATCGATGGGCTCGATGGCCTCGTCGCGGGCGTGTGCCTCATCTCCAACGGCGTCTTCTTCGCTTACTCCTACATCTTCACGCGTGACTCCGGCGCCTCCAGCTATTTCAATCTGTCGACCTTCCTCGCCGCCGTGCTGATCGGCGCCTGCCTGGGCTTCCTCCCGCTGAACTGGAGCCCGGCGAAGCTCTTCATGGGCGACTCCGGCGCTTTGGTGATCGGGCTGCTGATGGCGACCTCGGCGATCGCCATCACCGGACAGATGGACCCGTCCGCCTTGGACCCCGAGCGTCTCGGACGTTCGCAGCTCGTCGGTGCCTTCCTGCCGATCCTGCTGCCCCTGCTCGTCGTCCTGCTGCCGCTGCTCGACTTCGGTCTCGCGGTGCTCCGTCGCATGAGTGCGGGGCGTTCGCCGTTCTCGCCCGATCGCAAGCACCTGCATCACCGGATGCTCGACCTCGGGCACCGGGACCGCGACGCAGTCCTCATCTTCTACGCGTGGACGGCCGTCATCTCGATCGCTGTCCTCCTGATGTACGTCGGTGCGCGAGAGGACTGGCCGGGACAGTACCTCCCGGGTGTCGGCTTCGGCATCGTGGGCATCGCCGCCTGCCTCGTCGTCACCCTGAGCCCCACCCGCCGCAGGAAGAACCCCGCGGCCGCCGAAACCGACCCGACACCCGTGGAGTCCTGATGAGCCCGAGCCCCGTTTCCAGCACGCCGATCCTCCGGCGCACACTCATCGCATCGGGCGTGGCCACCGCCGTGCTCGCGATCATCGCCGGTGGCGTCGGCTACCTCGTGGCGCAGGGGGAGGGGCTGGTCAGCGGACTGCTGGGCGTGCTGCTCGCCGCACTCTTCCTGGCCATCACCGGGATCAGCATCCTCATCGCCAACCGCTGGTACGGCGATCCGATCTACGTGCAGCTGTTCTTCGCCATCGTCCTCGGGGGGTGGCTGCTCAAGCTGGGTCTGTTCGTGGTGGCGATGATCCTGCTCGCGGGGCAGCCGTGGCTGCACCCGATGGTCTTCTTCCTCTCGATCGTCGCCGGCGTGCTGATGTCGCTCGCGATCGACGTCATCGTCCTCACCCGCATGCGGTTGCCGAACGTAAGCGATATATCGCTTCCGACGGAGGTGCCGGAGGACCGTGCCCCCGGAAGGGCCAACGACATCGGAGAAGGGCCCGTCGACGAGGCCCCACGGTCTTAGGGTCCCCTCAGATTCTGATACTGTTGAACCGTGCCCGCCGCTCGCCCGCGAGCGCTTGCGCTGTGTAGCACACCGACCATCGTCGCCCCGGTTTAGACCGGTGCCCCGAAGCTGGAGCCCGCGCTGTTTAATCTTGCTGCGACCCTGACCCCCCGACTTGCCTCCGACGGTGAGTTCCACGGCCCTTCGATCGACGATTTCTTCCCGGAGATCCTCTTCTACGTCGGCCCCGTCCCCGTGAACCGGATCCACCTGGTCCAGTTGCTCGCGGTGATCGCCGTGGTGCTGATCCTCTGGCTCGGAACCCGCCGCATGAAGGTCGTCCCCGGACGCTTCCAGAGCCTGGTGGAGATGGGCCTCGGTTTCGTCCGCACCAACGTCGCCCACGACATGCTCGGGCGCAAGGACGGCGATCGGTTCCTGCCGATCCTCACCACGATCTTCTTCATGGTGCTGTTCATGAACATCACGGGAATCATCCCGTTCCTGAATATGCCGGGCACCGCCATCATCGCGGTTCCGCTCACGCTCGCGGTGGTCAGCTATGTGACCTTCATCTACGCCGGCATCAAGCGCCATGGCTTCAAGTTCTTCAAGAACTCCCTGTTCCCGCAGGGTGTGCCGGCCGCAGCCATGCCGATCGTCGCGGTCATCGAACTCATCTCGACGTTCATCCTCCGCCCCGTCACGCTGACGCTGCGTCTTCTCATGAACCTCGTCGTGGGGCACATGATCCTGGTCCTCGCGTTCTCCGCGACCCAGTTCTTCTTCTTCACCGCAGGCGGCGGCTGGGCCGCGCTCGGTGTCGGAACCCTCGCCTTCGGCGGCGCCTTCACTCTCTTCGAGATTCTGGTCGCCGTCCTCCAGGCATACGTCTTCACCGTCCTCACCGCGGTCTACATCCAGCTCGCGGTCGCAGAAGAGCACTGAGCGGGCAGGCATAAGCCTTCCCACCCAACGAAAGGAAAAACCCGTGGACGCTACTACGGTTCTCGCTGAAATCAACGGTCACCTCGGAGCGGTCGGCTACGGCCTCGCAGCCATCGGCCCGGCCATCGGCGTCGGCATCGTCGTCGGCAAGACCATCGAGGGTGTCGCCCGTCAGCCCGAGCTGGCCGGTCGTCTCCAGGTCCTCATGTGGATCGGTATCGCCTTCACCGAGGCGCTTGCGTTCGTCGGCATCGCCGTCGCATTCATCCCCTTCCCGTAATCCTCACCGACTTCTGAAGGAGACAGGATGCTGAACGCTCTTGTCACGAACCTCGCAGCAGAGGGTGAGCCGAACAACCCTCTCATCCCTGCGTGGTACGACATCATCTGGTCGGGCCTCTGGTTCATCGTCATCCTCTTCGTCGTCTGGAAGTTCGCGCTTCCGCGTCTGACGGCGATGCTCGACAAGCGGTCCGCCGCGATCGAGGGAAACATCGCGAAGGCCGACGAGGCTCAGAAGCAGGCTGAAGCTGCGCTCGAGGAGTACACGCGTCAGCTCGCTGAGGCGCGCACCGAGGCCGGCGAGATCCGTGAGGCCGCCCGTGAGGACGGCAAGAAGATCGTCGCCGAGGCGAAGGAAGCGGCGGCTTCCGAGGCCGCTCGCATCACCGCCACCGCGCACACGCAGATCGAGGCCGAGCGGCAGACCGCTCTCGTCTCGCTCCGCAGCGAGGTCGGAACGCTCGCCATCGACCTCGCCGGTGGCGTGGTCGGTGAGACGCTCTCCGACGATGCACGTGCGACGGCCGTCGTCGACCGCTTCCTCGCCGAGCTCGAGTCATCCGAGAAGGCGGCTCAGTAATGGGCAGCGCGACCACTCAGGCACTCGCGGCATCCATCAAGACGCTTGCCGCAGCGAAGGACCTCTCTCTCGACACCGCACGGGAGCTGCTGGCTGCCGCGCGTGCCGTGAGCGAGTCGTCCCAGCTGAGCGGCGCGCTTGCTGACCCTTCCGCTCCCGCCGTGGCACGACAGAACGTCGTGACCGCGGTGTTCGGCGGGTTCTCCGCAGGTGCTCAGGACGTTCTGAAGACCGTCGTCGCTGAGCGCTGGTCGAACGCGGGTGAGCTCGTCGACGGTATCGAGGAGCTCGCGATCCGCGCGGCAGCGATCGCGGAGCCGGGCGTCGACATCGAGGGGGAGCTGTTCGGCTTCTCCCGGGTGATCGCCGCCAACCCCGAGCTCGAACTCGCTCTGGGCAGCCGCGTCGGCGGAGAAGATGCCAAGAGCGCGCTCATCGAGCGTCTCCTGGCCGAGGGCTCCACGAGCGCCGCCTCGACGCTGATCATCACCTCGTTCGTGCGCGAGCCGCGCGGACGCCGGATCCGGCGACTGCTGAACCGGGCGATGAGCATCGTCTCGAGTCAGCGCGGTCGCGTGGTCGCCACGGTCCACACCGCGGCACCTCTCAGCGACGCGCAGCGCACCCGTCTCAGCGACTCGCTCTCGCGTCGCTACGACGGTCAGGTCTCGCTCAACGTCGTCATCGACCCTGCCGTCGTCGGAGGTCTGCGCGTGCAGATCGCCGATGACGTCATCGACGGCAGCATCTCCGCACGACTCGCCGACCTTCGCCAGAAGCTCGCGGGCTAACACGACTTCGCGCGGGGAACCGCGCACCCAGATACAAAGGGAAGACAATGGCAGAACTATCGATCAGCCCCGACGTCATCCGTGACGCGCTGAAGGACTTCGCCGCCGCATACGAGCCCTCCGGGGCCGGGGCGACCGAGGTCGGCACCGTCATCGACGCCGCAGACGGCATCGCGCACGTCGAGGGACTGCCCGGCGTCATGGCGAACGAGCTCGTCATCTTCGCGGACGGTACCAAGGGCCTCGCGCAGAGCCTCAACGAGCACGAGATCGGTGTCGTCGTCCTCGGCGAGTTCACCGGTGTCGAAGCCGGACAGGAAGTCACCCGCACCGGAGAGGTCCTCTCGGTTCCGGTCGGCGATGGCTACCTGGGCCGTGTGGTCGACCCGCTCGGCAACCCGATCGACGGCCTCGGCGCCATCGAGACCGAGGGCGTCCGCGCCCTCGAGCTCCAGGCTCCGGGCGTCATGCAGCGCAAGTCGGTGCACGAGCCGATGCAGACCGGCATCAAGGCCATCGACGCGATGATCCCCGTCGGCCGTGGTCAGCGTCAGCTCATCATCGGCGACCGCCAGACCGGCAAGACGGCGATCGCGATCGACACGATCATCAACCAGAAGGCCAACTGGGAGTCGGGCGACGTCAGCAAGCAGGTTCGCTGCATCTACGTCGCCATCGGCCAGAAGGGTTCGACCATCGCTTCGGTGAAGGGCGCGCTCGAAGAGGCCGGCGCGCTGGAGTACACCACGATCGTGGCCGCTCCGGCTTCCGACCCCGCAGGCTTCAAGTACCTCGCGCCCTACACCGGTTCGGCCATCGGCCAGCACTGGATGTACGGCGGCAAGCACGTGCTGATCATCTTCGATGACCTGTCCAAGCAGGCCGAGGCCTACCGAGCCGTCTCCCTCCTCCTCCGCCGCCCGCCGGGCCGCGAGGCATACCCCGGTGACGTGTTCTACCTGCACTCCCGTCTGCTCGAGCGTTGCGCGAAGCTCTCCGACGAGCTCGGTGCCGGTTCCATGACGGGTCTTCCGATCATCGAGACCAAGGCGAACGACGTCTCCGCGTACATCCCCACCAACGTGATCTCCATCACGGACGGCCAGATCTTCCTCCAGTCCGACCTCTTCAACGCCAACCAGCGTCCGGCGGTCGACGTGGGTATCTCGGTCTCGCGAGTCGGTGGTGACGCGCAGGTCAAGTCGATCAAGAAGGTTTCGGGAACGTTGAAGCTGGAGCTCGCGCAGTACCGCTCCCTCGAGGCGTTCGCGATGTTCGCGTCCGACCTCGACGCGGCTTCGCGTCGTCAGCTCTCCCGCGGTGCGCGTCTGACCGAGCTGCTCAAGCAGCCGCAGTACTCGCCGTACCCCGTCGAAGAGCAGGTCGTCTCGATCTGGGCCGGTACCAACGGCAAGCTCGACACGATCGAGGTCGAAGACGTCCTGCGCTTCGAACGCGAACTCCTGGATTACCTGCGTCGCAACACCAAGGTCCTCGACACTCTGCGCGACACGAACGTCCTCGATGACGCCACGGTCGCCGAGCTCGAGAAGCAGACGGATGCCTTCGTCCTGGAATTCCAGGGTGGCAAGGGTCACGCCATCGGCGCCCCCGGTCACGAGGAGTACGCTGCGGCCGAGGCTGAGGACGTCAACCAGGAGAAGATCGTCAAGGGTCGTCGCGCGTAACCGCGTGAGGTACTGACATATGGGCGCTCAACTCAGGGTCTACAAGCAGAAGATCTCTTCTGCTCAGACGACCAAGAAGATCACGAAGGCGATGGAACTCATCGCGGCTTCGCGCATCCAGAAGGCGATGGCACGCGTCAAAGCGTCCACCCCCTTCGCGCGAGCCGTGACGAGGGCCGTATCGGCCGTCGCGACGCACTCGAACGTGGATCACCCGCTGACCCGCGAGTCCGAGAACATCACCCGCTCCGCGGTCGTGATCTTCTCCTCGGACCGCGGTCTCGCAGGAGCCTTCAACTCGCAGATCCTCCGTGAGGGTCTCGAGGTCGCGGAGCTCCTGCGCGAGCAGGGCAAGGAGCCGGTCTTCTACCTCATCGGACGCAAGGCGGTCGGATACTTCCAGTTCCGACGCCTCGCGGCCGCTGCGGAGTGGACCGGTGACACCGACACCCCGTCGTTCCACACCGCCGAGGAGATCTCCGCCTCGCTGCTCGAAGCCTTCGCCCGCGGGGGACAGGACGGCGGCGTCGACGAGATCCACCTCGTGTACAACCGTTTCGTCAGCATGATGACGCAGTCGCCGGAGTCCGTGCGTCTGCTCCCGCTGGAGATCACGGAAGCCGATGAGTCGGAGGCGGGCAACACCGTTTACCCGCTGTACGAGTTCGAGCCGGATGCCGAGACCGTCCTCGACGCCATCCTGCCGGTGTACATCCAGAGCCGCGTCTTCAACGCACTTCTCCAGTCGTCCGCCGCGAAGCAGGCAGCGACGCAGAAGGCGATGAAGTCGGCCAGCGACAACGCCGACAAGCTCATCACCGACTACACCCGTCTGCGCAACAATGCGCGCCAGGCGGAGATCACGCAGCAGATCGCGGAGATCGTCGGCGGCGCCGACGCCCTCTCGAGCAAATAGACCATCAGGAAAGAGACGAAAATGACCCTCACCGCTCCGGCTGACCAGCCGGCGACCGCGGTCGTCGGGCGCGTCGCACGCGTCAACGGTCCGGTTGTCGACATCGAGTTCCCGCACGACTCGATCCCCGACATCTACAACGCCCTGAAGACGACGATCGAGATGGGCGAAGAGTCCACCGAGATCACGCTCGAGGTCGCTCAGCACCTCGGCGACGACCTCGTCCGCGCCATCGCCCTGAACCCGACCGACGGTATCGTCCGCGGTCAGGAGGTTCGCGACACCGGTGAGGCCATCTCGGTTCCCGTCGGTGACGTGACCAAGGGCAAGGTCTTCAACGTCATCGGCGAGGTGCTGAACCTCGAGCCCGGCGAGACCTTCGAGGTCACCGAGCGCTGGCCCATCCACCGCCAGGCTCCGAACTTCGACCAGCTCGAGTCCAAGACTCAGATGTTCGAGACCGGCATCAAGTCGATCGACCTCCTCACGCCGTATGTGCTCGGTGGAAAGATCGGCCTGTTCGGTGGTGCCGGTGTCGGCAAGACCGTGCTCATCCAGGAGATGATCCAGCGCGTCGCGCAGGACCACGGTGGTGTGTCGGTGTTCGCCGGTGTCGGTGAGCGTACCCGTGAGGGTAACGACCTGATCCACGAGATGGAGGAGGCGGGCGTCTTCGACAAGACCGCCCTCGTCTTCGGCCAGATGGACGAGCCGCCGGGGACGCGTCTGCGCGTCGCGCTGTCGGCTCTGACGATGGCGGAGTACTTCCGTGACGTGCAGAAGCAGGACGTGCTGCTCTTCATCGACAACATCTTCCGCTTCACGCAGGCCGGTTCCGAGGTCTCGACGCTGCTGGGCCGCATGCCCTCGGCCGTGGGTTACCAGCCGAACCTCGCCGATGAGATGGGCGTGCTCCAGGAGCGCATCACCTCGACGCGTGGTCACTCGATCACCTCGCTGCAGGCGATCTACGTGCCGGCCGATGACTACACCGACCCGGCTCCGGCGACCACCTTCGCCCACCTCGACGCCACGACCGAGCTGTCTCGTGAGATCGCCTCGAAGGGTCTGTACCCCGCCATCGACCCGCTGACCTCGACGTCGCGCATCATGGACCCCCGCTACTTGGGCGAGGACCACTACCGCGTCGCGACGACCGTCAAGCAGATCCTCCAGAAGAACAAGGAGCTGCAGGAGATCATCGCGATCCTCGGTGTCGACGAGCTCTCCGAGGAAGACAAGATCGTCGTGTCGCGCGCACGTCGTATCCAGCAGTTCCTCTCGCAGAACACCTACATGGCCAAGAAGTTCACGGGTGTCGAGGGTTCGACCGTCCCGCTCAAGGAGACCATCGAGTCGTTCGATGCGATCACCCGCGGTGACTTCGACCACGTCGCCGAGCAGGCCTTCTTCAACGTCGGTGGTATCTCCGACGTCGAAGAGCAGTGGGCGAAGATCCAGAAGGAGAACGGCTGACCATGGCGCTGCATGTCAGCCTCGTCTCCGCGGATGCGGAGGTCTGGACGGGAGAGGCGAGCCTCGTCGTCGCCAAGACCGTCGAGGGTGAGATCGGCTTCATGAGCGGCCACGAGCCGGTGCTGGCCATCCTCGCCGAGGGTCAGGTTCGCATCACGCAGTCGGATGGCACCAAGGTGCTGGCCAACGCGCAGGACGGCTTCCTCTCGATGGAGGGCGACACCCTGACGATCGTGGCCGGCAACGCGGCTCTCATCGCCTAGCTTTCTCCTTTCGACGCGTCCGCCTCGGTACCCGCTCGGGTCCCGAGGCGGACGCGTCTGCATCCACCGAGGTTTCATGAAGATCCTGCTCCCTCCGTCCGAGACGAAGCGCGAAGGGGGCGTCGACGTCCCGCTCGACCTGCCGTTGCTCGCGCTGCCCGGTCTGGCCACGCACCGCGCCGCCGTGCTGGATGCGCTCGTCGACCTCGCAGCCGACGAGCAGGAGTCGCGGCGTGTGCTGAAGCTGAGTGAGCGTCAGGCCGGTGATATCGCCCACAACCGGCGACTGTGGACGGCACCGACGATGCCTGCCGTCGATCGGTACACGGGCGTCCTGTTCGACGCGCTCGACGCCCCGTCTCTCTCGACGGCGTCCCGCCGGTGGTTGGGCGACCATGTCTGGATCCACAGCGCACCGTTCGGTCCGGTCGGCGCTCTCGATCCGATACCGACCTATCGTCTCGCTGCAGGAACGTCGCTCCCCGGCCTTCCCGCGCTGCGGCGCCATTGGGCCGATGCGACCTCTGCGGCGTTCGTGGATACCGCTGCGTCGTTCGTGCTCGATCTTCGCAGCGAGGCGTATGTCGCTCTGGGGCCGGTTCCGGACAGCGTGCCGTCGGCGTACGTGCGGGTCGTGACCGAGCACGGCAGGGCATTGAACCACTTCAACAAGAAGTCGAAGGGGCTGCTCGTCCGCGCCCTCGCCGAGGATCCGCCCCGAAGCACCTCTCTTCGTGGCTTCCGGACGTGGGCGCAGTCGCGGGGGATCACGCTCCGCGACACCGATCACCGGGGCACCATCGAACTCGTCGTCGCGGACTAGCGGGCGCTTTCGGGCGCTGACGCGCTTCCGCAGACCTCGTTGCCCGGGGATCGCGCGCACCGCTAGTGTGGTGTCGCGGCGTCAATCGCGTCCGTAAATTCAGATCCGGAGGGGATCATGGACTCCTATTACGACTCGGGATACCTCGCCGTAGTTTTCGGCATCGTCATCTTCAGCGTCATCATCGGTCTTGCCGGATACGTGCTGGGCTCTCTCTTCTTGATGAAGATCTTCGACAAAGCAGGTGTCGAAGGCAAGTGGCGTGCGTGGGTTCCCGTCTACAACGCGATGATCTTCTTCAAGCTCGGTGACCTGAGCCCGTGGCTCGTCCTCTACGGAATCGCTGGTGCCGCGCTGCTCAGCTGGATCGGCATCGGCTACGCGTTCTCGCTCGCTCTCGGAGTCTTCTCCGCGATCGCGGCCTGGCGCATCGGCCTCAAGCTTCAGAAGGACGCCGTCTGGGTCGTCCTCTACGTGTTCCTGAGCATCGTGTGGCTCGGTATCAACGCGTTCGACAAGTCTCGCTGGAACCCGAACATCCAGCCGGCATCGTGGGCTTCGAACGGCTTCCTCGGCGACCGGACGGTCTGGAACGGCGTGCCCGTCCAGCCTGCCGCTGCAGCCCCGCAGCCTGGCTACGGTGCGCCGCAGGGGTACGCTCCGCCCGCGCAGCCGGGCTATGTGCCGCCGGCCCAGCCCGGGTACGCACCGCCGGCAGGCCCTGCGGCGCCCGCGACCGGAGCCCCGGTTCCCCCGGTTCCCCCGACGACGCCTCCGGCACCTCCCGCGGCACCGCCGGCAGCTCCGCCGGCACCGCCCGCAGCTCCGCCCGCACCGCCCGCAGCTCCGCCGGCACCTCCTGCGGCTCCGCCCGCATCGCCGAACGATCCCACGCAGCCTCCGGCGTGACCGTCTGACACAGAGCCCCCGACTTCGGTCGGGGGCTCTGTGCTGTGTGCGATCGTCTCCGGGCCCGAGCGGACGCTAACGTGGAGACATGGTCTTGACGCAGCGCCGAGTCGGCGCATCCGGTCTTCTCGTCTCCGCGACCGGCCTCGGCTGCAACAACTTCGGGCGCGCGGGCACGGCCACCGAGACCCTTGCCGGAACCCGAGAGGTGATCGACGCGGCGCTCGCGACGGCATCACGTTCTTCGACACGGCCGACATGTATGGTGCGGTGGCCGGCGCGAGCGAGACGCTGATGGGCGAAGCGCTCGAAGGGCGGCGCGATCGCGTCGTGCTCGCGACCAAGTTCGGCCACGAGCGGGACATGGGGTACGCGTTCCCCGCCGCCCGCGGCTCCCGTCGGTACATCCGCCGCGCCGTCGAGGAGTCGCTGCGTCGCCTGCGCACCGACTGGATCGATCTCTACCAACTGCACCTGCCTGACCCGGAGACGCCGATCGCGGAAACCACCGACGCGCTCGACGAACTCGTGCGCGAAGGGAAGATCCGCTACTTCGGGCACTCGAACTTTCGCGGATGGGAGATCGCCGAGGCGGAGTTCACGACCCGTGCGCGTTCCTCCGGACGGTTCATCTCCGCGCAGAACCACTTTTCGCTGCTGGCGCGTGCCGCCGAGCGCGAAGTCCTCCCCGCCGTCGAGCGGTACCAGTTGGGTTTCTTCCCCTACTTCCCGCTGCACAACGGTCTCCTCACCGGAAAGTTCACGCGTGACGGTGGGCCCGCGTCGAGCAGGATCATGTCCGCACGAAGGCATGTCTGGGAGAACGCTCCGTGGGAGGCGCTCGAGGACTTCCGGCGGTTCTGCGACGAACGCGGCATCACGATGCTGCAGGCGGCTTTCGGGTGGCTCCTCGCGCACCCGGCGGTCTCCAGTGTCATCGCCGGAGCGACATCGGCGGAGCAGGTCGAAGCCAACGCGGCAGCGGGTGATGCCTGGCGTCCGGACGCTGCCGACCTCGAGACCATCGACCGTCTGTTCCCGCTCCCCGCTGACCCGGGTGCACGAGTGTGATCGCAGTGCGGGGGAGTTCTACTACGATGTGTGAGTATCCTGCGGTCGCCCGATCCGTCGCAGGCCCATCGGAGGCAGTACGTGGCTGAGACGAAGACGCATCGCGTCACGGTTGCGCAGCGCCCTCTGCTGCTGTCCTGGGCAGGGGCCACCGACCTCGGTCGCCGCCGCGAGATCAATCAGGACGCGTTCCTCGCCGAGTACCCGCTCTTCATCGTCGCGGACGGCATGGGGGGCCATGCCGGCGGCGAGATCGCGAGCAGCAGCACCGTCGCGCGGCTCCAAGCCGTGGTCGCTGCCGGTGAGGTCAACGGGCCTGCGATCGAGAAAGCACTTGAGTTGGCCGTGGCTGACATCGCCGACCACCCGGAGACGACTGACGAAGGCACCGGGACGACGCTCACGGGTGTCTTCCTGGTCGGTGACGGCGAAGATGCGCACTGGGTGGCGTTGAACATCGGGGACTCGCGGGTGTATCTGCTCCGCGATGACCGGCTCGTGCAGGTGACGACGGATCACTCCGTGGTCCAGGAGCTGATCGCGGCAGGCAAGCTCAGCCCCGAGGAGGCGGAAGGGCATCCGTACAGCAACGTGATCACACGGGCGGTGGGGGCCAGCGAACTCACCGCACCGGACTACGTCACCGTGGACGTGCGCGCGGGGGATCGGTTCGTGATCTGCTCCGACGGGCTCACGAAAGAGCTCACCGACTACGGGATCCAGCACTTCCTCCGGGCCAACAGCGATCCAGCGGCAGGCGTCGATGCCATGCTCGCGGCCGCCTTGGAGAACGGTGGGCGTGACAACGTGACGCTCATCATCGTCCAGATCGAGGACGACAACGACTCCTCCTCCCCACCCGAAGACACCTCGGAATAGTCGCTCAGCGCTGTGGAGAGCGCCGTTCCTCTGACGCCCGTGCGGTCCACTGGGTGGCATGGAATCTCTTCCGATCGTTCTCCCTGCGACCCCCGCGGCCTCTCGCCGCGCTCCGATGCCGTTTCTGGCGGCCGTCGTCCCGGTGGTCGGGGGTGTGGCGATGTGGCTGATCACCGGTTCGCTGTTCGCGCTCTGCTTCGCGGCACTGGGCCCGCTGATGATGGCGGCATCGTTCCTCGATGCGGCACGAAACCGCCGCCGCGAACGTCGGCAGAGTGAGGCTGATGCGGAGCGGAACTGGGCCGCGGCCGACGCAGACCTGATCCGCCGCCATCGGGCTGAGCGTGAAGCGCTGTGGCTCCGTCTGCCCGACGCTTCCGTCTGCCTCACGCAGCCGCCCCTCCGCGGGGCACAGCCTCCCGATGCGGAGACCTCCCTCGTCGTGGGCACCGGCAGCGTCGCGAGCGGGGTCCGTTGCAGCGGGGGAGACGACAGCCGTGGCCGCGAGTTCCGTCAACGTTCCGGCGTCCTCGAAGACGCGCCGATCGTGGTCCGGCTGGGTGGGGGCGTCTGCATACGCGGGGCGCGACCGGTGATCTTCGCCGTCGCGCGGGCATTGGTGGTGCAGCTCGGTCTGCGTTTCGGTGCCGCACAGCTGTCGTTGGTGGGCACCGCTCTCGACGATTGCGGCCTCGCCGCGCTGCCGCATGCGCGACGTTCGCGTCGAAGCGGCTTTCGCCTCGGTGTCGGGACGCCTGATTGCGGTCGCGTGGAGGCGGATGCACTGATCTGGCTCGTCCCCGCCGATGCCGAGGTACCCGAGGGGATCACCACCGTGATCGACGTCATCGAGCCGGGACGGGCGAACCTCCGTACGCCGAACGGGACGTCGACGCTTGCGGTCGAGTGCCTGTCGCTCGCCCAAGTGGGTCAGGTCGCCGAAGAACACGCAGCGCGGAGCGACGGCGCCGACGTGCTCCCGGACGTGGTCTCCTTGCGCGAGCTGGAACAGCCACCCGCCGGCGAAGGTCTGCCCGCGGCGATCGGACGGAGCGCGTACGGCGATGTCATGCTCGACATCGTCGAGGACGGGCCGCATGCCATCGTCACCGGCACGACGGGGACGGGCAAGAGCGAGTTGCTCGTCAGCTGGGTCACCGCGATCGCTGCGCATCACGGCCCCGACAGGGTCACCTTCCTCCTGGCTGACTTCAAGGGTGGCACGGCCTTCGAGCCGCTGAGGGCGCTGCGACAGGTCGCGGCGGTGATCACGGACCTCGATGAGGAAGGCGCACGGCGCGGCGTCTCGAGCCTCACAGCGGAGCTCCGTCGGCGCGAGGCGCTCTTGGCGGCCGCAGGGGCCCGGGATGTGCGTGAGGTCGGGATTTCGCGGATGGTCATCGTCGTGGACGAGTTCGCGGCGTTGTTGGCCGAGCATCCTGATCTCGGGGCGGTGTTCATCGATGTGGCGGCCCGAGGACGCGCTTTGGGCATGCATCTCATCCTCGGTACGCAGCGTGCGACCGGTGTGGTGCGAGACGCACTCGCCGCCAATTGTCCGCTTCGCATCAGTCTGCGGGTGGGGGACTCGGCCGACAGCAGGGCGATGATCGGCACCGATGCTGCGGCCGAGATTCCCGGAGGCGCTGCTTCCCGCGGGGTCGGGCTCGTTCGGCGACCCGCAGACTCGGAACCGATCGCCGTGCGGGTCGCGCTCACTGGAGCCGCCGAGTTGCGAGGCATCGGATTGCGCTGGGCGGAGACCGCGTCACCACGCAGCCCGTGGCTTCCGGCGCTTCCCTCGCGGCTTCCGCTCGGCGATCTGCTCACGGCGCCTGACCGCGCGTCGGGTGACGCGGTGATCCTCGGCCGGGCAGACGAACCGACGCAGCAGATGCAACCGCTGGAGACGTTGCACTGCGGGCAGGAGCGGGGGCTGGTGCTCCTCGGGGCGTCGGGATCGGGACGCACAACTGCCCTGCGAGTTCTCGCGGCGCAGCGCACCGGCACAGACACCGTCTGGGTGCCGCGGGACCTCGAGGGCGCATGGGATCTCGTCGACGCATGGTGCTCGGGAGAGGAGCGGGTCCCCGCTCTCGTGCTCTGCGACGACCTCGACGCGCTCGTCGCGGGCTTCCCGCCGGACTACGGCCAGCAGTTCGCCCAACGCTGGGAACATCTGCTGCGCTCCGGCACGGGGACGACTTTCGCCGTGACCGCCGGCCGATCGACGGGAGCGGTGGGACGCGTCCTCGATGCACTTCCGCGCCGCGCGCTCCTGCGCATGGCGACTCGGGTCGAGCACCTCGCGGCCGGAGGTGAGGCATCCGCATTCTTCCGCGACCGCAGTCCCGGGCGCGCGTGGATCGGTGACCGGGAGGTCCAGCTCGCCTGGGTCGACGACGACCACGACGGCGTCGGCGAGCCGATCGAGCCGCCCGCGATGACGACGTGGTCGCCGTCATGTGCCGTCACCGCGATCGTCAGCGCCGGCGCGAGGGCGACAGCGTCGCGGTTACGCGATGCGCACGCCGGCTTCGAAGTGGTTCTCGTCGGTGCAGAGCCGACCCTGCCGAACGGTCACCGCATCCTGGTCGCCGATGCCGAGACTTGGCAACGCAACTGGTCGTCGTGGCAGCGCATCCGCGCCGAAGGAGAGGTCCTGATCCGAGCGGAGCAGCCGGCGGACCTGCGGCAGCTCGCGGGGGTCCGCGAACTCCCGCCCTTTGCACGGTCGCATGCAGGACGGGCCTGGTCCGTTCGGGGAGCGGAGCCGCCGCGCCGAGTGGTCCTCGCGGAGCTGACGCCGTGAGGACCAGCGGATCCTCGAGAGCCCGTGAGCCGACCGCTCGCGCCTCAGATGGCGGCGCTCGGGCGGATGGTCCCGACGATCGAGCCACCGCCGGACACGCCCAGGGGCAGAGCCTCCGCCAGCGTCGCGACGTCGGTGTCACTCAGGCCGCCTGAGCGGGCGAGCATCGTGGCGGCCACGATCGTCGCTGCGCGGGTCGCTCCGTCCAGGACCTTCAGCGCCACCGTCGTGCCGTTCGGGGCGACCATCACCATGATGCCTTCGGCTCCGAACTTGGCGAACACTCCGAGCTTCTCGATCGCGATGGTGTCGGGCCGACCAGGGCCCTCGATCGCCCAGGGGTTCTCCCGCACTGCGCGGACCAGAGAACCCGCCACCCGATGGAGGGCGAAAGGCGAACGGTCGGATGCCGTGCCGATGCGATGGATCGAACGCGCCAGGCCCGTGAGCGTGATCGCGTGCACGGGGGCGCCGCAGCCGTCGATCGCCGTGTGCGCCACCTTCTCGCCCGTCAGGCGCTCGACGACGTCGCGGATGTGCGCCTGGAGAGGATGGGCGGGGTCGAGGTAACCGTCCGTCGGCCAGCCGGTCGCCACGCAGGCGCGCAGCATCGCGGCGTGCTTTCCCGAACAGGGCATCCGTACCCGCGAGGGTTCGCCGTGCTCGCGGACGAGTTCGTCTCGGCTGGCGGAGTCGGTCGGCCACGACGCCGGGCAACCGAGGTGGTCTTCGGTCAGCCCGCCTTCGGTGAGCATGTCGCGCACCACGGACGCGTGCCGATCGGTGCCGACGTGGCTCGCGGTGGAGATGGCGAGCTGCTCGCCCTCCAAGACGGCACCGGCGGTGATGCAGGCGACGGCCTGCAAGGGCTTGAGACTCGAACGAGGGAGGATCAGGGCGTCGACGTTGCCGTGGCGGGCGATGACATCACCGTCGGAGGACAGCACGACCGCGGCTCCGACGTGACGCGATTCGACGAAACCGCTCCGCTCGACGACGGCGAGTTCCACGGAATCCTGAATGGTGAGAGTCTCCAGCACCCGTCAACTCTATCGCCGGACACCTGGTCGCTCCGCCTCCGTCGCACGCGGCTGGCAGACTGGCGACATGGCACAGTCGACTTCCCGCGCCCTCGGCGAACACCACTACGCACTCACCGCGACGTGGACCGGCAATCTCGGAACAGGCACTTCCGGCTACCGCGACTACCGCCGTGACGTGACCATCGAAGTCAGCGGAAAGCCGGAGCTCCTCGCATCCGCCGACAAACCGTTCCGCGGGGACCCTGCACGGTGGAATCCGGAAGATCTGCTGCTGGCATCTCTCTCCGAGTGCCACCTGTTGTCGTACCTGCACGCCTGCGTGACGCTGGGTGTGGTCGTCGTCTCCTACAGCGACGACGCCAGCGGGATGATGCGCGAGGACGGAAAAGGGGGAGGGGCCTTCGTGGAGGTGATGCTCCGCCCCGATGTCGTGGTCGCGGAGGCGTCGATGATCGAAGCCGCAGAGCGGGCGCACGAGTTGGCGAACCAATGGTGCTTCATCGCCAACTCGATGAACTTCCCCGTGCGCCACGAGGCGACGGTCAGCGCGCTCGCGTAGAGATGCGGCGGACCGTCAGCGACGTTCGTGGGGGAGCGCCTGCTTGATCTTCTCGATGGTGCTCTGCGCCGGTGCCTCGTTGTAGGCTCCCGCCAGCTCCTGGCCCGACAATCCGTGGATCGCGGCCATGATCTCATCGGTGGCGAGGCGGCGCGCCCGTCCGCTCGTCGCGGGACCGTGCGGCGACAGATCGAGTGGCTCGCCGAAGCGGACGGTGATGCGCTCCGAGAGCGTCGGGACCTTGGCCCCCACGGGCATCACCTTGTCCGTGCCGATCAGCCCGACCGGGACGACGGGCGCGCCCGTCTGCAAGGCGAGGAAGGCGACGCCGGTGCGGCCTTTGTAGAGTCGACCGTCCGTGGAGCGTGTGCCTTCCGGATACAGCGCCACCGCGAGGCCCTCATCGAGGAGCTGCCGCTGCAGATCCAGCGCGTCCAGTGCTGCTTGGCCGGCCCCGCGTCGCACCGGGATGGCTCCGATGGACTCGAAGAACGTCTTGCTCATCCAGCCTTGGAAGCCGGTGCCCTCGAAGTAGGCGGACTTCGCGAGGAAGTGCACCGGACGGGGCGCGGCGACGGGGATCGCGATCGAGTCGATGAACGAGAGGTGATTGCTCGCGAAGATGACGGGCCCGGTCAGCGGCACCCGATCGCGACCTTCGATACGCGGCCGGTACACGAGGCGGGCGAGCGGGGTGATGAGGCTGCGGCCGAGGGTGTACGCGAAGCCGGCATGGCGAGGTTTCGCGGTCTCAGCGGGCGAGGATCCCTCTGCGGGCGACGATTCGGGCTCGACGGACTGCTCAGAGGTCATCAGAGCAGGTTACTCCCGGATCCATGCTCGTGTGGGAATGAAGAGTTCCGCCGCGCCTCCCAGCCGGGGCAAAGGGGTATGGGGGAGGATGGGGTGTCCCGCCCGCGATCCCGAGGTCCCACTGTGCGCAAGCGTCCGCTCATCGTCCTGTCCACCGTCGCCGCGGCGACCCTGCTGCTGGCGGGCTGTTCCGGCAGTTCCGCGCCGTCGAGCTCCGGCACGCCCGACCCGTCGGCTTCGAGCACGTGTGCTCTGGACGCGCAGCCGGGTGAGACCTCGGATGCCGTCGTCGTCGAGGGAGAGGGCGCCGACACGAAGGTGACCGTCCCGTCCGACGCGGCTTTCGCGGGCGTCGAGCGGACGGTCGTCTCTGCGGGCGAGGGGGACGACGTGCTCGTCAACGACCTGGTCTCGGTCCAATACCAGATCGTGGATGCGACGACCAACGAGGTGCTCGATTCTTCCGCTCGCGGCGAGGGTGGGGTGCTGCCCGTGCTCCTCGACACCAACCAGTCCTCGCTCTTCGTCGCCGCTCTCGAGTGCGAGCCGGTCGGCTCACGCGTCGTGCTCTCGCTGCCCGGCAGTGCGCTGGGCGAGGGCGCGAACAACGTGGTCGTCTACGCACAGGCCGTCGAGCAGCTGCCCGAAATCGCCACCGGAACCCCCGTCGACCCGACCCCCGGCATGCCGACGGTCACGCTCGATGATGACGGCAAGCCCTCGATCAAGATCCCCGAGGGTGACGCACCGACCGAGACCAAGGTCGCTGTCCTCACGCAGGGCGACGGACCGACCGTCGGAGCCGGCGACCTCGTCGTCGTGCAGTATCTGGGCGTCAAGTGGTCGGACGGTGAGGAGTTCGACTCGAGCTGGAGCCGCGACGCTGCACCGGCACAGTTCCAGACCACCGGCGTCGTCGCGGGCTTCCAGAAGGCTCTCGAAGGGCAGAAGGTCGGCTCGCAGGTCATCGTCGTGATGCCGCCGTCCGACGGCTACGGCGCGAGTGAAGGTCACGAGCTCCAGAAGGAGAGCCTCGTCTTCGTCGTGGACATCCTCGCCACCACGCCCGTCCAGCAGTAGCAGGGGCGGTATCCAGGACGTGTCCTAGGCTGGCGTCATGCGTCGCATCATCGTCCTCGGCTCCACCGGCTCCATCGGCACCCAGGCGCTGGATGTCATCCGCGCCAACCCCCGGCGATTCGAACTCGTCGGTCTCGCCGCAGGATCGAACCGCGAGATGCTCGACGCGCAGGCTGAGGAATTCCGCGTCGAGCACACGGCGCTCGGAGCCGTCGACGCCGAGCAGCTCGTGCGCGATGTCGAGGCCGACGTCGTTCTCAACGCCATCACGGGTTCGATCGGTCTCGGCTCGACGCTGGCCGCGCTGCACGCGGGGCGCACTCTCGCGCTGGCGAACAAGGAATCCTTGATCGTCGGCGGTGACCTCGTCCTGGCCGCTGCCGCGCCGGGGCAGATCGTCCCGGTCGACTCCGAGCACTCGGCGTTGGCGCAGGCGCTGCTCGCCGGCACCCACGCCGAGGTTCGGCGCCTCGTGGTGACTGCATCCGGCGGCCCGTTCCGAGGGCGCTCCCGCGCAGAACTCACCGAGGTGACCCCCGCCGAGGCTCTGGCGCACCCGACCTGGGACATGGGGCGCATGGTCACGACGAATTCGGCGACCTTGGTGAACAAGGGGCTCGAGGTGATCGAGGCGCACCTGCTGTTCGATGTCGCCTACGACGACATCGAGGTCGTCGTGCATCCGCAGTCGATCGTGCACTCGATGGTCGAGTTCGTCGATGGTTCGACCATCGCGCAGGCGTCACCGCCTGACATGCGCCTGCCCATCTCCCTGGGGCTGGATTGGCCGCACCGTGTCGGGGGCGTCGGACGGCCGTTGGATTGGACGCAAGCGACGTCGTGGACGTTCGAGCCACTCGACAGCGAGGCTTTTCCCTCCGTCGCCCTGGCGAAGGCGGTCGGTCGCGCCGGCGGGACGTTCCCCGCGGTCTACAACGCCGCCAACGAACAGGCCGTCGACGCCTTCCACGAGGGACGGCTCTCGTTCCTCGGTATCGTCGACACGATCGCCCGAGTCATCGACGCTCATGACGCTCCCGACGCCTTGACCGTCGAGACGCTCGCGGCGGCCGAGACCTGGGCGCGCGAAACGGCCGATCGGATCATCGCGGCGGGCTGAGCCCGGGGTCGGAGCGACCGGCGCCGCCCCGACGAGGTCAGTCCTCGGCGGGGTAGGGAACGGGCCAGCGCGGCTCCGGAACCGGCCATCCCGCCGCACGCAATGCGCGACGGGCGAGTTCACGGGCGGAGTAGGGCGTGCGGACGCCGCGGATGTCGCGGTAGTCCTGGTGGCCGGGGCCGGCCCAGAGGATCGCGTCGCCGTCGCCGACCAGTCCGACAGCGGTGATGATCGCGTTCTCGGGCGGTGAGGCTTCGTGGATCTCCGCGTCGGGCCGTGCCTGTCGCGCGCCGGCGATGAGCGTCGCGCGGATGGATGCCGGATCCTCGAACCGCGGATGGTGATCGGTCACCACGAGGATGTCGCTGCCTTCGACCGCCGTGCGTGCCATGTCGAACCGCTTGCTCGCATCGCGGTCTCCGTCGGCGCCGAACAGCATCAGCACTCGGCCCGGTGTCACCCGACGGACGGCGGCGAGCGTCTTCTCGAACGCGTCGGGGGAGTGCCCGAAGTCGACGAACACGGCGGGACCCCGCTCGCCGGACACGAGTTGTGTGCGGCCGGGGAGGTAGGCGCGGATGCCATCGTGCTGAGCGAGCGCCGTGACGATGCGGTCCCACGCGTAGCCGCCCTCCAGGAGCATGACGATCGCGAGCGCGGCGTTGGCGGCCATGTGCGGACCGATGACGGGGACCGTCGTCGTGAGTGAACCGGAGGGTCCGGTCATGGTGAACGTGGTGCCGGCCGCTCGCTCGTCGTCGATCACGACGACCCAGTCCGCTGCGGAGGCCGCAACGGGGTCGGCTGCGATCGACGGTGTTCCGACGGTCACCACGGGGATCTCGGCGCGTTCGACCACGACCGCCCCGGACGGCGAGTCGAGGCAGATGACACCGCGTTTCGCACGGTCGGGTCGGAACAGCGGCAGCTTGGCCTCGAAGTACTCCTCCATGTCGGCGTAGTCGTCGAGGTGATCATGGCTGAGGTTGGTGAAGCCGGCGACGTCGAAACGGAGACCGTCGACGCGGTGCCGGGACAGTGCCTGAGCGCTGACCTCGACGGCCACCGCTTCGACCGCTCGTTCTCGCATGAGGGCGAGGAGGGCATGCATCTCGGATGCCTCGGGCGTCGTCAGTCGGGAGACGATGACCTCCCCGGCGATGTGGCGCTCTGCCGTGGAGGAGAGCCCGGTCACGACCCCGAGCTGGTCGAGGATCCCCTCGAGGAGGTGCGAGACGCTGGTCTTCCCGTTGGTCCCCGTCGTCGCGAACAGCAACGGCAACGGATCATCGGCGCCCGTGCCGTACACCCAGGCGCTCAGGTCGCCGAGGACGGCGCGGGGGTCGTCGACCACGATGATCGGCAGCCCTGCGGACTCCGCGATGGCCGCTCCCGGCTCGTCCGTGATGACGGCCACGGCGCCCTTCTCGGCAGCGGCGAGCGCGAAGTCCGCGCCGTGGCGGTTGACCCCCTGAATCGCCACGAAGGCCTCACCCGGACGGAGGTCCGCCGTGGCCAAGGTGATGCCGGAGAGGGTGATCCCGTCGATGTCGCCGCGTACGGAACGGGCGAAACGGGAAGCGAGTTCGGACAGCTCACGCCGGGGCGGGTTCGCGGGGCGGAGCACGGGAGGCAGGCTCGGTTGTTGTTCAATCGACATGTCGCATCCATGATCTCATGACGGCGCGGCGAACCCTCCTGCGGCACGACTCCCCGCACGCCCGGAACACGGCGCGCGAGGAGTCGTGCGCGGCGTCAGGCCTTTCGGCGGAAGGCGAGGACCGCGACGACGAGAGCCGCGACACCGGCCGCGAGCCCGCCGGCGCCGAGGGCGATGCCCACGGGGTCACTCGCAGCGGCCTGGGTGCCCTCCTCCGTCGTCTCAGCAGCCTCGTGGTCATCGGCACCCTCGTGGTCACCGTGACCCGAGGTTGCGGCCTCCGTGACGACCACGACCGGCGCCGGTGCATCGAGACTGTGCGGGTCCTCCCCGTTCTCGGCGAGCTGCGTCCACTCGGTCGACCCCTCGACGCACTCCTGCACGACGGGGAACGCCAGAGTGTCGGGGGTGCTCTCGTCGAGCCCGACCGACATGCTCACCGCACCGCGGAGGTCGTTCGGCACCGGTGTGACAGCGGTGTAGGTCACCGCGCTGACGAGTCCGTCGTCGCCGCGCTCCACTCCGATGTTCCAGTCGCCGTCCATCGTCGGCGCGACGGAGGCGAGACCCTCGGGCATCGTGATGCGCAGGGCGGTGGTCGGCGAATTCTCGCAGCCGTGCGAGAACGAGAAGGTCAGGACGCCGTGGTCTCCGGCGACGAGTTCATCGGGGCTGACGCCCACATGGGCGCTGGCCATGGCGGGAACCGCGAGGGCGAGGAGCGCACCGCTGAGGAGGCCGGTGGTGGCGAGGACGGTGCGGCGCGTGCGAGAGGGGGTGTTGCGGGACATGATGTATCTCCTGGTGCTCGATGTGCGGGCGCGCCGGACGGCGCGAATCCGCGAAAGGGTGAGGCCGCTCGGGAACGAGCAGCGGACTCCGTGCGACGGATCGGTGCGGATCAGTCGCGGATGAGCGCGGGTGGACCCCGTCGCGTCACGGCGGCCGCGAAAGCGACTTCGAGGACAGGAAGATCGAGGGAACGCAGTCTGGGCGGCCTGCGGTGGTCGGTCGGGGTGGTCGTGACGGAACGCCGGAGAAGGGCCTCGACCCAACGGGCCACCGCTCGCACGACCGCTTCGCCGTGCCAGATCAGGAGCATGGTGAGGACGGCGGCGACGACGTGGGCGACGAGCATGGGGGCACCGGCGGCCGATGCGGACGGTGTGGAGGCGAGCAGCGCGAGATCGAGGTGGTGCACGTGGCCGAGCCCGCCGGGTGACGATGTCGCGACCGGGGAGCCCAGCACCTGGAACAGCACGTGGAAGGCCGCCTGTGCGAGAAGGACGGTGACCGCGACCCGGCCACGCGAGGGGCGGGCACCGATGAGCAGTGCGGAAAGCGGCGTGACGAGTGTGGCGACTGCGAGGATCAGCAGCGGATGAGGGGCGGAACCTCCGCCGAGCGTGTGGGAGACACCGGCGAGCAGCGTCGCGATGGAGGAGACGGCGGCGGCGCGTACGAGTCGCAGCTGCCGGGCATTCACGCTCACAGCCTAGCCGGGACGAGCGTGCCGGGCGGATTCCTAGCTCGGGGCAGTAGCGTTGGCACGTGGAATTCCTGCTCTATCTGGGCGGCATCCTCTTCATGCTGATCGGCCTCGGCCTGTCGATCGGCCTGCATGAGGTCGGCCATCTCGTCCCCGCGAAGCTCTTCGGCGTGCGCGTCGGCCAGTACATGATCGGCTTCGGGCCGCGTCTGTGGTCGAAGCGGATCGGGGAGACCGAGTACGGGTTCAAGGCGCTGCCGCTCGGTGGCTTCATCTCGATGTCCGGGATGTACCCGCCGTCGAAGAGCACCGGTCCCGCATCCGGCGTGTTCCGGTCGTTGATCCAGGACGCGCGCTCCGCCAACGACGAGACCATCGCGGAAGGCGCAGAGGACCGAGTCTTCTACCGTCTGCCCGTGTGGAAGCGTGTCATCGTGATGTTCGGCGGCCCGCTGATGAACCTGATCCTGGCGACCGTCATCTTCACGGTGCTGGTGTCCGGTATCGGCGTCCAGCAAGGGACGACGACGATCGCTTCGGTCACCGAGTGCGTCGTCCCCGCAGGATCCACCCAGACCGAGTGCACCGCGGACGACCCGAAGTCGCCCGCTGCGGAAGCCGGGATCAAGCCGGGGGACGTGCTCGTCTCCGTCGACGGCCAGCCGGTGTCGGACTTCGCGGAGGCGACGGCGATCGTGCAGGCGGCGCCCGGTGAGACGCTCGACCTGGTGGTCCTGCGAGACGGCACCGAGCAGAGCCTGAGCATCACCCCGGTGGCCGCCGAGCGCACGATCACGGATGCCTCGGGCCAGCCCATCCTGGACGACGCCGGTGATCCCGTCGTCAAGGAGGTCGGCTATGTCGGCATGGGATCGCAGATGGGATACGTGCAGCAGCCGCTGAGTGCGGGACCGCAGATGGCGGCCGAGAATGTCGCCAGGGTCGGCTCGTTGCTCGTCACGCTCCCCGTGCGTCTCTGGGACATCGGCGTCTCCCTGGTGACCGGGGGTGAGCGGGATCCGAACGGCCCCCTGAGCGTGGTCGGTGTCGGGCGCCTGGCGGGTGAGGTCGCGGCGACGGATGCCCCCGTCCTCAATCGCTTCGCGATCCTGCTCGGACTGCTCGGTTCGCTCAACGTCGCCCTGTTCGTGTTCAACCTCATCCCGTTGCTCCCGCTCGACGGAGGGCACATCGTGGTCGCCCTGTGGGATGGGATCAAGCGGGCCTGGGCGAAGCTCTTCCGGCGGCCCCCTCCTGCACCGGTCGACGCGACCAAGCTGGTGCCGCTGACCGTGGTGGTCGCGGTCCTGCTGATCGCGATGGGCGCACTGCTCCTGATCGCCGATCTCTTCAATCCGGTGAATCTTCTCGGTTGACGCAGAGATGATCGTCGACGGCGGTGCTGAGTCGCAGCCGGTTCGAGCGGCGACCGCATCGGAATCCGACTGGGCTTCCGCTCAGCTGAGGGCGTGGGAGACGAGGCGTTCGAGGGTGTGGATGCCGTCGCGCGACAGGATCGATTCGAGATGTCCCTGCACCGAGGCGAAGTGCGCGCCGCGCAGGGCGTAGACGTCGCCCGACGCGTCGTCTGCGGACACCTCGGCCGATGCGACGGTCGTCGTCCCCGGTGTCACTCGCGCCGTGAACGTGTTGTAGAAGCCGATCGATGCGTCCTCTCCGAACACCGGGACCGCCTTCTGCAGGCCTTGGTGCGGCGCAGCGAGCGGCGTCAGCGCGATGCCCAGCCGGTCGGCGAGGATCTGATGGCTGAGGCAGACCGCGAGCAGCGGAGCTTCGGCATCGAGGCGGCGTCCCACGATCTCGCGCATCCGCGAGATGCGAGTGCTCGTGGCGTCCCGCGGGTCGCCGGGGCCGGGGCCGGCGACGACGAGATCCGTGGTGTCGATGTCGGCGTCCGTCACCTCGTCCCAGGGCGCAATCGTCACGGTGAGCCCGAGGTGTCGCAATTGGTGGGCGAGCATCGTCGTGAAGCGATCCTCGGCGTCGACGACGACAGCCGTGTGCCCCGCGAAAGGTCCGGTGAAGTCCTCGCCCTGCGGGTTGAGCCAGAACTCGGCCAGGCGCGCGTTGCGCGAAGACAGCAGTGCGGCGATCGCCGGGTCATCGGCGAGGGCGCGTTCCCCACCCGGCGCATCGGCATCGCTCCGGGCCTCCGCCACACGATCGCGATCGATCGCACCGATCGCGCCGAGCACGCCGGCCGCCTTGCCGTGCGTCTCGGACACCTCGCCCAGAGGATCGGAGTGGCGGACCAGTGTCGCACCGACGGGAACGCGCAGCGTGCCGTCCTGGAGGTACACGGTGCGGATGAGGATGGGGGCATCCAGGTCATGTCCGCCGTCCGCGCTCGGGGTGAACAGTGCGGCCACGCCGGAGTAGTAGCCTCGCGGCTGGCGCTCATGACGGCGGATCACAGCGCAGGCGTTCTGCATGGGTGATCCGGTGACCGTCGGTGCGAACATCGTCTCCCGCAGGATGTCGCGCGGGTCGAGGGCGCTGCGTCCGCGAAGCATGTACTCGGTGTGCGTGAGCCGCGACATCTCCTTGAGGTGCGGGCCGGTGATGTGCCCGCCGTCGGAGCAGACCGCGCTCATCATCTTGAGCTCCTCGTCCACGACCATGAACAGCTCCTCGGTCTCCTTGGCGGAGGCGAGGAAATCGATCAGCGTGTCCTTGGTCGCGCCCCCTGCAGGGTGGCGGAACGTTCCGGAGATCGGGTTCATCGTGACGACGCCCTCACGCGCGACGACGTGTGCTTCCGGGCTCGCGCCGACCGCGATGTGCCCCGGCGTGAAGACGGCGAACGTCCAGTACGCGCCGCGCTCATGCGTGAGCAGGGCGCGGAACCAGGTGAGCGCCGCGGTGCGGTCGTCGACATCGATGTTCGCGGTGAAGTCGCGGCGGATCACGAAGTTCGCGCCTTCGCCGCGCCCGATCTCGTCTGCGATGACCTTCTCCACGATGGCCGCATACTCGTCGTCCGCGATGTCGAAGCCGTCGTCGCGGAGAGGCACCGGAGTGTTCGGGAGCTGCTCGAGGAGAACGGGAGTCGGAAGGTGGAGGTGCTCGTCGACGATCACGCACCGCAGCGGTGCGCCGTCGTCCTGTGCGACGAAACCACGCTCGCGCACCTGGCGGTAGGGGACCAGGGCGAAGATCTCGCGCGGGGTGCCGTCGAGCATGAGCGGGATGTCGGCGAGCAGGTCGACATCGACCACGTCGCCGCTGAGCAGCTCGACGGTGTCGGCACCGTCGCGGGCGATCAGCACGAAGGATGCCGTCGGGTCGGCGCTGAGCTCGGTGAGTCGTGAGAGGGTCATCGATGTCTCCTGTGCAGTGCTCCGGCTCGGCGCAACGAAAAGACCGCCCCGGAGGCGGTCTGGATTCGTGGGAACGCGAACACACCGCCTAGAAGGCGGGCCACCAGGTGAAGTTCGCGAGCATGGGCCTGAAACTACCACATCGCCCGTGCCCGTCTGAGCGGCAGGGCCTCACCAGAGACTGCCGCCGGGCTGGGTCACCTCGGCATCGAGGGCGTGATCGACGACGAGGCGCACGGCGCGTGCGAGATCCTTGTCGGCGAGGTGCGCTGCGCCGGCCGGTGCGGTGCTGGTGGACCAGGGCAGATGCACGAATCCGGCTCGCGCGTCCGCCCGAACAGCGCCGAGGGCTGTGTAGAGCACGTGATTGCAGACGTAGGTCCCCGCCGACAGCGAGAGGTGTGCAGGCAGCCCCTCCTCGATCAGCACCTGGAACAGACGCTTGGTCGGGAGGCTGGCGAAGCGAGCGGCGGGGCCGCCGATCTCGCTGGGAGCATCGAACGGCTGCGCGCCGTCGTTGTCGGGGATCCGTGCGTCGATCAGGTTCACGCCGATGCGCTCGACGGCGATCCGCTGGCTGCCTCCGGCGAGCCCGGTGGCGATCACGGCATCGGGGGAGTGCGTCGCGATCAGGTCACGAAGGCGGAGCGCCGAGGGGTCGAAGGCAACGGGCAGCGTCGCGATGACGAGATCGTGCGGGCCGTCGTAGTCTGCCGCCACCGCGCGGACGGCGTCCGCCGAGGGGTTGCGGGCGGCGCCGTCGAAGGGCTCGAAGCCGGTGAGGAGGATGACCGCCATGCGACCAGCGTAGGTGCGTCCGTCCAGCCCTCTCGCATCCGGGCGGCGTAGGCTGGTGGGGTGCCAGCAGTGAACCTCGGAATGCCGAAGATCCCCGAAGTCCTCGCCCCGCGCCGGAAGTCTCGGCAGATCAAAGTGGGCAAGGTGCTCGTGGGCGGCGACGCTCCCGTCAGTGTGCAGTCGATGACGACCACGAAGACCACCGACATCAACGGGACCCTTCAGCAGATCGCCGAGCTCACGGCGTCCGGTTGCGAGATCGTGCGCGTCGCCGTGCCGCATCAGGACGATGCCGATGCGCTCAAGATCATCGCGATGAAGAGCCAGATCCCCGTGATCGCCGACATCCACTTCCAGCCGCGCTACATCTACACGGCCATCGATGCGGGGTGCGGGGCCGTCCGCGTCAATCCCGGCAACATCCGGGAGTTCGACGGCAACGTCGGCAAGATCGCCGAGGCAGCCAAGGCCGCCGGCGTCTCGCTGCGCATCGGCGTCAATGCCGGATCGTTGGACCGTCGCATCCTCACCAAGTACGGCAAGGCGACGGCCGAGGCTCTGGTCGAGAGCGCCGTCTGGGAGGCGTCGCTGTTCGAGGAGCACGACTTCCACGACTTCAAGATCTCCGTCAAGCACAACGATCCCATCGTCATGGTCAAGGCCTACCGTCAGCTCGCCGAGCGCGGCGACTGGCCCTTGCACCTCGGGGTGACCGAGGCGGGGCCGGCGTTCCAGGGCACGATCAAGAGCGCCACGGCATTCGGCATCCTGCTCGGCGAGGGGATCGGCGACACCATTCGCGTCTCCCTCTCGGCGCCGCCCGCGGAAGAGGTGAAGGTCGGGCACCAGATCCTGCAGTCGCTCAACCTCCGTGAACGCAAGCTCGAGATCGTCTCGTGCCCGTCGTGCGGGCGCGCTCAGGTCGACGTCTACACACTCGCCGAGAACGTCACCGAGGGGCTCAAGGACATGACGGTGCCGTTGCGCGTCGCCGTCATGGGCTGTGTCGTCAACGGTCCGGGCGAGGCCCGTGAAGCCGACCTCGGCGTGGCATCGGGCAACGGCAAGGGTCAGATCTTCGTCAAGGGCGAGGTCATCAAGACCGTGCCGGAGGCGGAGATCGTCGCGACCCTGATCGAAGAGGCCACCCGGATCGCCGCCGAGATGGGCCCGGAAGCGCCCCTCGGCACCGCGCAGGTCGTCACTGCCTGAGTCCTGAGGAGCACGAACATGTCCGAAGCCGCTCTTCCCGCCCCCGTTCAGGCGATGGTCGATGCGATCAATGCCGCGGATACGGAAGCATTCGTCCGCGCGTTCACACCGGCAGGATTCGTCGATGATTGGGGCACCGTCAAGGCCGGCCCCGACGGCGTGCGCGGGTGGGCGGACAGCGACGCGATCGGAGCGGGCGCGCAGATGACGGTGCTCTCGGCGACGACGGACGGCGACACGACACGCATCCGCTTCGCCTGGTCGAGCAGGGTCTTCAACGGCGAGTCCGAGGGGATCTTCGTGATCGAGGGCGACAAGCTGGCCAGCTTCACCATCCCGCCGTCGCACTGACCCCGCCGCCGCAGGCCGCCGACCGCACTCCGGCCGCACCGTCGAATCTGAGGAGATCCATGTCGACGCCCACCATCGTGACCTTCGCCGAAGGCGCCGTAGACGGTGACGGCGTCGTCACCCGCGTCGAGCAGGGCCCGCACGGAACGGTGGTCGTGGTCGACGCGACTCCTTTCCACCCCGTCGACCACACCTGGCCGGATCAGCCGGGCGACAGCGGAACGATCACGTCGGGCGGGCAGGTTCTCCCGGTCGCGGAGGCCGTGATGGCCGCTGCCTCCGCGGAGGGTGCCTTCGCCGTGGGCAGCGACATCCCCGTCAAGCGTGGCGCGGAGGGGTGGACGTGGCTGGTCGGGCACCGTATCGACGCCGAGGTGCCCGACGGGCTGGTGGAGGGCGCCCGCGTCCGCCTGTCCGTCGACGAGACGCGCAGAGCCGGACTCAGTCGTGGTCACACGGCCTGCCACCTGGCCTCCCTCGCGCTCGACCTCGCCGTCTCCGACCTGTGGCGTAAGGACCCGGGAGCGGATGCGCTCGGGAATCCCGACTTCGAAGGCCGTGCGAACCAGTCCAGCCGTATCCACGAGAACGGCGCCGTCGACGAGTACCGTCTCGGCAAGAGCTTGCGCAGAGCTGGATTCGACACCGAGACCTTCGCCGCGACGCTCGCCGATCGTGAGGAGCAGATCAACAGCCGGCTCGCCGCGTGGGTGGCGTCGGGCGCAGCGAGCTTCATCCGGACGGAGGGGCCCACGATCGTCGACCGCCGACGGTGGCACTGCGACCTGCCGGAGGGCCACGCGGCGATCCTCTGCGGCGGCACCCATGTCGACAGTCTCACGGAGTTCTCCGCGATTGTGGTCGAGCTCGATCTGAGCGACCCGCAGCTCCTGGTGATGACCACGACCGCGACCCCGGCGGTCTGACCTCAGCGGACGAATCCCGCCTGAACGCGGCCACCCGCTCGCCGCAGTTCGGTCTCGACGCGTGCGGCGAAGAGCACGATGTCTCCGGCGAGCAGCGGGTCGCCCAGAAGGCCGGCGCGCTCGGGGCTCAGGGAACGCAGTCGACGGGGAAGCCATTTTCCCGTCGCGACCCAGTGGCCCTCGGACAGGAGCATCAATTCTGCGATGCGTTCGAACAGCAGGTTCGCCACGACCCGTTGTTCCAGGGGATCCTCCGCGTCGTGGAGGTCATCGAGGAGGTCGGTGATCACGTAACGACGGAATGCGGACTCTTCAGCGGTGAGCGTCGGCCCTGCGGCCAGGAGTCTGCTCCAGTGCGCACGGAACTCATCCAGCGACCCGTCATCCCGGATCGGCATTCCTTCCACGAGCATGTGGACAATGACGGGGCGGTGGTTGTCGAGACCGCGATCCGCCCACTCGGCGAAGCCGTCCGGAGTGTAGGCGAACACCTCGAAGATCTCTCCTTCGAACTCGTGGGTGGCCGCCTCGCTCGACTGCGTCGGGTCGTCGAAGAGCAGATCGCCGATGAGGAGGAGATCGGTGTCGCTGGTTGCCGTGCGCTCCTCACGTGCTGTGCTCCCGGCGACGATCGCGATCCGCGCGCGGGGGTAGGTTCCGGCGATGAACCGCTCGGCGCGTTCGGCATGATCCATGCCGTCAGAGTATCCGCCGATGTCGTTCGCGCCCGGTGGCCTCGCCTCGGCGAGCGGTCACCAGATCGCGCGGAGGACCCGCTGCGTGTCTGCGAGCGTGAGGCCCTCCGCCCGGGCGACGGTGGCGAGCGCGTGGGCGGCATCGGCGATGCCGCCCGCGACGGGGCTGGCCGAGTCGCTCACCCGCGTGCCGGAGCCGATTCGTGAGGTCGCGAGCCCGTCTTCCTCGAGCAGGCGATACGCCTTGGCCACGGTTCCGGGGGCGATCGACAGGTCCGAGGCGAGTTGACGCACGGACGGAAGGCGGTCGCCGGCGAGGAGCCGGCCGGTCGTGATCAACCCTCGGATCTGATCGTGGACCTGTTCTGCAGGCGACTCTCCGGTATCACGGCGGATCGTGATGATCATGACGTGCGCACCTGACTCGGTGTCCGAGCGCCCATCGGCACACCACTGAGGGCAGTGAGCAGCCAGAGCGCGATCCCTGCCGTGGTGGAGAGGGCCCATGCAACGAACAGTGCGGGCTCCATCGCGGCGAACGGGGTGCCGAGGGACACCATGCCGAGAGGGCCCGCCTGTGCCGACAGCATCATCGATGCGGTGCCTCGCAGCGAGCTGAACACCACGGCGAGATGGAGCAGTACGGCCCCGCACGCGATCCGGGCGATGTTGGCGGCACGTAGTCGCCGGATCGCGGTGTCGCGGTCGATGTCGTAGCTCCAGGCAGGACGCGGGATCAGGAGCCAGCCGATCGCGGTGGCGAGGAGGAGCACGCCGAGCAGCGCCAGCGACGGCAGCGAGTAGTGCCAGCCGTAGATGCCGGTCGAGGCCGAAGTGCCCGAGGACCCCAGGGTGATCGAGAATCGTGTGTACTCTCCCCGCTCATTCGTCTCCGATGCGGCTCCGGCGGCAAGAGCGAGCGCGACGGCGACGGTTGCGAGGCCCCCGAGGAGGATGGGCTGTCTCGGGCGGAGGAACGTCCGGACCGTACGCGGGACGAGCTGCGCCGAGGCGTCCATCTGCGTCGACCGCGAGGGGAAGCAGAGCAGGATCACGCTGACGATACCCAGTATCAACGGAAGTGCCGTCCGGCTCCCGAGGTCCCACCAGAGCTGGGGGCCGAAACCGAAATCTCCGGCGAGGGGAGCGAGGAATACGATCACCGGCACTCCACCCGCGACCGCGGTGATCACCGCATCTCTGGTTGAGAGCCGTGGGGCTCCGCGCAGGAGGGTCAGCCGGAGGGCGAGCGCGATCACTGCGCCGAGCACGCTGGGCCCCCAGATGAGAAGCAGGAACAGTATCATCGTCGCCTCCGTCAGTGTGTCATCGCGCTGATACATTATGTACCAGTGTGATGACACACTTCAAGGCTCGTTCAGACGGCGAACTCGACCTCGGCCGCGGCGATGTCCGCGCGGACGACCTGCAGGCGCACGATGTCTCCCGGCTTCACATCGGCGGGAACGGGCGCTGTCGCCGTCACCGCGGGGTCGGCGATCTGCACGCTCGCTCGCTCACCGCGCAACTCGATGACCGTCGCCTCGATCGTCGTGCCGATCAACGGAACGAGCAGCGCGGCTTCCACGGTGTTGATCGTCGTCGAGTTCAGCCGCGACGCGCGCTGACCGGACTCCTGCATGAGAGCAGGGAGTTCGGGAAGCGACGCGCGGGCCCACTCCGGTACCGGAGCGCCACTCGATGCCGCAAGGCAGATGACGAGGGTCCAGCGGTCGACGAGTCGGCGCAGGGGAGCGGTCGCGTGCGCGTAGGGAGCGCCGATCGCGGCCTGCACCGTGTCCGTCGGGGGCGCTCCGTCGAAGACGACATACCCTGCGCCGCGAAAAAGCGATGCTGCGGCTTCGAGCACCGGGAGGGTGACGGGGTCGGCGCGATCCAAACGGCGCAGGTACTCCCCGTAGGTTCCTGACGTCCACGGTCGCCCGAGGGCCACCGTCTGGTGCCGGAACGTGGTGAAGGCCGCGTCGTCGGGTTCCGGCATGGTGCGGAGGACACCGATCCCGGCGTCGAGCATGAGTGACGCCGCCGCCATCCCCGTCATGAGGGACAGTTGAGCGTTCCACTCCTCGACGGGGAGAGGGCTGCGGCGTTCGATCGAATACGCGCCGTCCGCACCCTGGACGACCTCCTCATCGGGGAGGTTGAGACTCGCCCCGCCCCGTGACCGTTCCTGCTCGAGGCGCCGCGCTCCGATCTCCGGCAGCAGAGCCGCGGGTCCGTCGTCGCCACGGTCCAACACCTGCTGCGTGGTCACGTACTCGAGCTGGGCGCGAGAGCGGATGAGTGCGCGTTCGAGGCGGAAGTCCTGCACCGAGGCCGCCTCGTCGAGGTTGAAGGTCCAGACCAGCGCAGGGCGGTCGACGTTTGCGAGCAGTGAGGCGCGATCCTCGCTCAGTGCTCGAGGATGCAGCGGGATCGACCCGTCCGTCGCGTACAGCGTCTGTCCGCGGCGTCGAGCCTCGGTGTCCACCGCTCCGCCCGGCACGACGAATCCCGGAACGTCGGCGATCGCGTAGCGCACCGTGTAGCCGGTGCCCGCACGAGCCAGGTGGAACGCCTGGTCGAGGTCGCGGGAACCCGCCGGATCCAGCGTCGCGAACGGCACGTCCCGGAGGTCGAGCTCCGGGGCGGTCGCGGTGCTGGTCTCTGCTTCGGCGAGCGCCTCGGGTGGGAATTCGAGCGGCGCCTCCGAAGACTCCCGGAGCGCGGCCAGGGCGGCCGCGAGCTCGCTCCGAGTGGCGGAGGAGGACACATGCGATCGGCGCTGCGGCATGGCTCCACACTATGCGGGCTCCCTCATCGATGCCGGATCCTCTGGAGCCGACCCGACCGTCCGCGGGTCGCGTTACCGTGGTTACATGACCACTGCAGCCAAGGCCCAGACTCTTGTCGGACTCTATGACGCTCCGGAGATCCTCCGCGTCGTGAATGTGTGGGACGTCGTCTCCGCGAAGGCCGTCGCCGCGCTCCCGGAGACGAAGGCGCTCGCCACCGCGGGGCACGGCATCGCCGCCTCGTTCGGTTACGAGGACGGAGCCACGCCGCGAGAGGTGATGATCGACATGGTCGGGCGGATCGCCGCCGCTGTGCAGGTTCCCGTCACCGCCGACCTCGATGACGGCTACGGGGACGCGGGGGAGACCGCGCGTCTCGCCATCGCTGCCGGTGTCGTCGGTGCCAACGTCGAGGATCGGCTCAAGCCGCTCGACGAGTCCGTCGCTGCCGTCGAGGCGATCGTCAAGGCGGCAGAGGGCGAAGGAGTGCCCTTCGCCCTCAATGCGCGCACCGACGCCTTCGTCCGTGCCGGTGGGCGTTCCGTGAAGGAGAGCGTCGCCGATGCCATCCAGCGCGGTCGTGCCTACCTCGACGCCGGTGCGACGGCGGTCTTCGTCCCCGGCATCCTCGACATGAACGTCACCCGTCAGCTCGTCGAGGGCATCGGCGAGCGCAAGGTCAGCGTCATCGGTCTTCCGGGAGCGCTCGCCGCCTCGGAGTACGAGAAGCTCGGCGTCGCTCGCATCTCCTACGGTCCTCTTCCGCAGCGGGTCGCTCTCACCGCCCTGCAAGAACTCGCGGCCGACCTGTACGCCGGTGGGGTCGTCCCCGCGAACCTCCCCGCGCTCAACTGACGCGAGACGAGTGACCACGGCTCACTAGACTTGCTCCGTGGTCACTCGTCTTTCGAATTTCTTCCTCCGCACGCTCCGCGAAGACCCTGCAGGCGCAGAGGTCGCCAGCCACCGGCTGCTGATCCGGGCCGGGTACATCCGGCCGCAGGCCGCCGGGATCTTCGCGTGGCTGCCACTCGGTCTGCGCGTCAAGGCGAAGATCGAGTCCGTGGTGCGCGAGGAGATGGCCGCGGCCGGTGCGCAGGAGGTCCACTTCCCCGCACTGATGCCGCGTGAGGCGTATGAGGCGACCGGTCGCTGGGAGGAGTACGGCGACCTGCTCTTCCGACTCCAGGATCGCAAGGGTGGCGACTATCTCCTCGCTCCGACCCACGAGGAGGCGTTCACGCTGCTCGTGAAGGACCTGTACTCGTCGTACAAGGACCTCCCGCTCACGATCTACCAGATCCAGGACAAGTACCGTGACGAGGCGCGTCCGCGGGCCGGCCTGCTCCGTGGCCGCGAGTTCACGATGAAGGACGCCTACTCGTTCGATTCCTCCGACGAGGGTCTGGACGTCAGTTACCAGGCGCAGCGCGATGCCTATGAGCGCATCTTCCAGCGTTTCGGTCTCGAGTACGCCATCGTCCAGGCGGATGCCGGCGCGATGGGGGGCTCCCGCAGCGAGGAGTTCCTGCACCCGACGCCGGTCGGAGAGGACACGTTCGTGCGCAGCGCGGGCGGATACGCCGCCAACGTCGAGGCGTTCACGACCGCGGTGCCCGAAGGGATCGAATTCGACCCGGACGCAGAGCCGGTCATCTTCGACTCACCCGACACCCCGACCATCGAGACGCTGGTGGCGCACAGTAACCGCGAACTCGACGGCGACTACACGGCGGCGGACACCCTCAAGAACGTGGTTCTGGCTCTCACCCATCTCGACGGGACCCGTGAGCTGGTCGTCGTGGGCATCCCCGGCGACCGCGACGTCGACGAGAAGCGTGCGGAGGTGGCGTTCGCTCCCGCTGAGGTCGAGACCGCCACGGCCGAGGACTTCGAGAAGAACCCGCTCCTCGTGCGGGGCTACATCGGCCCGTGGTCACCCACCGGCGCCGTGTTGGGCGAGGAGTCCGCGACCGGCATCCGCTACCTCGTCGACCCGCGTGTGAGCGAGGGGACGACCTGGATCACCGGGGCGAACATCGACCAGAAGCATGCTCACTCCGTCGTCGCCGGACGAGACTTCGCCGCCGACGGCATCGTCGAGATCGCGAACGTGCGTGCCGGAGACCCGGCTCCCGATGGATCCGGCCCCGTCGAGCTCGCGCGCGGCATGGAGATCGGTCATGTGTTCCAGCTCGGCCGCAAGTACGCCGAGGCGCTGGGCCTGAAGGTGCTGAACGAGAACGGCAAGCTCGTCACCGTCACGATGGGCTCCTACGGAATCGGTGTGACCCGCATCCTGGCGATCATCGCCGAGCTCAACAACGACGACAAGGGTCTCATCTGGCCGGCCTCGATCGCACCGTTCGACGTGCAGGTCGTCGCAGCCGGTCGTGACCAGGTCGCGTTCGACGTCGCTGAGGGCCTCTCCGCTCAGCTCGAGACCGCCGGGTTCGACGTGCTCTACGACGACCGCCCCAAGGTGTCGCCGGGAGTGAAGTTCGGCGATGCCGAGCTCGTCGGCGTGCCGAAGATCGTGATCGTCGGACGCGGCGCGGCCGAGGGGCAGGTCGAGCTGTGGGACCGGGCGACCGGTGCCCGCGACGCCATCTCGGTCGACGAGGTCGTCGAGCGTCTCACGGCCTCGCGGTGAGACCCGCGGCCGCGTCGTCAGCAGACGATGCGGCCGTGGTTCATGATGTCGTCATCCGGTGTATCGCGGGTGACGAGGGACTTGAGTGCCCCCGCGGCGAGAGCGAGTTTGCCCTTGGCGGGCTCCCAGAACTCCGTCACCTTCGGTGTCACCTTGAGCAGCGCGATTCCCGGTGTGTCGAGGCCGTCGGCGAACCAGATCTCCAGTGACGCGGAGTAGAGCTCCTCCATCTTGGCGCGGTCGTGCACGATCTCAGCTGTCCCGGCGACGGACACGTACCGCATTCCCTTGGCATCGCAGTATGCGAGCCCGACGTCGTGGTTCTGTCGAGCCTCGTCTACCTTCTCGGTGTCCTCAGCCGTGAAGAACCAGATGTCCCCGGCATCGTCCATCTGCCGGGTCGACATCGGCCGGCTGACGAGGTTGCCCTCGTCATCCGTGGTGGTCAGCATCGTGATGTCGATGTCCTGCACGAGCTCGGCGACGCGGGCGAGGGCTTCGGGTCCTGTGATCTCCGTCATGGCATCAGCGTGCCCGCTGCCGGGGTGGTGGTCACGGGCATTGACACCGCCGCGGTGTCGTGCTCAGGGGATGACCGACCGTGTCGGTCCGGTGCCCGGCGTTGCGGCCCCCACTCCTCGCGCCGCATGACACGCTGGGGGCATGAACGACGAACCTCTGCCGGAAGCGCTCAGTGCCGAGATCAACACCGTCCTCGACGACGCGGGTGTGCACGCCGATCGACGATTGGTGATGCGGATGCTGCGGACCGCGATCCTGCTGGGTGAGGACGGTGCCGACCGACTCGACCTGAAGATCGCCTCCGCGGCGCTGGCGGAGATGCGCGACGCCTTCCGGCTGTTCGCCCCGTTCCGCGGCGTGCCCAAGGTCACCGTCTTCGGTTCGGCGCGCACCAGGCAGGATGATCCGCTGTACCTGACCGCCCGCGATGTCGCCGCGGCACTGGCCGGTGATGGCTGGATGGTCGTCACCGGCGCAGGACCCGGGATCATGCAGGCAGCGTCCGAAGGGGCGGGGCCCGCGCTCTCGCTCGGTGTGTCGATCCGACTGCCCTTCGAGGAGAAGCCGAACGGCTTCGTCGCCGGTCAGGATCACGTGGTCGCGATGAAGTACTTCTTCACGCGCAAGCTGATGCTCATCAAGGAGTCGCTGGGTTTCATCTGCCTCCCGGGCGGTTTCGGCACACTCGACGAGATGTTCGAGCTGCTCACCCTCCAGCAGACCGGCAAGGCGGAGCCCACGCCCATCGTGCTCCTCGATCAGCCGGGCGGGACGTTCTGGCAGGGGCTGCGCAGCTTCATCGACGACCACCTTGCTCCGACCGGCGTGATCTCGGAGGGGGACTTCGACCGTGTCGTGATCACCGACTCCGTGGAGGAGGCGCGCGCGGAGATCACCGGCTTCTGGCACAACTACGACTCGCTGCGGTGGGTCGGCGACGCGCTGATCCTGCGCCTGCGGGAAGAGCCGACGGATGCCGAGGTCGAAGCGCTCAACGAGCAGTTCGCCGCGATGCTGGCTTCGGGGCGTATCGAGAGGACGAATCCACGGCAGCCCGAGGTCGCCGACGACGACCGACTCGAACTGCCGCGACTGGCGCTCCACTTGGATCAACGCCAGGTCGGAAACCTGTTCCGTTTGATCGGGGCGATCAACGCCCTGCCTTCTGCTCCCGCGTGGTGATGCCGGCGGCGAACTCGCCGAGGTCGACGGTGCGGCCGAGGATCCGTTCCGCCGCTCGGTGCCCGGAGTAGAAGGCGGCGCCGACCGTCGCGGGTTCGTCGCCCCAGGTGGCCTCGCCCGCGAAATGCAGCACGTCGTCCACCGGACCGGCCAGGGCATCGTGGTCGTGATGCGTCGATCCCACCGCCAGGTGCGAGTAGGAGCCGTTCGAGAACGCATCCGGCCCCCAGTGCGTGATCCAGTGGGCGCGGGGTTCGCCGACCGCGTCGCCGTACAGGCTGCGGAGGGCGCGCAGGACGTCAGCGACCACCTCCTCGTCTGGCAGCTCCTGCATGTGCCGCCCGAAGGGGCCGGCCGCGAAGGTCAGTAGCGTGGGCAGTCCGCTGACGGCGGAGACGTCGTACCAGGAGTGCCAGTGCTCCCCGGCCTCGCCCAGAGCGCGGATGACGTAGCTCTCGTCGTTCCAGAAACGTGCGGGGAACTGCAGGAAGATCTTGTTGAAGACCCCCATGCCGAGCCGGTCGATCGGGCCTGCGACTGCGTCCGGCAGCGCCGGTTCGAACTCGATCGTTCCCGCCTTCAGCACGCCGAGTGGCACGGTCACGATCACGCGGTCAGCGGTGTACTCCGTGTCGCCTGCCTGCACGACCACGCCGGCCGTCGAGCGGGTCACGCGTGAGACCGGCGTCTCGGTGCGGACATCGAGCCCGGCACCGATGCGCCGGGGGAGTTCGTCGTACCCGCGCGGGAAGATCACCTCGTCGCCCTCGATGGCATCCTCGTCGAGGCCGTGCGCATCCAGGTCGCCGATCCAGGCGCCGCACTGCTCCTCCACCCGGTGGCGGAAGAACTCACGGATCTCATCGATGCGCTCGGGCGAGAACCCGGAACGATCGAGGGCCCGCTCGGTGACGTCGAGGTACGTGTCACCCGAGGAGGATGCCGCGATCTCCTCGACGAGCAGGCGATCGGCCTCATCGACATCCGCGATCCACTGGGCGGTGGCGGTGTCATCCATCGCCCGCCCTTCGCCGTCGAAGTTCTCGATCGGTCGCCCGCCGACCTGGAAGCTGCCCACCGTGTACTCGATGGTCGGGACACCAAGGGCCTGGACGAGGTTCCACAGGGGAGAGCCGTCGATCCCGTGGATCCATGATGCGCCGAGGTCGACGGGGAACCCCGCGCTCCGATCGGTGTGCATCCGTCCGCCGATGCGGTCCCGTGCTTCGAGGACGACGACGCGCTGGCCGGCGTCTGCGAGCATGCGGGCGCTCGTCAGCCCCGACATGCCTGCACCGATGACGATGGTGTCGAATGCGCTCACGTGGTCCTCCTCGGGCCGGTCCTCGGCCGCCTCCGCTGCCGCCGTGGCAGGGGCCGGTCGGCACAGGGTATCGTGGTACGGATGTCGCGCGTGCGAACAGGCGCGACGAGAGCTGAATAGAGAGGCCGTCATGGACATCGAACTGAGTCTTCTGCGAGGGATCGAGAAGGAGAAGGCGATCCCCTTCGACGAACTCGTCGCGATCATCGAGCAGGCGATCCTGACCGCATACTCCAAGCACGTGTCCGAGGATGGTGTGACCCCCGAGGGCGTCCGCGTCGACCTGGACCGCAAGACCGGGCACGTCGCCGTCCTCCAGGTCGTCCGGGATGAGGAAGGCGCCGTCATCGGCGAGGAAGACGCCACCCCCGACGACTTCGGACGCATCGCGGCCTTCGCGGCGAAGCAGGTCATCAGCCAGCGTCTGCGGGACATCGCCGACGACGTGGTGCTCGGTGACTTCAAGGACAAGGAAGGCGACATCGTCGCCGGCGTGGTGCAGCAGGGTCCGAACCCGCGCATGATCCACATCGATCTCGGCGCCGTCGAAGCCATCCTGCCCCCCGAGGAGCAGGTCCCAGGCGAGGAGTACACGCACGGGTCGCGCCTGCGTGTGTACGTCACGAGCGTCGCCAAGGGGCTCAAGGGCCCGCAGATCACGGTATCGCGCACGCATCCGGGACTCGTGCGCAAGCTCTTCGCCCTCGAGGTTCCGGAGATCGCAGCCGGTCTCGTCGAGATCGTGGCTCTGGCCCGTGAAGCCGGACACCGCACCAAGATCGCGGTGAAGGCGAATGATCCGTCGATCAACGCCAAGGGCGCGTGCATCGGCGAACTCGGACGGCGCGTACGCGCGGTCACCGAGGAGCTCGCGGGGGAGAAGATCGACATCGTCGACTACGACGACGACCTTCCGGTCTTCGTCGCCCATGCGCTCTCGCCGGCGAAGGTCACGAGCTCGTTCGTGCTCGACGCGGGAACCAAGGCCGTCCGTGCGCTGGTCCCCGACTATCAGCTGTCGCTCGCGATCGGCAAGGAGGGTCAGAACGCGCGTCTGGCTGCCAAGCTCACGGGTGCGAAGATCGACATCCAGCCGGACAGCATCCTCGACTGAACGGCTCCGGACTCCCGGCTCGCCCCGCGTACGGGCAGGGCGGGGCGAAACGCAGGTGTAAGATGGAACCCGTACGAACGTGCGTCGGTTGTCGCACGCGTGCTCCCCGCTCCGCCCTCCTCAGGGTGGTGTCCCAGAACGACACCCTCATCGTCGATGAGAGTGCTGTCCTGCCAGGGCGAGGCGCGTGGGTCCATCCGACACGCGAATGCATGGATGCCGCTCTGCGGCGCCGCGCATTCGGACGAGCACTGCGCGTGACCACTCAGCTGGACACGCGGAACTTCGAACAGCATCCACCAAGAAACAAAGGCTGAACAGCTATGGAAACAAAGTGAACGGCTCGAAATGAGACCCGTCCGCGACTAGTGGTCTGCCCTGTCTGGGTGGACCGACTCAGACAGGAGAATTGTGGCTGGTAAACCACGCGTACATGAGATCGCCGCCGAACTCGGCGTCGACAGCAAGGTCGCACTTGCAAAGCTCAAGGAACTCGGCGAGTTCGTGAAGAGCCCGTCTTCGACCATCGAACCGCCGGTGGCGCGCAAGCTGCGTGCGGCTATCGAGGCCGACGGTTCGCTCAAGGCTGCGGCTGACGCCGCTCCCGCCGCGAAGCCCGCTGCGGCGAAGCCCGGTGCCAAGCCCGGTGCCAAGCCCGGTGCCAAGCCGGCACCGACCCCGGGTCCCAAGCCCGGTCCCAAGCCTGCCCCGGAGGCCCCGGCCCCCGCGGCTCCCGCGCCCTCCGCTCCGGCGCCTGCCCCCGCGGCAGAGGCTCCGGCTGCAGCGACTCCCGAGGCGGCGAAGCCTGCTGAGGGCGGCGCACCGACTCCCGGGGCTCCGCGCCCCGGCAACAACCCGTTCTCCTCTGCGCAGGGGATGGGTCAGCGCCCCGCCGGACCCCGTCCGGGCAACAACCCCTTCGCATCCGCTCAGGGCATGGGACAGCGCCCGACCCCGGGCAACATCCCGCGTCCGCAGGCGCCGCGTCCCGGCGCACCCCGTCCGGGTGCCCCGCGTCCCGGTTCGCCGCGTCCCGGCGCTCCTCGTGGCGGTCAGGGCGGTCGTCCGGGTGCTCCGTTCCAGCAGCGCTCCGGCGGTCCCGGTCGTCCCGGCGGCGGCGGACCCGGCGGTGCCGGTGGTCCCGGCGCGCGTCCCGGCGGCGGTTTCGCCGGTCGTCCCGGTGGGGGCGGCGGCCGAGGCCGTGGTCCCGGTGGCGGCACCGCAGGTGCCTTCGGTAAGGGCGGCGGAAAGAGCAAGCAGCGCAAGTCGCGGCGGGCGAAGCGGCAAGAGTTCGAGATGCGGAGTGCTCCGGTCGTCGGTGGCGTCAACGTCACCCGCGGCAACGGAGAGACCATCCGCATGCGCCGCGGCGCGTCGATCGCGGACTTCGCCGACAAGATCGAGACGCTGACCGGTTATACGGTCCAGCCGGGAACCCTCGTCACCATCCTCTTCAACCTCGGCGAGATGGCCACGGCCACCGAGTCCCTGGATGAGGCGACCTTCGAGGTCCTGGGTGCCGAGCTCGGCTACAAGATCCAGATGGTCTCGCCCGAGGACGAGGACAAGGAGCTCCTCGAGGGCTTCGGTCTCGACCTCGAGGCCGAGCTGGAGGCGGAGAGCGAGGACGACCTCGAGATCCGTCCGCCGGTGGTCACCGTCATGGGTCACGTCGACCACGGTAAGACGCGACTGCTCGATGCGATCCGTCAGACCAACGTCATCGAGGGTGAAGCCGGTGGCATCACCCAGCACATCGGTGCCTATCAGGTCTGGACCGAGCACGAGAACATCGAGCGCGCGATCACCTTCATCGACACCCCGGGTCACGAGGCGTTCACCGCCATGCGTGCCCGTGGTGCGCAGGTCACCGACCTCGCGATCCTCGTGGTCGCAGCCGACGACGGCATCATGCCGCAGACGGTCGAGGCGCTGAACCACGCGCAGGCGGCGAACGTGCCGATCGTGGTCGCGGTGAACAAGGTCGACAAGCCCGACGCCAACCCCTCCAAGGTGCGTCAGCAGCTGACCGAGTACGGCCTGGTCGCCGAGGAGTTCGGTGGCGATGTCATGTTCGTCGATGTGTCCGCACGTGCCGGTACCGGTATCCAGGAACTGCTGGACGCCGTGCTGCTCACCGCAGACGCCGGTCTCGACCTGACCGCCAACCCGAACAAGGCCGCTCGTGGTGTCGCCATCGAGGCGAAGCTCGACAAGGGCCGCGGTTCGGTCGCCACAGTGCTTATCCAGTCCGGAACGCTCCGGGTCGGCGACGCGATCGTCGCAGGTACGGCGTACGGCCGTGTGCGTGCCATGGCGGACGAGAACGGCGAGCAGGTCCTCGAGGCCTACCCGTCGCGTCCGGTGCAGGTGCAGGGTCTGAACTCCGTGCCGCGTGCCGGTGACGTCTTCATCGTGACCGAGGAAGACCGCATGGCTCGCCAGATCGCTGAGAAGCGTGAAGCGGTCGAGCGCAACGCCCAGCTGGCCAAGGCCCGTAAGCGCATCTCGCTCGAAGACTTCACCCGTGCTCTCGAAGAGGGCAAGGTCGAGTCGCTCAACCTCATCATCAAGGGTGACGTCTCCGGTGCCGTCGAGGCGCTCGAGGAGTCGTTGCTCAAGATCGAGGTCGACGACTCGGTGCAGCTGCGCATCATCCACCGCGGTGTCGGTGCGATCACCGAGTCCGACGTGAACCTGGCGACGATCGACAACGCGATCATCGTGGGCTTCAACGTCCGCCCCGACACGAAGGCGCGCGAGCGTGCCTCCCGTGAGGGTGTGGACATCCGCTTCTACTCCGTCATCTACAACGCGATCGACGAGATCGAGAGCTCGCTCAAGGGCATGCTCAAGCCGGAGTTCGAAGAGGTCCAGTCGGGTGTGGCCGAGATCCGCGAGGTGTTCCGCTCCTCCAAGTTCGGCAACATCGCCGGTGTCATCGTGCGATCGGGAACGATCACCCGCAACGCCAAGGCTCGCGTCATCCGCGACGGCGTCGTGGTCGCCGATGGACTCGCCATCGAGTCGCTGCGCCGGTTCAAGGACGACGTCACCGAAGTCCGTACGGACTACGAGGCCGGTATCGGCCTCGGCAAGTACAACGACATCCAGATCGGTGATGAGATCGAGACGACCGAGCTCGTCGAGAAGCCTCGCGGCTGATCGATTCGAACAACCTCTCGGGCGTCCGTCGCACCGCTCCCCTCGGGGCGCGGAGCGGGGGACGCCCTGAGGTTTCCGTACAGGGAGAGAACAATGGCAGGCGAACGACAGGCTCGGCTCGCGGATCGCATCCGCGTCATCCTCGCTGAACGACTGGAGAAGGGGCTGCGTGACCCGCGCCTCGGCTTCGTCACGATCACCGACGTCCGCGTGAGCGGAGACCTTCAGCACGCGTCGGTGTTCTACACGGTGCTCGGCACGGAGGAAGAGCGCATCTCCAGCGGTGCCGCGCTCACCTCGGCCACCGGAATGCTGCGCAGCGAAGTCGGGCGGCAGCTCAGCACCAGGCTCGTGCCGACGCTCGAATTCATCCCCGACGCGCTTCCGGAGAACGCGGATCACATCGGTGCGCTGCTCCGCGAAGCCCAGCAGCGGGATGCGGACGTCGCGAAGCTCGCGTCCTCGGCATCGCATGCCGGCGACGCCGACCCGTACCGCACGGACGACGACGCGGAGTGATCGCCGTTTGATACGCTCAGCTTCGCGGGACCAGATCCCGCGAAGCTGGGGGGGCGGCATCGTGGGTCGGAGCATGGCGCGGGGGCGATTCGTCGCGCCCGCGGTGGTGGGAATCATCCTCGAGGAGCTTCTCGAACGGGACCTCGCATGCGCACCGCATGTGCTTGCCGGTCTCGCCGTCGATCTCGACGCGCATGCTCCTACGGTCCGCGAAGTCGTCGAGAGTCTGACGCCCGAGCAAAGACACGGACACCGTCCATTGCCGTCACCGCTCCCGTTGGTCCCGTCGATCGCCCGCAGGTTCGACACTGTGGAACTCGAATCGCGGGACCGGCAATTGCTCCTCGCGCTCTCGGTGTCCCTGGAGGACGACCTCGAACCTCTGCTCGCGTTCGACGGGAGATCCGCATCAGAGGTCGCGGCCGCTCCGGTGGGCGACCGCCTCCGCGTGCATGCCGGTCGTGTTCGTTTCGTCGATGCCCGCCTGTCGATCTGGATCAGAGCCACCTCCTCGGCCGCGACCACGGCGGTCGTCCACGAGCGGTTGAGCACTGTCTTCCGCGCGCGCGGCGACCAGGTGCGCGCGAACTGGCATCATGCGCGGGCGTCCCTCGAAGGCGACCCTGCGGCTGCTCCCGAGCTCATCGACATCGCCGGGCAACTCAGTGACGCGGGCCATCCCGAGCGCGCATTGCTGCTCGCTCGCGAGGCTTCGGACCACGCCACCGCAAGCGACCGAGACGACGCGCGTCTGGTCGCAGGCACGTCGGCGCTCGCAGCCGGCTTCGTATCCGAGGCCTCGGCATGGTTGAACGCACTGTACTCCGAGACTCCCGACCCTCGGCGTTCGCGAGGCCTCGGCGCACTCCTCGTCGCCCAGACGCTCGCGCAGGGGGCGGTGCCCGAGATCGATCCGAGTTCGCTGCGTCCGGAGACGGATGACCCGGAGGACTGGCGACATTGGACACGCGCGAGCGCACTCGTGGCAGTGATGTGCGCTGAGCGAGGTGACCGGCGGGGGATGCGGGTGTGGCTCGATGCCCTCCGCGAGGGGGCAGCCCGCACCGGTGCGGAGCGTGAACTGCGGGATCCGGCGATCGCCCTCAGCTGGCTCATCGCCGGTGAGCGCGACGTCGATGAGGTCGCGGGTTCCGGTCCGGTGAGCGGCGGGATGCTGAGCGCCCTGCGCGCAGCGTTGCACGGTGACATCGATCGAGCGCGACGTCTCCTCGCCAAAGACGACTCGGCGATCGGTTCCGCGCCGGACCCTCTGGTTCCCGGCTACGAGCACAGCCCGATCATCCAGGCGTACCGCCGGGTCGTCGATGTCCTGCTGCTCGCGTGGCGAGGCGACATCGGCCTCGCGCGGGAACGACTGATCCAGGCCGCGCTCGTGCTGCCGGTCGCGTTGCCGTTCGCGGGATTGGGCGTGGTCCTCGCGCGCCGTCTCGATCTCGCCGTGCTCGGCGAACTCGGTCCCTTCTCGCTTTCACTCACGGCAGCCCTGCCGAACGGGGCACGGATCGATGTGCTCGTCGATCGGGGCATCCAGTCGCTTCTCGCCGGCGCTTTCCACGATGCCGCCGCCACGGTTCGACTCTGGGCCGAGCTCGGGTCACCGCGGACCGCGATGTCAGTGCCGGCGCTCGACGAACTCGCTCTCACGGTGGAGGCGCGCCCGATGACGGTCGGCTCGATCGAGCCGCCGGAGATCGCGCTCGCGCAGCGGCTGCGCGTGCGCATTGCGACGGCCGGGGACGCTCGGTGGCGTTCGGAGCGTGATGCCGTGACGGAGGCTGCACGCACGCTCGCCTCTCCGTTCACGCGAGCCAGAGTGGAGACCATGCTCGGAACCCAGCACGCGATCCACGATGATCATGCCGCGGCAAGGGTGCACCTCCACCGTGCCGAGCGTCTGTTCGAGGTCTCGGGGGCGACCGCGTGGGCACGGTCCATCCGCGACCGCATCGACCGGCTCGACGCCAGAGAGGGGAGCATCGTTCCGGCGGCCGATCCGCTCTCCGCGTGTCGCGCCGCATGGTCGCTTGCGCTCACAGCACGGGAGCTCGAGGTGGCGATGCTCGCCGTCGGTGGATCCCCGAACAGGGACATCGCCGAGATGCTGAACGTGTCGGTCCGCACGGTCGAAGTGCACCTCGGGCGGATCTTCACGAAGTTCGACGTCCGCAGCCGCGTCGAGCTCACGGTGCTCGCACACCGCACCGATCATCACCTCTGAAGCGTCGTCACCGAGGCAGCGAGAGGGCTTCGCCGTCGGCTTCGGCGAGCCCGTCGGCGATGAGCGAGTCGATCGCGCGATCGCGCTGAGGCGAGTCCGGCCAGTCGGGCAGGACGGCGACCAGCGGCACCGGGTCGGGGGCCGCCTGCCGCAGAAGGCGCAGCACGAGGCCGCGGGCCTGACGGTCCGATCCCTCGTACGATGCCTGGCGTCGTCGGTCATCCCCGGTGTCGGGGCGGCCCGCGACGAGCCAGGCGCAGGTCGCGGAGAGAGGACACTGCTCGCAGCGCGGAGCTCGAGCCGTGCAGACCGTGGCGCCCAGTTCCATCGCCGCGGCGTTGAAGACCGCGGACTCGGGCACCGAAGCCGGGAGCAGGGATTCCATCAGTGCGAGGTCACGACGAGACGGCGGCGCGGGGTGGGCTCGGCCGTCGATCGCCCTCGCCAGAACGCGACGCGTGTTCGTGTCGACCACGGGGTGCCGGTCTCCATAGGAGAACACGGCGACCGCTCGGGCGGTGTAGTCGCCGATGCCGGAGAGCGCGAGGAGCGCGTCGACATCTCGGGGAACGATGCCGTCGTGCCGCTCCGTGATCTCCACCGCGGCACGGTGCAGCCAGAGCGCCCGTCGCGGATAGCCCAGGTTCGCCCACTGCTGCACGACGTCCGCCGTGGATGCCGCGGCCATCGCCTCCGGGGTCGGCCACCGCGCCAGCCACGCCTCGAGGTGGGGGATGACCCGCGAGACAGGGGTCTGCTGCAGCATGAACTCGCTCACGAGGACGCCCCAGGCGCCGAATGCGTCATGAAACGCGGACCGGCGCCACGGCAGGTCACGCGCTGCGTTCCGATACCAGTCCGACAGGCGCGACACGATGTCGGGCAGGGCCTGCGATCCGGGCATCCCCTCAGCCTACGGGAGCGCGCAGCCGTGCCCGGAACGACGCCGTTGACCGAGGCTCGCGAACGGTCGACCGCTGTGGCCTCGGTAGGCTGGGGGGATGGTCTCGCCCGGCATCCTCCTCGTCGACAAGCCCGCTGGGCTGACCAGTCACGACGTCGTCGCGCGCACCCGTCGTGCCTTCGGAACGAGGAAGGTCGGTCACGCGGGAACGCTCGATCCGATGGCGACCGGGCTACTGGTCATCGGGATCGAGGGAGCGACCAGGCTCCTGACCTACATCGTGGGCGCGGACAAGACCTACACGGCGACGATCCGACTGGGCCAGACCACCGGCACCGATGACGCGGAGGGCGAGATCCTCACGACCGCCGCTGCGGAGGCGTGGGACGCTGTGACGGACGATGCGGTCGCCGCGGGGATCGCTGCCCTCACCGGAGAGATCTCGCAAGTGCCCAGCGCCGTCTCCGCCATCAAGGTCGACGGGCGTCGAGCCTACGATCGCGTGCGTGCCGGGGAAGAGGTCGTCCTGGCCGCCCGAGAAGTCGTCGTCTCCCGGTTCGACCTCATCGCGAGCCGGCGGAGCGACGGAGCGCTCGATCTCGATGTGATCGTCGACTGCTCGTCCGGCACCTACATCCGCTCGCTCGCTCGCGACCTCGGGCAGGCCCTCGGCGTCGGCGGGCACCTCACCGCGCTGCGGCGCACGCGGGTCGGCCCGTTCGATGTGAGCGACGCCGTCGATGTCGACGCGCTCGAGGGAGCATCCACTCTCACCGCGGCGCAGGCGGCCCGGCGCATCCTCCCGGTCCTGGACATGACGGCCGAGGAAGCGCGCGACCTGCGGCACGGCAAACGTCTCGCCGGCCACGCCGCGCGCCTGGACGGACCGATCGCCGCCGCCATCGACGAGGACGGGCTCCTCGTCGGCATCGTCGAGAAGCGGGGAGCCGACCTGAAGAGTGCGATGAACATGCCGGAGGCCGTCCGATGATCCTGTGGTTCACGATCGCCCAGGTCGCCGTGGCCGTCGCGGCGGGTGTCTTCTGCCTCATCGCGGGGCTCATCGGGCGCCGGCCGAGCGACTTCAGCGTCGGTGCACTCGCCTTGGTCGAGATCCTCCTGGTCGTCCAGGTGATCGTCGCGATCGTCGCACCCCTCGCCGGCAACCCGCCGACGGGAGACCTGCTCGAGTACTGGGTCTACCTCGTGTCGGCCGCACTGCTTCCCGTAGGAGCCGTGCTGTGGGCGCTCATGGAGCGCAGCCGGTGGAGCACCGTGATCCTCGGGGTCGCGGCGTTCGCCATCGCGATCATGCTGTGGCGCATGCAGGTCATCTGGTCCGTCCAGATCGCATGAGCTGAGACCTCGGGCAGAGTCCGGCCGCCTCCCGCGGCTCTAGGATGGAATGCGCTATGAGCTCCACCGCACCCCCCACTCGGATGACCGGCATCGGTCGCGTCCTCGTGATCGTCTACGCCGTGATGGCGCTGGCCGCCACCGGACGCAGCTTCGTGCAGATCGTCCGCCGCTTCGACGAGGCACCTCTCGCGTACTCGCTGTCCGCACTCGCCGCCGTCGTTTACATCCTCGCGACCCTCGCGCTCGTCCTCGCCCGACGTCGCGGCTGGTACACGGTGGCCTGGATCGCGATCGTCTTCGAACTGACCGGGGTGCTCGTGGTTGGTCTGCTCAGCGTCCTGATGCCGGCGCTGTTCCAACATGAGACGGTGTGGTCGCTGTTCGGGCGCGGGTACCTCTTCGTCCCGTTGGTGCTCCCGATCTTCGGCGTCTGGTGGTTGCGCACGCACCGACCCGTCGACGCCCCGCGATCGGTCGAGGTCCACGCGTGATCGTGTTCCGCAGTCCGGAGGAGATCCCGGACGGCTTCGGACCGAGTGCGGTCGCCATCGGAAAGTTCGACGGCGTCCATGCCGGCCACCGAGCGGTGATCGCCCGACTGAACGAAGCCGCTGCAGCCCGCGGCAGCCGCGCCGTCGTGGTCACGTTCGACCGCAACCCCCTGGCCATCCTTCGTCCGGACCGATGCCCGGAGAACGTCGTCACGGTCGAGCGCAAACTCGAACTGCTCGGCGAAATGGGCATCGATGCGACTCTGGTGCTCACCTTCGACGAGGAACTCGCCGCCCGCAGCGCTCATGACTTCGTCACCGACATCCTCGTCGGTGCGCTCGAAGTCTCCACGGTCCTCGTCGGCGAGGACTTCCGGTTCGGGAACAGGGGAGCGGGCACGCCGGACCTCCTGCGCGAGCTCGGGCCCGAGCACGGCTTCTCCGTCGAGGTCGTCGACGACGTGTACCTCCCCGGCTCCGCGCGGCGCGTGTCGTCGAGCTGGATCCGAGAGCTGCTGATGGAGGGCGATGTCGCGACAGCGACGACCGTGCTCGGCCGCTACCCGGATGTGCGGGGCGAGGTCGTCCACGGACTCAAGCGCGGGCGAGAGCTGGGGTTCCCGACCGCGAACCTCTCGACGATCGTCGATGCTTTCGTCCCGGCCGACGGCGTGTACGCGGGATGGCTCGTGGATCATGACACCGGTATCCGGCACCCCTCCGCGATCTCCGTCGGGACCAACCCCACTTTCGATGATGTCCTCGTGCGGCAGGTGGAGGCGCACGTGCTCGGCGAGACCGGGCTGGATCTCTACGGACACGATGTCAGCGTCGAATTCGTCGAGCGACTGCGGGGAATGGTCGCGTTCGAGGGGATCGAGAAGCTCATGGAGCAGATGGCCGCCGACGTCACCGATGCCGCCCGCGCGCTCGACGTGACTTCCTGATCGTCCGAAATCTTCGCGACGCGAGCACCATGACATAGAATGGGAGACGGCTCCCGCCGATTCTCACGCTTCTCGCGTGCCTCGACGGGAAGAAGATCCACTGTTCGTACGGTCCTGGCTCACGCCACACGCGGACAACGAGAACGGCCCATGGCTTCCTGGGGAAGCCGGAGCCTTCACGCTCAGGAGGAGCATGCCGACCACGGCAACCGCCGCCACGCGGCGAAAGAAGACGTCCCGTCGTGACGACGAGGCACCCCTCATCCCGATCCTCGCGCGCAAGGTGCGTGAGATCGAGGCCAAGTCTCAGCGGGGGAAGCTCGGTCCGACGAACCGGGTGAAGTTCCAGGTGATCGCCTTCCTCGTGCGCGAAGAACGTGCGCGGGTGAAGGCCGACGCTGAGATCGGGGATCCCGCGCGCGTCGAGCTGCTCAAACGGCTCGACGGTGTCGCCACGATTCTCGCGAAGACCGCTGCGCGCGACACGTCGCTCATCCAGTTGCTGGAAGCCGACCAGGCGACGTCGCCGGTGGCCAAGCGCATGCGCCGTGACTGGCTGCTCGAATCCGGTGCTGAGCTCGCTCCCGAAGACCTGATCATCGCCGATGCGGCGCCCGTGCAGGTCTCCGTCGTGCCCGCGGCGATCGCGGAGCGACAGGTCACCCCGCCCTCGGTGGAGGCGCGTCAGCTGGCAAACCCGTTCCTCGCCCCCGACCTGACGCCGCGTGCGGCGGCGACCCCGCGTCGTCGTCTCGACGGCTGGGAGCTCATGGGCCCGTTGTACAAGGCCTTCGAGACGGGGGCGGGCGGATCCGCGGCATCGATGGATCTCCCGCCTGCGCCGGAGTTCGACCACATCTCGCCCAAGGGCCTCGAGGTCATGGTGCACCAGTCCCGATTCCTCGAAGCGGTCAAAGCGGGGCACCGCAGCTTCCTGCTCGCTGATGAGCCGGGCCTCGGCAAGACGGCGCAGTCGGTGCTCGCCGCGTCCGTCGCGGGTGCGTATCCGCTGCTCGTCGTCGTGCCCAACGTCGTGAAGATGAACTGGGCGCGCGAGGTCGAACGCTGGACTCCGCAGCGCCGTGCGACGGTGATCCAGGGAGACGGCGACGACATCGATGCGTTCGCCGACGTGTTCATCGTGAACTACGAGATCCTCGACCGGCACATGTCGTGGCTCGCCTCCATCGGTCTGCGCGGCATGGTCGTCGACGAGGCGCACTTCATCAAGAACCTGTCCTCACAACGGTCGCAGAACGTCTTGTCGCTCGCCGCCCAGGTGCGCGAGCGCACCCCGGGGCACGATCCGCTCATGCTGGCGCTCACCGGAACCCCGCTGATCAACGACGTCGAGGACTTCGACGCGATCTGGCGGTTCCTGGGCTGGACGACCGGCGAGAAGCCGGGCCCCGAGCTCATGGAGAAGCTGGACGCGACCGGGTTCACTCCGGCCGACAAGGCGTTCTACCCCGAGGCGCGGGATGCCGTCATCTCGATGGGCATCGTGCGCCGCAAGAAGAAGGATGTCGCCGCCGACCTCCCGGACAAGCTGATCGCCGACCTGCCCGTGCAGCTCGACGATGAGTTCGGACGCGGCATCCGTCAGGCCGAGCGCGAGCTGGGGGAGCGGCTCGCCGCACGCTACCGTCGCATCATCGAGGCGCGGGGCGATCGCGGACTCGTCCCCGGGGAGATCGACGAGGACATCGTGCGTCTCGTCGCTCAGAACGAACTTGAGGAGTCGAAGGCCGCCGGCACCGGGGGAGACAACGTCTTCACCATGGTCAGGCGCATCGGCCAGGCCAAGGCGCCCCTCGCAGCGGACTACGCGGCGCAGCTTCAGCGCTCGGTCGGCAAGGTGGTCTTCTTCGCCAAGCACATCGACGTGATGGATCAGGCGGAGGCGCACTTCGCCGCCGCGGGCATCCGGGCGGTGTCGATCCGGGGCGACCAGTCGTCGACCACGCGACAGCAGGCGATCGACGACTTCAACGGTGACCCCTCCGTGGGCATCGCGGTCTGCTCGCTCACTGCGGCCGGGGTCGGGCTCAACCTGCAAGCGGCCTCGAACGTCGTGCTCGCCGAGTTGTCCTGGACCGCCGCCGAGCAGACGCAGGCGATCGACCGCGTGCACCGTATCGGGCAGGACGAGCCGGTCACCGCCTGGCGAATCATCGCGGCGCACACGATCGACACCAAGATCGCGGAGCTGATCGACCAGAAGCAGGGCCTCGCGGCGCGGGCGCTCGACGGCGAGGCCGTGGAGGAGTCGGCCGCGGAGCCGGTGCAGCTGGCAGCACTCATGCACCTGCTGCGGCAGGCACTCGGTGCGGCGTAGGCGTCAAGAACGGCTGTTCTTAACGTCACTTCGGCGCTGAATATCGGGCATCTCGGGAAGTCCGTCGATATCCTCGATCATCCACGTCAAGATCGGGGATTTTCGTCGACGTCGAATGGCGCGCGAGTGCGCGGGGGCACTAGTGTCGATCGAAGGCAGCGTCGCCTGTTCCCCCATCACCCGAACGTCTGAAGGCACCAGCATGAAGATCGGCATCCTGACGAGCGGCGGCGACTGCCCCGGCCTCAACGCGGTCATCCGCGGCATCGTGCTCAAGGGCACCACCACGTACGACCTGGAGTTCGTCGGCATCCGGGACGGGTGGCGTGGCCTCGTCGACGGCGACTTCATGCCGCTCACGCGCCACGAGGTGAAGGGACTCTCGAAGGTCGGTGGGACCATCCTCGGCACCAGCCGCACGAACCCTTACGAGGGGGAGCGCGGAGGCGCCGAGAACATCGCCAAGACCCTGTACGGCCACAAGATCGACGGCATCGTGGCGATCGGCGGCGAGGGGACGCTCGCCGCTGCGGACCGTCTCGCGAAGGACGGCATCAAGGTCATCGGCGTCCCCAAGACGATCGACAACGACCTGCAGGCCACGGACTACTCCTTCGGTTTCGACACGGCGGTGAACATCGCCACCGACGCGATGGACCGCCTCCGCACGACCGGCGATTCCCACCAGCGCTGCATGGTCGCCGAGGTCATGGGCCGCCACGTCGGCTGGATCGCGCTGCACGCGGGCATGGCCGCCGGTGCGCACGTCATCTGCATCCCCGAGGTTCCGATGTCGATCGACGACATCACCGAGCTGGTGACCAGTGCCCACGACCGTGGTCGCGCACCTCTGGTGGTCGTCTCCGAGGGATTCAAGCTCCTCGGCATGGAAGAGGCCTACAGCGACAAGGGTCTCGACGCTTTCAACCGTCCCCGGCTCGGCGGCATCGGCGACATGCTCGCTCCCGAGATCGAGCGCATCACCGGCATCGAGACCCGGGCGACGATCCTCGGACACATCCAGCGCGGTGGATCGCCGTCGGCGTTCGATCGGGTGCTCGCGACACGACTCGGTCTGCACGCGGCGGATGCGCTCGTCGACGGCGCCTGGGGTCAGATGGTCGCCATGCAGGGTACCGACATCGTGCGGGTGCCCTTCGCCGATGCTCTCGGCGAGCTGAACACGGTGCCGCGCTACCGCTACGACGAGGCCGCTGCCCTCTTCGGCTGAGGACGCGCAGCGGGGGAGCGCCCCCGCGCGGGGCGCCCCCGCGCGGGGGCGCCCACCACGGCGGTTCAGTCCTCGGCGAGCCCGAGGGTGTCGAGCAGCCAGGCGAGTTCGAACGCGCGCTCCCTCCAGGAGTTGTAGCGTCCGCTCACGCCGCCGTGCCCCGCGACCATCTCGCACTTGAGGAGGACGTCCGAGGCGCCGGCCTCTCGCAGACGTGCGACCCACTTCGCGGGTTCCACATACAGGACACGCGTGTCGTTGAGGGAGGTCACGGCGAGGATCCGCGGATACTCGACGCCGTCTCTCACGTTCTCGTAGGGCGAGTACGACTTCATGTAGTCGTAGACGTCCGAGCCGTGCAGCGGGTCGCCCCACTCGTCCCACTCGATCACGGTGAGCGGCAGGGACGGATCCAGGATCGTCGTCAGGGCGTCCACGAACGGCACACCGGCGAGGATGCCTGCAAAGAGCTCGGGAGCGAGATTGGCGACCGCTCCCATCAGCAGACCACCCGCGCTCCCGCCCTCGGCGACCAGGCGCTTCGGTGTCGTCACACCCGTCGCGACCAGGTGCTCGGCGCAGGCGACGAAGTCCGTGAAGGTGTTGCGCTTGTGCAGGAGCTTGCCGTCCTCGTACCACTGACGGCCCATCTCCCCACCACCGCGCACGTGGGCCACGGCGAAGATCACCCCGCGGTCGAGTTCGGACAACCGGGCGACCGAGAAGCCGGGGTCGATCGAGTGCTCGTACGATCCGTACCCGTACAGGTGCAGCGGTCGCGCCTCCGTGCCGGGTTCGCCGAACGAGCGCTTCCACACGAGCGAGATGGGAACGCGCACGCCGTCGGGGGCCGTCGCCCATTCACGCCGCTGGCCGTACTCCGCGGGGTCATAGCCGCCCAGGACGGAGACCTGCTTGCGCAGGATCAGGTCGCGATTCGAGAGATCGAGGTCGTACACCGTCCCCGGGGTGACGAACGACGTGTATCCGAGGCGCAGGAACGGCGAGTGCCATTCCGGGTTGCCGCTGACGCCCGCGGAGTAGAGCGGTTCGTCGAAGGGGATCTCGTCGAGGGTGTTCGTGGGGTAGTCGAGCAGACCGACGCGCTCGAGTCCTTCGCGTCGGTACTCGACGGTGGCGAAGTCACGGAACGCGTCCATGCCGAGCAGCCGTCTTCCTGCCTCGTGCGCGACGACCGGGAGCCGCTCTCCCTGGGGATCGGAGGCCGCGACGGAGACCAGCTCGAAGTCCAGGGCGCCGTCGTTGTGGAGGATGAACAGCCGGTCCTCGCCGTCCACCACCGCATGATCGATCGAATACTCCACCCCTTCGCGGCGCGGCCAGACCAGTCGCGGTTCGGCGGTGAGATCGCCGGTCAGATCGACCAGGTACTCCTCGCTCGTGATGCTGGAGCCGACGCCGATCACGAGGTACCGCCGGCTTCGTGTGATCCCCGCACCGAGCCAGAACTTCTCATCGGGCTCGTGGAACAGTCGGACGTCGTCCGCGACGGGTGTGCCCAGGCGATGCAGCCACAGGGTGTCGGGCCGCCATGCGTCGTCCCGGGTCGTGTAGAGGACTCCGGTGCCGTCCGGCGTGAAGAAGGCGCCGCCCGTGTTCGGGATCTCGTCGTCGAGGGTCGCTCCGGTCGTCAGATCGCGCACGTGCACCGTGTAGAGCTCGTCGCCCTCGAAATCGGTCGACCACAACAGCTTCGTGGCGTCGTCGGACGTGTCGAACGCGCCGAGCGAGAAGAACTCATGCCCTTCGGCCTCGATGTTCCCGTCGAGGAGGACCACTTCACCCGGAACAGGGACGCCCGGCTCGAGCACGGGCGGAGTCCACTCGCCGGCGTCGGCAGCAGCGCGGCAGTGGATACCGTACTGCGCTCCCTCCTCGGTCCGGCTGTAGTACCACCAGTCGCCTCGGCGGGTGGGTACCGAGAGATCGGTCTCCTGCACGCGGGCCTTGATCTCCTCGAACAGTTTCGTCCGAAGCGCGGCGAGGTGGGCGGTCTGCGCATCCGTGTAGGCGTTCTCGGCCTCGAGGTGTGCGATGACCTCCTCGGAGTCCTTCGCCCGCATCCACTCATACGGGTCGTCGAACGTGTCGCCATGATGCGTGCGGAGGGTGGAACGGCGGGCAGCGAGCGGGGCGTCAGTCACCGTTCCACGCTATCCCAGGTCGAGTTGACCGGCGCGGGGGAGGGTGGGAGGATTTACCGGGGCCGGTTAACGGAAGTCAAACCCACGGTGAACTCTTCGTTCAGCACGTCGATATCGTCGACAACTCCTTCTTCCTCAACGACCGAAAGCGAACGGTGGAAACCGCAGCCCTCATCGTCGTGCTCGTCATCGCGCTGGCACTCTTCTTCGACTTCACCAACGGTTTTCACGACACCGCGAATGCCATGGCGACGCCGATCGCCACCGGCGCGCTGAAGCCCAAGACCGCCGTCCTCCTCGCCGCCGTCCTGAACCTCATCGGGGCGTTCCTGTCCACCGAGGTCTCGAAGACCATCTCCGGCGGCATCATCCGGGAGGACGCGATCCTCTCCGCGGGGGCTGACCTCTTCCTCTCACTGATCTTCGCCGGCCTGATCGGCGCGATCACGTGGAACATGCTCACCTGGCTCCTCGGACTGCCCTCGAGCTCGTCCCATGCGCTCTTCGGCGGGCTCATCGGTGCGACGATCGTCGGCGCGGGCGTGGGGGGCATCGACTTCGGCATGGTGCTCTCGAAGATCGTGCTTCCGGCGCTGATCGCACCCGTCACCGCCGGCCTGATCGCTTTCGCCGCGACGAAGATCGCGTACTCGATCACCCGTCGCTACGACGGAAAGCCGGATGGCCGTGACGGGTTCCGGTGGGGGCAGATCTTCACGTCCTCCCTGGTCGCGCTCGCACACGGCACCAACGACGCGCAGAAGACCATGGGCGTCATCACTCTCGCGATGATCACGATCGGCTGGCAGTCGGGGGCGCATCACGAGCCGGAGCTCTGGGTGATCGTCGCGTGTGCCTTCACGATCGCACTCGGCACGTACCTGGGCGGTTGGCGCATCATCCGCACGCTCGGCAAGGGACTCACCGATGTGAAACCCGCGCAGGGATTCGCCGCCGAGAGCTCGACCGCGGCCACCATCCTCGCCTCCAGCGCCCTCGGCTTCGCGCTCTCCACGACGCAGGTCGCCTCGGGGTCCGTGATCGGCTCGGGACTCGGACGCCGCGGCTCCACTGTCCGCTGGCGGACCGCGGGCCGGATCGGCGTGGGCTGGATCCTCACACTGCCCGCAGCCGGCGGTGTCGGCGCGCTGGCCGCGCTCCTGGTGGTCTGGCTCGGCAACTGGGGCGTCGCGATCGACGCGGTCCTCGCACTCGCGATCATCCTCGGACTCTTCATGCGCTCGCGCCGCAACGCCGTGACACCCGCGAATGCCATGAGCGACGTCGCTGAGTCGGGACGCGCGGTCGAGCTCCCCGACACGCCACCGCCCACGCGACGCCAGCAGCGCATCGCCGAGGCGAAGGCGGAGGCGAAGGCTCGTGCGGAAGCGCGCGACAAGGCGAAGGCGCAGGCCAAGAAGGACGCGGCTGACAAGGCAAAGAAGAAGGCTCAGGCGAAGTCCGACGGCAAGGCAGCGAAGGCCGGGGCCGTGTCGAAGAGTGCGGATGCGGCGCGGAAGGAGGAGTCCGAATGAACATCGTGATCGACTGGCTCGCGTTCCTCCAGGTGTTCCTGGCGGCGCTGATCGGTGCGGCTGCGATCGTCACCTTCTACGCGCTCGGCCTCCGGCTGCTGGTGCGCAGCGGGCGTGCTCCGGTCGTGAGCCCGGCGGAGTTCACCGACGCGATCACCGTGATCACCGAGAAGGAGCTCCGTCGCGCCGAGAAGCAGGCGGCGAAGGCGGCGAAGAAGAGCCCGCTCACCGAGGGGCAGAAGACGACGGCTCTCGTCGGCGCCTATGCGTGCTTCGCGCTCTGCGCTGCGGCTGTCGTCGCCGGCATCCTCATGCTCGTCATCGGACACTGATCCGCGCGGCGCACCCTCGGATCACCGCAGCAGACCCTCCACCAGGTCGTCGATGATGTCATCGGTCGGTGACTCCGGGTCGATCGGTGTGGTCAGCCGGTCGAGCAGGAGCCCGTCGATCGCGTAGTGGAACAGCGCGATCTCGCGCCGTCCCCCCGGGAGGCCCGCCCTCGTATTGAAGGCGACGTCCTCCTCGAGCCCTGCGCGTTGCCAGGCGCCGAGCACCGCGGCCACTTCGGGGCGGCGGCTGCTCTCGAGCCGCAGTTCGAAGAGCGCGAGCGTCACTTCCCGGTCATCGGTGAGTCGGCGGACGATGTCGCGCACGTAGTCGGCGAACAGCGCGGGGCCGGGTTCGCCCGCGGAACGGCGCTCCAGCTCTTCCGGTGTGGGGGAGAGGCGCTCACCGATGCGTTCGACCAGCCCGGCCACCAGCGCATCGCGGCTGCGGAAGTAGTTCGACGTGGTGCCGGTCGGCACACCGGCCGCGACATCGACGGAACGGTGGGTCAGCCCACGGGAGCCCTCGCGAGCGAGCACGGTGAGCCCCGCATCCGCGATCGCCTGTCTTCTGCCTTCGTTCCGCGCCACCACCGCATCCTATCTGATCACTACACCTGCGGTACTGATCAGACGCCTAGGCTGAGGGCATGTCCGCAGCAATCGGTGACGCGTACACCTTCGGCCAGCACGCTCCGGCGTCGCATGTCCTGATCCACGTCAGCGACCCGCACTTCCTCGCCGGTGGCGCATCGCTGGGCGGACGGTACGACGTCGAGGCGAACTTCGCGCGCACGCTGGAGGCGATCCGTGCGGTGCACTCGCACCCGACGGCGATCGTCGTGACCGGGGATCTCGCCGATCTGGGGGAGCCGGACGCCTATCGTCGTCTGCGCGCGTCCGTCGAACCGGTTGCCGAGGAGCTCGGCGCGCCGATCGTCTGGGTGGCGGGAAACCATGATGAGCGTCCCGCCCTGCGCGCAGGACTCCTGGACCTCGAGCCGACCGAAGAGCCCGTCACCGGGGTCTGGGACCTCGGCGGGCTGCGTCTCGTCGCCCTCGACACCAGCGTCCCCGGCTGGCACCACGGCGAACTCGATGCCGGTCAACTGTCCTGGCTCGCGGATCAGCTCGCCCAGCCTGCGCCGCACGGTACGTTGCTCGCGATGCATCATCCGCCGCTCCCGAGCCATCTGCCGCTCTTCGACATCCTGGAACTGCGCCATCAGGACGAGCTCGCCGACGTCATCCGCGGCAGCGATGTCCGGGGCATCCTCGCCGGACATCTGCACTATTCGTCACACGGGATGTTCGCCGGGGTTCCGGTGAGTGTCGCGTCGGCCACCTGCTACACGATGAACGTGGCACGTCCGGCGGCCGAGGTGAACGGCATGGACGCCGCGCAGGCATTCCAGATGGTCCACGTGTATCCCGACACGATCACCCACACCGTCGTCCCGGTGACCGACGCGGTGACGGGCGACTATTTCTCGGAGGCCTGGGTGGAGCGGATGTCGAAGCTCTCACCGGAAGGGCGACTCGAGGCCTTCTCCCGCAAACCCGGGCGCTGAGCGGCGTAGACTGGGCACATCCCCCACTCTTCTCACCCGCCACGACCCACGAGGATGTGACATGGCTTCTGCCGCGCCTACCCTGACCCGCACCGAGACCGATTCGCTCGGGAGCATGGAGATTCCCGTCGACGCGTACTGGGGGATCCACACCGCCCGCGCCGACGCGAACTTCCCGATCACGAAGCGGCCGATCTCGGTGTACCCCGATCTCGTGGTCGGCCTGGCGATGGTCAAGCAGGCGAGTGCCCGCGCGAATCGTGAGATCGGGGTGCTCGACGCCGAGCGTGCCGACCTGATCGATCGTGCTGCGCAGCGTGTGATCGACGGCGAGTTCCACGAGCAGTTCACGGTGGGCGTCATCCAGGGCGGTGCCGGTACCTCGACCAACATGAACGCGAACGAGGTCATCACCAACATCGCGCTCGAACTCGCCGGCCGGGAGAAGGGCGACTACGCGTTCCTCTCGCCGATCGACCACACGAACCGCAGTCAGTCCACCAACGACGTCTACCCGACGGCCGTGAAGATCGGTCTCTCGCTGACGTTGCGGTCCCTGCTCGAGGAGCTGGATCTGCTCCGACTGTCCTTCCTGGGCAAGTCGCGGGAGTTCCACGACGTCCTGAAGGTCGGTCGCACCCAGCTGCAGGATGCCGTGCCGATGACGCTCGGACAGGAGTTCAACGGCTTCGCCACGACGCTCGGCTACGACCACACCCGCCTGACCGAGAACGCTTCGCTGATGTTCGAGATCAACATGGGGGCGACCGCGATCGGCACCGGCATCACGACACATCGGGCTTACGCCCCGGCCGTGCTGAAGCACCTGCGGGAGATCACCGGGCTCGACCTGCGCACCGCGGGAGACCTCGTCGAGGCCACCAGCGACACCGGTTCGTTCATGTCGTTCTCCTCGACGCTCAAGCGCAACGCGATGAAGCTCTCGAAGATCTGCAACGACCTGCGTCTCCTGTCGTCGGGACCGCAGGCCGGGCTGGGGGAGATCAACCTTCCCGCGATGCAGGCGGGGTCCAGCATCATGCCGGGCAAGGTGAACCCCGTGATCCCGGAGGTCGTGAACCAGGTGGCCTTCGCCGTCGCCGGTGCCGACATGACGGTCACGATGGCGGCAGAGGCCGGGCAGCTGCAGCTGAACGCCTTCGAGCCGGTGATCGCGCACTCGATCTTCCAGTCCATCACCTGGATGCGCCAGGCGATGTGGACCCTGCGTGTCAACTGCGTCGACGGCATCACCGCGAACCGCGACCGCCTCGGGGCGATGGTCGGTGCGTCGGTCGGCGTCATCACCGCGCTGACGCCGTTCATCGGTTACGCGGCCGCAGCGGCGCTCGCGAAGACCGCGCTGCTGACAAATCGGAATGTCGCCGATCTCGTCGTCGAGGCGGGCTTGATGTCGCGTGACGAGGTCGTCAAGCAGCTGTCGCCGGCACGCCTGTCGGGACTGGAGACGGTCACGGCTGCGATCCCGGTCGTCGCGCCGGAGGATCTGATCGAGATCTGAGAGCGCGGGAACACACGAGGGGACGGACGCTACGGCGTCCGTCCCCTCGTGCGTTCGATCCGTTTCAGTCCGTGATGCGGCAGTGGGTCGTGAGTTCGCCGATGCCGTCGATACCCACGGTCACGGTCGAGTGGTCGCGGAGGAAGATCTGCGGGTCGCGTGAGTACCCGGCACCTCCGGGGCTGCCCGTCGAGATGAGGGTGCCGGGCAGCAGCGTGAGGGACTGCGACAGGTGGGCGATCAGCTTCGCGACGGAGCGCACCATCTGTCCGGTGCTCGCGTCCTGCACGGTGTACCCGTCCACGACGGTCCAGATGTGGAGGTCCTGCGGATCGGTGATCTCGTCCGCGGTCACCGCGAAGGGCCCGGTCGGTGTGAACCCGTCGAAGGACTTGCATCGGGACCACTGTGCCTCGGAGAACTGGATGTTCCGCGCGGTGATGTCGTTGACCACGGTGTAACCCCAGACGTGCGTGAGGGCGTCCTGCTCGCTGACGTCTTTCGCGGGGGTGCCGATGAGGACGCCGAGCTCTGCCTCGTAGTCCACGGCCTCGCTGAGGTCACGCGGCCAGGAGGTCGTCTGATCGTGGCCGGTGAGCGAGTTCGGCCACAGGGTGAACACGGTGGGTGCGGCGTCGGTCTTCAGGCCGAGCTCGCTCGAGTGGGCGGCATAGTTCAGCCCCACAGCAAGGACGGCCGGGGGTGCGAGCACCGCGGAATCGAACGACCAGTCACCGAGCGGATGACGGACGGCGGCACCTGCGGCCAGCGCCACGCGCAGAGCCTCGAGAAGGGCATCCCCACCTTCGATGAGCTGCTGCAGCGTGGCAGGGGCGTCGGTCAGGAGATCAGAGACGAGGATGGCGTCCGAGTCCTGGACCACGGCGAGAACCGCGCGAGGGGAGTCAGGACGGCGCAGATGAGCGAACCGCATGCTCCTACGCTACCGGGTGGCGGCCGGTCCGCGGATGGAGGACACAGCCATACCGAGGCCGTCTCTCTTGTGCCCCTTAGGCTTTGGCTATGAGTTTCGGAGGACCACCCCCGCCGCAGCAACCGTCGCCCTACACGCCTCCGCCGGCCACGGGAGCGTTTCGGCAGTCGGGCTACGCGTCGGCGCTCGCCCAGCCGACGCCGTACACGCCGCCGGCCCCGGTCGCACCCTCGCCCGCGGAGTCGCTTCCGGCGCTGCCGGTACCGACGCGCAAGGGGCGGACGATCTCGCTGTGGTTGTTCGGCTTCCTGGGCTTCCTGCTCCTGGCTCTGATCGGCTACTTCGGCTGGGCGCTGGGCGCATTCGCCTCGGTGGTCGGCCTGGTCCTCGCGCTGATCCCTCTGACCATCGTGTTCCTCGGTGTGCGCATGATCGACCGCTGGGAGCCCGAACCCAAGCGACTGATCTTCTTCGCGATCGCCTGGGGAGCCGTGGCTGCTGTCGGGCTCACGCTTCTCGTCGACGTCGGCCTGACGATCCTGATCGGTCCCACCTCCGAAGCCTTCACCGCGGTGGTGCAGGCCCCGATCGTCGAGGAGTTCTGGAAGGGACTGGGCGTCTTCCTGGTCTTCCTTCTGGCCCGCCGGGCCTTCGACGGTCCGGTCGACGGCGTCGTGTACGGGGCGCTCGTGGGAGCCGGTTTCGCGTTCACCGAGAACATCCAGTACTTCGCTATCAGCCTGATCGAGGGTGGTGGCGAGCAGCTGACCGTGACGTTCGCGGTGCGCGCCATCCTCTCGCCCTTCGCGCACGCGATGTTCACCGCCGTCACCGGTTTCGCGATCGGCCTCGTGGCGCGTCGACACGGCTCGGCGGGCTCGGCGCTGGGCGCCGGACTGCTGGGAGGGCTCGGGGCCGTGCTGCTGCACGGACTGTGGAACGGCTCAGCGACGTTCGCCGACTTCTTCGGTCTCTACTTCACACTCCAGGTGCCGCTCTTCATCGGCTTCATCCTGGGGATCATCGCGCTGCGCCGCGAGGAGGCGCGCCTCACCCGGGCCCGCCTCGCCGAGTATGCGAGCGCGGGGTGGTTCACCCCGGAAGAGGTCACGATGCTCGCCACGACGAGCGGTCGCAAGGCTGGCCTCGCCTGGGCACGCGGACTCCGAGGCGACCGGAGGCCACTCATGCGCGAATTCATCAAGGACGCGACGGCACTGGCCGCTGTCCGCCAGCGTGCGATCACCGGGCGCGATCCCCTCGCGGTGGATGACGAGCGCGCCTTGCTGATCCGCACGCGCGCAGCCAGGGCGGCGTTGCTGGCGTACTGAGTCGGGCGCTGACGGACCCCGTGGCAAGACTCAGCGCCCGGTGCTGCGGCGATGCCTGCGAGTCTCCCGGGCGCTGAGTTGATCTGTAAACAGGGTGCACCGGCTCTCGCCGAGTGTCAAGAGGGTTTTGTGTCGACGCCTGGTCTCGCTGTTCGCTGTGAGCAAGTGCGATCGCGTTGACCTCGTCCACGATGCTCGGTTTGATGGAAGCATGACTGATCGCACAAAGCCAGAGTTCGACGCTCCCACCGGTCCCGCTCCTGCGGAACTCGTCATCCGCGACATCATCGAAGGAGACGGCGCGGAGGCTAAGCGCGGCGACACCGTGACTGTCCACTACGCCGGTGTCGAGTACGAGTCCGGTGAAGAGTTCGACTCCTCCTGGGGTCGTGGTGAGACCATCCAGTTCCCTCTCGCCGCACTCGTCCAGGGGTGGCAGGAAGGAATCCCCGGCATGAAGGTCGGCGGTCGTCGAGAGCTCATCGTCCCTCCGCACCTCGCCTACGGTCCGGCCGGTGGCGGACACTTCCTCTCGGGGAAGACGTTGATCTTCATCATCGATCTGATCGCGGTCTGACCCCGTCGACGTTCCTGCGAGACGCTCCTCTTCGTCTGAAGAGGAGCGTCTCGTGCTGTGTGGGCACGAGATCTTCATTCGCGGGAATACATTCGAGTGAATGTAAGTTGTCACAGGGGTCGCGTCACTGCGGCCCCTGTCCGACGCCGCAACCGCGGCCGATGTCTCCGAAGGAGAAACCATGACCAGCATCGACATTCCCGGTTACCGTCCCGGCACCTGGGTGCTCGACCCTTCGCACAGCGAGGTGACGTTCAGCGTCCGCCACATGATGATCTCCAAGGTGAGGGGCACGTTCGGCGTCAAGAACGCGACGCTGATCGCTCCCGAGAACCCGCTCGAGGCCAAGGTCGAGGCGACCGTCGACGTGACCTCCGTCGACACGAACGACGAGGGCCGCGACGCACACCTCCGTTCGGCAGACTTTTTCGACACCGAGAACTTCCCGACCATGGAGTTCGTCTCCACGGGGACCCGCGTCAAGGGTGACGATCTCGTCGTCGATGGCGACCTCACGATCCGCGGCGTCACCAAGCCGGTCAGCTTCGAACTCGACTTCGGTGGCTTCGGCACCGACCCGTACGGCAACTACAAGGCGGGTGCCTCTGCGAAGGCCGTGATCAACCGCGAGGACTTCGGCCTCACCTGGAACGCGGCACTGGAGACCGGCGGCGTGCTTGTGGGCAAGGACATCACGATCAACCTGGACCTTCAGGGCGCCCTGCAGCAGGACTGATCGCGCTGCGCGCAGCATCCAGGACCCCGGGCCCTCAGGGCTCGGGGTCTTCTGCGTCGTAGTCGAGGAAACGGCGATTCCGGCGGGAGAGCATCGCGACCAGGGCGATCACCAGGACGCCGCCCAGCAGGGGAGGGAACCAGAGCGTCGTCAGGGTCGCGAGGGTTCCGGCGTAGAGGGCGCCCACCCGTGGTCCGCCGGCGACGACGACCACGAACAGTCCCTGCAGTCGGCCACGCATGGCGTCCGGGACGGCCGCCTGCATCATCGTGTTGCGGTAGATGGAGCTGACATTGTCCGATGCCCCGGAGAGGGCGAGTGCCGCGCAGGCGGCGATGATCAGTCCGACGTTCGGTGCGTCCTCCGACGCGGAACCCGAGAGGGCTCCGATAAGCAGCACCAGACCGAACAGCAGGATCGAAGCCCCGTATGCCTCGACCGCCCGCGCGATCCCGCGGCCGTGCCAGCGATATTGGACGACGCGTCCGGAGAAGAGGCTCGAGGCGAAGGTGCCGACGGCGACGGCCGCGGTCAGGATTCCGGTGGTGATGGCACCTCCACCGAGGAGGACCGTGCCCAACGCCGGGAAGAGCACGAGGGGCTGACCGAAGGTCATGGCGATGATGTCGATGATGTACTGCATCCGGATGTTGCCGGCCCTGCGGAGGAATCGCCACCCGTCGACGAGGGATGCCAAGCCTGGTCGCACGACATCCCCTTCCGGGCGCAGCACCGGGAGGGTCCACAGCCCGAGGAACATCGAGAGCATGAGCACGACGTCGATCGTGTAGGTCCAGCCGTAGCCGGTGAGCGCCACCAGGAGCCCGGCGAGTGCGGGGCCCGCCATCACGGTGAGCCCGAACGCGACGCCGTTCAATGCGGATGCCGCGGCGAGCTGCGTGCGGGGGATGAGTCGAGGGACGATGGCTGTGCGGGTGGCCATCCCGACGGAGTTCGCCGCCGAGTTGATCATGCTCAACGCATAGAGCCACCAGATGGTCTCACTGCCCGTCCAGGTGAGGGCGGCGAGGAGTGCGGTCGAGACGAACGTGATCGTGGCCGCGATCAGCGCCACCCGCCGCCGGTCGAATGCGTCCGCGAGCATCCCGCCGTACAGTCCGGCGAGGATCATCGGCACGAGTCCGGCGACCGCGATCATCGACACCGCGAAGGTGCTCCCGGTCAGTACGAACACGTGCAGCATCACCGTGACGATCGTCAGTTGCCCGCCGATACCGGCCAGGGTCGAACCGATCCACATCCGCGCGAAGGCGGGACTGGTCTTCAGTGGGGTGAGGTCGATCAGATGACCGCGGCGCGCGCTCACCGGTGGAACTTCTTCTGCACCGTTCGAGCCTAGTTGCACCGGGGTGGGCGGTATTCGCCCGTGTCACACGGGGGAGCGCTCGGCTGGTAGACTCTTCAGGTTGCCGTTCGATCGGCCGCGGATAAAGAGAGCCCACGTATCAGGCGTCGGGCGCCGCGCAACAAGCAGAGAGGGGATCGAATCTATGGCACTGGAAGCAGACGTCAAGAAGGCGATCATCGAAGAGTACGCGACGCACCCCGGTGACACCGGATCCCCCGAGGTGCAGGCGGCGATGCTGACGCAGCGCATCAAGGACCTCACCGAGCACCTGAAGGAGCACAAGCACGACCACCACTCGCGTCGTGGCCTCTTCCTGCTCGTGGGTCAGCGCCGTCGTCTGCTCGGCTACCTCCAGAGCGTCGACATCGAGCGCTACCGCTCGCTGATCGCGCGCCTGGGTCTTCGCCGATAAGGCAGATTCCGCCAGCGTTCAATCGCGCAGAACATTCTTGAGAAGGCCGCCCCACGGTGTGGGGCGGCCTTCGTCATGTGTGGCGGGTCACGCAGTCGCGGAGGCACGCGACAGGTGGGCGCTCCCGCTCAGACCCGCGCGCCGACGAGGTCGGCATGGTGGATCGCTGCGACGTCCGGGTGGGCGCGCAGGCGTGACTTCAGCGCGTTCTCGCCGTAGAGGGCGTGAATCGGGTTGTCCGGGTCGTTCGTCACCCCGTTCGCCTCCGCCGCGAGTTCCGCAGGGAGCTCGATCAACGGCAGTCGCTTGTCGAGCGCGGGGTTGAAGAAGAACGGGATCGAGATGCGGTCGTCCGGTGCCTGCGGCGAGACGACACGATGGTTCGTCGCCTTGAGGTATCCGCCGGTCGCATACTCGAGCAGCTCCCCGATGTTCACGACGAAGGCCCCGGACACCGGGGGAGCATCCACCCAGACGCCGTCGCGTTCGACCTGCAGTCCCCCCTTGCCGGGTTCGACCCACAGCAGCGTGAGCACACCGGAGTCCTTGTGCGCCCCGACACCCTGCTGCGGCTCCGGCTCATGGGTGCCCGGGTAGCGCACGATCTTGATGAGGGTCGACGGCTCCCCGAAGTGCTCGTCGAAGTACGTCTCGTCGGCACCGAGCGCCAGCGCCCAGGCGCGCAACAGCGTGCGCGAGACCTCCGAGAGGGCTTCGTGCCACTCAGCCACGACCTCCTCCAACTCCGGCTGTGCAGCCGGCCAGAGGTTCGGCCCGATCAGGCGGTTGAACGCGGGGCCGTCGTCCAGAGGCTCGCGCTCGGGCCCGATGTCGATCTGCTCACGCCAATCGACCTCGCCCCGGGTGCGCTCGCCGCCGATGCGGGTGTAGCCACGGAAGTGCGGACTGTTCACGTTCTCGATCGCGAGCTTGTCCTCCTCGGGGAGGGCGAAGAAGTCGCGCGCAGCGCGGTGCAGACGTGATTCCAGCTCCGGGGAGATGCCCGTGCCGGTGAGATAGAAGAAGCCGACGTCGTGCGTCGCCGTCCGGAGGCTCTCACAGAAGCGTGCCGCGGCCTCGGGGCCTTGATCGAGCTGGGACAGGTCGAGGATCGGGAGCGAGAGTTCAGCCATGGACCGAGGGTACGTCGGCCGTCCAGGAGTGAGGGCGACTGTTGCGTCGCGTTACCGCGCACGTTCGTCCAGCCCGACGCATCCTGTTCCGATATCGCGTCGAGGGGATGCTAGAGTCCTGGAGGTAAGGGATGCCTTACCTCAGTCATCGCAAGAGAGTTCTCCCGTGCTCGCCACATTTCTCATCGGCCTCCGTGAAGGTCTGGAAGCCGCGCTGGTCGTCGGCATCCTCGTCGCCTATCTCCGTCGCCTCGGCCGCCAGGATGCGCTCCCGAAGATGTGGGCCGGAGTGGGACTCGCGATCGCCCTCGCCCTCGGCATCGGCGCCGTGCTCACTTTCGGTGCCTACGAGCTCACGTTCGAGGCGCAGGAGCTGATCGGCGGCGGGCTCTCGCTCCTGGCCGTGGGCATGGTCACGTGGATGATCTTCTGGATGCAGCGCGCCGGACGCACGATGAAGGCGACGCTGGAGGGTGGTCTCGATCGTGCGCTCACCACCGGCGGGCTCTGGGCGCTGGTCGCGATCGGTTTCGTCTCCGTCGCTCGTGAAGGTATCGAGACGACTCTCCTGCTGTGGTCGATGGTGCAGGCCTTCGGCGACGCTCCCTCCGCTCTGCTCGGTGCGCTGCTCGGCCTCGCCGCCGCCGTCATCGTCGGCTGGCTCATCTCCCGCGGAGCCGTGAAGCTCGACCTGCGCCGCTTCTTCGCGTGGACCGGTGGTTTCCTGGTCATCGTCGCGGCCGGCGTGCTCGCTTACGCGCTGATGGATCTGCAGGAGGCGGGTGCCCTCCCCGGGCCGTTCACCGCCGCTGCACCGCTCGACCCCGTGACGGGCGCGGTCGCCGTCGGCGGAGCGGGGTTCCCGTTCGGCTGGGCCTTCGACGTGTCGGCCGTCATCGCGCCGAGTGGTCCGCTGGCCGCGGTGCTGCAGGCCACGGTCGGCTTCATGCCCGCGATGACGTGGGTCCAGGTCATCGCGTGGACCCTCTACATCCTCGTCGTCGGATCACTGTACGTGCGGGGCCTGCGGTCTCCGCGTCCGGTGCGGTCACACGACGCGCCGCAGCCCGAGTCCGGGCCGCCACCCACTTCTCTCACACAACAAGGAGCAGCATGACCACCTCTCACCGTGTCCTAGGGACCCTGGCGGCCGCGGGTGCCGCAGCGCTCGTCCTGAGCGGGTGCGTCGCGAAGAGCGACGTCGCCGCGGATGCCGCGTTCGCCGTATCCTCGACCGCTACCGACTGCGCTGTGTCGGCGGCCACGGCCAAGAGCGGGACGCTCACCTTCGACGTCAAGAACGACACCGATCAGGTCTCCGAGTTCTACCTCCTGGCCGAAGATGGTCTCCGCATCGTCGGCGAGGTCGAGAACATCGCCCCCGCGGCATCCCGCACCCTCACGGTCGTGGCACAGCCGGGAGAGTACTTCACTCTCTGCAAGCCGGGCATGATCGGTGACGGAGTCGGCAAGGCGGCCTTCACCGTCACGGGCGATCGGGTGGCCGTCGAAGGACCCGACGCCGAGCAGAAGCAGCAGGCGGTCGACCTCTACGCTGCGTTCGTGAAGGACCAGGTCGGCCAGCTCGTCCCGGCCGTCGAGGACTTCGTCTCCGCGTACGAATCCGGCGATGACGCCACTGCACGGGAGCTCTTCCCGCAGACCCGCGCGTTCTACGAGCGCATCGAACCGGTCGCCGAGGCGCTGGGCGACCTCGACCCGCGCATCGATTACCGTGAGGTCGACGCCGTCGCCGAGGGGCTGGACTGGACAGGCTTCCACCGCATCGAGAAGGACTTGTGGGTGCCGGCGCAGGACGCCCTGAATGCCGACGGCGAGACGTCGGCCTGGCAGGACTGGGCGCCGTCGACGCCCCAGGAGCGTGCCGACTACGGTGACCTGCTTCTCGCCGACGTCCAGGAGCTGTACGAGTACGTGCACTCGGACGACTTCACGACGGCTCTCGACGACCAGGGCATCGGCGGGATCTCCAACGGCGCCATCGCGTTGCTCGACGAGGTCGCGACGGGAAAGATCTCCGGCGAGGAGGACTGGTGGTCCGGGACCGACCTCTACGATTTCGCGGCGAACGTGGAGGGGTCCAAGATGGCTTTCTCGCTCGTGAAGGACTTCGCCGTCGCGCAGGGCGAGGACGGGGAGGCGCTCGTCGACGAGATCGAAGCGGGTTACGCGTCCCTCGACGATTCGCTCGCCGCACACGGTTCGCTGATGGACGGGTTCGTCGGATACTCCGAGCTGACGGAAGCCGACAAGCGGGAGTTCACCGATCTGATCAACGCCCTCGCCGAGCCGCTCTCGCAGCTCACCAGCACGGTTCTCGACTGACAGTCGCGTGCCGAACCGACCGGATACCATCACGGACGTGAACGAACCTGAAGAGGGCGCCGCGCCCGACGAGGCGGCGACGCGCGATGCATCCGCCTCCGGTGGATTGAGCCGACGAGGGCTCCTCGGTCTGGCGATCGGCGGAAGTGTGGCGGGGCTCGCCGTCGGAGCGGGCGCCGGGCTCGCCGGAGGTGTGGCGCTGGGTCGCGCGCGAGCGGCGGAGGACGCGCACTCGGCGTACGGCTTCTTCGGCGAGCATCAGGCCGGCATCACCACCCCGGTGCAGGATCACCTCCACTTCGCGAGCTTCGACATGATGCCGCGCACGGACCGGGAGGACCTGATCTCGCTGCTGCAGGATTGGTCGTATGCGGCCTCGCGGATGGCGCAGGGCCTCGAGGTCAGCGCGACGGGTGCCGTCGGAGGGTCGGCCGAAGCGCCTCCGGACGACACAGGTGAGGCCCTGGGCCTTCCTGCCTCGGGGCTCACCCTCACCTTCGGTTTCGGTCCGGGACTGTTCGAGAACGAGGAAGGCGACCGCTACGGGATCGCTGCGCAGCGGCCGGCGGGGCTGGAGCGCTTGCCGGCGTTCCTCGGGGACGACCTCGACCCGCAGGCATCCCACGGAGACCTGTGCATCCAGGCGTGTGCGGATGATCCGCAGGTGGCGGTGCACGCGATCCGCAACCTCAGCCGCATCGCGTTCGGACGCGCGCGCTTGCGCTGGTCGCAGCTGGGGTTCGGCAAGACGTCGCGCACCACGACGGCGCAGGCGACGCCGCGCAACCTGTTCGGTTTCAAAGACGGTACGGCGAACATCCTCGCCGATGATGCCGCCGCGCTCAGGGATCATGTCTGGGTCTCGACCCAGGATGAGCCCGCGTGGCTCGCCGGCGGTTCGTACCTCGTCGCCCGCAAGATCGCGATGCTGATCGAGACCTGGGACCGGGTGCGCCTGTCCGAGCAGGATGCGATCATCGGGCGGGACAAGGGGGAGGGGGCGCCTCTCTCCGGGGGCGACGAGTTCACCGCGCCCGACTTCCGGAGCACCGCGATCGATGAGAACAGTCACGTGAGCCTCGCGCATCCCGAGCACAACGACGGCATCCGGATCCTTCGTCGTGGATACAACTACGTCGACGGCAACAACGATCTCGGACGACTCGACGCCGGGCTGTTCTTCCTCTCCTACCAGCGCGATCCGGCGCAGTTCGTCTCCCTGCAGCGGCGACTCTCGACCGATCGGATGAACGAGTACATCCGGCACGTCGGTTCAGGGATCTGGGCGGTTCCTGCCGGGGTGAAGCCGGGGTCGTACGTCGGAGCCGATCTCTTCGCCTGACCTCAGGGCGTCGGCAGGGCGTCCTCGAGGATCGCGACCACCGAGGCCGCCATCGCGTCGGCACCGGCATGGTCGTTCGCGCTGATCGTCACGACCGCGTCGTCGAGGAAGATCAGGAGCTGACCGTAGGCTCCGTGCAGCCGCCACGCACTGCCTGGGCCGCCCCATCCCGCGAGCCCATAGCTGTCGTATCCGGGGTTCTCGCCGGCGACGACGGCATCCTCATGCATCGCGTCGATCCACTCCGGCGACACCAGCCGTCTGCCTCGCCACTTCCCGCGGTCTCGAATCAGCAGCCCGATGCGCGCCATCTCGTTCGTACGGAGAGGGAGACCGCCGCCGGCTTCGATGCGTCCGTTCGGGCAGCGTGCCCAGGCGACGTCGGTGATGCCGAGCGGAGCGAAGAGCCGCGCATCCAGATACTCGCCCACGTCGCCCACTCGCGCCGCGAGAGCCGTCATCGCGGTGTAGGTGCTCGCGTTGGAGTACTGGAAGACGCGCCCGCGTGATGGGCGTCGGAGGAACTCGCGCGCCAGGTCGGGCCAATCCGTCATCAGGGTCTCCGACCAGGGGAGATCGATCCCGCTCGACATCGTCAGGAGATGGCGCAGCGTCACCTCTTCGACCCCGTCACCGTGCGCGAAGTCGGGAAGAGAGAAGACCACCGGTTCGTCGACGTCGACCAGCCCCTCGTCGGCGGCGAGGGCAGTGCCCAGGACGCAGACGCCCTTCGCGACGGAGTGCACGTCTTCCCGGACGTCGGCGGTCCACCGGTGCTCGGCCTCGGCGTCGCCGATGCGCACGTGCAGTCCGTGTGCGCCGAAGCCGGAGAGCGTGGCTGCCTCCACGATGCTGTCGCGCACGGTGTGCGCCACGCTCATGGCCGTCACGAGGTCGGACCCGGACGCCGCGAGCCGGTGGGATCGTTGCGACGCCCTTCCCGTCGGGTGAGTTCGGGGTCGGCGAAGAGCCACCCCGGGCGCGGTTCAATCAGCGGGCGGAAGACCCAGCGCACCGGCCGGGTCGCGAGCAGAAGTGCGACGAGCACCGAGAGTGCGGTGACCAGAGGCAGCCAGAGCCAGGTGGGTTCGAGGTCTCGGAGGACGCCTGTCTCGCGGAACGGATAAAGCACGAAGGAGTGCAGCAGGTAGACGTACATCGTGTACTGACCGAAGGACGTCCACCAATACGAACCGCGGGGGATCAGGAGGAAGAACGCCGCGCACAGCACGACGGCCAGCAGCATCAGGACGATCCGGATCCCGCCCGCCCACCACTGGTCGCCGCCCAGATCGGAGTAGGCGTCCTCATAGAACAGCCAGTGTCGAAGGTCGATGGCCTGCCAGAGGGGCAGCCAGTTCCAGGCCGCCCAGCCCGTTGCGGCGAGGACGGCGACCGCGGCGGCGCGGATCCACCACGGGCGGAAGTCGAGCAACCGCAGTCGGTCGACGATGTCATGCTCGCGGAGCCACCAGCCGAGCGCGAAGAACGGGAGGAGTCCGAGCGTGCGGGACAGGGAGAAGGTGCTGTCGACGTTCGGGAGATAGCCCGAGCCGATCGAGATCAGGACGGTCCACAGCAACGGCCAGCGCAGCAGCGCGAGATAGGGGAGGACCAGACGGAAGATGCCGAGGGCGAGGAGGAACCAGAGCGTCCAGCTCGGCTTCGTGAAGTTGGGCGATGCCTCGCCTTCCACGGCCCACTTGGTGAGGGTCCAGAGCGTCTCGAAGATCACGTAGGGGAGGATGATGTCCGTGATCACCCGGGCCATCTGCGTCTTGGTGGGGGAGCCGGACTTGGAGAAGTACCCGGAGATGATCGCGAACGCCGGCATGTGGAACGCGTACAGCGCGAGGTAGAGGGCGAACGCGATGTCGGAGTCGTAGGTGAGGCGTTGTATCGCGTGTCCGAGGACGACGAGCACGATGCACAAGTACCGCGCGTTGTCCCAGAACGGCACGCGCCGTCTTCGTCGCGGGATCGAACCTGTGGTGGGCCCTGTGAGGTCGGCGCCGGTACTGCTCATCGTCCGAGATTACAGCCCGGGAATAAAGTTGCTGTGAGCGCGTTGACACAGTTACATTCAAATGAATAGAACGGGATGCGAGTCATCCGGTTCGGAGAGCACGGAGCAATCATGAGCGAGCAGTCAGGCGCGCAGGCGATGCAGTTCGGCATCATGTCGGTCAGCGACATCACCCGCGACCCCCTCACAGGCATCACCCCCAGCGAGCAGGAGCGCATCAAGGCGACGACGGCCATCGCCGTCCACGCGGAAGAGGTCGGACTCGACGTCTTCGCCATCGGCGAGCACCACAACCCGCCGTTCTGGTCCTCCAGCCCCACGACCTTCCTGGCGGCACTGGCCGCGCAGACCGAGCGCCTCATCGTCTCCACGTCGACGACGCTCATCACCACGAACGACCCCGTGCGCATCGCCGAGGAGTACGCGATGCTCCAGCACGTGTCCGACGGCCGCATGGACCTTATGCTCGGCCGCGGCAACACCGGACCGGTGTATCCCTGGTTCGGGCAGGACATCCGTCAGGGACTCCCGCTCGCGATCGAGAACTACGCGCTCCTGCACAAGCTGTGGCGTGAGGACGTGGTCGACTGGGAGGGGAAGTTCCGCACTCCGCTGCAGGGCTTCACCTCGACGCCTCGTCCGCTCGATGGCATACCGCCGTTCGTCTGGCACGGGTCCATCCGCACCCCGGAGATCGCCGAGCAGGCCGCCTACTACGGTGATGGCTTCTTCGCGAACAACATCTTCTGGCCGAAGGAGCACTACCAGCGCTTGATCGAGTTGTACCGGCAGCGGTTCGAGCACTACGGCCACGGCACCAGGGAGCAAGCGATCGTGGGTCTGGGCGGACAGGTGTTCATGGCCGCGAACTCGCAGGATGCGGTCAACCGGTTCCGTCCGTACTTCGACAACGCGCCGGTCTACGGCCACGGTCCGAGCATGGAGGACTTCACCGAGATGACCCCGCTGACCGTCGGCTCGCCGCAGCAGGTCATCGACCGCTATGCCGGCATGCGCGAGCACTACGGCGACTACCAGCGACAGCTGTTCCTGATCGATCACGCTGGGCTGCCGCTGAAGACAGTGCTGGAGCAGCTCGACATCCTCGGCTCCGAGGTCGTGCCCGTGCTCCGCAAGGAACTCGCGAACGACCGTCCTGCTGCGGTGCCCGACGCGCCGACCCACGCGGCACGCGTCAAGGCCGAGTTCGGGGACGGGCCGACCCGTCAGGCCCGTCCCGGCGCCAACCGCGGCGACAACCTGACCGGCGACTCGCCGTATCAGGACTCTCCTGCCCCCGCCGGCGCGGCATTCGGGCTCGGCCGGACGGAGGCGTGAGATGACCATGCGTCGTATCGCCGTCGTCTCCGCCGGCCTGTCGAACCCGTCCTCCACGCGGATGCTCGCCGACCGGCTCGCGACCGAGACCGTCAACGCGCTCGCCGAGCAGGACATCCAGGCGAGTGTCGACGTCATCGAGCTTCGTGACTACGCACACGACATCACCAACAACATGCTCACCGGCTTCGCACCGCCTGCGCTCGAGACCGCGATCAACACCGTGGTCTCGGCCGACGCTCTCATCGCGGTGACCCCGATCTTCTCGACGAGCTACTCGGGGCTCTTCAAGTCGTTCATCGATGTGCTCGACCCGGACTCCCTCCGGGGCAAGCCCGTGCTGATCGGTGCGAACGCCGGCACCGCGCGACACTCTCTGGCGATCGATTACGCCATCCGGCCGCTCTTCGCCTACCTCCACGCCGATGCCGTCTCGACCGGGGTGTTCGCCGCGTCGAGCGACTGGGGTGGTTCCGGCGACGATCTGGCTCCGCTCGGCAAGCGTGTGGAGCGGGGAGCCAGAGAGCTCGCAGAGGCGATCATCCGTCGGGAGGAGACGACGGTCGAAGACCCGTACGACCCCGCCACGTACCTGGGCGAGGGGCGCTCGTTCGGGCACATGCTGGGCGGGCTGGCAGGCGAGTGAGCCGGAGCGCGACTCGACCCTGACGGGTGACGGTCAGGCGGGTCCGGTCCGCCGCTTCCAGTCGTACTCGGTCTCCGGGCGTCCGCGCGTCCCGTAGCGCGCCGCCCGCGTGAGCACGCCCTCCGCCACGAGGTGCTCGAGGTACCGACGCGCGGCGACCCGGGACATCCCGAGCCGTTCGGCGGCCTCCCGTGCCGACAGCGGGCCGGAGGTCCGCAACACGGCGCTGATCTTCTCGAGCGACGCGACGGACAGGCCCTTCGGCACGGAGACCGTGCCCGTGGCACGGCCGAGGAGGGCGTCGATCTCCGCCTGGGTCGCTTCGCCTGCGGTCGTCGTGGCCTGCTCCCGATGGGCGCGGTAGCCGTCCATCCGCTCCTGGAAAACGGCGAACGGGAACGGCTTGATCAGGTAGTGGTAGACGCCGAGGGCCGCCATCTGACGGACGGTCTCGGCGTCGCGCACCCCGGTGATCGCGATGACGTCGGTGGCTTCCGCCCGAGCACGCAGCGTCCGCAGCACATCGATCCCCGACCCGTCCGGCATGGTGATGTCGAGCAGGACGAGGTCGAAGGCAGCGGCGCCGGGCCGATCGAGAACCGCGTTCAAGGCTGCGCGGGCGCTGCTGCACTCACCGGCGACGATGAACCCGTCGAGGCGGGCCAGGTAGTCGCGGTGGAGTTCGAGCGTGAGGGCATCGTCGTCGACGAGCAGCGTGCGGATCATGGGCGTGACCTCCGCGGCCCGGTCGCTGCGGGCAGGACGACGCGGAACGTCGTCGGTCCGTCACTGATCGAGACCGTGCCGCCTGCTCCAGTGACCACGGACCGCACGAGTGCCAAGCCGACGCCGCGTCCCTGGGCGTCCGCGGGCTTGGTCGAGTAGCCCTGTTCGAAGATCCGGTCCTGCTGGGCTCGCGGGATACCCGGGCCGCTGTCGGAGACCTCGAGCACCACCTCACCTTCCTCCCCGGAGCGCAGGGACACCCGCACCCAGCGATCCCCGGACTCTGCGGCCGCATCCATCGCGTTGTCCACGAGGTTGCCGAGCACGGAGACGGCGTCGACCGGCGAGAGCGGGGTACGCGGAGTCTCCGGCTCGATGTGCACGCGCCAGTCGATGCCACGCTCTTTGGCCTGCGATGCTTTCCCGAGGAGCAGCGCACCGACGGCCGGGTCACCGTGACGCCGCGCCGTGACCTGATCGACGAGAGATTGACTCTGGCGAGACGTCTCGGTCAGGATCTCGATGGCTTCGGCGCTGCGACCCAGCTCGAGCAAGGCGACGGCGGCATGCATCCGGTTCCCGTGTTCATGGGTCTGGGCGCGGAGGGCATCGCCGAGCGTACGGATCGACTCGTACGAAGAGACCGCATCGCGCAACTGCCCCGGCGGAAGGTCTCCCGTGATGCGCCGCGCCGCCCGCCGCGCGATCACGGCCCCGGCCGCGCCGAGTGCGATCAGCCCGGCGGTGATGCCGAGGGTGAGGGGTAGTCGGCGGATCAGGGTGTCGCTGATGGTCTCGGTCGTGACGCCGGCCGAGACCCACCCGACCACCTCTCCGACTGCGGCGGTCACGGGCACGATCGTCCGCACGGACGGTCCGAGCGTGCCGGTGAAGACCTCTGTGAGGCTGCGGGCAGCGGTGGGGATCGTTCCGAGGTACCGTTTGCCGATCTGGGCCGGATCGGGGTGCGTGATCCGGATGCCGTCGGGCGTCATGATCGTGATGAAGTCGAGGTCCGCGCGCGCGATCACGTCCAGCGTGTAGGGCTCGAGCACCTCGCTGGCTGCCTCGGCGTCCGTGCCGGCGAGCCCGGCCACGACCACCGGCGAGACCGCCAGAGCCTCCGCGGTGGCAGCCGTGACCCGCTCCGCCTCGGTCCGGAGCGCCCGTTGGGTCTCCACGACGAGGAAACCGGCCACCAGCACGCCGATCACGACGGTCGCGCCGAGCAGCACGAAGAACACGCGAGAGGCGGTGCTGCGCCCGGGGGAGGTGCGCGTCATCGCGTGCCTCCGATCGTCGATGGTCCGTGCCGAGACCAATACGACCACAAATCGCGCTGCGCCGCGAAGTCGGCGACTCTGAGACCCGATCGGCGGCACCGCAGCCGCCACCGGACGACGACGTCGACGATCAAGGAGGACGCATGGCGCTCACGACAGGATTCGCACTCCCGAAGTTCAACTGGCGACGGGGGAAGCACGCGTGGGACAGGCATACGTGGCTCTACGTGTCCGTCCTGATCGCCGTGGTGCTCGGTGCCGTGGTGGGTCTGGTCTGGCCGGAGATCGGCCAGGGGTTCGAAGCTCTCGGCAAGGGCTTCGTCGCGCTGATCAAGATGATGATCGCGCCGATCATCTTCTGCACGATCGTCGTCGGGGTCGGCTCCATCGCCAAGGCCGCGACCGTGGGCAAGATCGGCGGGCTGGCACTGCTCTACTTCATGGTGATGTCGACGTTCGCACTCGCGATCGGACTGCTCGTGGGCAACGTCATCCACCCCGGCGCCGGACTGGACATGGCCTCCGCGACCTATGACGCGGCCGACACGGAGGCGAAGACGACGCAGGAGTTCATCCTGGGCATCATCCCGACCACGTTCTTCTCGGCCTTCACCGGTGAGAGTGTGCTGCAGGTGCTGTTCATCGCGCTCCTCGTCGGCTTCGCGCTGCAGGGGCTCGGTGAGCGCGGGGCGCCCATCATGGAGGCGGTCAAGCAACTCCAGAAGCTCGTGTTCCGCATTCTCGGGATGATCCTGTGGCTGGCGCCGATCGGGGCGTTCGGTGCGATCGCGGCGGTGGTGGGCAAGACGGGGATCGCAGCGATCTGGAGCCTGGGCATCCTGATGGGTGCGTTCTACATCACCTGCATCCTGTTCATCGTCGTGGTCTTGGGAGCGCTGCTCTGGACGGTGGCTCGGGTGAACATCTTCTCGCTCATGAAGTACCTGGGACGGGAGTACCTCCTGATCGTCGGTACCTCTTCCTCGGAGTCCGCGCTCCCGCGCCTGATCGCGAAGATGGAATTCGTCGGCGTCTCCAAGCCGGTGGTCGGCATCACGGTTCCGACGGGATACTCGTTCAATCTCGACGGCACGGCGATCTACCTGACCATGGCATCGCTGTTCATCGCCACCGGGATGGGGCAGCCGATGTCGATCGGCGAGCAGATCGGACTGCTGGTGTTCATGATCATCGCGAGCAAGGGCGCAGCCGGGGTCACCGGCGCAGGGCTCGCGACGCTCGCCGGTGGTCTGCAGGCCTATCGTCCCGATCTCGTCGACGGCGTCGGGGTGATCGTCGGCATCGACCGGTTCATGTCCGAGGGTCGCGCCCTCACGAACTTCACCGGCAATGCCGTGGCTACGCTCCTGATCGGCACCTGGACGAAGCAGATCGACCGGGCGCGCGTGCGCCGGGTCCTCGGCGGCGAGCTGCCGTTCGACGAGTCGCTGCTCGATGGAGTGGACGCGCACGCGACATCGGGCGGGTCGCAAGGGGCCGATGTCCAGGACCTGCGCGAGGCGGCTCTCACGGAGATGGCGGCGAAGGAGGAGCGGGCTCGGATGCGGGCCGGAAGCGCCTGACCGAAAGAAAGAGAGAGGGATGCGGGAGTCCGAGGAACGGACTCCCGCATCCGCGCGGTCAACCGCTCTTGCGTCGGAACTCGCGCCGGGTCTGCGGGGCGTGCGCGCTGTGGACGGCGGAATCGCCGTCGAGGTGTGCCTCGCCCTGCCGCTGGTGCGCGTTCTTCTTCTCGAGCGCTTCCTTGAACTTGCGCTTCATCTCCTCAGACGAGGAGGCGCCTTCTTCGGTGCTCATGACCTGAGCCTAGAGCACCCGGTGCAACGGGTCACCCTCTCTCGATCGCGCACCCGGCGAGCAGCGGGCCCGAGTCGGTCGCCGGATCAACCGACTCGGGAACCGGAGAACGGATAGCCGGTGACCCGTCGACCAGCATCCGGTGAACATCCGGTGCCGAGTGCCGTCTTCCGACGATGCGGCCGTCGAGTGCCGTCATTCTGGGGATGTGAGAGTAGCGATCGTCACAGAATCCTTCCTTCCGCACATGAACGGCGTCACCGGCTCCGTCCTCCAGATCCTGCGCCACCTCGAGCAGAGAGGTCACCAGGCACATGTCGTGGCTCCGGCCGCCGTCGGCGTCCCCGAACAGGTCGACGGAGCCCCGATTGAGGCGATCCCGAGTCTCGGACTGCCCGGCTACCCCGACGTCAGGGTGGGAACGTCGGGTGCGCAACGCATCGCTTCCTCCCTGCGACGCTTCGCGCCCGACGTCGTCCATCTCGCCTCCCCGTTCGCTCTCGGCTGGCGGGGCGTGCTCGCCGCCGAGCGGCTCGACGTCGCGAGCGTCGCCGCGTATCAGACGGACGTGGCCGCCTACACCGAGAGGTACCGGATGGCGGCGACCACGGGGATGGCTCAGACGCACATCGCACGACTGCACCGGCGGGCGACGATGACCCTCGCGCCCTCCGCCGATGCGGCGCAGCAGCTCGCCGCGCTCGGTGTCGACCGTGTCCGCCGCTGGGGGAGAGGGGTCGATGCCGAGCGCTTCCAACCCACGCGACGCGACCCCGCGCTCCGTGCGACCTGGGGCGCCGACGTCGTGATCGGCTACGTCGGTCGGCTCGCCCCCGAGAAACAGGTCGAGGACCTCGTCGTCCTCCGCGACATCCCGGGCGCCCGGCTCGTGATCGTCGGGGACGGGCCCAGCAGAGCGCAGCTCGAGACCGTGCTCCCGGATGCCCTTTTCCTCGGACACCTCGACGGTGACGCGCTCGCCGCAGCGATCGCGTCGTTCGACCTGTTCGTGCACCCGGGGGAGAGCGAGACCTTCGGGCAGACACTCCAAGAGGCTCATGCCAGCGGTGTCCCCGTCATCGCGACCGGGCGTGGCGGACCCCTGGACCTGGTGCGCATGGGCATCGACGGGTGGCTGTACCGCCCGGGGGACCTCGACGACCTCCGTGCGCGCGTGGCCGATCTCGCCGGCGACACCCGCAAACGCCGGGCGTTCGGGGAAGCCGGACGCGACGCCGTGCAGAGCCGCAGCTGGACCGGCGTGTGTGACCGGCTCCTTGAGTACTTCGACGAGGCGCAGGCGCTGCACCACGCGGATTCCCGCGCCCGCGCGCGCAGGCGCGTGCGACCGGAGCCGCCCGCACCGGTCACCGTTCGGAAGTGGCACCGCTATGTCGCGCTCGGCGACTCACTCACGGAGGGACTGTGCGATCCGGCCCCCGACGGGACCCTCCGCGGCTGGGCCGATCGCCTCGCCCTGCTGCTCGCCGCCCGCGGCGACCTGCACTACGCGAACCTCGCCGTCCGCTCCCAGCGAGTGCACGAGGTCGCCGGCGTCCAGCTGACCAGGGCACTCGAGCTTCGCCCGGACCTCGTGTCGATCTTGATCGGAGCCAACGACCTCGTGAAGCGCCGTGTCGATGTCTCCGCGCTCGCCGCAGAGCTCGAGGTCGCGGTGCGGCGGCTGCGGGCGATCGGTGCCGACGTGCTCCTCGTGACGCCGTTCCTCCCCGGTCGCCGTGCGGCGTGGATCTACACCCGCAGGTTCTCCGCCTACGCGACGGCTCTGACCGGGATCGCTGCACGCACCGGGGCCATGCTGATCGACACGGATCTGCACCCTCAGCTGGCCGAACACCCGAACTGGGGCGAAGACCTGGTTCATCTGAGCAGCCGGGGGCATCGCTTCCTCGCGTATCGGGCGGGTGAGCTCCTCGGGGTGCCGGACGCCGACGCTCTCGGAGCGCTCGATGCCGCACTGCACGAGCACGAGCCCCTCGGCGTGGGGGCGTGGTGGCGACGCCACGCATTGCCCTGGGTCTGGCGTCGTCTGCAGGGTCGCGTTGCGGGCGACGGGCGGTCGGCGAAGCACGATGACTACGTCCGCCTCGGAGGATCGTCGGCTCCCCGATCCGCGTTCGTCGGCTGAGTCCCCTCAGGCCGGGGGGTCAGCGTCGACCCATGCCGTGATATTGCCAGCCGGCGGCGCGCCACGCCGCCGCGTCGAGACAGTTGCGTCCATCGATGACGATCCGCCCGCGGACCAGTCCGCCCGCGTGCTCGGGCGAGAGCTCACGCCGGTACTCGTCCCATTCGGTCACGATCACCACGGCATCGGCGTCGCGCAGCGCGTCGTCGCGCTCGCGGGCATATCCCAGTTGCGGGTGCGCGGCGATGGCGTTGTCGATCGCCGCAGGGTCGGTCACGACGACGTCTGCTCCGAGACCTCGCAGGCGAACGGCGACATCCAGAGCCGGAGAATCACGGATGTCATCGCTGAACGGTTTGAACGCCGCTCCGAGGACCGCGATCCGGCGCCCGAACACGAGTCCGCCGAGCGCATCGACCACCAGGCGCACGGCCCGGTCGCGGCGTCGCAGGTTGATCATGTCCACTTCGCGCAGGAAGCCGACCGCTTCGCCGCGACCGAGCTCATCTGCGCGTGCGGCGAAGGCGCGGATGTCCTTCGGCAGGCACCCGCCACCGAAGCCGATACCTGCGCCGAGGTACCGTCGTCCGATACGGCTGTCCAGCCCGAGGGCATCGGCGAGCAGCGTGATGTCCGCCTCGGAGGCTTCGGCGATCTCCGCCATCGCGTTGATGAAGGAGATCTTGGTGGCGAGGAAGGCGTTCGACGCCCCCTTGACCAGCTCGGCCGTGGCGAGGTCGGTGACCAGGAAGGGTGTTCCGGCGTCGACGGCCGCCGCGTACGCCTCGCGCAGGGTGGCGACGGCGCGTGTCCCGTCACCATCCTGTTCTGCACCGACCACGAGACGATCCGGGGTCAGGGTGTCGTGCACCGCCCACCCTTCGCGGAGGAATTCGGGGTTCCAGACCAGGGTCGCTCCCGACGCGGCGATGAGCGGTGCCAGTCGCCCGGCGGTCCCGACGGGCACGGTCGACTTGCCCGCGACGACGTCCCCGCGGCGCAAGTGGGGGAGCAGCGCGTCGATCGCCGCATCCACGTAGCGGAGATCCGCGGCGTGACCTCCGGGAATCTGAGGCGTTCCGACCGCGAGGAAGTGGACGTCCGCGCCCGCGGCATCCGCCATCCGGCTGCTGAATCGCAGGTGTCCGGAAGCGAGGCCTTCTTCGAGCATCTCCGGGAGTCGAGGCTCGAAGAACGGTGCCTTCCCCGCGATGAGGGCGGCGATCTTCTCCTCGTCGACGTCGATACCCGTGACATCGTGTCCGAGGGAGGCCATCGCCGCGGCATGCACGGCACCGAGGTACCCGCAGCCGATCACTGACATGCGCATGATCTCAGCAGAGCGGATCCTCGTCGCGCCGCGGGATCCTGCGGATGAACAGCATCTGACCGTCACGTGTCCGATCCGCGAAGCTCGGAGCGACACCAAGATTCGAGGTGTGCGCTGGTAGGGTGGATGAGGTTGACGTGTGTCAACTGCACAACTTCACACTGACTCATGGAGCGATCGGCGGAGAAGCTGGTCCCCTGTGGTGGGTTCCTCGGCACGTGTCGGGTGGCTTTCTACTGGTGGCCAGCGCAGGCGAGATTCGCGGGAGTGCCCGCGCGCCCGAACCCTTCCGTTCCGCTCCTTTGAACATGCTCGCGCGTCACATGGACTCGCGAGTCTAAACAAAGAAGGAGAGACCTCTTGGAAGGTCCTGAAATCACCGCCACCGAGGCCGTTCTCGACAACGGCCGCTTCGGCACCCGCACCATCCGCTTCGAGACCGGCCGCCTCGCGCAGCAGGCTCAGGGCGCAGTCGCCGCGTACCTCGACGGCGAGACCATGCTCCTCTCGGCCACCAGCGCAGGCAAGCACCCGCGCGAAGGCTTCGACTTCTTCCCGTTGACGGTCGACGTCGAGGAGCGCTCCTACGCCGCAGGCAAGATCCCCGGCTCGTTCTTCCGTCGTGAGGGTCGTCCCTCCACCGAGGCGATCCTCGTCTGCCGTCTGATCGACCGTCCGCTGCGTCCGTCGTTCGTCGACGGCCTGCGCAACGAGGTCCAGATCGTCATCACCGTCCTGTCGATCGCACCGGGCGAGTTCTACGACGCTCTCGCGATCAACGCGGCATCGGCGTCGACCCAGATCTCGGGTCTGCCTTTCTCGGGCCCCGTCGCCGGTGTGCGCCTCGCGTTCATCCCCGGCAACGGCCAGCACGCGGACCAGTGGGTCGCGTTCCCGACTGCCGAGCAGGTCTCGGAGGCCGTGTTCGACCTGATCGTCGCCGGCCGCGTGGTCACCAAGGCCGATGGCACGGAAGACGTCGCCATCATGATGGTCGAGGCCGAGGCCACCGAGGACAGCTGGAACCTGATCAAGGCCGGCGCCACGAAGCCGAACGAGGAGATCGTCGCGCAGGGCCTCGAGGCCTCGAAGCCCTTCATCGCCCAGCTCGTCAAGGCTCAGGCCGAGCTCGCCGCCACCGCGTCGAAGGAGCCGGGCGTGTACCCGGTCTTCCCCGCGTACAGCGACGAGGTCTACAGCTTCGTCTCCGAGCGCGTTTTCTCCGAGCTCAGCGACGTCTACCAGATCGCCGACAAGGTCGAGCGTCAGACCGCTGACGACGCGATCAAGGACCGCGTCAAGGCCGAGCTCATCGAGGCCACCGAGGCGGGCTCGCTGCCGGCCGCGGCTCCGCTGGAGTTCTCCGCCGCGTACAAGTCCGTCACGAAGAAGATCGTCCGTGGACGCATCCTCACCGAGGGCGCTCGCATCGACGGCCGTGGCCTGGCGGACATCCGTCCGCTCGACGCCGAGGTGCAGGTCATTCCGCGCGTGCACGGCTCCGCGATCTTCCAGCGCGGCGAGACCCAGATCATGGGTATCACCACGCTGAACATGCTCAAGATGGAGCAGCAGATCGACTCGCTGTCGCCCACGACGAGCAAGCGGTACATGCACCACTACAACTTCCCGCCCTACTCGACCGGTGAGACCGGCCGTGTCGGTTCGCCGAAGCGTCGCGAGATCGGGCACGGCTTCCTCGCCGAGCGCGCCCTCGTGCCGGTGCTGCCGAGCCGCGAGGAGTTCCCGTACGCGATCCGTCAGGTGTCCGAGGCGCTGAGCTCCAACGGCTCCACCTCGATGGGCTCCGTGTGCGCGTCGACCCTGTCGCTGCTGAACGCGGGTGTGCCGCTGCGCGCCCCCGTCGCCGGTATCGCGATGGGTCTCGTCTCCGATGAGGTCGACGGCGAGACCCGCTACGCGGCACTGACCGACATCCTCGGCGCCGAAGACGCTCTCGGCGACATGGACTTCAAGGTCGCCGGTACCAGCGAGTTCGTCACGGCGATCCAGCTCGACACGAAGCTCGACGGCATCCCGTCGTCGGTGCTCGCCGGTGCGCTCACCCAGGCCCGCGAGGCTCGTCTGACGATCCTCAACGTCCTGAACGCGGCGATCGATGCTCCGGACGAGATGGCGCCCACGGCTCCGCGCGTCATCAGCGTGCAGATCCCGGTCGACAAGATCGGTGAGCTGATCGGCCCGAAGGGCAAGACGATCAACGCGATCCAGGACGAGACGGGCGCGCAGATCTCCATCGAGGAGGACGGTACCGTCTACATCGGCGCGACCGACGGCCCCTCGGCCGAGGCTGCCCGTGCTCAGGTCAACGCGATCGCGAACCCCACGAACCCGGAGGTCGGAGAGCAGTTCCTCGGCACCGTCGTGAAGATCGCCACGTTCGGTGCGTTCATCTCGCTGCTGCCGGGCAAGGACGGCCTCCTGCACGTCACCGAGGTGCGCAAGCTCGCCGGTGGCAAGCGGGTCGAGAACGTCGATGACGTCCTGTCGGTCGGTCAGAAGATCCTCGTGAAGATCACGAAGATCGATGACCGCGGCAAGCTCTCGCTCGAGCCCGTGCTCGACGACGCTCCGGCCGCTGAGGCAGCTCCTGCCGAGGCCGCTGCCGCGGAGTAGGCCCAGAGCTCGAACAGGAACCCGGGTCCGTCCGCGCTGGACGGGCCCGGGTTCCGTCGTGTCCGGTGTGACCAAATCGTTATCGGGCGTTTCCCCGACGTTCCCCGGATTGGTCAGGACGTTGTGTGAATTCGCCTACCCTCGGAAGTACGCACCGGGGGGTGCAGATCCAGCAGGTACGCAGGTCGGGACGCACCGATCGACGCGGGGGTGAGAGAGTATGCGGTTGTTCGGCGTAGGCGCAGGAGCGTCAGCGGAACGCGACCACGCGGCCGCAGCCGAGCATCCCTCCGCGCCCATTCCCATCGTCGGTCCGGGGATAGGGGAATCCATCCGGGTGCCACTCGGCGAGACCGGCTTCGAGACCTTCCCGCTGATGCTCGGCGCGGCAGAGTTCGGCTGGAACGTCGACCTCGAGACCAGCCACGGCATCCTCGATCGCTACGTCGAGTTCGGTGGCAACGCGATCCACACCGCGGACGGATTCTCCGGTGGCCGGAGCGAGCACATCATCGGCCAGTGGCTGCGTTCGCGCGGACAGAGCGAGCGTGCCGTCCTGAGTGTGCGCGTCGGCGCTCATGCCGACAACCCCGGGCTCGGCTCCGTGAACCTCGTGCGCGCGGTCGAGGGCTCGCTCACCAGACTCGGTGTCGAGCGGATCGACGTGCTGTACCTCGACGCCACGCTCGACGCGACGACCAACCTCGAAGACACCCTGGCGACCGTCGAATGGCTGTCGGACGCGGGCAAGGTCGGCGCGCTCGGCGCCTACGGGCTCGCGCCGGAGCGGCTGGTCGAGGCGCGAATCCTCGCCTCTGCCGGCTACCCGCGGGTGCAGGTCATCGACGCACCATACAACCTGGTCCGGCGTCTGCCGTTCGAAGGCGATCTGCGCCTCGTGGCCGGCGCGCAGAACCTGGCGGTCACGCCGTCCCATGCGCTCGAGCACGGGTTCTTGTCCGGTCGGCACCGCAACAAGGCGCTCACCTCGCGCGGCGTGCGCGGCGAGCAGTTGCGTGGGCACCTGAATCGACGAGGCATCAAGGTGTTGCGCGCGCTCGATCAGGTCGCCGAAGAGCTCGGCGTTCCCGTGGCGGCGGTGTCGATCGCCTGGCTTCTCGCGCAGCGCACCGTCGCCGCGCCGATCGTGAACGCTTTCGCGACGGATCATGTCGATGAGCTCATGCAGGGTGCCGGCGTCTCGCTGTCACGGAGCCACCTCGCCGAGCTCACGCGGGCCGGCAACTGAGTATCGTCCGCCGTTGACATAGGGTGGAATGAACGCCCGGCGGATGCTGGCAATGAAGCGAGCGAGTTGTGACGCACTACATATATCTGGTTAGACACGGTGAACATCAGGACGCAGAACATGGTCTCGCCGACGGACCCCTCTCCCCGCGGGGGCAGCGTCAGGCGGAGCTGATCGCCGACCGGTTGTCCGGCCTTCCGCTCGATGCTGTGTGGCATTCCCCGCTCTTGCGGGCCAACGAGACGGCGCGGGCGATCGCCGCGCGACTGCCCTCGGTCGACCCCGCGCCGACGGCACTGCTCTTCGACTGCGTGCCGACCGGGATGACCGAGGACACTCCGTCTGCGTTCGAACCGTTCTTCGGGTCGGTGACCGAGGCGGAGATCGAGGCGGGGCGGGCACAGATGTCGGATGCCGTCAACGAGTTCCTCGTTCGCAAGACCGGCGATGTCCACGAGGTGCTCATCACCCACAACTTCGTGATCTCCTGGTTCGTCCGCGAGGTGCTCGCCGCGCCGGAGTGGCGCTGGATGACCTTGAACCAGTCGCACTGCGGCCTGACGGTGATCGCGCAAAAGCAGGGACGGCCGTGGACGCTGCTCACGCACAACGACACCGGTCACCTGCCGGTGGAGCTGCGCACCGGAATTCCCGACGCACTGCTCGTGTGAGGTCCAGCGCTCCCCGAATCGGGTGCGATGCGGTCCCGCGCGCCCCGCGAGGCGGGCGATGTCCGCGAAATAGACTGGACGCATGACCACGCAGGTAGCACTCGTCGGCGGCACCGGGAAGCTCGGACAGATCATCCATGCGGTGGTCGACGAGCTCGAGGGGTTCGAGGTGAGCCGTGTGCTGACCTCGTCGAGTGAACTCTCCGAGCTGGACGGCGCCGGCCTCGTCATCGATGCATCGACGCCGCAGGTGAGCGTCGATGTCGTCCGCGCCGCCGTCGAGCGGGGGATCAATGTGCTCGTCGCGACCTCGGGCTGGTCGGCCGAGCGGATCGCGCTGGTGCGCCCCCTCGTCGAGGCGGCCGGGACCGGCGCGGTCTTCATCCCCAACTTCTCGCTCGGATCGGTGCTCGGGTCAGCCCTCGCGGCGGCGGCGGCCCCGTTCTTCGGCTCCGCGGAGATCATCGAGGCGCATCGCGAGACCAAGATAGATTCGCCCAGCGGCACGGCCGTGCGTACCGCAGAGCTGATCGCGGCCGCGCGCGCCGAGCAGGGGCCGGTCAGCGCTCCGCACGCGGATCAGCGCGCTCGGGGGCAGCAGGTCGGCAGTGTCCCGATCCACTCGCTGCGTCGCCCCGGTGTCGTCGCCAAGCAGGAGGTCATCCTGTCCGGACCGGGGGAATCGCTGACGTTCACCCATGACACCACGGACTCGGCGCTCGCCTACGCACCCGGGATCCGCATCGCGGTCCCCTTCGCGCGAAGCGCCGCCGGTGTGGTCGTCGGCCTCGAGCACATGATCGACATCGGCATCCGCTCGTGATGTCGCGGATCGGCGTCGCGCTGATGGCGGCGGCGCTGCTCGTCTACCTTGCGGTCGCGGTCTGGCTCGCCGTGATGTTCATCTCGGTCGGCACTCCGATTTCGATCGGCATGGGCATCACGCTCCTCGTGCTGGCTCCGATCGGTGCCTGGGCGCTCGTCCGGGAGATGATGTTCGGCTTCGGCGCGGACCGCCTGGGGCGACTGCTCGACGCGGAGGGAGGGATGCCTCCGGTGGAGACCGAGCTGACACCGAGCGGGCGTATCGCGCGCGCCGACGCAGACCCCCTCATCGCACGGTACGCAGCGGAAGCGGACGCGGCGCACGATGACTGGCGTGCACGGTACCGCCTGGGCGTCGTGCAAGACGCCGCCGGACGCCGGAAAGACGCCAGAGCCAGCATCCGCGAGGCGATCCGCCTCTTCCGTCGGCCCTGACGTCGGGTTCGACGATCAGGCGAGCGTCGCCTCGAGCGTGATCTCGATGCCCGCGAGCGCCTGAGACACCGGGCACCCGGTCTTCGCTCCGTTCGCGATCTCCTGGAATGCCTCCGGAGTGAGGTTCGGGACGGTCGCGTTGACGTTGAGGTGGCTGCCGGTGATGCCGACACCGGGCTTGAAGGTGACGGACGCGCTCGCGTCGACTCGCTCGGGAGGCGTGCCGTTCTCGGCCAGGGCGTGGGAGAGCGCCATGCTGAAGCACGAGGCGTGAGCGGCAGCGATGAGCTCTTCCGGCGTGGTCGTGGTGTCGCTGCCTTCGCTGCGGGCCTTCCAGTTGATCGGGAAGGTGCCGAGCTTCGACGAAGAGAACGCCACGGTGCCCGACCCCTCCATGAGCGATCCTGTCCAGGTGCTGGCGGCTTCGCTGGTGACGGGCATGGTTCCTCCGGTTCTCGTGCCCCGAGGGATGAGGGGTCACGTCGCGGCCAGCCTATCGACGGTTCGGTTCGGAGGGAACCGGAATCACGCTGCGGGGGCTGTCCGGCCGATCACGCCGACCCGCTGGAGCAGCAGGTACATCTGGCATCCGAGGCAGAAGCCGAACGCCGCGTTGAGGAAGGCGGCGACGAAGGCGGCAGCGGTGGCGATCGGCAACGCCCAGGGGACCCCGATGAGGTGCAGAACGAGACCGACACCGACCACGAAGAGGCCGACCCCCTGAGAGAACCGAGGCGGTCGCGGATCTTCAAGCTCCGCAGGCGGCGCGAGCCGAGGACGCACGACCGTGCGGAACAGGACACTCCAGGGGGCCGTCCTCGGCGAGACCAGGGCCCACAGGAACAGCAGGGCGATGATCACCGTGAGCAGGAATCCCGGGTCCAGGGCACGGTGAACGAGGGGCGTTCCGGACACGGCCCATCCGCCGGGGATGAAGGTCGCGCCGGTCGACGGCTGATAGGCGTACCAGCCGAACGTCGCCGCGCCCGCCTGGGCGGTGGATATCCCCGTCAACGCCAGAAACGTGGCCACGAGCAGCAGTGCCGCGGTGATCGTGGCCGCGAATCGCGGACCGCGGGGGTCTATGCGTGCGGGCGTGATCATGTGTGCTCCAGTCTTCGCGCCTCAGACGGCCGCGACCGCTTCGGTGAGTGCATGACGGTGGGGGACACCGTGGAATCGTGCGTGGACGGTGCCCGAGCCGTCGATGAGGAAGGTCGTCGGCGTCTGCAGCACCTTGTACCGTGCCGAAAGGTCGGGGCGGTGCGTCAGATCGACCTCGATGTGCGCGAGCCCGTCGTCGCCCGACGCGTAGGAGTGCAGCAACCGTCGCACCTGCGGGCAACGGGCACAGGTCTCGGTGCTGAACTGCACCAGTGTCGCGCGGGAGCCGAGTGCTGCCGAGGGGATGTCCGTGGCATCGAACCGGAGCCTGCCCCCGTCACGCCGCCGCCCGTCGCGCCGACGAACCACGACCCCGACCGCCGTGGCGAGCACGAGGAGACCGAGGACGATCACGAGGGCGAGCGCGGGCGACATGCGTCGAGAGTACGCCGCCCTCATGGGATCGGGAGTCGATGTTTCCGATGATGACGAACGGGCTTTCCGCGGTGCAGGATCCGCCCCGTGACGGGAGCGGGAAGGTATCGTGGCTGTCATGAGCGCCGCCGTTCCGACCCCCTATGAAGATCTGCTCCGCGATGTCGTGGAGACCGGCACGCACAAGTCGGATCGGACGGGTACCGGCACGACGAGCGTCTTCGGGCGGCAGATCCGCTTCGACCTCGCGAAGGGCTTCCCACTCATCACGACGAAGCGCGTGCACTTCAAGTCGATCGCGTACGAGCTGCTCTGGTTCCTCCGAGGGGATTCCAACGTCGGATGGCTGCGCGACAACGGCGTGACGATCTGGGACGAGTGGGCGGATGAGTCGGGCGATCTCGGCCCGGTGTACGGGGTGCAGTGGCGCTCCTGGCCGACTCCCGACGGCGGCAGCATCGACCAGCTCTCCGAGGTCATCGAGCAGATCCGGCGCTCGCCCGATTCCCGTCGTCTGATCGTCTCGGCGTGGAATCCTGCAGACATCCCCGACATGGCCCTCGCGCCGTGTCATGCGCTCTTCCAGTTCTACGTCGCGGATGGAAAGCTCTCCTGTCAGCTGTATCAGCGCAGCGCCGACATGTTCCTCGGTGTGCCGTTCAACATCGCCTCGTATGCGCTGCTCACCCTGATGATCGCGCAGCAGGTCGGCCTGGAGCCCGGGGACTTCGTGTGGACCGGCGGTGACTGCCACGTCTACGACAATCACGTGGAGCAGGTGCGCGAGCAGCTCAGCCGCGAGCCCTACGCGTACCCGACCCTGCGACTGGCGAGGAAGCCGGAGTCGATCTTCGACTACCGGTACGAGGACTTCATCGTCGAGGACTACCAGCATCACGCGCCGATCCGGGCGGCGGTGGCCGTATGACGTGGGTCGGGCTGATCTGGGCTGAGGCGCGCGGCGGCGTGATCGGAGCGGAGGGCGGGATGCCCTGGCACGTTCCGGAGGATCTCGCTCACTTCAAGGACGTCACGCTCGGGGCACCGGTGGTGATGGGCCGGAAGACGTGGGACTCCCTTCCGGAGCGATTCCGCCCGCTCTCCGGGCGCGACAACATCGTGATCACGCGCCAACAGGACTGGCGCCACGAGGGCGCGCGACGGGCGGCGACCGTCGCCGAAGCAGTCCGCGGGCTGGACAAGGCGTGGATCATCGGAGGCGCCGAGATCTTCCGTCAGGTCATCGGCGACGCCGATCGCCTCGAGGTCACCGAGCTCGACATCGACGTCGCCGGAGACGCCTATGCGCCCGCCACGACCGGCTGGCGACTCGTCGACGAGGGCGAGTGGCAGACATCGCGCACCGGCATCCGCTACCGCTTCCTCGGGTACGAGCGCTGATGCCCACCGCATTGATCACCGGAGCCAGCGCGGGGCTGGGAGCCGAGTTCGCGCGCCAGCTGGCACGGCGTCGAGCTGACCTCATCCTGGTGGCGCGGACACCCGAGACGCTGGAGGCGCTGGGCACGGAGCTGCGCACGGAGTACGGTGTCGCGGTCGAGATCCTCGTCGCCGACCTCGCGGTGGAGAGCGAGGTCGAGCGCGTCGCCGCCCGATTGCGCGACACCTCCGACCCGGTCGACCTCCTGATCAACAACGCCGGGTTCGGTCTGCCGCTGCAGTTCGCGGACAACGACATCGACGACGAGGTGCGACACCTCCGCGTGCACGTCGAGGCGTCGATGCGCCTGATGCACGCGGCGCTGCAGACGATGCGCGGGCGCGGTGGTCGCATCATCAACGTCGCCTCCGTCGCCGGGTTCATCTCCCGGTCGACCTATTCGGCATGCAAGTCCTGGCTGATCGGCTTCAGCGGCTGGGCGAATGCGGAGTACGCACGAGACGGAGTGAGTGTCACCGCGCTCTGCCCCGGATTCACGCACACGTCCTTCCATGAGCGGATGGGTCTGGCCGTGGGGGAGGAAGGTGTGCCCGCGATCATGTGGCTGAATGCACGCGATGTCGTCCGTACCGGTCTGCGTGATGCGGCGCGCGGCAGAGCAGTATCCGTTCCGTCACTTCGGTACAAGGCGATCGTGGCGCTGACGCGTGTCCTGCCCCGCTCGTTCACGTCCGGCGTCGCTCGGCGCGGTCGCGTCTGAGGCCTGCGGGAGTCGACGAGAGACCTGCGCAGGCCCGGGGGACGCGCTCGGACCCGTGCGCCCCGAGGAGAGGTGCATCTGCGTCACCGCGTCCGCGGGACCACCGGTCGAACCTATACGCTGGGCTTATGACGCACTCGGGCAACCCTTTCGGACAGGTCCTCGTCGCGCTCGTCACTCCGATGACGGCCGACGGCGAAGTCGATTGGCCCGCTGTCGAGAAGCACATCGATGACGTGATCACCGCAGGTGCGGACGGCATCGTCGTGACGGGAACGACCGGCGAGACCTCGACCCTGACAGACCCGGAGAAGCTCAAGCTCGTCGAGGTCGGCAAGTCCGTTTCGGGCGGGCGCGCGAAGATCATCACCGGCGGTGGTTCCAACGAGACGGCCCACGCGATCGAGCTCTACAAGGCCAGCGAGAAGGCCGGCGCCGACGGCATCATGATCGTCACGCCCTACTACAACAAGCCGACGCAGGCCGGAATCCTCACGCACTTCCGGCTGGTCGCCGACGCGACCGATCTGCCGGTGATCCTCTACGACATTCCGGGGCGCACGGGTGTGCCGATCAAGTACGAGACGATTCTGCGTCTCGCGAAGCACCCGAACATCCTCGCTGTGAAGGACGCCAAGGGCGACTTCTCCGAGGTGAGCCGCGTGCTCAACCAGACCGACCTGATGTACTTCTCCGGCGACGACGCGAACGTGCTGCCGCACCTCGCGATCGGTGCCACGGGCCTCATCGGCGTGACGGCCAACGTCGCGGCGGCCCCGTACCGCACGATCATCGATGCGGTGAACGCGGGTGACCTCGCCACGGCGACCGCGGAGCACAAGCGCCTGGAGCCGCTCGTGCGTGCCGTGATGACCCACGTGCCGGGAACGGTCGCGGCGAAGTACATCCTGCACGGACTCGGTCGCATCTCGAGCCCGCGCGTCCGCCTTCCCCTGGTCGGCCCCGAGGAATGGGAGGCCGCGCTCATCGAGGATGAGCTCGACCTCGTGCAGAACGTTCCCGGTGCGGACTTCTCGAACTTCCGACCCGACCGCAATGCGGCTGCGGGTGGTGCCCTGCCGAAGGTGCACGGCACGACGCGCTGAGTCGCGTCGCCACGAACGAACGGACGCGCGGAGTGTCCGACTGAGGAGACAGCATGTCCATTCCCCTGGTAGAACCGAACGCTCTCGACGAAGGAACGCTTCGGGTCATCCCGATCGGCGGACTCGGCGAGATCGGTCGCAACATGACCATGTTCGAGTACGACGGCAAGATCCTGATCGTCGATTGCGGTGTGCTCTTCCCCGAGGAGCACCAGCCTGGCGTCGACCTGATCCTTCCGGACTTCGAGCCCATCCGTGACCGCCTGGACGACATCGTGGGCGTGGTGCTCACGCACGGCCATGAAGACCACATCGGCGCCGTTCCCTATCTGCTTCGGCTCAAGAGCGACATCCCCCTGATCGGTTCGGGCCTCACCCTTGCACTGGTCGAGGCGAAGCTCAAGGAGCACCGCATCAAGGCCTTCACGCTCACGGTGAAGGAAGGTCAGCAGGAGCGGGTCGGCCCGTTCGACCTCGAGTTCGTCGCGGTGAATCACTCGATTCCCGACGCGCTGGCCGTGGCGATCCGCACCCCGGCGGGAATGGTGCTCGCCACCGGTGACTTCAAGATGGATCAGCTGCCGCTGGACGGTCGCATCACCGACCTCCGGGCTTTCGCGCGCCTCGGCGAAGAGGGTGTCGACCTGTTCCTCGTCGACTCGACCAACGCCGATGTCCCCGGGTTCACGCCGACGGAGCGCTCGATCGGCCCCGTGCTCGACCAGGTGATCGCGAAGGCACCTCGTCGCGTCATCGTCGCGAGCTTCTCCAGCCACGTCCATCGCGTGCAGCAGGTGATCGACGCGGCGTACGCCAACGGCCGCCGTGTCGCTTTCCTCGGCCGCAGCATGGTTCGCAACATGACGATCGCCGAGCAGCTCGGCTATCTGAAGGTGCCGGACGGGGTGCTCATCGATTTCAAGAAGGCGCGCGACCTGCCCGACGAGCAGATCGTCTACATGTCCACGGGCTCCCAGGGTGAGCCCATGGCGGTGCTGAGCCGCATGGCGAATCTGGACCACGCGATCGAGATCAGCGAGGGCGACACCGTCATCCTCGCCTCCAGCCTCATTCCGGGCAACGAGAACGCCGTCTACCGTGTGATCGACGGACTCACCAAGCTCGGTGCGAACGTCGTCCACAAGGCGAATGCGAAGGTGCATGTCTCCGGACACGCCGCCGCCGGCGAACTGATCTATTGCTACAACATCCTCAAGCCGAAGAACGTCCTCCCCGTGCACGGGGAGTACCGGCACCTGATCGCGAACGCCAAGCTCGCGCAGGACACCGGCATCGCAGAGGAGAACACGATCATCGCCTCGAACGGCACCGTGATCGACCTGAAGGACGGCGTCGCGAAGGTCGCCGGTCAGCTCGACCTCGGATTCGTGTACGTCGACGGCTCCACCGTCGGCGAGATCACCGATGCCGACCTCAAGGATCGTCGGATCCTCGGCGAGGAGGGCTTCATCTCCGTCATCGTCGTCGTGGACGCCGGCACGGGGCGCATCATCTCCGGTCCGGAGATCCACGCGCGCGGTGTCGCCGAGGATGACTCGGTGTTCGACGACGTCACGCCGAAGATCGTCGCGGCGCTCAAGGAAGCGTCGGGCAACGGCGTCCGTGACACCCACGCGTTGTCGCAGGTCGTGCGACGCACGATCGGTCGTTGGGTCAACCAGCGGCTGCGTCGTCGTCCGATGATCGTGCCGCTCGTCATCGAAGCGTGAGTGGAGGGGAGTCGTCTCCCCACTCACGGCTGACCGTCATCCCGATGTAACACCGGCGCCCTAGGCTCACGTCATGTACAGGGGTTTCTCCCTCCGCAGGGCGGCGCAGACGGATGCGATGTTCCTCGGCGACATGCTCGTCGAGGCCGCCAACTGGCGTGCCGGGGGAGCGCGTCCGCGGCACGAGGTCTTGACGTCGGCTGAGCACCCGCGCTACCTCGCAGGGTGGAAGAGGTCGGCCGACGACGGACTGGTGGCCACCGGTGAGGACGACGTGCCCGTGGGCGCAGCCTGGTATCGCGTGCTTCCGCAGAACGCGCCCGGATTCGGTTTCGTGGGTGTCGCCGTCCCGGAGCTGATCATCGGGGTGCATCCGCTGTGGCGGGCACGCGGTGTCGGGCGCACCTTGTTGCGCGGTGTCGTGGAACTCGCGGGGTCCCAAGGTCACTCGCGGATCAGCTTGAGCGTGGAACGGGACAACTTCGCACGCAACCTCTATCGCGCGGAGGGCTTCGTCGTGGTCGGGCAGGGCTCGGCGCGCGACACGATGGTCCGTGCCACCACCTAGTCGATGCCCTCTCGGATCCGCGGAAAGCCGCGTCATTACGCGGGGATGTCGGCTGTTGGACGTAACGTGAGAGCATGGCCAGGAGTTCCACGAAGACAGAGCGCGCGTCGACCAGCGCACCGTCGCGCCCCAAGCGGCAGACGGCTCCCAAGGCCCAGCCCGCTCCGAAGAAGTACATCGACGAGGCCGAGAAGCCTCCGATCGTCGTCCGTGCCTGGGTCGGATTGGCACACGGTGTCGGCGGACTCTTCCGCGCGTTCGGGCCGGAGACGCTCGAGAAAGACGATCGCCGCGACGGATTCCCGTTCTTCCTGGTCGTGCTCGCCGTCCTCGGAGCGGTCAACGAGTGGTTCTTCATCGGCAACGAGGTCGCCGCGAACATCAGCGCGTACTCCGTCGGCGGGCTGATCGGACGCGTCGCCTTCGTGATGCCCGTGCTTCTGCTTCTGCTGGCCGGATGGCTGTTCCGCCACCCGTCGTCCGTGCATGACAACGGTCGCATCGGTATCGGGTTCGGGCTCTTCATCCTGACGCTAGCCGGCTTCTGCCACCTGGCCGGCGACGGTCCTCAGCCCAGGGAGGGGATGCTCGCCCTGAGTGAATCCGGCGGCCTCTTCGGCTGGATGCTCGGTCAGCCGCTCAGCTACCTCACCGACATTCCCGCCTACATCGTCCTGTCGCTGCTCGCCGCGCTGAGCATCCTGATCCTCACCAAGACCCCTCCCAACCGCATCGGCTCCCGACTCGGCGACCTCTACGCGTGGATGTTCGACGCCGAGCGCCCGGAGAAGCCGGCGAAGGATGCGGCGATCGACGACGCCGACAAGGTCGACGACCCCGACGCGCTGCCCTGGTGGCGGCGGAACAAGTCCGGGCGCGAAGAAGACCCCGACGAGGGGACCCTCGGTTCCGACGACATCACCGCGCTGCTGACGACGTCCGAGCCGACCCCGGCGTACGACCAGGCGGTCGTCGTCGAGAATCCTTATGACGCCGCCACCGAGGTTCTCTCGGACGTGCGCTCCGTTGCGGATTCCCTCGCCGAGCAGCAGAACACAGCGCTGCTGGATGATGCGTCCGACACCGGCGAGGTCCCCGAGCTCCCCGGCCTGGACGGATTCGGGACCGCGGGCCCGGGGGATCGTGGTCCTCAGGCTCCCGTCACCCCGTACGTCCTGCCGTCTCCGGGTCTGCTGGTCGAAGGGCCGCCTCCCGTGATGCGCTCCGAGGCGACCGACAAGGTGATCGAGCAGATCACGAGCGTGCTGTCGCAGTTCAAGGTCGACGCGAAGGTCACCGGATTCTCGCGCGGCCCGACGGTCACGCAGTACGAGGTCGAGGTCGGGCACGGCGTCAAGGTCGAGAAGATCCTGCAGCTGAGCAACAACTTCGCCTATGCGGTCGCCTCGAACGACGTCCGCATCCTCTCGCCGATCCCGGGCAAGAGCGCGATCGGGATCGAGATCCCGAACGCCGACAAGGAGATGGTCGCGCTCGGCGACGTTCTGCGCTCGCCCGCCGCGCAGAAGAGCACGCACCCGATGACGATCGGCGTCGGCAAGGACGTCGGCGGCAACATCGTGATCGCGAATCTCGCCAAGATGCCGCACCTCTTGGTCGCCGGCTCGACCGGCTCCGGTAAGTCCAGCTTCGTGAACTCCATGATCACCAGTCTGCTCATGCGGGCGCGTCCCGCCGACGTGCGCATGGTCCTGATCGACCCGAAGCGCGTGGAGCTCACCAGCTATGCCGGCGTTCCGCATCTGATCACGCCCATCATCACGAACCCGAAGAAGGCGGCCGAAGCGCTGCAGTGGGTCGTGAAGGAGATGGACATGCGGTACGACGACCTCGCGTCGTTCGGCTTCCGTCACATCGATGACTTCAACCGTGCCGTCAGGGCCGGTGAGGTCGAGCTGCCGGTGGGCAGTGAACGCGTTCTCAAGCCGTACCCGTACCTCCTTGTCGTGGTGGATGAGCTCGCAGACCTCATGATGGTCGCCCCGCGCGACGTGGAGGACTCGATCGTCCGCATCACTCAGCTCGCGCGCGCTTCCGGTATCCACCTCGTCCTCGCGACCCAGCGTCCGAGCGTCGACGTCGTCACCGGTCTGATCAAGGCCAACGTGCCGTCGCGTCTCGCGTTCGCGGTCACCAGCGTCACCGACAGCCGGGTCATCCTCGACAGCCCGGGAGCCGACAAACTCATCGGTCAGGGTGACGCGCTGTTCTCGCCGATGGGTTCTTCCAAGCCGTTCCGACTGCAGGGCGCGTGGGTCGACGAGAAGGAGATCGACGCCGTCGTCAAGCACGTCACCCGCCAAGCGCGCCCGGACTATCGTGCCGACGTGCAGGAGGCGATGGAGCCGACCAAGAAGAAGGAAGTCGACGAGGACATCGGCGACGATCTGGAGCTGTTGCTCGCCGCTGCCGAGCTCATCGTTTCGTCGCAGTTCGGGTCGACGTCGATGCTCCAGCGCAAGTTGCGTGTCGGCTTCGCGAAGGCCGGGCGTCTGATGGACCTGCTGGAATCCCGCGAGATCGTCGGGCCTTCGGAAGGTTCGAAGGCGCGGGACGTGCTGGCCACGGCTGAGCAGCTGCCGCAGGTGATGGCGAAGCTGCGCGGCGAGGACGTTCCTGCCGCCTCCGCCGCGCCAACGGCACCTGCCGCCCCGCCGGTCCCGCCGGTCCCGCCGATGCCTCCGGCCCATGATCCGATCGCGGCCCAGTACGAGGGTCTTCCCGAGGTGGAGGCCGAGGGCGACGAAGACGCCTGGGGCCTGACGGGGCGTGACTGATGGCCATCCCCCGGCAACTGCCCAATGCCATCACGGTCGCGCGGATCCCTCTCGCCGTCGTGTTCTTCGTCCTGCTGCTGTTCGGAGGAACCTACGGCCTGGCTGAGCCCGGACTGCGCTGGGCCGCTGCGATCATCTTCATCGTCGGCATCTCCACCGACTGGGTCGACGGCTACCTGGCTCGCAAATACGACATCGTCAGCGATTTCGGGAAGCTCTGGGACCCGATCGCCGACAAGCTCCTCACCGGGGCGGGGTTCATCGGTCTCGCGATCCTCGACGAGGTCAGCTGGTGGATCGTCGCGATCATTCTCGTGCGCGAGTGGGGGATCACCATCCATCGTCTGATGGTCGCGAGCGAGCATGTGGTCGCGGCCGCGTGGATGGGCAAGATCAAGACGGCGTTCCAGGGCGTGGCCCTGGGATGGGCGTTGCTTCCCCTGCATGTCCTCATCGGTCTCGAAGCATGGACACTGGTGACGTTCATCCTGATGATCATCGTCTTGCTGCTGACCGTGGCGAGTGGGATCGACTACATCGTGGCGCAGGTGCGCGGATCGCGGCAGAAGAGGGCATGAGCGAGACGAGCGCCGCCGCCGTTCTGTCGGCGCTCGACGAACGCGGGTGGACACTGGGAGTGGCGGAGTCCCTCACCGGCGGGGCGCTGTGCGCAGAAATCGTCTCCATCCCCGGAGCCTCCGCCGTTCTCCTCGGCGGTGTCGTGGCCTATGCGACCTCCGTCAAGGCGACGGTGCTCGGCGTCGACGCCGAGCTTCTCGCCATGCGCGGTCCGGTGCACCCCCAGGTCGCGCTGGAGATGGCCGGGGGTGTGCGGCGAGTGGTGAGCGTAGACGATCGGCCTGCGGATGTCGGGGTGTCCACCACTGGGATCGCGGGACCGGATTCGCCGGACGGGCAGCCCGTCGGTACCGTGCACATCGGTATCGTGACGCCGAACGGGGCGCAGGCGAGAGAATTCCGCTTCCGCGGCGACCGGGATTCGATCCGGGCGCAGACGGTGGCTGCGGCGCTCGAAGCATTGCTCGACCTGGTCGCGGAATAGTGTCCGCCCCGGTCTGGTTATCAATGATGTGCTCACATTCAAACCACAGAGTGCAGGGGTAGATTTCGTGCAGGCCAGGCGTACTAGACTGGCTGTCCTATCGGGGGAGACCCCGAACGACCACACGGGGAGGAGGTTCCGATGATTCTTGTGCGACAGGAAATCGGCGATGTGCTGAGGGACTTCCGCCTGCAGAAGGGGCGCACGCTCCGGCAGGTTGCAAGCAAGGCGTCGGTTGCGCTCGGCTACCTCAGTGAGGTCGAGCGTGGGCAGAAGGAAGCGTCGAGCGAGATCCTCGCATCCGTCGCCGATGCTCTCGATGTGCCCATCTCGACGATCATGCGCGAGGTCGGAGACCGCATCTCGGTTCTCGAGGGCATCCAGGTCTTCCCGGACGTCGTTCCGGACGACCTCGTGGCGTCGGTCGAGCCTCAGCTCTCGTTGCACTGAGCAGGGTGCCGGAGTGAACGATGCGTCGTAGCGAGTTTCTGCGCGCGGTCGACACCGAGTTCCAGGCACGAGCATCGTCATTGGTGAACGATCTCGGACTCTCGGCTCTTCGTGGTCGCACGGCGCTCGAGGCGTTGGCCGACGGGACACCGCCCCGTGAGATCTGGCTCGCGCTGTGCGTGGAGATGGACGTCCCGGAGAACCGGCGTCACGGTGTCGGCCGTCTGGAGCCGCGCGGGCACTGACTCCGTCGGCGATGTCCGCGGGTTACGGCACACGGTGTGCGATCGGCGGCGTGTCGTCGAATATTCGTTCGAAGAGAGCGTAGTCTTCTGCACAGGTGGTTCAGAGCTGTGATTGTCCACCGAACGTGAGTTTGCCGAGACGATGTCGGTGGCCCCTCGTACGGTGGAGAACAAGCCGAAGAGCCATACGCCTTGTCGGAGAGTCACTCCCAACCGGGAGGGCCGCGACAGCCTACAGGCGGCACCGCGCGCAGAAGGAGCACATCATGCCATCACCCGCAGACCGCGAGAAGTCCCTCGAGACCGCCCTCGCCCAGATCGACCGTCAGTTCGGAAAGGGCTCGGTCATGCGGCTGGGCAGTGATGAGCGCGCCCCCGTTGCGGTCATCCCGACCGGCTCCATCGCGCTCGACGTCGCCCTCGGCGTCGGCGGACTCCCGCGTGGTCGAATCGTCGAGATCTACGGACCGGAGTCCTCGGGTAAGACCACGCTGACGCTGCATGCGATCGCGAACGCACAGCGCGCCGGCGGTATCGCGGCCTTCATCGACGCGGAGCACGCTCTCGACCCCGACTACGCAGCAAAGCTCGGTGTCGACATCGACGCGCTCCTGGTGTCGCAGCCCGACACCGGTGAGCAGGCGCTCGAGATCGCCGACATGCTCGTTCGATCCGGGGCGATCGACCTGATCGTCATCGACTCCGTCGCCGCGCTCGTGCCGCGCGCCGAGATCGAGGGAGAGATGGGTGATTCGCATGTGGGTCTGCAGGCTCGACTCATGTCGCAGGCGCTTCGCAAGCTGACCGGTGGCCTGAACCAGACGAACACCACGATGATCTTCATCAACCAGCTCCGCGAGAAGATCGGTGTCTTCTTCGGCTCGCCCGAGACCACGGCCGGTGGTAAGGCATTGAAGTTCTACGCGTCCGTCCGGATGGACATCCGTCGTATCGAGACGCTGAAAGACGGGACCGATGCTGTCGGTAACCGCACCAGGGTCAAGGTCGTGAAGAACAAGATGGCTCCGCCTTTCAAGCAGGCGGAGTTCGACATCCTCTACGGCGTCGGCATCTCACGCGAAGGCAGCCTGATCGATTTCGGCGTCGAGCATGCCATCGTCAAGAAGTCGGGCTCGTGGTACACCTACGACGGCGACCAGCTCGGGCAGGGCAAGGAGAACGCCCGTACGTTCCTGCTGAACAACCCCGATATCGCTCTCGCGATCGAGACGCAGATCAAGCAGAAGCTCGGTATCGGTGCGCAACTCGTCGCTCCTGACGCCGCTGACGAGCTCGCCGAGCGTCGTCCGGCCTGATGAATGACACACGTGGGGGCGATTCCGAGCGGATCGCCCCCATCATTCCTCTCTTCGGCGGTGCTCGCCCTCAGGGCGACCCCGGCCGGAGCGCTGCGGTAGGAAGCGACGTCGCCTCGGAAGCCGAGCCCGGCCACACGAACGACGCCGGAGCGTGGCGATCGACGTGGGACACTCCGTCTCGCGGATCCGCGCTCGGGACGACGTCCGATGCGGGCACGCCCAGTGACCGCCATCCCGCCCGACGAGCATCTGCGAGGCCGGGAGCCGGGCGAGCAGGCGAGGCGAGCTCAGGGCCCCGTCTCCATGCGCTCGACACATCCAACGAGGCGTCGGGTGGCGACGAGGTTGATCCGGACGAGGCCCGTACCGCGGCCGAGGAGTCGCTCGTACGGAAGCTGCGAGCCCGCTCACTGTCGGTTTCCGAAGCGCGTCAGATGTTGCGGGGACACGAGCTCGACAGCGCCACGATCGACGAGGTGATCGAAGACTTCGGACGCCGAGGCTACCTCGACGATGCCGCTCTCGCCGAGGTTCTGGTGACGTCGGGAGTGGAGCGGAAAGGGCAGGGGCGAGTCGCACTCTCCCGGGCGCTGGCCCAGCGGGGCATCCCGCGCGAGGTTATCGATGTCGCGCTCGATGAGTTACCCGACGATGACGACGAACGTGCTCTCGAGTTCGCTCGGAGCAAGGCTCGTTCGCTCGCCCGGTTGGACCACGACACGGCGCTTCGGCGTCTGATGGGGCAGCTCTCGCGTCGCGGCTACAACGGATCGACAGCGATGAAGGCGGCGAAGACGGCATTGCAGGAGGCGACGTTCGGCAGGGGGACCTCGGGCGTCCGATTCGTCGACTCGGACTGAGATCCCGACGCGGCACACGCGTGGAATCGGCTCGTACAATGGGTTGATCATGACTATTCCGCGCAGTGAACCGACGATCATCAGTGCGTCGTCGGCGGCCGTCGACGACGACGGGCGACAGCGATCCTACGAAGTCCGCACCTTCGGGTGTCAGATGAACGTGCATGACTCTGAACGGCTCTCCGGCTCGTTGGAGAGCGCCGGCTATGTGCGTGCGCTCGACGGTGCCGAAGCCGATGTGGTGATCATCAACACCTGTGCCGTGCGAGACAACGCCGCCGGCAAGCTGTACGGCACGCTGGGGCACCTCGCCTCGGTGAAGCGACGCAAGCACGGCATGCAGATCGCGGTGGGCGGGTGTCTGGCGCAGATGGACAAGCAGGCCGTCCTCGACAAGGCTCCGTGGGTCGACGTCGTGTTCGGAACCCACAACATGGGCTCATTGCCCGGCCTCCTCGAGCGCGCACGCCACAACGGTGATGCCGAGCTCGAGATCCTCGAGTCGCTCGAGGTCTTCCCGTCCACGCTGCCGACGAAGCGCGACTCCGCGCACAGCGGCTGGGTATCCATCTCCGTGGGCTGCAACAACACCTGCACCTTCTGCATCGTCCCCAGCCTGCGCGGGAAGGAGAAAGATCGTCGTCCCGGCGACATCTTGAACGAGATCCGTTTCCTCGTGGATGACGGCGCGATCGAAGTCACTCTGCTCGGGCAGAACGTGAACTCCTACGGGGTCGAGTTCGGCGATCGTCAGGCGTTCGGCAAGCTCCTCCGCGCGGCGGGCGAGATCGACGGACTCGAGCGGATCCGGTTCACCAGTCCGCACCCCGCGGCATTCACCGACGACGTGATCGATGCGATGGCCGAGACGCCGAACGTGATGCCGCAGCTGCACATGCCGCTCCAGTCCGGAAGCGATCGCATCCTCAAAGCCATGCGTCGTTCGTACCGCAGCGAGCGTTTCCTCGGAATCCTCGATCGGGTCCGCGAACGAATCCCGAACGCGGCGATCACCACCGACATCATCGTCGGATTCCCGGGCGAGACGGACGAGGACTTCGAAGACACACTGCGCGTCGTCGAACAGGCACGATTCTCTGCCGCGTTCACCTTCCAGTATTCGATCCGCGAGGGCACCCCTGCCGCCACGATGGAGGACCAGGTGCCCAAGGAGATCGTGCAGGAGCGGTACAACCGACTGATCGCCCTGCAGGAGCGCATTTCCCTGGAAGAGAACCAGAAGCAGGTCGGTCGCGAGGTCGAGGTGCTGGTCTCGACCGGCGAAGGCAAAAAGGACGCGGAGACCCACCGGCTCACTGGCCGCGCCGAAGACAACCGGCTGGTGCATTTCGAGGTGACCGACGGTTCGGCTCTTCCGCGGCCGGGCGACGTCGTGACGGTCACGGTGACCCATGCGGCACCGTTCCACCTGCTCGCGGATGACCCGACCGGCGCTCCGCTGCGCATCCGTCGGACCCGCGGCGGCGACGCGTGGGATCGCGGGCAGGCCGAGTCCTGCGCGGTCCCGACGCCCGCGGCAGAGGGCGGCCCGCGACCGGTCTCGCTCGGCCTTCCCACGCTACGCGTCGGAGTGTGAGCGACCCGCGCCTCTGGGCGATCGTCGGGGCGACCGGCACCGGGAAGAGCGAGCTTGCGCTCGATCTCGCGGAGGCGTTGCGTGCTCGGGGCAACCCGGCCGAGATCGTGAACGCCGACGCCATGCAGCTCTACCGGGGCATGGACATCGGAACCGCGAAGCTGCCCGTGGCAGAGCGGCGCGGCATCCCGCACCACCTGTTCGACGTGCGTGAGGTCGCCGAAGAAGCGGCGGTGGCCTGGTATCAGCCGGTGGCGCGAGAGGCGATCGGTGCGATCCATCAGCGCGGCGGGGACGCGATCCTCGTGGGTGGATCCGGCTTGTACGTGTCGAGCGTCGTCTACGAGTTCCACTTCCCGCCGCGCGACCCTGCGATCCGTGAGCGCCTCGAGCGCGAGTTGGAGTCCGCAGGCCTCGCCGGACTGCTCGAGCGTCTCCGTTCCCAGGATCCTGCGGCGGCGGCGAAGGTCGACCCGCGAAACAGCCGCCGCGTCATCCGAGCCCTCGAAGTCCTCGAGCAGGGGAGCAGTACACACGGCGCCGCCTTGCCTGAAAGGCCCGTGCTGTGGCACCCGCGAACACGGGTGATCGGCCTGCACGTCGATCGCGCCGACCTGGTGCCTCGCCTCGATGCCCGCGTCGAGCGGATGTGGGAGGCCGGTCTCGTCGCAGAGGTCGCAGGCCTGCGGGAGCACGGCCTCGAACGTGGTGTCACCGCTCCGCGAGCCATCGGCTATGCGCAGGCCTTGGCCCAGCTCGACGGGAGTCTGAACGAAGCCGCCGCCATCGCTCAGACGCAAGCCTTGACCCGCCGTTACGCGCGTCGGCAGGTCTCGTGGTTCAAGCGGTACCCGGAGCTGGAGTGGTGGACCGCACCCGCGGACGCGGAGGCGCTCCTCGGAGCCGAGACCGCGTCGTCGTGACCGACCGCCTTCGATGTCGGTGAGTGGTGGGAGGCTGAGGGCATGGTCACCCATTTCTTCACCGCCTCCAGCCTCGACGGGTTCATCGCGACAGACGAGCATTCGCTCGATTGGTTGCTGACGCAGGATGTCGATCCCGATGGTCCGATGGGGTACAACGCGTTCGAGAAGAACGTCGGCGCCCTGGCCATGGGGTCATCGACGTACGAGTGGGTCATGCGCCACGAAGAGGGTCGATGGGGCTACAGCCAGCCGACCTGGGTGTTCTCCCACCGTGAACTCCAACTCCCGAAGAACGCCGATGTGCGGCTGACCCAGCAGGACGTGCAGAGCGTTCATGCCGAGATGTCGGCGGCGGCGGGCGATCAGGACATCTGGATCGTCGGCGGGGGAGACCTTGCGGGTCAGTTCGCCGATGCGGGGCTGCTGGACGAGGTCTGGGTGCAGTATGCGCCCGTGACGCTGGGCTCCGGCGCACCTTTGCTCCCGCGCAGGCTCGACCTCGAGCTCCTGGAGGTCGCGCGCAATCGGAACTTCCTGTGTGGACGCTATTCCGTGGTGTCCGCGTGAGCGTGTCGAACGAGTCGCCGACCTACGGTGCGGCGGACTGGGCCGTCCGTCGGTTCGAACGCGTTCATATGGACGCCGTCGTCGCTCTCTGGGAAGAAGCCGGGCTCACGCGGCCGTGGAATGATCCGCGTGTCGACATCGAGCGCAAGCTCGCCATGCAGCCCGAAGGGTTCCTCGTCGCGGTGACGAAGGACGACGAGGTGATCGGATCGGTGATGGCCGGGTATGACGGTCATCGAGGGTGGCTCTACTACCTCGCGACGGCAGCGTCTCACCGTGGCCTCGGAATCGCGCGAGCACTGGTGGCGGAGGCCGAGCGCGTGCTCGAAGCGATGGGATGTCCGAAGGTGCAACTGATGGTCCGAGAGGGCAATGAACACGTCCTCGGCTTCTACGATGCCCTCGGGTACGAGCGGTTCACCGTGGCCAACACGGGAAAGCGTCTCGTCTCCGACGCCTAGCCCCGCTCTCTAGACTGGGGGCATGGTCGCATTCACCAAAGGGCACGGCACGGGCAACGACTTCATCATCATCGCTGACCCCGACGGGGCACTCGATCTGACGGTGGAACAGGTCACCGTCCTCTGCGACCGCCACTTCGGTATCGGTGCGGACGGCATCCTCCGCGTCGTCCGATCCGAGGCGATCGCCGATGGCGAGGCCGCGCTGGCGGAGGAACCTGCTGCCGAGTGGTTCATGGACTACCGCAACGCCGACGGTTCGCTCGCCGAGATGTGCGGTAACGGCATCCGGGTGTTCGCGCACTACCTGGTTCGCTCCGGTCTCGCGACCATCGAGCACGGATCCACCCTGCCCATCGGTACGCGGGCCGGTGTGCGCGACGTGACTCGAAGCGCGACCGGATACCAGGTCGACCTCGGCCGCTGGAAGCTCTCGGGCGACGACCCGCTCGTGCGTGTCGACGGGCTCCCCGTCACGCGTCCCGGCCTCGGGATCGATGTCGGCAATCCGCACGTCGTCGTGGCGCTCGCCTCGGAAGCCGAGCTCGCCGGCCTCGAGCTGCACCGCGCACCTGATCTCGATCCTTCGCTTCCCGAGGGGGCGAACGTCGAGTTCGTCGTGCCAGGGGAGCCGCTCGTGCGCGATGGCGTCGGACACGTGAGCATGCGCGTCCATGAGCGGGGTGTGGGCGAGACCCTCAGCTGCGGTACCGGCGTCGCCGCGACAGCGCTGGCCGTACGCTACTGGGCGGGGGAGAAGGCGCCGAACAACTGGCAGGTGGAAGTGCCGGGCGGCACCCTCGGCGTACGCATGTTCCCGGCCGAGGACGGGGAGCACGTCGCGCTCTCAGGCCCGGCCCAGCTGGTGTTCCAGGGCGAGGTCGACCTCGTCTGACCGTCGTCCAAGACGACGGCGACAGTCACTACTCGGAGAGTGCGATCGGCTCCGTCGGGAGCGTGCCGTGCTTACGGACCTTCAGGATCCGGTACCCCTTGCCGGTGGCGGTTCGGAAGACGCTGTAGCCCGGATGGAACGTCGCGCCGATCCAGCGCTGCAGCGAGTCGGCCCCGAGGTTGCGCTGCACCACGAGCCACGCGTCGCTGCGCTCGTCGAGTCGCGGGATCCACCGTTCCAACAGCCCGTGGAGCTCGTTCTTGCCGACGCGGATGGGCGGATTCGAGCGGATCGTGCGGAACGACACGTGCGCGGGAACATCGTCGGGCAGAGATGCGTTGACATTGGTGAGCCCGAGAGCAGCCGCGTTGCGGCGGACGAGATCCAGGGCGCGCTCATTCACGTCGACGGCCCACACCGTCGCATGGGGAGAGGCGAGGGCCATCGAGATCGTGACAGGACCCCAACCGCTCCCGAGGTCGAGAAGGTCGCCGCCCGGGGGAACCGGAGGCGTGTTGGCGAGGAGCACTGCAGTGCCGGCGTCGAGACGATCCGGGCTGAAGACACCACCGGCGGTGGTGAGTTCGAGCTCTCGACCTGCGAGCGATACGCGGATCTTACGAAGGTTCTCGGGGCTTGCCGGGGCCGCAGTGAAGTAGTGATCGGACCCCATAGGGCGAGCGTACCGGACAGCGCGGGCTAAGGTTAAGGCTCGCTACGAAACGCAGAGACAAGGAACGGATGACGGAGACCACCACCCCCTCCACCGACGACCACACCGTCGATCGCGTACTCGCGAGCGCAGAGAAGCGTTCCGACGTGCACGTGTTCGGCGCAGCACAGGCGCTGCAGGATGAATCGACGGCCTCCCACGGAAGCACCGATGGTGCGCAGTGGGACCTCGAAGACCGTCACGCGCTTCGTCGCGTCGGCGGGCTTTCGACAGAGCTCGAGGACGTCACCGAGGTCGAGTACCGGCAGCTGCGTCTGGAGAACGTCGTCCTCGTCGGCGTGTACCCGCAGGGCGCGCAGGAGGATGCCGAGAACTCGCTCCGTGAACTCGCGGCGTTGGCGGAGACCGCCGGTGCCGTGGTGCTCGATGGCGTGCTTCAGCGCCGGCCGCATCCCGATGCCGCCACATATCTCGGTCGCGGCAAGGCGCAGGAACTCAAAGACATCGTCGCCGCCGTGGGCGCTGACACCGTGATCGCCGACACGGAGCTCGCGCCGAGCCAGCGTCGTGCACTCGAAGACGTCGTCAAGGTCAAGGTCATCGACCGCACCACGGTGATCCTCGACATCTTCAGCCAGCACGCGAAGAGCCGTGAGGGCAAGGCCCAGGTCGAGCTCGCGCAGCTGGAATACCTGCTTCCGCGTCTGCGCGGATGGGGTGACTCGATGAGTCGTCAGGCCGGTGGGCAGGTGGGCGCCGGCGGCGCAGGCATGGGCTCGCGCGGTCCCGGTGAGACCAAGATCGAACTCGACCGTCGGCGGATCCGGACCAAGATGGCTCTGCTGCGGCGCCAGATCCGAGACTTCGGCCCGGCTCGTGAGGCGAAGCGCGCCGAGCGCAAGCGCAACACGATTCCGTCGGTCGCGATCGCGGGGTACACGAACGCCGGCAAGTCGAGTCTGCTCAATGCGCTCACGAGCGCCGGGGTGCTGGTCGAGAACGCGCTGTTCGCGACGCTCGATGCCACGGTGCGGCGATCCGAGACGGAGGACGGACGCGTGTACACGTTGACCGACACCGTCGGTTTCGTCCGTGACCTGCCGCATCAGCTCGTCGAGGCCTTCCGTTCGACGCTGGAAGAGGTCGGCGAAGCCGACGTCGTGCTCCACGTCGTCGACGGCTCGCACCCCGACCCGGCGGGTCAGCTTCAGACCGTGCGCGACGTGCTCGGTGATGTCGGCGTACGGGATCTGCCCGAGATCGTGGTCTTCAACAAGGCGGATCTGATCGACGAGGACGAGCGTCTGGTGCTCCGCGGCCTCCAGCCGCAGGCGCACTTCGTGTCTTCACGGTCCGGCGAGGGAATCGCGGAGCTGCGTGCCGCCATCGAGGACGCACTCCCGAAGCCGGCAGTCGAGGTCCACGCGGTGATCCCCTACGATCGCGGCGACCTGGTGGCCGCGATCCACGAGTCCGGGATGTTGCTCGCCGTGGATCATCGGGAGGAGGGTACCGCCGTTCATGCTCGGGTGTCCGAGCGTCTCGCGGCGGAGCTCGCTCCCTTCGCGACGCCGGAGTGATCCGGGTCAGCGGGCGAGGAAGCGGGCCTCGACGGTCGCCGAGATGACGATCTCGTCCGGTTCGTACTCCATCACGGGGCCGGCGTCGGCAGCGAAAGCGATACCTCCGCGCGCCTTCATCAGCGGCGCCTCTGCGGAGCCCTGAGCCTTAGAGATCAAGCCCGCGTCGGCGATCTCGATGGGGGTGACCTGCTCCAGTCCGAGCGCCCCGGCGTACGCCTGAGCCCGTGTGACGGCGACGCCGACAGCTTCCGCAGCGACCTCTTGTTCGACCTGCGTCCGGGTTTCGGGGGTCAGATGCCACTCGACCCCGCCCACCTCGACGCCGTCCCACGGCGAGATGTCGGAGGCCCAGATCGAAAGCTCGGAGGCTTCCGCGAAGGTCGCGGTGAAGTCGACGCTGGCGTAGAACACGGGTGCGAGGCGCTTGCCGTCGTTGCTCCACGGCCGCTCCGCACGCACCGAGAGACGAGTGCTGGTCCAGTCCACGATGCTGCCCGCGTCGGCTCGCTCGGTGATGCTGTGTCGCACAGGGTCGGCCAGTCGCATCACGTGTTCGACGACGACCGTCCGCTCCGGCCCCTCGCTGCGGACGCTCACGCGGATGGTTGCTCTCTCCGGTGCGACGCGCCTCTCGTGCTCGCCGCGGACGGTGACGGTGACTTCACTCATGGGCCGACTCTACGCCAGCTCATCACCCCCGGCGGAATGGCGGAGAGCCGTCGAACGTTGTAGTCTGAGATGCTCGGGTGTTCGTCATCCGGGTTGGCAATTCCATAGTGTGACAACGGCTCCTTCGAGAGAAGGACCACGGGGCTGATCGGTTTCGACAGCGCCTGTGAATCCACGAGAAGCGGGCCGAGGATGCAGAGTTATCTCGTAAACGCTCTCTGCAAAAAAATAGTTGCCGAAACCAAGCGCAACGACTTCGCCCTCGCTGCATAAGCGAGCCCGATAGTCCGTCAGGCCGTATGTGATTCCGATACGGATCCTGGCGTCATCTAGGAATCTTGCTGCGTGATGGCGTCTGGACGTCACGTGGGACTCTTCCCAGGCTGGGCTCGTCGACTTAGGTGTCTGTGACAAAGGTCGGAGCCGAGCAGAACGTCTTCACAGACTGCGCCCGGAGAAGGCGTGGAGACTCAGCGTTGGACGGGGGTTCGATTCCCCCCAGCTCCACCACGTCGTTGTCACAGGAATTGAAGCCCGCCTCCCTCGTAGCCACGAGAGAGGCGGGCTTCGCTGTTTGTCCGGCTTCTCATCCGCCAGCGCGGTCCGGTTGTCGTGCAGACCCGAGACGATTGCCTCACACCACTTGGGTGTAGGGCACTGTCATGACCGCGTCGACGTAGCCGGGGGCGGCGAAACGGATCGTGATGATGCCGTCCCAGAAGGAACTCCCGCCGTTGGGCGTCTCCGCGCCGTACATGATCGGCAGCGACGTGTCGCCGTCGTAGATGGAGACGGTCGGGATCGAAGTCGTACCAGCTGGGGCGGAGGCGCTGAGGATGACGGTCGTGTGAAGCTGGTTGTCCGGTGCCCCCTGCAGGTAGGTCCAACCCGTGACTCCGGCCTCGATGGGCGGCGTGCCGCCGCCGTAGATGTAGAGGCCCTGCGCGCCGGCGTTGGCGCCCGTGCCCTGCCACGTGATCGTCATGGTCACGTCGGTCGGAGCCGGTGCGGCCGGGGAGAGAGCGAGCTGCCCGGTGAGGGTGAACTCCGAGCTCCACTGCGGACCGGTGAACGTGAGGACGACGCCGCTCGCGTCGAGGGCTCCTCCGCTCGCCGCGTGCGCGGGGGCGGCGACAGTCACGGCGACGACGGGCACAGCCCAGGCCGCGGCGCCGATCACGGTGCGGCGAGAAAGCGCTGAGCGCGCGGGGACGGGGCTCTGTTCGGGCACGGGGCATCCTTCGGTACGGGTGGAGCGGCCCGACAGCTGAGGCCTCGGCGCCTGGAAGACGATAGCAGAGACGAGTAGCCGGTCAGCGAGACCCGGCCGCTGTGGATGGCGGGGCAGGGACCTATATTGAGGTCTGTGGAGTCGACGACCGAAACTGACACGAACGGTCTGACGCGCGCGGAGGTCGCAGAGCGTGTCGCGTCCGGGAAGACGAACGCGTTCTCGGCGGACACGAGCCGAAGCGCGTGGAGCATCGTGCGGGCGAATGTGTTCACGCTCTTCAACGGCATCGTCTTCGCCTGTTTCCTCGTGCTGTTCCTCGTGGGGCGCTGGCAGGATGCGCTGTTCGGACTCGCTGCCTTCGCGAACGCGATCATCGGATGCGTGCAGGAGTTCCGCGCGAAGTCCGCGCTCGACCGCCTCGCGCTGATGAATGCGCCACGAGCATTGGTGCTCCGAGAGGGCGTGCAAGCCGAGGTCGCACCCGGCGAAGTGGTCCTGGACGATGTGCTCATCCTGCGCGCCGGTGAACAGGTGCCGGCCGATGCCCGCGTCCTCATGTCGCGCGGTCTCCAGATCGACGAGTCGATGCTCACGGGCGAATCGGACCCCGTGGAGAAGCAGCCGGGCGACGATGCTCTCTCGGGTGCTGTCGTCGTCGGCGGCGAAGGGACTGCTCAGGCGACCCGAGTGGGGGCGGACTCGTACGCGAACCGCTTCGCCGGCGAGGCCAAGCGCTTCTCCCTCGTCTCGAGCGAGCTCCGCGCTTCGGTCGACCGCGTTCTGAAATGGGTGAGCTGGGTCATCGGCCCGGTCGGGCTGCTGGTGCTGAACGCTCAGATCATCGTCGGTGGAGGATACGCCACGGTGTTCTCGAGCGGCGCATGGGTGCAGGCGGTCGTGAACACCATCGCGGCGCTGACCGCGATGATTCCGCTCGGCCTGGTGCTGATGACGAGCATCGCCTTCGCCGTCGGGGCATCGAGACTCGCGCGTCGACAAGTGCTGGTCAATGAGCTCCCCGCCGTCGAGGGCCTCGCGCGCGTCGATGTCGTGTGCCTCGACAAGACCGGCACCCTGACGGTCGGGGAGATCGGTTTCGACGTGGCGCATCCCCTCGCCGGAAGCACGACGGAGCTCTCCGGCACCGCCGCGGCGGTCCTGTCCTGGTTCGCCGCCTCGCCGGATGCGAACGCGACGGCGCGATCGATGGCCACGGCGTATCCGGTCACGCAGCCTCTCGTCGTGCGCGGCTACGTTCCGTTCTCCTCGGCGCGCAAGTGGAGCGCGGCGACGTTCGCGGAGATCCCCGGAACCTGGGTGATGGGGGCACCCGAGATGGTCTTCGGAGACGTGGCGACGTCGGACGCGACCGAGCTCGGACGCATGGTCACCACCCTCGCCGAGACCGGTCGGCGCACTCTGGTCCTCGGTCGTTCCGAGACACCGCTGTCCGAGGCGGACGTCGAGTCCGAGCAGCTTCCGAGTGAGCTGACGGCCGTCCTCGTCCTCACTTTCCGCGAGCAGGTCAGGCCCGACGCGGCGCAGACCCTCGAGTACTTCACACGGCAGGAGGTCGGCATCCGGATCATCTCCGGCGACAACCCGCGCACGGTGGCTGCGATCGCCCGTGAGGTCGGCCTCGACGTCGCGGAGGGCTACGACGCACGGCGGCTACCGGAAGGCGATGCCGAACTCGCCGACGTCCTCGATCGGCACTCGGTCTTCGGACGCGTCACCCCCGAGCAGAAGAAGCGCATGGTCACTGCGTTGCAGAGCCACGGGCACACGGTCGCCATGACGGGCGACGGCGTCAACGACGCCCTGGCGATCAAGGCTGCGGACATCGGCATCGCCATGAACTCCGGATCGCCCGCCACCAAGGCGGTCGCCAGGCTCGTCCTCCTCGACGGACAGTTCTCGCACCTGCCCGATGTCGTCGCGGAAGGGCGTCAGGTGATCGCGAACATCGAACGCGTGTCGATGCTCTTCCTGAACAAGACCGTGTACGCGACACTGCTCGCGATCATGTTCGGGGTGCTCGTGCTCGAGTTCCCCTTCCTGCCGCGCCAACTGTCGATCACCGATGGCCTGACGATCGGCATTCCCGCCTTCTTCCTCGCCCTCATGCCCAACGCGGCCCGGTACGTGCCGGGGTTCCTGCGACGTTCGCTGAGCTTCGCGATCCCTTCGGGAGTCGTGGTCGCCCTCGGCCTGACCTGGTACACGTTCGTCGCGCGAGGCCTCGGAGTCCACGAGGAACAGCTGCGGACGGGGGCCACCGTGATCCTCGCTGTGGTCGGGATCTGGATCTTGGCGGTGCTCGCACGTCCGCTCAACCGGTTCAAGGTGTTCGTCGTGGGGGCGATGTTCGTCCTGCTGATCGCGGTCTTCACCATCCCGCTCGCCCGAGAGTTCTTCGTACTGGTCGACCCGGGTGAAGACCTCGCCATCGCGCTCACGGGTATCACGATCGTGATGGTCGCCGCGATAGAGGTCGTGCGTCTGCTTCATCGCCGCCTCGTCCTGAGCCCGAAGACGGCCACGACCACGCGGGTCGGCGCGCGGCCGTCGACGGCGACGACCCCTCCGGCTCGCGTCGTTGCGGGCATCATCACGACAGTGGTCGTGGTGCTCGCGTATGCGTTCGGTGTCCTCGCGACGGGCTTCGGCATCCTCGTCTTCCTCGGTCGCTACGACCCGGATGTGAGCACGTCGGCGTTCTCCCTCGCCGGTGCGGCGATCGCCTTGTTCGGCCTTCTGGTGCTCGCGGTCGCTGCCGGAATACGTCGTGGCAGTGGACTCTCGCGGCTCATGCTCACGATCTTCCTCGGGGTCGCCATCGCGCTCAACGCCGTCGTCATCGTCTTCGGCGAGCGGTGGGACTGGGGTGCGGCGGTGACGGTGCTGGTGGCTGCGACCGTCATCACGCTGATGTGGTCACCCCCGGTCGCGCGGGGATTCGGACGCATCAGAGAGAGCTCGATGGGCGCCGCGCGGCCGTAGCGACGTCTTCAGCCCGTCCACTCGACGAGGATCAGGCCCTGCCTGGTGTCGGCGAACTTCACCCATCCGTCGCCGAACAGGTAGGTCATCCCATACCCGTCCGCATCGGTTCCCATCGAGTACTGAGGGTCCTCGGTGAAGTAGACGCCCGCGGCGTCGTCTTCACGCTTCCACCCTTCGGCGAGGAGACCGGCCTGCGCGTCGGCGGCTTCTTCCGATGTCGTCGGCGACCAGCCGTAGAGCTGACCGTGATCGGAACCGACGCTGTAGTCGGCCCAGAAGCACAGCAGGCCCTCGGTGAGTTCGACGCCGCCCACGACGAACTCCTTGGACTGTGCGGTCCATCCGGCGTCCGTGAGAGCGGTGACCGTCCCCGCCGAGATCATGGACTCGCACGTGAGCTCCTCGGCAGGAGGCTCGGGCGCCGTCGATGCTGCCGGCTCGGGAGTCGCCACGGGACTCGGGGTCACTCGATCCGGAGTAGGCGTGGCCGGCGACGCCTCCGGTGCCGCGCACGCAGTCAGGGCAGCGATGAGCAGCACGACGCCCGCGGTGGCGGACATGATGCGCGTCTTCATCGCGGGCCCCTTTCGTCCGGATCAGTCGTTGATGAGTGTCAGGAAGTCGTCGTGGAGACGGCCGTTGGTTGCCAGTGTCGAGCGCGCCGAGATCGTCTCGTCTCCGTCGACGGCGGTCATCCGGCCACCCGCTTCTCGGACGATCGGCACGGCGGCGGCGATGTCGTACTCCTTGACGCCGAATTCCGCGACCATGTCGATGCGGCCCTCGGCGAGGAGCATGTACGCGTAGACGTCACCGTAGGCGCGGTCACGCCAGACTCGTGCGCCGATGCTCAGCAGGGTGTCGAGACGACCGGCGTCCGCCCACTGCGCGATGCTCTGGAAACTGACGCTGGCGTCGTCGAGGGAGTCCACCGCCGAGGTCTGCATCCGTCGGGGCTCGCCTTCGGTGGCAGTCCAGGCTCCGCCACCCATGGCCGCCCACCAGCGGCGACCGAGAGCGGGCATACTCACGACGCCGACCTGCGGCACTCCGTCAATCGCGAGCGCGATCATCGTGCCCCAGAGCGGAACGCCACGGAGGAAATTCGCTGTGCCGTCGATCGGATCGATGATCCACTGGCGGTGGGTGCTTCCCTGTGCGCCGAACTCCTCACCGAAGATGCCGTCTTCGGGGCGCTCGGCTTCCAGGACGCGGCGGATGGCGCGCTCGGTGGCGAGGTCGGCATCCGTCACGTGGGAGTTGTCAGCCTTGGTCGAGATCTCCAGATCGGCGGCGTCGAAGCGGGGGAGCGACTGGGCGTCGGCGGCATCGGCGAGGCGGAGTGCGAGTTCGAGATCGCTGCGAAGGGAGTCGGTGAGGGGGGAGTCGGTCACGGTCTCAGAATAGTCGTCACGACGGCGTGGCCAGAGTGTCGAACGGCCAGGTTTCCGCGTGAGTCGGCGGCGGCGCGCCCGAGGCGACCCCGATTTCACATGGGGTCCGTCGGCTGGTAATGTAATTCCTCGGTCGGGGTTCTCCCGGGCCACGCACCTCTAGCTCAATCGGCAGAGCAACTGACTCTTAATCAGTGGGTTCTGGGTTCAAGTCCCAGGGGGTGCACCAGAAAGGTCTTGAAACTCTCGCCAGTTTCAGGACATTTCGTCGTTCATGGAGATCTCCCGACGGATTTCCGGGAACTCGCGTAACGGAATCGGCAGGACGTCGTCTCTCCCCGTGGGGATACGCCGCACCTCGTACGGATGCGCTGCTGTATGACAGCAGGATCCGGGTGTGGCGTGTCAAGAGAACTGGGGAGAAACGTGAACACACATCCTGGACGTGCACGCGCACGCCGAACGACCATCACGGCCATCGCCGCGACAGCGCTCACCGCTGTCATGACGTTCGTGGGCGCCGGAGCGGCGACAGCCGCGGAGTACGACTATCCCGCGGCCATCGACGCGGCATCGATCACCGTCACGACGATGAACGGTGGATCATCGGTCACGCAGTACCAGCAGATCCGTGTCGATGCCGAGTGGGCGGTGCCGGACGGCGCCGTCGGCGGGCAGACGTTCGGATTCACGCTCCCGAGCCAGCTCGGACGCGCCGGAATGACCTTCTCGGTGCCGTCCGTCGAGGATCCGAGTCAGACCGTCGCCGAATGCACCGTGAGCGCTGACGCCGCTCCCGTCGTCACCTGCACGCTCACAGACTTCGTGGACGGACGCACGGGAGTCAACGGATCGCTGTGGTTCGCAGCCAGCGCTGACGAACAGACGACCGAGAGCACGGTGGAGTTCGTCGTCGACGGCAAGATCACGCCCGTCGAGGTCCCCGGTGGCGGGATCGGTCCGGCGTCGCCCTTGCCCACGGAACCGCAGAAGTGGTCATGGCAGACGGCCGACGGCAGGATCGCGTGGCAGCTGGTCCTTCCCGGCGCACAGTTCCAGAACGTCGATTCCCTCGTCATCCACGACATGCTGACCACGGCTGACGACCAGTTCGCGGAGCATCACAACGAAGATGGGGCGCTCGTCGTCTGGAGCACGGACGGACTCGACCAGGACGCCAAGGACGTGTCGAACTGGACCGGCGGCTGGAACGCGGAGGGAACGGGGTTCGATCTCGTGATCCCCGGGCCGATCGACCCGACGCGCACCTACTTCGTCAAGTACTTCACCGTGCCGAGTTCGCAGGCCTCCGGCGCCACCTACGGGAACGTGGCCGACGTGAACGGTCTCACGCTGCGGAATGACCTGGCCTGGCGCGTCACGGGCGGGGGCACAGGCGACGGCAGCGCGTCGGGTGACTTCACGCTGACCAAGGTTCTCGAAGGATCGGGCTCGTCGGAGGTTCCGGCCGACGCGGTCTACACGGTCCGCTACAGCTACGGCGAACCGGCGGTGGAGCGGACGCTCAGGGTGGCTGCAGGAGAGGCGACGTCTCGAATTCCGTTGCCTGCGGGTACCGTCGTCACCCTCGTGGAACTCACGCCTCCAGCCGTCGAGGGGGTCGAGTGGGGTACGCCTGTGTTCTCCGGCAGCGGCGTCAGCGGGCGGGCTGATGGGTCAGCCCAGTTCACGATCGGCGGGGGTGCGGCCATCGCGATCACGCTCACGAACACCGCCACAGTGACGCCGCCGGTGGTTCCGCCGACCACGCCCGACACGGGCACCCCGCCCGACGCGGTCACCCCGCCGAACGAGCTTCCGCTGACGGGGCAGGGATCACTTGCCACAACCGGTGGAGACGTGCCGGCGGGGTACCTCTGGGGCGGTGGAGCAGCGCTCCTGCTCGGCATCGCTCTGACGGTGTTCGCTGGGGCACGCGCCCGCCGACGTCAGGAGTAAGACGCAGCTCGGTCGACCCGTGCTACGCGACGGGGATGACGGCCCCGTTCGTGATCACCCGAAGCTGCTCGAAGGTGAGGGGCATCACGGTGTGCGGGTGGCCGGCCGCAGCCCAGAGCTCATCGTGATCCTGGAGCGCCTCGTCGAGGAAGGTGCGCAGCGGCGCGGGGTGTCCGACGGGCGCCACGCCGCCGATCGCCTGGCCGGTGGCGGCGCGGACCACGGACGCCGGTGCCATCGAGATCTCCACCGCCCCGATGCTCTCGGTCAGGACGGCGAAGTCTGCGCGGTGTCCGCCGCTGGTCATGATGAGGACGGGTTCGCCATCGGCGAGGAACACCAGGCTGTTCGCGATCGCCGCGACGTCACATCCGATCGCGGCCGCCGCTTCGGCCGCCGTGCGCGCCGAGTCGGGAAGGACGCGGATCGTGGTGTCCACGCCCGCATCGACCAGGTGCTGTTGCACGAGCCTGCTGCGTTCCGGGAGGAGGGTGCCTTCGCTCATCGCCCCACGATATCCAATGCTGCTCCGCCGCCTGTGTCCTCCTGGTCAGCCGGCGTCGCCGACGAGGATCGCGGCCGCATCCTCGGTGGCGGTGTCCTGCGGCTCGTCGTCGATGTGTGCGAGAACGCGTCGACCGAGGAACACGGTCAGCGCGGCGAGCAACACGGACACCGCCGCGAAGAGGTACGGCACCGTCGCGTTGAATGCGTGCCACAGCAGGGCGGCGATCGGAGGCGCCATCGCACCTCCGAGGAAGCGCACGGCCGAGTACGCGGAGGACGCGACCGAGCGCGGGAGATCCGTGGCCTCCATCACAGCCTCGGTGAGCACGGTGTTCATCACGCCGAGCAGCAGGCCGCCGATGACGATGCACGCCACCAGGGCCGGTGCGCTCCCGACGACGAGCCCGGCGACGACCAGATCGGCCGCGAGCAAGGGGAGGACGAGAAGGATGATGCGGGTGCGCGGTATCCGACGCATCAGCACGGGGGCCACCCAGACGCTCGTGACGGCGAGGGCGACTCCCCATCCGAAGAAAGTGAGACCGATGCCGAGCGCGCCGAAGCCGAGGGGGAACGGCGAGAAGGCCAGCAGCACGAAGAAGCCGATGTTGTAGAACAGCGCAGCGATCGCGAGCGTCGCGAGCGCTGGGCGACGCAGTGCCGTGAACGGAGCGGAGAACGGCACCGGCACCCTCTTCTCACCCGGACCGCGGAGCAACACGAGCACGGCGACGAAGGCGATCGCCATCAGTACGACGACGCCGAAGAACGGTCCCCTCCAGCTCTGCTCGCCGAGGACGCCGCCGAGCAGAGGGCCCACGGCGATGCCGAGGCCGAGCGCCGCTTCGTACAGGATGATCGCCGCGCTGCTCCCGCCGGACGCCGCGCCCACGATGGTCGCGAGCGCCGTCGAGATGAACAGCGCGTTTCCGAGCCCCCATCCGGCACGGAAGCCGATGACTGCGTCGACGCTGCCGCTCACGGCGCAGAGAAGCGCGAAGACCACGATCAGCGCGAGGCCGATCAGCAGGGTCGCTTTTGCGCCGATCCGGCTGGAGATCCAGCTGGTGACGAGCATCGCGAGCCCTGTGACGAGGAGGTAGCTGGTGAACAGCAGTTCCGTCTCGACCGGAGACGCCTGGAGCGAATCGGCGATCGCGGGAAGGATGGGATCGACGAGGCCGATGCCCATGAAAGCGACCACGCACGCGAACGCGACCGCCCAGACCTGCGCGGGCTGCTTCCACACCGATGAGGTGGTGGGGGTGTTCACCGAGATTCTCCTGTTCGTTCTGTGGCGGTGTGTGCGGCGAGGATCTCCGCCGCACGAGTGAGAGCCGACCAGTCCTCCTCGCTCAACGCAGCGAACCGAGGCGCCAGCGTCTCCCGGAACTCTGCACGCCACGCATCGATGGCAGCGGCGCCCTGCGGCGTGATGTCGACGACGGTCGCGCGGGAATCGTCGGCGTCGGGGGAGCGGAGGACGAGTCCCTCGCGTTCCAGGCCCCCGATGAGCCGGGTCATCCCGGGCTGGGTCGTGCGGGCGGCAGCAGCGAGCTCTCCCACACGTCGCGATCCTGACTGCTCCAGAAGGCTCAGCACTCGCCACTGTGCAGCAGGTGCGTCGTTGCCGGCATCCTGAGCGGCGATGCGTCCGAGGGCATATCCCGAGAGCACCAGTGATGGGATGACATCCGAGCGATTCATACCAGAGAGTATATACCCGGTGGTATGTAACTGGATCTAGCGTCGAGCGCCGGCGATCCGGGCGGAGAGCTGGTGGGCGTGCGCGAGAAGGGTTCGTCCGAGCTCGGCCAGACGATCGGGACCGAATCGGAACTCCACGCCCGTCAGGCTCAATGCCCACTCCGGTCGCCCGCTGCGATCGAAGACGGCCGCGCCGATGCCCCAGCTGCCCTCGACGATCAGGCCGGGGTTCACCGAGTATCCGCGCTCCTTCGTCTCGGTCAGGCGGGTGCGCAGAGCGGAGGGGCCGTGTGCCCGCCCCCACCCGCTCTCAAGCTCGGGGTGCCGGCCGAAATACGCGTCCACATCGTGGTCAGGAAGGAAAGCCAGGATCGCGAGCCCTGCACTCGCCACACCGAGGGGGAACCGGACTCCTTCGCTCAGGACGAAGGAGCGGATCGGGAACGAACCCTCCTCGCGCAGCAGGCACACCGTCTCGTCCGCACGGCGCACCGAGAAGAACGCGCTCTCCTCGGTCTTGACGGCCAGTGAGCGCACGATGTCCCGTGCGAGCGCGGTCACGTCGTAGCGCGCCGCCGCCACGGACCCCATGAGGAACAGCTCAGGGCCGGGCATCCAGAGCGTGCTGTCCTCGTCTCGATCGACGAGCCCCTCGGCCCGCAGTGCGCTCAGGAGGCGGTGCGCGGTCGAGCGGGACAGGTCGGCGGCGTGGGCGAGGTCGTGCAGGCTCGCGCCGTCCACGCCGGAAGACGTCACGAGGCGGAGGAGGCGTGCCGCTCGGGCGATCGCCTGTGCGCCGGGGACGGAACGGTCGGGGGATTCCATATTGTGGACGCTACCTCCGGATGTGACCACATCACAAGAACGGACTGCCCCCGGGCGCCGGGAGAGGGGGAAGCTGGAGACACGCACGCTTTCGAAGGAGCAGACGTGATCGACAAACAATGGGAGTCACCGGCCGAAGCCGTCTCCGACATCCCGGACGGCGCCTCGCTGGCCGTCGGTGGCTTCGGCCTGTCCGGCAATCCGATCGCCTTGATCGAGGCACTGCTGGCACAGGGGACGAAGGACCTCAGCGTCGTGAGCAACAACTGCGGCGTCGACGACTGGGGGCTCGGGGTCCTGCTGGCCGCGCAGCGCATCCGGAAGATGACGTCGTCCTATGTGGGGGAGAACAAAGAGTTCGAGCGCCAGTTCTTGAGCGGCGAGCTCGAACTCGAACTCACGCCTCAAGGGACCCTGGCTGAGAAGCTGCGGGCAGGCGGCTCGGGCATCGCGGCCTTCTACACGCAGACCGGCGTGGGCACCCAGGTCGCGGAGGGCGGTCTGCCTCGTCGATACAACTCGGACGGCTCGATCGCCGTCGCCTCTCCCGTCAAGGACGTCCGCGCGTTCGACGTGGACGGCGTGCCCCAGGAGTTCGTCCTGGAAGAGGCCATCGTCACCGACTTCGCGCTCGTGCACGCGGCGCAAGGCGATCGCCACGGCAACCTCGTCTTCAACAAGGCGGCACGCAATTTCAATCCCCTCGCCGCGATGGCGGGCCGGATCTGCATCGCGCAGGTCGAACGACTCGTGGAGCCGGGCGAGCTCGACCCCGACAGCATCCACCTCCCCGGAGTCTTCGTGCACCGCATCGTCGAGGTCGGCACCGATATCCCCAAGCGCATCGAACGGCGGACCGTCGCCGTGGAAGGAGCCTGAGATGGCACTGTCGCGAGACCAGATGGCTGCCCGAGCCGCAGCCGAGCTCCCGGATGGTGCCTACGTGAACCTCGGGATCGGTCTCCCCACGCTCGTGCCCAACCATGTGCCTGCCGGGACCACGGTCGTGCTGCAGTCGGAGAACGGCATCCTCGGCGTCGGGCCCTACCCCCGGGAAGAGGCCGTCGACCCCGACCTGATCAACGCCGGCAAGGAGACGGTCACGACCCTCCCGGGCGCCGCCTTCTTCGACTCGGCCACGAGCTTCGGCATGATCCGCGGCGGGAAGATCGACGCCGCCGTCCTCGGCGCCATGCAGGTGTCTGCCGCCGGTGATCTCGCGAACTGGATGATCCCGGGCAAGATGGTCAAGGGGCCGGGTGGCGCCATGGATCTCGTTCACGGCGCAGCGCGCGTCATCGTGCTCATGGAGCACGTCGCGAAGGACGGCTCGGCCAAGATCGTCGACGAATGCACACTCCCGTTGACCGGTCGTGCGGTGGTCGATCGGATCATCACCGACCTGGCCGTGATCGACGTCACGGAGGAAGGGCTCGTCCTCGTCGAGACGGCGCCCGGCGTCACCGTCGACGAGGTCGTCGACGTGACACAGCCCCCGCTCACCATCCACCCGGATCTCCTCGAGGGAAGGACCCCTGCACCATGAACGACACCGAGAACGTCATCGTCATCGTCTCCGCGGCCCGAACGCCGCAGGGGCGGCTGAAGGGACAACTGGCCGCCTTCACGGCGCCGCAGCTCGGATCCTTCGCGATCCGTGGCGCGCTCGCGCAGGCTTCGGTCGATCCGGCCGACATCGACGCGGTGATCGTGGGGCAGGTGCTGGCCGCGGGCTCGGGGCAGAACGCCGCGCGCCAGGCGGCGATCGGCGCGGGCATCGGCTGGGATGTGCCGGCCCACTCGGTAAACAAGGTGTGCCTGTCCGGATTGACGGCCATCATCGACGCGGCGCGGATGATCGCCACGGGCGACGCGGACGTGGTCGTGGCAGCGGGGATGGAATCGATGACGCGGGCGCCGCACATGCTCATGGGCTCGCGCGACGGCTGGACGTACGGGAGCGTCGAGGTCCTCGACCACATGGCCTACGACGGTCTCACCGATGCGTACGACCGCGAGAGCATGGGCGCGTCCACGGAACGCCACAACGCCCGTTTCGAGCTCACCCGGGAGGCGCAGGATCGCGTCGCCGCGCTGTCGCACCAGCGCGCGGCCACCGCGCAGGAAGCGGGAGTCTTCGATGCGGAGATCGTGACGGTCGAGGTGCCGCAGCGCCGGGCGGAGCCGCTGCGGGTCACGAAAGACGAGGGGGTCCGCCCCGACACCACGGTCGACACGCTGGCCGGACTGCGTGCCGCCTTCGCCGAGGGCGGTTCCATCACCGCGGGGAACTCGTCCCAGATCTCCGACGGCGCATCGGCCGTGATCGTCACCACGCGGCGCACGGCGGAGGCGAAGGGCTGGCCCGTCCTGGCACGGGTGGGGGCGAGCGGTCAGACCGCCGGGCCGGACAACTCGCTGCAGGCGCAGCCGGCGCGCGCGATCGAGCGCGCCTGTCAGAAGCAGGGCATCACGCCCGCGGATCTCGACGTCGTGGAGATCAATGAGGCCTTCGGCGCTGTCGTGGCACGCTCGCAGACCGAGCTCGGACTCGATGACGGCATCGTGAACATCCACGGAGGGGGCATCGCGATCGGCCACCCGATCGGGGCCTCCGGTAACCGTCTCGTGGTCCATGCGGTGCACGAACTCGTGCGTCGTGGCGGAGGAACTGCTGCCGTCGGACTCTGCGGGGGAGGGGGTCAGGGCGAAGCGCTGATCCTTACACGCTGATGTGCCCGTCCAGGACGCTCGGACTCAGCGCCGTGCGTCCTGGGCGTGGTCCTGCGTGTCGGCGAGAGCCTTCTGTGAACGGAACTGGAGCCGCTGGGCCTTCTTCGCCTTCTTGACCGACTGCGGCGAGTCGGCATCGACGAGCACACCGCGACGTTCACGGTTCATGTCGACGACGGCTCCGATCGCCAGAGCCATCGTGATGCCCCAGCTCAGCCACGACAGAAGGGCGCGCCAGGTGATGGGCTGTTCGCGGGTGCCGCGCAGCAGGGAGACACCCGCGGAGATCGCAGCGACGAGTCCGGTGCTGAAGAGGTAGCGCATCCCTTTACGCTACCCGTCCGCACCCCATGTCGCACCGAGCCTTGACAAGCCCTCCCGGATCCTGGCAGGGGAGTAGGTCGTGAAGGACAGGCGCAACGTCCGTGGATCCGGGGTGCCGGAGGAGAACGACGTGCCGGGGACGAACGCGACGTCCCGAGCCAGCGCTCTCCTGAGCGCTGTCGTGGCGTCGGAGCCCTCCGGGAGGCGGACCCAGACGAACATGCCGCCGTCCGGTCGAGTCCACGTGCTGCCCTCGGGCAGCGCGGTCGGCAGCGCCTCGAGCATCGCGTCGCGGCGGGCGGCGTACGCGTCGCGGATCCGGTCGAGCGCGGGCTCACTGCGACCGGAGACGAGGTAGTGGGCGGCCGCCGCTTGATCGATGGTCGAGGTGTGCAGATCGGCTGCCTGCTTGGCGATCGTCACGGTCGAGCGGATGTCGGCCGTCGTGCGGATCCATCCGATCCGCAGGCCGGGAGCGATCACCTTCGACAAGCTGCCGAGGCTGACGACATGCTCGGGTGCCAGCTCGGCCAGCGAGGGGAGGGGCTCACCCGAATACCTCAGTTGGCGGTACGGCTCGTCTTCGATGATGCGGAATCCTCGGTTCCTCGCGATCTCCGCGATGCGTCTGCGGGCCTCGAGCCCGTGCGTTCGTCCCGTCGGATTCTGGAACGTGGGCACGGTGTAGAAGAACTTCGGCCCGTGCGTTAACGCCAGTCGGTCCAGCGCCTCGAGATCCAGGTCATCACCGTTCGAGGGAACGCCCACCACGTGTGCCCCCGCCAGCGCGAACGTCTGCAGGGCGGCGAGATAGCAGGGCTCCTCCACGAGGATCGTGTCTCCGGGGTCGAGCAGTGTCGTCGCGAGCAGTCCTAGTCCCTGCTGCGAACCCGTCGTGATGATCAGATCGGATGCGGCGGTGGGCAGTCCGTCGATCGAGTAGCGCCGTGCGACCTCTTCCCGCAACCGCGGGTCGCCTTCCGACGTGGAGTACTGCAGCACACCGGGAGCGGCCAGGACGGCGTCGAACGCAGCACGGATGCCGTCCATGTCGAAGAGCTCGGGTGCGGGGAGACCCCCGGCGAACGAGATGACCTCCGGCCGCTCGGTCAGTGCGAGCAGATCACGCACCGGGGAGGTCTTGGCCGTTCCGGCCCGCTGCGAGCGTGAGGGAAGCGGGACGGTCGCCGCGGCGACAGGGGCGGTGGTGGGCAACGGAATCCTCCTCGGGGGCGGCAGCGTGAGACGGGTGCCGCCCAGGATAGACCCTCCCTGCACCGGCCGATTCCCGGGCTTTCCTCGTCCATATCCGCTATCCTGGGTGCGTCGCGGCTCGCCCGCGGCCGCACACACCGTGTATCTACCGGCCGCCGGCAATCCGGCGGACAGCGGCGGCACCCGACATCGCGTCATCGACGCGCGAGAGCCATGACACACGCACCCGCATCACCGAAATCCGCCCCGCAGAGCCCGAGCCTCCTCCGCATCGCGGGCCTCCCGTACTTCCTCATCGCCTTCATCGCACGTCTGCCCTTCGCGATGATGGTCGTCGGCGTGCTGACGGTCGTCGTCTCCGCGCGCGGATCCCTCTCGCTCGGAGGCCTGACGTCGGCTGCCGTCGGATTGGGCACAGCGTGCTTCGGGCCTCTGCTCGGCGCTGCCGCCGACCGATTCGGTCAGCGCGCGGTGCTGGTCATCCTCGCGCTGGCGAACGGCGCGATGCTCCTGCTCTTCACGTTCGTGGTCTACGGCACGGCCGCGGACGGGTTCGTACTGCTCGCCGCGGTCGGCATCGGTGCGACGGCGCCGCAGGTCGCTCCGCTCTCGCGCTCACGACTGGTCACGATCATCCGGGACCGGATGCCGGAGGCGCGCCGTGATCGCACGGTGTCCGGCACGATGGCGTACGAGTCCGCCGCCGACGAGACCGTCTTCGTGTTCGGCCCGTTCCTGGTCGGCATCCTGGCGTCGGCGATCTCGCCGTGGGCGCCGCTGGTCGGTGCCGCCGTTCTCACCGTCGTGTTCGTCGGGGCATTCGCCCTCCACCCGAGCGGCCGCCACGTCTCGCAGGACCGTGACGCCGACGGGAGAGCGCCCTCGGCCGTCTCGGAGCTGTTCCGCCCGCGGCTGCTGATCGTCGTCGTCGGCATCCTCGGCGTCGGGATGTTCTTCGGAGCCATGCTCACCTCGCTCACCTCGTTCATGGCGGATCGGGGCGCCCCGGAGCAGGCCGGCCTTCTCTACGGCGTGATGGGGGTCGGCTCCGCCCTGCTCGCCCTGGGCGTGGCCTGGCTGCCGCCCGCGTTCTCGCTGCGCGCGCGCTGGCTGGTCTTCTCCGGAATCCTGTTCGTCGGCACGCTCCTGCTGAGCATCGTCGATTCGCCGGGCGCGATGGTCCTGGCTCTCGCGATCATGGGCATCGGCATCGGCCCGACTCTCGTGACCCAGTACAGCTTCGGTGCCGCCCGCAGCCCGCTCGGTCGCTCCGCGACCGTCATGACGATGCTGGGCTCCGGCGTCGTCGTGGGGCAGTCCATCGGCGCAGCCGTCACCGGAGAGATCGCCGAGAGCATCGGCACCTCCGCCGCTCTCCTCCTGCCGATGGTCGCCGCTTTCATCACGTTCGCGGCCGGGGCCGCCAACTGGGTTCTCAGCGGTGAGCGGCGTCGTCTGTCCGTGACGGTCTGACACCGCGCGGCAGAGTCACGCCAACCTGGGTAAGTTGGACTCAACCCCCTGGTGTGAGGAGCCCCCTTGGCAGCTGCAGATTTCGTCGTCGTCGCCAACCGGCTGCCCGTCGATCGGGTGGAGGGGCCTGACGGCGAGGAGGTCTGGCGGACGTCGCCGGGAGGACTCGTTGCCGCTCTCGAGCCGATGATGCGCAACGTGCACGGTGCCTGGGTCGGCTGGGCCGGTCAGGCCGATGTCGAGTTGGCCCCGTTTGAAGCCGGTGGCATCGAACTCGTCCCGGTCCCGCTGAGCGCGCAGGAGGTCGCGGAGTACTACGAGGGCTTCGCGAACGACACGATCTGGCCGCTCTACCACGACGTGATCGCGCCCCCGCAGTATCACCGTGAATGGTGGGAGGCCTACGTCACCGTCAACCGTCGATTCGCGCAGGCGGCGGCGTCCGCGGTGGCCGAGGGCGGCACGGTCTGGGTGCACGACTACCAGCTGCAGCTCGTCCCGCAGATGGTGCGCGAGATCCGGCCCGACGTGACGATCGGGTACTTCCACCACATTCCCTTCCCCGCTCACGGGCTGTATGCGCAGCTGCCGTGGCGTGACCAGGTGCTCCGTGGGCTGCTCGGTGCCGACGTGATCGGGTTCCAACGCGCTCAGGACGCCACGTACTTCCTGACGGCCGTCCGCCGCCGGCTCCGCTACGAGGTGAAGGGGCCCAACGTCTCCGTCCCCGAAGGCGACGGCGTGCGGCAGGCTCTGGCCAAGGCCTTCCCGATCTCGATCGACACCGCGCCCTACCTCGAACTCGCGGGACGCGCGGACATCCGGGCCCGTGCAGCGGAGATCCGCGCCAGCCTCGGCAACCCGAAGCGCATCCTGCTCGGCGTCGACCGCCTCGATTACACCAAGGGCATCCGCCACCGCATCAAGGCCTACGGGGAGCTGCTCGCGGAAGGGCGTCTCAAGATCGAGGACGTGACGCTGGTCCAGGTCGCGAGCCCCAGCAGGGAGCGCGTGGACGCGTACGTGCACCTGCGAGACGAGATCGAGCTCGCGGTCAGCCGCATCAACGGCGACACCGACACGGTCGGGCATTCCGCCATCCGCTATCTGCACCAGGGGTACCCGCGCGAAGAGATGGTCGCGCTCTACCTCGCCGCGGACGTGATGCTGGTCACCGCTCTCCGTGACGGCATGAACCTCGTCGCGAAGGAGTACGTCGCGACCCGCGTGGACGACCGCGGTGTGCTGGTGCTGAGCGAGTTCACCGGTGCCGCGGACGAGCTCCGACAGGCCGTGCGGGTCAATCCGCACGACATCGAGGGCCTCAAGGACGCGATCATGACCGCGGTGGAGATGTCTCCTGCCGACCAGGGACGGCGCATGAGATCGCTTCGCCGGCGTGTCCTGGACAACGACGTCAACGCCTGGTCCTCCTCGTTCCTGGCCGCGCTCGCCGAAGTGCGTGCGCGCTGATCGACCTCGCAATGGAGACACGGGGTACGCCCCGCGGATTGGAGAAGCTGTGACGCGCCCTTGGACCCCCGGAACCGCCGACGAAGACCTGAGCGCGCTGGCGGCGACGCCTCGGCTGGTCGTCGCCCTCGACTTCGACGGCACCGCATCACCCCTGGTGCCCGACCCGATGGCCGCGCGTGCGCTCCCCGAAGTCGCCGTCCAGGTCGAGCGACTCGCGGCGCTGCCCGACACGGTCGTCGCCTACGTCTCCGGACGCAGCATGCACGATCTGCGCGTGATCACCGAGCACACGGATGACTCCGCGATCGCACTGGCAGGCTCGCACGGTGCCCAGTACTGGTTCCCCGGCGATGACCCTGACGCCGTCCATGACGCCTTCGACGAGGACGGCACCCGGGAAGAGCTCTGGGCCGCCGCGAAGCCGATCATCGCGCGCTACGAGGGTGCCGAGTTCGAGCCGAAGACGTTCGGTATGGGTGTGCACACCCGGCGCGCCGATCGCGAGACGGAGGAGCGCGTCTTCGCCGAGATCGATGCGCTGGTCGCCGAGCGCTTCCCGCACTGGCGCCGTCGGGCAGGACACCGTGTGCTGGAGTTCTCATCGCGCACGGAGGGCAAGGACGCCGCGATGACCGCTTTGCGGGAGCGCTTCGACGCCACCGGCATCCTGTTCGCGGGCGACGACGTGACCGATGAGGACGCGATGCGCGTGCTGGGACCGGATGATCTCGGTGTGCGGGTGGGCCCGGGGGAGAGCGCTGCGACCCTGCGTGTGGACACTCCACAACAGATCGCCGAGCTTCTGGAGGCGTTGGCGGACGAACGCACCGCCGCGCGGCAATAGACTTCCGTCATGTCCTCGCATGATCCTGCCAGCAGCGCGCCCATCGACATCAAGCCCCGCAGCCGCGTCGTCACCGACGGCATCGAGGCCACGACCTCCCGCGGTATGCTCCGTGCCGTCGGCATGGGGGACGCGGACTGGGACAAGCCGCAGATCGGCATCGCCTCGAGCTGGAACGAGATCACGCCCTGCAACCTGAGCCTCGACAGGCTCGCTCAGGGAGCGAAGGAAGGCGTGCACTCCGGCGGCGGGTACCCGCTGCAGTTCGGCACGATCTCCGTCTCGGACGGCATCTCGATGGGCCACGAGGGCATGCACTTCTCGCTCGTGTCCCGCGAGGTCATCGCCGACTCGGTCGAGACGGTCATGATGGCCGAGCGTCTGGACGGCTCCGTCCTGCTCGCCGGCTGCGACAAGTCGATCCCGGGCATGCTCATGGCCAGTGCACGCCTCGACCTCTCCAGCGTCTTCCTCTATGCCGGTTCGATCGCCCCGGGGTGGGTCAAGCTCTCGGACGGCACCGAGAAGGACGTCACGATCATCGATTCGTTCGAAGCGGTCGGTGCGTGCCGTGCCGGTCTCATGAGCGAAGAGGACCTCAAGCGCATCGAGTGCGCGATAGCTCCGGGTGAAGGAGCCTGCGGTGGCATGTACACCGCGAACACGATGGCCTCGGTCGCCGAGGCCCTCGGTCTCAGCCTTCCCGGATCCGCCGCGCCGCCCGCCGCGGACCGTCGTCGCGACTACTTCGCGCACCGCTCGGGCGAGGCCGTCGTCAACCTGCTCCGCCAGGGCATCACGACCCGCGACATCCTGACCAAGGAGTCGTTCGAGAACGCGATCGCGCTGGCGATGGCTCTCGGCGGCTCCACCAACGTCGTGCTCCACCTGCTCGCGATCGCCCGCGAGGCCGACGTCGAGCTGAGCCTGCACGACTTCAACCGCATCGGGGACAAGGTCCCGCACGTCGCCGACATGAAACCGTTCGGCAAGTACGTCATGAACGACGTCGACCGTCACGGCGGCATTCCGGTGATCATGAAGGCGATGCTCGATGAGGGGCTGCTGCACGGCGACGCTCTCACCGTCACCGGCAAGACGTTGGCCGAGAACCTCGCGGACCTCGACCCCATGCCGATCGACGGCGAGGTCATCCACACGTTCGACAACCCGATCCACGCGACCGGCGGCCTGACGATCCTGCACGGCTCGCTCGCACCGGAGGGCGCTGTCGTGAAGACCGCGGGCTTCGATGCAGCGGTGTTCGAGGGGCCCGCCCGTGTGTTCGAGCGCGAGCGCGCCGCGATGGATGCGGTCGCCGACGGGGAGATCGAGCCCGGCACCGTCATCGTCATCCGCTACGAAGGCCCCAAGGGCGGACCGGGTATGCGGGAGATGCTCGCCATCACGGCGGCGATCAAGGGCGCGGGGCTCGGAAAAGATGTACTACTCTTGACGGACGGACGATTCTCAGGCGGCACAACCGGCCTGTGCATCGGCCACATAGCACCCGAAGCGGTGGACGCAGGTCCTATCGCCTTCGTGCGCGATGGTGATCTGATACGGGTCGATATCGCAGCTCGCACTCTCGATCTACTCGTCGATGACGCAGAGCTCGCCTCCCGCCGTTCCGGCTGGGAGCCGCTTCCCCCGCGCTACACCCGAGGCGTTCTTGCCAAGTACTCGCGCCTCGTGCGGTCCGCCGCCGAGGGAGCGACCACCGGCTGACCCGGACGCTCCGGCATCCGGCGTCCTCCAGAGATCATCAGAAGGAAACTCATGACTGCTGATTCCGCCCCGGCCGTGCCGAGGCCGCCCGCTCGTCCGACGTCTGCGCCGGAGATCACCGGTGCCGAGGCCGTGGTGCGCTCGCTCGAGCTGCTCGGTGTCACCGACGTGTTCGGGCTTCCGGGAGGAGCGATCCTCCCGGTCTACGACCCGCTCATGGACGCCTCCGAGCTCCGCCACATCCTGGTGCGGCACGAGCAGGGCGCCGGTCACGCCGCCGAGGGCTATGCCTCGGCCTCCGGGAAGGTGGGCGTGTGCATCGCGACGTCCGGTCCCGGAGCGACGAACCTGGTCACGGCGATCGCCGACGCCTACATGGACTCGGTGCCGCTGCTGGCCATCACCGGTCAGGTGTTCTCGACGTTGATGGGAACCGACGCGTTCCAGGAGGCCGACATCGTGGGCATCACGATGCCGATCACGAAGCACTCCTTCCTGGTGAAGGACGCCGCCGACATCCCGGGTGCGATCGCTGCGGCCTACGAGATCGCGGGCACCGGTCGTCCCGGACCCGTCCTCGTCGACATCACGAAGGATGCGCAGCAGGCCACGGCACCGTTCGTGTGGCCGCCCAAGATCGACCTCCCCGGCTACCGCCCGGTCACCAAGGCGCACGGCAAGCAGATCCAAGCGGCTGCGAGCCTCCTCGCCGAGGCCAAGAAGCCCGTCCTGTACGTCGGCGGCGGAGTGATCCGCGGCCGGGCGGCAGCCGAGCTGCTCGAACTCGCGGAGTCCACGGGCGCTCCGGTCGTCACCACGCTGATGGCGCGCGGTGCGTTCCCCGACTCGCACCCGCAGCACCTCGGGATGCCGGGCATGCACGGCACGGTTCCCGCTGTGCTGGCGCTGCAGGAGGCCGATCTCCTGGTGTCCCTCGGTGCACGGTTCGACGATCGCGTGACGGGCAAGGCTGCGCTCTTCGCCCCCAACGCCAAGGTCGTGCACGTCGACATCGATCCCGCGGAGATCTCCAAGATCCGAACCGCCGACGTGCCGATCGTCGGTGATGTGCGTGATGTGCTCACCGATCTCGACACGGCTTTCCGCGGAGCGACCGCGGGCGTGAAGCCCGACATCGCGGAGTGGTGGTCATACCTCGACGGCCTGCGCACCGAGTTCCCGCTCGGCTACGCTCCGACGACCGATGGGCTCCTGGCCCCGCAGTACATCATCCAGCGGATCGGTGAGCTCACGGGACCCGAGGGCATCTACGCGTCCGGCGTCGGACAGCACCAGATGTGGGCCGCGCAGTTCATCAAGTACGAGCGCCCGAACGCCTGGCTGAATTCCGGCGGTGCCGGGACGATGGGCTACTCGGTCCCCGCGGCAATGGGCGCGAAGGTCGCCGAACCCGACCGCGCCGTCTGGGCGATCGACGGTGACGGCTGCTTCCAGATGACCAACCAGGAACTCGCGACCTGCGCAATCAACAACATCCCGATCAAGGTCGCGATCATCAACAACTCCTCGCTGGGCATGGTCCGCCAGTGGCAGACGCTGTTCTACGACGGTCGCCACTCCAACACCGACCTCAACACCGGGCACGGCACGATCCGCATCCCCGACTTCGTGAAGCTCGCCGAGGCCTACGGCTGCCTCGCGATCCGCGTGGAGAAGGAAGAAGAGGTGGATGCCGCCATCCAGCTCGCACTCGAGACGAACGACCGCCCCGTGGTGATCGACTTCGTCGTGAGCGCCGACTCGATGGTGTGGCCGATGGTCCCCCAGGGAGTCAGCAACAGCTATGTCCAGTACGCCCGCGAGCACGCGCCCGCATTCGACGAGGAGGACTGAGCCATGTCGACCCACGTGCTGAGCCTGCTGGTGGAGAACACCCCCGGTCTTCTCACCCGTGTCGCGGGGCTCTTCGCCCGCCGCGGCTTCAACATCGACTCCCTCGCCGTCGGCGTGACCGAGGTCCCCGGGATCTCGCGCATCACGGTGGTCGTCGACGTCGATGAGCTCCCGCTCGAACAGGTCACGAAGCAGCTCAACAAGCTGATCAACGTGATCAAGATCGTCGAGCTCGACTTCGCCACGTCCGTGCAGCGCGAGCACATGCTCGTGAAGGTGCGCACCGACAACGCCACCCGGTCGAACGTGATCGAGGTCGTGAACCTCTTCCGTGCGTCCGTCGTCGACTACGCTTCCGATGCCCTCGTGATCGAGGTCACCGGTGACAAGGGCAAGGTCGACGCGATGCTTCGCGCGCTCGAGCCCTTCGGGATCAAGGAGATCGCCCAGTCCGGTCTTCTCGCCATCGGCCGAGGCGGCAAGAGCATCACCGAACGCGTCCTGCGCGGCTGACCTTCCAGACCATCACACCTACCTGCCCCGCCGTCCTCGGACGTGCAGGGCGTGCACCACTGTCACGAACAAGGAGAAACACAAAGTGAGCACCGAGATCTTCTACGACGCCGACGCCGACCTGTCCCTGATCCAGGGCAAGAAGGTCGCCATCGTCGGCTATGGCTCGCAGGGCCACGCGCATGCGCAGAACCTGCGCGACTCGGGCGTCGAGGTCGCCATCGCTCTCAAGGAGGGCTCCAAGTCCGCTGCGAAGGCCGAAGAGGCGGGCTTCCCGGTCAAGACCGTCGCGGAGGCCACCGAGTGGGCCGACGTCATCATGATCCTCGCGCCGGACCAGCACCAGCGCATCATCTACAGCGAGTCGATCGCGCCGAACCTCACCGCAGGCAAGACGCTCGCCTTCGCCCACGGCTTCAACATCCGCTTCGGCTACATCGACGCGCCCGAGGGCGTCGACGTGATCCTCGTGGCGCCGAAGGCTCCGGGACACACGGTTCGTCGCGAGTTCGTCGCCGGCCGCGGCATTCCGGACATCATCGCGGTCGAGCGCGACGCATCGGGTCACGCCTGGGACTTCGCCCTCTCCTACGCGAAGGCCATCGGAGGCACCCGCGCCGGCGTCATCAAGACGACCTTCACCGAAGAGACCGAGACCGACCTGTTCGGCGAGCAGGCCGTGCTCTGCGGTGGCGTGAGCCACCTCGTGCAGGCGGGCTTCGAAACGCTCACCGAGGCGGGCTACCAGCCGCAGATCGCGTACTTCGAGGTGCTGCACGAGCTCAAGCTCATCGTGGACCTGATGTGGGAGGGCGGCATCGCCAAGCAGCGCTGGTCGATCTCCGACACCGCTGAGTTCGGCGACTACGTCTCGGGCCCGCGTGTGATCGACGAGCGCGTCAAGGAGAGCATGAAGGGCGTCCTCGCGGACATCCAGTCCGGCGCCTTCGCGAAGCGCTTCATCGATGACCAGGACAACGGGGCGGAGGAGTTCCTGGCACTGCGTGCCAAGGAGGAGCAGCACCCGATCGAGGTCACCGGCAAGGAACTGCGTTCGCTCTTCGCCTGGAAGCAGCAGGACGAGGACTACGTCGACGGCAGCGCGGCACGCTGATTCGATTCTCGAAAGAACGGGCGTCCCTCCGGGGGCGCCCGTTCTTTGTGCGGTCTGCGCCAAATCATGCCAGACATCGGATGTCTGTGTCAGGATGGGAGCCATGCGACAGGAATGGTTTGACCGGGCCCGGTTCGGGATGTTCGTCCACTTCGGCCTCTACAGCGGGGCTGCCCGTCATGAATGGGTGCAGAACTACGAGCGTTTGACGGACGAGGACTACCGCCCGTACTTCGAGCACTTCGATCCGGATCTCTTCGACGCCGCAGCCCTCGCACGCACCGCGAAGGACACGGGCATGGGCTATGTCGTCCTCACGACGAAGCACCATGACGGCTTCTGCCTGTGGGATTCGAAGCTCACCGACTTCACTTCCGTGGCGAACGTCGGACGCGACCTCGTGCGTGAGTACGTCGAGGCATTGCGCGCGGAAGGGATCAAGGTCGGCCTGTACCACTCGATCATCGACTGGCATCACCCCGACTTCACCGTCGACTGGAACCACCCGCGCCGCGACGACGAGAACGCCCACGAGCTCAACGTCGGACGTGACATGGCCCGATACCGCGCCTACCTCCACGGTCAGGTGCGGGAGCTCCTGACGGAGTACGGGGAGATCGACTACCTCTTCTTCGACTTCACCTACCCCGAGAGCAAGGAGGGGTGGGCGGGCAAGGGGCCCGAGGACTGGGATGCGACCACACTGCTCGCGCTGTGCCGTGAGCTCCAGCCCGACATGCTGGTCAACGATCGGCTCGGGATCCCCGCCGACTTCGTCACGCCGGAGCAGTATCAGCCCACCGCACCGATCGTGCGCGACGGCGTACCGCTGACCTGGGAGGCATGCCAGACGCTCAACGGCTCCTGGGGTTATCACCGGGACAACATGGACCAGAAGTCCGCCACGCTGCTCGTGCAGATGCTCGTCGACTCGGTGTCGATGGGCGGGAACATGCTGCTCAACATCGGCCCTGACGGTCGTGGTGCGATCGCGCCCCGGGATGCCCGCACCCTGGCGGAGATCGGCGAGTGGATGCGTCTGCACCGTGATGCCGTGATCGGGGCCGGGCATGCGCCGCTCACCCCGCCGCGCGAGGGCGTCTACACCCGGCGCGGGAACAAGCTCTACCTGAGCCTGTTCAGCTGGCCGATGGGCTTCGTGCACCTTCCGGAGCTCGCCGGAAAGGTCTCCTACGCGCGGCTGCTGAACGACGGATCCTGGCTGCAGACCAGTGTGTCCGACCCGGACCGTCAGGCTGATCTGATGACGCCGGCGGGGGAGGCGGAGGGGACGCTCACCGTGCATCTGCCGGTGCGGCGTCCCGAGGTGCTGGTGCCGGTCGTCGAGCTGACGCTCATCGACGAATGATCCACACGGTGGCGACGGTTCAGGCCGTCGTCACCGGTATCTCCATGCCTTCGAGCGCAAGGCGTGCGGCGCCGTGGAGGATCGCGTCGGCGCCGGTCGTCGCCGCTTCGATGCGCAGTCGCTGGGTCGCGAGGGGGTGGCATGCCTCGTAGACGCGGCTGCGGACGGCGGCGATGAACGGTTCCGAGGCGCTCATGCTGCCGGTCAGGAACACCGCGTGCGGGTTGAAGAAGTTCACCACGCCTGACAGCGCCTGGCCGAGGTGGGTTCCCGCCGTGCGGACCAGAGTGGTCGCGAGCGGGTCGGCGTCGCGCGCCAGGCTGAGCACGTCGGTCGTGGTGCGCACCACCTCGTTGCCGCGCTCGCGCATCTGCCGTACGAGGCTCGCCCCACTGGCCACCGTCTCGAGGCATCCCGTATTGCCGCAGGAACACGGGATGTCGCCGCTGCCGTCGATACGGGTGTGAGTGATGTCGCCTGCAGCGGCTGTGGCCCCGCGGTGCACGTGTCCGTCGACGATGATGCCGCTTCCGATGGCGGTGCCGGCCTTCACGGTGATGCTGTGCCCGGTGTGCCCGAAGCGCTCGCGATGCTCGCCGAGCGCGGCGAGGTTGGCGTCGTTGTCGACCGCGACGGGCACGCCGTAGCGCGTCGCGAGATGCTCGCCCACGCGGAAGCCCGGCCATCCCGGCATGCGCGACGGTTGGTCGACCGTACCGGTGGCGATGTCGACGGGCCCGGGAAGGCTGATGCCGATCGCGTGGACCCGCGACTCGGAGGAGAGCTGGTCGAAGACCTCGCCGATGCGGTCGAGCGTAGCCTCCGGTCCTTCGGTCACGTCGACCGTGATCGACCGACTGTCGAGGAGGGCGCCGCTGAGGGAGTGTCTGCCGATACGCGCGTGGCCGCCGCCGAGGTCGGCGGTGAGCACGACGCCGTCCGCGGAGATCTGCAGCACCCGCGGGCGGCGTCCACCGCGCGACGTGCCGTCGCCGGCCTCGCGCAGCACTCCGGCGTCGAGCAGGGCCTGTACGCGGAGGCCCACGGTCGAGGCGGCCACGCCGAGTGCGGCGGCGAGCTCGGTCCGGGAGCGTGCCTCGCCGCGGGCGACGAGGTCGAGGATGCGGCGGGTGTGCGGGTCGTCGACGGCGGTGTCAGCGGGATTTGGCATGGGAGCACTTTCCTGGTCGGAGCATTCGTCAGCGTAGTAGGGGATGGTCATGTTTCCCGGGAGTTACGAATTATCAAGCTCCGATAAACATCGGATGTTCAGCTTGCGGCCTTTTGCGAAGTGTGAAACGGTAACTTCATACGAAATCCTACTAGGTTGTTTCGACCCGCGAAGCAACTAGTTCCCTTCCAGGAGGCATTCAATGAAGAAGTTGCGTGTAGGGGCTGTCGTCGCCGTCACCGGCGTCGCAGTCGCGATGACCGGCTGCGCGAGCAGCAGCGGCAACGGTGGTTCCGCCGACGGCGACACGATCGTCGTCGACATGTGGGCAGGCAGCGAGTCCGACGTGGATGCCCTCGAGGCGCAGGTCGCATTCGCCCAGGAGCAGAACCCCGACATCAAGATCAAGCTGCAGACCTCGCCGTGGAGCGACTTCTTCACGAAGCTGACCACGAACATGGCCAGCGGCAACATGGCCTGCGTCACCGGTATGAGCGGCGCGCAGCTCGGTGGCTACACCGGTGCCTTCCGTGAGCTGAGCGACGCGGACCTCAAGACGGCCGGCATCGATTGGGCGGACTTCAACCCGAGCGCCGACGGCATCCTCAGCTTCGAAGGCAAGGTCTACGGCGTGCCGTTCGACGTGGCCACGATGCTCGTCTACTACAACCAGGACCTGCTCACCGCTGCCGGCGCAGCGACCCCGGAGATCGGGTGGACGTTCGACGACTTCGACACCATCGCCGCCGACGCGACGAAGGACGGCAAGTACGGCTTCGGCATGGGCATGGGCGGATACCAGTGGATGTCGATGCCGATCGCGTACTCCGCGACGCAGCCGGCCTCAGAGGACGGCACCCTGCACATCGACGACAAGGCGTTCGTCGACGCGTCCACGTGGTATGCCGAGCTCGTGACGGAGAAGAAGGTCGCCGCCCCCGTGGCATCCGCCTCCGACACCGGCTGGGGTGAGAACCAGTACACGGGTGGAAACGCCGCCATGGCGGTCGACGGCACGTGGAACGCCGTCAGCTACCTGAACAACGAGTCCGGCTTCGCGGCCGGTATGGTCCCGCTGCCCGGTGGTGTCGACGGCAACCCCGGCCCCATCCTCGGCTCCGGCTACGGCATCTCGGCGAACTGCGAGAACCCGGAGGCGGCGCTCAAGGTCATGGGCTCGCTGCTCGGCGAGGACGCTCAGGACTACATCGCGTCGTCCGGCCGCTCGTACCCGGCACGCACGTCGTCGCAGCCGCTGTACTTCGAGTCCATCGATGAGGAGTACCGCGAGCAGGTGCAGTCGGTCTTCGAGGCGGCCTTCGGTGACACCGTCCCGCTGTACATGACCAAGAACTGGCAGAAGCTCGACAGCTACATCCAACCCAACCTCGTCAGCGTCTACAACGGCCAGATGACGATGGACGAGCTGCTGTCGAACGCCCAGGCCCAGTTCGGCGAGTGACCCGGCTTCGGCCGTCAGTGGTGACAAAGAAAGAAATATGAGATGACGATCACGACGAGACGTCGACGATCGCTCGCCAAGGTCGAGGCCGGTCAGGCGCTGGGGTTCGCAAGCCCCGCCCTGATCGGGCTCGCCCTGTTCACGATCGTGCCCGTGGGCCTTTCGATCGTGATGAGCGTCTTCGACTGGCCGACCTTCGGCGAGCGGAACTTCAACGGGGTGGACAACTACGTCAAGCTGTTCACCAGCAGCCCGGACTTCTGGCCTGCGCTGCGCAACTCGGCGGTGTACACGCTGCTGTATGTGCCGTTGAGTGTCGCTCTCTCGCTCGTGCTCGCTCTCGGCCTCGGGTCGCGGATCCGCGGGCGAGGTGCCCTGCGCGTCCTCTTCTTCATCCCGGTCGTGACCCCGATGGTCGCGAACGTGCTGGTGTGGAAGATGATGCTGCAGCCACAGGGGCTCTTCAACGGCCTCTCGCAGACGTGGTTCGGCATCGAGCTACCGAACTTCCTGGCCGACCCGTCGTGGGCGATGATCATGGTCGTCGTGATGAGCGTCTGGCAGGGGCTCGGCTACAACATGCTGATCTTCTCGGCCGCACTCGAGCAGCTCCCCGAGAGTGTGCTGGAGGCGGCGAGCATCGACGGCGCCCGAGGACTCCGACGGGTGTGGAGCATCATCATCCCGATGATCTCGCCCTCGATCTTCTTCGCCACCATCATGACGATGATCGCGTCCCTGCAGGTGTTCGTACAGCCGCAGATGCTCACCGGCGGCGGCCCCGGCAACGCCACCAAGCCGCTCGTCATGTACATCTGGGAGCAGGGATTCACCTTCGGCGACCTCGGCCTCGCCGCCGCGGCAGCCTGGATCCTCTTCGCGATCATCATCGCGATCACCGGTCTCCAGTTCGCCGCGCAGAAGAAGTGGGTGCACTATGAGCACTGAGACCCTCGTCCGCCCGACAGGCCGCGCCGGCCGCTCGGACCGCGAGCGCGCACGTGGTGCCGCGACCACACCGGCGTCGCGTGTGCGGCTGATCCTCGCGCACGTCGCGATCTACGTCGCCGCGCTGATCTTCATCTCCCCGCTCGTCTACGCGTTCTTCTCGGCGCTCAAGCCGAATTCGGAGATGTTCTCCATGCCGCCGACCCTGGTCGGGTCAGAGCTTCGCTGGAGCAACTTCGTCGACGTCTTCGCGTACGGCCCGTTCCTCACTTACATCATGAACTCGTTCATCGTCGCGATCCTCGGCACGCTCGTCGTGCTGATCGTGTCGACCACGGCCGGGTACGCCTTCGGGCGGTTGCGCTGGAAGGGACGGGACGCCGTGTTCGTGCTGTTCCTCGCGACCCTCATGGTGCCCGCCGAGGTGCTCGTGATCCCGATGTTCCAGGTGATGCAGTGGTTCAACTGGGTCGACACCTATCAGGCGCTCGTGCTCCCGTTCGCGTTCGGTGCGTTCGGCACGTTCCTGATGCGGCAGTTCTTCCGCGGGATCCCGTATGAGCTGGAGGAAGCCGCGCGCGTCGACGGTGCCGGGCCCGTGCGCTCGTTCCTGCAGATCATCCTGCCGCTGTCGAAGTCGGCGGTCGCGGTGCTCGCCGTGTTCACCTTCCTGTCCTTCTGGAACAGCTACCTGTGGCCGCTCATCGTGACGGTCGACTACAACGCGCACGGCACCCTCCCCGTTGGTCTCGCGAGCTTCGCCGGACTCACCGGGACGCGCTGGGACCTGCAGATGGCTGCGGCGATCATCTCGATGGTGCCGACGACGATTCTCGTGATCGCGCTGCAGAAGCACCTGGTCAAGGGCATCGCGATGGCAGGACTGGGCGGCCGCTGAGCATGATCGGTCAGGAACAGGGGACCACCATGCCCGTCACGCGTTCGAGCCCATCCGGATCGGGAGTCGTCGGTATCGACATCGGAGGCACCAAGATCGCTGCGCTCCTCGTGAGCAGCGAGGGGACGGTGCTGGCGCGGGGGAGCGTCGGCGCCCCCGCAGCGCAGGGCGGTGCGGCGATGGCCGATGCAGCCGCGGGTCTCGCCGCCTCTCTCGCCGCCGAGGCCGGTGTCTCGCTCGCGGCAGCCGGTGTCGGCGCTGCCGGCGTGATCGACCACGAGAGCGGCACGATCCGCGCAGCCTCGGCGACCTTCGTCGGGTGGGCGGGCTTCCCGCTCGCCGAGGAGCTGGAAGCGCGACTGGGGGTGCCGGTGCGTGTGGAGAACGACGTCAACGCGTTCCTCCTGGGCGAAGCCGCCGCCGCCGGCCGCGAGGACCGCGACGTGCTGGGTGTGATGCTCGGCACCGGGGTCGGAGGCGCGCTCCTCATCGACGGTGAGCTCCACCACGGACCGCACGGTGCCGCGGGAGAGATCGGGCACACACCCGGCTACAGCGAGCTGATCTGCACCTGCGGGCAGGTCGGGCACCTCGAGACACTGGCATCCGGTACGTCGATCGCGATGCGGTACCAGGAGCGCACCGGCGACACCGTCCGCGACGCGCGAGTCGTCGCGGATCGCGCACGAGCGGGCGATGCGCAGGCGATCGCGGTGTTCGACGCCGCCGGCCGCGCCCTCGCCCTCGCCTGCGCCAGCGCAGCGACGATCCTCGACCTGCCGTGCGCCATCGTCGGAGGAGGCGTGACGTCGGCCTGGGATCTTCTGGAGCCCGCGATCACGCGTACTCTGCACACGGATTCCCCGGTGTCCGGGATCCCTCTGCGCATCGTCCCCGCCGTCCTCGGTTCCGATGCCGTCGCTCTCGGCGCCATCGAGACCGCCCGTCGGGCTCTGGTCCCGGCGGGAGCACACTGAGCCCGACCTCCCGCACCGACAAGGAGCACATCACGTGACCGTACGTCCCGAAGCCCACGAGATCTGGATGGGTCCGCTTCCGACCGTCGCCGACGGGGGGCTCGCGCAGCCCCGGATCGGTATCGCCGGGATCTCCATCGAGTCGAGCACGTTCTCCCCGCACATCTCCGGCGACGAAGCCTTCACGGTTCGCACCGGTGACGCTCTGCGCAGCTACTACCCGTTCCTCGACGACGGGCGCGAGCTCGCTGCGGCCGCCGAGTGGGTGCCCCTCACTCATGGTCGCTCGCTGCCCGGTGGTGCCGTCGCGCCCGAGACCTACCGTCGGATGAAAGACGCCATCGTCGAGGGCATCCGCGAGCAGGGCCCCTTCGACGGCTTCTTCTTCGACATCCACGGAGCGATGAGCGTCGTCGGTCTCGACGACGCCGAAGGCGACCTCGCGCTCGCGGTGCGGGCGGCACTGGGTCCGGACACGCTCGTCTCGACATCGATGGATCTGCACGGCAACGTCTCCGAGGTGCTGCGCGACGCCGTCGACCTGCTCACGTGCTACCGGATGGCACCGCACGAGGACTGGATGAACACCAAGGAACGGGCGGTGTGGAACCTCCTCGCCCGGCTGCGGGGGCCGCACGGCGCCGACCCGCTGGGCCGTCGGCCGTTCGTGGCGTGGGTGCCGGTCCCGGTCCTGCTCCCCGGCGAGAAGACCAGCACCCGGCTCGAGCCCGCACGCAGCATCTATGCCGAGCTGCCCGAGATCGAGGCTCTTCCGGGCGTCGTCGATGCCTCGGTCTGGATCGGCTACGCCTGGGCCGACGAACCCCGCTGCCAGGCGTACGTCGTGGTCACCGGCGACGATCGAGAGCTGATCGCGCGTGAGGCCGAGCGGGTGGCGCGCATGTTCTGGGAGGCGCGCGAGGACTTCGTGTTCGTCGCTGAGACGGGCACGCTCGATGAGGCGCTCGAGAAGGCACTCGCGCCGGGAGCGCCCCACCCCTACTTGATCTCGGACTCGGGTGACAATCCGACGGCGGGCGGGGCGGGCGATGTGACGTGGACCCTTGCGCACCTGCTCGAGCGTTCCGAACTCACCGGACCCGACCGCACGACCCTGGTGGCGTCGATCTTCGATCCCGAGGCGGTCGCGCAGGCGGTCGAAGCGGGCGTCGGGGCGACGATCACGATCGTGGCGGGTGCCCGGGTCGACGATGGCCCGCACGGCCCCGTGACGATCACCGGGACCGTCTTCTCGATCACCGACGGAGATCCGGACGCAGGCACGCAGGTCGTGGTCGCGGCGGGTGGACTCCACGCCATCATCACGGAGCGTCGCAAGCCGTTCCATCACCTCTCCGACTTCCGGATGCTGGGCCTCGAGCCGACCACCGCGGACATCGTGGTGGTGAAGATCGGCTATCTCGAACCCGAGCTGTACGAACTCGCCGCGGGCTGGACTCTCGCGTTGACTCCCGGAGGTGTCGACCAGGACCTCCTCCGTCTCGGTCACCACCGTCTACGCCCCGGTGTCTACCCCTTCGACCCCGAGGGAAACCCCGATCTGAAAGCCGTGGTCGTCCGCCGCGGCGTCGCAGAGGAGCCGACCGCATGATGAACTTCGAGAAGCGCACCGGGCCGGACCTCGGCGCGGACGCTCCGACATACCCGACGCAGAGCGTGCCCGACTGGTACCGCGACGCGAAGCTCGGCTTCTTCGTGCACTGGGGGCTCTACTCGGTGCCGGCGTGGGCCGTGCAGCACGGCGAGGGCGTGAACATCCCGACCGAAGATGCGTACGCCTGGCATCAGTACGCCGAGTGGTACGGCAACACCGTGCGGATCGCGGGGAGTCCGACCTGGGAGCGTCATCAGCAGCTGTTCGGGCCGGGGACCTCCTACGAGGACCTCGCCGATCGGTGGGACGCCGAGGCGTTCGACGCGGATGCCTTCGTCGGCGAGCTCGTCGGCGCCGGGGCCAGGTACATCATCCCGACCACGAAGCATCACGAGGGCTTCTGTCTGTGGGGCACCGAGACCACCGGCTTCAACGCGGTCGCGCGCGGGCCGCGCCGTGACCTGATCTCCGAGTTCCACGATGCCACCCGGCGCGCGGGCGCGAAGTTCGGCGTGTACTACTCGGGCGCGCTCGACTGGCATGTGAGCGACTTCCCGCCGATCGAGTCCGACACCGATCTGTTCCGGTTCCGCCGCAACGACGCCCATTTCGCGCGGTACTCGGCAGCTCAGCTCGACGAGTTGGTCACGCGCTTCTCACCCGACGTGCTGTGGAACGACATCGAGTGGCCCGACGGCGGCAAGGGGCGCGACGAGTATGCGGTCGCCGCGCTGCTGGACCGGTACTTCGAGGCCGTTCCGGACGGCGTCGTCAACGACCGGTGGGGCGTGCCGTATCACGGCTTCCTCACGCGGGAGTACACGGACATCCCGGAGATCATCCCGGAGCCGTGGGAGTCGACTCGAGGCCTGGGTTACTCCTTCGGGTTCAACCAGGCGGAGGATGAGCGTCATTCGCTGTCGGGAGCCGCCTTGATCCGGCTGCTCGTCGACGTCGTCGCCAAGAACGGCAACCTGCTGATCAACGTGGGTCCCGCCGCCGACGGGTCGATCCCGGAACTTCAGCGGCGCGCGATGCGCGAGCTGGGCGCGTGGCTCGAGACGAACGGCGAGGCGATCTACGGCACCCGTCCGTGGGTTCGTATGGGCGAGCGGACCGGAGCGCCACGGCGGTACACGACCACGGGCGCGACCGTGCATGTGCATGCGCTCGACCCGAGCGTCGGCACGCTGGAGCTGCCCGCGGAGCTCCTGGGCTCCGACCTGCGTTGGGCCGACGGTTCCGTCGCCGAGCGATCCACGGACGACCGCACGGTCGCTGTGATCCCGGCCGGTCTGCGCGAGGAAGCTGTCGCCGTCCTGTCCGCTGGCTGAGACGGACCGGATCGCGACCACGCGAGGGCCCTCCCGATGTCGATTCGGGAGGGCCCTCGCTGTGTGCACCGGGTGTCAGGGCCGGGTGAGTTCCTCGAGCACTTCGATCACGTGGCGGTACGGCCGGCCGGTGGCGCGCGTCATCCCGATCTCGCAGGTGCGGTTCGCCGACACGAACGCGTCGAAGTCGCCGCGCGTGCTCTCGGCTTCGGCGATCTCCGCGGACTCCTGGGCGGTCGCGCTGGCCGTGAGTTCCGGGTGCAGCATGCCGCGGTCGCCCGCGAAGGCGCAGCAGCCCCATCCCTCGGGGACGAACACGTCGTCGGCGACGGCCGCGGCGATCGCGGTCAGTGCTCCGGTCGCGCCGAGCGCGGTCGTGGAACAAGTCGGATGCACGGCCACCGTGGGGAGCTTGGCCGGCACCGAGACCTTCGGCAGCACCTCGCGTGCCACGAACGTCGTGGCGTCCTCGATTCGCAGGCCCGCGTAGCGCGGGTTCTTCGCGACCGACTGCGCGAGCATCACGTCCAGGCCCTCTGTGCACGACGCCGCGTCGCACACCACCGGAAGCTCCCCGTGCCTGCTGGCTTCCCACAGCGACTCCAGCACCCGGTCCGACATCAGGGCGTAACCGTCCAGGTGACCCTTCGACTTCCACGGTGTGCCGCAGCACAGGCCTCCGTTCTCCTCGGGGATCACGACGGCGATACCCGCACGGTCCAGCAGGGCCCGGAGTGCGTCTCGAGAGCCCTCGCCGTCGCCTTCCGCGCCGAACATCGTCCCGATGCAGGCACCGAAGAAGACGGCCTGCGCATCGGCCGGGGACTCCGGGCGCGGCGGCTTCGAACCGCCGTGCGGGAGCCCGCCGTCGTACAGAGGCACGGTGTCGGCACCGAGGACGGCGCGGCCGAGATGCGTCACCCCGCGCACGAGCGGCGCAGGGAGGGCATCGGCGACGGTGAGCGCGACTCCGCCGGCGCGCGTGACCGTGCCCCAGTGCTTGGCTGCGGTGCCCCATACCGCGCCTTCGACGGAGTTCGACTGCTCCGCTCGAAGCCGACGTACGAGATCACCGGTGTTGATGTCGACCGGGCAGGCCACACCGCACATGCCGTCGACCGCGCAGGTCTGGACGCCGTCGTAGTCGTAGTCCTTCTGCAGGTCGCGCAGCAGCTCGGTGTCGCCCTGCTCCTCGGCCCATGCCATATCGCGGCGGATCACGATGCGCTGGCGTGGCGTGAGCGTGATGCTCTTGCTCGGGCAGGTCGGTTCGCAGTAGCCGCACTCGACGCAGCGGTCGACCTCGTTCTCGACCGTCGGCACCCGCTTGAGGTCGTGCAGGTACGAGTCAGGGTCATCGGAGAGGACGACTCCGGGATTCAGGATGCCGTCGGGGTCGAACAGCGCCTTGATCTCCCACATCATGTCGGTGAGCTCATCGCCGTATTGGCGACGCACGAACGGCGCCATGATGCGGCCGGTGCCGTGTTCGGCCTTGAGCGATCCCTGCTGCGCCAGGACGAGTTCGACCAGGTCGTCCGTGAACCGCCGATAGCGCGCGACGCTGTCGGGGTCGTCGAACCGTTCGTTGAGGAGGAAGTGGACGTTGCCGTCCTTGGCGTGCCCGAAGATGACCGAGCCTTCGTAGCCGTGCCCGGCGAACAGCTCGATCAGGCGTTCGCAGGTGGCGAGGAGCCGGGGGACGGGTACCACGATGTCTTCCAGCAGCGCCGTCGTACCGGACGGGCGCGCACCGGCGACCGCGGTGTAGAGCCCCTTGCGCACGTGCCACAGAGCGGCGCGCTCACTCGCATCCGTGGTGAGGCGCGGGGGCACGGCCAGCGGGAGCCGCTCGAAGTGCGACTGCGCCTTCGTGCTCGCCGCGGTGAGAGCGTCCGCGTCGGCGGCATGGACCTCGACCAGGAGAGCGGCGTGTCCCTGGACCTCGATCTCGGCGATCGCAGAGGGGACATCGCTCAGTCCCTGAGCGACCCGCAGGGATGCAGCGTCCAGGAGCTCGATGGTGGCCAGACCGAGCCGGGTCAGGTCGGGGAGCGCCGTCATCGCCGTCGAGAGCGTCTCGAACACGAGAAGTCCCGTCGCGATCGACGGTCGCACTTCGATCGTGCGGAATCGAGCCTCCGCGACGAACGCGAGCGTGCCCTCGGACCCGATGATGAGATGCTCCAGGATGCGCACCGGGTCGTCGAAGTCCAGCAGCGCGTTGAGCCCGTAGCCCATGGTGTTCTTCATCGAGAACTGCTGGCGGAGGAAGGCGACGTGCTCGGGGGCGGCGAGCAGGCGTGCTCTCAGGTCGAGCAGGCCCGCGACGATCTCGGGCTCCGCCGCGCGCAGCACCTCGCCGGCATCCGGGCGGCCGGTGTCGAGGATCGTCCCGCTCGGGAGCACGACGGTCATCGACTCGATCGTCTGATACGAGTTCTCGGTGATCCCGCAGGCCATTCCGCTGGAGTTGTTCGCGACGACGCCACCGATCGTGCACGCGATCTCGCTCGCGGGGTCGGGGCCGAGCTTGCGGCGGTGGCGCGACAGACGGGTGTTGACCTGACGTACGGTGGCACCCGGGCCCACCCGCACCGAGGCCCCGTCGTCCTCCACCCGGATGTCTCGGAAGTTGCTGCGCGTGTCGACGAGGATGTCGCCGCTCACGCTCTGCCCCGAGAGGCTGGTGCCTCCGGACCGGAACGTCATCGTGCGCCCGGCGGCGCGGACTGCTCCGAAGGCGCGTGCCACACCCTCGGCGTCTGCAGGGGAGAGGACGGCATCCGGGATGAGCAGATAGTGGGACGCGTCGTGGGCCCGTGCGAAGCGGTCGATGGAGCGGGAATGGATCTGCGTCCTGGAACCCAGCAGAGCGGGGTCCAGGGGTTCGGCGAGGGTGGTCGGCACGGTGCTCCTCTGCTCCGTCGAAAGATTGTCAGACAAGTGTACCGATACGTGGATGCTTCGATAGGCTGACCCGCATGACCACCGCTTCGGACGCAACGCTGGGGATCGTCGGCGTCGTGGATGCCGTCACCGCTCAATTGCGCGGCCGTATCCTCCGTGCCGAGATCCGTTCCGGGGATCCGATCACGGAAGCGGCTGTGTCGCAGTCCTTCGGAGTGGCCCGTCCCAGCGCGAAGGCGGCGATCGAGCAGCTCGTCGCGAGCGGACTCCTGGTGCGCACGGCGCATCGCAGCGCGCGCGTCGTCGGGATCGATTCTGCGACCGTGCGGGATGTCTATCGCACCAGGACGCGGCTCGAGAGCGCCGCCCTTCGCGACCTCGCGGTGACGCGGACGGTGCCCCCCGCGGCGCTCGAGGCGAACGCGGAGCTCCTCGCGATGCCGCCGGGGCCGGACCCGGCGACCGTCGCGCCCGACCTGCGATTCCACACCGCTCTCATCGAGGCTCTCGACAGTGAACGCACCGCTCGGATGTACCGCAGCGTCCTCGACGAAGTGCGCTTGTGCATGGCGCAGGTGCAGGGTCGACGATTGCTCGACGCGGCGGCGATCGCGGCGCAGCACAGCGACATCCTGGCTGCGGTCGCCTCGGGAGACGGGGAGCGAGCAGCAGTCCTCCTCGACGCTCACCTGTCATCGGCCGAGGAGCGGCTGGTCGAGGCGCTCGACGCGGACTAGCGTCGCGCCCGTCGTCACTCGGCCGGCGCTTCCTCCACGACGATCGGCGCCTCGGAGGGGTCGGTCCATTCCGGGGCGGGGAGCACGGTGTCGGTCTGGCCGGCCTGGATCGCGCGCAGTGCCTCGGTGATCTCCTCGTCGTTCTCGGGAACGGGGAGCCCGCACGCCCGGAGCTCGGACGTGAACTGGAGCGTCAGCCGGATCTTCCCCGCTTCGACCGCCTGCGCCGTCGTGCCCGTGCGGATCTCGCTCCCGGTCTGGATCGCCGACACCTCATCGCACACGTGGTACACCTTGCCGCCATCGACCCAGACGACCTCGTCCTTGCCGAGGAGCAGGATCACGGCGGACTGGTCGGCCGTGTACTGCTCGACGGACGGCGGATCGAAGTCGACGCCGATGAACACGGCCAGGGCCGCGAGAGCCACGCCGACGATGCCGGCCGTGGTCTTCTGTCCCTTGTCCATGTCCTTGTTGAGGAAGATCAGGATGACCAAGGGCAGGAACGCGACCACCGCGATGATCGCGCCGAGCTGGTTCTGCACGAAGAAACGCGTCTTGTCGGACTTGCGTGCGGGGTCGAGGCGGTTCGCCTTCTTCCACAGCACCGATCCGGTGATGGACAGCGCCGCGATGACGACCAGCAGCACCAGCAGGGCGATGAACGCCCACTGCGGGAACGTCGCGGTGACGCCCTGTTCCTCCAACAGGCCGGTGTCGGGATCGCGGAGCAGAGTGCCGTCCTCGCCGACGAACTCGCGCTGGCGGAGGAGCCAGAAGATGCCGACACTCTCGCCGATGATCGCGACCGCCCAGAGGACCGCGGCGATCCACCGGAAGCGTGTGGCCCTGGCCTTTGCTTCCGCAGTGGGAGTCCAGCCGGAGGGCGGCTCCGGAGTCGCGTTCGTCGCGGACGGTTCGATCCGCGCGTCGGTGTCGTCACTCTCGGCCACGGTGCTCCCTTTCCCCTCCGATGCCCGCCGTTCCGGCTCAAGGCAACCCTGAGCATAGTGGACCGGGTGTCCTACGCTAGAGGGCATGACTTCCGACTCCGACGACGCCCTCACCTGGGATGGCGACGAGGCTTCCGCGCCGAAGGATCCCGCGTTGCCCCCTGGGTGGAACGCCGTCGGGAAAGGCAGTCGCGACGTCGGCACGATCGAGGGGGACGGAACGATCACTCCCGCCCGATCGGATGAACAGGCCGGCCTGAGCACGCCGATGCTGCTGATCCTCGGCATCGTCGGCGGCGTGTATCTCCTCTACACGGTCGGATGGATTGTCGGCGGGCTGCGTCTGCGGCCACTGGCGTCGTTCCTGGTCGCCGATGCGATGTTCCTGCCCTGGTTCGTCCTGGCGATCGCTGCGCCCGCGCTCTGGTTCCTCGCGAGCTGGGTCCTGACCAGGGGGAGGGCTTCGTGGATCCGCGTCGCCGTGCTGCTCGCAGGAGTCGTCCTGCTGGTTCCCTGGCCCTTCGTCACCGTGGGGGTGGTCGGATCATGAGCGCATCCTCGACCACGGAGCCGGTGTCCGCCGGTTCGCCGCGATGGCTCGTCGGCCTGGTCGTCGGCCTGGCCGGACTGTTCTACGCATACGCGGTGTGGAACGCCGTCGCGCATCTGATCACGATGGCGCAGACGGGACTGACCGCCGGCGGGTGGGCGACCTTGCTCTTCGGCGTCGCGTTCCCCGCGATCGTCTTCGTCTTCGCGTACCTGATCGGCCGTCGTCGGCGGGTGGGGGAGCTCCTCCTCGTCTTCCTGGCCGGACTCGGTGTCGTCGCGGTGTTCTGGATGAGCCTGATCGCGCTCAGCCTGACGATGCCGAGCGCCTGAGTCGCGGGCGTCACACGGCACGGAGCGCCCCGAGCCCTCGGGTAGAGTTGACGCGATCGCGCCCCCATGGTGTGCGGCGCATCGGCCCCTCCCGCCTGCCGCGCTGCCCCGAAGGATCCACTGTGCCGAAGCCCGTCGTGCTCATCGCCGAAGTTCTCTCTCCCGCCACGATCGAGGCCCTCGGCCCCGACTTCGACGTCCGCGACGTCGACGGTACCGATCGCGAGGCGCTCTTCGCGGCACTCGCCGACGCTGACGCCGTGCTGGTGCGTTCGGCGACGCGCATCGACGAGGAGGCGCTGGCGCACGCGCCGAAGCTCAAGGTCGTGGCCCGTGCGGGCGTCGGTCTCGACAACGTCGACATCAAGGCAGCCACCGCAGCGGGCGTCATGGTCGTGAACGCGCCGACGTCCAACATCGTCTCCGCGGCGGAACTCACGGTCGGCCACATCCTGAGCCTCGCCCGCCGCATCCCCGCCGCACATGCCTCGCTCTCCGGCGGCGCGTGGAAGCGCAGCTCCTTCACCGGCGCCGAGCTGTTCGAGAAGACGGTCGGCATCGTCGGCCTGGGCCGGATCGGTGCCCTCGTCGCCGCGCGCCTCGCGGCCTTCGACATGCGTGTCGTCGCCTACGACCCCTACGTCACGTCCGCCCGCGCGCAGCAGCTCGGCGTGCAGCTCCTCTCCCTCGACGAGCTCGTGGCCGAGTCGGACTTCCTGACGATCCACATGCCGAAGACGCCGGAGACCACCGGCATGATCGGTGCCGCGCAGTTCCAGGCCATGAAGCCGACGGCGTTAGTGGTCAACGTCGCCCGCGGCGGACTGATCGATGAGGAAGCGCTCCACGCGGCGCTCGTCGCAGGCGAGATCGCCGGCGCCGGGCTCGATGTCTTCACGACCGAGCCTCCCGTGGAAGGCGGAACCGCGCGCCCGCTGCTCGACCTGCCCAACGTGGTCGTCACGCCGCACCTCGGCGCGAGCACCGAGGAGGCGCAGGAGAAGGCAGGCGTCTCGGTCGCCCGCTCGGTGCGTCTCGCACTCGGCGGAGACCTGGTGCCGGACGCGGTGAACGTCGCGGGTGGCGTGATCGACCCGTACGTGCGCCCCGGCATCTCCTTGGTCGAGAAGCTCGGCCAGATCTTCGCCTCGCTGGCGACCTCGCCTCTCACGAGTCTCGACGTCGAGGTGCACGGCGAGCTCAACGACTACGACGTGAGCGTTCTCAAGCTCGCCGCGCTCAAGGGCGTGTTCACGAACATCGTGAGTGAGACCGTCTCGTACGTGAACGCCCCGCTCCTCGCCGAACAGCGCGGGATCGCCGTGCGTCTGATCAAGGACGACGTGAGCGACGAGTACCGCAACGTGATCACGCTCACGGGCGCACTGTCCGACGGGACCCAGCTGTCGGTCTCGGGAACCCTGACGGGGCCGAAGCAGACGGAGAAGCTGGTCGGCATCAACGATCACGCGCTCGAACTGCCGATCGAGCAGCACCACGTCGTGATGCTCTACACCGACCGCCCCGGCATCGTCGCGGTGTACGGGCAGAAGTTCGGCGAAGCAGGCATCAACATCGCCGGCATGCAGATCGCGCGTCAGGCGGCGGGCGCGCAGGCGCTCAGCGTGCTGACGCTCGACTCGCCGGTCTCGGAGGAGCTGCTCGAAGACGTGAGCGCAGCGATCGACGCCGACCTCTTCCGGCAGATCGAGATCACCGAGGTCTGATCACTCGACGCGACAGACGGGAGAGGGCGGGAGCGAGATGCTCCCGCCCTCTCCCGTCTCTCTGACCGTCAGGCCGTGGCTCGGAGCACCAGCGCGATCAGGTCCTTGAGCTCGTCGCTTCGGGGAACCAGGCGTTCGGGTCCGTGCACGTCGAGGGAGTTGTTGAAGTACAGGCCGTCGCTGACGAGCATCACGAGGTCGAGGCTCGCGTTGTCGCGCACGTGCGGACGGATCGTCTCAGCCCAACGTCGCCGTGTTTCGCGCAGCATGTCGGCCGCAGCGACCGAGCCGCCCTGCGCGAGCCTCGTCGTCGCGATCAGGACACGGTCGAGGGCGTCGTCTTCCATCACCGAGGTGCGCACGTAGTAAGCGACGGGCCCTTCCTCTGCCACCGTCATCCGCTCGAGGTCCGCTGTCGTGAGGCGGTCGAGGCGCTCGACCAGGCCGATCTCCAACTCTTCCTTCGAACCGAAGTGGTACAGCAGACCGCCCTTGGAGACCCCCGCCGCCTTGGCGGTCGCGTCGAGGGTCGCGGCACGCTCGCCGTCTTCGATGAGGATCGCTTCGAAGGCGTCGAGCACCTTCTCGCGAGCGAGGGGAGGTCGGGGCATCGTGGGTCCTCTGCACAGGGGGAGCGGTCGGAATTCTGTTACTATACCAGCCGGACGGTTCACTAACCGTCGATCACGATCCTGAGAGGTGTTCCATGACCCGTACTGCGTCGATCCCGACGACAGAGACGGATGCTCCCCGTGTCGGAGCCCGTGGCTGGGCGGCGCTCGTCGTCCTCATGCTGCCGGTGCTTCTGGTGTCGGTGGACAACACGGTGCTGAGCTTCGCGCTCCCCGAGATCTCCATCGCGCTCGCGCCCACCGGTGCGGAGCAGCTGTGGATCATCGATGTGTACCCGCTGGTGCTCGCGGGACTCCTCGTGACGATGGGTACCCTGGGTGACCGGTTCGGACGTCGGAAGATGCTGCTGATCGGGGCGACCGGCTTCGCCGCCGTATCCGCACTCGCCGCCTTCGCGCCCACGGCCGGCTTGCTGATCGCCGCCCGTGCGCTCCTGGGTCTCTTCGGCGCCATGCTGATGCCGTCGACGCTCTCCCTCCTCCGATCGATCTTCCGCAACCGTGATCAGCGCCGCATGGCGATCGCGGTCTGGGCATCGGCGTTCTCCGCCGGGTCGGCGTTGGGTCCGATCGTGGGCGGCATCCTGCTCGAGCATTTCGCCTGGGGATCGGTCTTCCTGATCGCCGTTCCGGTGCTCATCCCCCTGCTCATCGCCGCACCGCTGCTGGTGCCGGAGAGTCGCGATCCGAACCCGGGTCGCATCGATCTGATCAGCATCGCGCTGTCGATGGCGACCATGATCCCGGTGGTCTACGCGATCAAGTCCCTCGCGGTGGACGGCCCGAGCCTCACCGCCGGCGCCTGGGCTCTGCTCGGCTTCGGCATGGGCTACCTGTTCGTCCGTCGTCAGCTGCGGGCCAAGAGCCCGATGCTCGACATGGCGCTGTTCCGGCGCGGTTCCTTCTCCGGGGCGATCCTGGTGAACCTGCTCAGCGTGGTCGCACTGGTGGGCTTCCTGTACTTCGTGTCGCAGCACCTGCAGCTCGTCCTCGGCCTGTCGCCGATGATGGCCGGCATCGCACTGGTCCCCGGCATGCTCGCGATGATCGTGGCGGGGCTCTCCGTCGTGCCGGTATCGCGCCGCGTGCCGCCGCACATCGTGGTCCCCGCCGGGCTCGCGTTCTCGGTGACCGGCTACCTCATCGTGGCGTTCACGACGCATGAGCACGGCGTCCTGCCGCTCGTGGTGGCGTTCGTTGTGCTGGGCATCGGCATCGGCGCGGCGGAGACGATCTCCAACGAGCTGATCCTCTCGAGCGCTCCCGCGGCCAAGGCAGGCGCGGCGAGTGCGGTCTCGGAGACGGCGTACGAGCTTGGGGCGGTGCTCGGCACCGCGGTGCTCGGTGGCATCATCACGGCGTTCTATCGCGGCGCTCTCGTGCTTCCGGCAGGTCTGCCCGCCGATGTCACCCACGCGGCGGAGGAGACCCTCGCCGGCGCCTACACCGCAGCGCAGGAGCTCCCGGCGCAGCTGGGGACGGCCCTGTGGGGCGCGGCGGCCGACGCATTCGGTTCCGGTGTGACGGTGACGTCGCTGATCGGGGCCGGGCTCGTCGTGGTCGCCGGGGTGATCGCCGCCGTCACACTGCGCAAAGCCCCCTCGCACTGACCAGTACGCTGGGAGGATCGGCCCGCCCCGCCCTGCGGCAGGTCTGGGCCGGTCCATCCCCGTGCAGTGCGCAAGGAGTGTCATGTCGCGTGTCGTGAAGCTGGCCGTCATCCCCGGTGACGGCATCGGTCCCGAGGTCATCGCCGAGGCGGAGAAGGTGCTCGACGCCGTGACCGCGGCGAGCGACGTCGTGTTCGAGAAGACCCGCTTCTCGCTCGGCGCCGGCCGCTTCCTGGAGACCGGCGACACGCTCACCGATGACGACCTCGCCGCCATCGCCGCCCACGACGCGATCCTGCTCGGCGCCGTCGGCGGAACGCCGGGGGACCCGCGACTGAAAGACGCGAACATCGAGCGGGGACTCCTGCTCCGGTTGCGCTTCTCGCTCGACCACTACGTGAACCTGCGCCCCTCCAAGCTCTTCGTCGGAGCTCCCGGACCGCTGGCCGCGCCGGGGGAGATCGACTTCGTCGTGGTCCGCGAGGGGACCGAGGGGCCGTACGTCGGCAACGGCGGGGCGATCCGCAAGGGCACCCCGCAGGAGGTCGCGAACGAGACCTCCGTGAACACCGCATTCGGTGTCGAGCGGGTCGTGCGCTACGCCTTCGAGCTCGCGGAGCGTCGCCGCAAGAAGCTCACGCTCGTCCACAAGACCAATGTGCTCGTCCACGCCGGAGCCATCTGGCAGCGCATCGTGAACGAGATCGCGGCCGAGCACCCCGAGGTCACGGTGGACTACCTGCACGTCGACGCGGCCACGATCTTCCTGGTGACCGACCCCTCGCGCTTCGACGTCATCGTCACCGACAACCTGTTCGGCGACATCCTGACCGACCTCGCCGGAGCGGTCACGGGCGGCATCGGCCTCGCCGCCTCGGGCAACATCAATCCCGATGGCGCTTTCCCCTCGATGTTCGAGCCCGTGCACGGCTCCGCCCCCGACATCGCCGGTCAGCAGAAGGCCGACCCGACGGCGGCGATCCTCTCGATCGCGCTGCTGCTCGACCACCTCGGCCTCTCCACCGAATCCGAGCGGGTGAGCGCCGCGGTGGAGGCCGACATCGCCGCCCGCACCACGGCGCGCACGACCGCGGAGATCGGCTCTGCGATCACCGCACGACTCTGACCGCAGGCGTAGGCTGAACGGGCGCGAGGATGCGCCCACCCACGAGGAATGGATGATGAGATGACGACCATCGATGCCGAGGCGACCGTGGCTCCCCTGGAGTTCGCCGTCACGAAGAACCTGACCGCCGCGTCGCCCGCACGGCTGGCCGAGGTGCTGGAGAACCCGGGCTTCGGCGTGGTCTTCACCGACCACATGGTCGACATCTGCTGGTCGGTCAAGGGCGGCTGGCACCGGCCCCGCGTGCAGCCGTACGGACCGATCCCGCTCGACCCCGCGGCGTCCGTCCTGCACTACGCACAGGAGATCTTCGAGGGCATCAAGGCCTACCGCCACGCCGACGGCTCGATCCACACGTTCCGCCCCGACCGCAATGCCGCGCGCCTCCAGGCCAGCGCCCGCCGCCTCGCGCTGCCCGAGCTTCCGACCGAATACTTCATCCAGTCGCTGCGCGAGCTGATCGCGGTCGACGGTCGCTGGGTACCCAGCGGGGCCGACCAGAGCCTCTACCTGCGTCCGTTCATGTTCGCCAAGGAGGCCTTCCTCGGCGTCCGCGCCGCGCAGAAGGTCGCCTACTACGTCATCGCCAGCCCCGCGGGTGCCTATTTCTCCGGCGGTGTGAAGCCGGTGCGCATCTGGCTCTCGGAGGAGTACGCCCGTGCGGGCAAGGGCGGCACCGGCAAGGCCAAGACCGGCGGCAACTACGCGTCGAGCCTGCTCGCACAGAGCGAAGCGAGTGCTCAGGGCTGCGACCAGGTCGTGTTCCTGAACGAGAAGCGCGACGTCGAAGAGCTCGGTGGCATGAACGTGGTCTTCGTGTTCAAGGACGGCCGCGTCGTCACCCCCGAGTCGGACAGCATCCTCGAGGGCATCACCCGTGACTCGCTGCTGCAGCTCGCGGAGGACCGCGGATACACGGTCGAGAAGCGTCCGATCTCGATCGACGAGTGGCGTGAAGGCGTGGCCTCTGGTGACATCGTCGAGGTGTTCGCGTGCGGCACGGCCGCCGTCGTCACCCCGATCGGCGCGCTCGTGGGCGACGGCTTCGACGAGCCGCAGCCGCTGGGAGAACTCGCTCTCTCGTTGCGCGAGGAGTTGACCGACATCCAGTACGGACGCCGTGAGGACAAGCACGGCTGGCTCCTGCGCCTCGACGCCTGACGCCGGACACCCGACGCCGAGACCCCGTCCTCTCGCCGAGACCCCGTCGTCTCGGCGCATGCAGGACGGGGTCTCGGCGGCGTTGGGGGGTCTCGGTGCAGGGTGCCGCGCTCGCTAGGCTGGACACCATGAAGATCGCCCGGTTCAGCCACGACGAAGCCATCATGTACGGGATCATCGACGAGCGCGAGCTCGTCGTCCTCGCGGGGGATCCGATGTTCACCGGGTACGAGACGACCGGCGCTCGTGTGCCCCTCGCCGACGCCGCGCTGCTCGCTCCGGTGATCCCACGGTCGAAGGTCGTCTGCGTCGGGAAGAACTATCACGATCACGCCGCCGAGATGGGGGGAGTGGCCCCGGAGGAGCCGTTGCTGTTCCTGAAGCCGAACACGTCCGTGATCGGACCGGGTGATGCGATCGTGCGTCCCTCGCTCTCGGAGCGCACCGAGTATGAGGGTGAGCTCGTCGTGGTGATCGGGAAGATCGCGAAGAACGTGAAGGCCGAGAACGCGCTCGACTACGTGCTCGGCTACACGATCGGCAACGACGTGACCGCGCGAGACCTGCAGCGCAAGGACGGCCAGTGGTCGCGGGCCAAGGGATTCGACACCTTCTGCCCGCTGGGGCCGGTGATCGAGACGGACTTCGATCCGGCCAACGCGACGATCGAGACGCGGGTGAACGGCGAGGTGCGCCAGCACGCCCCACTCACCGACATGATCCACTCGGTGCCGGCGATCATCGAGTACGCCTCCGCCGTCTTCACCCTGCTCCCCGGCGATGTGATCATGACGGGCACGCCGGCCGGGGTCGGCACGTTCGAGGCGGGTGACGTCGTCGAGGTCGAGATCTCCGGACTCGGCATCCTTCGCAACACCGCGCGCGACGCCGTTCCCGTGCCATGACGACCGTCGCCCTGACGGCGGCGCAGCAGACGGCGGTCCAGCGGCGAACCGTCCTGGTGCTGTCGCTCGGACAGGTCCTCGGTGGCATCGCATTCGGTGCGACGGTCTCACTCGGCGCGCTCCTGGCCGCGGACATCTCGGGCAACGATGCGCTTTCCGGGCTGGCCACGGCTTCCGTGACGCTCGGAGCGGCCGCGTGCGCGATCCCACTCGCCCGCCTCGCCGCGCACGTCGGACGGCGTCGGGCGCTCACCCTCGGCAACCTCTTCGCGCTCGTCGGTATCGCGGTCGTCATCCTCGCCGCTTCCCTGCGCGTCTTCCCGCTGCTCCTCGTCGGGATCCTGCTGATCGGGGCGGGCAACGCGGGGAACCTGCAGTCGCGGTTCGCCGCCACCGATCTCGCCGCACCGCAGCATCGTGGTCGTGACCTGTCGATCGTCGTCTGGTCGACGACCATCGGCGGTGTCGCCGGCCCGCTGTTGCTCGGTCCGGGCGAGATCGTCGGGCAGGCGGTCGGAATGCCGCCGCAGACGGGCTCCTATCTGTTCTCGTTCGTGGCGCAGTGCGCGGCGCTCGTGCTCTACATCGTCGCGCTGCGGCCCGATCCTCTGCTGGCCGCTCAGCGTCTTGCGAAGGCGTCTGCCGCCGTCGCCGGAACCGCGGTCGCGGACCGGCCTCGGGTCGCGCGCTACGCGATCTTCGCGATCGCGGGGTCTCACGTGGTCATGGCATCGGTCATGGCGATGACCCCCGTTCACTTGTCCCACATGGCGCATGGCGCCGGCGGGATGGCGCCGAGCCCGGCGGATGTCTCCGCGCTGGTCGGTATCACGATCGCGCTCCATGTCGGCGGCATGTACGCGCTGTCGCCCGTCTTCGGGGTGCTCGCCGACAGGTGGGGCCGGCTCCAGGTCGTCCTCCTCGGTCAGGCGCTCCTCGCGGGGGCGCTGGGTTTCGCGGTCTTCACGGGCACCGTGGCCTGGGGCGTGATGGTCGCCCTCATCCTGCTCGGTCTGGGGTGGAGTGCCGCGACGGTGGCCGGTGCCGCGCTCCTCACCGAGGCGTCCGCGCCTGAGCTCCGCACACGCAGGCAGGGTCGCAGCGATTCGTTGATGAGCCTGTCCGCTGCGGCGGGTTCGGTGCTCGCGGGAGTGGTGCTGGCGAACTTCCAGTACGCGGGGCTCGGGGTCGCCGCCTTCGTGCTGGTCATCGCGATCGTGGCGCTGGCTCCGCTGGCGCGTTCCGGAGTACGGTGAAGGACTGGTCCGGCGTCGGCGACGCGTATTCGGCTTCCTATGCCGCGCTCTGCGCGGGCACCTTCTCCGCGATGCGGGAGGTGCTGGGCGAAGGGAACGGTCGCGGTCTGGTCGACGTCGGTGCGGGGGACGGCACGCTCGCAGCGAGGTGGGCGGCCGACGGATGGACAGTGACGGCATGTGAGCCGGAACCCAGCATGCGCGCGGCGTCCCGCCGGTTGCACCCCCGGATCGAGACGATCGATGGCGCCCTGCCCTCGCTGCCGTTCGCGGAGGGAGAGTTCGACGTGGCCGTCGCGAACTTCGTGCTCAATCACGTCGACTCTCCGCGCTCTGCCGCCGCGGAATTGCGACGAGTCAGCAGGGGTGCCGTCGTGGCGACGGTCTGGACCCTCTCGCCTTCCTGGCTCTGGGCCGAGATCACCGAGCGTGCCGGGATCGCACCGTTCGTCGGCGCACGGCTCTCGGACGCGGAGGACTTCGAGCGGACGGCTGACGGATTCGGGCGGATGCTGCAGGAGGCGGGACTCCCGCACGTCGCGGTCACCGAGATCGACTGGATCTGGAACGCGGACCCGGATTCGCTCTGGCTCTCGGTCGACGGGGGAGTGGCCGGTGCGGGTGCTCTCTACGCCGGTCTCGACCAGGCCGAGCGGCAGCGCTTCCGAACCGCGTTCGACACCGTCGTGGAGGAGCGGAGCGTGCACGGATCGCTGCCGCTGGAACATCGTGCGGCGATCGCGGTGAGCGCCGGTCGCTGAGCGCCGCGACCCGCCGACGGCGCCCAGCCCTGTCCCCGTAGAATCGAAGGGCTATGGCTACCCCTCATCCCCTCACCACGACTGTCAGTGGTGCCGACGTCCGCGTCCGCTTCTGCCCCTCGCCGACCGGTCTGCCGCATGTCGGCATGGTCCGCACGGCTCTCTACAACTGGGCCTATGCCCGTCACAACGGCGGGAAGATGGTGTTCCGCATCGAGGACACCGATGCCGCGCGTGACAGCGAGGAGAGCTTCCGCCAGCTGGTCGACGCGCTGACCTGGCTCAAGATCGACTGGGATGAGGGCGTCGAGGTCGGCGGTCCGCATGCGCCCTACCGGCAGTCGGAGCGTCACGACATCTATCGTGAGGTGATCGACAAGCTCATCGCCACGGGAGCCCTCTACGAGAGCTACTCCACGGCGGAGGAGATCGATGCGCGCAACGAGGCCGCCGGTCGCGCCAAGCAGCTCGGCTACGACAACTTCGACCGCGACCTCACCGATGCGCAGAAGGAGGCGTTCCGCGCCGAGGGCCGTCAGCCCGCTCTGCGCCTGCGTGTTCCGGATGAGGACCTCACGTACGTCGACCTGATCCGCGGCGAGGTCACCTTCCCCGCCGGTTCGTTCCCCGACTTCGTGGTCGTGCGTCCGAACGGCGTGCCGCTGTACACGTTCGTGAACCCGGTCGACGATGCGCTGATGGGCATCACCCACGTGCTGCGTGGCGAAGACCTCATGCCCTCGACCGCGCGCCAGCTCTCGCTGTACGCGGCACTGATCGATGCGGGTGTGACGACCTTCGTGCCGCGCTTCGCGCACATGCCCCTGGTGCTGGGGGAGACCGGCAACAAGAAGCTCTCCAAGCGCGACCCGCAGGCGGACCTGTTCCTGCACCGGGAGCGCGGGTTCATCCCCGAGGGGCTGCTCAACTATCTGGCTCTGCTCGGCTGGTCGATCGGTCCCGACCGCGACGTCTTCTCGCTCGATGAGTTCACCGCCGCGTTCGACATCACCGACGTGAACCCCAACCCGGCGCGCTTCGATCAGAAGAAGGCCGAGTCGATCAACGGCGATCACATCCGGATGCTGGGGGAGAAGGACTTCGCCGAGCGGACCGTGCCGTACCTCGCCGCCGCGGGTCTGTTCGATGAGCCCACGCATGAGCAGCTGGTGATGGCGTTCCGCGTCGCGCCCCTCGTGCAGGAGCGTGTGCAGCTGCTGGGTGAGGTGCCGGGGATGGTCGGCTTCCTCTTCACGGATGAGGTCTCGTATGCCGAGGACGCGCTCAAGGGCCTTCCGGCGAATGCGGCCGAGGTGCTCGACGCCTGCGTCACCGCGCTCGAACCGGTGACGGATTTCACGCCGGAGAAGATCCAAGAGGCCCTCGCCGCCGAACTCGTCGAGAAGCTCGAGCTCAAGCCGCGCATCGCCTACGGCCCGCCGCGGGTGGCCATCACCGGCCGCCGGGTCTCGCCACCGCTGTTCGAGTCGATGGAGCTGCTGGGCAAGGAGGAGTCCCTGCGTCGCCTGCGGTCGCTCTCCACGTTCCTCGCGGGCTGAACCGCGACGCGCCCGGGCGGCGGCACAGGGCACCGGTTTTGGTGTTCCGCCGCCGCTCGGGTAGGCTTGATTCTCGGTGCGAGGCCCTGGTTTCGCCCTTGGGGTATGGTGTAATTGGCAACACGACGGTTTCTGGTTCCGTTATTCTTGGTTCGAGTCCAGGTACCCCAGCAAGATCAAAACCCCCGCTCAGACGGGGGTTTCTTCGTGTTCGGGCGGTTGTGCTCAGCTGGCCGGTCGTCGCGCGGCATACTCCCGCGTCGCGTCCGAGGAAGACCGACGTCGCGACTAATGTGAATGTGTGACAGGAACACGAGCGGAATCGGCATACTCCCGCGCTGTCACCGCCTTCCGCACTCCGACGCTCGATCTGCTCCACGGTCGGTACGCTCCCTTCGTCGTCGCCTCGCTTTCTCTGCTGTTCACGGCTGACCGGCCGTCGATCCCGATCGCGGATGCCCATGCCGAGCTCTCCGAGATCCTCGAGGAGCTGAGGGGCGCGGACGACGATGACGATGAGCGGCGGACGCCGGCGGGAACCGGACGCGATGTCTCGAGGAACTGGGTGCGCCTGGGCTGGCTGGTCCAGCAGATCGATGACGACGTCGAGGTGTATCGGCTCTCCGCGCATGCGGTGGAGGCGCTGGAGATCGCGGGCCGGACGGGCGGTGGACGCACACGCGTCTCGAACTCCCGCGTGCGCACGCTCCTCGAGGCCGTGGAGCACTTGGCGGACAGCGCGGAGGCCGATCCGGAGCGGCGACTCACGCGCCTTCGCGAGGAGCGGACGGCACTCGACGCGGAGATCGCCCGGATCGAGGAATCGGGCAAGGCGGATCCCCTCGATGATGAAGAGCTCTTCGAAGAGGCGGAGAACGTGCTGCATCTGGCTCGCGAGCTCCCGGCGGACTTCACGCGCGTCGCCGAGTCCCTGAAGGTCATGCAGCGCGATGTCGTCGCCCATCTGCGGCGCGACGAGCGTCCGACGGGCGAGGTCCTCCGTGAGTATCTGCAGCGCGCGCAGGACGTCATGAACTCCACCCCCGAAGGGCGCGCGTTCGCCGGGGCGCTGCGGTTGATCGGTGACCCGGAGCGCATCGACGCGCTGTCCGAGCAACTCCACGGCCTGCTCCGCCAGCCGTTCGCACGCAAGCTCGACAGCAACCAGCGCGCCGATCTCGATGCCATCGGACGCCGGGTCGAACTCGGCGTCGAGGAGGTCTTGGCCGCGCAGCGCCGCGCATCGCACGTCATCACCGGGCAGGTGAAGACGCACGATCCGCTGCGGGACCGTCAGATCGACGACCTGCTCCGCGATGTGATCGCCGCCCTCCACGTCTGGGACGGCACGGGCGCGAGCGCAGCGCCGGTGCGCAGCCTCCCGCTCGTCGACCTCGGACACCTCCGCCAAACGGTGAGCAGTATCCGCCCTCCCGCCGCCCCCGCTCCCCTCGCGGACGCCGACGACGTCGAGTTCCTCGACGTCGACAGTCGCGCCTGGGGAGGCCCGAGATACACCGAACTCGAAGAACACGTCTCCGCTCTCGGTGAGGAGTTCGACCTCGCCGCGGCGTTCACGACAGCCGCGGACGACACGCGCCGCCCCGTCGACCTTCTCGGTCTGCTCGAGATCGCACACCGCAACGGCATGACCGAGAGCGACGAGGTGTCGGTGGTCGAAGCCCTGCGTCCGGACGGCTCGACACGACGTTTCGCGTTCGGCGCCGTCACGGCGCGCAACCCGAAGGAAGATGCACATGCCTGAACAGAGCCTCGCGACCGACGCGCCGCTCGATGAGCCGTTCATCGCGCCGGTCCCGATGGAAGACGACATCGAGGAGCACTTCGCCGGTGATCGGGGAACGCTCGATCCGGAGATCCGACGAGTGCTGGTGCACATCCTGCAGCGCCGGTTCATCGCTGCGGAGCGCAACCGTCGGGAGTGGACCCTGCTGCTGGACCATCAGCAGGTGATCGAGTCGCGCTTGAACGACCTGTACCTCCGCCTGGTCATCGATCACGGCCGGGGGTTCGCGTACAAGCAGCAACTCCGCTCCGACGAGATCGACATGCCCGTTCTCCTCAAGGATGCGCCGTACACACGTGCGGAGACACTGGTGCTCGTGCACCTGCGCACCGTCTACCAGCGGGAGTCCGCCGCCGGTGAGGCCTCCGTCCGTATCGACATCGAAGATCTCGAGCAGACGGTGCTGAGTTACTTCACGGATGTCGACGGAGGGACCGCGCGACAGCAGAAGGCGATTCGCAACGCGATGGACCGCCTCGACCGTGAGGGCATCATCCAGGAGGAGACGAGTGGTCGCTATCGGATCACGGCGCTCGTCGAAGTGGTGCTGAGCGCGGAGACGCTCAAGGAGCTCCGGGATTGGCTGCGGTCGCAGGAAGTGGTGCAACGATGACGATGGTCGACACGCTGTTCGGACTCATTCCCTCGGGGTCCCGAGGACAGCAGTGGGTGGCGGAGGAGCTGCAGCTGATCAACTGGGGCGGCTATGACGGCGGCCCTCACCGCGTGCGTTTCTCCCCGGATGCGACCCTGCTCTGCGGCGGTTCGGGGTCGGGGAAGTCCACGCTGATGGACGCGTACATCGCGCTCATGATGCCGCACACGACACCGTTCAACGGCGCGTCCAACGGTGGCGTGACCGGGCGCCCCCGGGGCGAGGAGCAGCGGAACATCCTCTCCTACGGGCGCGGGAAGATCGACGAGTCCCGAACCGAGGACGGTACCAAACTGCGCGTGCTGCGTGGTGACGGGGAGGACACCTGGAGCGCGATCGCGACGACGTGGCTCGATCACGACGGATCACGGTTCACCGCGGTGCGTGCGTGGTACATCCCGGCGGACGCGCGCACTCTGGAAGACACGACCCGGGTGCGGGCGACGGTCGGCGGCGCCTTCGACCTGGGACTGCTGGAGCAGGCAGCCGCGCAGCGCCTGTCCGATGCGGCGGTGCGTGGGACCGGGCTGGAGACGCTCGCCACCGACCGTGAGTTCTCGGCGCGGCTGCAGGCCGTGCTCGGGATCGGTGCCGCGGGCTCAGGCTCGAAGGCCATCAGCCTGCTGGCGCGCATCCAGGCAGGACAGCAGATCACGACGGTCGACGATCTCTACAAGAAGCTCGTCCTGGAAGAGCCCGAGACCATGGCCACCGCAGACGCCGTCGTCGCGCACTTCGACGAGCTCGAGAGCACGCGCACCCGGATGCTGACCGCCAAGCAGCAGGTGAGCGCTCTCGAGCCGATCCGGGCGATCAAGGAGCGGATCGCCGCGGCTGCCGAGCGCGTCAGGGTGATCGACGAGGTCGGGGTGTTCACCGATGCGTCCTCGCTCGCCGCTCTATGGAACGCGCAGCGACGTCTGGATCTGCTCCGCGAGGTGGAGGTCGAACTGGGCGACCGTGCGCGTGCCCTGAGCCTCGCCGTCCGCGAGAAGCGTGCGCTCGTCGACGCGGCCGACCTCGAGCGCGAAGGACTCCTCGATGTCCTCCGTCAGTCCGGCGGCGATCGCCTCGAGACCGCGCAGCGCGAGCTCCGCGTCGCCGAACGCCGGCTCGAGGACGTGCGCCGGGAACGGGCGAAGTTCGACGCCATCGTCCGCGAGTTCGGCGCAGAGGTCGAAACCGCGGCGCAGTTCGACGCGTTCGTCTCCCAGGCTCGCGGTGCGTCGGCGAAGTCCGACAACCGCGGGGCACGGGCTGCGTTCGCCGACGCGGAGACGACTCGGAGAGCCGCGGAGACGGAGATGCGCGGTGTTCGGGAGGAACGCGAGCGGACGAGCCGCGTGCGGGGCAGCATCCCGGCGCGTCTCGACGAGTCGCGGGCTCTGCTCGCCGAGGCGGTGGGTCTCTCCCCGTCGGAGCTCCCCTTCGTAGCGGAGCTCATCGAGCTGCGGACCGAGTTCGAGCCCTGGCGTGAGGCTTTCAACCTCGCTCTCGGCGGTTTCGCCCGGACGCTGCTGATCGATGCCGAGCACTTGGCGACGTTCCGCTCCGCCATCAACGCGGTCCGCACTCCCGAGCGCCTGAACTACGAAGGCGTGCACGTCGGACTGCCCGAGATGCGCCCTGCCGATCCGAAGTCGCTTCCCGCCCGGCTCGACTACCTGCCATCGCCCTTCACCGGCTGGTTGCAGCAGAGACTGCAGGAGCGTTACGGGTACGTCTGCGTGGATTCCCCCTCGCAGCTGACCGAACACCAGAAGGCGCTCACGATCAGCGGTCAGGTATCTCAGGGAAGCCGCGGCGGTCACGGCGGTCAGGGCCGTGCCAATGTGCTCGGCTTCACCAACGAACGCCGGTTGCGGGAACTCGACGAGCAACTCCGCCGACTTGCCGAGCGATACGAGGACGCCGCCGCGGCGGCGCAGGAGGCCGAGGCCGCGCTCGACCGGATCGAGACGACGTCCACCGCGCTCGCGAAGATCGAGGACCTCACCTGGGAGCAGATCGATGTCGTCGCCGTGGAAGCGGAGAAGGAGCGCTGGCTCGCGGTCGAAGCCGAGGTGACGACGGCCAGCCCCGAGATCGCGCAGCTGAAGAGCCAGGCCGAGGAGTTGAGGGCCCGTGCGGGTCGCCTCCGCGACGACGAAGCGCGGCTGGGCAATGAGCTCGCCCAGACGCAGGAGCGGTGGGGGCAGGTGACCGATGACGTCGACGCCTGCCAGACCGTGATCGATGCGGCAGCGTCGTCGGGGACCGTCTTGGAGGAGGGGCACGCGACCTTCCTCGACGGGCGATTCCTGCATGCGGAGACCGGGGACACACCGACGGCGGCTCAGAGACTGTCGCATCTCGACACAGCGCTCCGGACCGCCGCGCAGCGCCTCCTCGAGGAGCGCCGCGAAGCCGCCGACGCCCACGAGCAGCAGCGGGAGAGCATGCGTCGACTCATGACCGGGTTCCTCGAACGCTGGGACAGTCTCACGATCCTCCCCGATCCGGATGCCTCGGTCGGCGAGTTCGAGAACATCCTCGAAGCGCTCCAGACCAACGGGCTGCATGAGCTCGAGACCGAGTGGCGCGACAGTCTCCTCAAGCTGTCCGGAAACGATCTGACGAGCCTCGACTCGACGCTCAGCCGCTCCCTCCGAGAGATCAAGGATCGGATCGATCCCATCAACAGGATCATGGAGGAGCTCCCGTTCTACGACGATGACCATCGGCTGCAGATCACCCCGCGGGAGAACCAGACGGAGGCGCGCAAGCGGTTCCGCAGGGAGCTCCGTGAGGTCCGCGGACTCATCGATGCGGCGTCGACGGATGCGGAGCGTGAGACCGTCTATCGCAAGATGAGCCGGCTGATCGCACGCATGCGTCGCACGGCCCCCGATTTCGCGGAGCTGATCGACGTGAGGAACCATGTGCGGGTGAGTGCGGAGAGAGTGGACGCCGCCACGCGTTCGCATGTCGCGCTCTACGATCACATCGGCGAGAAGTCCGGAGGGGAGTCGCAGGAGCTCGTCGCGTTCATCGTCGGCGCCGCTCTTCGGTACCAGCTCGGAGACGCGGGCGCGGCTCGACCGCGCTACGCCCCGGTCTTCATGGACGAGGCCCTGATCAAGGCGGATGCGCATTTCACGAAGCGCGCGATCGGTGCGTGGAGAGGTCTCGGCTTCCAGTTGGTGATCGGCGCCCCGAACGACAAGTACAGCGCGATCGAGCCTCACGTCGATGTCGAGTACGACATCCTCAAGGACACGCATGGGCGGTCGTGGGCGAAGGCGAAGGTGGGCCTGCCGGACGACGCCGCGATTCGCAACGCCTAGGCTCCAGACATGGCTTTGGAACCCCTCTTCCTCCGTCTCGATCGGATCGCGGGCGGCCGCCACGCTGGCGTCGCCATCAGCGAGGTCGACCGCACCCACCCCCGGACGGTGCGCGCCTTCGCGTGGATCCTCTGGCTTCTCGTCGTCGAGCTCGTGATCGGTGTCGGGGCGGTCGTCGTGGCGCTGGTGCTCGCGGTCGACGGAGAGCCCGTTTCATTCGCGGTGTGGATGCGGACGCTCGTGGTCCTCGCGATGACCGTCACGCTGTTCTACTTCGCGTGGCGAGCGCGGCGCGGGTGGCGCTGGGCGTATCAGCGCCTGCGTCTGTTCGCGCAGATCTTCCCGATCATCACGCTCGTGATGGCCGCCATCCCCGGCCTGTATCCGCTGTGGATGGTCTCCGAGCAGATTATCTTCAGCCTCATCATGATCGGTATCGCCGACTTCCTGACGAGCGACCACATGCGTCGTGCGTTCGCCGCACCTCCCTCCGACGACGAATAGCACGCACGGGGCCGCGACGCCACTCCCTATCGCCGGCCGTGACGAGGCGGCATCCTCGTCTGAGGCGAGAGGGTCGAGGAGGGAGAGCGGATGGCGAGACTGAACCGCGTGGTTCCGGGGGAGGACCCCGGGTTCCGCAGGCGGCGATCCGGATCAGGGTTTCGGTATGCGGGTCCCGGGGGAGAGACCGCCCCGGAAGCTGATCGGCAACGCATCGACGATCTGGTGATTCCGCCGGCCTGGCGCGACGTCTGGATCGCTGCGGATCCGTTGGCGCACATCCAAGCGGTCGGGGTCGACGAGGCGGGCCGCAAACAGTACCTCTACCACCCGCTGTGGCGCGTCAGCCGCGACCGCAAGAAGTTCGTCCGCGCTCTCGAACTCGCCGCTGCGCTTCCCGGTGCCAGAGCACGCGTGACACGGGCTCTCCGCGAGGATGGACAGACGAAGGAGCGCGCGCTGGCGATCGCCTTCCGCCTGCTCGACGATGCGGCACTCCGGATCGGCTCGGAGCGGTACCTGGTGCGTCACGGCAGCCGTGGTCTCACGACCCTGCGGCGTCGTGACGTGCGCGTGTCCGGGAGCGAGGTGGCGTTGTCGTTCCCCGCCAAGAGCGGGCGCACCGCATCGATAGAGATCACCGATGAGGCGCTCGCGGACGCCCTGACCGATTTCGCCGCGGGGAAGTCCGGAGCCTTCCTGCTGGCCTATCGGCGCGGCCGCCGCCGTGTGCGCATCAGCCCGGCCGAAGTGAACGCGTATCTGCGCGAGGTCACCGGCTCCTCCTTCTCGGCGAAGGACTTCCGGACTCTGCACGGGACGATCATCGCCGCCGACGCCCTGGCCCGGATCGGCGAACTCGATCGTCGCAGCGAGCGCAAGCAGGCCGAGCGGCTCGCAGTGCAGGCCGCGGCGACCGCACTCGGCAACACCACCGCCGTCGCACGCGGCAGCTACATCGATCCGAGAGTGTTCACGCAGTATGCGCGGGGGCGCACCCTCGACATCTCCGTGTCGCCCGAGACGGCCATCCGCCGACTGCTGGGCGGACCGGCGACGTCGCGGAAGAGGACGCGGCGATCCGGATGACAGGATGGATACATGGATACAGCCAACCTCACCCGCGAGGAGACCGCAGCGCGATCCGCAGCGGTCACCGTGCACCGCATTCGCGTCGAGCTCGACCTGACCGGCGCCCCCGAGCGGGCTCGCACCGGGTTCCCGACGGTGACGACGCTCGAATTCGACGCGTCCACCGAGGCGACCTGGCTCGACTTCATCGGTGAGGCAGTCACCCGCGTCGTCCTGAACGGTGTCGAGCAGGAGGTCGTGTACGACGGCGCACGGATCTCCCTCGTCGGGCTCGGCACGTCCAACGTCGTCCGGGTCGAAGCGGTCGGCGCCTACAGCCGTTCGGGCGAAGGACTGCACCGTTTCCACGATCCCGCCGACGACGAGACGTATCTGTACACGCAATACGAGCCCGCCGACTCGCGCCGGGTCATGGCGTGCTTCGAGCAGCCGGATATGAAGGCGTCCTACACCTTCGTGGTCGACGCGCCGTCCGGGTGGGAGGTGCTCTCGAACCAGTCACCGACGCACACGGACCTCGGCGTCGGTGTGCAGCGCGTCGAGTTCGCCCCGACTCTCCCGATCTCGAGCTACATCACCTCGGTCGCCGCCGGCCCCTACACCCGGGTGGACGGCGAGTGGAAGCGCGGCGAGGAACACGTCGCCCTCGGAGTCTTCGCCCGCCGCTCCCTGGCCCCGTATCTGGAATCCGAGGAGATCCTCGAGGTGACCCGGCAGGGGCTGGACTTCTTCGCGGATGCGTTCGCCTACCCGTATCCCTGGGGCAAGTACGACCAGATCTTCGTCCCCGAGTACAACCTCGGAGCGATGGAGAACCCGGGGCTCGTCACCTTCACCGAGGCATACCTGTCCCGAGGGGCAGCCACCGAGGCGCAGCGAGCCGCGCGTGCCAACACGATCCTCCACGAGATGGCCCACATGTGGTTCGGCGACCTCGTGACCATGACCTGGTGGGACGATCTGTGGCTCAAGGAGTCCTTCGCCGACTACATGGGCGCACACGCGTCCGCCGTCGCGACGCGTTTCCATGACGCGTGGGTCAAGTTCGCCGCGAGTCGGAAGGCGTGGGCCTACCAGCAGGATCAGTTGCCGACGACGCACCCGATCGTCGCGGACATCACCGATCTCGAAGCCGCGAAGCTCAACTTCGACGGCATCACCTATGCCAAGGGCGCTGCGGTGCTGAAGCAGCTCGTCGCGTTCGTCGGGGACGAGGCGTTCTTCGAGGGCGCCCGTCGCTACTTCGCGGCGAACGCCTTCGGGAACACGACTCTGGACGACTTCCTCGTGCAACTCAGTGCCGTGTCCGGACGTGACATGAGCGACTGGTCGGCGTCGTGGTTGCAGACCTCCGGCGTGTCGACGATCCGGCTGGAGACCGACGACGACGGGCGCCGTTTCCTCGTGCAGACGGATCCGCGCCCGCACCGGCTCCGCATCGGGCTCTACGGGCGCGAGGACGGCCGCATCGTCCGGAAGGACCAGCAGGAACTCGATCTGCTCGGTGAACGGACCGAGGTGGAGCTCGCTGACGCCGATCTGGTGCTGCTCAACGACGACGATCTCACCTATGCGAAGGCGCGACTGGACGGGGCCTCGCTGCGCACCGTCGAGGAGTCCCTCTCGTCGATCGAAGACCCGCTGGCCCGCGCGCTGGTGTGGTCGTCGCTGTGGAACGCCACCCGCGACGGCGAGCTCAGCGCGACACGCTACCTCGAGATCGTGCGCACGCATGCTCCGGCGGAGTCGAACAGCGGACTCCTGTCCGGCGTCCTCGCCAATGCGGTCCACACGATCCGGCACTACGTCGCACCCGCCCGGCGCGACGACGAGCAGCGCACCTGGACCGACGCCGTGTGGAATGCGCTTCAGGCCGCGGACGCGGGGAGCGATGCGCAGCTCTCGTGGGCGCGGGCTCTGGCGACGGCCTCCGCGTTCGACGATGTGCACAGCGAACGGGTGCGCGCCCTGCTCGACGGGGACGTTCCCGAGGGTCTCGTCGTCGATCCTGACCTGCGCTGGCAGCTCCTCACGGCACTCGTCGCGACGGGGCATGCCGACCTCGCAGACATCGCGGCCGAGGAGGAACGCGACGACACGGGGAGTGGACGCACGGCGGCGCGGCGCGCACGTGCCTCGCGCCCGGAAACCGCCGTGCGACGCGGCGCGTGGGAGTCGGCGTGGAATGACGAATCGCTCAGCAACGACCACTTGGATGCCGAGATCGACGGCTTCCGCGCCGGGGGACGCCGAGACCTCATCGCGAGCTTCGATGAGGAGTATTTCCGCCGTATCGGTGCCGCATGGAGCGGACGCAGCATCGAGATCGCTCGAAGGCTGGTCCTCGGGTTCTTCCCTGCGAGCGACACCCTCGGCCCCGTCGACACCTGGCTTGCGGACAACGAGGCCGCGCCGGCCGCACTTCGTCGCCTGGTCGTCGAGCAGCGCGATCACCTGCAACGCGACCTCCGGGTACGCGCCGCACAGGACGCGTCCGCCGAGGGCTAAGCCGGGGCGACCTGCATACCCATGACCGTACGTACGATCCACGGGTGGGCGCGGTCGTCGTCGATGTGCGTCATGCCGAGGTTCTCGGCGACCCCGCGCGACGCGGTGTTGGCGGGGTGGATGATCGCCGTCAGCAGGGTGGGGGCGAGTTCGCGGGCGACGAGTTCGACGCATGCCCTCGCGGCTTCCGTCGCGTAGCCTCGGCGCTGACTCGCGCGACGGACGTGATAGCCGACCTCCAGCACCGGAGCGTCGTTCGCGGACTGCCAGGTCAGACCGCAGTCCCCGATGAACTCACCGTCGTGCGTCTCGATCACCCATAGCCCGTGCCCGTGTTCCCGGTAGCGCTCCTGCATCCGCGCGATCCATTCGGCGCTCTCCGCGCGCGTCTTCACGGCCGGATAGAAGGCCATGACCTCCGGATCGCCGAGCATCTCGGCGATCTGATCGAGGTCGTCTTCCCTCATCTCGCGGAAGCGCAGGCGGGCGGTCGGCGAGGGGAGGAGTCGGCGTGCTGCGCCGGTCACAGGTCGAGAGTGTCGCCGGGCTCCAGCACGAAGAACTCGCCGCCGCCCTGCTCGGTCGCCCATTGCAGGCGCTGCCTGTGCATGTTCTTGCCGATGACCGACAGCGTCATGTCGTGGGTGCCGAAGGCGCGGCGTGGCGCGACCGCGAGCACGTAGTCCATCGCTTCGCCGATCTTCAGCCAGGGCGCACCGAGCGGCGCGGCGAGAGTGCCCACCGCGATGCCGTCGGGGACGGCGTAGGAGTCGCCGGGGTAGTAGAGCTCGTCGTTGACGAGGACGCCGACGTTTTCCACGGTGGGGAGAGATGAGTGGATGACCTCGTGCGTGCCGCCGAAGAAACGCAGAGTGAAACCGCCGACCTCGACGGTGTCACCGGGGGAGACCACGGTGATGTCGTAGCCCTCTGCCGCGCGCGCGACGCCGGCGGGCGCGAAGATCGGGGTACCGGGCGCCGAGCGCAGCAGACGGTCGAAGTGCTCAGGGGTCCAGTGGTCGGGATGCTCGTGCGTGATCACGATCCCGACGAGATCACTGAGATCGTTCACGGGTGCCGTGAAGGAGCCCGGATCGATCAGGAGGGTCCGGTCGTTGGCATCGAGACGGAGAGCAGCATGTTCGAACTTGGTGACGCGCATGAGATGAGTCAACTCCTTCGTCTGCTCCACGGCAAACGGATTCCGCGCGCCACGCCCGGGGGGCACGAGGAGGCGGCCTCGATTTTGCGGACGGAGAAACGCCGTGGCATACTTGAACGGTTGTCGCGCGACGGAAACGTTTCGCCAGACGGCCCCATCGTATAGCGGCCTAGTACGCTGCCCTCTCACGGCGGTAACGCGGGTTCGAATCCCGCTGGGGTCACACAACACGAGAAAGCCTCCGGTTCGCCGGAGGCTTTCTTGCTTTTCAGAGGCCGTCATTCCGCCGGGGCCGAGCGAAGCGCCATCGTGCGGAAGGTCCTGTTGCTCAACGGCAGGATCATCAGCGCCATCATCGCGCCGCCGAACACGGTGAAGGGCACCCACAGGCTCGTGAGTGAGGCGAGCGCGCCGAAACCCGCCATCGCCAACGGCATCAGGCAGTCGTCTCCCAACCGGGTCAGGGACCCCATCCGGCCGAGATAGGCGGTGTCGACGGTGGCTGAGAAAGTCGCGCTCAGTAAGACCGAGGCGTATCCGGCTGTCGTTCCGATCACGAAGGCGGCCGTCGCCACGGTCCACGCCGGCCCGAACCCGAGCGCGACGATCCCAGCCCCTTGGACCACCAGGGCCCAGAAGCCACCGCGCGCTTCGTGGCGGGGTCGCCACTTCGCGACCGAGACGGCCCCGATCGCCGCGCCGAGACCGAGGAGGGCTTCGAAGAGGCCGACCGCTTGCGCGCCCCAGCCCTCGGCGTGTGCGCGCAACGCGAGGCCGATCCCGACAGCGGGCCCCACGGCGAGGTTCAGACCCGACAGCGCGATCACGAGGGTGCGCGTGGTCGGATTCGCGGAAAGGTGCGCGAATCCTCGCGCGATGCCGCGCAGCGCCGACTCCTTCTCGGCCCGGGCGAGTCGGAACCGCGGTCGCAACCAGATCGCGATGAAGGCGGCGACGAGCGCGAACGTCAGCGCATTCAGTGAAGCACTGCCGACGAGGCCGGCGTGCGCCACGATGATCCCGCCGATCGCCGCGCCACCCATGGTGCCGAGTCGTGACGCGGTCTGCGCGGCCGCCCCGTACGACGGTAGATCCGTCGGTCGGACCAGCTGTCGCGCGATGGTGCCCGCCGACGGCTCGTAGAACGCGTCGCACACCCCGAACGCGATCGCGGCGAACAGCAGGATCGCCACGGAAGGGGGCGTTGTGAGGACCCACACGGCCACGGCGACGAGCACGCCCACGCGGAGGATGGTGAAGAAGAGCATGATCCGCCGCGCATCGGTACGGTCGGCGATCACGCCGCCGAACAGCAGGATCGCCGCCCGGGGGATGGTCCCGGCTGCGACGATCAGGCCGGCGACGGCCGGCGACGCGATCTGCACGGCTGTCCAGGCGAGTGCGATCGTCCAGAGTGCATCCCCCGCGTCGGAGAGGGCCTTGACGCCGATCCATGCGTGCACGCGGTGATCGCGTCGAAACTCCGGGGGAGTGAGGAGCACCGTCGGCTCGCTGAGGGTGGCCATCACGGCACCGTCGGGAAGGCGTGGGCGAACACGAAGATGGGCGTGCGTGACTGGTCGTCCGCGAGATCGATGCCGTCCTGCCACTCGCGGATCGTCGCCAGGAGTCGAGCGGAAAGATCTCGCAACTCATCGGGAGAAGCCCAGGTCGTGGTCTCGGTGTTGGAGCCGTCGTACCCGACGTAGGCAGGATCGTGTCGGTGCCTGTGCCACTGCTGGAGTCGCTCGATCTGCATCCGGATGCCCTGGCGTTGCGCCTCTCGGGCGAGAAGGGCGTCGGAGGGGGAGTCCGCGTAGTCGTCGGTCGACCAGGTCAACCCTCTCCGTGCGACAGCCCACCAGCTGGTCCGCTTGTCACCGTCCGGGTCGGGAACGCGCTCGACGACCCCCGCTCGCTCGAGCATGCGCAGGTGGTGGCTGATGCTGCCGACCTGGCTCTCGAGTGCGCGGGCAAGCGTCGTCACCTGAGACGTTCCGTACAGGAGGAGGTAGTCGTAGATGCGGCGGCGCAGCGGATGGTGCACGGCGGTGATCACGGAGATGTCTTCCACGGGAGAAGACGCTAATCCCGCCCGTGCAGACGCACAAGCCTTCTTGTATACCCCGGAAAATCAAGCTTCTTCGGCGTCCGTATGGCCCCCGGTTGACGCGTCCGCGGCGCGACGGGCCCGGCGTGACCGGCGGACCAGCCACACGACCAGGATGACGACTCCGGCGATCGCCAGCCACGGGAGGATGAATCCGACCGCGATCACGAGTGCATTCAGCGAGACCACGAGGCCGTTCCATCCGGCGAGGAGGCCGTCGCTGAATCCCGCGGGGTCAGCAGTGGTGGGAGAGTTCTCCCGTGTCAGCTGCACCTGCAGGGATGACATCGCCACCTGGTCCTGCAGTGCCTCGAGCTGCTGCTCGTACGACTCGAGCTGTGCTTGCCGATCGGTCAGCGCGACTTCCGCCTCGATCAACTCGGAGACGCTGCCCGACTGCGACATCAACTCAGTGAGACGATCGACCGATGCTCTGGTCGAGTCGATCCGCGCCTGCAGATCGATGGAGATCGAGGTCACATCCTGCTTCGACGTCGATGAGGAGAGGACGTCCCCGACGTCGCCGAGCGCGGCGATCACCTCCGGCAGGTCATCGGACGGCACTCGGATGCTGATCCACCCGTACGCGGAGTCGGCCGGCGCCGGCTCGGAGGTACCGTCCATCGCGGCCGCCTTGCCGATCTCCGTGCTCTCCACGTATCCGCCGTTGTCGGCGGCGAGTGCGGCGATGGTCGTCGCGGCTCCGGGAATGCTCGGCACCTGAACCGTGGCCTGTGCGGTGGCGATGATCTCCCGATCGCTGTCGACAGCGCCATCGACGGCACCTTCGACGGCGCCGCCCGCATCAGTGGTCCCTTCGGCGAGCATCTCCGGAACGCTCTCCGCCATGCGGTCGGGCGAGGAGGACGAAGCGTCGGTGGCAGCTTCCCCCGACATGCTCCACCCGCCCGCGGTGACCGAAGTGGAGCCTCCGACCGCGCCGAGGATCGGGGGAGTCACGAGCACGCCGATGACGAAGGCTGCGGCGATGCCGCCGCCTGTCAGCCAGCGCCGTCGTCGCGTGCGTGCGCGGGCCGCAGCCAGGTTCACCGGCGCACGCTCGGCGGCGATCTCGGCGAACACCGACTCCTCGATGCGGGCGATGGTCTCGTCCGACACGACCGGCAACTCGCCGTGGGGGTTCTGATCGTTCATGCGTCTCTCGCTTCCTGGACGGTACCGCGCAGTCGGGTGCGCACTCGGGAGAGACGGTTTCGGACGACGGCGTGGGTGATGCCCAACTCTTCGGCGGCCGCGTGGTAGGCGTAGCCCTCGGACGCGCAGAGTCGGAAGATCTCCCGGTCGAGCTCGTTCAGGGTGCCCACCTCGGCGGCGATCCGTGCGGCGAGCTCAGCCGTGATGACCTGCTCCTCCACACTGATCGTGTCCGGCAACAGCGTCGCATCCACGGCTTCGGCGGTGTGTGCCTGATCACGTCGCTGCTGGCGGAGCCGGTTCGCGGCCTGGAATCGGCAGATCGTCGCCAACCACGGCAGGATCGATTCGCCCTGGAGGTCGAGGGCGGGGAGCTTCCGCCAGGCGACGACGAACGTCTCCTGCGTGACATCCTCCGCATCCGCGGCCGATGCGAGTATCCCTCGGGCGATCCAGTAGACCGGCCGGACATGCGCGCGGTACAGCTCGCGGAAGGCGCTCTCGTCGCCTGCCGCGGCCTGGGCCGCCCATTTCTGATCACTCGTCTGCACGGGCATCCTGATTCCGTTCGGTGTCTCTCACCCGGGAAGTGTCGACGGAGTCCTCATCGTCTCAGATCCTGTTCCTTCGATGTCCGCCGCGTGGGCGGTTCCCCACGCTCCCAGCACTCCGGTAGCATTGCCCGAGCGAGAGGGAGTATCCCGGATCCGCGCGTAACGTCATCACGAGCACCGTCATCGTTGCTCCGGGCGCGCGACGCACCACTGTGCGGGGGAGAGACTTTCGAGTCATTCCCGACCCTTCGCGAAAGGTGCAGTGCGCCGTTGGAAATCCCTGTCTGGTTCGAGATCACGTCGATGGTCGTCCTCACGATCATCCTGATCGCCGATCTGCTGCTCATCCGGCTGCGGCCGCACATCCCTTCCACGAAGGAGTCCACCCTCTGGGTGGTGTTCTACGTCGGCCTCGCGCTCCTCTTCGCTGTGCTCCTCGGCAACGTCGGCGGCTGGCAGAATGCGGGTGACTTCATCACCGGCTGGGCACTGGAATACAGCCTGTCGATCGACAACCTGTTCGTGTTCGTGCTGATCATGGCCCAGTTCGCGGTGCCGCGACGTCTCCAGCAGCAGGTGCTGATGGTCGGCATCATCATCGCCCTCATCCTGCGTGGCCTGTTCATCCTCGCGGGCGTCGCGATCGTCGAGAACTTCTCGCCGATCTTCTACCTCTTCGGAGCGTTCCTCATCTGGACGGCGATCCGTCAGGCCATGCCGGACGGAGACCACGAGGGTGAGGTGCAGCGCGAGAACTTCGTCGTCCGTCTGCTGCGGCGTCGGATCGACATCAGCGAGACGTACGACGGGTCCAAGATCCGCACCACGGTGGACGGCAAGCGCATGTGGACCCCGATGATCATCGTCTTCATCACCATCGGAGTGACGGACCTGATCTTCGCGATCGACTCCATCCCCGCGATCTTCGAGATCACCACCAACGGATTCCTCGTCTTCGCGGCCAACATCTTCGCGCTCATGGGTCTTCGTCAGCTCTACTTCCTGCTCGGCGACCTGCTCGACCGTCTCCGCTACCTGCACTACGGCATCGCCGTCATCCTGGGCTTCATCGGTGTCAAGCTGATCCTCCACGCCCTGCACGTCAACGAGCTGCCGTTCATCAACGGCGGCGAGCACGTCGAATGGGTGCCCGACATCAGCAACATGGTGTCGCTCGGGGTGATCCTGGCGTCGATGACCATCGCGACGGTCGCGAGCCTGATCGCCTCCTCGCGGGAGAAGCGAGCGGCGAGGGTCGCGACGCCGGCGGAGTGAGCTCCCTCAGCGTCGGTGACGTCTCACTCGTCTGACCACAGAACCTCGGCTTCGAGCGTGAGGTCGATGATCTGACGGAGCAGTGCCCCGACCGTGGCGGACTGCAAGAGGGCGTATCTGTCGTACTCGCCGAGAGGTGCGATCGCCGCGAGCTGCCATGCCGCGGCGATCGGATCGTCCGAGAGCTCCGTGCCGGAATCCCACGGGGCCTCGGGCGCGCGCGCGAGGGTGCGCCGCACGATGGCCTCGGCTTCCGTGCGCATCGGGGTGAGCTGGTCGTTCCAGTCGAGCTCCGGCAGCGGCGTGACCTCGGCTCGGGGGTACGGCTCGTCAGCCAGCCACTCGTCGACCGAGAACCGCTCGGTGCCGACGGCGACGGCGACCAGCGCGTCAGCGCCGGTGGAGATGCTGACCAGACTCGCCGTCGTCCCGATGCGACGGCGCTGGTCGCCCCCACCGACCTCCTGGCCGCGTTCGATGAGAACGACACCGAATCGCGGGTCGTCCTCGTCCAGAAGCCGCCCGATCAAGGTGAGATAGCGCGGCTCGAACACGCGGAGCGGAAGCGGGGTGTACGGGAACAGCACCGAGCCGAGCGGGAACATCGGGAGGGTGGTCATGGCACCAGTCAACACCGAGAGACGTACAGTGAACAGATGCGCAGACCTCGCCCCGAAATCCCCGCCGCCGGTCAGGAGTCCGTCTGGGACTACCCGAGGCCGCCGCGCGTCGAGTCCGTCGGCGAGCGCGTCACCATCCGCCTTGCGGGGAACCTGATCGCTGACACCCGCGATGCCATGCGTGTGCTGGAGACGAGCCACCCTCCGGCGTATTACCTTCCGATGGCCGACTTCGTCCCCGGCGCACTGGTCGAGACCTCGGGCTCGTCGTTCTGCGAGTTCAAGGGGGCCGCTCGCTACTTCGACGTGCGCAGCGGAGACACCCTGCGCCAGGGGGCGGCGTGGAACTACCCGCATCCCTCTCCGGGCTTCGAGATGCTGGCCGATCGGGTCGCCGTCTACGCCGCACCGATGGACGAGTGCACGGTCGGCGGCGAGGTCGTGGTGCCGCAACCCGGCGGGTTCTACGGCGGGTGGGTCACCTCGTCCGTCGTCGGCCCCTTCAAAGGCGGGCCGGGCTCGCTGGGCTGGTGACGGTCGCCTGACGGCCGGTCAGAACGCGTGCAGGTTCGCCTGCAGGCCCCCGTGCGCGTACTCCCGGCGGAGGCTGCCGCGACGGCGCAGGATCGGCACGAGCTCGTCGAGCGTGCGATGCAGCGTGACCGGATGGAAGTCTCCCCACAGCAGCACGCCATCGTTGCCCCATTCGCCGAGCTCTTCGATCAGGTCGGCGAACTCGTCCGCGGTTCCGACGAAGCCCGTTCGATCGCTGATCCGTCCGGTCCGGGCGAGCGCCGTCAGGTGCGCGCGCAAGGGGGCGTCCTCTCCACGGTCGCCGATCAGACGCTGAATGCTGCCGCGCGAGACGTGGGAGCCGAAGAGCGAGGGAGGCAGGGGTTCGTCGAGATCGAGGGAGGTCAGATCGGTCTCGAGATCGCTGGACTGCTTGCGGGCGATCTGCAGGAGTGCTCCGTGGTCGGGGTGCGCGGAGGCCGCCACGACGCGATCCGCCTCTTCGCGCGACGGCGTGATCACGGGTTGGATGGCGAACAGGACCTTGACGTCCTCGGGGCGTCGTCCTTCGGCGACGGCAGCCGCGTGCACCCTGGAGCGGTAGTCGCGCACCGACTTCTCGTTCAGCGGTGCGAGGGCGAGTTGCACATCGGAGTTCGCGCCCGCGAACCCGAGCCCGCGACCGGAACCTCCGGGGGAGACGATCGCAGGGTCGCCGTCGGTGAAGGGGAGGGCGTTGAGCGGGCCGTCGAAGGCGAAGTGCTCCCCACGGTGCTCGACAGCGCGTAGTCGCGAGCCGTCTGCGAACACGTCGGTCGCGCGATCGGCGATGAGGGCGCCGTCCTCCCAGCTGTGCCACAGGGCACGGATCCCGGCGAGCCATTCCTCGGCGCGGTCGTACGCCTCGTCGTGGCCGAGTTGCGGGGCGTCGGAGAAGTGACGCGCGCTGCCGGTGTCGGTGACCACGTTGAGTCCCAGCCGATGTCCGCTCGCGTGCTGCAGGGTCGCGAACTGGCGCGCCGCTGTATAGGGGAGGTACGCAGCGGGGTTCACGGTCGGCACCACACCGAGATGCCTCGTCGCATGGAAGAGGTAGGGGGCCAACAGCAGCGGATCGTGCTTCGGCCCGCCGAACGCGTGGCGCACGCGCAGGTCGATCGTCGAGGGCGAACCCAGCGACGGCGCGTCCTCGATGATGACCAGGTCGAACCCCGCCTGCTCGAGCGTCCGTGCCGCCTCCTGATAGACCTCGGGACGCGTCCAGTCGTATTCCCAGTCGAGGGACGGGTACCCCCAGCCCTGCGGCCCGAAGCCGCGGGCGAGGAACCAGCCGAAGTGCTGAAGGCGGCTCATGCCACCGTCTCCCGCACGCCCTCGAGCACCTGTGCCAGATCGGAGAGGAGGTCGTCGAGGTCCTCGATGCCCACCGAGAGCCGGAGCGTGCCCGGACGCACGCCGAGCCCCTCGCGCTCCTGCTCGGTGCGCTGAGCATGGCTCGTCGTCCCGGGGTGCAGGACCAGCGAACGCACATCGCCGAGGTGGGTCATGTGCGTGAACACCTGCACCTGCTCGACGAATCGACGTGCTGCCGGGAGGCCGCCCCGCAGCGTGAACGTGAAGACCGAACCGAATCCGCCTTCCAGGTACCGGTTCGCGGTCGCGTGGTCAGGGTGCGACGGCAGGCCGACGTAGTCGACGCTTTCCACCTCCGGATGCGCTTCCAGCCAGCGGGCGATCTGCAGCGCGTTGCGGGACTGCCGCTCCACGCGCAGTCCGAGCGTCTCCACGCCCTGGCCGATCAGGAACGCATTGAACGGGGAGGGCGAGGCACCGAATCGCGGAGCCACCGACTCGCGGGCATAGGCGATGCGAGCACGGCCTCCGTGGCGCGCGAAGACGCTGGGAGCATCGCCGCGGCCGGGGAGCACGAGATGGGGCGCGTTGTGGCCTGCGCCTTCGGCGTCGAAGCGTCCGTCGTCGACGATCACGCCACCCAGCACGGAACCATGTCCGGCGAGGAACTTCGACGCCGAGTGGACCACGATCGCGGAGCCGTGTTCCAGAGGGCGCAGAATCGCCGGTGTCGCGAGGGTGTTGTCGACGATCAGCGGGATCGCGAACTCTTCCCCGACGGCGCTGACGGCGCGGATGTCGAGCACGTCGTTGCGGGCGTTCGCGATCGATTCGGCGAACAGCGCGCGGGTGTTCGGGCGGATCGCGCTCCGCCAGGCATCCGGGTCAGCGATGTCGTCGATGAACGTCGTCTCGATGTCGAGCCGCGCGAGGTTGTCGAGGAGCAGGCCCCGGGTGCCCTCGTAGATGTGCGTGGACGACACGATGTGGTCGCCGGCGGCCGCGACGGTGAGCAGGGCTGTGGCGACCGCCGCCTGGCCGCTGGCGACGAGCACGGCGTCCGCGCCCGACTCCAGCGCGGCGAGCTGGCGTTCCACGGCGCGGACGGTCGGGTTCCCGGTGCGGGTGTAGCCGAAGCCCGCTCCGGTGCGGAAGTGGTCGGCCGCGTGATCGAAGTCGTCGAACTCGAAGCCCGCCGTCAGGTAGATCGGTGTCGCGCGGGATGCGGCGGTCTCCCGGTCGCGCGCCGCATGGACCGCGCGGGTGGCGAAGCGGGGGCGTGCGACGGTCATGCGGTCACTCTCGGTCGTTCGGTGCTCAACAGAGTGTCATGTCGGATCGGAGCACGGCCGAGCGGTGGTAATCTGACGTCATGCGGACCGTGCTCCTTCTTCTTATGGGCCGCGACGAGACCTCGATCTAGAGCCCCTCCTCGTCGCGGAGTCCATCGTGGGCCGAACCGTCAGCCACAGGAGACACGCAATGACCACCCCCGCACACAGTGCTGATCCGTCACGCCGCAGGACACTCGCTGAGAAGGTCTGGGACGACCACTTGGTCGTCAAAGGCGACAACGGCGAGCCCGACCTGATCTACATCGACCTGCACCTCGTGCACGAGGTGACGAGCCCCCAGGCCTTCGACGGGCTTCGCACCGAAGGACGACCGCTGCGCCGGCTCGACCTCACGATCGCGACCGAGGACCACAACACGCCGACCTGGGAGATCGACAAGCCGATCGCCGACCTCACCAGCCGCACGCAGATCGAGACCCTGCGACGTAACGCGGCGGAGTTCGGTGTGCGTCTGCATTCGCTCGGTGACGCGGAGCAGGGCATCGTGCACGTCGTCGGGCCGCAGCTCGGTCTGACCATGCCGGGGATCACGGTGGTCTGCGGAGATTCGCACACCTCGACTCACGGGGCGTTCGGCGCGATGGCGTTCGGCATCGGCACGAGCGAGGTCGAGCACGTCATGGCCACGCAGACGCTTCCGCTCAAGCCGTTCAAGACGATGGCGATCAACGTGGACGGGACACTGCGTCCCGGGGTCACGGCGAAGGACATCATCCTTGCGGTGATCGCGAAGATCGGCACGGGCGGCGGACAGGGCTACGTGCTCGAGTACCGCGGCAGCGCGATCCGCGCCCTTTCGATGGAGGGGCGCATGACGATCTGCAACATGTCGATCGAGGCCGGTGCGCGCGCAGGCATGGTCGCTCCCGACGAGACGACCTTCGCGTACCTCGAGGGGCGCCCGCACGCGCCCAAGGGCCAGGATTGGGAGGACGCGGTCGCCTACTGGCGCACGCTGCCGACCGACGAGGGCGCGACGTTCGACGCAGAGGTGTTCATCGACGCTGACGAGCTCGAACCGTTCGTGACCTGGGGGACCAATCCCGGTCAGGGAAGCTCGCTGTCCGCCTCCGTGCCGGACCCGGCGCAGATCGTCGATCCCAACGAACGTGCCGCAGCGGAGCGTGCGCTGGAGTACATGGACCTGACCCCCGGCACGCCGCTCAAGGAAGTGCCGGTGGATGCGGTCTTCATGGGGTCGTGCACGAACAGTCGCATCGAGGACCTGCGCGCCTTCGCCTCGGTCATCGAAGGCAAGAAGAAGGCCGACGGCGTCCGCGTCATGGTGGTCCCCGGATCCGCGCGGGTGCGCCTGGAGGCCGAGGCGGAGGGCTTGGACAAGGTCATCAAGGACTTCGGAGCGGAGTGGCGCTTCGCCGGCTGCTCGATGTGCTTGGGCATGAACCCCGACCAGCTCGCGCCGGGGGAGCGCTGCGCCTCCACGTCCAACCGCAACTTCGAGGGCCGTCAGGGCAAGGGAGGGCGCACACATCTCGTGTCGCCGCTCGTCGCCGCCGCCACCGCGATCCGTGGCACGCTGTCCAGCCCGAGCGATCTGACCGAAGGGTTCTGAATCATGGAGAAGTTCACCACTCACACCGGCATCGCGGCGCCGTTGAAGCGCTCGAACGTGGACACCGACCAGATCATCCCCGCCGTCTTCCTCAAGCGGGTCACGAAGACCGGCTTCGAGGATGCGCTGTTCCACGGATGGCGCCAGGACCCGGAGTTCGTCCTCAACCAGCCTGCGTTCCAGGGGGCGTCCGTGCTTCTCGCCGGACCCGACTTCGGCACCGGCTCCAGCCGTGAGCACGCGGTCTGGGCCCTGCGCGACTTCGGCTTCAAGGTCGTGCTCAGCCCTCGTTTCGCCGACATCTTCCGCGGTAATTCCGGCAAGCAGGGCCTCCTCGCGGCGACCATCTCCGAAGAGGATCTCGAGCGTTTCTGGGCCGAGATCGACCGGAATCCCGGGGTGTCGATGACCGTCGACCTCGAGGCGCGGACTGCGTCCATCGGCGACGTCCAGGCCGACATCGGGATCGACGATTACACTAGATGGCGGCTCCTCGAAGGGCTCGATGACATCGGGCTCACGCTGCGCAACGAAGACAAGATCGCGCAGTTCGAGGCCCGTCGCGAGTCGTGGCGGCCACGGACCCTTCCCGTTCAGTAGACGGTGGGGGCGGGGGAGCCAGGGGCAACCCGCCCCCGAAATCCGTAAATGAAGTGAGGCTCCGAATGACGACACCTGTGCGCGACGCTCTTCCGGACGGAGTCCCTGCACTCACCGGAGACGTCCTCGCCATTCGAGGCGGACGTCCGCTCCGCGGCCGTGTCGACGTCAAGGGCGCGAAGAACCTGGCAACGAAGGCCATGGTCGCGTCCCTCCTCGGCGAGACCGTCAGCACGCTGCGAGACGTCCCCGCCATCAGCGATGTCGCCGTCGTGCGTTCGCTGCTCGAGGTGCACGGTGTCCGTGTATCCGAGGGCGACGAGCCCGGCTCGCTCGTGTTCGACCCGAGCGACGTGGAGTCCGCACACTTCGAGGAGATCGACGCGCACGCGGGGGCCTCCCGTATCCCGATCCTGTTCTGCGGCCCGTTGCTGCACCGTCTCGGACAGGCGTTCATCCCCGACCTCGGCGGGTGCCGCATCGGCGACCGCCCCATCGACTTCCACCTGGACGCACTGCGCAAGTTCGGCGCGATCGTCGAGAAGCTCCCCAGCGGCATCCGCCTCTCGACCGGGGGAACACGTCTGCACGGCGCCAACATCCACCTCCCGTACCCGAGCGTCGGTGCGACCGAGCAGGTTCTCCTCACGGCCGTCCGCGCCGAGGGCGTCACGGAGCTGCGCAACGCAGCCATCGAGCCCGAGATCATGGACCTGATCGCCGTGCTGCAGAAGATGGGCGCGATCATCTCCTACGAGCCGAACCGCGTCATCGTGATCGAGGGCGTCGAGAAGCTCCGCGGCTACGACCACCGGTCGATCTTCGACCGCAACGAGGCGGCATCCTGGGCCTCCGCGGCGCTGGCCACCGACGGCGAGATCTTCGTCGGCGGCGCCAAGCAGCAGGAGATGCTGACGTTCCTCAACGTCTTCCGCAAGGCGGGCGGCTGGTTCGACATCCAGGAAGACGGCATCCTGTTCCGTCGCGACGGCGAGATCAAGCCCGTCGTGATCGAGACCGATGTGCACCCCGGCTTCATGACCGACTGGCAGCAGCCGCTGGTCGTCGCGCTCACTCAGGCACACGGCCGCTCCGTCGTGCATGAGACCGTGTACGAGAACCGGATGGGCTTCACCGATGCGCTGGTCAAGATGGGCGCCGACATCGTCGTCCACCCCCGGGGCCTCCAGGACGGCCCGCGTCGGGTCCCGCGTCGCGACCTCGAGCAGGCCGCCGTCGTCACCGGCCCCACGCCGCTGCACGGCGCTGACATCGTGGTCCCCGACCTTCGCGGCGGCTACAGCCACGTCATCGCGGCGCTGACCGCCACCGGGGAGTCGAAGGTGTCCGGCGTCGACATCCTCAGCCGCGGCTACGAGAAGTTCCTCGCCAAGCTCGACGCGCTCGGCGCCGACTTCGACGTCATCCGGTGACCGAAGTGGCGTCCCGATCATCGGAGACGAAGCGCCCGAGCATCTTCTGGCCGCTCGCGGCGCTGGTGATCCCTCCGGTCTCCCTGATCGCGAAGATCCGTGTCCGCGGCGCCGAGAAGCTGCCGCGTGAGGGTTCCTTCGTCCTGGCCCCGAACCACTACTCGGAGTTCGATCCGCTCATCGTCGCCGTCGCCGTCTGGCGTGCCGGTCGTGCGCCGCGTTTCATGGCCAAGGAAAGCCTCTTCAGCGTGCCGGTGCTCGGCTGGTTCCTGCGCCGCACCGGGATGATCCCGGTCGCTCGTACGTCCTCGGCCGCGTCCGCTCGACAGACGATGAAGCAGTCGGAAGAGCTCGTCGAGCACGGTCGCGGTGTGATCGTGTACCCCGAGGGCACGCTCACACGTGATCCCGAGCTGTGGCCGATGCGCGGAAAGTCGGGCGCGGTGCGTCTGGCACTCGCCGACGGCATCCCGCTGATCCCGATGGCTCAGTGGGGGACCCAGGCGATCATGGGGCGTTATCAGAAGGGTCTCAGCCTCTGGCCGCTGCGCAAGCCGGTCCGCGTGCTCATCGGAGATCCGGTCGATGTCGCGGATCTGCGTGAACGTGCGGGCGAGCCTGCTGCCCTCAACGAGGCCACTGATCGACTCATGAACGCCATCACTGCTCTGCTCGAGGAGCTTCGAGACGAGAAGGCCCCGGCGGAGCGATGGAACCCCGCGAACCACGGCCAGAAGGAGACCGGGCGCCTTGACTCCTAAGAGAACCGTTCCGAGCGGACCGCGCGTCACGGTGATCGGCGCCGGCAGCTGGGGGACGACCTTCGGCAAGATCCTCGCCGACGGCGGCGCATACGTCACGATGTGGGCCCGGCGTGCAGAACTCGCGCAGGAGATCAACGAGGCCAAGCGCAATTCACGTTACCTCCCGGGCATCAACCTCCCGCGGACGATGGCGGCCACCCACGAACTCGCGACATCGCTCGACGGCGTGGAACAGGTGTATCTGTCGGTGCCGAGCCAGTCGCTCCGCGAGAACCTGAAGGCGCTGCGCCCGTTGCTCGCCGACAGCGACACCAAGGTCATCAGCCTCATGAAGGGCGTCGAACGCGGCACGGGTCTGCGCATGAGCCAGGTGATCCAGCAGGAACTCCGCTGCGATCCCGACCGCATCGCCGTGGCATCGGGGCCGAACCTCGCACTGGAGATCGCGCGTGAGCAGCCCACCGCAGCCGTGATCTCCTCCCGCAGTCAAGAGACTGCCGATGTCGTCGCGCGCGCGGCTCGCAATCAGTATTTCCGCACCTTCGTGAACACCGACGTGATCGGCACGGAGTTCGGCGGCGTCCTCAAGAACCTGATCGCGGTCGCCATCGGCATCGTCGACGGCGTCGGGTACGGGGAGAACACGAAGGCATCGATCATCACGCGCGGACTCGTCGAGATGACGGACTTCGCGGTGGCCAACGGTGCACATCCGGAGACACTCCAGGGCCTCGCCGGTCTCGGCGACCTGATCGCCACGTGCCAGTCGCCGCTGAGCAGGAACAACACGGCGGGACGCCTGCTCGGCCAGGGGTACAGCTTCCAGGACGTCGTGAAGCAGATGCAGCAGACCGCGGAAGGTCTCGCCTCCGTCGCTCCGATCCTGCAGCTCGCGCGCGAAGCCGAGGTCGACATGCCCATCGTCGAGCAGGTGAAGATGGTGCTCGACGGCAAGATGGATCCGCGGGACATCGCACCCCACCTGACGACGGACGACGACACCCCGCAGGGTGAGAGGACCAACCATGGACAAGCAGACGGTGGTGGTGCTCTTCGGCGGGCGCTCCAGCGAGCATTCGATCAGTTCCGCAACGGCGGGGGGCGTGCTGGGAGCGATTGATCGCGACCGGTATGCCGTGATCCCGGTGGGCATCACCCGCGAGGGTGCATTCGTGCTGGAAGACGACGATCCCGCGAAGTTCCCGCTGGATGCGGCGCATCTCCCGGAGGTCGTCGACAACGGCACTCGTGTGCTGTGGCCTGAGCCGGGCGGTGACCGCACACTGCGCGTCGTGCAGGCGGACGGCTCGGTCGAAGGCTTCGGCGAGATCGATGTGGTGCTGCCCATCCTGCATGGACCGCACGGCGAAGACGGCACGATCCAGGGCTACTTCGATACCCTCGAGGTCCCGTATGCGGGCGGCGGCGTGCTCGACTCCGCGCTCTGCATGGACAAGCACTTCATGAAGATCGCCCTCCAGGCCGCGGGCATCGCCGTTGCTCCGTGGGTGACCGTGCGCCGCCGGGATTGGGACGGCGACGCCGCGGACGTGCGCCGCCGTGCCGCCGCGCTCGGCCTGCCGCTGTTCGTGAAGCCGGCGCGCGCCGGTTCGAGCGTGGGGGTGTCGAAGGTCGACACCGCGGACGAGCTCGACGCCGCGCTGGCCGTGGCCTTCGCGGAAGACGACAAGGTGCTGATCGAGACCGGCGTGAGCGGTCGCGAGATCGAAGTCGCCGTCCTCGAGGGCGCCGACGGGGTCCGGGCGTCTCTGCCGGGCGAGATCGTGCTGACGTCCCGTGGCTTCTACGACTTCGAGGGCAAGTACCTCGGCGGCGACGGCGTCGATGTCGTGTGCCCGGCGGAGCTGACCGATGCCGAGACCGCAGCGATCCAGCAGGCGGGTATCCGCGCGTTCGACGCGGTGGACGGACGGGGACTCGCCCGGGTCGACATGTTCCTGACCTCGACGGGCGAGTTGGTCGTCAACGAGCTGAACACGATGCCCGGCTTCACGCCGATCTCGATGTTCCCGAAATGCTGGGTCGCCTCGGGGCTGAGCTACGGCGAACTGATCACCGAGCTGGTCGAAGCGGGCCTGCGCCGCTGAGCATCGAGTTCCCCGTGGCGATCAGCTCGCGGGGAACTCGACCCGATCGGTGCACTTCGCCGTGGCCGGGGCGAGCCCGGACTGGATGCTCTGCGAGATCGAGTCCACGATCGACTGGAAGTCGATCTGCTCGCCGCGCCGGATGTTCAGCTCGACCGCGGGATCCCGGCCGTAGGTGACGAGGCGCTGACGTTCCTCCTCCTGCTCGAGGACCAGCCAATCGACGCCCCCCAGCGTGGTGCACACGAGGGCGGAGGGAGCCGGCGGCTCGACGCCGCAGCGCAGCGCGACCGCGGTGGGCTCACCCCACGCGCCGGTGGCCTGGGCATCCGTCCACACGCGGTCGAGACCGGCGACGTTGTCGGGCAGCAGGACCGACACCGAGGCGCATGCGGGATTGTTCGCATCGTCGGCCGGTTCGAGGTGCACGGTCGTCGCGCAACCGGAGAGGGCGGCGGAGAGGGTCACCGCGCCTGCGAGGGCAGCGAGGCGACGGGAACGAGGCATGCTTCCAGGCTACCGTTGACAGCATGCCCTCCCGACCCGACGCCGACGATCCACGCCTCGGCGATGTCTCCGAAGGACGCATCCTCCATGCGATCCTGAGCCGAACGTCTTCCGCCTCGCACGCCCTCATCGGCCCGGGGGACGACGCCGCGGTCGTCGCGACCCCCTCGGGCAGTGTGGTCGCGACGACCGACACCCTGGTGCACGGACCCGACTTCCGCCTTGCCTGGTCGAGCGGGTACGACCTCGGCTGGAAGGCCGCGGCGGTGAATCTGGCGGATGTCGCTGCGATGGGCGCACGTCCGACGGCACTCCTCGTCGCGTTGGCCGTGCCCGCCGATCTCCGACTCTCCTTCGTGGAAAGGCTCGCAGACGGCTTCCGGGACGCCTGTGACGCCCTCGCGCCCGGTTGCGCGGTCGTCGGAGGGGATCTGACGGTGTCGGATGTGCTGACGGTCGCTGTGACGGCGCTCGGAGATCTCGAAGGCAGGGCGCCGGTGACCCGCAGCGGGGCGCGTCCTGGCGACGTCGTCGCGGTGGCGGGAGAACTCGGTCACGCCGCTCACGGACTGGCGGTGCTGTTCGGACGCTTTCGTGACGGAGACGTGCCGGTGGCGGTCGACCCGGCGATGCTCGCCGCAGGGGAGAGCGCGGCGGTGGCCGCGCAATTGCGCCCCTCTCCGCCGATCGGACTCGGTGCGGTCGCAGCAGCGGCCGGCGCCAACGCGATGATGGATGTGTCGGACGGGCTCGCCCTCGACGCCCGACGGATGGCTGCGGCCTCCGAGGTCACCATCGCGCTCGACCGCGAGACGCTCGGTGATGACCCCGAGCGTGCGATCGCCGGTGGCGAGGACCATGCGCTGCTCGCGACTTTCTCCGCGGGTGCGCTTCCGCCGGGCTTCCGTGCGATCGGACGGGTGCTTCCGCGCGGCGAGGAGGACCTGCTGTGCGACGGTTCGCCGGTCGAGGTCAGCGGGTGGGACCCCTATCGCGACTGGGACTCGGTCTCGGGCTGAGCGTCGGACGTCTTCGGCTCGTCGTCCGCCCGGGGCTCGGCCCACCAGAGGGCGGTGTCGCCGTAGGTCTTCTCCCGGAACAGGTCGAGGCCGGCGGCGGGAAAGTCCGGTGGCGTGGATCGGCGTGCACGTTCGACCACGACGACTGCATCGGGGGACAGGAGCGGCGCGAGTGCGATGAGATCCGCTGTCATCGCGGCATCGTCGAGGTCGTACGGCGGATCGCTGAAGACCAGATCGAAGGGGCCGGTCGCCCGCTGCAGGAATGTGCGGACCGCGCCCTCGTGCACATGGCCCGGCGCCATGCCGCCGGCCTTCGCCACGGCCGCGGCGTTGCGGCGCACGATCGCCGCAGCCTGCCGTCCGCGTTCCACGAACTCCGCGGACGCCGCGCCCCGGCTCAGCGATTCGAGGCCAAGAGCGCCGGATCCTGCATACAGGTCGAGGACCCGGGCTCCGTCGATGGCACTCAGTGACTCGAGTGCGCCGAAGAGCGACTCACGCACACGGTCGCTGGTGGGGCGCGTTCCCGCACCGGGTACGTCGAGTCGAGTGCCCCTGGCTCTGCCCGCGATGATCCTCGTCACCCGTTCACGATACGACAGCAGCGGTGCGGCCGGTGTCGGTCGGGTTCCCTAGACTCGGAGCATGTCGCTCTCGCTCGATTCCTCGCTGGAGGACGCGCTCGGCGCGGCGTCTGCCAAGACGCTCGGTCGTGCGTTCGCCATGCAGAGCGTCGGTGACCTCCTGGCGCACTACCCGCGCCGGTACGCCGACCCGGGTGAGCTGACCCCGATCCGCGATCTGCCGCTCGGGGAGACGGTGACCATCGTGGCAGAGGTGCTCTCCTCGAGCTTCCGGCGCATGCGCAACCGCCCGGGAGCCATGGTCGACGTGGTGATCGGAGACGGCATCGGACGCATGTCGCTCACGTTCTTCGCGAAGAACGTCGGGGCAGCGGAATGGCGCTCCAAAGATCTCGCCGTGGGACGACGGGGAGTCTTCTCCGGAAAGGTCGGAGAGTTCAACGGCGTGACGCAGTTCGCGCATCCGGAGTACGAGCTCTTCGACGATGAAGACTCCGCGCGGCGGAGCGCAGACGCGCGTGCGGCTGTTCCCATCCCGATCTATCCGGCCACCTCGACGATCCAGACCTGGCAGATCGCCCGGCTCATCGGACGGGTGCTGGACGACCTCGCCGAGGTGCCCGACCCGCTGACCAATGACATCCGCGAGAGCGAAGAGCTGCTCACGGCCGGCGAGGCGCTCGAACGTATCCACCGCCCGCGGACGCGCAACGACATCGATCCGGCGGTCCGCACTCTCCGGATGCATGAGGCTCTCACATTGCAGACGGCGCTCCTGCAGCAGCGGGATGCTGTCCGGGCGCTCTCGGCGACGGCCCGTCCGGCCGGTCCCGGCGGACTCCTGGAGCGCTTCGACGCGGCGATGCCCTACACGCTGACGCCCGATCAGGAGACGGTCGGCGCGCAGATCGCGGCCGACCTGATGGGATCCTGGCCGATGAACCGGCTCGTCCAGGGTGAGGTCGGTTCAGGCAAGACCCTCGTCGCGTTGCGGGCGATGCTGCAGGTCGCCGAGAGCGGAGGCCAGGCCGCTCTGATCGCCCCCACCGAAGTTCTGGCCGGCCAGCATCTGCGTTCGATCGCGAAGATGCTGGGCCCGGAACTGGCACCACTGCTGATGCCCACGCTCTTGACCGGGCAGCTTCCCGCTGCCGAGAGACGCAAGGCCGCTCTCCGGGTCGCCTCGGGTCAGGCGCTCATCGTGGTCGGCACGCACGCGCTGCTGGGGGAGAAGACCACCTTCGCCGATCTCGGCCTCGTGGTGGTGGATGAGCAGCACCGCTTCGGCGTCGAACAGCGTGAGGCACTTCGCGCCAAGGGGTCGAGTCCGCACGCACTGGTCCTCACGGCGACGCCGATCCCGCGAACGGTGGCGATGACGGTGTTCGGCGACCTCGACACCTCGGTCATCCGGACGATGCCGGCCGGCCGCGCAGGCATCGAGTCCTTCGTGGCACCGCTGGCCGAGCACCCGGGATGGTTCAACCGGGTCTGGGAGCGCGCGGCAGAGGAGATCGCGCAGGGCCGCCAGGTCTTCGCCGTGTGCGCCGCGATCGATACCGCCAAGAAGACCGCGGAGGCCGGTGAGCAGCCGCCTCTCGCCCCCGATGGGGCTTCCGGCCCCCGCTGGGGGGTGGTGCAGCTCGATGAGGCGCTGGCGACGCATCCGACGCTCGGCGGGATCCGTCGTGCCGTGCTCCACGGCCGGATGCCGTCGGAAGAGAAGGACGCGGTGATGCAGGCGTTCGCGCGCGGTGACATCGATCTGCTCCTGGCGACCACGGTCATCGAGGTCGGCGTCGATGTGCCGAATGCATCGACGATGATCGTGCTCGATGCCGACAGGTTCGGTGTGTCCCAGTTGCATCAGCTGCGAGGGCGCGTCGGCCGTGGCGGCGTGCCTGGTCTCTGCTTGCTGGTCACGGAAGCGGAATCCGGGTCCCTCGCGCGAGAACGCGTCGACGCGGTCGCGGCAACGCTCGACGGCTTCGCTCTGGCAGAGGTCGATCTGGAACTGCGCGGCGAGGGAGATGTGCTCGGCGCGGCACAAGCCGGCGTGCGTTCCTCGCTGAAGCTTCTCCGTGTCGTGAAGGATGCGGGTCTCATCACCCGAGCGCGTGAACTGGCCGAGACGATCCTCGTGGCAGACCCTGCTCTCGAGGCGCATCCGGGCCTGCGTGAGGCCATCGCCCGCCGGGTGAGTGACGAGGACCGTGCGGCGCTCGCGAAGAACTGAGGTGTGCGCGAGGTGCCCTAGGCTGGTGGCATGAGCAGCAGGATCGCCGTCGTCCCGGGTTCCTTCGATCCGCCGACCCTGGGTCATCTCGATGTGATCCGTCGGGCCGCGGCCCTGTACGACGAGCTGCACGTGCTCGTGGTGCACAACCCGGGCAAGGAGGCGATGCTCCCGATCGCGCAGCGTCTGTCGCTGCTGGAGCGTTCGATCGCCGAGGACGGGATGTCGGGGAACATCGTGATCGGGTCATGGACAATGGGTCTGCTGGTCGACTATGCGCGCGATGTCGGCGCCGGTGTGCTCGTGAAGGGCATCCGCTCCCAGATCGACGTCGCGTACGAGTCTCCGATGGCGATCGTGAATCGGCACCTCGCCGGCATCGAGACCGTGTTCCTGCTGCCCGATCCCTCGCATGCGATGGTCTCGAGCTCCCTGGTGCGTCAGGTCGCTTCGCTTGGCGGCGACGTCGCACCGTTCGTTCCGCCAGCGGTTGCAGACTTCCTCGACACGGGGGCCCGCGGAATCTGACCGCCGTTCCTGAGTACGGGCTCGGCGCGACCCTGGGGCGACCCGGGTAGCATGGCGGAGTGCGCTCTCGAATGAACGGTCCCTTCGTGCTCCCCGTCCGCGACATCGTCCGGCGACCGGGGGAGATGCGTGAACACGAGTTCTCGGTGGCTCTCAAAGAGGCATGGGGAGAGGGCATCGTGACGTTCGAAGCCGGCTCCGAGATCGACCTCGACGTGCGACTGGAGTCCGTTCACGAGGGGATTCTCGTGTCCGGAACCGCCGATGCAGAATACGTCGGCGTCTGCGGCAGATGCCTGATCGACATCGCCCGGCCCGTCGAAGTCGAGTTCCAGGAGCTTTTCGCGTATCCTGGTGAGGAAGAAACTGACTTCGAGGTTCAAGACGACCACGTGGATCTTGAAACTCTCGTCAGGGATGCGGCCGTATTGTCGCTTCCTTTTCAGCCGGTGTGTCAGCCGGATTGCCCGGGTCTCGACCCGAAAACGGGTGAGCGACTGGCCGTGAGCACCGGAACGGAGCAGGTGGCTCCCATCGATCCTCGATGGAGTGCGCTCCAGAACATCACAGACCAAGACGGCGCGGAAGAATCTCGCGCCGCCGAGAAAGAAGAGAGCTAGTCATGGCTGGTAACCCCCCGAAGCGCAAGGTTTCCCGTTCGAACACCCGCTCGCGCCGCGCGCAGTGGAAGGCGGCTCCCGTCGCCCTCGTCAAGACCATCGAGAACGGTCAGGTCGTGTACAGCCGTCCGCACCAGGCGAAGGTCGTCACGGACTCGCAGGGCACCGAGCTCTTCCTGGAGTACAAGGGCCGCAAGGTCGCCGACGTCTGAGTCGCGAACCGTGACGGAGGTCCCCGGGGGGACGAGACCTCTCCCAGATAAGCTCCGCGTCGAGATCGACGCGGAGCTTCTGGGGTTGGCCCTCACCCACCGCTCCTACGCGTATGAGCACGGCGGGATTCCGCACAACGAGCGCCTGGAGTTCCTCGGCGACTCGGTGCTCGGGCAGGCGGTGACCGTCATGCTGTTCACCACGCACCCGGACCTCGACGAGGGCGAGCTGGCGAAGAGACGTGCGAGCGTCGTCTCGACGGTCGCACTTGCAGAGGTGGCGCGGGGGATCGATCTCGGCAGTCACCTGTTGCTCGGACGCGGAGAAGAGCAGACCGGTGGCCGCGATAAGGATTCGATCCTCGCCGACACCATGGAAGCGGTGATCGGGGCCACCTATCTCTCCGCAGGACCGGAGGCGGCCACGGAACTCGTCCTGCGTCTCACGAAGCCACTGCTCGCCGACCCGGAGCGCTATGGCGCGGCGATGGATCCCAAGACGAGTCTGCAGGAACTCGCCGCCCGCGTCGGTGCGACGCCGCCCCAGTACTCGATCGAGGCGAGCGGTCCCGATCATGACCGTCGTTTCACGGCGACCGTCGTCGTCGGTGACGTGACCATGACCGGCACCGGCAGCAGCAAGAAGACCGCGGAGATGGCGGCCGCCCTCAGCGCCTGGCGCACGCTCAGCGCGCGTGCCTGAGCTCCCTGAAGTCGAGGTCGTCCGCGCCGGCCTCGCGCCGGCCGCTGTCGGATCCCTGATCACCTCGGTGAGCGTGTTCGATGAACGCGCGCTCACGCGGCACTCCGCCGGCGCCGAGGACTTCGTCGCCCGGCTCGAGGGGCGACGTTTCGCGGCGGCCTCTCGCCGGGGGAAGTTCCTCTGGCTTCCGCTCGATGATGACGACTCCGCGTTGATCGCGCACCTGGGGATGAGTGGGCAGATGCTCCTGCGCGCACCGGAGGCTACCGCGGAGCGACACGAACGTGTGCGCATCGGCATCGAGCATCCCGAACATGGCGAACTCGCGATCGTGTTCGCAGACCAACGCACCTTCGGCTCGCTCGCGGTCGACGCCCTGGTAGACGACGGCGGCTCGAGGATTCCGACCCAAGTCGTCCACATCGCCCGCGACCCGCTCGATCGCCGCTTCGATGACGACGCCTTCCGCGCGGCGCTCGCCCGGCGTGGCAGCGCGATCAAGCGGGTCCTCCTCGATCAGGGCGTGGTGAGCGGTATCGGCAACATCTACGCCGACGAGTCCCTCTGGGCGGCGCGCATCCACCCCGAGACCCCCGCGGCCCGCCTATCGACGCCGTCGGTGCGCAGACTGCTGGCCGAAGTGCGCAGCGTGCTGGAGAAGGCACTTGCCGAGGGGGGGACGAGTTTCGACGCCCAGTACGTCAACGTCAACGGGCAGGCGGGTTACTTTGCTCACTCCCTCAACGCCTACGGGCGACAGGGAGAACCCTGCGCACGATGCGGCACGAGTATCCGTCGTGTGTCGTTCATGAACCGCTCGTCGCACTTCTGCCCGTCCTGCCAGCGAAGACGATAGTTCTCACCCACTTGCGCAGTTCACGATTCTCTACGGCCTCGCTTCTCGTCACACCGGTGCGGCGTCGGAGAGCGTTGAGGCCTGCCAGTCACTCGTCGTGGGCCCTCCGTCGAGGGCGCGCCATCGGATCGATGGCGAAGCCGGGCCGCCGATGTCGGAGCGTATCGTTTGTTCATAGACCCTGGAGGGTCTAGACTGTCGGGTAAGTGGACCGTCGATCTTGGGGTGATCGAGGCTTGGCTGATGAAACTGGATGACGACACGTACGACCAGGTCATTGCCGCCATCGAGCTCCTCCAGGACCACGGCCCACAGCTGGGACGTCCCATTGTCGACACGGTGAAGGGGTCCGCGCACAAGAACATGAAGGAAGGCCGGAAACTGGAAGAACTGGTACCGGGAGAACATTCCGATCGCAGACGCTCGGTTCACGGAGCATCTGGCCCAGCTGAAGAAGACAGAGAACGACGAGACCAAGAGGAAGTGATCACGATGGCTCTTACCCCGGAGCGGCTTCTCGAGAAGCGTCCTGCGAACCGTGCACGTGTCGACACACACAAAGAGCGCATGCTGGGCGAGGTGCGGGCGTACCGGCTGCGCGAACTCCGTGAGCAACTCGGACTCAGCCAGGCGCAGCTCGCCGAACGCATCGGCGTTGGTCAGCGTCAGGTCTCGAAGATCGAGAACGGCGATCTCGACAGCGCGCGCGTCGGCACAGTCCGGAAGTACATCGAAGCTGTCGGCGGAGACCTTGTCATCGAGTACGTCGCCGGCGATAGTCGGCTGCAGGTGGCCTGAACAGTCGGAGGCGATGCTCAGCAAGGTCGCACTCGCTTACCCGCAGCCTCGTTCATGAACCGCTCGTCGCACTTCTGCCCGTCCTGCCAGCGTCGGCGCTGAACTCTTCGCGTCACGCGGTCCGGAACGCCTTTCGCAGAAGCGGACGGGTCGCCCAGGTGCTGGCCCACACGAGGGCGATGCCGACACCGACCACAGCGCTGATCGTCAGCACCGACACGGGCGCCGTGATCACCGCGATCCCCACGAGCGGGAACACCAGGAGTGCCGCGATCAGAGCCGAGCCGAGCGCCGTGACTAGCAGGGGAGACATGATCGCGCGACGGCGGGCACGATCCACCGTCTCCACCGGCATGCCCAGGTGATGGAGGCTGCGATGCAGCTCCCGCTGGTCGAGCACGTCCGATGCCTGATTGACTCCGACGGAGGCGGCGACCATGAGGAATGAGCCGATCAACGTGATGATGAGACCCGTGCGGATATCACGGGCGAGGGCGAAGTCGGCGGCGGATGCATCCGCGCTCGTCATCACATTCATCAGCGCGACGCCGGTGCCTGCGAACACGGCCATGAAGCTCGCCATTGCGATGCCGCCGACCTGACGCCAGGCCGCTTTCGGCGAGTCGAGAACGATGCGTGCCGCGAGCAACCGCTCGGGCTGTTCGGCACGACGCAGCTGGCGGGACGCCGAGACCTTGAGAACCCAGGGGCCGATCACGTTGAGGACGGCCAGGGCGGCGCCGAACAGTCCGGCGAGGACGACGACGGTGATGACGAAGCCGCCGATCGACGGGAACACCGTGATCAGCACGAAGGCGATGGCGATGGCACCGGCAGCGAGAAGGGCGCGGATCCAGTGCACGCTCGACACGGTCGTGCGGGTGCGGACACCGAGTGGTGAGATCACGACGCGACGGAGGCCGATGACCGCACTCGCGGACGCGAGCACGAGCACACCGGCGAAGACGAGGGCGATCAGTGGCGGTGGAAGGATGACCGCGCCGAATCCGAGCGGTTCGCCCCGGAAGGGGATGAGCCCGATCAGAGGGCTGATCGCGAGGTGCCCGAGGACACCGGCGAGTGCTCCGGCGGCGGCGACGAGGGCAGACTCGGCGACCGTGACCACGGTGACGCCACCGGGGGTGACCCCCAGCAGGCGAAGTGTCGAGAGTCGTTCGTCACGGCGACGCGCCGACAGGCGTGCCGCCGCGCCGCCGAGCGACATCAGTGGGACGACGAGAAGCACGAGGGCGATCGCCGCGAGCGCCTGATACAGAGGGGCGTAGTCATCGGACCACCCCCAGAACGACTGGGCTCCACCGATCACCGTCAGGACGAGCGTCGTCACGACACCGAACGCGATGACCGGGAGCGCGAGCACGCTGTTCTGCCCGGGAGCAGGGCGCAGCAGCATGGACAGGACATTGCCGTTCACGCGGCCACCGCCGAGGGGATGATGCGACCGTCGCGGACGGCGATCGTCCGGGTGCAGCGCGCGGCGACATCGGGGTCGTGGGTCACGACGACGAGTGTCCGCCCTTGACCTGTCGTCGACCACAGGAGTGCGTCCATCACCTCGGACGACGTCTGCGAGTCGAGGGCGCCGGTCGGTTCGTCGGCGAAGACCAGTTCTGCACCGGTGGCCTGCGCACGGGCGATGGCCACCCGCTGGGCCTGCCCGCCCGACAGCTCGCCGATCCGACGCTCTTCCATCCCGGCGAGCCCGAGCGCGGCGAGCCAGGAGGCCGCGTGCGGGACGGCATCCCGTCGCCGGACACCGTTGATCATGGAGGCGAGGGCGACGTTCTCCACGGCCGTGAGCTCCGGGATGAGGAGTCCCTGCTGGAAGACGAAGCCGAACCGCTCGCGCCGGAGCCGGGAACGGGCTGACTCCCCGAGGGCGGTGACCTCGATCGGCGCGCCTTCGGCCGGACGGAAGACGACACTTCCCGCATCGGGCGCGGTGATACCTGCCAGAACGTGCAGGAGCGTTGTCTTGCCGGAACCGGACGCACCCATGATCGCGACGGACTCGCCGCGACCGATCGCGAGGTCGACACCAGCGAGTGCGCGGGTCATGCCGAAGGTCTTGCTGAGGGCGTGGGCTTCGATCACAGGAACATTCATGATCCCAGCCTCTCCGTCGCCCCGCCCTGGGTCGTCGGCCTGGCGGATGACGATGCGGACCCGAGGTCATCCCGTCGAATGAGATCGGGTCCGCACGTGTCTCAGAGAGCGCGCTGCCAGCCGCCGGCGTACGACACCGGGACGAAGCCGATCGCCTCATTGATGTTCAGCATCGGCCGGTTCTCCTCCGCGTTGAAGGTGGAGACCACAGTGGAATCCGGCATCAGCTCCCGCCAGCGGAGCAGATTCGCACACTTCACGATCGTGCCGAGACGATGCCCCCGGTGGTCCTTGCTGACCAGAGTGCCGAACTGGTGCGTGACCCCGGTGCGGTCGGCCGCGATGAGAAGCTCGTTGTAGGCGACGAGCTCTCCGGTGGACACGTGTTCGACGGCGACGACCGAGACGGCCTGACCTGCACCGAGGAGACGCGCTTCGCGGCGCACGACGCGCTCCGCGTCCCAGGCCTCCTCGGGGAAGTCCATGTCGCCGCTCGGCGCATCCGTCGACAGCCGCGCGAGGACCCCGGCGAAGCCGTCCCGCAGCTCCGGCGGGGTGGGCATGTTCCACTCGATGACGCGATAGTCGGCTCCGGCCACTGCGAGCGCGTCGTCCAGCGCGGTGCGCAAGGGGGCAGGGTCGCTCCGGAGGTCGAACTCGCTGTTGCGCTCGACCTGCTCCAGGACGAACCCGTTCGCCTCGGCCAGGTCGGAAAGTGGGGTCGCCGGGATGCGACCCCACCCGGTGCGCGGAACGAGCATCCGGTCGGCGTCCTTCGGGCGGTGGAGACTCCAGAGCTGCAGAAGACTCCGACCACGCGCACGCGCTTCCACTTCGGCGCGGGCGAGCAGGGCATCCTCGACGCCCCGGCCCCAGTGCGCTTCCGGCACCAGCAGGTCGAGCTCCGCGGCATGCGCCTCGGCCTCCTGCGCGAAGGAGACCGTGATCATCCCGACGATCTCGTCGTCCACGCGTGCGACGAAACCGAGGTCGAGTGAATCGGTGTCGTCCTGCCAGTCCGGGAGCATCTGCGCGGCGTCTGGAGCGAGATCGGGCAGACCGACCTGCTCGTCGCAGATTCGCCGGTTGAGTTCGCCGTATGCGCGGAAATCCGCGGCGTCGTCATCGTCCAGGGAGACCGGCACCACCAGGGGGGTGATCGTCGGTTCGATGGTCGTCATGTCTTTTCCTTCGAGTGGGGCTTCCGAGGGAGCCGGTGTGTGGAGCGGGTGCCCGCATCCGCCCGTGACGAGCACGGGCGGATGCGGCGCGGGGGATGGGGGAGCTGTCACGGCCGGACGTCCGTCAGCGCATCCCCCGCTGCATGTCGAACGTCAGCAGGGCGGACGACTCGGCGGCGGAGCGGTGGCGCTGCTCTCCGAGGAGGAACAGCTCGGACGGGTCGATGTACAGGCCGCGGCGGTGTCGCTGCGGGCGCTGCGCCCTCTGGAACAGCCAGAGGCCGATCCGGAGGGAGAGACGATCCGCGAGCGAGAGGCGGCGCAGTTCGTCGGGACGGGGGATCTGGAGGACCTCACGGTCCTCGATATCGGGCGGGTGGGAGACGCTGCGGTGCAACGTGGTGTTCACGGTGATTCCTTCGTGAGTGATGGTGAGATGGGGTGCGGAAGCACCGACGCCCGACCGCCGAAGCAGTCGGGGACGGTGCGGAGGGATGCGGCTCCTCGGTCCTGCGAAGACGCAGATGCCGAAGGCGGCGGAAGATCCGTGATCTGGAGCAGATCAGAGGGTGGGGCGCGGAAGGACCGACCGGAGACAGCCCACTACGGGCCGGGATTCTCGGGGTGCGGTTCTAGCAGAGCGCGCTCGAGCGGACGCCGGCGGTTACCGAGAACGCAGGGCGCGGCGCAAAGTGCGCGGGCGCGGCGAGGCCAGTGGCCTGTGCGTTGAGCTGAATCATCATCGGTAACCTCCTTTCGTGTGGCGATCCGCAGGCCACCGTAGCGAACGCGCGCCGGAGACGTCAAGCATCTGGTCCCGGACTCGGCGTGTCGCGACTCCATCCGGTTCCGTGGGCATCCGCGCGGGATCACCGTTCCGGCCCGGAATTCCGGTAGCGTAGCCGCGTGATTCTCCCCGGACGAGCGGTGCCCGCATGCATCTGAAGAGCCTGACGCTCAAAGGGTTCAAGTCGTTCGCGCAGCCGACGAGTTTCGTGTTCGAGCCCGGTGTCACCTGCATCGTCGGTCCGAACGGCTCCGGAAAGTCCAATGTCGTCGACGCCCTCGCCTGGGTGATGGGGGAGCAGGGGGCGAAGACCCTGCGCGGCGGCAAGATGGAGGACGTGATCTTCGCGGGCACCTCAACCCGCGGTCCGCTCGGGCGCGCCGAGGTACAGCTCACCATCGACAATGCCGACGGCGCTCTGCCGATCGAGTACGCCGAGGTGACGATCAGCCGCACGCTGTTCCGGAACGGTTCGAGCGAGTATGCGATCAACGGCGAGGGCTGCCGTCTTCTCGACCTGCAGGAGCTCTTGAGCGATTCAGGTCTGGGGCGCGAGATGCACGTGATCGTGGGTCAAGGACGTCTGGACACGGTGTTGCAGGCCTCTCCGGAAGATCGACGGGGCTTCATCGAGGAGGCCGCCGGAATCCTCAAGCATCGGCGACGCAAGGAGAAGACCCTCCGCAAGCTCGACGCCATGCAGACCAATCTCACCCGTCTGAGCGACCTCGCCGGAGAGATCCGGCGCCAACTCAAGCCCCTCGGGCGCCAGGCGGAGATCGCGCGGGAGGCGCAGACCATCGCTGCCGTGGTCCGTGATGCCAAGGCGAGGATCTTCGCCGACGACGTGGTCGCTCTGCGCACCGCTCTGGCCGACCACACGCGCACCGAGCACGAACGCCACACCGAACGCCTGGTGCTGTCGGACCAGGCGGAGACGGTGCGGGCGAGCATCGCGCGACTCGAGCACGAGCAGAACTCGGTCGCCGTCGACGAGGCGCGCAGTGTCGCCTTTGGGCTGGAGCAGGTGCAGGAGCGGATGCGCGGCCTCTACACGCTGGCGAATCAGCGCCTCGCGTTGCTCGGATCGGAGGAGGACGACGCCGCCGTCACCACGGTCACCGTCACTCAGGCCACGATCGACGAGGCGAAGGAAGAGATCGACGTGATCTCCGCGGGGCTGGGGGATGCGCAGGACGCGGCCGCGTCGGCGAGCCGCGAAGTGGTGCAGGCCCGCGCAGAACTGGACACGCTCGACGTGGACATCGCCGAGCAGAGCGCACTGGTCTCCGAGTACGACATGCGCATCTCCTCATTGCGTGGCACGGCCGACGCGGCCTCCTCGGCCCTCGCCGCGGTGCGTGGGGCCGTTCTTCGGCAGGAGAATGCGCTCGAAGCGGCGAACATGCGTCGTCGGGAGGCCGCGGAGGCGCTCGAGGCGATCGACGATGCCGAGGCGCCCGAGGGCACCGCCGTCGAGTACGCCGCCGCGTACGACAGTGCCCAACGCGCATCCACGGCGGCGGAAGCGGAACGGGAGACCCTGCGCGAGCGCCTGCACACCGCTGAGCGTGAGGTCGATGCTCTGACGGCGAAGGCCGCCGCTCTGAGCAGCGCACTGGCGCTGTCCGGTGGAGCGGCAGAGGTCGTCGAAGCCGGCGGGCGGGGCGTGCGCGGCCTCGTCGGCGACTCCGTGCAGGTCCGCGCCGGCTTCGAAGCAGCGATCGCGGCGGTGCTGGGCCCGCTCGCCGAGGGCGTGCTCATCGATACCGCCGCCGATGCCTTCGCGCAGGCCGAGCAGGCGGCCGAGCATCACCGGGGAGTGGTCGACTTCGTCGTCGCAGACGTACCTGCCCGCCGGTCCGTGGTCGTCGCACCGATCGACGGTGTCACGCCTGCGGTGGAGACCGTCACCGCCCCCGATGGTGTTCTCGGCATCCTGTCCCATGTCCTCATCGCGAACGACCTGGACGCGGCTCGTGCTGCGCGCACAGCGCTCGACACGGCGGGCGACACGTCCACGACGATCGTGACGGTCGGTGGCGATGTGATCACGGCGCACACTCTGCGAACCGGGTCCGGCGGCGAGCGCTCACGGCTCGAACTCGCCGCGGAGCGGGATGCCGCAGCGGAACGACTCGCCGAGGTCCAGATCGTGGTCGACTCCCTCCGTGAGGCTCGGGACGATGCGAACGAAGCGGTGGAGACGGCCCGCCGCCAGGCGAAGGATGCGCTGCGGGCTCTCCGCGAACACGACGCCGCTCTCGCCACGCATGCGGAGCAGCTGAACCGGGTCACGGTGCGGCACGAGTCCGCGGTCGCCGAGTGTGAACGGCTCGAGACGGGGCTCGCCCAGGCGCAGGCCGCGGTTGCCGACGCCGAGGCGAAGGCCACCGATGCGAAGGCCGCACTGGACGAGGTGATCGCCACACCGCGGCCGGTACTCGACGCTTCCGCCCGCGACGGACTCCTGGAGGCGCTCGAACTCGCCCGGGAGGGAGAACTGCGGTCACGTCTCGAGATCGAGACTCTGCGTGAGCGGGTGCGGGCTGCCCAGGCGAGGGTGGCGAGTCTCGAACGACAACGCGAACAGGAGCGGGATGCCGCGGCGGAAGCCGCACGCCGTGCCGTGATCCGTCGCGCTCAGCGCGAGGCTGCCTCCGGGGTGGCCGACGAACTCCCGCGCATCCTCGACTCGCTCGACCGATCGGTCACGGAAGCCCGTGTCGCTCTCGCCGAAGCCGAGGCGGCGCGCTCGGCGCAGAACCAGGAACTCGTCGCCCTGCGTGCCCAGGAGACGTCGCTCCGGGAACGCCTGGCCGGGCTGACGGAGAGCGTGCACGGGCTCGAGCTGCAGATCCACGAGAAGAAGCTGCACCTGAGCAGCCTGCTCGAGCGGGTGTCGTCCGAGCTGTCGCTCGACGAAGATATTCTCGTTGCGGAATATGGTCCCGATCAGCTGGTTCCTCGTGATCCGGGGACGGAACAAGCCGCCGAGGACGCGCACGACGACACCGCCATCCCGTTCGATCGTCGTATCCAGCAGCGTCGTCTGGCCGAGGCGGAGCGGAAGCTCGCGCAACTCGGCCGGGTGAACCCTCTGGCGCTCGAGGAGTTCGCTGCGCTCGAACAGCGCCATGCCTTCCTCACGGAGCAGCTCGCTGACCTGACGCAGACGCGGGAGGACCTCCTGACGATCATCGCCGACCTCGACGAGCGGATGGAGACGATCTTCGCGAGCGCCTTCGAAGACACCAAGGAGGCCTTCGGCCAGGTCTTCCCGCTGCTCTTCCCCGGCGGGACCGGGAGCATCTCGCTGACCGATCCCGACAACTTGCTGACGACCGGCATCGAGGTGTCGGTGCGTCCGGTCGGGAAGAAGATCGAGAGGCTGTCGCTCCTCTCCGGCGGTGAGCGTTCGCTGGCTGCCGTCGCGCTGCTCGTGGCGATCTTCAAGGCGCGGCCGAGCCCCTTCTACATCCTCGATGAGGTCGAGGCCGCGCTGGACGACGCGAACCTCGGGCGGCTGCTCACGGTGTTCGAGCAGCTGCGGGAGAGCTCCCAGCTGCTCATCATCACCCACCAGAAGCGCACGATGGAGATCGCGGATGCGCTCTACGGTGTCTCGATGCGTCAGGACGGCGTGTCTGCGGTCGTCGGGCAGCGGGTCGGCGACAGGGCGACCGCTGCCGTCTGACCGATCGAGGTCGGCTTCGCGGTCGATTCGCCCGCGCTACCCGTAGGCTGGAGGGATGGCGGAGAAGTCTTGGTCACTCGGTCGCGCACTGCGCGGCATGTTCGTCAAACCCACGATCGATGAGACCACGTGGGAGGACCTCGAGACAGCGCTGATCACCGCGGACTTCGGTCCCGACATCAGTGAGCGCGTCGTCGAGGAGCTGCGTGCGAAGGTCGACAAGTACCGCACCACCGATCCCCAGGACCTGCAGCGAATGCTGCGGGAGACCCTGGAGGAGCACTTCGCGAAGTTCGACACCACCCTCAAGCTCACCGAGCGTCCTGCCGTCGTGCTGGTCGTCGGGGTCAACGGCGTCGGCAAGACCACGACCATCGGCAAATTCACGAAGTTCCTCCGCGGCTACCAGCGCAGTGTCGTGGTCGGTGCGGCGGACACGTTCCGTGCTGCTGCGGTCGATCAGCTCGCCACGTGGGCGCAGCGCGGGGGTGCAGCGATCGTCCGCCCTCAGCAGGAAGGTCAGGATCCCGCCTCCGTCGCCTTCCAGACTGTCGAGTACGCCAAGCGCGAAGGCATCGAGATCGCGATCATCGACACCGCCGGGCGTCTGCACACCAAGGGCGGTCTCATGGACGAGCTCACCAAGGTGCGGCGGGTGATCGAGAAGCAGGCGCCCATCAGCGAGGTCCTTCTCGTCCTCGACGCGACCACCGGGCAGAACGGCGTGATGCAGGCGGAGGCTTTCCTCGAGCACGCGGGCGTCACGGGGCTCGTCCTCACCAAGCTCGACGGCTCGGCCAAGGGCGGGTTCGTGCTGGCCGTACAAGAGCGCACCGGTATCCCGGTCAAGCTCCTCGGGCAGGGGGAGGGGATCGACGATCTCACCGGTTTCACGCCTCATGTCTTCGTCCAATCCCTGGTCGGCTGAGGACGGGACTACCGCCGTGAGCACGAGGCTGGTTTCATAGCGTTATGGCGATCGAACACGACTACTTCGGACTCCTGTCCTCGGGTCCCGACGGCTCGATCTTCTGGTCGGAGACCGTGGAGCTCGGTGACCAGAGCGTCACCGTCGATCTGACCGCTCCGGACCAGGACGATGTGTCCGCCGACGCGCTCGACATCGCCGCCGGCCTCATCGCCGGCCTCGAGAACGTGGACGGGACGGCACGTCGCGGCATGCTGGCCGAGGTAGACGATCGCACCAGCGAGGTGACCGAGTACATCCTGCAGCAGCAGGAGGCATACGGCGATGACCTCCCTGACGTCCTCGTCGATGTGTCGGGCGACGCCGCGGTGGACATCATCCGCTCGCTCCGACTGATGAGCATGACGATCCTGGCAGACGAGCACGGCGGTTCGGAGCCCTTCGCCGTGCTCGAGTACGCCCTGGACGACAGCTCGTCCGACGATGTGCTGCTCGTGAACCTCGGCTCGGACGGTTCCGTCCAGTCGGTGATGAGCGCCGACTGAGGCGCCACCGCCGCGGGTGGCGCCTCAGACCCGGCAAGGTCAGACGGCCTGCGCGAAACCGAGGTCCGCGCTGTCTGCGATGTGCGCGAGGTGCTCGGGGATCTCCCGTCCCTTCGACACCATCGACTGTGCCCACAGACGACCCGCACGGTAAGACGAGCGCACGAGGGGGCCGGCGAGGACGCCGAGGAAGCCGATGCGCTCGGCCTCTTCCTTGAACTCCACGAACTCGGCCGGCTTCACCCAGCGCGCGACGGGGTGATGGCGCGGTGACGGACGCAGGTACTGCGTGATCGTGATGATGTCGCAGCCGGCGTCATGGAGGTCGTGCAACGCCTGGACGACCTCCTCCGGTTCCTCGCCCATCCCCAGGATCAGGTTCGACTTCGTGATCAGACCGGCGTCGCGGGCCTGCGTGAGGACGTTGAGGGAGCGCTCGTAGCGGAACGCCGGACGGATGCGCTTGAAGATGCGGGGCACGGTCTCGACGTTGTGCGCGAACACCTCAGGGCGGGCATCGAAGATCTGCCCGAGGAAGGCCGGATCGGCGTTGTGCTCGTTCGCGAGCAGTTCGACGCCGGTGTTCGGGTTGAGCTCGTGGATCTTCCGGACGGTCTCGGCGTTGAGCCAGGCGCCCGTGTCGGGGAGGTCGTCCCGCGCGACGCTCGTCACCGTGGCGTAGCGGAGGTTCATGCGCATGACGCTCTCGGCGACGCGGCGGGGCTCATCGGTGTCGTAGGCGTCGGGCTTGCCCGTGTCGATCTGGCAGAAGTCGCAGCGGCGGGTGCACTGCGAGCCCCCGATGAGGAACGTCGCCTCCCGGTCCTCCCAGCACTCGTAGATGTTCGGGCAGCCGGCTTCCTGACACACCGTGTGCAGGTCCTCGCTCTTCACAAGAGAGTGCAGCGCCGTGTATTCCGGGCCCATCTTCGCTTTGGTCTTGATCCACTCGGGCTTGCGCTCGATGGGGGTCTCGGCGTTGCGGACCTCCAATCGGAGGAGCTTGCGTCCTTCGGGGGCGGCGGTCATGCGGGGACTCCTGCGTACTCGGTGAGGAAGGCGGTCGTGACGTGATCGATGACGTCGGCGGGGGAGACGTCGGCTCCGACGATCTCGCTCACGGTGGTGACTCCGGCATCGGTGATGCCGCACGGGATGATCCCGCGGAATCCCACGAGGCTGTTGTCGCAGTTGATCGCGAAACCGTGCATCGTGACGCCCTGCTGCACTCGCACGCCGATGGCCGCGACCTTGTCCTCCGAGAGCGGGCGACGAACCCAGACGCCGCTCCGTCCGTCGACCTGGTACCCGTCCACTCCCAGAGGGCGGAGCACGTCGATCAGGATGCGTTCCAGCCGCCGCACGTGAGCGACGACGTCCATCGGTTCGGGGAGCCGGACGATGGGATACCCGACGAGCTGGCCGGGTCCGTGCCAGGTGATCTTTCCCCCGCGGTCGACGTCGATGACGGGTGTGCCGTCCTGAGGGCGTTCGTGCGGCTCGGTGCGCTTGCCGGCGGTGTAGACCGCCTCATGCTCGAGCAGGATCAGCGTGTCCGGTCGACTTCCGTCCACCACCTCGGTGTGAACGCGGCGCTGCAGTTCCCACCCGTCGGCGTACGGCACGAGGTCCGGAGCCAGTCCCGGAGTGAGGATGTCCAGCATGAACGTCTCCCATCATCGATTAGTTGGATTGGGTCTAACAATACTCCCGACGAGACGCATCGGATGCATACCGGTCGCGCGCGGTAGCGTGAGGGCATGAGTTCCACCGGCCGTGCAGGGCGCCCCAAGGCGTCGTCGCGCGAGACTCTCGCGGAGGCCGCATGCGAGCTCTTCCTCGAACGCGGGTACGACGGCACATCGGTGGCCGACATCACTCAGCGCGCAGGCGTGAGCCGATCGAGCTTCTTCAACTACTTCACTTCGAAGAGTGACGTGTTGTGGTCCGGCGTCGACGAGCGGATCGAAGACGCGCTCGAGTCCCTCGACGATCTCGGGACGCGCGCGACGGGCGAGGCCGTCCGGGACATCCTTCTGCTCGTCGTCCGAGACTTCGCGCCCGATGCACTGGCTCTCGCGCTCCGTAACGCGGCCGCCATGGGGCTCGAGGATGAACTCGTTCGCGACACCGGTCTGCGTCTGGCGAAGCTCTCTGCAGGAGTGTCGCGCGCGGCTCGCGGTTCCGGGGTCGATGCGGTGCGTGCCGACATCCTCGGCGCCGCGCACGCCGCGGCCGTCTTCTCGTCGCTGCGGGTCTGGGCCGAGCAGGGGGCCGGCCGGGGTACTCCGGAAGTCGTACTCGCCGATGCGCTGGGGACGATCCACGACCTTCCCTGGTCGGACTGACCCCGCTCGGCGACCGAGCTCCGCGCTGCGCTGAGCGTGGAGGCTCCGCTCGCGTAGAATCGACAGCACCATGGCTACCTTTGGCACGCTCTCCGATCGGCTCACCGAGACCTTCCGCAACCTTCGCACGAAGGGAAAGCTCACCGCGGCCGACGTCGACGGCACCGTACGGGAGATCCGTCGCGCGCTGCTCGACGCCGACGTCGCGCTCGTCGTCGTCAAGGACTTCACCGCCAGAGTGCGTGAGCGCGCGCTCGGTGACGAGGTCAACAAGGCGCTGAACCCCGCGCAGCAGGTCGTGCAGATCGTCAACGAGGAGCTCGTCCAGATCCTCGGCGGCGAGCAGCGTCGGCTGCAGTTCGCGAAGACCGCTCCGACCGTGATCATGCTCGCGGGTCTGCAGGGTTCGGGTAAGACGACGTTCGCGGGCAAGCTGGCGAAGCAGCTCGAGGGCGAAGGGCACACGCCCCTCCTGGTCGCCGCCGACCTTCAGCGCCCGAACGCCGTCAACCAGCTCCAGGTCGTGGCGGAGCAGGCCGGCGCCACCATCTACGCGCCGGAGCCCGGCAACGGCGTCGGGGATCCGGTGAAGGTCTCGCGCGACGGTGTCGACTACGCGCGACGGCAGCAGCACGATGTCGTGATCATCGACACGGCCGGCCGTCTCGGCGTCGACGCCGAACTCATGAAGCAGGCCGCCGACGTCCGCAAGGCGGTCACCCCCGACGAGGTCCTGTTCGTCATCGACGCGATGATCGGTCAGGATGCCGTCAACACGGCCAAGGCGTTCCAGGAGGGTGTCGACTTCACCGGCGTCGTGCTGTCGAAGCTCGACGGCGACGCACGTGGTGGCGCGGCTCTCTCCGTGGCCTCCGTGACCGGCCGTCCGATCATCTTCGCGTCGACGGGCGAGCGCCTCGAGGACCTCGAGCCGTTCCACCCCGACCGTATGGCGAGCCGGATCCTCGACCTCGGCGACATCCTGACCCTCATCGAGCAGGCCCAGCAGGCCTTCGACGAGGAAGAGGCCATGAAGATGGCCGAGAAGTTTGCGACCGAGGCCTTCACCCTCGAGGACTTCCTCGACCAGCTTCAGCAGATGAAGAAGATGGGTTCGATGAAGAAGATGCTCGGGATGCTTCCGGGCATGGGGCAGATGAAGCAGCAGCTCGAGGACTTCGACGAGCGTGAGATCGATCGCACCGAAGCCATCATCCGTTCGATGACGCCGGGGGAGCGGCGAAACCCGAAGGTGCTCAACGGCTCGCGCCGTCTGCGCATCGCCCGTGGTGCCGGCATGACGGTCACCGACGTGAACCAGCTCGTGCAGCGGTTCGAGCAGGCCGCGAAGATGATGAAGACGGTGGCCCGAGGGGGCACGCCCAACATCCCCGGTATGGGTGCGGTGCCCGGCATGGGACGTCCCGGTGCTTCCTCGAAGCGGGGGAAGGGCAAGAAGGGCAAGTCTTCCGGCGGTTCTCGTTCGGGCAACCCGGCCAAGCGCGCTGCGGAGAACGCGGGCATCACCTCCTCGGCCGCACCCACGGGGTCCGGCTTCGGGCTGGGTAATGCCCCCCAGGCTCCCAGCGAGGCCGATCTCGCGGAGATCCAGAAGCTCTTCGGCAAGGGCTGAGCCTGGTCAGCGCGGAGCGGTGAGCACGGGCGCGACCGCCGAGGCGGCGGGACGTCCCGGTCCTGCTGCCGGACGCGCAACGATCTGGCCCAGCACCAACGCGCCGAGCGTCAGCACGAACCCGATGGCCTGGAGTGGTGTGAACCACTCGCCCGCGACGAGCGCACCGAGCAGGGTCGCGACGATCGGGGAGAGCAGCGCGAGGAGCCCCGGCACGATCACCGGCAGTTGCTGGACCCCGCGGAACCAGAGCGAGTAGGCGACGATCCCGCCCACCGTGCCGAGCCACAGATACCCGAGCGTGGCTTCACCGTCGATCCGCGATGGTACCCCTTCGACGAGCAGAGTGACCGGCAGCAGCAAAAGACCTCCGGCGCTGAGTTGCCAGCCGGCGTAGGCCACCGGTCCGACCCCGCTCGGCCTGCCCCAGCGCTTGGTGAGGATCATCCCCATTCCGGTCGCGGTGACACCGCCCAGCGCGGCGAGGACTCCCCAGAGATCGAGATCCGCCGCAGGGCCGAGGACGACCAGGGCGACACCGCCTGCTCCGACGACGGCCGCAGCCGCGGTGAGCGGTCGGATGCGCTCCTGCAGCACGAGCGAACCGAGAGCCAGCACGATGACCGGTTGAGCACCGGCAACCGCTGCCGCCACCCCGCCGGGGAGGCGTTCGGCAGCGAGGAACAGGAGAGGGAAGAACGCGCCGATGTTGAGTGCGCCGAGTGCCATCGACTTCCACCACCACGAACCGTGCGGAACCCGTCGGCTCAGGACGACGGCGAGAAGGCCGGCGGGGAGGGAACGCAGGAGCGCGGCGAACAGAGGGTGCCCGGGCGGGAGGAGTTCTGTCGTCACGAGATAGGTGGTCCCCCAGGAGATCGGTGCGAGGGCGGTGAGGAGCACGAGCATCACGCGGTTCATACCTCCAGCGTGCGCGCCGTGCGCCAATGAGTCCAACGCATGTTTGTCACAGCTTGCATGAGGGCTGATCATGGATACATGGAACTCCAACAGCTCCGGTACGTGGTGGAGGTGGCTGCCACCTCCAGCTTCACCAGGGCCGCCGCGCGTTGCTTCGTGACTCAATCGGCTCTCAGCCACCAGATCGCTGCACTGGAGCGGGAACTCGGCCTGCGACTGTTCATCAGGTCGAGTCGGAGCGTTCGATTGAGCGAGGCCGGCGAAGCGTTCGTCGGGCACGCGCGTGCCGCGGTCCGGGCCGCGGAGCAGGCACGAGAGGATGCCGCCGCCGTCGACGGCGCGGTGGTGGGGACTCTCCGCATCGGTGTCATCCCGACCGTGACCGCAATCGATCTCCCCGCCGTCCTCGTGGCGTTCCGCAGACGACATCCGCAAGCGCGAGTCGAACTGCAGGTGGGGAACAGCGATACGCTCGTCACCCGCCTTCGTCGCGGTGATCTCGATGTGGCGCTTCTGGGCCTGCGCGACGGCGTGGACCCGGTCGGCGTGGCATCACGTGTCCTGTCGCGTGACCGACTCGTGGCGGCGGTCCCTCGCGGGCACGCTCTTGCGGGCGCCGAAGCGATTCGGATCGAGGACCTGGCCGATCAGACCTTCGCGGACTTCCCGGCTGCGACCTCCGGCCGGGCGCAGAGCGACGCCGCGTTCACGTCCGCGGGAGTGACGAGGGATGTCGCGTTCGAAGCCGACTCGGCCACTCTCATCCTCGGGCTCGTCGAGGCGGGACTGGCGGTCACGCTTCTCGCGCCGGAGACGGTGTCGCGATCGGGAGCCGATGTCGTGACGATCGACGTGCTCGACGGTCCCCGGCGGGTCGAGTACGTGGCCTGGGACCAGGCTGCGCCCCGGACGGTGGCCAGGGCCTTCCTCGCGGTGCTGGCTGCGGTTCCGGGGGAGCACGGGTCCGAAGCCTCGTCTTCCTCGTGAGGATGCAGGAAGACGCGAGAAGCGGGTCCGGAGGTGAACTCCGGACCCGCTTCGCTTCACTCGACGCCGTTACTTGACGTCTTCGTCGACCCAGTCCATGGACTTCGTGACGGCCTTGCGCCACAACCGGAGCTGGCGGTCGCGCTCGGCTTCATCCATCGAGGGCTCCCAGCGCTTGTCCTCCTGCCAGTTCGCGGAGAGGTCATCCAGACCGTTCCAGAAGCCGACGGCGAGACCGGCGGCGTAGGCGGCACCGAGCGCCGTGGTCTCGGCGACGACCGGGCGCACGACGGGGACACCGAGGACGTCCGCCTGGAACTGCATGAGCGCGTCGTTGGCGACCATGCCGCCGTCGACCTTGAGCTCCGTCAGATCCACACCGGCATCGGCGTTGACCGCATCCAGCACGTCGCGGGTCTGGAAGGCCACCGCCTCCAGCGCGGCGCGCGCGATGTGGTTCTTGTTCGCATACCGGGTGAGGCCGACGATCGCGCCCCGGGCGTCAGGACGCCAGTAGGGGGCGAACAGTCCCGAGAAAGCGGGGACGATGTAGACGCCGCCGTTGTCCTCGACCTGCTCGGCCAGCTTCTCGACCTCGGGGGCCGAGGAGATGATGCCGAGCTGGTCGCGCAGCCACTGGATGAGCGACCCGGTGACGGCGATCGATCCTTCGAGTGCGTAGTGGGTCGGTCCGTCGCCGAGCTTGTAGCCGACGGTGGTGAGCAGCCCGTTCTTCGAGTGGACGACTTCTTCGCCCGTGTTGAAGATCAGGAAGCAGCCCGTGCCGTAGGTGTTCTTGCTCTCGCCGGTCTGGAAGGCGGCCTGCCCGAACGTCGCGGCCTGCTGGTCGCCGAGGATGCCGGCGATCGGCGTCTCCCGCAGAAGCGAGGAGCTCTCCGCGGTGCCGTACACCTCGGACGAGGAACGGATCTCCGGCATCATCGAGCGCGGCACGCCGAACGCTTCGAGGATGTCATCGCGCCACTCGAGGGTTTCGAGGTCCATGAACATCGTGCGGGACGCGTTGGTGACGTCGGTCGCGTGCACGCCTCCGTCGGCGCCACCCGTGAGGTTCCAGAGAACCCAGCAGTCGGTGGTGCCGAAGAGCAGGTCGCCTGCTTCCGCCTTTTCGCGGGCCCCCTCGACGTTCTCCAGAATCCACGCGATCTTGGTCCCCGAGAAGTACGTCGCGAGGGGCAGACCGACGACCGGCTTGAACCGCTCGACACCGCCGTCGGCCGCCAGGCGGTCGACGATCTCCTGCGTGCGGGTGTCCTGCCAGACGATCGCGTTGTAGATCGGCTTGCCGGTGTTCTTGTCCCACACGACGGCGGTCTCGCGCTGGTTGGTGATACCGACGGCCGCGATGTCGTGGCGGGTCAGGTCGGCGCGGCCCAGGGCCAAGCCGATGACCTCTTGCACGTTGCGCCAGATCTCCGCCGCGTCGTGTTCGACCCAGCCTGCCTTCGGAAGGATCTGTTCGTGCTCCTTCTGTCCGGTCGCGACGATGCTGCCCTTCTTGTCGAAGATGATCGCGCGGCTCGACGTGGTTCCCTGGTCGATGGCGATGATGTAGTCAGCCACTTGTGCTCTCCTTTGAATTCCAGTGCGGATGGGGTGTCGATCAGCCGGCGAGGCCGAGCAGGACGGGCGCTGCGAGTGCGGCGATCACACCACCGATGAGCGGACCGACGACGGGGACCCACGAGTAGGACCAGTCGCTGGCACCCTTGCCCTTGATCGGCAGGATCGCGTGAGCGATGCGCGGGCCGAGGTCACGGGCGGGGTTGATGGCGTAGCCGGTCGGACCACCGAGGGACGCGCCGATCGCGACCACGAGCAGGGCGACCGGGAGTGCGGTGAGCGGTCCGAGGCCTCCGGGGGTACCGACCTCGATGTCGCCGTAGTCCGCGAACGCGAAGATGACGAACACGAGCACGAACGTTCCGATGATCTCCGTGATGAGGTTCCACCCGTAGGAGCGGATCGCAGGACCGGTCGAGAAGACGCCGAGCTTGTTGGCCGCCTCCGGCTCCTCGTCGAAGTGCTGCTTGTAGGCGAGCCAGACGACGATCGCACCGAGGATCGCGCCGACGAGTTCAGCGGCCGTCGCGGTCAGGAACATCACGAACGAGATCTTGCCGGCGACGAAGAGTCCGATGCCGACGGCGGGGTTGAGGATCGCACCGGAGTACGCCGAGACGAGCACACCGGCGAAGACCGCGAGGCCCCATCCCCAGTTGACCATCAGGAAGCCGCCGCCGAAGCCCTTGTTCTTCGCAAGGGCCACGTTGGCCACGACACCACATCCGAGGAGGACGAGCATCGCTGTGCCGACCAACTCCGAGAGGAAGTAGAGACCGAGATTCACATCAGCCATGTCTTCTTTGACCTTTCTTATGTGTCGAGGCCCCTCTGCCCCGACACGTTATGGGGGGTTGCGCCGCGAGGAGGGCGGCTGTCCGAAGTCCAGTCAGCCGCGGGTGCGGGACTGGATATCGAGTCCGTGCCGCTCGTTGAGCAGCTGACGTGTCTGGTCGAGCTCGGCGTCGTGACGCGCGCGGTCCCAGCCGAGCAGCGGAGCGAGCGCGTCGGCGATCTCATCGAGGACCTCGGCGTCCGCGTTTCCAGTGAAGGCGATGCTGGTGCGCCGCAGCACGACGTCTTCGAGGCGACTCACCATCTCGTTGTGCACCATCCATTCGAGTTCGCGGGTCGAGAGGTCGCCCTTGGCGACGGGCTCGTCGGTACCCTGCTCGACATACTCCCAGACCTGGGCGGCGCGGGTGCCGTAGCGTGCGATCAGGCGGTCGGCACGTGCGCCGGCGCCGGCGAGGTTCTCCTGGACCCAGAGGCGCTTCGCCTTCTCCGTACGCGGGAACTCGCGGCCGCCGCCGATTGCGCGCCCGGCCGTCGAGACGGTCCTGGTACGGCCGAGCAGGCCGAGCACGACATCGGAGAGCGACTCGCCGAGCGCGCGGAACGTCGTCCACTTGCCGCCGACGAGGCTCACGAGCGGTACCGCGCCCTTCTGGTCGACTTCGATGCGGTAGTCGCGGGAGACGAAGCCCGGTGCGGTGTCCTCATGGCGCGGCAGTGGGCGGATACCCGAGAACTTGTAGACGATCTGGTCGCGCGCCACCGGGATCGTCGGGAAGACGTGGTGGATCAGGTCGAAGAAGTAGTCGACCTCCTCCTCGGTGCAGACGGGCACCTCGCGCGGGTCGGCGTCGATGTCGGTCGTGCCGACCAGGACCCGCCCCTTGAGCGGGTAGATCAGGACGATGCGGCCGTCGGAGTGCTCGAAGAAGATCTCACGGCCCTGCGTGGCCTCGAGCAGCTCGGGGTGGTCGAGCACGATGTGCGACCCCTTGGTGCCGCCCATGTACTTCGTGTCCTCGCCGAGCGCATCGTTCGTCAAGTCCGTCCAGGGGCCCGAGGCGTTCACCACGACATCGGCCTGCACGGAGAACTCGGTTCCGCTCTCGCGGTCGCGGAGGATCACCTTGTCGCCGTCGCGGGCGATCGCTTCGACGTAGTTGAGCGCATGCGCGCCCGGGTGAGCTGCGCGTCCGTCCTGGAGCACGTCGAGAGCGAGACGCTCCGGGTCGTGCATGGAGGCGTCGTAGTACGTCGCGGTGTACTTGATCCGCGGGTCGAGCGAAGGCAGTTCGGCCAACGACTTCTTCCGACCGAGGAAGCGGTGCCGCGGGACCATTCCGCCGTCGCGCGAGAACGTGTCATAGATCGTGAGACCGACCTTGATGAGGAAGGCGCCGCGCTCCTGCGGCTTGCCGCTCTTGTGCGTGAGGAACCGCAGGGGAGCGGAGAGGATGCCGGAGAAGGTGGAGTAGATCGGGATCGTCGTCTGCAGCGGCTTGACGTAGTGCGGGGCGATCTTGAGCAGACCGTTGCGCTCTTCGACGGACTCGCGCACGAGGCGGAACTCACCGTTCTCGAGGTACCGGATCCCGCCGTGGATCATGTGGCTCGATGCGGAGGACGCGCCGGAGGCGAAGTCGCCGCGCTCGACGAGAACGACGTCCACTCCCTGCAGTGCCAGATCGCGGAACGTGGAGATCCCGTTGATCCCGCCACCGATGACGAGGACGCTCGTACGTCCGGACTCACGGACGGTGCTGACCTCTGCGCGCTCCGCAGACGAGTGTGTGGAATCGATCATCGTCGACCCTCTCTTCCTTACTTGCCAACCAGCATCGACCTGTGTGGCATCTCGCGCAAGCCCACTGCACATATGTGCAAGGATCGGGGGTGAGGAGGTCACGATGGTCGGTCAGGCCGCGGAAACGCGCGACAGCAAACTGATCGCGGCGCTCACCGCCGCGCAGCTCTACTACATGCAGGACAAGACGATGGAAGTCATCGCGCAGGAACTCGGCACCTCCCGATCCTCCGTGTCTCGCCTGTTGAGCTTCGCCAGGGAAAGCGGCCTGGTCGACATCCGCATCAATTCGCCGTTGGAACGTCTCGGGATGCTCGAGCAGCGCATCCGTGACCGGCACCGTGTGGCTGCGCACGTGGTGCCGATGCCGGAGATCCTCAGCGAAGTCGAACGTCTCGAGCGTGTTGCGCTCACGGCGGGTCGTCTGCTGTCGCAGTTCGTCGATTCGAACATGGTCATCGGAGTCGCGTGGGGCTCGACGATCAGTGCGGTGAGCCGTGGACTCACACAGAAGGAGACGCACAACACCACGTTCGTGCAGCTCAACGGGGCCGGGAACACCCAGACGACCGGCGTCGAATACTCCAGTGACATCCTGCAGCGGTTCGGCAGTGCCTTCGGCGCGCAGGTGCAGCAGTTCCCCGTCCCCGCTTTCTTCGATGACCCGGCGACCCGGGAGGCGATGTGGAGGGAGCGGAGCACGCGGCGTGTGCTCGACCTTCAGGCCAAGATGGACGTCGCCGTCTTCAGCCTGGGTTCTCCCGCGGCGGAGGTGCCGAGCCGTGTCTACGTCGGCGGCTACCTCGGGCGTGACGATTACCGCAGCCTGCGCGAGGACCACGCGATCGGCGATGTCGCCACGGTCTTCTTCCGATCAGATGGTTCCTGGCGGGACATCCGCGTCAACGCGAGGGCGACCGGCCCCGGACTCGATCGTCTGCGCCGCGTCCCTCGCCGGGTCTGCGTTGTCTCCGGTATCCCGAAGTTGGTGAGTCTCCGGGCCGCTCTGGCGGCCGGACTCATCACCGACGTGGTCCTCGACGAAGGTCTCGCACGCCGTCTCGTGGAGGACTGAAAGGCGCCGGGAGTGTCAGTCCTCGTCGGTCGACGACTCCGGACCGGAACGGAACTCGCGGATCAGGTGCTGCACCACGGCGGTGAGATCGCCGCCCGCGGCATCGGCGACGGCGAGCTGCCGCGCGTAGCTGGCGCCGCCCTCCAGGATCGTCCCCACGCCGCCGAACTCGCGTCCGCACCCCAACTCCACCGCGACGGGGGCGAGCGACTCGAGCGTCTCGGTCAGGTGCTCCCGTACGGGGCGCTGGGTGCCTGCGGAATCGACGATGACGCGGGCGTCGAGTCCGTAGCGTGCCGCCCGCCACTTGTTCTCGCGGTGGAACCAGGCGGGAAGTTCAGGGAGAGTCCGGCCCTCGTCGAGTTGCCGCGAGAAGTGCTCGACGAGCACCTGCACGAGTGCGGCGACGGATGCCAGCTCCGGGAGGGTCGACAGGCCGTCGCAGGCGCGTACCTCGATCGTGCCCCAGCGTGGGGCGGGGCGGATGTCCCAGCGCACCTCGGTGGCATCTTCCATGACGCCGGTCCGGACCATGTCCTCGAGGTACGACTCGTACTGCGACCAGTCGTGCAACGGCCACGGGAGTCCTGCTGTGGGCAGCTGCTGGAAGACCAGCGCACGGTTCGACGCGTAGCCCGTGCGTTCGCCGGCCCAGAACGGGCTCGACGCCGCCAGGGCCTGCAGATGGGGGAGGTAGCCGGCGAGTGCGTTGATGAGGGGGAAGACCTTGCGGTGGTCTTCGACTCCGATGTGCACGTGGATGCCCCAGATCATCATGTTGCGTCCCCACCACTGGGTGCGCTCGATCAGGGTGTGATACCGCGACTTGTCCGAGACTTGCTGATCGAACCACTGGGCGAACGGGTGGCTTCCGGCTGACAGCAGCTCGATCCCGGCGGGGTCCGTGGCCGAACGCACGGAGGTGATCGCGTTGGCGATGTCGTCGACGGCGTGCGCCACGGAGTCGCCGATTCCACTCGTCACCTCGATCGTGTTGGTGAGGAGCTCACCCGTGACCGTGTGGCGTTCATCCGCGCTCTCCCTCTCCAGTGCGGCGAGCAGTTCCGGGGCGCGCCCGACGAGGTCACCGCTGGCGGGATCCGCCAGCATGATCTCCCATTCGAGGCCGACGGTGGAGCGGGCCGAAGAGGCGAACTCGAGTTTCACCCGCACAGTCTGGCACGGGCGCGACGCGACACGGCAACAGCAGTTTCATCGCGTTTCGCGCCAGGCGCGTGCATCTGGCAGAATAGAGGGCTGGACCACCTGCTCGACCCTCTATCCAGCAGGTACCACTCATTTTGAGCTTCCGCCGGGTGTGCACCCCACTCTCCAGGCGATCAGTTCGTTTCCTTCCACACAATTCAGGAGAATCGTGGCTGTCAAGATTCGTCTCAAGCGCCTGGGCAAGATCCGTGCGCCGTACTACCGCATCGTCGTCGCCGACTCGAAGACCAAGCGCGATGGTCGCGTGATCGAGGAGATCGGCAAGTACCACCCCACCGAGGAGCCCTCGTTCATCGAGGTCGACTCCGAGCGTGCGCAGTACTGGCTCTCCGTCGGCGCGCAGCCGACCGAGCAGGTCGCCGCCATCCTCAAGATCACGGGCGACTGGGGCAAGTTCAAGGGCGACAAGGACGCGAAGTCCACGCTCAAGGTCGCCGAGCCGAAGGCTCCCTTCGAGGTCGACGCATCCAAGAAGTCCGTCGTCAAGCCCAAGGCCGAGAAGAAGGCGGAGGCTCCCGCTGAGGAGGCTCCCGCCGCCGCCGACGCGGAGGCCGCTGAGGCTCCCGCCGCAGACGCGGAGTAGTCCGTCGTGCTCGCCGCCGCGCTCGAACACATCGTCAAGGGGATCGTCGATCACCCGGAGGATGTCCGTATCAACGAATCCACATCGCCGCGAGGCGATCTCCTCGAGGTGCGCGTGCACCCCGACGACCGTGGACGCGTGATCGGGCGCGGCGGCCGCACCGCGAAGGCCCTTCGCACGCTGGTCAGCGCTCTTGCTGACGGGCGTCGGGTCCGCGTCGATGTCGCGGACGACTGACGTGGTGTCGAAGGACCGCAGTCAGGGCAAGAACCAGCTGCGCGTCGGACGTCTCGTCAAGGCGCACGGCCTGAAGGGTGGGCTCAAGCTCGAGCTCTACACCGACAACCCCGAGGGGCGATTCGTCCCCGGTGCCGGTTTCACGTTGCAGGTGCCCGAGGCATCTCCGTGGCACGGCAAGGACATCACCGTACGTGAGTATCGAGTGATGAACGGCAACCCGGTCGTCTTCTTCGAAGACGTCGACGACCGCGACGCGGCCGAGAGCCTCGTCAAGGCGATTCTCTGGATCGACCAGAACGTCGACGAGGTCGAGGACGACGCGTGGTTCGACCATCAGCTCGTGGGGCTCGATGTCGTCCGTGATGACGCCATCATCGGTCGGGTCGTCCGTGTCGAGCACTTTCCCGCCCAGGATCTCCTCATCGTCAAGGCCGGTGAGAGCGAGGTCATGGTGCCTTTCGTCTCGGCGATCGTGCCGACCGTCGACGTCGCCGCAGGGCGTGTCGTCGTGACTCCTCCTGCGGGGCTCTTCGAGGAGCTTCCCGACGTCGCCGACACCGATCCGCAGGCGGACTCGGGCGCCGAAGCGGCCGAGTGACCGCTGATACGGTTCACCCGTGCGCATCGATGTCGTTTCCATCTTCCCGTCGTATTTCGACGGACTGACGCTCTCCCTGCTCGGCAAGGCTCAGGCGTCCGGCCTCATCGACCTCCGTGTTCGGGATCTGCGGGACTGGACTTCGGATCGGCACCGTACCGTCGATGACACGCCGTACGGCGGCGGCGCCGGCATGGTGATGAAGCCCGAACCGTGGGGGCTCGCACTCGATGAGCTGACCGCTGCGTCGGCATCGCACGTCGATGAGCGCCCCACCATCATCTTTCCATCTCCTGCCGGCGAGGTGTTCACACAGAAGACGGCCAGACAGCTCGCGACGCGCCAGCATCTCGTGTTCGGGTGCGGGCGCTATGAAGGCATCGACGAGCGCGTCTTCGAGTACGCCGCGGACCTCGGCGAGGTGCGTCTGATCAGCCTCGGCGATTACGTGCTGAACGGGGGAGAGGTCGCCGTGATGGCGATGATCGAGGCGGTGGGACGACTCATCCCCGGAGTGGTCGGCAATCCGGAGAGTCTCGTCGAGGAGTCGCACGAGGACGGCCTGCTGGAGTACCCGTCGTACACGAAGCCCGCGTCATGGCGTGAACGATCGGTGCCCGATGTCCTGCTGAGCGGTAATCATGCCGCCATCGCGACCTGGCGTCGCGAGCAGCAGTGGGAGCGCACGCGCCGGCGTCGACCCGACCTCCTGCCACGCGACGAGACCTCGGCATTTTGACGTCGATCCCGGTCAGAGGATGCCTTCCGAGGATCGGGTGATCTCGAAGACGACGCCGTGAGGATGTCGCAGTGCCAGCGCGTTCGTCGGGTCGAGTCCTCGCAACTCCGCGCGCAGCATCCGTCCGATCATCTCGTGGCTCACCAGCAGCGGCGCGCCGGTGGCAGCCCACCCGCATGAGCTGAGCGCCTTCCGGGCGCGCACGCGCGCCTGAGCGTAACTCTCCCCACCGGGGAACGCCCATCCGTAGCGGTTCGCAGCTCGCTCCTCCCGGAGCGTGGGATAGAGCTCGTCGATCTCGTCCCAGGTCATCCCCGCGAGTTCGCCGTGGTCGATCTCCGCGAGTTCGGGGACCTCGATCATCTCGGCGCCGATCCGCTCCGCGATGATGGCCGCGGTCTGCGTGGCTCGTCCCAACGGGCTCGTGCACACTGTCAGGACTCCGGCGTCCCGGAGGCGCTCGGCGACGGCGTGCGCCTGCGCCACCCCTTCATCCGTCAACGGCGAATCCCGTTGTCCCTGCAGCCGGTGTTCGAGATTCCAGGTGGTCCGCCCGTGCCGAGCGAGGAAGAGACGCTCGGGGACGTGACGATCCTGCGGAATCATGGACTCAGGATGGCACACGGGCTCCCGGTCAGTCGACGCCGAGGAAAGACCTGTCCGTCAGCACGATCGGTCCGTCCTCGGTCACCGCGATGGTGTGCTCGGAGTGCGCACCTCGGGACCCGTCCGCGCTGCGCAGGGTCCATCCGTCCGGGTCGGTCACCAACTCGTCGGTCGTCGCGAGGAACCAGGGTTCCAAGGCGAGGACGAGTCCTGCGCGCAGGGGGAAGCCGCGGCCTGCGCGACCGTCGTTCGGCACATGCGGATCCCCGTGCATGGTGCGCCCCACGCCGTGTCCACCGAAGTCGGTGTTGATCGAGTACCCCTCGCCGTGTGCGACGGTCGCCACGGCCGCCGAGATGTCGCCGATGCGATTGCCGATGGTGCCGGTCTCGATGGCTGCTGCCAGTGCGCGCTCCGTCGTGTCGATGAGGCGCAGATCCTCGTCGCGCGCGGCGCCCACGACGAAGGAGACGGCGGAGTCGGCGACCCAGCCGTCGACGGCCACCGCGAAGTCGAGGGTCACGAGGTCGCCGTCGCGCAGGGCATAGTCATGGGGGAGTCCGTGCAGCACGGCGTCGTTGACCGAGGTGCAGATGACCTTGCCGAACGGGCTCGCGCCGAAGGACGGGTGGTAGTCGATGTAGCAGGACTCCGCGCCTGCCTTGCGGATCATGTCGTGCGCGCGACGGTCGATCGAGAGGAGGTTGGTCCCGACCTTGGTCTCATCGCGCAGCGTCGCCAGCGTCTCGGCGACGAAGCGTCCTGCGGCGCGCATCTCGTCGATCTCGGCAGGGGTGCGCAGTTCGATCATCGGTTGTCCTCTCGTCATCTCCATTCTCCCTGATCCGAGGCCCCGGGATCTCCGACCGCTCTCAGCGAACATCGGGTCACGGGCACGTGTCCCGTCGTACGATCTGAGCATGTGGTTGCGACGGGCGTTCTTCCGCTGGCTTCTTCCGGCGGCGTTCCTGCTGCCGCTGTGGCTTCTGATCGGGTGGGGAGTGTTCCAGGGCGGCTGGGCGATCCTCTGGGTGTTGCTCATCGCGATGCCGTCCGTCTTCCTCGGACAGCTCCTGCTGACGCTCCTGACGCGCTCGCGTCCCTCCGTTCGCATCGAGCGCGCGGTCTCCTGGTGGGATGTGGCCGGTTTCACGCTCTGGCACGGTCTGACGATCGCGGTCGGTTTCTTCATCGACGGGGTGTTCCCGTGGGTGCTCACCGGCGCGATCGTCGTCGGCGTCGCGCTCGTCTGGCTCCAGGTGTGGCAGTTGTGGCAGGAGGCCAGGGGGAGCGGCTCGCGGCTGCGCGAGACCATCACCTGGTCGACGATCCCGACCGCCGACGAGCAGGCCCCTCCGACCAGAGCGCACGAGGTCATCGTGGTGCGGGAGACCGACGGCCGTGACTGAGGTCACGGTTTTGGCCGAGCACGCCTTCCATGGCAGAATGAGTGTTTGTGCTGTGACCGGCTCTGCCACAGGGGAGCCCGCGGACGCATCAGCTCCGTACAGTTCATCCCTTTTCTTGTTCCTTTGAATACATGCATGCGACCTGTGGCGGGTGCAGAGAGAGACGATCATGCAGATCCTCGACGCCGTCGACGCGGCTTCCCTCCGTTCGGACATTCCGGACTTCTTCCCCGGTGACACCGTCAAGGTGCACGTCAACATCACCGAGGGCAACCGCTCCCGTATCCAGGTCTTCCAGGGCGTCGTCATCGGCCGCCAGGGCGACAGCGTGCGCGAGACCTTCACGGTCCGCAAGATCAGCTTCCAGGTCGGCGTCGAGCGTACCTTCCCGGTGCACTCCCCGGTGATCGACCACATCGAGGTCGTCACCCGCGGTGATGTGCGTCGCGCGAAGCTCTACTACCTCCGCCAGCTGCGTGGCAAGAAGGCGAAGATCAAGGAGAAGCGCGACCGCTGAGTCGCAGCATCTCCACAGCACCCCGGGACACGATGTCCCGGGGTGCTTCGTTCTCTCCCCGGTGTGCGAACCTAGATAGCGTCGCCGCACGACGGTGCATGATCGTGAAGGAACCTGATGACTGAATCCTCGTCCGCGCGCACGGCCAGACGTCGCCGCGGGTTCCTGGTCTTCCTCCGCGACGTCCTGGTGATCATCGTCATCGCCGCACTGGTGTCGTTCGTGGTCAAGACGTTCGTCGTGCGGTCCTTCTACATCCCCTCGGCGTCGATGGAGCGCACGCTCCTCGTGAAGGACCGGATCCTCGTCGATGAGCTCACCCCGCGGTGGGCGGCGTACGAACGCGGTGACGTCGTCGTGTTCAAGGACCCGGGCGGGTGGCTCGATCCCCAGCCGCAGACGCCTGCTCAGCCTCCTCTCGTCCAGGCGGTCGACTGGGTGCTGAACTTCGTCGGCATCTCCGCGACCGACTCGCAGGACCATCTCGTGAAGCGGTTGATCGGCCTTCCGGGAGATCACGTCGTCTGCTGCAACGCACTGGGTCAGATCACGATCAACGGTGCTCCGATCGACGAATTGAGCTATCTCAACCTGCCCGACGGCGACACCGCCGCCTCCAATGAGCCATTCGACGTCGTGGTGCCGGAGGATTCGGTCTGGCTGCTCGGCGACAATCGTGATCGTTCCCGCGACGCCCGTGCGCATCAGGACCTTCCCAGCGGAGGCTTCGTGCCCATGGAGAACATCGTGGGCAAGGCATTCCTGACCACGTGGCCGTTGAACCGGATCGGACCCATTGACGGGCATCACGACATCTTCACCGGGGTTCCGGATCCCGAATGACTGTCATCACCCCGAAACTGACTCTCGAGCGCCGGCTCCTGAGGGAGTGCGAGCTGATCATCTCGCTCGACGAGGTCGGTCGGGGGGCACTCGCGGGTCCGGTCGCCGTCGGCGCCGCCATGATGGATGCCACAGGTGCTCGTCGGCGTGTCCCCGAGGGGCTTCGCGATTCGAAGCTCGTGACCGAGAGAAGGCGTCCGGAGGTGGCGGAGCGAGCGGCCGCGTGGGTGCAGGCATCAGCGGTCGGATGGGCGACCGCGCAGGAAGTCGATGACATCGGCATCATGTCCGCCCTCGGCCTCGCCGCCTCGCGCGCGGTGCAGTCGATCGCCGATCAGGGCGCGACTGTCGAAGACGCGCTCATCCTGCTTGACGGCAACCATGACTACGTCTCGAGGATCCATCCCGTGCCGCTGCGTGTCCGGCCGGTGATCAAGGCGGACCGCGACTGTGCATCGGTGTCCGCCGCGTCCGTGATCGCGAAGGTCGCCCGCGACGGGTACATGGCCGAGCTTCACGAGACTCATTCCGCGTACCAGTGGAATCGGAACAAGGGGTACGCGAGCCCGGAGCACCGCGATGCCATCCGCAGCCACGGACTGTCCCCGTTCCATCGGGCCTCGTGGGCGATCGCGGACGTACCCACGCTGTTCTGAGCGGTGCGATGCCGCGCCCAGCGGCCTGCGACTCTAGGATGGACTCATCATGGATGAGGAAGCCTTCGACGATTACGACCGCGAACTCGAGCTGGCCCTGTTCCGGGAGTACCGGGACGTGGTCTCGCAGTTCCAGTACGTCGTCGAGACCGAGCGCCGCTTCTATCTGGCGAACGAGGTCAACGTCGTGCGTCGCGACAGCGAGCACGACTTCTACTTCGAGATTTCGATGACGGACGTGTGGGTGTGGGACATCTATCGTGCCGACCGGTTCGTGAAGGCCGTGCGCGTCCTCACCTTCAAGGACGTGAACGTCGAGGAACTGCAGCGTCGCGAGTTCGAGCTCCCGCAGGAGCTGTCGCTCGACGGTGAGTAACTCTCTCCACACTCCACCCCACGGGTGAATTCTCCCCAGGGCCCGCGCCGACGACGTCGAATCGAGCCGTGCGACGTGAGTGCCGCGTGATGCTGAGTCCATGGCAGCGAAGGATGAACTCGGCAGAGCCGGAGAAGAGCGCGCCGCGCAGCACCTGACGGGGAACGGCTACACCGTTCTCGCGAGGAACTGGCGGTGCGCGCAGGGAGAGATCGACATCGTCGCCACGCTCGGAGAGCACGTGGCGATCGTGGAGGTGAAGACGCGGCGAACGGTCGCGTTCGGGCACCCGTTCGAAGCGATCGATGCACGGAAGCGCCGTCGACTGTGGCAACTCGCGCACGCCTGGGCCCGCGAGAATCCCGAGGCGGCACGGGGGAGGGCCGTGCGACTCGAAGTCATCGGGATCGTGGGAGCCGACCCGGCACGCGGGACGCTCGAGCATCTCGTGGACATCGAATGAGCACTGCGCGTACCTGGGCGGTGGCGCTCACCGGTGTCGACGGGCATCTCGTCGAAGTCGAGGCCGACCTGTCGAATCAGACGCCCGAATTCCGCATCATCGGGTTGCCGGACAAGTCCCTCGGCGAGGCCGTCCAGCGGGTCCACAACGCTTGCAAGAACGCGGGTCTCGATCTCCCTCGACGTCGACTCACCGTGAACCTCTCCCCGGCGAGTCTTCCCAAGCACGGCGCAGGTTTCGATCTCGGCATCGCCATGGCCGCGCTGGCGGCAGGAGGGGCGATCGGGTCGCGGTCGATCGCGGCAACGGTTCACATCGGCGAACTCGGACTCGACGGGCGGATCCGCCCCGTCCCGGGCGTCCTTCCCGCGGTCTTCGCCGCCGCACGCGCCGGGTTCGAGACCGTGATCGTCCCGCGCGGCAACGAGTCCGAGGCGATGCTCGTGCCGGGGGTCGAGGTGCGCGCTGCGGGCTCACTCGCAGAGGTCGCGGTTTGGCACGGCGCCGACGTCGAGGTGCCGGACGTCGACGTCGTCGAATCGGCGTCGGTGCCGGTGGCCGATCACCCGAGACTCGATCTGTGCGACGTCGTCGGTCAGGGTGAGGCGGTGGAGGCGCTCCTGGTGGCGGCAGCCGGCGGACACCACATGCTGCTGAGTGGTCCTCCGGGAGCAGGCAAGACGATGCTCGCTCGGAGGTTGCCCGGGATCATGCCGCTGCTCGACGAACAGGAAGCACTCGAGGTTGCGTCCATCCGATCGCTCAGCGGCGAAGCCGTCGGCGCACTCGATCGCGTGCCGCCGCTGGAGGCTCCGCACCACAGCGCCTCGGTCGCTGCTCTGGTCGGCGGCGGCTCGCGGACGGCACGACCTGGGGCGATCGCGAGGGCGCACGGCGGGGTGCTCTTCCTCGACGAATCAAGTTGTCGATCTTCAATACAGAAGATTGCCTGAGGGAAGATCCATGTCCTAGTACAATCAATTGCAACGGAACAACCAGTGGTCGACCGTGGAACCGCAGAGCGGAGAGGTTGAGCTTAGCTCCCCTCCTGGACTCGTCAGCCGGTGTCATCCAGCTCGACCCGTGGTCGCGCAACCCATCTCAACGATTGGAGTTGCCATGGACGTTCCGATCCGTGACATCTACGGAGCCGACCGAGGCTTCAACGTTGCGGCGGACATCGTTACCCAGACGGCAGACGGTGTTCCCCTCAACGACATCTACAGCGAGTTCATCGATGCTCTCAACGAGTGGAACCGAGGTCGCTCCGCGCTGTCGGCCATGTTCACGTCGAGCACGACCGACTCGTTCGCCCAGCTTCCCAAAGAACCGGGGTCAGGCGAGGACTTCGAACTTCAGAGCGAGTTCGGTGTTCCGAAGTCGAGCCGTCGCGACATCGACTACTTCCGAATGGGCCTCCCGCTCGAGTGGTTCGATGCTGCAACGCGATTCACCGCTGCCTTCCTTCGAGACGCCTCTCGCGAGCAGGTCGATCTTCAGTTCCAGGACAAGTTGGAGATGGACAACCGTCTCGTGTTCCGCAAGACCATGAACGCGCTCACCACGAAGCGCATCGCGGGATCGCGCGACGTGAACGAGAACGGTCTCGACATCTTCGATCTTTGGGACGGCTCAACCGGCGAAGTGCCCCCGGCGTTCGACGGCAAGAGCTTCACCGACGCGCACTGGCACTACCTCGTGTCCGGTGCCGCAACGATCGACGGCGGCGACGTGAAGGCGCTGACTGACACGATCCAGGAGCACGGTTTCGGTCGCCGGGAGTCCGGCGAACAGATCGTGATCTTCGTGCACCCCACCCAGGCCGACGCGATCGCAACGTTCCGTCGCGATCCTGAGAACCTGGCGGCGAACCCGTACGACTTCATCCCTTCCGTCAGTGCCCCGGCGTATCTGACAGACCTGACGATCGTCGGCGACAAGCCCCCGGCACAGTTCAACGGCCTGCCGATCGAGGGTTCCTACGGGGACGCCTGGATCAGCAAGAACTATCGCGTACCCCAGGGCTACGTGATCGCACTTGCGACCTCTGGTCCGAACTCGTCCCGCAACCCGCTGCTGTTCCGAGAGCACACCAGCCCCCAGCACCGCGGCCTTCGCCTGGTGAACCCGAACAACGGCTCGCGCTACCCGCTCGTGGACTCGTACTTCACCCGCGGATTCGGCGTCGGCGTTCGGCACCGTGGCGCTGCTGCCGTCATGCAGATCAAGGCTTCGGGCTCTTACGACAACCCGACCTGGCCGTAGCGAGGCCACCCCGTTTCCGACGAGCTTTTCACCTCCTTCACTCGTCGGGGACATACCAGGGCGCCGTGCCGTGTGGCTCCGGCGCGGCGCCCTGACCACTTTCGAGCCACGCGATTGGAAGGGCCACTCCAATGACATTTCTCGAATCTCTCGGACTCAACGAGAACGTAACCCCTGGCGACCTGCGCGCCACCATCGAGCGGCGCGTCCGCGAATCCCTCGAACAGGGACTGCTTGACAGTCGAGCAGCGACCGAAGCTGTCGCGTTCACGCGCGGCAATGCCAACGCGTGGCTGGTCGGATCCGATCCGTTCGTCGCTCGCGCCATGGCCGAAGCGACCTCTGGCGTCGGCTTCAAGACGGATCCGGAGAAAGGCCGAGCCGTTCTCGTTCTTAGCAACGACCTCCACCTGCATGAGTTCACCGACCAGGACGTGCCCTACGGCTACCGCTGGTGGCGATATGCCGACTCCCTTCCTGAAGGCCGCGTCTGCGCGACTGGCTCCGACGCGATCTGCCACCGCTGCGGTCCGACTGTCGCGATGACGGATGAGAACCGTCTGTCTTCGGTCGCCTGGGTGTTCCACATCGCTCGTGGGCCGTACGTCGTGGAGTTCGCAATGTGCGCCGACTGCCAGGCCTACTACGCACGGCTGGCGGACAACGAACGCATCTGGTCCGGGGATACCTACATCGAACTGAAGGACCACGGAGATGGCACAGTATGACCTCGGCTCTGCCGTAGGCACAATCGTTCTCAAGTCCGACACCAAGGGCGTCGGGCAGGCCGAAAGCTCGATGAGCGCACTCGGCAAGACCGGGGATGTCGCAGGCAAGCTCGTCAAGTCCGGTCTGGTCGCTGTCGCGGCTGCGGCGGCTACGGTTGCGACCGCAGTCGTCGCGGCTGGCGGCGCGATCTTCAAGATGGGCTTTGATCGCGCTGTTGCGATCGACAACGCCGAAGCGAAGATGCGCGGCCTTGGCTACTCGACTGAGCAGGTCGAGGGCATCATGCAGAACGCCCTTGCCGCGGTCAAGGGAACCGCATTCGGTCTCGACGAGGCTGCTGGACTTGCAGCTACCGCCGTCGCCGCAGGCATCGAGCCGGGAGCCGCGCTCCAGCGCCAACTCACCCTGACGGCGAACGCTGCCGCTGCCGCGGGTACCGACATGAACGACCTCGGCGGCATCATGCGCAAGGTCTGGACTGACGGCCGCGTGGATATGGAGGTCATCAACCAGCTTGGCGATCGCGGTATCCCGATTTTCTCGAAGCTTGCAGAAGCCTACGGAGTATCGGGCACGGAACTTCGAAGCATGGTCGCAAGCGGCCAGGTGGACATGGAGACCTTCACGGCCACCATGGAGGCCTCTGTAGGCTCCGTAGCCGCCGCGATGGGCACAACCTTCACCGGAGCGACTCAGAACGCTGGAGCGGCCCTCAGCCGCCTTGGAGCGCTGTTTGCGTCGCCGGTCATGGAGGCGCTCACGCCCATCCTGCTCGCGGCGACCGAAGCGATCGACAAGTTCGCCCAGTTCGTCGCTCCTGCTGAGGAAGCGCTCGCTGGTTATCTCGCACCCGCTGTTGAAAGCGTGGTCGCGGCTCTTGCCGGTATCGACTTCACGACGCTCGACTTCGGATCACTGATCACGATGTTCGCCAGCGTTCGAGACCAGCTGATCGCCATGGCTCCAACGCTCATCCAGGGCCTCATCACGGGCATCGTGAGCGCAATCCCGGCGATCATCGCTGCCATTGGATCGCTCATCACGACGATCATCAGTGCGGTCGTGGCCGCGGCACCGCTGATCCTGCAGGGCGGCGTTCAGCTTGTTGTCGCACTCATCCAGGGACTAATCACGACGCTGCCGGATCTGTTCTTGGCGCTGATCGAAGGTCTTGGGGAGGTCTCCCGGTCGATCATCGAAGCGATCCCGATGATCCTGGATGCTGCAACCCAGTTGTTCATGATGCTGGTGGATGCGTTGCCAGTGATCCTGCCGAAGCTCGTGCAGACGCTCATCGACGTTCTCACTCAGAACGCCGAAACCATCGTGTCGATGCTCCCGAAGATTCTGCAATCTGCGGTCGAGCTCTTCACTGCTCTGGTTGAGTCCCTGCCGATCATCCTGCCGCTGTTGATCCGAGCGATCCTCGACCTGCTGCCGAAGATTATCTCGACGCTGCTCAACATGATCCCGACGCTCATCAGTACGGCGGTTGAACTGTTCGTGTCGCTGGTGAAGGCGATTCCGAAGATCATTCCTGACCTCGTGTCGTCGCTGCTCGATCTCTTGCCGGAGATCATCGGAACGATCATCGGCATGATCCCCGATCTGATCCAGGCGGGTATCGATCTGATCGGTGGTCTTGTTTCCGGCCTCTGGGAAGCGGCTGGTTCGGTTGCCTCGGCGCTCTTGGACATCATCGGTGGAGCAGTTGACGGATTCCTCGACTTCCTCGGTATTCACAGCCCGTCTCGCTTGTTCCGCGGATACGGCGAGAACGTCGTGGCCGGCCTGATCCGTGGACTCGACGGCATGGACGACGCGCTTACGTCGTCGGTCGCGAGTCTCGGCACGACGATGAGCGCCGAAATGCAGCACTCCATGGAGACCGCGAATCTCGAAGGTCTGCTGTCATCCGCTGCGGAAGGCAAGACCAACAACCTCACGTACGTCAACCAGGGCACGCCTGGACTCGACAGCGAAGACGAGCTGTTCAGCGCCATGCGTCGCGCCAAGGTCATTGTCCCCAGCTGGTAGGAGCCACCATGCCTGACAACCTCTGCACAGCAACCACTCACGCCGGTACTCCGTGCCGCCGAAAGAAGGTCCACGGGTCGGACAGATGCCAGGCGCACGGGGGAGTAGCCGGTAAGGCCGTCTTCGATGAGACCAAGCTGAAGAGTCGATGCACTGCCAAGTCATCGCGATCCGGAGAACAGTGTCGCAAAGCCGCGATCAAGGGCGGCACAGTCTGCCGTACTCATGGCGGAGCACTGCCCACCGTCCAGAAGAGGGCAAAGGAGCGTTGGCGCGAGCTTGAAGAGCCGATGGTTGCGCTCACTGAGCGCATGGTTGAGAAGGCTGCAACCGGCAACATGTCCGACGGCGACACACTCCGACTGATGTCGTTCCTCGCTGACCGGATGGGCTACCAGCGTGGCATCACTGTTGAGCACACCCAGGACAAGCCGTGGGAAGTCACCATGCGACAGATCGTTACCGAAGTCCCGGCGTACGAACTTGACGAGATCGAGGACGCCGAAGTCGTAGAGGAATCGCTACCACCGGTCGCTGACGTGTCGAAGCTCGAACGATTCGACGGTCCGCGCATCTACCCCAACGCCGGACAGACCCCGACCGTTCGCGGCTCTGCCGACCCGATCCCACGAAAGAGTCCCTACGATGCCTGACGAGCTGCCGAAGTCTGAGTTCTCCGCGGACCGCAATCCGCGACCGCTGCCGATGCCTGAACCGAGTCGAGCAACACCACCGAGTGAGTGGCGCGCTTGGCTCGACTCGAAGTACAACACGCACGGCTACCGATGATCACGCCGATAGGGGAGAAGGGCTGGCGCTTGCGTTCGGCAGGAGAGGGCAAGACCTGGGGAACGTACAAGCAGATCACGTTCGCCGTTGCTCCCGAGTGCCCAGATACGGCCCACGGCACACGAGACTGCCGGTGTGGAGCGTTCAAGCGTCGAGCGCAGGCCGTCGCGTACATCAGGCAGCACGACGACAGCGTTACCTAGGATCGCCCTCGATCGATTCGACCAGGTAGTCGAGATAGTCGCTCAGATTGACGCTCAGCAACGCTCAGACGGTGCTGCACGACGAGGGGTCGGAGTCGATCGACTCGTAACAATTACGGCTCGATAACGGGTGGCTGCAAGTTCGACAGTCGTTACAAGTCCTAGTAAATTGGTTGTAACGGGATTGAGGAAACTCTCCCGTTACCGCGAGGGAACAACTCCGCCATCGGAGCCCAGGTGAGATCTAATCGCCCAGAAGCAAGCCGGCTGGGGCACCGACCATTAGCGGATAGGTAACTATCCCTTGGACGGTTCCGATGGCTCTGCCATTCCGGCGGCAACAGCTCGCCAAGTTCATTCCCTTCCACGACCACACAGCGAAGACCTTCGCAGAAGCCGTTTCGTCGCGGCTACCTGAGGAAGAGTCGGTGTCTACGGCTGACATCGTGAACTTCTCCCACGGTCGCAAGTATCCCAGCGCTCGTGAGATTCGCGCGATCGAGCTGGCCTTGGGTGGCTTGCCTATCCAAACCTTGCTCGAAGCTCGACTGATCCGTGCGTGGGATCGCGACCTCCGGCTGGAGTGCGAGCGGTGATCGCCGGGGAAGAGCAGGTGACACCTGCTCAGATTCCAGACGAGTTCGTGGACGCTGCGGTTGCGTTCCTTCGTGGGCTGGAGGTCTCCGATGGTTCTCACGCATGAGAAAAGGCCGCCCCGGTGAAAGCGACCCTTCTCCCTGCCGAAAGGTATGGACAACGACAGAACATCACCCCTGTCGAGAGCAATAATACCAGGTCAGAGGATGAATCCTGGGGTTGGGCGTTGTTTCTGAGTTTCGAGCTCTCGAAGCTGTCAGCGCTGGTCGGTGATCGTGGTGTCTGAGTTCCGCTACTTGCCCTTGCGCCCCGGAACGAACGTCCCGTGGCTCTCTGGTTGGCCGAAGCTGGCCACCAGTGATCCGGCGATTCTCGATGCCTGGCAGTCCGAGTTTCCCGGATGCAACTGGGGGCTTCTCACAGGCAACGGCGTCGGGGTTCTCGACCTCGACACGAAGAGCGACCGAGAGGGATACGGAGGGTTCGCGAGCATGATCACGCTCGAAGACCTGATCGGCGTCGACCTATCGAATCTGCCGATGGTCGAGACCTACACCGGAGCGCATTTCTACTTCCGGTACCACGGCCACCTGCCGACGCGAGTTCCTTGGGTGCCACATCTCGACGTGAAGGCTGATCCCGTCTCATCTGGTGGGCAGGGGCATCAAGTCGCACTGCCGGGAACAGTCCGTGACGGCGAATGGGGAGAGCGCACGTACACCCTGGTCCGCGGTTCTCTCGACGCGATCCCGTATGCGCCTGAGTCGCTGATCACGTCGATTCGCTCCTGGCGGGTCTCCGGAGCCGGTGGCGGATCGTTCGGTGGTGGTTCTGCTGTCGATCTTCCAGCAACGGACTACCTGCGGCAGCACGGGTTTCGCCTCGGCCAGAGAGACAACGGCTTCAACACCCTGGCGTGGAAACTCACGCGGGCGCACTACCCACACATGGACCTGGTTCGTCAGATCGCTTACGAGGTCTGGGAGCACACGGACAACCCGGACAACGACCCATTGCCGTGGTCAAAAGTCCAGTACCAGATCGACAGAGCCGAGCGCGAAATCGGACCGAATGCACAGGCTCAACTCGCTTGGGCGAAGAGAGGAAACACGCCATGAGCGACATCGAATATCCCCAGCACGACAGCGGGAACGCCGCACGGCTGGCGGACAACTACGGTCACCTGTTCCGATGGGTGACCGACTGGCAAGCGTTCATTCGATGGGACGGCAAGCGGTGGGAGCGTCTGCCGGACCAGACCGCAATCGAGGCGCTCGCGAAGGAATCCGCGCTGGATATCGCGACCGATGCACGACGCAGCTTGAACACGGACGCCGTGAGTGGCTTGGTCAAGTGGTCTGCGATGTCGCTCGACATGCCGCGGATTCGCGCTTGCGTGAACGCGGTGCGATCCGTCGAGTCCATCCGAATCCACTCCGATGTCCTCGACACGCGACCACACCTGTTGAACTGCGGGAATGGGACCGTCGACCTGCGCACTGGCGAAATGCACGAGCACGCTCAGAGCGACATGCTCACTCAGATCGTTCCGCGTGACTTCCGCAGCGACCTCATGCCGACACCAGGCGTCCCTCTCGCAGAGCACGCCAAGCGGATCGCGCCGCAGTTCACGACGCTGGTCAAGCGCGCATTCCAGTTCGACGAAACGGATCAGACCCTCGGGTGGATGCTGATGACCTTCGGGTACGCGGCGATCGGTGACAACCCGGAGCAGGTGTTCTTCATCCTGTATGGCCAGACCAACACCGGGAAGTCTCAATCGCTCGAGTGCGTCTCGAACGTTCTCGGTCGCGATTACGCCGACGCCACGCTGAACCCTGACCTGGTGTCGAAGACCCGGAACGGCGCTCACACCGAGGATACGAACAAGCTGGCTGGTCGGCGCTTCGGTGTCATCGATGAAGTCTCCGATGACATCGACCTCAACGAGCAGGAGATCAAACGACTCACCGGCCAGCGTGAGAAGTCCGTCCGTGCGATCTACGGCAAGGCCCGAACCGTCACCCGGACATGGACGCTGTTCCTCGCGCTCAACAGCATGCCCAACGTTGAGAAATGGGACGCCGCAATCTCGCGTCGAGTCATCAGTGTCTTGTCTGGACCGACCGTCCCGGAGGCAGAGCGACGTGCCGGCCTGGCCGACGCTATCTCCGCAGCAGAGGGAGATGCGATCCTGGCTCTCGTCGTTGCCGGTGCGAGGGCGTACTACTCGCTCGCGGAGAAGGGACTGGTCTACGGCAAGGATCGGTTGCCGGGACACGTTGCGCGATCCACCAAGCACATCGCGGACTCGACGGACCACATCCAGCGGTTCTACGACGAGTGGCTGGAAGTCGGCCAGGGATACCGAACGCGCAAGGGCGACATCGTGGCCAAGTACAAGCAGTTCCGCGAGTTCAAGGAGAACACCCACAGTCCGCAGGCAATCGCGAACCGCATCGAAGAGATCGCACACAGCGAGGGCTTGGACTTCGTGACTCGCAACGGCTCGGATCGCTACATGCTCGGTGTCCAGCTTCGCGCCATGGCTCGGAGCGACGAAGCGGAGCTCACACCGTCGTCGGTGAACTACCAGTAGGGGGAGCGCGGGCCCGTCGCGGAGCAATCTGCGGCGGGCCTTTCGCGTGCAGCCTTGCAGATCTGCAGAAATTGGTTGCTTTACTAGCAGTTGGTATAGGGGTTTATAAAAACAAAAGGCTAGTAAATCGACTACTTTTTGCAGATTTGCAACTGGGTACCGGCAGCTCTTGGAAGGTAAAAGCCTAGAGAGCCCTCTGGGGATTGCTGAAGATCTGCAAATCGCTGCAAGATCCGTCCCTGGAGCTACCCGAAACCCTTACCTACACCGGCTCTAGAGCCGACTCGTGCCGTGAGAAAGCCCAGATCAGAGGCCTATAAACCTGACCAACGAATGGTTTACATCGGCATGCCCTCCTAGTTGAATTGTTGTAACAGGATTCGAACATAAGTACGAACCTGACGACATCAACGAAGGAACGAAACCATGTCCTCAAGTGCCCCATTCACGAGAACGAACGAGACTCGCGAGTCTGCTCGACAGCTCATCAAGTCCCTGAAGAAGTACCAGCTCAACGAGTTGGCGATGCTCCTTGCCGCGATCCACGAAGAGGACTCAGGGCAGGGCGCTGGTCAGATCGTTTACGAAGAGCTACGCGCTGCCGGTCGCACCGACGAGGCCGAGGGCTTCATGGTCGTGCACATGAACATGATCGAGGTCCACTGATGTCGCTCGATCTGTACTGGACGCGCTACGACCAGACCCTTGCCCGTATCCGCGCCGAGCGACCGACCACCTTTGCCGGGGTCAAGCTCGTACTCGATACGTTCGAGTCGAAGAGCAGCGGGGACGCCTTCTTTCCTGGCGGCGCTGACGACACCCTTGCCGATGCGATCATGGACGCAGGTTGGAGCGTTGACTTCGAGGAAGGGGATTACCTCTGGACGGGAGTGCACCCGGCCAGCGGAGCAGTCATCCACTACGTCGAGGGCGATGTGTACTGCCTGATGGAAGGCAGGGTGGCACCGTGAACGTGATCGGGTATCTCCGAGTTAGCACGAGGGATCAGGACTACGGCATCGAGGTTCAACGGCAACTCATCCTTGCCGAAGCAGAGCGACGTGGGTGGACCGTCGAGTTCATCGAGGATCATGGCGAGACAGGCAAGAACTCGGAGCGACCTGGACTCAAACGCGCTCTAGGTCTCCTTGCCCGAGGCGAACACGACGCGCTCGTTGTGTCGAAGCTCGATCGGTTGTCCCGCTCCGTCGTGGACTTCGGCAATATCCTGCGGTTGGCGACTCGACCTGCCGGTAAGCGATCCCGGACCTGGGGTCTGGTCGCGCTCGATCTCGGGATCGACATGACCACTCCCACAGGCCGGCTGTTGGCTCATATCCTGATCGCCGTCGCGGAGTGGGAGGGCGACATAATCTCAGAGCGCACCAGGGCAGGTCTGGTTGAGGCCAAGCGCAACGGTGTTCGCCTGGGCGCTCCGAGTCGCCAAGACCCTGAGGTTGTCGCCAAGGTCGCAGCCCTTCGCGAGAACGGCGCGACTCTCCAAGCGATCGCTGACGTTCTCAATGAGAACGGCACTCCCTTGCCTGGCGGGGGAGTGCGCTGGTATCCGGCCAGTGTTCGCAGTGCTCTGAAGGCCGCCGCGTGATCGCTATGCTGTGGCTATGAGCGACCTGATCCTCCACACCAAGAGCCGCATCGGCGGCAAGAACGCTGACGTTCACATCTACAACAACCGCGTTGAGTGGGCGTTGGAGCCGCACAGCATGGGCTACAACATCACGGCACTGGTTCTCCCGCTGTTCACGGTGTTCCTCAGCCTGATCTGGATGCGCCCGTCGTTCAAGACTCAGGCAACCGAGGTAATCCCGGCGTCGAAGATCACGTCCATTCAGACCAAGAAGGACGGGCCGGTCAACACGAAGGTCACTGTCATCACGTCCGGCAACACCATCGAGTTCCGTACGTCTCACGACAAGGCAGCAGCGATCAAGGTGGCGCTGACCGGACTCGCGGTATAGCCCTACCAGCGTCAGCGAGACAACGGCCTACGGCTCCCTCGACAATCAATCCGTTGAGAACCGTAGGCCGGAGTCAGATAGACGCGTTTCAGTGGCCGTAGAGCACGTAGTCGTGATCTAGCTCAAACTGGAGCGCCGTGAGCGCTCTTAGTCGCCCCAGCGACACTCGTGAGAGACGCTCGACCATGCGATCATCTACTTTCTCGGCCGGTGCTACCGCGATAGGGGCCTGGATTGGCTCGGCGCTAGTGTCGCGGAACTTCTCACGGCTGATCAGTCGAACGCTAAGTAGACGAGCACGGGACTCATCCAATCCTGCCGCGTTGCAGACGGCACGGAAGAACTTCTCGGAGTCTCCCCGTTGCGCGCCATCGTTTCGGCACGTGTGGGTGAACCTGTAGGTGGCTTCAACGTGCCCATCCGCGAAAGCGAGTACTGGGAGCATCCACTGTCGGTCGCTGACGGATTGAGACTTGCGCCCCAGCGGTATCGCATAGAACTCGCGGTAGGTCCACTCATCAATGAACCAGAAGTGGAGTTCGATGCGGGCTGCGCTGACAAGCTTGCGTGGTCGTGGCTTGGGAGCCATGGCAGTGTCCCTTCGGGGCAACTGCTTCGTGGCGAAAACCACAAACGGCGAATGTGCAGTGAGCAGGAGCCCAGCTATCATTCGCCGTAAGCGTGACCTAGATTACGCGGTCTCCGTCTCCCACTTCCACACGATCCGGATTCGTGATGCAGTCGCAACCTTGACGATCTCCCACTGAGCGGCCTTGTGCGCTTCATCGGTCTCGTCCTTGAGCTTGCGCCGGGTTCGCTGAGTTGCCTCGGGGTAGGTGCCTACCTCGATGCGATCGATGAACAGCCGCAGGAACGTCCGGCGATCCAGAACTGGCCAGTCGCGCCAGTTCTCCAACTTGCCTTCTTGAACGACGGCATCGAACATCGGGCGACCGATCAGCGCGTTGATGCGTTGTTCGAGGTCCGCAAGCTCAGCACGGATTCGTGCGACCTCGCCTTTCGCTCGGCGCTCGTCCCACGCACCGACCATAACGGCACGACCTACACCGTCGAGCTCGTCGTGCAACCGGCGGCGTCGATCCTCCAGCTCGATCAGCTTGTTCTCTGTCTCAGGGCTCTTCTCCTGCATGCGCGCTTTCCAGCGCTCGGTGTCGTGCAGCATCTCGATCACTTGCTCGAACACGAGTTCTTCCAGCGGATCGTGCGCAACTTGAACCCTGCCCGAGTCCTCCAAGACAGTGACTTTCTCGCCGTTCCGATTCCGAACGCGCTCAACGCGAGGGTGCTTGTCGGAAGGCCCGTGTACACGTGCCAGGCAAGCGAGGGTCGGCGTGGTCCCTTTGCCGTTCCCGTTCGGCTTGCTGTGCGTGATCAACGGCTTGCCGCAGACGCCACAGACCGTCAGACCACCGCCGAGTGCTCGTTTCCCGCCGTTCGCGCCGGGAGAGTGGACGACCTTTCGCGATGGGTCCGTGAGAAGCGACGTCAGCCGATCGAACGTCCGTTCATCGATGATCGGGTCCCAGCCCTTGACGCCCGTGGACGTCTCCCCAAGCATGCTTCGATTGAGCAGGATTGGGCGTAGTCCCGTCTGCCGCCAGTGGTGACCGTAGCGCGTGGTCTCGCCGCGGTTGTTCCACTCAACGATGATCGCGTGGAGCGCCTGTCCGCGGTCGAGTAGCCGAGTGGCAGCTTCGCGGATCAGCTTGACTTCGGCAGGGTTGGGAACCAGATTCCGAGTCTTGGGATCGACCTGATAGCCGTATGGGGCAGCACCGCCGTGCCACTCGCCGTTCTGTGCTTTCTGGAGCTTGGCGCGCTTGATGCGCTCTCCGGTACGTTCGGCCTCGGCCTGGTCCCAGACGGCAATCGTGAGCATGGCGGCTCTGCCGTCCGCAGTATCGAGGTCGTGCTGACCAGACGCCACTGTATGGATTCGCATGCCGGTGCGCTTGACGACGTCGATGAGTGACTGAATCTCCGCAACCCGTCGAGTCAGTCGGCTGTTGGAGTACGCGATGATCGCGTCCACCTGCCGATCCTTCGCGGCGTTCACCATGCGAACGAAGTCAGGACGTGGCTTGTCCGTGAGCGTGCTGGCCGAAGTGTCGTTGTCAGTGAACACGATGATGTGTTCGTAGCCGAGCTGAGTTGCGAGCGCTCGACAGTCTTGCTCCTGTCGAGTGACTCCGAGAGCCTTGCCCTCGGAGTCCTTCGAGATGCGGGTGTAAATCGCCGCGGTTTTGGTTCCCATAATCAATTGTATTGTACTTCGACAATTTGCTGAGGCAGCGGAATTCTCGCGGGTGGCGCTCGACGCCCTGCGCCAGCCGCTGGAGTCAGGCGCGATCGAGGTCCACCGCGCGGGCTTCACTGCGAGGTTCCCGGCGAAGTTCCAGCTGCTGCTCGCCATGAACCCGTGCCCGTGCGGCAATTACGGCGTGAGAGGGTCCGAATGCATCTGTCCGCCTATGTCTATCCGCCGGTACTCCACGCGATTGTCCGGCCCGCTTCGTGACCGCGTCGACATCGATCTCCAGGTCAGTCGTGTCGCGGCATCCCGGGCGATGGGCGAGGCCGGCGGGGAGACGACGACGGCGCAGGCGCGGGTCCGGGTGCAAGCCGCCAGGGAGCGTGCCGCGCATCGGTGGCGGAGCAGTCCGTGGAGACGCAATGCGGATGTACCGGGGACCTGGCTGCGTCAGGGCACTCAGCGCCTTCCGGCGGCCACGCGATCTCCGCTCGACCGGGCGCTGGAGCGCGGTCTGCTCACCCTGAGGGGATACGACCGAGTGCTGAGAGTGGCGTGGACGATGGCGGACCTGAGCGACATCGAACAACCCGGTGTCGAGGAGATCGGGCGTGCGTTGCACCTGCGGAGAGGATTGCCGAGATGATGCGGCTACTGCTGGGGGACACCGAACTGATGGCTGCCGCCCGCCGCATCCACGGGGGTGAAGCGGTGGCGGATTGCGTGGCGCGAGCGGCCTGGACGGTGATCGCCGAACCCGGAGATGCAGTCGCAGGCGCACTGATCGGCGCCCTCGGAGCGGAGGAGGCCCTCTCCGTGGCAGCAGGAGGTAGAAGCAGGTCGCCGTTCACCGATGACACCGGCGAGGTAGGCTTCCGGGCGCTTCGGGAAGCCCAAGCGCGATGGCGTCCTCGGCTGCAGCAGGAGGCCGTGCGATCGGCCTTTCTCGGAGCACTCGAGATCGGCGCGCGGTTGGTGATCCCCGGCGATCCGCAGTGGCCGGATGCCCTCGACGATCTCGGACCCCACGCGCCGAGCGCGCTCTGGGTGCGCGGGCGCGTGGAACTGCTCACAGCGTCCCCGCGTGTGTCGATGGTCGGCGCCCGCGCCTCGAGCGGTTACGGGGAGCAGGTGGCCGCTGAGCTGGCCGGTGATCTCGCCTCGACTGGGGCTGTGGTGGTGTCCGGCGGGGCCTACGGCATCGATGGGGCGGTGCATCGGGCGGCGCTCGGCGTCGGTGGGGCGACCATCGCGTTCCTCGCCGGGGGAGTGGACCGCGCGTATCCGGTCGGTCATCAGCGATTGCTGCAGCAGATCTCTGAGCACGGGGCGGTGGTGAGCGAGCCGCCATGCGGCACCGCCCCGACGAAGTGGCGCTTCCTCGCACGGAACCGCCTCATCGCCGCGCTCGGACAGGCGACGGTCGTCGTCGAGGCCGGGTGGCGCAGCGGCTCTCTGAACACCGCGGGTCACGCCGCGACGCTCGGTCGTCCGCTCGGTGCCGTACCGGGGCCGGTGACCTCGGCGTCGTCCGCGGGATGCCATCGTCTGTTGCGCGAGTACGACGCGCAGTGCGTCACTTCGGCAGCGGAGGTGCGGGAGCTGTGGGGGCAACTCGACGGCGTGCCGACAGCCGGTGCACTCGAGGATCCGAACAGGACGCGCGTGCTCGATGCGCTGACCACGCGGTCGGTGCTCTCCGTCGATGAGATCGCCCGGCGCTCCGGCCTGTCTGCCGAGCGGGTGAGGTCTCTTCTCGGGCTGTTGCACCTGGAGGGCGATGTCGATGCTGACGGAACGGGCTGGCGTCGGGCACCACGCCTGCGAGGCGGGTGACCGTCAGGCCGACACCGCGGCGAGGCTCCGGATCACGGTCCCCCGACGGGGGCAGAGTGGGAGGTATGGAACTCACGGCTGCCGCCGAAGCGTTCGTCGATCACCTGGAACGGGTGCGTCGGCTGTCGCCGGCGACCGTGAAGGCCTACCGTTCCGACCTTCGGGACCTCGCCGCGTCCACGGGCAGTGTCCAGCTCGAAGACGTCGACCTCGACGCGCTCCGAGACTGGCTCTGGCACGCGACGCAACGCGGCGATGCACGCTCGACTCTCGCGCGGCGTTCTGCGGCAGCACGGTCGTTCTTCCGGTGGGCGCACGAACAGGAGCTCGTCTCTCAGGATCCGAGCCTTCGTCTGGTCACCCCGAAGAGGGGGCGCACTCTCCCGACCGTTGCGTCGCGGGAGGCGATGACCGCGTTGCTCGATGAGTATCGTGACAATGCCGCCGCAGGGGACCCGGTCGACTTGCGAGATCACGCGATCCTCGAGCTCCTGTACGGGTCGGGTATGCGGGTCTCCGAGCTGTGCGGGCTCGACATCGACGACCTCGATCTCGACCGAGCGACGGCGCGGGTGCTCGGCAAAGGGGTGAAGGAACGAGTCGTCCCGTTCGGCGCTCCCGCGCGGGACGCGTTGGACGCCTACCTCCGACGCGGGCGACCCGTCCTGGTCGCCAGAGCACGCACCTTCAGTCCCGCGGTGATGCTGGGGAGTCGGGGCGCTCGGGTCGGACCGCGAACGGTGTACGAGCTCGTCGCACGCGTGCTGGCGCCGATCGTCGGTGCCGAGACCATAGGACCCCACGCGCTCCGTCACACGGCCGCGACGCACCTCCTCGATGGCGGTGCGGATCTGCGCGCCGTGCAAGAGATCCTCGGTCACGCGAGCATCGGCACCACGCAGATCTACACGCACGTCTCTGCGGAGCGTCTGACGGCAAGCTATCGGCTCGCGCACCCGCGTGCGTGATCGTCGCTCACGGAGGTGATCGTCTCCGTGCGTCAGAGCGGCGCGCAGCAGGGGAGCAGGATCGACCGCGGGATATCCCCGAAGAGCAGGAGCGGGTTGATGTAGGCGCCATCCCGTCTCACACCGATGTGGAGGGCCCCCGCCGGCGTGTGCCCGCCGACATCGACCGTGCCGATCTCCTGGCCGGCCGACACCGCATCACCGGGATCGAGCGTCGAGCGCAGGGGTTCGAACGTCGTCACGAGACCGTCGGCATGCGTGATCGTCAACAGCGGGCGATCGACGACGGTTCCGCGGAACGCGATGACCCCGTCTGCCGGAGCGACCGCGATCGCCCCGACGGACGAGACCAGGTCGACGCCTCGATGCCCTGCGCCGTATTCGTGCGCAGGAGCGCGAAAGGGCTCGACCACGGCCCGCGTGCCCAGGAGGGGCCATCGCCATCGAGGGAGGTCCGAGGCTTCCGCAGTGCCGAACGAGCCCAGCGTTGCGAGCAGGACGAGAAGGAGGAGTCCGATCACGGAGCCGGACCAGGTGCGAGAGTGAAGGCTCATGCGGGGATCCTGTCGCGTGATTCCGGTCCGTGATCGGCGTTCCTGCGGTATGGATGGCGACGGTGATCAACTCAGCGGGGACCGCCTCGGTGCAGAGGCAGTGAGGCCGCGGCATCCTGTATGCTGGAGGAGCACCTCGATATCGGGGTGACTACGCGTGCCCAGAGCGATCTCATCGCGGCATCGACACCCACAGGTCCTTCTTCCGAGGGGGAGGGTGCGTGCCGGGCACCAGGAAGTCCGGTCATCCGATCGGCTTGACAACCTCAACGGTACAGAAATGTGCCAGAACCAGGAGACGACCATGGCTGTGGTCACCATCCGCCAGCTGCTCGACAGCGGCGTGCACTTCGGACACCAGACCCGTCGGTGGAACCCGAAGGTCAAGCGCTTCATCCTCACGGAGCGCAGCGGCATCCACATCATCGATCTTCAGCAGTCGCTCGGCTACATCGACAAGGCCTACGACTTCGTCAAGGAGACGGTCGCCCACGGTGGCACCATCCTCTTCGTCGGCACGAAGAAGCAGGCGCAGGAGATCCTCGCCGAGCAGGCGACCCGCGTGGGCCAGCCCTTCGTCAACCAGCGCTGGCTCGGTGGACTCCTCACGAACTTCTCCACGATCTCGAAGCGTCTCGCACGCATGAAGGAGCTCGAGGAGCTCGACTACGAGACGCCGGCGAACAGCGGCTTCACCAAGAAGGAGCTCCTGCTCAAGAAGCGCGAGCTCGACAAGCTGCACAAGTCGCTCGGTGGTATCCGCAACCTCACCAAGACGCCTTCGGCTCTGTGGGTCATCGACGCCAAGCGCGAGCACCTCGCGATCGACGAGGCCAAGAAGCTCGGCATCCCGGTGATCGGCATCCTCGACACCAACGCGGACCCGGACGACTTCCAGTACCCGATCCCCGGCAACGACGACGCGATCCGTTCCGTCTCGCTGCTGACCCGCATCATCGCCGACGCCGCGGCCGAGGGCCTGCAGCAGAAGCACAACCCGGAGACGGGTGACGCTGAGCCGCTCGCCGACTGGGAGAAGGAGCTCCTCGAAGCTCCGGCCCAGGAGGTTCAGGAGTCCGCTGACGCCGCTGAGGTCGTGACCGCTGCCGACGAGGCCGCTGTCGTCGAGACCCCGGCTGCCGACGAGACCGCAGCCGACGAGGCCGGTGCCGAGGCTCACGACGAGGCGATCGCCGCTGCTTCCGGTGAGGAGACCGCTGAGGTCGCCGCCGCCGAGGCCGCAGACGCCAAGTAATCCCTCGTACACACCTACCTAACGAAGCAAGGAGCCACCACACATGGCCAACTTCACCATCGCTGACCTCAAGGCTCTGCGCGAGCAGCTCGGCACGGGCATGGTCGACACCAAGAAGGCGCTCGAGGAGGCTGACGGAGACGTCGCGAAGGCCACCGAGATCCTGCGCCTGAAGGGTGCGAAGGGCAACGCGAAGCGTGCTGACCGTTCCACCAGCGAGGGACTGATCGTCGCTCGTGAGCAGGACGGTGCCGTCACCCTGCTCGAGCTCGCCTGCGAGACCGACTTCGTCGCCAAGAACGAGCGTTTCATCACGCTGGCCGACAAGGTCGCCGATGCGGCCGCTGCGGTCAAGGCCGACTCGATCGAGGCAGCTCTCGCCGCCCCCGCGGGCGACAAGAGCGTCGAGCAGCTGATCTCCGAGGAAGCCGCGATCATCGGCGAGAAGGTCGAACTGCGTCGCGTACGCACGATCTCGGGCGACAAGGTCGAGGTCTACCTGCACCGCACCAGCAAGGACCTGCCGCCGCAGATCGGTGTCGTCGTCGCGTACTCGGGCGACAACGCCGAGACTGCGCGCAGCATCGCACAGCACATCTCGTTCGCCAACCCGTCGTACCTGTCCCGCGAGGACGTGCCGGCGGACGCCGTCGACAAGGAGCGTGAGATCGTCACCGAGATCTCCCGCAACGAGGGCAAGCCGGAAGCGGCTCTGCCGAAGATCGTCGAGGGTCGCGTGTCCGCCTTCATCAAGCAGGTCGCCCTGCTCGAGCAGGACTACGCGAAGGACAACAAGCTCTCTGTCGCCCAGGTGGCGAAGGACGCCGGTATCACCGTGACGGACTTCGCGCGCTTCAAGGTCGGCGCGTAGCGACGTCGAAGGGGTTCGGATCATCATGATCCGAACCCCTTCTTCATGCCCACGAGGCACTATCTTGAATCGGGACGAGAGGACACCCACCCATGACTGAACGCACCGGACGCCGTCGCGTCCTTCTCAAACTCTCCGGCGAGGCCTTCGGAGCGGGACAGCTGGGTGTCAGCCCCGACGTGGTGTCCCAGATCGCCCGGGACATCGCCGCGGCCGTCGACCGGGTGGAGGTCGCGATCGTCGTCGGCGGCGGCAACTTCTTCCGCGGCGCCGAGCTCAGCCAGCGCGGCATGGACCGCGGACGTGCCGACTACATGGGAATGCTGGGCACCGTGATGAACGCCCTCGCCCTGCAGGACTTCCTCGAGCAGGCCGGAGCCGCGACCCGCGTGCAGTCGGCGATCTCGATGACCCAGGTCGCCGAGCCCTACATCCCTCGTCGCGCGGAGCGTCACCTCGAGAAGGGGCGGGTCGTCATCTTCGGCGCCGGCGCTGGTCTCCCGTACTTCTCCACCGATACCGTGGCGGCCCAGCGCGCGCTCGAGATCGGAGCCGATGAGGTGCTCGTCGCCAAGAACGGGGTGGACGCAATCTACACCGCCGATCCCCACAAGCACGCCGACGCCGAGCGCATCGAGCAGGTCACCTACCGTGACGCACTCCAGCGCGGGCTCAAGGTCGTCGACTCGACCGCATTCAGCCTGTGCATGGACAACAGCATGGACATGCGTGTGTTCGGGATGGAGCCTGCGGGCAACGTGACGCGCGCCCTGCTGGGAGAGGCCATCGGCACCCTCGTCACCGCGTGAGCGTGTGACACGGCGGAGCCGCCTCCGCCCGATAGAATTTCCAGAACACCCCGACGATAGGAGTCACCGTGATCGCGGACGTCCTCGCTGAAACCACCACTCGTATGAACCGGGCGGTCGAAGCTGCCAAGGAGGACTTCTCCACGGTGCGCACCGGTCGTGCGAACCCGCAGATGTTCCAGAAGGTCCTCGTGGACTACTACGGCACGCCGACCCCCATCGCACAGCTCGCATCGCTGGCGAACCAGGAGGCGCGCACCCTCATCATCACGCCGTACGACAAGTCGGCGCTCAAGGCCATCGAGCAGGCCATCCGGGACATGCCCAACCTCGGCGTCAATCCCACCAACGACGGCAACCTCGTCCGCGTCACGATGCCCGAGCTCACGGCTGAGCGCCGCAAGGAGTACGTCAAGCTGGTCAAGACCAAGGCTGAAGACGCGAAGGTGCATGTCCGCGGTATCCGTCGTAAGGCGAAGGACGAGCTGGACGCGCTCAAGAGCGAACTCGGAGAGGACGAGATCGCCCGCGGTGAGAAGGAGCTCGACGGTCTGACGCGTCAGCACGTCGAACTCATCGACGACGCGCTGAAGCGCAAAGAGGCCGAACTCCTCGAGGTGTAGTCGGGATGTCTGACGAAACGCGAGATGCCGATGACGGCACGCCACCGACGCGCCGGGATGCGCGTGGTGGTGCGCCGGCCGACGGCATCCCGCTCGTGGACGCGGCGTTTCCGTCCTTCGACGCGGACGCGATTCCGCCACGTCCGCCGCTCCCGGTGACCCCGGAGAACACGTCGCAGGTCCCCCTCGGGCCGCTGGACACAGCTGACCACAACGCGATCCGTGAACAGTGGCGAGCCGCACGGGATGAGCTCGGCAGCCACGTCTCACACGCACGGGATCAGCTCGATCAGGCCAACGAGCGGATCAAGCAGCGCACGGGCCGCGACCTCATCCTCGCGACCCTGATCGGCCTTGCGTTCGGCGCTGCTCTGCTCGCATCCTTGCTGTTCATCAAGGCGCTCTTCGTGCCGTTCGCTCTCGCCGCCGCGCTGTTGGGCGTGTACGAGCTCTCCCGCGCGCTGCGGGCGTCCGGCAGACGGATCGACGTCGTGCCCCAGCTGATCGCCGCGGCGTTCCTGGTTCTCTCCGCGTACTTCGCCGAACCCTGGCTGTGCTGGGTGATGCTGTTCGTCGCGGTCGCCTTCGTGGTCGTCTGGCGCCTGATCGCGCAGATGGTGGTGAAAGACGGTCGTACCTACGGTGACGTGCTGACCGATGCCGTGATCAGCGGATTCGTGCAGGTCTACGTGCCGTTCCTCGCCGGCGTCGCTCTCATCCTGCTGGAGCAGGAGGGCGGTCAGTGGTGGGTGCTCAGCTTCATCGCCATCGCCGTGGCCGCCGACACGGGGGCGTATGCCGCGGGACTGGCGTTCGGGCGTCATCCGATGGCCCCGAAGATCAGTCCGAAGAAGACGTGGGAAGGGTTCGGTGGCGCCGTCGCCGCGTCCCTGATCGCAGGGGTGCTGCTCGCGATCTTCCTGCTGGAGCTGCCCTGGTGGGCGGGCCTGATCTTCGGCGCATCCATCCTCCTCTCCGCGACGCTCGGCGATCTCGGCGAGTCCATGCTCAAGCGTGACCTGGGTATCAAGGACATGAGTTCCTGGCTGCCCGGTCACGGCGGACTGCTCGATCGGCTGGACAGCATCCTGCCGTCGACCATTCCCGCGCTCTGCCTGTATTTCCTCCTTTCTCCCTGGGTGGTCATGTGATGAGTGACGAACAGCTCGAAGAACAGGCGACGACGACGCCGCCGGCGTTCGCGCTGACGACCGGACGTGAGCGCGGCTACCATCGCGCAGCGGTTGACACCTTCCTCGCCTCTGCTCGTCGTGCCTTCGAGTCCGGGGGCGACGAGCTGAGTGCGGAAGACGTCCGCATCGCCTCGTTCCCGCTCGTGAAGGGCGGCTACGTGGTCGCTGACGTCGATGCGGCTCTCGGTCGCGTGGAAGACGCGTTCGCCGCTCGGGAGCGCGAGCGCGTCGTGCGCACGCAGGGAGCCGGCGCCTGGGTCGATCAGGCGAGAGCCGATGCGCAGGTGATCCTCGACCACCTCGCCCGACCCCGTCGTCATCGTTTCGCTCGCACCGGCGTGCTGACCTTCGGGTATCGCATCGACGAGGTCGATCACGTGTCGACGAGGATCGTCCGCTATCTGCGTGACGGCGATGCGCTCACCGCGGAACAACTCCGCTCGGCAGCCTTCCGGATGCAGCGCGGTGGCTACCGCGAAGAGCAGGTCGATGCTCTCCTCGACGCGACGATCGACGTCATTCTCGCCGTCCGCTGAGGTTCCTGATGGTCGATTCAGGCGCCTTTGCGTAGACTGTCCTTCATCGTGAACTCCCGAAACGACATGAACCTCGAACGAAGCGACTCCTCGCCGGTGCCCGCGGCCAGGGTGAAAGCCGCGCGCCCGGGTGCTCGCCGTTGGTCGCGTCGACGCGGTGTGGTGAGTGTCTTCAGCGCCCTCGCTGTGGTCGGATTCGCCGGAGCACTCGTCGCACCGACCGGAGTGGCACTGGCGGACCCCACCCCGACCGACTCGCCCGACTCGGCCTACTCGTTGGCTCTCGCCGATACCCAGAACCTCGCGGTCACCGTGAGCGGTGCGGCGATCACGCCGATCGAGCGCGGCACCTTCGAGGTGTACGTGAAGCCGAAGCCCAAGCCGAAGCCCGCTCCCACGGTCGCGTCCAGCTCGAACGGCGGGTCGTCCGGCGGATCGTCGCTGCCCCCATACTCGGGAGGCGGAGCACCCGCCGAGTGGATGGCTGCCGCCGGGATCGCCCAGAGCGACTGGCAGTACGTCGACTACATCGTCTCGCGTGAGAGCGGTTGGAATCCCAACGCCACGAATCAGTCGTCGGGCGCGTGCGGCCTGGTTCAGGCACTGCCCTGCAGCAAGGTGCCGGGGAACGGCTACAACCCGGTCGACAACCTGCGGTGGGCGACGGGGTACGCCACGGGACGGTACGGCAGCTGGGCCGGCGCCTACAACTTCTGGACCAACAACCACTGGTGGTGAGCAGGCGCCATGCCACGCTCACGCAGACGCCCTCCGGCGCGCCCGGAACCCGAGGACGCGTTCGACAGGTTGCTCGCCGGCTGGAAGCGCACGGAGACACGCCGCGGCGCGGAGTGGACCGTGCAGCCGGTGTCTGCCGTGCAGGCACAGAAGGCGTACGTGTGCCCGGGCTGTGGCGGACAGATCGTGATCGGCACGGCGCACCTCGTGACCTGGCGCGCCGACGGAGTGCTGGGCGACGCGGCGGACCTCGCCGCGCGTAGACATTGGCACACACACTGCTGGAGGATGGCGTGAGCATGGAGATCCGAGGACCGCTGGAGCTTCCGGCGCAGCGCGAGGACATCGAGCTGACGACCGCGGACGGGCTCACCCTCGTCGGCGAGCTCGCCGTGCCGCAGGAGACCGCACCGGTCGCGACGCTCGTGACGCTGCACCCGTTGCCCACCGCGGGCGGCTTCATGGACTCGCACATCATCCGTAAGTCAGCGGCCCGCCTGCCTGCTCTCGCCGACCTCGCGGTCCTGCGCTTCAACACCCGCGGAACGACATCGCCGCGCGGGACCAGCGATGGCGCGTTCGACGGCGGTGCCGCCGAGCAGTTCGACGTGGCGGCGGCGATGGATTTCGTCCGTGACCGCGCCTTGCCGAACCCCTGGCTCGTCGGATGGTCGTTCGGCACGGAGCTCGCCCTCAAGTACGGTCGCGACCATGACATCGCCGGCATCATCCTGCTCTCCCCGCCCTTGCACCGCGCGACGGACGCGGAAGTCGCTGCCTGGGGTGCGGTCGACGTGCCCGTGGTGATCCTGGTGCCGGAACTCGACGACTACCTGCGTCCGGACGAGGCACGTGAACGGTTCGCGTCGATCCCGCACGCGAATCTGATCGCCGTGGACGGCGGCAAGCATCTGTGGGTCGGGGAGACGCAGACCCGGCGCGTGCTCACCGAGATCGTCGCGGCAGTGAACCCGTCGGCGCTCCCGCTGGCGACGCACTGGCCCGAGGCCGACTGAGCCCTTCGCCTCGCCTCAGAGCTCGTTCATGCGGGGGATGAGCACCTGACGGTAGATGATCAGGATGCTCGCGGCGACGGGGATCGCGATGAGCGCCCCCAGCAGCCCGAGCAGGCTTCCTCCGGCGAGTGCGGCGACGACCACGACAGCTCCCGGAACGGAGACCGCACGACTCATGATGCGCGGGGAGATCAGGTACGCCTCGATCTGCATGTAGATCAAGTAGTAGATGGCAGCGGCGATCGCGATTCCCGGCGAGCCGAGCCCGGGGATGAGACACACGAGCACGATGATCGTGGAGCCCGTCAGGGTGCCGACGAGCGGGATCAGCGAGAAGAAGAACGCGATGATCGCGAGGACCGTCGGGAACGGCGCATTGATGATGGAGAGGAAGATAGCGCTCAGGACGCCGTTGAGCACACCCTGGGAGACCTGGCCCATCACGTAGTAGCCGACCGAGTCGGTGATCTGCTCGGAGAGATCGATGAACCGATCGCGCTTCGAGGCCGGGGCGAGCTGGTAGACGGCGCGCTTGAGGGAGGGGGTCGACGCGGTCAGGTAGATCGTCAGGATGAGCACGATGAACGCCCCGAAGAGTCCACTGAGGACAGCGCCGCTCGCGACGAGGACCCCTTGACCGATCGAGCCGCCGATCTCGGCCAGGTTCGTCGTGAGCCATTCCGTCACGTAGGTGAAGACGTCATCGACGAGCAGGTTGGGGAACGTGGCCTGCATCCACTCCTTGAGATCGGGGATCAGGTTCCCGCGTGAGACGATCGCCGAGATCTGTGCGATGAGCTGAGAGATCTGGTCCACCAGCACCGGGAGGATGATCAGGACGATCCCGCTGAACACGGCGAGGACAGCGACGATGGTCACCAGCACGGCGAGCCACCGGGGGAGTTTGCGGCGTTCGAGGAACGAAACCAGCGGATCCAGGCCCAGGCTGAGGAAGAGAGCGGTGCCGACGTACAGGAGCACAGTGGAGAGCGTCTGCACGCTGCTGATCAGCAGGATCCCCAACCCCACTCCGAGCGTCGCCACCAGCGCGGTGCGGAAGGGATTGTGGATCTTCATCTGTGGACTCCTCGAAACGGCTGCAGCAAGGCTACCGAGCGGGAGCCTCGAGCAGCGGGCGACGTGCCGTTTCCTGCCCGCACTGCACCTCCTCGTGGGCAACACACAGCTGATTTCGCTAGTCTGAAATGTCGAGTGTTGCGTCGCGGGCAGATGCCGGTGATGCGTGAGGAGACTATTCGTGCGTTTCGTATGGGCCGTGGTGGCCTTCGTGCTGGCCGCGGTGCTGATCGGGGCGGGGATCGCCCAGCGCACCATATTCATGGGGCCCGACTCGCAGCAGACGCAGGTCGAGATCGATGAGCCCGCACCGTTCGTGCTGCTGGATGGCGACGTCCTGCGGACGAACCCGGGTGCGCAGAAGCTGATCGTCCGCGGCCAGGGAGACATCTTCAGCAGCTACGGCCGGACCGCCGACATGGAGGCCTGGCTGGCTGACTCCGACTACAACCGGGTGACGGTGGACGACGAGGGCGAGTTGTCGGTCGAGCACGTCACGGCTCCCGAGGACCCGGACTCGACGGACGCCGGTGAGGACGCGGGCGAAGGGGCGACCGAGGAACCCGCAGGCCGCGACCCGCGAGGGTCCGACTTGTGGCTGGACTCCTTCGAGGATGAGAACCTCCTCACCGTCGACAAGATCCAGTTGCCCGAAGGCACGAGCACGTTGATCGCCTACGACGGCACGCTCGACGCGCCCGACCAGATCACGGTCTCCTGGCCGTTGGACACGAAGACGCCTCTGGCCGGGCCGCTGATGGTCGCCGGTGGCATCGTGCTGCTGATCGGACTCATCCTGTACGTGCTCGGGATCCGCCATCAGCGGCGAGGTCGCGGCCCTCGTCGCAAGGGTCCCGGCCCGCTTCCGGCGACCGAGCCGATCGACGTCGCCGCGCTTCCACCTGCGGAGCGCGCAGCACTCGAAGCCGGGAACGATACATCGGAATCTCAGACTTCCGTCGACGGGGCATCGGACGGCGGGACCGAGGATGCGGAGATCGTGGACGATCACAAGGGAACAGACTCGAAGAACGCCATGCGTGCGGCGCACCCGATGCGGCGGCGTCGGATGCTGGCACTCCCGGCACTCGGTCTGACGGCCGTCCTCGCTGCCGGATGCTCGGCGGACTCCTGGCCCCAGTTCGACGGGGCTTCGACGTCTCCGTCGCCGAGCCCGACGGTGATCGCCCCCGAGAACCAGAAGCCGCCCGCCGTGACGGAGTCGCAAGCCAAGCGCATCCTGCAGTCCGCGTCCGAGACCGTCGCCGAAGCGGACTCCGCGCTCGACCTCGACCTCGCGACCACTCGTCTCGACGGCCCCGCACTCGCCGCGCGGACCACGGAGTATGCACTGCGGTCGAAGATCGCTGACATGGCGCTGCCCGCAGCCATCCCGACCGACGACTTCGAGGTGGTGCTCCCCGAGGCCACCGACCGCTGGCCCCGCACGGTCCTCATGCTGTCGAAGAGCACCGGTGACGACACCGTGCCCCCGGTCCTCCTCATGATGACGCAGGCGGACCCGTGGTCGAACTACCGGATCAGCAACATGGCGGAGATGTCGGCGGATGCTGTGTTCCCCGACGTCGCCGCCACCTGGCTCGGCACCTCCCTCGTGCCGTCCGATTCCGCCTTCCTGACGCTTCCACCGGCTGAGCTCGCTCCGGCTTTCGCCGATGTCGTCGATGCCGGGGAGAAGAGCGAGTACTACGGTCTGTTCGACGACCTCGCGTTGAATCTCGCGACCTCGATCACCGACAGCAGGCAGGCCGTCGTGAAGAACCTCGCCGACAAGGGGGCGTCAGAGACGTCGAAGGCAGCCTTCGACATGTCCCCGACGACCGCCGAGCCCATCTCGATGACCACTCTCGACAGTGGTGCGATCGTCGCCGTGTCTCTCACCGACAAGGAGACCGTGACTCCGACGTCGTCGGATGTGGTGATCCGATTCGGTGACAACGCCGAGGCCAAAGCGCTGACGGGGGCGACCGAGTCCGCGAAGGGCGTCGAGACGACGTACGAGTTCCAGCTGTTCTTCTCGGTTCCCGCACAGGGATCGACGGAACAGATCCGACTCCTGGCAGTCCACCAGGACCTCCTCTCCGTGAAGGTGATCAAGTGAGTGAAATCTCCCCGGCCGCGCTGCGTGGCGCGGTGGACCTTTCGAGCCTCCGCAATCGGCCGGCATCGCCGTCCGAGAGCACGGCAACGCCCGGCGTCGTCGATGTCGTGGTCGACGCCACCGATGAGACGTTCGGCCAGATCCTCGAGCTCTCGCGCACGGTGCCGGTCGTCGTCGACCTGTGGGCGGAGTGGTGCGGTCCGTGCAAGCAGCTCAGCCCGATCATCGAGAAGGTGACTCGCGAACTCGGCGGACGCGTCCTGTTGGCGAAGGTCGATGTCGATGCGAACCCGCAGCTCGCGCAGAGCTTCCGGGCGCAGTCGATCCCGATGGTGGTCGCGTTGATCGCCGGGCAGCCCGTGCCGATGTTCACCGGTGCGGTGCCGGAGCAGCAGGTGCGAGAGGTCTTTGCCCAGCTGTTGCAGGTCGCCGCACAGAACGGTGTCACCGGCACTCTCGCGGTCGAGGAGACGGCGGCTGCTGACGCACCGAGTGCGCCGGAGGAGCCGGAGCTTCCGCCGCTGCACGCCGAGGCCTTCGCCGCGATCGAGGTCGGAGACTACGCCGCCGCGATCCGCGCGTACGAGAAGGCACTGGCCGAGAACCCGCGCGATGAGGAAGCTCTCGCCGGACTGGGACAGGTGCGCCTTCTCGATCGTGTGCAAGGGCTCGATCTGCAGGTGGCCCGTGCGGCGGCCGCCGATCGTCCGCTCGATGTCCAGGCGCAGTTCGACGTCGCGGATCTCGACCTTTCGGGAGGCCACGTCGACGATGCGTTCGGTCGACTGCTCGACCTCTTCGCGCAGCTACCCTCCGATGAGCGCACTCCTGTAAGGGAGCGCCTGGTCGAGTTGTTCGGACTCATCGGGGCAGCCGACCCGCGTGTCGTCTCCGCCCGCAACCGGCTCTCTTCGCTGCTCTTCTAGGGAAGACGGGAGCCGGTCGGGTGCACTGTCACCCGTGACTCACGGTGGGCACGTGCGGCTCGGGCTGATGGCGCAGCCAGAGCGTCGAGAGCGCGGGTAGCGTCACCGCCGCGGTGGGAGCGGCGCCCTCGTCCGCGCTCGCGAAGACCATGCCGAGGTTTCCCGTGCCTCGGCCGCCGTACTCGGCGGCGTCTGTATTGAGCACCTCCTGCCACACCCCTTCCCGGGGGAGCTCGAGGCGATAGCCGGCGTGCTCGACGCCCGCGAAGTTGCTGACCACGACCAAGCGTCCTCCGTGGTCGTCGCGGCGCTCGAAGGCGATCACGGACGGATCCCAGTTCGGCGCACCGAGTCGATGGAAGGAGGACCCGTCGTTGTCGCGCGCCCAGAGCGGTGCCTGTGCGCGATAGGTCCGGTTCATCGCGCCCACGAAATCCTGCAACTGCAGATGCGAGGGCTGGTCGAGAAGCCACCAATCGAGTTCGCGACTCTCCGACCACTCGGCGAGCTGACCGAACTCCTGTCCCATGAACAGGAGCTTCTTGCCCGGATGCCCCCACATGTATGCGAGGTACGCACGGGTGTTGGCGAGCTTGTGCCAGTGATCGCCCGGCATCTTCGTGAGCAGGCTCCCCTTGCCGTGCACGACCTCGTCGTGGCTGATCGGCAGCAGGTAGTTCTCGCCGAAGGCATAGACGAACGAGAATGTCATCTCGCCCTCATGATGCGAGCGGTACATGGGATCGCGTGAGATGTACTGGAGCGAGTCGTTCATCCACCCCATGTTCCACTTGAAGCCGAACCCGAGCCCCGCGTGATCGGTGGGGGCGGTGACGCCCGGGAAGCTCGTGGATTCCTCGGCGATCATCATGATCCCCGGATGCAGGCGGTATGCGGTGGCGTTGACCTCCTGCAAGAACCGGATCGCTTCGAGGTTCTCGCGTCCGCCGTGGATGTTGGGCTCCCATTGGCCGGCCTCGCGGGAGTAGTCGAGGTAGAGCATCGAAGCGACCGCGTCGACCCGCAGCCCGTCGACATGGAACTCTCTGAGCCAGTAGAGAGCGTTGGCGACCAGGAATCCTCGGACCTCGGGGCGTCCGTAGTCGAAGATGAGCGTTCCCCAGTCCTGGTGTTCGCCGCGGCGCGGATCAGGGTGCTCGTACAGCGGCTGACCGTCGAAGCGGGCGAGGGCGAACGCGTCCTTCGGGAAGTGCCCCGGCACCCAGTCCATGATGACGCCGATACCGGCCTGATGCAGACGATCGATCAGGTAGCGCAGATCGTCAGGGCTGCCGAACCGGCTCGTCGGCGCGTAGTACCCGCTCACCTGGTAGCCCCAGGAGCCGCCGAACGGATGCTCGGCCAGGGGCATGAATTCGACATGGGTGAACCCTGCCGCCTCCACATGCTCGATCAGCGGACCCGCGAGCTCGCGATACCCGAGTCCGGCACGCCAGGATCCGACGTGGAGCTCGTAGATCGAGAGTGGCTGCGCGACGGCATGCGTTGCCGCACGCCGGGTCATCCACGCACCGTCGGACCAGGAATAGGACGAGGAGGTCACCACGGAGGCGGTGTCCGGAGGAACCTCGGCGGCGAGCGCCATCGGGTCGGCCTTGAGGATCCATGCCCCGTCACGCGTGCGGATCTGGTACTTGTACCGGGTGCCGACCGACAGGTCCGGGATGAAGAGCTCCCAGACTCCACTCACCCCCATCGAACGCATCGCGTGGGCTTCGCCGTTCCAGTCGTTGTGGTCACCCACCACGCGCACCGCGGTGGCGTTGGGCGCCCAGACGGCGAAGGAGACGCCCGGCTCGCCCTCCGCGGTTCGGGGGTGCGCCCCCAGCGCCTCCCAGAGGCGTTCGTGACGCCCCTCGGCGATCAGATGCAGGTCGAGGTCTCCGAGGGTGGGACGGTGCCGATAGGGATCGCCCACGACGGCTTCCGCGTGATCGGCGTAGCGCGTCGCGACCCGGTAGGGGAGAGGGGGACCGACGTGCCGCCCCTCCCAGATGCCGTGCGCGGCGTGGGAGAGTTCGAGTCTGGTTCCATCATCGAAGACGGCGTCGACCTCCGACGCGAGAGGGCGTCGGACGCGGATGACGGTCACCGTCCGGTCGGCGGCGTCCTGGTGGGCATGTGCGCCGAGCACGGAATGCGGATCATGGTGGGTGGCCGAGGAGACCGCCTCCCATTCGGTGGATGCGGCGACATCTTCCGCGTAGCTCATGATCGCTCCCTCACCTTCAGGATGTGGACCGGCTCGGCGAAGGCGTCGAGTCGTACGTAGTTGTGGTCGCTCCAGGTCCAGATCGCGCCGGTGAGGAGGTCCTCGACCTCGAACGGGTGGCCGAGGGGAACTCCCCACCGGGTCGTGTCGAGGTGGACGGTGGTCTCCCGCACCGAATGCGGGTCGACGTTGGCGACCACGATGATCGTGTCCGCGTGCCCGCTCCCGGTGAACGGCGCCGCGAGGTGCTTGCTGTAGACGAGGACGGCGTCGTCGTCGCTCCAGTGGGTCGAGAAGTTGCGGAGCTGACGCAGCGCCGGGTGGGCGGCGCGGACTTCGTTGAGCCTGCGCAGCAAGGGCGCGAGTGACTCCCCGCGAGCCTCGGCCCCGTTCCAGTCGCGGAACTTGTACTCGTACTTCTCGTTGTCGATGTTCTCCTCGGAACCCGGACGGGCGACGTTCTCGAAGAGCTCGTAGCCGGCGTACACGCCGTAGATCGGTCCTGCCGTGGCCGCGATGCAGGCACGGACCCGGTAGGCCGCCCGACCGCCGAACTGCAGATACTCGGTCAGGATGTCGTGGGTGTTCACGAAGAGGTTCGGGCGCATGTAGTCGGCGGTCTCGTGCGAGACCGAGGTGAGGAACTCCTCGAGCTCCGCTTTCGTGTTCCGCCAGGTGAAGTAGCTGTAGCTCTGCTGGAACCCCACAGCGGCGAGGGCGCGCATCACCGCAGGACGGGTGAACGCCTCCGCGAGGAAGATCACGTCCGGATCGACCGCGTTGACCTCCGCGATCAGCCACTCCCAGAACTGCAGAGGCTTGGTGTGCGGGTTGTCGACCCGGAAGATCTTCACCCCCTGCGCGACCCAGTGCTGAACCACCCGGAGCATCTCCGCCGAGATCCCCGCAGGGTCGTTGTCGAAGTTGAGCGGGTAGATGTCCTGGTACTTCTTCGGCGGGTTCTCCGCGTACGCGATGCTGCCGTCGGGCAGCGTGGTGAACCACTCCGGGTGCTGCCTGACCCAGGGGTGGTCGGGGGAGGCCTGCAGTGCGAGATCGAGCGCGATCTCGAGGCCCTCTTTCCGCGCGGCGCGGACGAAGGCCCGGAAGTCCGCGAGAGTGCCGAGGTCGGGGTGGATCGCGTCGTGGCCGCCCTCTTCCGCACCGATGGCATACGGCGATCCCGGGTCGCCCTGCTCCGCCGTGAGGGTGTTGTTGCGTCCCTTCCGGTTCGTGATGCCGATCGGGTGGATCGGTACGAGGTAGACCACATCGAAGCCCATCGCCGCGACTTCCGGGAGGCGCTTCGTCGCTGTGCGGAACGTCCCGCTCCGCACCGTCCCGTCCCTCAACCGCTTGGCGCCTTCGGAGCGCGGGAAGAACTCGTACCAGGCCCCGACTCCTGCGGCGAGCCGATCGACGACGAGATTCTGCTCGGTGGTGGCGGAGCGGATCGCCGTGACAGGCTGGGCGCGGAAGATCTCCGTCAGCTGGGGGTCCGCGGCGAGGGCCGCGGTCACCGCGCCGTTGCCGCTCCGCAGTGACTCGGCGTCTGTGAGCAGCCGTCGTCGCTGCGCGGCCGGGCGGTCCTTCTCCGCGGCGGCGCGCTCGAGCAGTTCGGCACCCAGGGCCGCCATCACGGGGACGTCGACGTCCGCGGCGACCTTCAACGCCGCCGCGTGGGCCCAGGTCGCGAAGTCATCGGCGAACGCCTCGAAGCGGTAGCGCCAGGTGCCCTGCTCATCGAGCGCAACGTCTGCCGACCACGTGTCGGTGCCGTCGTGACGAGGGGAGAGTCTGTGGAGCGTCTCTTCCCCGGAGGGCGACGTGAGGCGGAGATGCACACCGATGATGTCGTGGCCCTCGCGGAAGGAAACCACGTGGAAGGGGACGACTTCGCCGACGAAGGCCTTGGCGGGAAAACCACCGGGGACCGCGGGCGAGGGGTCGAGCAGCGGAAGCCGGGTCGTACGCAACGCACCGGGGAGGTCTACGTGCCCGGGCGCGCGCGCCGGGATCTGAGCGGGGCTCCGGAGAGCCGAGGACCGAGTACCAGCACGTGCAGCCACATCCCGAATCTACCGCGCGGACGTGATCGCGGGTAGCGCGCCGCGGGGTGCGTCGGAGCCGGGTGTCATTCGACCCGGAACAGCCTCATCGACGTGCCCGATACGGGCAGGACGTCTCCGGGGGCGAAGACCTCCTCGTCGTCGGACGGACGCTCCTGTGCACTCGACCACAACGAGACGAAGCGCGTCGCATCCTCGATCTCCTCCGGGAGACGCACGTCGATCGGTGACTCGGTTCCGTGCACGATGAGCAGGATGCGGTTGTACGCCTCGGCGTCAGGAGTGGATGCCGCGACGTACTGCAGGGTGCGGTTGCCGGGATCCGCCCATTGGCTCTGCTCCATCGTCTCGCCGTTCTGGTCGTACCAGTCCATGACGGAGGCGTTCGGGATGTGTTCACCCAGTCGGGCATAGCGACTGGGACGGAGCGCGGGGTTCTCCTGCCGCAGCCGGGTCAGGCGGGAGACATGCGCGCGCAGATCCTCCTGCCACGGTTCGAACTCCCACCCGAGCCACGTGAGGGCGGAGTCCTGCGCGTAGGCGTTGTTGTTGCCGCGCTGTGTGCGTCCGACCTCGTCGCCGGCCGTGAGCATCGGCACGCCCGCGGATAGCAGGAGCGTGCCGAGGAGGTTGCGCATGGCCTTGCGCCGTGCGGCCAGGATCGTCGGGTCGTCCGTCGGGCCTTCGATTCCGTGGTTGAACGCGCGGTTCATGTCGGCGCCGTCGCGGTTGTGCTCCCCGTTGGCCTCGTTGTGCTTCACGTCATAGGAGACGAGGTCGTGCAGGGTGAAACCATCGTGCGCAGTGATGAAGTTCACGCTGGCGAGGGGACCGCGCTCCTCGCTGAACGTGTTCGAGGAGCCGGCGAGCCGCGTCGCGAACCCGCCGATCCCCACCGGTGCTGAGGCGCGACGCGCGTAGTCGATGTCGCTCAGCCAGAAGTTGCGCACGCGGTCGCGGTAGCGGTCGTTCCATTCCTGCCAGCCGGTCGGGAAGTTGCCCGTCTGCCAGCCGCCGAGTCCGACGTCCCACGGCTCGGCGATGAGCTTGGTGTCCGCCAGGATCGGGTCGTTCGCGATGGCAGCGAGGAGCGGATGATCGGGCGTGTAGGTGTGCGTGCTGTCCCGCGCGATCGCGGTCGCGAGGTCGAAACGGAAGCCGTCGATCTGCATCTCCTGCGCCCAGTAGCGGAGGGAATCGAGAACGAGCCTCGCACCGGCGTCGGTGGCCGTGTTCAGAGTATTTCCGCACCCTGTGGTGTCGATGTAGACCCCGGACTCGTCCTGTCGGTAGTAGGAGGCGTTGTCGATGCCGCGCAGGCTCGAGCGGGGGCCGCCGATGCCTTCTTCCGACGTGTGGTTGTAAACGACGTCAAGGATCACCTCGAGACCGGCTTCATGAAGCAGCCTGACCATGCCCTTGAACTCGGCGAGCACGGCCTCGGGGCCCTCCTTGCGGGCCTCCTCGGTGGCGTAGGCCGTGTGCGGGGTGAAGAAGTTCAGGGTGTTGTAGCCCCAGTAATTGGTGAGGCCACGCTCGAGCAGGCGGGGCTCCGGCACGAAGGCATGCACCGGCAGCAGCTCGATCGACGTGATCCCGAGCGAGTGGAAGTACTCGATCATCGCGGGGTGCGCGAGACCGGCGTAGGTGCCGTGCAGAGCAGGAGGAACGTCGGGGTGACGCTTGGTGAGCCCTTTGAGGTGGCCCTCGTAGATGACCGTGCGATCCAGGGGCACCCGGGGCTTCTGCGAGTCGCCCCAGTCGAAGCCGTCGACGATCACGACCGAGCGCCACTCCTCATATCCGTCGCCCTGAGCGAGGCCGCGGGCGTAGGGGTCGAGGAGGAGGGTCTCCGGGTTGAAGGTGTTCCCGGGCCCGTGCGGCCCTCCGACCCGGATGGCGTATCGCACGCCGGGCTGCAACAGCTCCGTCGTGATCTCCCAGACACCGCCGGGGCGGCGCTCGAGTTCCAGCTCATCCGTCGCCCAGTCGAGGTCGGTGGCGTCGAACACCACGAGCTCGACGGAGGAGGCGTTCTGCGACCAAACGCGCAGCGTGCCGACGCCGTCATGGAGACGGACACCGAGGTGGTCGAGAGTGGAGCCGCCGGGCACGGCGAGGGCAGGGGACACGGGCATGAGTACACACTAGAGGCGATGTGTCGCCGTCTCATCTCCGGGCGTACCGGGTTCCACGCCCACACGCCCCGACCGAGGCCGATTCGCGAGAGAATCGAGGGATGCGGCACTATCTCGATCATGCGGCGACCACGCCTCTGCGCCCGGAGGCGCGCGCCGCGTGGCTCGATGCCTCCGAGACTGTGGGCAACGCGTCGTCGACACATGGGGCGGGACAGGACGCCCGGCGTCTGCTCGAGGAGTCGCGCGAGCGTGTCGCCGCGGTGTTGGGCGCCGATCCCATCGAGATCGTGTTCACTTCGGGTGGTACCGAATCGATCAATCTGGCACTGCAGGGGATGTGGCGATCCCGCGCGACCGGGACAGCGGCGGTCGTGATGCCGGAGGCAGAGCACCACGCCACGATGGACACCGTCTCCGCTCTCCTCGACGACGGCGCCGAGTTGCGTCGGGTGCCGGTCACCGCCCACGCGCGCATAGACCCCGAGGAATTCGCCGCACGCCTTCCCGGTGCCGCCCTCGCGACGGCCCTCGTCGCGAACAACGAAGCGGGCACGATCAACCCGGCCGCGATGCTCGCCCACCATGCGGCGATCGCGCGCGTGCCGCTCCACCTCGACGCCGTGGCCGCGCTCGGCCATGTTCCGGTGTCTTTCCGCTCGATGCGTGGCGATGCCGCCGACGGTGTCGGACTCGTGGCGATGAGCCTAGCCGGCCACAAGATCGGCGCGCCCGTGGGAGTCGGAGTCCTCGTCGCTGCCCGCACCGCACGGATCACGGCGCTGTTGCGCGGTGGTGCCCAGCAACGCGGGCTCCGGGCCGGGACGCAAGACGTCCCCGGAGCTGCGGCGTTCGCCACCGCGGTCGAACTCGCCGAGACCGAGCGCGAACAGGAGGCCGCACGATTGGCCGGTCTCCGCGAACGCCTCATCACGGGAATCCGCTCCGCCGTGCCCTCCGCCGTGCTCCTCGGTGACCCGATCGAGCGTCTGCCCGGCAACGCGCACGTGCTCTTCCCCGGTGCCGTGGGGGAGAGCCTGCTGTTCCTTCTCGACGTGGCCGGGGTCGCCGCATCCACAGGATCCGCGTGTCAGGCAGGGGTCGCCGAGCCCTCACACGTCGTGATGGCGATGGGGCGGAGCGAGCGGGAGGCGCGCAGTGTGCTGCGGTTCTCCCTGGGGCGCACGTCGACGGCCACGGATGTCGATGCGGTACTCGCCGTCATCGCCGATGCCTACGCCCGCGCATCCGGCGCCGGCACAGGCACACGCTCGTAGACTGTTCTCATGCGGATACTTGCGGCGATGAGCGGTGGAGTCGATTCCGCCGTTGCAGCCGCCAGGGCTGTGGAGGCGGGACACGACGTCGTCGGTGTGCATCTGGCTCTCTCCCGCGCCGGGGGCACGCTGCGAACCGGTAGCCGTGGATGCTGCACGATCGAAGACGCTCTCGATGCACGCCGGGCTGCCGACGTGCTCGGCATCCCCTTCTACGTCTGGGACTTCTCGGAGCGCTTCCGCGACGACGTGATCGAGGACTTCATCGCGGAGTATCAGGCGGGCCGCACGCCCAACCCCTGCATGCGTTGCAACGAGAAGATCAAGTTCGCCGCGCTTCTGGAACGAGCCATCGAGCTAGGGTTCGACGCCGTGTGCACGGGCCACTACGCCACACTCATCGACGGCGAGCAGGGGCTGGAACTGCACCGTGCCTCGGACAACGCCAAGGATCAGTCGTATGTGCTGGGCGTTTTGACCGCCGAGCAACTCGCTCACACATACTTCCCGCTCGGCACGACGCCGTCGAAGGCGATCGTGCGCGCGGAGGCGGAGTCGCGTGGGCTGAGCGTCGCGCAGAAGCCCGACAGCCATGACATCTGCTTCATCCCCGACGGCGACACCCGCGGCTGGCTGGCGGAGAAGGTCGGCACCGCCACGGGCGAGATCGTCGATCGCAGTGGTGAGGTCGTCGGATCGCACGAGGGCGCCCACGCATTCACAGTAGGACAGCGTCGCGGACTCAAGCTCGGCATCCCCGCCCCGGACGGCAAGCCTCGGTTCGTCCTCGAGGTCCGGCCGGTGTCGAACACGGTCGTCGTCGGCCCGAAGGAAGCGTTGGCGATCGCGGAGATCGCGGGGGAGCGCTTCAGCTGGGCGGGCGCCGCACCCACCGAATCCGCGTTCGAATGCCACGTCCAGATCCGCGCTCACGCGGAACCGGTCCCGGCGCGGGCCACGATTTCGGACACCGGCGTCCGCGTCGTCCCGGAGGTCCCGCTCGACGGGGTGGCGCCGGGGCAGACGGCGGTGCTCTATGTCGGCACCCGCGTTCTCGGACAGTTCACGATCGACACCACGGTCTCGGCCGTTCCGGTCGGCGCGTAGACGTTTCCGGTGTCGGTGCCCACTCATAGACTGTCGAGGTGCCGGAGAACATCTCGCTGGAAGACGCCCGAACCGAAGCCGAGGAGCTGACCACCCGCATCCTCGATGCGAAAGAGGCCTACTACGGCCGAGACACCTCGCTCGTCGACGATTTCACCTATGACGGGTGGATGCACCGGCTCGAAGAACTCGAGAGGCTTCATCCCGAGCTTCAGGGGCAGGACTCGCCCACGCAGATGGTCGGCGCCGCCGAGGCCACAGGGCTCGCGACCATCGAGCACGCCGAGCGCATGCTCAGCCTCGACAACGTGTTCTCCGTCGACGAGCTGAGGGACTGGGCGGCGAAGACCGAAGCCGCGGCCGGCCGTCGCGTCGCATGGCTCACCGAACTGAAGATCGATGGCCTCGCGATCAACCTCCGGTACGAGAACGGAGTCCTGACCTCCGCGGCGACGCGTGGTGATGGACGAGTGGGGGAGGTCGTCACCGAGAATGCCCTGCGCCTTCCGGAGATCCCGTATCGTCTGAGCGGCGAGGGACACCCCGAGATCGTCGAGGTGCGCGGTGAGGTGTTCATCCCGGTCGCGGCCTTCGAACGTCTCAATGCCGCGCAGGCGAGCTACCGCGATCGCGCCTACGCCGATGCTCTCGCGAAGTGGGAAGCGCGGGGCGGGGTCAAGAAGCCCTTCGACGAGGAGAAGGCGCGCACCGCCGCCGCGCGACGCTTCCCGTCCTTCGCGAATCCACGGAACGCGGCCAGTGGAGGGCTCCGTCAGCAGATCGACAAGAAGAACGGGCTCGAGCTCGAAGCGGGGCTTCTGCGCATCGAGTCCCTGTCGCTCTACGTGCACGGTGTCGGCGCGTGGACGAATCCTCCCGTCGCAGCGCAGAGCGAGGTGTACGAGTTGCTCGCGGGATGGGGACTGCCGACGAGCCCGCACACGAAGGTCTGCGGCACGATCGACGACGTCGTCGCGTTCGTCGAGTACTTCGGCGAGCATCGGCATGACATCGAGCATGAGCTCGACGGCATCGTGGTCAAGGTCGACGAGCTCGAGCTGCACGCTGAACTCGGAGCCACGAGTCGTGCGCCGAGGTGGGCGATCGCCTACAAGTACCCGCCGGAAGAGGTGCAGACCACGCTGCTCGACATCGTGGTCTCGGTCGGTCGTACAGGTCGTGCGACTCCCTTCGCCGTCATGGCGCCGGCGCACGTCGCCGGTTCCGTGGTGCGTCAGGCCACGCTGCACAACAAGGACGTGGTCAAAGCCAAGGGCGTGCTGATCGGCGACACCGTCGTGCTCCGCAAAGCCGGTGATGTCATCCCCGAGGTTCTCGGACCCGTGGTCGAGAGACGAGACGGCACGGAGCGCGAGTTCGTGATGCCCGTCGAATGCCCCGAGTGCGGCACACCTCTTCGGGCGATGAAGGAGGGCGACATCGACCTGAGGTGCCCGAACGCCCGTTCCTGCCCCGCACAGGTCCGCGGTCGCGTCGAGCACATCGGCTCGCGCGGGGCACTCGATGTCGAAGCTCTCGGTGAGGTCACCGCAGCCGCGTTGACGCAGCCGACCTCACCGGCGATCCCGCCTCTCGAGACGGAGGCGGGCCTGTTCGCCCTCACCCTCGAACAACTCGTGCCGATCGAACTCTTCGTGCGCGATGCCGAGACCGGGCTTCCGAAGGAGGATGACGACGGGGTCGTCAAGACGCGTGCTCCCTTCCGCAGGAATCCGACCCCGGCTGAGAGGAAGTCCGGTCTTGAGGGGCCGCAGCCCTCCTCGCAGGCGTTGACACTCCTCGCTGAGCTCGAGAAGGCGAAGACGAAGGACTTGTGGCGTCTGCTCGTGTCGCTGAACATCCGTCACGTCGGCCCGGTCGCGGCGCGCGCACTCGCCCAGTGGTTCGGTTCTCTCGACGCGATCCGGGCTGCGACGCGGGACGAACTCGCCGCCGTGGAGGGGGTCGGGGGGATCATCGCGGATTCGGTCCTCGACTGGTTCGAGATCGACTGGCACCAGGAGATCGTGCAGCAGTGGGCGGACGCCGGTGTGCAGTGGTCTACGCCCGGTCACCCAGGTCCGGGTGGTGCGGTTCCCGCCGGCGGCGTGCTAGAAGGCCTGACCATCGTTGCCACCGGCTCGCTCGACGGATACACCCGGGAGGGCGCTCAGGAGGCCATCATCAAGGCGGGGGGCAAGGCGGCATCCAGCGTCTCGAAGAAGACGGACTTCGTCGCGGCCGGGCCGGGTGCCGGGTCGAAGCTGGCGAAGGCCGAAGAGCTCGGACTCCGGATTCTCGACGCAGCCCAGTTCCACGTGCTGGTGACGGAAGGACCGGGGGCGCTTCCCCCGGCAAGCGAGGGTTCGTGAAGCGATACGGTCCGCTGATCGTCGTCCCGGATGCGCTGGCCGTCGGCGACCCCGGCCGCCATCACCTTCGGCTGACACCGGAGGCGGTGATGATCCGGGCGGGTGTCGAGAGCCGAAGCATCCTGCCGTGGGCGAGCGTCGAACGAGTCGCGCTCGACGTGCCGACCACCAGGTTTCGTCTGCCGGGTCTGGTCGGCACGCTGGTGCTCGGTGTTGTGACCGCGGCGATGCTGAGCGACCCTGGAGTCGAACCCGAAGACGGTACCGCGACCCTCACGGTCGACGGTGAGAACACCACCGTGCCGTTGAGTCGTCATCATGTCGGCGGATACTGGGCTCCGAGCGTCGCGGGGGCGCACCGCCTGATCGCACATCTCATCGCGCACCCCGAACAGCGTGCACTGCTCGAGCATCCGGAACGGTTGATCGACGTGGCGGCGCAGCTCGCGCGCGGAACGGGTTAACCCGCACCGCGCGCGACGACGCGTCAGCCCTTGTGGCGGGGCTTGCGGTACGGCTTCTCGTCGCGGTTGTCGCGTGCCGGACGGTCGCCGTGGTCGCGTCGTTCGAACTTGCCACCGTCGCGCGGAGCAGTGCGCCGGGCGCCGCCGGGGCCACGATCGGGCTTGATTTCGATCAGGCGACCGGAGATACGCGTGTCGCGGAGCTTCTCCAGGACGGCGGGGTCGAGATTGGAAGGCAGCTCGACGATCGAGAAATCGGGGCGGATGTTGATGGCTCCGAAATCATCTCGACCCAGCCCGCCTTCGTTCGCGAGGGCGCCGACGATCTGGCGGGGCTCGACACGGTGGCGGCGTCCGACCTCGATGCGGTACGCCGCATAGTCGCCGCGGCTGCGGCGTTCGGTGCGCGGCTCACGCGAGTCGCGGGCGGTGCGCTCCCGAGGCGGACGGTTGTCCGCCTCGACCGCCTTCGACAGAGGGTCGTTCGCGGGGTCGAGGAGCAGTGGCTTGTCGCCCTGAGCGACGACGGCCAGGGCAGCGGCCACGTCTCCCTCCGGAACGTCGTGGTGGCGGACATAGTGGGCGACGATGTCGCGGAACGCCTCGATCCGTCCGGTCTCCGAGAGTGCGGTGGTGATCGCGTCGTCGAAGCGGTTCAGACGCGTGGTGTTCACGTCCTCCGTGCTCGGCAGCTGCATCTGGGTCGGCTGCTGACGGGTCGCCTTCTCGATGTGCTTGAGCAGGTAGCGCTCACGCGGTGTGATGAAGCTGATGGCGTCGCCCGAGCGTCCCGCCCGACCCGTGCGACCGATGCGGTGCACGTACGACTCGGTGTCGGTGGGGATGTCGAAGTTCACGACGTGGCTGATGCGCTCGACGTCGAGCCCGCGCGCAGCCACGTCGGTGGCGACGAGGATGTCGAGCTTGCCGTCCTTGAGCTGGTTCACGCTGCGCTCACGCTGCACCTGGGGAACATCGCCGTTGATCGCTGCCGCCGAGTAGCCGCGGGCGCGGAGTTTCTCGGCGAGCGTCTCGGTCTCGTTCTTGGTGCGGACGAAGACGATCATCCCGTCGAAGTTCTCGACTTCGAGGATCCGGGTGAGAGCGTCGACCTTCTGCGCGTAAGACACCACGAGGTAACGCTGGGTGATGTTGGTGCCGGTGGCGGTCTTGGACTTGATGCTGATCTCTTCCGGCTCACGCAGATACTTCTGCGCGAGGCGGCGGATCTGCGGGGGCATCGTCGCCGAGAACAGGGCGACCTGCTTCGCTTCGGGAGTCTGCGCGAGGATCTGCTCCACGTCTTCGGCGAAGCCCATCTTCAGCATCTCGTCGGCTTCGTCGAGCACGAGGTACTGGAGCTGGGACAGGTCGAGAGTGCCCTTCGCGAGGTGGTCCATGATGCGGCCGGGCGTGCCGACGATGACGTGGACGCCGCGACGCAGCGCCGACAGCTGAACGCCGTAGCCCTGTCCGCCGTAGACGGGGAGGACGTGGACGCCCTTCATCTTGGAGGCATAGGACTCGAAGGCCTCGCAGACCTGGAGCGCGAGTTCGCGGGTGGGCGCGAGCACGAGTGCTTGCGGGGTCTTCTGCGAGACGTCGAGGCGCTCGAGGACGGGAAGCGCGAAGGCCGCGGTCTTTCCGGTTCCGGTCTGCGCCATCCCGACGACATCGCGTCCGGCCAGGAGCGTGGGAATGGTGGCCGCCTGGATGGGCGACGGGGTCTCATAGCCGAGATCCTTGATGGCTTTGAGGACGGGCCCGGTGATGCCGAGCTCCTCGAATCCGGGGGTCGCGGGGGAGTCCTCGGGGGCGTCGGTCAGCACTGCATCTTCAGGGGTCACTTCCCAAGGGTAGCGCGCCGCGATGCCCGGCGCCTGTGAGGGCGGCCTCAGACGCCGGTGGTCAGTGAGATCAGCCGCTCCTTCACCTGGCGTCGGAGAACCTTTCCGATCAGGGACTTGGGCAGTTCGTCGACCACGAAGACGCGACGGGGCACCTTGTACGGAGTCAAGATGCTGCGCGCGAAGTCACGGATCTCCTCGACATCGATATCGGTTCCGGGGTCCACGACGATCGCAGCGACGACCTCTTCGCCCGAATGCTCGCTCGGCAGACCGACGACCGCTGCATCGGCGACCTTCGGGTGCTGGCGCAGGACGTTCTCGACCTCGGTGGGAGCGACGTTGAAGCCACCCGTGATGATGAGTTCCTTGATCCGATCGACGATCCGTACGAAGCCGGCGTCGTCGATCGTGACGATGTCGCCCGTGCGGTACCAGCCGTCGACGAAGACGGCTTCGGTCTCCTCGGGCTTGCCGTAGTAGCCCGAGAAGACCTGCGGCCCGCGCACGACGAGTTCGCCGGCCGCCCCGGCTTCGACGTCGTGGCGAGGGTTCTCCGGGTCGACGACGCGACACTCCGTACCTGGAAGGGGGAGCCCGACGGTGCCGGGCACACGGTTGTCGGCGACCGGGTTCGCCATGAGGACGGGCGAGCACTCGCTGAGCCCGTAGCCCTCGACGAGGTAGCCGTTGGTCGCCTCTTCGAAGGGGACCACCAGCTCATGCGGCAGTGCCATCGCGCCGGAGATCGCGACCTCTATGCCGTCGAGCGACACGTCCCTCGCCTTTGCCGCAGCGAGAAGACGGTCGGCGATCGGCGGCACGAGCGGCAGGAAGGTCGCGGGGTGCTTCTTGACGACGTCGAGGACGAGGTCGGGATCGAACTTCGGGAAGAGAACGAGTCGTGCACCCATCGACATCGCGAACGTGAGACACAGGGTGAGGCCGTAGGCGTGGAACATCGGCAGCACGGCGTAGACGACGCAGCCGTTCCCGCGTTCGATCGAGGGGACCCAGGCTTGCGCCTGGCTCGCGTTCGCGAGCAGGTTGCGATGGCTGAGGGCTGCGCCCTTCGGCGTCCCGGTGGTTCCGGACGTGTACTGGATGATCGCGAGGTCGTCGGTTCCCGGTCTCGGATGCGATTCCGGGATCGGAGCCGCCGCGAGCAACGTCTCCCAGGCGACCGCCCCGCGGACCTTCTCGGTCAACGCTGCACGGGATTCGCGCGCCTTCGCCACGGGAAGTCGCAGAGCGACGCGGGTGAGGAATGGCATGGCCCTCGTCACATCGACGGCGATGAGGTTCGTCACGGCAAGATCCGCGGGGAACTCCTGCACGGTGGAGACGACCTTGTTCCACACGATCGCGTGCTTCGCACCGTGGTCCTCGAACTGCTTGCGCAACTCTCGCGGCGTGTAGAGGGGGTTATGTTCGACGACCACAGCACCGAGACGGAGGACGGCGTAGAACGCGATGATGTGCTGCGGGCAGTTGGGCAGCACGATCGCGACCGGGTCGCCGGCGCGGACGCCCAGGTCGCGCAGTCCCGTCGCGGCGCGGTCGATCGCGGTCTGCAGCTGCGCATATGTCGTCTCCCGCCCGAAGAACTGGAGGGCGGGTGCGTCCGGGTAGTCGCGGGCCGACGCGGTGACGATGTCCACGAGAGATCCGTCGACGGGAGGCAGGTCTTCCGGGACGCCTGCGGCGTAGCTGGCGATCCACGGGCGAGGGGGCTGGAACGTGCTCACCCGCCCAGCATATGTCGAGTCGCTCGTCGGGACGGAGGACCGGGGAACGCGCCAACTAGACTGAAGGGGTGTCTGAAATCACCCCTGATCTTGTACGCCATCTCGGCGTGCTCGCGCGCATCCAGCTGAACGACGACGAGGTGACGCGGCTCACGGGCCAGCTCGACGCCATCGTCGACAACATCGCCAAGGTGTCGGAGGTCGCCACCGCTGACATCGTCGCGACGAGCCACCCGATCCCGCTGAGCAACGTGTTCCGTCCCGACGTCGTCGGACAGACGCTCACGCACGAGCAGGTACTGCAGAATGCGCCCGACGCCGCCGACGGCCGTTTCCGCGTCACCGCGATCCTGGGAGAAGAGCAGTGAGCGACATCATCGGACTGAACGCGGCCGATCTCGCCGCGAAGCTGGTCGCGGGCGAGGTGTCGAGCGTCGAAGCGACGCAGGCCCATCTCGATCGCATCACCGCGGTCGACGGCGACGTCCACGCGTTCCTGCATGTCAACGAGGGTGCCCTCGAGGCCGCGGCGGCGATCGATGCCCGTCGTGCCGCGGGTGAGACACTCGGCCCGCTGGCCGGTGTGCCGCTGGCCATCAAGGATGTCCTGGTCACGACCGATCAGCCCACCACCAGTGGTTCGCGCATCCTCGAGGGATACCGCTCGCCGTACGACGCGACCGTCGTCGCCCGTTCGCGAGCGGCGGGACTGGTGCCGCTGGGCAAGACCAACATGGACGAGTTCGCGATGGGATCGTCCACCGAGCACTCGGCATACGGCCCCACCCGCAATCCGTGGGACCTCGACCGCATCCCGGGCGGCTCGGGCGGCGGCTCGGCCGCGGCGGTGGCGGCTTTCGAAGCACCGCTGGCCCTGGGCTCCGACACCGGTGGCTCGATCCGGCAGCCCGCGCACGTCACCGGCACCGTGGGCGTCAAGCCGACCTACGGCGGCGTGAGCCGGTACGGCGCGATCGCTCTCGCATCCAGCCTCGACCAGGTCGGTCCGGTCTCGAGAACGGTCCTCGACTCGGGGCTGCTGCACGATGTGATCGCCGGGCACGACCCGAAGGATTCCACCTCCCTGCGTGACGAATGGCCGTCGTTCGCCGAGGCGGCGCGCGAAGGCGCGCGAGGGGACGTCCTCAAGGGACTCAAGGTCGGCGTCATCCGTGAACTGCCCGACAGTGGATTCCAGCCCGGTGTGGCAGCGTCTTTCCGCAGCGCACTCGCGATGATGGAGGCTCAGGGAGCGGAGATCGTCGAGATCGGTGCTCCGCACTTTGAGTACGGCGTGGCCGCCTACTACCTCATCCTGCCGGCGGAGGCATCGAGCAACCTTGCGAAGTTCGACTCCGTGCGCTTCGGCCTGCGCGTGACTCCCGACGGCACACCCACGGTCGAGGATGTGATGTCCGCGACGCGCGATGCCGGTTTCGGCGACGAGGTGAAGCGCCGCATCATCCTCGGCACCTACGCGCTCTCCGCCGGATACTACGACGCCTACTACGGGAGTGCGCAGAAGGTCCGCACGCTCATCCAGCAGGACTTCGCGAACGCCTTTGCGGAGGTGGACGTGATCGCGACGCCCTCGGCTCCGACCACGGCGTTCAAGATCGGCGAGAAGGTCGACGATCCGCTGCAGATGTACCTCAACGACATCACCACGATTCCGGTCAACCTCGCCGGCGTCCCCGGCATCTCGATCCCGAGCGGTCTCGCCGACGAGGACGGGCTGCCCGTCGGCATCCAGTTCATCGCCCCTGCGCGTGAGGACGCGCGCCTGTATCGCGTCGGCGCCGCGTTGGAGACGTTGCTCGTCGATTCGTGGGGCGCTCCGTTGCTCACCCGCGCACCCCAGCTCGCAGGAGGGACCCGCTGATGGCCGCCGCCAAGCTCATGGACTTCGACAAGGCGCTCGAGCTGTTCGAGCCGGTCCTCGGTTTCGAGGTGCACGTCGAACTCAACACGAACACGAAGATGTTCTCCGACGCGCCCAACCCGGCCAACGAGGCCTACCACGCTGCGGAACCGAACACTCTCATCGCTCCCGTGGATCTCGGTCTCCCCGGCTCGCTGCCGGTCGTGAACGAGACGGCGATCCGTTCCTCGATCAGCCTGGGGCTCGCCCTCGGCTGCTCGATCGCGGAGTCGAGCCGGTTCGCCCGCAAGAACTACTTCTACCCGGATCTCGGCAAGAACTACCAGATCTCGCAGTACGACGAGCCGATCGCCTATGACGGGTCGGTCGAGGTCGAGCTCGAGGACGGCACGCTCATCACGATCCCGATCGAGCGCGCGCACATGGAGGAGGACGCCGGCAAGCTCACCCACATGGGTGGGGCGACCGGACGCATCCAGGGGGCCGAGTACTCGCTGGTCGACTACAACCGGGCGGGTGTCCCGCTGGTCGAGATCGTGACGAACATCATCTACGGCACCGAGCACCGTGCACCGGAGGTCGCCAAGGCCTACGTGCAGGCGATCCGCGACATCGTGCGTGGCCTCGGCATCTCCGAAGCGCGACTGGAGCGGGGCAACCTGCGTTGCGACGCAAACGTCTCGCTGCGTCGACGTGGCACCGACGAGCTCGGCACCCGCACCGAGACGAAGAACGTCAACTCGATGCGCTCCGTGGAACGGGCCGTGCGGTACGAGATCCAGCGCCAGGCGCAGATCCTCGCCGACGGCGGCACGATCACCCAGGAGACGCGTCACTGGCACGAGGACACCGGGACCACCTCTCCGGGGCGCCCGAAGTCGGACGCCGATGATTACCGGTACTTCCCGGAGCCTGACCTGCTGCCCGTGGAACCGGCCGCCGCGCTGATCGAGGAGCTGCGTGCGGCTCTTCCCGAGCAGCCGGTGGCTCGCCGCCGTCGTCTGATGACGGAATGGGGATTCACCGATCTGGAGTTCCAGGACGTCCGCAACGGCGGCCTGCTCGAGGTCGTCGAGGCGACGATCACCGCGGGGGCGACACCCGCCACTGCACGCAAGTGGTGGACCGGTGAGATCACTCGCATCGCCAACACCCAGGACCAGGACGCCACCGCGCTGATCAGCCCGGAGAACGTCGCGGCTCTGCAGCGGCTCGTCGATGCGGGAACGCTTACCGACAAGCTCGCCCGCCAGGTACTCGAAGGCGTCATCGCCGGTGAGGGCACTCCGCAGGAGGTCGTGGACGCTCGCGGGCTCGCGGTGGTGTCTGACGACGGCGCGCTGATCGCGGCGATCGACGAGGCTCTGGCGGCACAGCCCGACGTGATGGCGAAGATCAAGGACGGCAAGGTGCAGGCGGCCGGAGCGGTGATCGGAGCGGTCATGAAGGCGATGAAGGGCCAGGCGGATGCCGCGCGCGTCCGTGAGCTCATCCTCGAGCGCGCGGCGCAGTAGCGCGCGCCCCCGGGCCTCATGTCAGAGGCTCGGGGGAGAATCCTCGCATGGGACACGGTGACGGCAGAGGGCGGATCGTCTCCGACTCGGGCGCGGAGGACACCGGCACGCGTATCCTGCACGTCGACATGGACGCGTTCTATGCGGCCGTCGAGGTGCTGGACGACCCCACGCTCCGGGGTCTGCCGCTGATCATCGGTGCACCGGATGGCCGTTCCGTCGTCTCGAGCGCCTCGTACGAGGCCCGTCGATACGGCGTGCGCGCCGCGATGGCGGTGTCGCAGGCGCTGCGTCTATGTCCGTCCGCGCGCATCGTCCCGCCGCACTTCGCTCGGTACCAGGAGGTATCCCGGCAGGTCATGGCGATCTTCGAGTCGTTCACGCCGCTCGTCGAGCCGCTTTCCGTGGACGAGGCCTTCCTCGATGTGCAGGGCGTGCGGCGTCTGTGGGGGAGCCCGGCGCGCATCGCCGAGCTGATTCGAGAACGTGTGCGCGACGAAGTCGGCATCACGTGCAGCGTGGGCGTCGCGGCGACCAAGCATGTCGCCAAGATGGCTTCGACGATCGCCAAGCCCGACGGGATGCTCATCGTCGCAGGCGACGACACGCTCGACTTCCTCGCGCCTCGGCCGGTACGTGCGATGTGGGGAGTGGGACCGAAAGCTGCGGAGGCGCTCGAAGCACGCGGTATCCGCACGGTGCAGGACGTCCGCGACGCGCCGACGGAGATGATCGATCGTGCCGTCGGAGCCGCGCTCGGGGCCCGCCTCAGACAACTCGCCCGCGGAGAAGACCCTCGAGCCGTCGATACGGAGCGAGTGGAGAAGAGCATCGGCCATGAGGAGACCTTCGACACGGACATCCTGGACCGGCCGTTCCTCCGTGCCGAACTGTTGCGTCTGGCCGACCGGGTCGCGGTCCGGCTTCGACGCGCCGGCTGGGAGGCGTCGACCGTCGCGATCAAGATCCGATTCGACGACTTCCGCACCGTGAACAGATCCCATACTCTGACGGAGCCCACGGCAGTCGGACAGCGGATCGGCGAGGCAGCACAGACGCTCTTCGAGCAGATCGACCGACGCGACCCCGTCCGTCTCGTGGGGGTTCGGGCAGAGAATCTGCGACCTGCCGGTGGCGCGGGAATGGCACTCTGGGACGACGACGAGGACTGGCGCAAGGTCGAAGGCGCGGTCGATGAAGCCATGGCCCGTTTCGGTTCGGCGACGATCAGCCGCGCACGGCACATCGGACGCGGTGAAGGGCGAGGCGCGGCCCAACACCCCAAGGCGCACGGCGTGGATTGATCCCACACGCTCGGCGTTCCTCGACTACCGTGGGCTTATGCCGAACATTGCACTGGAACTCGGAAAGCAAGCTGCGTCCTTCGGCGTGAAGAGCGCGTATGGAGAGCCGCAGGACGTGGATGGGGTGAGCATCACGCCGGTCGCGTTCACCTATTCGGGATTCGGCGGCGGGAGTGGGGACGGCGCCGAAGGCGGTGGAGGCGGGGGTGTTTCCGTCCCGGTCGGTGTCTACGTGCGGCGTGAAGAGGGCCTGCGCTTCGAGCCCAACATCGTCACGCTGCTCGTCGTGGCCGTCCCATTCGTCTGGGTCGCCGGACGAGCGTTCGCACGCATCATCCGTGCCCTCAAGAAGTGACGACCCGGTCGCGGCAGCACTCGAGCATGCGGCGACCCTGATCGCGCAGGACATCCGATCACTGGCTGCGGCCAACCCGGTCGTCCTCATCGACGGCGGCAGCGGTGCCGGCAAGTCCTCCCTCGCTGCGCGGCTCGTGCGGCGCTGGCCTGTGCTCGGCCACGTGCAGCTCGTGGCGCTCGACTCGATCTACCCGGGCTGGGACGGGCTCGATCAGGGCTCGGAACGCGCTCTCGAGTGGATTCTGCGCCCGCACGGGCGGGGGTACCTGGGGACCTGGCGGCGCTGGGACTGGGAAGCGGAGACCGAAGCCGAGAGCCACGCCGTCGACCCTGCTCTCGGGGTGATCGTCGAGGGCAGCGGGATCCTGCGGCCGTCGACCGCCGGCCTCGCCGACGTCCGGATCTGGGTCGAATCGACGGAAGAATCCCGGAAGAGGCGCGCGCTCGCCCGTGATGGCGAGACCTACCGCCCGCATTGGGACCGATGGGCGGCTCAGGAGCGACGCCACATCGAACGAGACGACCCACGCGCGCTCGCGACGCGCATCTTCGAGGTCCCGTAGCGGTCAGTCGATCGTAAGTCCTTCGGCCTCATCCGCGGCGTGGATCAGCAGATCCAGGCGATAACCCAGCCAGTCGTAGATGCCGTGGCGATCGTCTCCGCCGGGGTCCTCGTCGGAGGTGATGCCCAGTCGGGTGGCGATGACGAGGCGGATGGCAGTGAGCGTGCGCAGCCAGGCGTCGATGCTCTCTATGGACACGGACACCTCTCGCGTCGTGAGAGCCGTGTCCTCCGTGAGCGCGTCGGAGTCCGGGGGCAGTGTGCCGAGAGCCGACCGTACGATGCGGGCGTCGGCGAGGCGACGGTCGAGAAGATCGTCTCTCGTCGCTACGCTGAACTCCGCCGCCGCGTCCGAGTCCTCCGGATACGGGGTCGGAGTCAGCCGATCGACGGCGGGGTCAGCGATGTCCCGGGAATCGGTGACGAGTTCCACGAAGTCGTCCACCAGTCGCGCGAGGTGGAACGCCTCGATCAACGTCATCTCCTGAAGGATGCGCTCAGCGGTCACGATGCCGCCTTCCGGACTGTCGCCCAGAGCCCGAAGTCGTGCATCGCCTGGGCATGGACCTCCATCGTCTCTCTGGGGCCGGTCGCGACCACCGCATGGCCTTCGTGGTGGACGGCGAGCATGAGTGCGGTGGCATGGTCGATCGAGTAGCCGAAGTACGTCCGGAACACGCGCACCACGTAGCTCATGAGATTCACCGGGTCGTTCCAGACGACGACCTGCCACGGCTCGAGGGGAGCGGCGCGAAGATCGGTGGTCTCGTCGAGCTCGGGAAGCGCAGCCGGTGTCGTCATGCCCATCCCATCTCATGCAGCTGCTCGTCGTCGATGCCGTAGAAGTGGGCGATCTCGTGCACCAGCGTGGTGTGGATCTCATCGCGGAGTTCGTCTTCGGAATCACACTGTGCCAGGTGCGGGTCACGGTAGACCACGATGCGGTCGGGGAGCTCGCCCATGCCGTACTGGGTGCGCTCGGTGAGGGCCAGACCGTCGTAGAGACCGAGAAGATCGAGGCTGCCGTCCTCGGGGCGATCTTCGACGACGAACACGATGTTCTCCAGCCCCTCGACCATGTCATCGGGGAGCCGGTCGAGCTCGTCGATCACGAGCTCTTCGAAGGCGTCGGCGTTCATCTCCATCGCATCCAGCCTAGAGGCGGTAGCCGCCCGGCGCCCGCTCAGTGCACGACGACGAGGACTCCGGCGACGGCGATGAACAGCGTTCCGAAGACCACGTTGAGTACACGTTGTCCACGCGCGGACGCCGTCAGACGTCGGAAGGGCCGTGCGGCAGCAGCGAAGAACCCCCACATGACGATCACGTCGATCACGACCACGGTGGCGATCAAGGTGAGGTACTGGGGGAGTGGCGGTTCATCGAGACGCACGAACTGGGGGATGAACGCCAGGAAGAAGACGATCGCCTTGGGGTTCAAGAGGTTCACCCAGAACCCCCGTCGGATCATCGACCAGTGGCTCTCACGGAGGTCGATCGGGGCCGGGGCGTCGACATCGACGTTGACCGCAGCGGGCCGGGCGAGCAGGAGCCGTACCCCGAGGAAGACGAGGTAGGCGGCTCCGGCATAGCGGATGGCGTTGAAAAGGAGTTCCGAGCGTGAGACCAGGAGACCGACGCCGGCAGCGACGATCGCCACGTGGACGACCAGAGCGATCTGCTGGCCGATGATGCCCCAGATCGAGCGCCGCCACCCTTGGCTCATGGCGTTGGACATGGTGTTGATGGCGCCCGCACCGGGCGTGAGGCTGATCACGACGGACGCGGTCAGCAACGAGAACCAGACCGCGAGTGACACGAGGTCAGTTTAGAGCTTCGGGGTGACGTGCCCGGCTTGTTCACGAGGGGACGAAGAAGGCCCGGATCATCCGACCCGGGCCTTCTTCCTGAGGGTGAGTAACGGGACTCGAACCCGCGACATCCGGCACCACAAGCCAGCGCTCTACCAGCTGAGCTATACCCACCATGCGCCCACCGGAGCGGGCAACCATACGAGTCTATTACATGTTCGGAGTGAACTCTGACACCGTGCGCGTCGAGATCTCTCGTGCTTCGTCGCTGGACGGTCCCGGCTCATCGACGAAGACCGCTTCGCGGTAGTAACGGAGCTCTCGGATCGACTCCAGGATGTCAGCGAGCGCACGGTGCCCGCCGTCTTTCGTCGGCGCTTGGAAGAACACACGCGGGTACCAGCGTCGCGAGAGCTCTTTGACGCTGGACACATCGACGTTCCGGTAGTGCAACCACTGGTCGACCTGTGGCATGTACTTGGCGAGGAACATCCGGTCTGTCCCGATCGTGTTGCCGGCGAGCGGCGCTTTGCGCTCCAGCGGTACGAAGCGCTTGATGTAGGCGAGGGTCTGCGATTCGGCCTCCTCCACGGAGACACCGCCGGCGATCTCATTGATCAGGCCGGAGGTCTCATGCATCTTCGTGACGAAGTCGTTCATGTGCGCGAGAGCGTCCGCGCTGGGGCAAATCACCACCTGGAAGCCGGGATCGACAGGGTTGAGCTCGAAGTCGGTGATGACGACGGCTATCTCGACGAGCTCATCGACCGCCAGATCGAGTCCCGTCATCTCGCAGTCGATCCATACGAGACGGTCGTTCTCGGACGCAGTTACCATGCGGCCATCCTATCGACGGGCCCGACATCGCTGACGTGGCGGGCTTCGTGCAAGGCCGCACGACCGCGATACTCTATACGCGTGCGCCTCCGTAGCTCAGGGGATAGAGCAGGAGCCTTCTAATCTCTTGGTCGCAGGTTCGAATCCTGCCGGGGGCACTTCGACTGCGTCAGCCTGAGTTGTCGGCAGGTGTGGTCCGTGTCTCACGAGTGGCGGAGCGCAGCGACGGCGTCGTCCACATTCCAGAACTCGCCGACGACGCGAAAAGAGCTCGTGGCCAGATGCAGGCGCTCGGCGCGATACCGGAGCCCGAGCGGATCGGCCGTGATCCTGAGATGCCCCAGGACGTGCTCCCTCCGATCCTGCACGCGCCAGAGGTGATCTGCGGCACGCACGAGGTGCTCACGGCTGGAAGAGAGCCGAGGTGTTGCGTACGGAACGTCGGGGAGGGCAGTGATCAGGTTGTCGGACATCGGAACTCCTTTCGCTCCTTCGAAGATATGACCGACCTCCGACATTCGATCTCCGCTCCGACACGCGGCCTGATCGGCCCTTTCTGCACTGACAGGCACGGGCCGCGATCGGTGCACGTTTCGCGTGATTCCGAGCTATCGAGTCGTGGTTGCGGATGCAGGCTGGAGACCCGGACGACACGCGTCCGGTCACCGGAAGGACAGGACATGATCGACACGCTGACCATCGTGGGAAGAGTCGCCACGGATCCGACGCAGGGGCAGACGGGCGGCGGTGTACCCGTGACGAACTTCCGTCTCGCGAGCACCCACCGGCGGTTCGACCCGGCGACGCAGGAGTGGACGGATTCCGGGACGAACTGGTTCTCCGTCGCGGCGTTCCGGCAGCTCGGTGAGAACGTGAGGGCCTCACTGCGCACCGGCGACAGCGTGATCGTCACCGGACGATTGAAGATCCGCGAGTGGGAGAGCAACGGCAAGCACGGCACGAGTGTCGATATCGAGGCCGATGCGATCGGACACGATCTGCGTTGGGGGACGACGGCGTATCGACCGCGCGCCCGCCCGACCGCGGAGCCGGGCCTGCACGCTATCCACAGCGACCGGTCCACGTCGCCGGCCGAAGACCGTCGAGACGACGAGTCCGTCGGCGGCGAGGAGATGACTCCGCTCGGTCTCTCCTGGACGGAGTCGAGCGCCACGACAGAAGCGGTGCGGTGAGCTCGCCCGCGACTCCCACGGCGACGCGGGATCTCCGTGACGCACCGAGGCGCTTCGACAGGAGCCGTAGACTCGGCACGTGATTCGTCGAACGGTCTTCTCACCGGCGCGCACGGCCGGCGTGCTGGCTTCGGTCGCTGCCGTCCTCCTGTTCGCCGGTTGCGCGCCGACACCTGAGCCTTCCGCCTCTCCGACGGCACAGGTGTCGGCGGGCCCCACGCCCGTTCCCGAACCGGCACTGGTTCCCGATGGCACGGCAGAAGAGAACCTTCCTGTCTTCACGGCGGTCGCTGAGCGCGTGTGGGTGACCGATCAGCGTGGTTCCGGCCGCGCATACGTGGATGCCCTGGTCGAGGCCGGCTTCGATCGTGACGCCATGCAGGTGACTCAGGACCAGACGACGGTGGGCAATCCGGCGGAGAGCCTTCAGTTCTCCGTGCGATGGGGTGATGAAGCCTGCTTGGTCGGACAAGTCGGACCGTCCACGGGTCAGGTCGTCGCGACCGTGATGCCGCAACTCGCCGAGGGGCGGTGTCTCGTGGGCACCACTCGCCCGATCGACTGGTGACAGGCCGAGGGGCCGGTAGGCTGGGGTGTCGATCTTCGACGCCAACAGAAGGAGCGGTTTTCGGTGGCTGAGTACATCTACTCGATGGTGCGTGCGCGCAAGGCGGTGGGCGAGAAGCTCATCCTCGACGACGTGACCATGGCGTTCCTGCCCGGAGCAAAGATCGGCATGGTGGGTCCGAACGGCGCCGGAAAGTCCACGATCCTCAAGATCATGGCCGGTCTCGACACCCCCTCGAACGGTGAGGCGAAGCTCTCCCCGGGTTATTCGGTGGGCATTCTGATGCAGGAGCCGGAACTCGACGAGTCGAAGACGGTGATCGAGAACATCCAGGACGGGATCGCCATCAAGGCGAAGCTCGACCGGTTCAACGAGATCTCCGCGCTGATGGCCGAGCCCGATGCCGACTTCGATGCCCTCCTCGCCGAGATGGGCACCTTGCAGGAAGAGATCGATGCCGCCGACGGGTGGGACCTCGACTCCCAGCTCGATCAGGCTATGGATGCGCTGCGCACTCCTCCCGCCGACGCCGCGATCGCCCCGCTCTCCGGTGGTGAGAAGCGCCGTGTCGCGCTGGCGAAGCTGCTCCTGCAGAAGCCCGACCTCCTGCTCCTCGACGAGCCCACGAACCACCTCGATGCCGAGAGCGTGCTCTGGCTCGAGCAGCACCTGCAGGCGTACAAGGGCGCGGTGATCGCGATCACCCACGACCGGTACTTCCTCGACCACGTCGCCGAGTGGATCGCCGAGGTCGACCGCGGTCGTCTCATCGGCTACGAGGGCAACTACTCGACCTACCTGGAGAAGAAGGGCGAGCGCCTCGAGATCCAGGGCAAGAAGGACGCGAAGCTCGCCAAGCGCCTCAAGGAGGAGCTGGAGTGGGTGCGGTCCAGCGCCAAGGGTCGTCAGACCAAGTCGAAGGCTCGCCTGGCTCGCTACGAGGAGATGGCCTCGGAGGCGGAGCGCACCAGAAAGCTCGACTTCGAGGAGATCCAGATCCCGGCGGGTCCGCGTCTCGGCACGGTCGTCATCGAGGCGAAGAACCTCAAGAAGGGATTCGACGGGCGTTCACTCATCGACGGGCTGAGTTTCAGCCTTCCGCCGAACGGCATCGTCGGCGTGATCGGACCGAACGGTGTGGGAAAGACCACGCTCTTCAAGACGATCGTGGGACTCGAGCCGCTCGACGGTGGTGACCTGAAGATCGGTGAGACGGTCAAGATCAGCTACGTCGACCAGTCTCGCGCCAACATCGATCCGAACAAGACGCTGTGGGAGGTCGTGTCCGACGGCCTGGACTTCATCACCGTCGGCAAGACGGAGATCCCTTCGCGTGCCTACGTCTCGAAGTTCGGCTTCAAGGGGCCCGATCAGCAGAAGAAGGCCGGCGTTCTCTCTGGCGGTGAGCGCAACCGTCTGAACCTCGCTCTTACGCTCAAGGAAGGTGGCAACCTGCTGCTGCTCGACGAGCCGACCAACGACCTCGACGTCGAGACGCTGAGCTCGCTCGAGAACGCTCTGCTCGAGTTCCCCGGATGCGCCGTGGTGATCACTCACGACCGGTGGTTCCTCGACCGCATCGCGACCCACATCCTGGCGTACGAGGGCACCGACGAGAAGCCCGACCAGTGGTACTGGTTCGAGGGCAACTTCGAGGCCTATGAGGAGAACAAGATCGAGCGCCTCGGACCGGACGCCGCGAAGCCGCACCGGTCGACGCACCGCAAGCTGACGCGCGACTGAGACCGCGATGTCTACGTCGCCGGGGACCCGCCTGCACATCCCGATCCAGCTTCGCTGGGGGGATCTGGACGCCTTCAACCACGTGAACAACACCTCGATGCTGAAACTGCTCGAGGAGGCTCGCGTGCGGGCATTCTGGCGGGCGGGTCCCGGCGAAGAGGCGCCGTCCACGGCGGTGCTCGATTCCGGCATCGACGAGGGCATCCTGACCCTCATCGCCCGCCAGGAGATCGAGTATCTCGCACCGGTGCCGTATCAGCGCCGACCTCTCGAAGTCCAGATGTGGTTCGGCAAGCTCGGCGGCTCCAGCGTCGAAGTCTGCTACGAAGTCCACAACGACCCCACCGCCGCGCCCCGACAGGTCTACGCGCGGTCGACCGCGATCATCGTGCTCGTCGATGCGCAGACCGGGCGCCCGACCCGGCTCACCCCGGAGATGCGTGACGCCTGGGAGCCCTACGTGGGTGCATCTATCGAGTACTCCCACCGCTGAGGCCGGAGGAACAGCGCGAGGACGGCGCGGCGTCAGGAAGCGTCTTCAGGGACGCGAATCATGATCTCCTGCGCGACGCTCGCCGCAAGAGAACCATCGCGTGTGTAGATCCGTCCGGTGGCGAGCCCGCGGCCGCCCCGGGCGTTCGGGGACTCCTGGACATACAGCAGCCACTCATCCACACGGGCGGGACGGTGCCACCACATCGCGTGGTCCAGGCTCGCGACCTTCAACCCGGGCAACGCCCAGTACACGCCGTGCGCGCGGAGGATCGACTCCTGGATCGTCATGTCGCTGAGGTAGGCGAGCGCGGCACGGTGCAGGCGCTGATCGTCGGGGAGTGGTGCACGCAGACGCATCCACACCGCCTGGCGCGCGACACGCTGGTCGTCACTCGGCAGATACAGCGGAGAGTCGACGTGCCGGATGTCGGCAGCGCGTTCGCTCAACATGCGCGTGGTGCCCTCGGGAAGGCCGTGAACGCGCTCCTCGTCCGGCGTGAGCTCCTCCGGGGAAGGGATGCCCTCCGGCATCGGCTGGGCATGCTCCACACCGGGATCACCGTCTTGGAACGACGCGATCATCGAGAAGATCGGCACACCGTTCTGATAGGCCTGCGCCCTCCGGGTCGAGAAGGAACGGCCGTCGTGGATCCGATCGACGGCGATCGTGATTCCCTGACTCGCGTCGCCGGGGCGCAGGAAATAGCCGTGCATCGAGTGCACAGCCCGGTCTTCGGGAAGTGTGCGTTCGGCGGCGAGGAGCGCTTGCGCGAGGACTTGACCGCCGTAGATGCGTCCGCTCGGCATGGGATGCGACGAACCCGTGAAGATGTCCTCCGTGGTCCGTGCCTGCGTCGCATCGAGATCGAGGATCTCACGCAGCCGCTCGACGGTCCGGACGGCATGGTCCTCCGCGCTCATATGTTCCTTCCCCGCGACCGCACACGCCGCTCCGTTGGTAGTTTAGAACGCGTGCCGCATCACCTCCTCCTCGCCGACCCGGACACCGCGAAGGATGTCCTCACTTTCGTCGGTCGAGCGACCCGGATCACGGACGACGGGGTGCGGCTGCAGGCAGCGAACGGCGTCCTCGCGCTGACCACCGCCGCGCTGGCGCCGCACGGTCTCTTCGACCAGACTCCGACGATCCTCGCCATGCGTATCGTGCATGCTGACCCTGAACTCCGCTGCGATGTCGTCGTGGATCAGCTCACCACGACGGACGAGCAGGCCCAGCTCGCGTTCCCGGACACGGGACTCTCGCCTGCGTGGGCCGGCGTCGCACCGCCCCGCTCCGGATGGGAGCGGACCTCCGCGCTCCCGGCCTCGACGATTGCGCAGCGCGCGCAGTGGGGGATCTCCGCGGTGGCTCGGGGCGCGGGTGCAGGATCGGGCGAGGAGGCCGTCCGGGCGCTTCGCGCAGCGATCTGGGGTGAACCGGATGAGGACCTCGGCGGACTGCCGCGTGGTATCGCCTTCGCCGCCGACGCCATGGGTTTCATCTCCGGGGACGAACAGGTGCCCGTCACCCGGTCCGGTCGGTGGAGCCGGCTGTCCTTCCGCCGCGGTCATGTCCTGGTGCGAGGGCCGATCGCCTCCGGACTCACGGGCGTCCGCGACACGGGCTCCGCAGGCTGAGACGTCGACGGCGACACGCGCGGCAGACCCGAGGATCAGCTCCCGGCTGCGGCCGCACGTCCGGCTGCACGACCGCTGAAGAGACAGCCGCCCAGGAACGTGCCTTCGAGTGCACGATAGCCATGGACCCCGCCTCCGCCGAAGCCACTCGCCTCGCCTGCGGCGAACAACCCGGGGATCGGTGCGCCCTGAGCGTTCAATGCGCGACCGTCGAGATCGGTGTTGATGCCGCCGAGCGACTTCCGCGTGAGGACGTGCAGTTTCACCGCGATGAGCGGGCCGGCGCTGCGCTCTTGCAGTCGATGAGGTGCGGCGGTGCGGATGAGCTTGTCGCCGCGATAGTTCCGCATGGATCGCAGCATCGCGATCTGTGCGTCCTTGGTGAAGTCGTTCTCCACTTCACGATCCCGGGCGACCACCTCCTTGCGCACGGCGTCGATGTCGAGCAGCTCTCCGCCGGGATGGCGCTGCATCTGCTCCAGGAGTGATTCGAGATCGTTCTCGACGATGAAGTCCTCGCCCTCGTCGAGGAACGACTGCACGGGACCTGTCGGACCCTTCGCGAGCCGTGAACGGAGCAGCAGCCCGACATCCTTGCCCGTCAGGTCGGGATTCTGCTCGCTCCCGGACAGCGCGAACTCCTTCTCGACGATCTGCCGCGACGTGACGAACCAGGAGTGGTCGTGCCCTGTCGAGCGCAGATGCTCGAGGGTGCCCAAGGTGTCGAAACCCGGGTAGAGCGGAACCGGCAGACGTCGTCCGGTGGCATCCAACCAGAGCGACGAGGGCCCCGGGAGGATGCGGATGCCGTGAGAGGGCCACACCGGGTCCCAGTTCGTGATGCCTTCGACGTAGTGCCACATCCGGTCACCGTTGATCAGCCGCGCGCCCGCCGCTTCGCTCACGCCGTGCATCGATCCATCGACGTAGGCCGGCACGCCGGAGAGCATGTGCGCGGGCGGCGCGCCGAGCCTCGACGGCCACGCGGCGCGGACGAGGTCGTGGTTGCCACCGATGCCGCCCGAGGAGACGATCGTGGCACCCGCTGAGATCTCGAACTCCCTGATGACCTCGCGGGTGGTCGGCTCACCCCGCTCCGCACCGCTCGACGCGAGGATGCTGCCGCGCGCCCCCGTCACCGTGCGGTCCGTCACGATCAGTTCCGACACGCGGTGTCGAGGAAGCACGGTCAGGCGCCCCTCACGTTCGCCCTGTTCCACGGCAGCGGCGAACGGTGCCACGATTCCGGGTCCGGTTCCCCAGGTGATGTGGAACCGCGGCACGGAGTTGCCTGGGCCGATCGCGCCGTATCCGCCTCGTTCCGCCCACCCCACGACCGGGAAGAAGCCGACGCCGCGTTCACGCAGCCAGGAGCGCTTCTCACCGGCCGCGAACTGCAGGTATGCCTCGGCCCAGCGCCGTGGCCATTCATCCTCCGGGCGGTCGAAGGCGGCATTGCCGAACCAGTCCTGCGTCGCGAGCTCGAGCGAGTCCTCGATACCGAGACGCCTCTGCTCGGGGGAGTCGATGAAGAACAGGCCGCCGAAAGACCACCAGGCCTGACCGCCCAGATTGGTGCGCGGCTCCTGATCGATCAGGATGACACGTCGCCCCGCATCCAGGGCCTCTGCGGCGGCGACGAGGCCGGACAACCCCCATCCGATCACCAGGACATCCGTGGACAGGGGCGTTGTCGTCATGAGTTCTCCGTTGATTCCTGACGTGAGCGGGTCTCGAGCGTGGGACGGTCGCCGGCTGCGGCGCCGATGCCCGATGGCTCGAATGTGTTCACCATGGCATAGGCGGCGCGCTCCAGGTAGTCCCACAGCGTCGATTCGTGCAGGGGGGACAACTGCGCCTCGTCGACGGCGGTCCTCATATGACGAAGCCAACGATCCCGGGCGTCCGGGTCGATGTGGAACGGCATGTGGCGCATCCGGAGCCGGGGATGCCCCCGGGTCTCCCCATAGGTCGTCGGTCCGCCCCAGTACTGCTCGAGGAAGAGGCGGAGCCGATCCTCTGCGGGCCCCAGATCCTCCTCGGGGTACATCGGCTTCAGCACGGGATCGAGTGCGACCTCACGGTAGAACACGGAGACGATCCTGCGGAAGGTCTCGTGACCCCCGACCTCGTCGTAGAACGTCACTTCGGGGTACTCCCGTCTTCGGTGGGCTTCTTGCGCCGCCAGATCCCGCGATCGGGGATGACGGGAACGCCGGTGACGGCGTTCGGGCGCGTCCTGGGCGGGTTCGCGCCTCGCACGCGGCGTGCGCCGTCGAGGCCGGTGGGGACGACATCGGCCATCCGCGGGACGCTGATCTCCTTCTCGAGGAGGGCCGCGCGCAGGCGGCGGCGCAGTTCTTGCGCCACATCGTCCTTCGCGTTGGCTCGGGCCTTGATCACGATGCGGACGACGAGCGCGTCGCCGTCGATGGATTCGAGGCCCCACAGCTCGGGCTTCTCGATGATGCGGGTGCGCCACTTCGGGTCTTTCGCGAGTCCCTGTGCCGTCTCCAGCATGGTGTGTTCGACCAGGTCGAGGTCGGAGTCTGCAGGAACACCGATGTCGATGATCGATCGCGCCCAGCCCTGAGACATGTTCCCGATGCGGGTGACCTCTCCGTTTCGCACGTACCAGAGGGTGCCGTTGACGTCGCGCACCTGAGTGATCCGCACGCTGACGTACTCCACGACCCCGCTCGCCAGGCCGAGGTCGACCACGTCACCGATACCGATCTGGTCTTCGGCCACGATGAACATGCCGTTGAGCACGTCTTTCACGATGTTCTGGGCGCCGAAGCCCAATCCGGCACCCACGGCGGCCGTGAGGAGCGTCAGGGAGCCGAGGAGCGACGAGTTCAGTGCATTGACGATGAGCACGATCGCGATGACGACCAGCATCACGTTGACGATGTTCTGCAGGATCGTGCCGAGTGTCCTGGTGCGCTGCACTAGTCGCATGTCTGCGAGCGGAGAGCGCTCGAGAGCTTGCGTGTCGTCGACCGAGGCTTTGTTCTTGGCGCTGTCGACGATGCGACGCACGACCCGTCGGATGATGAGACGGAGTACCAGGCCGATCACGATGCAGCTGCCGATGATGAGCGCGACGGTGAGCGCGTTCATGCCGACCTGCGTCAGCCAGGCGAGGAGCGCCTTCACCCAATCGGGGAGGGGAATCTCCGCGGGTGAGTCGGTGTCGGCGAAGGGGAGGATCATCAGTGAAGATCCTAGCGATCGGGGCTCTGCGTGGGCTGGGTGCGCGCGCCAGACGAAAACGGAGACCATCCGTCCCCCTGTCGCCGTGTCGGTGAGGGACACGCCGAGTGCGGGACGGATGGTCTCCGTTTCGGATGCGTCGGGGATCAGTCCTCGGCGTCGCGCGCCTGCGCGGCCAGCGCGCGCTCCACATCCGCCAGGTTCTCGAGCACGAGTCGGCGCAGCGCCGGCGCCGCGTCCTGGTGGGCGGAGAGCCAGGCGCGGGTCGCGTCGCGTAGCGCGATGTCGGCCAGCGCCGTCGGGAAGAGTCCGACGATCAGGTACTGCGCGATCTGATAGCTGCGCGACTCCCACACCGGGAGCAGCATGTCGAAGTACGCGGGGACGAACTCGGCGAGCACCGCCGTACCTGCCGGATGCGTGAACCCGAGCGCCGCAGAGCGGACGATCGTGTTCGGAGCGTCGTCACGCTCGATCAGCGATGCCCACGCCGCCTTCTTGGACGCCGAGTCGGGAAGGGACGCGCGTGCCTGCGCGGCGAACTCTCCGCCCTTGGCCGTGTTGTCCGAAGCGAGGGCGGCATCGATCGTCGCGGCATCCGTGGCACCGATCGTGGCGAGGCCGACGAGGAGCTGCCAGTTCAGGTCCGCGTCGACCTCCAATCCGGGCAGGGTGTCCTCTCCGGATCGCAGTCGTCCGACGATGCCTGCGTGCTCCGGGGTGACCAGGGCGTTCGCGAACGCGGTGACGAACTGCAGCTGGCTGTCGCTGCCGGGCTCCGCTGCCTCTGCGAGGCTCCACAGGCCGTCGGCGACCTTGAGGCGGGCAGCCTCGCGATCAGCGGGCGCGACGTACAGCGTCGCGGCGGAGCGGAGCTGAGCGAGCGTGGTGCGCACGGTCGTCGACTCGGTCTCGCGGCCGATGTTGCCGAGCACGAGGTCGATGTACTCCGATGCGCCGGTCTCGGCGTCGCGGGTCTGGTCCCAGGCGGCACCCCACACGAGCGAACGTGCGAGGGGGTCGTGGATGTCGGCCAGGTGAGCAATCGCCGTCGCGAGCGACTTCTCGTCGAGACGGATCTTCGCGTAGGCGAGGTCGTTGTCGTTCAGGAGGACGAGGTCCGGTCGGGCGAGGCCGTGCAGCTCGGGCACTTCGGTGCGGTCGCCGTCGACATCGACCTCGAGGTGATGCGTGCGGGTGAGCGAGCCGTCGGTCAGCGTGTAGAAGCCGATACCGAGGCGGTGAGGACGGATCGTCGGGTAGTCCGCGGGCGCGGTCTGGGTGATGGCGAAGCGGGAGATCGTGCCGTCGTCACCCTCGGCGATGACCGGCTCGAGCGTGTTGACGCCGGCGGTCTCGAGCCACTTCTTCGACCACGTGCTCAGGTCGCGGCCGCTCGTGGCTTCGAGCTCCGACAGCAGGTCGCTCAGCTCGGTGTTGCCCCAGGAGTGCTTCTGGAAGTACTGGGATACTCCGGCGAAGAAGGCCTCGATGCCCACCCAGGCGGCGAGCTGCTTGAGGACGGAGCCGCCCTTGGCGTAGGTGATGCCGTCGAAGTTGACCTGCACGTCTTCCAGGTCGTTGATCTCGGCGACGATCGGGTGCGTCGAAGGAAGCTGGTCCTGGCGGTACGCCCAGGTCTTCTCCATGGCGTTGAAAGTCGTCCATGCCTCGGTCCACTCGGTGGCCTCGGCCGTCGCGATGGTCGAGGCCCACTCGGCGAAGGACTCGTTGAGCCAGAGGTCGTTCCACCACTTCATGGTGACGAGGTCCCCGAACCACATGTGCGCGAGTTCGTGGAGGATCGTGACGACCCGGCGCTCCTTGACGGCGTCGGTCACCTTGCTGCGGAACACGTAGGTCTCGGTGAACGTGACCGCTCCCGCGTTCTCCATCGCGCCGGCGTTGAACTCCGGCACGAACAGCTGGTCGTACTTGGCGAACGGGTACGGGACGCCGAACTTCGATTCGAAGTAGGCGAAGCCCTCGCGGGTCTTGTCGAAGATGTAGTCGGCGTCGAGATGCTGCCACAGGCTCTTGCGGCCGTACACGCCCAGCGGGATGACGCGGCCGGACGCACTCGTGAGCTCCGAGAAGGTCGACTCGTAGGGCCCGGCGACGAGGGCGGTGATGTAGGACGAGATCCGAGGGGTCGGCTCGAAGCCCCAGGTCGCGGTGACGTCGTCGTCGTGCACGATGGCTTCCGGCGTGGGGGAGTTGGAGATGACCTTCCATGCCGCCGGAGCGGTGACGGTGAACTGGAAGGTCGCCTTGAGGTCGGGCTGCTCGAAGACCGCGAACACACGACGTGAATCGGGGACCTCGAACTGCGAGTAGAGGTAGACCTCCCCATCGACGGGATCGACGAAGCGGTGCAGGCCCTCCCCGGTGTTCGTGTAGAGGCAATCGGCATCGACCACGAGGACGTTCTCGGCCTGGAGCCCCGTGAGCGTGATGCGCGAGTCGGCGAAGACCTCGCTCGGGTCGAGCTGCTCGCCGTTGAGGGAGATCTCACGCACATCCCGGGCGATGAGATCGATGAAGGTGAAGCTCTCGGGCGTCGCGGTGAAGCGCACGACACTGCGAGAGCCGAAGACCTCGGCGCCCTTTGTCAGATCGAGGGCGACTTCATAGGACTGCGTGTCGATGACGTCGCGGCGCTCCTGCGCTTCGATACGGGTGAGGTTCTCTCCAGGCACAGCTGTACTCCCAGGGGTGAGGGGATGTCACCGGGGCTTGGCGCAGTTGGCGCCGACGGCAACCATGACAGCCTACGCCAGAGCGGCGAATGTCCACCCGCATCGAGGTGGACGCTCCTACGCGGCGGAGGTGAAAGGATGGAGTCGTGACTGCGACCGAGCCGAATGCTGTTCCCTTTGCCTCGCCCGGTGCCGCCGATGGTGCACCGTACGTGACCACGCCCGTGGCCTATGACGCGATCCTCCTCGCGGGGTTCGGGGGCCCCGAGGGGCAGGAGGACGTGATCCCGTTCCTGCGGAATGTGACCCGGGGAAGAGGAATCCCCGACGAGCGGCTCGAAGAGGTCGCGCACCACTACCGTCATTTCGGTGGAGTGAGCCCGATCAACGGGCAGAATCGCGTGCTCAAGGAGGCCCTCCAGAAGGCCCTCGTCGAGCGCGGCATCGATCTCCCGGTCTACTGGGGCAACCGGAACTGGGCTCCGTATCTCGAGGAGGTCGTGAGCGAGGCCTCCGTCAACGGACACAACTCCCTGCTCGCCTTCGCGACGAGCGCCTACAGCTCCTTCTCCAGCTGCCGCCAGTACCGCGAGGACTTCGCTCGCGTGCTGGAGGAGACGGGTCTGGGAGAAACGGTCACGATCGACAAGATCCGTCCGTTCTACGATCACCCGGGCTTCGTCGAGGCCTTCGAGACCGGAGTGCGCGATGCGGTCGAGGGTTTCCTCGCCGAGGGCGCCGCGGCCACCGACATCCAGATCCTGTTCTCCACCCACAGCATCCCGACGGCCGACGCGGAACGCTCCGGAGCCCGCGACATCGAGTGGGGTGAGGGCGGCGCCTACGCCGCGCAGCACCTGGCCGTGGCCGCCTGGGTGATGGACCGTGTCCGCCAGACGGTACCCGGTGCGGAGGACGTGTCGTGGGAGCTCGTGTACCAGTCGCGGTCCGGGCCCGCCTCGCAGCCGTGGCTCGAGCCCGACGTGTGCGACGTCATCGCCGAGCTGCCGAGCCGCGGGCGCAAAGCCGTCGCGGTGGTCCCCGTCGGCTTCATGAGCGATCACATGGAGGTTCTCTGGGACCTTGACACCGAGGCGGCCGAAGCCGCGGAGGAAGCGGGCCTGTCGTTCACCCGCACTCCCACCCCGGGTGTGTCACCTGCGTTCGTCGCGGGCATCGTCGACCTGATCGAGGAGCGTCTTGAGGGCCGTCCCAACGAGGACCGACCCCACGTGACGTCGCTTCCCGGGGCGTTCGACGTGTGCCGTCCCGGCTGCTGCGAGAACGTGCGCGCGGGCTTCAAGCCGGCAGCCGCAGGCCTCGTTCCCTGACATCCCGATCGCGATCCGGCACTTCTAGGATGGGAGCCATGCGCATCCACATCGCCACCGACCACGCGGGCCTCGACTTCTCCACCCAGCTCCAGGATCATCTGCGCGCTGCGGGCCATGAGGTCGTCGATCACGGGCCGATCGAGTACGACGCCGTCGACGACTACCCCGCATTCTGCATCCGCGCCGCGCAGGCGGTCGTCGCCGATCAGCGTGCGGGTGTCGATGCGCTCGGCGTGGTGTTCGGCGGCTCCGGGAACGGGGAGCAGATCGCTGCGAACAAGGTCGGTGGAATCCGCGCGGCCCTCGTGTGGAATCTGTCGACCGCGGAGCTCGCCCGGGAGCACAACGACGCCAACGTGATCTCGATCGGTGCGCGGCAGCACTCCTACGAGGAGGTCACGTCGTTCATCGACCGGTTCATCGAGACGCCGTTCTCCGGTGACGAGCGCCATGTCCGTCGCATCGGTCAGATCGCGGACTTCGAGCGCGACGGCTCGCTTCTCCCGGACCCCCGGGCCTGACATGCCCGAGGGGCATTCCGTCCACCGGATCGCGCGGCAGTTCGATCGGAATTTCGTCGGTAAGACGCTGAGTGCATCGAGCCCGCAGGGACGATTCGCCGAGGGAGCCGCGGTCCTCGACGGGCGGGCGGCGGTGAGCGTGCAGGCCGTCGGGAAGCAGATGTTCCTGGAGGCGGAGGGGGACATCTGGCTACGGGTGCACCTCGGTCTCTACGGGGCCTGGGACTTCGCGGGCGAAATCCTCGTCGACCCGACCATCGCGTCGGCGAACGGTCGGATGGGGCAGACGAACCAGCGGGGAACCGTCCTGGATGAACCGATCCTGGACGACGCGGGGGAGAACTCGCTGGCGTCGATCGGAGCACCTCGTCGCACGCGGGTCCACGTGCGCATGTCGGAGCAGACCAAGGGGCTCGCGGACGAGGGGCTGGAATGGCCGCCTCCGGTCGTCGGGCAGGTGCGTCTGCGCCTCATGACGGACATCACCGCCGCGGACCTGCGCGGACCGACCGCCTGCGTGCTGCAGTCGCCGGAGGAGATGCTCGCCACGATCGCGAAGCTCGGTCCCGACCCGCTGGTCGGCGATCCGGTGGAGAACGAGGAGCGTTTCGTTCGTGCCGTGCGGAAGAAGTCGACGGTCATCGCGCTGCTGCTGATGGACCAGTCGGTCGTGAGCGGTATCGGCAACGTCTACCGTGCCGAGATGCTCTATCGCCAGCGGTTGAATCCGCACACGCCGGGGCGAGACGTTCCGGAGGAGATCGTCCGGGCGCTCTGGCACGACTGGGTGCGTCTGCTCGCCATCGGCGTCGAGACCGGGCAGATGATGACCATGGACGGTCTCACCGGCGAGGACTATCGGGCGGCGATGGCCAACCGCGACGATCGGCACTGGGTGTACCACCGGGCGGGGCTTCCTTGCCGGATCTGCGGTACCGAGATCGCTCTCGAGGAGATCGGCGCGCGCAAGCTCTACTGGTGCCCGCGCTGCCAGGCGTGAGGTCGGTTCCCCGGACACGCGGGTGGGGGTCCGCTCCGGTCCACTTCCTGTGAATATGGTGACAGCGTCGAATACGCCGACACCGACAGGAGCCGACATGGATCTCACCAACCTCCAGACAGTTCTCGAGACCGTGAGCGGATTCATCTGGGGACCGTTCTTCCTCATCCCGTTGCTGCTGGGCACGGGTCTGTACCTCACCATCCGATTGGGAGGCCTGCAGTTCGTTCGGCTCGGCTCGGCGCTGCGACTCGGACTCTTCACGCGCAACGACCCCGGCGCCGATGGGGACATCTCCCAGTTCCAGGCCCTCACGACGGCCCTCGCCGCCACGGTCGGCACGGGGAACATCGTCGGCGTCGCGACGGCGATCGGCATCGGCGGTCCTGGCGCTCTCTTCTGGATGTGGATCACCGGGCTGCTCGGCATGGCGTCGAAGTACTCCGAGGCGTTCCTCGGCGTGCGCTTCCGCAAGACCGACGATGCGGGGGAGAAGTCCGGTGGGCCCCAGTACTACCTCGAGCGCGGTATCCGGGGTCCCTTCGGCAAGGTCCTGGCGCTCTCCTTCGCCGTGTTCGCGGTGATCGCCTGCTTCGGCATCGGCAACATGACGCAGGGCAACTCGATCGCGCAGAACCTCCAGGCGAGTTTCGACGTGCCGACCTGGGTGACGGGCATCGTCCTCACCGCGTTCGCCCTGGTGGTCCTGGTGGGCGGCATCAAGTCCATCGGGCGTGTGACAGCAGGTCTGGTGCCGATCATGATCATCTTCTACGTGCTCGGCGCCCTCTACATCCTCATCGCGAACGTGGGGGCGATCCCTGCCGCGTTCGCCCAGATCTTCTCCGAGGCGTTCACCGGCACCAGCGCTGTGGGCGGTTTCGCGGGGTCCGCGATCATCATCGCCGTTCAGTTCGGTGTCGCACGCGGCATCTTCTCGAACGAGTCCGGAATGGGATCCGCGGCGATCGCCGCGGCGGCAGCGAAGACCAGCCACCCGGTGCGGCAGGGTCTCGTGTCGATGACGCAGACGTTCATCGACACGATCATCGTCGTCACGTGCACCGGCCTGGTCATCATCTCGACCGGCACGTGGAAGGAGATCGACCCTGAGACGGGCGAGCAGTTGAGTCCCGCTCTCATGACCGGGGCGGCGTTCTCCCACGGACTCCCCGGGGACTGGGGACACATCATCGTGACACTGGGGCTGGTGATGTTCGCCGGGTCGACCATCCTGGGATGGTCCTACTACGGGGAGCGCAACGTCGAGCGACTCATCGGCCGACGCGCCGTCATGCCCTTCCGGATCATCTTCTCGCTCGTCGTGTTCATCGGGTGCACCGTGCAGCTCGGCGTCGTGTGGGCCTTCTCGGACGCGATGAACGGCCTGATGGCGCTGCCCAACCTGATCGGTCTCCTGCTCCTCTCCGGCCTGGTGGCGAGGGAGACCAAGAAGTACCTCGACAACGATCCGAAGCTGCGCGCGGATCGCGCGCAGATCGATGCCTTCATGGCCGGTACTCCGGGGTGGGAGGAGTGGAAGACGCAGGCGATCCCTGTGGTGGGGCGCCGTCGACGCTGACGCGGCGAGTGGCCCGATGTCGCGGCTCTAGGCTATTGGCATGCGACAGAACCCCAGCTTCACCCTGGCGGATGTCGACGAGATCCGCCGTGTGATCGACGCCCATCCGTGGGCCACGATCATAAGCGCGGGTGAGGGCGGACTCGTCGCTTCCCACTATGCGGTGCTCCTCGACGAGGGGCGCGATGACTTGACGATCGTCGGGCATGTCGGACGGCCGGACGATCTCATCCACGGCATGGGGGAGCGTGAGCTGCTCGTCGTCTTCCAAGGGCCGCACGGATACGTGTCACCGGGGTGGTACGGCGATGTGCCTGCGGTTCCCACGTGGAACTACACGGCGGTCCACCTCGCGGGCGTTCCTGAGATCCTCGATGCCGAGGAGAACCTCAGGGTGCTCGATCGCCTGGTCGCTCGATTCGAGTCGCGCATGCCGGACCCGAGGCTGATGTGGGAGCGGCCGAACGACGCTGCTTTCGTGGAACGTCTCGCCGCGGGGACGGTGGGCTTCCGGCTCGTGCCGACACGCGTCGTCGCGAAGCGGAAGCTCAGCCAGAACAAGCCTCCGGAAACCATCGAGACGGTGATCGCCGCGCTCGACGCGGAGGGGCCCTACTCGAACCCGGCTCTGGCCGCGGAGATGCGGCGCGCGCAGGACGCACGCCCCGGAGCAGCGCAGTGACCGAACGTGGAACCGCGATCAGCACCGTCCGAGCCGCGCGGATCGCGGGTCCGGGGCGCGAGTTCCTGATCGACGATGAACCGGTCGACATCCACATCGCCGACGGGCGCATCGTCGACATCGCGCCGACCGGAGCCTTGCGTGCGGGGGGAACGGTCATCGATGTCGAAGGCGCATGGGCGTTGCCGGGATTGTGGGACAACCACGTCCACACCGTTCAATGGGCGTTGGCGTCGGAGCGGGCACCGCTCGGGCATGCCCGGTCGGCTGCCGAGGCCGCGCGGGCGATGCGCGATGTCGAACCGCTGGCAGACGGCCGCCGTGTGGGGACCGGCTTCCGTGATGCTCTGTGGCCCGATCGGCCGACGCAGGAAGTCCTCGATGCCGAGACCGGCGCGGTGCCGACATATCTCATCAATGCGGACGTCCACAGCGTGTGGCTGAACAGCGCGGCCTTGGCCCGTGAGGGCTTCCGGAGTGCTGATGGGATACTCCGGGAGACGGAGGCGTTCGAGATCTCCCGACGCCTCAACGCCGTTGAGGCCGAGCATGGCGATCGGGCGATGGAGCGTGCCGGACGGCAGGCGGCCGCTCGGGGCGTCACCGGACTCGTCGACTTCGACATGGCGTGGGGCGCGGAGGCGTGGCCTCGCCGAGTTCGGAACGGATTCGCCTCTCATCGCGTCGAGTTCGCCGTCTATCCCTTCGACCTCGATCGGGCCATCGAGGCGGGCCTTCGTACCGGTGACGTCCGTGAGGATGTCGACGTCCCCGAACGCGGGCGTGGGCTTGTGCATGTCGGATCGTTGAAGATGATCACCGACGGCTCGCTGGGTACGCGCACAGCTGCGTGCTCGCACCCCTATCCCGGTGATCCCGACAACTTAGGGATGCTGACCGTGCCGGCCGAGCAGCTGGTCTCCCTGCTGACACGTGCGACGGGGGCGGGGTTGGCTGTCGCCGTGCACGCCATCGGCGATCGTGCCATCACCAACGCCCTGGATGCCTTCACCACGACCGGGGCTGTCGGTTCCATCGAACACGTGCAGTTGGTCCGTCACGCGGACCTGGCGCGGTTCGCGCGCCTCGGAGTGATCGCCAGCCTCCAGCCACAGCATGCCGTCGATGACCGGGATCTGGTGGAGCGGCATTGGGCTGAGCAGACGGCGATCGGATATCCGCTCGCCTCGCTGCACGCGGCCGGGGCGGAGCTGCGGTTCGGCTCGGACGCCCCGGTAGCGGCTCTCGATCCCTGGCATGCGATCTCCGCGGCCGTCTCCCGCACGGACGACGACCGCGCGCCCTGGCACCCCGAGGAGCGGCTCGGTGTCGAGCAAGCCATCGATGCGAGTGTTCGGACCGCGCTGCGCCCCGGCGAGCCGGCGGACATCGTCGTGTGCGGTGCGGATCCGCTCACGGCGAGCGGCGACACGCTGCGGCGGATGCCGATCAGCGCGACCCTGCTGGCGGGAAACGTCACCCACTTCGGATAGTCCGAAGTCGAACGCCGAAAGGGCCGGCCTCCGATGACGGAGGACCGGCCCTTCCGGATGACGGGTCAGGCGGCGATGTGCGAGAGAAGGAACCAGCGGTCCTTCTCGAGGCCGCGCTGGATCTCGATGGCGACGTCCTGGCTCGTGAGGTCGACCTCGTCGAGGCCTTCGACGGCGGCCTTGACATCGACGAGGATCGCATCGATGTCGGAGATGACCGCACGGATCAGCTCGTCGGACTGTGTGAAACCGGCCGGAACCGAGGTGGCTCCCGCCTTGTCGGCGACGGCGCTCACACGGGCGTCGATCGGAAGACCCAGGGCCACGATCCGCTCGGCTGCGGTGTCGGCGAAGTCGCCGGCGTGGGCGACGATGGTGTCCAGCAGCTCGTGGACGCCGACGAAGTTCGCGCCGCGGACGTGCCAGTGGGCCTGCTTGCCGTTGACGGTCAGGGCCTGGAGGCCGAGGACGACGGGGGAGAGGAACTGGGCCGCCCCCGCAGCCACGGTCGGGTCGATGGCGGTGGTGGAAACGGTCTGTGCCTTGCTCATCCTGTGCTCCTCCTGGAACGGTTCTCTTACCTGATGAAGACAACGCTACTCAGGCTCAGACATTCCGCAAGCAAGCTGAGGCTCGGCTCACTTCCCTGTCATTCCGCGGATCTGAGGGTAGTCTCGCCTCATGACCATCGCCGTGGAAGCCTCCCTCCTCGCCCTGCCCAACAGCGCGCCGTCGGTCGATTCCACGGCTTTCGTCGCCGCGGGGGCGCGCATCATCGGAGACGTCTCGCTCGCTGCAGGATCCAGTGTCTGGTACAACGCCGTGCTCCGTGGCGATTCGGCGGAGATCGTCATCGGCCCGGGGTCGAACGTGCAGGACAACGTCTCCGTCCATGTGGACGGCGGACACCCGGTCATCGTCGGTTCGAAGGTGTCGATCGGACACAATGCCGTGGTGCACGGCTGCACGATCGGCGATGGGTCGCTCGTCGGCATGGGGGCGGTGATCCTCAGTGGTGCGGTGATCGGCGAGGGGTGCTTGATCGCCGGTGGGGCGGTCATCCTGGGTGGGACGGAGGTCCCCGCGGGCTCACTGGTGGCCGGTGTGCCTGCGAAGGTCCGCCGCGCGCTCAGCGAGGAGGAGCGTGCGGGCCTGATCAGCAATGCCGACGTCTATCTGGGGCACTCGCAGACGCACTCCGCAGCGACCTCTGTGTGAGCTCTGCATGACCTCGCCGAACGATAGGCTGAGGTGCGTACGGGGCGGTGGCCAAGCTGGTTAAGGCAGTGGGCTCATAACCCAACGATCGCGGGTTCAAGTCCCGCCCGCCCTACTCTTCGCTCCCGAGGTGAGATACCTGCGTTCGTGAGACGAACACGGGCGTGTCCGGGCCGATCCGCCGCTGTCAAGCCCCTCCCGCGCGTGACTCTGCCAAGCCATTCTTCGACGGAGCGGCATCGCGTCGCAGAACGGGAGAAACCATGAGCATCGGCAGCGGAATCGCGCTCTTCGTGATCGGAGCAATCCTCGTCTTCGCGGTGAACGTCGACATCCAATGGGTCGACCTCGACATGGTCGGGTACATCCTCATGGGCGCCGGAGTCGTCATATTCCTGATCGGAATCATCCTCCTCGCCCGTCGTCGTCGGACCGAGACCGTCTCACGCACGTTCGTCGACCCTGCGACCGGGGAACCGACCACTCGCCGCTCCGTCAGTTCGAGTGGCGACGAGGCGGTCTGAGGGTGGACTGGTGGTTCCGGGTGGTCGAGCCATCCGGGACCGTCAGTCGGCAGAGCCGCTCTCGAGGTGCTCCTCCACGAGGAGGATCCCTCCACTGGAGCTGGCGGAGTGAGCGAGGTCTTCGATCCACTTCCGGCTCAGTTCCGGGGACTCGGGCTCCTGGAACACGAACCGGAGTGGGATCGAGGGGTGCAGCCACAGGGTCGAGCGTCCGGGTGCATCCCCTTCCGGGTGTCGCCACGAGAGGGTGAAGCTCTCGTTGCGGCGGAGTTTGGTGGCGATGACGACCTTCAGGTGCGCGAGCGCGCGGTCGTCGATCTGGATCGGTGTCTGGGCGTCGCCGTAGTAGAGACTGCCCATCAGCGGGCGGAGGTTTCGATGTCAGAGCGGATCTGGATCATGGGGACTCCTCGACGGTGTGCGCGACAGACCGGGAGGGTGCTCCGGGTACTTGAACTCTAACCACACGGCGGCGAAGCAACGGGGGCGGGAGATCGACTCGCCGTCGGATACGAAAAGATTGTTCGCCCCGTGTCACGGCCCCGTGAGCGACGGCGTGCTGCCGTACGCCTCACGGTAGGCGGCACTGAACCGCGAGGAGTTGCTGAAGCCCCAGCGACGGGAGATCTCCGTGATGGAGCGACCGTTGCCCGCGTGGAGATCGCGACGGGCGCCGTCGAGACGTGCGCGGCGTAGCGCTTCCGCAGGAGTGATGTCGAGAGCCCGACGGAATGCGTACTGCAGGCCCCTCGTCGAGATGAACGACGCCGCGGCGACATCGTCGATGGTGATCGCACGATGCGCGTTCTCGTCGATGTACGCGAGCGCCCTCCGGACGGCTGCCGGTGCCGCGGCGCGCTGGGCAGGGCGATCGAGATACTCGGAGAACGTCGTCGGGAAGGTGGCGAGGGTCATCATCAGGACGTGTCGTTCGAGCTCGGCGATCAGGAGCGGCTCTGCGGCGTCGTCGTCGAGGGCTCCCTCGACATAGGAGAAAGCCCTCTCCCAGCGCTGCGCGGCGACGGCGGAGGGGGGAGCGAATCCCGTGGTGCGCAGCTTTCGTCCGTCGACCCCCGTGATCTGTGCAGCGCGGGTCTCCGCGGCGGCGCGATCGATGACGAACGCGCGGACTCGTGCAGCGCGATCCCATCTCGCCTCGACGCGGGTGCCGTCCGAGATCCACGGTCGCCCCGGGTCGAGCGAGTGGCGAGCGGACCAGACTCTGGCGTCGGGTGCGTCGACACGGCACACCAGCAACTGGTCCTGCGGTTCGGCGAGGGAGTGGATCTGTGCGGCGAGTCGGTAGTTCACGACGGCGACGCTGTCGAGGGTTTCGGAATACCAGTCGAAGCGGAAGTGGCGAGGGTCGGCGTTCTGCAGCGACGACGAGGGGACGAACTGGTGCCACGTGGACTCCACCTGTGCGATGTCGGTGGATGTGAACTGCATGGCCGTGCTCCTTGTTCCTCGCGCTGCGATCCCACTCGGCAGCACATCACCAGGAGCGTATAGCACCGTGTCTGATCGTTTCCGGGTCAGGCAGACGCACGTCGACTCGTAGACTCGGATCATGACCGTGCCTTCCCCGTATGCAGACCGCCTGCGTCGCCTCCCCGTGCAGCGACACGAGGTCGAGGTGCGGGGTGCGACGACCGCGTACTGGGTGTACGGGCCCGAGGATGCCGAGACCACCGTCATCGCCGTGCACGGCTTCCGCGGCGAGCACCACGGCCTCGAACCGGTGTTGGCCTACCTTCCCGAAGTGCGTGTGATCGCCCCTGACCTCCCCGGTTTCGGCGAGTCGGCACCGTTGCCCGGGCGGCGGCACGACCTGGACGAGTACGCCGGTTGGCTCACGGACTTCGCGGCCACGGTGGCGCCGGGTGCCGTGATCCTCGGGCACTCGTTCGGTTCGATCGTGACGGCAGCGGCCGTCGCGCGAGGTCTGCGCACTCCCCGGCTGATCCTGCTGAACCCGATCGGTGCTCCGGCGCTGGAGGGCCCCAAAGGTCTGATGACGCGCCTTGCCGTGCTCTACTACGCGCTCGGTGCCCGTCTTCCGGAGCGCCTCGGAACCGCGCTGCTGCGCAACCGCGTCATCGTCCGGGTGATGAGCATCACGATGGCGAAGACGAAGGATCCCGCGCTGCGCCGGTTCATCCACGACCAGCACGACACCTACTTCTCGCGCTTCTCAGACCGCGACGTGCTTCGCGACGCCTTCGTCGCGAGCGTCTCGCACGACGTCCGGGAGTTCGCGCCCGAGATCGATGTCCCGACCCTGCTCGTGGCTGCGGAGCGCGACGACATCACCCCGATCGAGGCCGAGCGGAAGCTGGCGAAGACCTTCCCGGATGCCGAATTGGTCGAGATCGCTCACGTCGGTCATCTCATCCACTATGAGACGCCTGCCGAAGCGGCGGGTGCGGTGCGTCGCTTCCTCAGGATTCCCGTCGTGCGAGGCCGATGAGGCCCGCGACGCGGAACGGGATGACCTCGCCCATCGCGAGCGACGTCTCGGTGCGTTCCACCCCCTCGATCGACAGGATGCGGGCGTCGGTGTCGAAGAGATGGCGTGCATCGCGGCATGCGACCCGCGCGAGCAGATCGATCGACCCGCTCAGTCCGTGCGCCTGGACGACCTCGGGGATCCGGGCCAGTTCGTTGATGATGCGGGGGAGTTCCGTTTGTCGCACGCCGATGCTGACGAACGCCTGAAGCGGGAAGCCCAGGACGTCGGGGGAGAAGGACCGCTCGTAGGAGAGGAAGATCCCGCTCTGCTCCAACCGCGCCATCCGCGCCTGGATCGTGTTGCGTGACAGCCCCAGATTCTCCGCCAACGCCACGATCGTCGTCCTCGGGTCGTCGGCGAGAGCAGCGAGGAGTTCGAGATCGATACGGTCCAGTCCGGGCATAGTGCCAAACCTTAGCAGCATCGCTCCCGCGCAAATTGAGCAACATGCTCAAGCCGGGTTCGAATGCTTGAGCGAGGTGTTCAGCGGACGTACTCTCGGACCATGCCGGTGATGACGCCGGCATCACCGCGCGGAGCCTCACGAGGGCCGCCGAGGACGAGGAGGACGATGATGTCACCGCAGATCACCCCCATCGCAGACACCGCCCAGGACCTGGAGCTCTCCGAGCGCATCCTGGCCCCGGACGGAAACCGTGTCGCGAACCCTCGGTTGGACCCGTTCGTCTCGGACGTCGATGCCGAACAGCTGCGCTCTCTGCTCCGCGACATGGTCATCCTCCGCCGGATCGATGCCGAAGGCGTGGCGCTCCAGCGGCAGGGCCAGCTCGGTCTCTGGGCTCCCTGCCAAGGCCAGGAGGCCACGCAGATCGGCACTGCCCGGGCGATCGCGAAGGACGACTTCGTGTTCCCCAGCTACCGGGAGACCGGCGTCATCTACGCGCGCGGCGCAGAGCCCGGCGACTACGTGCGCATGTGGCGCGGTGAAGAGGGGGCCGCGTATGACCCCGCTGCACTCGGCGTTGCTCCGTTGCAGATCATCATCGGCGCGCAGACGCTTCACGCGGTCGGTTACGCTCTGGGCATTCAGCACGACGGTGCCGACGAAGTCGCGGTGACGTACTTCGGAGACGGCGCGACCAGCCAGGGCGATGTGAACGAGGCGATGATCTTCGCCTCGTCCTACCAGGCACCGGTCGTCTTCGTCTGCCAGAACAACCACTGGGCCATCTCGGAGCCGGTCGCGGTGCAGTCCCAGTATCCGATCGCCGGGCGGGCGCCGGGGTTCGGCATCCCCAGCGTCCGCGTCGACGGAAACGATGTCCTCGCCTGCATGGCGGCCATGCGCTGGGCGCTCGATCACGCGCGCTCCGGCAAGGGGCCGGCCTACATCGAGGCGGTCACGTACCGCATGGGTCCGCACACGACGGCCGACGATCCGACGCGTTACCGCGACCAGGACGAACTCGAGTCGTGGCGCCGCCGCGATCCGATCGCGCGGCTGGAGGCGCACCTGCGCGCCACCGGAGACCTGACGGACGAGGATCTCGCCGAGACTCAGGCGGCCGCCGACGTCATCGCGTCGGAGATGCGGGCGGCGTGCCTGAACATGGTGACGCGCCCGCCGCTGGCCGTGTTCGATGGGGTCTACGCCGATCCGCACACCGGGCTCGAGCGCCAGCGCGACGAGTATGCGGCGTACCTCGCCTCGTTCGAAGGCGAGGTCTGAGCATGACCGAACTCACGCTCGGAAAGGCCCTCGGCGCAGGACTCCGCCAGGCGATGCGCGACGACGACAAAGTCGTTCTCCTCGGCGAGGACATCGGGAAGCTCGGTGGGGTGTTCCGCATCACCGATGGGCTCCTGGACGAGTTCGGCGCCGCGCGCGTGATCGACACCCCGCTGGCGGAGTCCGGCATCGTCGGTACAGCGGTCGGGCTCGCGTTCCGCGGCTACCGACCGGTGGTCGAGATCCAGTTCGACGGCTTCGTCTATCCGGCCTTCGATCAGATCGTGGCGCAGGTCGCGAAGCTGCATTACCGCACGCAAGGCCGCGTGAAGATGCCCATCACCATCCGGATCCCGTGGGCTGGAGGCATCGGTGCGGCGGAGCATCACTCCGAGTCTCCGGAAGCGTACTTCGTCCACACCGCCGGATTGCGCGTGATCGCGGTCTCGAATCCCGAGGACGCGTACCGCAGCCTGCGGCAGGCGATCGCCTCGGATGACCCCGTGATCTTCTTCGAGCCGAAGCGGCTCTACCACCACAAGGGAGAGGTCGACCTCGACGCACCCCTCGCCGACGCACCTCCGATGGGATTGGCGCGTGTCGTCCGCGCCGGCACGGACGCAACGCTCATCACGTACGGAGCCATGGTGTCGACCGCGCTCCAGGCTGCCGAGGCTGCGGAAGACGAGGGCATCTCCCTGGAAGTCATCGACCTGCGCTCGCTCTCGCCGGTCGATTACGACTCGGTCGCCGCCTCCGTACGGAAGACCGGACGAGTCGTCGTTGCACACGAGGCCTCCCGCGAGGCCGGCGTCGCGGCCGAGGTGATCGCCAGCATCACAGAGCGCTGCTTCGAATACCTCGAGTCGGCGCCGCTGCGCGTCACCGGACACGACATCCCGTATCCGCCGGCGAAGCTCGAGAAATACCACCTGCCCGACCTCGATCGCCTGCTCGACGCGGTCGATCGCGTGCTGGATCGGCCGAACAGCTTGACGGGAGCAGACGCATGAACGCCGAGTTCCGCCTTCCCGATCTCGGGGAAGGGCTCACCGAGGCCGAAGTGGTGTCCTGGCTGGTCTCTCCCGGCGACACGGTCACGCTCAACCAGACGCTCGCCGAGGTCGAGACCGCGAAAGCGATCGTGGAACTTCCCTCTCCCTATGCCGGAACGGTGGCGACGCTCCACGCCGAGGCCGGCGAGACCGTCGCCGTCGGAGCACCCCTGATTGACTTCGACGTGGTCGGCAACGAGAGCGGGCCGACTCCGGCCGCCGCATCGGGGGAGAAGGCCCAGCCCAACCTCGTCGGTTATGGAGCGGCACCCACGTCTGCGGGACGTCCAGCGCGACGTGCCCGGCGAGTCGGCGTCACCGCGACTGCGGTCGACACGGCGGTCCTCGAGGCGGCGCCGCATGATGCCACCTCGTCCGCCGCCGTCGAGGCCCCGATCGAGCGGCCGCGATCGACACCACCGGTGCGCGCCCATGCGAAACGTCTCGGGATCGATCTGGTGCTCGTCGCCGCTGAGGTGGGCGACCGCGTCGTCACCCGCGCAGACGTCGACGCCTATGCGGAGCGGGTCGGCGCCGTGGGGACAGGGGGCGAGGAAGACGCGGTGAGCGGATCGACCGTGCCGTCCAGTGCCGCGGCTCTCGGCGACGAACAGCGCGAGACGCGCATCCCGATCCGCGGTGTGCGCAGACACACGGCTGCGGCGATGGTGCAGAGCGCGTTCACGGCGCCGCACGTCACCGTCTTCCACACGGTCGACGTGACCGGAACGATGGAACTCCTCGCCCGTCTCCGTGAAGACCGTTCGCTCGCCGAGCACCGCATCGGCCCTCTGACCGTCGTGGCGAAGGCGGTCTGCCTCGCCCTGGGGCGCACCCCTGGACTGAACTCCCGGTGGGATGAGGCAGCCGGCGAGATCGTCCAGCACAACTACGTGGACCTCGGGATCGCCGCCGCGACGGATCGAGGACTCATCGTCCCGATGATCAGGGACGCGGAACAGCTCACGCTGCTCGGCCTGGCGGATGCGGTGAAGTCGCTGGCCGAGGTCGCGCGCGCGGGAAAGACCTCGCCCGCCGAGCTCGCGGGCGGCACGTTCTCGATCTCGAACATCGGCGTCTTCGGAGTCGATGCAGGCACGCCCATCCTCCCGCCGGGGCAGTCCGGGATCCTGGCGATCGGTGCTGTTCGGCGACAGCCGTGGGAGCACCGCGGCGAGATCGCGCTTCGTGACGTCATGACGCTCAGTCTGTCCTTCGACCACCGCTTGGTGGACGGCGCAGAAGGAGCGCGGTTCCTCAAGGACGTCGCCGACATCCTCGAGGAACCGGGAAGAGCGATGCTCCTCAGGTAGTCGCGCGCAGAGCGGCCTCCGCCATCGCGACCAGCACGGTCGCGGTGGCGGAGCGCTGCCTGGCAGCGGCGCGCGTGCTGTGAGGGGTGGAGTTGATGAGTCCGAAACACGCCTGGACACGGAGGCGCAGCTCGTCTTGGTCGACGGTGCCCTCGGAAGCCGCGTGCAACGGCGAAAGCGCCGACATCCAGAGCTCGATGTAGGAACGCTGCAATCGGCGGACATCGGCGCGGTCGGAGTCGCTCAGATAAGCCAGGTCGCGATCCTGCACCTGGATGACCTCGGCGTTGCCCAGAGCGAAGTCGACGTGGAAGCGGATCAACGCGCGCATCCGCTCGTCGGCGGTCGGAGCTTCCTCGGCGACGCGCTGACCCCCTCGGATGAGGTCCTCGCTGACCTTGACGAGAACTGCGCCCAGCAGGGCTTGCTTCCCCGCGAAGTGGCGGTAGACGGCGGGACCGGAGACGCCGACGGCTGCGCCGATGTCTTCCAGGCTCACGCCGCTGTACCCGCGCGCGGCGAAGAGTCGTGCGGCGGCGTGCAGGATCGCATCGGACCGTTCGGCCTTGGCGCGGTCTCGGGCGGTGACCGGGCTTGTCATCTCAGTTAATCCTCGCTAACCTGAAGCAACGGGTTAGTGAACACTAACCGAAAGTGCATGCACCGCGCCAGGGCTGTCGCCTGCGCGGACGTGGGTCGAGGAGGACATCACGATGCCCGCAACTCAGGAGTCACTCGCGCGGGAGCTGCGAGAACGCCTCGCGACGGCCGCGCTCGGGGGACCGGAGGCGTCCCGAGAACGCCATGTCTCCCGGGGGAAGCTCCTCCCGCGCGACCGTGTCGCACGGGTCCTCGACGAAGACAGCCCGTTCCTGGAGGTGGCCCCGCTCGCGGCCGACGGCCTGTACGGGGGAGAGGCCCCGGGAGCAGGTGTGATCGCCGGCATCGGTCTCGTCCACGGCCGTCACGTGATGGTCGTCTGCAACGACGCGACGGTGAAGGGAGGCACCTACTTCCCCCTCACCGTCAAGAAGCACCTGCGGGCCCAGGAGATCGCGCTCGAGAACCGTCTGCCGTGCCTCTACCTGGTCGACTCGGGAGGGGCATTCCTGCCGAAACAGGACGAGGTGTTCCCGGACCGGGAGCATTTCGGCCGGATCTTCTTCAATCAGGCGCGCATGTCCGCGGAAGGTATCCCGCAGCTCGCCGCCGTGCTCGGCTCCTGCACGGCCGGTGGCGCCTACGTGCCCGCGATGAGTGACGAGACCGTGATCGTCAAGGGGCAGGGCACCATCTTCCTCGGCGGCCCACCGCTCGTGAAGGCCGCGATCGGCGAGGTCGTGACCGCGGAGGAGCTCGGCGGCGGTGAGTTGCACGCACGACGCAGCGGCGTGGTCGACCATCTCGCCGAAGACGATGAGCACGCACTCGAGATCCTTCGTGACATCGTCGCCACGCTTCCCCCGCCCGCAGCACCCGCGTGGGAAGTTGCCACCAGCCGGCCGCCGTCGGATCCGTCCAGTCTCTACGACGCCGTTCCGGTCGACGTCAACGCCGCCTACGACGTGCACGAGGTCATCGCGCGGCTGGTCGACGGCGACACCTTCCTCGAGTTCAAGCCCGAGTACGGCACGACTCTGATCACCGGCTTCGCCCGACTCCACGGGCATCCCGTCGGTGTCGTCGCGAACAACGGGGTGCTGTTCAGCGAGTCCGCGCTCAAGGGAGCGCACTTCATCGAGCTGTGCGATCAGCGGGGTATCCCTCTGCTCTTCCTGCAGAACATCACGGGATTCATGGTCGGCTCCGATGCCGAGGCCGGTGGTATCGCCAAGGACGGCGCGAAGATGGTGACAGCTGTCGCGAGCACGAGGGTGCCGAAGCTCACGGTCATCATCGGCGGATCCTTCGGGGCGGGCAACTACTCGATGTGCGGACGGGCCTACTCACCCCGCTTCCTCTGGACCTGGCCGGCCAGCCGCATCTCCGTGATGGGCGGGACGCAAGCGGCTTCGGTCCTCGCGACCGTCAAGGAAGACCAGCTCTCCGCGCGCGGCGAGAGCTGGAGCAGTGCCGAGCGCGCCGCCTTCGAGTCGCCGATCCGCGAACAGTATGAGCATCAGGGAGAGCCGTACTACGCGACTGCTCGACTGTGGGACGACGGCATCGTCGATCCCGCTCAGACCCGCGACCTCCTGGGCCTCGCCCTCGATGTCGTCGCCCGCAGTCCGCTGCCCGAACCGCGCTTCGGCGTCTTCCGGATGTGAGTGCCATGTCGTCGTCACCCGAGATCTCCTTCCACACCGTCCTCGTCGCCAACCGCGGCGAGATCGCCAGGCGCGTGATCCGCACCCTCCGCGCCCTCGGCATCCGCAGCGTCGCGGTGTACAGCGACGCCGATGCCTCGGCACCGCACGTGCGCGAGGCGGACGTCGCCGTGCGGATCGGACCTGCACCGGCGGCGGAGTCGTACCTCGACATCGATGCCGTGATCGCCGCCGCCCGCAGCACCGGTGCCCAGGCCATCCACCCCGGTTACGGGTTCCTCTCCGAGAGCGTCGGACTCGCGGAGGCCTGCGCGGAGAGCGGCATCGTCTTCATCGGGCCCTCGGTGAAGGCTCTGCAGATCATGGGGGACAAAGCGCGCGCTCGTGACCATGTCCTGCGCTACGGCGTTCCCGTGGTCCCCGGCTTCGATGCCAAGGGCCTGTCCGATCTCGAGATCGCCGAGGAGGCGGAGCGCGTCGGGTACCCGCTGCTGGTGAAACCCAGCGCCGGCGGCGGCGGCAAAGGCATGGAGGTCGTCGTCGACGCGACGGGGCTTCCAGTCGCGCTCGCCTCCGCACGACGTGTGGCGGCCGCGGCGTTCGGGGACGATGCTCTGATCCTCGAACGCCTGATCAGGCGCCCACGGCACATCGAGGTGCAGGTCTTCGGAGATGCGCACGGGACGGTCGTCGCGCTCGGCGAACGGGAATGCACGCTGCAGCGACGGCACCAGAAGGTCATCGAGGAGGCACCGTCCGCCGGCATTCCCGCACATACCCGGGAACAGCTGCTCGCGGCGGCCGTCCTCGCGGCTGAGAGTGTCGAGTACGTCGGCGCGGGCACAGTCGAGTTCCTCATCGACGCCGATGCTCCCGATGAGGTGTTCTTCATCGAGATGAACACCCGGCTGCAGGTGGAGCACCCGGTGACCGAGGAGGTCACCGGGCTCGATCTCGTCGCTCTCCAACTCCGTGCCGCGGATGGGCTTCCGCTCGCGATCGCGCCCCGTCTGCGTGGTCACGCCGTGGAGGCCCGCGTGTACGCGGAGTCGCCGGAGCGCGGATTCCTCCCCTCGACCGGGACTGTTCTGCTGTTCGAGCCCCCTATCGGTGTCCGCGTCGACGCCGCGATCGAGACAGGAAGCGCGGTGACGGGGTACTACGACCCGATGATCGCGAAGGTGATCGCGTTCGCAGATGACCGTGCCACTGCACTTGCTCGTCTCGACGAGGCGCTCGCACGCACGGTCGTGTTGGGCGTCGAGACGAACATCGCGTTCCTCCGGGCCCTCTGTCAGGACGAGCGCGTCCTCGCCGGCGACCTCGACACGGGTCTCATCGACACCCTGCTTCCGTTCGACGCGGAGAGGCCTTCGTCGGCGCAGCTCGCCGCGGCGCGAGAGGCGGTTTCCGGGCACGCCGAGCCGGTGCGGACGAGCCCCCTGTGGCATGAGCTTCCGGGGTGGCGCGTGGGGGCCGCAGAGGTGGCAGGCGCGCCGTTCGTCGCACTCACGGACGCCGACGACGAGATCGCGCTCACGGAGACGTCTCCCACCGGGTCGCGCGAAGCGATCCGTGCCGCCGTGGATGGCGATGGAGCCGTGTGGGTCGCCGAGGGCGGTCGCACCGTGCGCCTCCGGCCCCTCGACCGGAAGCAGCGGATGCTGCGACGACTGTCCGCGCGTGACGCGGGGGTTGCGGCGACGGAACCGGAAGGACGCGCCCCGATGCCGGGCAGCGTCGTCGCGGTACACGTCGCGGACGGGGATCCGGTGTCCGCCGGTGATGCACTCGTCTCGATCGAGGCGATGAAGATGGAACACCCTGTGCTGGCACCCCACGACGGGGTGGTGCATCTGCTGGTCGCGGTCGGCGACCAGGTGCGGCGCGACCAACCGGTCGCCCGTGTGACGACGGAGGAGAGCTGAACATGGAAGATCTGTCCGAGGAGGAGCGCGAGCTCGCCGCCATGGTGCGGGAGTTCGCCGACACCGTCGTCGCACCGCAGGCCTACGAGGCCGACCGCTCGCACACGCTGTCGATGGATGTCGTGGCGCAGATGGGCGATCTCGGATTGTTCGGACTGCCGTTCCCGGAGGAGTACGGCGGCCAGGGCGGCGACTACATGGCGCTCGGCATCGCGATCGAGGCCCTCGGTCGCGTGGATCAGTCGATCGCGATCACGCTCGAGGCAGGTGTCAGCCTGGGCGCGATGCCGATCTTCCGCTTCGGCACCGAGGAGCAGCGCCGCGAGCTGCTGCCGGATCTTCTCGCAGGACGAGCGTTGGCGGGTTTCGGTCTCACCGAGCCGGAAGCGGGAAGCGATGCCGGTGCCACCAGGACCACGGCCCGACTCGACGGTGACGAATGGGTCATCGACGGCTCGAAGCAGTTCATCACCAACTCGGGCACGCCCATCACGCGCTTCGTGACGGTCACCGCCGTCACGGGGAACGAGAACGGTCGCAAGGAGATCTCCACGATCATCGTCCCCAACGGCACGCCGGGGTTCACGGTCGAGGCACCGTACGACAAGGTGGGCTGGAACGCGTCCGACACGCATCCACTGACCTTCGACGGTGCCCGGGTGCCCGCATCGAACCTGCTGGGTGAGCGGGGAACGGGCTTCCGCAGCTTCCTCAGCATCCTCGACGAAGGGCGCATCGCGATCGCTGCACTGTCGACCGGTGCAGCCGAGGGGTGCCTGGAGGCCGCTGTCGAGTACGCCAAGAGCCGCACCATCTTCGGCGCCGCGCTGAGCACTCGGCAGAACGCGCAGTTCACGCTGGCACGGATGCGCGCGCGGGTGCATACCGCCCGACTCGCCTGGCACCACGCCGCCAGGCTGCGGGATGCGGGCAAGCCCTTCGCCGAAGCGGCGGCGATCGCCAAGCTCGTCGGCGGCGAAGCCGCGATGGACAATGCCAGGGATGCGACCCAGATCTTCGGAGGGAACGGGTTCATGAACGAGTTCCCCGTGGCGCGTCACTACCGCGACTCGAAGATCCTCGAGATCGGCGAGGGCACCACCGAAGTACAGCTCCTCGTGATCGCGCGCGGTCTCGGGCTCGCCGGGTAGCGTGGCCGGTATGACCACGCACGACATCCTCCAGCGGGGGCTGTACTACGAGGAGTTCGAGAGCGACGCCCGTTACCTGCACAGTCCGGGGCGTACGGCGACCGAGGCCGACAACGTTCTCTTCACGACACTGACCATGAACACGCAGGCGCTCCATCTCGATGCGGCGTTCGCCGATGCGCAGGATCCGTTCCACGCGCGGCTGATGAACTCGATGTGGACCCTGTCGACGATGGTGGGCTCCTCGGTCGCCCAGTTGACGCAGGGGACCCTCGTGGCACAACTCGGCTTCGGTGACGTGGCATTCCCGCATCCGCTGTTCGCCGGCGACACGCTCTATACCGAGAGCGTCATCGTGGAGAAGCGGCTGTCCTCATCCCGACCGGGGCAGGGCATCGTGAAGATCGCGCACACCGGACGCAACCAGGACGGGACGGTCGTCGCCACCGCCGTGCGCTCTGTGCTCGTGCACTGCCTTCCGGAAGGAGCCACGGCGTGAATTTCGACCTCGGGCCCGCTTTGCTGTTCTGCCCCGCCGATCGCCCTGAGCGCTTCCAGAAGGCCTCCGAGCGAGCCGATGCCGTCATCCTCGACCTCGAGGATGCCGTGCTCCCGGATGCGAAAGATGCCGCGCGTCGGAACGTGATCGCCGCCGATATCGATCCTGACCGCGTGATCGTGCGCGTCAATGCCCCGGACACCGATGCCTTCACGGCCGACCTCTCGGCGCTGGCTCAGACCGACTTCCGCACCGTGATGGTGGCGAAGACGGAGAGCGCGGAGAGCCTCGCGGCATTCGACGCGCGCTTCTCGCTGATCGCCCTCTGCGAGACCGCCCGTGGGATCCACGCGGCGGACCGCATCGCCGCGCACCCGACCGTGTCCGCGATGATGTGGGGCGCCGAGGACCTCGTCGCCTCGCTCGGAGGGACCTCGTCACGGAACGCCGACGGAGGCTATCGCGACATCGCCCGCTACGCTCGCGCGCGCGTTCTCCTCGAGGCGGGCGCACACGGCAAGGCGGCCATCGACGCCGTGCACATCGATCTCGACGATTCAGACGGCCTTCAGCGGGAGGCGCGGGATGCCGCCGCCTCCGGTTTCCGCGCGACCGCCTGCATCCACCCGAGCCAGGTCGAGCACATCCGTGCCGCCTACCGGCCCGATGACACGCGCATCGACTGGGCGCGTGCGGTGCTCGCAGCCGCCGCGAGCGAACGCGGTGTGTTCCGATTCGAAGGACGCATGATCGACGAGCCCGTGCTTCGCCACGCGCGCTCCATCGTCTCCCGCGCACGCTGACAGCGCGCGCGGATCAACTCAGAGGACCGGTGACTCCTCCAGCAGGCGCAGGTATCCCGGAGCCGCCACGAAGCGGTGCACGGAGCCGTTGCGCAGGACATCGCCCTCACGGGGGAGCGTGCCGCCGGAGACGTGGTCGATCACCGCGCGGATCACTCCCCCGTGCGCGACGACAAGAACGGACTCCGCCTGCGGAGCTGAACGGCGCCGCGCTTCGCGGTCGATCGCGTGGAGCGCGGCGATGGCGCGCACACCCACCTCGTGCAGTGTCTCCGCACCCGGCACCTCGGCGTGCCAGTCTCCGTAGGTGCGGATGTAGTCCTCGACGAGCAGACCTTCGCCATCGCCGAATTCACGCTCACGGATGTCCGGGACGACGGCGGCGAGCTCTAGTCCGAGCCTGTCCGCGATGATCTCCGCCGTCTCCCTGGCCCGAAGCAGCGGACTCGAGTACACGGCGTGATGGGTCGTCCCCGCGAGCTTCTCCGCGGCCCAACGTGCGTCTTCCCGACCGGTCTCGTTCAGCGGGATGTCGGTCGATCCCTGGATGCGCCGTGCGAGGTTCCAGTCGGTCTGGCCATGGCGGACGAGCGTGAGGTAGGTCACGTGAGGAGCTCCTGGAGTGCGGGGAGCACGTCGCTGGTACCTGCGGCGATGGTGAGATCGGCCCAGGTGTCCGCACGCGTCGGCTCCCGGTTGACGATGATGAGGGGGATGCTGCGGCGGCGGGCGCGCTCGACGAGGCGCACCCCTGAGTTGACCACCAGCGAAGAGCCGGCGACGATCAGGGCGGAACTGGAGCGGAGCAGCGACTCGGCCGCGCGGAAGCGGTCCTGCGGCACGTACTCGCCGAAGAAGACCACATCCGGCTTCAGCATCCCGTCGCACACCGTGCACACCGGGACGATGAAGCCGTCCGTGCTCTCGGGGAGGACGTCGCCGTCCGGCGCGAGAGCGATGTTCTCGGGGACGGTGATCCAGGGATTGAGTTCCTCGATCTGCACGGCGATGTCGCGGCGATCGAAGACCTGGCCGCAGTGCAGGCAGAGCACCCGGCGCATCGTGCCGTGCACCTCGATCACGTGGGAGCTTCCGGCACGCAGATGCAGTCCGTCGACGTTCTGGGTGATGACCCCGGACACTTTGCCGGCGGCTTCGAGTCGAGCAAGAGCTGTGTGCCCGGGGTTGGGGGCGGCACTGGCGAACGCATGCCAGCCCAGATGCCCGCCCACCCAGTAGCGTCGCCGTGCCGCTTCGTCGCCGAGATAGGTCTGGATCGTCATCGGGTCGCTACGCGTTCGGGCTCCCTCGCCGCGGTAGGCGGGGATGCCCGAGTCCGTGGAGATGCCTGCTCCGGTCAAGAGGGCGATGCGCTTGCCGTGCAGCAGCTCTGCGGCGTAGGCGACGGTGGCCGACAGCTCGGCGATGTTCGACACGCTCACGGGGACCTCCTCGAGCGAGTCTACGGTGTGGCGTCGACGGGGGATCGCGCGAGACGCCCCGTGCGCGGGTCGAGCGCGGCGGTGGCAGAGTGGGAGTCGTGCAACTGTTCCCGGTGACCGACGTCCACGATCCACGCCTCGACGACTACCGCGGGCTCACGGACACGGCTCTCAGAGCGATGAACGAACCGGCGGGCGGGCTGTACATCGCGGAATCGACGAAGGTCATCGCCCGGGCGATCGCCGCCGGACACCTTCCGCGCTCCGTCCTGGTGCAGGAGCGCCGGGTGGAGGACATCCGTGCGATCGTCGGTGACTTCGACGTGCCGGTGTACGTCGTCCCCGACGAGGTCGCCGAGGCCGTCACCGGGTTCGCCGTGCATCGCGGGACGATCGCGTCGATGCACCGCCCGGAGCTCCCGTCCGTTCGCACGGTGCTGGAAGGGGCGACGCTCGTCCTCATCCTGGAGAACATCGGCGACCACACGAACGTGGGGGCGGCCTTCCGGGCGGCGGCCGGGCTGGGCGCCGATGCCGTCCTGGTGTCGCCGGGTGGCGCGGATCCGTTGTACCGGCGGAGCGTCCGAGTCAGTATGGGAACGGTGTTCCAGGTGCCGTGGACACGCATCGTCGACTGGGGCTCCGCGGTCGAGGACCTCCACGCCGCCGGGTTCGACATCGCCGCGCTCGCCTTGCGCGATGATGCCGTGTCGCTCGATGCATACGCAGCTGCACGGCCGGAGCGCGTCGCACTCGTGATGGGCTCCGAGGGGGACGGCCTCTCCCGGACGGCGCTCGACGCGGCCGATCACATCGTCACGATCCCGATGAGTGGGGGAGTGGACTCGCTGAACGTGGCATCGGCGGCCGCGGTCGCGCTCTGGGCGATGCAGCGCTGAGGCTCAGTCCCTTTCGGGCAGGACGACCGGCGAGGGCTCGGGCCGCTTGGCGGCGATGTTGTCGCCGGATGACTGGTGCCGCAGCCGACGGAGCACCCACGGGACCAGATGCTCCCGTGCCCAGCCGAGGTCTTCCGACCGCGCCTCCCGCCAGGTCCGCAGCGGGAAGGGCTCGGGCTGCATGGACTCGAGATCGTTCGGGACGTTGAGGGCCCGCAGCACCATCCGGGCCACTTCGTGGTGGCCGAGTGCGTTGTAGTGGAGGCGGTCGTCGTCGAAGAAGCGCATGTCCTGCACGACCTTGAGCGCCCACTGGTCGGCGACGATGCAGTCGTGGCGCTCGGCGATCGCGCGGACGTTCTCGTTGTAGATCGCGACCTTCCCACGAAAGGCGCGGAAGACCGGCGTGAAGCCGGTGTCGATACCGGTGAAGAGCAGCACTGCCGCCCCCGTGGAAGCGAGGCGGGCGACGGCGTCGTCGAGTTGGCTGGCGATCGCGTCCGGGTCGGTGCCGGGGCGGATCACGTCGTTGCCGCCGGCGCAGATGGACACGAGGTCCGGGCGCAGCGCCACGGCGGGCTCGACCTGGTCGGCGACGATCTGCGCGATCAGCTTGCCGCGCACCGCGAGGTTCGCATAGGCGAAGTCGTCCACCTGGGCGGCGAGGACTTCGGCGACGCGGTCAGCCCAGCCGCGGTGGCTTCCCGGATGTGCCGGATCGGGGTCACCGATCCCTTCAGTGAACGAGTCGCCGAGTGCCACGAACCGGCGCCACGGATGCGCCGTCTCGTTGGGTACATAGGGGGTCCGAGTCGAATCCTGGTCGGTCATCCAGCTCTCCTTCGCGAACGTTCCGCGGAGCGGCGGTGGCCGCAGCGCAGTGACAGATCCTACCCCGAGGGACCCACCGATGGGCGGGGCGCGCGCGGGGGAGTGCGCCGGTGACGCAGTGTCGTCGGCAACGATTATCGTGGAGTCGATGCTCTCTCCGTCCTTTCCTCAGCGTGCCCCATGGGGAACCGCGAGCAAGCTGCGTGCCTGGCAGCAGGAAGCGCTCGACCAGTACTTCCGCGACGACCAACGGGACTTCCTCGTCGCGGCCACACCCGGTGCCGGCAAGACCACCTTCGCCCTGACTCTCGCGGTCGAGCTGATGCGCATGGGCGAGGTCAATCGGATCATCGTCGTCGCGCCGACGGAACACCTCAAGACGCAGTGGGCGGATGCCGCGTCGCGGGTGCACATCCGCCTCGATCCTCGGTTCCGCAACAGTGACTGGGCACCGGCGCGGCACTATCACGGTGCCGTCGTGACCTACGCGCAGGTCGCGGCGAAGTCCTCCGTGCATCGGCATCTGACGGAAGACGCGAAGACCCTCGTGATCCTCGACGAGGTGCATCACGGCGGGGACGCGTTGAGCTGGGGAGACGCCATCCGCGATGCGTACGGCCCCGCGAAGCGACGTCTGCTGTTGTCGGGGACCCCGTTCCGAAGCGATACGGCACCGATCCCGTTCGTCGAGTACCATCCCGACGAGTCCGGTGCGCGCGTCTCACGCACCGACTACAACTACGGCTACGGGCGGGCGTTGGCGGACGGCGTCGTGCGCCCGGTGCTGTTCCACATGTATGCCGGGAAGATGCGTTGGCGCACGACCACGGGAGACGAGCTCGAGACGCATCTCGGTCAGGACAACACGAAAGACGTGACGTCGCAGGCCTGGCGCACGGCACTCGATCCCGAGGGCGACTGGATGCCCGCGGTGCTGTCCGCAGCGGACCGACGCCTCACCGAGATCCGCCACCACGTACCCGATGCCGGCGGGCTCGTCCTCGCCACGGATCAGACGGTCGCGCGCGCCTACGCGAAGATCCTCCACAGCATCACACGTCAACAGCCGACGATCGTGCTCTCCGACGACGCCACGGCCTCCGAACGCATCGAGAAGTTCAGCGCGAGCACGGACCGGTGGATGGTCGCCGTGCGCATGGTCTCGGAAGGCGTCGATGTGCCGCGGCTCGCAGTCGGCGTGTATGCCACCTCCTCCTCGACGCCTCTGTTCTTCGCGCAGGCCATCGGTCGGTTCGTGCGAGCCCGGCGTCGCGGTGAGGCCGCCAGTGTGTTCTTGCCGCAGGTGCCTGTGCTCATGGGCCTTGCGAACGAGATGGACAAACAGCGCGATCACGCGCTCGACCGTCAGTCGAAAGAGGAAGACGGTCTCGATGATTCGTTGCTCGAGAGTGCGAACCGGGAAGAGGAGACCTCTGACGCGCTGACACAGGAGTTCAGCTATCAGGCGCTCTCCTCGGTCGCCCACTTCGATCGGGTCGTGTTCGAGGGCCAGGAGTTCGGTCAGCTGGCCGAGCCGGGTACGCCGGAGGAAGAGGAGTTCATCGGATTCCCCGGGCTCCTCGAACCCGAGCACGTGCATGAGTTGCTCATGCAGCGACAATCGCGGCAATCCCGGTTGCGGGAGGCTCGGGAGGCCTCCGCTGGCCCTGCCGAGACGACGACGCTGCCCCCGCCGCTTCACCGCACCCTGAAGGAGCAGCGACAGCTGTTGAACAGCCTCGTCGGCCTGTACGCCCGGCAGAAGGGCGAACCGCACGGCGCGGTCCATGCCGAACTCCGGCGGATCTGCGGCGGCCCCGCGGTCGCACAAGCCACGGTGACGCAACTGCAGTCGCGCATCGAGGTCCTGCGCAAGCGCGTGCGCTCCTGAGCTGAGCGATCGGTGCGTGTCGGACGCGACCTCGTGCCGCCCGATTCGGATCCCCGAAATGCTGTCAATCCGCGTCTGAGCGAGGTGTCGGCGGGGCGGTCCGGATAGCGTGGAACGGTTGCCCGCGACCCGGGCATTGACCGTTCTGGAGGATCCATGACAGCGCCCGCTGCCGACACCCCGACCCCCGCCGACCGTCGGCGCTGGGCCCGCTATCTCGTCGAGGAGCGCGCTGAGGGCTCCGTCTACCAGAAGCTCGCAGCCCGACGCACGGGGGAGGAGCGGGAGATCCTGCTCAGCCTCGCTGACGCGGAACGTCGACACGAGCAGCACTGGCTCGACCTGCTCGGAGCGGAGCCCGAGAAGCTCCCCCGGGCGGGTGTCCGGTCGAGGATGCTCGGCTGGATGGCCGGTCGGTTCGGATCGATCTTCGTGCTGGCCCTCGCGCAGAACGCCGAAGCGCGTTCGCCGTATGACTCCGAGCAGTATGCGACCCCGGCGATGCGTGCCGACGAGAAGGTCCACTATGAGGTCGTCCGTGGACTCGCGGCTCGAGGCCGACGGCGCCTCTCCGGCTCGTTCCGCGCTGCCGTCTTCGGTGCCAACGACGGCCTCGTGAGCAATCTCGCTCTCGTGCTCGGTATCGGCGCGACCGGGGTCAGCTCGGGATTCGTCCTGTTCAGCGGCATCGCCGGCCTCCTCGCCGGTGCCCTGTCGATGGGCGCGGGAGAGTTCGTGTCCGTGCGGTCGCAGCGCGAGTTGCTCGCAGCCACCGCCGCCAACGACGATGCCACGGCGTCCGCGGGAGACCTCGACATCGACGAGAACGAACTGGCGCTCGTCTATCGCGCGCGCGGCATGGAACAGGAAGAGTCGCTGGCTCGCGCGCGGCGTATCGTCACCGCCGCGCAGGCCGGGGTCCGTGGAGCCACGACCGGTCCGATCAACGCCCAGCGCGCGGACGACCATGAGATCGTCGGCAGCGATTGGACCGCGGCGGTCTCGAGCTTCCTGCTGTTCGCCTCCGGCGCGATCATCCCCGTGCTGCCGTGGATCTTCGGGCTGGAGGGGACGAACGCGATCGTCGTCGCACTGGTGCTGGTCGGCATCGCGCTGCTGAGCACCGGCGCCATGGTCGGGGTGCTCTCGGGCGGACCGCCCTTGCGGCGCGCACTCCGTCAGCTCGCGATCGGCTTCGGAGCGGCAGCGATCACCTACGTGCTCGGCGTGCTCTTCGGCGTCGGGGCAGTCTGACCTATCCGGCCGAGGAGATCGTGATCGTCCGAGCGCCGTCCTCGTCATGGATGATGCCCGGGGGGTCTCCGATGGAGTATCTCGCGATCGAACCGGAGCACGAACGAAGAAGCCCCGGAGCATTCCTGGCGAACCAGTCATGCTCCGGGGCTGTCTGTGCGCGGAGGGGGACTTGAACCCCCACGCCCTTACGGGCACTACGACCTCAACGTAGCGCGTCTACCATTCCGCCACCCGCGCAGGTGTTGGATGATCGTTGCCGACCGAAGAATGACATTACCACGTCCTCAGCGGGCACTCGAACCGAACCATACGCCCGGGCGTGGCGCGTGGTTTCGATAGCCTGGAGCCATGACCGATCCGTCTCTTCCGGAGGTCGCGCGCGTCGCGAGCGACCTGATCCGCTTCGACACATCCAACTTCGGCGGAGGGAACGCGAAGGGCGAACGCGAGGCCGCGGAGTACGTCGGGTCCTACCTGGAAGCGTTGGGGCTCGAGGTCGAGTACTACGAACCCGTTGCTCGGCGCACGAACGTGATGGCGCGGGTGCCCGGGCGCGACCGCGACAAGCCTGCACTGGTCGTCCATGGGCACCTCGACGTCGTGCCGGCCATGGCCGAGGACTGGAGTGTCAACCCCTTCGCCGGCATCGTGCAGGACGGCATGCTGTGGGGGCGCGGCGCGGTCGACATGAAGAACATGAACGCGATGATCCTCACAGCAGTCGCCGACATCCTCCGCGCCGGAGAGCGGCCGGAGCGCGATCTGGTGCTGGCCTTCTTCGCTGACGAGGAGAACGGCGGCGTCGAAGGTTCGACTCTGGTCGTGCAGAACCGACCCGAGTGGTTCGCCGGGGCGACGGCGGCGATCAGCGAAGTCGGTGGCTACTCGATCACGGTGGACGACCGTCGGGCGTACCTGCTGCAAGTCGGCGAGAAGGCCCTGATCTGGATCCGTCTGGTCGCGAAGGGGCGCGCGGGGCACGGCAGTCGCCTGCACGACGACAACGCGGTCACGAAGCTCGCCGAGGCGGTGGCGGCGATCGGTCGAACCCGGTGGCCGATCCGCCTGACGCCGACCACGACGGCGCTGCTCGAGGGGCTCAGCGCGCTGAGTGGACGCAGCGTGGACGACCCCGACGCCCTCGCGAAAGCCGCGGGACCTGCCGAGGCGTTCCTGCGTTCCTCGTTCCGGACCACGACGAATCCCACGGTCCTCAGCGCGGGCTACAAGCACAACGTGATTCCCGAGCGCGCAGAGGCGCTCATCGATGTCCGCGTGATCCCCGGGACCGAGGACGACGTGCTCGCCGAGCTCCAAAGCATCGTGGGGGACGACGTGGAGATCGAGACGGTCGTGCGAGACATCGGCATGGAGACGCCGTTCGAAGGCGAACTGGTCGAGGCGATGGTCGCGAGCATCGGACGTCACGACCCGGGCATTCCCGTGATCCCGTACCTCCTCGGCGCGGGGACCGACAACAAGGCGCTGGCCTACCTCGGGATCACGGGGTACGGATTCGCACCGCTGAAACTCCCCGCCGATCTCGACTTCACAGGGATGTTCCACGGAGTCGATGAGCGAGTGCCCGTAGAATCGCTTGTCTTCGGCCAGCGTGTGCTGGCCGATCTGCTGCGCACGTACTGAGCGCCGGCCGCTCCGTGCCGCGATAACACCGAAAGCCCCTCCATGCACCTGCTCGAAGCACTGATCCTGGGCATCGTCCAGGGACTCACCGAGTTCCTCCCGATCTCCTCCAGCGCCCACCTCCGTATCCTCGGAACCTTCCTTCCGTCAGGGGAGGACCCGGGCGCGGCCTTCACCGCCATCACCCAGATCGGCACCGAGGCGGCTGTCGTCGTGTTCTTCTGGCGCGATATCGTCCGCATCATCACGCAGTGGTTCCGATCCCTCGTCGGCAAGGCCCCGCGCAACGATCCGGATGCCCGCATGGGGTGGATGATCATCATCGGCAGCATCCCGATCGTCGTCCTGGGTCTGCTCTTCCAGGACCAGATCGAAACCGTCCTGCGGTCGATGTGGATCGTCGCGATCATGCTCATCGTTTTCGGAATCCTGCTCGGCGTCGCCGACCACGTCGGTGCGAAGCGTCGCAAGCTCAACGATCTGACCTACCCCCACGGCGTCGCCTTCGGATTCGCTCAGGCATTGGCGCTGATCCCCGGGGTCTCTCGCTCGGGTGGCACCATCACCATGGGGCTGTTCCTGGGCTACGAGCGCGCTGCTGCCGCTCGCTATGCGTTCCTCCTGGCGATTCCCGCGGTCTTCGGCAGCGGTTTCTACCAGGTCTTCAAGAGCTGGGACGAGCCGTCGTTCTTCTCGTTCGGGGACACTCTCGCAGCCACCGGCATCGCCTTCGTGGTCGCGCTAGGAGTGATCGCGTTCTTCATGAGCTGGATCTCGAAGCGCAGCTTCCTGCCGTTCGTGATCTACCGGATCCTGCTGGGCACGGTATTGCTCGTGCTGCTCGGGACCGGTGTGATCGCGGCCTGATCCGGCGTCAGCGCTTGCGGTCGCCCGGTCCGTCGTCGCGGCGACGGAGGTAGCGCTCGAAAGCCTGCGCGATCGCGTCACCGGAGGCTTCGGGGGAGTCCCAGGTGTCTCGGGTGCGCTCGAGCTGGCGGATGTACTCGGCCATGTCCTCGTCATCGGCCGCTGCCGCGTCGATCGAGGCCTCCCAGGCGGCGGCCTCGGTGCGGAGCGCCTGGCGGTCGACATCGACGCCCGTGAGCTCCTCCAGCCGATCGAGGAGAGCGAGCGTCACCTTCGGTGAAGGCGTCGCCGAGGCAACGTAGTGGGGAACGCTGGCCCAGAGGCTGGCCGTGGGGATTCCCGCGTTCTCGGCGAAGTGCTCGAACACGGTGAGGATCCCGACCGGTCCCTCATAGAGCGAGCGTTCGAGTCCATGCGCCTCACGGACCTGCTCGTTCTGACTGGACGCGAAGATCGAGATCGGCCGGGTATGCGGAACATCCGAGAGCATCGCACCGAGGGTGACGAATCCCGTGATGTCGTCGCGCAGAGCGACGTCGATGAACTCCGAGGCGAACGCCTGCCAGGTACGTGCCGGTTCGGCTCCCGTGAGCAGCCAGAATTCCGGGCCGGGCGCGGGGTTCCGTGGGCGCCAGAGTCCGGCTTCCGGCCAGGTGAGCTGGCGGCGGCCCTCGGCATCCATGCGAGTCGACGGTCGCGTGTACTGGTAGTCGAAGTAGAGCTCGGGGTCGACCGAGTGCACGAGGTCGTACTCCGTCGATGTGCGCAGTGCCTCTATCGCAGCGCTGGCGGCTTCACCCGCATCGTTCCAGCCGTCGAAGGCGGCGATGACGATGCGCGGACCGAGAACATCCATCGAGGGCTCCCTTCGAGTTCGCAGATGTGATCCTTCCAGGCTAGTCCGCGACGGCGGGATGCGGGTGGCACCCCGGCTAGCATGGGTTCGGTGAGCAGAAAGCCCAGCGCAGTCCTGTGGGACATGGACGGAACACTCGTCGACACCGAACCGTATTGGATGGCCGCCGAGACGGCGCTGGTCGAGTCCTTCGGCGGATCATGGAGCCACGAAGACGCATTGCGACTCGTCGGCAGCGGTCTGATCGACAGCGCCGTGATCCTGCAGAACGCGGGTGTGGCGATGGAAGCCGAGGCGATCGTCTCGCACCTGACCGACGTCGTGCAGCAGTCGCTTCGCACCCAGGGTGTCCCGTTCCGGCCTGGCGCGCGCGAACTGCTCCGTGATCTCCGGGACGCGGGCATCCCCACCGGTCTGGTCACCATGTCACTGCGCCGGATGGCACTGGACGTCGTGGAACTGATCGATTTCGAGGCGTTCGACATCGTCGTCGCCGGTGATGACGTGGAGAACCCGAAACCGCATCCGGAGCCGTATCTGCAGGGGGCGGCACTCCTGGACGTCGACATCGCCGAGGCCATCGTCATCGAAGACTCGCCCACCGGGGTGCGAGCGGGACTTGCCTCGGGCGCAGTGACGCTGGCGGTGCCGCACATCGTGCCGCTGGACGGGCTCGGAGCGCACGATCTGTGGGCGACACTCGCCGGACGTGGCGCCGACGATCTCACCGACCTGTTCGACAGCCACAGCGCCGCGACGGGAGCGATCCGATGACCGATATCGCCGCGCCGCGGCCGAGCGGCCCGTTCCGCGCGGGCGATCGCGTCCAGCTCACGGGACCCAAGGGACGCCTGCACACCGTGACGCTCCGCGAGGACGGCGAGCTCCACACGCATCAGGGTGTTCTGCGCCACCGTGACCTGATCGGGCTTCCGGACGGTTCCGTCGTGGCGAACAGCTCCGGGCACGACTATCTGGCACTCCGGCCTCTGCTGCGTGACTTCGCGATGTCGATGCCGCGCGGCGCGGCGATCGTGTACCCGAAGGACGCCGCCCAGATCGTCATGCAAGCGGACATCTTCCCTGGGGCGACCGTGGTCGAAGCAGGTGTCGGTTCCGGTGCCCTGTCGCTGTCGCTGCTGCGCGCGGTGGGTCCGGCAGGGAAACTGATCTCGTTCGAGCGTCGCGAGGACTTCGCCGATGTCGCGCAAGCGAACGTCGAGACCTTCTTCGGTGAGAACCCGGACACCTGGCGTGTCGTCGTGGGAGACCTCGTCGAAGCCCTGCCGATTGAGGTGCCGGCGGCATCCGTCGACCGCGTCGTCCTCGACATGCTCGCGCCGTGGGAGTGCATGGACGCCGTCGCCGACGCGCTCACGCCGGGTGGAGTGGTCCTCTGCTACGTGGCGACGGCGACGCAGCTCTCGCGAGTCGCGGAGTACATCAGGGGCACCGGGCTCTTCACCGACCCGGACGCGTCGGAGACGATGGTCCGCGGATGGCACGTCGAGGGACTCGCGGTGCGCCCCGATCACCGGATGGTCGCCCACACCGGTTTCCTCCTCACCGCGCGCCGACTCGCCCCGGGAGCGATCGCTCCGTCGGTCAAGCGCCGTGCGTCCAAGAGCAGCTACGGCGACGAGGACGTGGAGGCCTGGACACCCGGAGCCGTCGGCGACCGTGAGATCAGCGACAAGAATCTGCGCAAACGCGCGCGGGAGGCGGAGAAGGCGGCAGAGGGGGCACGCCTGGCGGCCGCTTCGCGCGATTCCTCGCACCCGACGGAATAGACTGGAGCGCGTGCGTAAAACGTCCGCCGTTCTGGCCTCCCTCAGCCTTGCCGTCCTCGCCCTGACCGGCTGCACCGTCGCGTCGCCCGACAGCGGTGCCACCTGTGATCGTGGCACCGACGACAAGGTCTTGAACATCGCCGACGTGAGCGGCGACCTCGGCTCGGTTCCCGACGTCGATGTCTTCGGCCCGGTCAAGACGGACGAGACCTCGTTCGCCGACGTCACCGTCGGGGACGGTCTGGCACTCGGATCGGACTTCCAGCCCGTGGTGCTCGATATCGCCTTTTTCGGCGGAGACAGCGGCAAGGCTCTGTACAAGTCCGAGTTCAACGGCGACCCGAGCCGCGTGCACAGCATCGATTACTGGGCTCAGCGTTCCGCGGGCCTTGCAGACGTGCTGGAGTGCGCCACCGGTGGCAGCCGTGTCCTCGCCGTCCTGACTCCGGAGGACTTCGGGGCCCAGAACGTCCAGGCGTTCGGACTCGACGAAGGGGAGAACATCGTCGCGGTCATCGATGTGCTCGATGTCATGCCGTCGAAGGCGTCCGGTGCGTTGCAGTTCAATGACGCGCGCGGCCTTCCCAGCGTCGTGCGGGCTCCCGACGGCACACCCGGCATCATCGTCCCCGACGTTCCGGCGCCGACCGAGATCGTCACGCAGACGCTGATCAAGGGCGATGGCCCGAAGGTCGAGGAGGGTGACATCGTGGTCTCCAATGTCATGGGCGTCGACTGGGATGAGAAGACCGTGACCACGTCCTCGTGGGGTAAGGACGCGAGCGTGAGCGTCGCCGCCGAGCAGATGGTGGGTGCCACCGTCGGTTCGCAGCTCCTCGTCGTGTTCCCCGCAACAGAGAGCGCTCCCGCCACCGCGATCGTCGTCGACATCCTGGGCGCAGTGGCGGCGCCGACGCAGTGATGGCCGCCCGTATCCCCGCGGAGGAGCGCCTGACGAATCTCGTCGTGGCGCTGATGGCCACGGAGATCGGGCTGACGAAGCAGCAGATCCTCGACAACGTCTCCGGCTACCGCCAACGAGCGGAAGCGGGCACGCGTTCCGACGCGCTCGAGAAGATGTTCGAACGCGACAAGGACGAGTTGCGGACGCTCGGCGTACCGATCGAGACGATCGGTGACGCCGCTGATCCGAACGATCTCCGCGAGGCCCGCTACCGTATTCCGCAGGCAGAATACGACCTTCCGAGTGACATCGTGTTCTCTCCGGCGGAACTGGCAGTGCTGCGTCTCGCCGGCAGCGTCTGGAGCGCGGAGTCCGTTTCCGGGGATGCACAGTCCGGCGTGCGCAAGATCCGCGCTCTCGGGATCGACGGTGACGAGCCGATCATCGGCTTCGCCCCACGCATCACGGCGCGTGACGCGGCGTTCGCTCCTCTCCAGGATGCGATCGAGCGCTGTCGGGTCGTTACGTTCGACTACCTGAAGCCCGGCGAGGAGGCGCCGCGGCGACGACGCATTCGTCCGCTCGCCCTCGTCGACTACGAGGCTCGGTGGCATGTGTTCGGGATCGATGTCGATGTCGATGAGGACCGGACGTTCCTTCTGGGCCGGATCGTCGGAGACGTCAAGGTGAGTTCGACGGGCTTCGACGCGTCCCTGCGCGACGGTGCGGGGGAGAGGGCTCTCGCCGGGCTCGAACGCGTCGCGTCGGAGAACTCGGCATTGCTCGAGGTCACGCCCGGCACCGAAGCCGCGCTCCGCCTCGGACGACGCGCGGTTCCGGCGACGCAGGGGATCCATGTTCCCTTCGTCGATCTGCACATCCTCGCGGACGAGCTCGCGTCCTACGGCCCAGAGGTCCGCGTGGTCGAGCCCGCCCCGCTCCGCGATGCGGTGATCTCCCGGCTCCAAGCAGTCGTCGATGCGCATGCTGATGCGGAGGACGCAGGATGAATCCGAAGCCCAAGCCGCTTCTCGCCGCCGAACGGGTCCGGCTCTATCTGACGCTCGTCCCCTATCTCCTCGAACACGGCCAGGTCTCGCTCGCGGAAGCGGCGGAGGAGTTCGGCGTCACGCCGCAGGAGATGCGCGGGATGGTGGAGAAGCTCACCGTCATCGGGCTTCCCGGGGAGTCCGGGTACTGGCAGCAGCCGCAGGAGATGTTCGACATCAACTGGGACCTGCTCGATCTCGAGGACGTCATCGAGATCACGAACGACGTCGCGCTGCGGCGAGTGCCTCGGTTCACCGCTCGTGAAGCCGCGGCCCTGCTCGCAGGCCTCCAGATGGTCGCGGCCGTGCCCGCGGTGTCGGATTCCGGACTCGTCGCGGGTCTCATCTCGAAGTTGTCCCGTGGCGCCGCCGATGCGCCCGCAGATGTCGTCGTCGCGCCGAGCGCGGTCGACGAGGTCCGCGAAGCGGTCGCGCGTGGTCTTCACGACGGTGTCGCGATCTCCTTCACCTACCAGGCCCCTGACGCCGCCCCGACCACACGCACGGTCGACCCGATGCAGATCCTGATCACCAACGGGCAGTGGTACCTGCAGGGGTGGTGCCACCTGCGTCAGGCGATGCGCACGTTCCATCTCGATCGTGTGAGCGCGCCCCAGCTGACGCAGATCCCGATCACCCACGGCGGGGATCACGTACCTGAGGCGTTCGCCGGTCTCGACGACGAGCGCGAGGTCACGGTTCGCGTGCCGGAACGCCTCGCCCCGCTGCTGGCCGGATTCGTCCCCACGGGGGAGCTCGAGGTGGTAGACGGTTTCGTGGCCACGCAACTGCACCTCGCCGACCCGCGCGGGATCAAGCGGCTCGCGGCGCGCTTCGGCGGGGCGATGGAGGTCATCGATCCCGGTGTCGCACGCACGGCCACCAGGGAGTGGGCCGCCTCGGGACTCGCGCTGTATCACCAGCCCGATGCGAAGAATTGATCTGTAGACTGAATCGAACGCTCACCGACGACGGGAATCCTGACATGTTCGCTGGAATGCAAGGCTGGCACCTGCTTATCGTGCTCGCCGTGATCCTCCTTCTGTTCGGTGCCGCCAAGCTGCCGGCGCTCGCGAAGAGCATGGGCCAGTCCGCTCGCGTGTTCAAGGGCGAGATGAAGGCGATGAAGGAAGAAGACGCGACCCGCGCAGATTCGACCGTCGCCGACCCCACCTCGGCCAAGGACTCGGGCGCTGACCCTGAGACTCCGCCTCGCGCCTGACCGGCCGTGGCAGCCATCGAACCGTCCGTGATGCCGAAGGCGGATCGGGATCGACGGATGTCGCTCGGCGCGCATCTCGTCGAACTGCGCAAGCGTCTGATGTACGCGGCGCTGGCACTCGTGGTCGGGATGGTCATCGCGTTCATCGTGGCGGACCCCGTGATCCACTTCATCACGGAACCGATCCGTATCATCACGGAGAAGCGCGGCGATAATTTCAGCGCGTTGAACTTCGGTACGGTCACGTCCGCGTTCGACATGCGCATGCGTATCGCCTTTTCCATCGGTCTGTTCATCTCGGCGCCTGTGTGGCTCTGGCAGATCTGGGCGTTCATCATGCCCGGACTGACCCGCAAGGAGATCAAGTACACCGTCGGGTTCGTCGTCGCGGCGGTTCCGCTGTTCTTCGCCGGCTGCTATCTCGGCGTGATGATCATGCCGCACGTGATCGAGCTCATGTGGAGCTTCACCCCGGACGGCGCAACCAACTTCTACTACGCGCAGGAGTACTACGACTTCGTCTTCAAGCTGATGATCGTGATCGGCGTCTCCTTCGTGCTCCCCGTGTTCCTGGTGGCGCTGAATCTGTCCGGGGTCATGTCGGGCCGGGCCATCCTGAAGGGATGGCGTGTGGCCATCCTCATCGCGACCGTGTTCGCGGCCCTGGCGACGCCGGCAGCCGACGTGGTCAGCATGCTGATGCTCGCCGGAATCCTGATCGTCCTGTTCTTCGCCGCCGCCGGACTGTCCCTCATCTTCGATCGGCGAAAGCGGAAGCGTGACGATGCGTCAGGGCTCCTGCCGGACGCGGTATGAGTTCACCTTCCGAGAAGTACGCCCGGGCGCGCCAGGCGGCCGAGCACCCGGAGTCGTCCGCGTTCGCCGCGTTGCAGAAGTTCCAGCTGGATCCCTTCCAGGTGGCGGGGTGCCACGCGCTGGAGAACGGACGCAGCGTGCTCGTCGCCGCACCGACCGGAGCAGGAAAGACGATCGTCGGCGAATTCGCGATTCACCTCGCGATGCAGACGCCGACCGACAAGGCGTTCTACACGACACCCATGAAGGCCTTGTCGAATCAGAAGTTCCGGGAGCTGGTCGACGTCTACGGCGCCGATCAGGTGGGACTGCTCACCGGCGACACCAACATCAACGGCAATGCGCGCATCGTGGTGATGACGACCGAAGTCCTGCGCAACATGATCTACGCCGACTCCACGGCGCTCCGGGATCTCCGTTACGTGATCATGGACGAGGTCCACTACCTCGCTGACCGTTTCCGCGGCGCCGTCTGGGAAGAGGTCATCATCCACCTGCCTGCGCAGGTGCGGCTGGTCTCCCTGAGTGCCACGGTCTCGAACGCCGAGGAGTTCGGGGACTGGCTCGACACGGTGCGCGGCGACACCGAGGTGATCGTCTCCGAGATCAGGCCGGTGCCGTTGGAGCAGCACGTGCTCGTGCGGGACGACCTGCTTCCCCTGTTCGATGACCGCGCCGGCCTCGCCACGGCCCAGGTCAACCAGGAGTTGATGCGCATCCGCTCATCGACCGCGTCGACGTATGACAACAACCGACAGGCGCAGGCGTATCGGAGCAATCGGCATGCGGGCCGACAGGCGCAGCGCCCTTCCCGAGGAGGCCGCCGTCCCGTCCGTGCCGCGAATGCGCGCCGGATCGAACGGATGGATCGTCCGGATGTCGTGCGCCTTCTGGAGCGCTCGAACCTCCTCCCGGCGATCTTCTTCATCTTCAGTCGCGTGGGGTGCGACGCGGCCGTGCAGCAGGTGCGTCGCTCCGGCGTCCGTCTGACGTCGACGGAGGAGAGAGCTGAGATCCGGGCCATCGTCGAGGACCGCACCCGCACCCTCCAGGACGAAGACCTCGACGTCCTGGGCTACTGGGAGTGGCTGGACAACCTCGAACGCGGTGTCGCCTCTCATCACGCCGGTCTTCTACCCGCCTTCAAGGAGGTCGTGGAAGAGCTGTATCAGCGCAAGCTCGTCAAGGTGGTGTTCGCGACCGAGACCCTGGCTCTCGGCATCAATATGCCGGCTCGTACGGTCGTGCTCGAGAAGATGGAGAAATTCAACGGCGAGGCACGCGTCGCGATCACGTCGGGGGAGTACACACAGCTCACCGGTCGCGCCGGACGCCGTGGCATCGACGTCGAGGGCCACGCCGTCGTGCAGTGGACCGAGGGGATGGATCCCCAGGCCGTCGCTGCCCTCGCGTCCCGACGCACATACCCCCTGAACTCGAGCTTCCGTCCGACGTACAACATGGCCGTGAATCTGATCGACATGTTCGGCAAACCCCGAGCGCGGCAGATCCTCGAGTCGTCCTTCGCGCAGTTCCAGGCGGATCGTGCCGTCGTCGGCCTCGCTCGGCAGGTGCGCGAAGCCGAGGAGTCGCTCGCCGGTTATCAGAGCGCGATGGCTTGTGAACACGGGAGCTTCCCGGAGTACGCCGCGATCCGCCGCGAACTGAGCGATCTCGAGAAGAAGAACCGCCAGGACTCCCAGGCGCCGCGAGCGTCACGGGACAAGCGGATGAAGCGCATCCAGACCCTGCGTACGCAGATGCAGCGCCACCCGTGCCACCGTTGTCCCGACCGCGAGGCTCATGCCCGCTGGGCGGAGCGCTATTGGAAGCTCAAGCGCCAGACAGACCGGATCCGGCGCCAGATCGAGACACGCACCGGAACGGTCGCGCGGGTGTTCGACCGCGTCGTCGAGGTCTTGGAGACACTCGACTACGTGACGCATGATGGCGCGGACACGACGCTGACGGATGCCGGACGCACGATGCGCCGTATCTACGGCGAGCGGGATCTGCTGGTGGCCGAGTCCCTGAGACAGGGTCTCTGGGCGGGCTTGGATGCTCCTTCGCTGGCAGCCATGGCCTGCTGCCTCGTGTACGAACCGCGACGCGATGAAGCCAATTCGGGGGAGCGCGGCCTGCCGCGTGGCGCATTCCGCACCGCCTACGAGAAGACCACCACGCTCTGGGCTGAGTTGGATGACCTGGAACAGGACCACCATCTTCCCGGCAGCGAGCCGCTCGCCGCCGGTCTGGCGGGCGCCATGCACGCCTGGGCGCGCGGGGGAGCGTTGGACCGGGTCCTGATCGACGCCGACATGGCAGCGGGAGACTTCGTGCGCTGGGCCAAGCAGACCATCGATCTGCTGGATCAGCTCTCGATCGTCGCGGAGGATGCCGCGCTGGCGCGTACCGCGCGGAGCGCTCTCGACGGAGTCCGCCGCGGCATCGTGGCCTACTCGTCGATGTGAGGGTGGACACGATGCCCGAACGCCCCGCTCCGCAGCGCGCCCTTCTCCCGCTCTGGGCGGCCGTCCTCACCGCGGGCGTCGCCGCCGTCCTCATGGACCTGGCGTATCCGGAGGCAGCCGTCTGGGTTCTCGCTTTCCCCGCTGTGGGGCTTCTGCTCGTCGCGCTGATCGGCCGTCGCTTCGGGGGCGCCCTGCTCGTCGGACTCGTGTACGGAATTCTCTTCTTCGCGCTCATGGTGTCGTGGACGTCGCGCTACCTCGGTCCGATCCCCTGGGGTGCGCTCAGCGTCGTCGAAGGCGGACTCACCGCGTTCGCCCTCATTCCGATCGCTCTGGCCTACCGGTGGCTGCCTCGTGCCTTCCCCGGCGCCGCAGGGCGCCTCCTGGGGCTTCCGGCTGTGGTGGCCGCTCTCTGGGTCGGCAGGGAGCTCTTCGTCGGCTCCTGGCCCTACGGCGGCTTCCCATGGGCCCGGCTCGGCATGAGCCAGGCCGAGAGCCCGCTCGCCCCCGTGTCCTCCTGGCTCGGGGTCAGCGGACTCAGCTTCCTGATGGTGCTGCTGGTCGCGATGCTGGTGGAGGTGGTGCGGCTGCGCCTGTGGCGGTGGCCCCTCCGATTGTCGGCACCGGCCGTGGTCATCCTCGTGCTGCTGTTCACCCCGCTCTTCCCGACCTCGCCCTCGGGCTCGATGCGGATCGCGGCGGTGCAGGGGAACGGCCCGACGGGATACTTCGATGAGCGCGAAGCGTTCTCCGTGATCCAGGCGCAGACGGACGCCACCGCACCTCTGTACGGAGAAGACGTCGACCTGCTCGTGTGGCCGGAAGGGTCCTTGGACGCCGATCCGTTCCAGAACGACGCGATCGCCCGGCGGATGACGCTCGTCTCGAACCGCATCGATGCGCCTCTGCTCGCCAACGCGGCGACGGGGCGTGACGACGTCTACTTCAACACGTCGATGCTCTGGACGGCCGACGGCACGGCTACGCAGCTGCACGACAAGAGACATCCGGTCCCGTTCGGCGAGTACGTTCCGGATCGTCCCTTCTTCAACGCGCTGGCGCCCGATCTGATCGGTTTGATCCAACGGGAGTACACGCCGGGATCCAACCCGCCGGTCGTCGACGTGGACGGCGTCACGATCGGCCTGGCCATCTGCTTCGACGTCATCTATGACGACGTCATTTGGGAAGGCCTGAACGACGGTGCCGAGGTCCTGGTGTTCCAGACCAACAACGCGGACTTCCGCGGCACCGACGAGAACCTCCAGCAGCTCGCGTTCGCACGGATGCGAGCGATCGAGACCGGTCGCAGTGTCGTGAACGTGTCGACGGTCGGCACCAGCCAGGTCATCCGCGCGGACGGTTCGACCGTCACGAGCCTCGACGCAGGAGAGGCCGGTGCGATGCTCGACGATGTCGAACTTCGTACCGGCCTCACAGCGGGTGTGCTCCTGGGCCCCGTGATCCAGCAGCTGCTGCTCTGGGGCGGTGTCGGCGCGCTCCTCTTCGGGTGGTGGCGCGCCAGGGGGCGTTAAGCCCCGATCTTCTCCCGCGTCGGGTCTTCTCCTGCACCGCGACGGGCGCGGATGAAGGCGAGGCGCTCTTCCAGGAGCTCCTCGAGCTCCGCTCGCGTGCGGCGCTCCATCAGCATGTCCCAGTGGGTGCGTGCGGCCTTCTCATCGCTTGCTTCGAGCGTCACGGCCTCGCCGTCGACGTTCAGACGGGCTTCCGCGCCGCACGCACGGCACTCCCACGTCTGGGGCGGCTCGGCGTCCGCTGCGAACATCAGGTTCGTGACGTGTCCGCACGTGTCACAGGTGTAGGTCGTTTCGCGGCGCTCCATGAAAACGACGCCCTCTTCGCTCTGTAGGCTCTGGGCGCCGAGCCGGATGCCGCGCAGGCTGCGATCTGCCATTTTGTGGTCCTCTCGTCGCTGTCAGGTATAACGCTCCAGCCTGTGCGCTTCATCCACGCGGGCGACTTCGCGGCGGAATTCACAGCCGAATCCCAGCGCCGGAGGTTATGGGGCGCGTCGGCGACTACTTCGCAGAGAGCGTGGCCAGTGCGACGTCGGCATGGTCGGACACGATGCCGTCCACTCCGGCCGTAACAAGTCGGAGCATGTCGACGGGGTCGTTCACGGTCCAGACGTGGATCTCGACGCCGCGGCGGCGGGCGGTGCGGAGCAGGGCCGGGGTGAGTACGGTCAGCTTCCCGTGGCGCTCCGGGATCTGAAGCGCATCGATGTCTTCGAGCACACGACCGGGGGAGAGGTGCAGTGCGGAGAGTGCTCGGAGAGCGGCGATGGTGCGGCTCCCCCCGGAGGTGGCCGGTCGGAGCGCGGCGCCCGCCTTCAGCACGGACGCGACCGTGCCACGGCGATTCGAGTCAGAGAAGCTCGTCACCAGCACGCGGTGAGTGTGGTCGGCGAGGATCGGCCCGAGTGGCTCGACAGCGGCGGACGTCTTCACGTCGACGTTGAAACGGACCTCGGGGAACGAATCGAGCGCCTCCGAGACGGTGAGCAACCCGCCATGGTCGGCGAACATCTCGCGCAGTTCGCGCGTGCGAACGTCGCGTACGGCTCGCTTGTCGCCCAGGAGGCGATCGAGTGTCGAATCGTGGAACAGCACGACGTCACCGTCAGCGGTCACCTGGCAGTCGGTCTCGACGTACTCGGCGCCGGCGGCATGGGCGGCGGCGATGGCTGCGGCCGAGTTCTCCCAGACGCCCGAGTCCTCGCCGGCCGCGGTGATCAGACCGCGGTGGGCGAGGACTCGGGGATGCCGTGCCTTCGAGAAGTACGGGTGCGTCACGCGCCCGGCAGTGTGTTGGTCGGGCCCTGGCCCGGCTTCGGCGTGAATGCGCTGCCGATGCCCTTGAGCGCCTCGGTGAGTTCGCTCGGGATGATCCACAGCTTGTTGGACTGGCCTTCGCTGATCTTCGGCAGCATCTGCAGGTACTGGTAGGCGAGCAGCTTGTCGTCCGGCGCACCCTGATGAATGGCGCTGAAGACGTTCTGGATCGCTTCGGCTTCACCCTGGGCACGGAGAACCGCAGCCTGCTTGTCGCCCTCTGCCCGGAGGATCTCGGCTTGACGGGAGCCCTCCGCTTCGAGGATCGCCGACTGCTTGGTGCCCTCGGCGGTGAGGATCGCCGCGCGACGGTCACGCTCGGCGCGCATCTGCTTCTCCATGGAGTCCTGGATCGAGATGGGCGGGTCGATCGCTTTCAGCTCGACGCGTCCGACACGGATGCCCCACTTGCCCGTCGCCTCGTCCAGCACGACGCGCAGCTGGCCGTTGATGTTGTCGCGACTGGTGAGTGCCTCTTCGAGGTTGAGCCCACCCACGACGTTACGCAGGGTAGTGGTGGTCAGCTGCTCGACGGCACCGAGGTAGTTCGCGATCTCGTAGGTGGCGGCGCGGGCATCCGTGACCTGGAAGTACACGACGGTGTCGATCGAGACGACGAGGTTGTCCTCGGTGATCACCGGTTGCGGCGGGAACGAGACGACCTGCTCGCGCATGTCGATGAGCGGACGAAGACGGTCGATGAAGGGGACCAGGATGTTCAGACCTGGAGTGAGGGTCTTGTGGTAGCGCCCGAGGCGCTCGACCACGCCGGCAGTCGCCTGCGGAATGATGCGGATGGCCCGTGCGACGGTGACCACCACGAAGATGATCACGGCGATGGCGAGGATCCATCCGATCGCTGCGGGGATGAACGATGCGTCGTCCACGGGAACTCCTAGTCGTTGACGGGTCGGACGATGGCGGTGGCGCCGTTGATCACGCTCACGGCGATCGGCGCCCCCGAGGGAATCGGAACGGAGGTCGAAGTCCGCGCGGTCCAGGTGTCGCCGTTCGCGAGCTTCACTTGCCCGGAGATCTGGGTGATCTCACTCAGGGCCACACCGCGCAGGTCGAGAAGGGCATCGACGTTCGATTTCGTCGGATCCTCCCCGCGGTGCAGACGCTTGAGCAACGGGGGCCGGAGGAACAGGATGAAGACCGCCGCAGCGGCCGCTGCGATGATCACCTGCACCCACACGGGCACACCCAGCAGATCGGTCACGAGACCGACGACGCTGCCGAAGGCGAGCATGAGGAACGTGAAGTCCAGCGAGAGCATCTCGATGACGAGGAAGACGGCGATCAGGACCAGCCAGCCGATCCACGCCCATTGGTCGATGAACGTGACGAATGTCGTGAAGTTGTCCATGCGGCCTCCTTTCTGGTCAACGTACCACGCGGAGGCCCGCCCATCCGGGTGCCCCGGCGCGCGCTTGATAGTGTGAGAGGGCCGTGCGATCACGGCTTTTTCACGCATCATGAGGAGTCACCGTGACCGACGTTCTTCCCGCAGGATCCCTCGAAGGCAAGGTCGCGCTTGTCACCGGTTCATCACGCGGGATCGGCGCCGACACAGTGCGCTACCTCGCGGAGGCCGGCGCCGATGTGGTCATCAACTACCGCAACAAGGCGCCGCGAGCGGAGAAGCTCGCCACGCAGCTGCGCGAGCTCGGTCGCCGCGCGCTGGTCGTCGGCGCGGATCTCACCGATCCGGCCTCGGTCGCCGAGATGTTCGAGGCGGTCCGCGCTGAGTACGGACGCCTCGACGTGCTGGTGCTCAACGCGTCCGGTGGCATGGAGTCGGGGATGGCAGAGGACTACGCGCTCACGTTGAACCGTGACGCACAGCTGAACGTGCTCGAGGCTGCGACGCCGCTGCTCGGAGACGGTGCACGGGTGGTCTTCGTCACCAGCCACCAGGCCCACTTCATCCGCACCACGCCCACGATGCCGGAGTACGAGCCGGTCGCGCTGTCGAAGCGCGCCGGGGAAGACGCGCTTCGTGAGCTCATCCCGAGCCTTGCCGAGAAGGGGATCGGCTTCACGGTCGTCTCCGGAGACATGATCGAGGGAACGATCACTGCGACCCTGTTGGAGCGGGCGAACCCCGGCGCGATCGCCGAGCGGCGGGAGTCGGCAGGCAAGCTCTATAACGTCTCCGAGTTCGCTGCCGAGGTGGCCAAGGCCACGGTCGATCCTGTGCCGGCTGACAACACACGCCTGGTCGGCGATGTGAGCGCGTTCGCCGCGGAGTGACCTCCGCCCCACGGAACGGCCCCGTCCTGCTGGATGCAGGACGGGGCCGTTCCGTTCGAGGGGGAGATCAGCTGGCCGTGTCTCCCTGAACGGCGGCCACATACTCCTTCTCGTCCTTGCCGAGCGTGAAAGCACGCACGATCTGGATGATGCCGAGAACGATCAGCGAGATGCCGAGCAGCAGCCAGAATGCGAAGCCGGCGATCAGCGGCGAGAACAGGACGATGATTCCGGCGACGATGCTCAGGAGTGCGTAGAGAACGGTCCAGACGCGCGAGCCATCGCTGCCCAGAAGCGTCAGGGCTACGACGCCATCGACGATCCAGCTGATGCCGATGAAGATCACGACCACGAACGCGAGCGTGGCCGCAGCTGCATTCAAGTTGAAGAACGCGATGATGCCGGCCGCGACGTAGAGCAGTCCGAGGACGATGTGCCCCACGCGGGCCCATCCGCCCTTGGCGCTCGAGAAGATGCCCAGCCCGATGTAGACGAGTCCGGCGACGACCAGGTAGGAGGCGAAGATCGCCGTCACGATGACCGCGGACTTCACCGGCCAGACGAGGAGGACGATTCCGGCGACGAGCGCGAGAACACCGGCGACGGCGAGCGAGATGCGAATCGATTTGAACAGTGACTTCGCCTCGGTGAGTGGTTCAGACATGGTTGGGGACCCCTTTCTGAGAAAATCCTGTGAGGATGCTTCCTCAGGGTAGCGCCCTCACAGCCCCGAATGGGGAGGAGTCGCCGTTCGCGTTTCATTCCGTCACACCAGGACACCCGGCGTCATGACACTATCGACTTCGTGACGGGTCCGGATGATGCGCGCTTGCGCGAGCTCACAGTGATGCGAAGAGTGCGGGATCGCATCGATCGCGAGTATGCCTGGCCGCTGGATGTCGAGGCGCTGGCCCGGGGTGTGCACATGTCGGCGGGGCACCTGAGTCGGTGCTTCCGGGACGCATACGGCGAATCGCCGTACTCGTACCTGATGACGAGACGGATCGAGCGGGCGATGGCACTCCTGCGCCGTGGCGACCTCACGGTCACCGAGGTCTGCTTCGAAGTCGGCTGCTCATCGCTCGGCACGTTCAGCACCCGGTTCACCGAGCTGGTCGGTGTCTCACCCCGCGTGTACCGTGAACGAGCAGCGCGCGTCGAAGGGATTCCCTCGTTCCAGGCCAAGCAGGTCACAAGACCGATCAGGAATCAAGAAGCACCCCGCATCGATGCCCATCTAACGTGAAAACCATGAACATCAGCATCCACTACGCCTTCCTGCCTCACACCGACGCCGAAGCTGCGCTCGGGTTCTACCGAGATGCGCTCGGCTTCGAGGTGCGCAACGACGTCGGGTACGACGGTCTCCGCTGGCTCACGGTCGGACCGGAGGGACAGCCCGAGACATCGATCGTGCTTCACCCACCGGCAACCGACCCCGGCATCACCGACGCCGAGCGGCAGACGATCCTCGAGCTGATCGCCAAGGGCAGCTACGCCGCGCTCACCCTCGCGAGCGACGACCTCGACGGGCTCTTCGAACGGCTCGTCGAACGAGGGGCAGACGTCGTGCAGGAACCCATGGACCAGCCTTACGGCGTCCGCGACTGTGCTTTCCGGGATCCGGCAGGCAACCTGCTCCGTATCAACCAGGCCGCCTGAACCCTCCACCGAATCGACGAAGGACGCTGATGACCACCGAGCACCCCGCCGACACCCACGACCTGATCCGCGTTCAGGGCGCGCGCGAGAACAATCTGAAGGATGTCAGCGTAGAGATCCCGAAGCGACGTCTCACCGTGTTCACCGGCGTATCGGGTTCAGGCAAGAGCTCCCTCGTCTTCGACACGATCGCCGCGGAATCCCGCCGGATGATCGATGAGACGTACAGCGCTTTCGTGCAGGGATTCATGCCGTCGGTGCCGCGTCCCGACGTCGACGTCCTGGAGGGGCTGACCACGGCGATCATCGTCGATCAGGAGCGACTCGGCGCGAATCCGCGCTCGACCGTCGGAACGGTCACCGATGCCAACGCGATGCTGCGCATCCTGTTCAGCAAGCTCGGGCAGCCCTACATCGGCGGACCGACGGCCTTCTCTTTCAACATCCCGACGCAGAAGGCCAGCGGCGTCATGACCGGTCCCGGCGGCGAGAAGAAGATCGTGAAGGATGCGATCTATCTGGGCGGCATGTGTCCGCGTTGCGAGGGGAGGGGAGCGGTGTCGGACCTCGATCTCACGCAGATCGTCGACGAGTCCAAGTCGCTCGATGAGGGCGCCATCATGGTCCCCGGCTACACCGCCGACGGGTGGATGGTGAAGGGCTTCTCCCAGTCGGGGTTCTATCCGTCCGACAAACCGATCTCGGAGTTCACGGACAAGCAGCGGCATCTGTTCCTCTACGGCGAGGTCACGAAGGTGAAGATCTCGGGGATCAACATGACCTACGAAGGTCTGATCCCCAAGATCACCAAAGCGATGCTCTCGAAGGATCTCGACGCACTCCAGCCGCACATCCGAGCCTTCGTCGAACGCGTCGCCACCTTCGCTGTCTGCCCGGAGTGCGACGGCACGCGGCTCACTGAAGGTGCGCGCTCTTCGAAGATCGAGGGCGTCAGCATCGCGGATGCGTGCCGAATGCAGGTGACCGACCTGGCTGAGTGGGTGCGCGGCCTCGATCTTCCCGGCGCCGGACCGCTGTTGCAGGCGCTCAGCGCCAACCTGGACGCGTTCGTGACGCTGGGACTGGGATACCTCAGCCTCGAGCGGCCGTCGGGCACGCTGTCCGGGGGAGAGGCGCAACGCATCAAGATGCTGCGGCACCTCGGCTCTTCGCTCACGGACATCACTTACGTGTTCGACGAGCCGACGATCGGCCTGCACCCGCACGACATCCAGCGGATGAACGGCCTGCTGCTGCAACTGCGCGACAAGGGGAACACCGTTCTCGTCGTCGAGCACAAGCCTGAGACCATCGCGATCGGCGATCACGTCGTGGATCTGGGGCCGGGAGCCGGCAGCGCGGGCGGAGAGATCTGCTACGAAGGCTCGGTCGAGGGGCTGAAAGCGAGCGGAACGAAGACCGGAGATCATCTCGAAGACCGCGCGACGTTGAAGGACGAGGTGCGAACGGGGTCGGGAACGATCGAAGTACGCGGCGCATCGGCCAACAATCTGCAGGACGTCGATGTCGACATCCCTACCGGAGTCCTCACCGTCGTGACCGGTGTCGCCGGGTCGGGCAAGAGCTCACTCATCCATGGATCGGTGTCCAATCAGGATGGCGTCGTCGCGATCGACCAGGCCGCCATCAAGGGGTCCCGCCGCAGCAACCCTGCCACCTACACAGGACTCCTCGAACCGATCCGGAAGGCGTTCGCGAAAGCGAACGGCGTGAAGCCGGCGCTGTTCAGCGCGAACTCGGAAGGCGCGTGTCCGTCATGCAAGGGGGCGGGCGTCATCATCACCGAACTCGGTTTCATGGACACGATCGAGACGCCGTGCGAGGACTGCGGAGGTAAGCGCTTCCAGGCGGGCGTGCTGGAGTACAAGCTCGCGGGCAAGGACATCACCGAGGTCCTCGATCTGCCGGTCGCCGAGGCCCGGCTCTTCTTCGGCGACGGCGAGGCGAAGCTGCCCGCCGCAGCGGCGATCCTCGGTCGCATGGAAGACGTGGGACTCGGATATCTGTCGCTCGGGCAACCGCTGTCGACGCTGTCAGGCGGCGAACGCCAGCGTCTCAAGCTCGCGATCCAGATGGGGGAGAAGGGCGACGTCTACGTGCTCGACGAGCCCACGACAGGTTTGCACCTCGCGGATGTCGACAAGATCCTGGACCTGCTGGATCGACTCGTCGACGCGGGGAAGACCGTGATCGTGATCGAACACCATCAAGCGGTCATGGCGCACGCGGACTGGATCATCGATATCGGCCCGGGGGCCGGTCATGACGGCGGGAAGATCGTCTTCGAAGGAACGCCGAGAGATTTGGTATCCCAAAAGTCGACGCTCACGGGGGAGCACCTCGCGGAGTACGTCGGAGCGTGAGTCGGACAGGGGGACAGTCCGCCCGGCGTTGCGCCCCGCTTTGTCGCGGTCTCAGTCCCGGCGAGCGATGATCGTGTAGGTGCACGGCAGTTTGTCGCGCTCTGCATCGGGCCAGGCATAGCCGCCGGGAACCTCCACCATGCGGTCACTGAAGCGCCACGGCAGGGTTCGGCCTTCGTCGAAGTGGATGAGTCGGAGACCAGCGCGCAGCAGAGCACCGAGGATCTCGGACAAGGGGTGCGGCCACTCGTACGTGCGCGTGTGAGCGAGGCGCCCCTCACCGACGTAGGTGCTGTCGTCGTCCCACTGCTGCGCATGCCCGGTCGCGAAGTAGGAATAGCGTGTGGTGAGCTCTACAGCGTTCTCATCGAGTGCGTAGAGCGCGGGGTGGCCGTCACGGATGAAGAACATGCCGCCCGGGCGCAGCAGGGCCACGATCTGGGCGGCCCAGCGGTCCAGATCGCTGAGCCAGGTGATCGTGCCGATGCTCGTGTAGACGACATCGAAGTCGCCGTCGACTGCGGCACGCGCATCGAGAACGTCGGTCTCCACCCAGGTGGCATCGATACCCAGGCGCGCAGCAAGCTGATCGGCAGCACGGAGCGCGGACGGCGAGAAGTCGACACCGGTGACTGTGGCGCCCGCGCGAGCCAGCGAGACCGTGTCGGTGCCGATGTGACACTGCAGATGGCACAGGTCGAGCCCGAAGAGCGAACCCGACGGAAGGAACGACTTCATCGCGTCCAGATCGTCGCGCACGACGTCGCTGAGATGAGCCGGGTCGTCGAACGCGTCGAGACCGTACGCTTCTTCGTGCACAGGCACGCGATCCTCCCAGTTCTCCTGGTTCGCCAGCCGCGCAGATTCCCAGTCGATGTCGACGTTGTTCCCGTTCACGCAGCGAGCCTATCGAGCACCCCGCTCTAGTTCGAGCGATATCCGATAATGCACATTATGTCAGCTCGAGTCAGACAGGCCCTTTCGCCGCGAGGCGCTCCACGACGCCGATCGGCGCCGGCTATCCCGGGACGCGAGCACGCTGATCATCGGTGCAACCAGACAGGCGTTGGACCTTGGATATGACGTCATCCTCGATCGGGTCTCAATCTCCGCGACTATTCCGACGTCTTCGAACGTTTGCATCTCGATCACCTCGGAACCACGCTCATCTACCAGTTCGACGTCGGCCTCGACGAGACGATTCGGCGTCATGCGGGAAGACCGCTCGCGACCGCCTTCGGAAAGGACGAGCTCCGCGAATGGTACGACGGATGGCAGCCCCTCCCCTGGTTCGAAGAGACAAGGTCGGCGCTGCGGCGATCACCTTCCGGTCGGTCGACGACCTTGACCTCGCGGAGTTCCGCTCGTTGCTCCAAAAGGCGCGGGAGCTCGAACTTCCCGGATAGTACGTCCCCGTATCGCTTCGTAGCGCCTGGGCCGCGGTGAGATGAGAGCCACGGCGGGGACTCTCCTACTGTGTGGACCAGACGCCGAGTTCGTTGCCCGTCGGGTCTGCGAAGTGGAGGCGTCGTCCACCGGGGAACTCGTACGGTGCCTGGAGGATCGTGCCGCCGGCCTTCTCGATCGCAGCTTGCGTGGCGTCGAGGTCTTCGGAGTAGAGGAGCACGAGAGGACCGCCGACCGGCCGCGGCTCATCCGCGAGCATCAGCCCACCGGATTCATTGCCGTCGTCGCGCGGTGAAACAATCCCTGCGTATCCGGGGCCGTAGTCGTGGAAGCCCCAACCGAACGCCTCACGGAAGAAGTCCTTGGACTTCTCCAGATCGGTGACGACGAGCTCGATGTAGTCGAGTGAGTGGTGCAGAGGTGAACCTGTCATGACGCCACCGTAGCCACCGTCACCGACAACGCTCCGCGGGCACTGAAGCCCGGTGGCAGAGGAGTAGCGTTGAGGCGTGCCGCCGGTCTCCCCCTCCCCCATGTCGACGCCGGGGTTGCGCGCATGGATCATCTGGTCGGTCGGTGTCGCGGCCTACGTCCTCGCCATCACGAATCGCACCTCCCTCGGCGCGGTCGGCGTCGAAGCGGCGGACCGGTTCCAGGCGGATGCGTCGACGCTGGCACTGTTCGCCGTGGTGCAGCTCGCCGTCTACGGCGGAATGCAGATTCCTGTCGGGGTGCTCCTCGATCGCTTCGGATCACGACCGATCATGACGGTCGGCATGCTGCTCATGGCGGCTGGTCAGCTGACGATGGCGCTGTCTCCGAACATCGGGATCGCGATCTGCGCGCGTGTGCTGCTCGGCGCCGGCGACGCTGCGATCTTCCCCGCCGTGCTTCGACTCGTCGCGACCTGGTTCCCCGCGCAGCGTGGACCGCTGATGGTGCAGTTCACCGGAATCATCGGCCAGGCCGGCCAGCTGATCGCGCTGGTCCCGCTTGCAGCGCTGCTCCACGCGACGACCTGGAGCATCACGTTCGGAAGCATCGCGGGACTCGGTCTGCTGTTCGCGATCCTCGTGGCGCTGGTCATCCGCAACCATCCCCCGGAGCAGGGCGCGGACGTCACCGTCAACACGGATACGGGTGTGGTCCGCGTCGTCACGTCTGCGATAGATACCGGTGTCGGCATACGCGCGGCGTGGGCTCATCCCGGCACCAGGCTCGCCTTCTGGTCGCACTTCACCACTCCCTTTGCGGGTACTGCTTTCGTGCTGCTGTGGGGAATGCCGTTCCTCACCGCCGGCGAGGGTCTCGACACAGCGCACGCGGCGGGCATCATCTCTGTATATGTCGTTGCGGGAATGTTTCTCGGGCCGATCATCGGCGACCTCTCCCGCCGACACCCGAATCACCGCTCGCTCGCGCTCGTGCTCCCCGCCGTCGGCGTGCAGATGGCAGCGTGGATCGCTGTCATCGCTCTCCCCGGAACGGCCCCGATCTGGCTCCTCTACGTGCTGGCGATCGCTCTCGCCACTGGTGGCCCCGCTTCGATGATCGCCTTCGACCACGCTCGGACGCACAACCCGAGTCATCGTCTGAGCACCGCGACCGGCGTCACGAACGCGGGTGGCTTCATCGCCGCATTGATCGCGATCTTCCTCATCGGACTCGCGCTCGACCTGCAGGGCGCGGGGACCCCCGAGACCTATTCGCTGGAGGCCTTCAGGATCGCCTTCCTCATGCCCATCCCGCTGTGGATCCTCGGGGTGACCTTCATCCTGATCGAACGCAAACGCACTCGGATCCGGATCGGCCTCGATCCGGAACATCGGCGCTGAGGGACGCTCAGCGGAGCAGGTGCTGGAGCGTCTCCACGATCAACTCGACGCTGACGCGCTCCGGCACCTCCGCATCGCCTGCTTCGAACTCCGCGAGTTCGATCCCCCGCACGGAGTCCGGCGGTAGCGCAGCGAAGATCGCGGCGATCTGGTGAGGCAGCAGTCCTCCCCCGACGCGGTATGCGGCAGGGATGTAGCCAGGTTCGAGGACGTCCCAATCGACGTGGATCCACACCGGGCGACCCGCAACCGACTCGAGGACGCGCTCGGGCGTGCTCTCCGACGGGGGGATGACGGTGACGCCGGCATCGGCGAGCAGCCGCTCCTCAGCGGTGTCGATGTCCCGGCCGCCGACCACCACCACTTTTCTCGGATCGAGGCCCGCCCCGTGTCCGCTGTCCCAGAGCCCACACGCAGCGGCCAGGACCATACCTCCCAGATACCCGGAATCGGTCGTATCGGGTGTGTTGAAGTCGCCGTGCGCGTCGATCCAGAGCACGACTGCCTCGGGGTGATGCGCGGCCGCCGTCGGCAACGTGCCGAGGCTCGCCGCGCAGGTGTTGGTGATCAGGAGAGGCGTCGTGCCATCCGCGATGGCGTCGCTCACCGCGGTGCGCAGCCCTCTCAACGTCGTCTCCGCTTCGGGAAGTGCGACGGACCAATCATCGATCTCGCTCGGTGTCGGCGTGCCGATGATCAGCGGGTCGACAGCGAGAAGTGACGACACCGCTTCGCCCACGCGTCGTGCGCCCGCGAGCGCCCCATCGGTACGATCGGCGACGCGGCCCTGGGAGACGATGAGCGAGTATTCCGATGCCATGGAACCAGCTTTCCACCCGTGCTGCTCCCCGCCAAACCGTCGGACAGCGAGACTTCCCTCTCGGACTCCGGCGACGGCGAGAGAGACGTCACCGCCGACGCGGCGTCCAACCCGACGGAAGCGGCCCGTCCTGCACAGCACGCTCGCGGTCGGCTCGGGCCGACCACCCCTGTGCCTGTTCGAGCGTGTCGAACGCCCCTCGAGCAAGCCGGAGGCCGACGTCTTCGTGATGCATCCGCGGCGCTCCTCCTCGGCGGACCGAGGCGCGGACACTCCATGCATCGTCAGCGAATCCGCCCCCGCGGAACACCCGGTAGTCGTCGTAGCGGGCAGGATCCAGGAGGTCCCAGCACCACTCCCATACGTTGCCGAGGGTGTCGAAGAGGCCGTGGAGGTTCGGGAGCTTCCCCCCGACATCTTGCGGAGACGAGACGCCGTCCGTGCTCGTCCACGCCGCGTCGGCCAGAGGCGCATAGTGCGGCCCGGTCGACCCCGCGCGACACGCGAACTCCCATTCCGCCTCGGTGGGCAGTCGGTAGCCGTCGGCCGTCGTGTCCCAGGCGACCTCCTCGCCGTCGAACAGATAGACCCGGTCCAACCCTTCCCACTCGGAGGCGGCGTTGCAGAAGTGGACGGCGCGCAACCAGCTCAGGTCGGCTGCGGGGCGTCGCGGGTGGCGCATCGGAATGCCCAGTACCTCGGTGAGCTGCGCCTCGGTCACCGGGTACACGCCGATCTCGTATGGCTCAAGCGTCACCTCACGCTGCTCGCCGCGTCGCGCATCGCGGAGGGTCACGACCCCGGCGGGGATTCGCGCGAGCTCGATGTCGGTCACTCCGTGTCTCTCCGCGGCATCACGACGGGACCCGTTCGACCCAGGCCGGGTATTTCGCCGCACGACCGTCGCCCGACGAGGTGCGCGTCACTCGTCGGCGAACCCAGGGCCCGACGAACTCGCGGTAGTACGCGAGGCCCGATGGTCCTGCGCCCATGCGATCGCTCGGCGCCCACCAGGTCTCCGGAGGCTCGAACCCGAGCGCGTGGAGCACCCTGGCAGCGACACGGTGATGGCCGGCCGCGTTCATGTGCAGACGATCGTCGGCCCAGTACGCGCCGCGAGAGAGTTCGCGATCGGGCCAGTTGAGCGCCCGGATGACGTCGGGGCGTCCTTCGATGCGACGGAGCACCGCCTCGGAGAGCAGGTCTCCCCTGCGCTGGACGAGGGAACCCATCGGCAGCTGCCCGCTCGGGTTCGCACCGGAGAGCAGGATCATGGTCACGCCCTCCTCCTCGCAGCGACGCAGCACCCGGCTGAAGGCGTCGGCGATGTGCTCGACGTCGGTGCGCGGTCGCAGCATGTCGTTGCCACCGCCGTTGAAGGAGAGGTGGGTCGGGCGCAGCGCGAGCGCCGGTTCCAACTGCTGCTCCACGATCGGCCAAGCCAGCTTGCCCCGGATCGCGAGGTTCGCATACTGGATCGGGTGTCCGGCCGCATCGGCCCATCCTTGAGCTGCGAGGTCCGCCCAACCGCGCTCCCGCCCATCCGGAAGGACGTCACCGACCCCCTCTGTGAAGGAGTCGCCGATCGCCACGAACCGCACATCTGCCATCGTCCCAGCCTATTGCGGGTCGACGACACCAGGGATCAGCGATCGTCGAGCGATCGCCCGCGTCGATCGACGAGCCCCCAGGCGGCGGCGGCAGCTCCGAGGAAGCATGCCCCGAAGACCGCGAACAGCAGCGGCGCTCCCCCGGCGACCAGCAGCACGGGAACGGACAGCGGAGCCACGATCGACGCGATACGGCCCACTCCGGCAGCCCAGCCCGCTCCGGTCCCCCGCAGCGACGTCGGATAGATCTCGGGCGTCACGGCGTAGAGCGCACCCCACGCACCGAGGTTGAAGAACGACAGCGCCATGCCCGCCGCGATGATCGCACCCTCTGTCGTCGCGGTGCCGAAGATCACGGCGGAGACCGCCGAGCCGAGAAGGAACACCGACAGCGTCACACGGCGCCCCCACACCTCGATCAACCACGCGGCGACGGCATAGCCCGGAAGCTGCGCCAACGTGATGATCAACGTAAAACCGAATGAACGCACCAGATCGAACCCGGCGTCGACGAGGATGCTCGGGATCCAGATGAACGCTCCGTAGTAGGCGAAGTTCACCCCCAGCCACACCACCCACAGGCACAGAGTGCGCAGCCGGAACTCCGGGTTCCAGAGTGTTGCCAGCCGCGCCCTCGCCGTGACCGCGATCGCACGGGAGGCGGGTTCCTTCCGGATCGCGGGTGCGACTTCCACACCGGCATCGGTCTCGAACGCCGACACGATGCGGTCTGCCTCCGCGATGCGTCCTCGTGAGGCGAGCCAGCGAGGTGACTCCGGCATGCGCCAACGTACGAAGAGTGCGTACGCCGCGGGGATCGCGCCCAGCGCGAACGCCCAGCGCCAGCCGTCGTCCGAAGCCGGGATGACCAGGAAGCCGATCACCGCGGCGGCGGTCCATCCGAGCGCCCAGAAGGCCTCCAGCACCACGATCAGGCGGCCACGGATCCGCGCGGGTGCGAACTCGCTCACATAGGTCGACGCCACCGGGAGCTCTGCGCCGAGGCCGAGTCCCACCAGGAACCGCAGGACCAGGAGCGCCGCCAGTCCTCCCACCAGGGCGCTGGCACCGGTCGCGATGCCGTACACGAGCAGCGTGAGGGCGAAGACCTGCCGCCGGCCGAAACGATCGGCGAGGAGCCCGCCGAGTGTGGCCCCGACTGCCATGCCGATGAATCCGACCGAGGCGATCCAGCCGGCCTCGCCTTTCGTCAGCCCCCACTGCTGCGTGAGCGCGGCGAGGATGAACGAGATGAGGCCGACATCCATCGCGTCCAGCGCCCAACCGACCCCGGACCCTGTCAGCAGGCGGAGGTGTCGACGTGTGAACGGCAGGACGTCCAGGCGCTCAGCCAGCGATGAGCGGCCCGGCAGGGCGGAGTTGGCCATGTTCTTCATCGTAGAGCCGAGCGCCCGACGTCCTGCGCGTGATGTCGTCAGTCCTGCGCGTCGAGGATCCGCTTCACGCGCGGGATCACTTCGGTCCCGTACAGCTCGATGCTGCGCATCATCGACTCATGCGACAGGGTGCCGGTGGCGTACTTCAGGTCGAACCGCCCGAGACCGAGCATCGTGATCGTGTCTGCGATCTTCGCGGCGACACGGTCCGGTGAACCCGCGTAGATCGCGCCTTCCGGCCCGACGTCGTTCTGGAAGCGCGCGCGACTGTACGCCGGCCAGCCGCGCTCCCGGCCGATGGTGTTGTTCATCGCTTCGAACCCGGAGTAGGCCGCGTCCCAGGCTTCCGCATCCGTCTCGGCGATGTGGCCGGGCGAATGCACCGAGACAGGGTGCGAGGTGGTTCCGAAAGACGCGACAGAGCGGTGGTACAGATCGACGAAGGGCTTGAACCGTGCCGCCGGCCCCCCGATGATGGCGAGCATCAGACCCAGACCGTGACGCGCGACCCGTACGACGGACTCCGGGCTGCCACCCACCCCCACCCAGGTACGAAGACCCTTCTCGGTCTTGGGGAACACGTTCGCATTCTCCAGCGAGGCGCGCATGGTACCCGACCATGTCACGGGCTCTTCCTTGAGGAGTTCGACGAACAGCTCGAGCTTCTGCTCGAACAGCGCGTCGTAGTCCCGCAGGTCGTAGCCGAAGAGCGGAAAGGACTCGATGAAGGAGCCGCGGCCGAGGACGACCTCGGCTCGGCCGTTCGAGAGGGCGTCCAACGTCGAGAAGCGCTCGAACACGCGGACCGGATCATCCGACGACAGCACGGTCACCGCCGTGCCGAGACGGATGTGTTCGGTGCGCGCAGCGATCGCGGCGAGCACCATCTCCGGCGCGGACACGGCGAACTCTTCGCGGTGGTGCTCCCCCACCCCGAAGAAGTCCACCCCGACCGTGTCTGCGAGCTCAGCCTGCTCCACGACGTTGCGGATCGTCTGCGCTCCGGTCAGGAGCGTCCCGCCCGCGTCCCTCGTGATGTCGCCGAAGGTGTCCAGTCCGAATTCGATGCCCATGTCATCCCTCTCTATTCAGGTGAATGAACACTCGTGGACCGGATCCCATTCCCGTCAGCGCGGAAGCAGAGCGCTGCGCAGCGTGTCGAGGCCGACGCCGCCCAGGTCGAGCGCCTTCTTGTGGAAGTCCTTGAATGAGAAGGCATCTCCCTCGGCGGCACGGACTCCGTCGCGCACCTGCTCCCAGATGCGCTGACCGACCTTGTACGACGGCGCCTGGCCCGGCCAGCCGAGGTAGCGGTTCACCTCGAACTGCACGAACTGATCCGACATGTTCACGTTCTGGCGCATGAAGTCGAGTGCGTACTCCGCGTCCCACTCTCCGGTGCCGTCGAGACGCGGCTTGCCCAGGTGCACACCGATGTCGAGGACGACGCGGGCGGCCCGCATCCGCTGCCCGTCGAGCATGCCGAGCCGGTCGGCGGGGTCGTCCAGGTAGCCGAGCTGCTCCATCAGACGCTCCGCGTACAGAGCCCAGCCCTCAGCATGACCCGAGGTTCCCGCGAGCAGCCGACGCCAGGAGTTGAGCTCGGCCCGGTTGTACACCGCCTGAGCGATCTGCAGATGGTGACCCGGGACGCCCTCATGGAAGACCGTGGTGAGCTCCCGCCACGTGTCGAACTCCGTGACGCCCTCCGGGACGGACCACCACATACGACCGGGACGTGAGAAGTCGTCGGTCGGGCCGGTGTAATAGATCCCGCCCTCCTGCGTGGGGGCGATCATGCACTCGAGCGTGCGAATGGCTTCGGGGATGTCGAAATGCGAGACACCGAGTTCAGCGACCGCGCGGTCGCTCGTCTCCTGCATCCACTTCTGGAGAGCGTCGGTGCCGACGAGCTTGCGCGCGGGGTCGGCTTCCAGGTGGGCGACCGCTTCCTCGACGGACGCACCGGGGAGGATCTCGTTCGCGATCGCGGTCTGCTCCTCGACCATGCGCGCGAGTTCCTCACGCCCCCACTCGTAGGTCTCGTCGAGATCGATGGTCGCCCCGAGGAAGCGACGCGAGTTGAGCGCATAGAGGTCACGACCCACCGCGTCGTCGTCGCCTGCGGCAGGAGCGAGCTCCTCCGCGAGGAAACGGCGCAGCTCGTCATAGGCGACACGGGCCGAGGCCGAATTGTCGGCGAGAGTGCGGGCGAGAGACGCGGGCAGCTGCCCCTCCTCGGGGTCCGCGTTCGCGACGAATGCGGCGAAGAAGCCGTCATCGGCGGTGTAGCGGTCGATCTGCGTCGCCACCTCGGTCACCTGCCTGCGCGCCGGCACGATGCCTTCAGCGATACCCGTCCTGAGGGTCTCGACGTAGCCGCGAAGGGCATCGGGCACCGCGGCGAGGCGGGTCGCGATCACGTCCCAGTCCTGCACCGTCGCCGTGGGCATCAGGTCGAACGCCGCGCGCACATCCTGTGCGGCAGAAGCGATCACGTTGAGATCGCGCAGGTGCCACTTCGCGTCGTGCAGCTCGAGGTCGAGCCGGAGCTCGGCACCGAGGTCGGTCTTCGTCACCTCGTCGATCGCGTCCACGGGCTCGAGCGCGGAGAGCTTGTCCAACGTCGCACGCGTCGCCGCAGCGATCTCCTCATGCCCGGCGGGGCTCAGGTCGCCGAAGCGGTCGTTCACCTCGTCGCGCCCGATGTAGGTGCCGAGAGTGGGTGCCAGAACCGCGATCGTGTCGACCCATTCATCGGCGACGGCGTCGATGGCGGAAGGGGTGCGGGGAGCTGAAGTCATAACTGCCAGCCTAGCCCCGGCCCCTCCCGCGGCGGAGGTCAGTGCGCGGCTTCGTTCCAGTCACGGCCGCGGCCGACCTGAACATCGAGCGGCACCGACAACTGTGCGGCATCACCCATTCGAGCGCGGACGATCTGCTCCGTGGCATCCCACTCCCCCGGGGCGACCTCGACGACGAGTTCGTCATGAATCTGGAGCAGCACGCGCGAGGACAGCTGCTGGGAGCGAAGGTCGTCGTGGATGTGGAGCAGCGCGATCTTCATGATGTCGGCGGCGCTCCCCTGGATCGGCGCGTTGAGGGCAGCGCGCTCGGCGTTCTCCCGCAGTACCCGGTTCGGGCTCGCGAGGTCGGGGAACGGCCGACGGCGCCCGAAGATCGTCTCGGTGTAGCCGACCTCTTTCGCCTTCATGACCGAGGCGCGCAGATAGTCGCGCACCGCGCCGAATCGTGCGAAGTACTCCACCATCAGCTGCTTGGCCTCGGACTGCTCGATGCGCAGCTGCTTCGAGAGCCCGAACGCCGAGAGTCCGTAGACGAGGCCGTAGGACATCGCCTTCACCTTCGTGCGCATCGCCGGAGACACCTCGCTCGGCTCGACCCCGAACACGCGGGCGCCGACGAACCGGTGCAGGTCCTCGCCACTGTTGAAGGCCTCGATCAGCCCCTCGTCGCCGGACAGATGGGCCATGATGCGCATCTCGATCTGCGAATAGTCGGCCGTCAAGAGAGCGTCGTACCCCTCGCCGACTTCGAACGCGCTCCGGATGCGGCGCGATTCCTCCGTACGCACCGGGATGTTCTGCAGATTGGGATCGGTACTGGACAGTCGCCCGGTCTGGCTCCCCGTCTGCACATACGTCGTGTGCACGCGGTGGTCGTCGCCGATCGCCGTGTCGAGGGACTCGATGATCTGCCGGAGCTTGGTGGCCTCACGGTGCTGCAGCAACAGGCTGAGGAACGGGTGCGGGTTGCTCTCCTGCAGGTCGGCGAGTACCGCGGCGTCGGTGGAGTAGCCGGTCTTGGTCTTGCGGGTCTTCGGCAACTGCAGGTCTTCGAACAAGACCTCCTGCAGCTGCTTGGGTGAACCGAGATTGAACTCACGACCGACGACCGAGAACGCCTCCTGCGCGAGTCCCTCGGCGCGAGCGGCGAGCTCGCCGGAGAACGTGGAGAGCACCTCGTGCGAGACCGCGACGCCCGCGACCTCCATGTCGGCGAGTGTGAGCAGGGTCGGCAGTTCGATGTCGACCAGGACAGCGGCGACCGACTCGGGGATGTCTTCGCGCAGCGCATCGGCAACGCGCAACGCGAACCACGCCTCCTGCGACGGTGTGGCTCCCTCGGTCTCGGGCACCAACTGGGACGGGTCGGCCTCGGGCAGCTTCTCGCCGAGGTAGCGCTCGACCAGGTCGGACAGGGTCTTGTCCGGGAAGCTCGGCCGCAGGAGCCACCCGGCCAGGCTCGTGTCATAGGCGAGACCGCGGAGGCGGATTCCCTGACGGATCAGGGCCTTCACCTGCGGCTTCGCATCGTGCAGCACCTTCGGCGCGTCGGACTCGATCCATTCGCGCAGAGCCTCTGCGGCGCTCTCCGTCCAATCCGACTCGCGGAGGTCGGTGAGAGTCGCGGCGCCGATCCGTGTGGGGGAACCTCCCTGCGTCATGATCCGCAGGGAGACATCGCCGTCCTGCGCGACAGCCCAGGCCGCCAGCTCCGCGGGTGACGTCTCGACCGGTGCGGGCACCACGACGACCGACGCCGGGTCGTCGGCGACCTCCCCGGCTCCGACGGCCTCGAACACCCGCGGTAGCAGGGTGCGGAACTCGAGCCGGGCGAAGATGTCGCGCACGGCCTGCGCATCGATCGGTGCCACGGCCAGGTCGGAGGGCCCGACCGGGAGCTCGACATCGGTGAGGAGACGGTTGAGCTTGCGGTTGCGTCGGACATCGTCGATGTGGTCGCGGAGGTTGCCGCCGACCACTCCCTTGATCTCGTCGGCACGTGCGATCAGCTCATCGAGCGATCCGAACTGCGTGAGCCACTTGACCGCCGTCTTCTCTCCGACCTTCGGAACACCGGGCAGGTTGTCGCTGGTCTCGCCGACCAGGGCCGCGATGTCGGGGTACTGCTCTGGACGCACACCGTAGCGCTCCTGCACGGCCGTCGGGTCATAGCGCTTGAGCTGCGAGACGCCCTGCACCGACGGGTAGAGCAGGGTGACGTCGTCGTTCACGAGCTGGATGGTGTCACGGTCTCCGGAGACGACGAGCACCTCGAAGCCCTGCTCGGCGCCCTGTGAAGCGAGCGTCGCGAGGATGTCGTCGGCCTCGATCCCCTCCTTCGTCAGGACAGGGATCGACATGGCGGCGAGGCAGTCCTGCAGAAGCGGGATCTGACCCTTGAACTCCTGCGGCGACTCGGAACGCGTGGCCTTGTACTCGGAGTACTCCTCCGTGCGGAAGGAGTGACGCGAGGTGTCGAAGGCGATCGCCAAGTGCGTCGGCTGCTCGGCTTTGATGAGGTTCACCAGCATCGAGAGGAAGCCGTAGATGCCGTTGGTGTGCTGATTGTCCTTGGTCGTGAAATTGTCGACCGGGAGCGCGAAGAAAGCGCGGTAGGCGAGCGAGTGGCCGTCGACGACCATGAGGGTAGGCTTTGCGGAGTCCGTCACCCTGTCAGCCTAACGAGGACGACAGACACCCGCTGAGGAGGATGCATGAGCGACGTCGCGACGAGCGAGGGACTCGACTGGGCCACGGCCCGCGGAATGGGTGCCCTGGCCGAGAAGATGGGCATGGAGTTCGTCGAGTTCGGCATCGACCGTTGTGTCGCGACGATGCCTGTCGAAGGCAACACCCAGCCTGTCGGCCTCATGCACGGTGGCGCGTACGTGGTGCTCGGCGAATCGCTCGGTTCGATGGCGGCGAATCTGCATGCCGGTACCGGCCGTCTCGCCGTCGGCGTCGACATCAACGCGACGCACACCCGATCGGCCACGTCGGGCGTCGTCACCGGCGTATGCACACCGGTGCACCTGGGACGGAGCATCACCGTGCACGAGATCGTGGTGACCGACGATCAGGGACGCCGCTGCTCCACGATCCGCATCACCAACATGATCAAGGACCTTCCCGCCGCGAACTGAGCGGTTCCTCGAGCAGTCGCTGGAACAGCAGATGGTCCTGCCACTCCCCCGCGATGCGGAGGTACTTCGGCGCCATGCCGATGCGCTCGAAGCCGTTGCCGATCAGCACGCGTTGGGAACCGAGGTTGTGCAGCAGGGTGGCGGCCTGGAGCCGGTGAAGGCGGAGCTGCGTTCGTGAATACTCGATGAGCTGAGCGACCGCGCGACTCGCGAGGCCGCGACGCAGCCGCGTGGCATCGACCCAGTAGCCGAGGTCAGCGCTCCAGAACGCACCCCGGACGATGTTGTTGATGTTCATCCGACCGCGGATCTCCCCGTCATCGGATTCGATGACGAAGCGGAGACTCCGCCCGGCGTCCGCGTCTTCCACGCAGAGCTGTGCGTGCTGCTCTTGCGCGGCGACGGTGAAGAACGCCTCCGAGCGCGCCGGCTCCCACGGCGCGAGATGTTCGCGGTTCGCGACATACGCGCGGGCGAGTGCAACCCCATCCCCCTGCCTCACCGGCCGCAGGATGTGCTCGGTATCGAGCCGGATCGTGCCGGCGCTCACCGCTACTTCTTGGGGGCGAGCTGCTCGATGATCGCCTTGGCGACGTCCTGCATCGTCAGACGACGGTCCATGGATGCCTTCTGGATCCAGCGGAACGCCTCAGGTTCGCTCAGACCCATCTTCTCGTTGAGCAGGCCCTTGGCCCGGTCGACGAGCTTGCGGGTCTCGAAGCGCTCGACCATGTCGGCGACCTCGGCCTCGAGCGTGATGATCTGCTCGTGACGAGCCAGCGCGATCTCGATCGCGGGCAGGAGGTCGTTCGGGGTGAACGGCTTCACGACGTACGCGAGCGCACCGGCCTCGCTCGCGCGCTCGACGAGCTCCTTCTGGCTGAACGCTGTGAGCAGGACGACCGGCGCGATGTTGCCCTTGTGCAGCTTCTCCGCGGCGCTGATGCCGTCGAGCTGCGGCATCTTGACGTCCATGATGACGAGGTCCGGTCGGAGCTCGGTCGCCAGAGCGACCGCGGTCTCTCCGTCCCCCGCCTCGCCCACGACATCGAAGCCGTTGTCGCGAAGGATCTCGACGATGTCGAGACGGATCAGCGACTCGTCTTCAGCGACGACGACGCGTCGGGGTGCGGATGACGTGGGCTGCTCAGCCTGCTCTTCTTGCTCTGTCACACAACCATCCTAGTGGAGAGCCCCTGTTCGCAGGCCCCAGGCGGTCGGCGCGGAGAATCCGGCTCTCATGCTGCGCTAAAGTCGTAGACGCGACACACGAGCCGGCGTGGCGGAATGGCAGACGCGGAGCACTCAAAATGCTTTGTCCGAAAGGGCGTGTGGGTTCGAGTCCCACCGCCGGCACCGTTTGATGAAGAGAGCCCTCAGTGCTCCTCTGCGAGGACAGCCAGCTCGGCGAGCACCCGGGGATGCGCGAGGATCCGGAAATGCCCTCCGGTGTCGAGGCGGACGTTCTTGGCACCGACGAGTTCGCTGCCCTCCGGGATGTGCGGGTCGAATTCCGCGTAGATCGAGACGATCCGATCGTTCACCGACCGCCTCTGGGTGAGGCTGATGATTCCCGGGTCGTCGGGGGCGAACTCCCGCAGCGTCCGCGAGAGCATCAAACGGGCATAGCTCGAACCGCCGAACGGTGTCGCGATCGCCAGCATCGAGCGCACACGGCCGGCCGCCGGTCCCGTCATGACCAGCTTGCCCGCGAGCCCGCCCTTGCTGTGGGCGACCAGGATCACATCCGTGAGGTCATGGCGCTCCAGGAAGTCCCCGACGCTCTGCGCCATCTCCACCACCGGACGTCGATTGCGATGGAGGGTGTCGACGACCTGGACCGGATGGCCTCGCTCATGCAGCGCCGCGACGAGAGGCTGCATGAACTTCCAGGTCTCGTAGACGCCGGGAAGGACGACGATCCGCGCACCGCTCCCGGAGGCGAACGATGCAGGATCCGTGCGGTCGAACATCGCGCGCAGCTGCCAGAACCCCGCGTACGCGTAGTCCGCGCACCACCACCCCGCCTTCCTCAGCGCGCCGATGACGTGCTCCTCGGAAGACGATGCGGACCCATGAGGGAAAACTACCGGATCGCGCATCGAGGGGGCGGAGCCGAAGCTCCGCCCCCTCGATGCGCGATGTCAGACGCCGGCCTTGTAGATCGGTGCCGCGCCGCGGATCGCATCGCCCACCTTGTGCACGCGCAGGTCGTTGGTCGATCCGACGATTCCGGGAGGGGAACCGGAGATCACGACGACCTTGTCCCCCTCCTGTGCGAGACCGTTGCCGAGCAGATACTCGTCCACCTGGTGATACATCAGGTCGGTGTGCTGGACCATGTCGACCAGGGTGGAGCGGATGCCCCAGGTCAGAGCCATGCGGCGACGGATTCCCGGCTCCGGGGTGAACGCGATCATCGGGATGCGCGAACGCAGACGCGACAGACGACGCGCGGAATCTCCGGACTGCGTGAACACGCAGAGGAACTTCGCCTCGACGAACTCCGCCACCTCGAGAGCGGCGAGCGTGATCGCGCCTCCCTGCGTGCGGGGCTTGGTCGTCAGCGGCAGGATGCGCTCCAAGCCGTGCTCTTCCGTGGAGGCGATGATCCGCGCCATGGTCTCGACGACCACGACCGGGTAGTCACCGACACTGGTCTCACCGGAGAGCATGACGGCATCCGCACCGTCGAGGACGGCGTTCGCGACGTCCGAGGTCTCGGCGCGCGTGGGAACCGGGCTGCTGATCATCGACTCGAGCATCTGCGTCGCGACGATCACCGGCTTGGCCATCCGGCGAGCGATCTCGACGGCGCGCTTCTGCACGATCGGCACGGCCTCGAGCGGAAGCTCGACGCCCAGGTCACCACGGGCGACCATGATCGCATCGAACGCGTCGACGATCTCCTCCAGCGCATCGACGGCCTGCGGCTTCTCGACCTTGGCGATGACGGGAACCTTGACGCCCTCTTCCGCCATGATCTCGTGAACGCGGTTCACATCGGCGGCATTGCGCACGAACGACAGCGCGATCAGATCGGCGCCGATGCGCAGTCCCCAACGCAGGTCGTCTTCGTCCTTCTCGCTGAGAGCGGGGACGTTGACGGCGACACCGGGGAGGTTGATGCCCTTGTTGTTGGAGACGGCGCCGGCGACGATGACCTTGGTGGTCACCGTGACGCCGTCGGTCTCGACGACCTCGACGCGGACCTTGCCGTCGTCGATCAGGAGGAAGTCGCCCGGCTTGACGTCCTGCGGGAGGCCCTTGAAGGTCGTTCCGCAGATCTCCTTGTTGCCGATGATGTCTTCGGTCGTGATCTTGAAGATGTCGCCCTTGGCGAGCTCGTACGGCCCGTCCTCGAACTTGCCGAGGCGGATCTTCGGCCCCTGCAGGTCGACGAGGATCGCGACGGCCCGGCCGGCATCCTCTGCGGCACGACGCACGTTCGCGTAGTTGTTCTCGTGAACCGAGTAGTCGCCGTGGCTGAGGTTCAGTCGCGCGACGTCCACCCCCGCATCGATCAGTGCGCGCACCGTCTCATACGTGGAAGTTGCGGGGCCCAAGGTGGCGACGATTTTCGCGCGTCTCAACAGATACTCCAGGGTAGAAATGGGGGATGTAAATCAGGCGACGGTGCCGGCCTCAGCCTACGCGGGCTGGAGACCGATCGCGACATCACTCGGTCGCACCGGCTCGGGAAGCACGGTGGTGCCCATCAGGAAGCGATCGACGCTCGCGGCAGCTGCGCGACCCTCGGCGATGGCCCACACGATGAGCGACTGACCGCGACCGGCGTCTCCGGCGACGAACACTCCGGGAACCGTCGACTCGTACGACGAGTCGCGGCGGAAGGCGCCACGGTCGGTGACCTGCGGAAGCGTGTCTTCGGTGTACCCCTCCTGCTCGGGTCCGGTGAAGCCCATCGCGATCAGGACGAGGTCCGCGGGGATCTCTCGCTCGGTACCGCTCTTGGGGACGCGGCGGCCGTCGACGTACTCGGTCTCGGCCACGCGCAGCGCACGCACCTCACCGACGTCGTTGCCGAGGAACTCGACGGTGGACGCGAGGTACACCCGCTCGCCACCCTCCTCGTGAGCGGACGACACCTCGAAGATCGTCGGCATCATCGGCCACGGCTGGTGGTCCGGACGGACGTCGCCCGGCTGCATGCCGATCGCGAGGTTGGTGACGCTGAGAGCTCCCTGACGGTGCGCGGTGCCGATGCAGTCCGCTCCGGTGTCTCCACCGCCGATGACGATGACGTGCTTGCCCTCCGCGCTGATCTGGTCGGTGACCTTGTCGCCCGCGACCGCGTGGTTGGACTCGACGAGGTACTCCATGGCGAAGTGCACCCCGTCGAGGTCACGGCCGGGGATGGCGAGGTCACGCGGAACCGTGGACCCCGTCGCGATGACGACGGCGTCGTAACGGGCACGCAGGTCGGGCCAGGAGATGTCCTTGCCGATCTCCACGCCGGCACGGAAACGCGTGCCTTCCTCCTGCATCTGGCGAAGGCGCGATTCGAGCTGCGTCTTCTCCATCTTGAAGTCCGGGATGCCGTACCGCAGCAGGCCGCCGATGCGGTCGTCCCGCTCGAAGACCGCGACCGTGTGCCCGGCTCGGGTGAGCTGCTGGGCGGCAGCGAGACCCGCGGGGCCCGATCCGACGACGGCGACCGTCTTTCCCGTGAGGCGCTCCGGCGGCTCCGGCTCGACCCACCCCTTCGCGAAGGCCTCATCGATGATCGAGACCTCGATCTGCTTGATCGTGACCGCCGGCTGGTTGATGCCGAGCACGCACGAGCTCTCGCAGGGCGCGGGGCACAGCCGCCCCGTGAATTCCGGGAAGTTGTTCGTGGCGTGCAGGCGCTCGATCGCCGCGCGGCCCTCACCGCGCCAGGTGAGGTCGTTCCACTCGGGTATCAGGTTGCCGAGTGGGCATCCCTGATGGCAGAACGGTACGCCGCAGTCCATGCAGCGTCCGGCTTGACGACGCAGGACCTGCTTGTCGCCCGGCTCATAGACCTCTTTCCAGTCCATGATGCGCACAGGCACCGGACGACGTGCGGGAAGTTCCCGCTCGGTCACCTTCAGAAAGCCTTTGGGGTCAGCCACCGGTCACCTCCAGGATGCGGTTCCAAACGATGTCGCCGTCGGGGTCGATCCCCTCGGCCAGTGCTTCTTCGCGCATGCTCCGCACCGCGGCGAAGTCGCGAGGAAGTACCTTCACGAACTCCGCGGCGACATCATCGAAGTTCTCGAGGAGCGCGGAGGCCCGCGGTGAGGCCGTGCGCTCGGCGTGCGCGACCAACAGGCTTCGCAGCACCTCGAGATCTGCGCGATCGAGTGGTTCGAGCAGCAGTTCTCCACTCCCGAGCGACTGCGCGTTCACCTTGCTGGTGTCGAGGGCGTGCACGTAGGCCACTCCCCCGGACATACCGGCGCCGAAGTTGCGGCCGGTCGAGCCGAGGATCACAGCCAGGCCACCCGTCATGTACTCGAGCGCGTGGTCGCCCACTCCCTCGACGACGGCGGTCGCGCCCGAGTTGCGGACGAGGAAGCGTTCACCGACGACACCGGAGATGAACATCGTCCCCGACGTCGCGCCATAGCCGATCACGTTGCCGGCGATCACGTTGTCTTCCGGAGCGATGGAGGACCCGCGCGGCGGGCGGATGGTGATGTCTCCACCGGACAGCCCCTTGCCGACGTAGTCGTTCGCGTCGCCCTCGAGTCGGAGCACGATGCCCGGCGGTAGGAACGCGCCGAGCGACTGTCCCGCGGTGCCGTGCAGTGTGACGTCGATGGTTCCCTCGGGGAGGCCCGCGGCGCCGTGGCGCGACGTGACCTGGTGCCCCAGCATCGTCCCTACGGCACGCTCGGTGTTCGCGATGGGCAGCTCCGCCACGACGGGTTCGCCGTTGAGCAGCGCCCCCTTCGCGATGTCGATGAGCTGCACGTCGAAGTGCTTCTCGAGTTCGTGATCCTGCGCGCGGCCGCTGCGACGCGGCTCGCCCGCCGGGAAGACCGGGCCTTCGAGCACGGGTGTCAGGTCGAGACCCTCTGCCTTCCAGTGCTCCACGGCGGCGTTCACCTCGATGAGATCAGCGCGCCCGATCACCTCGTCGAGAGAGCGGTATCCCAGCTCAGCGAGGAGTTCGCGCACCTCTTCGGCGATGAACTCCATGAAGTTCACGACGAACTCCGGCTTTCCTGTGAAGCGCTCGCGCAGCACCGGGTTCTGGGTCGCGACGCCGACCGGGCAGGTGTCGAGGTGACAGACCCGCATCATGATGCAGCCGCTGACCACGAGGGGCGCCGTCGCGAAACCGAACTCCTCCGCTCCCAGCAGCGCACCGATGATCACGTCACGACCGGTCTTGAGCTGACCGTCGACCTGCACGACGACACGGTCCCGCATGCCGTTGAGCATGAGCGTCTGCTGGGTCTCGGCGAGACCGAGCTCCCACGGCGTGCCGGCGTGCTTGAGCGAGTTCAACGGGCTCGCTCCTGTTCCACCGTCGTGGCCGGAGACGAGGATCACGTCGCTCAGAGCCTTGGCGACACCCGCCGACACCGCACCGATGCCCGACTGGCTCACCAGCTTGGTATGGATACGCGCCTCGGGGTTCGCCCGCTTCAGGTCGAAGATCAGTTGCTTGAGGTCTTCGATCGAGTAGATGTCATGGTGCGGCGGTGGCGAGATGAGACCGACACCGGCCGTTGCGTGACGGGTGCGGGCGACCCAGGGGTAGACCTTGGTCGGCGGCAGCTGTCCTCCCTCGCCGGGCTTGGCCCCCTGAGCGAGCTTGATCTGGATGTCGTCCGCCTCGGTGAGGTAGAGGCTGGTCACACCGAAACGACCGGAGGCGACCTGCTTGATCGCGCTGCGGCGTTCCGGGTCGACCAGGCGATCCGGGTCCTCGCCGCCTTCACCGGTGTTCGACTTCCCGCCGATCCTGTTCATGGCGATCGCGAGCGTCTCGTGCGCCTCCCGGGAGATCGAGCCATAGCTCATCGCCCCCGTCGAGAACCTCTTGACGATCGCGGACACCGGCTCGACCTCGTCCAGCGGGACGGGCTTGCGGGTACCGGTGCGCAGCGTGAACAGCCCGCGCAGCGTCTTCAGCTCCGCCGCCTGCTCGTCGACGAGCTTCGTGTATTCCCGGAAGATGTCGTAGCGACGCGTGCGGGTCGAGTGCTGAAGCTTGAACACCGTCTCCGGGTTGAACAGGTGCGGAGAGCCGTCACGGCGCCACTGGTACTCGCCACCGGTCCACAGACGCTCGTGCGCACGCGCCGCCGCATCCTCCGGGTAGGCGTAGTCGTGACGCGCCTGGTTCTCGGCGAAGATCTCCTCGATGCCGACGCCGCCGAGCTTGGACTCGGTGCGCGTGAAGTAGGCGTCGATGAACTCCTGGCTGAGGCCGACGGCCTCGAACACCTGAGCGCCCGCGTAGGACGACACGGTGGAGATGCCCATCTTCGACATGATCTTGAGCACGCCCTTACCGAGGGCGTAGATCAGGTTCTTGACCGCCTTCTCGGGCGTGATGCCGTTGATGTAGCCGGTGCGTACGAGGTGCTCGACCGTCTCCATCGCGAGATACGGGTTCACGGCAGATGCGCCGTAACCGATCAGCGTCGCGACGTGGTGCACTTCACGCACGTCTCCGGCTTCGACGATGAGCCCGACCTTCATACGGTTCTCACGCCGGATGAGGTGGTGGTGGATCGCCGACACCATCAGCAGGGACGGGATCGGGGTGAGGTCCTTGTTCGAGTCGCGGTCCGACAGGATGATGAACTCGGCGCCGTTCTCGATCGCCTCGTCGACCTCCGCGCACATCTCCGTGAGACGGTCCTGCAGGGTCTGGGGGCCCGCGTCGAAATGGTAGAGGCCGCGGATGGTCACACTCGACCGGCCGGGCATCGCCTTGTCGATGTGACGGATCTTCGCGAGCTCGTCGTTGTCGATCACGGGGAAATCGAGCGACACGGTGCGGGTGTGCTCCGGCCCCCAGGAGAGCAGATTGCTCTCGGGCCCGAGACCCAGCTTGAGACTCGTGACGACCTCTTCACGGATCGAGTCGAGCGGCGGGTTCGTCACCTGTGCGAACTGCTGCGTGAAGTAGTCGAAGAGCAGTCGCGGACGCTTGCTGAGCACCGCGATAGGCGTGTCGGAGCCCATGGCACCGAGGGGCTCGACGCCGGTCTGCCCCATCGGGGTGAGCAGGATGCGGACTTCTTCCTCGGTGTATCCGAAGGTCCGCTGACGGCGGGTGATCGAGGCCGGAGGGTGCACGATGTGCTCGCGCTCCGGCAGCTCGGCGAGACGCACGGCGCCGGCATCCAGCCACTCCTGCCACGGGTGCATGGTGGCGAGGTCGCGCTTGATCTCGCTGTCCTCGACGATGCGACGCTGTGCCGTGTCGACGAGGAACATCTTTCCGGGCTGCAGTCGGCCGCGACGCTTGATGCGCTCCGGCTCGAACTGCAGCACACCGGTCTCGGAGCCGATCACGACCAGACCGTCGGTCGTCTCCGTCCACCGTCCCGGGCGGAGACCGTTGCGGTCGAGCGTGGCACCGACGAGCGTGCCGTCGGTGAAGATGAGGGCAGCGGGACCGTCCCACGGCTCCATCTGGTTCGAGTGGTACTCGTAGAACGAACGCAGCTCCGGCGAGATGTCGGTCTGCTTCTCGTAAGCCTCCGGAACCATCATCATGATGGCGTGCGGCAGGCTCCGTCCGGTGAGTGTGAGCAGCTCGAGCACCTCGTCGAAAGAGGCGGAGTCGCTCGCGCCGTCGGTGCAGATCGGCAGCAGCGGACCGATGTCGCCGAGCAACTCCGATTCCAGCTGCGACTGGCGCGCACGCATCCAGTTGCGGTTCCCGCCGACGGTGTTGATCTCACCGTTGTGCGCGAGCATCCGCAGCGGCTGCGCGAGCGGCCACGACGGGAAGGTGTTCGTGGAGTAGCGGGAGTGCACCACCGCGAGCTCGGACGCGAAACGCTCGTCCTGCAGGTCGGGATAGAACGGCTCGAGCTGCAGCGTCGTGACCATGCCCTTGTAGCCGAGCGTGCGGGCCGAGAGCGAGACGAAGTACGCGCCGAGTTCGTGTCCTGCACGCTTGCGCAGGCGGTAGGCGACACGGTCGAGGGCGATGCCCGTGAGCGGCGCATCGGCGTGCGTCGCTCCCCCGGCGCTCACGAAGAGCTGCTCGAAGGCGGGACGCGCCTCATCGGCGAGCTTGCCGAGGTTCTCGTTGGCGGTGGGGACATCGCGCCACCCGAGGACACGGAGTCCTTCGGAGCGGGCGATCTTCTCGATCCCGGCCTTCTGCTGACGGCGCTCGCTCGAATCGCGAGGCAGGAACGCCAGCCCCGCGGCATACTCGCCCACCGGCGGCAGCTCGAAGCCGACCACAGCGCGGAGGAACGCATCGGGCATCTGCGTCAGGATGCCCGCACCGTCTCCGGTTCCGGCGTCGGAACCGATGGCACCACGGTGCTCCAGATTGCGAAGAGCCTGAAGGGCCAACGCGATGATGTCGTGCCCGGCTTCGCCGCGCAGCGTGGCGACCATGGCCAGGCCGCAGGCGTCCTTCTCGAACGCCGGGTTGTACATGCCCTGCTTCGGGGGGTATGCGCCGGAGGCGCCGTAAGGGGGCTGGAAGTACACCAGTTACCGTCCTCAGATCGTCGAGTGAAACCCGGGGACGACGTCGGCCCGCTCGTTCAGTGCAATGGTTCTCCCGCCACGAGGCGGCGTTATCGAGAGCCGTCCTCGCTCGTGGGAGCAGTGCTTGTGGCGGTGGCTCCTGCGGTGACTTCTTCGGTCGGAGGCTCGCTCACGTCTACGAAGTCAGAGGGATTGTTCTGCGATTGTACATCAGCGTCCGCGTCGGTCCGTTCGCGGCCCGGCTGATACGGCGAGGGCTCGAGACCGGGGTGGCGACGCGTCTGCACGATGAGGATCGCGAGACCCACGAGGACGCCGATGATGGCCGCGAGGACGTTGCTGCGCAGCCCCAGGATGATCTCGCTCGGGTCGATGCGGATCGACTCCCAGACGATGCGTCCCGCGCTGTACCAGATGAGGTACATCGCGAACAGGCGACCCCACTGGAAGAAGAGCTTGCGGCCGAGCCAGAGCAGGACGATGACGCCCAGCCCGTTCCACAGCACCTCGTAGAGGAAGGTCGGGTGGAACAGCGTGCCCTCGGGAAGACCGGGAGGGAACGCGGAGTTCGTGGACTCGATCTCCAGTCCCCACGGCAGGTCGGTGGGGAGGCCGAAGAGTTCGTGATTGAACCAGTTGCCGAAGCGTCCCATGGCCTGCGCCAGCAGCAGCCCCGGCGCCAGAGCGTCGGCGAACGTCCAGAAGCGGATGCCGGTCCAGCGGCAGCCGAGATACGCACCGATCGCGCCACCGATGAGCGCACCGAAGATCGCGATACCGCCCTCCCAGATGGCCCACACCGAGCCCGGTTGGAAGGGGTTCCAGGTGTTGATGCCCTCGCCGAAGTAGTCGTTCGGGTGGGTGAGGACGTGGAAGATCCGGGCGCCGATGATCGCCAGGGGCACCGCGAGGATCGAGATGTCGATCACGACCCACGGCTCCGCACCGCGCTTGGTGAGACGGTGGTTGGTCAGCAGCGTCGCGGCGATGATGCCCGCGATGATGCACAGCGCATAGAAGTGGATCCGTATGGGCCCGAGGTCGAAGTAGGACACCGGGGGGCTCGGGATGCTGGCGAGCACACCGGTGACGGTGCTGTGGAGCGCGAGTGACATGAGTGCGATTCTAGTTCTCGTGATCGGGGCGCGCCGACGAGGTGCCGGCGGCCAGGTTGCGGGTGACCTCGGCGAGGGCGGGGACGCCGCCGTCGCGCAGGGCACGGACGAGGGCTGTGCCGACTATGGCACCGTCGGCGTACTCCGACACCCCGGCGATCTGCTCGGCCGTGGAGATGCCGATGCCCACGCACGCGCGTCGGGCGCCGTGCGCGCGCAGACGTCCGACGAGGGTGCGTGCAGCACGGTCGAGTTCGGCGCGTTCGCCCGTGATACCCATCGTCGAGACGGTGTACACGAACCCGGTGGACGACGTCACGACGAGGTCGAGCCGCTCGTCGGAGGAGGTGGGCGCAGCCAGGAACACACGGTCGAGGCCCGTCCGCTCGCTTGCGGCGATCCACTCCCCCGCGGCATCGGGCGTGATGTCGGGCGTGATGAGTCCGGCGCCGCCCGCGGCGAGCAGGTCGTCCGCATAGCGGTCGACGCCGTACTGCATGACCGGGTTCCAGTACGTCATGACGAGGACCGGCACATCGGTCGCAGCCGTGATGGCGCGGATCGCCGTGAAGAGGTCGGCCATCCGGAAGCCCGCGGCCAACGCTGTGGTGGTCGCCTCCTGGATGATCGCGCCGTCCATCACCGGGTCGCTGTACGGCGGCCCCAGCTCGATGATGTCGACACCGTTCTCTGCGAGGGCGATGGCCGCCTGGATGCTCGTCTCGAGGTCGGGGAATCCGACGGGCAGGTAGCCGACGAACGCGCTGCGGCCGGCGTCCTGGGCGCGCTGGATCGCCTGTTCGACTCGGCTCATAGCTGGGGCTCCCCCTTCGATGCGAGCTCTTCCTCGGCGCTTTCCTCCGCGACTTCGTGGGCCAGAGCGGCCTGGTCGTAGAGCTCGAAGTAGCGGGCTGCGGTGTCCATGTCCTTGTCGCCACGACCCGAGAGACACACGGCGATGAGTCCGTCGGGGCCGAGCTCACGCCCGACGCGCAGCGCACCGGCGAGGGCATGGGCGGATTCGATGGCGGGGATGATCCCCTCCGTCCGACTCAGCAGACGCAGAGCCTGCATGGCTTCGTCGTCGGTCGCCGGGATGTACTCCGCGCGGCCGATGTCCGCGAGCCAGGCGTGCTCCGGGCCGACACCGGGATAGTCGAGCCCCGCGGAGATCGAGTGCGACTCGATCGTCTGGCCGTCCTCATCCTGGAGCACGTAGGTCTTGGCACCGTGCAGCACACCGGGTCGCCCACGCTCGATCGATGCCGCGTGCTTCTCGGTGTCGACGCCGTCGCCCGCCGCCTCCACGCCGTAGAGCGCGACGCCCTCATCGTCGAGGAACGCATCGAACATGCCGATCGCGTTCGACCCGCCGCCCACGCACGCGAGGACCGCATCGGGGAGCCGTCCGACCTCGTCGAGGAGTTGCGCACGCGCCTCCTCACCGATGATCTTCTGGAAGTCGCGGACCATCGCCGGGAAGGGGTGCGGTCCTGCGGCGGTGCCGAAGATGTAGTTGGTGGTCTCGACCGACGCCACCCAGTCGCGGTAGGCATCGTTGATCGCGTCCTTGAGCGTGCGGGAACCGGACGTCACCGGAACGACCTCCGCACCGAGCAGGCGCATGCGGGCCACGTTGAGCGCCTGACGCTCGGTGTCGACCTCACCCATGTAGATCGTGCAGTCCAAGCCGAACAGCGCCGCAGCGGTGGCGGTCGCGACGCCGTGCTGTCCGGCGCCCGTCTCGGCGATCACGCGGGTCTTGCCGAGCCGTTTGGTCAGCAGCGCCTGTCCGAGGACGTTGTTGATCTTGTGCGAACCCGTGTGGTTGAGGTCTTCCCGCTTGAGGAAGACGCGTGCCCCACCGGCGTGCTCGGCGAACCGCGGCACCTCGGTGATCGCGGACGGCCTCCCCGCGTACGAGCTCAGCAGGTGCGCGAGCTCAGCCCGGAAATCCGGGTCGATGATCGCCGCCTCGTACGCCACGGTCAACTCGTCGATCGCGGCGATGAGCGACTCGGGCATGTAACGCCCGCCGAATTCGCCGAAGAAGGGGCCGTGCTGGTCGCGCAGGCTCATCATGCCTCCAGGAAACGCGTGAGAGTGGCGACGGGGTCGCCGGTGACGAGAGCCTCGCCGATCAGGACGACGTCGGCGCCGGCGGAGCGGTAGTGCGCGACGTCTTCGGGGGTGAGCACTGCGGACTCGGCGATCTTCACCGCGGTGTCCGGGATCCGATCCACCAGGCGACCGAACAGGTCGCGGTCGAGTTCGAGTGTCTTCAGATCACGCGCGTTCACACCGATCAGCGGAGAACCGAGGTCGATGGCGGCTTCGAGCTCCTCGGCCGAATGCGTCTCGACGAGAGGCGTCATGCCGAGTTCGGTGATGAACCCGAAGAGGTCTCGAAGCACCTCGGCGTCGAGACCGGCGACGATGAGGAGGACGAGATCAGCGCCCGCGGCACGGGCCTCGAGGACCTGGTAGCGGGTGGCGATGAAGTCCTTGCGCAGCACCGGCAACGAGACCCTGGCGGTGACCGCCTCGAGGTCGGCGAGGCTCCCCCCGAATCGACGTTCCTCGGTCAGCACGCTGATCGCCGAGGCGCCTCCCTTTTCGTAGAGAGATGCCTGGAGCGCCGGGTCGGGGATCTCCGCGAGAGCGCCGCGCGAGGGGCTCGCGCGCTTGACCTCGGCGATGATCTTCACACGATCGGCCGGCGCGAGGAACGCCAGCGCGTCCTTCGCGGCGGGACGCGCGTGCGCATCGCGCTCCACGGCGGCCAATGGGCGCGATAAGGCGCGACGCTCAGCGTCTGCGACAGCGCCGGCCGTCAGGTCGGCGAGGACCATTAGTGCGCCTTCGGAGCGTACTTCGGACCCTTCACGCCATAGCCGGCCTTGGCCAGCACCCAGCCCATGATCGCGCCGATGGGAACGAGAGCGATCGAGATCATCACGAGGACCGGCTGCTCGAAGCAGAACGCGACAGTGGCGGCGGCGACGCCGACCAGCATGATGACGACGGCGGTCCAGGCGGCAGGCGAATGTCCGTGGCCGGGATCGGCGATCGGGTTGGTCATGTTCTCCTCCGGGGGACGACGTGCAGTTCGGAATCAGTCTATCGGGGTCAACGAGTCGGATCGGTCCCGCGGGACAGCTCGTCCCACGAATCGACGGCATCCACAGGCCCATCGTGGGCGACGTCGACGCGATCGGTGCGGTACCGCCGTCCGCCCGTCTTCCATCCGCGCCAGGTCACGAGGACGACGACGGACGCGACCAGCAGGATCGCCCAGCCGACCAGCGCGATGTACGGCCACGCGGAAGGCACGATGCTCAGGACCGTCTCGTGGACCGCCGCGCCGCCGGCCAGACCCGTCACCTCGGTCACGGTGGCGGCGACGGCGCCGAACGGCTCGGTGAGCAGGAGCTGGAGTGTCGACCAGCCGAGGAACAGTGCTGTCACGGCCGCCAGCACTCCGAAGACGAAGCGGACCGCCTTGCCGGCGATCGAGAGCGCCGCACCGAGGGCGAGAACCGCAAGGCTGAGCGGGGCGAGGAGAACGAGGGCGGACGCGCCGGGCACGAGGATCGCTTCTCCCGCATCCGCGCGCTCGACCGTGAACCAGGTCTGGGTCGAGGAGATGATGCCGATCGCGCCGGCGAGCAAGAAGCCGGACACTGAGATCGAACGACCGCGTTTCGTGAGTGTCACGACTGCTCCTCCCCCACCATGGCCTCGAGGTCGGTCGTGTCGAAACAGGTGCGGGTACCCGTGTGGCAGGCCGGACCGTGCTGCGCCACGAGGAGCAGGATGGCGTCCCCGTCGCAGTCCAGCCGCGCTTCGCGCACGACCTGGATGTGACCCGAGGTGTCGCCCTTCCGCCAGTACTCCTGACGTGAACGCGACCAGTACGTGGCGCGGCCGGAGGTCAGGGTGCGTCGCAGGGCCTCCGCGTCGACCCATGCGAGCATGAGGACCTCTCGCGTGTCCCACTGCTGCACGATCACCGGGGCGAGACCGTCCGCATTGAAGTCGACCTGCGCGATGCGCTCGTCCACGGTGGTCATCTGATCACCACTCCCTCTGCGCGGAGCGCATCCTTGACGTCGCCGACCGTGAGCGCGCCGGTGTGGAACACGCTCGCCGCCAGGACCGCGTCGGCTCCCGCTTTGATGGCCGGAGCGAAGTCGGCGGCCTTCCCCGCACCGCCCGAGGCGATCACGGGCACCGACGCGACCTCACGCATCAAGCGCACCAGCTCGAGATCGAAACCGTCTCGCGTGCCGTCGGCATCGATGGAGTTCACGAGGAGCTCCCCGGCACCTCGATCGACGGCCTCACGAGCCCAGTCGAGTGCATCGAGCGTCGTCTCCGTACGACCGCCGTGCGTCGTGACGACGAACCCGGAAGACGTGGTCGGGGCGCGCTTCACGTCGAGGGACAGGACGAGCACCTGGGCGCCGAAGCGGTCCGCGATCTCTCCGATGAGGTCTGGGCGCGAGATCGCGGCGGAGTTCACGCCCACCTTGTCGGCACCGACCGAGAGTAGTCGGGCCACGTCTTCCACGGTGCGCACTCCCCCGCCCACAGTCAACGGCACGAAGACCTGCTCGGCGGTGCGCTGCACCACGTCGTAAGTGGTCGCCCGGGCGTCGACCGTGGCGGTCACGTCGAGGAAGGTGATCTCGTCAGCACCCTGTGCCGCATAGTGCCGCGCCAGCTCGACAGGATCACCCATGTCCCGCAGGTTCTCGAAGTTGACGCCCTTGACGACGCGACCGGCGGCGACATCGAGGCACGGGATGACACGACTGGCGAGAGTCATCACAGCCTCGCGTTGTGGATGGCCGTCACCAGGATCGCGCGCGCGCCGAGGGCGTAGAGCGCATCCATGACGGGGTTGACGCGCGAGCGCGCGACCATGACGCGCACGGCCACCCACTCGGGGTCGCGGAGCGGGGAGACGGTCGGCGATTCCACGCCTCCGGCGATCTTCACGGCGTCGTCGAGGAGCGCCACCGGGAGGTCGTAGTCGATCATCACGAACCGTCGTGCGACCATCACGCCACGCAGGCGGCGGAGCAGCGTCTCCGCACCGTCCGCATCGACCGGTCCGGCGATGAGCACCGCCTCCGACTCCAGGATGACGGGGCCGAACACATCGAGACCCGCCTGACGCAGTGTGGTCCCGGTCTCGACGACGTCGGCGACCGCATCGGCGACCCCGAGTCGGACCGCGGACTCGACTGCGCCGTCGAGCGGCACCAGGTCGACCGCGATGTCGCGCTCGTCGAGGAACGCATCCACCAGGCCCGGGTAGGAGGTGGCGACGCGCAGCCCGTCGAGCTCCGACACGTCGGTGTAACGCCCCGTCGGTGCAGCGAAGCGGAACGTGGAGCCGGCGAACCCGAGCGCCTCGATCTCGCGCGCGCCGGGCATCCGCGCGTCGAGCAGGAGGTCGCGTCCGGTGATGCCGACGTCGATGGCGCCGGAGCCCACGTAGGTCGCGATGTCCTTGGGACGGAGGAAGAAGAACTCGACGTCGTTCTCGGCGTCGACGACATGGAGGGTCTTGGGATCACGACGCCCGGCGTAGCCCGCTTCGGCGAGCATCTCGGCGGCGGTCTCGGAGAGGGAGCCCTTGTTGGGAACAGCGATGCGCAGCATGGATGGCTTTCAGTTCGAGGAGGTCGGAACGGAGCGCATCACAGATGTCGGTAGACGTCCTGCAGGCTGAGCCCCTTCGCGAGCATCATCACCTGGACGTGGTACAGCAGCTGGGAGATCTCCTCGGCGGCAGCGGCGTCGGACTCGTACTCCGACGCCATCCACACCTCGGCGGCTTCTTCCACGATCTTCTTGCCGATCGTGTGCACGCCGCCGTCGAGCTCGGCGACCGTGCCCGATCCTTCAGGGCGGGTCTCTGCCTTGACACTGAGCTCGGCGAACAGCTCGTCGAAAGTCTTCACGCTTCCAGGCTAGCGGCTCGGGCGAGGTCTCTCAGCCGGGTGACGGCCGCCTCGACGTCATCGGCCCCGTACACGGCCGATCCGGCGACGAAGGTGTCGGCGCCGGCCGCCGCGGCGATCTCGATCGTGCGGTCGGAGATGCCTCCGTCGACCTGGAGCCAGACCCGGGAGCCCCGCCGACGCGCCTCTGCCGCAAGCGCCTCGAGCTTGGGCATCGTCTCCGGCATGAAGCTCTGCCCGCCGAAGCCCGGTTCGACCGTCATCACGAGGATCTGGTCGAACTCATCGAGGATCTCGAACAATGAGTCGACGGGCGTCGCCGGCTTCACCGCGACACCCGCACGGGATCCGATGTCACGCAGTCGGCGAGCGAGCGCCACGGGGTCGGACGTGGCCTCCAGATGGAACGTGACACTCGCGGCGCCGATCTCGGCGTACTCCGGCGCCCACCGCTCCGGCTCCGTGATCATCAGATGGACATCGAGCGGAATGGGGCTGGTCGCCTGGATCCGCTCGACCATCTGCGGGCCGAAGGTCAGGTTCGGCACGAAGTGGTTGTCCATCACGTCGACGTGGGCGAAATCCGCGGTGGCGATCCGGGCGAGATCCGCCTGCATGTTCACGAAATCGGCGGCGAGGATACTCGGGTTGATGCGCGGGGCGCGGGGCAGATCCACGGTCCTAGTCTTCCTTCCCGGATGAGGTGTTCTCGGTCGATGGGCGCTGCAGGAGCGCGAGGAACATGGCGTCGGTGCCGTGTCGATGCGGCCAGAGCTGGGCGCTGCCGGAGCCGGAACGGCCCTCGACCGCGAGATCGATCGGCGACATCGAGACATCCGCGATCGCCGCACGGGCATCGAGCTCCACGATGTCCGTGCGCTCCCGCAGCACTTCCTGCACGACGCCGGTGGTCTCCGCGAGATGCGGCGAGCACGTCACATAAGCGACGACGCCACCGGGAGCGAGCGCATCGACCGCAGCGGACAGCAACTCGACCTGCAGCGGGACGAGTTCGGCGACATCCGCCGGCGACTTCCGCCAGCGTGCCTCGGGGCGGCGACGAAGCGCGCCGAGACCCGTGCAGGGCGCATCGACGAGGATCCGGTCGAACTCCCCCGGTCGGGATGCGGCGAGAGCCCGCCCATCCTGCTCGTGGACGACGATGTCAGCCGGTACGGCCCGGAGAGCCTTGCGGACGAGTCGTGCGCGGACGGGGACGACCTCGTTCGCCTCCAGCGTGGCGTCATGCTCGAGCGCGATCGCGGCGAGGAGCGCGGTCTTCCCTCCCGGACCCGCGCAGAGGTCGAGCCAGCGCTCCCCCGAGACGATGGGCGCAGCGCCCGCCAGCGCGAGGGCCACGAGCTGGGAGCCCTCGTCCTGTACGCGCACGGTGCCGCCGGAGGCTTCGACCGAGCGTCGAGGGTCGCCCCCGGGAGACGCGAAAGCGGTCGGCGCGTAGGGAAGACGAGGCTCGGCAGGTTCGGCAAGCCCCGGCAACGCGACGAGGGTCACCTCGGGCGAGATGTTGTCGGACTCCAGAAGCGCCTCGAGCTCGTCGCCGCGCCCTTCGGCTGCGAGGGCCCGACGGAGCGCCCTGATGACCCAGACCGGATGCGCGGTGCGCAGGGCCAGCCGCTCGTCATCGGAGCGTGCCTGCTCCTCGATGCGCGCCTGCCAGACCTCTCCCGAGTCGCGGGTGATGCGACGGAGGACGGCGTTCGCGAAGCTCGACGCCCCACGCCCTGATGTCGTCGCCACGAGGTTCACCGATTCGTTCACAGCCGCGTGCGAAGCGACGCGGGTGGCGAGCAGCTGATGCACCGCGAGCCGCAGTGCGTCGAGCACCGCAGGGTCGATGCCGGCCGTCGGGCGGTCGGCTGCCGATGCGATGATCGCGTCATACGTGCCGAGCCTTCGCAACGTTCCGTACGTGAGCTCCGTCGCGAGCGCCGCGTCCTGCGGCGTGAGCTTCGCGTCGGCGATCGCGGTCGGGAGCACGAGGTTCGCATAGGCATCGGTCTCGGACACCGCGCGCAGCACGTCGTACGCGACCCGACGAGCGGGTTGAACAGCGCGCACAGGACCGCGCCGCTCCGTGCCCCGTCCCTCGCGGGAGGACTGCCCGGACGGACGCCGTCCCTGCGGTCTCGGGGTGCGACGCTCCCGTCCTTCGTCGCTCATGATCCTGCCTGCAGCTCATCGCCACCGCGCTGCCCGCGCCACCAGTCGACCGCGTTCATCGCTCCCTTGCCGGCCGGCTGCACGCGAGTCACCGCCAGCGCCCCCGATCCCGTTCCGATGAGGAGCGCCTTCTTCGTGCCACGAAAACGTCCGGGAGCGAGGGGCTCCGCATCGGCAGCGGGCACCGCTTCGAGCACCTTGAGCGCCTGACCGCCGACCGTCGTGTGCGCGCCGGGTTCGGGAGTCGCACCTCGAAAACGTGCGAACACCGTGTCGAGCGGCGCGTTCCAATCGAGGAGGCCGTCGGCGTGTGACAGCTTGGCCGCGAAACTCGGCTCCCCCACCTGCGGTCGCGCGTCAGCTGTGCCGTCAGCGATCGCGTCGACCACCTGGGCCGTGAGGTCGGCACCGTCATGGGCGAGAGTGTCGAGCGCCTCGCCCGCGGTCGCCGTCTCCGCGACCTCGATCTCCCGCGTCGCATAGACGTCGCCCGCATCCAGCTCGGCGACCAGCTGGAAGACACTCGCCCCGAGAACGTCGTCTCCGGCGATGAGCGCTCGTTGCACCGGGGCGGCTCCGCGCCACGCCGGAAGGAGGGAGAAGTGCAGGTTGATCCATCCCCTCGTCGGCATGGACAGGAGCGGCTCGCGGACCAGGCCCCCGTAGGCCACGATCACGCCGAGTTCCACCTCCAGGGCCGCGATCTCCGCGGTCGCGGCGTCGTCGAGCCGAGCGGCCTTGATCACGGGAAGTCCGAGTTCGAGGGCCGCCTGCGCGACCGGAGATGGCGTGAGCACACGCCGACGCCCGAGTGCGGCATCGGGCCGCGTCACGACCGCGGCGATGTCGTGCGAGGTCGCGAGACGACGCAGGGTGGGCACGGCCGCAGCGGGTGTGCCGGCGAAGACGAGGCGCATGAAGGTTCTCCGGAAGGGTCAGAGCTCTGGATCGAGGATATCGAGACGGACCGAGAGTGTGCTCTTCGTCGACCGCCCCTTGCGTCGGCGGCCGCTCACGGCTTCGGCGACCACTGCCGCGCGCAGGGCCGTGGCGACACGGCTGCCGGCGCTGTAGTCGAAACGCACGAGGGCACGTACGCGGGGAGGCACCTCGTCGGACTCGACGGGAACGGGGCCGAGGACGGCATCGCTGGGGAGGGCGAGTTCCTTGAGCGCGGCGAGAGCGTCACCGACGGCGGAAGCCGACCCCTGCACGAGTGCCACGCGCGTCGTGGGCGGCATGTGCAGGGGCGCCCGACTCTCCAGCTCGGCGCGCGCATGGGCCGCGTGGTTCCAGGTCGCGAGCGCTTTGGCCGCTGCGCCATTCACTCCGACCAGGTGGACGGGCGCTCCGGGCGCCGCGAGGGCCGCGGCGTTCGACCACCAGCGCAGACACGATTCCGCGACACGCAGGTCGGGGGCCTGGAGCATGCGCGGCCCGTCCAGCAGGACGACCGCTCGGTAGCCGCCGTCGGCGATCGGCTCCGCTCCACGGGTCGCGACCACGAGTGCGGGTCTGTCCGTGACGCGTTCGACCGGATGCGCACTGTCGGCGACGATCACGCGGACACCCGGAAAGGCGCGTCCGAGCTCATCGGCGGTGCGTTCGCTCCCGGACGACGCGAGGCGCAGCTTCGTCGAGGAGCATGACGGGCACGTCCACACGCTCGCACCTCGCCCACACCAGCCGCACACCGGCACGGCCCCACGATGCCGCGCACCGAGTGGTCCCCCGCAGTGGGGGCAGCGTGCGGGTGCTCGGCAGTCGGCGCACACCAAGGATGGCGAGAACCCCGGGCGCGAAACCTGCACGAGGACGGGTCCTTCGGCCGCGGCGTTGCGCGCAGCGAGGAACGCCGATGACGGCATGCGTTGAGCCGTCGGCTGCTCCATCTCCTGTGCCGTGCTGAGGACGACCCGCGGGAGCACGCGACGCGTGGCGCGGACATCCTGCAGCCAACCGAGTACGACGAGGCGCTCGACGTCGGTCGTACGCGAATGCCCCGCGAACAGCAGTGCGGAGCCCTCGAGCTCTTGTCGGAGGAGCGCCGCGTCACGGGAATTGACGTACGGCGACAGCGGTTCTCCGAGCAAGGGGTCGCCATCGTCCCAGATCGCCACCAGCCCGGCGGCCACAGGCGAGTAGACCGCGGAGCGATTGCCGACGACGATGCAGGGAGCATCCTCGAGTGTGCGCAGAAAAGCCCGATAGCGGTCGGGGTTGGTCTGCCGGGAGTCGTGACGCACCACCGTGCCAGCGGGCACGAGCGGCTCGAGCGCGGCGAGCAGACGATCGAGATCGCGATGGTCCGGAACGACGATGATCGAGGACCGTCCCGACGACAATGTCCGCGCTGCAGCCGAGGCCAGGAGTTTCGCCCACCCCTGCACGCCGTCGAGGAGCTGCGGGATCGCTTCGACCGCGGCGCGTCCTCCGGTATCGAGGACGGCGCCGAGGCCGTCGTAGGCCGCGATGGTTTCCTCCGCGATATCGCGAGCGGCGGCATCAGGCTGCATTTCGGGCGAGTCCGCCGTCCAGGCCTTCTCGACCCGCACCTGACGCTTGGGGATCACGAGGCGCAGCACGTCAGAGGCCGACCCGGCAGCACGATCGGCGACTCGACGTGCCAGCGTGTGAAGGCGCTCCGGAAGGACGGGCACGGCCGAGACAACGCTCTCGACCTCGGACAGCGGGCGGTCGGCGTCGTCTTCGGTGTCGATCTCGACGATGTATCCGTCGATCACCCGCCCCGCGGTGCGCAACGGCACGCGGACACGAACGCCGAGTGGTACGTCGCCGAGCTCTGCGGGAAGCGCGTAGTCGAAGAGCCGGTCGAGTTGAGGCAGCGGCGAATCGAGGAGCACGCGCGCGATGCGCCGGCTCTCCGGAGGCATCAGGACCGTGGTCCCATCAGAGCCCGGCAGCGCGGCGAAGCTCTTCGGCGCGGTCGGTGCGCTCCCAGGTGAAGTCGGCGAGCTCTCGACCGAAGTGACCGTAGGCCGCGGTCTGGGCGTAGATCGGCCGCAGAAGGTCGAGCTGCTCGATGATCGCCTGCGGGCGCAGGTCGAACACATCGGTGATGGCCCGGGTGATCACCTCGTCCGAGACCTTTCCGGTGCCGAAGGTCTCGACGTACAGGCCGACCGGACGCGCGACGCCGATCGCGTAGGCCACCTGCACTTCGAGACGGTCGGCGAGTCCTGCCGCCACCGCGTTCTTGGCCACCCAACGCGTGGCGTAGGCGCCGGAGCGGTCGACCTTCGACGGGTCTTTGCCGCTGAACGCTCCCCCGCCGTGGCGCGCTGCCCCGCCGTACGTGTCGATGATGATCTTGCGTCCGGTGAGTCCGGCGTCGCCCTTCGGGCCTCCCGTGACGAACGGGCCTGCGGGGTTGATGTAGAGCGTGACGTCGTCGAGGTCGAGGCCCGTCGTGGCGAGGACCGGGTCGATGACATGCCGGCGCACCTGCTGCTTCAGCTCGTCCTGCGAGATGTCCGGGTGATGCTGCGTGGAGACGACGACCGCGTCGACGGTCTTCGGTGTGAAGCCGTCGTAGCCCAGCGTGACCTGAGTCTTGCCGTCGGGGCGCAGGAACGGCAGCACTCCGCTGCGACGGACCTCGGTGAGACGTTCCGCCAGGCGGTGTGCGGTCCAGGCAGCCATCGGCATCAGCTGGGGTGTCTCGTTCGTCGCGAAGCCGAACATGATGCCCTGGTCGCCTGCGCCGAGCCCGTCGAGCGGATCGACGGACGACCCGTCGCGGTGCTCCTGCGCGCTGTCGACGCCGTGGGCGATGTCGGTGGACTGCTCCCCCACCGAGACGCTCACACCGCAGGACGCGCCGTCGAAGCCGGTCTCGCTGGAGGTGTAGCCGATACCGTTCACGACCTGGCGGACGATCGTCGGGATATCGACGTAGGCCTCGGTGCGGATCTCACCGGCGACGTGGACGAGACCGGTCGTGACGAGCGTCTCGACGGCCACGCGAGAGCCGCGGTCCTTCGCGATCAGACCATCGAGGATACTGTCCGAGATCTGGTCGCAGATCTTGTCCGGATGCCCTTCGGTGACGGACTCGGACGTGAACAGACGCAGCGCGCTCATCGATTCTCCAGAACGGGACGGACAGAAGAGGGTGTGGCACCCATTCTGGACTGCGCCTCCGACAGACGGGAGGCGCAGTCTCGAATATCACTCCGCGTGACGCAGGCGGAGCTTGTCCTCGTTGATCTCGTGCAGCGCGATCGTGAGCGGCTTGTCCTCGACGGAGGAATCGACCAGCGGGCCCACGTTGTCGAAGAGGTTGCCCTCGTGCAGGTCCGAGTAGTAGTCGTTGATCTGACGCGCGCGCTTTGCGGCGTAGATCACGAGCTCGTACTTGGAGTCGACGCGGTCGAGCAGGTTGTCGATGGGGGGATCGATGATGCCGTTGTTGTGTCCGGCCATGGGGAGACCTCCTGATCAGGCGACGGGATCGTCGCGAAGACGGTGTGAAAGGCGCGCGAAGACGCTCAGCGCGCAGAGCTTGAAGACAATTCTACGACCTCGCGGGCCGCGGTGGCGACGTCCTCGTTCACGATCAGGTGATCGAACTCGTTCTGGGCGGCCAGTTCGACCTTCGCGGTACGCAATCGGCGGGCCCTCTCTTCGGCCTCTTCGGTGCCGCGCCCGACCAGTCGATGCACCAGCTCATCCCAGCTCGGCGGCAGCAGGAAGATGAGCGTCGCGGCGGGTTCCGCTCGCCGCACCTGACGCGCCCCCTGCAGGTCGATCTCGAGGAGGACCGTCTTGCCCTCGGCCAAAGCGGCGTCGATCGGTGCGCGCGGGGTGCCGTACCGGGAGCGATTGTGGACCACCGCGTACTCGAGGAGCTCGTCGTCGGCGATCAGCCGGTCGAACTCCGCGTCATCCACGAAGTAGTAGTGGACACCGTCGATCTCGCCCGGACGAGGCGGTCGCGTGGTCGCCGAGACCGACAGATGGATCTCCGGGTTGTGCTCACGGATATGCGCGGCCACCGTTCCCTTGCCCACGGCCGTCGGGCCGGCGAGCACGAGCAGGCGACTCCGCTCCCCACGCGGCTCCGGTACCGGGAAGCGCGTGTCGAGCCACGTCTCCAGTGCACGGCGCTGACGTGCGCCGAGGCCTCCGAGACGTTTGACCGGCGAGATGTGGAGCTCCTCCAGGATCCGGTCGCGCTTGCCCGCACCGATGGCGGGGAGAGCCAGCAGGAAGTCGGTGATGCGCATCGACCCCTCGACGGAGTCGGCGTCCGCTGTGGCGCGACGCAGCACCGCCTGCGGCGTGACCACCCGCATCGTCAGGTCGCGCTTGACGGACGCTCTGGCACGGCGACGTTCGACCGCACGGCGGGCGGCCGCAGCTCGATCGACCTCGGGAACGGTCCGCTGGGCGTCAGACACCGGCCACCTCGAGATACTCGGCCGCGCGTGCGGCGACGGTCCGGGCCAGGTCGACCGGGCCTGCGGAGAGGATGCTGCGGCTCTCGCTCGCGATCACGGCGTCCGACAGCGCACCGAAGCGCGGCCGCAGGTCGGAGGGAGCAGCACCCTGCGCACCGAAGCCCGGAGCCAGGATGGGGGCGACGGGGTCGAAGGGTTCGATACCCGCTGGGGCCCACTCCACGGTGGCGCCGATGACGAAGCCGAAGCTCCCCCACTCCCCTGCCCCGATCTGCTCGGCGTTGCGTCCCGAGACCTCGGAGATGATCGATGCCGACACGGTCGCCCCGTCGGATGACATGGACCGCTGGAGCCCCTCGGCCTGGGGGTTGCTGGTCGCCGCGAGGACGAAGAGTCCCTTGTGGTGCTCTCCGGCGAGGGCGAAGGCCCCGTCGAGGGCACCGACACCGAGGAAAGGACTCACCGTGAGTGCGTCCGCCTCCAACGGCGAGCCCGGCGTGAGCCAGGCGCGTGCGTAGTCATCCATGGTCGACCCGATGTCGCCCCGCTTGGCGTCGGCGATCACGATGAGGCCGGCGGCGCGCGCTGCGGCGAGGACGTCTTCGAGCGCGGCGATGCCCCGGGAGCCGAAGCGCTCGAAGAACGACACCTGCGGCTTCACGAAGCCGACTCTCCCGGTGGCAGCCTCGACGGTCCGCAGGCCGAATTCCCGCACGCCCTGCGCGTCGTCCGACAGTCCCCACGACGCGAGCAGCGCGGCGTGGGGGTCGATGCCGACGCAGAGGGGTCCTCGTGCGCCGAGCACGGAGCGGACCCGCTCGCCGAAGCGTGCGCTCACAGTGCCGCCTTCCGGTCCAGTGCGTACTCCTGGAGGCTCTTGACCTGGAAGCCCTCATGGGCGGCGTCCATTCCGCTCACGGCCGCCCCGAGCACCGCCATCGTGGTGAACAGTGCCTTGTCGGCTGCGACTGCTGCGGCACGGATCTCGTAGCCGTCCGCGCGGGCTGTGCCACCGGAGGGAGTGTTCACGACGATGTCGATCTCCCCCTCGTTGATGAGGTCGACGATGTTCTTCGCGCCCGTCTCCTGCGTCGAGCTGTACTTCTCGACGACGGTGACCGCGATGCCGTTGCGCGAGAGGATCTCGGCGGTCCCCTCGGTCGCGACGATCGTGAAGCCGAGCTGTCGCAGACGGTGCGCGGGAAGGATGACGGCCCGCTTGTCCGAGTCGGCGACCGAGATGAACACCGTCCCCGACGTGGGCATGCCCCCGTAGGCCGCGGCCTGACTCTTCGCGAATGCGGTCGGGAAGTCGCGGTCGATCCCCATGACCTCACCGGTGGATCGCATCTCCGGTCCGAGCACGGAGTCGACCGTCTTGCCGTCGGCGGTGCGGAACCGCTTGAACGGAAGCACCGCTTCCTTCACGGACACCGGCGCGTCGAGCGGGACCCGCGAGCCGTCCTGCTCGGGAAGCATGCCTTCGGCGCGCAGCTCGGCGATCGTCGAACCGGTCATCACGCGGCTCGCCGCCTTGGCCATCGGGATACCGAGCGCCTTCGAGACGAAGGGCACGGTACGGCTGGCGCGCGGGTTCGCCTCGATCACGTAGAGCACTCCGGCGCTGATGGCGAACTGCACGTTGAGCAGTCCGCGGACGCCCACGCCCTTCGCGATGGCGAGCGTGGCCTCCCGCACGCGGTCCACGTCGGTGCGGCCGAGCGAGACGGGCGGCAACGTGCAGCTGGAGTCGCCGGAGTGGATCCCGGCCTCTTCGAGGTGCTCCATGACACCACCGACGAACAGGTCGGTGCCGTCGTAGAGGGCGTCCACATCGAGCTCGATCGCGTCATCGAGGAATCGGTCGACCAGGAGCGGCTTGCCCTCTTCGATCACGACTTCACCCGCGGTGCGCACGAAGTAGTCCCGGAGCGACGCGGTGTCGTAGACGATCTCCATGCCGCGGCCGCCGAGCACGAAACTCGGACGCACCAGAACCGGGTAGCCGATCTCCTCGGCGATACGCACAGCGCCGTCGACGTCGATCGCGGTGCCGTTGCGCGGGGCGACCAGACCGGCCTCGTCGAGCAGGCGGGAGAAGAGCTCGCGCTCCTCCGCCAGGTCGATCGCCTCGGGGCTGGTGCCGAGCACGGTGTAGCCCGCGGCTTCGATACCCTTCGCGAGGCCGAGCGGCGTCTGACCGCCGAGCTGGCAGACGACACCGAGGATCGTCCCGCTCGCGGCCTCCGCGTCCAGCACCTCCAGCACGTCCTCGAGCGTCAGCGGCTCGAAGTACAGGCGATCCGAGGTGTCGTAGTCGGTCGAGACCGTCTCCGGGTTGCAGTTGACCATGACAGTCTCGAAGCCCGCATCCGACAGCGCGAACGAGGCATGCACGCACGAGTAGTCGAACTCGACACCCTGACCGATGCGGTTGGGACCGGAGCCGATGATGACGACCTTGGTCCGATCGGACGGAGCGACCTCGGTCTCGAAGTCATAGCTCGAGTAGTGGTACGGAGTCAGCGCCGGGAACTCGCCGGCACAGGTGTCCACCGTCTTGTAGACCGGTCGGATCCCGAGGCCATGGCGCACCCCGCGCATCTCCGCCTCCGAGGTTCCGCGGAGCTCGGCCAGCTGAGCGTCCGAGAAGCCGTGCTCCTTGGCGTAGCGGAGAGTGGCGGCATCGAGCTCGGGCGCCGTGCGCACGATCTCCGCGACCTCGTTGATGAGCACGATCTGGTCGAGGAACCAGGGGTCCATCGCCGTCGCCTCGAAGGCCTGCTCGACCGTTGCACCCTTGCGCAATGCCTGCTGCAGCGTGACGATACGACCGTCGGTCGGCGTCTTCGAGATCTCGAGCAGCTCCTCCACGGAACGCTCCTCCGCACCCCAGTGGAAGCTCGAACCGCGCTTCTCCAGCGAACGGAGCGCCTTCTGCAGGGCGGTCGCGTAGTTGCGGCCGATCGCCATCGCCTCGCCCACGGACTTCATGGTCGTGGTCAGCGTCGCGTCCGCAGCCGGGAACTTCTCGAAGGCGAAGCGCGGGACCTTGACGACCACGTAGTCGAGCGTCGGCTCGAAGCTCGCCGGCGTCACACCGGTGATGTCGTTCGGGATCTCATCGAGGCGGTAGCCCAGGGCCAGCTTGGCTGCGAGCTTCGCGATCGGGAAGCCGGTGGCCTTCGACGCCAGGGCGCTCGAGCGCGAGACACGCGGGTTCATCTCGATGACGATGATCCGGCCGTTCTTCGGATCGACCGCGAACTGGATGTTGCAGCCTCCGGTGTCGACGCCCACGGCGCGGATGATGTCGATGCCGATGTCGCGCATCTTCTGGTACTCGCGGTCGGTGAGGGTCAGTGCCGGAGCGACCGTGATCGAGTCACCCGTGTGCACGCCGACCGGATCGACGTTCTCGATCGAGCAGACGACGACCGTGTTGTCGGCCGTGTCGCGCATGAGCTCGAGCTCGTACTCCTTCCACCCGAGGATCGACTCCTCGAGGAGCACCTCGGTGGTGGGCGAGTCGCGCAGGCCCGCTCCGGCGATACGACGGAGGTCTTCCTCGTCGTAGGCGAAGCCGGAGCCCAGGCCCCCCATCGTGAAGCTGGGACGGACCACCATCGGGTAGCCGAGCTCGTCCGCGGCAGCCAGCACCTCCTCCATCGTGTGTGCGATGCGGGAGTCTGCCACGTCGGCGCCGGCGTCGAGGACCAGCTGCTTGAAGATCTGGCGATCCTCGCCCTTGTTGATCGCCTCGAAGTTGGCGCCGATGAGCTCGACGTCGTACTTCTCGAGGATGCCGTGGTTGTGGAGCTCGATCGCGGCGTTCAGCGCGGTCTGTCCACCGAGGGTCGGCAGGATCGCGTCGGGGCGCTCCTTGGCGATGATCGTCTCGATGACCTCCCACGTGATCGGCTCGATGTAGGTCGCATCGGCGAAGTCGGGGTCGGTCATGATCGTGGCGGGGTTGGAGTTGACCAGGATGACCCGGACACCCTCCTCGCGCAGCACACGACAGGCCTGAGTACCGGAGTAGTCGAATTCGCAGGCCTGGCCGATGACGATCGGGCCGGAACCGATGACGAGGACGGAGTTGATGTCGTCGCGCTTGGGCATTACTTGGAGTCCTTCTGGCTGGCGATGACCAGGTCGCGGAACCTGTCGAAGAGATAGTTGGCGTCGTGCGGGCCCGCTGCCGCCTCGGGGTGGTACTGCACCGAGAAGGCCGGGATGTCGAGAGCGCGGAGTCCCTCGACGACGTTGTCGTTCAGCCCGACATGGCTGACCTCGACCTTGCCGTACCCGTTCGGGCTGTCGAAGGTCCCCTCGATCGGAGCCTCGACGGCGAAGCCGTGGTTGTGGGCGGTGATCTCCACCTTGCCGGTCTGCTTGTCGAGCACGGGCTGGTTGATGCCGCGGTGGCCGAACGGCAGCTTGTAGGTGCCGAGACCCAGCGCACGGCCCAGGAGCTGGTTGCCGAAGCAGATGCCGAAGAACGGCAGCCCGTCGTCGAGCACCGCACGCAGCAGCTCGACGTGATCGCCCGAGGCCGCGGGGTCACCGGGGCCGTTCGAATAGAAGACGGCGACGGGGTCCACGGCTCGGATCTCATCGATGGTCACGTTCTGCGGAAGTACGTGCACCTCGAAGCCGCGGGCCGCGAGATTGTCGATCGTCGCCTGCTTCACACCGAGATCGAGCACGGCGAGGTTACCGATCCGCTCCCCCATCGCGGTCGTCACGGTCGCGACGTCGACGGAGACCTCGGCGGACAGATTGCGTCCCGCCATCTCGGGTGCCTCGCGGACGATGCGCACCTGCTCCTCGGGGTCGAGCGACGCATCGGCGCCGGAGAAGATGCCGCCGCGCATGGAGCCGGCTGAGCGGATGTGGCGCGTGATCGAACGGGTGTCGACCCCGCTGATACCCACCACGCCGTCCTGGACGAGCACATCGTCGAGCGACGAGTTGGCGCGCCAGTTCGAGACGACGCGCGAAGGGTCGCGCACGATGTAGCCGGAGACCCAGATGCGGCGCGACTCGGCGTCTTCGTCGTTCATGCCGGTGTTGCCGATGTGCGGTGCCGTCTGCAGGACGATCTGACCCGCGTAAGAGGGATCCGTGATGGTCTCCTGGTACCCGGACATGCCGGTCGCGAAGACGACTTCGCCGAGGGTGCGTCCGCGTGCGCCGTAGGCGCGTCCGGCGTGACGCGTGCCGTCCTCCAGGACGAGCACGGCGGGGTCGGGCAGCTGGGCCGCGGGGGCCTGCCCGGCGGGTGTCGAGAGAGTCATGACTTTGCTCCTGTGTCGGGGGCGGCGGGGACGAGCCGCTGCAGGTCGGAGATGAGGTTCTGAGGCTCGCCGGTGGCGAGGCGCAGGTAGCTGTCGACGACGGTGTCGTCGGCGATCTTCCAGGCGATGCGCACGAGGCCGCCGGGCTCGACCACGCGGTCGATCGTGACGGTGGCACGATCGACGGTGACGAGCCGGTCGTTCGCGAGGAAGACCGTCGGGGTTCCGTCGAGGCAGAGGGCGATGCCGCGATCCGTGAGGGCGAGCTCGCCGCGTGCCCGATACGCGAGAGGGGACACCGCGAGGCGTTCGAGCGGCTGCGCGTGTCGTGTCGTCGACACGTACAGCACCTCGTCGCGGCGGACGATCTCCGCATGCTCAGGGACTCCGAGCGGCGCCGTGAACACGGAATCGCGGCGCATTCGTCGTCGCCAGGCGAAGAGCATCGCCAGCAGAATCAGGAGCGCCACCGCGATCATGATCGCGACGGCGAGGTCCCGAGCGCTCATGCGCGGAGCTCCTCGACGACGTGTCCGCCGTCGACGGTGAGGGTGCCGCCGTGGATGGTGTACTCCACGCGTCCGGGGAGCGTCCGGCCGAGGTAGGGCGAGTTCACGCTCCGGCCGTGGAGATCCGCCTCCGTGAAGACGCCGTCGACAGAAGCGTCATACAGCGTGAGGTGGGCCGGCTGTCCGACGTCGAGCGGAGTGCCGTGGCCGGCGAGCCGACCGATGCGTGCCGGTGTCGAACTCATGACGCGCGCGACGTCAGACCATTCGAGCAGCCCGGTCTGCACCATCGACTGATGTACCACGCGGAGCGCGCTCTCGAGGCCCACCATGCCGTTCGCGGCCGCCTGCCACTCGCACGCCTTGTTCTCGCTCGGATGCGGTGCGTGATCGGTGGCCACGATATCGATCGTTCCGTCGGCGAGGCCCTCGCGCACGGCGTGCACATCCTCTTCGCGACGCAGCGGCGGATTGACCTTGTAGCGAGCGTCGTAGCCGCGCACGAGCTCGTCGGTCAGCAACAGGTGGTGCGGGGTGACCTCAGCGGTGACGTCGATGCCGCGCTTCTTGGCCCAGCGGATGATGTCGACCGACCCTGCCGTCGAGAGGTGACAGACGTGCAGGCGGGATCCCACGTGCTCGGCCAGCAGCACGTCGCGGGCGATGATCGACTCCTCCGCCACAGCGGGCCAGCCGCTCAGACCGAGTTCGGCCGACACGATGCCTTCGTTCATCTGGGCACCCTCGGTGAGACGAGGATCCTGAGCGTGCTGGGCGATGACCCCGCCGAAGGACTTCACGTACTCCAGCGCGCGGCGCATGATGAGCGGATCGAACACGCAGAAGCCGTCGTCGCTGAAGACGCGCACCTTCGCGCGGGACGACGCCATCGCTCCCAGTTCCGCGAGACGCTCGCCCTTCTGCCCGACCGTGACGGCGCCGATGGGCTGCACGGTGGCATAACCGGCTGCCTCGCCCAGGCCGAGCTCCTGCTCGACCACTCCGGCGGTGTCCGCCACGGGAGAGGTGTTGGGCATCGCGAACACCGCGGTGAAACCACCGGCGGCTGCGGCCCTCGTCCCGGTGAGGATCGTCTCCGACGCTTCATAGCCGGGTTCGCGCAGATGCGTGTGCAGGTCGACGAGCCCGGGCAGGGCCACGAGCCCCGCGCCGTCGATGATGCGCGCACCGGCGCGATGCAATCGCTGACCGATGTCGGCGATGCGGCCGTCTTCGATGATGATGTCGGCGCTCTCGGCACCGAGCAACTGTGCGCCAGTGATGACGAGGGTCTCGCTCACAGGTCTCCCCCTCGTTCGTCGTCTCGTTCTCCTGCCAGCAGCAGGTACAGCACCGCCATGCGGACGGACACCCCGTTCGTCACCTGTTCCAGCACCGTCGAGCGGGGGGAATCGGCAGCTTCCGAAGAGATCTCGAGTCCCCGGTTCATGGGTCCGGGGTGCATGACAATGCTACCTGCCGGAAGACCTCCCACACGCCGTGCGTCCAGGCCCCAGCGGCGGGAATACTCCCGCTCAGTCGGGAAATACGCCGCGTTCATCCGTTCCAGCTGGATACGCAGCATCATCACGGCGTCCGGGTCCTCCGCCAGCGCCCGATCGAGGTCGTACTCGACCCGAACCGGCCAGAGAGACACGTTCTGCGGCACCAACGTGGGCGGTGCGACCAGGGTGACGTCGGCACCCAAGGTGGTGAGCAGCCAGACGTTGGAACGGGCGACCCGGGAGTGCAACACGTCACCGACGATCACGACCCGCAGCCCGCTGAGGTCCCGTCCTCGGCTGTCGCCGCCGAAGCGACGCTTGCGGATGGTGAAGGCGTCGAGCAGCGCCTGCGTCGGGTGCTCGTGGGTGCCGTCCCCGGCATTCACCACGCCGGCCGAGATCCAGCCGCTGGTGGCGAGGGTCTGCGGCGCTCCGGAGCCGGGGTGCCGGACCACGACCGCGTCGGCGCCGATCGCCTCGAGCGTCTGCGCCGTGTCTTTCAGGCTCTCGCCCTTGGAGACGCTGGAGCCCTTCGCGGCGAAGTTGATCACATCGGCGGAGAGACGCTTGGCGGCTGCCTCGAACGAGATGCGCGTGCGGGTCGAGTCCTCGAAGAAGAGGTTCACGACGGTCTTGCCGCGCAGTGTCGGCAGTTTCTTGACCTCGCGGGACTGCGTGTCCGACATGTCTTCGGCGACGTCGAGGATGCGCAGTGCGGTGGCCCGATCGAGGGTACGGGTGTCGAGGAGATGCCTCATTCGCCGATCGTCACCTCCTCGGCCCCGTCGTTGTCGAAGAGGCGCACGTTTACGCGCTCCGTGCGCGCGGAGGGGATGTTCTTGCCGATGAAATCCGGCCGGATCGGAAGTTCACGATGCCCGCGGTCGACCAGGATCGCCAGCCGGACGACAGCGGGGCGGCCGATCGACTGGATCGCGTCCAGTGCGGCCCGGATGCTCCGCCCGGAGAAGAGCACATCATCGACGAGCACGACCGTCTTGCCGTCGATGCCGCCGACCGGGATCTCCGTGGGCTGCGGCGAACGGGTCGGGTGCTTGGCGAGGTCATCCCGGAAGAGGGTGACATCGAGCGCGCCGATGGGAACGGACTGTTGAGCGATCTCGCTGATCAGCAGCCCGAGGCGATGGGCGAGAGTGACCCCGCGGGTCGGGATTCCCAGCAGGACGAGGTTCTCGGCTCCTCGATTGGATTCGAGGATCTCGTGCGCGATACGGGTCAGCGCGCGTGAGATGTCGGCTTCGTGCAGCACGGTGCGCATGCTCATCGGCCGCTCCCTTCTCCGCCTCACAGGACGGTGTTAAAGGTTGCTAGTCAGGCCAGTCTATCGGAGCGCGGGCCCTCCGCGATCAGCTCGCCTCCTGCAGCACGGGATCGGTGACGTCGTCGACCTTGGCGGAACGGATCGGGTGCCCGGCCGTGGAGAGGCATCGACCGGTCTTCAGGTCCCACTTCCAGTCGTGCATGCTGCAGGTGAGGATCCCGTCCTCGTCGACGGTGCCCGTTCGGGTGAGGTCGGCGCGCAGGTGCGGGCAGCGCCGCTGGACGACCCAGTCCCCGATCTCCGCATCCTCCGTCTGATCCGTCTGCTCCTGATACCAGTTCTCGACGTATTCGATCCGGTCGACCGAGAGGCACTTGAGGAACGTGGTGAGGAACTCGTTGAACTTGCCGCTGCGCCCCACCGAGAACTGCATCGAGAGGAAGATCGAGTTCGACCAGTCGATCTCGTGATCGACGATGTTCGTGGAGACGAGATCTGCGGGGATGGTGTACCAGTACACGCACTCCTCCCCCGCGTACTCGCGGACCTTGGCACGAGGGAAGTCGACGACCATGTCGAGCTCGCCGATGCGGAAGCGCACGCATCCGCCGACGCCCAACCGGATCGTGCGCGACTTCTTCAGCAACGGCTCCCACCAGGTCTTGATGGCCTCGAGCATCTCGGCCGGGGGGATGATCTCGGCACGAGACGCCTCTTCGTCGCGGATCTCCTGCTGCCGGCTCGCGCGCTGCTCCTCGAGGTACTCCCACTTCTCGTCGAAGATGTGAGCGATCTCGGCGTCGGTGTAGAGCGTCTGCTCGGACGTGACGTTGCCTCCCTCGACCGTGACGACGGTCCCGGGGATGAAGAGCTGACCGTCGTACTGCGGAGCGAGCTCCTTCATGTGCGCGAGGAACTGCTTCTGGTCCGTGAAGATCGATTCGCCGTTCTTGCCCAGACCATTGAAGTCGAACAGATCGTCGCGCAGGAACATGGGCGGACCGGCCATCGGGAAGACGTGCGGAGCATCGACCTTCTCGATGTAGTACATGGCGCGCTTGTTCTGCGCTTCGCGCTTGAGGCGGGCGAAGTTCTGCTTCGCGTCGAGCGGCAGGTCGTAGACCATGGGCCACCAGATGGCACCGGAGACCTGGGTGAAGTAGGCGTCGGGTTTGCCGAAGTCGAGCAGCTTCTCGAGGTCGAGTGGATGCGAGTCGTTCTGATTGAGCACCGAACCGGTGCCGTCGTCTACGCTCAACGAGGAGTCGCCGATCGGTCCGTCGCTGGGAGCGCGCAGCGGCGTGATCATCATCTTGAGGTCGCCACGCTGGATCACCTGACCTGCCGGAGCGTAGGTGATGTTCGTGTAGCCGAGCGCGCGGATGTCCTTTTCGAGATCATCGGTCGGGTACTCCGGAAGCAGCACCTCGATGTCCTTGCGGATGTAGCGCTCGAGGAGACGCGGATCGAAGTGGTCGCGGTGGCGGTGCGAGATCCAGAGGAAGTCGGCTTCGCGGCCGAATCGCTCCCAATCCAGCCCCCGGTTGTCCGGGAACGGGAACCAGGATCCGTAGAAGGAGGGTCCGAGAACCGGGTCGCAGATGATGTTCCCGCCCACGGTCTCGATGAACATCCCGGCGTGGCCGAGTCCGGTGATCCGCATTGCATTCCTCCCGAAAGTGAACCGTTCGATTGTACCGAGGGCTCCCTGTGCGGCCGGTCGACCGAGCCGGGAGTATTCATCTCACCCCTCGAACAAACCGCGGATGTCGTCGGCGGTCAGCGATTGTGCGAACAGCGCTTCCTCATCGAGGACGGCGGTGAACAACCGGGCCTTGCGGCGCTGCAGCTCGAGCACCTTCTCTTCGATGGTCCCGGTGGAGATCATCCGGTAGACGAACACCTGACGGTCCTGTCCGATGCGGTGCGTGCGGTCGATCGCCTGCGCCTCCGCCGCGGGATTCCACCACGGGTCGAGGAGGAACACGTAGTCGGCTTCGGTCAGCGTGAGGCCGAATCCCCCTGCCTTCAAGCTGATCAGGAACACCGGCTGCTCCCCGCCGGTGAATCCGTCGACCACCTTCTGGCGATGCCTGGTCGTCCCGTCCAGATGGGCGTATGGGATTCCCGCGGTATCCAGGCGGGCTGCGGCCAGGTCGAGGAAGGACGTGAACTGACTGAACACCAGGGCCCGGTGGCCCTCGGCCTGGAGCTCGATCACCCTCTCGAGGAGGACGTCGAGCTTGCGCGAACCGATCTTCGCGTCTTCCGGGTCGATGAGACCGGGAGCGAGGCTGAGCATCCGCATCAGGGTGAGCGAGCGGAACACGATGAAACGGTTGCGATCGAGGTCTTCGAGTAGGCCCAGCACCTTCTGACGTTCCCGCTGCAGCACCGTCTCGTACACGGCGCGGTGGGAGGCGCCGAGCTCGACCTCGAGGATCTGCTCCTGCTTCGCAGGGAGTTCCGGAGCGACGATCTCCTTCGTGCGCCGCAGCAGCAACGGGCGTATCCGTCGTCGCAACTGCGCGAGGCGTCGTTGCCGGTACTCGCCGCCCTCCTCGTTCTCCGGCACCTTGCCCTGCTCGATCGGCTGGATGTACCGCTCGCGGAATTTCCGCGCCGACGGGAAGAGTCCGGGCGCCGTGAGCTTCAACAGTGCCCATAGCTCGCTGAGGCTGTTCTCCATCGGGGTTCCGGTGACGGCGAAGGTCACATCGGCCGAGAAGGAGGCGACGGCGCGGTGCAGCTTCGTCGCGGGGTTCTTGACGAACTGCGCCTCGTCGAGGATGAGCCCCGCCCAATCCACAGCCGCGTACTCGGCCTCGTCGAGCCGGGCGACGGCATAGGTCGTGATCACGAGGTCGGTCTCGCCGAGGTGGTCGACCAACCCGGGACCCTGGGTGCTCGCCCGGAGCAGCACTCGAAGCGAGGGCGTGAATCGAGCGGCCTCGCTCCGCCAGGTGGCCAGCACGGAGGTGGGTACGACGACCAGGAACGGGCGATGCTCCCCCGCCTCCCTGGCGTGTGCGATGAGTGCGAGGAGCTGGAGCGTCTTGCCGAGTCCCATGTCATCGGCGAGGATTCCTCCCAGGCCGTGGTTCCAGAGGAATGCGAGCCAATCCAGCCCCTCCTTCTGGTACGGCCGCAGCGTGGCGTTCACCGCCGCCGGCACCGGAACCGAGGGCACGGAGGAAGCACGACGCAGAGCATCGGCGGTGGCGCGCCAGGTGACGGCCGGGAGAGCCTCGTCGGCGAGGTCCTCGAACTCCTCCCAGAGGTCTGTCTGATACCGGCTGACCCGAGGACCCGTCTCCCACTCGTCGAGCGCGCCCGCTTCGTCGATGAGCTCACGCAGGTGATCGAGGGCACGATGGTTCAGCGAGAAGTAGCTGCCGTCGACGAGCAGGAGCTTCTTCCGACCAGTGCTCAGCGCCGTGAACAGCGGTTCGAACGGGATCGTGCGCCCATCGATCTCGACCAGCACGCCGAGGTCGAACCAGTCCGGATCCGTGCTCTCCACGGTCGACACGGTGATCTCCGGGTCGCCCGTCAACTCGTGATAGCTCTTGCGCCGCCCCGAGACCACCACCGTGACGCCGTGGGCTTCGAGAGCGGGGACGATCCGGGTGACGAACTCGGCTGCCGCGACGTCGTGGAACGAGCCCGTGGCCTGGAGAGCCTCCCCCAGATGCTCGGTCCAGACGTTCTGAAGCGCGTCGCGGTGCGCCGCCTCCGCCGTGGTGTCGCGCACCGCATGATCACTGGCGGCGAACGGAACCCGTCCGAATCCGCGATACTCCCACGCGAAGGTATAGGAGACCGTGTCACCCCGACGGAACGACAGCTCCAGCACGGCATGAGGTGCGGGCAGCGCAGGCAGTTCGACACGGTCGGCGGAGCGCACGGCGATCCGACGCCCGAGCAGCGGATAAGCATCCTGGAAGAACGCCGCTTCGTCGCCCGCCGGAACCTCGAGACCCGCCGCGGGACCGATCAGGGCGTGGACGGGCTCGCTGAGCGGTACCTCGGCGAGTGTCACGTGCAGACGCGTGCCGTGCTGCGCGATCTCGTACACGCCGCTGCGACCGATCGCCCGGACGTCCCGGGGCTCGACCTCGCGGCCGTCGATCGTGATGTCGGGGCGCACCACGAGCCCTCCGTCCTCGGCGCGTCCGATCGTCGCGCCGATCGTGGCCTGCTCCGCCACGGCGACGCTCGTGTTCTTCTGCGTGGCGACGAGCGGTATCCCGAGGTCCGCAGCGGTTCGCAGGTGCCCCCACAGCAGGCCGGATTCGATCAGATCCGCGACCAGCCAGTCACCGGCGGTACCCGACAAGAGAGTGTCCCGGGCGATGCTTAGCAGGTCGGCGAACCACCGCGATCGATCCCGCCCGTACTGCGAAGACGAACGCCGCACCGCGTCCCACGTCGCAGACCCCTGCACCCAGGCATCCGTCGCGGCGCTCCGCTCGAGCGGGCGGATCCCGAGAAGGATCTCCCCCGTGCGCTTCGCCACGTCGCGGGCTGTGGCCGTACGCTGCGGGCGCGAGGCCCAAGGATTCGCCCCGCTTCCGTCGCGCACCCGCAACTCGACACCGAGTGCGAGGGGCGTCTTCGCGTCGTCACGCGAAGGACCGAGGATCGTACGCCAGTCTGCGTACGGCGGCCCCTCGGATCGGGACGGTTCGAACGGAAGAGCCATGCTTCCATCCTCTCCGCCACCGCCGACAGTACGACGCGTCGGACGGGTCAGGCCGCGCGAGCCACCCGGGCGAGGACGCCGTGCACGAAGGCCCCGGAGTCGTCGGTGGAGAACTCCTTCGCGAGTTCGACGGCCTCGTCGATCGCAACCGCAGTCGGCACTTCGTCGTTGTACAGGATCTCCCACACCGCGATCCGGAGCAGCGCGCGATCGACCGCGGGCATGCGCTCCAGCTTCCAGTCCCGACTGTGCGTCGTGATCTGCTCGTCGATCTCGTCGCGGGTGTCGATGATGCCGTCGACGATCTCGCGCGCGTAGAGCCACGAGGCCTCGCGTGCGGGCTCACTCGCGGCACGCTTTGCCTCGGCGGCCAGGGTCACGGCGAGGTCATCCCCGCGCACGTCGGAGGAGAAGAGGATGTCGAGAGCGCGCTTGCGCGCCTTCGTCCGGGCGCTCACGCCTTACTTCTCGCGGCCGAGGTAGTCACCCGTACGGGTGTCGACCTTGACCTTGGTGCCGGCCTCGACGAACAGCGGCACCTGGATCTCGTAACCGGTCTCGAGCGTGGCGGGCTTGGTGCCTGCCGACGAGCGGTCACCCTGCAGGCCGGGCTCGGTGTAGGTGATCTCCAGGATCACGGAGGCCGGGAGGTCGAGGTACAGGGGGTTGCCGTTGTTCAGGGCGATCGTGACGGCCTGGTTCTCGAGGAGGAAGTTCTTCGCGTCGCCGACCGTGGCGGCCCCGACCGTGATCTGGTCGAAGTCGGTCTGGTCCATGAACACGTAGCCGTCGCCGTCCGTGTACAGGTAGGTGTAGTCGCGGCGGTCGACGTTCTCGATCTCGATCTTGGCGCCGGCGTTGTAGGTGCGGTCGACGACCTTGCCCGACACGACGTTCTTCAGCTTGGTGCGCACGAACGCGCCACCCTTGCCGGGCTTCACATGCTGGAACTCGATGACGCTCCAGAGCTGCCCGTCGATGCTGAGGACGACGCCGTTCTTGATGTCTGCGGTAGATGCCATGCGCTGCGAGTTCCGTTCGTGTGTCTGCGGGGTCGGACGAGACCGACAGTCGATTCTACGGGATGAGTGCGGCGAGCTGTCGCACAGCGTCTGCGTAGCCGTCGACGCCGCGGCCGGCGACCCGCACGGCCGCCACATCTTCCAGGTAGGAATGGTGGCGGAAGGCCTCACGCGCGAGCACATCGGAGATGTGGACCTCCGCGAACGGCAGCGCCACCCCGGTGAGCGCGTCACGCAGCACCACCGACGTGTGCGTGAGCCCGCCCGGATTGATCACGATCCCGGCACAGTCCTCCCGTGCCGCATGGATCGCGTCGACCAGCACGCCCTCGTGGTTGCTCTGCAGCGCCCGGACCTCGAATCCGACCGCGGCTGCGGCCTCGGTGGTGATCCGCTCCACGTCCGCGAGAGTGGCCGTGCCGTACACGTCGGGCTCGCGGGTACCGAGGAGATTCAGGTTCGGCCCGTTGACCAGGAGGATCCGGCGGCTCACTCCCCGACCTCCTGATAGGCGGCGAACAGCAGCGACTCGTCCGGAGCCTGCAGGACGGTGGGCTTCGCGAGGTCGTCGAGGAGGATGAAGCGCAGCATCCCGCCGCGGCTCTTCTTGTCGCGCTGCATGGTGGCGAGCAACTGCGGCCATGCCCCCGCACGGTACGAGGTCGGAAGGCCCAGCGACTCCAGGATCGTCCGGTGCCGCTCGGCAGCGGAGTCGGACAGACGACCCGCGAGCCGCGAGAGCTCGGCGGCGTAGAGCATCCCGACCGAGATCGCGGCGCCGTGCCGCCAGCGGTACCGTTCCGCATGCTCGATCGCGTGTCCGAGCGTGTGCCCGTAGTTGAGGATCTCGCGGAGTCCGGCCTCGCGGAAGTCGTCCGAGACGACCTTCGCCTTCATGTCGATCGCCAGTTCGACCGCGCGGCGGAACTCCTCGGATGTCGTGTCGACGGCGCGGAGCGGATCGGCCTCGATGATGTCCAGGATCTCCGGAGCCCAGATGAATCCGGCCTTGACCACCTCGGCGAATCCTGCGGTCGCCTCGTTGGGACTCAGGCTGGCGAGCTCGTCGAGGTCGCCGATCACGGCGCTCGGCGCCCAGAACGCCCCCACGAGGTTCTTGCCCTCCGCGGTGTTGACACCGGTCTTGCCGCCGACGGACGCATCGACGAGGCCCAGCACCGTGGTCGGCACCTGGATCAGCTGCACGCCCCGCAGCCAGGTCGCGGCGACGAACCCGGCGAGGTCGGTCACCGCTCCCCCGCCGTATCCGATGACCGCATCGCTGCGGGTGAAGTCCGCCTGGCCCATCACCTGCCAGCAGAAGGCCGCGACCTCGATCCGTTTGCCCTGCTCGGCATCCGGGATCTCCGCGAGCAGTACCTCGCGCGGACCGTCGGTGGTGTCGGCGAGAAGTCTGTCGCGCAGCTCGGCCGCGCGGGACGCGAGCGTGGGCGGATGCACCACCAGCACCTTGCGGACGCCCGGCGCGAGCGCGGCGGAGACCCGATCCAGGATCCCGCGTCCGATCGTGATGTCGTAGGCGTCGTTCCCCGTGACGCTGATGGTCGTCGTGCTCATCGCTGTTCTCTCCTCCATGTCACGATGTCATCCGCGATCTTCTGCATCGGACGACGTGAGGTGTCGAAGGTGGTCGAGGCGACCTCGGCGTACCACCCCCGGCGTTCCTCGAAGATCTTCTTCCAGCGCTCCACCGGATCCTCATCCCCTGACAGGAGGGGGCGGTTGCTGCCGCGGAGCCTGTCCGCCACTGCGTCTGGGTTCACCGTCAGGAAGACGACAGGATGCGCTTTCAGGAGTTCGCGGGTGGCCGCCTGCGTGACCGCGCCTCCACCGAGGGAGATCACGCCCCCGTCGGCGAGGGCCTGGGCGACCGCGGCGCGTTCGAGCTCCCGGAAGTGCGCCTCTCCATACTCGGCGAAGATGCCGGGGATCGGACCATGTTCCGCCACGATGCGTTTGTCCGTGTCGACGAAAGCGACGCCGAGCCGCCGAGCGACGCGGCGTCCGACGCTGGTCTTGCCTGCGGCCATCGGGCCGACCAACACCAGCGTCAGCGGATCAGCCGCGCTCGTCATGCGCGATGAGCGCCGCCTCGGACGCCGGTGTCGTCCGCAGCCCCGCCGGGATGCCTTCGAGGTAGCCCTCGAGGTTGCGACGGGTCTCGCGGATACTGTCGCCACCGAACTTCTCGAGCACGGCGTTCGCGAGCTCCACGGCGACCATCGCCTCGGCGACCACTCCGGCGGCGGGCACAGCGCACACGTCGGAGCGCTGGTGGTGAGCGGTGGCGTCGTCACCCGTGGCGGTGTCGATCGTGCGGAGGGCGTGCGGGACGGTCGCGATCGGCTTCATCCCGGCGCGGACGCGCAACACGGTTCCGGTGGACATGCCGCCTTCCGTGCCTCCGGCCCTGTCCGAGCCGCGCGTGATGCCGTCCGCGGTGGCGAAGAGCTCATCGTGGGCGGCCGAACCTCGGCGGCGCGTGGTCTCGAAGCCGTCGCCGACCTCGACGCCCTTGATCGCCTGGATGCTCATGAGCGCCTGAGCGAGACGCGCGTCGAGGCGTCGGTCCCAGTGCACGTGGGAGCCGAGTCCCGGGGGAAGGCCGTATGCGAGCACCTCGACGATGCCGCCCAGCGTGTCGCCGTCCTTCTTCGCGTCATCGACCTCGGCCACCATCAGAGCGGAGGTCGCGGTGTCGAAGCACCGGAGCGGATCGGCATCGAGCGCCTCGACATCGTCGGGCGTGGGGAGCGGAGACCCCTCGGGCACCCGCACCGGGCCGATCGACAGAGTGTGGCTGACCAGGCGGATACCGAGCTCACCGAGGAACGATCGGGCGATCGCCCCGAGCGCGACACGCGCAGCCGTCTCCCGCGCGCTCGCTCGTTCGAGGATCGGACGCGCCTCGTCGAAGTCGTACTTCTGCATGCCCACGAGGTCGGCGTGCCCCGGACGTGGACGTGTGAGGGGCGCGCTGCGCCCACGGGACTTGTCGGTGAGCTCCACGGGCTCGGGGTTCATGACCTCGATCCACTTCGGCCACTCGGTGTTGCCGATGCGCAGAGCGATCGGGCTGCCGAGGCTCTTGCCGTGCCGCACACCGCCGGAGATGGTCAGCGCGTCCTGCTCGAACTTCATGCGCGAGCCACGGCCATAGCCCAGCTTGCGACGAGCGAGATCGGCCTGGATGGCCTCGGAGGACACAGGGACGCCGGAGGGCAGGCCCTCCATGACGGCGATGAGTTCTGGGCCGTGCGATTCGCCGGCCGTGAGCACGCGGAGCATTGCTCCAGTCTCCCACGGGTTGGCCCCCTCGCCGCGCCGCGTTTCGACGCCGTCCGCTCAGAGCGCGGCGCGCATGGCGGAGACGACCTCTGCTTCGGCGGGCAGCGGGAGCGCCGGATCCCCGTGCCGGAAGATCCGGATCTGGCGCACGGCCTGATGCAGCAGCATCCCCAAGCCGGACACCACCGTGCCGTCGCTCCAGCGGGACGCGAGGGCGGAGGGCCAGGGCGCATAGGCAGCATCGAACAAGGCTCCGCCGGTCTCGGCCAACCCCACCGCGGTTTCGACAGGAAGGGCGGTCGCACTGGGCAAGGTCGAGAGGGTCAGATCGACCGCGTCGCGTCCGCCGTCGAGGGAGCGCGCTTCGACTGGCATACCCAAGCGGTCGCCGAGGGCGACGAGTGCCTTCGCCCGCTCCGGGCGTCGAGCCCGCACCTCCACGTGCTTCACCCCGATCTCGGAGGCGGCGACGAGCGCGGACGCGGCAGTGGCGCCGGCACCGATGATGCGCGCCGTCTCCGCAGCGGTGATCCCCGCCTCCGACAGCGCGTCGATGATCCCGCCGACATCGGTGTTGAAACCGGCGGGCGCCGCCCCGAGCAGCAGGGTATTGACGGCGCCGGTGAGCTCTGCGTGGCGATCCCTCGTCGCAGCGGCGCGGTAGCCCTCCCCCTTCAACGGCATGGTCAGCGACAACCCGCGCCACGTGTCGTCGAGTCCACCGAGTACGGCGGTGAAGGCCTCCGCAGAGACCTGACGCCGTCCGTACTCCCATTCCAGACCGAGGACCCGATACGCGGCGGCATGCAGGTCAGGGGATTTGGAGTGCGCGATCGGGTCCCCCCAGACCGCGAGTCGCGTACGCGTCACCGCGTCAGCACCCGGCGTCGGGGTTCGCGCGGCACCATTCGCGCCACTTCTCGATCCCCTGCTCGTGCTCGGCCATGGTCTCGGAGAACTGCGTCTCCCCCGTGCTGAGGTTGATCGTGACGAAGTAGAGCCACGGGCCATCGACGGGGTTCATCGCCGCCGAGATCGCGGCGTCACTCGGACTCGCGATCGGCGTCGCGGGGAGGCCCTCCCGCACGTAGGTGTTCCAGGCGTTGTCGTCTTCCAGCGCTTCCTTGGAACTCGAGACGACGCCCTCGTGCAGCGAGCCGTAGCCGTACTGCGCGGTCGAGTCCATCTGCAGCTTCATATTGATGTCGAGCCGGTTCTGGATCACGCGCGAGACCTTCGCGAAGTCGTCGAGCCGACCTTCTCGCTGGATGATCGAGGCGATGGTCAGTATGCGCTCCTCGTCACCGGCGGGGACGCCCGCCGCGTCGAGCGATTCACGGGTGCGATCGACCATGCGCTGGATGACCTGCGTGGCCGTTACCGCGGGATCGAACGTATAGACGGCCGGGAACAACCAGCCTTCGAGGCTCTGCGCTTCCACCCCGTACTGCGAGGGATCTTTGACGGCCGCCTCGAAGTCCGCCAGCGGCAGACCGAGAGTCTCGGCCATGGCAGGGAGGGAGGAGACGATGGTTCCACCTTCAGCGACCGAGACGGTGTTCTCGAGCTTGTTCGCGTCGTCCCGGAGTGCCGCGAGGGCGGCCTCGGCCGTCATCTTCGTCTGAAGCTTGTACACGCCCGGGTAGAAGATCACGGCGATGTTCTCGTCGACGAGGTAGTCGTAGAAGACGCTCTCGGTCTTCGTCACCCCCGCCTCGTACAGTGCGGTCGACACGGGAGAGCCGGTGTCGCCCTCCTTGATCGTGACGAAGGCCTCGCCGGTCGCCAGACCCGGCTCCCAGTCCTTCGAATCGCCCCAGCCCATCGCGTCACTGATCTTCTCGCCGTAGGTGTTCGCCACCCAGACTCCGGCCGCCGCGATACCACCGAAGATCACCAGGACGATGATCAGCGCGATCAAGCACCCCTTGCGGCGCTTCTTCTTCGGCGCGGCGTCGATGTGATCGTCATGGGGGACGAAGAGGTCGTCCAGCCCACCGCCGAGCACAGGCTCCGGTGTCGCCGCGGCACCCGAAGGCGACTCGATCCGGGGCACGGCACGGGTGGGGGTGTCCGCGGCATCCGCGGAGGCACGGACCGGAGTCGGCGAGGGCACCCCACCGGCGGCGGCGACGGCGTCGTCCGCAGAAGCGCGAACAGGCACGGGAGAAGCCTCGGCCGCTGTATCGGCACCGGTGACGGGGCGGGACTCCCCCGCGGCCGCTTCTCTGGCCGCCCGACGCGAACCCGGAACGGGCGCGCTGTTGTCGACCGTGGGAATCTGCGCGGTCGGCTCGGGGAGGTTCTCGAAGAGATCCCCCAGGCGGGAATCTGCGTCGTGCCGCGGCGTTTCGTTGTCGCGTTCGGACATCGTCAGGCGTGCTCCTCGTCAGGCGAGATGATGGCACCGGCCGGGTTTCCGGTGCTCTTCTCCATGTCGATCGCCTGCTGCAGAAGCACCACGGCGGCGACCTGATCCACAATGCTACGAGACTTCTTCTGAGATCTCCCGGAACTGCGCAACGCAGCATGGGCCGTCACAGTGCTCAAGCGCTCGTCCACGAGCCTCACCGGAGTGCCGCTGCGCCGGCAGAGTTCGGCGGCGAACTCCCGCGCGTCCGTGGTCGACGCGGTATCCGCACCCTGCATGTTGACCGGCAGACCGACCACGAACTCCAACGGGTCGTACTCGCTCGCGATCTGAAGGATCCTTGCGATCGAGGCCTCGTCGCGAGGCACCGTCTCCACGGGGACGGCCAGCATCCCGTCGGGGTCGCAGCGCGCGACACCGACCCGCGCGCGCCCCACGTCGATGCCGAGCCGCACACCGCGGCGGAAAGTGCTCACGCGCCGCGCAGCTCCTGTGCGATGGCTTCGAGCGCCGCCGGCAGAGCCGCCGTGTCGGCGCCGCCACCTTGCGCGACATCATCGCGCCCACCGCCACCGCCGCCGAGCACGCCTGCCGCGCGCTTCGCGAGCGCACCGGCCTTCGCTCCCGCCAAGCGTGCGGCGTCATTGGTCGCGACGACGACGACGGGCCGCCCGCCCACGACCGCCCCGAGTGCCACCACAGCGGCCTCCGAGCCGAGCCGATCGCGCACGCCGTTGACGAGGTCTCGCACGTCATCCGCCGATGCGACTTCGCCCAGACTCTGCGCGGCCAGTCGGAACGCACCGACGCGCGTCGCGGCGTCGACGATGGCCGGCACCTGTCCCGCTCTCTCCTTCGCCTCGAACTGCGCGATGCGCTTCTCCGCAGCCTTCAGGCTGGCCGTCAGGTCGGCGATCCGCTCCGGCAGCTGCTCCCGCGGCGTCTTGAGGGAACTCGTCAGCTGCGACACGATCGCCCGCTCAGCCGCGAGCTCACGGAAAGCATCGGCGCCGACGAGAGCTTCGATACGACGGTTGGAGGCGCCCACCGAGGACTCCCCGACCAGGCTGACCAGCCCGATCTCGGCACTGGTGGTCACGTGCGTCCCGGCGCAGAGTTCCCGCGACCACGGCCCACCGATGTCGACCATGCGCACGACGTCGCCGTACTTCTCGCCGAACAGCGCCATGGCGCCGGCTTCCTTGGCCTCGTCGAGCGAGACGATGCGCGTGGTCACTTCCAGGGCGTCCTGCACCGCGCGGTTGGTGATCTCCTCGATCTCGCTGCGCGTATCGGCCGAGAGCGCCTGCGACCAGGCGAAGTCGAAGCGCATGTAGCCGGCACGATTCAAAGAACCGGCCTGCGTCGCCGTGGGACCGAGGGTGTCACGGAGCGCGGCGTGCACGAGGTGCGTGGCCGAATGCGCCTGGCGGGCTGCACGGCGGTTCGCCGCGTCCACGACCGACGTCGCGACATCGTCGACGGCCACGCTTCCGCGCGTGACTTCGACGGTGTGGCTGATGAGTCCGGGGACCGGCTTCTGAACGTCGAGCACTTCGAGCGCGTAGCCCGGGCCGACGATCGTGCCCTTGTCGGCCACCTGACCACCGGACTCGGCATACAGCGTCGTCTCGGCGAGCACGACCTCGGCGATCTGCCCTTCGGATGCGCTGCGCACAGGCGCTCCGTCGACGAGGAGTCCGAGCACACGGGACTCGACCTCAAGGGCGGTGTATCCGTCGAAACCGGTCTCGCCCAGGGAGCGCAGCTCCCGGTAGACCGATACGTCGGCGAGCTGACGCTTGCGGTTGCGAGCGTCGTCCTTGGCCCGCTGACGCTGCTCCTGCATGAGCGTGTCGAAAGCGGCGCGGTCGACGTCCAGTCCCGCTTCCTCAGCGACTTCGAGGGTGAGGTCGATCGGGAAGCCGTAGGTGTCGTGGAGCAGGAACGCCTCGGGACCGCTGAGCGTCTTGCCCCCGCCCTTCCTGGTCTCGTCGAGGGCGAGATCGAGGATCGTGGAGCCGGCCACGAGGGTCCGGCGGAACGTCTCCTCTTCGGCGAACGCCGACGCGGACAGTACCGCCCAGTCCCTCTCGAGTTCCGGATAGGTCGTCTTCATCACATCGCGCGATGCGGCGAACAGCTCGGGGAACACCGGCTCATCGACGCCGAGCAGTCGCATCGAGCGGACCGTGCGGCGCATCAGACGGCGGAGGATGTACCCACGCCCCTCGTTGGATGGACGCACCCCGTCGGACAGAAGCATGAGGGAGGAACGCACATGGTCGGCGACAACGCGGAATCGCACGTCGTCCTCATGCTGCACACCGTACGGGCGGCCGGAGAGCTCGACGGCGCAATCCAGCACCGGACGCACCTGATCCGACTCGTACATGTTGTCGACGCCCTGCTTGAGGAATGCGACACGCTCGAGTCCCATCCCGGTGTCGATGTTCTTCATCGGCAGCTCGCCGACGATGTCGAACTCCGTCTTGCTGCGGATGTTCTCGATGAAGTCCTGCATGAACACGAGGTTCCAGATCTCCAGGAACCGTGAGTCGTCGACGGCGGGACCGCCGTCCTTCCCGTAGGCCGGCCCGCGGTCGAAGAAGATCTCGGAATCAGGACCGCCCGGTCCGGGCTGCCCTGTGTTCCAGTAGTTGTCCGCGCGCCCGAGACGCTGGATGCGCTCCGGCTTGAGACCGATGATGTCGCGCCAGATGGCTTCGGCCTCGTCGTCCGTCTCGTAGACGGTGACCCACAGGTCCTTCTCGTCGAAGCCGAGCCCCCCGTCCGACTCGGAACCCGTCAGAAGCTCCCAGGCGTAGCGGATCGCGCCTTCTTTGAAGTAGTCGCCGAACGACCAGTTGCCCAGCATCTGGAAGAAGGTGCCGTGACGGGCGGTCCGACCGACCTCTTCGATGTCGTTGGTGCGAATGCACTTCTGCACGTCCGCGATCCGCGGATGCGGCGCAGGGACGACGCCCGTGAGGTACGGGATCATCGGCACCATGCCGGCGACCGTGAACAGCAGCGACGGGTCGTCGCTGACGAGCGAGGCCGAGGGGACGATGAGGTGGTCGTTCTTCTCGAAGTAGTCGAGGTAACGCTGCGCGATCTCCGCAGTTTTCATAGAGTGCCGGGTGTCCTTGCGTGAAGATGCCGCGCCGGGGCGCTGCTGCGGTGGTTCAGTTGTCGCCCGGCTCCGTGAGCCGTGCCTCCTGCTCGCGGTAGGCGTCGCCGAGGATCGCGGTGAATCCGTTGATCCGGGCGTCGACCTCGGCGAGGATGTCGTGACCACGCGGGTCCTTGTTCATGAAGTGAGCCGCGACGAAGCCGCCGATCACACCGATCAGGAACCACAGCACGTTCTTCATGTCGTCATCCTTGCCTTTGACCCGCGAAGGCGCGGTGTCACCATCGTATGCGGAAACGACAGGAGGCGTCGGGAATCCCGACGCCTCCTGCCTGATTGCTCTTTCGCTGTATCAGCGAGCTGCGTAGTACTCGACGACGAGCTGCACTTCACAGGTCACGGGGACCTCGGCGCGCTTCGGGCGACGGACAAGACGCGACTGGAGCTTGTCGAGCTCGACCTCGAGGTAGCCGGGAACGGGGGGCAGAACCTCGGCGTGACCGCCGGCTGCTGCCACCTGGAAGGGCTCGGTGCCCTCGCTCTTGGCCTTGACGTGGATGAGCTGACCCGGCTTCACGCGGAAGGACGGGCGGTCGACGAGCTGGCCGTCGACGAGGATGTGACGGTGCACGACGAGCTGACGAGCCTGCGCGGTGGTGCGGGCGAAGCCCGAACGCAGAACCAGAGCGTCGAGACGCATCTCGAGGAGCTCGACCAGGTTCTCACCGGTCAGGCCGTCGTGACGACGGGCCTCGTTGAACGTGTTGCGCATCTGCTTCTCGCGGATGCCGTACTGCTCGCGAAGACGCTGCTTCTCACGCAGACGGACGGCGTAGTCGCTGTCTGCCTTGCGCTTGGTGCGGCCGTGCTCGCCGGGAGCGTAGGGACGCTTCTCGAGGTAGCGGGCGGCCTTCGGGGTGAGCGGGATACCGAGGGCACGGCTCAGACGAACCTTGCGACGGTCCTGGGACTTCGTGGTCACGAAGCTTTCCTTCCGATGACGTGGTCGCGTCTTTCACGACTCACGGACGTATCGTCCGCGTTCTGCCTTGGAGCGCACGCCGGGGCGCCAGCAAGGTGGGGTGTGAACGAGGAGATGCCCGAAAACTCGGTTTCGAGCCGCTCAAGTCTAACAGATCGCGGTTCCGCAGCTGCGTGGCGGCTCAGCGGTCGCCGAGGATGCGGCGGATGCGCTCGAGTCGCGCGGCGATGTCACGCTCGGCACCGAGGTTCTTCGGCTCGTAGTAGCGCTTGCCGTCGAGCTCGTCGGGCAGGTATTGCTGCGGCACAACGCCGTACTCGCTGTCGTGGGAGTACACGTATCCCTTGCCGTGTCCGAGACGCTTCGCTCCCGGATAGTGGGCATCGCGCAGGTGCAGCGGCACCCGTCCGAACCCGCCGGAGCGGATGTCGGCGATCGCCGCGTCGATGCCCACGTAGGCCGCATTGGACTTCGCCGTGGTCGCGAGATACACCGTCGCCTCAGCGAGCGGGATGCGTCCCTCCGGCATACCGATGAAGGCGACCGCATCCGCCGCCGCGACGGCGATGCCGAGAGCCTGGGGATCGGCGAGGCCCACGTCTTCCGAGGCCGAGATGACAAGACGTCGAGCGATGAAGCGGGGGTCCTCCCCTGCTTCGATCATGCGAGCGAGGTAGTGGAGTGCGGCATCGGGGTCGGATCCTCTGATCGACTTGATGAACGCGCTGATGACGTCGTAGTGCTCGTCACCCTGACGGTCGTATCGCAGCAGAGCCTTGTCGACGGCTTGCGCGATGTGGTCGGCGGTGATCTCCGCGGCACCCGACGACGCATGCGCCGCTGCGGCCCCGTCGTCCGACTCGTCCTCTTCGCCGGTGTCGGCCGCGTGCGAGACGGCGACCGCCGCGCCTGCTTCGAGACCGGTGAGGGCACGCCGGGCATCCCCCGACGCGAGCCGGATCAAGGATGCACGCGCCTCGGGGCTCAGGACCACGGCGCCGTTCAGCCCCCGCGCGTCCGTCACCGCACGATCGACGAGCACCCCGATGTCCTCATCGGTGAGGGGCTGGAGCGTGAGCAGCAAGGAGCGCGACAGCAGCGGCGAGATCACCGAGAAGGAGGGGTTCTCGGTCGTCGCCGCGATCAGGATGACCCAACCGTTCTCGACACCGGGAAGCAGCGCGTCCTGCTGCGCCTTGGTGAAGCGGTGGATCTCGTCGAGGAAGAGGATCGTCGTCTGCCCGTAGAGATCACGCTGCGTGATCGCCTCCTGCATCACCTCCCGGACGTCCTTCACACCAGCGGTGATCGCCGAGAGCTCGACGAAGCGGCGCCCTGAGGACCGCGCGATCGCCTGAGCGAGCGTGGTCTTGCCCGTGCCCGGTGGGCCCCACAGGATCATCGACACGGCACCCGGGGAGGTCGCCTGCGGGTCGGCGAGGGCCACGATGGGGGAACCGGCTCGCAGAAGATGACGCTGTCCCGCGACCTCATCGAGGGAGACCGGGCGCATGCGCACGGCGAGGGGCGTCTGCCCGGAGAGCAGCGCGGCGGGGGACGTCATCCATCCAGGCTACCGGCGGGCTCGGACACTTCGGGCGACCGCGCGCATCCCGGTAGGCTCTCAGGCGACGTCGTGTCACGACGTCGGGATGGGAGATCGAGGCATGGCCGCACGCGGTTCCAAGAAGGCACAGTCGCGCACGTCAGCCGAGCGCGCACGGCTGCACGCCGCGCGCACGCAGTGGCACGAGGGTCAGATCCGTCGTCGCGTCCGGGACAACACGATCGCCGCGGTCGCCGCGAGTCTCATCGTCGTCGCCGCGATCGGCAGCCAGGTCGTGCATGCACAGGTCACCGCACCCGAGCCGGAACCCACGCCCGCTCCCACCGTGGAACCGACGACCCCTCCCACGGACGCCCCGTCGGAGACTCCCACGCCGCTCCCCTCCGACACCCCGGCCGGATAGTAGGTTCCGCGACCTGATCACTGCTCGGTGACGGCCAAGCGATAGCCGCGCTTCACGACGGTCTGCACCAGATCGATACCGTCGAGCGACTCGCGAAGGCGCGCCACGGCGACCTCCACCGCCCGACCGCTGCGTTCCCCACCCGGGAGTCCTCGGCCGAGCTCGGCGCGCGAGAGGACCCGACCACCTGCGAGGAACAGCGCTTCCATGACGCCCGTGGCCCCGCGAGACAGGGGGATGAACCGCTCGTCGACGACGACACCACCGCTGCGGACCTCGAGGCGGCCCGCGTCGGTGACCAGCGCTGCCGTACCGCTGTCGTAGTGCGCGACCACCCCCCGGGCGAGTGCTGTGACGCTGGATCCCTCCGTGCGCATCACGGAGAGGCGGGCGAGGCGCAGACGGTCCGCATCCTCCCGGTGGAGTGCGCCCAGGAGCAACCTCCCCGAATCCGACCTTCGGCGGATGGCCTCGAGCGCTCCTGTGCTCTCGGCCGTCTCGAGCCAGGGCGCCGTGGGGGCCAGGAACAGCACGGCGTCGATCCCGCCTCTCGCTGCACGTTGGACGACGCTCCGCAGGGCGGCGGACGTCCGTGCGCCCCCTCGTGGCACCGTGACGCGGAACACCGCCGCCCCCGCGTCCGTCAACACCCCGATGAGACCTTCCGATCGTCCGTCGGCGACGCCGTCGCGCGGGGACTCCGCAGCTCTCGCATCATCCGACACGATGATCCTGCATCCCGCGAGCGGCGGGCGTCGACCGGTCGCCGGGGTCATGAGGCAGGACTCCCCACTCGACGAAGCGGCACTCGGCGGGCGCTCCCCTCGCCCGCGCGAGCTTTCCCCGGCTTCCCCTGATGCGGCAGGCCCTTCTCCTGCACGTCCGATGCCACTCGCGGATCGTCCAGCCGCGGCAGATCCTCGGCGACGAGGAGCACCGCTTGTTCGCCGGCGCCGGACGCCGACGCGAGTCCCGCCGCAGCCAGACCGGCACGCACGGACCGCAGGTGCTCGGTCCGCACCCCTCGCAACTCGATCCTCGCGTCCGCGATCCGTGCTCGCAATCCGTACCGCTCGGCGAGCTCCCCGATGGCCAGCAGCTCCTTCGGGGTGAGCGTATCGTCGCGCATCACCGGAGAGACGACGTGCGTTCCGTCCGCCAGGACCCGGCTGTGGCCCTCCCTCTGCGCCTCGGGCGCCGCCGTCGCATGCCGGAGATCCCGCTGGACGGCGATCTGCAGGAGAACTCGAGCGATCGCCAGTGTGCATCGCCGACAGCCACGTGCGAAGCCAAAACGGTCGCGGATCGACGTAAACGTCACCTCGACGGCTCCACTCACGGTCGCGAGGAGGTCCTGCGCGCTCAGGGTGGCGTGATCGCAGATCTCCCCCGCATCCGCGCCACCGACCGCCGACAGCAGGCGTGCGGCGTGAGCGGGCCGCCACGCTTCTCCGACCAGGGCCCGGAGCGCCGCATACCCACTCGTATCGCCGACCAAGACCCCTCCGACCACCGTGCGTCCGTCGTCGGAGACCACGAGCTTGCGATAGATCCCCGCCTGGGGATCATCGTGCGTGACGATTTCGACCGCGGACGCCGGCGAGGCGAGCGGATCGCCGAACGTCGCGATGTCGACCCCGGCGACCGCGACGTTCCCGCCTTCGAGGTCGCGAGGGAGACGTGCGTCCCTGCCTCGAACGTGCGCTGCGGCGACGTCAGCCGTGACCCGCACCGCGCCGACGTACCCGGGGCCTCGTCCTTCGAGGCGCGCCACCTCTCCGATCGCGAGGATGCTCGGAACCGAGGTCTCACCTCTTTCGTCGACGAGCACGCCCCCTTCAGGATGCACACCGAGACCGGCGTTGCGGGCGAGCTCGTCGCGGGCACGCACCCCGACGGTGAACACCACCACGTCGGCGCGTTGGAACGAGCCGTCCTGAAACTCCAGCGAGGCGACCGAGCCCGACTCGTCCGGATCGAGTCGCGTCGTGCGGACGCCCGTGCGCACCGGTATGCCTCGTTTTCGGAAGACGCCCTGCACCACGGCTGAGGCCGACCGATCGAGTTGGCGGGGCATCACGCGGTCCGAGAACTCGATCACCGTCGTGTCGACCCCCAGCTCGCTCAACGCCTCGGCGGCCTGAAGACCGTGCAACCCCGCACCGACCACGGTCCCGCGCAAAGGACGCCCGAGTTGCCGGGACCTCGACCCCACGAACGCTCGGATCGCCTCGACGTCTTCGACGGTGCGGAACCCGAAGCACCCGGGAAGGTTCGCGCCGTCCACGGCGACCTTCGCCCCGAAGGAACCGGTCGCCAACACGAGCGTGTCGTAGGCGTAGGTGCGCCGTGCTCGCGTCCGCACCGTGTGTCCCGAAGGGTCGATCCGGAGAACCCGGTCGTCGCGGATCAGCCGAACCCGGTCGTCGCGGAACACGCTTCGCTCGAGTTGGATCTCCTCCGCACCGACACCCGAGAACACGCGTACCAGCGCCGAGCGGTCGTACGGGCCCGATCCTTCGTCACCGATAACCGTCACCCGTACGGGGGCATCGGGATCGCGGAGCAGCTGTTCGACGAACCGATGGGCTGCGACACCCGCTCCGACGACCAGGATCTCGCTCGCCGCGGGTGCCGTGCCGTTCATCGTGCTCCTGTCGACCGGAAGACTGTCGTCCTGGTGACGATAGGAGCGTCGTGTTTCCCGGAGGTGACGCCGAATGTTTCCTCCGTCGAACTTTCTGCTCACAGAACGGTAACGACGCGGCATCGGGGACCACGGCCTCACCCCCGGTGCTCGGGCGTACTAGGCTGAGCCTCGTCCTTTCCGCCTCCCGCGGCCCTACCGCGCAAGGAGAATCACGTGTCTGCCACCGAGCCTTCGAAGCCGACTCCCCCCGTCCCCGGACCGCCCGCCGTGCCGATGCCGCGAAAGGCGCCGACGCCGGCCGCCGTCGCGCCCGCCACCTCGGTGCCGGCCGCATCGTCGACATCCGCCGAATGGGGCCGCGTCTCCGACGACGGAACCGTCGAGGTCCGCGAAGGCGACGCCTGGCGCGTCGTCGGACAGTACCCCGACGGCACACCGGAGGAGGCTCTCGCCTACTTCGTGCGCAAGTTCGACGACATCGCGTTCAAGGTGCACACGCTCGAACAGCGCCATCAGGCCGGTGGCGCATCGGCCGCCGACCTCGTCAAGCAGGCGGGTCACCTGATCGATGAAGCGACGGATGCCGCCGCGGTCGGCGACCTCGAAGGACTCCGAGACCGCTTGAACGCCCTCACCTCTTCGCTGTCCGAGGCCACCGAGCAGGAGGCGCAGCAGGCCAAGGCGCTCGTCGACCAGGCGATCGCCGAGCGCACCGCCCTGGTGGAGAAGGCGGAGGCGATCGCCGCCCGCGATCTCAGCAAGGTGCAGTGGAAGCAGGTGACCGCCGAGCTCGGGGAACTGTTCGACGCCTGGCAGGCCCAGCAGCAGAACGGCCCTCGTCTGTCGAAGGGCGTTTCGCAGCAGCTGTGGAAGCGTTTCCGAGACGCACGCGCCGTGGTCGACAAGCAGCGCCGGGCCTTCTACTCGGAGCTCGACGATGCACACAAGCTCGCTCGCGACGCGAAGACACGTCTTGTCGAGCGCGCCGAGGCTCTCGCCCCACGCGGAACGGACGGCATTCCGGCGTACCGCACTCTGCTCGACGAGTGGAAGGCCGCCGGACGCGCAGGACGCAAGGCGGACGACGCACTCTGGGCCCGGTTCAAGGCTGCAGGCGACGCCCTGTATGCCGCCCGCGCGGAACAGTCCGCCGCCGAGGAAGCCGAGTCCGCGCCGAAGATCGAAGCACGCGAAGCCCTCCTCGAAGAGGCCAAGGCTGTCGCTGACGAGTCGAACATCAAGCGCGCTCGCGCGCTTCTCACGCGTATCCAGCGGCAGTGGGACGAGATCGGTCGCATTTTCCCCCGCGAGAAGGAGCGTGCTCTCGACGATAAGCTCCGCACCATCGAGCAGGCGCTCAAGGCCCGCGAGGACGTCGACTGGAAGAAGAACAACCCCGAGACCAAGGCGCGCGCGAACGACATGAGCTCGCAGCTGCTCGAGGCCATCGAGAAGCTCGAGGCCGAGGTGGCCGCAGCCGAGAAGGCCGGTGACAAGAAGGCCGCGAAGGAAGCGACGGACGCCCTCGAGGCTCGTCGCGCCTGGCTGAGCGCTCTCGGGGGCTGATCGGTTTCTCCACAGTTCTCCGCGCCCACGGCGCAGGCGGGGTGCAAGACGTCAGACTGACGTCATGCACCCCGCTTTCCTCTACCTACCCGGCGAACGTCTGAGCGAGAGCGAGCTCAGCGCCGCACGGATCGACGGCCATGTCGTCGAGGTGGGTGACGCCTACATCCCGGCCGACCTGGTCGCAGGACCCGACGTCCGCGCGAGCTCGGTGGCCGCACTCGTCCAGCCGGGCACGGCCGCCTGCACGCAGACGGCCGCATGGATCCACGGCGCCGGAGACGCTCCCCCGGTCGTTCATCATGTGAGGCGCTGTATCGAACGTCGGATCCGACCGATCACGAGTGCGCGCCTGGTCTTCCACGACACCGTGCTGCCTGACGCCGATGTCGAGCTGATCGGTGGCGTTCCGGTCTCGACACCGGGGCGCACGATGCTCGACCTCGCCACGACGCTCCATCGCGACCCTCGCGTCCTGGTCTGGATGGACCGACTCGCCGTCGCGGTCCCCGGCACCGCGGAGCTGGCTGTTGTCGCTCTGCGCGACCTGCGGAGAGTGCCGGGGAGCCGTGTCGGGCTGGCCGCGCTGGAGCGACTCGCGCTCAGGAGGAGGTGACGCGATAGACGTCGTAGACGGCGTCGATACGTCGGACGGCGTTGAGCACGCGGTCCAGGTGCACCGCGTCGCCCATCTCGAACACGAATCGGCTGAGTGCCAACCGCTCGTCCGTCGTCGTCACCGTGGCAGAGAGGATGTTGACGTGGTGTTCGCTGAGGACACGCGTCACGTCGGAGAGGAGCCCCGACCGGTCGAGAGCCTCGACCTGGATCTGAACGCGGAACACGCTCTTCGTGGTCGGAGCCCAGGACACCTCGACGAAACGATCCTGCTCGGATTCCAACGCCTTCACGTTCACGCAGTCCGCCCGGTGGACCGATACTCCGCTGCCGCGAGTGACGAAGCCGACGATCTGGTCGCCGGGCACCGGGGTGCAGCACTTCGCGAGCTTCACGAGGATGTCGTTGGCCCCCCGGACGAGCACGCCCGAGTCACCGGAACGCGGCTCCCGGCTCGGTACGCTGCCCGGCAGGTCGATGGCACCGGTCGTCGGGTCGTTCGCCGCCACCAGGGCGGTGACCTTCTCCAGGACCGACTGCGTCGAGACATGGCCCTCACCGACGGCGGCGTAGAGCGCGGAGACGTCTTCGTAGTGCATCCCCCGAGCCACCTCGGCGAAAGAGTCGTGGCTCATCAGACGCTGCAGCGGCAGGTTCTGTCGACGCATCGCTCGTGCGATGGCCTCCTTGCCCTGCTCGATCGCTTCCTCGCGGCGCTCTTTCGTGAACCAGCCACGGATCTTGTTGCGGGCGCGCGTGCTCGCGACGAAGCCGAGCCAATCCTGGCTGGGACCGGCGTCGGGGTTCTTCGACGTGAAGACCTCGACGACGTCACCGCTCTTGAGCTCCGACTCCAGCGGCACGAGTCGGCCGTTGACCTTGGCACCCATGGTGCGGTGGCCGATCTCGGTGTGGACGGCGTACGCGAAGTCGACCGGAGTGGCACCCGACGGGAGACCGATCACGCGCCCCTTCGGTGTGAAGACGTACACCTCCTTCGCGCCGATCTCGAAACGCAGGGACTCGAGGAACTCGCCCGGGTCGGCGGTCTCCGCCTGCCAGTCCGAGATGTGGGCGAGCCACGCCATGTCGGTGTCGGAGGCGCGCACCTCGGTCTTGCCGCCGCCGTTCATCCGCTCCTTGTACATCCAGTGCGCGGCCACTCCGTACTCGGCCTGCTGGTGCATCTCGTGGGTGCGGATCTGGATCTCCACGGTTCGGCCCGACGGACCGATCACCGTCGTGTGGAGCGACTGGTAGAGGTTGAACTTCGGCGTGGCGATGTAGTCCTTGAACCGTCCGGGCAGCGGTGTCCACCGTGCGTGGATCGCGCCGAGGACCGCATAGCAGTCGCGCACGGAGGCGACGAGCACGCGGATGCCGATCAGATCGTAGATGTCGTCGAACTCCCGACCGCGGATGACCATCTTCTGGTACACCGAGTAGAGCTGCTTCGGACGGCCGACGACCTTGCCGCGGATCCGGAGGTCGCGCAGGTCTTCGTCGATCTCCTCGACGACCTGGTTCAGGTACTTCTCCCGCTGAGGCGTGCGCTGGGCGATGAGACTGTGGATCTCGTTGTAGATCTTCGGGTGCAGGACCGCGAACGAGAGATCCTCCAGTTCCGACTTGATCGCCTGGATACCGAGTCGATTCGCCAGCGGCGCGTAGATCTCGAGGGTCTCCTTGGCCTTCTTCGCCGCCTTCTCCGGCGGGACGAAGCCCCAGGTGCGCGCGTTGTGCAGGCGGTCGGCGAGCTTGATCAGCAGGACGCGGATGTCTTTCGACATCGCCACGATCATCTTGCGGACGGTCTCCGCCTGGGCGCTCTCACCGTACTTGACCTTGTCGAGCTTGGTGACGCCATCGACGAGCATCGCGACCTCGTCGCCGAACTCGGCAGTCAGATCAGTGAGCGCATAGCCCGTGTCCTCGACCGTGTCGTGCAGAAGGGCGGCCGCGATCGCTCGGGGACCGAGACCGAGCTCCGCGAGGATCTGAGCGACCGCGAGAGGGTGGGTGATGTACGGCTCACCGCTCTGACGCTTCTGCCCCTCGTGCTTCTCCTTGGCGACGGCATAGGCCCGCTCGATGACCGAGAAGTCACCCTTGGGGTGGTTCACACGCACCGTACGGATCAGATTGTCGAGGTCGTTGATCCTCGACGCGCGGGAGAAGATCCGGGGAACCAGTCGTCGCAGACTAGAACCCTGCGTCGGCGTCTGCGGTTCCGCCATCAACCCACCTCCCGATCAGTTCATCCTACGCGTGCTGTGCGGGCCCAGCTCCCGCTGCGGGCAGCCGATCAGGCTTCGACGGACGCCCTGCTGCGGGCGTCGCGGATGCGTGCGTCCCGCTCCTTGAGCTGCGGCTCGTTCTCGCGGAACAGCGAGTAGAGCGGCGCGGCCACGAACAGCGTCGAGTAGGTGGCCACCAGGATGCCGACGAAGATCGACAGGGAGATGTCGGTGAGCGATTCCGCACCGAGCCAGAAGGCACCGATGAAGAGCACCGCGCCGACCGGAAGGGCGGCGACGACAGACGTGTTGATCGAGCGCACGAGCGTCTGGTTCACCGCGAGGTTCACCGATTCACCGAACAAGCGGGCAGACTTCTCCCCGTCCTCCGTCGTATTCTCTCGAATCTTGTCGAAGACGACGGTGGTGTCATACAGGGAGTAGGCAAGGATCGTCAGGAAGCCGATCACCGCCGCCGGCGAGATCTCGAATCCGGCCAAGGCGTAGACGCCGACCGTGATCACGAGCACGTCGAGCAGGCCGATGATCGCCGCGGCCGACATCTTCCAGGTGCGGAAGTAGATCGCCAGGATCAGGAAGGTCAGGGCGAGGAAGATCGCGAGACCCCACAGTGACTGCTTGGTGACGTTCTCGCCCCACGCCGGACCGATGAACGACGAGGTGACGTTGGCGGCCTCGACGCCGTAGGCATCTGCGAGTGCGTCGGCGACCTGCTGCGTCTCGGCGGCGCTCATCTGGTCGGTCTGCACGCGGATGTCGGCGTTGTTCACGACGACGACCTTGGTCGAAGCACCGGGTACGACCGACTGCACGGCCTCGGTCGCGGCGCCCTGGTCGAGCGTCTCGGGCGCCTGCACCGTGAACTGCGACCCGCCGGTGAACTCGATCGAGAACTGGATGGGACGGAACAGCGGAACGAGCGCGGAACCGACCACGAGGGCGATCGCGATGATGAACCAGAGCCGACGCTTGCCGACGAACGGGAAGGAGGTCTTCCCCGAATACAGATTGTTGCCGAACTCATTCATGGAAGGCATCAGGCGTCTCCCTCACTTCCGGCGTTGGTCTGTCTGTCGCCCGCGAGCGCTTCCGCGCGTTTGCGTTCGGCAATGGTCTGTCGACGTTCTGCTTCGCCGCGGGACCGCGAGTTCTTCGCGCCGCGCCCGGCCGATGCCGTCGAGACCTCCCGGTACTGGGAGCGACTCCGATAGACGGCGCCGAGCGCCTCGGGGTCGAGACCTGACAGCTTGTGTCCCCCGCCGAAGAAGCGCGTGCGCGCGAGCAGTTGCATCACCGGGTGCGTGAAGATCACGAAGATGAACACGTCGATCAGGGTCGTGAGTCCGAGCGTGAACGCGAAGCCCTTCACAGTGGCGTCGGCGAGGATGTACAGCACGACAGCGGCGAGGACGTTGATCGACTTCGAGATGTAGATCGTCCGCTTCGCGCGACCCCAGCCGTCTTCCACGGCAGCCGTGATGGACTTGCCGTCGCGGAGTTCATCTCGTATTCGTTCGAAGTAGACGATGAACGAGTCGGCCGTGAAGCCGATCGAGACGATGAGACCCGCGACACCGGCGAGCGACAGGCGGAAGCCGATGCGCCAGGCCAGGATGCAGATGATGATGTAGGTCAAGATCGCCATCACCGCGATGGAGGCGATGATCACCGATCCGAGCGCGCGATAGACGATGAGTGAGTAGATCGCGACGAGGGCGAGACCGATGAGACCGGCGATCAGACCGATCTGCAGCTGCTGGGTACCGAGCGTCGCGGAGATCGTGTCGGAGCTCTGCACAGTGAAGCTGAGCGGCAGCGCACCGAACTTGAGCTGATCCGCGAGCGTGGTCGCGGTCTCCTGCGTGAAGCTGCCCGAGATGCTGGGGCGTCCGTCGAGGATGACGCCGTTCATGCGCGGCGCGCTGATCACGTCTCCATCGAGCACGAAGGCGAACTGATCGCGCGGCGAGAGCCCATCGATGCGGTTCTGGTTCAGGCGCGTGCTGACCTTGCCGAAGGCGTCTCCGCCCTCGCCGTTCATGGTGAGCTGGACGATCCAGGCGCCGGACTGCTGGTCGCGACCGGCGGAAGCGTCGGTGATGGCGGTGCCGTCGAGCTCGGCCGGGCCGAGCAGGAACTTCTGCGTGTCATCCGGCGAGCAGGCGATGACCGGCTCATCCTTCGGCGCGCGGGCCGGGTCGTTGTCGGGATTCGCGCAGTCGTATGCCTGGAACTCCGCCGCGAGCTTCTCGGTCACCCAGGAGAGATCGCTCGCATCGGTCGGCGTCGCGGTCGGCGTCGCGTTCAGGGTGGGATCCGGCGTCGGGAACGGCGTGGAGTTCCCGTCGTCGCCGACGAACTCGGTGCCCGCCGCGTTCGTGTAGAGCACGGGCCGAAGCTCGAGCTGTGCACTCGCCTGGATCCGCTCACGGGTCTGCGCGTCGGCCTCGCCCGGGATCTGGACGACGATGTTCTGCCCGCCCTCGGTCGTGATGTCGGCCTCAGCCACCCCCGACGCATCGACGCGTTGCCGGATGATCGCCGCGGCCTGGTCGAGCTGTTCCTGCGTGGGAGCAGCTCCATCTTCCGTCTCGGCGCTCAGGACGATCTGTGTGCCGCCCTGGAGGTCCAGCGCGAGCTCGGGTGTCCACGAACTCACCGGCGCGCCGTCAGCGTCCTTGAAGACGTACACACCGAGCGAGTTGATGCCGAAGAGCACACCGGTCACGAGGAGCAGGCCGAGGAGGACCCGCCAGGCGTGACGGACGGGAGAGGATGAAGCCACGTGTGTTCAGCTTTCTGAAAGGACGGAGATCCGGAGGGCCGTGTCGGCCGCGGACTTACTTGTCGTCGGCGTCCCGCTCGAGGCGGGCGCGGGTCTCCTCGGGAGTCTCGACCGGAGGCGCGGCCGGCTCGTCCGCATCCTGCTCCTCGACCGCGTCGACGGGCGTCTCGACGACGGCGTCCTTCGGTTCGACGACGCGCAGGATCGCCTGGCTGTGGACGTCGATGATCGTGCCGGGCGCGATCTCGACGAGCGCCGGGGTGTCGAGGTCCTCGGGGTCGTAGGAGACGATCGTGCCGTAGATGCCGCCCTGCAGGAGCACCTTGGCGCCGGGAACGGTCTTGGTCGCCTTCTCCTCCTGCTCGGCCTTCATCTGCTTCGTGCGCTTGCGCGTGTTGAAGATCATGAAGACGAGGAGGACGGCAAGAAGGCCGAAGAGCAGGAATTCCATGGGCATGGGGGAAGCGCCTTTCTCAGGTGCACGCTCCAGCCTTTGGGCGCGCGAAGGTATCCGGGAAGTCTTCAGTGATTATAGGTCATCCAACTTAAGCATCCCGTCCGGATGCGGAACGCCCAGGTGGGTGTATGCGTCGGGCATCGCCACACGGCCGCGCGGAGTCCGGCCCAGGAAGCCGATGCGCACGAGATACGGCTCGACCACGCTCTCCACGGTCTCGCCCTCTTCTCCGACGGCCACGGCGAGCGTGCTCAGGCCGACCGGACCTCCACGGAAGCGCCGCACGAGGGCATCGAGGACCGCCCGGTCGAGCCGATCGAGGCCGATCGCGTCCACGTCATAGAGCTCCAGCGCCGCCCGCACGTCGCCGATCGTGGCCGCGCCGTGGCCGTGCACGAGCGCATAGTCCCGGACTCGGCGGAGCAGACGGTTCGCGATACGCGGTGTGCCCCGAGAACGACGCGCGATCTCGGACAACGAGTCGGTCGGCAGGTCGACACCCAGCACCGCGGCGGAACGCGCGATGACCTGTTCCAACTCGGACTCCTCGTAGAACTCCAGGTGCCCCGTGAACCCGAAGCGGTCCCGCAGGGGATTGGGCAGCAGGCCGGAGCGGGTCGTCGCCCCCACGAGAGTGAACGGCGAGAGCTCGAGCGGGATGCTGGTCGCGCCCGCACCCTTCCCGACCATGATGTCGATCCGGTAGTCCTCCATCGCAAGGTAGAGCATCTCCTCCGCCGAGCGAGCCATGCGATGGATCTCGTCGATGAAGAGCACCTCCCCCGGCACCAGGCTCGACAGCAGCGCCGCCAGGTCGCCCGCGTGCTGGATCGCGGGGCCGCTCGAGAGACGCAGCGGCCGCTCGCTCTCGTGCGCGACGATCATCGCGAGGGTCGTCTTCCCGAGCCCCGGCGGGCCCGCCAGAAGGATGTGATCGGCCGGCCGGCTCTGGAGTCGCGCCGCTTCGAGGAGCAGCTGCAGCTGTCCTCGGACTTTCTGCTGCCCGACGAAGTCTCCGAGGCTCGTGGGGCGCAGTGCGCCCTCGATCGCGAGTTCGGTCTCGTCCGAGGGTTCCGATGCGTCGAGAGGGTCAGACATGCGGCTGGGCTCCCTTCGCCGGGCCCAACAGGGCGAGGGTGCGTCGGAGCAGCGCCGCGACAGATGCCCGCTCCGCCTCCGTGGCCTCCTCTGCCGTCTGGGCTGCCGCTTCGGCGGCGATCTTCTCCGACCACCCCAAGCCGACCAGGGCGGCGGAGACCTGGGTGACGACATCGGTGTTCCCCGCGGCGACGGACCTGGACGGGGCGGCGAACGCCTGCACCTTGCCCGCGAGCTGAAGCACGATGAGCTTGGCCGTCTTCGGGCCGATCCCGGAGACACGCCGGAACGGTGCATCGTCCTCGGCGGTGACGGCCTCCGCGATCTGATCGGTGGTGAGGTGCGACAGCACGCCGAGCGCCGACTTCGGCCCGACTCCGGTCACCCCGATCAGGAGTCCGAAGATCTCGAGTTCGCCGCGGTCCGCGAAGCCGAACAGCGACAGGGAGTCCTCTCGCACGATGAGACTCGTGTGCAGGAGGAGCTTCTCCCCCGCCGTGGCGGTGTGCGCGACATCGGCCGGGACGGCGACGGCGAACCCGACCCCGCCCACATCGATGACGACCTGATCGGACGTCGCGTGCAGAACGACGCCGTGCAGAGAGGAGATCATCGTCTCAGCCTACGGTGTCGCTCGTAGCTATGTTCGAGCGACACGCTCCGCCGCGGCCCAGGCGCGTTGCGCGGGCGTCAACGCGCTCTGACCGGATGTGGTCGGTCCTCCGCGACGCCAGGCATGACAGAGCGCGATCGCCAGCGCATCCGCCGCGTCGGCGGGCTGGGGCAGCGCATCCAGACGCAGGATCCGCGCGATCATGGTCTGCACCTGCCGCTTGTCGGCGGCGCCGTACCCGGTGACGGCCGCTTTCACTTCGCTCGGGGTATGCGTGGCGGCCGGCAACCCGGACTCGGACGCGATCAGCAGCGCAATCCCGCTGGCCTGCGCCGTGCCCATCACCGTGTGCGTGTTCTGCTGAGCGAACACCCGCTCGACGGCGACGGCATCGGGCCGGTGCTCAGCGATCACGGCGCGGATCCCTGCGGCGACGATCGCGAGGCGATCACCGATCTCCGCATCCGGCGACGATCGGATGACCCCCACGTGAACGAGGGATCCCCGACGGGAACGGTCGACGTCCACGACACCGACACCGCACCGGGTCAGGCCCGGGTCGATGCCGAGCACGCGCAGAGAGGAAGCCACTCCCCCAGGCTAGGCGGCGGAGCGGACACCGGGGGTCCGGCGCGCCTAGGCCTCGTCGTTCTCCAGCTCGGCCTGGACCTCGGTGCTCAGGTCGAAGTTCGTGAAGACGTTCTGCACGTCTTCACTGTCTTCGAGCGCATCGATGAGACGGAAGACCTTGCGTGCGGTATCGGCGTCGATCTCGACCTTGAGGTTCGGAACGAACTCGACGTCAGCGGATTCGTAGTCGATCCCCGCTTCCTGGAGCGCGGTGCGCACGGCCACCAGGTCGGTCGCCTCGGTGATGATCTCGAAGCCCTCCGCGTGCGGCTCGATCTCCTCGGCGCCCGCCTCGAGCGCGGCCATCATGACGTCATCCTCGGTGGTGCCCTCGGAGCCGACGACGATGACGCCCTTGCGGCTGAAGTTGTAGGCGACGCTACCCGGATCGGCCAGAGTGCCGCCGTTGCGGCTGAGAGCCGTACGCACCTCTGCGGCCGCACGGTTCTTGTTGTCGGTCAGACACTCGATCATGAGGGCGACGCCGTTGGGTCCATAGCCTTCGTACATGATCGAGAGGTATTCGACGGCCTCGCCGCCGATGCCCGCACCGCGCTTCACCGCACGGTCGATGTTGTCCTTGGGGACCGAGGTCTTCTTGGCCTTCTGCACCGCGTCGAAGAGCGTCGGGTTGCCCGCAAGATCGGGACCGCCGAGCTTCGCCGCGACCTCGATGTTCTTGATGAGCTTGGCCCAGGACTTCGCGCGCCTGGAGTCGATGATGGCTTTCTTGTGCTTCGTGGTCGCCCACTTGGAATGCCCGGACATAAGTCTCCGCTCGTCGTATCCGCCCCGGAGCGTGCCCAGGGCATCGACCATTCTATCGAAAAGCCACGATTGCCCGAGTGGCGTCCACTGCGGCCGACCGCACGGCCGTCAGTCGCGCGGGTCTCGCGCGGGCAGCCACGGCGACCGTGCCGGCCGCGCGTGACCTCTGGTGCGATCGGGCCGCCGGGTGTAGGCCTGAGGCATGAAAGAGACGGCTCCCGACGACCGGACCCGCGCACTCGAGACGGCGCACCGTACCGCGCTCCGCTTCCTCGACTCGGTGACCGAACGGCCGGTGTGGCCGAGGGCTTCGCTCGACGAGATGCTCACCGCCTTCGGGGGCCCGCTCCCGGAACATGGCGTGGACGCCGCGGCAGTCGTGGAGGAGATGGCCGTGCTCGCCGACCCCGGACTCGTCGCGATCCCCGGCGGCCGGTTCTTCGGTTTCGTGATCGGCGGAAGCCATCCGGCAGCCCTGGCCGCGGACTGGCTCGTCTCGGCGTGGGATCAGAACTCGGGCTCGTCGACTCTCACGCCGGCCACTGTGGCGATGGAACGCATCGCCGGGCAATGGATGCTCGAGGCCTTCGGGCTCCCCGCGACCGCCAGCGTCGGCTTCGTCACGGGCGGGCAGCTCGCCAACTTCACCTGCCTCACCGCCGCGCGACACTCTGTGCTGGCGCGCGCGGGGTGGGACATCGCCGAGCAGGGATTCCACGGGTCTCCGCCGCTGCGTTTCGTCGTCGGCAGCCACCGGCACGGGTCCATCGACCGCGCCGCCCGGTTCCTCGGGATCGGACGTGCGGAACTCACGATCGTCCCGACCGACGGCCAAGGGCGCATGAGTCCGGAGGCGCTCGATCAGGCACTCGTCGGCGCGGAGGGACCCCTCATCGTGTGCCTGCAGGCGGGAGAGGTGCACACCGGCGCCTTCGACGACTTCGCGGCGTTGATCCCCCTCGCCCGCCGGCACGGTGCATGGATCCACGTCGACGGCGCGTTCGGACTGTGGGCTGCGGCGTCTCCCGGGCTGAGCCACCTCACCGCCGGCATGGCGGACGCCGACTCCTGGGCGACCGACGCGCACAAGACGCTTAACGTGCCGTACGACTGCGGCATGGCGATCGTGCGCGACCCGGCCGACTCGATCGCCGCGTTCCGCACCGGAGGCGACTATCTGATCTATTCGGGGCTCGACCCGTGGGATGTCACCCCGGAACTCTCTCGACGCGCCCGCGGGGTTCCCGCGTGGGCCGCACTGCGCAGTCTCGGTCGGTCGGGCATCGCGGACCTGATCGACCGCCTGCATGCGAACGCCGTCGCGATGGCGGCGGGGCTCCGAACAGTGGAGTCGGTGGAAGTCATCAACGACGTCGACTACACACAGGTGATGTTCCGCCTCGGCTCCGACGAAGCGACGCGTGCGCTCGGCGCGGCGATCCTCGTCGACGGGACGGCCGCGATGACGGGTGCCGAATGGGAAGGTCGTGCGGCTCTGCGGTGCTCGATGTCGTCCTGGGCGACCACCCCGGAAGACATCGTCCGCACGGTCGAAGCCATCCGCGGCCTGGTCGCCGCAGGGTCGCCCGCCGGTTGACCGAGACCGTGGGCTCCACATCCGGTTGCCCGCTCCGCACATCGTTCCCTCGGAAGACCGGCGCACATGGCGCAGGATGGACACATGCGCAGATCGCGACACATCACTCCTGCCTCCCGCTCTTCGGACGTGCGGAACGGCGAGCCGACGCCGGCCGACTCCCTGCGGTACCTGCTCCATCTCCCGGACGACTACGACGCCGACCCCGACCGACGGTGGCCACTCGTCCTGTTCCTGCATGGTTCGGGTGAGCGCGGTACCGACGTCGAGCTCGCCGCCGTGCACGGTCCGCCGAGTCTGGCGGATGCCGGGCAGGAGTTCCCCTTCGTCCTCGTCACGCCTCAGTGCGGCGAATCGAGTCAGTGGGTCGCCGAGCTCTCGACGTTGTCCGTCCTGCTCGACGAGGTCGTCGCGGCGCACCGCATCGATGCGTCCCGCATATCGGTGACAGGACTCAGCATGGGCGGATTCGGGGCCTGGAGCCTGGCGGTGCGCTATCCCGACCGGTTCGCGTCGATCGCGCCGATCTGCGGAGGACTCTGGATGCAGAGCGCTGCGCCGCTCCGTGACATCCCCGTCTGGACTTTCCACGGTGATGCCGACGATGTCGTGCCGATCTCCGCCACGGAACAGATCGTCAGCGAACTCCGGGGCCTCGGTGCCGACGCCCGGTTCACTCGATATGCAGGCGTCGGTCACGATTCCTGGACCGAGACCTATGAGAGCCCCGAGCTGTACGACTGGCTCCTCTCTCACCGGCGCCAGGTCTGACCCGGACCCTCGGCCGGACCTAGGCGCTCTGCGGAGCCCTCGTGCGGTGCCGCGACTCCACCAGTGCGAGGAAGCGTTCGTGAAAGCGGTGCTCCCCCGTGATCTCGGGGTGGAAGCTCAGCCCGAGCAGACTCCCCTGCTCCACCGCGACCACGCGTCCGTCGGGCAGCGCCGCGAGCACCGTCGCACGCGGACCGACCGACTCGACCACGGGCCCGCGGATGAAGGCCGCCGAGACAGGGGCCGCGCCGAACGCGGGAACCTCGAGTTCGGCCTCGAACGACTCGACCTGGCGACCGAAGGCGTTCCGGCGCACGACGACGTCGAGCCCTCCGAACGACTCCTGCCCGTCGATCGCGTCGACGATTCCATCGGCGAGCATGATCAAGCCCGCGCAGGTGCCGAGCACCGGCATGCCCGAGGCGATCGCGCCGCGGATCGGCTCCTGCATGCCGAAGATCCGGGAGAGCTTGTCGATCACGCTCGACTCGCCCCCCGGGATCACGAGTCCGTCGACCGCGGCGAGCTCGTCGGGGCGACGCACCGGAGTGGCATCGGCGCCGAGTCCCGTCAGCAGGGCGACATGCTCGCGCACGTCGCCCTGCAATGCGAGGACGCCGACCCGGGCGCTACCAGCCACGCTCGGCGAGACGGTGAGGTGCCGGGAGGTCGCTCACGTTGATGCCGACCATCGCCTCGCCCAGCCCACGCGAAACCTCGGCGATGACCTTGGCGTCGTCGTAGAAGGTGGTCGCCTTGACGATGGCCTTGGCGCGCTCTGCCGGGTTGCCCGACTTGAAGATGCCGGAGCCGACGAAGACGCCGTCGGCGCCGAGCTGCATCATCATCGCGGCATCGGCGGGGGTCGCGACCCCTCCGGCGACGAACAGCACGACCGGGAGCTTGCCGGTCTCTGCGACCTCGGCGACGAGTTCGTACGGCGCCTGCAACTCCTTCGCGGCGACGAAGAGCTCGTCCTTGGGAAGTGCGGCGAGTGCGGCGATCTCTCCGCGGATCTTGCGGATGTGCTTCATCGCCTCGGAGACGTCACCGGTCCCGGCCTCGCCCTTGGAACGGATCATCGCCGCCCCCTCGTTGATGCGGCGGAGCGCCTCGCCGAGGTTGGTCGCGCCGCACACGAACGGCACCGTGAAGCCGTACTTGTCGATGTGGTTGACGTAGTCGGCCGGTGAGAGCACCTCGGACTCGTCGATGTAGTCCACACCGAGCTCCTGCAGCACCTGCGCCTCGACGAAGTGCCCGATGCGGGCCTTGGCCATCACGGGGATGGAGACGGCGTCGATGATGCTGTCGATCATGTCGGGGTCGCTCATCCGGGAGACACCGCCCTGCGCACGGATGTCCGCCGGCACACGCTCGAGAGCCATCACGGCGACGGCGCCCGCGTCTTCGGCGATCTTCGCCTGCTCTGCCGTGACGACGTCCATGATGACGCCGCCCTTGAGCATCTCGGCGAGGCCGCGCTTGACGCGCGCGGATCCGGTGGTTGTCTGCTCTGCCATGGGGAACTCCTGTCGGATGCACCGAAGTCGGGTTTGATCTAGGTCAAACATAGCACTGTCCGATTCGACCTAGAATCACAGAGGAGGACCATGAGCTACCAGATCACCGGGACGACCGCAGCGGACATCGCCGACAGCGTTCGTTCCTTGCGCGACCGCGGAATCCTCCGGGTCGGTGCTGTCCTCCCCCCGGTGCGCGAACTCGCTGCCACGCTCGGCGTCAACCGCAACACGGCTGTGGCCGCGTACCGGCAGCTCGCCCAGGCCGGCCTCGTCGTCTCGCGCGGGCGTGCGGGCACCGTCGTGGCGGGTCTCGAATCGGTGGCCCAGGAAGGATACGCGCCCGACACGGTCCTTCGCGACATCGGCACGGGCAACCCCGATCCCCGGCTCATCCCCGACCCGGCACCCGCACTGATGACGATCGCCTCCCGTCCCGTGCTCTACGGCGAACCCGTGATCGATCGTGGCCTCGAAGAATGGTCCCGGCAGTGGATCTCGTCCGATCTCCGCGCCGACGACTTCCGGATCACGGTGACGAGCGGTGCCGTCGACGCGGTCGAGCGTCTGCTCGCGCAGGCACTCATGCGCGACGACGCCGTGGCACTCGAAGACCCCTGCTTCCTCGCGAGCATCCACACGGTGCGTCTGGGCGGCTACCGGGCGGTCCCCGTGCCCGTCGACGGCGAAGGCATGACCGTCGACGGACTGCGAGCAGCGCTGGACGCGGGCGTCCGCGCCATCATCTGCACACCGCGCGCACAGAACCCGACCGGGGCGAGCCTCACGGCTACCCGGGCGGCCGAGCTTCGCGCGGTCCTCGCCGACCATCCGTACGTGCTGATCATCGAGGACGACCACTTCTCGATGCTGTCGCAGCGGCCCTACGAGTCCCTCATCGGCGCCGAGCACAGACGGTTCGCCCTCGTGCGGTCGGTGTCGAAGTTCCTCGGACCCGACATGTGCCTCGCGATCGCGGCGACGGATGCCGAGACCGCGGAACGGCTTGCGATGCGCCTGAGCCCGGGAACCACGTGGGTCAGTCACCTCTTGCAACGCCTCGCGCTGACGCAACTGACCGACGAGACGGTCAGGACCGAGGTCGCCGCGGCGGCCGCGCACTATGCCGAGCGGAACGCGTCGTTCGTCGAGAGACTGCGCGCGCACGGGATCGACGCGACCGAGTCCGACGGTCTCAGCCTGTGGGTGGAGCTGTCGCAACCCGCGCGGACGGTTGCCGATCGACTCATGCGACGCGGGTGGCTCGCCCGCACTGGAGACGACTTCGCGCTCGACGAACGCGCGGAGCCCTCCCACCACCTGCGTCTGACCGTTCACGACCTGTCCGATGCCGACGCGGAGACGCTCGTCGCTGACCTCGTCGCCGCCGGACGATGACCACCACCTGTCGCGGGCAACGCCCCGCCCTGAACGAAAGGGTCGGAGAATGAAGATCCTCTCCATCCAGTCCGCCGTCGCTTACGGACACGTCGGCAACTCGGCGGCCGTGTTCCCGCTGCAGCGCATCGGCGTCGAAGTGCTGCCGGTCTACACGGTGAACTTCTCCAACCACACCGGCTACGGCGCGTGGCGCGGACCGCTGATCGCCCCCGATGACGTGCGTGAGGTCATCACCGGGATCGAAGAGCGTGGCGTCTTCGGGGGCATCGACGCGATCCTCAGCGGCTACCAGGGCGGAGAGGGCATCGGCGACGTGATCATCGACGCCGTCGCGCGGGTGAAGTCGGCGAACCCGAACGCCGTCTACGCGTGCGATCCGGTCATGGGCAACGCCAAGTCGGGGTGCTTCGTGGCCCCGGCCATCCCCGTACTCCTGCGCGAGCGCGTGGTGCCGGTCGCGGACATCATCACGCCGAACCAGTTCGAACTGGGTTTCCTCACCGACACCGAGCCGGACACGCTGGAGTCCACACTCGCTTCGGTCGACCTCGCCCACGCGATGGGTCCGCGGACCGTCCTCGTGACGAGCGTCGAACGACCCGACCGCGAAGAGGGCACGATCGAGATGCTCGCCGCCGACGAGAAGGGTGCCTGGGTCGTGCAGACCCCGCACCTTCCGATGAAGGCGAACGGCTCCGGTGACGTGACGGCAGCACTGTTCACCGCGCACTACGTCGAGACCGGGAGCGCGAAGGTCGCGCTCGAACGCACGGCGTCCAGCGTGTACGACCTGCTGAAGGCGACGCTGGAGTCCGGCGAGCGTGAGCTCCAGTTGGTCGAGGCGCAGGAGTTCTACGCGAACCCGCAGATGCAGTTCACGGCGCGTCAGGTGCGCTGACCTTCTCGGTCGGCCCTTCCGGCTGCGGCCACGCGGCAGCCACGGCGTGACGCACCTCGCCGAGGAGCTGCGGCAGCGCCTTGGTCTTCGCGATGATCGGGAAGAAGTTCGCGTCCGACGTCCACCGCGGAACCACATGCTGGTGCAGATGGGCATCGACGCCGGCTCCTGCCACCGCGCCTTGATTCATGCCGAGGTTGAAGCCGTCGCACCGGGAGACTTCCCGCAGCACGCGCATCGCGGTCTGGGTGAGAGCACCGATTTCGGCGACCTCCTCCGGCGTCGCCTGGTCGTAGGTGGCGATGTGACGGTACGGGCAGACGAGCAGATGGCCCGAGTTGTACGGGAACAGGTTCAGCAGCACGTAGGCGGTCTCACCGCGAGCGACCACGAGGCGCTCGGTGTCCGGGAACTTCGGCGCCTCGCAGAACGGACATTCCTCACGGAGGGGTTCAGGCCCGGCCTGGATGTACGCCATCCGATGCGGGGTCCACAGCCGCTGGAACTCGTCGGGCACGCCGGCCAGACGTCCGGCGTCCTCCAGCGGCTGCTCCCCCTCGGTCACGCCAGGTCCCCTGCTGTCTGCACCAGGGCGTGGCTGTCGATGGCTGCGCGGATCCGAGCCACGGCGTCCGCGATCGGAACCCCGTTCTCCTGGGCGCCGTCGCGGTAGCGGAACGAGACGGTGCCGGCGTCGCGGTCCTTCTCCCCCGCGATCAGCAGCAGCGGCACCTTGCCGGTCGTGTGCGTGCGGATCTTCTTCTGCATGCGGTCGTCCGAAGTGTCGAGCTCCGCGCGCACACCCTGGGCGCGCAGCGTGTCGACGACCTCGCCCAGGTAGCCGGCGAAGTCTTCGGCGACCGGGATGCCCACGACCTGCACCGGCGAGAGCCACACCGGGAAGTCGCCCGCGTAGTGCTCGAGCAGGATCGCGAAGAACCGCTCGATCGAGCCGAACAGCGCGCGGTGGATCATGATCGGGCGCTTCTTCTGCCCGTCCTTGTCCATGAACTCGAGGTCGAAGCGCTCGGGCAGGTTGGGGTCGACCTGCACGGTGGAGAGCTGCCAGGTGCGACCGATCGCATCGCGCGTCTTGAGGTCGATCTTCGGACCGTAGAACGCGGCCTCACCGGGGACCTCGGTCAGCTTGAGGCCGGAGGCGACGGCGACGCGGCGCAGTGCATCGGTGGACGACTCCCAGAACTCGTCCGTGCCGATCCACTTCGACTTCTCGTCGTCCTTCATCGAGAGCTCGAGCTCGAAATCGGTCAGACCGAAGTCGCGCAGCATCGAGAGGATGAACTCGAGGACCTTGGCGACCTCGGCCTCGAGCTGATCGGGCGTCACGAACAGATGCGAATCGTCCTGGGTGAAGCCCCGCACGCGGGTGAGGCCGTGCAGCGCGCCGGAGAGCTCGTTGCGGTAGACCGTGCCGTTCTCGGCGAACCGCAACGGCAGGTCACGGTAGCTGCGCGCACGCTCCTTGTAGATGAGGATGTGCATCGGGCAGTTCATGGGCTTCAGGTAGTAGTCCTGGCCCTGCTTGGTGATGTTGCCTTCGTCGTCGCGCTCCTCGTCCATCACGATCGGCGGGAACATGCCCTCCTTGTACGTGACGAGGTGGTTCGACGTGAGGAACAGGTCTTCCTTCGAGATGTGCGGCGTGTATACGTAGGTGTAGCCGCCCTCGATGTGGCGCTTGCGAGCGTGCTGCTCCATCTCGCCACGGATGACGCCGCCGCGCGGGTGCCAGACCGAGAGGCCGGAGCCGATCTCCTCGGGGAACGAGAACAGGTCGAGCTCCTTGCCGAGGCGACGGTGGTCGCGCTTGGCGGCCTCCTCCAGCCGATGCTGGTACGCGCGCAGCTCGTCCTTGGTGGGCCACGCCGTGCCGTAGATGCGCTGCAGCTGCGGGTTCTTCTCGCTGCCCCGCCAATACGCGGCGGCGATGCGGGTGAGGTCCCAGCCGTTGCCGATCATGCGCGTGTTGGGCAGATGAGGCCCGCGGCAGAGGTCCTTCCAGACGACCTCGCCGGCGCGGGTGGTGTTGTCGTAGATCGTCAACTCGCCCTCGCCGACCTCGACGGAGGCACCCTCCGCCGCTTCCTTCCCGCCCTTGAGGCCGATGAGCTCCAGCTTGAACGGCTCGTCGGCGAGCTCGGCGCGCGCCTCGTCGTCCGTCACGACCCGGCGGACGAAGCGCTGGCCCTCGCGGACGATGCGCTGCATCTCCTTGGTGATGGCCTTGATGTCTTCGGGCGTGAACGGGGTCTCGACGCCGAAGTCGTAGTAGAAGCCGTCGGTGATGGGCGGACCGATGCCGAGGTTCGCCTGCGGGTTGATGCGCTGCACCGCCTGTGCCAGCACATGGGCCGCGGAGTGGCGGAGGATGTTCAGTCCGTCCTGACTGTCGATCGTGATCGGCTCGACCTCGTCGGTGTCGGTCAGGGTCGTGGCGAGATCCTTGAGTTCGCCGTTGACGCGCATCGCGACGACGTTTCGGTCAGTGAACAGGGCGAAGCCGTCATTCGGCCGGGCGTTTTCAGGCACAGAAACTCTCCATCTGGGTCGGTACCCAGGTTACTCGCTCGGAGTCCGGCGTTCGGTCCACCGGCGATCACGTAACGTGAACGGATGGACAGAGCAGTCGCACGGTGGATCCTGGGGATCGCGCTCGGCGCGATCGGTGTCGGTCACTTCCTCAGCACGCGCGGATTCCGGGTGGTGGTCCCGGACTGGGCCACCCGCGTGACGCGGCTCGACAAGGACACGATCGTCATCGCCTCCGGCGCCGCGGAAGTCGCGCTCGCCGCAGGCTTGCTCGCGCTTCCGAAGGAACGCCGGCGCATCGGATGGGCGACGGCCGCGTTCTTCGTCGCCGTGATGCCCGGGAACATCCACCAGTGGCAGACCAAGCGCTCGACGCCGGGGCTCGACACGGATGCTCGTCGCTTCGGCAGACTGTTCCTGCAGCCGGTCCTCGTGCTGTGGGCGCTGTGGTCGACCGGCGGTGAGAGCCCGCGCCGCGTCCTCCGCCGTCGGCGTCGGTGAGACACGACCGGTGTCGGCGGAGTCCGGGAGAATGATCCCATGACGTCCCCCTCGCTCGTGTGGTTCCGCGATGATCTCCGCCTCGCCGACAACCCTGCGCTTCGAGCCGCTCTCGATCGAGATGAGCCGGTGATCGCGCTGTACGTGCTCGACGAGGAATCGCCGCAGGTCCGTCCCTTCGGCGGCGCGGCACGCTGGTGGCTCCACAACTCGCTCGCATCGCTCGACGAGCGCCTCCGCGACCGAGGCGGCGCACTCGTGCTGCGGCGTGGCCCGGCGGACCGGGTCGTCCGCGAGACGGTCGCCGATGTCGGAGCGGGTGCCGTGTTCTGGAACCGCCGGTACGGGGGCGCCGAACGTGCGATCGACTCCTCGCTGAAGTCGTCCCTCCGTGCAGACGGGCTCGAAGTCACGTCTTTCGCCGCCTCGCTGTTGCATGAGCCGTGGACGGTGAAAACCGGCAGCGGCACGCCGTACTCCGTCTTCACCCCGTTCTGGCGGGCCTGTCTGGCCCTCCCGGCGCCCCGTGCTCCGCTCCCGGAACCGCGAACGGTCGAAAGCCCGCATCGTGCGCCCGCATCCGATCTCCTCGACGACTGGGAGCTGCTGCCGACTCGTCCGGACTGGGCCGGCGGGTTGCGCGAGACCTGGGAACCCGGCGAGCTCGCCGCACGGCGTCGTCTGCGCCACTTCCTCGACGAGGACCTCGCGGACTATGACCGGGCTCGCGATGAGCCGTCAGCCAGTGCCACCTCGATGCTGTCGCCGCACCTGCGCTGGGGGGAGATCAGTCCGTTCACTGTGTGGCATGAGGCGGTCGGCGTCGATGGCGCCGGTGGCTTCCTCTCCGAGCTGGGGTGGCGGGAGTTCGCCTGGCATACGCTGTATCACTCCCCCGACCTCGCGAGCGAGAACCTGCGGCCGGAGTTCGATGCCTTCCCCTGGCCTCCGTTGGACCCGTTGCAGCTGGATGCCTGGCAGCACGGGGAGACGGGTGTGCCGCTCGTGGACGCCGGGATGCGCGAGCTCTGGCACACCGGCTACATGCACAACCGGGTGCGGATGGTGACGGCGTCGTTCCTCATCAAGAATCTGCTGATCGACTGGCGACTCGGCGAAGAGTGGTTCTGGGACACGCTCGTCGACGCCGACGAAGCCAGCAATCCCTTCAACTGGCAGTGGGTCGCCGGGTCCGGAGCGGATGCCGCGCCGTACTTCCGCGTGTTCAACCCCGAGCTGCAGGCCAAGAAGTTCGACCCGCAGGGCCTCTACATCCAGCGCTGGGCATCCAAGGCGCCGACCGAGCCGATCGTCGATCTCGCGGAGACACGCAAGGCTGCGCTCGCAGCGTACGAGGTCGTCAAGCGGACCCCGAAGACACGGCGCGAAGGGAACGACGGCGTCCGCGATCGGTAGGCGTGCGACGGTGGTTCGCGCCGTCCGTGCCAGACTGGAAGCGTGACCGAATCCAGGAAGCCAGCCGTCATCCGCGGCTTCGCTGCGTCGTCACTCGCGATCTTCGTCGCACTCGCCGGCCACGTGACCGGCGGCGGGGAGGTGCCCGGCGCGCTCGGCATCCTCGTCCCGTGGATCTTCTCGTTCATGGTCTGCGTCCTCCTCGCCGGACGCTCGTTGTCACTCATCCGCCTCGGAGTGTCCGTCGCGGTGAGTCAGTTCCTGTTCCATGCGCTGTTCGTGCTCGGCACCGTCACACCCTCCGGAGTCTCGACGCCGCACGTGCACGGCGGACCGCTCGTGATCCCCGCGGGGCCCGGTATCCCGGAGGCGGTCGCCGCTGACACCTCGATGTGGCTCGGCCACACGGTTGCGGCGCTGCTGACGGTGGCCGCGCTGTACCGGGGCGAGCGTCTGGTCCTCGCCGTGCGAGACCTCGCCCGGCAGCTGAGCCGATGGCTGCGCCGCCGTGTCGATCACGTCCTGCTCCTCCCGGCGCTCCGTCTGCCCCGCCGTCTGCGCGGCGTCTTCGACCTCGCATGCAGCCGCGGCCTCATCCTTCTCGCGACCCTCCGGGGCCGCGCTCCTCCTCTCTCCGCTGCGATCTGATCCGCGCCCTGGACCCTCACGGTCCAGAGGCGTGTCACACCGTGCGCGATCGTCGCGCGCGGGTTCTGAACGCATGCATGAACGCCGCACACGCGGCGTCTGATGAGAGGTCATCCCATGTCCCCTGTCCGCAGGATTGCGGCCGGGTTGGCGTTGGCGACGATCGCGACCCTCGCGATCGCCACGCCCGCGTCCGCCCACGACCAGTTGGTATCCAGTTCCCCGGCCGCTGACGAGCATTTGGTGGCCGCGCCGGAAGAGATCACGATGTCGTTCTCCGGTGAACTCCTGGTCCTCGATGAGTCGCTGACCGGGGCTGTCGTCATGGTCGTCGACGCCTCGGGGAAGGACTGGGTCTCCGGCGACGTCACGGTCGCCGGGCGCACGGTCACCGCAAAGCTCGAAGCGGGGATGCCCGTTGCCGGCTACCAGGTGCGATGGCAGGTGGTGTCGGAAGACGGTCACCCGATCGCCGGGGTCATCCCCTTCACGGTCGGCGATGCCGAACCGATGCAGGTCCCGACATCCGGTGACACGGCGACGACATCCTCCGCAGGCGAAGAACAACCGGATCAGAACGCAACAGGTTCGAGCACCACCCTCCGGGTGCTGCTCATCGGCGCAGGCGGAGCGGCTGTGGCCGTTCTCCTCCTCGTGCTCATTCGATTCCTTCGTCGTCCCCGGACGACAGCAGATGACCTGTGAAAGGCACCATTGTGAACACCACCAAGAACCTCCCCCGACTCGCCGCTGTGATCGCGGTCTCCCTGCTCGCGCTCACCGGTTGCGCTCCTGAGAGCCCCGCGAGTGAGCCCACGACGCGTCCCGCCGGTGACAGCGTCACCATCGAGGATGCGTGGGTGAAGTCGGCCGAAGAGGGAATGTCCGCCGGCTTCGGAACCCTCGTCAACAGCGGAGACGACGACGTGACCGTCGTGTCGGTGACGTCCGAGGCGTCGCCGATGATCGAGCTGCACGAGACCGTCGAGAACGAGGCAGGCGAGATGGTCATGCGCGAGAAGACCGGCGGATTCGTCATCCCCGCCGGAGGGACGCTCGCGCTGGAGCCGGGAGCGAACCACATCATGTTGATGGATCTGAGCGCCCCGCTCACCGCCGGCAACGACGTCACCTTCACCGTGACGTTCTCGGACGACTCCACCTACGAGTTCACGGCCCCGGTGAAGGACTACTCCGGCGCGAACGAGAACTATGAGGACGGCGAAGAGCACGAGGGTATGGATCACTGATGTCGGCGCCCTCTGAGGGCGCCCGCTCCCGACGCTCCGGGTCGACCCGGCGACAGTTCCTTCTCGGAGGAGCTGTCGCCGGTGTCGGCGCGGTCGCTGCCGTCGGAGTGGATCTCGCCCTGAACCGCGCGGATGCTGATCCGGCACCCGCCTCCACCCCGATGAACGGTGAGCAGACCGTACCGTTCTTCGGTGACCATCAAGCCGGCATCGACACGGCTGCGCAGGCGCACGGGCTCTTCGTCGCCCTCGACCTGCATGACGACGTCGATCGCGACGGGCTCGCCCGGCTGATGAGACTCCTGACCGATGACGCCGCACGCCTGACGCAGGGTCGCGCCGCGCTCGCCGACTCCGAGCCGGAGCTCGCGCTCGCTCCGGCCAGGCTCACCGTGACGTTCGGCTTCGGCCCGAACTTCGTCGCGCGTGCAGGCGGCGTGGGTCCATCGTGGCTCGCCCCCCTGCCTGCTTTCGGGGTGGACCGGTTGCAAGCGGAATTCTCCGACGGCGACCTCCTCCTGCAGATCGCCGCCGATGACCCGCTGACCGTGGCCCACGCGACCCGGATGCTGTTGAAGGACGCCCGGGGCTTCGCCGACGTCCGGTGGACGCAGCAGGGCTTCCGCCGCGCGTACGGAACGGAGCGACCCGGTACGACCATGCGGAACCTCTTCGGCCAGGTGGACGGCACGACCAACCCGGAACCCGGCACGGCGGACTTCGATCAGGTCGTGTGGAGTGCGGACGGCTGGCTCGCCGGCGGGACCGGAATGGTGCTCCGTCGCATCCACATGGACCTCGACAAGTGGGACCGGCTGGATCGCAGCGGAAGGGATGCATCGGTGGGGAGGACACTCGCCGATGGAGCGCCGCTGACCGGCACCGAGGAGTTCGATGAACCGGACTTCGAGGCGAAGACATCCCTCGGCTTCCCCGTGATCCCGCAGTTCGCTCACATCCGTCGTGCCCGCGGCGACGGTGCCGAACGGATCTTCCGGCGCGGGTACAACTACGACGAACGCCCTTCGGGCGCTTCCGTCTCGGAGTCGGGCCTGCTCTTCGTCTCTTTCCAGGCCGACGTCGACGCGCAGTTCGTCCCGATGCAGCAGAGGCTCGACGAACTCGACCTGCTCAACGAGTGGACGGTCCCGATCGGCTCGGCCGTCTTCGCGATCCCGCCGGGTTGCGCGGAGGGCGGGTTCATCGGTGAGACGCTCCTGACATGAGGCGAGCGGATCACGTCAGGAGGCACCCACCGGCTGCGACGGCGTGGCCAGGTCGCACGGGAGGGCTCTAGAGGGAGCGCACGGCGGACGCCGGAGGGCCGACGCCTGCGCTCCTGCGAGCGATCGCGCGAGCGCAGGCGTCCCCCGGCGCCGCAGCGCAGACGTGGGCACACGAAAAAACCCCCGGAGATACCGGGGGTTTGTCTGTGCGCGATACTGGGATCGAACCAGTGACCTCTTCCGTGTCAGGGAAGCGCGCTACCGCTGCGCCAATCGCGCCCGTTGGGGCTATTCAGTTTTCCCGTGAGGTGGCGACGGGATTCGAACCCGTGTAAACGGCTTTGCAGGCCGGTGCCTAGCCGCTCGGCCACGCCACCGTGTGGATTGACCCCACGTGCGAAGGACCTTCAGAAGAAGATCCTCTGCACTCGAGCGGATGACGAGACTCGAACTCGCGACCCCAACCTTGGCAAGGTTGTGCGCTACCAACTGCGCTACATCCGCATTTCGTTCCCGGTTGTCCCGGGCACTCATGAAACATTAGCCGAAGATTTCCCGTCCGCCAAACCCGTTGCGAATCTCGCGCGTGTCTCGCTGACTGGTCCGCGAGGGCTCCGAGCGTCGGGTAGTATCGGTTGACGTACCCCGCGGGTATGGGCGATTGGCGCAGTTGGTAGCGCGCTTCCTTCACACGGAAGAGGTCATCGGTTCGAGTCCGGTATCGCCCACCATAACCTCCGATTCGCCGCTACTCCAGCGTGATGCGGATGACCCTATCGTCGCCGGACGCAGGTCGACCCCGGCCATCCGTGTTGTTGGTCAGAACCCAGAGCGCACCATCCGGAGCCACCGCCACATCGCGGATCCGACCGTACTGGCCCGAGAAGAACTCGGTGGAGGCGGACAGGTCGTCCAGCGGTACCCGACGCACTCGCTCGCCGCGAAGGTTGGCGACGAAGATCGCACCGTCCGCGATCGCGATCCCGCTGGGACTCGCCGCATCCGGGGCCCACTGCTGCACCGGATCGATGAAGGTTCCACGTTCTCCGACGCCCTCGACCTCCGGCCACCCGTAGTTGCCGCCCGCCTCGATGACGTTGAGCTCATCCCAGGTGTCCTGGCCGAATTCGCTCGCGTACATCGTGCCGCGATCGTCCCAGGCCAGTCCCTGCGGGTTGCGGTGGCCGAGGCTGTACACGGGTGAGCCCTCGAACGGGTTGTCCTCGGGTATGCCGCCGTCCGGTGAGATGCGGAGGATCTTCCCCGAAAGACTCCTCGGATCCTGTGCGCTCTCGCGATCGCCGGCGTCGCCGACGGTCACGTACAGCATGCCGTCCGGACCGAACGCGATGCGGCCTCCGTTGTGATTCGTCGCGGCCGCGAGTCCCGAGAGTACCGTGTCGGACTCGCCGAGCTCGATCGATCCCGGGGAGCCGGACAGCGCGAACCGCTGCACCCGGTTCTCGTCCGCCGCAGTGGAGTACGCGTAGAGCCATCCACCCTGGACGGCGATGCCCAGGAGACCGCCTTCGCCTCGTGGCTCCACTCCGTCGATCACCGCGACCTCACGCACGTCCCCGTCGTCGGAGACCTCCAGCACCCGCGCGGTGTCGCGCTCGCTGATCAGCGCGGCCCCCTCGTGGAAAGCGATGGACCACGGCGCGGCCAGATCTTCGACGACCGTCGACGTCTCCCCCGGGGCTTCGCGCTGAGAGACGCTTTGAGGCAGCGGCGCGCAGGCGCTCAGAAGCAACGAGGACAACGACGCGATGCCCAACGCGCGCAGGACGCGTCGCACCTTCGACTCCATCACCGCTCCTTCCGGACCGTACGCTTCCCCTCGAGGCTAAACGCACGACCACGCAGGCAGAAGCCCCGGGAGCGCCGTTCCTCGGTCGCATCGTCGGTTCTGTCCGACCGTGCGCGTAGTCTGCCACGGTGTCGACGACTCACGCTCTCCCCGGCCCGTGCGCGCTCTGCGGCGGCGGCGCAGGGATCCGCACCGAGGAGCACTGGTGCTGTGCGGCGTGCGGCTGGCGCTACGGTGATGTACCGGACGCCGACCTCCCGCTCCCCCGCGTCGACGTCGTCTACTACATCCGCTTCGACGAGCGCGTGAAGATCGGGACGAGCAGCAACCCCCGACGGCGCCTCTCCACGCTCCGGCACGACGAGCTCCTCGCCTTCGAACGAGGAGGGCGGGCCCTGGAACAGCAGCGCCACCGCGACTTCGCCTCCGTCCGCGAGGGCGGCGAATGGTTCACCCTCACCGCGGCTCTGCGCGCGCACGTCTCGCAGCTCCGCCACGAGGGAGAACCCTGGGTGCTCTACGCGCGTTGGCTGAGCGCAGCGCTGCGCGGAGACGATGACCGCGGGTGGACCGTCACATGACGATGCCGGGCGACTGCTTCGGGAAGTCCAGTCGCCCGGCACCGCGTATCGGGACGTGATCAGGCCGTGGCTGCGCGTCCTCGTGCGTTCGCAGGCTCCGGCTGCGAGAAGAGGACGACGACGATCACCGCCGCCCCCACCACGACGTGCGGCAGCCAGACGTTGAGAGCCTCTCCGGAGAAGCCGAAGATCCAGGGCGACAGCGCGAGGAACAGGCTGGCGACGATGTCGAACACGAGATGCACGGGCATCGGGATGAAGCCGAACGGACCCCATTCGTACTTCGTGAACAGGCTGTAGACGATGAGCCCGATGCCGAGGACGATCGGGATGATGACCGCGGGTCCGCCCATGCTCGCGAAGCCGAACAGCCAGGGCGCGGCGATCAGGGCGATGCCGACGATGTAGTCGAGAGCTCCGTGGACCTTGGTGGGGATGAAACGCATGATTCCTCCTTGTGTGGCGCCGCTGAACGCGACTCACCACTGGTTCGAAGCCCTCCTCGCATCGGATTGCCCGCGGCGTCCCCTCACCCCGCGGCCGACCATCCGTAGCGTCGTGTGAGAGCGGCACCGACCCGGTCGTAGCGGCGTCGGTCGAGGACGGCGGCTTCTCGACGCAGTCCTCGCTCGTGCACGCTGTACAGCTGTTCGATGTCGACCCAGGATTCGCGTCTCTGCGCGTCCCACTCCCCCGTGCCGATCGAGAGATAGTCGCGGTCGCCGTCGTGGGGTCTGCTCGTCATGCGCACGGCGTACACGCGCTCAGCGGACTCGCGTCCGATCACGAGAACGGGACGATCCTTGCCACGTCCGTCGTTCTCCTCATACGGCACCCAGGTCCAGACGATCTCCCCGGCATCCGGCGCCCCGTCGCGCTGCGGCGCGTAGGCGACCTCCAGACGGGTGATCCGGTCCGGATCGACGCGAACGGTCTCGTTGCCGCTCATCCGCCCCCGCTCCACCGTCGACGACGACGGCGCGCGTCGTTGCTCCTCGGTCCGTAGACGCGCGACCGGGCGCCTCGGACCTGATGTCCGAGGCGCCCGGCCGGAACCCACTGCCTTGCGCAGGATGTCCAGGAGTGATGTCAGGATGCTGTTGCTCTTGCCCACTCGGTCACCCTAACCGCAGTTCACGCGTCGACGAGTGCGTATCCCTCCTCGCCGTGGACGACCTGGTCGACACCGGCGATCTCGTCCTCGCTCGTGACGCGGAATCCGATCGTCTTCTCGATCGCGAAGCCGATGAGGAAGGCGACCACGAAGGAGTAGATCAGCACGCCGACCGCGGCGATGACCTGCACGGCGAGCTGGCGGGCGTCGCCGCCGACGAACAGACCCGTGTCGGTGGCGAAGAAGCCGAGGTACAGGGTTCCGATCAGACCGCCGACGAGGTGGATACCGACCACATCGAGCGAGTCGTCGAAGCCGAGACGGAACTTCAGCTCGACGGCGAGGGCGCAGACGATACCGGCTACGGCACCGAGCAGGAGGGACCAGCCCGGGGTGAGGTTGGCGCAGGCCGGGGTGATGGCGACGAGACCGGCGACGGCACCGGAGGCTGCACCGACCGAAGTCGCCTTGCCGTCCTTGATGCGCTCGATGAGGATCCAGCCCAGGATCGCGGCCGCGGTGGCGCCGAGCGTGTTCAGCCCGATGAGTCCGACTCCTCCCATGTCCTCAGCGAGCCACTCCGCACCGGCGTTGAAGCCGAACCAGCCGAACCACAGCAGTGCGGCACCGAGGAGCGTCAGCGGCACGTTGTGCGGCTTCAGGATGCCCTTCTGGAAACCGATGCGCTTTCCGAGGACCAGAGCGAGCGCCAGGGCGGCTGCACCCGCGTTGATGTGGACCGCAGTACCGCCGGCGTAGTCGATCACGCCGATGCCGCTGTCCTCACCGAAGAGCGTCGTGCCGAGGTTCATGATCCAACCGCCACCCCAGACCCACGCGGCGACCGGGAAGTAGCCGACCGTGGCGAAGATGCCGGCGAAGATCAGCCAGCTGCCGAACTTGGCACGATCCGCGATCGCTCCGGAGATCAGCGCGACGGTGATGATCGCGAAGGTCGCGCCGTAGGCGACGCCCAGGAGCGCGACGTTCGATCCTTCACCGGACGCCAGGCTGGACAGCCCGAAGTCGGCGAAGGGGTTGCCCGCGAAGGCGGTCGGGCTGTCGACGGCGCTCATCGAGAAGCCGAAGAGAATCCACAGCACGGCGACAAGTCCGATCGAGCCGAAGCTCATCATCATCATGCTGACGACGCTCTTCGCCTTGACGAGACCTCCGTAGAAGAAGGCGACGCCGGGCGTCATGAGCAGAACGAGCGCTGTCGCGGTGATCGCCCACGAGATGTTGCCGGGAGCATCCATAGGAAAACCTCACATCCGAAGTAATTGAGAGCTTCAGTGTGACGACGCGCCGTTTCGCGCATGCGTGAGGTTTGTTTCCCCGCTGTTACAGCGCCGCTCCTGGTGTGAACATCGCGTTACGCGGCCCTTCGGGGTTACGCAGAATGCGTCAAGGCGTTGAGTCGAGAGACGGCGCGCAGGTACTTCTTGCGGTATCCGCCGGCCAGCATCTCCTCGGAGAACACCGAATCGAGCCCGAGCCCGGTCGCGATGACGGGGATCTGGGCGTCGTACACGCGGTCGACGAAGGCGACGAAGCGCAGCGCCTCGGACTGATCGGTGAGCTGATGCACGTCGCGCAGCCCGACCTGATCGAGACCTTCGATCAATCGGATGTAGCGAGACGGGTGCACCTGGGCGAGGTGACGGATCACATCGTCGAACCGGTCGTCTGACGCCGTGCCGTCCGCCGTCGCTGCTGCCGCTTCATAGGCGTCGGCATCCAGGACCACGGCGTGTCCGTCGATCGCCCGCTGGCGGAAGTCCACTCCGTCGATGCGCAGGGTCTGGAAGCTGTCGGACATGGCGTGGATCTCGCGGAGGAAGTCCTGTGCGGCGAATCTTCCCTCGCCGAGCGCGTTCGGTGGGGTGTTGGAGGTCGCCGCCAGGCGGGTCCCCGTGGGAACGAGCTCTCCGATGAGGCGGGTCATGACCATGGTGTCGCCCGGATCGTCGAGCTCGAACTCGTCGATGCACAGTAGATCCGCGCCTTTGAGCAGGTCGACGGTGTTCTTGTATCCGAGGGCCCCGACCAGGGCGGTGTACTCGATGAAGGAACCGAAGTACTTCCGTCGGGCCGGCATCGCGTGATAGATGGAGGCGAGCAAGTGGGTCTTGCCGACACCGAAGCCGCCGTCGAGGTAGACACCGGGTTTGAGCTCGGGTTCCTTCTTCGCGCGGCTGAAGAGGCCGCCGCGCTTCACCGCGGGGCCGCGGCCAGCGAAACGCATCAACGTCTCTTTCGCCTCCTCCTGCGAAGGATAGGCAGGATCCGCGCGATAGCTGTCGAAAGTCGCCGTGTCGAACTGGGGCGGCGGCACCAGGCTCGCCAGCATCTCGGGTCCGGTGACCGTCGGCTGACGATCGGTGAGGTGCACGGTGCGGCTGGTCGTGTCGGTCATCACGGTCCTGAATCGGGTGCTGGCCTGTGTCGAAGTCTTACGAATCGGGCGCAGGGTGCTCGGCGGGGATCTATCGTCGAAGGGACGGATCAACACTACGCCGTCCGCACTCACCCCCTCGTCCGCTCACACGCTTCGGAGATCCCATGGCCATCGAGTTCGATTCCTCCTCCCCCAAGTTCGCCGAGTACGCCGAGCCCGGTCGCCTCGTGACCACGGAGTGGCTCGCCCAGCGGCTCGGAACGCCCGGACTCGTCGTCGTCGAGTCGGATGAGGACGTGCTTCTCTATGAGACGGGCCACATCCCGGGTGCGGTGAAGGTCGACTGGCACACCGAGCTCAACGACCCCGTCGTCCGCGACTACGTCGACGGCGAGGGCTTCGCGGAACTGCTGAGCCGCAAGGGCATCTCCCGTGACGACACCGTCGTGATCTACGGCGACAAGAACAACTGGTGGGCGGCCTACGCCCTCTGGGTCTTCTCCCTGTTCGGCCATGAAGACGTCCGCCTTCTCGACGGCGGACGTGATCGCTGGATCGCCGAGGGCCGAGAGATCACCCGCGAGGCGACCACCCGCCCAGCGACCGAGTACCCGGTGGTCGAGCGCGATGACTCGGTGCTCCGCGCCTACAAGGAGGACGTACTCGCCCACATCGGCAACCCGCTGATCGATGTCCGCTCCCCCGAGGAGTACAACGGAGAGCGCACGACGGCTCCCGCATACCCCGAAGAGGGTTCGCTCCGTGCCGGCCACATCCCGACCGCGCAGAGCGTGCCGTGGGCGAAGGCTGTCGCGGAAGACGGCGGTTTCCGCAGCCGCGCCGAGCTCGATGAGATCTACCGCGACGGAGCAGGTCTGAACGAGGGCGATGAGATCGTCGCCTACTGCCGCATCGGCGAGCGTTCGAGCCACACCTGGTTCGTCCTCAAGCACCTCCTGGGCTTCGAGAACGTGCGCAACTACGACGGCTCCTGGACCGAGTGGGGTAGCGCTGTACGTGTTCCCATCGTCACCGGATCCGAGCCCGGCACGCTCTGAGCATGTGACAATGACAGGGATGAGCACAAGCGACGTTCCTGAGGCCCTCGCCGACATCCGCGACGGATTCCTGGAGATTCCCGAAGCCGACCGTCTCCTGCTGCTGCTCGAGTTCTCGGACGAGCTTCCCGACGTGTCCGAAGAGGTCGCGGCGCACCCGGAGATGTACGAACGGGTCGCCGAGTGCCAGTCGCCGGTGTACATCCACGTCGAGGTCGACGACGACATCGTCACCATGCACGCCTCAGCGCCGCCCGAGGCGCCGACCACGCGTGGGTTCGCGAGCATCCTGGTCCAGGGCCTGACCGGCCTCACCACCGATGAGGTGCTCGCGATACCGAACGACTACCCGCAGTCGATCGGACTCACCAAGGCCGTGTCGCCGTTGCGGATCGGGGGCATGACCGGAATGCTCATGCGCGCGAAGAACCAGGTCATTCAGAAGCGGTGAGGCCCTGAGCCTCGAGCCAGTCCGTGATCGCGGTCGTCCAGCCGACCTGATCGTAGTTCCACAGCTTCGTGTGGCGGGCGACCGTGAACCGCGGCATGGTCACGAGGTCGGGGCGCGCCTCCTGCAACGCATGTGAGGAATCCGCCGGCACGAATCCGTCGTCGTCGCTGTGCAGGATCAGCACCGGCGCGGTGAGTTCGTCCGCACGAGCGACCATGTCCAACCGGTCGAACGGGATCGGTGCATCCGCTCCGCTGAGGCGTGCGGTGAGGGGCATCTGCAGCGCTCCCATGGCCAGCTCCGGAAGCGGCGCCCGCACGCGGGCGAGCTTCGCCTGGAATCTCAGCACCGTGCGCCAGTCGACGACCGGTGATTCGAGGATGATCCCGGCGATGCGGTCGCGATGCCCGGAGGTGACCGCTGCCTGCAGCGACACTGCACCTCCCATCGACCAACCCATCAGGATGACGCGTTCGGCACCGTGCCGCAACGCATAAGCGATCGCGGCATCGACGTCACGCCACTCCGAGGCACCGAGGGCGTACGCACCCGCCTTCGTGCGCGGGGCCTCGCCGTCGTTGCGATAAGACACGACGAGGTTGGGAAGGCCGGCGGCATGCAGCACCGGCACCGCACGGAGACACTCGGCGCGTGTCGCCCCACGGCCGTGCACTTGGACCACCCAGGTCTTCGACGACGCCGGGAAGTACCAGGCCGGGCACGGCCCCGCGGGCGAACCGATCAGCAGGTTCTCCCACCGCAGATGAAGCTCACTCGGCGAGGAGTAGTAGTAGCCGCTGAAGGCCGCGGCGCGGTCGACGCGAGCACCGGGCTCGATCTGTGTGAGGAGCTTACGACGCACCGACCCCGCGTCCGCGCTGAGCACGGCGCCGAGCTTGACATAGCCGTAGGTGCCCGTCGTGAACAGGCCGTAGCGACCGGGAAGCTCGGTGTCGAGAGTGCGCTGCAGCTCGATGGTCTGTGCGCCGGTGTCGACGGCGAGGATCTCGGTGTCGGTCGCGCGACGCATGGGGGTGACCACTCGCCGAGCCACGGCGAACACGACGAGAGCGAACGCCGCCCCGAAAGCGAACAGGGCGGGGACAAGGAGGGTAACGGCGTGCCTGAGACTCTTCATCGCTTCCTGACTCTAGCCTGTTGCCGTGACCGCACCCCCCGAAGCCGGGACGCCCTTCGAGAGCGCCGTGGCCGAACTGCGCGCGACCGAGTTCCGCGATGACATCACGGTGCGCGAGATCGCCACACCGCAGGGCCTCGCGCCCTTCGCCATCGCCCTCGCCGCCGATGTGCGCCCGGAGGGTGACGGCGAGTCCGTGTACGGCACCGGCCGGTTCGTCCTGCTGCACGATCCGGAGGAACCAGGGGCATGGGGCGGCTCCTGGCGCATCGTCGTCTTCGCGCAGGCCCCGCTCGAGACCGAGATCGGCACCGACCCCCTCCTGGCCGATGTGACGTGGTCGTGGCTGGTCGATGCGCTCGACTCCCGCCAGGCCGTCTACCACTCGGAATCGGGCACCTCGACCAAGACACTGTCCAAGGGATTCGGCGGGCTCGCCATCGAGGGCGACGGAGCCCAGATAGAATTGCGGGCGTCCTGGACTCCGGAAGGCCCGTTCCGACCCCACGTCGAAGCATGGGCCGAGCTGGTCGGAATGCTGGCGGGACTTCCGCCCGGCTCCGAGGGCATCGCCGTGATCGGCGCGCGAAAGGCTGTACGTGACTGAATACTCCGTGATCTCGGATGCTGGGGAGTTCCGCGCGGCGTGCGCCGTGCTCGCCGCCGGTACCGGGCCCGTGGCCGTGGACGTGGAGCGCGCGTCCGGCTTCCGATACTCGCAACGCGCCTACCTCGTGCAGGTCTTCCGTCGCGACGCGGGGGTCTTCCTGTTCGATCCACCGGCGATCGGTGACTTCGCTCCGCTCCAGGACGCGATCGGCGACCTGGAGTGGGTGCTGCATGCCGCGAGTCAGGACCTCCCGTCCCTTCGGGAGCTCCACCTGGAACCGCGGACCATCTTCGACACCGAACTCGCCTCCCGCCTGCTCGGTCACGAGCGCGTGGGGCTCGGGGCGGTCGTCGAGGACACCTTGGGCATCACACTCAAGAAGGAGCATTCCGCCGCCGACTGGTCGACGCGTCCGCTTCCGGACTCCTGGCTGGAGTATGCCGCTCTCGACGTCCTGCATCTGATCGATGTCCGGGATGCCCTCGTCCTGGAGCTCGAGGAGCAGGGCAAGACGGAGATCGCGGCGGAGGAGTTCGCCGCCACCCTGACACGCGCACCCAAACCCCCGAGAGAAGACCCGTGGCGCCGACTCAGCGGCCTGCATCAGGTGCGCGGTGCCCGAAACCTCGCGGTCGCCCGTTCTCTGTGGCAAGCCCGCGAGGCATACGCGCAGGACCAGGACGTCTCGCCCGGACGACTCGTGCCGGACCGCTCCCTGGTGGCCGCGGTGATGGCGAACCCGCCGTCGAAGCAGGCTCTGGCCGGCGTCAAGGAGTTCCAGGGGCGCGCCAGTCGCACACAGCTCGACCGCTGGTGGCAGGCCATCGTCGAGGGCAGGGCGACGGAAGACCTCCCCCGTGAGCGCGTGCCGAGTGACAGCCTTCCCCCGCCCCGCGCGTGGGCAGACCGGAACCCCGAAGCGGATGCGCGACTCAAGGCTGCGCGACCCGTCGTGGAGGCCACGGCCGAAGAGCTGGGGATGCCGACGGAGAACCTCCTGACCCCGGAGTATCTGCGCCGCGTGGCCTGGGAGCTGCCGGGAGAGACCCCGGAGGAGATCGGCGCTGCACTGGCCGCACTGGGCGCCCGCCCCTGGCAGATTGCACAGACTGCACAGAAGATCGCTGCGGCCTTTGTAGAAGCCGCGCAAACGCCCGACGCGACCCCCGCGACCGCTTCGTAGGTTCGATCCAACCGATTCCTCCCGGTTTCACGGGCTTCGTAGACTGAGGCCACGCACTAACTTGGAGGCAGAGTGGCCGAGATCTCGGACGTCTTCTTCGTCGATGGAGTACGCACCCCTTTCGGGCGCGCCGGCGAAAAGGGCATGTACTGGAACACCCGCGCGGATGACCTCGCCGTCAAGGCGACCATCGGCCTGATGGAGCGCAACGCCGCCGTGCCGGCCGACCGCATCGACGATGTCGCGATCGCGGCGACGAGCCAGACCGGCGACCAGGGGCTGACGCTCGGGCGATCCGTGGCGATCCTCGCCGGCCTTCCGCAGACCGTGCCCGGTCTCGCGGTGGAGCGCATGTGTGCAGGCGCGATGACGAGCGTGACGACCATGGGGGCGTCGATCGGCGTCGGCATGTACGACTTCGCCCTCGCCGGCGGCGTCGAGCACATGGGCCACCACCCCATCGGTGGCAACGCCGACCCGAACCCGCGCTTCGTCGCCGAGAAGATGGTCGATCCCGGCGCGCTCAACATGGGCGTCACCGCGGAGCGGATCTTCGACCGTTTCCCGCACCTCACGAAGGAGCGCTCGGACCGATTCGGCATGCTCAGCCAGCACAAGGTGCAGGCAGCGTACGACGCCGGCAAGATCCAGCCCGACCTCGTCGCGGTCGCCACCAAGGGTCCGGATGGCGCCTGGGGTCTCGCGACCGAGGACGAGGGCCGCCGCCCGCAGACCACGATGGAAGATCTCGCGTCCCTCAAGACGCCGTTCCGCCCGCACGGGCGCGTCACCGCCGGCACTTCCTCCCCGCTCACCGACGGCGCGACGATGTCGCTGCTCGCCGGGGGCGGAGCGGTGAAGGAGTTCGGACTCGCGCCGAAGATGCGGATGGTCTCGTTCGCCTTCGCCGGTGTCCAGCCTGAGATCATGGGCATCGGACCGATCCCGTCGACCGAGAAGGCCCTCAAGAAGGCCGGACTCAGGATCGACGACATCGGCCTGTTCGAGCTCAATGAAGCGTTCGCCATCCAGGTGATCTCCCTGCTCGACCACTTCGGCATCGCCGACGACGACCCCCGCGTCAACCAGTGGGGCGGCGCGATCGCGCTGGGGCACCCGCTCGCGGCGTCCGGGGTGCGTCTGATGATCCAGCTCGCGGCCCAGTTCGCTGAGCGCCCTGATGTCCGCTACGGTCTGACCGCCATGTGCGTCGGCCTCGGTCAGGGCGGTTCGGTCATCTGGGAGAACCCGCACTACGACGGCAAGAAGAAGAAGTGAGCGCCACTGTGACCAACTACGACGAGATCGACTTCTCCCCCATCCAGGCGCTCACCGAGGGCGAGGTCATCACGCAGTCGCCCGTGCGCGACATCCGTCTCGCCTCCGGCAAGGTGCTCGCCCTGATCACACTCGACAACGGCCGTGATCACACGCGTCCGAACACGCTGGGTCCGGCGACCCTCACTCAGCTGGGTGAAACACTCGACGCTCTCAAGGCACGAGCGGCCGCGGGCGAGATCCAAGCGGTCGGCATCACGGGAAAGCAGTACATCCTCGCCGCCGGCGCCGATCTGTCCGACATCAGCAAGGTCGGCTCGCGTGACAACGCCCGCCTGATCGCGCAGCTCGGCCACAAGGTGCTCGGCAAGCTCGGCGATCTCGGTGTGCCGTCGTTCGCGTTCGTGAACGGCCTCGCCCTCGGCGGTGGCCTGGAGATCGCTCTGAACTCCAGCTACCGCACGGTCGACGCATCGGCGGCGGCGGTGGCCCTGCCCGAGGTCTTCCTCGGCATCATCCCCGGTTGGGGTGGCGCATACCTCCTGCCGAACCTGATCGGCATCGAGAACGCGCTCGAGGTCGTCATCTCCAACCCGCTCAAGCAGAACCGCATGCTCAAGCCTCAGCAGGCATTCGATCTGGGCATCTTCGACGCGATCTTCCCCGCGGCGAACTACCTCGAGAACTCCCTGTCGTGGGCGGACGCCGTTCTCGGCGGCAAGAAGGTCGAGCGCAAGAACGAGCCCGGCAAGATCGAACGCCTCACCAAATGGCCGATCGCCATCAAGGTGGCACGCGGGATGCTCGAGTCGAAGATCGGCACCGTGCCGAAGTCGCCGTATGCCGCGCTCGACCTGCTCGACAAGGCCAAAGCCGGAACAAAGGCAGAGGGCTTCGCCCGCGAGGACGAGGCGCTCGCCGAACTCGTCACGGGCGATCAGTTCGCGGCGTCCATGTACGCCTTCGACCTCGTGCAGAAGCGCGCCAAGCGTCCTGTCGGCGCTCCGGACAAGCAGCTCGCGAAGAAGGTCACCAAGGTCGGCATCATCGGCGCCGGTCTCATGGCGAGCCAGTTCGCGCTGTTGTTCGTGCGCAAGCTGCAGGTGCCCGTGCTCATCACCGACCTGGACCAGGCGCGCGTCGACAAGGGCGTCGCGTACATCCACGAGGAGATCGGCAAGCTCGAGGCGAAGGGACGCCTGGACGCCGACTCGGCCAACAAGCTGCGCGCGCTCGTCACCGGCACCACCGACAAGAGCCTCTACGCGGACTGCGACTTCGTGATCGAGGCCGTGTTCGAAGAGGTCGGCGTCAAGCAGCAGGTGTTCGGCGAGATCGAGAAGGTCATCGCCGAGGACGCGATCCTCGCGACCAACACCTCGTCGCTGTCCGTCGAGGAGATCGGCTCCAAGCTGGCGCACCCCGAGCGTCTCGTGGGCTTCCACTTCTTCAACCCGGTCGCAGTGATGCCGCTGATCGAGATCGTGAAGACACCGGCGACGGACGATGCCGCGCTGTCGACGGCTTTCGTCGTCGCGAAGAATCTCGGGAAGAACGCGGTGCTCACCGCCGACGCGCCGGGCTTCGTCGTGAACCGACTGCTCGCCAAGGTCATGGGCGAGGCGGCCCGCGCGGTCTACGAGGGCACGCCGATCGCCGACGTCGAGAAGGCGTTCGGCCCGCTCGGTCTCCCGATGGGGCCGTTCCAGCTGATCGACCTGGTCGGGTGGAAGGTCGCCGCCCACGTGCAGGACACGATGGTCCACGCCTTCCCCGACCGGTTCTACGCCAACGAGAACTTCCATGCGCTCGCGGAACTCGACGCGGTCGTGGAGAAGGACAAGGGCGGACGCGTCATCGGCTGGACCAAGCAGGCCGAAAAGGTGCTGAAGCCGGCGGTCGGCAAGACCCCTGCCTCCGCAGCGACCATCCTGCAGCGCGTTCAGGACGGCCTGGCCCAGGAGATCAAGCTGATGCTGGACGAAGGCGTCGTGCCCGAGGTCGAGGACATCGATCTGTGCCTCATCCTCGGCGCCGGCTGGCCTTTCATCGACGGGGGCGCCTCGCCGTACCTCGACCGTGAGGGAGCGTCCGAGCGGGCCTTCGGCAGCTCGTTCCACACTCCGCAGATCCGCGGCGTCGAGAGCCGCTGACCGCGAACACCATCACGCGACGCGCCCCACGGGATTCCCAGCGAATCCGGTGGGGCGCTTCGTCGTCCGTTCTGCGATGACGTGGCACCGCAGATTCCCGTCGCCGAGGCTCAACCGGCGGACTGAACCGGTCGGCCGTCGACCTCACCGTAGCGAGGCCAGTACGACAGTGCCCTCTCCGCAAGCGCGGTGATCGTGAGCGAGGGGTTCACCCCGGGATTGGCGGGCACAGCGGCACCGTCGACGACGTGCAGCCCGGGATGCCCCCAGACGCGGTGATACGCGTCGATGACCCCGTGTGCCGGCGATGCGGAGATCACGGCACCTCCGAGGAAGTGCGCCGTGAGTGGGATGCCGAACACCTCCGGCCAGGATCCGCGCGGAGCTGCGGGCACCCCGCCCTCGGCCTCGACCCGCGCGGCGATCGCCGCAGCCGCGGTGTGAGCTTGGGGCAGGTAGCTCGGGTTCGGCGATCCGTGACCCTGCGCACTCATCATCACGAGGCGACCGAAGCGGCGGCGTAGCGAGAGGGTGAGCGAGTTGTCCGCCGTCTGCATCACCAGCGCGATGATCCCCCGCTCACTCCAGCGCCGAAGGCTCCCCAGACGGAACTGCCGCAGCGGGGAGCGGAGCACCTGCGCGACGAGGTTGCGCAGCCGCACCCCCAGCGGCCGCCCTCCGGGGACGATGACCGTCGCCAGCGCCCCCATCAGGTTCGAGCCCGGCCCGTAGCGGACGTTCTCGACGTGCGTGCGCTCGTCGATGTGGAACGAGGTCGTGATCGCGACGCCGCGAGCGAGCTGGAGAGACTCCGGGACGTCCGTGGCGACCGCGCCGTCCAGCGCTTCCGAATTGGTGCGAGTGAGACGGCCGATCGACCCCGAGATCCGCGGCAGTGCGCCGGACTCCTTCATCCGATGCAGGAGCTGCTGCGTGCCCCATGTGCCTGCCGCCAGCACCACCTGCCTGGCGGTCACCGTCCTCCGCGCGTGCCGGAGCCACGCCCCGCTGCGCTGTGTCGTGACCGCGAATCCTCCGCTGGGGAGCTCCCGCACCTCGCTGACCGTGCGCAGCGCCTCGATCGCGACCCCGCGGCGTTCCGCGAGAGCGAGGTAGTTCTTCATCAGTGTGTTCTTCGCGCCGACACGACAACCCACCATGCAGTTCCCGCAGAGGGTGCATCCGGTGCGATCGGGGCCCTCGCCGCCGAAGAAGGGGTCTGGTGTGCGCTCCCCCGGCTTTCCGAACCAGACGCCGACCGGCGCGCGCCGGAAGGTGTCGCCGACGCCGAGGTCCTCCGCGGCACCGGCCATGATCCTCTCCACAGGTCCCGTATGCGGGTAGTGCTCGACGACGCCGAGCATGCTCTTCGCCGTGGCGTAGTGCGGTGCGAGCTCCGTCTCCCAGTCCGCGATACCGCGCCATTGCGGGTCCGCGAAGAAGGCCGATCCGGGCTGGTACAGCGTGTTCGCGTAGTTGAGCGATCCGCCTCCCACGCCTGCCCCGGCCAGGATCATCACATGCGGCAGTCGGTGGATGCGCTGGATCCCGTAGCAGCCCAGGGCCGGTGCCCACAGGTACCGGCGGACGTTCCAGTTGGTCTTCGCGAAGTCGTCGTCCTCGAAGCGACGCCCCGCTTCGTAGACGCGCACACGGTAGCCCTTCTCCGCCAGTCGCAGTGCGGCGACGGAACCGCCGAATCCGGAACCCACGACCACGACATCTTCGTCGAACTCAGTCATCGCTCTCCTTCGGCACCATCATGGTGAGCGCTCCCGGAATGACCGAGATCGTGCACTCATCCTCGCCGATCCGCTCGCCGTCGGCGTAGACCACCAGACCCGGGGCCGACACCGTGACCGACCGCGCGCGACGATGCGCGACCTCGCCGCGCGCGAGATGCGTTCCGCGGAGCAGCAGCGGAAAGAGCCGCAGCAGGCGCAGTCGGCCCAGCGGGGCGACATGAACGATGTCGAGGAACCCGTCGTCCGGCACAGCCCCGGCGCAGATCGGCATCCCGCCCCCGTAGCTGGAGGTGCTGCCAGCCGCGACGAGCGTCCCCGGCGACCTCCTGGCGGGTTCACCGTCCACCGCGAGCGTGAAGTCCATCGGCTTCAGTCGCAGGAGCTCGATGAGCAGTGCGAGGTAGTAACGCGGCGCGCCGTGCGGCCAGCGGAGCCGGTTGGTGCGATCACTGACTTTCGCGTCGAAGCCCAGCGCCGCGATGGTCAGGAACCTCCGGCTGCCCTCCGCGGTGCGGACCACGCCGACATCGATCGCTCGTGGCACGCCCGTGAGGGCGAGTTCGGCGGCGGCCCGGGCGTCTCCGCGCGGGAGCCCGAGTGCGCGGGCGAGATCGTTCCCTGTGCCTGCGGCCACGAGGACGATGGGGACGGCGGCGTCGCACACCGTGTCGAGCACGCCGGAGAGCGTACCGTCACCCCCCACGACCACGAGGACACGCGGCTCATCCGCCAGCGCGGCGACGGCGAGTCGGGCGGTATCCGTCGCGGAAACCCCCGCGTAGGTGCGCACGTCGGCGCCGCGCTCCCGGAGGAGTCGGACGGCCGTCTCGGTCGCCCGCTCGCCTCGGCCTTTGCCAGCGTAGGGGTTCGCGAGCACGGCGATGTGCTCGGACACGTCAGTGCATCCGCTCGAGAGGGAGCACAGCGCCGGGGTTGAGGACACCGGCGGGGTCGAGTTCGCGCTTGATGGCGGAGAGGATGCGGATGCCGGTCTCGCCGATCTCCTGACGGAGCCAGGGCGCATGATCCCTGCCGACCGCATGGTGGTGGCTGATGGTCCCGCCCGAGCCGATGATCGCATCGTTGACGCGCGCTTTCACCGCGTCCCACACCCGGAGCGGCTCTGCACGGAGGGCGGCGAGCACCGTGAAGTACAGCGACGCCCCACTCGGGTAGATGTGGGACACATGGCACATGACGTAAGACTTCGCACCGACGTCGGCGAAGCCGGCCTTGAGCGCCGACTCGACGGCCGAACGCAGCGCCTGCAGGTTCGACCAGGTCGTCGCGGTCTCGAGCGTCTCGCAGAAGACTCCGGCGTCGAGCAGCGAATCGCGCAGGTAGGGGCCGTCGAATCGGCCCTTCCGCCATTCCTCGGCCGGCCCTTCGCCCGCAGAGACCCCTCCAGCGGCAGCGAGTCGGGCTCCTGTCCGGGCGCGCCGCTCGGCGATGTCCTCTCCTTCGTAGACCGTCACCACGCTCGCGCCCTTCGCGAGGGCCTTGCCGATCCTGCCGACCTGGGCGAGACTCACCGCGGTCTCCGCCTCATCCGACAGTCGGATGACGGTGGGGCCGCCACCCTGCTGGGCGACCCCGCGGAGTCCCTCGGCACCGCTCGCGAAGTCGGGGAAGGACCACGACTCGAACATCCGGTCGCGCGGGATCGGGCGCACACGCACCCGTACCTCGGTGATCACACCGAAGATGCCCTCCGAACCGAGGAAGATCCTGATCAGGTCGGGCCCCGCCGCGGACCCCGGAGAGCGTCCGAGTTCGATGTCACCCGTGGGTGTCGCCACCCTGATCCCGGTGACCATCGTGTCGAAGCGCCCGTTGCCCGCGGAGTTCTGCCCCGACGACCGCGCCGCCGCGAATCCTCCGATAGTGGCGTAGCGGAAGCTCTGGGGGAAGTGGCCGAGCTCGAATCCGCGCGCAGACAGCAGCGCCTCCACCTCCGGCCCCGTCGTTCCCGCCGCCAGCACCGCATCCCCGCTGATCTCATCGAGCCGGATCAGACCGCTCAGGCGTCGCAGATCGAGGCTCACGACAGCGTGGTGCGGGCCCCGTTCGGGATCCAGCGCTCCGACGACACTCGTACCGCCACCGAACGGGATCACCGCGATCCCCCGTGCGACGGCGACGTCGAGGCACGCTCGGACTTCTGCATGATCCGCGGGACGAAGGACGGCGTCCGGCGCGTCCTGATGGACCTCGCGGCGCCGGAGGAGGTCCGGTGTCGACCGCCCGCCGGCGTGACGGATACGCGCCTCGGCGGCGGCATCGACGTTCTCCGGGCCGACCGCGGTGCAGAAGGCCGCATGGTCCTCATCGGTCAAGCGTGAGGGTGCCAACTGCACATGTGCCAGCTCCACGGCGGGCTCGGGCTTGCGTACCCGCCCGAGCAGCATCGGAAGCAACGCTCGCACGGCGAGCGGCAGGTCCTTCGCCTTCGCCGGATCACCCCAGCCGTTCCATCTCATCGACGGGTCCGCATCGACCACGACATCTCCTTGCGCCATGCGTTACAGTGTGACACATCATGGAAGAACGTCAACCTCCCGGGGATGCGACACAGACCCGGATCCTCGATGCCGCCGACGACCTCCTCGAACGGCGCGGCGTCCGCGGTGTCACGATCGCAGAGCTCGCGCGTCGCTCTGAGCTGAGCCGCCCCACGATCTACCGCAACTGGGCTGACGCCGACGATGTCGTCCGCTCGACGCTCCTGCGCAGGGTCGAACGCATCCTGAGCGCGCTCCCCGCCAGAGTGCACACCAGTGCGGCGCTCGTCGACGACATCCTGCTGTTCACCGCCCTCTTCCGCCGCGATCCGCTCTTCGCGCGCCTGCTCGCGGATGAACCCGAAGCCTTCACCCGATACACGCTCGAACGGGTGGGATCGAGCCAGCGCCTGATCCTGCAGTGGCTGACCACCGCGATCGACACCGCGCAGGCTCAGGACTCGGTCCGCCCGGCGCCGCCCTCGGAGATCGCGGTGATGCTCCTGCTCGTGGCCCAATCCGCGGTGCTGTCGCATGGGACCGTGTCGGAGCTGATCTCCGAGGACGCGTGGGAACGCGAACTGCGGGCGGCACTCGACGGACTGCTCCGGCCATGATGTCCGCGTCGTCCGCACTGAACGTCGCGCGGCGACGCGCGGAGTTGGCGCGGTCCGCGGAGGAGAAGGTCGACGTCCTCGTGGTCGGCGGCGGAATCACCGGCGCGGGCGTCGCTCTCGATGCGGCATCCCGCGGGCTTCGCGTCACCCTGATCGAGGCGGAGGATCTCGCCTTCGGTACCAGCCGCTTCAGCTCGAAACTCGTACACGGTGGACTGCGCTACCTTGCGACCGGTGACTTCGAGACAGCGAAGGAGAGCGCGCTCGAACGGCATCTGCTCCTGACGACGATCGCCCCGCATCTGATCCACCCGCTCGGACAACTCCTCCCGTTCGCATCCGGCATCTCGTTGCGTCAGCGCGTCGCGGGCGCGGTGGGCATGGGAATGGGCGACCTGCTTCGGATGCGGGCGCGTACGCCCCGCGCGGCCCTCTCCGCCCCCTCGTTCGTGTCGGCCCGCTCGGCGACCCGCTTGGTGCCCGCACTGGATCCACGAGGCCTCCGCGGCGGCATGCTGTCCTACGACGGCCAGCTCGTCGACGACGCCAGGCTCGTCACGACCGTCGCCCGGACAGCAGCGGCACTCGGCGCCCGCATCCTCACCCGGGTACGCGCCGTCGCCCTGCGCGGCGATGGGGCATCCGTGGAGGAGACGACCACCGGCGAGCGGTTCGAGATCCGCGCACACGCCGTCATCAATGCGACGGGTGTCTGGGCAGGAGGGCTCGACCAGACGATCCGCGTGCGGCCGAGTCGAGGAACGCACATCGTGCTGGACGCCGCCGATCTCGGGAACCCGACGGCCGCGCTCACCATCCCACACGAGGGATCGATCAGTCGCTATATCTTCGCTCTGCCGCAGGCACACGGCCGCATGATCGTCGGCCTCACGGATGAGGACGCACCCGGTCCGGTGCCTCAGGTCGCTGAGCCGACGGAACGCGAGATCGAGTTCCTCCTGTCCAGCCTCAACCGCGTCGTCGCCACGTCGATCCGGCGTGACCAGGTGCACGGTGCCTTCGCAGGGCTGCGCCCCTTGGTCGACAGCGGCAGCGGCACGACAGCGGACGTCTCGCGGAAGCACCTGGTGACGACGGCCGACGACGGCTTCATCACCGTGCTCGGCGGAAAGCTGACGACCTATCGGAGAATGGCCGAGGATGCGGTCGATGTCGCCGTCCGCACTCGCGCATTGCCGGCATCGCCCAGCAGAACCTCCTCGCTCCGGCTCGTCGACCGAGTGGTCGCCGGCTCCGACGAGGTGATCGACGCGTCCACCGGCCTGACCCATGCTGAGGTCGACTTCGCGGTGCGCGTCGAGGGGGCGCTGACCGTCGAGGACGTGCTCGATCGCCGTACGCGCATCGGTCTCGTCGCCGCCGATCGCGAACGCTGCCGACCGATCATCGCACCGATCGTCGCGCACACGCTCGCCGACCTCGGCTGAACGATCAGACGCCGTATCAGCGGCTTTCGCGCAAAGGCAGATCGATCGTCCCGGTCTCCCCTGCGTGACGCGCCTTCGGGATCCGGGTGCCGAGCACCTGGGACACGATGTCCTGGGCGATCTTCGGCGCTGTCAGACCCGCGTCACCGAGGATCTGGTCCCGTGACGCGTGATCGATGAACTCGTCAGGGAGGCCCAGCTCGTCGACAGCGGTGTCGATCCCGGCCTCGCGGAGCACCTGCCGCACTCGCGTTCCGATCCCGCCGACGCGGATGCCGTCTTCCAACGTGATCACGAGGCGGTGGTGAGCGGCCAGCTCGACGATCGACGGCTGCACCGGGATGGCCCAACGCGGATCGATGACGGTCGCCCCGATCCCCTGCGCCCGCAGCCTGTCGGCGACATCCAGCGCGAGTTCGGCGAAGGGACCGATCGCCACGACCAGCACGTCCTCGGATTCACCACGGGCGAGCACGTCGACACCGTCATGCAGCCTCTCGATCGCCGGAAGGTCTGGCGCCACCTCCCCCTTCGGGAATCGGATGACGGTCGGCGCATCATCGACCTCCACGGCTTCTTCGAGCGCTTCGGTCAGCCGAGCGCCGTCGCGAGGAGCCGCGATGCGGATGTGGGGAACGATCTGCAGCATCGCCAGGTCCCACATGCCGTGGTGGCTGGGGCCGTCAGGGCCGGTCACGCCGGCACGGTCGAGCACGAAGGTGACGCCCGCGCGGTGGAGCGCGACATCCATCAGGACCTGGTCGAAAGCACGACCCATGAAGGTGGCGTACAGCGCGACCACGGGGTGCAGCCCACCGAAGGCGAGTCCGGCGGCCGACGCCACCGCGTGCTGCTCGGCGATGCCCACGTCGTACACCCGATCCGGGAACCGCTCGGCGAACGGCGCGAGACCCGTCGGTCGCAGCATCGCGGCCGTCATCGCGATGACATCGTTCCGGCGCTCCCCCACCGAGACCAGAGCATCGGAGAAGACGTCGGTCCAGCCGCGCCCCCCCGATGACAGAGTCTCACCGGTCGTCGGATCGATCTTGCCGACGGCGTGGAACTGGTCCGCCTCGTCATCACGCGCAGGCTGGTAGCCGCGGCCCTTCTCGGTGATCGTGTGGACGATGACCGGCGCGCCGTACGACTTCGCGAGCTCGAGCGTCTCGAGGAGGGCGGGAAGATCGTGCCCGTCGACCGGGCCGAGGTACTTGATGTCGAGGTTCGAGTACAGCGCCTCGTTGTTGGCGAAACGGGAGAGGAACCCGTGTGTGCCGCCCCGGACACCGCGGAACACGGCACGCCCCACCGGACCGAAGGCGCGGAACAGTCGGTCCGACTTGCGGTGGAGATCCTTGTACGCGGCAGCGGTACGCACGCGGTTGAGATACCGCGACATGCCGCCGATCGTCGGCGCATACGAACGGCCGTTGTCGTTGACGACGATCACCAGGTTGCGGTCGTTGTCGTCGGAGATGTTGTTCAACGCCTCCCAGGTCATGCCGCCGGTGAGCGCGCCGTCGCCGACGACGGCGACGACATGACGATCTGCACGCCCCGTCGCCGTCAGCGCCCGGGAGATGCCATCTGCCCAGCTGAGCGAACTCGACGCGTGCGAGGACTCCACCACATCATGGTCACTCTCGCCGCGCTGCGGATAGCCGGCGAGTCCGCCGCGCACCCGGAGCCCTGAGAAGTCCTGTCGCCCGGTGAGCAGCTTGTGCACGTAGGACTGGTGGCCGGTGTCGAAGATGAACGGATCGTCGGGCGAGGAGAAAACCCGGTGCAGAGCGATGGTCAGCTCGACGACGCCCAGGTTAGGGCCGAGATGGCCGCCGGTGCGGGACACGTTCTCGACGAGGAAGGTGCGGATCTCCGCGGCGAGTTCTGCGAGCTGATCCGTCGACAGTGCATCCAGATCACGGGGTCCTGAGATGCTCGGAAGTATGGGCATCTGCGCCTCCTCACAGGCTTCACCGGAAGCGTCGGACAGGGCGCCGACGCCATCCCGATCCTATCGCGCTCACACGTGAGAACCGGGTGAGCGAGCACCCCCTTGACAGGACGATGGGGCTCGGGTCCGAAGACCCGAGCCCCATCGTCGCCCCGATCAGACCAGCGAACGCAGCACGTACTGCAGGATGCCGCCGTTGCGGTAGTAGTCGGCCTCACCGGGGGTGTCGATGCGGACGACCGCGTCGAACTCCACCGGCTGCTTGCCCTCGGGCGAGTTCTCGCTCGGGGTGGCCGTGACCTTGACCGTCTTCGGCGTGACCCCGTTGTTGAGCTCTTCCAGACCCGAGATCGAGACGATCTCGGTGCCGTCGAGACCCAGCGACTCCCAGCTCTCGCCGGCGGGGAACTGCAGCGGGACGACACCCATGCCGATCAGGTTCGAGCGGTGGATGCGCTCGAAGCTCTCGGTGATGACCGCCTTGACGCCCAGCAGGCTCGTGCCCTTGGCCGCCCAGTCACGCGACGAACCCGAGCCGTACTCCTTGCCACCGAAGATGACGAGCGGCGTGCCCTGCGCCTGGTAGTTCATGCTCGCGTCGTAGATGTACGACTGCGGCCCACCCGGCTGGGTGAAGTCACGCGTGAATCCACCCTCGACGACCTGTCCGTCGTTGACGGCCGCGACCATCGCGTTCTTCAGACGGATGTTCGCGAAGGTGCCGCGGATCATGACCTCGTGGTTGCCGCGACGCGAGCCGAAGGAGTTGAAGTCCTTGCGGTCGACGCCGTGCTCGGTGAGGTACTGGGCCGCGGGCGTACCGGGCTTGATGTTTCCGGCCGGCGAGATGTGGTCGGTGGTGACCGAGTCGCCGAGCGTCGCCATGACGCGAGCGCCCTCGATGTCCTTCACCGGGGTGAGCTCCATCGTCATGCCGTCGAAGTACGGAGCCTTGCGGACGTAGGTCGAGTTCTCGTCCCACTGGAAGATCGCGTCATCCGGGGTGGGCAGGCTGCGCCAGCGCTCGTCGCCGTCGAAGACCGTCGCGTACTGCTTGATGAACTGGTCTCGCGAGATGGACGAGTCGACGATCTCCTGCACCTCGTCGGGCGTCGGCCAGATGTCCTTCAGGAAGACGTCTTCGCCGTCGGTGCCCTTGCCGAGCGCGTCGTTCTCGAAGTCGAAGTGCATCGAGCCGGCGAGAGCGTACGCGATCACCAGCGGCGGGCTGGCGAGGTAGTTCATCTTCACGTCGGGGCTGATGCGTCCCTCGAAGTTGCGGTTACCGGAGAGGACCGCCGTGACGGCGAGGTCGTGCGAGTTGATCGCCTCCGACACCTCTTCGATCAGCGGACCCGAGTTGCCGATGCAGATCGTGCAGCCGTAGCCGACGGTGTAGAAGCCGAGGCCCTCGAGGTCCTTGTCGAGACCGGACTTCTCGTAGTAGTCGGTGACCACCTTCGAGCCCGGGCCGAGCGTGGTCTTCACCCAGGGCTTCTGCTTCAGGCCCTTCTCGAGCGCCTTGCGTGCGACGAGGCCGGCGGCGATCATCACCGACGGGTTCGACGTGTTGGTGCAGGAGGTGATGGCCGCGAGGGTGACCGCGCCGTTGTCGAGGATGTACTTCTCCCCCGACGGCGTGGTGACCGGCACGGGCTTCGAGGCATTGGCGGGAGCACCGCTGTTGATGTGCACCGGACGCGTGGACGGCTCCTCGTCACCGGGTGCCTGACCGGGGTCGGACGCCGGGAACGAATGCTTCGACTCGAGGTCGACGATCGAGTCCGAGGTGGACGGCGACGCGTAGCTCAGGATGTCCTGCTCGAACTGCGACTTCGCCTCGGAGAGGAGGATGCGGTCCTGCGGGCGCTTCGGACCCGCGATCGACGGGACGACCGTGCCGAGGTCGAGCTCGAGGTACTCGCTGAAGGTCGGCTCGTGCGCGGCATTGTGCCAGAGCTTCTGCTCCTTGGCATACGCCTCGACCAGCGCGACGGCCTCCTCGCTGCGGCCGGTGAGGCGCAGGTAGTCGAGCGTCACGTCGTCGATCGGGAAGATCGCGGCGGTGGAGCCGAACTCCGGAGACATGTTGCCGATGGTGGCGCGGTTGGCGAGCGGAACGGAAGCGACGCCTTCGCCGTAGAACTCGACGAACTTGCCGACCACACCGTGCTTGCGCAGCATGTCGGTGATCGTGAGCACGACGTCGGTCGCGGTCACGCCGGCGGGGATCTCGCCGGACAGCTTGAAGCCGACGACGCGCGGGATGAGCATCGACACGGGCTGACCGAGCATCGCGGCCTCGGCCTCGATACCGCCGACGCCCCAGCCGAGCACGCCGAGGCCGTTGACCATGGTGGTGTGCGAGTCGGTGCCGACGCAGGTGTCGGGGTAGGCGCGGAGCACGCCGTTGACGTCGCGGTCGTAGATGACCTTGGCGAGGTGCTCGATGTTCACCTGGTGGACGATGCCGGTTCCCGGCGGGACGACCTTGAAGTCGCTGAACGCCGTCTGACCCCAGCGCAGGAACTGGTACCGCTCCCCGTTGCGCTCGTACTCGATCTCGACGTTGCGCTCGAGGGCGTTCTCCGAGCCGAACAGGTCGGCGATGACAGAGTGGTCGATGACCATCTCGGCGGGCGAGAGCGGGTTGATCTTGTTCGCGTCGCCACCGAGTGCCGTGACGGCCTCACGCATGGTGGCGAGGTCGACGATGCAGGGGACGCCGGTGAAGTCCTGCATGACCACGCGCGCCGGCGTGAACTGGATCTCGGTGCTGGGCTCTGCCGCGGCATCCCACGATCCCAGCGCCTCGATCTGCGCCTTCGTCACGTTCGCGCCATCCTCGGTGCGAAGCAGGTTCTCCAGGAGGACCTTGAGACTGAAGGGGAGCTTCTCGAAACCGGGCACCGTGTCGATGCGGAAGATCTCATAGTCGGTGCTGCCGACTGTCAGGGTGCTCTTGGCACCGAAGCTGTTCACCGTGGACACGAATCCGTCTCCTTCTATTCGGATGGGAGCGACAGGCGCCTCCATCTTGCTCGCCAGCGAGCCCCTGCGGCTAGCAAGGCGGACCTAACCAGTCTGCTCCGCGCAGCCCGCGGGCGAAAGCCTGCGATTTATCTTGATATCAAGATAAATCTATCACGCCTCGGAGGCATCCTCGCGCGCCGGCTCTCGCGGGTGCAGAGCGCGGACGACCAGCCAGGTCACCGCGATGAGGGGAGCGAACAACGGCAACCCCATGACGAGCTTGAGGGTGCCGAGGGCGGTGACGTCTCCCGCGAGATAGAGCGGCAGCTGCACGGCGAGACGCGCGAAGAACAGCGCAGCCCACGCGATCCCGAGCCAGAAGTAGGCGCGGCGCTTGCGGCGGTCACTGCGCCACGTCGTGCCCTCCCCCATCAGGAATCCGACCGCGAGGCCGATCAGCGACCATCCGATCAGGGCCGACACCAGGATCACCGATCCGTACACCGCGTTCGTGATGAGTCCGGGAACGAAGTTGTCCGCCCCTCGACCGGTCCACAGCGCGAGGGCGGCGGCGGCCACAGCAGCGATGAGACCGCCGAGCGCGGCCGACGGCGGCGACTTCTGCAGGAGTCGTACGACCGTGAAGACCGCCGCGAGCCCGACCGAGACGCCGAGCGACAGGATCAGCGGTTCGGGGCGGATCGTGAAGATGATGACGAATGCGAGGCTGGGCAGCACCGATTCGAGGATGCCGCGCCACCCACCCATCGCGGACCACACGACCTTGTGGGTGCTCGAACTCTCCGCCGGGTCGAGGCCCGCCCGGCGAGCAGCACCGCCGAGCGCCTCACCGAGGATCTCGGAGGTGCGCTTCTCTCGCTCGGGGTCCTGGTCCGGGGTGCTCACGCGGATCCCGGGGTCGCCGGCATCTTGAGCGGGATCAGGTCGCGAGGGGGCATCGGCGAGCCGCCGCGGACGACGACGATCGATCGGAAGAGATCCTCGACCTTCGCACCCGCCTCCGGATCCGACGCGCCTGCTCCCCCGATGACTCCACGAAGGAACCATCGCGGACCGTCGATGCCGATGAAGCGCGCGAGACGCAGGCCGGACCCCTCGCTCGCGGTGGCGGGAACCTCGGCGAGGAGTTCCTTGCCGAGCGGACCCTCGCGCTCTTCGACGCGACCGCCCTGCGCCTTGACCTGGTCGCGCAGCTGCACACGGGTCTCGTCCCACAGACCGCCCGATCGCGGTGCGGCGAACGGCTGCACCTGCAGCGAGGAGTCCGCGTAGTCGAGCCCCACGGCGACGATGCGCTTGGTCTGCTCCTCGACCTCGAGCCGAAGGTTCAGGCCCTCCCTGGGGAGAATCTTGATCCCACCGAGGTCGATGTAGGGACGAACCGGATTCGCCTCGGAATCGTCGAAGGGCCCCTCGGTGGCGCGGTTCTCGGGCGCCGACTTCGGGGAAGTCTCGTTGTTGTCAGTCATTGGCCTGCCCTGCTTCGTTCTGCGTGTGCCCCGCCTGGTAGCCGGTGGAGCCGAATCCGCCGGCGCCGCGGACGCTCTCCGGCAGCTCATCGACCGGAAGGAACGTGGCGCGAGTCACCGGCATGATGATCAGCTGTGCGATGCGATCGCCGACCGCCACATCGTACGCGCTGTGGATATCGGTGTTGATCAGACTCACCTTGATCTCGCCCCGATATCCGGCGTCGACCGTCCCGGGCGAGTTCACGATCGAGATCCCGTGCTTGGCTGCGAGACCGCTGCGCGGAACCACGAACGCGGCGTAACCGTCGGGAAGGGCGATACGGACGCCCGTGCCGACGAGCGCGCGCTCGCCCGGTCCGAGATGCACGGCCTCGGCCGCCACCAGATCAGCGCCGGCATCACCCGGATGCGCGTATCCGGGCACCGCCGCGGCGATAATGGGGATATCAACGGAATCGGTCACCCCATGAGGCTAATGCAGAACACCGGCACAGACACACGCCCGCGCTATCGCGAACGACTCGCTCCCAGCCTGTGGCTGCTGGTCACCGTCGCGGTGGCGGGGCCGATGGTGTCGCTCGTCTTCGTCCCGATCGGATCGACGGTCGCGCTCGTCGTCGGAGCGGCCGTCTCCGCGCTCCTGGTGCTGACGTTCGTCGCCGCGACGCCGGTCGTGTCCGTCGAGGGCGCCATCCTGCGCGCCGGCCGCGCACATATCGATGTCGCGCACCTCGGCGATCCCGTGGCGCTGACCGGAGCGGATGCGCGTCATGCACGCGGGCCCGGACTCCCGGCGCGTGGTTGGCATCTCATCCGCGGTGGGATCGACGGCATCGTCGTCGTGCCGAATCTCGATGTCGACGACCCGGTCGACGCCTGGACCATCTCCACGCGGACTCCGGACCGCCTGGCCGCAGCGATCCGCGCGGCGCAGACCGGCGCCTGACCGGAGACGACAGCGCGCCCCGGACCACGATGGTCGGGGGCGCGTGAGACGTCGCTCGAAGGGCTGCTACGCAGCGCACTCCTTGCAGATGGGCCCGGATGCGCCCTCGTGGTCGAGCTGCGAGCGGTGCTTCACGAGGAAGCAGCTCATGCATGTGAACTCGTCCTGCTGCGCGGGCAGCACGACGACATCGAGCTCGAGGTCGGAAAGGTCGGCACCCGGAAGGTCGAAGCTCGACGGGTTGTCGGAGTCTTCGTCCCCGCTTGAGCCGGAGTTCTTGTCCGGCACACGCTCCTTCAGGGCTTCGATCGACTCGGAGTCGTCTTCGCTCTTTCGGGGGGCGTCGTAATCGGTTGCCATGCGGTAGATCTCCACTTTCATGGTGCGAGTGGGTGGTGCGCCGTCGGGTATTCGGCGGCCATAGTTTGCACGACCCGAGGTCATAACGCAAATGCTCGTCCGTGCGACAGAGGAAACTCACGGCACGCCCACGCTATTCCCGGTCACGAGCCCCCTCGCGTGACACCATGAACGGACACCCATCAGAGGGGCATTCGCATGGAAAACGTCACCATCGTCGGCACAGAAGCAGGAGTCCTCGTACTCGCGACCGAGTCGGGCGAGCGGTTCGCGCTGCCCATCGACGACATGCTGCAGCGCGAGATCCGTCGCGCCACCCGACAGGCCGAGCCGACCGCTCAGAAACTTGCGGCGAGCCCTCGTGACATCCAGGCCCAGATCCGCGCCGGGCTGACGGCTCCCGAAGTCGCCGAGCTGCTCGGGATCAGCGTCGAGGACGTCGCGCGGTTCGAAGGTCCGGTCCTCGCCGAGCGAGAGCACATCATCGGCCAGGCTCTCGCTGTGCCGGTCTTGATCGGCAGCGAGGTCGAGCCCGATGCGCAGCCCACCTTCGGCGTCGCCGTCCGCGCCAAGCTGGCCGAGATCGAGGCGACTGCAGAGCGCTGGGCCAGTTGGAAAGAGGACTCCGGCTGGACCATCAAACTCGAGTTCACGGCCAACGATGTCGAACACGACGCGCGCTGGAGCTTCGATCCTCGCCGCAGTGCACTGTCACCCCTGAACGCCGACGCGACCCAGCTCTCACGGCAGGGATCCCTGCCGGAGGGGCTCATCCCGCGACTGCGTGCGGTCGACGCCGAACGCACGACCTCGCCCTACAAGGATGAGAGCCGCTTCGATTCGGGGGCGTTCGGTCCGCGTCTCCTGCCGACTCCGGAGGCGGAGTTCGAAGATCCCTCCCTCCCGGAGCGCTCCGATCTCGCGGCGCAGGACGCCGCGATCAAGCGTGCGCCCTCGACACCGAGCACGAACCCCGAGACGGCCGACCTGCTCGAGGCCCTTCGACGCCGTCGCGGACAGCGCGAAACGGCTCCGCTGCTCGACGACGTCGAGGACGCAGAACGCTCCGACCCGATCTCCCTCTTCGACGCGCTGGATCAGCCGGAAGAGGAGCCGGAGGCATCGACGCCCGCATCGTCGCAGCCCACACCCACGGATTCCGGCGAGTCCGGTGGGCGCCGTCGCCGTCGAAACGCGATGCCCTCGTGGGACGAGATCGTCTTCGGCGCTCGCACGGATGAATGACGCCACATCGTCGTCGCCGCGCCGACGACGATCAGCGGGCGAAAGCCCCGAGTCTGATCAGCGGAACCTGACGCTCCTCGGGCGTGAGAGCGCCGTGTTGACCGATCATCGCCCGCCCGCGTTGGTCGGCGGCCGTGCCGTCGTACACGGCCCAGGTTCCGCGCGCGATCACCAGCACGTCACCGATCCGTGACGCTGCGGCATCGGTGACCGTCGGGCCGAAGAGGCGCGCATCCACCGCGTCTCCGCGGGTGAGGACATCGGCGGACCCTTGGAGGTCGGAACGCCAGCGCGTCATCACCTCAGCGACATCGACCTCAGGCTCGAGGTAGGCGTGCAGCATCCGGGGTTCGCCCCCCAGATGACGGATCCCCGTGAGATGCGCTTCCTCCAGGACGATCTGACGTTTCTGCGGCACGTCGACCATCCCGTGGTCGGACGTGACGAGAACGCCGACCCCTGGAGGCACGCGTGCGGAGAGCGCCGCATCGACGTCCTCGAGCGCCGCAACCCACTCCCGCGAAGCGATCCCGTGCTTGTGGCCGGCTTTGTCGACCTCGGGGAGGTAGCAGTAGACGAGCGCCCCAGGATGGGTCTGAGCGAGTGCGTAGGCGGCTTCGATCCGGGATGCCGCGGTGTCCGCCGCGACGAACTCCGCGCCACGAAGAGTCGCCTTCGTGAAACCGCTGTGCGCATAGGCGGCCAGACCGACGGCGAAGCTCTCGTGACCGCGGCGTCCGGCGCGCTCGAAGATCGTGGGCGCCGCCTGCCAGACGAGCGGATCGATCCCGTCGCTCTCCCAGCCGCTGAGCTGGTTGACGAGTACGTCGCGACTCGGGTCGAGCACGCGGTACCCCACGAGGCCATGCGCGCCCGGCCACACTCCGGTGACGATGCTGGTGAGGGCCGCGGCCGTCGTCGAGGGGAACACCGACTGGGCGACGTCCTTCTTCGCCATGCCCGCCGTCAGCGCCCGCGCGTGTCCGGCGTGTCCCCGAAGGCTGATCGCGCCGAGCCCGTCGATGACGACGAGGACGACCGATTCCGCAGGGGGCAGCACCTCGGACTCGCCGCGCAGGGCGGCGAACAGGTCCGCCGCCACCCCGACGACGCTCCGGGCGCTCGAAGAGTCGGACGGTAGCATGAAGGACATCCGAGCCAGTCTGACACAGGCTCCCGTACGCCCTCAGGAAGTCCATGCCGAAAACCCCGCCGCCCGAGCCCGTCGAGGAACGCATCCAGGACATCGACCTCTCCACGGAGATGCAGGGTTCGTTCCTCGAATACGCGTATTCGGTGATCTACTCGCGCGCCCTGCCCGACGCCCGCGATGGCCTCAAGCCCGTCCAGCGCCGCATCCTCTACCAGATGGCCGAGATGGGCCTGCGCCCGGATCGCGGCCATGTGAAGAGCGCTCGCGTCGTCGGTGAGGTCATGGGGAAGCTCCACCCCCACGGCGACTCCGCGATCTACGACGCGCTCGTGCGCCTCGCCCAGGAGTGGGCGTTGCGCGTCCCGCTCGTCGACGGCCACGGCAACTTCGGCTCCCTGGATGACGGTCCGGCCGCCGCGCGCTACACCGAAGCCCGACTGGCCGCCGCCGCACTCGCCCTCACCGAGAACCTCGATGAGGATGTCGTCGACTTCATCCCGAACTACGACGGACAGTTCCAGCAGCCGGCCGTACTGCCGGCCGCGTTCCCGAACCTCCTCGTCAACGGTGCCAGCGGCATCGCGGTCGGCATGGCCACGAACATGGCCCCGCACAACCTCATCGAGGTCGTGGCGGCGGCGACCCACCTGCTGGAGAATCCGGACGCCACGACCGAAGAGCTCATGGAGTTCGTACCCGGGCCGGACTTCCCCTCCGGGGGCATCCTGATGGGTCTGGACGGCGTCAAGGACGCGTACACGAACGGACGTGGCGCCCTCAAGGTCCGGGGCAAGACGTCCATCGAACCTCTGGGCCCGCGGCGCACCGGCATCATCGTCTCGGAACTGCCGTACATGGTCGGTCCCGAGCGTCTGATCGAGAAGATCCGCGATGCCGTACAGGCGAAGAAGCTGCAGGGCATCAGTGATGTCACCGACCTCACCGACCGCAACCATGGACTGCGCGTCGCCATCGGCGTGAAGACGGGCTTCGACCCGAACGCCGTCCTCGAGCAGCTGTACCGCCTGACGCCGCTCGAAGACTCCTTCAGCATCAACAACGTCGCGCTCGTCGAGGGCCAGCCGCGCACGCTCGGTCTCAAGGAGATGCTGAGCGTCTACGTCGGGCATCGCCTCGAGGTGATCACCCGGCGCAGCCGGTACCGTCTCGCGCGCCGTGAGGAGCGCCTGCACCTCGTCGAGGGATTGCTCATCGCGATCCTCGACATCGACGAGGTCATCCAGGTCATCCGCTCCTCCGACGACTCCGAGCAGGCCCGCACCCGGCTGCGTTCGGTGTTCGATCTGAGTGAGCTCCAGGCCGAGTACATCCTCGAGCTGCGGCTGCGTCGCCTGACGAAGTTCTCGCGGATCGAGCTCGAGAGCGAGCGCGACGCGTTGCTGGCTGAGATCGCCTCGCTCCGTGAACTCCTCGGGAGCCCCGTGTTGCTCCGCGCGGCGGTCGCGAGAGAGCTGGATGCCGCTGCCGACGCCTACGGCACACCTCGCCGGACGCTCCTGATGAACGCGGCTCCCCCGAAGCCCCGGGCGACCAAGGGCGCGGTCGACCTGCAGATCGCCGATGCCCCCACGGTGCTCGTCCTCTCGACCACCGGCAGAGCCGTGCGCGTCGATCTCGGAGAGGGCCAGGAGCTCACGGTTCCGGCGCGTCGGAGCAAGCACGATGCCATCCTCGCGACGGTCGAGACCACGGTACGCGCCGAGATCGGAGCGCTGACGAGTCTCGGCCGAGTCGTACGGTTCTCCCCCGTCGACCTTCCCTCCGTCCCCTCCTCCTCGGTGCAGTTGGCGGCCGGTACGCCGTTGCGCGACTACCTGGGCATCACGACCAAGAACGAGCGTGTCCTCGGCTTCGTGCGCTTCGACAGCGACATCCCGATCGCTCTCGGCACCGCCCAGGGCACGGTGAAGCGCGTCGTTCCGTCCTCACTCCCCGCGCGCCCCGATCTCGAAGTCATCGGCCTGAAGGCCGGTGACACGGTCATCGGCGCGGCGGAGGCAGCGGATGACTCCGAGATGGTGTTCGTGACGACCGACGCGCGGCTGCTCCATTTCCCGTCGTCATCCGTACGTCCCCAAGGTGCCCCCGCCGGAGGTATGGCCGGGGTCAAGCTCGGCCCCGGGACCTCCGTCCTCTTCTTCGGCGTGGTCGATCCGACAAGCGATGCCGTGGTCGCCACGGTCTCTGGCGGCGAGAGCATCCTGCCGGGAACGGATCCGGGTCGCGCGAAGGTGTCGTCGTTCGCTGAGTACCCCGCCAAGGGGCGCGCGACGGGTGGCGTGCGCGCGCACGCCTTCTTGAAGGGCGAGGATCGGCTCACGGTCGCGTGGGTGGGCCCCGGTCCGGCGCAGGCCGTGGACCCGACCGGTGCGGTGCGCAAGCTCCCCGAGTCCGGTGCCCGTCGCGACGCCTCCGGCCAGCCCATCGACGGCGTGATCGGGACCATCGGACGCACGATCGTGTGACGTCGTCCGGGAGGCCTCCGTCACCGGCGGCCTCCCGGACGCCCCGCGATCAGTTCAGGTCAGGCGTCGATCGACTCGCGCGAGAGCCGGTCGGAGGACTCGATGATGAACTCGCGCCGCGGGGCGACCTCGTTGCCCATCAGCAGCTCGAACATACGGCCTGCCGCCTCCGCATCCTCCATGCGCACCCGACGCAGCAGACGCCCGGAGCGGTCCATGGTCGTGTTGGCCAGCTGCTCGGCATCCATCTCTCCGAGTCCCTTGTAGCGCTGGATCGGCTCGTGCCAGCGCTTGCCGGCCTTGCGGAGCTTGGTGAGCAGGGCCTGCATCTCCTGCTCGCTGTAGGTGTAGATCGTCTCGTTGGGCTTCGAGCCCGGGTTCATCACGATCACCCGATGCAGCGGGGGAACGGCAGCGAAGACACGGCCATCCTCGATCAGCGGCCGCATGTAGCGGAAGAACAGGGTGAGCAACAGTGTGCGGATGTGCGCGCCGTCCACGTCGGCGTCGCTCATCAGGATGATCTTCCCGTAGCGTGCCGCGCTGAGATCGAACGTCCGGCCCGAGCCGGCGCCGATCACCTGGATGATCGATGCGCACTCCGCGTTCGAGAGCATGTCCCCCACGGAAGCCTTCTGCACATTGAGGATCTTGCCGCGGATCGGGAGGAGGGCTTGGAACTCGCTGTTGCGTGCGTTCTTGGCCGTGCCGAGAGCCGAGTCGCCCTCGACGATGAACAGCTCGCTGCGATCGACCTCGTTGGTGCGGCAGTCGACCAGCTTCGTCGGAAGCGTCGAGGACTCGAGCGCATTCTTGCGTCGCTGCGTCTCCTTGTGGGCGCGCGCCGAGACACGGGCCTTCATCTCCGAGACGATCTTGTCCAGGAGCTGTGATGCCTGGTTCTTGTCGTCGCGCTTGGTCGACGTGAAGCGCTGGGCGAGATCCTTGCGGATCACCTGCGCCACGATCTGTCGAACGGCCGGCGTCCCGAGGACCTCTTTGGTCTGGCCCTCGAACTGCGGCTCCGGAACGTTGACCGTGAGCACCGCGGTGAGTCCGGCCAGCACGTCGTCCTTCTCGAGCTTGTCGTTGCCGACCTTGAGGCGGCGGGCGTTCTGCTCGACCTGTGTCCGGAGGACCTTGAGGAGTTCCTGTTCGAAGCCCTGCTGGTGGGTTCCGCCCTTGGGCGTCGCGATGATATTGACGAACGAGCGGACCCGGGTGTCGTAGCCGGTTCCCCAGCGCAGCGCGATGTCGACCGCGCAGACACGCTCGACCTCGGTGGCGATCATGTGACCGTCCGCTTGGAGCACCGGGACGGTCTCCTTGAACGTGCCTTCTCCCTGGATGCGCCAGGTGTCGGTCACAGGAGGGTCGATCGCCAGGTAGTCGACGAACTCGGAGATACCGCCTTCATAGAGGTACGAGGTCTCCACGGGCACGGGGGCCGCGACGGGCCCGGCGCCCTCCTCCTCGGTGACGTTCGAGAGCTCGGGGACGGCGACGGCGCGCTCATCCTTCACCACGATCTCGAGACCGGGAACGAGGAAGGCGGTCTGCCGCGCACGGGTCTCGAGCTCAGCGAGTTGGAACGCCGCGTCCTTCGTGAAGATCTGACGATCCGCCCAGTAACGGACCCGCGTGCCGGTGACACCTCGTGGCGCCTTGCCGACGACCCGCAGCTCGCTCTTCTCCTCGAAGGGAGTGAACGGCGCGTCAGGACGCTTCTCGCCGGAGTCCGTGAAGATGCCCGGTTCGCCGCGGTGGAAGGACATCGCATAGGTCTTGCCACTGCGGTCGACCTCGACGTCGAGCCGCTCGGAGAGCGCATTCACCACCGAGGCACCGACGCCATGCAGACCACCGGACGCAGCGTACGAGCCACCTCCGAACTTCCCACCCGCGTGCAGCTTCGTGTAGACGACCTCGACACCGCTCAGACCGGTCCGGGGTTCGACGTCGACGGGGATTCCGCGCCCGCGGTCGTGCACCTCCACACTGCCGTCGCTGTGCAGGATGATGTCGATCTTCGAGCCGTTGCCCGCCACCGCTTCGTCGACGGAGTTGTCGATGATCTCCCAGAGGCAGTGCATGAGACCCGGGGAGCCGTTCGACCCGATGTACATACCCGGGCGTTTGCGGACAGCCTCGAGCCCCTCAAGCACCTGGAGGTGGTGGGCAGAATACTCGGCATTCACAATCTCCGAGTCTATTCTCGCCACCTCTGCTCGGGCTGCCGACACTCCCCACGCGGAGCGAGTCCGAGGCGCACGCGTACGCGCTGAGCGAAACACGCCGCAAACCGGGCATGCACACAGGTACAGCGTGGTTGTATTGACCAAATCACGAAGCGAAGCCGACACCCGAGGAGGCACCGAGATGAACGCAACGACCGAACGTGACACCTCCACCGTCGAGTTCCGCCTGACCGCCATGGATCGTTGTGATTCCTGCGGTGCGCAGGCGTACATCGCCGCCGAGGTGAACGGCTCCGAGCTCCTGTTCTGCGCCCACCACGGCCGCAAGTACGAAGAGAAGCTCCGCAGCGTCGCCACCAGCTGGCACGACGAGACCGCGCGTCTCGTCGAAGCCGTCTGATCACCCTCGACGGGCCAGGGGTCAGTCGATCACGACCCTGCGCACTCGCGCGGTGAGCCGGGTGAGGATCTCTTCGCCGACCGTGTCGATCCGCTCGGCGAGCGTGGTCGCGGAAGACTCCCCGGATTCGCCCGCGCCGAACAGCGTCACTTCGTCGCCGACCCGGGCTCCCGGCCAGCGGTCGACGATCGACGTCGTCTGACCCACGGCGGTGAGCACTCGGGCTCCACCGGGAGTCCCCACGCTCGCTCCGCCCAAGGTCGACGGGAGACCGTCGAAGCTGCCGATAGCGATCACGGCATCGTCATCGGCGACCTCGACGACCGTGGCCACGAGGCTTGCTGCAGGTCGCACACCCTCGAGGTCCGGGCCGTCCGCGGATCGGATGCCGTAGCAGAACGCTCCGATGCGCGAGACCGAGCCACGCAGCTCCGGTCGCCACCAGGATGCCGCCGACGCGGTCAGGTGCAATGCGCGCGGAACCGGACCCGACTCCCCCACCACTCGCACGGCGTCCAGGAACACTGCCTGCGCCTCGTCGTCCTCCGCATCGCTCGCCTCAGCGATGTGGCTCCAGACCCCCTCCAATTCGAGGAGTCCTGCGGCCTCCGCCCCCCTGGCCTCGGAGACGACGTCGGCCCAGTCCTCCGGGAGTATGCCGTTGCGGTGCAGGCCCGTGTCGATCTTGAGGTGCACGCGCGCCCGTGCGCCCAGCGCCTCCGCGCGGGCGATGATCCGTCGCAGATACTCGGCGGTGCCGACTCCGAGATCGATGCGGTGCAGCAGGGCGTCATCGACCTCCGCGTCCGTCGAAGTGGCCCAGGCGAAGATGCGCGCGTCTCCTCCGACGACGCGCCGAACCTCTGAGCCGCCCGCGATGTCGTAGCTCCCGAACCAGTCGACGCCCGCCTTCGACGCCGCCTCGACCGCCCATGCGAGCCCATGCCCGTAGGCATCGTCCTTGAGCACGAGCATGAGGGTCGACGGTGCGATCCGCGCCTTGACGGCATCGACGTTCGCGCGGAAGACGTCACTGCTGATCCGCAGCTGCGGGCGGATCATGCCTCCCACCCCCGCACAGCGTGCGCGCCCGCGACCGTGACGAGTTCCGCCGCCGTCAGCCCGGTGATCGCGCTCCATCGGGCGACTGCGGCCTTGGCCGTGCCCCACCCACCGAAATAGGTGACCTCCGATCCGGGCGCGATGTCGATCTCCGGGCCTTCCAGGTCCACGACGCAGACATCCATCGCGACCCGTCCGATGATGGGTCGCGCGGTCCCGGCGAGGTCGACGTGTGCGTGATTGCCGAGGGCACGGACGATCCCTTGCGCATAACCGCCCGTCACCAACGCCACGGTGGTCTCCGCGGGCGCACGAAAGGTGTATCCGTACGACACCGCATCCCCGGCGCGCAAGCGTTTGGTGGACATCACTCGGCCGCTGAGGCGCATCACCGGCTGCGTCGAGAGGACTCCGCGCTCGTCCGGCAGCCCGTAGAGCAGAGTCGGGTCGATATCCGCCTCAACCGAGGTGACCCCGACGATTCCCTCCAACCGCAGCGCCTCGATCTCACCGACGGAATCGACCAGCACCCGTTCGGCGCCGGCTGCGGTCACCGCCTGCGCGACGGCGAGGATTCCGTGGCCCCAGGCATCGCGTCGCAGATCCGCGATACGTCCTCCTGCGCGCACTGCCGCCGACGCCCCTGCCGCCAGCGCCGAGCGGGAGATCATCGCGAAAGGCAGGGCGCTGGAAGTCGTCTCACACACGTCCTCCACCCTAGCTTCCGCCTCCCAGGTGGACCTCCGAGTCCCCCGTAGACTGGTGGGGACCCCGACCCTGGAGCCATATGTCTCGTCTTTCCCTCGCGCCCCGCATCCGCTACCTGCTGGGACGTGCTCGCCGCATCGACGTCGGATCGGTGGTGGAACGGGCCAAGGAGGCATCGGAACAGCACCACAAGGCCGTCCCTGCCATCGTCGTCGACATGCTCTGGTCCGCGGCCCGGCACAACGTCGGGTTCCAGGACTACATCGACTACGACTTCGCCATGCTCACCAAGGCGGAGCGCGAGACCTACATGACCCACCCCGTGTCGAACCAGCTCTCGCAGCGATTCGACCACCCTGACTACCGCTGGATCTTCCAGGACAAGGTCGAGTTCGACAAGCAGTTCTCCCCCTTCCTGAAACGCGAGTGGATGACGGTCGAGGAAGGCAACGCCGATGCGGTACGCGAGCTCACCGAGCGCCTCGGCACGATCGTCACGAAGGAGCCGGTCGGGCAGGCGGGAACCGGTGTACATCGCTATCACGCGGCGGACATCGACGACTGGGACGAGTTCCATCGCGGACTGCTGGACCGCGGCGAGCTTCTCATCGAAGAGGTGATCCGGCAGCACGACGCTCTGGCCGCCGTCTGCCCCGGCACTGTGAACACGACGCGCATCACCGCCTTCTTCGACGGTGAGAAAGCACACATCCTCGCGATCGCGCAGAAGTTCGGCCGTGGCGCCGTCAGCGACCAGATGACCTTCGGCGGCTTCTACACGATGCTCGACCAGAACGGACACGCGATCGGCGCCGGGTACGACTCCCACGGACATGTGCACGAGACGCATCCGGATTCCGGCTTCCGCATCGCCGACTTCCAGCTGCCGTACATGGAGGAGGTTCGCGCCTTCATCGACGACGTCGCGCGCGTCGTGCCGCAGGTGCAGTACGTGGGCTGGGACATCGTGGTCTCCCCCGACGGCCCCGTGCTCGTGGAAGGCAACTGGGGAGCCGGAGTGTACGAGAACAAGCCCAGCGTGACCGGCATCCGTACCGGCCACAAGCCGCGCTACCGCGAGGTCATCGGCTTCTGAGGAAACGCAGAAGGCCCCGGATGCTCTGCGCATCCGGGGCCTTCTCCGTAGATCTGAGCGAGTCAGACCGCGCGGACGATCCCGAGCGGCGTGGACTCCAGTCCCTGACCGAGCGGGTTGTCACCGAGGATCTTCACGAGCCGGTGCTCACCGTTCTTGTCGAGCGTCGAGCCGAGGATGTTGCCACCCAGGTCGTTGATGTCGACGACGGCGACCTCTGCCTCTCCACCGATCAACGCCTTCAGCCGAGCGGCGACGCCATCCGGGTCCTTGGGTCCGAGCACGACCGCCTCGTTGTAGGGCGGGATCGTGTGCTTGGTGGGACCGTCGATGGCACGCGCCTTGTCACCCGCGATGCGGTAGAAGTCACCACGGCGACCGAACGCTTTGGTGACGGCGGCCACGGCGGACGCGAAAAGGATACGGGGCGTGCCGCATTCGCGGAGCGCCATCTCCATCGTCTCGGGCATGCCGAGTCCGATCCCGTACGGCGTGCGCGTGACGTACTTCGAGAGGAAGAGCGCGAGCTTGCGCGGCTTGATCTCGTCGAGACGGTACGACCGACCCTGGGTGATCGCCACGATCTTCTCGGTCACGAACAGCAGGTCACCCGGCTGCACCGCATCCTTCGCATACTCCGTGATGATCGCGTCGAGGTCGTCCTCGGGCATGACCACACGGGTGCGCAGCGGGATACGCGCATAGCTCGTGCCGTCGACGACCGTCTCAAGCGCCTTGCCGTCGTTCGCCTGGCTCATTCGAGGTAGTCCCGCAGCGACTGCGAGCGGCTCGGGTGCCGGAGCTTCGCCATGGTCTTCGACTCGATCTGACGGATGCGCTCGCGCGTCACCCCGAACGTGTCGCCGATCTGGTCGAGGGTCTTCGGCTGACCGTCACCCAGGCCGAAGCGCATGCGGATCACACCAGCTTCGCGCTCGGACAGCGAGTCCAGGAGCTGCTCGAGCTGGCGCTGCAGCATGGTGAAGCCCACGGCATCCGCCGGCACGACGGCCTCGGTGTCTTCGATGAGATCACCGAACTCGCTGTCGCCGTCCTCACCGAGCGGCGTGTGCAGCGAGATCGGCTCGCGGCCGTACTTCTGGACCTCGACGACCTTCTCCGGCGTCATGTCGAGCTCACGGCTGAGCTCTTCCGGGGTGGGCTCGCGTCCCAGGTCCTGGAGCATCTGACGCTGCACGCGGGCGAGCTTGTTGATGACCTCGACCATGTGCACCGGGATACGGATCGTGCGGGCCTGGTCGGCCATCGCGCGCGTGATCGCCTGACGGATCCACCAGGTGGCGTACGTCGAGAACTTGAAGCCCTTGGTGTAGTCGAACTTCTCGACCGCGCGGATGAGACCGAGGTTGCCCTCCTGGATCAGGTCCAGGAACTGCATGCCGCGGCCCGTGTAGCGCTTCGCGAGCGAGACGACGAGTCGGAGGTTCGCTCCGAGCAGGTGACTCTTCGCGCGCTGACCGTCGCGGGCGACCCACTGCAGGTCGAGACCGAGCTGACTCGTCTTCTCGGCCGGCGTCATCGCTGACAGTTTCTCCTCGGCGAAGAGACCGGCTTCGATGCGCATCGCGAGCTCGACCTCTTCGGCGGCGTTCAGCAGAGCGACCTTACCGATCTGCTTCAGGTAGTCCTTGACCGGATCAGCCGTGGCGCCGGTGATCTGCGTCGAGTAGACCGGCACGTCTTCGTCGTCGTTGGACGAGATGACGATCGCGCCGGTCGGCAGCGGCTCGGTGAACTTCGGCTTGGAGTCCTCGTCCTCTTCGTCGGCGTCCTCCGCAGCGACGACAGGGGCCTCGTCTTCTTCGACGACGTCGTCGGACTTCTTCTTCTTGACCGGGGCGCGCTTGGCAGCAGCGCGCTTGGCAGCGCTCAAGGGCGCGGGCTTCTCAGACGCTTCGGCCTCGACCTGGGCGTCGACGGCGGTCTCAGCGGCAGCCTTCTTCGTCCGGGTGTTCTTCGTCGTGGCAGGAGTCACGTTTCGCCTTTCACGGGGCGAATCTCTCACCCCGGGACATTTCGGACACTAGTAAGACCCTTGTCAAGTCCAGCGCTCGAAAACGCCGATTGACAACGGGTCAGAGTCCTAGTATCGCACACGTGTGGCGATGCAGGCGCATTCCGACGAAGTTCTCCCCGAACGGACTCAGGCGCGGCCGGGCTTGTCCTCATCGCCGGAGGGACGGGAGGCGAGATAGCGCTCCAGTTCCGCAGCCAGTTCGTCGGCGCTGGGAAGATCGCGCTCGCTGAACCCGCCCTCGTCGTACGAGTCGTCGTCGGGGTTCCGACCCGCCATGTACGCGTCGTATCGGCGCTCGAGGTTATGGACCATCTGCTGGAGCTCATCGTTCCCGGCGACCTGTTCGTCGACACGGGCCACGTAGTCTTCGCGACGCTCCTGCACCTCGTCCAGCATCAGCACGAGCCCCGTCGAGGCCATCAGACGCTCGGCGGCGGCGATCACCGCATCCGGGTTCTCCGTCTCGGCGAGGTAATGCGGCACCAGCAGCACGAAACCGACGGCGCGGTCGCCGCGCTCGACGAAACGGAACTCGAGCAGGTGCCCTGCCGTCGCCGGCACCTGGGTGCGCGGACGCCAGACGGAGTGCGCGACGGTGAGCTCCCGACGATTGCCGCTGACCGTCGTACCGATGGGACGCGTGTGCGGAACCGGCATGGCGATCGAATGGACCCAGTGGAACCCGGAGACCTCGAACTCCGCAGCCAGCGCGAGGACGGTGTCCGCGAAGCGGTTCCAGGCGAAGTCAGGCTCGTAGCCGGCGAGGAGCAGGAAAGGACGACCGAGCGCGTCCGTCGCGAGCGACAGCTCGAGTCGCGATGGCTTGAACTCGGTGAGATGGTCCTGATCGAAAGAGATCACCGGCCGCCGCGCGCGGTAGTCGAGAAGGGCATCGTTGTCGAAGACCACGACGGGCTCAGGAGAGGCTGTCTCACGCAGGTGCTCGATGAGCCCGGAGACTGCACTCCCCGCGTCGGTGAAGCCGGTGAGAAGCAGCACCAGTGGCAGGCCGTGCGGCACGGTCGGCGCATTCGCGACGCGTTCGTGGATCTCTCCGGAGAAGGGCATGTGTCCATGCTACGAGCAGGTCCCGGTGCCGGGCCCCGAGCCGTCTCGCTGAGAGCGAACACACCCACCCGGCGCGCGACTCCCCGCACCGGCGGAGATCCTAGGATGGAGGCATGACGCTTCCCGTGCTCTCGCACACCACCGCTCAGTTCCCCGGAAGCGCTGCCGATGCCGCAGTGCTCGTCGTCGCCGCTCTCCCCGAGTCGGCGGAATCACTGGCCGGTTATCCCGGCCTCGCGGATGCCTTGGCCGGTGTCGGATTCACCGGCTCCGCCGGATCCTTCACCCGCGTGTATGCCCCCGAGGTGACCTCCCTGCCGTTCGCCGTCGTCGGCGCCGGCAGCACGCCGGATGCCGCGACGGTGCGCAATGCGGCCGGAACGGCGCTGCGCACGCTGACCGGCTTCGAGCACGTCGCGGTCGCCCTCGCCGACGGGCTCGAGGGCTTCGCCCCGGCAGCCGCAGAGGGCGCTGTGCTCGGTGGACACAAGTTCGACGGCTACCGCACCGAGAAGGGCAAGACGCGCGCCGGTGAGATCACTCTGCACGCCGCGCTCGACGATGAAGACGTCGCGCACGCCCAGGTCATCGGCGAGGCGGTCGCGCTCATCAAGGACCTCGTGAACGTGCCCGCCGAGTGGCAGAGCCCCGCGCAGCTCGCTCAGAGCGCGGCTGACAGCGTCGCCGACCTCGATGTCACGGTCGAGATCTTCGACGAGAAGGCCCTCGCCGAGCAGGGCTTCGGCGGCATCCTGGGCGTGGGACAGGGCTCCGACCGGCCGCCGCGTCTCGTTCGCCTCGAGTACTCCCCCGCCGACGCTGTGCGACACATCGCGCTCGTCGGCAAGGGCATCACGTTCGACACCGGGGGCTTGTCCCTGAAGCCCGCGGCCTCGATGGTCGGCATGAAGTTCGACATGGCGGGCGCCGCGACGTCCCTCGCCGCGATCCGGGCGATCGCCGCACTCGGCCTGCCCGTCCACGTCACCGCGTGGCTCTGCATCACCGACAACATGCCCTCGGGTCGTGCGTTGCGCCCTGGCGACGTCATCCGCATCCTCGACGGCACCACGGTGGAGGTCCAGAACACCGACGCCGAGGGACGGCTCGTCCTCGCAGACGGCCTCGTGGCCGCGAGCCGCGAGAATCCGGACGTCATCATCGATGTGGCGACCCTCACGGGCGCCATCGTCGCCGCACTCGGCCACCGGCACACCGGAGTCTTCGGCGACGTCGAGACGGTCTCGTCCTTCATCTCGGCAACCGCCCAGGTCGACGAGCCCGCCTGGCACATGCCGCTGCCGGACTACATGGAGGAGTCGCTCGAGTCCCCCATCGCCGACCTGCAGAACGCGAACATGAGCGACCGGATGGGCGGCGCCTCCTATGCAGGCCTGTTCCTGCGGCGCTTCGTCGGGCGCACCTCGGACGCTGAGGACGCCCCCCGCATCCCCTGGGTGCACCTCGACATCGCGGGATCCGGCGAACATGCCGGCGCCCCGTACGGCTTCACGGAGAAGGGCCCCACCGGAGCGATGGTCCGATCGATCGTCGCCTTCGCCGAAGCATCCCACAAGGAGGCATGACCTATGACAACCCACACCTTCGACATCGTCGTCCTGGGCGGCGGAAGCGGCGGATACGCCGCGGCGTTGCGCGCGAGTGAACTCGGCAAGTCCGTCGCGCTGATCGAGAAGGACAAGGTCGGTGGGACCTGCCTGCACCGCGGGTGCATCCCCACCAAGGCCCTGCTGCACGCGGCAGAGGTCGCCGAGCACGTACGCGATGCCGCTTCCGTCGGCGTGACCGCCACACTGGAAGGCGTCGACCCGGCAGGAGTCCGTACGTACCGCGAGGGGATCGTCGCCAAGAAGTTCAAGGGCCTCGAGGGACTCGTCAAGGCTCGCGGCATCACCACGGTCGCCGGACTCGGTCGTCTGAACCCGGACCGCAGCGTGAGTGTCGGCGACGACGTCTACGTGGGCGCGGATGTCGTGCTCGCGACCGGATCGTACAGCCGATCGCTCCCTGGCCTCGAGATCGGCGGACGCGTCCTCACGAGCGAGCAGGCCCTCGCCCTCGACGTCATCCCGGAGCGGGTCCTCATCCTCGGTGGTGGCGTGATCGGAGTCGAGTTCGCCAGCGTGTGGCGTTCGTTCGGCTCGGAGGTCACGATCATCGAAGCGCTCCCCCATCTCGTCCCGAACGAGGACATCGCCCTCAGCAAAGGACTGGAGAGGGCGTTCCGCCGACGTGGCATCCAGTACTCCCTCGGCACCCGCTTCCAGAGCGCGGTTCAAGACGATTCCTCCGTCACCGTCACGCTTGAAGACGGCAAGGAGTTCACCGCCGACTACCTGCTCGTCGCCGTCGGGCGTGGTCCGGTGACCGCCGATCTCGGCTTCGAGGAGGCGGGCGTCACGCTCGATCGTGGCTTCGTGATCGTCGACGAAAACCTGCGCACCGGCGTTCCGGGGCTCTGGGCCGTCGGCGACATCGTCCCCGGCCTCCAGCTCGCGCATCGCGGATTCCAGCAGGGCATCGCCGTCGCCGAACGGATCGCGGGTCTCTCGCCGGTGAACATCCCCGATGCGCAGATCCCCAAGGTCACTTACTCGAGTCCTGAGGTCGCCTCGGTCGGCGTGACCGAAGAGGCGGCCGCAGCCGAACACGGCGCGGACGCGATTGTCGCCTACGAATACAACCTCGCGGGGAACGGCAAGAGCGAGATCATCGGAACCGGTGGTCTCGTGAAGGTCGTCCGCCTCAAGGACGGCCCCGTCATCGGTGTGCACCTGCTCGGCGACCGCGTCGGCGAGCTCATCACCGAGGGGCAGCTCGCCGTCGCCTGGGAAGCGCACCCGGAGGACATCGCGCCTCTCATCCACGCGCACCCGACCCAGAGCGAGGCACTCGGCGAGGCGTTCCTCGCCCTTGCCGGCAAGCCCCTGCACGCCCTCTGAGCACCAACCGGTGCCCGAGTCACTAAGCTAGACAAGCGTCATACAACTTCCTGAAGGAGACTCAGTCATGAGCACATCCGTCGTCCTCCCCGCTCTCGGCGAGAGCGTCACAGAGGGTACGGTCACCCGCTGGCTCAAGCAGGTGGGAGACACCGTGCAGGCGGACGAGGGCCTGCTCGAGATCTCGACCGACAAGGTCGACACCGAGATCCCCTCCCCTGTCACCGGTGTGATCGAGGAGATCCTCGTGGCCGAGGATGAGACCGTCGAGGTCGGTGCCCTCCTGGCCCGCATCGGCGACGGCAGCAGTGCCGCTCCGACCCAGGACGCCCCGGCCGCTGCCGCCCCGGCTGCCGAAGAGGCTCCTGCCGAAGCCGCACCCGAGGCATCCGCGCCGGCTGAGCAGGCGGCACCCGCACCTGCGGCGGAGACGCCCGCCCCGGCCGCTGAGTCCGCGCCGTCGGCGTCCGCAGGCGAAGCGACCGACATCGTGCTTCCGGAACTGGGCGAGAGCGTCACCGAGGGCACCGTCACCCGCTGGCTGAAGCAGGTGGGTGACGAGGTCGCCGTCGACGAGGCTCTTCTGGAGATCTCCACCGACAAGGTCGACACCGAGATCCCCTCGCCGGTCGCCGGCGTTCTCCAGGAGATCGTTGCCGGAGAAGACGAGACCGTCGCCGTCGGCGCCGTGCTCGCCCGCGTCGGTTCGGGTGCCGCTCCGGCATCCGCCGCCGAGCCGGAAGCGCCCGCTGCGGAGGCACCCGCCGCGGAGGCACCCGCCGCTACTCCGGCCCCCGCCACCGAAGCGCCGGCTGCTGCTCCGGCACCGGCTGCTGCTCCCGCACCGGCTGCGGCTCCGGCTGCTCCCGCACCGGCCGCTACTCCGGCACCCGCCGCCGCTCCCGCTGCACCGAAGCTCACGCTGCCGACCGAGAGCGACAACCTCTACGTGACGCCCCTCGTGCGCCGTCTGGCCTCGCAGCAGGGAGTCGATCTCGCCTCCGTCCAGGGAACCGGCGTGGGGGGTCGTATCCGCAAGGAAGACGTCCTCAAGGCCGCTGAGACCGCGTCCGCTGCCCCCGCCGCAGCCAGCGCTCCCGCCCCGGCGCCGCTCGAGGTCTCCCCGCTGCGCGGCACCACCCAGCCGATGTCGCGTCTGCGGAAGGTCCTCGCCAAGCGTGCGGTCGAGTCGATGCAGCAGACCGCTCAGCTGACGACGGTCGTCGAGGTCGATGTCACGGCTCTGGCCGAGTACCGCGACAGTGTCAAGGCGTCCTTCCTCGAGAAGACGGGCGACAAGCTCTCCTTCTTGCCGTTCTTCGCGCTGGCGACCGCCGAGGCCCTCCAGGCCTTCCCGATCATCAACGCCACGGTCGACGGCGAGAACATCGTGTACCCCGAAAGCGAGAACGTGTCGATCGCGGTCGACACCGAGCGCGGACTGCTCACCCCCGTGCTGCGCGACGCCGCCTCGAAGAACATCGCGCAGATCGCTCATGAGATCGCCGATCTCGCCGCCCGGACCCGCGACAACAAGCTGAAGCCCGACGAGCTCGCCGGTGGAACGTTCACGCTGACCAACACGGGTTCCCGTGGTGCCCTGTTCGACACTCCGGTGGTCTTCCTCCCGCAGTCGGCGATCCTGGGCACCGGAACGGTCGTGAAGCGCCCCGGTCTCGTGAAGGTCGGCGGTGCGGATGCCATCGCTGTCCGGTCGTACGTGTATCTCGCACTCTCCTACGACCACCGGATCATCGACGGTGCCGACGCTGCCCGCTTCCTGGGCGCCGTCAAGGCACGCCTCGAGTCGGCGCAGTTCGCCGCTCAGCTCGGCGCCTGACCCGAGAGTTCACCCTGGCTGGTCCGCGACGTCATACACGTCGCGGACCAGCCATTTCTCTTGCATGCGGAGAAGCACCATGATGAGACGCCCTGCCGTGTCCGCGGCATCCGTCTCTCCGTCCACGGCGACACGAACGACGGCGATGTCCCCGTACTCATCCACCAACTCGAATCTCGGTGTTCCGTCCGTCGCCGCGTCGAGGGCATCCAGGACCCTGGTCGCCCCCTCCGCCACGGCGTCCTCGCAGGACACGTCGCCCTGAACCCGACAGTCCGCGATGACACGGAGCAACGCCGCTGCCGCCGCGGCAGGGTCGTCTTCTGCGGGAGTGACCTCGTCCGGCTCCGGCGACACCCCGTCGGGGTCCGGCGACCCGGCGCGTCGACGGGAATCCTGCGTCGCCTCGGAGTCCGCCCCGGCCTCGGTCGACGCTGCAATGGAAGGTTCCGGGGAAGTCGCACCGCCCTCCACATCCGCAGCCTCCACATCCGCTGCCTCTCCGGACACGCCCCCGCTGGGCCACAGCAGCCCGACGGCCAGCACCGCCGCGGCAGCCGCACCCGCGATGAGCAAAGCACGCCGCCGCGACACATCGGCGCTCCCGGAGCCCGCACTCTCCGTCGCTCGCGTGGGCCCGTTCCGGCGGGCGGACACCGTCCATTCCCGCACCGTTGTGCCGAGCACCCGCACGAGGGCGCCCGCCGCCCGTACCCGGTCCGCGATGTCCCTGTCGCCCCGCGGGCGGAGGAGCGCCCTCCTCCCGCGACGACCACGCAGGCCCACTGCGGATCGAGAAGCCTCCCCGCGTCGCGGTGACACGCGAAGGTCGTGCGACGTGACCGCGCGCGCGACCTCCCGCGCGCGCTCCGGAGCATGCGGCGCGCGATCGAGGGGTTGCGGAGCAGCGACGCCCAGCAACTCCTGCTCCCACTGTGCCAGCAGCTTGACCGGGAGGCGCGGCTGCGCTGCCGCCTTCTCCAGCCCTCGCCCGACGCTGTCGAGCACCCGCTTCACCACCTTGTCGGGGCAGTGCTCCTGCAGCCGCTCGAGGATGACGCCGATGCCCTCCCGCGCATCCCCTCCCTGGCCGAAGACGAAGACCGGGCGGCCGCCGTCGGTCACCCACCATTCCCCGCTGCGGGCCTCCCCGGGGTCCTCCCCGACCTCGTGGAGACCGCGCAACAGGCTTATGACGAGAGTGCTGCACTCCCCGGGTGTCAGCACCGTGCCCGCAGCCGTGCGACGGACCAGGAACCCCAGCACCCGGTCCGTGCACCACGGCAGCAGTACGTCATGCCCTCCCCTCCGCCGCACCACATCGAGAGGCGCAGCGACATGCTCCGCCCCGGCGTGGCGCCACCCCACCCAGCCGCTGAGTGTCGCTGCATCGACACGCATTGCCACCCCCTCCCCAGAGGTGACGAGCGCACCGGCGAAGGGCCCCTCCGCGCCGTCGAGTGTCCGAACCACCCGGTGCGCCCCGGGAAGGAGCACCTCGCCCCGTCGGGCACCCGCTTCGATCTCCGCCATTGCTCCATCAGAGCGCACCGAGCGCGCTCGACGGGCTGTTCGGAGGCATTGTGAATAGACTCCGAGGGTTTCCACGCATGTGCAGAAGAGGTGCGTTCGCCTCCGCTTCGCGCGAACGCCGACATCAGGAGGGTCGAGGACTCGGTAGGCTGGTCCTCATGGCAAAGCGTGCTTCTGAACCCGAAAAGCGTCCTGGGTTCTTCTCCCAGATCAAGTCCCTCTTCCGGTTCACCCGCGAGGCCTACTCGTGGCTTCCCTGGGCACAGCTCGCCATCCTCATCGGCGGCGTCCTCCTCGGCCTCGTCGCCGGCTATCTGATCCCGCCCTTCCAGGTCTGGACCCTCATCCTCTGGGGCATCACCGGCCTGATGCTGGGTATCCTCGGCGCCCTGTTCCTCATGACGCGCCTGTCGACGTCGGCCATGTACGCGAAGATCGACGGCATGCCCGGCGCCACCGGCCACGTGCTCAGCACCAGCCTCGGCCGCAAGTGGCAGGCCTCGGAGACACCGGTCGGCATCAACCCGAAGACGCAGGAAGCCGTCTACCGCACGATCGGCCGTGGTGGCATCGTCGTCGTGGGCGAGGGCGCGCGTGGCCGACTCACCCGCCTGGTCAACGAGGAGCGCAGCAAGGCCCAGCGCGTCGCACACGGCGTCCCGATCACGGTGATCTATGTCGGACACGGCGAAGACGAGGTCGCGATCGCCGACCTCGCGAAGACGATCAAGAAGATCCCCAAGGCGATCGACAAGGCCACCATGGCTGCCGTCATCCGCCGCGTGGAATCCGTGTCGCAGTCGTTGTCCTCGCTGCCGATTCCCAAGGGGATCGACCCCACGAAGGTGCGCTCCCAGCGCCCGCGGTGATCTGACACCCGCACGAACAACGCGGCCGTCCTCTTTCGAGGGCGGCCGCGTTCTCGCTCACTCCGAGAGCGGCTGGCGTGGCAGGCGGCGAACCTTCGCGCGACGACGACGCCGCTCGGGGACCATCGAACGCATCTCGTCGAGCTTGCCGAAGCAGAACAGCCTGTCGTCCGCTTCCAGCACGACGTGCTTGCGAGGATTGGGAATCACGCTGACGCCGCGGTGGAGCGTGAGGACCGTGATGTCGCGCTCCCAGAGCCCTGCCTCGCCGAGAGTCTTCCCGACCAGGTCGACGGCGCCGTGCACCATGAGCTCGGCGACGCCGTAGCCCGTCGAGACGGTCAGACGCTGGCGGACATCGATCTCGGGGAAAGCGACCTGCCCGGCGATGTAGTCGATGATCGCACCGGCGACGTCGAGCTTCGTCGCGGACTCGATCCCCTGAAGCCCCGGCGAGGAGTTGACCTCCATGACCAGCGGGCCGTCATCGCCCTCGAGCATGTCGACACCCGCCACCCGCAGACCCATGATCTGGGCGGACCGCACGGCCGCACGCTCGTAGACGGGGTCCAGTTCGATCGCCTCGACCGATCCGCCGCGGTGCACGTTCGAGCGGAACTCGTCGCCGGCCGCGGATCGACGCATCGCCGCGACCACTCGATCGCCGACCACCAACGCCCGGATGTCGCGGCCACGGCTCTCGGAGATGAACTTCTGGATCAGGACGTTCTGCTTGGTGGAGTGGAGCGTCTCGATGATCGCCTCAGCCACCTTGACCTGCGGAGCGAGGATGACACCGATCCCCTGCGTTCCCTCCAAGAGCTTGATCACGACGGGAGCACCACCGACCCGCTCGATCGCCGGTCGCACGTCGGCGCGGTTGCGCACGAACGCGGTCGGCGGCATCGCGATGTTGTGCCGTGACAGGATCTGGTTCGCCCGCAATTTGTCGCGGGCACTCGAGATCCCGTTGGCGGTGTTCGGCGTGTAGACGTCCATCTGCTCGAACTGCCGCACCACGGCGGTGCCGAAATACGTGATCGAGTTACCGATGCGCGGCAAGATGGCGTCGTAGTCACTCAATTGGCGACCGCGGTAGTGGAGATCGGGTTCATCGGCAGTCAGATCGATCGCGAAACGCAGGGTGTTCAACACCTTCACGTTGTGTCCGCGCTGAAGCGCCGCGGCGCGCAGTCGCTGAGTGGAGTACGCCTGCGGCGCGCGGGAGAGCACTGCGATCTTCACGGGGGATTTTTCCTGCCAGGATGTATCAGGTGAGTAGGTCTACCCCCCATTCAAACACCCTTACGGGGTGGCGAGAATGGGTGAGCCTGCCCGATCTCGGAGTGGACTGGATCAAGGCCAAGATCGACACGGGCGCGCGCACCTCGTCGTTGCACGCCTTCGACATCGTGGAGTTCGCACAGGACGGCGAGACCTGGGTCCGCTTCAAGGTCAAGCCCTGGCAGGACAGCCAGGAGGATGCCGTGGTCGTGGAGTGCCCGGTGCACGACCGTCGGGCCGTACGAAGCTCCTCAGGGCACGCGCAGGAGCGTCTCGTGGTGGAGCTGCTGATCCGTCTCGTGGACCGCGAAGTGCTCGCGGAGGTGACGCTGAGCAACCGCGACGAGATGGGGTTCCGCATGCTCATCGGACGCGAGGCCCTTCGACAGGGTTTCTCCGTCGATCCGGCGCGATCGTTCCTCGGCGGCCGCGCGCCCCGCGAAGCGCGACGTCGCAACCGCGGCAAAGTCTGAGCGCTCGACTCCGGCGCGGATCACGTCTCAGGCGCGGATGAGGATCGTCCCGATGGCCTTGTCGTGGAGCCCGCGCTGGTCGCTGTCCCAGATCACTGCGGGGACGACGACGATGAGCAGCAGTGTCCGCACCACAGGACGCCACAGACCGATCCAGCCGCCGTCTCGACGCACCAGACGCATTCCGAGGATGCGGTGGCCCGGGCTGCCGCCCGCCGTCGGGATGAAGAGGATCTGAAGCACCGCGAACACGAGCATCGGCGCGAACTGGGTGAGCCCGGCCTCCGTGGGGAGCGCGAACTGGTCGTATCCAAGAAAGCCCGTCGCGATGATCGTCGCCGCGGCGTAGTCGATCAGAAGAGCGCCGATGCGCCGACCGGGGCGGGCGATGCTCCCGGTACCCGACTCCGGGAGTCCGAGTCGCTCACCGGGGTACGTGTTCACAGCATCCGTCACTCCCCCAGCCTACCGAGCCCGAAAAGTCGCGGTGACGACCTCACGCCTGTAACACGCCCGAAACAAAGCGGATACCGTAGAGAAATCCCCCGTCCGTACTCTGCAGAGTGGCCGTGAAGCCATCGATCCGCATTACAGGAGTCGTACATGTTCAAAGATTCGTCCGAAGTACTGACCTACATCAAGGAGAACGACGTCAAGTTCCTTGACATCCGCTTCACCGATCTCCCGGGTGTTCAGCAGCACTTCAACATTCCTGCATCGACGGTCGACGAGGCTTTCTTCACCGACGGCCAGCTGTTCGACGGTTCCTCGATCCGCGGCTTCGCGAGCATCCACGAGTCGGACATGCAGCTCATCCCCGACGTCACGACGGCGTACGTCGACCCGTTCCGCGAGGCGAGCACGCTCGTCATGCTCTTCGACATCTACAACCCGCGCACCGGCGAGATCTACTCGAAGGACCCGCGTCAGGTCGCCAAGAAGGCCGAGAAGTACCTGGCCTCGACCGGCATCGCCGACACCGCCTTCTTCGCCCCCGAGGCGGAGTTCTACATCTTCGACGACGTCCGCTACTCGGTCACCGCCGGCGAGAGCTTCTACAAGGTCGACTCCGAGGAGGCCGCGTGGAACACCGGCCGTGAGGAAGAGGGCGGCAACCTCGCCAACAAGACCCCGTACAAGGGCGGCTACTTCCCGGTGAGCCCTGTCGACAAGACCGCCGACCTGCGTGACGACATCACCCTCAAGCTCATCGAGTCCGGGTTCACGCTCGAGCGTTCGCACCACGAGGTGGGAACCGCCGGTCAGCAGGAGATCAACTACCGCTTCGACACGATGGTCCACGCGGCGGACGACATCCTCAAGTTCAAGTACATCGTCAAGAACACCGCTCAGGAGTGGGGCAAGGTCGCGACCTTCATGCCGAAGCCCCTCTACGGCGACAACGGCTCGGGTATGCACACGCACCAGTCGCTGTGGAACGACGGCGAGCCGCTGTTCTACGACGAGGCCGGCTACGGTCAGCTCAGCGACATCGCGCGCTGGTACATCGGCGGCATCCTGGCACACGCGCCGGCGCTGCTCGCGTTCACCAACCCGACCCTGAACAGCTACCACCGTCTGGTCAAGGGCTTCGAGGCTCCGGTCAACCTGGTCTACTCGGCCGGCAACCGTTCCGCCGCGATCCGCATCCCGATCACCGGCTCCAACCCGAAGGCCAAGCGCATCGAGTTCCGCGCCCCCGACGCCTCCGGCAACCCTTACCTCGCCTTCGCCGCACAGCTGATGGCGGGCCTCGACGGCATCAAGAACCGCATCGAGCCGCACGAGCCCGTCGACAAGGACCTCTACGAGCTCCCGCCCGAGGAGGCCAAGGACATCCCGCAGGTCCCGAACTCCCTGCTCGACTCGCTCGACGCGCTGGCGGCCGACCACCAGTTCCTCCTCGAGGGCGGCGTGTTCACCAAGGAGCTCATCGAGACTTGGATCTCCTACAAGTACGAGAACGAGATCCTGCCGATGGCACAGCGCCCGCACCCGTTCGAGTACGAGCTGTACTTCGGGGTCTGACCGCCCCGCAACGGCACGGAGAGGCCCCACAACCGCGTCTGCGGCTGTGGGGCCTCTCTGCGTCTCCGAAACCCGCCGCTCCCTGCGCCGTGGCGCGCTTGACCGCGTGGCATCCGGGTGATCAACTTGTGAGTCTGAGCGTCGACCGGGGGAACCATGCGCCGTAGAAGAATGACCGTGAAGACCGAGCTGCACGCGCCGGCGGAAGACACCGCGACCCAGCGATCGAACGCCGTCACCGCGTATGCGCGCACGAACCCGTTCAAGTTCGGTCTGCTCGGTGCACTCGGTGTGCTCGTGGCCCTGGCCATCGGTGGCGTCATCGGTCAGCTCGCCACGGTGCTCGTGTACATCGGTGTGGCGATCTTCCTCGCGCTCGGCCTCGACCCGATCGTCACCTTCATCGAACGGAAGCTCCCCCGACCGGCAGCGGTCACGATCGTCGTCGCGGGCGTGATCCTCGCTTTCGCGGGCATCATCCTCGCCATCATCCCGCTCCTCGTCGAGCAGATCAGCAACCTGATCAAGGACGGCCCGCAGATGGTCGAGGACTTCATGGCCAGCGCCTGGTACAAGGACGTCAGCGGCCAGTTCGGCTCCACCATCACGGACGCCGTCCAGGGCGTTCTCGACTTCGTCCAGGACCCGGACAACTTCCTCGACATCGGAGGTGGTGTCTTCGCCGTCGGAGCGGGCATCGCGGGCGGGGTGACCGGCGTCACGATCGTCCTGATCCTGACCCTGTACTTCATGGCTTCGCTGCGGAGCATGAAGCACGTTGCCGCCCGCTTCGTGCCGGCCTACCAGCGCGACACCTTCAGCGGACTCCTCGAAGACGTCTCCGGCGCCGTCGGCCGCTATGTGATCGGCCAAGCGAGCCTGGCGCTCATCAACGGCATCCTGAGCCTGATCTTCCTCAGCATCATCGGCGCTCCCGTTCCTGCGCTGCTCGCCCTGATCGCCTTCATCGGGTCCCTGATCCCCTTGGTGGGAACGCTGACCGCGTCGATCATCAACTCGTTGATCTGCCTCTTCGCGTCACCTCTGACCGCCCTGATCGCGATCATCTACTACCTGGTCTATATGCAGATCGAGGCATACGTGCTCTCCCCCCGCATCATGAGCAGAGCCGTTGCGGTGCCGGGAGCGCTCGTGGTGATCGCCGCCGTGGCCGGTGGAACGCTGGGCGGCATCCTCGGCGCGCTCGTCGCGATCCCGGTCGCCGCGAGCATCATCATCATCGTGCAGAAGGTGACGTTCCCTGCGCAGGACCGGAAGATCGTTCCCCCGGCGACGTCGCACTGATCGGACTCCGCCGCCGTTCGCGGAAGCGGAGTCCCTACCGGACGAGCAGAGCGCCGGGCTCCACGCGCACCTCGAAGGCGGAGACCTCCCCCATCTCCTCACCATCGATCTCGAACATGAGCGGCGTCGCCAACTCGACGTCGATGCGCTCGACGGGAAGGTGGCGCGTGGAATCCGTGCTGACGGCTTCGTCGGTGGCGCCGAACAGACGTCGGATGCCGTTGTCCCAGACGAAGGACCGCAGGGTGTCGAGCCACTGCAGCGCCCCGTCCGCACTGACCATGAGCACATCGAGCTTGCCGTCGTCGAGCACGGCGTCCGGCAGCAGTCTGATCCCGCCCTGCACCATCCCACAGTTGCCGATCAGCATGGTGTGCCCGCGCAGGGCGACCGCCTTCTCCCCGTCGATGGCGAGAGTGATCTCGGTCATCTCGGTGCCGGCGAGGGCGCGGCCCATCGCTTCGACATAGGCGAGCCATCCAGCCTTCGACTTGAGGTCGTCGTCGGTCTCGACCAACATCTGCGCGTCGATACCGAAGCCGACCATCACGGCGAACGCATGCTCGGTTCCGTCATACGACACCCATCCCAGGTCGATGCGACGTGCCTCGGCATCACGGATGCGTTCCAGCGCGGCGGTCACATCGTTCAGCGGGACCTCGAGGTTGCGAGCGAGAAGGTTACCCGTCCCCTGCGGCACGATCCCGAGCGCCGTCTCCGAGCCTGCCAGCGCCTCTGCGACCGCGCGGACGGTGCCGTCGCCGCCGACCGCGATCACCAGGTCCCTGGCGTCGTCACGCGCCTCTCGAGCCATGCCGCGACCGGGGTCCTCCGGAGTCGTCTCCCACCAACGGACGTCATACGAATCGTCGAAGACGCCGGCTACCGCATCGTGCAGATCCGCCTGCTCGACCTTCGAAGGATTCCAGACGATGCCGATGCGCGCGTGAGTCATATCGTCAGCTTGGGACACGCGCCCCGATACTGCAAACTCGCGGCGCGGATTCAGCCGTAGAACAGGTCCTCGAAGGTCTTGCGTGCACGCCGTGTGACACCCAGGTAGTCCTCCTCGAGCTCGGTCGCCGACCGGTCGGGATAGCCCAGAAGGCGACCGATGGCATCCAGCTGTCGTCGATCCACCGGAAGCAGATCGCTCGTCTTGCCCGTCAGGAGGGTGATCGCCGAGCGGAGCCTGCTCGACAGTCGCCACGCCTCGCGCAGCCGCTCGGCGTCGTCTTCGGTCACGAGCCCCGCTTCGACGGCGGCATCGAGCGCGCCCAACGTCGAGGTCGTGCGCAGACCGGGAATCGCATGAGCGTGCTGGAGCTGCAGCATCTGCACCAGCCATTCGACGTCGCTGAGCGTTCCGGGGCCGAGCTTCAGATGCCGCCTGGGGTCCGCGCCCTGCGGCAATCGCTCGCCCTCGACCCTGGCCTTGATGCGCTTGATCTCGCGCGTGCTCTGGAGGTCGACCGCCTCGGGATAACGGATCGTGTCCGCCAGCGCGGTGAACTTCTCGATCAGCTTCGTGCTCCCGGCCACGCCTCGTGCGCGCAGCAGCGCCTGCGCCTCCCACGACAACGACCAGCGACGGTAGTACTCGGTGTACGCCTCGATGGATCGAACGACGGGACCGTTGCGCCCCTCCGGACGGAGATCGGCATCGAGGTCGAGCGGGAGCCTGTGGTCGGTGACGTGCTCGCGGAGTCCGGCGACGATCTGCGTGGCGAGCTTCTGCGCGCGCTGCGGGTCTACGCCGTTCGCGTCGTACACGTAGAGGATGTCGGCATCCGAACCGAAACCGAGTTCGGCTCCCCCGAAACGTCCCATCGCGATGACGGCGAAGTCCAGATCCTCGTCCTCTGCGGGGACCACCTCGCGGAGCACGGCGCGCAGGGCGGCCTGGATGGTCGCCTCGGTGATGTCCGTGAGCGCCGTCGCCACCTCTTCGATGGTGAGTACTCCGAGAACCGCCCCCATCGCCGTACGGAGGAGCTCCCGGCGACGCAGCGCGCGCACGGCACGCAGGGCGTCGCCGATGGTCTCGTGGCGCGTCTGGATCGCCCGCGCCTCCTCATCCAACGCCGCGGCTCCGCGGGGGCGCAGCCGTCCGGAGCTGTCCAGCCACGCGACCGACTCGGGGATCCACTCCAACAGCTCACCGATGTACCGCGAGGAGGAGAGCAAGCGTGTCAGGCTCTCGGCAGCGCCGGAGGAGTCCCGCAGCATCCGGAGGAACCAGGGAGTGTCGCCGAGGCGCTCACTGATCCGCCGGAAGGCGAGGAGGGCATAGTCGGGGTCGCTCCCGTCGGCGAACCAGCGCACCATGATGGGCATCAGATGACGCTGGATGGTGGCCTTGCGAGAGAGCCCGCTTGTGAGCGCGCCGATGTGACGGAGGGCTCCCGCGGGGTCGCGGAACCCGATCGCCGCCAGTCGGTCATGTGCCTGCGCAGCCGAGAGCGTGCGCTCCTCTTCGGGGAGTCCGGCGACCGCGCTGAGAAGCGGCCGGTAGAAAAGCCGTGTGTGGATCTCCCGCACCTCACGCCGCACGCTCTCCCAGCGGGACCAGACCGCGCCACCGCTCTCGGCCAATCCGGTGGCACGAGCGAGCACCCGCAGCCCCGCGGGGGTTCGGGGCATGAGGTGGGTCCGGCTGAGCTCGCGCAGCTGCAGACGGTGCTCCATCAGCCGCAGCACCCGGTAGTCGTCGGCGAAGGTGGCCGCGTCCGCCCGCCCGATGTATCCGCCGGCGACCAATGCATCGAGGCTCTCGAGCGTGCCGCGCGTACACAGCGTCTCGTCGGTGAGGCCATGGACGAGCTGCAGCAGCTGGACCGTGAACTCGATGTCCCGGAGTCCGCCGGCGCCGAGCTTGAGCTGATAGGGCACGTCTTCGGGGTCGATGTACTCCATCACCCGCTCACGCATCCGCTGGACGCTCTCGACGAAGTCCTGCCTGGCCGCGCTCGACCAGATCTTCGGTTGCACGGCGGCGATGTACTCCGCACCGAGCTCGGGGTCCCCTGCGAGGGGGCGCGCTTTGAGCAGGGCCTGGAACTCCCAGCTCTTGGCCCAGCGATCGTAGTACGCCAGATGGGAGGCGACGGAACGGACCAGTGCTCCTTGCTTGCCCTCCGGTCGGAGCGCGGCGTCCACCTCCCACAGCGGCGGCTCGATCTCGATGCCGCTCAGATTCCGCATGGTCTCGCGTGCGAGCCGGGTGGCGATGTCCATCGCCTTCGCTTCGCTCACGACGTCTTCGTCTCTGGTGCCGCCGACGAAGATCACGTCCACGTCACTGACGTAGTTCAGTTCCCTGGCACCGGCTTTGCCCATACCGATGACGGCGAGGCGCGTGGCGGCGACCTCGTCCGTGCTCAACGACTCCTGGAGCCGTGTCCTGGCGACGGCGAGCGACGCTTCGAGTGCGGCGCCGGCGAGATCGGCGAGTGCGGCCGACACCTCCGCGACGATGGTCGCGGGCGACGGGTGCGTGAGGTCGTACGCCGCGATGGCGGCGAGGCTGCGACGATACGCGACCCTGAGCGCGACCACGGCGTCGTCGTCACCCGTCTGCGCGAATCCGTCACGCGCCCCCACCGACGCGAGCAGGCGCTCCTGCAGCTCCCGCGAGGTCGACAGACCGCTGATCGAGCCTTCGAGGACCGAGAGCTGCTCGGGGTGACGGAGGAAGAAGTCAGCGAGCCCTTCCGACGCACCGAACACGCGCCACACCTGTCGACGGGTCACCTCGTCGTCGAGCAGCGCCCGCAGCGGTCCCGCATCCCGGCGCGCCACTCGGAGGAGCCCGCGCACGGCGGCGTCGGGGTCCGCGGCGTCGTCTGCTTCGAGCAGCACGCCGTGCGGTCGGTCGAGGATCTCGGCGAGTTCCGTGAGGGAAGCCGCGGCCTCGCTCAGTTCCGCGAAGCCGAGCCGGGCCAGCGCCGAGAGCGAGACGGAGTCGTCCGGACGGACCATGCGCGACTCAGAGCAGCTCGAGGTTGTTCTTCAGCTCCAGTGGGGTGACCTGCCCCCGGTACGCCTCCCACTCCTTGCGCTTGTTGAGCAGCACGTAGTTGAAGACCTGCTCGCCGAGCGTCTCGGCGACGAGCTCCGACTCCTCCATGTACTCGAGGGCGTGGTCGAGGCTCGCCGGCAGAGCCGAGTAGCCCAGCGCACGTCGCTCGGCGTCGCTGAGCGCCCACACGTTGTCCTCAGCCTCGGGCGGGAGCTCGTAGCCCTCTTCGATGCCCTTCAGCCCGGCAGCGAGCATGAGCGCGTAGGCGAGGTACGGGTTCGCCGCGGAATCGAGCGCACGGTACTCGACTCGTGACGACTGCCCCTTGTTCGGCTTGTACATGGGCACCCGCACGAGCGCAGAGCGGTTGTTGTGTCCCCAGGTGATGAAGCTCGGGGCTTCGTCGCCGCCCCAGAGCCGCTTGTAGGAGTTGACGAACTGGTTCGTGACCGCGGAGATCTCGTTGGCGTGCTTCAGCAGGCCCGCGATGAAGTGGCGCCCGGTCTTGGAGAGCTGGTACTTGGCGCCCTCTTCGTAGAAGGCGTTCTGGTCGCCTTCGAAGAGCGACATGTGGGTGTGCATCCCACTGCCCGGCTGCCCGCTGAGCGGCTTCGGCATGAACGTCGCGTAGACGCCCTGCTCGATCGCTACCTCTTTGATCACGGTGCGGAAGGTCATCACGTTGTCGGCCGTCGTCAGCGCATCGGCGTACCGCAGGTCGATCTCGTTCTGTCCGGGACCGCCCTCATGGTGGCTGAACTCGACGGAGATGCCGAGGTCTTCCAGCATGCGCACCGAACGGCGGCGGAAGTCGTGCGCCGTGCCACCGGGGACGTTGTCGAAGTAGCCGGCCGAGTCCACGGGGACGGGCCCCTCGGGCCCGAACGACGACGACTTGAGCAGGTAGAACTCGATCTCGGGGTGCGTGTAGAAGGTGAAGCCCGCGTCCGCGGCCTTCGCGAGCGTGCGCTTGAGCACATGCCGCGGGTCGGCGACGGCCGGCTGACCGTCGGGCGTCGTCAGGTCGCAGAACATGCGCGCCGTCGGATCGATCTCGCCGCGCCACGGCAGCGTCTGGAACGTGGTCGGATCAGGCTGGGCCAGCAGGTCGGACTCCTGCGTACGGGTCAGTCCTTCGATGGCGGAGCCGTCGAAGCCGATCCCCTCCGCGAACGCGCCCTCGACCTCGGCCGGGGCGATCGCCACCGACTTGAGCGTGCCGATGACGTCCGTGAACCACAGGCGCACGAACTTGACGCCGCGCTCTTCGATCGTCCGCAGGACGAAGTCCCTCTGCTTGTCCATTGCTACTCCGTGCCCTGGCCCTTTGTGTCGCCCTTGACGTCCCAGCCCTGCTCGACGGCCTCTTCCTCCGCCCAGGCGCGGGAACGCTCGCGGAGCACCTCGGGCGCGCGGCGGGCTTCCGCTTCCGTGTCGAACGGACCGATGCGATCGATGGAGGGCGAGATCATCCCGAACTCGACCTCGCCGGTCTCCGAGTTGTACCAGTACTTGTGGTCACCGTCAGTCATGGCTGCCCCTTCTTCACGTGATGTCATCGATCCTACTGGCGTGCACGGCGGTCGCTAAGCTATCCCCCATGGCAAAAGCGATCGGCGTCGACATCGGCGGCACGGGAATCAAAGCGGGAATCGTCGACCTCGAGCACGGTGTCATGGCATCCGATCGGGTGCGGGTCCCCACTCCGGCGGGCGCATCGCCGCAGGACGTGCTCGTGGCCGTGCAGACGGTCCTGAAGACCCTCGACGTGCATGAGTCCACGCTTCCGCTCGGTGTGGCGTTCCCGGCGATCGTGAAGCGGGGCAAGACGCTCTCCGCCGCCAACGTGTCCAAAGAATGGATCGACTTCGACGCGGAGCGGTTCTTCCGCGACGGACTCGGCCGCAACATCGTGTTCGTGAACGACGCGGACGCCGCTGGCGTCGCCGAAGCCCGCCACGGCGCGGCCAGGGATGTGCGTGGCTTCACCCTGCTCACGACACTCGGAACAGGCATCGGTTCCGCTTTCCTCTACGACGGCATCCTGTTGCCGAACACCGAGCTCGGACACCTCAACTTCCGTGAGTACGAGTCGGTCGAGACCTACGCCGCGACGTCGGCGCGCGAACGCGAAGGCCTCACCTGGGCCGAGTGGGCGGAGCGCCTCCAGGCCTTCTACTCGCATATCGAGTTCCTGTTCAGCCCCGACCTGTTCGTGGTCGGCGGTGGCGTGTCGAAGAACGCCGGCGACTTCCTCCCGCTGCTCGACCTGAAGACGCCGATCGTCCCGGCGATCCACCGGAACAACTCGGGCATCATCGGTGCGGCGTCTCTGGCCGGCGACTGATCCCGTCCCTCCAGACACAGTGAAGGCTCCGACGACGCGGTCGTCGGAGCCTTCATCCGTCCCGCGCGCCCTCAGGCGCTGGATGTCAGGCCGTGGAGCATCTTCTGGATCTGCTGCTGCACCTGCGCATCCTCGACATCGAACATCGCGTAGCTGATCCCGGCCGACTGGAGAGGTCGGTTCGGATACTTCTGATAACTGGGAAGAACGCTCAGCAGTCGCGCTGCCATCTGCGGTGCCTGCCACGTCTTCTCCGCGAAACTCGTCATGAAGATGTCGTACCGCTCCTGCGGATCCTGCCAGAGATCGAAGAGCTCGGGCACGATCGCCGTGTAGGACGAAGGCCCGCGCCACTGATCCCGGACATTCCAGATCGCCTTCCACTTACCGACACGCACGGCTCCGGGGATCATCTCGGTCTCCGTCATGTAGAGCCAGTGGTCTCGCGTGGAGCCGCCCTCGCCCTTCAGAAGCGTCGATTGGTCGTAACTGTCGAAGATCGTCGGCTCCCCTTCGCGATCCTCCGTGGGGAGGTCCACTCCCGCCAGACTCGCGAACGTCGCCATCAGGTCGAGCGATCCGACGATCTCCGAGTTGCGACGACCGGCTTCGATGGTTCCGGGCCACCAGGCGATCGCGGGGACCCGACTGCCGCCCTCGTAGTCCGTGCCCTTGGTCCCGCGGTACGGCGTGTATCCGCAGTCCGGGTACACGTCCTGCCAGGCACCGTTGTCGGTGGTCCACACGACGAGGGTGTCTTCGGCGATCCCGAGTTCGCGGATCTTGTCGATGACGGCCCCCACGCGGTGATCGAGCTCGACGAGTGAGTCGAGGAACTTCGACTTACCCAGCGAGGCCCCCTCGAAGTCCGGGTGCGGGATGTTGGGCTGGTGGAGCTTGGCGGTGTTCAGGTAGAGGAAGAACGGCTCATCGGCATTCGCATGGGCTTCGATGTAGTCGATCGCGCGATCCGTCGACTTCTCGTCGATGAACGGGATGTTCTCGGAACTCAGCTTCTCCACCTCGGTCGGCTCCTCACCAGCCTTCCCGTCGAGCGCTCCGATGACGTTGCCCCACATCTTCATGGTCGCCTCGTCGTCGAACGGGAAGTCGGGGTTGAACGCCTTGTCGGTGTAGGTGTACGCGTTCAGGTGATAGAGAGTCGTGTTGTACATCTCGTCGAAGCCGTGGGCTGTGGGCATCGCGTAGTCCGCTTCACCCAGGTGCCATTTCCCGATGTGGCACGTGGCGTAGTCGGCCTTCTTCAGCACGCTCGCCAACGTCCACTCCGGGGCCGGCAGCCCTCCCCCGTCTCCGGGGAACGCGACCGTCGTCATCCCGCTGCGGATCGGGAGGCGGCCCGTCAGAGCGGCAGCGCGTCCGGGCGTGCAGCTCGGCTGTCCGTAGAAGGACATGAACTGCAGTCCCTCTGCGGCGAGTCGGTCGAGGTTCGGCGTCGGAGCACCGCGGTTCTCGCCGCCTCCGTAGCATCCGAGGTCGCCCCACCCGACGTCATCGGACATGAAAAGAATGATGTTGGGCTTCTTCGCCATGAGCTCTCCTCCGTCGTTTCGTGCGTGATGGAGGCGAACGTAGCAAGCGGCTCCTCGTGCGGGAACCGCCGCTCACCCTTTCGGGAGGAGACGATCGGTACAAGCGGTGCGAATGGGCCGACCTGTACGCCGGGTTCTGTTCCGGGGTTCTTCGCCCCTTCGACGGTCATCTCTCTCGGCGACACGTTGCCGTGGCACTCTAGCGGTCTACCCGAGGACTCGGCGAGCCGCGTCAACATCCTCTGTCTGACCTTGCTCCGGACGAGGTTTACCTGGCGGGCCATGTCACCATGTCCCCCGGTGGTCTCTTACACCACCCTTTCACCCTTACCCCTTGCGGGGCGGTCTACTCTCTGTGGCACTTTCTCGCGGATTGCTCCGGGTGGGTGTTACCCACCGCCCTGCCCTGTGGAGCCCGGACGTTCCTCGGTGCGGTTCCCCGCAACGCGACCGTCCAGTCGACCCATTCGCATACCCAGTCTACTTTCTCCCCGCGCACGCTCCCGCTACTTGTCGGCAGACTCGGCGATGCGCAGATCGAGGGGCACATCGATCGGGAAAGAGCCGAAGAGACGGGTGGTGGCGACGGACGCGGCTTCCCGGACCGCATCAGCCGCGGTCTCCGCATGCTCCTGCGGGACGTGCAGGATCACCTCGTCGTGCAGGAAGAAGGCGAGGTGCGGCACCCGCGCGAACGGACCCGAGGCCGCGGCCGCCGTGGAAACCTCCGGGATCAGCTGCAGGCGATGACGAATCTCGGCGAGCCAGATGAGCGACCATTCCGCAGCGGTTCCCTGCACCACGAAGTTGCGCGTGAAGCGTCCCCAATCGCGTGCCCTGCGTCGGGCGAGCGCCACCACCGCCGGCTCGGCATCGGCCCCCGTCGCATCCGACTGCAGACGCATCCACTCCGTCGACGGCCGCGGCGACGAACGGCCGAGCCACGTGGACACGATTCCTCCGTCCTCACCGGTGCGTGCCGCCGCGTCGACCAACGCCATCGCGCGCGGGTACACCTTGCGCAGGCGCGGCACCAGCCGTCCGCTGTCTCCCGTCGTGGCGCCGTACATCGCTCCCAGCACCGCGTACTTCGCCTCCTCCCGCGTCGCGACCGCACCGGAGTCGACGACGCCGGCGTAGAGGTCGCTCCCCCGCGCCGCGAGCGCCATCGCCTCGTCCGAAGCCATCGCGGCGAGCATGCGGGGCTCCAGCTGCGCCACGTCGGCGACGACGAGGGTCCATCCGGGATCGGCCCGCACCGCAGGACGAAGGCTGCGAGGCAGCTGCAGCGCTCCCCCGCCGGCCGACGCCCATCGTCCGGTGACCACGCCCCCGGGGATGTACACCGGACGGAACCGCCCGTCATGCACCCACTCGGCGAGCCAGGCCCAGCCATTGGCGCTCAGGAGCCGGGACAACTTCTTGTACGCGAGCAGCGGTTCGACGACCGGATGATCGTGTTCAGCGAGCTCCCACCGGCTCGTGGACTCGACCTGCACCCCCACGCGGTGCAACGCGCGGAGCAGCTTCTGCTGGCTGTCGAGGTGAAGTGATGCGTCCCCCAAGAGGTCTCGCACGCGATCACCGAGCTCGACCATCCGGCTCGGCACGCCTCCGGCGACGGGACGGGTGCCCAGGGTCTCGGTCAGGATCGCATCGTGCACGTCCTCATCCCAGGGCAGGCCCGCGACCCGCATCTCCTCCGCGATGAGACCGCCCGCCGACTCCGCGGCACACAGCAGAGTGAGGCGTCCGTCCGGCGCGGCAGCGATCACCCGACGTTGCGCACGATATTGATCGAGCGTCGAGGCGATCGGATCGTCGCCTCGCTCATCGTCGAACACATCGAACAGCGAGGGCACCGCCACGGTGGGCTCGCGACGCTCCCATTCCGGGGAGGATGGCAGCGGAGTCTCGACCGAGGACGTGTCCCGGAGGATCGCGTGACAGAGCACCAGATCATGACTGCGCGCGATCCGTACCCCGTCGGCGAGGAGAAGCGCGTACGTCTCCACGGCCGAACGCATGATCCATCGCGGAGCGTCGGCGGCCTCGATGGACTGCACCCACGTCGCGAGATCGTCTGAGCGCAGTGGCGTGCGGTTCTGCTCTTCGTCGTCGGCATCGAGCTCGATGGCGACGTGGTCCTGCGGCCCCACCGAGATCAGCGCGATCCGCCGTTCGACGCCCGACGCCGGCACCGTCATGAGCGGTGCGTGCGGGCGCCGCTCATGCGAGCCCGGACTCCTCGGTACGAACCAGGATGCAGCCGCACTCGGGGCACGACACGACGAGGTCGTCCGCCGCACGACGGATGTCGTTCAGGTCGGTGCTGGGGAGCAGGATGCGGCAGCCTTCACAGGTTCCCCGGGTGAGCAACGCCGCGCCCGCACTGTTCGCTGCGCGGCGCGAGTACTCGGCGAGCAACTGCGGCGGCACGCTCTCGGCGACAGCCGCACGGTCGCGGGCGAGCTGACTCCCCAGATCGGTCGCCGCCGCGACGTCGGCCTTCGCCTGGGCCGTGAGCGACGTGCCTTCCGCCGTGGTCGTCTCCAGCAGCGCCTGCTGCGCTGCGACGGAGGCCTCCGCCTCTTCGAGTCGTCCCATCACATCGAGCTGCGCGTCTTCGAGATCGCTCTGCCGCTTGGCGAGGCTCGCCAGTTCGTGCTCGAGGGCCTGTGCGTCCTTCGGGTTCGTGGCCGTGGCGAGGCGCTCGGCGTCGCGGTTCCGACGCGCCGCGACGACCGCGACGTCGGATTCGAGCCGTGTCAGTTCGGTGCGAACGTCATCGCGGGCACCGGTGAGAGCGGTCAGCTCACGGAGCTGTTCCTGACGGATGGCGACGAGTTCGGTGATCCGGCCCGCCTGACTCGGCTTCGTTCGTGCACGCTCTGCCTGCGCGATGCGCCGATCCAGGTCGGCGATGTCGAGCAGGGTGCGCTGGTTCTCGGGGCTGGCGTTCACGCTCTCAAATCTAGTCGCTACAGCGACATCCGCCCATCAGCGGACATCTCCGTCGACGTAGAGCCACTGTCGGTCCTCGCGCACGAAGCGGCTGCGCTCGTGCAAGGAACCGCGCTCCGCACCCTGGCGCCAGAAGGCCTCGAACTCCACGACGCCCTCCCGATCGAACGGACCACCCGCCCCTCGATCCAGGACGATCAGACGCCGCCAGTGCAGCTCCGGGTCGAACTCGATGGCCTGGGGCTTCGTCGTCGGGTGCCAGGTCCGCAACAGATGCGCGGCATCGCCGAGGCGGAACGCGGTGTAGCGGGAGCGCATGAGACGCTCCGCGGTCGGGGCCGGTGCGCCTCGCAGCAACGGTGCGCAGCACCGCCCGAACACGTCTCCGGAGGAGCATGGGCACCGCGACGACTCGACAGCCGAAGCGTCATCCAGCGCCGTGTCCGCGTCCTTTGTCATCCCTCCAGCGTACGCTCGGGAGAAACGCCCAGAAGGAGAATCGTGACCACTCGACCCGTCGTCCCCTCGTTCACCGCGCACAACGGCTTCGCCCTTCCGGCCATCGGCCTCGGCACCTATCGACTGAACGGCGATCACGGAGCGGATGCCGTCGCCGGGGGCATCGGGGCGGGCTACCGGCTCATCGACACGGCTTTCAACTACGAGAATGAGGGCTCGGTCGGACGAGGAGTCGCCGCCGCAGCGGTGGATCGCTCGGAGATCGTCGTCACGACGAAGCTCCCCGGCCGCCACCACCCGTCCGAGAGAGCGCGCGACAGCATCGAGGAGAGCCGCTCGCGCCTGGGACTCGACGTGACGGACCTGCACCTCATCCACTGGCCGAACCCCAGTCAGGACGAGTACGTCCAGGCGTGGGCCGCTCTGGTCGATGCACAGTCCCGTGGCGTCGTGCGGCAGATCGGCGTCTCGAACTTCCTCCCTGAACATGTGGAGCGCATCGAAGCCGAGACCGGTGTCCGTCCGGTCGTCAACCAGATCGAGGTGCACCCCTACTTCCCCCAGGAGGAGCAACTCGCGTACCACCGGGAGAAGGGCATCCTCACGGAAGCCTGGAGCCCCCTCGGTCGCGCGAAGGCGCTGCTCGACGAGGCGGTGATCCGCGAGGTCGCCGCGGCGCACGCGATCTCTCCCGCGCAGACCGTGCTCGCCTGGCACGTGGCACGAGGGACGGTGTCGATTCCGAAGGCCTCGACACTGGAGCACCAGGTCGCGAACCTCGCCGCCGCAGAAGTCGTGCTCGACGAAAGCGAGGTCACGGCCATCACCGCGCTCGGACGCCCGGACGGACGACTGTTCGACGCGGATCCCCGGACGCACGAGGAGTCCTGACCCGGTATAGCGTCAGACGCGCTGCATACCGAGCACGCGAAGGAACTCGAGCTTGCCCGCCGATTCGCTCCCGGGTGCGGCGGTGAGGACGATCAGCGCCTGCGATTCGTCTTCGCTGAACAGCGCCTGGCAGTCGACCTCGATCTCCCCCAGCTCCGGGTGCACCATCACTTTGTGCTGCTCGAACCGTCGGCTCACCACGTGCGCCTCCCACAGCTCCACGAATTCCGGGCTCCGGGCTGACAGCGCCTCGACGATCTCCCCCGCCCGCGACCGGGGACCCATCACCCCGTGTGCAGCGCGCAGAGCGCCGACGAGGGCACGAGCCTGTCGCGGGTGATCGACCTCGCGATACCGCCGCCGCTCGACGTCGGGATGGGCGAACCAGCGGTAGATGCCACTCCGGTCGAGCCCGGTGAGTGCGGTCGAATCGCCCACGAGAGCGCGGGAGGCATCGTTCTGCACGAGAACTTCATCGAGCAGCGAGACGACGAACGCCGGGGTGTCGTGCAGCCGGTCGAGCACGCGGAGGATGCCGGGACGCACGTACTCGGTGAGGGGGGCGCGGTCCGGGGCACTGTGTCCGCAGAGCCGGAAGAGGTAGTCGCGCTCGTCTTCGGTCAGGCGCAGAGCACGTGCCAGGGAGGAGAGGATCTGCACGCTGGGCTGGGGTCCCCGCCGCTGCTCCAGGCGCGTGTAGTAGTCCGTCGACATGGTCGCCAGCTGTGCCACCTCTTCTCTGCGCAACCCGGAGGTCCGGCGTCGAGGTCCGGACGGAAGTCCCACGTCGGCAGGCCCCAGTGCCTCACGTCGCCGGAGCAGGAACTCGGCCAGTGCATCACGATCCACCACTGAAGTATCCCCCGACGTCCGCGCAGGTTCCAGGGACCGGTGATCCCTGGATGACCGCTCTCTGGAGGGACGGTTCCGAGACGCCGAGGCTGATCGTATGAACATCAGCGGAAACACCATCTTCATCCCGGGCGCGACGAGCGGCATCGGCCTCGCCCTCGCCGTGCGTCTGCATGCCCGCGGCAACACCGTGATCGTGGGAGGGCGCCGCGAAGACCGGCTCACAGCCATCGCCGGCGAGCACCCCGGTATCCACACGGTGCGGATCGACACGACCGACGCCGACAGCATCCATGCGGCCTCCCGAACTGTCCTCGCAGAGCACCCCGCCCTGAACGTGCTGATCACGATGGCCGGTGTCATGCGAGCCGAGGACTGGACCACGCCCACCGGATTCCTCTCCACCGCCGAGGAGACGGTCGAGACGAACATCCTCGGGCCGATCCGGCTGATCGCCGCTTTCGTCGAGCATCTGCGTGCGCAGCCGGAAGCGACGATCATGACGGTCTCGTCCGGCCTCGCCTTCGCCCCGCTCCGCGCGACGCCGAGCTACAACGCCAGCAAGGCCGCGATCCATATGCTCAGCGAATCCCTGCGCCTGCAGCTCGAAGGGAGCAGTGTGTCGGTGCTCGAGCTGGAACCGCCGGCCGTGCGCACGCCTCTCATGCCCGGACATGAGGAGAACGAGTCGGCTATGCCGCTCAACGAGTTCATCGACGAAGTGATGGAGCTGATCGAGTCGCGGCCGAACGCTACCGAGATCCAGGTGGAACGCGTGAAATTCCTCCGCTACGGAGAGGTCCGCGGTGACTACGACCGGGTCGTCGCCGCGCTGAACGCCACCGACCCGCACGGGCGCTGAGCCGACGCGGGGTGCCGGTCGCGCACCGGCACCCCGCTCACGGACGCAGAGACGCCGCTGCCGCCGTCAACGCGTCGGCGGACTGCCGCAGCAGCGCGAGCTCGTGGTCGGAGAACGACGTGTTGCGGATCGGGACAGCGCCCGTCGCACTGACGATCGAAGGCACCGACAGCGCGACTCCGTCGACACCGTGGAAGTCGCGCAACACGGTGCTCACAGGCATCACCGCGTGCTCATCGTGGAGGATGGCCTCGACGATCCGCGCACTCGACAACCCGATGGCGTAATTCGTCGCCCCCTTGCCGAGGATGACCTTGTAGGCCGCATCGCGCACGTCGACGGCGATCTCCTGCAACTCCTCGAGCGTGAAACGAGGGTGTCCCGGCGTCTCCCACTCGAGGATCGGCACCGTGCCGATGGTCGCCCGAGACCACAACGGGAACTCCGTGTCACCGTGCTCGCCGACGATATGGGCGTGGACGCTGGCGGTCGACACGCCCGCACGCTCGGCGAGTTTCCAGCGCAGCCGCGAGGTGTCGAGCACCGTACCGGACGCGAAGATCCGCTCCGGCGGGAGTCCGGTCTCCTCGTGAGCGATCACGGTGAGCACGTCGCACGGGTTGGTGACGATCACGTACACCGCGTTCGGTGCGACCTCGAGCAGTTCGGGCATCATGCGGCGGATGATCCCCGCGTTGACCTCAGCGAGCTCGATCCGGGTCTGGCCCGGCTTCTGCTTGGCTCCCGCCGTGATCACGACGACGTGCGATCCCGCGGCCACCGAGATGTCGCTGCCACCGACGATGTCGCTCGAACCCGTGAACTGTGTTCCGTGCGCGAGGTCGAGGACCTCGGCTTCGACCTTCTCGGTGGCGATGTCGTAGAGCGCGACATGACGCGCAGATCCGCGGATCAGTGCGGCGTAGGCGACGCTGGATCCCACACTTCCCGCGCCGACGACCGTGAGCTTCGAGTTCTCGATGATCTCCATGCGCTCAGTCTCGCAGTGCAGTGCGCCTCTCCGGCAGGGGGAAAGCCGTCGGAAATGCTCACAGCGCGGCGGCGACCGCCTGAGCGACCGTCGGATGAGCGAACTCGAAGCCCCCGCGCTCCAGAACCCGCGGCCGCACATCGGCGTCCGGAAGGAGCAGCGACTCCGCTGCGTCGCCGAGGGCGAGGCGCAGAGCCCAGGCCGGCGCGGGGAGCCAGAACGGTCTGTGCATGCGCGCAGCGAGCTCCCGGCCGATGTCGTTCGCAGACGCGGGGGTCGGCCCCGTGAGGTTGACGGGTCCGGCGATCTTCGTGTCCAGGACGTGCCGGATCCCCCGCACCTCATCGTCGAGCGAGATCCAGGGCCAGACCTGTGTTCCGCGTCCGAGAGGACCGGAGACGCCGAAGCGGGTCAGCTGGATGAGCGGCTTGAGCACTCCGCGACGGTGGATCACGGGGGCGGTGCGGAGTAGCGCGACCCTGGTGTGGTCCTCGGCGCGTCGAGCCTCGGCCTCCCAGCGCACGGTCAGATCGGCGAGAAAGGTCTCACCGGCTGCGGACTCCTCCGTGAGGACCTCCCCGGGAGCGGACCCGTAGTAGCCGACCGCGGACGCCGAGACCAGTGCCGGCGCGTCCGAGCGCAGAGCGCGCAGGGCGGTCGTCATGGTGCGGGTCGTCTGCAAGCGCGAATCGACGAGTTCCGCGCGGTAGCGACGCGTCCAGGGCAGACGGCCGACGCTGGCGCCGCCGAGAGCGACGACAGCTTCCGCGCCGGCGAGCAGGTCCGGATCGAGCGGACGCTCCCCCGGTGCCCATTGCGCCTCGCCGGCTCCGCGCGACGCACGACGGACCAAAACGGTGACGTCGATCCCGTCGGCGCGCAGGGAGGAGACGAGGGCTGAACCGATCAGGCCCGAGGCCCCACTCACGACGATGCGTCGCGCCATGTGCTGCAGCTTCCTGTCCGTCGGTCGTCGAATCGTATGGTTCACCAGCGTACGCGCCGTCCCTGCGATGCCCCTAGCCGAGGTCAGTCGGCGCGACGGTAGTGCAGGGCTATCGCACCGCTACGGAACGGTGTCGACGAGACCAGCGCCAGGCGTCGAGTGGCGGGGAGCCCCCGCTCGTACAGAGTGGGACCGTGGCCCGCGATCCGCGGATGCACCAGGAACCGGTACTCGTCGATCAGGTCCAACCGGTCGAGTTCGGTCGCGAGCATGCCGCTTCCCAGGAGGACCCCGTCGCGCGTCTCGTCCTTGAGTCTCTGCACTCCGGTGCGCAGATCGCCCTGGATCCGGTGGCTGTTCGTCCACGGGAAGTCCTGGCGTGTGGCGGAGACCACGTACTTGGGTGTGGCTTCCAGGGCGACAGCCCAGTCGCGCAGCGCCGGCGGGGCGTCCGTCTCTCCGCGCGCAACGGCGGGCCACGCATCCTCCATCATCTCGTAGGTGGTGCGCCCCCAGAGCATCGCGCCGGATTCTTCGAGGAGACGGGTGTAATAGGCGTGTGTCTCGTCGTCGGCGATGCCCACTTCGTGATCGATGCAGCCGTCGAGGGTGACGTTGATGCTGAAGGTCAGGAGTCCCATGCCGGGAGCCTAGATCTGTGGCCGCGTGACCGCCACAGTCCGCAGGCGCGCGGTGGGGTGCTGCTCACTCGCTCCCGTCGGAGTCCGCCTTGTCGCTCGACGACGAGCTCGATGCGTACTCGCGCACGCGGTCGGTGATGTAGGAGACCACGGTCCCCGATGTGATGCCGATGATGACGATGCCACCCAGCATCAGGAGCACGGCGAAGAACCGCCCCGCGACGGTCACGGGGTACATGTCGCCGTAGCCGACCGTCGTCAGGGTCACGAACGCCCACCACACGGCATCGCCGAAGCTGTCGATGGTCGCATCCGGCGCGGACCGCTCCACGCTCAGCGTCGAGAGAGCGAGGAAGTAGACGAAGGTCACCGCGTACGCGGCGGAGTAGATGATCAGCTCGGTCCTCACCACGCTGCCGGTGCGGGCATGGAAGAACGGCAGTTGACGAGCGAGGTCGACCACGCGCACGGCGCGGAACACCGGAAGCAGGACCGCGAGGAGCTCCATGGGGTGTCGCGCGACGTAGCGCCATCTGGTGCCCTTCCGAGTCAGGCAGACGCGCACGACATAGTCCACAGCGAACACGAACCACGTCAGGATCGTCGCGTTGCCTGCGGCCGCACGCACCGGCGGTGGCAGGTCGGGAGCGATGACGACCATCGAGAAGCCGACGATGAAGATGACCCCGGCGAACACGAGCGGCACGCGCGCGAAGCGATCCCAGCGATCGAAGGACGAACGTGACGAATCCATGCGCCCATCTAACACGAGCGTCTCGCGCGAGGTGGGCCCTGCCGGGATCGAACCGACGACATCCACGGTGTAAACGTGGCGCTCTACCAGCTGAGCTAAAGGCCCTGGTGCCGTCAGTCTATCGGGAGGCCGATGCGCACCCGCGTCGTGGAAGAGGGATAGGCTGAATCCGGCGCGCGTTGTGCACAGCTGACAAGGCTGCCCGTGTCGCTTCCCGTTTCCTTGGCATGACCTGCCAGCTTGACGAAAGGTTCCCCCGTGACCGTGCACGACCAGGATCCGTACTCCCAGGGCCCCCTCGACAGCGATCCGGAGGAGACCGGCGAGTGGCAGCAGTCCCTCGATGAGCTGGTGGATGCCAAGGGCCACGGCCGCGGCCGCGAGATCATGCTCAGCCTGCTCAAGCGTTCCAAGGAACTGCACCTGGGCGTGCCGATGGTCCCGACGACGGACTACATCAACACGATCGCCCCGGAGAACGAGCCCGAGTTCCCGGGTGACGAAGAGGTCGAGCGCCGCTATCGGGCCTGGATCCGCTGGAACGCTGCGATCACGGTGCACCGCGCACAGCGCCCCGGCATCGGCGTCGGCGGTCACATCTCGACGTATGCCTCGTCGGCCGCTCTCTACGAGGTCGGCTTCAACCACTTCTTCAAGGGCGCTGACAACCCCGGCGGGGCCGACCAGATCTTCATCCAGGGTCACGCCTCCCCCGGCACCTACGCACGGTCGTTCCTCGAGGGACGCCTGAGCGAGGACCAGCTCGACGGTTTCCGTCAGGAGAAGTCGCACGCGCCGTACGGCATCCCCTCCTACCCGCATCCGCGTCTGATGCCGGAGTACTGGCAGTTCCCGACCGTGTCGATGGGCCTCGGCCCCATCAATGCGATCTACCAGGCGATGTCGAACAAGTACCTCGAGAATCGCGGCATCAAGGACACCTCCCAGTCGCACGTCTGGGCGTTCCTCGGCGACGGTGAGATGGACGAGGTCGAGAGCCGCGGTCAGCTCCAGGTGGCAGCGAACGAGGGCCTCGACAACCTGACCTTCGTCGTGAACTGCAACCTGCAGCGTCTCGACGGTCCGGTGCGCGGCAACGGCAAAATCGTCCAGGAACTCGAGTCGTTCTTCCGCGGCGCGGGCTGGAACGTCATCAAGGTCGTCTGGGGCCGCGAGTGGGACGATCTGCTCGCCCGCGACACCGAGGGTGCGCTGCTCAACCTGATGAACGTCACCCCCGACGGCGACTACCAGACCTACAAGGCCGAGTCCGGCGCGTACATCCGCGAGCACTTCTTCGGACGCGACGAGCGTGCCGCCGCCCTCGTCAAGGACTACTCCGACGACGACATCTGGAACCTGAAGCGCGGAGGCCACGACTACCGCAAGGTATACGCCGCGTTCAAGGCCGCGACCGAGCACAAGGGCAAGCCCACCGTCATCCTCGCGAAGACCGTCAAGGGCTACGGCCTCGGCCCGCACTTCGAGGGCCGCAACGCGACCCACCAGATGAAGAAGATGACGCTGGACAACCTCAAGACGTTCCGCGACGCGATGCACATCCCGATCACGGACGCGCAGCTCGAGGAGAACCCCTACCTGCCGCCCTACTACAACCCGGGGCCCCAGGACGAGACGATCCAGTACATGCTCGAGCGCCGTCAGGCGCTCGGCGGATTCCTCCCCGAGCGCCGGTCGACCCATGTGGGTCTCTCGCTGCCGGACGACGCCGCGTACGCGCTTCCCAAGAAGGGCTCCGGCACCCAGGAGATCGCCACGACCATGGCTTTCGTCCGTCTGCTGAAGGATCTCCTCCGCACGAAGGACTTCGGCCACCGCATCGTGCCGATCATCCCCGACGAGGCACGCACGTTCGGTATGGACGCGTACTTCCCGACCGCGAAGATCTACAACCCAAACGGCCAGCACTACACCTCGGTCGACCGCGAGCTGCTCCTCGCCTACAAGGAGAGCCCGCAGGGGCAGATCGTGCACGTCGGCATCAACGAAGCGGGCGCGGTCGCGGCATTCACGGCTGCGGGAACCTCGTACGCCACCCACGGCGAGCCGCTCATCCCGATCTACATCTTCTACTCGATGTTCGGCTTCCAGCGCACGGGCGACGCCCAGTGGGCGGCGGGCGACCAGATGGCCCGTGGGTTCATCATGGGCGCGACGGCGGGTCGCACCACCCTCACGGGTGAAGGACTGCAGCACGCCGACGGTCACTCGCACCTCCTGGCCGCCACCAACCCGGCGACGCTCTCGTACGACCCGGCCTACGGCTACGAGATCGCGCACATCGTGCGATCTGGCATCGACCGCATGTACGGCGGCGAGCACGAGGACCCGAACGTGATGTACTACATCACGCTCTACAACGAGCCCCTCGTGCAGCCGGCCGAGCCGGAGAACGTGGACGTGGACGGCATCGTGCGAGGCATCCACCGTGTGTCGGTCGGCGAGGGCGACGGCCCCCGCGCCCAGCTCTTCGCGTCAGGCGTCGGCCTGCCGTGGGCGCTCGAGGCGCAGGAGCTCCTGAAGAACGACTGGGGTGTGATCGCCGATGTCTGGTCGGTCACCTCCTGGACCGAGCTGCGTCGTGACGGCCTCGCCGCCGACGAGCACAACTTCCTGCACCCCGAGGCCGAGCCGCGCACCGCGTACCTCACCGAGAAGCTGCAGGGTGCCGAGGGTCCGGTCGTCGCCGTCAGCGACTTCATGCACGCCGTGCAGGATCAGATCCGCCCGTGGGTTCCGAACCGCTTCGCCACGCTCGGCGCCGACGGCTTCGGTTTCTCCGACACCCGTGCCGCCGCACGACGGTTCTTCAAGATCGACGGACCATCCATCGTCGTCCGGACGCTGCAGTCGCTCGCCGAAGAGGGTACGGTCGACCGTTCGCTCGCGGCACAGGCGATCCAGAAGTACAGCCTGCACGATGTGAACGCGGGAACCAGCGGCAACGCGGGCGGCGAAAGCTGAGCCCTCGGTGACAGGATCCTCTCCTTCCGGCATGGACAAGGCCGCGACGCTCACCTGGCTGCGCCGGATCTCCGGTGACATCGCCTCGGTGACGATCAAGCGCCTGGAGGACACCCTTCCGTGGTACGCCGACATGCCACCAGCCCGCCGCTCCGCGGTCGGGCTGGTGGCCCAGGCGGGCATCACGTCGTTCATCCAGTGGTACGAGGATCCGACCTCCACCCCGTGGATCGCGGCCGACATCTTCGCCGCCGCTCCCCGGGAGCTGTTGCGCAGCGTCAGCCTCCAGCAGACGCTGCAACTCATCCGCGTGACGGTGGAAGTCACCGAGGAGCGCGTCGCCGGGCGCGGGAACGACCTGCGCGAGGCGATCCTGCTCTACTCCCGCGATGTCGCCTTCGCTGCGGCCGACGTGTACGCCAGGGCCGCGGAGGCCCGAGGGCTCTGGGACGCACGTCTCGAGGCCCTCGTCGTCGACTCGATCCTCACCGGTGAGGCCGACGAAGAGCTTCCGAGCCGCATCGCGGCGCTCGGGTGGCACGGTCACGGCGAGGTCGCTGTCCTCGTCGGTACGACACCGCCGCAGTTCGACGTGGACCTGGTCCGCCGAACCGCCAGGAAGCTCGCCGTCGATGTCCTCATCGGCGTGCAGGGATCGCGTCTCGTACTCGTCCTCGGACGCGCACGCGTGGACGGTCAGGAGAGCGAGGAGGAGGAACTCGGGTTCCAGGAGATCGCCTCCCGCCTCGAGCCGTCGTTCGGACCGGGTTACGTCGTCCTCGGACCGCCCGTGGCCGCACTCGTCGATGCGAGCCAGAGCGCTCGGGCCGCCCTCGCCGGGTTCGCGGTCGCGCGTGCCTGGCGCGGTGCTCCGCGCCCCGTCGAAGCCGATGATCTGCTGCCTGAGCGGGCGCTCGCCGGAGATCCGCTCGCGAAGCAGACCCTGATCGAGCGGATCTTCCGTCCCCTGCAGGCGCATTCGACCGATCTGGTCACCACGCTCTGGAGCTACCTCGACAACGGACGCTCCCTCGAGGCGACGGCGCGCGAGCTCTTCGTGCACCCCAACACCGTGCGCTATCGCCTCAAGCGCGTGAGCGAAGTCATCGGTTGGGACGCCACGGGGCCCCGCGAGGCGCTCATCCTGCAGACCGCCCTCATCCTCGGATCCATCGGCGCCGCCGAGCAGGTGCGCAAGAGGGTGCCGCTGCGACGCCCGCAGCGCTGAGCCCGTCCGCCGCCGTTCTGTACGCCACACACAAGGGTTTTTCGGAATCTTGTGATGGATCATCCACCGCTCTGCCGCAATCGTTGGCAGACTGGGTGGGTGATTGTCGTCGTATGCCCTGGTCAGGGCTCGCAGACCCCCGGTTTCCTCGCTCCTTGGCTCGAGCTCGACGGAGTGGCCGAACGCCTCGCCGCGTACTCGGACGCCGCGGAGGTCGATCTTCGCGAACACGGCACGGTGTCCGACGCCGACACGATCCGCGACACGCGTATCGCGCAGCCGCTGATCGTCGCGGCTTCGTTGATCGCCGGTGACGCACTGGTCCAGCGAGCGGGCCGACGCGCCGACGGCATCGCCGGACACTCCGTCGGTGAGATCGCCGCTCTCGTCGGCAGCAACGTCATCGACGCCGACACCGGGATGCGCCTCGTCGGCATCCGGGGCCGCGCGATGGCCGACGCCGCAGCGCAGGAGCAGACGGGCATGAGCGCTGTGCTCGGCGGCGATGAAGAAGCCCTCCTGGCGCGACTCGCCGAACTCCACCTCTCCCCCGCGAACTACAACGGCGGCGGCCAGATCGTGGTCGCCGGCGCGCTTCCGGCTCTCGCCGCTCTCGCCGAGGAACCGCTCAAGGGAACCCGCGTGGTTCCGCTGCAGGTCGCCGGCGCGTTCCATACCCGGTACATGGCCTCCGCGGTCTCCGTCCTCCGTGACGCGGTCGCCGACGTCACCCCCGCGAACCCCGACATCACGCTCTGGACCAACCGTGATGGTTCTGCCGTCACGGATGGTACTCAGGCGCTGAGCTTCCTGGTCGACCAGGTCTCGTCGCCGGTGCGCTGGGATCTCTGCATGACATCCTTCGCAGACGCCGGCGTCACCGGAGTCATCGAGCTCGCGCCCGCCGGGGCGCTGGTCGGCCTCGCCAAGCGCGGCCTCCGAGGCGTACCGACTGTCGCTGTGAAGACCCCCGAAGACCTCGATGCAGCCGTCGCGCTGCTGAACGGAGAAGCCGCATGAGCGCCACCCTCGCCCAGGTGACCGGACCGGCATACACGCGTATCTACTCCTACGGCGCTGCCCGCGGCGAGAACGCCGTGCCGAACGAAGATCTGATCGGCCCGATCGACTCCAGCGACGAGTGGATCCGCCAGCGCACCGGCATCATCACCCGCGTCCGCGCCGACAAGAACACCGATGCGATCGACCTCGCCGCGGCGGCCGCATCCGAAGCCATCGAGAAGTCGGGCGTGCCGGCCGATCAGGTCGACCTGGTCATCGTCGCGACCATCAGCAACCCGAAGCAGACCCCTTCCGTCTCGGCCATCGTCGCCGACCGCGTGGGCGCGAACCCCGCCGCGGCGTACGACATCAATGCCGCCTGCGCCGGCTACGCCTACGCGATCGCCCAGGCCGATGCACTGATCAAGGCCGGCGCCGCGCGCTACGCCCTGGTGATCGGCACCGAGAAGCTGTCCGACGTCGTCGACCCGACCGATCGCAGCATCTCCTTCCTCCTCGGCGATGGTGCGGGCGCCGCGCTCCTCGGTCCGAGCGACACGCCGGGGATCGCACCTGCCGTCTGGGGTTCCGACGGCTCGAAGGCCGATGCCGTGGGCATGAACGCCACGCTCACGGACTTCCGCGACGGTGTCGCGCCCTGGCCGACACTCCGTCAGGAAGGGCAGACCGTCTTCCGCTGGGCGGTGTGGGAGATGGCCAAGGTCGCCCGAGAGGCACTCGACAAGGCGGGTGTGGAGCCCACCGATATCGCCGCGTTCATCCCGCACCAGGCCAACATGCGCATCATCGACGAGTTCGCCAAGCAGCTGAAGCTCCCCGAGTCGACGGTGATCGCCCGCGACATCGAGACCACGGGCAACACCTCGGCCGCGTCGATCCCGCTCGCGAGCCACCGGCTGATGGCCGAGCACCCCGAGCTCTCGGGCGGGCTCGCCCTGCAGATCGGGTTCGGAGCGGGACTGGTGTTCGCCGCGCAGGTCGTCGTCCTTCCCTGAGAATGCGCTGACCTTCTCTAGACTGTTCCACGGTTCCGAATACAACCCGTAAGAAAGAGGAAGACCACATGGCTTTCACCAACGATGAGGTCCTCGCGGGCCTCGCAGAGCTCATCACCGACGAGACCGGCATCAACGCCTCCGAGGTCGCCCTGGAGAAGTCGTTCACCGACGACCTCGACATCGACTCCATCTCGATGATGACGATCGTCGTCAACGCCGAAGAGAAGTTCGGTGTCACGATCCCCGACGACGAGGTCAAGAACCTCAAGACCGTCGGCGACGCCGTCAACTTCATCGTCGCGGGCCAGGAGTAATCCCGGCAGGATGCCACCCCCGCAGCTCGCGGGGAGTGGCATCCTCCGCCTTGCCCTCTCACCCGTTCGACTTCGTTTCGACAAGGAACCACACCCCATGACCAAGCGCATCGTCGTCACCGGCATCGGCGCCACCTCCGCCATCGGCGGAACGGCCCCGGAGAACTGGACGAACCTGCTGGCCGGCATGTCCGGCACCCGCACGCTCGAACACGACTGGGTCCAGCAGTACGAGCTGCCCGTCACCTTCGCCGCCGAGGCGATCGTCCGCCCGGAAGAGGTTCTCCCCCGCCATGAGGCCAAGCGCCTCGACCCGTCCTCGCAGTTCGCCCTGATCGCAGCACGTGAGGCGTGGGCGGATGCGGGCACCCCCGAGGTCGCCCCCGAGCGCCTCGGTATCGACTTCGCCACCGGCATCGGCGGACTCTGGACTCTCCTCGACGCCTGGGACACGCTGCGCGAGAAGGGCCCCCGTCGGGTCATGCCGCTCACGGTCCCGATGCTCATGCCCAATGCGGCCGCCGGCAACCTCTCCCTGCAGTTCGAGGCCCGCGCCTACGCGCAGACCGTCGTCAGCGCGTGCGCCTCGAGCACCGAATCGATCATCCACGCGTACCACCATCTGCAGGACGGTCTCGCCGACGTCGTGATCGCCGGCGGTACCGAGTCCGCGATCCACCCGATCACGATGGCTTCCTTCGCTTCGGCGCAGGCGCTGTCGCGTCGGAACGACGACCCGGCCCACGCTTCCCGCCCCGGCGCGATCGACCGTGACGGCTTCGTCATGGGCGAGGGCGCCGCCGCGCTGATCCTCGAGACCGAAGAGCACGCCAAGGCTCGCGGCGCCAAGATCTACGGCTACGTTCTGGGTGGCGGAGTCACCGCCGACGCGTACCACATCACCGGCAACGACCCCGAGGGCAACGGCGCGGCCCGTGCCGTCACGCAGGCGCTCGAAGAGGCCGGCATCACCGCTGATCAGGTCACGCACATCAACGCGCACGCGACGTCCACTCCGGTCGGCGACCCCAACGAGTACGTCGCGCTCAAGAAGGTCTTCGGAGACCGGATCGATGAGATCCCCGTCTCCGCCACGAAGGCCTCCACGGGACACCTGCTTGGCGGCACCGGCGCACTGGAGGCCATCTTCTCGATCCTCGCCCTCCGCGACCGTGTCGCACCCCCGACGATCAACATGACCGAGCCGGACCCCGCCGTGCCGTTCCGCCTCTCGGGCGCACCCACGGCGCTCGGCGAGGGTCCGCAGATCGCCATCAGCAACTCGTTCGGCTTCGGCGGACACAACGCGGTCCTCGTGGTCGCCAGCGCCGACTGACACCACCGTGCTGCGAGAGGCCTTCCGGGATTCCGGAGGGCCTCTCTTCACATATGCATGAGAATCCGACGGATGTCTGGCCTCCTCCTGGCGATCGGTCATGCAGGCGCGCGCGGATCATGCACGTGTCGAGCGCATTTCGGTCCGGAAGCCGCCGGACGGATGCGGAAGACCCGGGACGGATGCGGATGTGCCGCTCAGGCTGGGCGCAGTGTTCCGAGTCGCCGCGAACGAGCCTCACGCCATCGGGTGAGATACGGGAGGAAGACCCCGATCAACGGGCCGACCCCGAACGCGAAAAGCACCGTACCGACGCCGACGGGGCCTCCGAGGATGAAGCCGATCACCAGGACGCTGCCCTCGATCAGGGTGCGCACCACCCAGACGGCCCATCCGGTGTGCCGAACCAGACCGGTCATCAGCCCATCACGCGGACCGGGACCGAAGTCCGCGGCGATGTAGAGGCCGGTCGCGAAGGCCAACAGCACCAGCCCGAAGACGAACATCGGAGCCCCGATCCAGACGGACGGAGGCTGCGGGATCAGGAGCAGCGCGAGATCAGCGCTCGGCCCGACCAGGAGCGCGTTCAACACGGTTCCGAGGCCCACACGCTGACGTAGCGGGATCCACAGCAACAGGACGACGACCGAGACGATCACGGTCATGGCGCCGTAACCGACACCCGTCTGGCCGGCAAGTCCGAGCGCCAGGACGTCCCACGGCGCCACCCCGATGCCGCCGCGCACCATGAACCCGAGCGCGACGCCGTAGAGGAACAGGCCGAGCACGAGCTGCATGAGACGCTCGACGAGGTCCCTGCGGGAGGACGCCTGGATGGGGAGCAGCACGGCACGGAGGAACATGATTCCACTCTGGCTCCCGCATACAGCGCGATGCCGAGGCCACTGGCGACAAGTGGCCTGCCGATGCGAGTCCAGTTTGCGCCATGCTGGACTCATGGGATCACGACTCGTCGAACAGCTCGGGGCGCACAACGTGGCCGGTGCCGCCGCGAGCGTGCTGGCCGATCGCATCCGCGCCTTGGTCCTCGACGGCCGGTTGACCGTCGGCGAACGCCTGCCCAGCGAACGCGCCCTCGCGCGGGAGCTGCGGCGGTCTCGCTCGACCATCACCCGCGCCTACGGCCTGCTGGAGGATGACGGCTACGTCACCCGGCTGCACGGGGGCAGCACGCGCGTCGCCCTCCCCCACGATCACGCAGCCCCCGGCCTCGACGCCGACGACACGGCCATCGACCTCTCCATCGCCTCCATGGACTCCACCCCCGGACTGTACGACGCCACCGTGCGGTCGCTCCCGCGGCTGGCCGCACTGCGCGGCACGAGCGGGTACTCGCTGCAAGGACTGCCGGAACTCCGAGACGCGGTCGCGCAGCGGTTCCGTGAGCGCGGAGCTCCGACATCCGCGGAGGAGATCATCATCACCTCCGGGGCGCTCAACGCGGTCAACCTGATCCTCACGGCGATCGGCCGACGGGGCGAGAGAGCGCTCGTCGAGCAACCGACCTTCCCCCACGCGCTCGAGGCTCTACACCGCCACGGGTACCGATTGGTCCCCACGCCGGTCGACGTGGAGGGGTGGGATACACGGCACCTCAACGAGACGCTGCTCAGCGCGCGTCCTCACGTCGCCTATCTGATCCCCGACTTCCACAACCCGACCGGGGCCACCCTGCCGGACGAGGACCGCCAGCGGATCGTGACGACCTCGCGCAACGTGGGCACGCATCTGATCGTCGACGAGACGACCACGGAGTTGGACATCGACCGAGGGTGGTCGCCCACGCCGATGGCCGCGAGCGGGCCCAACGTCATCACCGTCGGATCGATGTCCAAGATCGCCTGGGGAGGAATGCGGATCGGATGGATCCGTGCCGAACGCTCCGTCGTCGCGCGGCTGCTCGCGGTACGGCCTTCCTTCGAACTCGGTACCGCGCTGCTGGAGCAGTGCATCGCGATCGAGCTGCTCACGGAGATGCCCGCCCTCACCTCGCACGTGGGCCGACGTCTGCGCACAGGACGCGCTGCCGTCGAAGCCGGCGTCGCCGGGATCCCCGGCTGGCACATGCCTCGCACACCGGGTGGGCTCTCGGCCTGGGTCGACATCGGCGGCCCGCTCTCCACCGCGTTGTCACTGGCCGCGCGTGAACGGCAGCTCATCCTGCCGCCGGGCCCACGTTTCACCACCGGTGGCGTCCTGGAACGACGGTTGCGTCTGCCCATCACCCTCCCGCCCGACCGCACCGCGGAGGCGATGACACGGTTGGCCCTGGCCTGGGAAGACGTGCGCAAGGGCACCGCATCCCGTGCCGGCGAACTCGAGCACGCCGCCGTGATCTGATCCGGACGACGAGGACCCCGCCTCGTCTCCGGGGCGGGGTCCTCATCGTGCGGGGTGGGGATACGTCTTCTCAGCGTCCGGGATGATTCACCGGCATCCGATACTCACGCCTCCCCGCTCCCGGTCTCTGGGGTCGGGACTACCCGACCTTGTGGAGCCAGACGACCCTGGCGTCGTCGCTGGCGTGCCTGAAGGGCTCGAGCTCCTCGTCCCACGCGGACCCGAGGGCGATGTCGAGTTCGCGCTGCAGTTCCACCGCGCTGCCCGCGGCGATCTCCATCGCGTAGCGGATCCGGTCTTCACCGATGACGATGTTCCCGGCCGCATCGGTCTGTGCGTAGTGGATGCCGAGGTCGGGGGTGTGCAACCAGCGGCCGCCGTCGCTGCGCGGTGTCGGGTCCTCGGTGACCTCGAAGCGGAGGTGCTCCCAGCCGCGGATCGAGGTGGCGAGGGCAGCACCGGTGCCGACCGGACCGTCCCAGTAGAACTCGGCGCGTCGCGCGCCGTTCAGCACGGGCTGCTCGGTCCAATCGAAGTTCACTGCACGCCCGATAGCGCGACCCACCGCCCATTCGAGGTGCGGGCAGAGCGCGCGAGGCGCAGAGTGGATGAACACCACTCCGCGTGCGTAAGCCGTCGCCATGATCTCTCCGTTTCATCAGGTGCGTCTTCCCCAACGACCTGAACCACGAAGTGGCGAGAATATGCGGTTGTGCGCCCATTCTCGCCGAGTTCGCCCGAAATCACAAGCATGGCATTCATGACGAAGGCCCCGGTCACCGGGACCGGGGCCTTCGGACCGCGGTCGGTCCGGAGTCTGACGAGATCAGGCCTCGCTCATGGCCTGCTTCACCTGCTGGCCCTTCGCTGCATAGTAGGCCGCGCGAGCGGCGTCCTTGCGGGCCTGCTCGGCGTACCCGAACTCGAGCGTCTCCTGGTCGACCTCGTAGTTGGGCACGTCGTCGGTGCCGTGGTACTTCTCGATGTAGGCGTCGAGCTCGGGGCCCGAGGTCCACGACGTGATGAGGCAGTAGCGCGGCTCGGTGCCGTTGTGCGTCGCCGCGTGCCACAGGCGCTGCGTGTCGACGATGAGCTGCGCGCCGGCCGGGAGCGCGATGCGGTACTCGATGCTCGGGTCCGTGCGGTTCTCGCGCAGGACGAAGTAGCTGTCCTTGTCATCGGTCAGGTTGAAGAACCCGCGCACGACCCAGCCGGTGCCGTCGGGGTTCAGACGGTTGTTGTCGTCCTGGTGGAGGTTGTAGAGGCAGTCGCCGTACGGGGTCGGCTGCAGCTCGATGACGCGGCAGCGTCCGACGTTGGCGCCCGGCTCCTGCGCACGACGCGTCAGGTTCGGGGCCTTCTCAGTCTGCGAGTCGATCCAGACGCCGTCCTTGTCGGTGCGCGGCGGCTTGTGGTTCCAGAAACCGTTGCACTCGATGTCACCGAAAGCGCTCGCGAGCGGAGCGAAGCGGGTGTCGCCCGACGACTTCCAGTCGTTGTACTCGATGTCGAGCCACTCCTTGGGGTCGAGCTCCTGGTTGTAGCTGTCGAGGACGACGAATCCCTTGTCCTCGAGGGCAGCGGACTTGATGTAACCCATGATCGAGTCATGTTCCTTTCATCGGGGGCCAGCACGTTTTAACAGGCCCTGATAAGGCAAGCCTAACAGCGAAGCCTGCGCCCCCTTCGGAGGTCGGCCGTGCATAACCGAATAGACTGATCGGGGTGCCCGGCGAAGTCTCGGCACCCGTCGCTACGGGAGGACGAGACACCAGTATGAGCACCGCGACCAACGTCGAGGCGACAGCAGTCAACACGATCGAATGGCTCGCGGCGGACACGTCCACGATCGTGGTGCCGGTGTACCAGCGCCAGTACCGGTGGGACATCGGCGGCTGCGAACGGCTCCTCTCCGACATCCGTGCTGTCGCGCGCGAAGACGACGCACACCGCCACTTCCTCGGGTCGATCCTGTCCGCGCAGGACGGTGCATCGAGGGAGTCCGACCTCATCCTCATCGACGGACAGCAGCGCATCACGACACTCATGCTTCTCGTCGCGGCCCTGCACCATGCCATCCGCGACACCGACCCCGTGCTGGCGTCGTCGCTCGAACGCGTCCTGGTCCGCTCCGATGACCTAGGACGCACGAAGCTGCGCCCCCACGACGCCTGGGCCGAGCTCTACGAATCCGTCGTGCTCGACCGCCGCGACGACGCGGATCGCGAGTCGCGCTTCGACGACAACTACGCGTTCTTCCGCAGCCAGATCCACGTGGATGAGGTCCCCCTGATCTGGCGCGGGCTGCAGCGGCTCGAGCACGTGTCGATCACTCTCGGCGCCCGAGCGAACGCGCAGCAGATCTTCGAGAGCCTGAACTCGACCGGCGAGCCTCTGCGCGATCACGAGCTCATCCACAACTACATCCTGATGGGCCTCAGCCACGCGGAACAGGTCGACGTCGAAGCCCGCTTCTGGGTGCCGATCGAGCACCACACGGGAGAGTCGATCGGCGCGTTCTGGCGGCACTACCTCGTCCTCGTGACGGGGCGTGAGGTCGCAGCGAACGGTGAGCACGGCGTGTACAGCGCCTTCCGCCAGTCCTTCCCCCGCGTCGACGTCGCGCATCTCCAGGCCGACGCCGAGGAGTGGCGACATCATGCAGAGATCTACGGCATCCTGCTCGACCCGACGCGCGAGCCGGATCCGGAGATCGCCCGGCAGCTGCGTCAGGTCACGACCTTCGGCCGCGCCTCCGCCCCGTTGGTGATGAGCGCCTACAGCGACCACCTCCGCGGTCGCATCGACCGCGCCGAACTCATCGAGACCCTGGAGTGGCTTCAGGCGCTGTATCTCCGTCGGGCACTGGTCAACCTGCCGTCCGAACGTCTCATCGCGCGCCTCTGCCGCGCGCGCCGCGACGGCCGTGACGCGCTCGCACGCGCGTTCGCCCGCATCACTCCGTCGGACGAGCGAGTGAGCGCAGTTCTGAAGTACAGCGAACTCCCCCACCCCGCCTATGTCCTGGGGCGTGTGGAAGGCGTCGACGACCTCGACGCGTACGACATCGAGCACATCGTGCCGACCGTTCCGGGAGACGCCTGGTCCGGCGACGGTGAGCGCCCGTGGAGCGAATACACCGAGGATGAGCAGAACAGCCACCGGGCGCTCGCGCCGACCCTCGGCAATCTGACTCTTCTCGAGCAACCGTTGGCGGAACGGGTGTTCGGTGCTTCCTTCCCGATCAAGCGCGTCGAGGCCTACGCCCGAAGCTCCGTGCCTGCGACGCGCGACCTCGCTGAGATCCCCTCCTGGGGCACGGCGGCCATCACCCAGCGCACCGTCGCCCTCACCGCCGAGCTGATCCGCATCTGGGCGCGCCCCGCCCTCCCGGAGATCGACGACGACGGACTCACACCGATCCTGGATGCCGTGCGGCGTCGCGGATGGCCCACCGGATGGGAGCGCGAGTTCGACTATGTCGAGTACCGCGGTGAGCGCTGGGAGGTCCCCGACGTCAAGTACCTGTTCAACCGGGTCTTCCGTCGCGCCTGGACCGACACGAGGGAGGCAGCCGTGGCTTATTGCGCGGCACACGGCGGACCGATCTACCAGGACATGGCGTGGAAGGGGCAGTGGGACCAGCTCGACGAGGGCCACTTCCTCTACATGGGCTGGGATTCCAATTACATGATGACCGCTGTGCAGGGCGTGCTCGAGGAGTCGGGCATCGCCTCAGAGGTCTTCGTCAAGTACTCCTACATCGGGAACGTGATGTGACCATGAGCACCACCGTCCGCCAGCTGCTCGACCTCACCATCGAGGACCACACCCTCACCGTCCCCCTGGTCTGGGACGACGCCTCCGACCCCCGCACGATCGAGGTGTTCGCCCGTGTGGTCTCCCGCGCCGGCGGGGAGTCGCTCCCGTATCTGGTCTTCCTCCAGGGCGGTCCGGGCCACGAGGCGCCGCGTCCGTTCCACTCCTCGACCGCGCCCGCGTGGCTCGACGGCGCACTCGCGCACTATCGGGTGGTGCTCCTCGACCAGCGGGGTACCGGGCGCTCGACTCCGGTCGGAGATCACGACCTGGAGCGCGGTACGGACGCCGTGGCCGAGCACCTCACCCACCTGCGCGCGGATGCGATCGTGCGCGACTGCGAGGCCGTGCGCGAGCACCTGGGTGCCACCACCTGGAGCGTGCTCGGACAGTCGTTCGGCGGCTTCACCACCCTCGCGTATCTCTCCACCGACGCCTCTTCGCTCGACGACGTGTTCATCACCGGTGGCCTCAGCGCCGTCGGGCGCCACCCGGACGACGTGTATGCGCTCTGCTACGACAAGATGCGCGACGCCTCGGAGCGCTACTACCGCCGCTTCCCCGAGCATCGCGACGTGATGCGGCGCCTCGTCGAACGTGCGGATGCCGGAGACATCGTCCTGCCCGACGGAGAAGTCGTCTCACGCTCGCGGCTGCGGTCGCTGGGATCCGCTCTCGGCACCGACGACGGCTGGCAGACGGTGTGGTCGATTCTGGAACGCGACCCGTCCTCCAACGCCTTCCGGTACGACCTGATGCACGCGATGCCCTTCGACGGCCGCAACCCGCTCTACTTCGCCTTCCACGAGTCGAGCTACGCCGACGGACACGCCACGCGGTGGTCGGCTGAACGCACCGAGCCCTCCGACTTCCGCGACGACCCGACGCTGTTCACGGGCGAGCACATCCGTCGCGAGTGGACCGAGACGGTGCCCGCTTTCCAGCCGTGGCGCGATGTCACCCTCGCGCTCGCGGAGCACGAGTGGCCGAGCATCTACGATGCAGACGCGATCGCCTCATCGGGAGCGACGGGCGCCGCCGCGGTCTACGTCAACGACGTCTACGTCCCGATGGAGTTCTCCCTCGAGACCGCACGCCTGCTTCCCGACGTCACGCTGTGGGTGACGAGCGAACACGAGCACAACGGACTCCGCTCCGGGCCGGTACTGTCGCGCCTGATCGACCTGGCCCACGGACGCCGTCTCCGCTGAGCGACTCCTCCCTCTCGGGGCGGATGCCCTCGTTCCCGCTGCCGTCTACCCTGGAGGGCATGGAAGAGGGTGTGGGCGTGCTCGTCACGGTCGGCGTGCTGCTGCTCCTGCTTTCCGCCGTCATCGTCGCCATCGCCTTCGGCTTCTCGCGGATACCGATCGAGAAGAAGTACGAATCCGGCGGAGGGGGCCTCGGCGGCGCGTTCGATGCCGTCTGGTCGCCGTCTGCGCATGAGGCGGGTATCGAGCGCGACCGTCAGACGCAGCGGACCGCCCCGGCCCCATCCCCGGGCGATCCTCCGGACACGATCGAGGACGGCCGGATCCGGCTCGACATCTGACGACCGGATCCGACGCACACCTCCGAGCACGAAGAAGGCCCCACGCTCCGAGGAGCATGGGGCCTTCGTCGTGGCAGTCGTTACTTGGACGAGCCGCCGAAGCCCTTGAAGCGCTGGTTGAACTTCTCGACGCGACCGGCCGAGTCCATGATGCGCTGCTTGCCCGTGTAGAACGGGTGCGATGCCGAGGAGATCTCGACGTCGATCACCGGGTACTCCACGCCGTCCAGCTCGATGGTCTTGTCGCTGGTGACGGTCGAACGGGTGAGGAACGTCTCGCCCGAGCCGAGGTCGCGGAACACGACTGCCTGGTAGTCGGGGTGAATGTCAGTCTTCATGGGATTCCTTAGTTGCTGCCCTGGATTGTGCCAGGGACGAGGGAAGTCTGCGGTGCAGAGAGCACCAAGGGTCGATTCTATCAGACGCTGATCACGCAGCTGCGCGGGCGGCGTAGCGGCCGTCTTCGCTGCTGAGCACGATGGGCATGCCGAACGCCTCGGTCAGGGTCTCGGCCGTGAGCGTCTCGCCGATGGGGCCCGCCGCGACGACGGAACCCTCACGGATCAGCATCACGTGCGTGAAGCCCACGGGGATCTCCTCCACATGGTGCGTGACCATGAGCATCGCCGGGGTGGTCGGGGACGACGCGTATCCGCTGAGCAGCGCCAGAAGCTCCTCCCGCGAACCGAGGTCGAGGGATGCCGTCGGCTCGTCGAGCAGCAGCAGCTCCGGGTCGGTCATCACCGCACGCGCGATCTGCACACGCTTCTGTTCTCCGTCGCTGAGAGTGCCGAAGGTGCGGTCGGCCAGGTGGTCGAGACGCCAGTCGCCGAGAACGCGGAGGGCCCGACGCTCGTCGATGTCCTCGTAGTTCTCGTTCCAGCGGCCGAGCACCGAGTACGCAGCGGTGAGCACGGTGTTGAGGACCGTCTCGTCACGAGGGACACGCTTGGCCATCGCCGACGACGCGAATCCGATGCGCGGACGCACCTCGAACACGTCGGTGCGTCCCAGAGTCTCTCCGAGCACGGTCACGGTTCCCGACGTCGGGTGCATGAGCGTGTCGGCGAGCTGCAGCAGCGTCGTCTTGCCCGCGCCGTTCGGGCCGAGGATCACCCATCGCTGATCGTCGTCGACCTCCCAGGTCACGTGATCGATGATGTTGCGCCCCTCACGGCGCACGACGACGTCGGTGAATTCCAGAGCACTCGGCATGGTCCCAGCCTATCGGCTCAGGGCGTCAGCTCCGCGTAGAGCGCGCGCGTCGTCTCCGCGATCGATGCCCAGCTGAAGTCGCTGCGCGCACGCTCCCTCCCGGCCTCGCCGTAGGCCCGCGCCCGCTCCGGATCCATGGCCACTTCGGTGAGCACGGCGGCGAGATCGGCGACGAAGCGGTCCGGGTCGACCGGCGTGCCGGTACCGTCCTGCACCTGATCGATCGGCACGAGCCGGCCCGTGCGCCCATCCGCGACCACCTCGGGGATACCCCCGGTCGCGGTGCCGACGACGGCAGCTCCACAGGCCATCGCTTCGAGATTCACGATGCCCAGAGGCTCGTACACCGAGGGGCACACGAACGTCGTGGCGGCGGTGAGAATCGCGGAGAGTTCATCACGCGGCAGCATCCGCTCGATCCAGATCACTCCGTCGCGACTCTGTTGGAGCATCCGCACCCCCTCCTGCACCTCCGCCATGATCTCCGGAGTGTCCGGGGCCCCGGCGCACAGCACGAGCTGGACCTCAGGCGGGAGCAGCTGCGCGGCCCGGAGCAGATACGGCAACCCCTTCTGCCGAGTGATGCGCCCGACGAAGACGACGGACGGTCGCGAGGGATCCATCCCGATCGATCGCAGGAACGCCTCGTCCTGCACCGGCCGCCAGCGTTCGACATCGATGCCGTTGTGGATCACGCGCACTTTCGCGGGATCCACCTGGGGGTAGCTGCGCAGGATGTCCTCCCGCATGCCGGCGCTCACGGCGATCACGGCGGCGGCGTTCTCGTAGGCGAGGCGTTCGACGCCGCTGGAGATGGCGTAGCCCCCTCCGAGCTGTTCGGCCTTCCACGGGCGCAGGGGCTCGAGGCTGTGGGCGGTGAGCACGTGCGGGATGCCGTGCAGCTGAGAGGCGAGATGACCGGCGAAGTTCGCGTACCAGGTATGGCTGTGCACCAGGTCGGCGTCGGTGATCGCTGACACGATCTCGAGGTCCGTCCCCAGCGTCTGCAGCGCAGCGTTGGCATCAGCGAGCTCGACAGGCGTGCGATAGGCGAACGTACCCGCTTCTTCGCGCGGCTCGCCGAACGCACGCACCCGCACATCGACGTGCTCGCGGAGCGCAGCGACCAGTTCCGCGACGTGCACGCCGGCACCGCCGTAGACCGCGGGCGGGTACTCCTTCGTGATCATTTCGACTCGCATGTCTGAACGCTAGTACAGCAGCCGTGAACGCATCTATGGTGGAGCCATGTCCGCTCCAAAGAAGGTTTTCGGGATCATCCTCGCCGGCGGCGAGGGCAAGCGACTCATGCCTCTCACCGCGGATCGCGCGAAACCGGCGGTGCCGTTCGGCGGACAGTACAGACTCATCGATTTCGCGATCTCGAACCTCATCAATTCCGGTCTGCGACAGATCGTCGTGCTGACGCAGTACAAGTCCCACAGCCTCGATCGCCACATCTCTCAGACCTGGCGCATGTCGGCCCTCCTCGACTCCTACGTCACCTCGGTCCCCGCGCAGCAGCGCCTCGGCAAGCGCTGGTTCTCCGGCTCCGCCGACGCGATCCTGCAGAGCATGAACCTGATCAACGACGAGAAGCCCGACATCGTCGTGGTCATCGGCGCCGACCACGTGTACAGGATGGACTTCCGGCAGATGCTCGAGGCTCATGTCGCGTCCGGGGCGAAGGCGACTGTCGCGGGTATCCGCCAGCCGCTCGCCCTCGCCTCGCAGTTCGGCGTGATCGATGCGGACGCGGAGTCGGGAAGGATCAAGCAGTTCCTCGAGAAGCCGACCGACATCGCCGGTCTCGAGGACTCGCCGCACGAGGTGCTCGCCTCGATGGGCAACTACATCTTCGATGCCGATGCCCTCATCGCGGCCGTCGAGGCCGACGGTGAGTCACCCACCTCGGGCCACGACATGGGCGGCGACATCGTCCCCTACTTCGTCGACCGGGGCGAGGCCGGGTACTACGACATGAAGCAGAACGAGGTTCCCGGGTCCTCCCCGCGTGACCGCTCGTACTGGCGCGATGTCGGAACCATCGACTCCTTCTTCGACGCGCACCGCGACCTGATCTCGACGCTGCCCGTGTTCAACCTCTACAACATGGAGTGGCCCATCCACTCGCAGGCGGTCAATTCGCCTCCGGCGAAGTTCGTGCGCGACTCCGTCGGGCGGATCGGCAACGCGATCGACTCGATCGTGTCGCTCGGTTCCGTGCTCTCGGGCACCCATCTCGAACGCAGCGTCGTCGGACCGTGGACGCTCGCCGGTGGCGGGTCGACCATCACCGACTCGGTCGTGTTCGACCACGTCCAGGTGGGTCAAGGAGCGCGCGTGCATCGTGCGATCCTCGACAAGAACGTGGTGCTGGCCGACGGCGCGACGGTGGGCGTGGATCGGGAGCGCGACCTCGCTCGTGGCTTCACGGTGACGGAATCAGGCATCACGGTGGTCGGCAAGGGCGTCTTCATCGAACGCTGAAGACGTCACGCGGCGCGTCGACCCACCGGGTGATGGATAGGCTCGACGAGTGACTGCTGCACGCTTCCTCGTCGTCCTCGATGCCGATTCCACCCTCATCCGCAATGAGGTGATCGAACTGCTCGCCGACGAGGCCGGACGGCGCGACGAGGTGCAGGCTGCCACGGAGGCGGCGATGCGCGGTGAGGTCGACTTCGCGACGAGCCTGCGTTCCCGGGTCGCCGCGCTGAAGGGCGTTCCGGTGTCGGCATTCGAGCGTGTGCGCGCGCGGATCGAACCCACCCCGGGCGTGCGCGAACTCACCGCCGCCGTCCGCACCCGCGGCGGTGTCGTCGGCGTCGTCTCCGGAGGCTTCCACGAGATCCTCGACGTGGTGGCGCCCGACCTGGGCGTGGACCGCTGGCGGGCGAACCGGCTCGAGGTGGTCGACGGCTCGCTGTCCGGTCACGTCGACGGAGACATCGTCGACGGGGCGGCGAAGGCGCGCTCCCTCCAGGAGTGGGCGGCCGAGCTCGGGGTCGCGCCACACGCCACGATCGCGATCGGTGACGGTGCCAACGACCTGGCGATGATGGCCGTCGCCGGGCTCGGTCTGGCCTTCAACGCGAAGCCCGCGGTCCGTGAGGCGGCGAGCCTCGTGATCGGCCCGCAGGACCTTTCCGAGGTCATCGCGCTGCTTCCGTAGGAGAACTCCTGGCGATTGTCCGGACCCGCCACTAGCGTCGGCTCATGGACATCATCCTCATTCCCGGACTCTGGCTCGACGCATCCAGCTGGGACGACGTGATCCCGGCGCTGGAGGAGGCAGGTCATCGGGTGCACCCGCTCAGCATGCCCGGACTCGGCGAAGACGCATCCGTCTCCTCCGAGATCGGCATCGCAGAGTGGATCGCTGCCGCCGCCTCCGCCGTCGATGCCGTCGACGGCGACGTCGTGGTCGTCGGGCACAGCGGCGGCGGCAATGTCGCCTGGGGTGTCGCAGACGCTCGCCCCGACCGGGTGCGCCGCGTGATCTTCGTCGACACGGCGCCGCCCGCGGACGGACACGGGATCAGCGAGTTCGACGTCGTCGACGGGGTCGTGCCGTTCCCGGGATGGGATCACTTCCCCGACGAAGACGTCAACGACCTCGATGAGGCCACGCGCGCACGGACTGCACCGCTCACGCACAGCGTCCCTGCACGGGTGCCGACGGACGGCATCGCGCTCCGCGATCCGGCGCGCTACCGTGTGCCGGTGAGCCTGCTGATGGGCGACATCGATCAGTCCGCGTTCGAGAAGGTGATCGAGCAGTGGGGCCCGTTCGCCGACGAGTTCCACGCGATCGAGTCAGCCGAAGTCGTCCGCATCGGATCCGGCCACTGGCCGCAGTTCTCCGTGCCGGAGCGGCTGGGCGCGCTCCTCAACGCCGCGATCGCGCGGTGATGCTCTCGGAATGCGTCAGTGCCCCATCCCGAGACCGCCGTCGACGGGGATGACCGCACCGGAGATATAGCCGGCATCGTCGCCGGCGAGCCACGTCACCACACCGGCGACCTCGTCCGGCGTGGCGAAACGGGCAGCCGGGATGTTCGCCTTGTACTGCTTCTGCGTCTCCTCCGGGAGCTCCGCGGTCATGTCGGTCTCGATGAACCCGGGAGCGACGACGTTCGCCGTGATGCCGCGAGCACCGAGCTCGCGCGTGATCGAGCGCGCGAAGCCGACCAGTGCGCTCTTGGACGCGGAGTAGTTGACCTGCCCCGCGGAGCCGTACAGACCCACGACGCTGGAGATCAGGATGATCCGGCCGAAACGAGCCCGAAGCATCCCCTTCGAGGCGCGCTTGACCACGCGGAACGTCCCGCCCAGGTTGGTGGCCACGACGCTGTCGAAGTCGTCCTCGCTCATGCGCAGCAACAACGTGTCCTTCGTGATCCCCGCGTTCGCGACGACGATCTCGATCGGACCGAGCTGTTGCTCCACCTCGGTGAAGGCGGCGTCGATCGCTGCGGCGTCGGTGACGTCCGCACGGACCGTGAGGGTGCCTTCAGGGCCCTCGCCGCTGCGCGCAGTGACGGCGACCCGGTATCCCTCGCGCACGAAGCGCTCTGCGATCGCGCGGCCGATGCCGCGATTGCCGCCGGTGACGAGGACGACGCGCTCAGCGCTCATGGGGACACTCCTGATCTGGGCCGGTGGCGCGGGGTTCCGGGCCGTCATCGATCCTACCGATGTTGCCGACGCCGGCCGCGGCACCGCGTTGACAGACACTCTGCATGCTGGGAATCTGAAATCGACGAAAGGCTTCCTCGTGAGCGACAACCGCACCCCCTCTTCCGGAGACGAGACGCCGGTCAGCCCGCCGCCACCGCCCGCTCCGCCCGCACCGTCCGCGCCGCCGATCGCGCCGCCCCCGCAGAGCGGTCCCGGCCCCGCACCGTCGTACACGCACCCTGCGGCACCGTTCCCCGGAACTGCCCCTGCCGCGTCCCCCGTGCCTGGGTACGGCCCGCCGCCCCAGCCCGGCTACGCCCCGCCGCCCCAGCCGGGGTATGCCCCGCCCCCGCAGCCGGGATACGGCGTCGCTCCGTCGCAACCCGGATGGGGAGCGGCACCCGTCCAGCCCGGTTACGGCCCTCCTTCGGCGCCCGTGTACCCCGTCGTCACTTCGCGCCCCACCAGCCCCCTGGCCGTCACCTCGTTGGTCTGCGGCCTTGCCGGGATCGTGCTCTTCTGGGCGGTCATCCCGCTCCTGGCATCCGTCGCGGCGGTCATCACCGGTCACATGGCGCTCGGACAGACCAAGCGCAATCCGGGAATCGGTGGCCGGGGAATGGCGATCGCCGGACTGATCCTCGGCTATGCGGTGGTGGGCGTGGGCGTGTTCATCCTGGTCAGCACGATCATCAGCTTCCTGTTCCTCGGGGCTTTCAGCCTGCCGTTCATCTTCGCCGGCTGAGTCCCCGAAGGGCATCCGAGGGGTCTGCATCGGCGTAGGCTGGATGCATCGTGAAGAACGCGCGTCAAGTCCCGGCCGTCACCTCACTGCCGCAGTCTCCGCGGGATGAGGCAGACCATCGTGTGCGCCGCTATGCCTTGACGATGACGATCCGCATCGTGTGCTTCGGGCTCATGGTGCTGGTCCAGCCGTACGGGTGGTACACCTGGGTCTTCGGCATCTCCGCCGCTGTCCTGCCCTACATCGCCGTGGTGTTCGCGAACGCCGGGAGCGACAGCACCGAGACCACCGCGGAATCCCCCCTGCGGGAGATCGATGCCCCGCGGCCCACGCCGCTCGACTCCGAACCGTCGGCTCCGCAGATCTTCACGATCCACGAAGGCCCCAAAGAACCATGAACGACTTCGAGTGCTCGCGTGCCGGTTGCCGGAGCGCGGCGACCCGTCAGGTGGTGTGGCGCAATCCCCGTATCCATGCCGCCGATCGCGAGAAGATCTGGTTGGCGTGCGATGCACATGTCGATTTCCTCCGCGACTACCTGGCGGCGCGCGACTTCCCGGTGACCGTCCGTGATGGGGTTCCCGCATGAGCCGGCGCCTGACCCGCTGGACCGTGTACGTGCTCATCGCGATCGGCTTCGCGATCGCTTGCGTCTTCCTCTCGAACTGGCAGTTCGAGAGGAACGAGACGCGCGCCGCGCAGATCGAGCTCGTCGAGCAGAACTACGACGCGGCTCCCGTCCCGCTGTCCGCGGTGATCGGCGAGGACGGTGCGCTCGATCCCGACGACGAGTGGCGGCCCGTCACGCTGCAAGGTGAGTATCTGGCCGATCAGGAGCTGCTGGTGCGCAACCGTCCGCACGGCGGGACGAGCGCCTTCGAGGTCTTGGTCCCGTTCCGTGACGCCGATGGGCGCATCTTCATCGTGGACCGCGGCTGGGTGCCTCCGGGCGAGGGCGCTGAGCCGGACTCGGTGCCGTCACCACCGGACGGAGAGGTCGAGGTGACCGTACGTCTGCGCCCGGGCGAGCAACTTCCCGCCTCGGGACGTGGGGCGCCCGAGGGGCAGGTGCCCACGATCAACCTGCCCTCGATCGCCGAGCAGGTCGACGGCGAGGTGATCACGGGGGCCTATGGTCGGGTGATCAGCGAAGAGCCCGCAGGATCCGGGTCTCTGGGAGGCTTCGACTCCCCCACCGATGACCCCGGCCCGCACCTGTCGTACGCGATCCAGTGGATCCTGTTCGCCCTCATGGGATTCATCTTCATCGGGTACATCATCCGCACGGAGATCGTGAAACACCGGGAAGAGGTCGAAGGTGTTCCTGCGCCCGTGAAGAGTCCGCGTCGCCGTGATCACGACGCCGATGTCGAGGATGAGCTGCTCGACGTGCGGTGACGCCGGGGCGGGCGTTCAGTCCACCCAGGGCATCGGCCGCTCCGGCAGACGCGCGCTGTCATCCGGAAAGTGCGGCAATTCCTCGCCGCCGGCGCGGAGACAGAGCCAGCGCAGCTCCCCCGGGCTGTCCGGTCGTGCTCGCCAGGTGCGGGCGACGCCCTGACCGACGCGGATCACGGTTCCGGGTCCGACCTCGACGATGTCGTCGTCGAGACCCATCTGACCGCGCCCACCGAGGAACACGTACACCTCTTCGATCTTCCTGTGCACGTGCCAGTACCCGGCCTCCTCACCCGGCTCGAGCGCGTTCGCCGTCATCCCGATGTACTGCATGGTCAGCTCGTGATCCACGACCCTGCGCCCGTCGCGCGCCCGGGCGGCGTCGAAACCTCCGTGGTGGGCACGCCACTCGTCGAGCGCCCCGATCTCGACCACCTGATAGTCACTCATGCCTGCTCCTCGATGCTCCAACCGGCGTCGGTACGCTCATAGACGATCCGTGTGTGGCGCCGGTCAGGCGCACCCTGCCAGAACTCGACATGGGTCGCGAGGAGCCGCCAGAGGACCCACTCCCCGGGCGCCACACCGGCACGGGCCTCGGCCGAACGCGCCGCGAGGTCCGCTGCGCTCTCCTCGACGGATGCCTCTTGAATCCGTCCGCGGACACGCACCGCACGCAGGACGGGCTGCCACCAGAAGTTCAGCGCGGCCACCGGGTGCGCGTCGAGCTGGGCGGCCTTGCGCGAGGAGCGGGAACCCGCGAAGGCCCATCCGCGCTCATCCACGTCTTTGAGGATCAGCGTCCGGGCGTCGGGTATGCCGTCGAGGTCGAGCGTCGCCAGGGTCATCGCGTGCGGCTCCGGCACTCCCGTCGCGGCCGCCGTCGTGATCCACTCCCGGAAGAGCGGTACCGGGTCATCGGGACGTTCGACGGCTTCACCCGGAGGCACTGCTCCCGTGAGCGAGGGCTGCACGCGCAACCACGCACTCATCTCGGAAGGACGGGATCGCGGCTCAGTCTGCATGCTCCCGACTATGCCATGAGCCGCCGTGTGGATCCGTCATCGACCTGCACAGCAGGATGAGCGCGGTCAGGCGAGCTCGATGAGGTCCTGGTACTCCTGGCTCCAGATGTCCTCGACGCCGTCGGGCAGGATGAGCACGCGCTCGGGGTTGAGCGACTGCACGGCGCCGGGGTCGTGCGAGACGAGGACCACCGCGCCCTCGTAGTGCGCGAGCGCTCCGAGGATCTCCTCACGTGAGGCGGGGTCGAGGTTGTTTGTCGGCTCATCGAGCAGCAGCAGGTTGGCGGACGAGACGACGAGCGTCGCGAGGGACAGGCGGGTCTTCTCCCCACCGGAGAGCACCCCCGCCGGCTTGAGCACATCGTCCCCGGTGAACAGGAAGGAGCCGAGCACCTTGCGCGCTTCGGTCTCGGTGATGTGGGGCGCAGCAGACACCATGTTCTCGAGCACCGAGCGGCTGACGTCGAGATTCTCGTGTTCCTGCGCGTAGTAGCCGACCTTCAGTCCGTGACCGGGCTCGAGCTGGCCGGTGTCGGGCTGATCGACGCCTGCGAGCATCCGCAGCAGCGTGGTCTTTCCGGCACCGTTGAGGCCGAGCACGACGACCTTGGACCCGCGGTCGATAGCGAGGTCGACATCGGTGAAGATCTCGAGCGAACCGTAGGACTTCGAGAGGCCGCTCGCCATCATCGGGGTCTTGCCGCACGGTGCCGGCTTCGGGAAGCGCAGCTTCGCGACCCGGTCCTCCTGACGGACCTCGTCGAGACCGGCGAGCAGCTTCTCGGCGCGGGCGATCATCTGGTGGGCGGCCGCGGCCTTCGAGGCCTTCGCGCCGAAACGGGCGGCCTGCAGCTGCAGCGTCGTCGCCTTCTTCTCGGCGTTCGCGCGCTCCTTCTTGCGACGCTCCTCATCCGCCACCCGCTGACGCAGGTAGTTCTTCCAGTTCATGTTGTAGGTGTCGATGATCTGGCGGTTCGCGTCGAGGTAGAACACCCGGTTCACGGTCTCGCCGACCAGTTCGACATCGTGGCTGATCACGATCAGACCACCCTTGTAGCCCTTGAGGAACTCTCGCAGCCACACGACGCTGTCCGCGTCGAGGTGGTTGGTCGGCTCGTCGAGGATCATCGTCTGCGCGTCCGAGAAGAGAATGCGCGCGAGCTCGATGCGTCGACGCTGCCCACCGGAAAGCGTCGACAGCGGCTGGTCGAGGATGCGGTCGGGAAGGGAGAGGTTGTTGGCGATCGAAGCCGCCTCCGCCTCCGCCGCATAGCCGCCCTGACCTTCGAACTGCTCGGTCAGACGCGCGTAGCGCTTCATCGCCTTGTCGGCCACGGCCGGATCATCCGATCCCATCGCGAGTGCCGCCTCGGTCATCCCGAGGTTCAGCTGGCCGAGACCACGAGCGTCGAGGATGCGGGTGCGGGCGAGGTCTTCAGGATTGCCCGAACGGGGGTCCTGCGGCAGGTAGCCGAGCTCGCCCGAGCGGGTCACACTGCCGCCGGACGGCAGGACGTCACCGGCGAGCACCTTGGTGAGCGTCGTCTTCCCGGCCCCGTTGCGGCCGACGAGTCCGATCTTGTCTCCGTCGGCGACACGGAACGAGACGTTCTCCATCAGCAGGCGCGCGCCAACGCGGATCTCGAGGTCGTGCACGGCAAGCACAGCGGACGTCCGTTCTTTCGGGGAGGGTGGTCGGCCGATCGGCCAGCCTCCCAGTATATGCGTCGTAGCCGGGGGCCTCGCTCAGCAAGATCAATCCGGAGAGTGACGCAGGCGATACCGCGGAGGGATGCCCACCGCCGCACCCGCCACATAACGTGCTCGAGTGGACATCCTCAACGAGCTCATCATGCAGGCCATCGCCTCCCCCTGGCTGTACCTGGTCCTCTTCGCGGTCACGGTCATCGATGGCTTCTTCCCACCCGTGCCCAGTGAGACCGTGCTCGTCGCCGCGGCGGCCGTCACCGCTTCGACGGGCGAGGGGAATCTCCTGCTCCTCGGTGCGGTCGCGGCGGTCGGTGCCGCGATCGGCGACAACCTCGCTTTCCTGATCGGGCGGGCGATCGGCACCACACGCTTCGCCTGGATGCGGCGCCCCAGAGTCGCCGCCACCTTCGCCTACGCCCAGCATGCGCTCGACCGACGCAGCGCCACTCTGATCCTCGGCGCCCGCTACATCCCGGTGGGTCGCGTCGCCGTCAACATGTCCGCCGGCGCTCTCGGCTTCCCCTGGCGGCGGTTCCTCCCGTTGAGCCTGATCGCCGGCACCAGCTGGAGTGTGTTCAGCCTCGCGATCGGCCTGCTCGCCGGTGCCTGGATCAAGGATCAGCCGCTGCTCAGCGCCGGCCTCGGGATCGTCATCGCCCTCGTCGTCGGGCTCGTGATCGACCGGATCGCCGCAGCCCGTCGCCGCCGCGTCCCTGCCGCTCAACTGGCAGGATGACAGTCATGGCACGCCGACGCGAGCGCACACCTTTGCGCCAACGCATCAGCCGCCGCACCGCCGCCCTCGTGGCCTTGGGTGCGGCGGCCGCGGCGCTGTACGCCGTTCTGGTGTCGCTGCAGACCGTGTTGTACGGCACACCGCTGCCCCTGTCGTTCATCCTCGGTGCCGCTCTGTGCGCTTCGCCGCTGCTCGCACTCTCCCGCCCGGCGTTGGCCATCGGCCTCTTCACGGCGGCCGCCCTCACCCTGCCCCTCACGGTCGTCACCGAGATGGCGGTCGAGTCCCCGTGGCCGTGGTCCGTCCCCGCACTCCTGACGTTCGTGCTCTTCGTGGGCGTCGTCACCTTCGTCCACGGCGGACGACTCGGCGCGTTCGCCCTGCTCCTCGGTGCGATCGCGTCGCTTCTCGCGCCGGTCATCCGCCCCGACCTGGTGGCGCGGCCGGAGTCCTCGGCGAGTGCCACAGCCGACCTCATCGTCACGACGGCGGTCGCCGCCGCGATGTTCCTCATCGCGGCTCTGGTCGCCGGCCGCGTCCGGGTCGCCGCCGAGCTGACGCGCGAGAAGGAGCACAGTGCGCTCGAGGAAGCCAGGCGCGCCCTCGTCGAGGAGCGCACCCGGATCGCCCGCGAACTGCATGACGTCGTCGCGCACAGCATGTCGGTGATCCAGGTCCAGGCGTCGACCGCGCGGTACCGCATCCCCGAGCTGGGAGACGTGGCGACGGCCGAGTTCGACGACATCGCCGCGACCGCGCGCAGCTCGCTCACCGAGATGCGACGGATGCTCGGTGTCCTCCGAACTGAGGATCAGGGTGCCGAGCTGGCCCCCCAGCAGGGCATCGACGACATCCCTGCCCTGGTCGACAGCATCCGGCGCGCCGGTGTCGAGGTCGGCCTCGTGCTCGAAGGCGGAGACACGACGAACGCCGAACCCGCCGTGCAGATCGCCGCGTTCCGTATCGTCCAGGAAGCACTGAGCAATGCGGTCCGCCACGCGCCCGGCGCGAGGATCGCGGTGCGGTTGCATGCGGACGCTCGCACCGTCCACATCCGTGTGCACAACGCCGCGCCGCCGCACCGTCCTGATGGCCACGGAGGCGGCTACGGCCTGCGTGGCATGCGGGAACGCGCCGAGATCCTCGGCGGGAGCCTCTCCGCCGGCCCCGCAGAGGACGGCGGGTGGGATGTCGACGCCGTCCTCCCCGTCGCCCCCGGTAGCACCGCCTCTTCCCCCGACAAGGAGAATCCGTGACGATCAGCGTGCTCATCGCCGACGACCAGGCCATGGTCCGCGCCGGATTCGCCGCGCTCCTCGATGCCCACGAGGGGATCCGGGTGGCCGGACAGGCATCGACCGGGGCCGAGGCCGTCACCCTCGCAGCACGTCTCGATCCCGACGTGATCCTGATGGACGTGCGCATGCCCGAGCTCGATGGGATCGAGGCGACCCGACGCATCCTCGGCCCGTCGTACCCGGCCGCGCATGTCCCCAGGATCCTCATGCTCACCACTTTCGACATCGACGACTACGTGTACGACGCGCTCGAGGCCGGGGCGAGCGGATTCCTGCTCAAGGACGCGTTGCCCGAAGAGCTCGTCCACGCCGTGCGGGTCGTCGCCGGCGGAGACGCCCTCCTCGCACCGAGCGTGACGCGGCGGATGATCGAGCAGTTCGCCGGCCGCCGCCCCCGCGCGCCACGCTCCGCGACCGCGCTCGCAGAACTCACCGATCGTGAACGCGAGGTGCTCGTCCTGATCGGCAGGGGCCGCTCGAACACCGAGATCGCCGCCGACCTCTTCATCGCCGAGCAGACGGTGAAGACACACGTCGGCAAGGTGCTCGCGAAGCTGAACCTGCGCGATCGCGTGCACGCCGTGATCCTGGCGTACGACACCGGTCTGGTCGAGCCGTCGTCCTGACTCACCCCCTCGTAGGGGGTCGCAACGGCACCCGGGGGTGATGCCGCTGCGGTCACCGCATCCATAGTCTCCTGGGACACCGCTCCCGAGGAGGACTCATGGCCATCGTCCAGACGCCGCACGCCGCCGTTTCCGCGCGTCCCCGGCGCCCAGCCCGCGACACCGGGATCGACTTCGTCCGGGCGCTCTGCGTGCTGGGCGTGGTGCTCCTGCATTCGATCATGGTGGGGGTCACGGTCGCCGACCAGGGCCCTGTCTTCACCAATGCCAGCGACGGCACCGCGTGGATCGCGCCGCTCAGCTGGTTGCTCCAGGTGATGCCTCTCTTCTTCGTGATCGGCGGCTTCTCCGGACTCCTCGCCTACCGGCGGACTCGGGAGCGCGGAGGCACGGCGATCGGATTCATCGCGGGTCGACTGCACCGCCTGCTGCGGCCCGCCGTCTTCACGATCGCGGCCGTCGGGGTGGGTCTGGCACTGCTCACGGTCGCCGGGGTCCCTGCCGACCTCATCGCGACCGCGGGATTCCGCTACGGCCAACCCCTGTGGTTCCTCGGCGTGTTCCTGCTCTGCCAGACCCTGCTCCCGCTGTTCGCCTCGGCGCACGAGCGGGCTCCGCATCGCACGATCACCGTGCTGGCCGCGGCGGCGATCGCCGTCGATGTGCTGCGCGCCGTGACCGGACTGGAAGGGCTCGGCTTCCTGAACCTCGCCTTCGTCTGGATGGCCCTGCAGCAACTCGGCTTCTTCCTCGCCGACGGACGCATCGACGCGCTCCGCAGGCGCACACGGGCGGCAGCCGGATTCGGTGCGTTGCTGGTGCTCGTCGTCACGTTCGCGTCCGGCCTCTACTCCTCCGACCTGATCGCGAACATCAATCCGCCGACCGGAGCGCTCCTCCTCGTGGGTGTTGCGCACACGAGCCTGCTGTCCTTGCACCGCGAGCGGCTCGAACGTTTCAGTCGGCGACCCCGCGTCGCAGCCTTCACCGGATTCGTGACCGCCCGCACCATGACGATCTACCTCTGGCACATGCCCGTGCTGCTCGTGATGGCGGGCGTCACCGCGGTCTCCGCGATGGCCGTCGGGGCCACCCTTCCCGCACTCGACAGCGCGGGCTGGTGGGCCGGCCGTCCACTCTGGCTCGTCACCGCCCTGGCACTCACCGCACTCGCCGCCGTCGCGTTCACTCGATTCGAGGCACAGCCCGCGCCGCAGGCGACGGCTTCGCGACCACGGCTGGTGGTCGGTGTCCTGAGCGGTCTGATTGGCATCGTGCTGCTCCTGGTGCTCGGCACCTCGGTGGCCACCGCGCTGATCGCCGTCGCACTGGTCCTCAGCGCTCTCCGCCTCTGCTCCCAGGAGAAGACCTCGCCGTCACCGGCAACGGGTGTCCTCGTCCCGGCCTAGAGGTCAACCGATACCCCGGGCCGCCAGCGCGTCACCGACCTCGTCCGCATGACGCAGGGCCAGCACGAGCAGGGGGACGACCGCGCGCACCCCCAACCGCACGCCACGGGCGCGCTCCGCCTCCCGGAGGCGTTCGAGGAACCCGGCCATCACCGGGATCGTCGTGAGGGTGAGTGAGACGGTGAGGGCCGCCGCATCGGGATCCACCCCGAAACGGTGGAGCGGCCGCAGGAAGCGACGGAGCACAGCGAGGAGGTCGGACACTCGCGTTGTGAGCGTCAAGAGACTCGCGAGGAGGAGCACGGCGACGACTCGCCCCGTATTGACCCAGGCGGCGGAGAGCGAGACGAAGACCGCCAGAGCGACGCCGAGCACGACGACGAGCCAGCGCAGACGCCAGATCTCGACGAACGGCGCCCGGAGCGGGAGACCGCCGATGGCGTACAGCGCCACCACGACGGTCAGGGATACGGTGATGCTGAGCGGGTCATGCGGGTACAGCGACAGGACGAGGGATCCGAGCGCCAGGGCCGCCAGCTTGAACGTGACACGAGCCCGATGGAGGATGCCGTCCCCGGGAATGTACAGTGCGATCATGCGCACGCCCGACGGTAGGCCTCGATCACCGTCGCCGGCTCACCCACGGTACTGACCCGCCCCTCCTCGAACAGCACGACCGCCTCGCAGCGCGCGGCCAGTTCGAGATCGTGCGTCACGACCACCACCTGGGATGGCTCCGCGAGCAGGAGATCGCCGATGCGGCGCGCGTTGCGGAGATCGAGGAGAGTCGTCGGCTCATCGGCCACGATCAACTCAGGCTCGGTGATGAGCACGGAAGCGAGCGCGAGCATCTGCTTCTGTCCGCCGGACAGACTCGACGCCGGGACATCGGCGTGGCCCGCCAGACCATGCGCGTCGAGCGCCGCGCGCACCAGCGCGTCCGCCTCTGCTTTCGGACGCCCGCGCACCGAGAGCGCGAGATCTTCAGCCGGTGTCGGCATGAGGATCTGCGCGTCGGGATTGGTGAACACGAACCCCACACGCCTGCGGAGGTCCGCCCGATCCCGCTGCGGATCGATCCCGTGTACCGACACGTGACCGCGGCTCGGTGCCACCAGCCCGTTCAGAAGTCGCACGAACGTCGACTTCCCCGACCCGTTCGCTCCGATCACGGCGATCGTGGGGGCGCTCAGCTCCAGCGTGACGTCCTCGAGCACGGAGCGACCATCGAACTCCACCGACACCCCGTCGACCGCGATCACACCGTGTGTGACCTGGGTTCGTCCTGCCTTCGTCATCGCTTCCTCCGCTGCCGCGCCAGTGAACCTGAACAGTGTTCACCTGAACGCCGTTCACTATAATGGGCGCATGACCCCCGACCCCAATCCGGCACGACACGATCGAGACAGCGTCGCCCGCAACGCGCTCGAACTCCTGGATGAGGTAGGGCTCGCGGACCTCTCGATGCGGCGCATCGCCGGTCGGCTCGACGTCCAGCCGAGTGCCCTGTACTGGCACTTCGCGAGCAAACAGGAGCTGCTCGCCGAACTCGCCGATCGCATCACGGCGTCGATCCCCCTCCACGGCACCGACGTCTTGGAGACCGCACGCGGGATCCGCGACGCCCTGTTCGCGTATCGCGACGGCGCGGAACTGGTGCTCAGCACCTATGCCCTGCAGCTCGGCTCATCGCACGCCCAGTCTGCGCTGACACAGGCGCTGCGAGCCCAGGGGGCGATCGATGCCGACGAGCGTGGTGCCGCCCTCCTGCACTTCGTCCTCGGGCACGCCACCCTCGTCCAGCAGAGAATGCACGCCGACAGTCACGGAGCACTGCTCCCCACCCCGGAGCCCGATGTCACGGCCGGGCTCGACCGGGTCTTCGACCTCGGTGTCCGCGCCCTCGCCGGCGAACTCAGCGCGCGGGCGACTCCGACGCCTCCCCGAGGCTGAGGCTGAGGCTGAGGCTGAGTCCGGGATCCTCGGCTACCACGGTGAGCGGTGCCGCCCTGTGGAGCGACGACCACGCACGTCTCAGCATCGGGCCAGGGGTCAGCGATCGACGAGCGCGGCGATGCGCTCGACTGCTTCGGTGAGAATCTCCGGACTCGTGCCGAAGTTCAACCGAACGTGCCCGGCGCCTTCGATCCCGAACGCGGGGCCGAAGTGCAGAGCGACTTTGGCGTCCCTCAGGATACGGCGTGCGGGGTTCTCCCCCCATCCCAGGGCGGAGAGGTCGATCCAGGCAAGGTATCCCGCGTCGGGTATGCGATAGCGGGCGCCGGGCAGATGCGAGGCGAGCAGGTCTTCGAGGAGGACGCGATTCTCGTCCAGGGTGCGCAGCAGACCGTCGAGCCACTCATCGCTCTCTTCCGAGAACGCGGCGACGGCAGCCAGGAGCCCGAACTGCCCCGTGCGCCACTCGACTTCCACCGGAAGACCCCGCACGACCGCGGTCGTCTCCTCATCGGCCGTGACCATCAGCGCGCACTTGAGCCCGGCGAGGTTGAACGCCTTGCTGGCGCTGACCACCGCGTATCCGACCCGTCGAGCGGCGTCGCTCGCGGCGAGGAAAGGAGTGAACCCCGTCCCGGGTTGTGCGAGCGGCGCGTGGATCTCGTCCGAGATGACCGCGACGCCGAACTCCTCGGCCAGGTCCGCGAGAGCAGCCAGACTCTCCCGAGCGTGCACGGTTCCGGTCGGATTGTGCGGATTGCACAGCAACATCGCCGTCGCGCCGTCTTCGAAGGCGCCGCGGATCCCAGCGAGGTCGAGCTCCCACCCGATCCCCGTGTCGCGCAGCGGCACCCTCTCGACCTCGGCACCGGACTCGGCGACCAGGTCGTAGAAGGGCGGATACACCGGCGGGGTCACGACGACTCGCTCACCCGGCTGGGTCACCCGACGCAGGATCTCGACGAGGCCCATGCTGACATCCGCGGTGCTGCGCATGCGGGCGGGATCCGGGGACCACCCGTAGCGGCGCGCCGCGAACGCCGCGAACGACTCGGCGAGGGGTGTCCGGGAAGCCACGTAGCCGGTGTCGCCGACCGCCACCGCGCGCTGCAGCGCAGCCGAGACGGCAGGTGCGAGCGGGAAATCGGTCTCTGCGACGAAGAGCGGAAGCACGTCGGCCGGGTACTCGCGCCACTTCTCGCTGCTGCGCTCACGGAGTTCTGCCAGAGGCAGCGCCTTCACCTGAAGCATTCGTTCTCCCGAGATTCGACACACGCCATCGCGGTGTCCCCCGAACCGGCGCGCGTCGATGACGCCGACCGACGGTCCTCCGTGACGGTCAGATCGCGAAGCCGAGAGCGCGCATCATGTCGCGCCCGTCGTCCGTGATCCGCTCCGGACCCCACGGCGGCATCCAGACCCAGTTGATCCGGAAGCGATCGACGACGCTGTCCAGAGCCTGAGCCGTCTGGTCCTCGAGGACATCGGTGAGCGGGCACCCGGCGCTGGTCAGCGTCATGTGGATGACGAGAGCATCGTTCTCGTCATCCCAGGCGAGGTCGTAGATGAGGCCGAGGTCGACGACGTTGATCCCGAGCTCGGGGTCCATGACGTCTTTGAGAGCTTCGGTGACCGCGTCGTACTTCTCGTCCGTGAGGGTCGCTGTCATGCGATCAGCCTACGCCTCGATAGGGGCTGCAGGGTCGAGGAAACGGTCGTATCCCTCGTTCTCCAGCCGGTCGGCGAGCTCCGGGCCGCCCTCTTCCACGATCTTGCCCGCGACGACCACGTGGACGAAGTCGGGACGGATGTAACGGAGGATGCGGGTGTAGTGGGTGATCAGCAGCACGCCGAGCCCGGTGGACTCCTTCGCACGGTTGACACCTTCGGAGACGATCTTCAGCGCGTCGACGTCGAGGCCGGAGTCGGTCTCGTCGAGGACCGCGAACTTCGGCTTGAGCACCTCGAGCTGCAGGATCTCGTGACGCTTCTTCTCACCGCCGGAGAAGCCCTCGTTGACATTGCGCTGCGCGAACTTCGGGTCCATGCGCAGGTTCGACATGGCGGCCTTGACGTCCTTGGTCCACCCGCGGATCGCCGGTGCTTCACCGTCGAGCGCGGTCTTCGCAGTACGCAGGAAGTTCGTCACCGTGACGCCGGGGATCTCCACCGGGTACTGCATCGCGAGGAACAGTCCTGCGCGAGCGCGCTCGTCGACGCTCATCTCCAGGACGTCCTGGCCGTCGAAGGTGATCGAACCGGAGGTCACCGTGTACTTCGGGTGACCTGCGATCGTGTAGGCCAGGGTCGACTTGCCGGAGCCGTTGGGGCCCATGATGGCGTGGGTCTCACCGGTGTTCATGGTGAGGTTGATTCCGTTGAGGATCGGGGTGGTCCCCGCCTCGGTCTCGACCGTCACGTGCAGGTCGCGGATCTCGAGAACAGACATTCTTCAGACTTCCTTAATCACAGTCGGATCGATGAGCACGTCGTCGCCGTCGATCTGGACGACGTAGACCGGGACGGGCTCATATGCGGGGAGATTCTGGGGCTTGCCGGTGAGCAGCGAGAATGCCGAGCCGTGCGCCCAGCACTCCACGGTGTCTCCCTCGACGAACCCCTCGGACAGCGAGATGTCGCCGTGGGTGCAGGTGTCGCCGATGGCGTGGATGACTCCGTCACCGTCCTTGATCACGGTGATGGGCACACCACCCGGGTCGACGCGCAGAGGCGTGTCCTGCTCGAGGTCGGCGACACCGCAGACGCGTTCGGCGGTCATGCACTCACCTCGGCGAGCTCCGCCTCGATCGCCGCCAGCAACTCGGTCTCGAGAGCGGGGATGCCGAGACGCTGCACGATGTCGGTGAGGAAGCCGAGCACGACGAGTCGTCGCGCTTCTTCTTCCGTGATACCGCGGGCCTGGAGGTAGAAGAGCTGCTCGTCGTCGAAACGACCGGTGGCGCTGGCGTGGCCCGCACCGAGGATGTCGCCGGTCTCGATCTCGAGGTTCGGGATCGAGTCGGCGCGCGCGCCCTCGGTCAGCACCAGGTTGCGGTTCGCCTCGTAGGAGTCGGTGCCCGTGGCGTCCGCACCGATCAGCACGTCGCCGATCCAGACGCTGTGGGCGCTCTGTCCCTGCAGTGCCCCCTTGTAGAGGACGTCGCCCTTCGTGTGCGGCCCCTTGTGGTGCAGATACACCTGGCTCTCCAGGTGCTGCCCGGCGTCCGCGTACGAGAGGCCGTAGAGGTACCCCTCGGAGCCGGCACCGGCGAGCTCGACGCTCGGGTTGACCCGCACGACGCCGCCACCGAAGCTGACCACGAAGTGCTTGAGGGTCGCATCCGCGCCCACTCGGGCCTGGTGCGCGGCGGCGTGCACGGCGTCATCGGCCCACTGCTGCAGGCTGATGACGGTGAGCTTCGCCCCGTCGCGGACGATGATCTCGACGTTCTGCGCGTACTGCGCTGAGCCGGTGTGCTGGAGCACGACCGTCGCCGCGCTGTGCTCGAGCGCTTCGATGACGATGTGCGCATCGGCCCGACGCTCAGCGCCCAGACCCGTGATGGCGATGAAGATCGGCTCTGCGACCTCTTCTTCACGCGGGATGCGCACGTGAAGGGCCTCGGAGCTGCCCTGCCAGGCGACGGCGGCCGTGATGTCCTCCGCGAGGAAGACCTCACCACGGGGCTCTGCGCCGACGGCGAGCGGGGCGGCGATGTACTGCTCCCCTGCGCTGTGCGCGTAGCTGACGCCGTCGTTCGGTGACGCGACCTCGAACAGCGGCGTGAGCTGCGCGATCGGGGTGTGCTTCCAGTTGACCTCGCGCCCGGTGGGGGCGCCGAAGTCGGAAGGTTCGAAGGAGTGCGGCCGCTCCGAGCGGGTCTGCACCGGGACGAATCCGGCTTCTGCGACCTGGGCCGCGGGGTCGATGTGCGCGTTCGTGTGCTGCGCCTCGGCAGGCGCTGTCGTAGCGGCGGTCACTAGCCGACCGATCCTTCCATGCCCATCTCGATGAGCTTGTTCAGTTCCATCGCGTATTCCATGGGCAGCTCGCGTGCGATCGGCTCGATGAAGCCGCGCACGATCATCGCCATCGCCTCGTCCTCGGGCATTCCGCGCGACTGCAGGTAGAACAGCTGCTCCTCGCTCACCTTCGAGACCGTGGCCTCGTGGCCGAGCTGCACGTCGTCGACACGGATGTCGATCGCCGGGTAGGTGTCAGAGCGTGACTTGGTGTCGACGAGCAGCGCGTCGCATCGCACGGTGTTCGCCGAGTGGTGCGCCGCGGCGTCCACGCGCACCTCGCCGCGGTAGCCGGCGCGCCCGCCGCCACGCGCGATCGACTTCGAGACGATCGACGACTGGGTGTACGGCGCCATGTGGATCATCTTCGCGCCCGCGTCCTGGTGCTGACCGGGGCCGGCGAAGGCGACCGAGAGCGTCTCCCCCTTGGCGTGCTCGCCCATCAGATAGATCGACGGGTACTTCATGGTCACCTTGGAGCCGATGTTGCCGTCGACCCACTCCATGGTCGCTCCCTCGTGCGCCACGGCGCGCTTGGTGACCAGGTTGTAGACGTTGTTCGACCAGTTCTGGATCGTCGTGTAGCGCACGCGGGCGTTCTTCTTCACGATGATCTCGACGACGGCCGAGTGCAGGGAGTCCGACTTGTAGATCGGAGCCGTGCAGCCCTCGATGTAGTGGACGTAGCTGCCCTCGTCGGCGATGATCAGGGTCCGCTCGAACTGGCCCATGTTCTCGGTGTTGATCCGGAAGTACGCCTGCAGCGGGATCTCTACATGCACGCCCTTGGGGACGTAGACGAAGGAACCGCCCGACCACACGGCCGTGTTGAGCGCGGCGAACTTGTTGTCACCCGCGGGGATGACGGTGCCGAAGTACTCCTCGAAGAACTCCGGGTGCTCACGCAGAGCCGTGTCGGTGTCCATGAAGATCACGCCCTGCTGCTCCAGGTCCTCGCGGATCTGGTGGTACACGACCTCGGACTCGTACTGAGCGGCGACACCGGCGACCAGGCGCTGACGCTCGGCCTCGGGGATGCCGAGCTTCTCGTAGGTGTCCCGGATCTCGGCCGGAAGGTCTTCCCAGGACTGCGCCTGCTTCTCCGTGGAGCGGACGAAGTACTTGATGTTGTCGAAGTCGATCTCGCTGAGGTCTGCGCCCCACGTCGGCATCGGCTTGCGCCCGAAGAGCTGATAGCCCTTGAGACGGGTCTTCAGCATCCACTCGGGCTCGTTCTTGAGGGCCGAGATGCCGCGGACGACCTCTTCCGAGATACCGCGTTTCGCGATGGCACCCGCAGCGTCCTCATCGTGCCAGCCGAACTCGTACACCCCCAGTCCGTCAAGCTCCGGGCGGTCGATCAGTACATCCGACATCCAACACTCTCCTCACAGGTCCCAAACGGTGTCATCCGCCCCGACACACCTGATCCCCGTCGAGTCTGCGGGAGCGGGTGCCGTTGGTGGGCCCTCATCACCGGCGCTTCCATCGCGCCTAAACTGTTGACGATGCTTCAGCGCGGTCAGCGCTCATCGCAACAATCCGATTCTACAGGTTCCGCCTGACAGACGGGCCATGCCCGCCGCGTCGCGCGCGGTCCGGAGGACTTATGCCCGAGACGATGATCCCCGCCTCCCCGAAGACGGACACGGCACCGCCGCGTTCAGCGCTGTGGGGCCGTGCGTTGACGGTCTTCGCCTGGCTCTCCTTCCTCAGCGAGACCATCATCATCGGCACCGGTGGCGCCGTGCGCCTCACCGGTTCGGGACTCGGCTGCTCGGATTGGCCGCTGTGCACTCCCGAGTCCCTCGTCCCGGTCTTCGAGGTGCAGGGCATCCACGGCCTGATCGAGTTCGGCAACCGCCTGATGACCGGCGTCGTCGGGATCATCGCGCTCGTGGTCGTGCTCCTGGTCCTGCGTCGGTACAGCGGGAAGCGCGGCCTGGTCCGGGCATTGTGGTTCGCCGTCGGCGGCATCGTGGGAGCCGTTCTCACCTACTTCCTCGTGACCCTCGTCTCCGGCCTGTCCGGAGCGGAAGAGGCTCCTCTCGCGTTCCCCTTCGCGACGGGTGTCCTCCTCCTCGCGATCATCGCGGCCGCGGTCCACTCGGTGCGCACGACCGCCGCACGACGCGACCTCGTCACTCTGGCCTGGATCGTCCTGGCGGGCGTCGTGGCACAGGCGCTCGTCGGCGGCATCACGGTCCTCACCGGACTCAACCCCTTCATCGTGGGATTCCACTACGCGTCATCGCTGCTGCTGGTGTGCGTCACGGCTGCCTTCCTGGTGCGTCTGAAGACCGCGCCGGGGCCGCGCGAGCGCGCGGTGCCGACCTGGTTCGCGATCGTCACCCACCTGACCGGCCTCGTCCTGGCCATGACGATCCTGTTCGGCGTCCTGACGACCGGTTCCGGTCCGCACTCCGGTGACGCCGACGTGCTGCGCCACGGCTTCGATGCGACCGTGCTCGCGCATGTGCACTCCTGGCCGGGATACATCCTCGCCGGCCTGGTGCTGTTCTTGACGATCGCTGCCTGGGTGCTCCGTCTGGAGCCCCGGCGCTGGCTGCTCGTGCTGGTCCTCGCGATCGTCGTGCAGGTCGGCGTCGGGGTGTGGCAGGCCCGCGAAGGACTCCCCCCGGTGCTGGTCGGCATCCACATGGTCCTGGCCGCACTCTCTGCCGCGACCTACACGGTGGTCGTGCTGCGCTTGCGGCGTCCGGTCCCTGCGGAAGACTGACGTCGCACAGGCGATGCACAGGCGGCGCATCGCCGACTCATCAGCAGGTCGGCGATGATGGCCGCATGAACAAGTCACTCTCACGAAGCATCGGCTTCTGGCTCCTGCTCGTCGTCTCCCTCGCCGCGACCGCGGTGGGTGGATGGCTGATCTCCGGTCAGATCGCCACGATGACCAGCACGCTGCTCGATGGCACCGCCACCGGCATCGAGGTGTACGTCGGACAGTCGCTCGTCGTCGTGGGCGCCGGCGTGCTCGCTGCCGGCATCGTCGGCATCCTGCTGACGCTCGGACTTGTCGCCGCGCGTTCGCTCGTCCCCGCCCCTGCTCCGGCCGTCGTCGAGACGATCGACTGGACGGTGGAAGCGGAGGAGCCGTCGACTCCGGTCGCACCCGAGTCCACCGCGGTCCCGACCACCGAGGTTCCCGCGGACGGTGCCCCCGGCACCGTCGAGCAGGCGGCCGACGCGAAGACCGAGGACGACCCCTCCGTCACCCGCTGATCACCCGAGCTGGAACACGACGGGGCGGCACCGAGAGATCGGTGCCGCCCCGTCGTGTTCGAGGAGTGGTCAGAAGGGCAGCAGCGGATCGACCGCGACCGCGACGAAGATCAACGTCAGGTAGGTGATCGAAGCGTGGAACACGCGCATCGGGCGAGGCTCGGTACCGCGCACCGCACGGTTGTACAGGCGATGCGACTCGTAGATGAACCATCCGCCGAACACCGCGGCGGACACCGTGTACACGAGCCCCATGTCCGCGATCGGCACGAGCAGGAGCGAGCAGGCGACCGTGGCCCAGGCGTACAGGATCACCTGGAGGCCGACCTGCGAGGCGTTGCGCGTGACCCCGAGCATCGGGACGTCGACGTCCTCGTAGTCGTCCTTGTACTTCATCGACAGCGGCCAGTAGTGCGGCGGGGTCCACAGGAACACCAGAAGGAAGAGGATGAACGCCGGCCAGTCGAGCGAGCCGGTCACGGCGGACCAGCCGATGAGCACCGGGAAGCACCCGGCGATGCCACCCCACACGATGTTCTGCTCGGTGCGGCGCTTGAGGATCATCGTGTAGATCACGACGTAGAAGAAGATCGCCGTGGCGGAGAGCGTCGCCGTGAGCCAGTTGGTCGTGAGCAGCAGCCAGACGGTCGAGGTGATCGCGAGCGTCCACGAGAAGACGAGTGCGCCGCGCGCACTGACCTCGCCGGTCACCAGCGGCCGATTCTCGGTGCGATGCATGTGCGCATCGATGTCGCGGTCGAGGTACATGTTGAACGCCGCCGCGGAACCGGCGCTGAGGGATCCGCCGATGACGGTGGCCAGCACGAGCCAGAGGTCCGGCAGTCCGCCCTGCGCGAGGAACATCACCGGCACGGTCGACACGAGCAGCAGCTCGAGGACACGCGGCTTGGTGAGTGTCACGTAGGCCCTCACCGTGCGACCGATGGACGACTTCCTCACGGTCTGATCAGACATCGTCGAGATCTCGATCGCCTCCTCCGCGCACGTAACCGGACAACCTCTCCAGTGTATGACACGGCGTGACGTCCTCTGCGCCGTCGATCCGCGTAGCACGACAGTCGTCTTCGCTATGCTGAAAGCACTCGCGCGCCCGGCGCTGCGCACTCCCCTCCACCCGTCCCCGCGACGGTGCAGGATGCGCCAGGGAAGTTGCGGATGCGCCAGGGAATACGGGCGCCCTCGAAACTGTCGGAAAGGGCATGAACGTGTCGGAATTGCAGTGGGATGAGATCGATCGACGTGCGGTGGACACCGCCCGGATCCTGGCGGCCGATGCCGTCGAGAAGGTCGGTAACGGGCACCCCGGCACGGCGATGAGCCTCGCTCCGGCCGCGTATCTCCTCTACCAGCGGGTGCTCCGCCACGATCCGACCGACACCGACTGGCTGGGCCGCGACCGCTTCATCCTGTCCGTGGGGCACTCCTCCCTCACCCAGTACGTGCAGCTCTACCTCGGCGGTTTCGGGCTCGAGCTCGACGACCTGAAGGCGCTTCGCACGTGGGGCTCGCTGACCCCCGGACACCCGGAGTACGGGCACACCAAGGGCGTCGAGATCACGACCGGACCTCTCGGCCAGGGACTCGCCTCGGCCGTGGGCTTCGCCTACGCCGCCCGCTACGAACGCGGCCTGTTCGATCCCGAAGCCGCTGCGGGCACGAGTCCGTTCGACCACTTCGTGTACGTGATCGCCGGTGACGGCGACCTGCAGGAGGGCGTCACGAGCGAAGCCTCCTCTCTGGCCGGCCACCAGCAGCTCGGCAATCTGATCGCGATCTACGACTCCAACCAGATCTCGATCGAGGACGACACCAACGTCGCCTTCACCGAGGACGTCGCGAAGCGTTACGAGTCCTACGGCTGGCAGGTCCAGGTCGTCGACTGGAAGAAGACCGGCGAGTACGTCGAAGACGTCGCCGAGCTCAACGCGGCCATCGAGGCGGCTCAGGGCGAGACCTCGAAGCCGTCGCTCATCATCCTCAAGACGATCATCGGCTGGCCCTCGCCCGGCAAGCAGAACTCCGGCAAGATCCACGGCTCCGCCCTGGGTGCCGACGAGCTGGCCGCGACCAAGAAGGTCCTCGGCTTCGACCCCGACCAGAACTTCGTGGTCGCCGACGAGGTCATCGCGCACACGCGTGGTCTCGCCGCTCGCGCTGCCGAGGCACGTGCCGCGTGGCAGGAGTCGTTCGACGCCTGGGCATCAGCCAACCCGGAGAAGAAGGCCCTGCTCGACCGGCTCGAGGCCCAGGAGCTCCCGGCCGACATCACCGGCGCGCTGCCCGTGTTCGAGTCCGGCAAGGAGGTGTCGACCCGCGCCGCATCCGGCCAGGTCATCAACGCCCTCGCCGCCGAGCTCCCCGAGCTGTGGGGCGGATCGGCTGACCTCGCCGAGTCGAACCTCACGACCATCAAGGATGCGCCGTCGTTCATCCCCACCGAGTGGTCGACCCACGAGTGGTCGGGCAACCCCTACGGACGCGTGCTGCATTTCGGCATCCGCGAGCACGCCATGGGTGCGATCGTGAACGGCGTCGTGCTGCACGGCCCGACCCGCGCGTTCGGCGGCACGTTCCTGATCTTCAGCGACTACATGCGGCCCGCGGTTCGCCTCGCGGCGCTCATGGACATCCCGTCCGTCTTCGTCTGGACGCACGACTCAGTCGCCCTCGGCGAGGACGGGCCCACCCACCAGCCGATCGAGCAGCTCGCCACCCTCCGCGCGATCCCGAACTTCACGGTCGTGCGCCCCGCGGACGCGAACGAGACCTCGGCCGCGTGGCTGGAGATCCTGCGTCGCCACGGAGGCCCCGCCGGCATCGCCCTGACGCGGCAGAACATCCCGGTGTTCGAGCGCGGCGACGGTGCGGCCTCGGGCGACGTGTTCGCCTCCGCGGACAATGCGTCCAAGGGCGCCTACGTCCTGGCCGAAGCACCGAACGGAACGCCCGATGTCATCATCATCGCGACCGGCTCGGAGGTGCAGCTCGCCGTGGGCGCCCGCGAGGCGCTGGCCGCGGAAGGTGTGAACGTCCGCGTCGTCTCCGCTCCTTCGCTGGAGTGGTTCCACGAGCAGGACGAGGCGTACCGTGAGAGCGTGCTCCCGGCTTCCGTCACGGCCCGCGTCTCCGTGGAGGCGGGATCGGTGCTCGGCTGGCGCGAGATCGTCGGTGACCGCGGTCGCTCGATCGGCATCGACCACTTCGGCGCCTCCGCCGATTACAAGACCCTGTTCGAGAAATTCGGAATCACGACCGAGGCCGTCATCGCGGCCGCACGCGAGACCATCGCCGCACACAGCACCAAGGAGAACGCATGAGCACCCCCACCGCACAGCTCGCCGCCGCAGGTGTCAGCATCTGGCTCGACGACCTCTCCCGCACCCGCATCTCCTCCGGCAACCTCGCCGAGCTGATCTCGTCGCGCAACATCGTCGGAGTCACCACGAACCCGACGATCTTCGCGAACGCGATCACGGACAAGAACGACACCTCGTACGACGCGCAGGTGACCGAGCTCGCGGCATCCGGGGCGAGCGCAGAGGAGGCGGTCTTCGCCGCCACCACGCAGGACGTGGCCGCGGCACTCGACGTCTTCCGTCCGGTCTGGGAAGCGTCAGACCACGTCGACGGTCGTGTCTCGATCGAGGTCTCCCCCGACCTCGCCCACGACACCGCGGGCACCGTGGCACAGGCCAAGGAGCTGTGGGCGAAGATCGACCGCCCCAACCTGCTCGTCAAGATCCCGGCGACCAAGGCGGGTCTCCCGGCGATCTCCGAGGCGATCGGCGCCGGGATCAGCGTCAACGTCACGCTGATCTTCAGCCTCGAGCGCTACGCCGAGGTCATCGACGCCTACCTCACGGGACTCGAGACCGCGAAGGCAGCCGGTATCGACCTGTCGACCATCCACTCGGTCGCCTCGTTCTTTGTCTCCCGGGTCGACACCGAGACGGACAAGCGTCTCAGTGCCATCGGGACCGACGCCGCGGAGGCGCTCAAGAGCAAGGCGGGCCTGGCGAACGCCCGCCTCGCCTACGAGCTCTTCGAGCAGAGCTTCGCCGGTGACCGCGCCAAGGCCCTGCTCGATGCCGGAGCCAACGCGCAGCGTCCGCTCTGGGCTTCGACGGGCGTCAAGGATCCCGCACTCCCCGACACCCTCTACGTGACCGAGCTCGTCGCTCAGGGCGTCGTCAACACGATGCCGGAGAAGACCCTCGAGGCGACGTTCGACCACGGCGTCGTCACCGGCGACACGATCACGGGCGGCTACGAAGAGGCCCGCGCCGTCTTCGCCGGACTCGCCGAGGTCGGCATCGACTTCACCGATGTCACCCAGGTGCTCGAGGACGAAGGCGTCGCGAAGTTCATCGACTCGTGGCACGATCTGCTGACGCAGGTCGCCGAAGGTCTGGAGTCCCAGCGATGACGTTCTCCATCCACGCATCCGGAGCCGCGCGCGCCGCGATCGATGAGACGGTGCCGAGCCTCGTCCACGATCTCGTCGCTTCTCGCATCACCGGCGGAGATCCCACGCTCTGGGGTACCGCGGCAGAGGCGGAGGCGTCGATCCGGCTCGGATGGGTCGAGGCCGTCTCGGTCTCGCGCCCCCTCGTCGCCGAGATCGTCGCCCTGCGCGACGACCTCCACGCCAAAGGGGTCACGCGGGTGGTCCTGGCGGGCATGGGAGGCTCCTCGCTCGCTCCCGAGGTCATCGCACAGACCGCAGGGGTGCCGCTGACCATCCTCGACTCGACCGCTCCCGGCCAGGTGCTCGCCGCCCTGGATGAAGGGCTCGAGGGCACCGTTCTGGTCGTGTCGTCGAAGTCCGGGTCCACGGTCGAGACCGACTCGCAGCGTCGTACCTTCGAGGCTGCTTTCCGCGACCTCGGCATCGATCCCCTGGAACGCATCGTCGTCGTGACCGACCCCGGTTCCCCGCTCGATGCGTCGGCGCGCGAAGCAGGGTACCGCGTCTTCAACGCCGACCCGAACGTCGGAGGGCGCTACTCGGCGCTCACAGCGTTCGGACTGGTGCCGACGGGTCTCGCGGGCGTCGACATCGACGAGCTGCTGAACGAAGCCGAGGCCTCGTCGCTCGAAGTAGCCGTCGACTCCGCCGAGAACCCGGCGCTCCGCCTCGGTGCGGCCATCGCCGCGACGAGCCCCCGCCGCGACAAGCTCGGTCTGATCACGGACGGCACGCACATCAAGGGTCTGCCGGACTGGATCGAGCAGCTCATCGCCGAGTCCACCGGCAAGGAAGGTACCGGTATCCTCCCGGTCGTCCTCCTTCCGGTCTCGCCGGAGCTCGACCCGGTGCCCGCCGACCTGCAGATCGTGCGGCTCGTCGACGACGCGAACGAGTTCCACCTGCACGAACGCTACGAGGGCGAGATCCTCGTCAGCGGGACGCTCGGCGCGCAGCTCATCGTCTGGGAGTACGCGACCGCGATCGCGGGCCACCTGCTGCACATCAACCCCTTCGATCAGCCCGATGTCGAATCGGCCAAGGTCGCTGCCCGTGGCCTTCTCGACGCACGCCCCGAGCCGACCGCCCCGGCCTTCGTCGAGAACGGCGTCGAGGTGCGTGTGTCCGACCCGGCACTCGCGGCCTCCGGCACCGTCGAGGGCGTCCTGGACGCACTCTGGGCGCAGCTCCCCGCCGACGGCTACGTGTCGATCCAGGCCTACGTCAACCGGCTCGAGGTGCCTCAGCTCCAGGGGCTGCGCGAACTGGTGGCCGCCGACTCCGGACGACCGACCACCTTCGGATGGGGTCCGCGGTTCCTGCACTCGACCGGCCAGTATCACAAGGGCGGTCCCGCGCAGGGGGTGTTCCTGCAGATCCTCGAGCGCACGGACGTCGATCTCGAGATCCCGGATCGTCCCTTCACCTTCGGGCAGCTCATCCAGGCCCAGGCCGCCGGTGACGCCGCTGTGCTCGCCGAGCACGGACGTCCCGTCGTCACGCTGACGATCACCGAGTCCTCGGACGACGTGCTCGCCCTCTTCGAAGCCGCACAGAAGTAACAGCAGGAGAATCCCCCACTGATGTCTGTTCCCCTCTCGCGCGGGCACAACCCGCTGCGTGACCCCGATGACCGCCGCCTCAATCGGATCGCGGGGCCCAGCGCCCTCGTGATCTTCGGCGTCACCGGTGACCTCTCACGCAAGAAGCTGATGCCCGCGGTCTACGATCTCGCCAACCGCGGGCTGCTCCCTCCGGGGTTCGCCCTGGTCGGGTTCGCTCGCCGGGACTGGGAAGACCAGGACTTCGCGCAGGTCGTCTACGACGCGGTGAAGGAGCACGCCCGGACGCCGTTCCGCGAAGAGACGTGGACTCAGCTGCTGCAGGGCATCCGCTTCGTCTCGGGTGAGTTCGACAACCCGGACTCGTTCCGCAAGCTCCGTGAGACCGTCGAGAAGCTCGACCTCGAACGCGGCACCATGGGGAACCACGCGTTCTACCTGTCGATCCCGCCGAAGGACTTCCCGCTCGTCGCCAAGCAGCTGAAGGATTCCGGGCTCGTCGGTGAGAACAGCGACGATGACGAGCGCTGGCGGCGGGTGGTGATCGAGAAGCCCTTCGGACACGACCTCGAGTCCGCGCGTGCCCTCAACGCCGCGCTCGAAGTGGCCTTCCCGGCCGACTCGATCTTCCGCATCGACCACTACCTGGGCAAGGAGACGGTCCAGAACATCCTGGCGCTGCGCTTCGCGAACGAGTTGTACGAGCCGATCTGGAACCGCAACTACGTCGATCATGTGCAGATCACCATGGCCGAGGACATCGGCGTGGGCGGCCGGGCCGGTTACTACGACGGCATCGGCGCCGCGCGCGACGTGATTCAGAACCACCTCCTCCAGCTCCTCGCCTTGACCGCCATGGAAGAGCCGATCAGCCTGTCGGCTGCGGACCTGCGTGCCGAGAAGGAGAAGGTGCTCGCTGCCGTCCACGTCCCGGAGGACCTCTCCCTCGCCACCGCGCGTGGGCAGTACGACGGCGGCTGGCAGGGCGGCGAGCAGGTGACCGGCTTCCTGGCGGAGGAGGGGATGAACCCCGAGTCGACCACGGAAACCTACGCGGCCATCAAGCTCGAGATCGACACGCGTCGGTGGGCCGGCGTGCCGTTCTACCTGCGCACCGGCAAGCGTCTCGGACGCCGTGTGACCGAGATCGCCGTGGTCTTCAAGCGCGCACCCCAGCACCTGTTCGGGCGTGGCAACGCCTCGGAACTCGGACAGAATGCGCTGGTCATCCGGGTGCAGCCCGACGAGGGCGTCACCATCCGGTTCGGCTCGAAGGTTCCGGGCAGCGGATCCAACGTCCGCGACGTCACGATGGACTTCGGCTACGGCCATGCGTTCACCGAGGCGAGCCCCGAGGCGTACGAGCGTCTGATCCTCGACGTCCTTCTGGGCGACCCGCCGCTGTTCCCGCGGCACGAGGAGGTCGAGCTCTCCTGGAAGATCCTCGATCCCGTCGAGAAGTACTGGGCCGCCGAGGGTGGCCCGGTCGAGCAGTATGCGCCAGGCTCGTGGGGACCGGCATCAGCCGACGACCTGCTGGCCCGCGATGGACGAGTCTGGAGACGCCCGTGATCATCGATCTTCCCGACACCACCGTCAGCCAGGTCGCGAAGCAGCTGGTCAAGGTACGCGAGGAGGGCGGCGCCGTCGCTCTCGGTCGTGTCCTCACCCTGGTCATCTCCGCACGCAACGGGGTGGCCGAGGCCGCCATCGATGCCGCCAACGATGCGTCCCGCGAGCACCCCATGCGCGTCATCGTGCTCACGACCGGCGAAGGGGATTCCCGCCTCGATGCGCAGATCCGCGTCGGCGGAGACGCCGGCGCCAGCGAGGTCGTCGTCCTCCGTGCCTTCGGTGACGCCGCCAGCAACGAGGAGAGCCTGATCACCGGCCTCCTCCTGCCGGATGCTCCCGTCGTCGCCTGGTGGCCCGAAGCAGCTCCGGTTGCACCGGCGCAGTCACCACTCGGCAAGATCGCCCAGCGACGCATCACGGATGCGGCGACGGCGAGCGACGTCCGCGACCGGCTCGCCCTCCTCGGCGAGACCCATGCCCCCGGTGACACCGACCTCGCCTGGACCCGGCTGACGCACTGGCGTGAACAACTGGCGGCCGTGCTGGATCAGCCGCCCTACGAGCCGATCACCGGCGTCGAGGTCCGTGGAGCCGCGGCTTCCCCGTCCACCGCTCTGCTGGCCGCCTGGCTGCAGATGGCGCTCGAGGTTCGGGTGCGCTGGTCGTACGAGGATCCTGAGCACTGGGAAGAGGGCATCAAGTCCGTGCGCCTGACCCGTGAGTCCGGCGACATCCTGCTGGAGCGCCCGACGCCGGGCGTCGCGGTGCTCACGCAGCCCGGACAGCCGAACCACGACCTCCACCTGCCGCGCCGGACTCTTCGTGAGTGCCTCGCGGAGGAGCTGCGTCGGTTGGATCCCGATGTCCTGTACGGTCGAGTCATCACCGAGGGCTGGGAGAAGCTGGGTCCGCCCGAGACTGGAGAGTGACGTCGATGCAGGTACCATCCGCAGAGAAGCGGGTCGTGGTGGAATCCACGCCTGCCGCCCTCGCCCACCGTGTCGCCGATCGATTCCTGACGCGTGTCCGCGCGCGCACGAGGAACGGTCGTCTGGCCCACGTCGCCCTGACCGGCGGATCGATGGGTGGAGCGGTGTTGCGCGCCACCCTGGAAGACCCTCGGTCGGCCGAGATCGACTGGTCGCTGGTGCACTTCTGGTGGGGTGACGAGCGATTCGTTCCGCGCGATGACGCCGACCGCAATTCCCTGCAGTCGCGGCAGGCTCTGCTCGACCACATCCCGGTACCCGCCGAGAACGTGCATGAGGTGGCCGGCCCCGACACCGGGCTCACTCTGGACGAGTCTGCCGCAGCCTATGCGGCGGAACTCGCCCGCTTCGGCACCGAAGACCACGCATGGCCGTCCTTCGCCGTGTGCTTCCTCGGAGTGGGGCCGGACGGCCACGTCGCCTCGCTCTTCCCCGACCGCGACGAGGTCACGGTCACGGATGCCGCGGTGCTCGCCGTCCGTGACTCGCCCAAGCCGCCGCCGGAGCGTGTGACGCTCACCCGTCCGGTGCTGAACTCGTCGAAGCGCGTCTGGCTGGTGCTGACCGGCGCAGACAAGGCCTCTGCCCTGGGTCTGGCCCTCGCAGGCGCCAGCTACACGAGCGTGCCCGCCGCGGGCGCCAAGGGACGCAAGCGCACGGTGTTCTTCGTGGACGAGGCCGCCGCCGCCGAGGTCTCCCCCGACCTCATCGATCAGGCCTACTGAACGGACATCGCGGCTAGGGTGCCGCTCTAGGGCTGTTCCGGCGAACCGGAACGCCACTGCTGATCGCGCGGATCCTCCGGGTTGTCCGGACGATCCGTGGCCCCAGGGATCCCGGGAGAGGCCGGAGGGGGCACGGACGTGCTGGCAGCAGCCGGTGTGGTCTGGGCCGTTTCCGGCGAGGTGCTGCCGCGCGCGATCCCCAGCTCCTGGCTCTCGCTGAGCACCTGCGGGTGGTAACGGGCGAGCCCGACGACTCCCCACACCGCGATGGCGCCCGCGATCACGAAGATCACCATCACCCAGGGGGGAGCTGCCGCGGCTTCACCGAGGACGACCATGCCGATGACGACGGCGACGAGCGGATCGACGACCGTGAGCCCGGCGATGACGAGGTCGGGGGGACCCGAGCTGTACGCGGTCTGCACGAAGTAGCCACCGACGGCTGCTGCGGCGACGAGCGCGAGCACGCAGATCGCCGTGATCCACTCGAACTGCCCGGCCTCGATGCGCTTGATGACGACCTTCGCGAGCGTGGCGACGAAACCGTAGAGCACGCCGGCGCCGATCACGTAGAACAGCGCGCGCATGCGGTGCCGGAGTATGAGCCAGCCGCCGCCGAGGATGATGATGACCACCAGGAGCAGAGCGAGGATGACGAAGAGCTCACGATCGGTCACCTCCTGCTCGGTCGCATAGATCGCCGCGAAGAAGACGAAGAGGAAGATGCCGCCGACGCAGCACACGATGGCGGTGAGCGACTGTTTCGTCGGAGCGTGACCGGAGACCCGCGCATTCAGGAGGGTCGTGATCACGAGAGCGATCGCCCCGAGGGGCTGGACGACGATCAGCGGGGCCTTCACCAGAGCCGCGAGCTGGCAGACGACGGCGAGCCCGAGCATCAACGTGCCGATGAGCCACGACGGCCGCGTCAGCAGGCGCCGGATCTGGTCGAAGCTGAGTCCTGACGCGCCGTCGGAGCCACTGAGACGCTCGACCTTCTCCACGCCGCGGTGCTGATACTGCGCTCCCAGCGACATGAAGACGGCACCGGCCAGGGCGAGAGGGATCCCCAGAAGCAGACCGGGGTTCTGAAAGGCGCCGACGAGCTGGTCGCCGACGTCGTCCACCGCGTTCATCCACACCCCAGCAGTCACGATATGAGCCTACCTGCCGCATCGTGCCGACTAGGGTTGTGACGTGGCTGTACTACCGATTCGCATCATGGGCGACCCCGTCCTGCACTCCCCCGCTTCACCCGTCGACGAGATCACGGACGAGATCCGCACCCTCGTCGAGGACATGTTCGAGACGATGGACACCGCCCCGGGCGTCGGGCTCGCCGCGCCTCAGGTCGGTGTGCCCCTGCGCATCTACACCTATGCCTACGTCGACGACGACGACGAGCCCTGGCGCGGCGTGCTCATCAATCCGGAGCTCTGGATGGTTCCCCTGGAGCCGGGCGACCCCGACCCGGAGCTGGAGTCGGAGGGCTGCCTGTCTTTCCCCGGCGAGCGGTTCCCGCTTCGACGCTCCGAGCGCGTCCGCGTCACAGCGACCGACCTCGACGGGCAGCCTGTCTCGATCGACGTGGACGGATGGCGTGCCCGCATCATGCAACACGAGTTCGACCACCTCGACGGCATCCTCTACGTGGATCGCCTCTCCGACGGGGACTGGAAGACCGTGCAGAAGATCGCGCGCAAGCGTGGATGGGGACGCCCGGGCGCAAGTTGGATGCCCGGCGTGGACGACCTCGAAGGATGACCCGAATGAAGCTACATCCCGGAATCTCCCTGTTCCTCGCCACCGGCGCCCTGACCCTCTCGGTCGTTCTGACCGGTTGTGGTGGATCCGCCTCCGCACCGGAGCCGAGCTCGACGGCGGACGGCGCGGAGACCGAAAACGTCACGACTCCTGCCGTGCAGGTCGGCGATTGCCGCCTCGAAGCCGCCTCCGGGATGCCCGAGGACGCCGAGGTCGTGCCGTGCGACGAACCGCACGACGAAGAGGTCTTCCACCAGGTCACCGTGCTGGAGGAGGACTTCAGCATCGAAACGGTCGACGCATACACGACGGAGTGCGTGGGTGAGGCGTTCACCGAGTTCGTCGGAGTCGCGCGCGAGGAGTCGGCACTCATCGTCTATCTGATCCCCCCCACGGCCGAGACCTGGGACCAGCCTGACGGACGCGTGATCTCCTGCCTGCTCGCCGATCCGGCCGGCCCCGTCGAAGGAACGCTCGAGGGCGCGGCCCGCTGACCGTCCGCACCGGGTGCGGAGAGCGCCCGGGGGAATGACGAAAGCCCCCTCCGAAGAGGGGGCTTTCGTCATTGGCTCCCCGGCTTGGACTCGAACCAAGAACCTGCCGGTTAACAGCCGGCTGCTCTGCCAATTGAGCTACCGAGGAATGCGCCCGCTGCGCGGGCAACTCGACAAGCTTAGCAAACTCCCGACGTAGTTCATGACACCGGGGCGCCGTTCGCGTATGCCGGGCGTGTCAGCGTCAGCGCCGCGAATCCGACTCCGCGTTCGGCACCCAGAGCAGATCCCGGCCGACACCGCGGGCGACCACATGACCACCACGGAGCATGAGAGTCTCGGCGTTCAGTTCGCGGATGAAGTCCGCGTCGTTCGTGACGAGCAGCGCCGCCATCGACTGCTCCTTGCGGCGACGGGTGATCGCATCGAAGACCACGGGGCGGACCTCGAGGTCGAGGTTGGCGAGCACCTCATCCGCGATGAGCACCCGCGGCTCGAGGACGAAGGAGCGGGCGATCGCCACGCGCTGGCGCATACCGGCGCTGAGCTCATAGGGGAACTTCGCCGCCGTCCCGAGCGGAAGGTGGAGTTCGTCCAGCAGCGTGGCCACGCGGATCGACAGAGCCTTGGTGTTGACCCGCCGTTCGCGGATCAGGATCGGTTCGGCGATCACCTCATTGACCGTCAGGCGCGGCGGAAGATCGGCGCCCGCCCCTTGGGGGACGAAACCGGCGCGATAGGTGAGGATCCGGTGCTTGCGTCCGGGGCGGCGGACGTCCACCCCGCACACCTGCGCGCTGCCCCCGACGACCTTCACCGAGGGATCGGTGGAGCCGGCGAGGGCCGCCACCAGCGTCGACTTCCCGGATCCGGTCGGCCCCGCGACGCAGATGAGCTCCCCGGGCGCGAGCGAGAACGTGACACCGTCGACGGCCCGCGTCGGCATGCCATGACCGATCCGGTCGATCACCAGATCGGAGCAATCGATGGCGTTCGTGGGTTCGGGCTTGCGGGACATGTCTCCATCCTGCCCGCTGCGCGATGCCGCGCGGGGTTACGACTCGGCGAAGCGTTGACGCTCGGCGTCGATGTCGCGCAGGCGCATGCGCAGCGCACGTCCTCCGTCGGAGTCTGCGGGCACACGCTGCACCGCACCGAGGAGCTCCTGCTTCTCGGACTCGAGCTGGCGCAGCACGAGTCTGCGGGCCAGGTCTGAAACGGTCGCGACGGCCCGCTCCTCGTCGCGCGCAGGGAACGGAGTCATCAGCAGTTCACCGGCGAGCGAACGATACGGCTCACGCACCGCGTTCACCGCCTCCGTCACCCAGCCCGCCCTCGTCCGATCCGGCGCCCCCACCACGGCTTCGCGCACCGCGTCCAGCCCCGGAGTGCGGAACGGCACGGCCAGTGCCCTGCTCAGCAGTGCCTGGTCGACCTGATGCCCGTACTGCAGGGCGCCCATTAGGGCGTCGCGCTCGACGGCCACATCGGGGCTGCGCGGCAGAGTCGCCAGAGTGACCGGCGCCATCACGGGTGCACCCGTCACCCCATCGACCTGCTGCGGAGCCTCCCGACGCACCGGCGGAGCCATCGAGGCACCGCGGGCAGCGCGCTCGACCTCGCTGCGCACCTCGGTCGGATCCATCCCGAGCCGGCGCGCCAGGACCCGTTCGTAGCCCGGGCGCAGAAGCCGGTCGCGGATCTCCGCCACGATAGGTGCCGCGGCGCGAAGAGCACCGACGCGTCCTTCCACCGTGCCGAGGTCGAAGCCGGCCAGCTTCCGGTCGATCGCGAACTCGAACATCGGCTGCTTCTTGTCCATCAGTCCGCGCACGGCGGCGTCGCCCCGCTGGAGTCGCAGATCGCACGGGTCGAGCCCATCCGGTGCGACCGCGACGAAGGTCTGTGCGTTGAATCGATCGTCCTCGGTGAACGCACGCAGCGCCGCCTTCTGACCGGCCTCGTCGCCGTCGAACGTGAACACGACCTCCCCCGAGGCGTTGTCGTCGCCCATCACACGACGCAGCACCTTGATGTGCTCGGTGCCGAACGCCGTGCCACAGGTCGCGATGGCCGTCGTGAGACCGGCCAGGTGGCACGCCATCACGTCGGTGTACCCTTCGACCACCACGACACGTCGAGGATCGCCCCGCGCGATGTCCCGCTTCGCGAGGTCGAGTCCGTAGAGGACCTGCGCCTTCTTGTAGATCGGGGTCTCCGGGGTGTTCAGGTACTTGGGCCCGTTGTCGTCATCGAAGAGCTTGCGCGCGCCGAATCCGATCGTCTGACCGGAGACGTCGCGGATGGGCCACACCAGACGCCCGCGGAACCGATCGTAGACCCCCCGCTGTCCGGTCGAGACGAGTCCTGCCGTGCTGAGTTCCTCGCGGGTGAACCCCTGCGCCGTGAGGGCCTTGAGCATCCCATCCCACCCGCGCGGTGCGAACCCCACTCCGAAGTGCGCGGCGGCACCGGCGTCGAATCCACGTTCTCCGAGGAAGCGACGGCCGGCCTCGGCGTCCGGCGACAGCAGCTGCGCCCGGAAGAACTCCGCCGCCGCCGTGTTCGCCGCGTAGAGGCGACTTCGACCGCTCGTCTCCGGTGCCGCTCCACCGTCTTCGTAGTGCAGGGTGTACCCGATGCGTCCGGCCAAGCGCTCGACGGCCTCAGTGAAGCTGATGTGATCCATCTCGCGAAGGAACGAGTAGACATCGCCCGACTCGCCGCAGCCGAAGCAGTGGTAGTAACCCACCTGCTGACGCACGTGAAAGCTGGGGCTCTTCTCATCGTGGAACGGGCACAGGCCCTTGAGCGATCCCACGCCGGCCGACTTGAGCGCAACCCGCTCACCGACGATGTCCGCGATGTTCGTGCGCGCCTTGACCTCGTCGACGTCGGCCTGCCGGATGCGTGGCATCAGTGCGCCCCTTCGGCGACGGGCCGCCGTTCGACGTGCGCGCGTGCACCGGCTCGTGCGTGACGCGGGGTCCAGATGCCGACCTCGGCCGGATCGATCTCCCCGACCAGGCGATTGTGCCAGTCGATCGCGCTCTGGTCGGTGAGGCTGGCGATCTGATCGACCACGACCCTCGCGCGCTGGGCATCGTCCTCGGCTGCCACGAAGTCCGCGGCGAATGCGGGCTCGAGAACGTCCGAACCGGCGGACCACAGCGCATCCGTCGACCAGAGCGCGTCGGCGAGACGCTTCAGCACCCGCCGCTGCTCCTTGTAGACACCTTTCCGCGCTTCGATCGTCACGATCGCCTGGCCCATGATCCCCTTCAGGACAGCGATCTCGACCTCGACCACCCGCGGCACGATCACGTGCGCGTTGTAGCGCACGAGTGCGGTCGAACCGTAGGCGTCTTTGGTGGCGGAGACCGACGCGCGGGCGAATCGGCCGATCAGATCGCTCGTCAGGTTCTTCAGGCGGGCGAGAGCCTGACGGGAACGGTCGAACGATGCGAGCCACATCGGCTGGGATGCCAGGCGATACAGGGCGTCGGCGAGTTCGTCCCTGGTGAAGTCGTATCCGACCCACTGCTGGATGCGTCCGACGAGGGCGTCGTGGGCGAGGGGATCCGCGAGCTGGGCGACATCGACGTAGCCGTTGACGATCGCGTCCTCGAAATCATGCACCGAGTAGGCGATGTCGTCGGAGAGATCCATGATCTCCGCCTCGATGCAACGCAACCGACCGGGCGCGCCTTCGCGCATCCAGCGGAACACGGCCTCGTCCTCGGGATACACGCCGAACTTCAGACGGCCTCCGGGATCCGGCACGGGGCTGTCCACGGTCCACGGATACTTGCACGTCGCGTCGAGGCTCGCACGGGTCAGGTTCAGGCCGACGGAGCGGTCGTCATCGTCGAGGACCTTCGCCTCGAGCCGGGTGAGGATGCGCAGCGACTGCGCGTTGCCCTCGAAGCCGCCGATGTGCTCGGCCCACTCGTTGAGTGCCCGTTCGCCGTTGTGACCGAACGGAGGGTGTCCCAGATCGTGGCTGAGGCACGCGGTATCGACGACATCCGCGGAGACGCCCAGTGCCACCGCGAGTTCCCGCCCGACCTGGGCCACCTCGAGCGAGTGGGTCAGTCGGTTGCGCGCGAAGTCCGCCGTGCTCGCGGGGCTCAGCACCTGCGTCTTGGCGGCGAGACGGCGCAGCGCGGCGGAGTGCAGCACGCGAGCGCGGTCTCTGGCGAAGTCGTTGCGCTCGGATCGATGGGTCTCGGCGAAGAAGCGCTCGACGTCGCGCGCATCGTAGCCGTCGGCGCGAAGCCCGACCGGGGAGTCAGCCGCCACTGTTCTCGATCTCCGCTCCACGCATCATCTCCGAGGCGGAGGACGCGAGCTCGCGCGACTCCAACCACTTGTCGGGCAGCGCCGTGCGCTTGGGGTGTCCTGCCCGTCCGCGCTGGCCCTCCGCGTCCGCGCCGGGGTACGGCGCCGTGTGATCGAGCCGTGCGAGCAGCTCGTCGATCTCCGCCAGGCTCGACGCGGTGGCGAGTCCCGTCCGAATGTCGCCACCGACCGGATACCCCTTGAAGTACCACGACACGTGCTTGCGCACATCCCGGCAGCCCCGGTCTTCGTCCTCGAAGAACTCGACGAGCAGTTCGGCATGTCGGCGGAAGGCGTCTGCCACGAAGCCGAGCGTCGCGTCGACGACCTTTCCCTCGCCCCCGAATGCCGTGGCGAGTTCGCCGAACAGCCACGGGCGTCCGAGGCAACCGCGACCGACCACGACCCCGTCGCAGTCGGTCTGGGCCATCATCCGCACGGCGTCGTCGGCCGACCAGATGTCGCCGTTGCCGAGCACCGGGATGCTGGTGACGGCCTGCTTCAGCTCACCGATGGCGTTCCAGTCTGCGTGTCCGGAGTAAAACTCGCCCGCGGTGCGCGCGTGCAGCGCGACAGCAGCCGCGCCGGCATCCTCGGCGGCTCGACCGGCATCGAGGAACGTCAGGTGATCCTTGTCGATGCCCTTTCGCATCTTGACGGTGAGAGGCACATCCCCGGCGGCCTTGACGGCCTGATCGACGATGTCTGCGAACAGCTTCGACTTCCAGGGCAACGCCGCTCCCCCGCCGCGACGGGTGACCTTCGGCACCGGACACCCGAAGTTGAGGTCGATGTGATCGGCGTGGTCTTCGGCGACGATGATGCGCACCGCTTCCGCGATGGTCTTCGGGTCGACGCCGTAGAGCTGGATGGAGCGCGGGGTCTCGGACTCGTGGTGCCTGATGAGTCGCATCGTCGTGTCGTTGCGTTCAACGAGTGCGCGCGAGGTGATCATCTCGCTCACATAGAGTCCGGCTCCGTACTCACGGCACAGACGTCGGAATGCGGTGTTCGTGATCCCCGCCATGGGTGCGAGGACGACCGGCACGTCGAGATCGATCGGACCGATGCGAAGGGGGCGGGCGGTGGTGGCGAGAGTCATGTCGTCTCTATTCTCCCAGACGCGGAGCCGGGAGGGATGCGGCGATCTAAGCTGTGGATATGACCGAATCCTCGCTCCGCACGATCCCGTTCACCGACGCGAAGGGCGAGCAGAAGACGCTCGACGATCTCGGCGCCGATGTGGTGCTGGTGGTGAACGTCGCGTCGAAGTGCGGCCTCACACCCCAGTACGAACAGCTCGAGGAATTGCAGCGTCTCTACGGTGACCGCGGGTTCACCGTTGTCGGGTTCCCGTGCAACCAGTTCTTCGGTCAGGAGCCGGGTTCGGTCGATGAGATCCTCGAGTTCTGCTCGACCACCTACGGCGTGAGCTTCCCTGTCACCGACAAGGTCAAGGTGAACGGCAAGAACGCCGCCGAGCTCTACAAGGCACTCAAGGAGACCCCCGATGCCGGCGGGAAGGCCGGACGGGTTGAGTGGAACTTCGAGAAGTTCCTTGTGCTGCCGGACGGGGACGTCCTGCGCTTCCGTCCTAAGCAGAAGCCGGACGCCCCCGAGATCGTCAGCGCGATCGAAGCGGCATTGCCCCGCTAGACCGCGGCGGTCTCCGCCTCGGTCTCCCCGCGCTTCGCCCAGAGATCGCGAAGGACGTTCTCGAACGCGGCCGGCGGTTGCGCACCGCTGATGCCGTACTGGCCGTCGACGACGAAGAACGGCACCCCTTGGATGCCGTAGGCGCGCGCCTGAGCCTGGTCCTGACGCACGGCGGGCAGGTACTGCTCACTCTCCAGCGCCGCACGAGCACGGTCGGCGTCGAGACCGACCTCGACAGCGAGCGCGACGAGATCGTCGATGCGCCCGACATGCTTGCCCTCGGTGAAGTAGGCGGACATGAGCCGCTCCTCCATCTCGTGCTGCAACCCCTCGGCCTTCGCGAAGTGGAGCAGCTCGTGCGCCTTCACCGTGTTGGTGTGCTGCAGCAGATCGAAGCGGTACTGGAGCCCCGCGTCGGCGGCGACACCGGTCACGTTCGCCAGCATCTGCTCGACCTGGTCGCGGGGCATGCCCTTGTGGCCGGCGAGGAAGTCGATCTCGTCCCCGTCGAAGTCGACGGGGGTGTCGGGTGAGAGCTCGAACGAGTGGAACGTGATGTCGACCTGCGGCGCATCCGCGTCGGCAGCTACGGCTTCGAGACCCTTCTCGAGGTTGCGCTTGCCGATGTAGCACCAGGGGCAGGCGATGTCGGACCAGATGTCGATGGAGATGGGTTCAGTCACACTTTCATCCAACCGCATGCGCCTGTGAGCTATTCCGCTGCTGCGGGGACCGGCGGATAGGATTCTCGGATGCTCTCCGTGGACGACCCGCTCCCCTTCCGCCCGAAGAGGGTGCTGGTGGCCGGGGTGTCCGGGTCGGGGAAGACCACACTGGCAGGTCGCATCGCGGAGATGTGGGACCTTCGTCACGTCGAGATCGACGGGCTGTTCCATGGGCCGGGCTGGACTCCGAGGCCGGAGTTCCTCGACGACGTACGCGCCTTCGCGTCGGACGACCGCTGGATCACCGAGTGGCAGTACACGAGCATAGGCACGGATGCCGTCCTCACCCCGCGCGCGCAGCTCGCGATCTGGCTCGACTATCCGTATCCCGTGGTGCGCAGACGTCTGATCAGGCGCACCCTGGCCCGCGGCGCCCTGCGACGAGAGCTCTGGAACGGCAACCGCGAGAAGGGGCCGTGGAACATGCTCAGCCGCGATCCCGAGAAGAACATCCTCGCGTGGCAGACGGCCACGCTCCACAAGTGGGCCGAGCGCTTCCCCGAGTTGCAGGACGACTTTCCCCACCTCACGATCGTCCGGCTGCGTCATCCGCGGGAGACGGAGCGGTGGCTGCGCTCTCAGGCTGAGGCGTCCGGGGTGTCGATCGCGCCCCCGAAGCGACGGTCGCGCGCCACGTAGATCCCGATCGCCCGCCACAGCTCCTCCCGGGAGAAGTCCGGCCAGAGCGTGTCGAGGAACACCATCTCGGCATACGCCGACTCCCAGAGCAGGAAGTTCGAGGTGCGCTGTTCCCCGGAGCTGCGCAGGAACAGGTCGACGTCCGGCATGTCGGGCACATACAGGTGGCGGCGGACCATTTTCTCGCTGATCGCCTTCGGTTTCACGCGTCCGGCAGCGACATCCTCGGCGATGGCTCGCATCGCGTCGACCAGCTCCACCCTTCCGCCGTAGTTCACGCACATCGTGAGGGTGAGGACGTCGTTGCCGCGGGTCAGCTGCTCGGCGTACTGCAGCTCCTTGATGACGCTTCCCCAGAGCCTCGGCTTGCGCCCCGCCCACCGGATGCGCACGCCCCACTCGTTCAGTTGATCGCGTCGCCGGTGCAGCACGTCACGGTTGTATCCCATGAGGAAGCGGACCTCTTCGGGGGAACGCGCCCAGTTCTCCGTCGAGAAGGCGTACACGGAGAGGTGCTTCACGCCGGCCTGGATCGCACCGGCGACCACGTCGAGGAGCACCTCCTCCCCTGCCTTGTGACCTTCGATGCGATTGAGCCCCCGGCGATTCGCCCACCGACCGTTGCCGTCCATCACGATCGCCACGTGCTCCGGCACCGCAGCGAAAGCGGGAGGATACACACCGGTCCAGTCCAAGGGACGATACGGAACGGCGTCTTTGTGCGTGTACGGCTTGGGAATCACCGTGCTCCTTCGGAGGGGATGTCGGACACATGCGCGAGCGAGCGGATGCCGCGCTCCAGGTGCCATTGGGCATAAGCGGAGACGAGGCCGGAGGCTGCGGCCGTGTCGGCGTGCGAAGCGGCATCGATCACGTCCCACTCCCCCGCGAGGAGGGAGCGGAGCAGCGCCAGCGTCCTCTCGGCGACGCGCGGGCTTCCCGCCGGAGCGCAGTTCTCGCACACCACTCCGCCCAGCTGTGCGACGAACCGCGCATGCGGGCCGGGGACGCCGCATCGGGCGCACTCGTCGAGGGACGGCGCCCACCCCGACAGGGACATCACCCGCAGCAGGTAGGAGTCGAGGATGCTCCGTGCTCCGTGTTCGCCGCGCGACAGAGCACGCAGTCCGCCGACGAGGAGCAGGTACTGGTCGGAGGTCGCTTCGGCATCGCTCAGCCGATCGGCCGTCTCCACCATGGCGTTCGCCGCGGTGAAGCGGTCGTAGTGCGCCGCGATGTCCGCGCCGTAGGAGCCGAGCGACTCGGCCTGCTGCACGATGTCGAGCGAACGTCCCTGGTAGAGCTGCACGTCGGCCACCATGAACGGCTCGAGCTTGGCGCCGAACTTCGACGAGGTGCGGCGCACCCCCTTCGCCACCGCACGGATTTTGCCATGACGTCGGGAGAGCATCGTGACGATGCGATCCGCCTCACCGAGTTTGTGGGTGCGCAGGATCACCGCTTCGTCTCGATAGGTGGGCACCCTTCGATTATCCTCCGTGCGCGAGAATGGACGCGTGACCGAACCGCTCTTCATCATTCCGCTGTGGGCGGACCTGCTCGGCGTCGGCCTGGGCGGGGTCCAGGGTGCGATGTTCGCCTCGGGGTTCCAGGGCCAACGACGGCTCGACTGGCTCGGTGTCGCCATCATCGGGATCATGATCGGGATGGGCGGCGGTTTGATCCGCGACATCCTGCTCGGGCAGACGCCCGCGACCCTGCAGAACCAGTGGTACCTCGTGACGGCCGGTGGTGCGGCCCTCTTCGGGATGCTGCTCGCCGGCCTCTTCACCCGGCTGAACACCGCGATCGTGGTCCTCGACGCCGTCGTGATCGGGATGTTCGGCGCGTTCGGGACGAGCAAGGCTCTCGCGTTCGGGATCCCCGAGGTCCCGGCCGTGTTCATCGGGGTCTGCGCCGCGGTGGGCGGAAGCGTCCTGCGCGACATGCTCATGGGGCTGCCGACCGCGATCATGCACGTCGGATCCCTCTATGCGGTGGCCGCCGGCGCGGGGTGCACCTTCATCGTGATCGCCGTCGCACTGGGGATGCCGATCACGCTCGCGGCGATCATCGGGATCGCGGTCACCGCCGTCATCCGCGTCCTCGCCGTCACCTTCGACGTCTCCCTCCCGGAGCAGCGCCGCATCTACCGCCGCAAGGTCGCCGCGGAGACGGGTGCGATCGCGATCGTGAAGCCCAGCGCCGACCTCTGAACCTCGGCTTCCGGGATGCGGCGCGGCAGCAGACGATCAGAGTGATCCGAATGCGAAACGCCCCCGGTACAAGGCCGGGGGCGTTCCACGTCGGAGATCAGACCGCTGCGAGCTCGTGCTGCCGAGTGCGGATCGAACGATTCACACCCGACACGATCGCCTTGAGCGATGCGGTCGAGATATCGCCGTCGATACCGACACCCCACAGCCGCTGGTCGCCGACCTGCAACTCGACGTAGGCCGCAGCCTGCGCGTCGCCGCCCGCGCTGAGAGCGTGCTCGACATAGTCGTACACCGTGATGTCGAAGCCCTGGCCGCGCAACACCTCGACGAAGGCGGCCACAGGCCCGTTGCCGTTCCCCGACACGGCCAGCTGTTCGTCATCGTCACGCAGGACGACATCGAGCACGACGTCACCCGACATGTCGCTGCGGGTCTGCGTGGCGAGCAGCTCGAAGCGCCCCCACTTGGCCGTCGAGTCATCGGCAGGCAGATACTCGTCGTTGAAGATCGACCAGATCTGGTCGGACGTGACTTCACCGCCTTCGGCATCGGTCTTGGCCTGCACGACCCCCGAGAACTCGATCTGCAGCTTGCGCGGCAGGTCGATCGCGTGGTCCGACTTCAGCAGGTAGGCGACTCCGCCCTTGCCGGACTGCGAGTTGACGCGGATGACCGCCTCGTACGAACGTCCGAGGTCCTTCGGGTCGACCGGCAGATAAGGAACGGCCCACTCGATCTCGTCGACCGTCACGCCCTCGGCGGTCGCCCGCGCCTCCATCGCCTCGAAGCCCTTCTTGATCGCATCCTGGTGAGATCCGCTGAAGGCGGTGAAGACCAGGTCGCCAGCCCACGGGCTGCGCTCCGGCACGGGGAGTTGGTTGCAGTATTCGACCGTGCGCTTGACCTGGTCGATGTCGCTGAAGTCGATCTGCGGGTCGATGCCCTGCGTGAAGAGGTTGATCCCCAGAGCCACGATGTCGACGTTGCCCGTGCGCTCGCCGTTGCCGAACAGGCATCCCTCGATGCGGTCGGCACCGGCCATGTAGCCGAGCTCCGCGGCCGCGATCGCGGTGCCGCGGTCATTATGCGGGTGCAGGGAGAGGATGACGTTCTCGCGGTGGTTCAGGTGCCGGCTCATCCACTCGATGGAGTCGGCGTAGACGTTCGGAGAAGCCATCTCGACGGTGGCTGGCAGGTTGATGATCACCTTGCGGTCCGCCGTCGGCTCGAACACCTCGATGACCTGGTTGCAGATGTCGACCGCGAACTCGAGCTCAGTACCCGTGTAGCTCTCGGGCGAGTACTCGTAGTACACCTTCGTGTCGGGGATCGTCTTCTCGAACTTCCGACACAGGCGCGCTCCTTCGAGCGCGATGTCGATGATGCCCTGCTTGTCGGTGCGGAAGACGACCTCGCGCTGCAGCACGCTCGTGGAGTTGTAGAGGTGCACGATGGCCTGCTTCGCACCGGCGATCGACTCATAGGTGCGCTCGATGAGGTGCTCGCGGGCCTGGGTCAGCACCTGGATGGTCACATCGTCCGGGATCAGGTTCTCTTCGATGAGCTGACGGACGAAATCGAAGTCGGTCTGGCTCGCCGACGGGAAACCGACCTCGATCTCCTTGTAGCCCATGCTCACGAGCAGCTCGAACATGACCCGCTTGCGCTCCGGCGACATCGGGTCGATCAGAGCCTGGTTGCCGTCGCGGAGGTCGACGGCGCACCAGCGGGGAGCCTCGGTGATTCGGGCGTCCGGCCAGGTGCGGTCGGGCAGGTGGACGTTGATCTGCTCGTGGAACGGCCGATACTTGTGGATCGGCATCGCGGACGGGCGCTGAGTGTTCTGCATGATGGGGCTTCTTCTCTTCGTCAAAATGAACGGGCCAACACAAGCGCCGCGACGAGGGAGGCCCTAGCTTGAGGACTCGTCGCGGCAGCTAAGAAGAAGCAGACCGCCGAAAGGCATGTCGTCATGCTAGCAGGGAACACGCCTCCACTTCGACGAATCTGAGACGATTGCGCGCCGCGCGACACTTCCCGCACATGAGCACATCGCTACGTCCTCTGGCCCTCGCCGCGGTATCCGCCGTCGGTCTCCTGTTCCTCGGCGGTTGCGCGTTCGTCCCCGGACCCGCGGCGGCACCCACGAGCACCACGGTTCCGTCCGATCAACGGCTGGAAGAGGCGCACCCCGTGCCGCCGGAGGGGCGTGTGGTCGGGGTGGGCATGGTGCTGGACGCGAGCGGGGACGTGCAGTTGTGCCTGGGGGCGATCATGGAGTCCTACCCGCCGCAGTGCCTCGGCGTGCCGTTGGACGGCTGGACCTGGGACGGCGTCGAAGGCAGCGACGACAGCGGCGAGACGACCTGGGGCGACTATGCGGTGTACGCCACCTACGACGGCGAGCGACTCACCATGACCGATCCGCCGATCATGGCCGCACTGTACGACTCGATCGCTCCGGAGGATCCGACGGGAGGAGTCGACGGCACGACTCCCGAGGATGAGCTCGCACGGGTCCAAGACGACATCGCGGCACGCCTCGGCACGGAAGCGGTCACGGTCGGGACGGATCGCGGATATGTCTGGGTACAGGTCGTCTGGGATGACGGCGCGATCCAGGAAGCGATGGACGCCGAGTACGGCGAACGAGTGGTGGTCGTCAGCTCCGCACTTCGCGAGACCGACTGACCTCCGGGATCAGAGCCAGCTTGCCTCCGGGGTGTCCCGTCGCCAGGAGGCGGTGGGCGTCTTGGGCTCGCTCGAGCGGGAAGGTCTGCGCGAGCGGCACCTCGAGGTCGCCGTTCTGGGCCAGCGCGATCAGCTCCCCCCGCACCTCGTCGCGGAAGCGGGCACTGGCCGGCTGGGAACCCGCGATCGCGAGGAACCCAGCGGCCTCGGCGCGACCGGGGGCCGCGATCGTGACGATGCGGCGAGGGGCGGAGACGAGAGCGAGCGACACGTCCACGGCCTCGTCCGTACCGACAGCATCGAGTGCCGCCGAGATGGGCCCCGCCGCCACCTCCCTCACGCGATCGGCGAGCCCCGTGCCGTAGCGGACAGGTATGCCGCCGAATCGGGTCACCTCATCGAAGCGGTTCTCGCTCGCCGTACCGATCACACGGATGCCTCGCAGCCGGGCCTGTTGCAAGACGCTCACCCCGACCGCGCCTGAGGCACCGTGGAGGAGGATGGTCTCCCCTGGCGTCGCCCCGGTGACCGCGAGCATCTCGGCGGCCGTGGTGCCCACGAGCAGCAGGTTCGCCGCCTCCGGATGCGAGAGGGTCGACGGTTTCGCGAACACCTTCTCTGCGGGAACGGTGAGTGCCGTCGCGTATCCGCCCCGCACCCGGAAAGCCACGACCTCATCGCCCTCCGACGCGGTCCCGGAGCCGATCCGCGTGTCCGGTCCGATCGCGATGATCTCACCGGAGACCTCGTAGCCGATCGGGACCGGAAGAGCGGAGTCAGACCTCGCCGCGGCGACGTGTTTCGCGTCGGCCGGGTTCACCCCCGCGGCGCGCACACGGATCGTCACCTCACCCGCCGTCGGCGGCGGAATGCTGACGTCGGTGAACTCCCATGCCTCGGGCGAGCCCCACGACGTGGCGACCCAGTGTCGTGCTTCGAGGAGCTTCTTCGACGTCGACATCGGCGGACTCGCTCAGGCGGCGCAGCGAAGGTTGTTCACGGTACCGGACACGTTCGCCCAGTTTCCGGCACCCACCGTCTTCAACACGGTGGCACCGTTGCGTGCCTGGACATATCCGGCACTGCGCGCATTCGCCACGGACCGCACGGTGAAGCTCGGCGGCACGGTGTTGACTCCGCAGCCTCCGAACGAGAGCGAACCTCCGGCCAGGGAGAGCGCGTTGTATGCGCAGAACCTGCCGGTCGCACAGCTTCCGACGGAGCGCGCCGTCAGGTCCGATGCCGACGGCACGCTCAGAGCCATGTCCAGCGCCGGCCACACGGCGTGAGTCGCATCGACGATCACACCACCGGGGACCTCGTCGAGCATCGCCGCGACCAGCGGGTCCACGTCATGATCATCGCGCGCCGAAGCCATGGTCGGCACCGCTGCCCACGCCAGGACGGCGCCGAACAGGACGGCCGCCAGCACGGTGCGGAGCTTCATCGGACGGTGTCCTCATCGAGGTCCCACATCCGGTAGGAGATGATGGCGCCCGCGGAGAACACCCCGTCATCCTTCAGCACCGTGCGTTCGATGCCGACGATCCGACCGGTCTCGCGCGACACCAGGATCAGGTCGCTCACGGCCTCGTCCGGTGACAGGACGCGGATGCCGGCCACCGGTCGGCCCAGTCGATCCGTCGTCGTCCCGAGAGCTTCGCCGCCGCCCGTCTCCGCGAGCAGAACGAGCAGTTCCTCGTGCTGCGCGTCGGTCAGCGTCCACTGGTCGAGCGCCGTGGTCATCGCCGTCTCCACCTCGAAGGCCGTCGGATCCTCCGGCATGCCGAACGCGCGGAGCATAGCGACCATGTCCTCGCCGGTCTCGCCGGGAACCGTCTTCCACGGGGTCTCGAAGTCGCCTTCTCCCATGATCAGATCGGTGACGACCTCGCCGCTGCTGGTGACCTCGGCCCCATTGCTGGCGACCGCGTCTTCCGGATCGTAGGGAACACCCGCGATGATGGTCATCCGTCCGGAACCGTCGGGCTCCCAGGTGAGCGTCGAGAGCTGGGGGACGACGGTCGTGGTCTTGGTGTCGACCTCGACCGAGAATCCCCACGAGGCCGTCCTGACCGTGCGCGACGGGATCGAAGGTCCCGTCGAGTTCGCGAGGGCGACGCCCGCCTCATCGACGATCTGGGCGACGGTCGACGAGCCACTGAAGTCGAGCGGCGACGGCGTTCCGGCGACGGCGGCACCCTGCGGTGCGAAGACGGCGAACGCCAGCGCCGCGGACGCCGCGACCGCGGTGAGACCGCCGGCCCACCCGAGCGTGCGCGCGCGGCGTCGTCTCGGAGCACGCGTCGTGCGGAGGATGCGATCGCGGGTCGCGAGCGCCCGTACATCCGGCGACGCGTCACGAGGCGTGGAAGCAGGGTCGGCGTCAGTCAGCATGCGCTCGAGCACCGCGTTCTGCGTCATCACCCATCATCACCCCCTCCCAGGCCCAGCTCCGCACGCAGGCGATCCTGTGCTTGGCTCAGCCTCTTCCGCACGCGGAACTCGGAAGCGCGCATCAACTGCGCGATCTCCCCCACCGCGAGTCCATCCCAGTACGTCAGCATGATGATACGCCGTTGTTCCTGAGTGAGGACACCCAAAGCACGGATGACTTCGAAACGACCCTGCCGGCCGGATTCCTCGTCCTCCCCGAAGACCCCCTGATGCACGGCCTCGAGCGCACTGTGCGGCATCGACTTCGGTCCGACACGCGCACGCAGGTGCCGGTCGGCGACGCGGAGCAACCAGACCCGGCCGGGTGGACGAGCAGGCCGGAGCCGGGTCCACGCGCTCAGGAAGACCTCCGAGACGATCTCGGTGACTTCCTGGTCGTCCGCGACGACTCCTTCTATGTGGTGCCGCACAGCTGCCCAGTGCTCATCGAACACTCGGATGAAGACCTCGTCGCGCAGCGGATTCGGGTCTTCGCTGCGATCGTTCATGTCGCCGGGGTCGGCGGCCTTCCCGCCGCCATCGACGTGTGACCTGCTCGCATGTCAGAAGCCGAGTCTGCCGAGTTGCTTCGGGTCGCGCTGCCACTCCTTCGCGACCTTGACATGCAGGCCCAGGAACACACGGGTGCCGAGCAGTTCCTCGATACCGCTACGGGCACGAGCTCCCACCTCGCTGAGACGCTTGCCCTTGTGACCGATGATGATCGCCTTCTGGCTATCACGTTCCACCACGATCGAGGCGTGCACGTCGGTCAGGTCGGTGCCCTCGCGCGGCGCGATGTCGTCGATCACGATCGCTATCGAGTGCGGGAGCTCGTCACGCACTCCTTCGAGCGCTGCTTCGCGGATCATCTCGGCGATGCGGTCCTCCTGGGACTCATCCGTCGTGATCCCCTCCGGATACAAGGCGGGGCCCTTCGGCATCAGCAGCAGGATCTCGTCGGAGAGCACATCAAGCTGATCGCGGGTGAGTGCCGAGAGCGGGATGACCGCTGCCCAGTCCTCGCGCAGAGCATCCACCTCGAGCAGCCTCGCGGTGATGTCGTCACGGGCCGCCGCATCGGTCTTCGTCACGATCGCGATCTTCTTCGCCCGCGGGTAGCCGTCGAGCGAAGCCGCGATCCGTCGATCCCCCGGGCCGACCTTCTCATTGGCCGGGACACAGAATCCGATCACGTCGACGTCACCGAGCACCTGCTCCACGAGGTCGTTCAACCGTTCGCCGAGCAACGTGCGCGGCTTGTGGATCCCCGGGGTGTCGACGATGACGAGCTGCCCTTCCGGGCGGTTCACGATGCCGCGGATGGCGCGCCGTGTCGTCTGGGGCTTCTCGCTGGTGATCGCGATCTTCTCGCCGACGAGAGCGTTCGTCAGCGTCGACTTGCCGACGTTGGGTCGACCGACGAACGTCACGAACCCGCTTCGGGTTTCCTCAGTCATCGTCTCGCTCTCCTTCATCCTGCGTCGCGACAGGTTCCCCTGCCGCCCGTTCCGCGAACACCGTCGCGATCCCGCGACCACGACCACGAGATGCCCCACCCGTCAGAACCAGCCCTGCCACGGTGGCCGTCGCACCGGGCTGCGGAACCTGTCCCAGCGCCTTGCCGAGCAAGCCGCCGATCGAGTCGACGTCTTCATCCTCGAGTTCGAGGCCGAAGAGATCGCCCACGTCTTCGAGGGAGAGACGCGCACTCACGCGGTATCGTCCGTGACCGAGATCGACGAATTCTGCGGATACCTGATCGTACTCATCCGAGATCTCTCCCACGAGTTCCTCGATCAGGTCCTCCAGCGTCACGAGCCCCGAGATTCCTCCGTGCTCGTCGATCACCAGGCACACGTGCACGGCGTCGCGCTTCATCTGCTGCAGCAGGGTCTCCGCGCGCATGGACTCCGGTACGAAGGTCGCAGGCCGTGCGATCGGCCGGATCGACGCGGCCCGCCAAGCACTGTCATCGCGATAGGCGAACTGCACGAGGTCCTTGAGATACAGAACGCCGACGACGTCATCCGCGTCATCATCCACGACCGGCATCCTCGAGACGCCGCGGTTCAGGAACAGCGACATCGCCTCGTCGGTCGTGGCGGTCGCATCAACCGTCACCATCTCGGTCCGGGGCACCATCACGGCGCGGACGAACTGATCGGTGAAGTCGAACACCGAGTGGATGAGGTCGCGATCGTCTTCCTCGATGAGGTCGTTCGAGGCGGCCTCGTCGACCATGCTGAGCAACTGATCCTCACTGGTGAACGAGCTGCGACCGGTGCCCGGCGTGACCCTGTTGCCCAGCACCACGAGAGCCTGGGCGAGCGGGCCGAGGATGATGCGGAGGCCGCGCACGATCGACGCGGTTCGGCGGATCATGCCTTCGGCGTGCTGGCGGCCGAAGGAGCGCGGACTCGCACCGACGAGCACGAACGTGATCGCCGTCATCAGCACCGCGGCGGCGAGCATCGCCCACCAGTTGTTGTCGATGAGGATCGTGAACGCGACCGTCACGAGGACGGCTGCGGTGACCTCCGCCAGCACGCGGATGAAGGCGACGGCGTTGACGTGCGCATCCAGATCGGCGGCGATGCGTCGCAGAGCCTTCGCTTTGCGCCCCTCATTCGCCATGTCGGCGAGACCGACGCGGGAGGTGACACCGTACGCGGCATCGATCGCGGCCATGAGACCGCCGAAGGCGACCAGCAGGACGGCTCCGATGAGCAGGAGGACGGCCGTCATCGGCGGCGTTCGGACGCGGCGAAGCCCTGGATCAGCTCCTTCTGCAGTCCGAACATCTCACGCTCCTCGTCGGGCTCAGCATGATCGAAGCCGAGGAGGTGGAGCAGCCCGTGCGTGGTGAGCAGGATGAGCTCGTCCATCAGGGTGTGCTTCGCCGCCTGAGCCTGCGTCTCGGCCACCTGGGGGCACAGCACGATGTCGCCCAGCAGTCCGGGAGCGGTCGGACGGTCCTCGGTGCCGGGACGGAGCTCGTCCATCGGGAAACTGAGCACATCGGTGGGACCGGGCTCGTCCATCCACTGCACGTGAAGCGCCTCCATGGCCCCCTCGTCCACGAGGACGATGGCGACCTCGGCATCCGGGCTGACGTGGAGCTGCGCGAGGTTGTAGTCCGTGAGCCGCTGGAGCACGGTCTCGTCGACGTCGATGGCCGACTCGTTGTTGATCTCGATCATGAGAGTCCTCGTTTCGGCATGCGGTCCCGTGGTCCGGGGCGCTGCGCCCCTCGGCGGTCGGCCCTGTTGGCGAACTCGGCGGCCTGTTCGCGTTCGAAGCGCTGGGCAGTGCGCTTCTCGTCGTACTCGCTGTATGCGTCGACGATGCGGCCGACCAGCGAGTGCCGCACGACGTCGGCGCTGGTGAGCCGCGCGAAGTGGATGTCGTCGATACCGTCGAGCACACGCGTCACGAGTCGGAGACCGGACGAGCCCTGCGGGAGGTCGACCTGGGTGATGTCGCCCGTCACCACCATCCGCGTGCCGAAGCCGAGACGGGTGAGGAACATCTTCATCTGCTCGGGCGTGGTGTTCTGGGCCTCGTCGAGCACGACGAAAGAATCGTTCAGCGTGCGCCCGCGCATGTACGCGAGCGGAGCGACCTCGATGGTCCCCGTCGCCATCAGACGCGGGACGATCTCCGGGTCCATCATCTCGTTGAGGGCGTCGTACAACGGCCGCAGGTACGGGTCGATCTTGTCGGTGAGCGTGCCGGGAAGGAACCCGAGCCGCTCCCCCGCCTCGACCGCGGGCCGCGTGAGGATGATCCGGGTGACCTCCTTGCGCTGCAGCGCCTGAACGGCCTTCGCCATCGCGAGGTAGGTCTTGCCGGTACCAGCAGGGCCGATGCCGAAGACGACCGTGTTCTCCTCGATCGCGTCGACGTACTCCTTCTGGCCGAGGGTCTTCGGACGGATCACCTTCCCGCGCGTCGTCAGGATCGCCTCACCGAGCACCTCGCTGGGCCGCGGTCCCCCCTCCTGACGCAGCATGCGTGCGGAACTGGAGACGTCGCTCGGAGCCAGATCGTGCCCGGCCCGGGTCATTGCAAGCAGCTCCTCCACAAGCGCCTTCGCCTTCCTGACCGCGTCGGTGTCACCGCTGAGGGTGATCTCGTTCCCGCGGACGAGCACCTGGACGTCAGGATGCTCCCTCTCGAGCATCCGCAGCAGACGGTCCTGCGGACCGAGCAGCTGCACCATGGCGACTCCGTCGGCATAGATCGTCTCGACGGACTCGGGAGGCCGGCCGCCCAGGCTGCGCTCCTGCGGTTCGTGATTCTCAGGCACCGACACTCTTCTCAGTCAATCCTCCGGCCAGCACATGCGCATGGACGTGGAAAACGGTCTGTCCGGCACCGGCGCCGGTGTTGAAGACGAGGCGGAAGTCGCCGTCGTCGCTGTGCTTCGCAGCCAACTCCGTGGCGAACGCGACCATCTCGGCCAGGAGCGACGGGTCTCCGGCAGCGAGTTCGGTGACGTCGCGGTAGTCGGCGGACTTGGGTACGACGAGCAGGTGCACGGGAGCCTGCGGAGCGATGTCCCGCAGCGCGAAGACCCGCTCCGTCTCCCCGAGGATCTCGGCAGGGATCTCCCCGTTCAGAATGCGCGTGAAGATCGAGGGTTCCGTCATGTTCTCAAGTCTACTGATCGCGGCATGCGCGCTCCCCTGTCGCCTCGGCGCGGGAGGTCACCAGCGCCCGAGGGTCACGGAGAGCACGGCGATCGCGGCCGGACCTGCCGTCGATGTGCGCAGCACCGTGTCGCCGAGACGTACGCGCTCGGCACCCGCCTCGGTGAGCCGGTCGAGTTCCTCGTCCGAGATCCCGCCTTCCGGCCCCACCACCAGAATCAGATCACGGCCGTCTGCCTCGATCTCCGACAGGCGCACCGCCGCGGTGGGGTCGAGCACGAGGACACGCTGTGAGCTCGCACGTTCGGCGAGTTGTCTCGTCGACACCGGGGCGACGACGTCCGGAAGCCACGAGCGGTGGGCCTGCTTGGCGGCTTCGCGGACGATGGTCGCCCACCGCTCGCGGCCCTTCACCGCCTTCGGCCCTTCCCAGCGGGAGACACTGCGCGCCGCCTGCCAGGGCACGATCTCGTCGACTCCGAGCTCGCAGGCCGCTTGCACGGCGAGCTCGTCCCGGTCGCCCTTCGCCAGCGCCTGGACGAGGGTGATCCGCGGAGACGGAGCCGGGTGCTCCGAGCGCCGGGCGATTCGCACCTCCACGCGTGTCGGGGACACCTCCTCCGCTGCACCGGTCAGCCACACTCCTGCTCCGTCGCCGACGGTCACCTCTTCACCGACCCGAAGTCGACGGACGACGGCCGCGTGCTTCGCCTCGGCCCCGGTCAAGGAGACGACATCGCCGGCGACCGCGTCCGATGCCGACTCGACCACGAAGTGCAGCGCCATGATCAGTGGCTGCGGAAACGATCGCGGAGCTTCGAGAAGAGGCCCTGCTGGAACTGCGCGAGCTGGGGGTCCGGGGCCTTGGTCTTCTTCGCGAAGTCCTCGATGAGAGCCCGCTGCGCCGAATCGAGCCGGGTCGGGGTGAGCACCTGGACGCCGACGCGCAGATCACCGCGCTGCGTGCCACGGAGCGGGGTGATGCCTCGCCCCTTGATGGTCAGCACGTCACCGGACTGCACGCCGGCCCGGATCTCGAGATCGACCTCACCATCCAGTCCCTGGATCGTGGTCTCGGTGCCGAGGATCGCGTCGGTCATCGACACTTCGAGCGTCGCGAGCAGGTCATCGCCGTCACGGCTGAACGCCGGGTGGGCGTTGACCGTCACCTCGACGTACAGATCTCCGTTCGGACCGCCCGCCTTGCCGACCTCGCCGGAACCGGGAAGCTGGAGGCGGAGTCCGGTCTCGACGCCGGCCGGGATGTCGAGGGAGACCGTCCGGCGCGAGCGCACGCGTCCCTGCCCGCCGCAGGTGCCGCACGGATGCGGGATGGTGGTGCCGTACCCCTCGCAGGTGCCGCACGGCTGGGAGGTCACGACGTTGCCGAGGAGGCTCCGCACCTGCCGCTGCACGTGCCCCGACCCACCGCAGATGTCGCACGTGACGGGCGAGGTGCCCTCCTGGCAGCAGGACCCCTGACAGGTCTCGCACAGCACGGCCGTATCGACCTCGATGTCGCGATGCGCACCGAACACCACGTCGCCCAGATCGAGGGACACCCGCACGAGTGCGTCCTGCCCGCGCTCCCGACGCGAACGCGGACGCGCGCCGCGCCCACCGCCCTGCGACGCGCCGAAGAAGGTCTCGAAGATATCCCCGAAGCCACCGAAGCCACCGAAGTTGCCGGCAGCGGCGTCTCCGCCGCCCATGTCGTAGCGGCGACGCGACTCGTCATCGCTGAGGACGTCGTACGCGTGGGTGACGAGCTTGAAGCGCTCTGCGGCGTCTTCACCGGGATTCACATCCGGGTGCAGCTGTCGCGCAAGACGTCGATACGCCTTCTTGATCTCGTCGGTGGAAGCGTCCCGGGACACCCCGAGAACCTCATAGTGGTCCGCCACAATCGCCTTTCTGCGTGTGTTCTCTCGGCGGCCGCGTCAGCGGCCGGCCTCGTCTTCGTCGAGCATCCGCGACAGGTAGCGGGCTACGGCCCGTGCTGCGGCGAGGTTGCTCGGGTAGTCCATGCGCGTCGGCCCCATGACGCCGACTCGCGCCGTACCGCTGGGGGCGGCGTAGTTGCTGGCGACGATCGATGCCTCACCGAGGCCGAACGGCGCGTTCTCCGTGCCGATGCTGGCCGCGAGTCCGTGCTCGTCGGTCACCATCTCGCTCATCAGCCGCAGCAGCGTCACCTGCTCCTCGATCGCTTCGAGAAGCGGGTGGATGCTTCCACGGAAGTCCTGTTCTCGACGTGCGAGGGTGGCGGCACCCGCCATCACCAGACGCTCCTGCCGGAAACCGCCGAGTTCATCCATCACGACACCGGCGATCGAGCGCAGCACGCGGTCCTTGGCCACCTCATCCTCCGCGAGCAGCCCCTGGAGCCGGTCGGATGCCTCGCCGATGCCCTGCCCCGTGATCAGCGCCGATAGGCGCGCCCGCAGCACGGCCATCTCGGCCTCGTCGATCGACTCCGGCAACATGGCCACACGCTGCGACACTCCGCCGGCGTCGGTGACGAGGACGATCAGGAGCCGATTGGGCGCCAGCGCGACGAGCTCCACGTGCGTGACGTGTGCGCGGGCGAACGAGGGGTACTGCGCGAGTGCGACCTGGCCGGTGAGCTGGGTCAGCACCCGGACCGTGCGCACCATGAGGTCGTCGAGGTCGGCCGGCTCGCCGAGGAACGACTCGATGGCGGACCGCTGCGCCGAGGAGAGCGGTCGCAGCTGCGCGAGATGATTCACGAAGACGCGATAGCCCTTGTCGGTGGGCACCCGCCCTGAAGACGTGTGCGGCGCCGTGATGAGTTCTTCGTCTTCGAGTAGCGCCATGTCGTTGCGAATGGTCGCCGCGGAGACCCCGAAGGAGTGGCGGTCCACGATGGAACGGCTGCCGACGGGTTCGTGGGTCTCGACGTAGTCCTGCACGATCGCGCGGAGAACCTGGAGTCCTCGCTCTGTGACCATCGCCTTCCCTTCCGCTGGCACTCGGACGTTCAGAGTGCCAATCCTACCCCGTTCAGCTCGGTAGTCTCCGTACTGCAGACGCACAACCCTAGGATGACGCTCATGACCACCTCACCCCAGGCCACCCTGTCGTGCGGCATCGTCCGCGGCACCGAGGAGGGCGGGGTCGTCCGTTACCTCGGCATTCCCTATGCGCAGGCGCCGTTCGGGGCGAACCGATTCCGCGCCCCCCAGCCGGTCGATGCCTGGTCCGGCATCCGCGAGGCCACCCGCTTCGGCCCGACCTCACCGCAGGTGCCGCACGCGGGTCCGATCGGCGAGCTGCTGGGGTCGGTGATCCTCGACGGTGACGACATCCTGACCGCGAACGTGTGGGCTCCGACCAACGCATCCGATGCCCCCGTGCTGCTGTGGATTCATGGCGGAGCGCTCGAGCGGGGCACTGCCGCGCTGCCGCTCTACGACGGGGCGGTGTTCGCCAGGGCGGGCATCGTCTTCGTCTCCATCAACTACCGTCTGGGCTCCGAGGGCTTCTCCGTCCTCGACGGCGCCCCCCGCAATCTCGGTCTGCGCGACGCCGCCGCGGCCGTGGAGTGGGTGCACCGCGAGATCTCGGCGTTCGGCGGGGATCCATCACACATCACGGCGATGGGGGAATCGGCGGGCGGCGCGATCGTGGCGGCCTTGCTCGCCCGAGACGACTCCCGCGCTCTCATCAGTCGCGCGATCATCGAGTCGGGCCCGCTCCAGGCGCAGACCCCGAAGAAGGCGGGACGTGTGACGGCGCAGCTCGCGAAGCGCCTCGGGGTCCGCGCCGATCGGGACTCGTTCGCCGCGCTCTCGCCCGCGCAGCTCCTCGACGCGAGGAGAGAACAGTCCGCAGGCTCCTCCCCGCTCGGCGGCGCACCCGGCTTCCAGATCGCGATCGATCCGGACAGCCTTCCGCGGTCCCCTCACGAGGTCCTCGGCGAGATCGACACGCCGCTGCTCATCGGCAGCAACACCGACGAGTACCGATTGTGGTTCCCGCCCGAGGCGCTCGCCGGCATCAGCGAGTTCAAGCTGCAGGCCGCACGTCTCCTCTCGCGCATCCCGCGCCGCGCGGTGTCCGAGTACCGGTCCGCATTCCCCGGAGCCAACACGGGAGAGGTTTTCGGGCAACTCGTCACCGACATGATGCTGCGCGCACCGCTGAGCCGTGTGGCATCCGCACGCCCCGAGAGCACGCACGTCTACGAATTCGCGTGGCCCAGTCCCGTCCGAGACCTCCGAGCGGCGCACGCGCTCGAACTCGGCTTCGTGTTCGACCGGCTCGACGATGAGGAGGCGCGACGACTCGCCGGCACCGCGGCACCGGGCGCACTCGCGACCGAGATGAACACAGCCTGGGTCGGCTTCGTGACCGGCGGAGATCCGGGCTGGCCCGTGTACGGCTCCGAGCGTCGCACGCGGGTGTTCGATACGGTCAGTGCGACGGTGCCGCAGCGCCGCACCGCGGGCATGGACCTGCTTCCGGGCTGACAGCGCTCCGGCGTCAGTCGGTCAACGCGCGTACCACGGCATCCGCGAGGAGCCGCCCTCTCAGAGTCAGCTGGATGCGCCCCCGGATCGCGGCCGCAGGGTCGACGAGGCCATCGGCGATGAGGCCCGCGACCCGGCTCCGGTTCCCGGCGGGCACCTCATCGACGGCGATCCCCTCGCGGATCCGGCTGAGCAGCAGGATCCGCTCCAGCGTGCGCGACTCCACATCGGGGCGCTCGGTTCCCGCCGCCGGCGACTCGGATGCCGCGAGCCTCTGCGCGTAGGCGGCCGGGTGCTTCACGTTCCACCACCGCAGTCCGGCCACGTGGCTGTGCGCACCGGGGCCGAACCCCCACCAGTCGCTCCCCCGCCAATAGGCCAGGTTGTGCCGCGAGCGTCGCTCCGGAGTGCGCGCAAAGTTGCTCACCTCGTACCAGTCGAAACCCCCTGCCCCGAGGCGGGCATCGGCGAGCTCGTACATGTCGGCCTGCAGATCATCGTCCGGCGTCGGGACCTCGCCCCGACGAATCTGGCGCGCGAGCTTGGTGCCGTCCTCGATGATGAGCGCGTACGCCGAGATGTGGTCGGGTTCGAGGGCGAGTGCCGCATCGAGAGAGGCCTCCCAATCCGCGAGCGACTCCCCCGGTGCGCCGTAGATCAGGTCGACGCTCACCGCCAGTCCGGCGTCCTTCGCCGCAGCCACCGCGGTGCGCACGTTCTCGGGGCGGTGCGTGCGATCGAGGGCCGCGAGCACGTGGGGGACGGCGGACTGCATGCCCACCGACATCCGCGTGACGCCGGCGTCGGCGAGTGTGCGGGCGACCGCGGGGGTCACGGTGTCGGGGTTCGCCTCGACGGTCACCTCCGCCCCGTCTGCGAGGCCGAAGGCTCCGGTCGCCGCCTCGAGCATGCGGGCGAGGTCTCCCGCGGGGAGGAGTGTCGGAGTGCCACCCCCGAAGAAGACCGTGTCCATCGGACGCAGTGCCCCGGCATCAGCCAGCACCCGACGGGCGAGCGCGATCTCGGAGATCAACGTCGATGCGTAGTCTTCCTGCTTCGCCCCGCGCAGCTCGGTCGAGGTGTACGTGTTGAAGTCGCAGTAACCGCAGCGCACGGTGCAGAACGGAATGTGCAGGTAGGCGGAGAACGGGACGTTCGGGTCGATCACGATGTCGGAGGGAAGATGCCCGTCCGTCGGCGCCGGATCTCCGAGAGGGAGCGGTCCCGCCATCAGACGGGGGTCGCGTAGAGCGGCGAGATCGCCCGCAGGTAGCGCGCGAACAGCTCGCGGCGACGACGCTTCATGAGGGCGGGAATCGTCCGGTAGATGAGGGCGTTCGGTGCGTCGAACGCTCGCACGGTGAACCACACCTCGTCGTTGTCCTCACGCCAGTCGACGTCGAACGACTCCTCACCGCTGACGACGGACCCGCCGACGGTGCCGAGGACGAATCCGATGCGCCGGGTCTCTTCCGTGACCGAGATCACGCGGAGCTCGGCGTCGGCGCGCATCCCCGCGACTCGTCCGCGCAGGTGCAACGTCATCCCTGCGCCGACGAACGGCATGCCCTCGGCGTCGTAGCGGGGCTCGACATCGCGCTTGCTCGGGGCGATCGGATTCCCCTCGGCGTCGAAGCTCACGCCCGCGTATGCGGGTCCGGGTGCCGGCCGCACGTCTTCGACCGAGAGCCCGGCAGCGCGCTGCGCCGTCCAGGACAGGAGAGCTTCCCCGGCAGTCTGGAACCGCTCGACGCCGCTGCCGATCCGCCAGGATTCCTCCGCCGGGATGCTGCGCTCCGGCGGGTAGTGCATCAGATCGGGCGCATGGGTCGCACCCACGGCCGCATAGTCCACCGTGTCGTCTCGGAAAGTCCCGCGCCGCATGACCTCCACCCTACTTCGCGTTGCCTGAGCGAACACCCCCACGCGCCGCACGAGGTCACATGGCGGCCCCGAACCGCTCAGCGCGGGGTCTCCGCCTCCGCTGCCCTCGCCGCCTCCTGGACGATCCGGACGTACTCGGCGTGGGTCGAGCGCTGCATCCTCCGCAGAGCAGGCGCGAGCATCCGCCAGAACCAGGTCGAAGGGCGCGAGACGGACCGGGCGGTGAACACGCCCCGCTCGTCGATCCGGAACGACTCCTCGCCGTAGATCGGATGCCCCGGACGGGTCTCGTAGCCGAAACCACTCGCGTCGGCCCAGACGACGCGCACGGGCTCCGCAAAGCGGATGCCGAAGACACGCTTGGCGAGCACGCCCTCGAGTTCGGGCATCGGTGCACCCGCAGGTGTCTCGAAACCCGCACGCCGCTTGAACTCCCACGTGCTCACCAGCGCCGCGACCGCGTCGCGCGCCGCCGGTGCCACGGTGGTCGAGTTCTCCTCGCCGAGCATGCCGTCGGGCACGGCGACGAGCGGATGACGCGTCATCCCCCTCGGATACGCGGGCAGCGCCACGACTACTTCTTGTCCTTGCCTTCGACGTCTCCCGAGAGCGCGGCGATGAACGCCTCCTGGGGGACCTCGACGCGGCCGACCATCTTCATGCGCTTCTTGCCCTCCTTCTGCTTCTCGAGGAGCTTGCGCTTACGGGTGATGTCGCCGCCGTAGCACTTCGCCAGCACGTCCTTGCGGATCGCCCGGATGGTCTCACGGGCGATGATGCGCGCGCCGATCGCCGCCTGGATCGGGACCTCGAACTGCTGACGAGGGATGAGCTTGCGCAGGCGCTCGGCCATCATCGTGCCGTAGGCGTAGGCCTTGTCCCGGTGGACGATCGAGCTGAAGGCGTCGACCTTCTCGCCCTGGAGGAGGATGTCGACCTTGACGAGGTCGGCTTCCTGCTGTCCGGAGGGTTCGTAGTCGAGAGAGGCGTAGCCCTGCGTCTTGGACTTCAGCTGGTCGAAGAAGTCGAACACGATCTCACCGAGCGGCATGTTGTAGCGCAGCTCGACACGCTCCTCGGAGAAGTACTCCATTCCGAGCAGGGTGCCGCGGCGCGACTGGCACAGCTCCATCACGGTGCCGACGTAGTCCTTCGGCAGCAGGATCGCGGCCTTCACCATGGGCTCCGAGACCGATCCGATGCGCCCGTCCGGGTACTCGCTCGGGTTGGTCACGGTGACCGTCTCGCCCGTGTCACTGGTGAGCACCTCGTAGATCACGCTGGGCGCGGTCGTGATGAGGTCGAGTCCGAACTCGCGGGCGAGGCGCTCCGTGACGATCTCCAGGTGGAGCAGACCGAGGAAACCACAGCGGAAACCGAAACCGAGCGCGACCGAGGTCTCGGGCTCGTACTGGAGCGAGGCGTCCGAGAGCTTGAGCTTGTCGAGAGCCTCGCGGAGCTCCGCGTAGTCACTGCCGTCGATCGGGTAGATACCGGAGAAGACCATCGGCTTCGGGTCGGTGTACCCCGGCAGAGGTTCCGATGCCGGCTTCCGAGACGTGGTGATCGTGTCTCCGACCTTCGACTGGCGAACGTCCTTCACACCCGTGATCAGGTAGCCCACCTCGCCGACGCCGAGCCCCTTGGTCGGGGTCGGCTCCGGGCTCGACACGCCGACCTCGAGCGCCTCATGGTTGGCCCCGGTCGACATCATCTGGATGCGCTCGCGCGGCGAGAGACTGCCGTCCACCATGCGCACATACGTGACGACACCGCGGTACGCGTCGTACACCGAGTCGAAGATCATCGCGCGGGCGGGCGCATCCGCGTCGCCGACCGGAGCAGGGATGTCCTGGACCAGCCGGTCGAGCAGCTCCTCGACGCCGACGCCGGTCTTGCCCGAGACACGCAGCACATCCTCGGGCTTGCCTCCGATGAGCGAGGCCAGCTCCTTCGCGTACTTCTCGGGGTCGGCGGCCGGCAGGTCGATCTTGTTCAGCACCGGGATGATGTGGAGGTCGTTCTCCAGCGCGAGGTACAGGTTCGCGAGCGTCTGCGCCTCGATTCCCTGCGCCGCGTCGACGAGCAGGATGGCTCCCTCGCAGGCCGCGAGCGAACGCGAGACCTCGTAGGTGAAGTCCACGTGGCCGGGTGTGTCGATCATGTTCAGGGCCACGGTCTGACCGTCGAGCTCCCACGGCATCCGAACGGCCTGGCTCTTGATGGTGATCCCGCGCTCGCGCTCGATGTCCATGCGGTCGAGGTACTGGGCCCGCATGTCTCGGTCCGAGACGACGCCGGTGATCTGGAGCATCCGGTCGGCGAGCGTCGACTTGCCGTGGTCGATGTGGGCGATGATGCAGAAATTGCGGATCTGCGCAGCCGGCGTCGAGGCAGGCTGGAGAGGTGTGAGAGCGCGTGGGGACATGTCCCTTCGATTCTACGGTGAGGGGGCGCTAATCCCCGATTCCCGCATTCCGGTGATAGTCTCCCGAAGTTGCCTGGGAAATTCCGTGACACCGGATCCCGCAAGCGATAAGACTCCATCACAGACCCCGTGGCGGTTGTCGCATCGCAGAGTTCGGTGGATGGCGATTCCGTAATCCAACTGACTCAGCGTTGCGTCGGCTGATCCCGAGCGCGTCTGTAGAAGAGAAAGACTGACCCCTTGATCAAGTACCTCCTGCGCCGAACACTCGGCTGGCTGCTCATGATCGTGGTCGCGACGAACCTCACGTTCTTCCTCGCGTGGGGATTCCTCGACCCGCGCAGCAACTACGTGGGGCGACGACCACCCCTGACGCCGGAGCAGATCGACAACGTCCTGATCCCGCGCAACCTCAGCGACACCGTGCCGCTCATGGAGCGGTGGTGGAACTGGTTCAGCGGCATCCTGTTCCGCTGGGACTGGGGCACGAGTCCCACCGGGCAGTCGGTCAACGAGCAGGTCGCCTACCGCATGTGGGTCAGCGCGGAGCTCGTGCTCGGTGCGACGATCATCGCCGCCGTGCTCGGCATCTGGCTGGGTGTCTACACCGCGTCCCGCCAGTACAAGCTCGCCGACCGCATCGGCCAGGCGACCTCGATCATCACGATGAACATCAACATCATCGTCGCCGGCCTCGCGGTCGTGCTCCTCGCCATCGCCCTCAACGAGTGGACAGGGGTGCGGATCTTCTACGTCACCGGCTCCTCCAGCCCGGGCGTGACCGGCTTCTTCCCGACCATCATCGACGCGCTCCAGCACGTCACGCTGCCCACGATCGCGCTCGTGCTCGTCGGCTACGCGCAGTACCACTTCCTCCAGCGCTCGCTCCTGCTCGACAACATCAACGCGGACTACGTGCGCACCGCTCGCGCCAAGGGACTGACCAAAGCGCAGGCGGTCCGCAAGCACGCCCTCCGCACGTCGCTCATCCCGGTCGCGACCCAGGTCGCCTTCACGATCCCGACGATCTTCACCGGCGCGATCCTGACCGAATCGATCTTCGCCTGGCAGGGCATGGGCCGCTACTTCCTCGACACCATCAACCAGAACGACATCAACGGCGTGGTGGCGGTCGCCGCGTTCGGCGCCGTGCTGACGGCGATCGGCGCGGTCCTCGCGGACATCGTCGTCGTCGTCCTCGACCCGCGAGTGAGGGTGAGCTGATATGACCACCGAAATGATCGATCCGCTGGTCGAGCCGTCCACCGAGGCAGCTCCCCGCAAGTCCCTCTCGAAGTGGACGCTCTACACACGCCGTTACATGCGCAACAGACCGGCCGTCGGCGGCATCGTCGTCCTGCTCGCCCTGATCCTGTTCGCGACCCTCGGCCCGGTGCTGTCTCCGTACGCCGTCAACGACATGGACTTCCTCGCGCTGAGCACGCCGCCCTCCGCAGCGCACTGGTTCGGCACGAACGGCGCCGGAAACGACACCTACACCCAGACCGCGGTCGGCTTGCAGCGCTCGCTCATGATCGCGATCACGGTGTCGGTCGGAACCACCATTCTGTCGGCCCTCGTCGGCACGGCCGCCGCCTATTTCCGCGGTTGGTTCGAACGCATCGCCCTGCTGGTCATCCACTTCATGATGGTGGTCCCCACCTTCCTGATGCTGTCCGTCATCTCGAACGACTCGGGAGGCGTCTGGTGGGTCATCGCCCTCGTGATGATCTTCGTGAGCTGGTTCTTCCCCGCGCGCATCATCTGGACCATGGCACTGTCGCTTCGCGAGCGGGAGTACGTGCAGGCGGCGCGCTACATGGGCGTCCGAGGCACACGCATCGTGCTGCGACACCTCGTCCCCAACATCGGTTCTCTGCTGGTCATCAACTTCACGCTCGGTATCGTCGCAGCCGTGACGACGGAGACCGGCCTGTCGTTCATCGGCTTCGGTGTGAAGATCCCCGACGTCTCCCTCGGATCACTGATCGGAGAGGGCAGCACGTCGATCACGAGCTCCCCGTGGCTCTTCTACTTCCCGGCGTTGGCGCTCACGCTGCTGACCGTGTCGATGGCGTTGATCGCCGACGGCCTGCGTGACGCGCTCGACCCCACTTCGGCTGCAGGAGGCCGCGCATGAGCCCCGTACTGTCCGTCCGCGACCTCACCGTCAGCTTCGCGTCCGAAGCCGGCCGCGTCGATGCCGTTCGCGGCGTCTCCTTCGATCTGGAGGCCGGCAAGACCCTCGGCATCGTCGGTGAGTCCGGCTCCGGGAAGTCCGTCACCTCACTGGCCGTCATGGGCCTGCTCGACGAGAACGCGAAGATCTCCGGCTCGATCCTGTTCGATGGACAGGAGCTCCTCGGAAAGACCGACGCACAGCTCTCCCGGATCCGCGGCAACGGCATCTCGATGATCTTCCAGGATCCGCTGACCTCGCTGACGCCCGTGTACACGATCGGGTCCCAGTTGATCGAGGCGCTCACGGTGCATCGCAATCTCAGCGTCAAGGAGGCGAACGCCCGGGCGATCGATCTTCTCAAGCTCGTGGGCATCCCTGAACCTGAGAAGCGGATGAAGGCGTTCCCCCACGAGTTCTCCGGAGGAATGCGTCAGCGCGTGGTGATCGCGATCGCGATGGCGAACGACCCGAAGCTGATCATCGCCGACGAGCCGACGACCGCGCTCGACGTCACGATCCAGGCGCAGATCCTCGACCTGATCGACAAGGCGCAGGCCGAGACCGGCGCCGCTGTCATGATGATCACGCACGACATGGGCGTGGTCGCCCGCACCGCCGACGATGTGATGGTGATGTACGCCGGCAAGCCTGTGGAGCAGGCCCCTGTCCGCGAGCTGTTCCACCAGACGAGGATGCCGTACTCCATCGGCCTCCTCGGCGCGATCCCCCGCGTGGACAAGGCCGAGAAGGAACCGCTCACCCCGATCGTGGGTAACCCGCCCCTCCTGATCAACCTCCCCGACGCCTGCCCCTTCGCCGACCGCTGCCCGATCGTGATGGATGCGTGCCGGACGCGTGAGCCGGAGCTCCTCCCCGTCCTGACCAGCGGTGGCGAGGCACATCGCGCCGCCTGCATCCGCTCGAACGAGATCGAGGACGGCGGCATGCTCGGCGGACTGCCGGTGTATCCGGTCAGGGAGGCGCCGGAGAGCGAACTCACCCGCCTGCCCCGCGAGGAGCGTCCGATCACGCTCGAGGTGAAGAACCTCACCAAGACCTTCCCGCTGCTCAAGGGCGCCTTCCTCAAGCGCAAGGTCGGCGAGGTGCATGCTGTCAAGGGCATCAGCTTCGACGTCCGCGAAGGCGAGACCATGGCGATCGTGGGCGAGTCCGGGAGCGGGAAGACCACGACGCTGCTGCAGATCATGGACATGGTCAAGCAGTCCGAGGGTGACATCGTCATCGCCGGGACGAGTGTCAACGACATCCGCAGCCACAAGGTGGAGCGGGCGTTGCGGCGCGACATCCAGATCGTGTTCCAGGACCCGATGGGTGCGCTCGACCCGCGCATGACGGTCGCGGACATCATCTCCGAGCCGCTGACCGCCATCGGTACCCCGAAGGCGGAGGTGAACCGACGCGTCGGTGAGTTGATGGATCTCGTGGGCCTCAACCCGGCGCATCGCGATCGGTTCCCGCAGGCGTTCTCCGGCGGGCAGAGGCAGCGCATCGGCATCGCCCGTGCACTGTCGACGAACCCCAAGATCGTGGTGCTCGACGAGCCGGTGTCGGCGCTCGACGTGTCGATTCAGGCGGGCGTCATCAACCTCCTGGACGATCTCAAGGTCAAGCTCGGGCTGTCGTACCTCTTCGTGGCTCACGACCTCTCCGTGGTGCGTCACATCGCGGATCGCGTCGCCGTCATGTACCTGGGCGACTTCGTGGAGCACGGCGACGTGGACGACGTCTTCGACAACCCCCAGCATCCCTACACCAAGGCTCTGCTGTCGGCGATCCCGGTCCCCGACCCCGACATCGAGCGGACGCGGCAGCGGATCGTCTTCGACCCGGAGACCACCTCGGGCCTGTCGAACGCCTCCTGACCGGAGACGGATCACCGTCCGATAACGGTTAGGCGGCATTCACTTGGCTCGGCCGCATTCGTGTACCGGGCGAACTATTCTCCCCTTATGACACGCCGAAAGGCGAAAGGAGCACCATGAAGCAGTACAAGCTGATGGGAGCGCTGGCACTCACCGGCGCTTTCGCACTCGCGCTCAGCGGGTGCGCTGCCGGCAACAGCGGCAGTGGCGACAATGGCGACAACGGCGAGAAGACCGACGTCGAGATGGCGGACTACAATCCGCAGCCTCGCGAGAACCTCCAGGAGGGTGGCGAGGTCAACTTCGCGATCCGTGAGGTGCCGCCGCAGCTGAACGCCTTCAACAGTGACGGCAGCGCCGACACCGCACGCATCGCCGCGTGGTACACGCCGCAGCTGATCCTGATGGAGCCGGACGGCACGCAGTACAAGAACGACAACTACCTCGACGAGTGGAAGCACGAAGTCAAGGATGGCAAGACGGTCCTGACCTTCACGTTCACCGATGAGGCCCACTGGAACGATGGCACGGACATGGACTGGACCGCCATCGACGCCACGTGGAAGGCCAACCGCTCCTACGACGAGGGCTTCAACCCGAACGCCACCGACGGGTACAAGGACATCGAGTCCGTCGAGCAGGGCGACACCGCCAAGACGGCGATCGTCACCTTCAAGGGCGAGTTCGCCTGGCCGCAGATGCCCTTCAACGGTGGCGTCATCCACCCGGCACTCGCAGACCCGGACACCTTCAACGAAGCGATGATCGAGAACCCGCACCCGGAGTGGGGCGCCGGTCCCTACACGGTCGACGAGTATGACGCGACCAAGGGCTACATCTCGTTCAAGCCGAACCCCGAGTGGTGGGGCGACGCTCCGCTGCTCGACAAGGTCACCATGACGGGTATGGACGGCCAGGCCGGCGTCAACGCCTTCAAGAACGGCGAGGTCGACATGGTGGAGACGGGCTCCCAGGAGCTCATCGACCAGGTCAAGGACGTCGACGGTGCCAAGGTCTACCGCGCGCAGCAGACCGCCAACACGATCCTGCAGGTCGACTCCTCCAAGCCGCAGTTCGAGGACGTCAAGGTCCGCGAGGCGTTCTTCAAGGCCATCAACATCGACCAGCAGAAGCAGATCGCATGGAACGGCCTCGGCTATGAAGAGGACCCGGCCGGCTCGCTGACCCTGTTCTCGTTCCAGCCCGGCTACACCGACTCGATGAAGGGCGCCGGCTGGGAGTTCGATGTCGAGGGCGCCAAGAAGCTGCTCGACGAGGCCGGCTGGACCGAGGGTTCGGACGGCATCCGTGAGAAGGACGGCGTGAAGCTCTCGGTGGTCTACCCCATCTGGAGCGACACGGCGACGCAGAAGGCTCTCGCGCAGTCGCTGCAGGCGCAGGAGAAGGAGGTCGGCATCGACGTCCAGGTCGAGGTCCGTCCCGCCAGCCAGTTCTCTGAGGACTACACCTCGAAGAACTGGGATGTCTCCGGTCTCCGCTTCACCTCGTCCGACCCGTTCGGTGCCGCCTGGTTCTGCCAGCTGTACTGCTCGGACTCGGGTCTCAACCTGTCGGGTGTCGGTGACGCCGAACTCGACGCCGAGATCAAGGACAAGGTCGAGTCGCAGTCCGACCCCGAGGCGCAGACCGCTGCCGCGATGGAGCTCGAGCCCGAGATCTACAAGCGCTGGGGCCTGATCCCGCTGTACAACGGCCCGCAGATCTACACGGTCCAGGAAGGCCTCGCCAACCTGACGCCGGAGCCCTACGTGGGTCTCGACCTGTTCGGCATCCAGCCCGTCGAGAACGTCGGCTGGGAGAAGTAACACCCTCTGACGTTCGCGTCGAAGCGGGGCCGGTGGTTCATCCACCGGCCCCGCTTTCCTTATGCTGTTCGCGTGAGCACCCAGATCGTCCTCGTGCACGGCATCCGCACGTCCGCGACGATGTGGCGCGCACAGACCACGTATCTCGACGAGCAGGAGTACGCGTCGACCGCGGTCGATCTTCCCGGGCACGGAAGCCGCATGGACGAGGACTTCACGCTGCACGAAGCGCTCCACACGATCGATGCCGCCGTACGTGCGGCAGCGGAGAAGGGCCCCGTCGTGCTCGTGGGGCATTCGATGGGTGGGCTGCTGTGTCTCGCCTACGTCGGCGGGGCACAGCGACCGCCGGTGGCCGCGCTCGTCGCGGCGTCGTGCACCTCGCTCCCCCATGGTGCGGGACTCCGCGCCTATCGCCTCTTCGCCCGGGCTGTCGACTCGCTGCCCGATCGCGGTATGTGGCTGACCGGTCGCGTCCTCGAGGCCACCATCCCCACGGAGACCAGATCCGACTTCGCCGCCGGTGGATATGCACTGGACATGCAGGACACGGCGCTGCGCAGCCTCGCCGCGCTGGACATCGCCGCCGCAGTCCCGCGGATCGAGGTCCCGCTCTGGTTCGTGAACGGGCAGTACGACCAGCTGCGTCTGAACGAGTCCTTGTTCCGACGTCTCGCGCCGCATGCGGAGCTCCTCATCGTGCCCCGCACGACGCACCTGGTCACGGCGATGCGGCCACGGGTCTTCAATGCCGTGCTGCAGCTGGCCATCGCGACGGTGGAAGAGGAGCAGCCCGGCTCATGAGCGCGACGGCTGGCGCGCGAACGCGGTGAGCAGTCCTCCCACCAGCGACAGCACGGCAGCAGCGACGAAGACGAGCCAGAAGCCGCCGACGAGAGCGACCAGTGCCGCACCGAGCACCGGTCCGATCAGCTGTCCCAGGGCTGCGGTGACGTTGACGATCCCGAGATCCCTGGCGTGATCCTGGGCGTCAGGGAGCAGGTCGGCCGCGAACGCGAGACCGACCGTCGAGAAGGCTCCGTACCCCAATCCCATGAGAGCCGCGGCCACCATGGTCATCTCGAACGTCGGCACCAGAGCGATCGCCACGCCCGAGGCCGCCTGGACGACGGTTGCGGCGAGGGTGAGCGTGCGCCTGTTCCCTGTCCGGTCCGACACGATGCCGGTGACCACGGAAGCGAGCACGACGAACACGGTGTACACCACGATCAGCAGCAGGAGATTGTCCTGAGCGGCAGCGGTCGGCTGACCGAGACCATGCAAGAGGAAGAAGAGGAACAGCGCGGTGCCGAGAGCATTGCCGACGTTCGTCACGAGGCGTCCCGAGAGCATCCAGGCGAAGTCGCGGTCACGGAGGGAGGCGAGCGGTCGGCGTCCGCCAGGTTTCGGCCGCAGCGCCTCGGTACTCGGCGGATCGGGCAGCAGCAGGGCCGCACCGGTGCCGACGACGGCGATCACCGCGGCGAGCAGCAGATAGCCGGCGCGGACGTCGAGCCCGAGCAGTACCACCAGTCCGACACCGAGCACGATGCCCACCGCCTGACTCGATCCCACCGCTGCGGACGCCGCACCGCGCTGCGTCGAGGGCAGCTGGTCGGCGATGAGCGCCGTGAAAGCTGCGGAAGAGACGGCGACGCCGATCGATACGCCCACCCAGCCTGCACCCACGGCCCAGGGTCCCTCAGCGAAACCGGTGAGGATGAGACACACGGCGGTGAGCAGAACGCCCCCGAGGGCCCAGGGGCGCCGGCGGTGGCGTCCCGCGGCCGCACGATCGGAGAGCGCCCCGGCGGCGGGACCCGCGACGATACCGGCGAGCCCCCCGATCCCGAGGACGAGCCCCGAAGACACCACGCCGCGGATCCAGTCGTCTTCGGGGGTGTCGAGCTGCAGAGGAAGCAGCAGTTGCACGGGAGTGAGCTGCACCGTCCAGATCGCGAGCCACGCCAGCGTGAACACCGACATCCATCGTGCGCCCGCCTTGACCGTGCGGGTGCCGGAGACGCCGGTCACCGCGCCTCCTCCGCGGCGATGGATGCCGCCCGCGACCGCGCGATGAGGTCGCGATACCACTCGTACGACGCTTTGGGTGTGCACTCGCCCGTCTCGAAGTCCACGTGCACCAATCCGAACCGTTGGGTGTACCCGTCGGCCCACTCCCAGTTGTCCAGGAGCGACCACACCGTGTACTCCTCGACGGGCACCCCGGCGTCGATCGCCTCGCCGACCGCCGCGATGTGACCTGAGAGATAGTCGATGCGATCGATGTCGTCCACGAATGCTGCCCGCTCGGGCTCAGGGAAGGACGCCCCGTTCTCTCCGATGATGACGGGCGGGAGATGCGGATGCCGCGTGTGCAGGTCGATCAGCAGATCGCGCAGGGCACCGGGCATGATGGGCCACTCGGGTCCGAAGCCGGTGACGGGGACGCCGGGGGTCGGCACGATGTCGAACGGTATCGGGCCTCCCTCCGCCGCATCGGTGACCGTCGTGGGGTTGTAGAAGTTGATGCCGTAGAAGTCGATCGACCGTGCGATCTCCTTCAGATCCCCGTCGCGCACGGGCAGCGGTGGCAGCCCGAATGCCTCGAGATCCGGATAGTGGCCGGCGAGGAGCGGTTCGCTGAACACGCGGTTGTGGATCACGTCGTACCCGGCGGCGGCCTGGTGGTCCTCGGGGGTGTCGCGGAGCGGGCGGACCCAGGTGTGATTGTTCACGAGGCCGACGGAGGCGGCGCCGTGGCCGTGCAGCACCGCAGCCGCACGAGAGTGCGCGAGGAGCTGATGGTGGGCGGTGGGCAGCGCGCCGAAGAGCAGTTCCTTCCCGGGAGCGAGCGCGCCGACCGCGTAGCCCTGCAGCGTCGTCATCGCCGGCTCGTTGAGCGTGTACCACTGCTCGACGCGATCACCGAGACAGGCGGCGACGATGGTCGCGTAGTCGGCGAAGCGCTCGGCGGTGTCGCGCTCGAGCCAGCCACCGTCGGCCTCGACCTCGCTGGGCATCTCCCAGTGGAACAGGGTCGGGAACGGTGCGACCCCGGCCTCGAGCAAGCGGTCGACCAGCCGGGAGTAATGGTCGAGCGCCGCGCGGTCCCCCGAACCCCGACCTCCGGGTTGCACGCGTGCCCACGGGATGGAGAATCGGTAGCGGTCGAGGCCCAGCGCCGCGGCGAGGGCCACGTCGGACTCCGGTCGTCGGTAGCTGTCACATGCAGGGTCGGCCGTCGACCCGTCGATGATCGCGCCCGGCCGTTCGAGGAAGTCGTCCCAGATGGAGCGCCCGGTCGGCCCCGTGGGACGGGACCCCTCGATCTGGAAGGCCGACGTCGCTGCGGACCAACGGAGCCCGACGGGCACAGACGGACGATCACGTGCAGGGATCATGGGGCTCCTTGACATCGATGTCGGGACAGTGATGATTCTGCACCCGGTACCATCGATTGCGCGACCGAGTTTCGCATTCTGCTCGCCGTTTCGCGCGAGCGCCCCGTCTGCTGGTAGACTCGACTCTTGGCTTGCGTGTGGGTTCTTCCCTCACGACCGCTGTGCAGCAGCCCTCTTCTGCTGCCGGCATTCCGAACACTCCTGTACAGAAAGCGTCCACACGTGGCAAACATCAAGTCGCAGATCAAGCGCAACAAGACCAACGCGAAGGCACACGAGCGCAACAAGGCCGTGAAGAGCGAGCTCAAGACCCTCATCCGCTCCACCCGCACGGCAGTCACCGCCGGCGACAAGGCAGCAGCCGAGGCCGGCCTGAAGAAGGCTTCCGTCAAGCTCGACAAGGCCGTCAGCAAGGGTGTCCTGCACAAGAACCAGGCGTCGAACCGCAAGTCGTCGCTCGCCAAGCAGGTCGCTTCCCTCTGAGCCGAAGCTTCTCAGGAAGGCCCGTCCCGTTCATCGGGGCGGGCCTTCTTCGTCCCCTCGAGTTCGAGGCCCCCGCGGGATCGAGAAAGCGGGGGGACGGTTACTCGCCGAAGGGCTGGCGCGTGGCGATCACGGTGACCATGCGCTCCAGGGCGAAGATCGGGTCGCGGGCCGCTCCCTTGACTTCACCATCGGCTCTGGCGGTCGCCTGGATGGCCATCCCGAGAGAGCGCTCGTTCCAGCCGGCCAGGTCGCGGCGGGCGCGATCGACCTGCCAATCCTTCATCCCCAGGCGCTGCGCAAGCTGTCGGCTGGGCTCGCGGTTGCCTGCCACGCGTGCCATCGTCCGGAGCTTCATCGCGAAGGCGGCGACCATCGGCACTGGGTCGGCGCCGGACGACAGCGCGTGCCGGAGCGCGACGAGCGCTTCGCCGTAGCGGCCGGCTATCGCCGTATCCGCGACGACGAACGCTGAGACCTCGACGCGACCGCCGTAGTACTTCGTGACGATCTCTTCCGAGATGTCTCCGTCGACGTCGCCGATGAGCTGCTGGCAGGCCGCCGCCAGTTCGGTCAGGTCGTCCGCGAACGCGGAGACGAGCGCACGCAGGGCTGCTGGCGCGATGCGCTTCTTGGCCGCCCGGAACTCTCCGGCGGCGAAGTCCACTCGGTCGCTGTCGCGCTTGACCGCCGGGCAGGCGATCTCGATGCCTCCGCCGGTACCGGCGCGAAGAGCGTCGAGCAGCTTCTTGCCACGCACGCTGGCGCCCGTGTGGCGAAGGATGACGGTCGCCCCCTCCTGGGGGTTGTCGAGGTACGACACGGCCTCCTGGATGAAGGCGTCGGAGCACTTCTCGACACCCGAGACGCGCACCAGTCGCGGTTCTCCGAACAGCGAAGGAGAAGTGAGCGACAGCAGTGTGCCCGGGGCGTAGTCGTCGGCCCGCACGTCACTGACTTCGAGTGCAGGATCTTCCGCGCGCAGGTAGTCGCGCACGCCGGCGATCGCACGCTCTGCGCACACCTCTTCCGGCCCCGAGACGAGCACGATCGGCGCGGGGTGCGGTTCGCGCCACGACACCTGCGGGATCTTGGTGGGCTTCGCACCACTGCGAGAGGGGGTACGCGAAGCTGCCATGGGTCCAGCCTACCGGCGCTCACCGACACCGCCCGGCTGGCGTTCTCCTCACTCCTCACCTGCACGCGCCGTCCACACCTGCAGTTCGTCGCCGCGCACACCGAGCAGGATCCTCCCCTGCTGGTCCGTGCGCAGATCCTGCGCCCCGGTCGCTGTCAGAAGGTCGAGGGTCTCGATACGCGGATGACCGTAGTCGTTGTCCGCACCGACACTGAACAACGCCACCCGGGCCCGAAGCGCCTCGTACAGGCCGGGGTCCTGATCCGCGCTGCCGTGATGGGCCACCTTGACCACGTCGTACCCGCCGAGGTCTGCCGCGCGCATCAGCAGGCGCTGGGGTGCCGCAGCGAGGTCCCCGAGGAACAGCGATCGCGGCACCCCTCCCCCGTCGAACTCCATCACCACGCTGGCGTCATTCCCTGAGGGAAACACGGGAGACCCTCTCCGGGGCCAGAGGACACGCCACGTCGCCTCCCCGAGTTCGCCCCGCTGTCCTGCCCACGCCTCGTCGACACGTGCACCCCCGTCGAGGAGCAGGGCGAGGAGGCGCCGCTCGGAATCCTCGGTGACGGGTCCGTGCAGCACCGCGTCCACCCGTCCGACGACGGCGGCGGTTCCGCCGACGTGGTCGAGGTCGAAATGTGTCAGGACGAGGAGGTCGATCCGCTCCACCCCGAGAGACCGCAGACACGCTTCCAGCGGTTCCGGCGCCGGCCCGGTGTCGATCAGTGCGACGCGGTCGCCGGACCGGACGATCAGCGCATCTCCTTGACCGACGTCGCACGCGGCGACGGACCATCCCTCCGGCGACGCCACGGTCGCGAGCGGACCGTCGAGGAGAACGCGGGCACCGGCGAGCGACGACACGATGATGAGGACCGCCGCCGCGCCGCGCCGCAGGAACACCATCGCACGCACGGTGGCCGGCCGGCGCGGAACATCAGCGGATCGGAGGAGGACAACCGACACGCACACGCTGACGAGTGCCACCAATGCCGCGCTGCCGATGCCCGCCGGAAGCAGCAGCTGCGCGTTCGGCAGTCGCGCCGTCGTCGTGGCGGTCGTCGCGATCCAGGCGGCGGGAAGCCAGGACGCCGCTGTCAGCAGATCAGCGAGGAACGGCAACGGCGCAGCAAGACACGCCAACAGACCGATCACCGTGGCGATCGGTGCCGCCGGAGCGGCGAGGAGATTCGCAGCGACCCCGATCAGCGATTGCTGCTCTGCGAACAAGGCGATGATCGGCCCACATGCCAGTTGTGCGGCGAGCGGGACCGCGATCGCCAGCGCCACCGTGTCGGGCATGACCGTCGCCAGCCCCCGGGCAAGAGGCGGGGCGAGCAGTATCAACGCCCCGGATGCCGCCACCGAGAGCGCGAAACCCGGTGACGTCGCGAGCCACGGATCGGCGAGGAGTATGCCCACGGTGCACAGGGAGAGCATGCCCGCGCCCGCACTCGGACGACCCAGCAGCACGGTGAGCATCCCGATGGCCGCCATGACCGCTGCGCGGATGACGCTCGGCTCCGGGGTGACCAGCACAACGAACCCGGCCAAGCCCACGAGGGAGAGCGCGACGCGCAACGCCCGCCCTCCTCCGCACAACGCCGTCAGCCAGAAGAGCGCGACGACGACGATCGCGCAGTTCGCGCCGCTCACCGCCGTCAAGTGGCTGAGTCCACTCGTGCGCATGTCGTCGTTCAGCTCCGGGGTGACCGCCCTGGTGTCGCCCACCGCAAGCCCCGGCAGCAGACCGGCACCGGGTTCGGGAAGACGCAACGACCGCTCGACGAAGGCGTGCTTGAGGGTCGCCGCAGCAGCGAACACACCACCCGCAGGCTCGACCACCTCCGCCTCGCTCGCGAAGACGACCAGGGTGGCGCGCTCCCCCGCGTCCGTCGCGGACGCCTCCCCCACGACGCGGATCCGTGCACCGAGTTCGAACCCGTCGCGCGGTTCGATGCCGATGCGCACCGGTGCAGCCGCAGCCTCCGTCTGGCCCGGGGGTCCGACGGCAGCGGTGGCTGCATCGAACCACAGACGTCCGTCCTGTCCGATCGATGCGGAGGACGTGACGTCGGCGACGATCTCGACGACACGGCCTCCCTCTTCCGACACCCGCTCGCGCACAGGTTGCGCGAATCCCACTGCCAGAGCGGTGCCTGCGGCCGCGGAGAGCACGACGACGAGAACCCCACCGCACGTGAACGGCCGCGCGAGCGAGCCGTGGCGGTGGAGAAGATGCGCCAGGACAGCCACCGCTCCGGTTCCGCAGAGGGCCGCGCACCCCCACGCCGCCGCGGGGAGCAGCACGCACAACAGCGCCACCGCCCAGACCGCGACGGCGAGAGGCAGCAGCCGCAGGTCACGACGCCTCACACGCGTGCGCCGTCGCGAATGCCGGCGAGCAGCTTCTCACCGATACCGGGGACGGCGAGCAGGTCGTCCACGGAACGGAAGCGACCGTTCTCTTCCCGCCAAGCGATGATCCGCGCCGCGAGTGCCGGGCCGATGCGCGGGAGAGTCTCCAGCGCCGCCTGGTCGGCGGTGTTGAGATCGATACGGTCGTCCCCGGGCGGGGCGGCTCCCGACTCCGCAGCAGCGGCGCCGACCGTCGGCACGATGATCTGCTCGCCGTCTTCGAGCAGCCGCGCAAGATTGACCGCCGCGAGGTCGGCGACGTCCGTGGTCCCGCCCGCGGCCGCCAGGGCGTCGACGAGTCGCGCGTCCGGATCGAGCACGTAGAGACCGGGGGCCGCCACCGCGCCGAGCACGTGGACGTAGAGCTCTCCGGTGGACCCCGCCCTCGCCTCATCGTCCGTGAGCGACACGGACTCGGTGGGCGGCGTCTGCCCGCGGAGGATGCCCAATCCGACAGCCGCCGACAGGACCACGAGTCCCAGCACCACGGCCGCGCCGATGCTCAGCCGCAGCCGATGCCGGAGCGGCGGCGGAGACGGTGCCTGCGGGGATGCCATCCGGCCAAGCTAGGCGAGGGCGCGGATCCCCCGAGCGTCCCGAAACATCCACGGTGGACAACCCGTCCCGGGCGTCCACCGTGGAGAAGAGGCGATCAGCCCTTGACGACGAAGCTGACGATCTTAGGGGCTCTCACGACGACCTTCACGATCTCGCGGTCTCCGATGGAGCGGATCACGCGCTCATCCGCCCGGGCGAGCTCCTCGAGCTCGGACTCGCCGATCCGTGCCGGCACCTCGAGCTGCGCACGCACCTTGCCCCCCACCTGCACGACGGCGGTGACCGTGTCCTCGACCAGAAGCGCCGGGTCTGCGGAGCGCCACGTCACGAGGCCGACGGACGGCTCGTGACCGAGCATCTCCCACATCTCCTCCGCGGTGTGCGGCGCGATCAGGTCGAGCATCACGGCGATCGTCTCCGCAGCCTCACGCACGGCAGGATCTCCCGCACCGGCGGCACCATCGATCGTCTTGCGGGTGACGTTCACGAGCTCCATGAGCCGCGCGACCAGGACGTTGAACTTCGTCTGCTCGACGAGCGCCGGTGCCTCCGAGAGCAACTTGTGCGTGGCACGGCGAAGAGCCGCATCACCGCCGTCGAAGACCACGTCGACAGGGCTCGACACCTCGCCCGCGACGCGCATCGCGCGTGCCAAGAACTTCTGAGCGCCGGTCGTCGAGACGTCCGCCCAGTCCTTGTCGTCTTCCACGGGCCCGGCGAACGCCAGCCCGACACGCAGCGCGTCGGCGCCGTGGGCGTCGAGCTCCTCCTGGAAGAGCACGAGGTTGCCCTTGCTCTTGGACATCTTCTGCCCGTCGAGCAGCACCATGCCCTGGTTGATCAGGTTCGAGAAGGGCTCGGTGAAGTCGATCAGTCCCATGTCGAAGAGCACCTTCGTGATGAAGCGCGCGTACAGCAGGTGCAGGATCGCGTGCTCGACGCCGCCGATGTAGGAGTCGACCGGCGCCCAACGGGCCGCCTGCGCCGGATCGAACGCCACGGTGTCGCTGTTCGGCGAGAGGAAGCGCAGGAAGTACCACGAGCTGTCCACGAACGTGTCCATCGTGTCGGGGTCGCGCAGCACCGGATCGCCCGTCTGCGGGTCCGTCGTGCGGACCCAGCTCTCGGCACCGCCCAGCGGCGAGGTCCCCTTGGGCTTGAGGTCGAGCCCCTCGACGCTCGGCAGCTTCACGGGGAGCTTGTCCTCGGAAACCGGGATGATGCTCCCGTCCTCGGCGTGCAGCATCGGGATCGGTGTGCCCCAGAACCGCTGACGCGAGATCAGCCAGTCACGCAGACGGTAATTCTTGGCGGCACGACCGGTGCCCGAAGCCTCCAGCTGCTCGATCGCCCGCGCGATGGCATTGCGCTTGGACAGACCGTTCAGGGCGCCCGAGTTGATCATGCGGCCCTCGCCCGTGAGCGCGATGCCGGTGGCTGCGGGGCTCTGCTCCTCGAGCGCGGCACCGGTGTCGATCGGCACCCCGTCTTCATCGACCTCGATCACGGGCATCGCGCCGGTGACGGGAGCGGTCGTGTCGACGACGACCTTGACGGGGAGGTCGAACGCACGGGCGAAGTCCAGGTCGCGCTGATCGTGTGCCGGGACAGCCATGACCGCCCCGTGTCCGTAGTCGGCCAGCACGTAGTCCGCTGCCCACACCGGCAGCTTCTCGCCGTTGACCGGGTTGATCGCGTAGCGCTCGAGGAACACACCGGTCTTCGGACGGTCCGTGGACTGCCGATCGATGTCGGTTTCCTTCTGCACCTGCTCCAGGTACGTCTGGAAGCGCTCACGCACATCCTCGGAGGCGCCGGCAGCGAGCTCGGAGGCCAGGTCGGAGTCGGGTGCGACCACGAAGAACGTCGCGCCGTGCAGCGTGTCGGGGCGCGTCGAGAACACCGTGACCGGCTCCTCGCGACCCTCGATCAGGAAGTCGACGTCGGCCCCCACCGAGCGACCGATCCAGTTGCGCTGCATCTGCAGCACCTTGTGCGGCCAGAATCCCTCGAGCTGGTTCAGATCGTCGAGCAGACGGTCGGCGTAGTCGGTGATCCGGAAGTACCACTGCGTGAGCTTCTTCTTGACCACCTCGGCGCCACAGCGATCACAGCGTCCGTCGACGACCTGCTCGTTCGCCAGCACCGTCTGGTCGTTCGGGCACCAGTTGACCGGACTCTTCTTGCGATACGCCAGCCCGCGCTCGTACAGCTTCAAGAACAGCCACTGGTTCCAGCGGTAGTACTCGGGGTCGGAGGTGTGCAGCACGCGGCTCCAGTCGAACGAGACGCCGTACGCCTCGAAGCCCACCTTCTGCTGCGCGATGTTCTGATAGGTCCAGTCCCGAGGGTCGGCTCCCTGACGGATAGCGGCGTTCTCCGCGGGCAACCCGAACGAGTCCCAGCCGATCGGATTCAAGACGTTGTGCCCGCGGTGGCGCCAGAAGCGCGCCACGATGTCGGAGTAGAGGTAGTTCTCCGCGTGGCCCATGTGCAGGTCGCCGGACGGGTACGGGAACATCGCGAGCACGTACCGGCGCGGCCGGGTGTCGTCGTCGCCGCCCGTGAGGAACGTGCCGTTCTCCGCCCAGTACTTCTGCCACTTGTTCTGGATGGCGTGCGCCGACGGGGCCTCGTCGTCGGCAGGGGGGGTGGACAGGTTCTCAGACAACGAACGCACGACCAATCTGAAGGGAAAAGCGGGATCAGTTCAGGATATCGGAACGCCAGGACGCAGGCGTTTCCGCACCGAGGGCGGCGAGCGGCGCCCTCGCCTTGATCGCCACCTCGGCGACCTCGGCAGCGGCGACCGAACCCCAGGTGATTCCGCCGCCCGCACCGACCACCGCCTTCTCCCCGTCGAGGAGGATGCTGCGGATAACCATGGCGAGGTCGAGCACCCCGTCCGCGCCGATGTAGCCGAAGCACCCCGCGTACACTCCCCGCGCGCCGCCTTCGAGTTCATACAGCCTGGTCATCGCCGAGAGCTTTGGCGCTCCCGTCATGCTGCCGGCGGGGAAGGTCGCGTCGAGAAGGGCGCCGACCGTGGCCCCCGGCTCTGCCTTTCCGCTCACGGTGCTCACCAGCTGGTGCACGGCGGGATAGCTCTCGACCACCCAGAGCCCTTCCACGCGGATCGTCCCCGGCACGCACACCCGCGACAGGTCGTTACGCATGAGGTCGACGATCATGACGTTCTCCGCACGCTCCTTGCGGTCGCCGGCGAGTTCTGCGGCGAGCGCGGCGTCTTCGAGGGGATCGGCACTCCGGGGCCTCGTTCCCTTGATGGGGCGCGTCCGAATCACTCCCCCTTCTGCGTGGAGGAACTGTTCCGGACTGGCGCTCAGCAGCGTGTGGTCGCCGATGCGGACGAAACCGCCGTGGTGGGCGGGAGTCGCTCCTCGGAGGCGGTCGTACACGGCGACCGGGTCATGGGTGCCGGGAACGGTGAAGCGTGTGGTCAGGCACAGCTGGTAGGCGATGCCTGCGCGGATGAAGTCACGGCAGCGTTCGATGAGTGCGAGGTATTCGTGTGGGGTGTGCCTGGGCTCCGCCACGCGCGAGGCGGCAGCCACGCCCGCAAAGGATCCCTCACTGCCGGGACGCTCAACGGTTTCCGTCGCTGCGTGGACCTCGTCCGTCCAGAGCTCGAGGTCATCTGCGGAGGAGAGCGCCCAAGTGCGACGGCGTGCATGATCGAAGGCGACGACATGCGTGACGAGCAACCAGGACCCTCCTGGCGTCTCCTCCGACTGTGCGACCGGTGCGCCGGACGCCGATGCTCCGCTCTCGTAGTCGAGCCAGCCCACCCACCCCCCGGTGAACGGCGGTCGTGAGGGATCGGTGGAAGGGGCGTCGAGAGGCACGTCCCGCGGCAGGCTCGAACGCTTCCCCGTCCCGATGAAGCTCCAGCCTTCCGTCGCCCGCGCGCCGGCATCCAGCCAGAAGACGTCGATGCCCCGCGCCTCGATCATCCGAAACACGGATGACGGCTCCACCCAGGTGGGAAGCGGATGAGCACTCAGCGGTTCGGGCACCTTTCCAGCCTAGGACCGGGCTGCTCCCGTATCCTCATGGGGTGGACGACCTCCTGATCTGGCTCCTCGACACCGTGCAGTCGGTCGATCCGGTCGCTCGCACCCTGATCGCCGGACTCGCTGTCATGCTCGAGACGAGCATCCTGATCGGGCTCATCGTTCCCGGTGACACGATCGTGATCATCGCCTCGATGGGGGTGGCGACTCCCCTGGAGGGCATCGCGATGGGCGTCGCGGTCGTGATCGGCGCCTTGATCGGCGAGAGCATCGGGTTCTGGCTCGGGCGCTGGCTGGGACCCCATATCCGTGTGTCCTGGCTGGGACGACGGATCGGCGAGCACAACTGGGTGCGCGCCGAGAACTACCTCGAACGCCGCGGCGGCATCGCGATCTTCCTCTCGCGCTTCCTGCCCGTCCTGCATTCCCTGGTGCCCCTGACCGTCGGCATGAGCGAATACCCGTACCGCAAGTTCCTCGCCTGGACGGCCCCCGCGTGCGTCCTCTGGGCGACCGCCTACGTGAGCGTCACCTCCCTCGCGGCGGGCAGCTTCCGGGAACTCGTCGACCGCGTGCACTTCGCGGGGTACATCTTCGTCGGTGTGATCGCTGTGTTCCTGCTGCTGATCTACCTCGGCAAGAAGCTGCTGCAGCGGGCAGAGGCCCGTCACCTGAACGCTCCGGAGACAGAGGCCGACGCCGACGTGAAAGACTGAGGCAATGGCATCCGCTCCCCCGGCGCCCCGGATCCACTGGTTCGCCCGACTCGAACACCGCCTGCATGTCTGGCGTGAAGGTCGCGCGCGCCGTCGTGGCCGCGTCGCGACGATCCTCCCGTTCCCCGGATACGGGGGTCCCGGCTGGGTGCGTGTCGTGGGCCGTGTGCTGATCGTCCCCCCGCAGCGCCGCACACGGGACGGGGAGCCTGCGAGTGTCCGCGGCTGGCGCAGCTTCGTCGGCATCCCGGTGGGTTTCGCCGCGGTGACCGTGCAGATCGGCGACTCCACGCACCAGGTCGTCGCCGATCGTGGCGGGGTGGTCGATTCGACGATCCACGTCGACCTGGAGCCGGGCTGGCAGACGTTCACGTTCTCCGTGGAGGGACAGGAGCCCGTGGAGGCACGAGCCTTCGTCGTCGCCGAGGGCACCAGGTTCGGCGTCGTGTCCGATGTCGACGACACCGTGATGGTGACGGCCCTGCCTCGTCCCTTCATCGCTTTCTGGAACTCCTTCGTGCTCGACGAACACGCGCGCCTCCCCGTGCCGGGGATGGCCGTGCTGCTCGACCAGCTGCTGCGACAGCATCCGGGTGCCCCGATGGTGTACCTCTCCACCGGCGCGTGGAACGTCGCCCCGACGCTGTGGCGCTTCCTCGGCCGCCATCTCTTCCCCGCGGGTTCCATGCTCCTCACCGACTGGGGACCGACGCACGAGCGCTGGTTCCGCAGCGGACGCGAGCACAAGCTCACCAACCTGCGACGTCTCGCGACGGAGTTCCCCGATGTCAAGTGGCTCCTGATCGGAGACGACGGACAGCACGACGAGGCCATCTACTCGCAGTTCATGGACGAACATCCCGATTCCGTCGCCGGGGTGGCCATCCGTCGCCTTCTTCCCGCCGAGGCGGTCCTGGCCGGTGGCCGCGCCGGCCGCGAGCCCCATTCCGAAGACGTCGCCCCCTGGGTGAGCGCCGAAGACGGCGCCGGGCTGCGCGATCTGCTCGGCGAGGCCGGCATCCTGCACTGACATGTCCCTCGCCCGTCAGGACTGGCTGCTCCGTGAAAAGGCGCATCGCGACCGCGCGGATGCCCTCACCGCTGCTCACCGGGATCGTGCGACCAGGGCCGAGAAGCACCCGGTCTGGGACTTCCTGTTCACGTATTACTCCTACAAGCCCGCACAGCTGCGTCGCTGGCATCCCGGAGCGGGTGTCGAGTTGGCCGACGCCGTCGAACGCCTCGACTGGCGCTGGTACTCCCCCGGACTGTCTGCGGGGAGCGCCGTGCCCGATGCCGCCACTTTCGGCAAGGAGAAAGCGGAGCTGGCGGCTCTCGTCGAGAAGATGCTCCGCCGCACGGCATCGCGTCCCGGGCAGTTCGGCTGCTTCGGTCTGCACGAGTGGGCGATGGTGTATCGCGCCGAGGAGCACCGCCACGCGGTTCCGCTGCGGCTGGGGCAGGCCGGGACGGATGCCGTGGTCGAGAATCACGACCTCCGCTGTACCCATTTCGACGCCTTCCGCTTCTTCACTCCCGAAGCGGTCCCCCGAAATCGAATCTCGTTGAGCCGCGACGAGCAGCCTCTGTTCGAGCAGCCCGGCTGTCTGCACGCGGGCATGGACCTGTACAAGTGGGCGACGAAGCTCGGTCCCCTGATCCCCGGCGAACTGCTCCTGGATTCGTTCGAGCTCGCGCGCGACATCCGACTCCTCGACATGCAAGCGGCACCGTACGATCTCTCCGCGTGGGATGTGGTTCCCGTGCCCATCGAGACACCCGAGGGAAAAGCAGAGTATGTGCGCAGGCAGCGAGTCTTCGCCGAGCGTGGCGCCGCCCTCCGCACCGCGCTGCTGAACGCCTGGCTCGGCGACGGAGCACGCGAGGCCGCCTGAGCACCGGTCAGCCCGCCGGCGTGCAATCGTCGCAGACCGCCCACGGTGCCGCGGCCGCAGCGAGCTCCAGCCGCAGTGCGACGACGCGCGTCGCCGCCTCTTCGAGTCGCTCCGCCGGCAGAGTGCCCTCCTCCACCGCCGCGGCGATGCCCGCCGCCATCGCGCCCGCCGTACTCGCATCGGAACCGGCGATCATCAGCACGAGGTCGTTGCCTGCCGCGATCGCGGCCACTCCGTTCGCGACCGGATCTGCATAGGCGGGATCGCCGGATGACAACAGCATTCCGAGATCATCCGTCACCGCGACCCCGTCGAAGCCGAGCTCCTCCCTGGCGATCTCATGCCACTTCGCGGAAAGCGACGCCGGCGATGTGTCGACGGCCGTGTAGGCGAGGTGGCCGTACATCAGGAGGGATGCCCCGGCGTCGATCCCCGCCGCGAAGGGCACCGCCTCGGTCTCGCGCCACTGGTCGAGTCCCATCGTCGTGCTCGGGATCACATGATGCGAGTCGCCGGGCGCTGCACCGTGTCCGGGGAAGTGTTTGAGGGTGGAGGCGACGAACTGCTCCTGGGCGGTGGTCGCGGCGGACACCCGGTCGGCGGCGCTCGCCGGGTCGGTGCCGAGGGCACGTCCGTAGATGAAGGTCCCGGGATCTGCGGTGACGTCGGCGACAGTTCCGAAGTTCACCGTGATCCCCGCGCGCCCGACCAGCGAACCGCGGGCGGTGAACGCCGAGGTCGTCTCGGCGACCGGGAGGTGCTTCAACGACGAGGACGCCGGGTAGTCATCACCGTGCAGGCGCGACACGATGCCACCTTCCTGGTCGACCGCGATCAGCGGAGGCAGCTCGGGATCCACCGTCAGGGCGGTGGTCAGACTCTGCAGTTCGCCCTCGGTCGCCGGAATGTTGGCACCCATGAGGATGAACCCGCCGAGGCCGGACTCCATGTACGAACGGAGCATCGCCGGATCCGTCCCTGCCACATGCCCCATGACCACGGTGGATGCCTGCTCCGCCACCGACATCCCTCGCACGAGCGCGGTCGCATGGGCGGTCGAGTCACCGGGCTCGGCAGCTGTTGCGGCGACGGTCGGAGTCGTCGTCGGCACAGCGCTCGACGCCGCAGCCGCCGGTGAGACGCAGAGAAATGTGGTCGCGACGATTGCGAGGGCACCGGCGGCCCATCGGCGGGGTCGGGACATGGTGACGTCTCCGCGGCGCCGCCGTGTCAGCAGCCGAGCGCGTCGGCGATGGGCACCGCCGACGCCGGGTCGCCGTTGCCGAAGCGGATCGTCCGCCCGATCGTGCACGGCCCGTGCAGCGACGCGGCGATGACGGCGGCCACATCGGCTCGAGACACCGCACCCCGCCCCGTGGGGTCGATCTGGATCCGTGAGGTCGGTCCGTCGAAGGTGAGCGCGCCCGGTGCGAGGATCGTGCCCTCGAGCCCGCTCGCGCGCAGGTGTTCGTCCGCAGCCCACTTGGCATCGGCGTAGGGGAAGAAGGAGTCGTCCTCGGGAACGCCGTGGTCCGCCGTCGACCCGAGCCACGAGACCATCACATAGCGCCGCACGCCGGCCCGCTCCGCCGCGTTCATGGAGCGCTTCGCGGCATCGCGATCGACCGCGTAGGTGCGCTCCGGGGATCCGCCCCCGGCACCGGCGGACCAGACGACCGCGTCGTGACCGCGGATGATCTCGGCGAGTGCCTCGACGTCCATACTCTCGACATCGGCGACCAGCGCCTTCGCGCCGACGGCTTCGACGTCGGCGACATGGGCCGGGTTGCGGATCACCCCCGTCACCTCATCGCCTCGCTCGACGAGCAAGGGAGCGAGCAGGAGGGCGATACGGCCGTGGCCGCCGAACACGAGGATGCGTGACATGCCCTCACCCTACGCGCCTGAGCTGACGTCGGCTCGGTCCGGAATCGCCGTCCCCGCGATGAGTGCGAGTACTCGCTCCGTCTCGGCGGCATTCCCCACAGTGATTCGGATGCCGGTTCCCAACCGCCGAATCGAGATCGCAGCCTGAGCTGCCCGCGCTTCGAACGCCTCTGCGTCGCGAGCATCGAACCAGACGAAGTTCGACTGGGATTCCAGAGGAGCTTCCCCTACCGCTAACAGCGCGGCGTGGATCGCGCGTCGCCCCTCGCGAACTTCCGCCACGTGCTCGGCAAGACCCTCGGCGTCTTCGAGAGCGAGCACCGCCGCACGCTCAGCGAGCGCTGTGACTGCGAACGTCGGTCGGATCCGCCACATCGCGTCAGCAAGCAACGTCGAGACCATCGCGTAGCCGACGCGCAGACCTGCAAGTCCGAAGGCCTTCGAGAAGGTGCGCAGTACTGCGACGTTCTGGTGCGCTTTGAAGGCCGCAAGCCCGTCGAGAGCGGAGGGATCTTCCACGTACTCGGTGTAGGCCTCGTCGATGACGATGAGCACCTCCGGGGGGACACGACCAACGAAGCGAGCGAACTCCTCCTGCCCGATGACGCCACCAGTCGGATTGTTCGGGGTACACAAGAACACTGCTCTCGTGCGATCCGTGATCGCCTCGGCCATGGCATCGAGGTCGTTCGCCCCGCTGTCCGTCAGCGGAACGGGAACACCCGCCGCCCCGGCGACGGACACCAGTATCGGGTATGCCTCAAACGACCGCCACGGATACACCACCTCCGGTGGTCCAGGCACCGTTTCGTCGCGCCCGTACCCCCGCCATCGCGGAATAAGAGCATCAAGGAGCAAGCGCAGGGCTCCGAGACTGCCGCTCTCGGTCACGATCTGTTCGGCCGGTACACCGAGCCGTGAAGCGAGGGCCGAACGCAGTTCGGCGTTGACGGGATCCGGGTAGCGGTTGAATCTGACCTCTTCGAGCAGTCGCGCTCGCAGCCCGATGCTCGGTTCCATGCTTCGTTCGTTCGATGAGAGTTTCACGGGGTCGAGACCCGGCACCGCTGTCGCAGGCTTGCCCGCACGATACTCGGGCAGGTCGGAGATCTCGGGGCGGGGCGTTGGTTCGCCGATGGCGCTGGTCATGGTGGCTCCTCAAGTGGGGGTCGAGCATCCGAGGGAATGCGAATTCCGACGCTCAGTCGTCAGCGCCTGTGATCAGCTCGTCCGGTACGTACTGGGTACGTTTCGCGAGTGGGTAGTAGACCGCTGCGGTGACGACGATCGCGACGATCCAAGAGACGTCAGCCCCACCCATCGCGTTCGCAAGGGGGCCGGTGTAGAGCGCCTGATTCATGAACGGCATCTGTACGGCGACGCCGAGGAAATAGCATCCGATGGCAACCCAATTGAAGGCGCGGTAGGGACCACTCGAATCGTAGAGAGCGGGGATATTGACACGCTCTTTGGAGATCAGGTAATAGTCGACGAGGTTGATGACACTCCACGGCACGAACACCGAGAGGAGCGCCAGCACGAAATTCCTGAAGGCACCGAGGAATCCGACTTCATTAGCGAGGATCGCGAAGACGACGGCGAGCACGGTGAAACTCACGATGATTCCCGTGCGCACCGATTGCGAAACACGACGCTGCTTTGTCCACGCGGTGAAAATCGTAAGAATGCACATGAACCCGCCATACGCATTCAGGGAGTTCACCGAGAGCTTGTTCACCACGATGACCACATACATGATGATCGCGATGAGACCGCCTCCGGCGATTTCACCGAGTGTGCCGACCTGGCTGTTGAGGAAGACTCCAGCTCCCACCGAGCCTGCGATCAGCACGCCGAGCGTCATTGCGAGCTGAGCTCCGATGACGGAACCGAGGAAGGTCGTCCAGAACGTCGAAGCCACGGTCGTCTTGCTCGGTAGGTAGCGGGAGTAGTCGGCGACGTAGGGTGCGAACGTCATCTGCCAGCCCGCAGCAAGCGCGACGGCGAGCATGAACGATGCACCGCTGAAATCGACTTGACCGAAGGCGCTGGACACGTCATATCCCAGAAAGAGTCGTATGGCGACGTAGCCGAAACCTACCGCGCCGATCACGGCAGCGATTCGCCCGATCACGTGGATCAGCTTGTATCCGACGACCGCCACGACCGTCGTGAGAGCACCGAAGACGAGCATGCCGATCATCGGGATCTCGAGCCCGAAGATCAGGTTTATCGCTTGCCCGCACAGCACGATGCTCGTGGCCTGGAAGCCCAGATACATCAAAATGGTGAGGAAGAGCGGAAGCGCAGCCCCCTTCACGCCGAACTGAACACGACTCGAGATCATCTGCGGAACCCCGAGACGTGGCCCTTGTGCGGAATGCAGGGCCATTGTGATGCCGCCGATGACGTTTCCGAGGAATAGTCCGATGATCGCGGCCAGGGCTTCGGTTCCGAATGTGACAGCGAGCGCCCCGTCCACGATCGCGGTGATCTGCATATTCACGCCGAACCACAGGCTGAATTGGTTGCTTGGGTTGCCGTGTCTTTCGCTCTCGGGAACTCGTTCGATCGTTCTGATCTCGCGAGTCATGATCCCCGCAGGGGGCGTTGTCGTCGTGCTGATTTCGGTCACCATTGCCCGTACCTCCGCCTGATTCAGTACAGCCAGACCACACCTTTTTGTGTGACCCGCGCTCCATTTGCTGCAGTATTGCCCACTGCCTGCGACAAATGTCCGATGAGTCACGCGAGATGTCTGGTATCTCAGACGTTCAGGTTTTCGGGGTTCCAGCCCGAGGAGGTGCTCAACCGGTGGTGACGCGGGCGTTCGACGATCGCAGTGCTCGCTGGACACCCTTCGCGGCCGAGCGACCGGCACGGTTCGCACCGATCGTGCTCGCCGAGGGGCCGTAGCCGACCAGCTGCACGCGGGGATCGACGACAGCGGTCGTGCCTCGCCCGTTCCGGTCGAGCTGGATACCTCCGGCCGCGCTGCGCAGGTGGAGAGGAGCCAGATGAGTGATCGCGGGGCGGAACCCCGTGGCCCACAGGATGACGTCAACCCGCTCGAAACTCCCGTCCGCCCAGCGCACACCGTCGGGTTCGATCCGCTCGAACAGGGGGCGTCGGTCGGCATACGCTCCGAGACGCTCCGCCTCGCGCTCCTGCGGGCGCAGCATGAGCCCGGTGACGCTGACCACGCTCTGCGGAGGAAGCCCGGCCGCGACGCGCTGCTCGACGAGGGCGACCGCTGCGGCCCCCGCCTCGGGGGTGAAGTCGTCGTCCCGCCAGACCGGCTCCCGGCGGGTGACCCACAGGGTCTCGGTGATCGGCGCGAGCGCTCCGAGGAACTGCACGGCGGACGCTCCTCCCCCGACCACGAGCACACGTTTGCCGATGAAGTGCTCCGGCCCCGGATAGTCCACGGTGTGCAGCTGCTCTCCGACGAACGTCTCCATGCCGGGGAAGTGCGGCAGGAACGGGTGCGACCAGGTACCGGTCGCATTCACGAGCGTGCGGCTCGTCCACTCCCCCTCCCGGGCTCGCACGACGAGCACTCCATCCTGGTCTTCCACGCGCTCGACGTGCACCGGGCGGAGCACGGGAAGCGCATGGGTCTTCTCGTATCGGGCGAAGGAGGCGGGCACGGCCTCGTTGGCGCGTGCACCGTCACGCGGCGGCGGAGTGTCGCCCGGAAGCTCCGCGACACCGTGAACGTCACGCATCGTCAGCGCGTCCCATCGGTGCTGCCACGCGCCGCCGGGCCGCTCGTCGGCGTCGAGGACCACGTGCGAGATCCCGAGGCGCGAGAGGTGGAACGATGCCGAGAGACCGGCCTGCCCTGCGCCTATCACCAGACTGTCGAGGATACTCACGCCCACTTCAACGTCTCGGCCGGTGCGCTTGTTCCTGCACACTCCTGCCGCACACGAGGACGCGCCCGGGATGCTCACCCGGATTGGTGCTCGCGTCGATTCGTGTAGTACTCTTTTCAAGTTGCTCCGGCTGGTTCGGAACAGCGTCTGGGCCTGTGGCGCAGCTGGTAGCGCACCTGCATGGCATGCAGGGGGTCAGGGGTTCGAGTCCCCTCAGGTCCACCGAAAAGCCCCCGGTTCTCCGGGGGCTTCTTCCGTTCTCGGAACAGTCCTAGCGCGCGTCCTCACGACCGTCAACCCGGTTCAGCGCGTGCACGGTCCGTCGTATCGTCGACACATCTCGACGAAAGGATGCGATCATGTCGAACCCGATCATTCCCCCGATTCCTCCGATCCCCCACGACGAGGACCGCGAGGGCGCGCCCACCCAGGAAGTCGACGGTGAGCGCGTCCTCGACCCGGACGTGGATGACGCGCTCATCGACAGCGCCGAGGCCGACCGCGTCGCCGCCGGAGCCGACGACGCCGACGACACCGAGGTCTGAAACCGAGGTCTGAAACCGACGGTGTCGACGCGACCCGATCGGAGCCTTTAGGTCGCCAGCAGCGGCGGCTGACCGGGGATGGAGATCGGCCGTGTCGCTCGATTCGAGTCGCCCAACCGTTCGACGTCCTCGAGCACCTCGAACACCGTCCCGTAGCGTGTCGCGAGCGGCAGATCGCGCAACCACGTGACCTCGACTTCGGTCTCGGCGAGTTCGTACACGCACGCCACCACGTGACGCGGATCGTTCGGCGAGTAGCGAAGGTCGTTGATCACCCACTCCGACGCCGTGATGCGGTTGAGCATGAAACGCGGATCCGGCAGTTCAGACATGTAGGCCCTCCAGGACTTCCTCTCTGAAGAGAGTGCGCCACACAAGCGTGGCGCGGAAGCCCCTTGACACCACGCGCCGAGGGTGCCGTCGGCCTATGACCCGGACTCGGCAGACCCCGCCGAGGCGACCTGAGCCCGCCACCACGGCGTCTCGATGAAACCGCGCTTCATGAAGACCAGCTCCATCGCCGCGTTCCAGCCTCTGACGCCCTTGAGGTGCGCGATGGTTCCGGTGAGGAAGTCGTGCAGCGTCTCGGTGCTCGGCAGGATGATCTCGCAGTAGAGCGAGTTCTCCTCGAGCGCGGCCGCGAGGAATCGCACGGACACGTGCTGCGCCAGAGTCTGCGCCACGGAAGCGATCCGCGACGGCTCGACCCGCAGGATCAGCAGGGTCTCCGCGCTCATGCCCAACGCCGACGCCGGCACCATGGTCACCGTGGTCAGGCACCCGGCGTTGCGCATGCGCTCATAGCGACGGCGCACACTGCTCTCGTTCATGTCGAGCGTGTCGCCGATCGACTGGAACGACGCGCGTCCGTTGTGGCGAAGCTCCTCCACGATGGCTCGATCGGCATCGTCGAAGTGCGTGGGATCGCACGTGTTCGGCGCCGGCATGTACGACTGCGGATCGCTCGCGGCTTCGGCATGCGCGTCATAGAGCTGTCGCCCCCAGTCGAAGCTCACCTTGTAGGTGTGCACGACCAGGTCGCTTCGCCAGCGTTCGACTCCCGGGATGGCCTGCAGATCCGTGAGCACGTGTGCATAGGTCGCCGAGTCGCCGGGGATGACGACCTCCGCGAAGACGTCGAACTTTCCGGTGACCAGGGTCACGAACCGCACGTACGGCGAGCCGATCAGCGCCTGCGCGACGGTCAGCTGCGATCCGGGCGTGCAATTGATCCGCACGAAGAAGGTCTCGACGTGCCCTTCGCTGCCCAGGGTCGGCACGATGCCCACCCGGACCAGCCCTTCGGCGAGCAGTTGCTGTCCGCGACGGGTCACAGTGGAGACGGGGGCCCCCGCGAACTCCGCGATCGACGTCCAGCTCGCCCGGCCGTCCTGCTGCAGAGCGACGACGATCCGTCGATCGAGATCGCTCACTTCCCTCGTCAGGTGAACGCTGCTCATCGGGTCGGCGGGTACACCCGGTGCAGGAACGAGCGCACGGTCTTCGTCCACGCCTCTGCCTCCTCGATCTGCGGGGAGTGCCCCGATTTCTCGAACACCACCATCTCGGAGTCCGGGATGAGATCGGCGATCGTCTGGCTACACGATACTGGCGTGATCCAGTCCGTCCGCCCCACCGTGATGAGTGTCGGCACACCGATCTCCGGCAGCCGCGGCTTGAGATCGTAGTTCGGGAGGTTCACCGAGAAGGCGTAGTTGTGCGCGCGATAGCGATACGGCGTCGCCTGCACTTTGCGTTCGGTGGCCTCCGGGTCGTAGACGAAGTCGTACAACGGGAGGATCTCGCGCCAGCAGTCCTTCAGGTCCTCGTCGTCGTACACCTGCCCGACGTCGATGCGGTCGAACTTCTCCATGTCGATCGTGACGCGGTCAGAGGCCAAGGCGTTCTCGCGCGCGAGGTGCGCGTTGGAGTTGTCGGGCGACGTGTCGCGCAGCACGATCGCGGCCACGCGCTCCGGATACCGCAGGGCGTATTCCATCGCCATGAACCCACCGTAGGAGCCACCCGCCATCACGATCTTCTCGGCACCGATCCACTCCCGCAGCCCGTCGATGTCCGCAGCCCACTGTTCATGGCTGTAGATCCCCTCGCCCTCGCTCACCCCGCTGCCGCGTGCATCGAACACCACGACGCGGTACTCGTCGGCGAGGCGGCCGAAGCTGGCGCGCGGTTCGGCGCGCGACCCGAGCCCCGGTGCGCCGTGATGGGTGATGATGACCGGCGCACCCTCAGGGCCGAGTACCTCGACGGCCAGGTGGTTTCCGTTGATCTCGACCCATTCGTGGTCACTGGTGGCTGCGGCGAACTCCGGGGACACCGGCGGGGTGGTCGTCATGGTTCTCTGTCTCTCTCTCGAAATCCGGGGCGTCAGAGCGCGATGGTGCAGTCGTCGAGGCTGCGGGGGAAGGAGGTCAACGGCTCGGCACCGGTGTCGGTCACGAGCATGCTGTCGCTGATGCGGTATCCGGCATGCCCCGGAACGTAGATGCCGGGCTCATTCGAGACGACCATGCCCGCTTCCAACAGCGTGGGATCGCCGTCCTCCAGCCACGGAGCCTCGTGCATGCCGAGGCCGATTCCGTGTCCCTGGCGGTGGCGGATGAACTCGCCCAGACCCGCATCGCGGATCACGTCGAGGCACAGCCGGTTCGCCTCACGGCATTCGAGCCCGGCGCGGATGGTCTCGCGTCCACGCAACTGGGCCGCATGGATCGTGTCGTGATAGCGGCGTTGCTCCGCTGTGGGCTCGCCCAGCACGAAGGTGCGCTCGCCTTCGATGAAGCGACCACCGACTGCGCATCCCAGCGACAGCATGAAGGTGTCGCCGGCTTTGAGGCGGTTGACCGACGGAAGACCGTGGGGGAACGCGGAGTTCGCGCCCGAATAGACGAGCCCACCGGCGAGCAGCGAGGCCACCACCACGTTGTGATGCTCGGCGTACATGATGCCGGCGCCTGCCGCGGTGACGTGACGTTCGAGCTCAGCCTCGGTCGGCAGGTCGCCCCCGGCGCCGATGGCCTCCGTCACCAGCGCCACACCGGCGTCGAGCATCCGATCGGTGATGCGAGCGGCTTCGCGGTGGAGCACGACTTCTTCGGGGAACTTCACATAGCGGGTGCGGGTGACCAGGTCCGACCCGACGAGGTCTGCACCGGGCATCGCTTCCCGTGCAGCCGCGAGTCGTGAATACGGCATGGTGGAGGTGAATCCCACCCGGCCCCGCGGTGTGACCGCGCGGGCCAGCACCTCGAACGGTGCGACGACTCCGGGGAACTCGAAGAACGAGACCAGCTCCGCCCGGGAGGACTGGGACTGGGCGTACTCGCGCTCGAGCTCCGGCAGCAGCATGACGACCCTGCCCGTCGCTTCGAGCCAGACCGCCACGGGGCGCTCGGACGGGTGGTGGAAGAAGCCGGTGAGATACGCGATGTCCTCCGGGCTGTCGGTGAGGAACGCGTCGAAGCCTTCCTCGGCCATGCGCTCGCGCACGCGTGTCTGCACACGGTCGAAGAACTCGGGTGAGAGTCGCTGGTCGAACTCGGTCATCACAGGCTCCTATCGGGCGAGGTGGCGCGGGTTGCGCGCGTCGTTGTAGGCGATCGAGAGCAGCGTGGCCGAGAGCACCAGGATCAGGATCGCGATCGAGGGGAAGAGCGTCAGCCACCAGGCGCTCACCATGGCACCGGCCTGCTGCGCTTCGTAGAGGATGCGCCCCCAGGACCAGGTCGTCGGATCCCCGAGGCCCAGGAAGGCGAGTCCCGCCGCCGAGAGCACCGCCCGCGACGCCGTCACGACCACCGAGACCACGACAACCGGGGTCACGGCGGGGAGGATGTGTTTCGTGATGATCCAGACCGGCGAGGTGGTCATCAGGCGCGAGGCATCGACGTAGGGCAGCCCGACGACGGTCAGCGCCTGTGAACGCACGAGACGGGTCACTTCCGGCCACGAGAACGCCGCGACGACGAAGATGATCGTCGACGTGCTCGGCCCCACGAGCGCGGCGATGAGGATCATGAGCGGCAGCACCGGCAGCGAAAGCGTCATGTCGACGATCACGCTGATGACACTGTCGAGCTTGCGGAAGTAGGCGCCGAGCACGGCGATGATCGTGCCGAAGACGATCGCGATCAGTGAGGCGGCGACCGCGACGAGCACGCTCTGCTGCGTGCCCCAGATCACTTCGGAGAACACGTCGCGCCCGAGGGCGTCGGTGCCGAACCAATGGTCGCCGCTCGGCGGCCGCAGCACGTCGGGGCCGTAGCTGGCCGGATAGGGCGCGATCAGCGGAGCAGCGAGCGCGACGATGACGAGCAGGATCAGAAGGCCGAGTGAGATCATCCCGAGCGGGTCACGGCGGAACGCGCGCCAGGTGTGCGCGCTCGCCCGTTCGCTGCCCGTGGCGGTCGGTTCGCTCGGTGCGAGGGTCTCGGAGGAGGGCATCGGAGCGGTCATGAGGTCTTCACTCTCGGGTCCAGGTAGCCGTAGATGATGTCGGTGATCGTGTTCGCGACCACGACGGTGATCGCGAGCATGAGGAAGGCCCCTTGCAGCACGGGGAAGTCGAGCTGGGTGACCGCCTCGTAGATGCCACGGCCGATACCGGGGTAGGCGAAGACGGTCTCGGTGAGCACCGCGCCCCCGACCAGGAATCCGAGCTGCAGGCCGATCAGCGTGGTCGTGGGAAGCAGCGCATTGCGCAGCGCGTGCTTCCAGAGAATGCGGCTGCCGCGGATGCCGTTCGCCTTGGCCAGGAGGATGTAGTCCTCCCCGAGCGTCTCGATGAGCGTCGACCGCATGGTGAGCACGTAGGAGCCGACTTGGATGAGCATGAGTGACACCGCGGGGAGGACGAGGTGCTGCGCGACACTGAGGTACCAATCGAACCCGTAGGTGTTGTTGGTGTACGCACCGCCGATCGGGAACCAGCCGAGGTTCAGCCCGAACACGAACAGCAGGAGGATCGCGACACTGGGGACGAACAGCGACTGTCCCGTGACACCGACGACCTGCACGGCCCTGTCGATGAACCGTCCCTTGTGGGAGGCGGCGGCGACACCGAGCGGCACGCCGATGACGATGGTGAGCACCAAGGCTGTGACGGTCAGGAGCAGCGTCCACGGCAGCCGTTGCAGGAGCACGTCGGTCACCGGGATCGACTGCGTGAACGAGATTCCGAGGTTGCCCTGCAACAGCTGCCACATGTAGAGCCCGTATTGCACGATCAAGGGCTGGTCCAGCCCGTACTGCTCGAGGATGGTCGCCCGGATGTCGTCCGTCATGTTCGGGCTCGCCAGCGCCAGCGCCGGATCGCCGGGAAGCAGACGCAGGAGCAGGAACGTCACGGTCACGGCGAACCAGATCGTGAGCAGACCTCGACCTGCGCGACGGAGAATGAACGATGCTCGGGACACCCGGGCGACCTTCCTCGAGAGTGCAGTGGTGGTTACTCGACCGGGTACGCGCTCGCGAGCGAGAGCGGGTTCACGATCGAGAGCAGTTCGCTCGGCTTCGAGATGAAGCCGGCCCATTCATCGCTGGCCGCGAAGAACAGATTCTGCGTGTACATGATGTTGTCGTAGACCTGCTCGTGCACGATCTTGTTCGCCTCGCGCATGATCGAGATCTTCTCGTCTTCCTCGAAGGTGACCATGCCCTCCTCGATCAGCGCGTTGAGGTCGGGGTCGTCCACGTGGGTGTAGTTGATCGCTCCGCCGGGGAGGTACGAGAGCGCGAAGTTCGTCACCGGGTCGTCCATGATGGCGAAGTTGCCCGCATAGATGTCGTAGTCCCCCTCATTGGTCATCGAGAGGTAGGTGTTGCGCTCCGTGCCCTGCAGCTCGATCGTGATGCCGGCCTCCGCCGCGCTGTCCTTCACCATCTGCGCCCACTGGCTGGTCACGCTGTCCTGCAGCGAGTAGATCAGCCGGAACGAGAGGGGGAACTTCCCGCTCGCGTCCGCCGTGTAGCCGGCCTTCTCCATGAGGGAGCGTGACTTCTCGGGGTCGAACTCGTACTCCTTCACCGAGTCGTCGTAGTACTTCGCGAGCACCGGCATCAGCGCACTCGAACCCGTCGAGACGGCCTGCCCCTGGAGCACAACGGTGCGGATCGCGTCGTAGTCGACCGCGTGGGCGAGCGCCTGGCGCACCTCGGTCTTCGCGAGGTCGGGCTTGTCCATGTTGTAGACCAGGTGGGCGTACCCGAGTCCCGGCGCCTCGATGACCTGCAGGCCGTCGGTGCTGCTGAGCTGCTCGACCTGCGCCGGCGGCAACGCGTTCGCGATCACGTCGATCTCGCCGCTCTGCAGCGCCAGGATCTCGGTGTTCACGTCGGGATACACGCGGTACACCACCTCCGCGGGTCCGGGCACTCCGCCCTCGACGAGCGGGTAGTCCTCCACGCGCTCCAGGGTGTAGTGCTGGCCGACCTGGAAGTCGCTCATGATGAACGGCCCCATGCCGACCCAGCCGCCGTCGCTGCCGTCGTTCGCGAACTCCGCGATCGACCCCTGCGGCTCGAACACGTGCTGCGGAACGACGACACCCCAGAACCCGATCTCCTCGATGATCGACGAGTCCGGCTGGGTGAGCGAGAGCTCGACCCTCGTGTCCGATACAGCGGTCGCGGTGTCGAGGTTGCCCAGCTGTCCGTAGAACGTGCCGGGAGCCTGGTCGCGCTTGACGGCGTTGAGCGTCCACGCGACGTCCTCGGCGGTCAGGGGCTCGCCGTCGCTCCAGGTCAGGTCGTCGCGGATCTCGTAGAAGCCGGTGGTGTCATCCACGTAGCCCCAGTCGGTGGCGACATGCGCTTCCTTGGTGCCGTCGTCACTGATGCTCAGCAGATGCGGATACATCAGGTTCGTGATCCACGAGTCCGTGCGGCTGTTGCCGAGGACCGGATTGAAGTTCACGACGTCCGTCGTCGTGCCGATGCTGATCGTCTCCTCGCTGGGGCCGGAGGAGCCGGACGACTCCCCCGGTTCCGGCGCAGACGGGGCGCACGCGGCGAGACCGACGGCGAGAGCCGCGGCCGCACCGAGGGCGAGGAACTTGCTGTACTTCATCAGACCCAGACCTCCTCGAGTACGCGCAGGGTGTTCCCTCCGACGACGGCGCGAATCTCGTCGTCGGAGTAGTCGTGCTTCACAAGCCAGCCGATGATGTTGTAGAAGGCCTCGGCCGGGTTCTCGATGCCGTCGACGTACGGCTGCTTCTCGTAGTCGACGTTGGCGTGCGCCTGGCCGAGCGACAGGTTCGACGAGAACGCGTCGTGCAGGCCCACGTGATCGCCGAACAGCGTGTCGGGACCGAAGCTGACGTGCTCGAGGCCCACCAGGTCGACGCAGTACTGGAAGTGATCCATGACCGACTCCAGCGAGTGCTGCGGGTGCTGGGGCGAGATCGTCGTGTGCGGGGCCGCCTCGATACCGATCACGCCGCCGCGCTTCGCGCACTCGATGATCGTCTCATCGGTCTTCATGCGGTTCGTCGGCCACAGCCCGCGCGCACCGGCATGCGTGATGAACACCGGCTTGGTGGAGTGGGCGATCACGTCGAGGCACGTCTGGTCTCCGGAGTGGGAGATGTCGATCGCGATGCCGAGCTTGTTCATCCGCTCGACGGCGCGCTCGCCGAAGTACGTCAGGCCGCCGTCGCCGCGCTCCTTGAGCCCACCGCCGAGCATGTTGGCCTCGGAATAGGCGATGCCCATCTGACGCACGCCGAAGCCGTAGAGGACGTCGAGGCGGTCGACCTCGTTCTCGATCATCGTCGAGGCCTCGAGAGCAAAGATGTGTGCGACACGGCCGGTCTCTGCGGCGTGACGGATGTCCTTGATCGACTCTGCCTTGATCACGAAGTCCTGGTGCGCGAGGTCGGCCATGCGCACACCGAGGTCGAACAGCACGTCCTGGTACTTCCATCCGGCGTCACTGGAGATGCAGCAGGTGCCGTCCATGCCGTTGTCGAACACGGCCGTGAGACCCGAGCGGGCCAGGCCCTGGTAGGCGGTGGGTTCGCGGCCCTGGCGGATGTGGTCGCGCAGCTCGCCCATGTCCTCGGGGAACACCTGCACATGCTCGTGCAGGGAGATCACGGTCTCCTCGCGGAGCAGACGCTCGGTGCGTTCCTGCTGGGCGTCGCTCAGCCCGAGGTCATACGCCGGCACGCGGCCGATCTGCGGGGCGTAGCGGAACTCGCGGTAGTCCTTGCCGGCTTCGAGATAGTCGTACGCGGTGTAGCCGGTATACCGGCCAGCTTGTTCGAGCACGAATGCGCTCCTTCGGTTCGATGATGCGGGTGCCACTCCCGATCGACGAGCGGGAGATTCCTCGAATCTGGAGGATTTCGGCACAGAAGTCAACCCTGGTGATTATCTTCGGCTGAAATGTTTCCTGTTCGAAACATTTCAGAGCCAGGATGCTGGCATGATGGCATCCATGGAGAACACATCCGCCCCCGAGAACGCCGTGGTCCTGGACGTGAAGGGACTCACCGTCACCCTCACCGGCGAGGGACACCGACACCGCGTGGTCGACGACATCGACCTCGTCGTGCGACGTGGAGAGGTGTTCGCGCTGCTCGGCGAGTCGGGCTCGGGCAAGTCGATGACCGCACGCGCGATCATGGGGCTCCTCGACGACGGAGATGTCGAGGCGTCGACCATGTCGCTGAGCGGGACCGACCTCCTCTCCCTTTCCGCCGAGCAGCATCGACGCCTGCGTGGCGTGCGCGTCAGCCTGGTCATGCAGGATGCGCTTTCCGCTTTGAACCCGGTCCTCAGCATCGGCGACCAGATCATCGACCTCCTCCGCGCTCATCGCAGCATCGGCCGCCGCGCTGCCGAAGCACGCGCGGTCGAGCTGCTGACCCTCGTCGGTATCCCCACCCCCGACAAGCGCGTGCACGACTATCCGCACCAGTTCTCCGGCGGTCAGCGCCAGCGCATCCTGATCGCCATGGCGATCGCACTGGATCCTGATCTCATCATCGCGGATGAACCGACGACCGCGCTCGATGTGACGGTGCAGGCGCAGATCCTCGATCTGCTGCTCTCCTTGCGTGAGCGGCTGGGGATGGGCATCCTGCTCATCACGCACGATCTCGGCGTGGTGATGGAGGTCGCCGATCAGGTCGCGGTCATGCGCACGGGACGCATCGTGGAGTCAGGGTCCGCCGATGAGGTGCTGACGAAACCTCAGCACCCGTACACGGTGCAGTTGCTGAACTCGATGCCGCGGGATGTGAGCGCCGCCGCAGATGACGACGGTGGCGCCCCCATCCTCGAAGGACGTGGCCTGGAGCGCACGTTCCGCTCGGGCAGTGGTCGCCGCGCGCATCGCGTCGCCGCGGTCGCCGGCGTCGATCTCGAGCTCCGACGGGGCGAGATCCTGGCGGTCGTCGGCGAATCAGGCAGTGGCAAGTCCACACTGGCGCGCATGCTCGTGGGGCTGGATTCCCCCGACGCGGGCACCCTGCGCTACCGCGATCAGGACGTGACCAAGGGACGACTGCGCGACCGGAAGATCCTGCGACGCGGAGTGCAGATGGTGTTCCAAGACCCGTACCTGTCGCTGAATCCGCGGATGACCGTGCAGCAGATCATCGCGGAACCACTCGCCGCCACTCATGCCGGAACACCGGCGACCCGACGCGCGCGAGTCGCAGAGCTGCTCGAACTCGTGGGCCTGACTCCGGAGATGGGCTCGCGATTCCCCCACCAGTTCTCGGGCGGTCAACGTCAGCGGATCGGTATCGCGAGGGCGCTCGCCCTCGACCCCGACGTCCTGGTGTGCGACGAACCGGTGTCTGCACTGGATGTCTCGATCCGCGCGCAGATCATCGACCTGCTGTGCGACCTGCGTGAACGGCTGGGCATGTCGATCGTCTTCATCGCACACGACCTCTCGCTCGTGCGTCATATCGCCGATCGCGTCGCGGTGATGTACCTGGGCAACCTGGTCGAGATCGGAGACACGGAAGAGGTCTACCGTCGTCCCGAGCACCCGTACACGCGGTCGCTCCTTTCGGCGATCCCCCCGCAGACGCGCGCCGATCGCGGCATGCTCGCCCGTCGCACACGGCTGACGGCCTGAGCCCAAACCTGCGCCGGGTCAGCGGCCCGGTCGCACCGTGAGGTCGGTGATCTCCGCGTCGCGCGGGAGGTCGAGTGCGGTCAGGATCGTCGTGGCGACGGACTCCGGCGTGATGAAACGCTCGGCATCGTAGTCCTGCCCCTCCTGCTGATGCACGCGCTCCTGCATCGGGGTGGCCGTGCGCCCCGGGTAGATCGACGTGACGCGAACGCCGTGCTGCGCCTCTTCGGCCCGCAGCGCATCAGCGAGAGCGCGGAGCCCATGCTTCGACGCCGCATAGGCGGACCAGCCGGCGTGGGCGCGGAGTCCCGCACCGGAGTTCACGAACACGATCTGTCCCTGCGACACACGGAGGACCGGAAGCAGGAGACGTGTGAGCTCGGCGGGCGCGACGAGGTTCACCGCGAGCTGCTGCTCCCAGAGCGCGGGCGGCAGGTCGGCCACCGCGCCGAGATCGACGACTCCGGCGACATGGATCAGTGAGTCGATGCGATCCGGGAGCTGCTGCTTCGAGAGCGCCCACGACAGACGGCCCGGTTGCGCGAGGTCGCCGACGAGCACACGAACACCCGGTAGCGCCTCCGCGACCTCCCGGGCACGCCCGGCGTCGCGCACGAGGGCGACCACGTCATCCCCGCGGTCTCGAAGACGACGGACGAGGACCGCTCCGATGCCGGACCCTGCACCGGTGATGAGGTGCGTGGGCATGTCAGCTGGCGTCTGCGGCGGGCTCGACCACGTCGATCGGAACGACGGGGCAATCCTTCCAGAGACGCTCGAGGCCGTAATACACGCGCTCTTCCTGGTGGAAGACGTGCACGATCAGGTCTCCGAAGTCCAGCAGGACCCACCGGGCCTCCGCACGACCCTCGCGACGGACACGCTTGTGCCCCGACTCGATCAGTCGGTCTTCGATCTCATCGGCAATTGCGGCGACGTTCCGCTCACTGTTCCCGGTGACGAGAAGGAAGATGTCGACGAGCGGGAGGGGCTCGGAGACGTTGAGCGCGACGAGGTCCTCACCGCCCTTGTCGACGGCGGCTTGTGCTGCGAGGCGCAGCATCTCTTCGGCAGTTTCAGGTGATTGCATCAAATCAATTTCGTGGTGAAGGCGATGACGAGAACGACGCCGATCGCGAGGGCGAGGCCGCCGGCGATGATGGCGAGGGTCACCATCAGTCGGTTCCCCTTCTCGGGGGCAGGAGGTCGGATGACCTCACCCGCGGGCTTGATGGTGCTGATCGCCGAACTCGCGGCGATCGGTGTGGGCGAGGACGCCGGCGGGAGCTCCCCGTCGATGAGGACCGCGTCGATGTCCTTGCCATCGGTCGTTCCGAGTGCATGTCCTTGAGAGCCCATGCCCTGCGGGAGCTCATAAGACCCGGTGACCAGGATCTCGCCCGTGGATGCGACGGGCCCCGAGAGCGAACCCTCCCCCGGCGACGGGGTGAAGATCAGAGCGTTCGGAGCGGAGTGCTGCGAACCGGTGGAGTCGCCGACGGCGAGCAGTTCGTCGAACGACGGACGGAACGGCGCATGTGCATCGGAGGCATCCGCAAGGATTCCCTCCCCGAACGCGGAGTTGACCGTGGGACGCTCCTCGATGGGTTCGTCGTCAGCACCCACATCGGCCAAGACGTCCTCATCGGCCGCCTGCTCGTCGCTGTCGGTCGTGAGACCGAGCACGGCTTCGACGTCCTCGCTCACAGGCGCTTCGGCCGGTTCTTCCGTGGTTTCGGCTTCGGCTTCGGCTTCGAGGGGGACCTCGCCCACGGCATCAGCCGCGACGGACGCACTGACCGGCGCCACGGCGACCTCGTCGTCCACATCATCGTCGTCGGCGTCGCCGGGCTCTTCGTTCACGGAGATGAAGGTCGGGATCCCCGAGACGATCTCCGCCGGCTCGTCCGCACCGGCCGCCGTCTCAGACGGCTCTTCGACTTCGGCCTCTTCCGTGACCTCCGCCTCGACGACGGGCACCGACGCGGTCCGGACCTTCTCGAGCTCACGCGCTTGGCGCCGGGTCAGCGGGGCTTCACCGCGCTTCGCCTCGACGCTGCCGCCTTCGTCGGCGTCGGGGGCCGACCGCGGTGCCGCGTCCGGTTCCGCCGCGGCGGACTCTCCGACCTCTGCGGGTGCGACGACAGGCGGCAGTGGCGGCGCGGGCGGTGCCGATTCGGCCGCCGCAGCGGCTTCCTCCGAGGAGATCACCGGGGTGGAACCCGTCAACCGGATCTCTCGCAACTGCTTGCGCGTCAGCGGACCCTGCCCCTGCTGATCCGATGTACTCATGCCTTGCTCCGATACAGATGATGCTTCGCGATGTACTGTACGACCCCATCAGGGACCAGATACCAGACCGGCTGATCGTCGCGAACGCGTTCACGGCAGTCCGTCGACGAGATCGACAGCGCCGGCACTTCCAGTTGGCTGACGTTGTCGCTCGGGAGGCCGTCTGTGCTCAGGACATGTCCTGGCCGAGAGACCGCGACGAAGTGGGCCAACTCCCACAACTCATCATGGTCCCTCCAACTGAGAATTTGCGCCACGGCATCCGCGCCGGTGATGAAGAAGAGCTCCGCATCCGGCCGATCCTTCTTCAGGTCACGCAGCGTGTCGATCGTGTAGGTCGGGCCCTCGCGGTCGACGTCGACCCTGCTCACGGTGAACTGCGGGTTCGAAGCGGTGGCGATCACGGTCATCAGGTAGCGGTGTTCGCTCGGCGAGACGCCCGACTTCTGCCACGGGTGCCCGGTGGGGACGAAGACGACCTCATCGAGGCCGAAGGAGTTCGCGACCTCGCTCGCTGCGACCAGGTGGCCGTGATGGATGGGGTCGAACGTACCGCCCATCACGCCGATGCGCGGGGTGCGCGGGGTCGCAGCGTCGCTCATGGGGGCCTAGTGGCCGTGTCCCGCCTCGTGGCCGTCCTTGCCGTGCTTCGCCGCCCAGGCCTCCGCCTTCGCCGAGTGCCGGTTGGCGACGTTCTTGTAAGACAGGGTCACCAGCGCGAGGAAGGCGAACACGATCGCGGCGATGACTCCGAAGATCACCGTTTCGAGCGCGACGTTGCCGTGGTGCTCGGTTTCGGCAGCGGCCATCGCGATCTGTGCGACGAGGTTCATCCTGACTCCGTTTCGTGGCGTGCTGTTCGGGATCCTGTGAGGTACAGCGTCTCCCAGTCTAGCGCTCAGCCGCGGGTCTGCCCCGATCCACGCGCAAGCCATTTCGTGCTGGTCAGTTCGGCGAGGCCCATCGGTCCGCGCGCATGCAGCTTCTGGGTCGAGATGCCGACTTCCGCGCCGAAACCGAACTCGCCGCCATCGGTGAAACGGGTGGAGGCATTCACCATCACGACAGCCGAGTCCACCTCCGCGAGGAAGCGCTCCGCGTTGCGTGAGTCCGTCGTGATGATGGACTCGGTATGACCTGTGCTGTACCGACGGATGTGGTCGAGTGCCTCGTCGAGCGAGTCCACGACCTTCATCGCGATATCGAGGCTCAGGTACTCGGTGGCCCAGTCCTCCTCCGTGGCGGGGATCACATTCGACATGAGACCTGCCACCACGTCGTCACCGTGGATCGCGACCCCCTCACTCTGCAGGGCGCTGGCCACCAGCGGCACGAGCCGCGGCGCCGCCTGTCGATGCACGAGCACCGTCTCCACCGCGTTGCACACGCTCGGCCGCTGCACCTTGGCGTTCACGACGATGTCGCGCGCCCACTCGTCAGGGGCGGTCTCGTCGAGCACGATGTGCACGTTCCCCGCTCCCGTCTCGATGACCGGCACGGTGGACTCCGTCACGACCGCCTCGATCAGGCCGGCGCTCCCCCGTGGGATCAGGACGTCGATGAACCCACGACCGTGCATGAGGGCTTTCGCTCCGTCGCGCCCGAAGTCGTCGACGGTCTGGATCGCCTCCGCCGTGAGTCCTGCCCGCTCGATCGCTCCGCGCATGACCTCGACGAGCACCGTGTTGGACTCGCGTGCGGCAGTGCCACCTCGCAGCACCACGGCATTTCCGGAGCGGAGTGCGAGCGCGGCGATGTCGACGGTCACGTTGGGACGCGCCTCGTAGATCGCGCCGACCACCCCGAACGGCACCCGCACCTGTTCGAGTGCCACCCCGTTGGGCATCCGGTGTCCGCCCACCACACGGCCGACCGGGTCGGGCAGCGAGGCGACCTCGCGCACGGCCGCGGCCAACGCGGCGACGCGCTTCTCATCGAGGCGCAGACGATCGATCAACGACTCCCCGATACCGTCCGCACGGCCACGTTCGATGTCGCGACCGTTCGCTTCGATGATGCGCGGCGCAGCTTCCTGGAGCGCGACGGCGATCGCTTCGAGCACCCGGGCCTTGTCGTCGCTCGTGAGGGCTGCGGTGGCTCGGGAGGCCTCTTTGGCGCGCTCCAGGCGCACCTGCGGGGTCTGGTCGGTCATCCGCCCAGTTTAGGAGGTGGCGGGTTCGAACCAGGTTCCTATTTCCGCACCGGAGAGTGCCTGATCCACCAGGTCGGCGCTGGTGACGAGGACGCCGATACCCGAGGCCGCGGCGAGGCGCGCTGCCGAGACCTTGGTGGCGGCGCCGCCGGTGCCGACGCTGTTGACCACGGTCGATCCGAATTCCAGTCCGGTGAGGTCGGCGTCAGGCGCGACGATGTCGATCGGCTCGGCGTCGGGGTCCGTCGGAGGCTTCGTGTACAGCGACTCGATGTCGCTGAGCAGGATGAGCGCGTCCGCCTCGATCAACTGGGCGACCAGGGCGCCGAGGCGGTCGTTGTCTCCGAACCGGATCTCCTGCGTGGCGACCGTGTCGTTCTCGTTCACGATCGGGAGGGTGCGCAGACCGAGCAGGCGCTCCATCGCACGTCGCGCGTTGGAGCGCGAGGTGGGGTTCTCGAGGTCACCGGTCGTCAGGAGCACTTGTCCCGCGACGATGTCGAACGGGCGCAGCGATTCCTGGTACCGATACAGGAGGATGTTCTGCCCCACGGCCGCCGCAGCCTGCTGCGTCGCGAGGTCGGTGGGGCGGGCGTCCAGCCGGAGGAACGGGATCCCGGACGCGATCGCCCCGGACGACACCAGCACGACCTCAGCACCGCGCGCATGGGCAGCGGCCAAGGCCTCGACGATGACGGGGATCCGCCACGACGAGTCACCGCTGATCGACGACGAGCCGACTTTGACGACGATGCGGGACGCGGTCGCGAGATCCGCGCGGGTTCGTGCGGTCACTCGCCGTCCTCGCGGTATGCGGCGAGACGCTGCGCTTCCACCTCGGCACGCGCTTCCGCCTTGGCGTCCATGCGCTCGTAGTACTGCTCGCGGCGCTCCGACGTCGTCCGACGAGCGTTGGGGGCGAGGCGAGGGTCTGTTCCACGGGGAGCACTCATCAGCTCCGCGGCAGAGGACATGGTGGGCTCCCAGTCGAAGACGATGCTGTCGCCCTCGCCGATCACCACGGTCGAGCCCTGGACCGCGCCGAGGCGGAAGAGCTCATCCTCGACACCGAGCTTCTCCAGACGGTCGGCGAGGTATCCCACGGCCTCCTCGTTCTGGAAGTCGGTCTGCTGCACCCACCGCACCGGCTTCTCCCCCAGGATGCGGTACACGTTGCCATACGTGCCGCCCTCGACACGGATGGAGAAGTCCTTCTTGGAGCCGCGCGGGCGGATGACCACGCGCTCCGGCGGCGTCTCGACCGCCGCTTCTGCGCGGTGCTTCTCGACGAGCTCACCCAGTGCGAAGGTGAGCGGACGCAGTCCCTCATGCGAGACCGTGGAGATCTCGAACACACGGAACCCGCGGGCCTCGAGGTCGGGACGCACCAGCTCAGCGAGATCGCGGGCTTCGGGGACATCGACCTTGTTCAGAGCCACGAACTGCGGCCGCTCGAGCAGAGGGGTCTGGCCTTCGGGAACCTCGTAGGCGCCGAGCTCGGCGAGGATGACGTCGAGATCCGAGATCGGGTCGCGTCCAGGCTCCAGCGTGGCGCAATCGAGCACGTGCAGCAGCGCGGAGCATCGCTCGACGTGACGGAGGAACTCGAGACCGAGTCCGCGCCCCTCGCTCGCACCCTCGATGAGACCGGGCACGTCGGCGACCGTGTAGCGGAAGTCGCCGACCTGGACCACTCCGAGGTTCGGATGGAGCGTCGTGAACGGGTATTCGGCGATCTTCGGGCGGGCCGCGGAGATGGCCCCGATCAGGCTCGACTTGCCCGCGGACGGGTACCCGACGAGAGCGATGTCGGCGACCGTCTTCAGCTCGAGGACGACGTCGCCCTCGTAGCCGGGAGTCCCGAGCAGGGCGAAACCGGGAGCCTTGCGCTTCGGGGTGGCCAGCGCAGCGTTGCCGAGTCCGCCCATTCCCCCCTTGGCGACCACGAAACGCTCACCGGGGATGATCATGTCGATCAGGACGTCACCCGCGGTGTTCTTCACCACGGTGCCGACTGGAACGGGGAGCTCGAGCGTCTCGCCCAAAAATCCGGATCGGTGATCGCCCATACCGGGGCCGCCGTTGCCGGAGGAGCGGTGCGGCGAGTGGTGGTAAGAGAGCAGCGTGCCGGTCTGCGGGTCGGCCACGAGGACGACATCGCCGCCGTCACCGCCGTTGCCGCCGTCCGGGCCACCCAGCGGCTTGAACTTCTCGCGGTGCACGGAGACGCAGCCGTTGCCGCCCTTACCCGCACGAAGGTGCAGTGTGACGGTATCGACGAACGTGACCATGTCCTGGTTCCCCTGAGTTCCTGTGTTGTTTCGGTGTGCAGATACACGGACGGGGCGAGCCGAAGCCCGCCCCGAACCGGATGACTAGTGTCGCGCTGAGATCACTCAGCTGCAGCGACGATGTTGACGACCTTGCGGCCGCCCTTCGCGCCGAACTCGACCGCGCCTGCGGCCAGAGCGAACAGCGTGTCGTCGCCACCACGGCCGACGTTGACGCCGGGGTGGAAGTGCGTGCCGCGCTGACGGACGATGATCTCGCCGGCGAGAACCTGCTGACCGCCGAAGCGCTTCACGCCGAGGCGCTGAGCGTTGGAGTCACGACCGTTACGGGTTGAGCTTGCGCCCTTTTTATGTGCCATGTCCTAGTCCCCTCGGGCTTACTTGATGCCGGTGATCTTGACGCGCGTGAGCTCCTGGCGGTGGCCCTGACGCTTCTTGTAGCCGGTCTTGTTCTTGTACTTCTGGATGATGATCTTCGGGCCGCGGAGGTTGCCGATGACCTCAGCCGTGACCTTGACCTTCGCCAGCGAGTCAGCGTCGGTGGTCACCGTGGCGCCGTCGACGAGCAGCACAGCGGCCAGCTCGATCTTCTCGCCCTGGGCAGCCTTGACACGGTCGAGCTGAACGATCGTGCCGACCTCGACCTTCTCCTGCCGCCCACCGGCGCGCACTACTGCGTAAACCACTTCATACCTTGTTTCGTTGGGGAGCACTTCGGCTCCGAGAATGTCACGGGAAGACTGTTGCTTGCATGCGTCGCAGGACGACGGGCGCGAACGCAAGGCTCTCCGCCTCAACCGACGAGGAAGACGCGGCATACGCACCAAGGGACTACTTTACCGGATGCGGGTCGGTGTCGCAAAGCCACGCCGACTCCGGCGGTTCTCGCTCGCGTTCAGCGTCCCGACCCGACGGCACGGTCGTAGGCTGACCAGGTGACCGTGCTCGTCGACTCCCCCCTCTGGCCCGCTCACGGACGCCTGTGGGCGCATCTGGTGAGCGATGAGAGCCTCGATGAGCTGCACGACTTCGCGAGGGCGCACGACGTCCCCGCGCGCGCCTTCGACCTCGACCACTACGACGTGCCGCAGGAGATGATCCCCCGACTCGTCGCCGCCGGCGCCCAGCAGGTGCAGGGCAAGGAGCTGGTGCGCCGGCTGATCGCGTCAGGACTCCGAGTCCGCGCCCGCGACCGGCGCTGACGGCTCGGAGTTCACCGACACCGGGGTGCCGGTCAGCGCCGCCGTGCTCACCCGACGGCGTCCTCGACCCTGCCCCGGAGCCTTCGGCTCGGGAAGCGCGTCGAGCACCGAATCGAGAAGCTCTTCCGCGGGACTCTTGGGCCCCTTGCGATCCCCGCCGCGCTTCTTGCGTGCCTTCTTGGGGCGCTCCGCCGCCACGGGTGCCTCGTCCGCTGCGACCGGCGCCGGCGTCTCCGCCGTCCCGTCCGCAGCGGGAGCGATGGTCGACGCCGCGATCTGAGCCAGCGCGGACTTCGCGCCCTCGGTGATGCTGTGGGTGACGTGCGGGGCCGCCGGAGCACTCTGGCTCTGACCGTTCCCGCCGTTGCCGCCGCGCTGGCGACGACCGCCCTGACCGTTTCCGTTGCTGCCGCCGTTGCTGTTGCCCGAGCGGTGCTTCACGACCGGATCATGATGCACGATGACGCCGCGGCCGGCGCAGACCTCGCACGCCTCGCTGAAGGTCTCGAGCAGGCCGAGACCGAGCTTCTTGCGGGTCATCTGCACCAGACCGAGCGAGGTCACCTCGGCGACCTGGTGCTTCGTCCGGTCACGGCTCAGGCACTCGATCAGACGACGGAGCACGAGGTCACGGTTGGATTCCAGCACCATGTCGATGAAGTCGACCACGATGATGCCGCCGATGTCGCGCAGCCGCAGCTGGCGGACGATCTCCTCGGCCGCCTCGAGGTTGTTCTTGGTGACCGTCTCCTCGAGGTTTCCCCCCGAGCCGACGAACTTGCCGGTGTTGACGTCGACGACCGTCATGGCCTCGGTCCGGTCGATCACGAGCGACCCACCCGAAGGCAGCCAGACCTTGCGGTCGAGGGCCTTCTCGATCTGCTCCGTGATGCGGAAGGCATCGAACGGGTCCGTCTCGTCTTCGTACGCCTCGACCCGCTCGAGCAGGTCGGGCGCGACGCTCTCCAGGTAGGCGCGGATCGTCTGCTGCGCGTCCTCCCCCTGGATCAGCATCTTCGTGAAGTCCTCGTTGAAGACGTCACGCACGATCTTGACGAGCAGGTCCGGCTCGGCGTGCAGGAGCGCAGGCGCCTGCTGGCTCTCGACCTGCTTCTGGATGTGCTCCCACTGCGAGGTGAGACGCTGCACGTCGCGCGTGAGCTGGTCTTCGGTCGCTCCCTCGGCCGCGGTGCGGACGATCACGCCGGAGGACTCGGGGAGGACCTCCTTGAGGATGCGCTTGAGGCGCGCCCTCTCGTTGTCGGGGAGCTTCCGGCTGATGCCGTTCATCGACCCGCCGGGGACGTACACGAGGTAGCGGCCAGGGAGGGAGATCTGGCTCGTCAGGCGCGCGCCCTTGTGCCCGACCGGATCCTTCGTGACCTGCACGAGCACACGGTCACCCGGCTTCAGCGCGAGCTCGATGCGCCGCGGCTGATTGCCCGTCTCGACGCCGTCCCAGTCGACCTCACCCGAGTAGAGCACGGCGTTGCGACCACGACCGATGTCGACGAACGCGGCCTCCATGCTCGGGAGCACGTTCTGGACACGACCCAGGTACACATTGCCGATCAGCGACGCATCCTGGTTGCGGGCGACGTAGTGCTCGACGAGGACGCCGTCTTCCAGTACACCGATCTGAGTGCGACCGTTCTTGGAGCGCACGACCATCTTGCGGTCGACGGACTCGCGGCGCGCGAGGAATTCGGCCTCGGTCACGACCGGACGACGACGGCCGGCGTCGCGCCCATCGCGGCGGCGCTGCTTCTTCGCCTCGAGACGGGTCGAACCCTTGATGGCCTTCGGCTCCGTGATGTACTCGACGACACGCTGACGCTGGCGCGGCTCGTCGCGCTGGTCATCCCCGTCCGAGCCGCCACGACGGCGACGTCCGCGACCGCGCGGCGCGGACTCGTCTTGCGGCTGATCGCGGTCGGCGATGCGGTCGAAGACGCGCTCGCGACCGGGACGCGCCGGCAGCGGCACGATCTCCGGAGCGTAGAAGTGCAGCTGGGTGGAGACCTGCGAGACGAAGACCTCGGGCAGCAGGCCCAGCGACACAGCGGTCACCGGAGCCGGCGCCTCGGGAGCAGCAGCCTCGGGGGCAGCTGTCTCGGCGGCAGCAGCGGGCGCTTCCTCGACAGGGGGTTCGTCCGTCGAGGGCTTCTCCTCCGCCGGCTCCGTCTTCGCATCCTGCTCGTCCGCAGCGGCCTCGGCCACGGCACTCTCGCCAGCGTCGGAGGAGCTCTCGGAGTCAGTGCTCTCGGAGTCAGTGCTCTCGGAGTCAGTGCCCTCACGTGCCTCGTCGTGATCGGCGGCGTCGCGTGCGACCGCATCCGCCGCGTCATCGGCGGCGGCTGCGGCGTCCTCGGCGGCGGCGTACCCTGCGGCGACATCGTCCGCGGCAGCGTCCGCAGCGGCATCGGCTGCGTCTGCGGCGGCCTCCGTTGCCGCGGCGTCGTCGCTCGAAGACCCGGTGAGCTCGTCGGCCTCCGGAGCAGCGGGCTCCGTCAGCGCATCCGCGGCGTCAGCCGGGAGATCGAGGGCAGGTACGTTGTTGTCATTGTTCTCATCGGCCATCTCTGGCTTACTCCCTGCACGGAGCACTGGGTGCTCCATGAAATCTCATGCGGTACCCGCGGGTTCCGCGAACTCACTCGGTGTGCGACCGGCTCATGGCTCTGATCGCGTGGGGCATAGGACCCCGAAGTCTGCGTCGACGCGTGTCGCGGCGGGGCCGTTCATCGCGTCACAGGCCATTATCGCACCAAGTGGCCCCGTTCATGGCATCAGGTCGTGACCAGCGCGTTTTCTCCGGCCTGTTGTCGTCCTATCCATAGCCGCCGCTGAGATAATCGCCCGTATGAGCGAGCAGCGCACCCGCCCCGTCTTCTATGCCGTGTGGTTGATCATCGCGAGCGTCATCGGGTGGTTCGCCGCTTTCGAGCTGACCGTCGAGAAGTTCGCACTGCTGGAGAACCCGAAGGAAGCCCTCGCCTGCGACTTGAGCCCCTTCATCCAGTGCAGCACGAACCTGGAGTCGTGGCAGGGATCGGTCTTCGGCTTCCCCAATCCGATCATGGGCCTCACCGGATGGATGGCGCCCCTGGTGGTGGGCGTCGCGATCCTCGCCGGCGCACGGTTCCCCCGCTGGTTCTGGGCGGCGTTCGGACTCGGCATCACGTTCGCCTTCGGCCTCGTGTGCTGGCTCATCGGCCAGAGCCTCTACGACCTTTTCGTCCTCTGCCCTTGGTGCATGGTCACGTGGGCGGTCACGATCCCCACCTTCTTCGCGACGATGGTCCATCTGACCCGCAACGGCACGTTCACCCGGAACGAGAAGATCATGGCCCGCGCCGACACGCTCATGCCGTGGGTGCCGCTTGCCACGATCGTCGCCTATGCGCTGATCATCCTCCTCGCACAGCTCCAGGGGCTCGACTTCCTGGGCGAGATGAGCAGGATCCTCTTCTGATCCGCGGTCTCCGCAGACGAGAAGCCCGCCCGCCGAGATTCGGCGGGCGGGCTTTTCGTCGGCGTGCGGGCGGACGGACTCAGTCGAACCAGATGCCGAGCTCGCGTGCAGCCGACTCGGGGCTGTCCGAACCGTGCACGAGGTTCTGCTGCACGGGGAGTCCCCAGTCGCGGCCGAAGTCTCCGCGGATCGTGCCGGGCGCGGCGGTCGTCGGGTCGGTGGTTCCCGCGAGCGAGCGGAATCCTTCGATCACCCGGTTGCCCGCGAGGCGGATCGCGACGGACGGGCCGGAGAGCATGAACTCGAGCAGCGGCTCGTAGAACGGCTTGCCCTCGTGCTCGGCGTAGTGCTCGGCGAGAAGGTCGCGGTCGGGCTCCACCAGGCGGATGTCGACGAGGGCGTACCCCTTCGCCTCGATGCGGGCGAGGATCGCGCCGGTGAGGCCGCGGGCGACGCCATCGGGCTTGACGAGGACGAGGGTTTCTTCGGTGGCCATGTCATTCACTCTCTGTCTGAGTCTCGGTCGTGGGAGCCGCGGAACGTCGTGCGTCCAATCGAGCCCCTCCGATGGTCGCATACGCCCACATGCCGCCGAAAATCAGGACGACCAGCAGGATCGCCGGCACGAAGAACGCCGACAGGGCGACGAGGGCCTGGACGACCCATCCGGCGGTAAGTGCCCACGGCTTCGTGATCATGCCGGCGATGAGGATGCACACGAGCGCGAGGACTGCTCCGCCGACGATCCCCCACCACTGCTCGATGCCCTCGGGAAGCTGTCGCAGCCCGAAGATCGTGAGCCCGACCAGGAACACCACGATCGCCTCGAACCCCAGCACGACGGGCGCGAGCTTCTGCACGAGGGTGCGCGGCGGCCGAGGCGATCGCGCGGCAGGCGCATTCGCGGTCATGCGCGCCACCCCGACTTCCAGTCCTCTTCCTCGGCCAGGGCGATCGCCTCGCCGGCGAGCACGACGGAACCGGCGATGATCACGGCACGACGATCGGAGGATGCGGCCCACTCACGGGCGGCGTCGGCGGCGTCGGCGAGCGAGTCATGCACGGTCGCGCGCTGTCCGGTCTGCTCGACGAGGTCGGCGATCGCATCCGCGTCGCTCGCGCGATCGGACTCCGGAGCCGTGGCGAACACGTGCGCGGCCCGTGGTGCCAGCTCCGCGACGATGCCCGCGGCGTCCTTGTCGGCGAGTACGCCGAGCACCAGACCCCACTCATCGAAGTCGAAGCTGTCGTCCAGAGCCTGCGCGAGCGCCTTGGCACCGTGCGGGTTGTGGGCGGCATCGACGATCACGGTCGGCGCGATGCCGAGCAGCTGCAACCGGCCGGGCGACGTCGTGCCCTGCAGGCCGTCGGAGATGATGTCCGGGGCGATCGCCTGAGACGCACCGCCGATCAGCGATTCGACGGCCGCGACGGCGAGTGCGGCGTTGTGACCCTGGTGAGCGCCGTACAGCGGGAGGTACTCCTCGGCGTATTCCCCGGCCAGTCCCCGGACGCTGATCAGCTGCCCACCGACCGCGAGCTTCTGCTCGGTGAGACCGAACTCCTCGCCCTCGAACGCGATGGTCGCGTTGCGCTCGGCCGCCACTCGGCGCAGGACCTCGGCGGCCTCCGGGGGCTGCTGCGCGGATACGACCGCGGCACCTTCCTTGATGATGCCGGCCTTGGTCTGCGCGATCTCCGCGATCGTCCCGCCCAGGCGGTCCGCGTGGTCGATGTCGATCGGCGCGAACACCGCGACGTCGCCGTCTGCCGTGTTCGTGGAATCCCACTCACCGCCCATGCCCACCTCGAGCACCAGCACGTCGACCGGAGCATCCGCCACCGCGACGAAGGCCAGCACCGTGAGCAGCTCGAAGAACGTCAGCGGCGCGTCTCCCGCGGCCTCGAACTCGGCGTCGACGATGTCGACGAACGGCTCGATCTCGTCCCACGCATCCGCCACCGCCTCGTCGGAGATCGGCTCTCCGTCGATCATGATCCGCTCCGTGAAGCGCTCGAGGTGCGGGCTGGTGAATAGACCTGTCCGCAAGCCGTGCGCGCGGAGGAGGCTCTCGATCATCCGTGCCGTCGACGTCTTGCCGTTCGTGCCTGTGAGGTGCACGACGCGATAGGTGCGCTGCGGGTCGTCGAGGAAGGCGAGGATGCGCGCGGTGCGCTCCTTGCGAGGCTGCACCCAGCGCTCTCCCGCCCTGCTCAGCAGGGCCTCGTAGACGGCATCCGCCCGTTCCCTGTCACTCATGCGCCTGCTCCGATCCTGGTGACGGCGATCGTGAAGTCGCCACGGTTGGCGTAGGTCCCGCTCGGGATGTCCGCCGTGAACTCGGCTGCGGGAAGCGCGGCGTCGTCACGGTGAAGCGCGTGCTCCAACGCGAGGGTCTCTCCCGCGACATCGGCGACCTCGAAGGCGGCTGCCACCGCATCCGCGTCCTCGGCACTCGCGAAACGCAGTTCCAGGCGGATGCGGTCGCTGACGTCGAAGTCCGCGTTCTTGCGGGTCTCCTGCACGGCGCGGATGACGTCGCGGGCCAGTCCTTCGGCCTCCAGGTCGGGCGTCGTCTGCGTGTCGAGCAGGACGAACCCTCCGCTCGGGACGATCGCGAGCGCTTCGCCGTCGGGACGACCCGTCGTCTCGAGCACGAGCTCGTACTCCGCCGGCTCCAGCGCGATGCCGCCGGCGATGACCACGCCGTCCACTTCGTTCCAGTCGCCCGAGCGTGCGGCCTGGATCGCCTTCTGCACGTCCTTGCCGAGGCGCGGACCGGCCGCGCGAGCGTTCACACTCAGTCGGTGGTCGATGCCGTACTCGACCGCGGTCGTGTCCGTGAGCGGCACGACCTCGACGGATTTGACGTTGAGCTCCTCGCGGAGGATGTCCTCGAACTGCCCGAGGGTCCCCGCGAGCGGCGACACGACGGTGAGGCGCGCGAGCGGCAGACGCACGCGGAGCTTCTCCTTCTTGCGCAGGGCGTTGCCGACGCTGGAGAGTTCGCGGACCGCATCCATCGCGTCGCGGATCTCGTCCGCGGCAGGGTACTGCGCGTCGTCGGGCCAGTCGGTCAGGTGCACGCTGCGTCCGCCGGTGAGCCCCTGCCACACGCGCTCACTGACGAGCGGCACGAGGGGTGCCGCCACACGGGTGAGCGTCTCGAGCACGGTGTAGAGCGTGTCGAAGGCCTCACGGCTCTTCGGATCCTCTGTGACGCCGGTCCAGAAGCGATCACGGGAGCGACGGATGTACCAGTTCGTCAACACCTCGGCGAAGTCACGCAGACGCGCGGAGGCCGTGGTCGAGTCGAGACCCTCCAGATCCGCACGTACCTCGCGGACCAGATCGCCGAGCCTGGCGAGGATGTAGCGGTCGAGGACATCCGAGGAGTCCGTGCGCCAGGACGCCTCGTACCCGTCGGCACCGGAGGCGTTGGCGTAGGTCGCGAAGAAGTACCACGAGTTCCACAGCGGCAGCAGGAATTCGCGGACGCCCGAGCGGATGCCCTCCTCGGTGACCGCGAGGTTTCCGCCTCGCAGCACCGAGCTCGACATCAGGAACCAGCGCATCGCGTCGGAGCCGTCTCGGTCGAGCACCTCGGACACGTCCGGGTAGTTGCGCAGCGACTTCGACATCTTGTAGCCGTCGCTGCCGAGCACGATGCCGTGACAGCTGACGCCCGTGAACGCCGGGCGGTCGAACAGCGCGGTCGAGAGCACGTGCATGACGTAGAACCAGCCGCGGGTCTGGCCGATGTACTCCACGATGAAGTCCGCCGGTGAGTGCGAGTCGAACCACTCCTGGTTCTCGAACGGATAGTGCACCTGCGCGTATGGCATCGACCCCGAGTCGAACCACACGTCGAAGACGTCCTCGATACGGCGCATCGTGCTCTTGCCCGTCGGGTCGTCCGGGTTCGGACGCGTCAGGTCGTCGATGTAGGGGCGGTGCAGGTCGATCTCGCCCTCGGGGTTCCGCGGCAGCGTCCCGAAGTCCCGCTCGAGATCCTCCAAGGATCCATAGGCGTCGACGCGCGGGTACTCCGGGTCATCGCTCTTCCAGATCGGGATCGGAGAGCCCCAGTAGCGGTTGCGGCTGATCGACCAGTCGCGGGCGCCCTCGAGCCACTTGCCGAACTGTCCGTGCTTGACGTTCTCGGGCACCCAGGTGATCTGCTCGTTGTTCGCGAGCAGGTCGTCCTTGATGTCGGTCACCCGGATGAACCAGCTCGACACCGCCTTGTAGATCAGGGGGTTCCGGCAGCGCCAGCAGTGCGGGTACGAGTGCTCGTAGCTCTGGAGCCGGATGAGGCGGCCGTTCTCCCGGATCAGGCGCACCAGCGGCGTGTTCGCCTCCATCCACAACTGACCCGCGACATCGGTGACGTTCGGGAGGAACCGGCCACCGTCGTCCAGCGAGAGGATCGTGGGGATGCCGGCAGCGCCCGCGACCCGCTGGTCGTCTTCACCGTAGGCCGGAGCCTGGTGGACGATGCCCGTGCCGTCGCTCACGGTGACGTAGTCGTCGACCAGGATCCGCCAGGCGTTCTCGGTGCCATAGGTCTCGGCGTCGGCGTAGTAGTCGAAGAGGCGGTCGTACGTGACGTCCTGCAGCTGCGCGCCACGCACGGTCGCGTCCACCGCGGCGAGCGCGTCCTCCGTGCTCTCGTAGCCGAGGTCCTTGGCATAGCCACCGAGGAGGTCACGGGCGAGGAGGTAGCGATGCGCGGAGGACTCGATGGCGGCGTCCTCGGTCCCCGCCGTCTGATGGACGTCGGCGGCACCTGCCGGTCCCGCGGGGAGCGCCACGTACTCGATGTCGGGACCGACGGCGAGCGCGACGTTGGTCGGCAGGGTCCAGGGCGTGGTCGTCCAGGCGAGGGCGCGGACGCCGGTGAGCCCGAGCGCCTCGGCCTTGGCTCCCGTGAGCGGGAAGGTCACCGTGACGGACGGATCCTGGCGCATCTGGTACACGTCGTCGTCCATGCGCAGCTCATGGGCGCTGAGCGGCGTCTCGTCTCGCCAGCAGTACGGCAGGACGCGGTATCCCTCGTACGCGAGGCCCTTGTCGTACAGGGTCTTGAACGCCCAGAGCACGCTCTCCATGTACCCGAGGTCGAGCGTCTTGTAGCCGCGGTCGAAGTCGACCCAGCGCGCCTGGCGGGTGACGTAGTCCTGCCACTCGCGCGTGTACGTGAGCACCGAGTCCTTCGCCTTCGCGTTGAAGACGTCGATGCCCATGTCCTCGATCTCCGACTTCTCGGTGATGCCGAGCTGCTTCATGGCCTCGAGCTCGGCCGGCAGACCGTGGGTGTCCCATCCGAAGACCCGATCGACCTTGTGGCCGGTCATGGTCTGGAAACGCGGGAAGACGTCCTTGGCGTAGCCGGTCAGGAGGTGCCCGTAGTGCGGCAAGCCGTTCGCGAACGGCGGACCGTCGTAGAACACCCATTCCGGTGCGCCCTCACGCTGCTCGATCGAGGCGCGGAAGGTGTCGTCGGATTTCCAGAACGCGAGCACCTCTTCCTCGATCTGCGGGAAGCGGGGGCTGGGCGCGACGGAGTCGGCGGCGGGGCCGAAGGAGGAACGGGGGTAGGTCATCGTGTCTCGCAGTGTTCGTCGTGGCGGATGCTCCTGCGAGGACGACCCTCGCGGACCGCGGTACCACCTCGCGTGCCACGCCCTGCGACGCGACCACTCTCACTGCGGCTGTGACGGGCCTGCCCCGCTCGGTTCTACTGAGCGCCGCCCGGGGGCCGCACCGTTCTTCCGAGAGCTCCCCGGTGATGGCCGGATCGATGCTCGTCCCTCCAGTGTACGCGGCATCCGACCTCCGACGCTGTCCGTGGCAGCACCTACCCTCAAAGGATGGCCCGCACCTCGGAATCACCGGCCCCGCCCCGCGTGACCGCTCCCGACCTCCCGTCCGTCCTCGAGCAGGCCGCCGCTGCGCGCAGTGCCGACATCCTGGGGTCGAGCCTCGAGCTCACCGGCACCGTCGACCTCGCCTACGCGACGCTCGAGCAGTGCGCCGTGAGGGCCGATGCCGACGCCGTCGATCTCACCGGAGCGACCGTCATCGACGTCGACATGTCGGGCGCGCGGATCGCCTCACTCCGCCTGCGTGACGCCGGAGTGCGGCGGATGCGGATCAGCGGAGGACGCATCGGCACGCTCGACCTGAGCGAGGCGCGTATCTCGGAACTCGACCTGCGCGACGTGCGCATCGACTACCTGAACCTCGGCGCGTCGAAGGTCACCGACCTCGAGGTCTCGGAGTGCACCATCCGAACGATCGACATGCCCCAGGCCGAGCTCACGCGCGTGCGGTTCACCTCCACGTCGACCGATGAGGTCGATTCCCGAGGCATGCGGGCGAAAGACCTGGATCTGCGCGGCCTCGACGCCGTCGCGTTCCTCGATGCCAACAGCCTCCGCGGGGCCACCCTCACCTCGTTCCAGGTGCAGCAGCTCGCTCCGGTGATCGCGGCGGGCATCGGCATCCAGATCAAGGACTGACGGCCGATCAACGACCGGCAGCGCCGCCGGCATCGAGCAGCTCCCGAGTGAACGGGTGCTGAGGCGTCGCGAACACCTCCGCGGTGGTGCCCTGCTCGACGATCCGCCCGTCCTGCATCACCAGCACCTCGTCTGCGACCGCTCCGACCACGTCGAGGTCGTGCGAGACGAAGATCATCGTCAGCTGCCGTTCCTGCTGCAACCGTGCGAGCACCCGCAGCACCCGCTCCCGCACCGACGGATCGAGCGCCGAGACGGGTTCGTCGAGCACGAGCACCTGCGGATCCGCGGCGAGCGCCCTCGCGATGGCCGCGCGTTGCCGCTGCCCGCCGGAGAGCGCGCTCGGACGCCGCTCGGCGAGTTCCGGGGCGAGGTCGACTTCGGCGAGGAGCCGGGCTACGCGCGCCGGCCGCTGAGCGCGAGGCACTCCCCCGGCTTCCAGCGCCTCACGCAACGAACGGCCGATCGTCCAGCGCGGGTCGAACGCCCCGAGCGGATTCTGGTGCACGAGCTGCACCCTGCGCTCCGTGGTCCACTGCAGAGAGCCGGAGTCCGGTGCGTCGACGCCGACGATCATGCGGGCCAGCGTCGTCTTGCCCGAGCCCGATTCGCCGACGACGCCGAGCGTCCGCCCGTCTTTCAACGTGAACGAGGCGTCGATGACCGCAGGCACCGTGCCGAAGCTCCGTGACACCCCGTCCGCGATCAGCACCGGCGGCGAGTCGGCGGGGACCGAGGCTCGCGGTTCGTGGATCGTGGCCGCGAGGAGCTGCTTCGTGTACTCGTGCCGTGGATTCTCGAGCACCTCGGCCACCGGCCCGGACTCCACGATGACGCCGCCCCTCATCACCAGGACGCGGTCGGCGATCCGGCGGACGGCCGCGAAGTCATGACTGATGAACACGAGAGCTGTTCCTGCATCCGTGATCTCGCGCAGCAACCCGAGGATCCGCGCCTGCACGGTCGCGTCGAGAGCGGTCGTCGGCTCGTCCGCCACCAGCACGGCCGGAACCGCAGCGAGCGCGGAAGCGATGAGCGCGCGCTGCCGCAACCCGCCGGAGAGTTCGTGCGGGTGCTGGCGGGCACGGCGGTCGGGATCCGGCATCCACACCTTCCGCAGGAGATCCCGCACCCGAGCCGCCCGCTCCGCGCGTCCGCGGACGAGCCGATGAAGGAGCAGCGGCTCGGCGATCTCGGTCCCGATCCGTCGCAGAGGATCGAGAGAGACCAGTGCATCCTGGGAGACGAGGGCGATCCCGGCGCCGCGCACCGCACGCCACGCGTGCTCCGTGAGCCCGGCGGTGTCCGTGCCGTCCACGATGAGCTCATCCAGCGCGACGTCGGCCTCCGCGGGAGTCAGACCCAGCAGTGCGCGTGCCGTGAGGGACTTTCCCGCCCCGGACTCCCCCACGATCGCGATGCACTCTCCGCGGTCGACGGTGAAGGACACGTCGTCCACGACCGGCTCACCCTCGAAGGAGATGCGCAGACCCCGCACCTGCAGTGCAGCGCTCATGCCGTCCTCCCGTCTCCGCGCGCGCGGAGGATGCGCCCGACCACGGTCGCCGAGACGACGGTGAGGGTGATCGCGATGCCGGGGAAGACCGAGATCCACCATGCCTGCCCGAGCACGTTGCGACCACCCGCCAGCATCAGTCCCCACTCCGGTGTCGGCTCGGACGGCCCGAGACCGAGGAAGCTGAGCCCCGCCGCGGCGAGGATGCTCGACCCGATGCCGATCGTCGCCAGCACGCTCAGCGCCCCGAGCACACCGGGAGCGACGTGTCGCAGGAAGGCCGTCGCTCGCGGCACCCCGAGGATGCGCGCAGCCTCCACGTGTTCGGCGGCCCGGAGGGTCTGCGTCTGCACCCGTGCCAGTCGGATGTACACGGGAACCGCGGCCAGCGTCACCGCGATCGCGATGTTCACCGTGCCCGGGCCGAGCACCGCGACGACGACGAGCGCGACGAGGAATTCGGGAAAGGCCATCAGGATGTCGTTCACCCGCATCACGGTGGCGTCGACGCCCCGCGGCGCGACCCCCGCGAAGGCTCCGAGGAGCAGACCGACCGCGAGGGCGACGACGGTCGCGAGTAGTCCGATGCCGAGGGAGCGTCCGGCTCCGTACACGACCCGGGAGTAGACGTCGCGCCCGCTCTGGTCGGTGCCGAACAGGTGCTCCGTGCTCGGCGGGAGCAAGGCGGAGCGCACCTCTGTCTGGAGGGGGTCGTGGGTCGCGAGGGCAGCGGGCCAGAGCGCCGAGAACGCGATCACGGCGAGGACGGCGACGGCGGCCCACAGCAGCACGCGTTGCGCCCGCTTCATCGGGTGCCTCGACGGGTGCCTCGAGACGGAGCCGCCACCACCCGGGGATCGATCAACGGATGCACGAGCTCGACGACGAGGTTCACCACGACGAACGCCAGGGCGCTCAGCAGGATGATGCCCGTGATGACGGGAAGATCGCGGTCGTTGATCGCAGCGAGCGTGACCCTGCCCAGACCCGGGCGTGCGAACACCGTCTCCACGAGCACGGCACCCCCGAGGACGGATCCCGTGAGGTACGCGGTCAGGGTGACGCCGGAAGCCGCGCCGTGTCTGAGCCCGTGCCGCAGCGTGAACCACGAAGGGCTCGCACCACGGGCCCGGACGGTCTCGGCGAACGGCATGCGCTCCGCCTGCACCAGTCCGTCGCGCAGCACCTGACTCAGCAGCGCAGCCACGGGAAGCGCCAGAGTGATCGCCGGCAGCACGAGGGTGGCGGGGTTACGGGCACCCGACACCGGGAACCAGCCCAGCCCGAAGGCGAAGACACTGAGCAGGACGAGCCCGATCCAGAACACCGGCGAGGAGAGGATGACCAGCTCGATGCCGGCGGCGACCGTGCGTCCGACCTGCCCGCGGACGAACACCGCCACGGCGAGCGCGAGGACGACGGCGATCAGCAGCGCCAGCACGGACAGCTGCACCGTCGCACCGAGTTGACGCCCGATCACCTCCGTCACCGGCATCCGCAGCTGGTACGACTCCCCCAGGTCGCCCCGCGCGAGCTGACCGATGAAGCCGAGGTACTGCTCGAACGGGGGTCGATCGAGCCCGAGATCGGCCCTGATGCCGTCCTTGACCGCGTCACTCACCTGCGCCTGCGGCCCCAGCATCACCGACACCGGGTCTCCGGGGATCACCCGGAACGCGAGGAAGGCGACAGTCGCCGCACCCCACAGGACGAGCACGACGGAGGCGGCGAGGCCGGCGATGCGGACGAGAGCAGTCTTCACCACTCGTGCCCTCCGCTCAGCCGGTGGTTCAGCCGACCGTCACATCGTAGAACAGCGGCCGACCGTAGAGGTCGTACTGCAGGCCCTCGACGCGGTCGCCGACAGCCGTGATCGCCGAGGGGCTGTAGAGCGGCACGATGGCCGTGTACTCGGCGTTCCACTGCTGCAGCTGCGCGTACAGCTCATTGCGCTGATCCTGGTCGCTGGTCGCCACGGCCTGTTCGAGCAGTGCGTCGATCTGCGGGTCGCTCACCTGTGACGCGTTCTGGATCCCGTCGGTGTGCAGGTGGCTGCGCAGCAGATCGGGGTCGACGCCCGAGAAACCCCAGTCGGTGAGGTCGAAGGTCTTCGGCTCGTATTGCGCGTTGTACGCACCGGGCTCGAGAACCTCGCGCTCGACCTCGAAGCCGATCCCCTTGAGGTCGGACTGGATCGCGTTCGCGAGAGCGGCACGGTCATCCGGCACCGGGGTCCAGGCGATCCATCGCACCGACAGCCGCTCGCCGTCCTTCATCCGGATGCCGTCGGTGTCGCGTGCGGTCCACCCTGCCTCGTCGAGGAGCGTGTTCGCGGCGTCCTGGTCGAACGGCCAGCTGCCCTCCAGCGACGCGTCGTAGCCCGGGGTCGTCGAACCGAGGATGCTCCATGCACGCGGGAACTGGCCGAAGTAGATCTCTTCCACCGCGGCGTCGATGTCGATGCCGCGGGCGAACGCCTGACGCACCTTCTCGTCTGCGAACACCCCGTACTTCTCGTTCAGGTAGAGCGAGTACGGCAGACCGGGGTACTCGATCGAGTCGACCGTGATGCCGTCGCCGAGGTCTTTCGCGAGGTTCGGCGGGATGTTGCTGGCGAGGTCGGCCTCACCGCTCGTCACCACGCCGGTGCGGACGGCCGCCTCCGGCTGGATCTCGACGCGGAGCGTCTCCAACTTCGGGGCCTTCGTACCGTGCGGACCCCACGCGTAGTCGTCGTTGCGGGTGTAGACGATCTCCTGATCCGGGGTGTACTCGGTGAGTTCGAACGGACCGGTGCCGACGGTGATGTCGGGCCCGCCCGCCTTCAGCTTGTCCGCCGAGGTCTCGAGGACGGCCGGCGAGTAGAAGCCCAGCTGCGGCGTGCTCGCGGCCTGCAGGAAGGGGGCGTACGGCTGCGTGAAAGTCACCGTCACCGTGTACTCGTCGACGACTTCGGTGCCTTCATAGAAGTCGGCGCCGAGCATGCTGGCCGCCTGCGCGGACACGGTCTCGGGGTCGACGATGCGGTCGAAGTTCGCCTTGACCGCAGCGGCGTCGAACTTCTCACCGTCGGTGAAGGTCACGTCGTCGCGGAGGGTGAACGTGTACTCGGTGCTGTCGTCCGAGACGGTCCAGTCCTTCGCGAGCCAGGGTGAGAAGGATCCGTCATCCTCCTGGAACACGAGCGAGTCGAGCACCGCCCGCTGCACCATGCCGGAAACGTCGAGCTGACTCACCTGCGGATCCATGTGCCCGGCCGAGAGGTTCGCCCCTTCGATGGACCAGACGAGCTCTCCGCCGTCCCCGTCGGAACCGGGGGTGGCGCAGGCGCTCAGCACCAGAGCGGTGGTGGCGGCGAGCGCGGCAAAGGGCAGCAGGCGGCGCGCGGGGTGTGCGGGCATGACGATTCCTCAGAAAGAACGGGTCGGGGTGATCCCATCCTACGGCGAATTGTTGGACTGGGTCGATATGCCAGGTCGGCCGCTCTCCGGGACGTCTCGGTAGACTGATCGGCACACCCACACTCAGGCACGCTCACACAGTGCCGCATACATCGTTCGAGGAGACCTTCCATGCCTGCATCCGAATCGACGCAGAACCAGATTCCCGACAAGCCCGTTCTCGAAGGCCTCGAAGCGAAGTGGGACTCCGCGTGGGCGGAGCAGGGCACGTACCTGTTCGACCGCCTGCGTGCGGCACAGGCCGGCCGTGAGGGCGTGTACTCGATCGACACCCCGCCGCCGACGGCCTCCGGCAGCCTGCACATCGGCCACGTGTTCTCGTACACCCACACCGACGTGAAGGCGCGATACGAGCGCATGCGCGGCAAGACCGTGTTCTACCCGATGGGCTGGGACGACAACGGCCTGCCCACCGAGCGCCGTGTGCAGAACTACTACGGCGTGCGCTGCGACCCGTCCCTCCCCTACACCCCGGACTTCGTCCCGCCGTTCGAGGGCGGCGACAACAAGTCGAGCCGTGCCGCCGACCAGCAGCCGATCAGCCGTCGCAACTTCATCGAGCTGTGCGAGCGCCTCACGATCGAGGATGAGAAGCAGTTCGAGGCGCTGTTCCGCCAGCTCGGGCTGAGCGTGGACTGGACGCAGACCTACCGCACGATCTCGGACGACACGATCCGTCAGAGCCAGCTCGCGTTCCTCCGCAACATCGAGCGCGGCGAGGCCTATCAGGCCCTGGCCCCGACCCTGTGGGACATCGACTTCCGCTCCGCGATCGCGCAGGCCGAGCTCGAGGACCGCGACCAGCAGGCGGCCTATCACACGATCGAGTTCCCCTTCGCCGACGGCTCGGGATCGATCGCCATCGACACCACCCGCCCGGAGCTGCTTCCCGCCTGCATCGCTCTCGTGACGCATCCGGAAGGGCCCCACAAGCACCTCATCGGCACCAAGGTGAGGACGCCGTTCTTCGGTGCGGAGATCGAGATCCACGGTCATCACCTCGCCCAGCCCGACAAGGGCACCGGCGCGGCGATGGTCTGCACCTTCGGTGACGTCACCGACATCGTGTGGTGGCGCGAGCTGCGGACCACCGACGACCAGCCGCTGCCGAACATGACCACGATCGGCCTCGATGGTCGCTTCCTGCCCGAAGCACCCTCCTCTGTCGCGAACGGCGACGCGATCGCCTGGTACGCCGAGGAGCTCGCGGGCAAGACCGTCTTCAGCGCGCGCAAGGCGATCGTCGAGAAGCTGCAGGCGACCGGCGACATGACCGCGGTCGGCAAGCCCTTCAACCACGCCGTCAAGTTCTTCGAGAAGGGCGACCGTCCGCTCGAGATCGTCTCCACTCGCCAGTGGTACATCCGCAACGGCGCCCGTGACGGCGAGCTGCGCGACAAGCTCCTCGCACACGGTCAGGAGCTGGCCTGGCACCCGGAGTTCATGCGGGTGCGGTACGAGAACTGGGTCGGTGGCCTGACCGGCGACTGGCTGGTGTCCCGTCAGCGCTTCTTCGGCGTGCCGATCCCCCTCTGGTACGCCCTCGACGAGAACGGGGAGCGCGACTACGACCGCGTGCTCACCCCGGATGCGGCGACGCTCCCGATCGACCCGACGACCGATGTGCCGGCGGGGTACACCGAGGACCAGCGCGGTGTCCCGGGCGGGTTCGAGGCCGAGGCGGACATCCTCGACACCTGGGCGACGTCGTCGCTCACGCCGCAGCTGGCCGGGGGCTGGCAGCGCGACGAGGAGCTCTGGCAGCTCACTGCGCCGTTCGATCTCCGCCCGCAGGGACAGGACATCATCCGCACCTGGCTCTTCTCCACGATGCTGCGTTCCACGCTCGAGGATGACCGGACGCCGTGGCGCAACGCCGCGATCTCCGGCTTCATCGTCGACCCCGACCGCAAGAAGATGTCGAAGTCGAAGGGGAATGTCGTCACACCCGCCGACGTGCTCGACGCCCACGGCTCGGACGCGGTGCGCTACTGGGCCGCATCGAGCCGCCTCGGCATGGACGCCGCCTTCGACCCGCAGAACCCCACGCAGGTGAAGATCGGCCGCCGTCTGGCGATCAAGGTGCTCAACGCCGCGAAGTTCGTGCTGTCGTTCCCCGTGCCGGAAGGTGCGCAGGTGACCCACGCACTGGATGCGTCGATGCTGACCGCGCTCGACGACGTGGTCGTCGAAGCCACGAAGGCCTTCGACCGGTATGACGCCGCGCGGGCCCTGGAGCTCACGGAGGCGTTCTTCTGGACGTTCTGCGACGACTACCTCGAGCTCGTCAAGGAGCGTGCCTACGACCAGACCGACGTGGGGCAGGCATCCGCGGCACTCTCGCTGCGGCTGGCGCTCTCGACGCTGCTCCGTCTGCTCGCCCCGGTGCTCTCGTTCGCGACCGAAGAGTCCTGGTCGTGGTTCGAGGAGGGCTCGGTGCACACGGCCGCGTGGCCGACGCCCCTCGGCATCGACGGCGATCCGGGGGTCCTCGCCGCCGCGAGCGAGGCGCTGATCGGCATCCGTCGTGCGAAGACCGAAGCCAAGGCGTCGCAGAAGACCCCCGTGTCCCGCGCCGCGATCTCCGCGCCTTCCGTGAAGCTCGACGCACTCCGTGCAGCGGCGGATGACCTGCGTGCGGTCGGCCGCATCGCCGAGCTCGAGTTCAGCGAATCGGAGGAGTTCACGGTCACGGCGATCGAGCTCGCCCCGGTCGAGGCGTCCTGATGCAGCTCGGTACGCGCTGGGCCGCAGGGTCGGAGGCTCCGGCCTCGGTGCCCGCCTCCCTCCGGGCCGCCATCGCGGAGGTGGAGTCGAAAGGCTTCACGGGCCACTGGACGCTCACGTGGCTCGAGGGCCGCGCGATCGCAGAGCTCGATGCCGGCTGGGAGGTCTTCCAGGACCGCTCCGGCGAGATCATCGCGCGCCCCTTCGAGGACTGACGCGAGACCCCCGTGCAGCGCCGAGACCCCCTGCTGGCCGCGTAGGCAGCAGGGGGTCTCGGCATTCAGCGGGGGCGTCGGCGCGTGTCCGGACGAGTCAGCGGCGGGGAGCTCCCAGCTGCGCGAGCAGGTGGTCCACCGCGCGGGGGTCCTGTCGTCGCGCCTGCTGTTCGCGAAGGAGGTCGAGCGCGAGCACGCGCTTCTGCGCACGCCGGGCGATCCGGTGCTCGACGTAGGCCGTGAGGCGGTCGGCCAGCTTCAGCAGCCCCCGCTCGGTCTGCGTCGGCGCCGTCAGGTGAAGTGTCGCACTGGTCATGATTCCTCCACAGCATCGTCGGTCGAACCCTGCACCGCGGTCGACGGCGTCGGCAGGTCGAAGAGTTCCGCGCGGAGCGATACCCGCCGCACGTCGGGTCCGGTCTGACCTCGGTAGCGTTCGATGGCACTCTCGACGATCGCCTCGAGCTCCTGCCGGAGGGACATCGCCTGGTCGGGAGTCATGTCGAGGTGGGTCGTGATCGTGATTCCCACCTCGCTCCAGGCCTCGGGCACCTCAGACTGCGGGCGATTCAGGTACGACATCAACGTCTCATGACGCAGGCGGAAGAACTCCGAGGTCACGATCTGTGCCGCCGCGCGATTGGCCGGAGACGTCATGTCATCAGGCCCGGGCACGTCGATGCGCCCCTTGGGCCGCTCCCACCAGCGCTCCCGTGCGGTGCCCCGCCCCTCGACCTCGCGGATCAGGTCATGGGCGGCGAGAGCGCGGAGGTGATAACTCGTGGATCCGGAGGTCTCTCCGACGAGGGCCGCCAGTGAGCTGGCGGTCTGCGGGCCGCGTGAGGCGAGCAGGTCGAAGATCTTCACTCGGAGCGGATGCGCCAGAGCCTTCAGCGCACCGGCGTCGAGGGTGCGTACCTGCGTCTCGTTCGTCATGCATGCAAAGATACTCTTGCAAAGACTTCTTTGCAAGTACTTCTTTGCAAGGTTTCCTTTGCACTCTCGTCTAGGCCACGGCAGCACGGGCCGCGACGAACGCCGCGACACATCTCTCCACCTGCTCCGGCGTGTGCGCCGCCGAGAGCTGCACCCGTATCCGCGCCAGGTCGCGGGGGACGACCGGGAAGCTGAAGGCGGTGACGTAGACCCCCCGCTCCTGCATCTCGCGAGCGATCCGTGCTGTCTTCGCGGCGTCCCCGAACATCACCGGGACGATCGGATGCTCACCGGGAAGCAGGTCGAATCCCTCGGCTTCCATCCGCTCGCGGAAGAGTGCCGCGTTGCTGCGCAGACGCGACCGGAGGTCTTCCGAGCCCTCCACGAGATCGAGTGCGGTCAGGGTCCCGGCGACGATCGCGGGCGCGAGCGTGTTCGAGAACAGGTACGGGCGCGAACGCTGACGCAGCAGCGCGACGATCTCCGCATGCGATGCGACGTAGCCGCCGGATGCTCCGCCCAGGGCCTTCCCGAATGTTCCGGTGTAGATGTCGACGCGGTCGGCGACTCCGCACAGCTCCGGCGTCCCCCGCCCGTTCTCGCCCACGAACCCGACGGCATGGGAGTCGTCCACGAACACCAGGGCGTCGTAGCGCTCGGCCAGGTCGCAGATCTCAGCGAGGGGTGCGATGTAGCCGTCCATCGAGAAGACCCCGTCGGTCACGATGACCCTGTGCCGCGCATCCGACGCCGCCCGCAGCTGGTCCTCGAGGTCGGCCAGGTCACGGTTGCGGTAGCGGAGTCGGCGCGCCTTCGAGAGCCGGATGCCGTCGATGATCGACGCGTGGTTGAGCTCGTCCGAGATGATGGCGTCCTCCGCGGAGAAGAGCGTCTCGAACACTCCCCCGTTCGCATCGAAGCACGACGAGTAGAGGATCGCTTCGTCCGTCCCGAGGAAGTCGGCGAGACGGCGTTCGAGCTCGAGATGCTGCTCCTGCGTACCGCAGATGAAGCGGACGCTCGCGAGTCCGTAGCCCCATTCCTGCAGTGCCCCGGTCGCCGCATCCAGGATGCGCGGGTCATCGGCGAGGCCGAGGTAGTTGTTCGCGCAGAAGTTCAGCACTTCCGCGCCGTCCGCCGTGATCTCGGCACTCTGGGGGCCGCGAATGCCACGCTCATGCTTGGTGAGCCCGGCCTCCTCGATGGCCGCCAGCTCTCCCGCCACGTGGTCCTTGAAGGTTCCGTACATCACAACTCCGTCCAGTCGAGGATGATCTTGCCCGTTCCCGCTGACTCCGCCGCGGCGAAGCCTCGTCGCCAATCGCGCACCGGGACGACGTCGGCGATCACACGTCCGATGGCATCGCGCAGGGTCGCGCTCGTCTGGAGCATCGCTCCCATCGCGTTCCAGGTCTCGAACATCTCGCGACCGTAGATCCCCTTGATCGTGAGCATGTGGGTGACCAGCTTGCCCCAGTCGATCTCGAAGCCGCTGCTCGGCAGACCGAGCATGGCGATGCGCCCGCCGTGGTTCATGTTGTCGATCAGCGCCGGGAGCGCCGATGCCGCGCCGCTCATCTCGAATCCGATGTCGAAGCCCTCCCTCATGCCGAGGGCCTGCTGCGCGTCGCGGATGTCCCGCACCGAGACGTCGACGACCTCGTCGGCACCCATCCGGCGAGCCATCTCCAGCCGCGGGGCGCTCACATCGGTCGCCGCGATGAAACGGGCTCCGGCATGCCGGGCGACGGCGATCGCCATGAGTCCGATCGGACCGCAGCCCGTCACCAGAACGTCTTCGCCGACGAGCGGGAAGGTCAGCGCCGTGTGGACGGCGTTCCCCAGCGGATCGAAGATCGCTCCGAGCTCCGGCGTCACATCGGCGTGATGCACCCAGACGTTCGCCGCGGGCAGCGCGAGGAACTCCGCGAAGGCGCCGTCCCGCTGCAGCCCGAGGCCGATCGTGCGGATGCACATCTGACGACGACCTGCTCGACAGTTGCGGCACGTGCCGCACACGATGTGCCCTTCTCCCGAGACGCGGTCCCCGACGGCGATGTCGTGCACCGAGGGTCCCACCTCGACGACTTCGCCGTAGAACTCATGGCCGGGGATCAGTGGGGCGGCGATCGCCGAGGCCGCCCAGTCGTCCCAGCGGAGGATGTGCAGGTCGGTGCCGCAGATCCCGGTGCGCAGGACCCGGATCACGACCTCATCGGGGCCGGCGGTCGGGTCCGGACGCTCGACGAGCTCCAGCCCGGCACCCGGTGCGTCCTTGAACAGTGCCTTCATGCTTCCGATCCCACCGCATCCGACCATGTAGAGCAATCGCCATCGTCTGCAGTGATCATTTAGCAAATGCTAATGTTTTGCGGATGGAGCTCCATCAGTTGCGGATTCTGCGCGAACTCGGCGCGCTCGGAAGCGTCACGGCCGTGGCCGACGCCCTCCGGGTCACCCCCTCCGCGGTCTCGCAGCAGCTCACGGCACTCCAGAGAGGCTTCCCCACACCCCTCACCAAGAAGCAGGGACGGACCCTCTCCCTCACTCCCGCGGGCGCGGTCCTCGCAGCGGCGGCGACCGAGGCGATCGATGCCATGGCCGCAGCCCGGCATGCCGTGGAGGAGTTCGAGGACTCCCCAACCGGGGTCGTCAGCGTCAGCGGATTCCACAGCGTGGGGCAAGCCCTGTTCGGACCGTTGTTACGCGAGTTCACGGGCGACGCGTCCGCACCGAGCGTGCAGGTGACCGACGAGGACGTCGCACAGAGCGAGTTCCCCGCATTGACAGCGCGCTACGATCTCGTCCTGGCGCATCGCATGGAGCATTCGGCACCCTGGCCGACAGCGGGGATGCGAAGCCTGACGCTGGTACGCGAGCCCCTCGACGTCGCCCTGTCGAAGTCGCACCCGCTCTCCACCCGGTCGAGCCTCATGCCGGCCGACGTCGCTGGGGAACGGTGGGTCACCAGCCGCATCGGCTACTCCCCCGACGACGTGCTCCGCGCCGTGTCTGCCGTCGCCAACCGGCCCGTCGAGATCCATCACCGCATCAACGACTACGGTGCCGTCTCCGCCGTCGTCGCCGCCGGCGGGGTGCTCGGGATGCTGCCGCGATACACGTCGCGCAGTGTGGACGACCGGGACATCGTGCGCATCCCGCTCGAAGGGGTGAGCACCCATCGGATGATCGACGTGCTCGCACGTCCGGAGAACCTGCGTCGACGCTCGGTCCGCACGGTCGTGGAAGCACTGCGGCGGGTGATGACGCGCCTGAGCGAAGACGGTTCCTGAGCCTGCGCAGGTCGATGGATAGGCTCGGAGGATGACCGACGCCACGAACCCGTTGCTGCAGCCGTCGCCCCTCCCGTACGGCCTCCCCGACTACCCGGCGATCCGGCCCGAGCACTACCTCCCCGCGTTCCAGGCAGGGTTCGACGAGCAGCTCCGCGAGATCCAGCGCATCACGATGGTCCGGTCGATGCCGACGTTCGAGAACACCGTCGAGGCTCTGGAGCGCTCCGGCGAGTTGCTCGACCGCGTCGCACACGTCTTCTACACCGTGAGCTCAGCAGATGCGACGCCGGAGATCCAGGAGATCGACGAGCAGCTCGCGCCGCTCATGGCCGCACACCAGGACGCGATCACGCTCGACGGCGCCCTGTACTGGCGGATACGGCAGGTGTACGAGCAGCGCGATGCTCTGGACCTCGACGCCGAGCAGCGGTATCTGGTGGAACGTCATCACCGGGAGATGACGCACGCGGGCGCGGGCCTGGATGACGAGGCCAAGACGCGGCTGACCGCGCTGAACCAGCGGCTGTCCACCTTGACCAACACCTTCGAGCGCAACCTGCTCAACGACACGAACGACCTCGCCGTCGTCTTCGACTCCGCGGCCGAGCTGGAGGGTCTGAGCAGCGGTGAGCTCTCAGCGGCCACACGTGCGGCGGCCGACCGCGGGCTGGAGGGGAAGTTCCTCATCACGCTTCCGCTCTTCACCGGGCACCCTGCGCTGGCCCAGCTGCGCGTGCGGGAGTCTCGTCGTCGCATCATGACGGCATCGCTCGCACGCGCTTCGCGAGGGAACGCGAACGACAACCGTGCCGTGCTGACCGAGATCGTGCGGCTGCGCGCGGAGCGAGCGGTTCTGCTGGGGTACGAGTCGCATGCCGCCTACGTCACCGCCGACGAGACGGCCGGTACTCCGGACGCTGTCGAGCAGATGCTGCGTCGCCTCGCCGGCCCCGCAGCGCGGAATGCGCGCGAAGAGCGGGCGGCGCTCCAGGCGATCGTCGACGAGACCGAGCCTGCGCCGTTCGCCGTCGAAGCCCACGACTGGGCGTTCTACACCGAGCGGGTCCGCACTGCGCGCTACGACATCGACTCCCGTGCCCTGCGCCCCTGGTTCGAAGCGGAGCGTGTCCTGCAGGACGGTGTCTTCTACGCGGCGACGCGGCTGTACGGCGTCACCTTCGCCGAGCGTGAGGATCTCGTCGCCTACCACCCGGGTGCGCGGGTCTTCGAGGTGCGCAACGCCGACGGCTCACCTGTCGGCCTCTACGTGCTCGACCTCTACACGCGTGACTCGAAGCGCGGCGGCGCCTGGATGAACGCGATCGTGAGTCAGTCGCGACTGCGCGGCACGGCTCCCGTCGTGGTCAACAACCTGAACGTGCCGCTGCCGGGTGACGGGGAGCCGACCCTGTTGACGCTCGACGAAGTGACGACGCTGTTCCACGAGTTCGGGCATGCCCTGCACGGACTCTTCGCGCGCGTGACGTACCCGCACTTCGCGGGGACGAACGTGTTCCGCGACTTCGTCGAGTTCCCGAGCCAGGTGAACGAGATGTGGATCCTGTGGCCGGAGGTCCTCGACAACTACGCGCGTCATCATGAGACCGGCGCCCCTCTGGATCCCGCGATCGTGGAGCGTCTGCGCGCCACCGAGACGTTCGACCAGGGGCACGCGACGAGCGAGTACCTGGCGGCGGCCTGGCTCGACCAAGCCTGGCACCGGCTGGGCACCGACGCGAAGGTCATCGACGTCGCCGCGTTCGAGGCTGCCGCGTTGGCCGACATCGGCCTCGATGACCTCGCGGTGCCGACGCGCTACTCCTCCACCTACTTCGCCCACGTGTTCTCCGGCGGATACAGCGCGGGCTACTACTCGTACATCTGGAGCGAGGTGCTCGACGCCGATACCGTCGAGTGGTTCCGCGACAACGGCGGTCTCGCTCGTGGCAACGGCGATCGTTTCCGCGAGCGGCTGCTCGGCGTCGGGGGCTCGAAAGATCCTCTCGCCGCTTACCGTGACTTCCGTGGACGCGACGCCGAGATCGAACCGCTCCTGAAACGGCGGGGACTCAGCGACGGAATCGTGGGAGGCTGACCGCTTTCCCCGCTTCCCATAAGCTGCGAACCCGCGGGACCAGCGTCGTCGTCACCGTCGGAGCCAGTCCATCGCCTTGTACCACGTGAGCTGGTGGTAGCTCTGGGAGAGGTGGTCGCTGAGTCCCTCGAGTGACAGCACGTGTACAGCGATCGCCTCGCTGTCGTCGAGCGTCTGTTCGCGCGGCCGCATCCGACGGCGTCGTCCAGGGCGCCGGGCGTCCGGTCACGCGCTCTTGCGCTTGCGCTCCATTACGATGGTCGGCGGCGCGCCCTCTTCGACGGCCGCCCGAGTCACGATGACCTTGGCGACGTCTTCCGCCGACGGGATCTCGAACATGATGGGTCCGAGGACGTCCTCGAGGATCGCGCGGAGGCCACGTGCGCCGGTCTTGCGCTCGACGGCGAGGTCGGCGATCGATCGGAGCGCATCCTCTTCGAACTCGAGCTGCACACCGTCGATCTCGAACATGCGCTGGTACTGCTTCACCAGCGCATTACGGGGTCCGGTGAGGATGTCGATCAGGGCGTCTTGGTCGAGGGGCGACACGTTCGTGACGACAGGGAGGCGCCCGATGAACTCGGGGATCAGGCCGAACTTGTGCAGGTCTTCCGGGAGCACCTCGCTGAACAGATCGAGGTCTTTGCCCTTGTCGTGCAGCGGGGCACCGAAACCGATGCCGTGCTTGCCGACTCGTGCCGACACGATGTCTTCCAGGCCGGCGAAGGCTCCCGCGACGATGAACAGGACGTTCGACGTGTCGATCTGCAGGAACTCCTGATGCGGATGCTTGCGTCCGCCCTGCGGGGGCACCGAGGCGACCGTGCCCTCGATGATCTTGAGCAGTGCCTGCTGCACACCCTCGCCCGAGACATCACGCGTGATCGACGGGTTCTCCGCCTTGCGGGCGATCTTGTCGACCTCGTCGATGTAGATGATGCCCTGTTCGGCGCGCTTGACGTCGTAGTCGGCGGCCTGGATGAGCTTGAGCAGGATGTTCTCGACGTCTTCACCGACATAGCCGGCCTCGGTCAGCGCCGTGGCATCCGCGACGGCGAAGGGAACGTTGAGGCGCTTGGCGAGCGTCTGCGCGAGATAGGTCTTCCCGCAGCCTGTCGGGCCGATGAGGAGGATGTTGCTCTTCGCGATCTCGACCTCTTCGGCGCGCTGCTCCGCCGTCTGAAGTGTGCCGTGCGCGCGGACGCGCTTGTAGTGGTTGTAGACCGCGACCGAGAGAGCGCGCTTCGCGGGCTCCTGGCCGACGACGTACTCCTCCAGGAAGGAGAAGATCTCACGAGGCTTGGGCAACTCGAATTCCGCTGCCCCATCGGCGGACGACTCCGCCATCCGCTCCTCGATGATCTCGTTGCACAACTCGACGCACTCGTCGCAGATGTACACGCCGGGGCCGGCGATGAGCTGCTGGACCTGCTTCTGACTCTTTCCGCAGAAAGAGCATTTGAACAGGTCAGCGCTTTCACCGATGCGTGCCATGCGCGTCCTCCTATGGGGGGATCAGAGATCGTCCTTCGAGCCTAACCGCTGCATGTGACACAGGGCCGCATTGGCGCGGACACGTCGGATGCCGGACGACGCTGCGGCGTCTCGGCCGGTGCGCACCGGTCGAGACGCCGCAGCATTCGGAGAGATCCGCGGACGCGGATCAGACCATGCTCTTGGTGTGCCAGACAGTCTTCACCTCGGTGAAGGCACCGATCCGCTCCGGGGAGGCGATCACTTCACCCGGTGTGAGCACGCGCTTGAGCGTGTCGGCGGCCGCGATCTGCATGTCGACCCAGTCGAGGTCACCCGCGCCGGCCAGATCGATGGCGTTCACGTCCTGATGCGAGGCGAGCCACGGGGCGATCTCGGCCGGCGAACCGGTGAGCACGTTGACGACGCCGCCGGGGACGTCGCTCGTGGCCAGAACCTCCGCGAGGCTGATGGCCGACAGCGGGTGCTGCTCACTCGCGACGACCACGACGGTGTTGCCCGCGACCAGAGCAGGCGCGACGACCGAGACGAACCCGAGCAACGACGAGTCCTGCGGGGCGACGATGGCCACCACACCGGTCGGCTCCGGTACGGAGATGTTGAAGTACGGACCGGACACCGGGTTCGCATTGCCCGCCACCTGGGCGTACTTGTCGCACCATCCGGCGTACCAGACCCACAGATCGATCGCCTCGTCGACCTGAGCGGCAGCAGCGGACGACGAAGCCCCCTCCTGCGCCACGATCTCGTCGATGAACTGCGCCCTGCGGCCTTCGAGCACCTCGGCGACACGGTACAGCACCTGCCCGCGGTTGTAGGCGGTCGCACCCGACCAGCCCTTCACCGCGGCACGCGCGGCGACCACGGCATCGCGGGCGTCCTTGCGTGAGCCCTTGGCGGCGTTCGCGAGGAACGCACCCTTGGGCGAGAGCACCTCATAGGTGCGTCCGGACTCACTGCGCGGGAAGGCGCCGCCGATCGCCAGCTTGTACGTCTTCGGAACGGTCAGACGCTTGCTCATGCTGCGGCTCCCTTGAGGTAGGCGGTGAGTCCCTGACGTCCGCCCTCGCGGCCGTACCCGGATTCCTTGTAACCGCCGAACGGGCTCGACGGGTCGAATCGGTTGAACGTGTTGGCCCAGATCACACCGGCGCGCAGTCGGTCGGCCACCGCGAGGATGCGCGATCCCTTGTCCGACCAGATGCCGGCGGAGAGGCCGTACGGTGTGTTGTTCGCCTTCGCGATCGCCTCTGCCGGGGTGCGGAAGGTCAGCACCGACAGCACAGGGCCGAAGACCTCATCGCGGGCGATGCGGTGCGACGCCTCGACCCCGGTGAAGATCGTCGGAGCGAACCAGAACCCCTGTTCGGGGATGGCGCAGTCAGCGGTCCACCGCTCCGCACCCTCCGCCTCACCGATGTCGCTGAGCTCGCGGATCCGCGCGAGCTGCGCGGCGGAGTTGATCGCACCGATGTCGGTGTTCTTGTCGAGGGGATCCCCCAGCCGCAGCGTCGACAGGCGAGTCTTGAGTCGGTCGACTACCTCGTCGTGGATCGACTCCTGGACCAGCAGACGGCTTCCGGCACAGCACACATGGCCCTGATTGAAGAAGATGCCGTTCACGATGCCCTCGACGGCCTGGTCGATCGGCGCGTCGTCGAACACGATGTTCGCCGCCTTGCCGCCGAGCTCCAGGGTGACCTTCTTGGCGGTTCCTGCCACGGCCCGGGCGATGTCACGACCGACCCCCGTGGAACCGGTGAAGGCGACCTTGTCCACGTCGGGGTGGCGCACCAGCGTCGATCCGGTCGCGCCGGCTCCGGTCACGATGTTCACGACACCGGCCGGAAGGTCGGCCTGCTGCAGGATCTCCGCGAAGAGGAGCGCCGTCAGCGGGGTGGTCTCGGCGGGCTTGAGCACGACGGTGTTCCCGGCCGCGAGAGCGGGCGCGATCTTCCACGCGAGCATCAGCAGGGGGAAGTTCCACGGGATGATCTGTCCGGCGACGCCGAGCGCGCGCGGGTTCGCCCCGAGTCCGGCGTGATCGAGCTTGTCCGCCCACCCTGCGTAGTAGAAGAACCAGGAGGCGACGAGGGGCACGTCGACGTCGCGGCTCTCCTTGATCGGCTTTCCGTTGTCGAGGCTCTCGGCGACCGCGAGTTCACGGGCGCGCTCCTGCACGAGGCGAGCGATACGGAAGAGGTACTTCCCGCGGTCGCGTCCGCTCATCTTCGACCACGTCTTGTCATAGGCGCGGCGCGCAGCGGCGACCGCACGGTCGACGTCCTCATCGCTGGCGGAGGCGATCTCGGCGATGTGCTTCTCGCTCGCCGGCGAGATCGTCGAGAAGGAGGAACCGGAGCCGTCGACGAACTCGCCGTCGATGAACAGACCGTAGCTGTCCTTGAGGTTCAGGATCGCGGTGGACTCCGGTGCCGGAGCGTATTCCAGAAATGACATGTTCGTCTTCCCGTCAGTCGATCGTGACGTAGTCGGGGCCCGAGTAGTGGCCGGAAGTGAGCTTCTGACGTTGCAGGAGAACGTCGTTGAGGAGGCTGGAGGCCCCGAAACGGAAGAGGTGCGGCTGCAGCCACTCCTCGCCCACCGTCTCGGCGACGGTGACCAGGTACTTCACCGCGTCCTTCGAGGAGCGGATGCCACCGGCGGGCTTCACACCGATCTTCTCCCCGGTCCCGCGATACCAATCGCGGACGGTCTCGAGCATGAGCAGCGTCGTTGGGAGCGTCGCGGCAGGCTGGACCTTGCCGGTCGAGGTCTTGATGAAGTCGCCGCCCGCAAGGATGCCGAGCCAGGACGCGCGCTTGATGTTGTCGTACGTGTTCAGCTCACCGGTCTCGAGGATCACCTTGAGAGAGGCGTACGAGCCGTCCTCGCGCCGGCAGGCTTCCTTGACCTGGGCGATCTGGTCGAACACGAGCCCGTAGCGGCCGGAGAGGAACGCCCCGCGGTCGATGACCATGTCGATCTCGTCAGCTCCGGCGGCGACCGCCTCAGCGGTGTCGGCGAGCTTGATCGCGAGCGACGAGCGCCCACTCGGGAATGCCGTGGCCACCGCCGCGACCGAGATCAGACCGTCGTCGGGGTCGCCGTGCAGACCGCCGAGCGCGCTCACCGCGTCGCCGACCATGTCGCCGTAGACGCAGACCGCCGCAACGCGAGGTGTCGACGGATCGGCGGCATCGGGGGTCTTGGCCTTCGCGACGAGCGAGCGCACCTTGCCGGGGGTGTCCGCTCCCTCCAGCGTCGTGAGGTCGATCAGCTTGATGATGGTGTCGAGCGCCCAGGCTTTCGACGTGGTCTTGATCGAACGCGTGCCGAGTCCGGCTGCGCGCTGTTCCAGACCGACGGCGTCCACTCCCGGAAGTCCGTGCAGGAAGCGCCGGAGAGTGGCGTCGTCCGGCTCGGCGCCGAGAACATCCACCGCCGTCCTGCGGCTGAGTTCTTTGGTCGTCACTGTTCCTCCAACAATGCTCGTGCTGTGGTCTCATCGGTCACCAGAACGCCGCACAGGCCACTGGTCACGACTGTACGTGCGATGTCGTGCTTGGCGGGACCCGCCGTCACGAAGATCGCATGGGTGGCTCCGCGAAGACGGTCGAGCGAGACGCCGACCGTCCGGGCGTCGAGTTGCGAGTCGACGATGTTGCCCTCCGCGTCGACGTAGCGGCCGAGAACGTCGCCGACCGCGCCTCGGCGTGCGAGTTCCTCCACGTCCTCCGCACGGAGGTATCCGTTCTCGACATGGGCGGACGAGGCGTCGCAGGGGCCTGCGGTGAAGAGGAACGCCTGCGCCTCCGCAGCCTCTTCGAGCACGGCCGCGACCGTGCGGTCCGACTCGATGGCCTGCTTGGTCTCGACTCGCTCGAGGATGGCGGGACTGGGGAGCAGCGATACCTGACCCGAGGCCCTCTGGGCGATCGTGACGGCCAGCCCCGCGGCGCCACCCGAACGGCGGTTCAGGCTCACTCCCCCATTGAGCTGCACCACGGTGACGCCGTTGGCCCACCCGTCGGGAAGAGCCTCCGCGACGGCGCGCAGGGTGCGACCCCAGCTCACGCCGAGGGTACGGGGAACCGGTCGCAGAGCGGTGAGGAAGTCGGCCGCGGCTTGCGCGACGCGCTCCAGCGTCCCGTCGTCACCCTCCGGCGAAGGAACGACGACGGCGTCCGTCAGTCCGAACCTCTCGACGAGGAGCCGTTCGAGGCCGAGGCGCCGGGCCCGAGGATGCACGATCTCGATACGCACGATTCCGCGTTCCCTCGCCTGAGTGAGCAGACGACCGACCTTCCAGCGGGAGATCTTGAGAAGTCCGCCGATCTCGTCCTGGGTCTTGTCCTCGTCGTAGTACAGCTCGGCGACGCGGACCATGAGCAGATCTTCTTCCACGGCATCCTCCTTCCTCCTCCAGGGTAGGCCCAATACTGCGTACGCGCACCTGTGTGCTCATATGCGCAGATCGAGCGAAGGAGGTTGCACATCCGCCGGAGACGACGAAAGGACGCCCGTCAGATCCGACGGGCGTCCTTTCGATGTCTGAGACGCTCAGACGCGCTTGCGCGTGGTGAGCACCTGGTCGACGATGCCGTACTCGAGTGCCTGCGTGGCGGAGAGGATGTTGTCGCGATCGATGTCGCGGTTCACCTGCTCCGGGGTGCGGTTCGTGTGCCCGGCCAGGGTCTCCTCGAGCCAGGTCCGCATGCGGAGGATCTCCGCGGCCTGGATCTCGATGTCGGAAGCCTGTCCGTGACCGGCTTCGCCCATCGCGGGCTGGTGGATGAGCACGCGAGCGTTCGGAAGCGCGAGTCGCTTGCCCGGCGCACCGGCCGCGAGCAGCACGGCGGCCGCCGAGGCCGCCTGCCCGAGGACCACGGTCTGGATCTGCGGCGCGACGTACTGCATCGTGTCGTAGATCGCCGTCATCGCGGTGAACGATCCACCGGGCGAGTTGATGTACATCGTGATGTCGCGCTCGGAGTCCTGGCTCTCCAGGACGAGGAGCTGAGCCATCACATCGTCGGCAGACGCATCGTCGACCTGCACGCCGAGGAAGATCACGCGGTCTTCGAACAGCTTGTTGTACGGGTCCTGACGCTTGAAGCCGTAGGCGGTGCGCTCCTCGAACTGCGGGAGCACGTAGCGGCTGGAGGGCAGGTCACCGGATGAGCGGAAGGTGGGTGTGTACATGAGCGTCCTTTCGCTTTCCGTTACTCGGTGTCCTGGTCGGTTCCGCCGCCGCCGATGACGTCGGAGGCCGATTCGCGGATGTGGTCGACGAAGCCGTATTCCAGCGCTTCCTCGGCGGTGAACCAGCGGTCGCGGTCACCATCGGCGTTGATCTGCTCGACCGACTTGCCGGTCTGGGCCGCGGTGATCTCCGCGAGACGGTTCTTCATCGACATGATGAGCTGCGCCTGGGTCTGGATGTCACTCGACGTCCCGCCGAAGCCACCGTGCGGCTGGTGAAGCAGCACACGCGCGTTCGGGGTGATGTAGCGCTTGCCCTTGGTGCCCGCGGTGAGGAGCAGCTGCCCCATCGATGCGGCCATACCGATTCCGACCGTGACGATGTCGTTCGGCACGAACTGCATCGTGTCGTAGATCGCCATGCCGGCGGTGATCGAGCCACCGGGCGAGTTCACGTAGAGGTAGATGTCTCGCTCGGAGTCCTCTGCGGCGAGAAGAAGGATCTTCGCGCAGATCTCGTTCGCGTTCTCGTCTCGCACCTCCGAGCCGAGCCAGATGATGCGGTCCTTCAGCAACCTGTCGAAGACGCTCGTTGCGAGGAGGGGTTCTGCAGCCATGTCAGCTCCTGATTCCGTGTTTCAGTGATTCGAATCTACCGGCGCAGGCGCGGCACCCAGGCCGTGTTCGCCGTCGGCATATCAGGTGTCGGCGTCAGCGATCTCGAGGGCGTATGCCGTCATCGACCGGTGGTAACGCGGAAGGTGGGGCACCAGGGCGAGCAACGCCACGGAGAGGCCCTGTGCCGGCCGACCCGCGCTCGCGAGGATGAGCGCGTGCACCGTGGCGACGGCATCGCGGTACGGACCGTCGGCCGACCGTTCCTCCTCCGCGCGGATGACGGCGAGGGCGTCGTCGTACTCACCGAGGTTCCGCAGCGAACTCGCCAGCTGGATCACGCACTGCGGACGGTGCTCCTCGTCGAGCCCCAGCGCGAGAGCACGTCGATACAGCGCGACCGCTTCGGCCGGCAAGCCCGCGGAGTCGCGGGCACCGGCCCGTTCGAACTCCGCACGGGCGTCATCGGGTCCGCGCTCCGCGGCCAGTGCGTCGATGCGCGCGATCGTGTCGGCTCCGACCTCCTCGCCGGAGGCCTGCGCCCACACCTCATCCACGCGCTCGTCCCAGCTCTTCGTCATGGTTGTCCCCTCGATAGGAAAAGAGGGCGGATGCCGCAGCATCCGCCCTCTTCACTGGATCGTGTCGATCACTCGGCCTTGTCGGCAGCCTTCTTGGCCGGAGCCTTCTTGGCAGCCGGCTTCTTGGCGGCCGGCTTCTCGGCCTCGTCAGCCTCGTCAGCCTTCTTGGCCGGAGCCTTCTTGGCGGCCGGCTTCTTGGCCGGCGCCTTCTTGGCGGGCTTCTCCTCGGCCTCGGCGGTCTCAGCCTCAGCCTCAGCGGCCTCGTCATCGGTCACGATGAAGTCGGACAGGTCGACGGCCTTGCCGTTGCTGTCGACGACCTTCACCTTGCCGAGCGCGATCGCGAGGGCCTTGTTGCGGGCGACCTCACCGACGAGCGCGGGGAGCTGGTTCGAGGACTGCAGAGCCTCGACGAACTCCTGCGGCGCCATGCCGTACTGCGCGGCCGACTGGATGAGGTACTGGCTGAGCTCCTCCTGCGAGACTTGCACGTCGGCCTGCTCGGCGATCGTGTCGAGCAGCACCTGCGTGCGGAACTGCTTCTCGCTCGCCTCGGTGACCTCGGCACGGTGCACGTCGTCCTCGAGACGGCCTTCGCCCTCGAGGTGGTTGTGGACCTCGTCTTCGATGAGCTGCGGCGGAACCGGGATCTCGATCTGCTCGAGAAGCACCTCGACGAGCTTGTCGCGCGCCGCGGAGCCCTGCGTGAAGACGCCCTGCTGAGCGACACGCTCGGCGAGGCTCTCGCGGAGTTCCGCGATCGTGTCGAACTCACTCGCGATCTGAGCGAAGTCGTCGTCCGCCTCGGGCAGCTCGCGCTCCTTGACGGCCTTGACCGTCACGGAGACCTCGGCCTCGGAGCCGGCGTGGTCGCCACCGACGAGAGCCGAGCGGAACGTGGTGTCCTCCCCCGCGGTGAGGGACTCGATCGCGTCGTCGATGCCCTCGAGCAGCTCGCCGGAGCCGATCTCGTAGGAAACGCCCTCGGCGCGGTCGATCTCGGCGCCGTCGATGGTGGCGACGAGGTCGAGGTCCACGAAGTCACCCTTCGTGGCCGGACGGTCGACCGGGACGAGCGTGCCGAAGCGGGCACGCATGTTGTCGAGCTCAGCGTCGAGCGCAGCGTCATCCGCCTCGACGGCGTCGACGGTCACCGTGATGCCGTCGTAGGAGGGGAGCTCGATCTCCGGACGGACGTCCACCTCGATGTCGACGAGCAGATCGCCCGAGAAGTCCTTCTCGCTCGGCCACTGGGTGATGTCCGCCGAGGGACGACCGACGACACGCAGCTTGTGCTCGACCGTGGCGTCGCGGAAGAACTTGTCCAGGCCCTCGTTCACCGCGTGCTCGATGACGGCGCCGCGGCCGATGCGCTGATCGATGATGGGCGCCGGAACCTTGCCCTTGCGGAAGCCGGGGATCTGCACGTCCTGAGCGATGTGCTCATAGGCGTGCGCGATGCTGGGCTTGAGGTCGTCCGGGGTGACCGTGATGGTGAGCTTGACCCGGGTCGGGGTCAGCTTCTCGACGGTGCTGTTCGCCATGCTGGTGTGTTCTCCTTGTGATTTCCGCGCGGTATCGCGGCTGTAAGGTCCGTGGGGCCGTGTCGGGGCGACAGGAGTTGAACCTGCGACCTCCCGCTCCCAAAGCGGGCGCTCTACCAAGCTGAGCTACGCCCCGGGGAATCCGCACGCAGATTCAGCCCCACCGAGTCTAACGGACCGGAGCATGCGCCAGAGTCCGGTATAGTCGTTGAGTCGGTACCGAGACTTCCGGAGTCTCGGATCCGGGGCTGTAGCTTAGTGGTAAAGCCTTAGTCTTCCAAACTAATGATGCGGGTTCGATTCCCGTCAGCCCCTCCGCTCCAGAAGGCCCCCACCCCCGCGGTGGGGGCCTTCTCGTCTCTCCGCCCGGCAGTCGAATACGCTGACAGCATCGATGCAGGCAGCCACCGGCCGGAAGGCCCCACCGAATGGGCACGATGTGACAATCCCGACCCCGCCACCTCTCGACACGCCGACGCCTTCTTCCGGCGAGCATCGACTACCCGTCGCGTTCTGGTCCACCCCGCCTCCCCCCTCCCCTCCCGCACAGCGGAAGAACCGCCGTGGGCTGATCCTGGGACTGGTCGGCGGCGTCGCGGTGATCGCCGCGCTCTCGATCACGCAGGTGGCTGCGAACCTCGGCTACGACAACGCCGCATCGCGGTACGTCGTGGCCGCGGAGACGGCGTCCACGGCGAAGACGGAGGTTCGCAGCGGCATCACCGAACTGCGCGATGTCACCGATGCGGCGGAGCAGATCCTCTCCGTCGAGAAGCCGGCTGTCGCCGTGGATGCGGAGCTGGGGGCCGCACTGACCACTGCGACCGAGGACGCGGAGATCGTCGCCGTCTCCGCCGAGGAGATCGTGGCGACCGAGGTTCCCTCATCCGGCGAGAAGCCGGTGTGGTTCTGGGAGCTCTTCGGATCGACGACGCTTCTGGAGCAGCACCTGGCATCGACAAGCCGCCTCTCCGACGATCTGCGCACGGTGACGACCGAGATCGCCACCGCCGGTGACGGTGTCTCCCGGAGCGGGGTGGCCCTTCTCGCGACAGCGGGCGAGGCCGCCGCCGGCTTCGAGAAGGCGCATCTCTCCGCGAGGAACGATGCCGTGATCGCGTTGCGGAACGCCGCTGCAGACGCCGCCGCGACGACCACCCTGGACGCCGCTGCGGCGACGACGTACCTGTCCCTGCAGGGAGCCGCCGCCGAGGTCGTCGCCACCGAGGCCCAAGAACTGGCGGAGAAGGCGGGGCCCCTGCAGAACGCGAGACTGGAGATCGAGGCCTTCGCGCGGTCACTCGCCCCCGGAGTCCTGCTGGAGTTCGACTGGGCTCCCGTGGTGAACGGCGCTGGGTACAACGGCAGCATGGGCGGCTACACGACGTGGTGGTGGGACGACCCGGATCGCGCGATCATCGAGTTGTCGAACTCGGTCGCCGAACAGTGGCCCGCCGAGCGGAGCAAAGCACTCGTCGCACACGAGGTGGGCCACGCGATCAGCGTGAAGTGCGAGGACATGTACGACGCCTCCACGCAGGACAGCATCGAGAAGTGGGCGACCGCCTGGGCGATCAGCATGGGATACACCGATGACGCCAACGGAGTCTGGGCATACGGCTACCCGCCGCAGGAGTACATCGACGCCGCTGCCGGGTGCCGCTGAGCCCCGCACCCGGGCAAGACGAGAGAAGCCGCCGCGAGTGATCGCGGCGGCTTCTTCGATGTCAGGTCGAGGTCACTGGCCCCGACGCTCACGCAGCTGCGTGAGCGCGTCGTCGAGCAGCTGGACCGCTTCCTCGTCTGTACGACGCTCCTTCACGTACGCGAGGTGCGTCTTATAGGGCTCCGCCTTCGCGAGCGCAGGCGGATTCTCCTTGTCGCGTCCGGCAGGCAGACCGGACTGCGGGTGGTCGATCGTCTCCGGGATCTCCTCTTCCGGGAGACCGGCTGCGAAGTAGCGCACGGTCTCGTTGCCGAGCCCGTCCCAGTACGAGACCGCGATGCGGTCGGCGTGATAACCGTGGTCCTGCTCCCCCATCGGGCCGGAGCCCACGCGGGTGCCGCGGATCGCGTTTCCACCGGTAGCCATCAGATGACCTCGAATTTCGTGATGAGGCCCAGCGCGACGATGGAGATGAACCACGTCAGAGCCAGGACGACGGTGAAGCGGTTCAGGTTCCGCTCCGCAAGGCCGGAGGAGCCGACGGCAGACGTCATGCCGCCACCGAACATGTCGGACAAGCCACCGCCGCGACCTTTGTGCAAGAGGATGAGGAGGGTCAGCAGGACGCTGGTGATACCCAGCACGACCTGCAGGACGAACTCAAGAATTGCCACGAGAAAGAGCCTTTCGATGGGGCCGGAGCGCCCCCGTAACGGTCAAGTATACGGTGCAGCGGGGCCGCAGCCCCGCTGCACTCACACGCCGACGTGCTTCTCGAAGCGGATGATCGCCGCGAACTCGTCCACGACGAGGCTCGCCCCGCCGACGAGAGCGCCGTCCACATCGGGCTCACGCATGAAGCTGGCGATGTTCGCCGCCTTCACGGATCCGCCGTAGAGGATCCGCGTGCGCGCGGCGGCCTCGTCGCCCAGAACCTTCGCGATGACCCCACGCAGCGCGGCGCAGACATCCTGCGCCTGCTGCGGAGTCGCCGCCTGACCGGAGCCGATGGCCCACACCGGCTCATACGCCACGACGATGTCCGCCTGCGCGGAGACGCCCTGGAGTGCGGCCTCGAGCTGACCGGCGGGAACCGCGCTCGCACCGAACTTCTCGAGGTCCTCTGCCGTCTCACCGACGCAGATCACCGGAACGAGGCCATGCTTGAGGGAAGCCTGCACCTTGGCCGCCACGACGTCGTCGCCCTCGGAGTGGTACTCCCGACGCTCGGAGTGGCCGATGATGACGTACTTCGCGTCGAGCTTCGCCAGGAACGCGCCCGACACCTCGCCGGTGTACGCCCCGGAGTCGTGCGCCGAGACATCCTGCGCGCCGAGAGCGAAGGGGATCTTGTCCGCATCGATGAGCGTCTGCACGCTGCGGATGTCCGTGAAGGGCGGGAAGACCGCCACCTCGACGGACCCGTCTTCGTGCTTCGCATCCTTCAGCGTCCAGTGCAGCTTCTGCACGAACGCGACCGCCTGAAGGTGGTCGAGATTCATCTTCCAGTTTCCCGCGATCAGCGGGGTACGGGAGTTCACGCCCATCCGAGGACCTCCAGCCCAGGTAGTTTCTTGCCCTCGAGGAATTCGAGGCTCGCGCCGCCGCCGGTCGAGATATGACCGAACTGTTCATCGGAGAAGCCCAGCTGACGCACGGCGGCGGCGGAGTCGCCCCCGCCGACGACACTGAGACCGTCGACCTCGGTGAGCGCCTGCGCGACGGCCTTGGTCCCCGCTGCGAAGGCGGGGAACTCGAACACGCCCATCGGGCCGTTCCAGAACACCGTCTTCGAGCCGCGGATCACCTCGGCGAATCGCGCCGCCGTCTCGGGACCGATGTCCAAGCCGATGCCCGAGGCGCCGAACGGCGTGGATTCGATGGCGTCGGCCGCAGCGACCTCGTGCGCGGCGTCCGCGCCGAACGACGCGGCGACGACGACGTCGGTGGGGAGCACGAGCTCCACACCGCGCTCGGCGGCCTCGGCGATGTAGCCACGAACGGTATCGAGCTGATCCTCTTCCAGGAGGCTCGATGCCACGGCGTGGCCCTGTGCCTTGAGGAAGGTGAACAGCATCCCGCCGCCGACGAGGATCTTGTCGACCCGCGGAAGCAGATGCGAGATGACGCCGAGCTTGTCGCTGACCTTCGAGCCTCCGAGCACGACCGCGTAGGGACGCTCCGGATTCTCGGTCAGACGGTCCAGCACATCGAGCTCGGCTGCGATCAGCAGACCGGCAGCGGAAGGCAGCAACTCGGCGAGTTCGTAGACACTCGCCTGCTTGCGGTGCACCACCCCGAACCCGTCGGAGACGAGCACGTCGCCGAGCTTCGCGAGCTCTGCCGCGAAGGCCGCACGCGTCGCCTCATCCTTCGAGGTCTCCCCCGGGTTGAACCGCAGGTTCTCGATGACGACGACTCCACCGTCCTCGAGCGACTCGACGGCATCCGTCGCCGACTCGCCGACCGTGTCGCGTGCGAACGCGACCGGGGAGCCGAGGAGTTCGGAGAGGCGTTGCGCCACCGGCTCCAGGCTGTACTGCGGGTCGGGCGCGCCGTCCGGGCGTCCGAGGTGGGAGCACACGATGACGCGGGCGCCCGCGTTGATCAGTGTGTTGAGGGTCGGCAGCGAGGCGCGGACACGGCCATCGTCCGTGATGATCCCATCCCGCAGGGGGACGTTGAGATCACAACGGACGATGACACGCTTGCCCTCGAGCGACCCCAGAGTGTCCAGGGTGCGCAGAGTCATGTTTCTGAGTTTAGAGGCGCTCGGCCACGTACTCGGTCAGGTCGACCAGACGGTTGGAGTAACCCCACTCGTTGTCGTACCAGCTGGACACCTTGATCAGGTTTCCGCTGACGTTGGTGAGGGTGGAGTCGAAGATCGACGAGTGCGGGTTGTGCACGATGTCGCTCGAGACGATCGGGTCCTCGTTGTACTGGAGGAAGCCCGCGAGGCGACCCTCGGCCGCAGCCTTCTTGTAGGCCTCGTTGACCTCGTCGACCGTCAGGTTCTCGCGGTCGGTGATGAGGGTGAGGTCGACGATCGAGCCGGTGGGAACCGGGACGCGGTAGGACGAGCCGCTGAGCTTGCCCTGGAGTTCCGGGAGCACCTCGCCGATCGCCTTGGCAGCGCCGGTCGACGCGGGCGTGATGTTGATCGCGGCGGCGCGTGCACGACGGAGGTCGCTGTGCGGGCCGTCCTGCAGGTTCTGGTCTGCGGTGTACGCGTGCGCGGTCATCATGAAGCCGCGGTCGATGCCGAACGCGTCGTTGAAGACCTGTGCCAGCGGCGCGAGGCAGTTCGTGGTGCACGACGCGTTGGAGATGATGTGGTCCGTCTCCGGGTTGTACGTGTCCTCGTTCACGCCCATCACGAACGTGCCGTCGACACCGGTACCCGGAGCCGAGATGAGGACCTTCTTCGCGCCGGCCTCGATGTGCTTCTTGGCGAGTTCGGCCTTGGTGAAGAAGCCGGTCGACTCGATGACGATGTCGACGCCCAGCTCACCCCACGGAAGACCGGCGGGGTCGCGCTCGGCGAAGGCCTTGATGGTCTTGCCGTTGACGGTGATGCTGTCGTCGTCGTAGCTGATCTCGGCGTCGAGGACGCCGCCGACCGAGTCGTACTTCAGCAGGTGCGCCAGGGTCTTGTTGTCGGTGAGGTCGTTGACGGCGACGATCTCAAGGTCTGCTCCCTGCGCGAGAGCCGCGCGGAAGTAGTTGCGTCCGATGCGGCCGAAGCCGTTGATACCGATCTTGACAGACACTCAGGTCTCCCTGTTTCTCGTGCGCAGCACGCCACTTTCCAGCATGCGTGATGCGCGGGGGTTTTTTGGCTGAGAGAGCGTCCCGACGAGCCGAGGCCCGCCGGGACGCAACCCGATTACGACAGTACCAGCAGGCCGTTCGTCTGCTCACGGGCGACCTCGAGACGCTGGGCGACGTTCTCCCAGTTCGCGATGTTCCACGCCGCCTTGACGTAGTCCGCCTTGACGTTGAGGTAGTCGAGGTAGAACGCGTGCTCCCACATGTCGAGCTGGAACAGCGGAATCGTGCCCTGCGCGGTGTTCGACTGCTGGTCGAACAGCTGCTGGATGATCAGACGCGAGCCGATCGAATCCCAGCTGAGCACGGCCCATCCGGAACCCTGGATGCCGGTGGCGGCAGCCGTGAAGTGCGCCTGGAACTTCTCGAACGAGCCGAAGTACTCGTCGATGGCGGCCTTCAGCTCACCCTCGGGCTGTCCCCCGCCGTTCGGCGACAGGTTCGTCCAGAAGATCGAGTGGTTCACGTGACCACCGAGGTTGAACGCGAGGTCCTTCTCGAGCTTGTTGACGTTCGCGAGGTTGCCGCTCTCACGGGCCTCGGCGAGCTGGTCGAGAGCAGTGTTCGCGCCGGCGACGTAGGCCGCGTGGTGCTTGTCGTGGTGCAGCTCCATGATCTTGCCGCTGATGTGCGGCTCGAGCGCTGCGAAGTCGTAGGGAAGGTCGGGGAGCGTGTAAGTCGCCATATCGCTTTCATCCAATCCGCGCCGCGCCGCGGCGCTTGCCGATCCTCCGCGCCGCCGATGTGCGGCGTAGAGCGGACGTGATTCATCCTACTGACGACAACGCGGATGCGCCCTCGAACCTTCCGCCACATGACGAAGACCCGCGCCCTCATCGTGGGCGGCGGGTCTTCGTCGAAGGACAGGGATCAGACGTCGAGTCCGACGGGGACGGCGGCTTCCGTTCCGGGGATGCCCTCCTGCTGCGCGCGCTTGTCTGCCATCGCGAGCAGACGACGGATCCGGCCGGCGACGGCATCCTTCGTCAGGGGCGGATCGGCGTGGTGACCGAGCTCGTCGAGGCTGGCGTCGCGGTGCGCGAGACGAAGCTCACCGGCGACCTTCAGGTGATCGGGCACCTCGTCGGCAAGGATCTCCAACGCCCGCTCGACACGCGCACACGCGGCTACGGCAGCCTGAGCCGACCGGCGCAGGTTGGCGTCGTCGAAGTTCACCAGGCGGTTGACACCGGCGCGGACCTCGCGTCGCTGACGGAGCTCTTCCCACGCGATGGCGGTCTTCTGCGCGCCCATCTCGTTGAGGATCGTGCGAATCGCCTCACCCTCACGCACCACGACCCGAGGCATGCCCCGCACTTCGCGCGCCTTGGCGGCGACACCGAGACGGTGGGCAGCGCCGACGAGTGCCATCGCCGCTTCCGACGAGGGGCAGACGACCTCGAGCATCGCGGATCGACCGGGCTCGCTCAGGGACCCCGCCGCCAGGAACGCGCCGCGCCAGAGACCGGCGACCTCGGCACGAGAGCCGGTGGTGAGGCGGTTCGGAAGCCCGCGCACGGGGCGACGGCGCTGGTCGAGGAGACCGGTCTGGCGCGCGAGGGTCTCGCCCTGGGCGATCACACGGACGGCCCACCGCGCTCCGTCGTTCGCGGTGCTCGACTGCACCTGCGCGATCTCGGGGCGCACTCCGTAGATCTCGGCGAGGTCTCGTGCGACGCGACGTGCGAGCGTCTCAGCGTCCACCTCGGCTTCCACGGCCACGCGACCGGCGATCGAATGCAGACCACCGGCGAACCGGAGAATCGCGGTGACTTCCGCAACCCGCACCGTCGGGGGTGCGTTGCGGATGCTGACCAGCTCGGCCTTGACGTCGGTGGTTAGTGCCACGACACTCCTTCACGTTCACGCGTCGGATCGCGACGCAAACGTCCAGCTTACTCGGCCGGGAGGCTCGCTACTCTCGGCCGAGGTCCCGGTGACGGACGCTCACGGCAACGCCGGGGACGGCGGCGAGCCTGCGCGCAAGCTCTTCCGACATCGCGACCGAGCGGTGCTTCCCGCCGGTGCAGCCGATCGCGATCGTCGAGTGACTCTTGTTCTCGCGCTGGTATCCCTCCAGCACCGGCACCAGCGCCGACGAGTAGGCATCCAGGAACTCCGTCGCACCCTCTCGGGAGAGGACGTACTCCCTGACCCGTTCGTCCTGGCCGGTGAGACCGCGCAACTCCTCATTCCAGAACGGATTCGGCAGGAACCGCATGTCGGCGACGATATCGACGTCGGTCGGCAGCCCGTACTTGAAACCGAAGCTGAGCAGGGTGACGCGGTGACGGGCTTCCCCCTCTTCCGAGAAGATGTCCGAGACCTGGGTCGCCAGCTGATGGATGTTCAGCGTGGACGTGTCGATCACCATGTCGGCGCCCTCGCGGATCGGGGCCAGCCGGGTCCGTTCGACACGGATGCCATCGAGCAGGGTACCTTCGCCCTGCAGCGGGTGCGGGCGTCGGACGGACTCGAACCGTCTCACCAGCACATCGTCGGACGCATCGAGGAACAGGACTCGCACGGAGCCGCGCGAGCGCAGGGCACGCGCCACACCCGGAAAATCGTCGAAGAGATTGCGGCCGCGCACATCGACGACGGCAGCGACCTTCGGCAATGCGGTGCCGCCCATGTCGGTCAGGTCGAGCAGAGGGCGCAGGATCTGCGGCGGGAGGTTGTCGACCACGTACCAGCCGAGATCTTCCAAAGCGTTCGCCACGGTGGTCCGACCCGCGCCAGACATCCCTGTGACGATGAGGAACTCGCCCTTTTCCTCGTCAGCCATTACTCAGTGCTCCCTCTCCCCCTCGGACTCCAGCCTAGCGAGTGGACAGGTGCGTGTGGATGTTCTGGGCGAGCACGGGGCCGATTCCCTGGACTTCTTCGATCTCCGCTGGCGCGGCCGCACGGAGCGCGGTCACCGAGCCGAAATGCTTGAGCAGCACTTTGATCCGTGAACTGCCGAGTCCCGGCACTTCTGCGAGCACCGAACTGATGTCGTTGCGCCGTTTCTTGCGCTGATGCGTGATCGCGAATCGGTGTGCCTCGTCACGCAGTCGTTGCAACAGATAGAGGGCCTCGCTCGTGCGAGGCAGGATGACGGGGAAATCATCTCCGGGCAGCCAGACCTCTTCGAGGCGCTTCGCGATCCCACAGACCGCGATCTCCGTGTGCCCCGCGTCGCGGAGTGCTCGTGCTGCGGCCTCCACCTGGGGCTGCCCGCCATCGACCAGCAGAAGCTGGGGTGGGTAGGCGAAGCGGGGCTTGCGACGCACCGTCGCTGCGCCGACGTCCTCGGACACGACCTCTTCGGTCGTCGGGTCGACCACCTCGGACTCCTCTTCGGGACGGTCGAGATAGGCCAACCGCCGACGGAGCACTTGGTACATCGAATCGGTGTCGTCCGTGGTCTCGGCGATGTTGAACGACCGGTACTGGTCCTTGCGAGGCAGCCCGTCTTCGAAGACGACCATCGACGCGACGACATTCGTCCCTCCGAGGTGCGAGATGTCGAAGCACTCGATCCGCAGCGGGGCTTCGTCCATGCCGAGCGCTTCCTGCAGGTCGGTGAGGGCCTGGGTGCGGGCGACATAGTCTGTCGTGCGTCGAGTCTTGTGCCGGATCAGCGCCTGTTGCGCGTTCAATGTCGCCGTGCGCATCAGGTCGGCGCGCTGGCCGCGCTGGGCGACGGCGATCTCGACTCTCTTGCCGCGTCGCTCGCGCAACCACGTCTCGAGTTCCGCGGCGTCGTCGGGCAGTGTCGGAACCAGGATGCGACGAGGGACGTCCTGCGCTTCACCGTATGCCTGCTGCAGCACCTGCTCGACGAGCTCGCCACTGGAGATGTCGATCTCCTTCTCGATGGTCAGCGCGCGCACACCCCGCACTCGGCCGCCGCGGATCACGAAGTGCTGCACCGCGGCGGAGAGCTCGTCCTCCGCGATGCCGAACAGATCCGCGTCCTCGTCCGCGGGCAGCACGAGCGCGCTCTTCCCCAGCACAGCCTCGATCGCGGAGAGCTTGTCGCGGTACTTCGCCGCGGCCTCGTAGTCCATCGCCGCGGATGCAGCCAGCATCCGCTTCGTGAGTTCCCGGGTGAAGCGCTCATCACCGCCGGCCATGAACGCGACGAAGTCGTCGACCATCGCGCGATGCTCCTCGATGCTCACCGTCATCGAGCACGGGCCACCGCACTTGCCGATCTGTCCGGGGAAGCAGGGTCTGCCCGTCTGCATGGCGCGCCGGTAGCTGGAGTCGCTGCAGGTGCGGATCGGAAACGCCTTGATCATCAGATCGATCGTCTCGTGCACCGCCCAGACCTTCGGGAACGGACCGAAATACCGCGCTCCAGGAATCTTCCTGTTTCGGGTGACGATCACGCGAGGTGCCTCGTCCGCGAGCGTCACCGCCATGAAGGGATAGGACTTGTCGTCCTTGTAGCGCACGTTGAAGGGTGGATCGAACTCCTTGATCCACATGTACTCGAGCTGCAGGGAGTCGACATCCGTGGAGACGACGGTCCACTCGACGGAGGCCGCCGTGGTGACCATCCGTCGAGTGCGCTCATGCAGCGTCCGCAGGGGCGCGAAGTAGTTCGAGAGCCGTTGACGCAGGTTCTTCGCCTTGCCGACGTAGAGCACGCGCCCGGCGGCATCCCGGAAGCGATACACACCGGGGTCGGTCGGGATCTCCCCCGGGCGCGGCTTGTACGGCAGCACGTCGGCCATCAGCTGGCCTTCCGCGCAGCGCGCCCCTCACCCAGGATCTCGCCGAGGAACAGGCCGGTGTGGCTCTCCTCGACACGCGCGATCTGCTCCGGGGTGCCCGTGGCCACGATCTGACCGCCGCCGGAACCGCCCTCGGGGCCGAGGTCGATCACCCAGTCGGCGGACTTGATGACATCGAGGTTGTGCTCGATGACGATCACGGTGTTGCCCTTGTCGACCAGACCGTTGAGGACCTCGAGGAGCTTGCGAACGTCTTCGAAGTGCAGGCCCGTGGTCGGTTCGTCGAGCACGTAGATGCTGCGTCCGTTGCTCCGGCGCTGCAGCTCGGTGGCGAGTTTGACACGCTGCGCTTCCCCGCCCGAGAGCGTCGTCGCCGACTGCCCCAAACGCACGTAGCCGAGCCCGACGTCGACGAGGGTCTTCATGTAGCGGTGGATGGCCTGGATCGGCTCGAAGAACTCCGCCGCCTCCTCGATCGGCATCTCGAGGACCTCGGCGATGTTCTTGCCCTTGTAGTGCACCGCCAAGGTGTCGCGGTTGTAGCGCTTGCCGTGGCAGACCTCGCAGTCGACGTACACGTCGGGCAGGAAGTTCATCTCGATCTTGATGGTGCCGTCGCCGGAACAGGCCTCACAGCGGCCACCCTTGACGTTGAAGCTGAAGCGGCCGGGGAGATACCCGCGGACCTTCGCCTCGGGCGTCTCACTGAACAGGGTGCGGATGCGGTCGAAGACGCCGGTGTACGTCGCCGGGTTCGATCGCGGGGTGCGGCCGATCGGCGCCTGGTCCACGTGCACGACCTTGTCGAGGTTGTCGAGTCCCGTCACGCGCGTGTGCTTTCCCGGAACCGTGCGGGCACCGTTCAACCGAGAAGCGAGCACCTGGTAGAGGATGTCGTTGACGAGCGACGACTTTCCGGAACCGCTCACGCCGGTGACCGCGGTCAGCACGCCCAACGGGAAGTCGGCCGTGACGTTGCGGAGGTTGTTCGCCCGCGCACCGACGACACTCAGCATCCGCTTCTTGTCGATCTTGCGACGCTTCGTCGGCATCGGGATCTCGCGGCGGCCGGAGAGATACTCCCCCGTCATTGACGCGCTGTCGTTGAGCAGAGCCGAGTAGGGGCCCGAATGCACGACTTCGCCGCCGTTGACGCCGGCACCGGGTCCGATGTCGACGACCCAGTCTGCCGCTTCGATCGTCTCCTCATCGTGTTCCACAACGATGAGCGTGTTGCCGAGATCGCGCAGCGTGAGCAGGGTCTCGATCAGGCGACGGTTGTCACGCTGGTGGAGTCCGATGGAGGGCTCGTCGAGCACGTAGAGCACGCCGGTGAGGCCGGAACCGATCTGCGTGGCCAACCGGATGCGCTGCGCCTCACCACCCGAGAGCGACCCCGCCGAGCGGCTGAGATTGAGGTACGAGAGCCCGACCTGCAGCAGGAAGTCGAGACGAAGCCGGATCTCACGCAGAACCTGCGCAGCGATCTTCGCCTCGCGGTCGGTGAGGGTCAGCGTCTCCATGAACGCGCGGGCGTCGGCGAGGCTCAGGTGCGAGACCTCTGCGATCGAGTGGCCGTGGACCTGGACGGCGAGCACCTCGGGCTTGAGCCGGTCGCCGTCGCAGACCGGGCACGGCACCTCGCGGAGGTATTCGCCCCACCGGTTGCGCTGGTTATCTGACTCCGCCTGCAGGTACTGCCTCTCGATGTAGGGCACCACGCCCTCGAAACCGGAGGCGTAGCGCATCTCACGCCCGTAACGGTTCTTCCACTTGACGGTGACCTTGTAGTTCTCCCCCCGCAGCACGGCGTCCTGCACATCGGAGTGGAGCTCGCGCCAGGGCGTGTCCAACGAGAAGTCGAGGTCACGCGAGAGCCCTTCGAGAAGGCGCTCGTAGTACTGGAACAGACCCTTGCCCTGGGTGGTCCACGGGATGATGACGCCCTCACGGATCGAGAGGTCTTCGTCGCCGAGCATCAGGTCGACGTCGACGGACATCCGGGTGCCGAGGCCGGAGCACGCGGGGCAGGCACCGAACGGCGCGTTGAAAGAGAACGTGCGGGGCTCGATCTCGGTGAGAGTGAGCGCGTGCCCATTCGGACATGCCAGCTTCTCGGAGAACGTCTGCCACGCGTCGTCGCCCTCGCCGTCGACGTAGTTGATCTGCACCACTCCCCCGGCGAGCCCGAGTGCGGTCTCGACGGAGTCGGTGACGCGACCGAGGATGTCATCGGAAGCGACGAGGCGGTCGACCACCACGGCGATGTCGTGCTTGTAGCTCTTCTTGAGCGTCGGCGGCTCAGCGAGCTGGATCAGTTCCCCGTCGACGATCGCCCGGGAGTACCCCTTGGCACCGAGTTCGCGGAACAGGTCGACGAACTCGCCCTTCTTCTGCGAGACGATCGGGGCGACGACCTGGTACCGGGTGCGCTCGGGCAGCTCCATGAGCTGATCGGCGATCTGCTGCACCGTCTGACGCTGGATCCGCTCACCGCACTCGGGACAGTGCGGGACGCCGATGCGCGCCCAGAGGAGACGCATGTAGTCGTAGATCTCGGTGATGGTGCCGACGGTCGACCGCGGGTTGCGGTTGGTGGACTTCTGGTCGATCGAGACCGCCGGGCTCAGCCCCTCGATGAAGTCGACGTCTGGACGGTCGACCTGACCGAGGAACTGGCGCGCATAGGCGCTCAGCGATTCGACATAGCGACGCTGCCCTTCGGCGAAGATCGTGTCGAACGCGAGACTGGACTTCCCCGACCCGGACAGGCCGGTGAACACGACCAGAGAGTCGCGGGGGATGTCGATGTCGACGTTCTTGAGATTGTGGACGCGGGCACCGCGGACACTGAGTTTTCCTGAGGAAGCAACGGGGACGATGGGCACCCGACAAGTCTACGAGGGGCCACCGACATCGGCTCCGCTGGAGCCTCCCGCGATCTCTTCCGCCTCCGCCGCGGGTCGAGGCGAAAGCGATGACGAGTCAGCCGAGCTCGGGACGCCGCCCTGCGAACGGGCTGAGGCCGTCCCTGAGTGCCGCGATCTCGTCGACGTCCATACCCACCGCCGCCATGACTCGACGAGGGACGTCGACGGCTCTCTCGCGCAGGGCCGCCCCCGCCGTCGTCAGCGTGATCTCGAGGCGCCTTTCGTCCTCAGTGCTGCGTTGCCTGGCCACCAGCCCCTCAGATTCGAGCCGCTTGACCAGAGGCGATGCCGTGGCCGGTTCGAGTGCGAGGTCGACCGCCAGCTCATTCAACGTGCGCGGGGCCTTCTCCCAGAGCGCGAGCATCACGAGGTACTGCGGATGCGTGAGCCCCAACGGCTCCAGGATCGGTCGGTAGAGGGCGACGACATTGCGCGCCGCGGTCACCAGCGCGAAGCACAGCTGGTTCTCCAACTTGAGCAGGTCATCGGTCGCCGTCACAGGGGAAACTATACATCCGCGCTAATCATTAGTACACTAACCAACATGGCAAAGGATTCCGACCGCCCACCTCTCCGTACGCGCATCCGCGAGGCAGGGGGCGTCTACTCCTGGGTGAACACGAACCTGATCCGGTTCGCCGGCCCCGCCTCGGTCGGTCCGTACGAGAAGACTCCTCCGCCCAGCCCTGCGGAACGAGCCGAACGGGCATGTCCGCTCTGCGGGGCACCCATGACGCTGCACACGATCGACCGTTCCGGGCCGAAACCGCTCGTGCACTGCCCCTGATGTCAGTCCGTCTCCGGCGACACCACGGCTGACCCTGTCGACTCTCGCGCGACGTCGAGCCAGAACATCAGCTCGTCGTCGTCTTCGATCACACCGGGCACGACGTCGAGCCAGCCTGAGCTCATCGTGCGTGATCCCATCACCGCGCGCGCGACTCCCGGTCGCGTGAGCAGCGTCGCCCCGCTCTCGTCATCGACCCGCACCAGGAGGACGCCGCCCGGTCGCGCTCCCAAGAGGATGCGGCCGTCGTCGAGGAAGGCCCGCGTGCCGAACATGCGCCGCTCCTCGATCTCGACGTCGGCGCTCAACAGTGCCCTGATCCGGTCGGCGAGCTCGTCTCCTGCTGCATCCATCGATCCCCGCCTCGCTTACGCGTGTCCCGCGCGCTCCATCGCGCGAAGCTCCTTCTTGAGGTCCTGCACCTCGTCGCGCAGTCGCCCCGCGAGCTCGAACTTCAGCTCGGATGCGGCCGCGAGCATCTGATCCGAGAGATCCTGGATCGTGGCCTCGAGCTGCTGGGCCCCTTCGGCGGCGATGCCGGTCCGGCGAAGGCTCGGCGTCGGCGACTTGCCCTTGCCCGACGCGCGACCACGACCCGACAGCATCTCTGCGGTGTCAGCACCTTCGCGTGCCAGCACCTCGGTGATGTCCGCGATGCGCTTGCGGAGCGGCTGCGGGTCGATGCCGTTCTCCTTGTTGTAGGCGATCTGCTTCTCGCGACGACGGTCGGTCTCCTCGATGGCCTTCGCCATCGAATCGGTCATCTTGTCGGCGTACATGTGCACCTCGCCCGAAACGTTACGAGCGGCACGCCCGATCGTCTGGATCAATGAGGTTCCCGAACGGAGGAAGCCTTCCTTGTCGGCGTCGAGGATCGCCACGAGCGAGACCTCGGGAAGGTCGAGACCCTCTCGGAGCAGGTTGATGCCCACGAGCACGTCGTAGACCCCGGACCGCAGCTCGCTGAGCAGTTCCACACGACGCAACGTGTCGACGTCGGAGTGCAGGTAGCGCACCCGCACACCGTGCTCGCCGAGGAAGTCGGTGAGCTCCTCGGCCATCTTCTTCGTCAGAGTGGTCACGAGCACGCGTTCGTCGCGCTCGACACGGAGGCGGATCTCTTCGAGCAGGTCGTCGATCTGCCCCTTCGAGGGCTTGACCACGATGTGGGGATCCACCAGCCCGGTCGGACGGATGATCTGCTCGACGACGCCGTCCGCGATTCCCATCTCGTACTTGCCGGGGGTGGCCGACAGATACACGGTCTGACCGATCCTGTTCTTGAACTCGTCCCAGCGCAGCGGACGGTTGTCCATCGCGCTCGGGAGTCGGAACCCGTGGTCGACGAGGGTGCGCTTGCGGGAGGCATCTCCCTCGTACATCGCCCCGATCTGCGGCACCGTCACATGCGACTCATCGATCACCATGAGGAAGTCGTCGGGGAAGAAGTCGAGCAGCGTGTGCGGCGGCTCCCCCGGCTCGCGACCGTCCATGTGCCTCGAGTAGTTCTCGATCCCCGAGCAGAACCCCAGCTGCTGAAGCATCTCGAGGTCGAAGGTGGTCCGCATGCGCAGGCGCTGCGCCTCGAGGAGCTTGCCCTGCCGTTCGAACTCCGCCAGACGCTCTTCCAGCTCGGCCTCGATGGTGCCGATCGAACGCTGAATCACATCGGTCCCGGCCACATAGTGCGAAGCGGGGAAGATCGGCACGGAGTCGAGCTTCTCGATGACTTCACCCGTGAGCGGGTGAAGTGAGTACAGCGCTTCGATCTCGTCTCCGAACAGCTCGATCCGGATGGCGTGCTCTTCGTAGACGGGGATGATCTCGATCGTGTCGCCGCGGACACGGAAGTTGCCGCGGGAGAAGTCGACGTCGTTGCGGTTGTACTGCATGGCGATGAACTGCCGGATGAGTGCATCACGGTCGTAGCGCTCTCCCACCTGCAGCGCCACCATCGCCCGGAGATACTCTTCGGGCGCACCGAGACCGTAGATGCACGAGACCGTGGAGACCACGATGACGTCGCGTCGGCTGAGCAGCGAGTTCGTCGTCGAGTGCCGGAGCCGCTCGACTTCGGAGTTGATCGACGAGTCCTTCTCGATGAAAGTGTCCGTCTGCGGCACATAGGCCTCGGGCTGGTAGTAGTCGTAGTAGGACACGAAGTACTCGACCGCGTTGTTCGGCATCAGCTCACGGAACTCGTTCGCGAGCTGCGCGGCCAGGGTCTTGTTGTGCGCCAGCACGAGCGTCGGACGCTGCACCTGCTCGACGAGCCACGCGGTGGTCGCCGACTTTCCGGTACCCGTCGCTCCGAGCAGCACGACGTCGGTCTCCCCCGCATTGATACGTGCCGCGAGCTCGGCGATCGCTTGCGGCTGGTCTCCGGCCGGCGCGTACTCGCTGATGACCTCGAAGGGGCGGACGCTGCGCGTGGGTTGCATGACTCCAGCGTATGCCGCCCCTCCGACATCGAGGCCGTGAGCGGCGGACTCGACCTCGAACGGAGAGAGACGCGGGGATCAGGAAGACCGGTGAACGCCCGGAGCGCCACGAAGTGCCGAGATGGCAGCGAGAGCCGCGACCGCGCACATCACGATGACGGCCGCCACGAACCATCCCCAGCTCGCGCCCACGAACACGAGGCCGAGCGTCCATCCGAACAGGCTGGATCCGGCGTAGTAGGCGAAGTAGTACAGGGACGACGCCTGGGCCCTGCTGCCGGGGGTGGCCGCGACCGGTGTCCACCCCGAGGCGATGGCATGGGCTCCGAAGAAGCCGCCCGTGAAGAGCACGAGCCCCAACAACACCAACACCGCGACCTGCGCCAGCAGCAGCACGGCCCCCACAGCCATGACGCCGATCGAGGCGAGCAGCACGGGGAAGCGTCCGATCCGCGAAGCGAGCACGCCGGCCCAAGGCGAGGACACCGTGCCCGCGAGGTAGGCGAGGAAGAGCATCGTCACCAGCCACGCCGGCAGGTCGAACGGCTCTGCCGCGAGGTGGAAGCCGAGGTAGTTGTAGACCGCGACGAACGCTCCCATCAACAGGAACCCCTGCGCGTACAGCGCCCACTGGCGCGGTGAACGCAACGGATCACGGAGCTTCTCGAGGATGCCCGGGCCCCGGTCCGTACGCAGTCGACCGGGGACGAATCCTCGGGCGCGGGGAGTGAGCCAGAGGAAGAGCACCGCGGCCACCGCGCACATCACGGCGACGGCCAGGACCCCGGCCCGCCATCCGGCCACTTCGCCGACGATCCCCGCGCCGATCCGGCCGAGCAATCCCCCCACTGTGGTGCCCGCGATGTAGCTGCCGGCCGCGGCAGTAGCATAGCCCGCCTCGACCTCCTCACTGAGATATGCGAGAGCGACTGCCGGGACCGCCCCCAACGCCACTCCCTCCACGAACCGCAGGGCGAGCAGAGCGAAGATCTCGTTGCTCAGCGGCGCCGAGAGACCGACGGCGGTCGCGGTGAGCACACCTGTGGCCATAGCAGGTACGCGACCGATACGGTCCGCCACCATCGACCATGGGACCACGGCCAGCGCCAGGCCGAGGGTGGCAGCCGACACGCTGAGGGCCGCCGTCGCCGGGCTGACCGAGAGGTCGGATGAGATCTGCGGCAGCACGCCCTGCGCGGAATAGAGTTGCGCGAAGGTCGCGATGCCCGCGAAGAACAGGCCGACGATGAGACGCCGATACTCACGTGAACCACGCGCGTGACCAGAGAAGGTCACTGCGCGCTGATCCGCTCCCAGAGAGCGTCCGTCTGCTCATGAGTCCGCTCGAGGGTATCCGACGTGTCGATCACGACGTCAGCGATGGCGAGTCGCCGATCATCGGACACCTGGGCATCGATGCGGTCCTGCGCCGCACGTTCGTCCAAGCCTCGCAGTTCGACGAGTCGACGGCGTCGGACGGCCGAAGGCGCGTGGGCGACCACGATGAGATCCCACGGATCGTCCACTCGGGCCTCGACCAGGAGAGGCACGTCGTACACGACGACGGCGTGCGGATCACCGGCGAAGGCATCGTCGAATCGACGCTGAGCCTCCTCGCGGACGGCGGGATGCACGATCGCGTTCAGCTGAGAGAGGAGCTCGGGCTCTCCGAAGACCCTCGAACCGAGGGCAGTGCGATCGAGCGCGCCGTCCTCGCCGATGATCTCGGGGCCGAAGGTCTCCGCGATGCGATCGAGCACCGCTGAGCCCGGAGCCTGCACGTCGCGCACGATCTGATCGGCGTCGACGACGATCGCGCCGTGCTCCGCCAGACGCCGGGCGATGGTCGACTTCCCGGAGGCGATACCACCGGTGAGCGCGATGAGAGGCATGACGCCAGTCTAGGGTTCGCCCGAATGCGGTTCAGCGTGCGAGCAGCTGCCGCCGTGAGCTGATCACGCCCGTGTCGAAACCTGCGAGGTGGAGCCCGCCGTGGAAGCGTGCGTGCTCGATCTTGATGCACCGATCCATCACGACCGACAGTCCCGCCCCCTCCGCGATCGCTGCCGCCTCCTCGTTCCAGGAACCCAGTTGCAACCAGAGCGTCCGCGCGCCGATGTCGATCGCCTCCTGCGCGACGCCGGGGAGGTCATCGTGCCGGCGGAACACATCGATGATGTCGGGGACGACGGGCAGATCGCTCAGCGATGCGTGGACGGGCTGCCCGAGGATCTCCTTCTCGCGCGGGTTGACGAGATACACGTCGTACGCCGTGCTGGAGAGCAGATACGTCGCCACGAAAAAGGAGGCGCGCGCAGGGTTGTTCGATGCCCCGACGATCGCGATCGACGTCGCGCGCCGGATCAGCGAGAAGCGCGCCTGCTGATTCGGTCCCCGCCAGCTCCGCTCCGGATGTGCGGCCGCGGTGCCGGGGAGTGCGCAGGAAACGGCCTCCGTCGTCGACGGCAGGCTGCACGCCTCGCCGCCGGTGGTCTGCGTCGCGGTCATCTGTTCGCTCCCGTCGCGATCGTGAGTGCCTGGTCGAGGTCCCAGATGATGTCCTCGGGGTCTTCCAGGCCCACCGAGATCCGGATCAGGTCGGGGCGCACGCCGGCGCCGGCGAGCTGCTCCTCGGTGAGCTGGCGGTGCGTGGTCGACGCGGGATGGATGACCAGCGTGCGGGCATCCCCGATGTTCGCAAGATGAGAGGCGAGCTGCAGATTCTCGATCACGCTCTCCCCCGCGCTCCGGCCGTCGTCCGCTGCGACGCCGAACGCGAAGACGGAACCCGGTCCGAGAGGCAGGTACTTCGCCGCACGCTCGTGGTGCGGGTGTCCCTCGAGTCCTGCCCAGGTGACGTACGCGACCCGGGGATCGGTGGCGAGCCAGTTCGCGACGACCCGTGCGTTCGCGAGGTGCGCATCGATCCGCTGCGGCAGCGTCTCGATCCCCTGCAGCAGATTGAACGCCGCCTGCGGGCTGAGCGCCGGGCCGATGTCGCGGAGCTGTTCGGAGCGGAGCTTGGTGAGGAAGCCGTACTCGCCGAAGTTGTCCCACCACTTGATGCCGCCGTACGACTCGACGGGCTCGGTCATCTGCGGGAACTTGCCGTTTCCCCAGTCGAACGTGCCCTTCTCGATCACGACACCGCCGAGAGTCGTACCGTGACCGCCGAGGAACTTCGTGACGGAGTGGATCACGATGTCTGCGCCGTGTTCCAGCGGGCGTGCGAGGTACGGCGTGGCGAGCGTCGCATCCACGACGAGCGGCACCCCCGCCTCGTGCGCGACGGCGGAGAGCCCCTCGATATCGGCGATCTCGCCCGACGGATTGCCGATCATCTCGACGTAGACGACCTTGGTCTCCGGACGGATCGCCGCAGCGAAGTCAGCGGGGTCGGTCGAGGCGACGAACGTGGTCTCGACGCCGAACCGCCGCAGGGTCACGTCCAGTTGCGTCACCGTCCCGCCGTAGAGCTGGGCTGCAGCGACGACGTGGTCGCCGGCACCGACGAGCGCAGCGAAGGTGATGAACTCCGCGCTCATGCCGGACGCGGTCGCCACCGCTCCGATGCCGCCTTCGAGCGAGGCCAGACGCTCCTCGAGTGCCGCGACGGTCGGGTTGCCGATGCGGGAGTAGATGTTGCCGTACTTCTGCAGGGCGAAGAGATTGCCCGCATCCGCGGCGTCATCGAAGACGAAGGACGTCGTCTGATAGATCGGCACCGCCCTCGCGCCGGTCGACGCGTCGGGGGTTCCCCCGGCATGCAGGGCTCGGGTGCGGAATCCGAAACGGTGTTCTTCCGTCATGCTGTCCTCAGTTCGGCGTCGGTGAGCGCGTCGGCGATGTCGTCGACGGCCCAAGGGTTCTGCAGCGAAGTGGTGTCGCCGAGCGGAAGCGGCTCGCGCCCCGCGCGGCGGTCCTGCTCGGCCTCCCACAACTGTGCCAGGAGTCGGCGCATGATCTTGCCCGAACGCGTCTTCGGCAGATCGGGGACGACGACGATGTGCTTCGGCTTCGCGACGGGGCCGATTGCCTGAGCGACCTGGGTGCGCAGATCGGACGGGCTCACGTCTGCACGCCCGGACGGGGTCACGAAGACCGCCACGGCCTGCCCCGTGACCGGGTCGGAGACTCCGGCAGCCCCGGCCTCTCCGACCGTGTCGTGAGCGACGAGCGCCGATTCGATCTCGATCGTGGAAAGCCGATGACCGGAGACGTTCACGACGTCATCGAGACGACCGAGGATCCAGATGTACCCGTCGGCATCCCGCGTCGCGCCATCGCCGGCGACGTAGAAACCGCCGAACTCACCGAGTCCGGCGAACGTGGACCAGTACGCGTCCCGATAGCGCTGCGGATCTCCCCACACGGTGCGGGCCATCCCCGGCCAGGGACGTCGGACGACGAGTGTCCCGGAACGGCCGGGCGGTACCTCGCGTCCGTCCGCATCGACCACCGCGACATCGATCCCCGGAAGCGGCACCGACGCCGACCCCGGTTTGAGGCTCGTGATCCCCGGGAGCGGAGCGATCATCGCGGCACCGGTCTCGGACTGCCACCACGTGTCGATCACCGGCAGTTCGTCGCGACCGAAGTTGCGACGGAACCAGACCCACGCTTCGGGGTTGATCGCCTCGCCGACCGTGCCGAGGAGCCGAAGGGTCGACAGGTCGTGACCGGCGGGAAGCTCGGCACCGAACCACGTCATGAAAGTGCGGATCAGCGTTGGCGCCGTGTAGTAGACGGACACCCCGTAGCGCTCGATGATCTCGAGGTGGCGTTCGCGATGCGGGGTGTCCGGCGTCCCCTCGTAGATCACCTGTGTGAGTCCGTTGGAGAGCGGGCCGTAGATCTCGTAGGTGTGCGCGGTGACCCACGCGAGGTCGGCGGTGCACCAGTGCACGTCATCGGGTTTGGCATCGAAGTGCGCCCAATGCGCCCAACTCGCCTGGGCGAGGTATCCGCCGGAGGTATGCACGAGCCCCTTGGGCTTTCCGGTGGTGCCGGAGGTGTAGATGATGAAGAGCGGATGCTCGGCGTCGAACGAGTCCGCCTCATGCACCGGGGAGGCCGAGTCGACGACGTCGTGCCACCACACATCACGACCGGAGGTCCACGGCACGTCCTGGCCCGTGCGGCGGAGCACGAGAACGTGCTCGAGCTCGGGAAGATCGGCGGCGGCGACATCGGCCGTGGACTTGACCTCCGTGGCGACGCCGCGTCGGTACTGACCGTCGCTCGTGACGAGGAGCTTCGCCCCGGTGTCCGAGAGCCGGAACCGCACCGCATCCGCAGAGAACCCACCGAAGACGAGAGAATGGACGGCGCCCACCCGAGCACACGCGAGCGTGATGACGATCGTCTCCACGAGCACGGGGAGGTAGATCACCACGCGGTCACCCGGTCGGATGCCGAGTGCGAGCAAGGCGTTTGCCGCGCGGGCGACACGCTCCTGCAGCTCGGCGTAGGTGACGGCGCGGCGATCGCCGGGTTCGCCTTCGAAGTGCAGTGCGACCTTGTCACCCCGTCCGGCGTCGACATGCCGATCGACACAGTTGACGGCGACATTGAGACGCCCGCCGACGAACCAGCGCGCGGCAGGGACGGCGTCCCCGACCGGCGGATCCCACTCGTGCGCCGTCTCCCACGGGACAGACCAGTCGAGCCGACGCGCTGCCTCTTCCCAGAACGCGATCGGATCCGCCGCGCCCCGTGCATATGCTTCCTCGGTGACGTTCGCGTCGCCGAACCCGGAAGCCGCCGCGTACACCCGCGACTCCTGCAGCCGTGCCTCGGTCACGCTCACACCCATCGGCGGAGCAGGTACTTCTCCAGCAGCGCGAGGATGCCACTGGTCAGCGTTCCGAGCAGTGCGAGCAGCACGATGGAGAGGAGGATGCGGTCGATGCGCCCCGTGCTCTGCGAGTCGGTCAGCAAGAAGCCGAGGCCCATGGATGAGGCGATCAGCTCCGCAGCGACGAGGAACAGCCACGCCTGCGCGAGCGCGAGACGAAGGCCGGACACGACCGAGGGGACGACGGCGGGAAGCTGCACCGTGCGGAACAGAGACCATCCGCGCAGGCTGAACGAGCGTCCGGCTTCCACCAGATGCGGGTCGACGTGCCGGAGAGCCGAGGCCACCGTCGTGTAGACCGGGAAGAACGCGCCGATCGCGATCAGTGTGACTTTCGACTCCTCGCCGATCTGCATCCACAGGATGAGAAGCGGCACCCAGGCGAGCGACGGCACCGCCCGGGCCGCAGCGAGTGTCGGGCTGAGGAGCACATCGCCCCAGCGGGACAGCCCCACGATGCCCGCCGCGGCGAGCCCGATCACCGATCCGATCGCGAACCCGAGGAGGACGCGCTGCACCGAGATCGCGATGTGCGTCCAGAGCTGCCCGCTCTCGGCCAGCTCGACACCCGCCTGATAGACCGAGGCGGGCGTCGGCAGACGATAGGACTCGACGAGACCGGACGTCGTCGCGAGTTGCCACACGAGGAGGATGACCACCGGCAGCAGAAGCCCGCCGAGTACCCGGACCGCGGGACGATCCCAGGTGCGGCGACTCGCGCTTTCCGAGCTCGCGAGCTTCCCCGTGGCGAAGTCGAGGGCGTCCTGCGAGTCCGCAGGGACGATCAGCCGATCCGGAATCGTCACTCGCCGCCGACCGCCTTCTTCGCGAATGTGTCGTTCACGATGGATGCCAGTGCCTTGTCGACGGACTCCTTGCCGCCCTGGACGTCGCCGGATTCGACGAGCACGGGAGCGATCTTCTCGAGCACCGCGATCTGGTCGTCGCCCGGGATCCCGCTGACGTCGAGGTTCGAACGCTCCTGGATCACCGTCGTCGCGACCTCGGAATCGATACCTGCGACCTCGGCGAGCAGCGCCGCGGTCTCCTCGGGGTGCTCGAGCGCCCACTCGCGCGCCTCCTCGTAGGCGTCCACGACGGCCTGCGCGAGGTCGGGGTGGTTGGTGAGGAAGTCCTCGGTGGCGTTGAGGAAGCCGTAGGTGTTGAAGTCCACGTTCCGGTAGATCAGCTTGTCCCCCGACTCGACCTCGGCCGCGGCCATGATCGGGTCGAGTCCGGCCCATGCGTCCACCGAGCCGCCGTCGAGCGCGGCCCTGCCGTCGGCGTGCTGCAGGTTCTGCACTTCGACGTCGGAGAGAGACAGCCCACCCTCTTCGAGCGCCTGCAGCAGGAAGAAGTATGGGTCCGTGCCCTTCGTGGCCGCAATCGAGGCGCCCTTGAGGTCTTCGATCGAAGCGATGTCGCTGTCCGGGCCGACGACGATGGCCGACCATTCCGGCTGCGAGTAGATGTCGATGACCTGGATCGGAGAACCGTTGGCACGCGCGAGCAACGCAGCCGATCCGGCTGTCGAGCCGACATCCACCGACCCCGAACGAAGCAACTCGTTGGCCTTGTTCGAGCCGGCCGACTGCACCCACTCGACGTCGACGTCGTCCCCGAGGATGTCTTCGAGAAGCCCCTGGTCGCGGACGACGAGGCTGAGCGGGTTGTATGTCGCGAAGTCGACGGACAGCGTGTCGGACGACCACTCCGTGGACCCCGAGGTGCTCCCGGTGTCGGATGCGGTGGCGTTCTCACCGGCGACGCAGCCGGTCGCGACGAGCATCATCGTCCCGGCGACCGCGATCGCAGGGATGATTCGGCGGGTGGTGATGCTCATCTGGACTCCTCGGTGATGCGGTGGTGGGTGTCGACGCCGAGGCCTTCGAGAAGCTCGGCGCGCAGGTCGGCGAGTCCGCGATCGGCGCGGTCGCGAGGACGGATACCCGGCACGAGGATCGTGCGCGAGATGGACGGCTCGTCGACGTCTGCACCGCTCAGCGTTCGCAGCAACAGCACTCGGTCGGCGAGATAGAGGGCCTCTTCGACGTCGTGCGTGACGAGGAGGACGGTGGTGGGCTCGGCCGCATGGATCTTGAGGAGCAGATCGTGCATGCGCAGGCGCGTCAGAGCGTCGAGCGCGCCGAAGGGCTCGTCGAGCAGCAGCACACCAGGGTTCCGGGCGAGAGCGCGGGCGAGCGAGGCACGCTGGGCCATTCCGCCGGAGACTTCGCGCGGACGCTGATCGGCGGCCTGTTCGAGGCCCACCAGGTGCAGTAGCTCCCGCACGCGCTCACGTCCGGCACGACGGGCCGTTCCCCGGGGCAGGCCGAGTTCGACGTTCTGGGCGATCGTGCGCCACGGCAGCAACCGGGGCTCCTGGAAGGCGATGGCGGTGCGCTCGTCGACATCGGTGACGCCGACGGCATCGAGGCGGATGTTGCCACGGGTCGGGGTGTCCAGCCCGCCGACGAGGCGCAGGAGCGTCGACTTGCCGCAGCCGGACGGACCGACCACCGCGAGGATCTCGCCGGCGCTGATGTCGAGGTCGATCCCCCGGAGCACGTCGCGTCGCCCGTGCGGCAGCGGGAAGGAGCGTTCCACGCCGTCGAGCCGCACGCTCTGCGCCGACCCGGCCGCGGTCGATGCGTCGGCGAGGCGCGGCGAGGGCAACAGCGTGGTCATACCCTCATGCTGGCCGACGGGCTCCGATGTTACGAATGGGGCCGTAATGTTCCGTCACGCAAGACGTGGAGGGAACAGCGGGTACGCGAAACGGGCCGCCGCACCCGCCCGAAGGCGAGGCGACGACCCGTTTCAGAGACGTGCTTAAGCGTTGCCGCCCGAGAGCTTCTCGCGCAGAGCCGCGAGAGCCTCGTCGTCCGCCAGGGTGCCGGCGCCGGCAACCTCGGTGGCGAAGGCCTGGCCACCGAAGTCTTCTCCGGCTGCGGCCTCGGCCTCGGCCGCCTTGACGACCTGAGCCTTGTGCGCTTCCCAGCGAGCCTGGGCTGCAGCGTACTCCTGCTCCCATGCCTCGCGCTGGGCGTCGAAGCCTTCCTTCCACGCACCGGTCTCGGCGTCGAAGCCCTCCGGGTACTTGTACTCGCCGTTCTCGTCGTACTCGGCGAGCATGCCGTACAGAGCCGGGTCGAACTCGGTGCCGTTGGGGTCGACCGACTCGTTGGCCTGCTTCAGCGACAGCGAGATGCGACGACGCTCGAGGTCGATGTCGATGACCTTGACGAAGACCTCTTCGCCGACGGAGACGACCTGCTCAGCCAGTTCGACGTGCTTGCTGGAGAGCTCGGAGATGTGGACGAGGCCCTCGATGCCGTCTGCGACGCGAACGAACGCACCGAACGGAACGAGCTTCGTGACCTTACCCGGCGTGACCTGACCGATCGCGTGGGTGCGGGCGAAGACCTGCCACGGGTCCTCCTGCGTCGCCTTCAGCGACAGGGAGACGCGCTCGCGGTCGAGGTCGACCTCGAGGATCTCGACGGTGACCTCCTGGCCGACCTCGACGACCTCGGAGGCGTGCTCGATGTGCTTCCAGGACAGCTCGGAGACGTGCACGAGGCCGTCCACGCCACCCAGGTCGACGAACGCACCGAAGTTGACGATCGACGAGACGACACCCTTGCGGACCTGACCCTTGTGCAGGTTGTTCAGGAACGTGGTGCGCGACTCCGACTGCGTCTGCTCGAGCAGCGCGCGGCGGCTCAGGACGACATTGTTGCGGTTCTTGTCGAGCTCGAGGATCTTCGCCTCGATCTCCTGGCCGAGGTACGGCGTGAGGTCGCGGACGCGACGCAGCTCGATGAGCGAAGCCGGGAGGAAGCCACGGAGGCCGATGTCGACGATGAGTCCACCCTTGACGACCTCGATGACCGTACCGGTGACGACGCCGTCGTTCTCCTTGATCTTCTCGACGTCTCCCCATGCACGCTCGTACTGAGCACGCTTCTTGGAGAGGATCAGGCGGCCTTCCTTGTCCTCCTTCTGGAGGACGAGTGCCTCGACCAGATCGCCGACAGCGACGACCTCGTTGGGGTCGACGTCGTGCTTGATCGAGAGCTCGCGCGAGGGGATGACACCCTCGGTCTTGTAGCCGACATCGAGGAGGACCTCATCGCGGTCGATCTTGACGATCGTGCCTTCGATGATGTCGCCGTCGTTGAAGAACTTCAGGGTCTTCTCGACCGCGGCCAGGAAGTCCTCAGCAGATCCGATGTCGTTGATGGCGACCTGCTTGGTGGCCGGGGCGGTCGTTGCGGTAGTCATGTAGTGGGTTGTCCTTGTTGAATGGAGACTCGGGCTGAGAGTCAACGACCGCGCACGGCCGACAGCATGCTTCTCAGCAGTTGGATTTTGGTTTTCTCGTCACGAGGGCATGCGCATGCACGCCACGAGTGACGGTTAAGGCTATCAGAAGTTAGCGCACCGCAGGAGTCGGATCCGAACGCCCTCCCTGTGGATAACTCGAACCGGCCGAGCCCCATTCCTCCTACGGTGGCGGGGTGACACCGGCTACTCCCCTGACCCCCGCCCTTCCGCCGCGACTTGCGATCCTCGTGGCCGCCGTCGCGCTGCTCGTGGGGTGCGCCCCCGACCCCGTGCCGACCCCGACCCCGACCGCCGCCTTCGCGTCCGAGGAAGACGCGTTCGCCGCCGCCGAGGCCACCTACCGCGCGTACAACGACGCGTTGAATCAGGTCGACTTCGCGAAACCTAAGACTTTCGAGCCGGTGTACTCGTTACTCTCGGAGACCGCCGCGGACTCCACCAGGAAGGCGTTCAGCGAGTTTCATGCCGAGGGCATTCGGAAGGCCGGTGCTACGCACTACGACTCGTTCATCGGCGTCTCGGCAGATCCGCACAACGGAGTCGTCAAAGCGGAAGTTTGCACTGACGTAAGCGATGTCGAAGTCACCAACGCTTCAGGCACATCGATAGTGTCGGTGGATCGCCCGCCCCGTCAGTCCATAAGCGTGCGCTTCGTTGCGGGCCCGGGTGGCGACAGCCTGACGATTTCCGAACTGGAATCCTCCGAGGATGACCGATGCGTGCGTTGATCCTCGTGATCGCCTTGTGGATCCCAACTGCAGCGATCTCACTCCCCGCAGCCAGTTCATGCAACGCTGCCGTCTCAATGGTTTCAGGTTGCGCTCAGAACGACGGGAGCCAGTTGACGATCTCAGCCACCGAAACGGAGAAGTCTCCGGACGGCGCTTCCCCCGGTTCACCAGACACCCCCGACGCACCGCGGCCGTGTGTTCCCGATCCAGTCCGGACCACGAGTTGTGGGATCTCGGCGGAGCGCGTGACGAACGACGACGGCGCGCCGCTCACGATCACCGATGTCGCGCAGTTCGCGCCCGCGCCCGTGACGACAGTGGGCGAGCCCGGCAACGTGGGCGTCGCAGGGCTGCCGATGAACTTCGTGGCTTCGGCATCGGCGCAGACTCGCAGCGGCACTCTCCTGGGCCGACCGGTCAGCGTGCGGTTCTCCCCCGCTCGTTTCGTCTTCTCCTATGGGGATGGGAGCACGGCGACCACAGCAGGCGGTGGCCAGACGTGGACCGCACTCGGGCAGGCGCCGTTCACTCCGACGCCGACGAGCCATACCTATCGCACACGCGGAACCTTCCTCACCCACGTCACGGCGTACTACACGGCAGAGGTCGATATCGGTGGAGGCTGGTTCCCGGTGGTCGGCGAACTCGCCATCGAGGGTTCCGCGCAGCGGATCCGAATCTACGAGGCCGACACCGCTCTCGTCGCTCGTACCTGTGCCGAACGACCCCGCGCCACGGGATGTTGAGCGCCAGGACAGTCCGCTCTCCGCACCCTGCGTCGGAACGCCGTGCCAGACTGTCGTTCGTGACCGATCGACTGATGCTGCTCGACACCGCCAGCCTCTATTTCCGCGCGTTCTACGGCGTCCCCGACAAGGTGACGGCACCGGACGGCTCCCCGATCAATGCTGCTCGCGGTCTCCTCGACATCATCGCCAAGCTCGTCACCCTTTACGAGCCCACGCACGTGATCGCCTGCTGGGACGACGACTGGCGACCGCAGTGGCGTGTCGACCTCATCCCCACCTACAAAACCCACCGTGTCGTGGAGGTGGTCGCCAGCGGCCCCGATGTCGAAGAGGTACCCGACCCCCTCGAAGCGCAGATCCCCCTCATCCGCGAGACTCTGGCGGCCATCGGCATTCCCATCATCGGTGTCGCCGAGCACGAGGCCGACGATGTGATCGGCACCCTCGCCACGAAGGCCACGATGCCCGTCGACATCGTCACCGGCGACCGTGACCTGTTCCAGCTCGTGGACGATGCACGCGACGTCCGCGTCATCTACACCGCCCGCGGAATGAGCAACCTCGAGGTCGTGACCGACGCCACCGTCGTCGCGAAGTACGGGGTACTCCCTTCGCAGTACGCCGACTTCGCGACCATGCGCGGCGATGCTTCGGACGGCCTGCCCGGAGTCGCTGGCGTGGGTGAGAAGACCGCGGCCACCCTGTTGCAGACGCACGCAGACCTGGAGGGTATCCGTGCCGCGGCGAAAGCGGGCGAAGGGGTGAGCGCCGGAGTACGGGCGAAGCTGCTCGCCGCGTCCGACTATCTCGACGTCGCCCCGACGGTGGTCGCGGTCGCGACGTCGCTGCCGATCACGGTCCCCGACGTCCCCCTGCGCGTGCTCGACCCCGCGGAGGCGGATGCCGCAACGGCTCTCGCCGAGAAATGGAACCTCGGCGGCTCGATGACGCGTGCCCTCACTGCCGTGTCGAACGCCGCCCTCGCCGCAGACTGACGGCCGGGGTTCGACGGCGAATCACTCCGCCCAGGCGAGCAGCCGCTCGAGACCCCAGGTCGTGACGATCCGCGCTGACGGGACGCCGGCGCGCTCTGCACGTTCTGCTCCGTGGTCGAGCAGCGAGAGCTGGCCGGGCGCGTGCGCATCCGAATCGATCGAGAACAGGCATCCCTCAGCGAGAGCGATCGCGATCAGATCGTCCGGCGGATCCTGCCGCTCCGGTCGCGAGTTGATCTCGACCGCCACGCCGTTCTCCGCGCAGGCGGCGAAAACGGCCTGGGCATCGAACGTCGACGGAGGGCGCGTTCCTCGGTCGCCCTGCACGAGGCGTCCGGTGCAGTGCCCGAGCACGTTGACCCGAGGGTGCGCGACCGCGGCGATCATGCGTGCGGTCATCGCCCGCGCATCCATGCGCAGTTTGGAATGAACCGACGCCACGACGATGTCCAGCTCGGCGAGCAGACCGTCCTCCTGATCGAGGCCCCCGTCTTCCAGGATGTCGACCTCGATGCCCGCGAGCAGGGTGAAGCCGTCACCGGATTCCGCGCGGACCAGCGGCATCTGCTCCCGAAGGCGGTCGGCCGACAGTCCCCGAGCGACCCGGAGGCGCGGCGAATGATCGGTGATCGCCTGGTACTCATGTCCGAGCGACCTGGCAGCGGCAGCCATCACCGAGATCGGTGTGGTCCCGTCAGACCAGTCGGTGTGCGCATGCAGGTCGCCGCGGAGCTTCCCGCGGAGCTCCGACATGCGCTCGGGCTCGACATCACCGCGCAACTCGACGAGGTAGTCGGGGACCTGCCCGGCCTGCGCCTGACGAATCACCGCGAAGGTGGACTCGCCGATACCTTTGGCTGCACGCAGCCGCGTGGGATCGCGCTGAACGTCGTCGGGCAGATCCCGCAGCGTCGCAGCTGCCTGTCGGAAGGCCTTCGCGCGGTACCGCGACGCACGCTCACGCTCCAGCAGGGAGGCGATCTCGAGCAGCGCGTCGACGGGATCCACGGTCACTCCTTCGGTGACGACAGCTCGCGACTCACACCGATCCACTGGTCGAGCTTCGCGAGCGCGCGCCCATCGTCGATCGCTGCCGACGCCTTCTCGTAGCCCTCGCGCAGTCGCTCCAGAATCGGGCGCTGCACCTGACCTGCATCCTGAGACAGCTCGAAGGCCACGATGCCGGCAGCGGCATTCAACAGCACGATGTCGCGCACCGCGCCGGGCTCCCCCGCCAGCGTGCGCCGGAGCACCTCCGCGTTGTGCTGGGGCGAGCCACCGATCAGATCGGCGAGATCGGCGATCGGGATGCCGAGGTCGCGCGGGTCGAGGTCATGCTCGTGGATGTCGCCGCGCGTGACCTCCCAGATCCGGCTGTGCCCGGTCGTGGTGAGTTCGTCGAGGCCGTCGTCCCCACGGAAGACGAGCGCTGTGGCGCCGCGGGTCCGGAAGACACCGGTGATGAGAGGAACGCGCTCGATCTGCGCGACACCTACGGCATTGGCTTCGGCACGTGCGGGATTGCAGAGCGGCCCGAGCATGTTGAAGACGGTGGGGACACCCAGCTCGGCGCGCACGGCGCCCGCGTGCTTGAAACCGGGGTGGAATGCGCCCGCCCACGCGAACGTGATGCCGGTGCGGTCGAGGATGGTCGCGACGGCCGCCGGATCGAGGGAGAGCTCGAGTCCCAGCGCCCCGAGGACGTCGGACGAACCCGAAGCCGAGCTTGCGGCCCGATTCCCGTGCTTGACCACCGGAACGCCAGTCGCACCGATGACGATCGCCGCCGTGGTCGACACGTTCACCGTGCCGACGCGGTCGCCGCCCGTTCCCACGATGTCGAGCACATCCGGCGACACCGGCAGCGGAACGGCCGCCTCGAGGATCGCATCACGGAAGCCGACGATCTCGTCGATCGTCTCGCCCTTCGCCCGCAACGCGATGAGGAAACCTGCGAGCTGGGCTTCGCTGACGTCTCCCCGCATGATCTGGCGCATGGCCCATGTGGACTCCCAGACGCTGAGATCGCGACGCTCCAGCAGAGAAGTGAGCACGTCGGACCAGGTCAGCGAATCAGCCATGTGTGCGATCCTATCGGCGCGGAGAAAACATGCAGATCCTTCGCATCGGAGCTCCGATCCGCGGCCGACCGCTGTTTCCCGCGGATTCACCAGGTATTCGCAGGGTTTTCTTAGGGTCCCCTAAGTCGCAGACGGGTGAATCGAAGGCCGCTGGTGCAAGAATCACGCCCGAGATCGGCCATAATGGAGGGGTGACGACCTCAGCGACGTATGCCCCGGCGGCGAGAACGATTAAGCGGCCCAACCCGGTAGCTGTCGGCACCATTGTGTGGCTCGGCAGTGAGGTGATGTTCTTCGCGGGACTCTTCGCGATCTACTTCACCCTCCGCAGCACCTCACCGGAGCTGTGGGCTGACCGGACCGAGCTGCTGAACGTCCCGTTCGCCGCAGTGAACACTGCGATCCTGGTCCTGTCCTCCTTCACGTGCCAGATGGGCGTGTTCGCGGCAGAAGACCTGCAGCCCTACAAGATCGGCAAGGGGCAGAAGAACGGCGCCGGCCGCCGTCGTCTGTTCGGCTGGGGAATGGTCGAGTGGTTCTTCCTCACCTTCGCCCTCGGCGCGATCTTCGTGTCCGGCCAGGTCTGGGAGTACGCGCAGCTGGTCGCTGAAGGCATGCCGATCGGTGCCGACTCCTACGCCTCGGCGTTCTACCTGACGACCGGCTTCCACGCCCTGCACGTCACCGGTGGGCTCGTCGCGTTCCTGCTCGTCATCGGCCGCGCCTACGCCGTCAAGAACTTCCGGCACAAGGAGGCGACCTCCTCGATCGTGGTGTCCTACTACTGGCACTTCGTCGACGTCGTCTGGATCGTGCTGTTCCTCGTTATCTACTTCCTGAAATAAGAGCGGAGCTGATCCCCGAGATGGCACGAGAGAAGAAGCGCCGTTCCAGCGGTCGTCGCAGCCCTTTGGCGGCGGCCGCGCTCATCGGAGCAGGCCTCATGATCACCGGCGCGGTCTATGCCGGTGCAACCGCCGCATTCGCAGCGTCCGACACGCAGGCTGCGACGACCCAGCTGACCGTCGAAGACGGCGAGAAGCTGTTCACGGCGAACTGCGCCACCTGCCACGGTCTCGACCTGCAGGGAACCGCCAACGGCCCCAGCCTCTACGGCGTGGGCGAGCTGGCGACCGAGTTCCAGCTGTCGACCGGTCGCATGCCTCTGCAGATGCAAGGACCGCAGGCGCCGCAGAAGGAGCCGCAGTTCACCGAAGAGCAGATCCTCGCGATCTCCTCGTTCGTGCAGTCCACGGCCCCCGGCCCGACCTTCCCGGACGAGCGCATCCTCGACGGGGAAGGCGACGTCTCGCACGGAGCCGAGTTGTTCCGCGTGAACTGCGCCATGTGCCACAACGTGGCCGCAGCCGGTGGCGCACTCACCGAGGGCAAGTACGCCCCCGCCCTGACCGAGACCAGTGCCCTGCACATCTACGCGGCCATGGTCACCGGCCCGCAGAACATGCCGGTCTTCGGTGACATGAACCTGTCGGACGAGGACAAGCGCGACATCATCTCGGCTCTGCTCTTCCAGCAGCAGTCCGTGCAGGTCGGCGGCTTCTCGCTCGGCTCTCTCGGGCCGGTCTCCGAGGGACTGTTCGTGTGGATCTTCGGTATCGGCGCGCTCGTCGCCGCCACCGTGTGGATCACGGCGAAGTCCAACTGACGCTTATTCATCGAAGAGGAACGTACGAGGAGCACCATGGCACACGACGACGACTCGCAGGCTCTTGACAGGGCCTACCAGCCCTCTCCGGGGCTGGGTGTCGCAGTCAGCGATCCCGTGCAGAACCCCGGGCTTCCGCCGCATCGCGAGCGGATGACCGATAAGGACCCGCGCGCTGAGAAGGCCGCTGTCCGCACTGTCTACACGCTGTTCTACCTTTCGCTCGCGGGAAGCATCTGGGCGGTCGCCGCTTACATGCTGTTCCCGATCGAGAGCGGCGCGCTCATCGACATCCGGCAGAACAACCTCTTCATCGGTCTCGGGATCGCTCTCGCGCTCCTGGCCCTCGGAATCGGTGCGATCCACTGGTCCAAGGCGCTCATGTCCGACAAGGAGTTCATCGAGCACCGTCACCCCACGCGCGGCAAGGACTCGACGCGCGAGGCTGCGATCAAGGCCTTCTCCGACGCGAACGAGGAGTCGGGCTTCGGGCGCCGCTCCATGATCCGCAACTCCCTGTTCGCCGCGATCGTCGCCTCGATCATCCCCGGAGTCACGCTGTTCCGTGGCCTCGCACCGCACTCCACGCCTGACGACCCCATCGCCGGTGACCCGGTCGCACTCCTCAAGCACACGATGTGGGAAGAGGGCAGCCGCCTCGTCCGCGACCCCGACGGCACCCCGATCCGCGCTGCGGACGTGACCCTCGGATCCGCGTTCCACGTGATCCCCGAAGAGCTCGCCACGCTCAGTCACCACGACGGCTACCTCGAGGAGAAGGCGAAGGCCATCGTCCTCATGATGCGCCTGCGTCCCGAGCAGCTGATCGAAGCTGAGGACCGCAAGGACTGGTCGTACGACGGCATCGTCGCCTACTCCAAGGTCTGCACGCACGTCGGCTGCCCCGTGGCCCTCTACGAGCAGCAGACCCATCACCTCCTGTGCCCGTGCCACCAGTCGCAGTTCGACGTCACGGACCACGCCAAGGTCATCTTCGGCCCTGCGGCACGTCCGCTGCCGCAGCTGCCCATCACCGTCGATGACGAGGGCTACCTGGTCGCACGCAGCGACTTCAAGGAACCCGTCGGCCCGAGCTTCTGGGAGCGCCATTGAGCACCGCAACGCTGTCCAAAGACGACAACGACACCAAGGCGCCCCTCGGCGGTCGCTTCGTCGGTGCCGCGTCGAACTACATCGATGAGCGCACCAGCATCTCCGGTTTCGTCAAGGAACTCGGACGGAAGATCTTCCCCGACCACTGGTCGTTCATGCTCGGCGAGATCGCGCTGTGGAGCTTCGTCGTCGTGTTCCTCTCCGGAACCTTCCTGACGTTCTTCTTCGACGCGTCGATGGTCGAGACCCACTACACCGGCGCCTACGCCCCGATGCGTGGGATTGAGATGTCGGCGGCTCTCGAATCGTCGCTGCACATCTCCTTCGATCTGCGAGGCGGCCTCCTGGTCCGTCAGATCCACCACTGGGCCGCTCTGGTGTTCATCGCCGGAATCGGCGTGCACATGCTCCGCGTGTTCTTCACCGGCGCATTCCGCAAGCCGCGCGAGCTCAACTGGGTCATCGGTTTCGTCCTGTTCATCCTCGCGATGGCAGAGGGCTTCACCGGCTACTCGCTCCCCGACGACCTGCTCTCGGGTAACGGCCTCCGCATCATCGACGGCATGATCAAGGGTCTCCCCCTGATCGGCACGTGGACCTCGTTCCTCCTCTTCGGTGGCGAGTTCCCGGGAACCGACATCGTCGGACGTCTGTACACCCTGCACATCCTGTTGCTCCCGATGCTGGTCATCGCGCTGATCGTCGTGCACCTGATGCTGATGATCGTCAACAAGCACACGCAGTTCGCCGGCCCCGGCCGCACGAACGACAACGTCGTGGGCTACCCGATGATGCCGGTGTACATGTCGAAGATGGGCGGCTACCTGTTCATCGTGTTCGGCACCATCGTGCTGATCGCGACGTTCTTCCAGATCAACCCGATCTGGAACTACGGCCCCTACGACCCGTCGCCCGTCTCCGCTGGTACCCAGCCCGACTGGTACATCGGATTCGCCGACGGCGCGCTGCGCCTGGCTCCGTCGAACTGGGACATCGTGTTCCTCAACCACACGTGGTCGTTCGGGATCATCGCCCCTGTCCTCGTACTCGGTCTGTTCATCGTGATCGTCGCGATCTATCCCTTCCTCGAGGCATGGGTCACCGGAGACAAGCGCGAGCACCACATCGCTCAGCGTCCCCGCAACGCGGCGACGCGTACGGCGATCGGTGCCGCCGGCGTCATCTTCTACGCGGTCCTGTGGGCAGCGGCTTCGTCCGACCTCATCGCGACGCACTTCATGCTCACGATGGAAGGCGTGATCCACACGCTGCAGGCGCTCCTGTTCCTCGGCCCGATCCTCGGATACTTCGTCACCAAGCGCATCTGCATCGCGCTGCAGAAGAAGGATCGTGAGATCGTCCTGCACGGATACGAGTCCGGACGCATCGTCCGCCTCCCCGGTGGTGAGTTCATCGAGGTGCACCAGCCCGTCGACAAGTACGACCGCTGGAAGCTCATCGACGTCGACAACTACGAGCCCCTCGTGGTTCGCCCGAACGCCAAGGGCCGCATCCCGTGGACGGAGAACCTCCGTTCCTCGATCTCCCGCTGGTTCTTCGAGGACCGTATCGCTCCGCTCACGCAGGCCGAGGTCGAGGCAGCCGACGCCCATCAGCATCACGTCACGGCTCACAACGAAGAGACCGAGGCCGCAGAGATCCAGGGCGCCCACGAGCGCGCCGGCTTCCCTGACGCCCCGCTCACCGTCGATGAGACGCACGTCGATGAGACGCCGAACACCCCCAGCACGGTGATCGCCACCGAGCCGGTGAAGAAGCCTCGGAAGAAGAAGTCGGAGGACGGCGAGTAGTCGCCACTCCCCCATCGAAGAAGGCCCCGCTCACACGAACGGGGCCTTCTTCGTCATCTGCCCGATGAGAGGATCGAACCATGTCATCCGTCGTCCGCCTGATCCGTGCCGACAACCTCGCGGAAACGCCTTACGCCTACGCTGCCACCGCGCCGGCCGGATCTCGCCTCATCTTCCTCGCCGGCGCGTGCCCGCTCAACGATGACGGCTCGACCGTTGCGCCCGGAGACTACGCGGCCCAGGCGGCACGCTGCGTCGAGACGCTCAAGGGCGCACTGGATGTGGCGGGCGCCGACCTGACCGACGTGATCAGCACGCGGGTGCTCGTGGCGTCCACCTCGCAAGCAGACCTCGTCACGGCGTGGGATGTGGTCCATGCCGCGTTCGGCGCGCACGATGTGCCCAGCACCCTGCTGGGCGTGACGGTCCTCGGCTATGACCACCAGCTCGTGGAGATCGAGGCGATCGCCGCCGTCGCGGACGCGTGATCATGGAGGTCTTGATCCGCGAGGCACGTCGGGCCGATGAGGCAGCCACGGAGCGCATCGAGGTAGCCGCGGACGTCCTGCTGGTCGAGAGGTTCGGTGCCGTCGATTGGCCGCCGCCCACGCCCCCGCACGAGCGTGCCACGGCGCCAGGGTTCGTGCTCGTGGCCGACCACGGCGGCGATGAGGCCTCGTCGCCGGGCCTCATCGGCTTCGCGCATGTTCTGGAAATCGAGGGAGGCACCCACCTCGAGCAGCTCTCGGTGCTTCCGGAGTTCGGGCGACGCGGTATCGGACGCCGACTGCTGGCGGCTGCGATGGCGGAGGCCCGACGCCGTGGCAGCTCGAGGATGACGCTTCGCACATATGCGGATGTCCCCTGGAATACGCCGTTCTACGCGTCCTGCGGTTTCGCCGTCACGACGCCGGACACTCCTCTGCTGCGCAGCCTGGTCCAGGTCGAGGAGGAGCTCGGTCTCCTGCGCCACGGGCCCCGCGTGCAGATGACGGTACGCCTCTGACCGCGGCGGCGATATCGCTGACTGTTTTCGCACGCCGATCGGCAGGAACACGAAGGACGCCGCGGAGCTCGGCGAAATAGGCTGGGCACATGATCGACCGTGCCGACTACTACGCCGCCAAACTCGCTTACGAGACCGACGCCAGTGATGTCCATGCCGCCCGTCAGGCTCAGAGCGACATCGTCGTGATCGATGTACGGTCCGAAGAGGCATGGGCACAGGGGCGCGTGGCCGGTGCGATCCATATGCACTACGGCGAGATCGCGGCGAGAGCACCGCGTGAGATCTCCCCCGACGCCGAGGTCGTGGTGTACTGCTGGAGCCCCGGCTGCAACGCCGGTGCCAAGGGCGCACTCGAGTTCTCCCGACTGGGCTACAAAGTGCGTGAGATGATCGGCGGCTTTGAGTACTGGGTGCGCGAAGGCTATCCGGTCGAAGACGCCGACGGGACGCACCGACGTCCGGTCGACCCACTGACCGGGATCGCACGCATCCGAACCCGCGCCTGATCGCCTCGCGCTGAACATGAAGAAGGCCCCCGGAAGGATCCGGGGGCCTTCTCGACGTCAGTCGCGTCAGCGAGCGAAGTTGCCGCGGTAGTACTCGTACACCCAGCCGACGATCGCGACGACGAAGATCGCGAGGCCGATCGGGAGCAGGAAGTGCCCCACAGCCAGGCCGACGACGAAGACTCCCGCAGAAGCGGCGAGCACAATCGGCCACCAGGACCACGGGCTGAACTCGCCGAGCTCGGGGTCACCGTCGTCGATGTCCGCGGTGAGGATGTCTTCGGGGAGCTCACCGCTCTGCGCCTTGTGCGTGCGGTCCAGGTAGAACGCGATCATCGCGGCCATGAACGCCGAGAAGAACAGAGCGACCGTACCGACCCACTCGATCCGCATGGCGAAGTTGTCCGCCGGCGTGGCCAGGATGTGCCAGCCGGTGTAGATGACACCGACGAGGGCGAAGAACGCCGTCAGGATCCACCAGAGAATGACATTGTCGCGCATGACTTAGTGGGCCTCTCGCTCGCCGGGTGCCGTGGTCGCGAACTCGGCGGCCTCCGGGTGGTTCAGGTCGAACGCAGGACGCTCGCTGCGAATGCGCGGGATCGACGTGAAGTTGTGACGCGGCGGCGGGCAGGACGTCGCCCATTCGAGCGAAGCGCCGTACCCCCACGGGTCGTTGACCGTGACCTTCGGTGCCTTGCGAGCCGTGATCCAGACGTTCAGGAAGAACGGAAGCATCGAAGCGCCGAGGATGATCGCACCGATCGTCGACACCTGGTTCTGCCAGGTCCAGCCGTCGGCGGCCGAGTAGTCCGCGTAGCGGCGGACCATTCCGTCGACACCCAGCCAGTGCTGGATGAGGAACGTCATGTGGAAGCCGATGAAGAGCAACCAGAAGTGCACGTAGCCGAGACGCTCGTTGAGCATGCGCCCGGTCCACTTGGGCCACCAGAAGTAGAAGCCGGCGAACATGGCGAACACGACTGTACCGAACACGACGTAGTGGAAGTGTGCGACGACGAAGTAGGAGTCGGAGAGCGCGAAGTCCAGCGGCGGGGCTGCCAGGATCACACCGGTAAGACCACCGAAGACGAACGAGACCAGGAACCCGAGGGCGAACACCATCGGCGTCTCGAAGGTCACGGACCCTCGCCAGAGTGTTCCGATCCAGTTGAAGATCTTCACGCCGGTCGGCACCGCGATGAGCATCGTCATCAGAGCGAAGAACGGCAGCAGGACCGAGCCGGTGACGTACATGTGGTGAGCCCACACCGCCACCGAGAGCGCGGCGATCGCGATCGTGGCGTAGACGAGCGTCTTGTACCCGAAGATCGGCTTGCGGCTGAAGACCGGGAAGATCTCCGACACGATGCCGAAGAACGGCAGGGCGATGATGTAGACCTCAGGGTGCCCGAAGAACCAGAACAGGTGCTGCCAGAGCAGGACACCACCGTTGGCCGGATCGTAGATGTGAGCGCCCAGGATACGGTCCGCGGCTGCGGCGAAGATGGCCGCAGCGAGAACCGGGAACGCCATCAGGATCAGGAGGCTCGTGATCAGCGTGTTCCACGAGAAGATCGGCATACGCCACATCGTCATACCGGGAGCACGCATCGTGATGATCGTGGTGATGAAGTTGACGGCACCGAGGATCGTTCCGAAACCGGAGATTCCCAGCCCCACCATCCACAGGTTCCCACCGGCACCCGGCGAGAAGGATGCTCCGGCGAGTGGCTGATACGCGAACCATCCAAAGGAGGCCGCACCCTGCGGCGTGAGGAAGCCTGCGACCGCGATGGTCGAGCCGAAGAGGAAGAGCCAGAAGGCGAAGGCGTTCAGACGCGGGAAGGCGACGTCGGGCGCACCGATCTGCAGCGGAAGGATCGCGTTGGCGAAACCTGCGAACAGCGGCGTCGCGAACATCAGCAGCATGATCGTGCCGTGCATCGTGAACAGCTGGTTGTACTGCTCCTTCGTCGGGATGATCTGCATGCCCGGCGCGAACAGCTCAGCACGGATGACGAGGGCCATCACACCGCCGAGGAGGAAGAACATCACCGAGGCGATCAGGTACATGTACCCGATGGTCTTGTGGTCGGTGGACGTGATCCACTTGACGACGATGTTGCCCTTCTGCTCCACGCGCGAGGAGCTCATGAGAGCGGCCTGGCGGGCGGGCAGACTGGTGGGACGAGATCTGGGAGCCTCGTCGGTACGGGGAGCTTCAGTGGTCGACATGGCTTACTCCCCTCCTTCCTCGGTGTCGGTCGTCGGGGTCGTTCCCGGGAAGTTCGAGAGACGGTCGTAGGCGTCGGTGATGTCGCCCGTGTTGCCCTTCTCTTCGAGCGTCTGGAGGTAGGCCTCGTAATCGTCCTCGGAGACGACCTTCACGTTGAAGAGCATCATCGAGTGGTATTCGCCGCAGAGCTCGGCGCACTTGCCGGCGTACTCGCCCTCGCGGGTCGGGATGAAGGACCACGAGTTGTCCTTCCCGATGTACATGTCCTTCTTGTAGAGGAAGTCGATGATCCAGAAGGAGTGGATGACGTCACGCGACTGAAGGTTGATCGTGACCTTCTTGTCGACGGGCAGCACCAGCGTGGGCAGCTGCGCCTGGTCGATGTTGCCGTCCTTGTCGGGCTGAGCCTGGATGCCCATCGTCCACACGGCGTCGGAGTTGTCGTCCTTGTCGCCGTCGTACTGGAAGTCCCACGCCCACTGCTTGGCGATCGCGGTGATCTCGACGTCGGGTTCGTCCCACTTGGCTTCGATCGCGGTCTGGTCGCGAGCCGTGAAGAAGAACATGCCCAGCACGAGGATGAGCGGCACGATCGTGTAGAAGATCTCGATCGGCATGTTGTAGCGCATCTGCACCGGCAGGCCGGTCTGGCCCTTGCGACGGCGGTACGCGATCGCAGCCCAGGCCATCAGGCCCCAGGTGATGATTCCGACGGCGAGGAGCACGATCCACGAGTTCACCCAGAGCGACGAGACGCGCTCGGTCTGATTGGTGGCTGCGGGGCCACCCTCCACGAAGCCCGGAAGAAAGCCGTTCAGCTCGGTGGGAGAGCATCCCGCCAGGGCCAAGGCTGCCGCAACTCCCACAGGGAGGGCGGCCCAACGAAGGCTGCGTTTCGAGGGCACGATGCACCTTTCAGATCGCGAACAGAGCACACCCAAGTCTAGGGCAACCTCACACCTGATTCATGCCATCCACGCAGGTTGCCGGATGCAGAACGGCCGCCGTCACCGATCGGTGACGGCGGCCGTGGTCCGCGAAGCGAGGATCAGTGGAAGCTGTCGCCGCACGCGCAGCTACCCGCCGCGTTGGGGTTGTCGATCGTGAAGCCCTGCTCGGAGATCGTGTCCTTGAAGTCGATCGCCGCACCATCGAGGTACGGGACGCTCATGTTGTCGATGATCACCTCGACGCCGTCGAAATCGACGGTCTCATCGCCTTCGAGGTAGCGCTCGTCGAAGTACAGCTGATAGATCAGGCCAGAGCAGCCACCGGGCTGCACGGCGACGCGGAGGCGCAGATCGTCGCGCCCCTCCTGTTCGAGGAGGTTCTTGACCTTCGTGGCGGCAGCGTCGGTCAGGGTGACGCCGTGTGCGCGGGTGGTCTCTGGGGAGAGGGTGGTGTCGCTCATGTCGCTCCTTGTGACGGGCCGCAGGTGCACGGCTTCTCGGACGATTCTACCGCCGCAGAGGCTGTGAGGCTCAGAGTTCGGTGGCATTCATCCGAGCCAGGAGCAGAGCCTCGCTCGCGACGGCATGACGGAACGTGTCCAGGTGCAGCGACTCGTTCGGGCTGTGGGCCCGCGAGTGGGGGTCTTCGACACCGGTCACCAGGATCTGCGCGGCGGGGAACTCCCGTACCAGATCCGCGATGAAGGGGATGGATCCGCCCACGCCGAGGTCGACCGGAGCGACTCCGTAGCCGTCGCGCATCGCGTCACGGGTCAACGCCACGGCCCACCCGCTCGTGTCGACCAGGAAGCCGTCGCCGAGATCGACGTCAGAGAACGTGAGCTCCGCACCGAACGGTGCATGGGCGCGGAGGTGGGCTTCGAGCGCCTCGTAGGCTTCCTGCCCCGTCTGGCCCGGTGCGACTCGAGCACTGATCACCACGGTGACCTCGGGAAGGAGCGTGTTGGAGGCTGCGGCGACGGTCGTGGAATCGATACCGATGACGGTGACCGCGGGCTTGTTCCAGATCCGGCTGAGGATCGTCCCGTTGCCGATCGGTGTGGTGGTGGGAAGCAGTCCGGCCTCATCTCGCAGCGTCGCCTCGGTGTAGTCCGGAGTCGCCGCATCGCGCGCGGTCATCCCCTCGACCGCGACCGCCCCGTCCTCGTCCCAGAGCGTCGCGAGCAGCGTGACGGTGGCCATCATCGCGTCGGGCACCGCACCGCCGAACATCCCCGAGTGCGACGCGTGGTCGAGTGTGCGCACACGCAGCGTGAAGCGCGCGTTGCCGCGCAGCGAGACCGTGAGTCCCGGCGTCACGGAGTCCCAGTTGCCGGAGTCCGCCACGACGATCGCGTCTGCGCGCAGAGCCTCCTTGTTGTCGGAGAGGAACTGCGCGAAGGAGCGGGAACCGTACTCCTCCTCCCCCTCGATGAACATCGCGATACCCAGGTCGAGATCGTCCCCGAGGACCTCGCTGACCGCCCGGATCGACGCGATGTGCGCCATGACCCCCGCTTTGTCGTCCGCCGCACCACGCCCGTAGAGACGTCCGTCCCGCACCGTCGGCTCGAACGGCGGCGTCTCCCACAGGGCGTCGTCCCCTGGAGGCTGCACGTCGTGGTGCGCGTAGAGGAGGATCGTCGGCTTCCCATTCCGCGCCGCACGGGTGGCGAGGACCGCCGGCTGCCCCTGCTCGTCGGTGCCGGGGATCGCTGAGCGCAGCACACGGACCTCATCGAAGACACCGGTGTCCTCGGCCAGTGACGCGACAGCGGCCGCGCTGCGCTCCAGTTGCGTCTGATCGAACGCCGGCCATGCCATCCCGGGGATCCGCACGAGGTGTCCGAGATCCGACAGCGCAGCAGGGATTCCTGTGTCCACGGCTTCGAGAACGGCGGCATCGGGCTCAGGGGGAAGAACAGGAGAGGTCATGCGAGTAATCTTAAGGTGATCCCCCGCCAGCGAACCGAGGAACTCCGTGTCCACTAACCCCGCCTCCCCTTCGACGAACGACGACGCCTCCGAGACGACTGCCGTCGGCAAGGGGCGCGCGACGCCGACCCGCGCGGAGCAGGAGGCAGCACGTCGCCGCCCCCTGGTCGCCAACACCAAAGAGGCGAAGGCGGCTGCCAAAGCCGAGCTCAACGAGCGTCGTGCTCGCGCCCAGGCAGGCATGGCCGCCGGCGAGGAGAAGTACCTCCCGGTCCGCGACAAGGGCCCGCAGCGCCGCTGGGTGCGCGACTACGTGGACGCGGGGTGGCACCCGGCCGAGTTCGTGATGGGCGTCATGGTGCTGGTCATCCTCGCCTCACTCCTGCCGACGAACATGATGATCTCGTTCTACGCCTACATCGTCATGATGGGGTATCTCGTGATCGCCATCGGCGGCATGGTGCTGCTCGGGATGCGGGTCAAGCGGAAGGCCGCAGCGAAGTTCGGCAAGGATCGCCTCGAGCGCGGCCTCGGCTGGTACGCGGCGATGCGCGCGCTGCAGATGCGCTTCATGCGACTGCCGAAGCCGCAGGTCAAGCGCGGCCAGTACCCCGACTGACCAGTCCTCTGTTGATCTCGCGGCCCCAGAACGGACCGCGGTACAGGAATCCCGTGTAACCCTGCACGAGAGTGGCACCGGCCTGCAGACGCTCCTGCACATCGGCCGGAGTCTCGACTCCACCGACCGCGATCACGCAGAACTCTGCCGGTACGGCGTCACGCACGATCCGGAGCACTTCGAGCGAGCGCTTCTTCAGCGGCGCCCCCGACAGTCCGCCCGCGCCCGCGGCTTCGATCGACGCCGCGTCCGTGAGCAGTCCGTCTCGACTGATCGTGGTGTTGTGCGCGATGATTCCGGCGAGCCCCTCGGTCACGGCCAACTCCGCGATGGCGGTGATCTCGTCATCCGGGAGATCCGGGGCGATCTTGACGAGCAGCGGCGTGGACCCCGATGCTTCCTTGACCGCCCGGAGCAACGGTGCCAGCGTCTCCACTGCCTGCAGCCCGCGCAGTCCTGGGGTGTTCGGAGAGGACACGTTCACCGCGAGGTAGTCGGCGAGCGGGGCGAGGCGGGTTGCCGAGGCCACGTAGTCGGCGGTGGCATCCTCGACGTCCACGATGCGGCTCTTGCCGATGTTGACGCCGATCACCGTGTCCGGTGCGCCACGGCGCAGTCGAGCGAGGCGACGGGCGACCGCATCAGCGCCGTCGTTGTTGAACCCCATCCGGTTGACGACGGCGCGGTCCGCCAACAGACGGAACAGACGCGGCTTGGGATTCCCCTCCTGCGGGATCGCCGTCACGGTACCGATCTCCACGTGGCCGAACCCGAGGGCCGCCAGTCCGCGGACGCCGACGGCGTTCTTGTCGAAACCGGCCGCGATGCCGAAGGGCGACGGGAAGCTGAGTCCGAGTGCATCGACACGCAAGGACGGATCCGGCGCGGTCAGGGCACGGGTCGCCCAGGAGAACGGCGGCACTCCGAGGACGCGGATCACCGCCATGCCGGCGTGATGGGCGAACTCGGGATCGAAGCGCGAGAGGACAGCGCGGAAGAGCAGCGGATACATCCCTGCCAGATTACCGCTCCTCGGCCTCCTGCTTCGTGTGGTCGGCCCGGAGGTCGGTGATCGCCGCCTCGAAGTCCTCGAGCGAGTCGAACGCCTGGTAGACGCTGGCGAAGCGGAGGAACGCGACCTCATCGAGATCACGCAGCGGACCGAGGATGGCCAGACCGATCTCATTCGTGTCGAGCTGCGACACCCCCGTCTGGCGAACAGCCTCCTCCACGCGCTGCGCGAGGATGGCGAGGTCGGCCTCGGTCACCGGCCGTCCCTGACACGCCTTGCGCACGCCGGAGATGACCTTCTCCCGGCTGAAAGGCTCCATCACGCCGGAACGCTTGATGACGTTGAGGCTCGCGGTCTCGGTGGTCGTGAAACGGCCCCCGCACTCCGGGCACTGACGACGCCGCCTGATCGAGAGCCCGTCGTCGCTCGTGCGGGAATCGATGACGCGGGAGTCGGGATGACGGCAGAAGGGGCAGTGCATCTGACCGATCCTACGCGGTGAAGCGCGCCTCGATCGCCTCACCGTGCGCCGGCAGCGCCTCGGACTCGGCGAGTGCGACGACCCCCGCTCGGACGGCGGCCAGTGCGGCCCTGTCGTAGGAGATCACCTGCTGAGGACGCAGGAACGTGTACGCGCCGAGTCCCGGTGCATACCGCGCCTGACCGCCGGTCGGGAGCACGTGGTTGCTCCCCGCCATGTAGTCCCCCAGGCTCACCGGCGTCTGGTCTCCGACGAAGACCGCTCCGGCGCTCGTGAAGGCCGACGCGGCGCTCTCGGCATCGGCGAGGTGGAGTTCGAGGTGCTCGGGCGCGTAGGCGTTGCTGAAAGCGGTCGCCATGGCGCGATCGTCGACGAGGACGATCGCCGACTGCGGTCCTCCCAAGGACGCGGCGACACGCTCGCTGTGACGGGTGAGGACGGAGATCCGCTCGACCTCGGTGGCGACGCGTGCAGCGAGCTCCGCGGCGTCCGTGACCAATACCGCGGAGGCCTGTTCGTCGTGCTCCGCCTGGCTCACGAGGTCGGCTGCGATGAGGCGCGGATCGGCATCGGCATCGGCGACGACCAGGATCTCGGTCGCGCCGGCCTCCGAGTCCGTCCCGACGACGCCGGCGACCGCGCGCTTGGCGGAGGCGACGTAGTTGTTGCCGGGCCCGGAAACGACGTCGACGGGGTCGAGCCCGAGCGAGGCGACACCGTGCGCGAACGCCCCGATCGCCCCCGCTCCGCCCATCGCATAGACCTCGGTCACGCCCAACAGAGCGGCCGCGGCGAGGATCGTCGGGTGGATTCGCCCTCCCTGGTCCGCCTGCGGCGGCGATGCCAAGGCGATCTGCTCCACACCTGCCACCTGAGCCGGCACGACGTTCATGATCACGCTGGACGGGTAGACCGCTTTCCCACCGGGAATGTACACACCCACGCGGTGGACGGGCTGCCAGCGCTGCGTGATGACGGCACCGTCGCCGATGCGGGTGACCTGCGCGGCCGGAACCTGGGCTGCGGAGGCCAGTCGCACGCGGCGGATCGCCTCCTCGAGAGCGGTACGCACTTCGGGGGCGAGCTCGGCCAGCGCCTCGTCGATGTGGGCGGCGGGAACCCGGACGGAGTGTCCGGCGACCCGGTCGAAGCGTTCCGCCTGCTCACGGAGAGCGGCCTCACCGCGGTTGCGGACGTCGTCCACGAGGCGGGCGGCGGTGTCGAGCGCCTCGGCACGCGCCTGTGTGGCTCGCGGTACGGCGGCGAGCATGTCAGCGGGCGAGAGCTCGCGCCCCCGCAGATCGATCGTGCGCATTTCAGCCTTTCGTGATGTCGGAGATGTCGTGGAGGTAGCCGATCCGCCCGTCGTCATGACGCACGACGTAGGCACCTCCACGGTCTTCGATCACGAGCGCCCAGGCATTCGGGCCGATGCGGAACAACGCCTCGCCGCGCTCGTCGTGGACGTCACGCTCAGAGGGCGCGAGGATCCAGAACGGCTGCGCGACGGGAGTCGACTCGCGCGGGTTCGTCGCATCGAGGTCCGCGTCGGCGAAACCCTCCACGATCGGAGCTTCCGTGTCGTCCGGGACGACAGCGGTCTCGTATGTCGCAGCGGTCTCGAGGAGGGACTCGATGCTCCCGATGTCCGAGACGATCTCGGGCTCCTGCCCCCGAGAACGCCGAGAGTACGTGGGCACGTACTCCTCGTCATCTGTGCCGTGCACGGTGCCGATGTCACCACCGGACGCGTGTGCCGTGAGGGGCACCTGCGCGGCGAGGTCGACGCGCTCGACCTCGTCCGTGGCCTGGCTCCCGGAATCCCGGCTGTCGGCGTCTGCGACCGGAGGAAGCGCGGAAGCATCCACGCTCACATCCGTCCGGTCGCCGTCGGCGGCGGTCTGTGGCTCGGGCTCCGTGAGGACCGGTTCGGGTCGCGGTCGCGCGATGACGGGGCGCACCGGATTGGCGTTGCGGTGGGCGAGGGTGACCAGACGTCCGTGGAAGTCCTCTTTCAGCCCCGGGATGAGTGGAGCGAAGACCGTGAGCACGACCAGGGCCAGAGCGGCGACGGCCATCACCACCCCGCTCCACGGAAGTGACCAGAACCCGGTGGCGATCAGCCCTGAGATCGTGAGCCACACGTTCCCGGCCCAGACGACGGCTGCGACCGAGAAGGCCACAGAGGCGAATTGGTCGATGCCGAGCGACCCGACGCGACGGATACCGTCAGGCGAGAAGCGACGGAGCACGAGCAGGAACACGGCGACCGTGGGGACACCAACCGGAAGGATCCACTGGATTCCGACGCCCCAGAGCGAGGCGCCCCCGGCCAGCGGGAAGAACGACACGACGAAGGAGACCAGCCACACGCTGACGATGAGAAGCTCACGGAGGGTGAATCCGAGGATCCCGTACTCCGGAGTCACCTCATCGTCGTAGAGGACACCGTCGTCATCGCTGAAGTCCGCATCTTCGACACCCGGCTCAGGGAGTTCCGTGCTCATGCGTGGTCCTTTCGTCACCGTGCTCGACGGGGGGATTCGTCGTGCTGCCGACGGCTCATGATCCTACCCGCTCACCCCAGACAGGTGGGTCCGAGAAGGGACTTGAGGTCACCGAAGAGGTCTGCCGAGACCTTCACCGGCATGGGCACCTCGAAGACCTTCGCAGTGCCGCCTCGGTGCACGCGGAGCAGCACCTCTGTGTCGCCGTTGTGCCGACGCAGGACCTCGGCGAGCTCACCCATCACCCGCTCGGTGGCACGTTGCTCCGCCAAGACCAACGACAGTGGCCCTGCGGCGTCGAACGAGCCGATGTCGGGCGCGAACGCGGACTGCGCATGCAGGTTGAGGCCGTCATCACGACGGGACACACGCCCGCGCACGGCGAGGATCGCATCCTGTTGCAAGGTGTGCTGGAACTCGGTGTAGGTCTTGCCCATGAACATCACGGTGACCTCGCCGTTGAAGTCCTCGACCGTGATCATGCCGTACGGATTACCGCTCGCCTTGGCCACGCGGTGCTGCACGCTGGTCACGAGGCCCGCCACGGTCACCTGATCACCGTCCTGCAGGTCTTCGGAGTTGTTGAGGTCATGGATCGAGATCGACGCATGCTTCGCGAGCGGCACCTCGAGCCCGGCCAGCGGGTGATCGGAGACGTACAGGCCGAGCATCTCCCGCTCGAAGGCGAGCTTGTCCTTCTTGACCCACTCGGGGCGGGCCGGCACCTTGGCCGGAGCGGCCTCTTCCATGCCGTCGTAGAGACTGTCGAAGTCGAACCCGATCGCGCCCTGTGCCTCGTTGCGCTTGCGGTCGACGGCTGCCTCGACCGCGTCTTCATGCACTTCCATGAGCGCTCGGCGGGTGTCGCCCATCGAGTCGAAGGCGCCGGCCTTGATCAGGGACTCCACGGTGCGCTTGTTCGAGACATGCAGCGGCACGGTGTCGAGGAAGTGGTGGAACGAGGTGAACCGCTCCCCCTTGCGCGCCTGCACGATCCCTTCGACGACGTTGCTGCCGACGTTGCGCACAGCGCCGAGGCCGAAGCGGATGTCGTCTCCGACGGCCGCGAAGAAGTTGATCGAGTCCGAGACATCGGGCGGAAGGACTTTGATCCCCATACGGCGGCACTCGTTCAGGTACAGGGCCATCTTGTCCTTGGAGTCGCCCACGCTGGTGAGCAACGCCGCCATGTACTCGGCGGGATAGTGCGCCTTGAGGTATGCGGTCCAGTACGACACGAGTCCGTACGCCGCGGAGTGGGCCTTGTTGAAGGCGTAGTCCGAGAAGGGCAGCAGGATGTCCCACAGCGCCTTGATCGCGTCCTCGCCGAAGCCGCGCTCCTTCATCCCGCCCGCGAAGCCCTCGTACTGCTTGTCGAGCTCCGACTTCTTCTTCTTGCCCATCGCGCGACGGAGGATGTCTGCTTGTCCGAGGCTGAAGCCGGCGACGGCCTGAGCGATGGCCATGACCTGCTCCTGGTAGATGATGAGCCCGTACGACTCCTCCAGGATCTCCGCGAGCGGCGCTTCGAGCTCGGGATGGATGGGGGTGATCTCCTGCACCCCGTTCTTGCGCAGTGCGTAGTTGGTGTGCGAGTTCGCGCCCATCGGACCCGGGCGATACAGGGCGATGAGGGCCGAGATGTCACCGAAGTTGTCCGGCTTCATCAGGCGCATCAGCGAACGCAGCGGCGGACTGTCGAGTTGGAAGACGCCTAGGGTGTCTCCGCGCGCGAGCAGCTGATACACACCCGGATCGTCGAGACCGAGGTGCTCGAGGTCGAGTTCTTCGCCCCGGTTCGTCCGGATGTTGTCGAGCGCATCGGAGATGATCGTGAGGTTGCGCAGCCCGAGGAAGTCCATCTTGATCAGCCCGAGCGACTCACACGACGGGTAGTCGAACTGCGTGACGATCTGGCCGTCCTGCTCGCGCCTCATGATCGGGATGATGTCGAGCAGCGGATCGGACGACATGATCACGCCGGCGGCGTGGACGCCCCACTGACGCTTCAGCCCTTCGAGACCGAGAGCGCGGTCGAAGACGGTCTTGGCCTCCGGGTCGGTCTCGATCAGCGTGCGGAACTCGCTCGCTTCCTTGTACCGGGGGTGCGCCGAGTCGAACATGCCGTCCAGGGGCATGTCCTTGCCCATCACGGGCGGCGGCATCGCCTTCGTCAGGCGCTCCCCCATGCTGAAGGGGAACCCGAGAACGCGCCCGGCGTCCTTCAGCGCCTGCTTCGACTTAATCGTGCCGTAGGTGACGATCTGGGCGACGCGCTCGGATCCGTACTTCTCGGTGACGTATTCGATGACCTCGCCGCGGCGACGATCATCGAAGTCGACGTCGAAGTCGGGCATCGAGACACGGTCGGGGTTGAGGAAGCGCTCGAAGATCAGACCGTGCTCGAGCGGGTCGAGGTCGGTGATCCGCATCGCGTAGGCGACCATCGACCCGGCACCCGAACCACGGCCGGGACCGACACGGATGCCGTTGTCTTTGGCCCAGTTGATGAAGTCCGCGACGACGAGGAAGTAGCCGGGGAAGCCCATCTGCAGGATGATGCCAGTCTCGTACTCGGCCTGCTTGCGCACCTTGTCGGGGATCCCACCGGGGTACCGGTAGTGCAGGCCGGCCTCGACCTCCTTGATGAGCCAGCTGTCCTCGGTCTCACCGTCGGGGACCGGGAAGCGCGGCATGTAGTTCGCCGAGGTGTCGAACTCGACCTCGCAGCGCTCGGCGATCAGGAGCGTGTTGTCGCAGGCCTCGGGGTGATCGCGGAACAGCTGCCGCATCTCGGCGGCGGTCTTGATGTAGTAGCCGTCGCCGTCGAACTTGAAGCGGTTCGGATCGTCCATGGTGGAGCCCGACTGCACGCACAGCAGAGCCTCGTGAGCGTCGGCCTCGTGCTGGTGCGTGTAGTGCGAGTCGTTGGTCGCGACGAGTGGGATGTTGAGGTCTTTCGCGAGGCGGAGCAGGTCGGTCATCACCCGTCGCTCGATGGAGAGACCGTGGTCCATGATCTCGGCGAAGTAGTTCTCCTTGCCGAAGATGTCCTGGAACTCTGCAGCCGCCGCGCGCGCCGCGTCGTACTGCCCCAGCCGCAGTCGCGTCTGGATCTCGCCGGAGGGGCATCCTGTGGTCGCGATGATGCCCTTGCCGTAGGTCTGGAGCAGCTCGCGGTCCATGCGGGGCTTGAAGTAGTAACCCTCCATGCTCGACCGGGAGCTGATCCGGAAGAGGTTGTGCATGCCCGCGGTGCTCTGGCTCCACATCGTCATGTGGGTGTACGCGCCCGAGCCGGAGACGTCGTCGCTCTTCTGGTCCGGTGAGCCCCACTGCACGCGCGTCTTGTCGCTGCGGTGCGTGCCCGGGGTCATGTATGCCTCGAGCCCGATGATGGGCTTGATGCCTGCGTTGCGCGCCGCGTTGTAGAACTCGAATGCCGCGAAAGTGTTGCCGTGATCGGTCACCGCGATGGCCGGCATCCCGTATTCGGCGGCTGCCTGGGTCATCGCATTGATCTTCGCCGCACCGTCCAGCATGGAGTACTCGCTGTGCACGTGCAGGTGGACGAAGGAGTCGGATGCCATGCCTTCGAGTCTACGGCGGAGCCCCGACACCGGAGGTCGGCGCCGGGGCTTCGTCGAGGGGCTACGGTGCCGCGTCGACCACGCTCACCGTGATCGTCCTCCACGTGTCAGGGACGTCTTCCGGCACGATGCCGGCCCCCGCGTCTTGCCTGATCGCGGAACCGACCACCAGGCCGGTCGTCATGTCGACCGAGATCTCGATCTTCACCAACCGACCGGCGTTGGAGGAGCAACACCTCTGTCACCGTGTCGATCGACAACGAGGCGAATCTACGGAGCCTCATCGACGACTTGGACAGTCGTCGTGAGTTCGTGATCAGGAACGGAGTCCGGAACGATGCCCCCGCGCGGGCCGTCGTTGATGGTCGAGCGCACCACCTGCGCAGTGCGCGTGTCGATCGACATGGAATAGCTGCGATCAACTTGCGGGAGTCCTGAGAACAACAGCGTGACGACATCGCCCTCGCTGTCCACAATCGATACGCCAGGGATGAGGCTCAGGGCTCTGTACATCGCAGCCTTGAGATCCGCCGGTGCAGACCCCTGCTGCAACTCATCGATGAGGAATGTCACAGCACCGATACCCGCCGACGCCGCTTCGTCTGCTCGCAGGTATGCCGTCGTCCAAGCCAGGAGGGCAGCTGGATCTCGCGGCATCTCCGCGTACTGGACATAAGTCTGATTCGGAACCGGCGTCCCGACGTGCCCCCCACCCTGGTACCGCAAGACCTGCGGATCCACGCGCCAGCTGAATCGATCGAGCCACTCTTGAGACAGGCGACCCGCCTCCCCTCCGAACAGCTCGACGACCTGCAGGTCCGCGTTGAGCACCTGCACCCATTCGCCTGTCCTGTCGGCGGGGATGTACCAGGTTTGGGAGCTTGTGGAGACCCACGCCGCCGTCGCCTGCGTCCGGTTCGCATTTCCTTGGTCCTGGGGGGAGTAAAGCTCGAGGTTTCGGATCTCCTGGTGAATTCTGAGGTACTGCCCGGGGCCTGCAACCGGCCCCGGGTCGTCACCGACGACCGTCGCCGCTCCGACCAAGACCGTCTTGGCCGTCGGCGGTTCAGGCGCGGGCGAGATCGTTGGCCCAGGCGTCGCGGTCGGCTCGAGAGCCGGCCCCGGCGTGCGCGTCGGCACCGCCTCCACGGTAGGCGTAGGCGACGGCGCCGTGATCGCACTCACGACGAGCACTCCGGTGGTGACTGCAGCCGCCGCGCCGAGGGCGCCGGCGGCGATGAACCAGGGCCGCCGCGCCGCCCGCGGACGCGCGGGTCGGCGCTCCTCCTGGATCTCGGTCAGGAGGAGCGCCCGCGCAGCGGCGAGGTTCTCTTCGGCTCCGTCTATCTCTGGCTTGGTCCACCGAACCTTCTCAAACTCGTCCACGGGTCTCTCCCCTCTTCTGCTGCTGCTCGAATGCCTGAACTCTCCGAGTGGAGTCCAGTCGTCTGCGAACCCGGTTCAGCCGCGATCGCACGGTTCCCACGGGAACCCCGAGGGCGACGGCGACCTCGTCGTAGCTCATCCCCTGCCAGGCATAGAGCAGGAGGGTCTCGCGGTCTCGGGGAGCGAGCGCGGCGATACGCGCTCTCAGTGTCGCGACCTCGCGCTCCGCGTCGACGCGAGTCAGGGCATCATCCAGGCCCCCGAGTGTTGATTGCTCATGTTGCGACACGGATGCCGCGAACGACCTCCACTGCTTGGCCTCGACCGCGCGCTGCCGGCGGATCAGTCGTGACGCGATCCCGAGCAACCACGGCGCCGCCGATTCGGCGTCCGTGTCGAAGTCGGCGCGCCGCCGGAAGGCGACGAGGAAGGTCTCGCTCAAGACGTCCTCTGCCGCATGGCGGCCGACTCTGTACGTCGCGAACGCGTTGACCGCGCGCGCGTGCCTGTCGAAGAGTTCGGCGAACGTTGCCGGACGTTGAAGAGATCGCTGGATGATCTCGCTGTCTGTGGTCACGCTATGTATTGGCCGTGAGTCACCGATCGGTTCACGCTTTCTTCGACGATCTCTGTGGCGCCCCCAGGTCGAGCCTCATCAGCACCCGTGGGAACCCGTCCAGCACGGAACCCGTATCCGCGGCTTTCGCGAATCCTGCACCCTCGAAGAGCGCTCGCGTGCCGACGTATGCCATCGTCAGATTCACCTTCTCGCCGCCGTTGTCGACCGGATAGCCCTCGATCGCGGGCGCACCGCGCTCTGTCGCATATGCGACAGCACCGTCGATCAGCGCATGCGAGATGCCCTGCTTCCGGTACCCGGGGCGTACCCGGAAACACCACAGCGACCAGACGTCGAGGTCATCGATCTGCGGGATGAGCCGGTTGCGGGCGAAGCTCGTCTCGCGTCGCGGATGCAGTGCCGCCCAGCCGACAGGCTCGTCGTCGAGATAGGCGATCACGCCAGGGGGCGGATCCTGGTGGCACAGCTCGCGCACCCGGTCGGCGCGGGCCGGGCCCTTGAGCGCAAGGTTCTCCTTGTTGCCGATGCGATAGCTCAGGCAGAAGCACACGTTCGACGTCGGCTTCTTCGGCCCGACGAGGGTTGCGACATCGTCGAACACGGTTGCAGGACGAACCTCGATGCTCATGCGCTCAGTGTCGCGCACGACACCGACATCGGGCCGGCGCAGCGCCGACTATTCGCCGCGCAGGACCTCCAACGCGTGGCGGAAGTCTGCCGGATAGGGCGACTCGAACTGCACCCAGTCCCCCGTCGCCGGGTGCGCGAACGCGAGCTGATGTGCGTGCAGCCACTGACGTGTGAGCCCGAGCCGGGCTGACATCGTGGGGTCGGCGCCGTACAGCGGATCGCCGACGCACGGATGCCGATGAGCAGCCATGTGCACGCGGATCTGATGCGTGCGCCCCGTCTCGAGATGGATCTCGAGGAGCGAAGCGCCCGGAAAAGCTTCGAGCGTCTCGTAGTGGGTCACCGAGGGCTTCCCGTCGGGAACGACGGCGAACTTCCAGGAGTGGTTCGGATGGCGCCCGATGGGCGCGTCGATCGTTCCCGCCAGCGGATCCGGGTGCCCCTGCACGACCGCGTGATAGACCTTCTCGACCGTACGATCCTTGAACGCCTGCTTCAGCGTCGTGTACGCCTGCTCGGACTTCGCCACGACCATGAGACCGCTCGTGCCGACGTCCAGCCGGTGCACGATCCCCTGACGCTCGGCGGCACCGCTCGTCGCGACGCGGAATCCGGCGGCCTCGAGTGCACCGACGACGGTGGGCCCCTCCCACCCGACGGACGGGTGCGCGGCCACGCCCGTGGGCTTGTCGACCACGATGATGTCGTCGTCGTCGTACACGACCCCGAGCTCGGGAACCGCGATCGGAATGACTCGCGGCGCCTCCTTCGGCGCCCATTCGACTTCGAGCCAGCCACCGCCGTGCAGGCGGTCTGACTTGTCGAGCGTCACGCCGTCGAGACGGACCCCGCCTGCCGCAGCGACATCCGCGGCGAAGGTGCGGGAGAAACCCATGAGCTTCGCGAGCGCGGAATCCACCCGCGTGCCGTCCAAGCCGTCAGGAACCGGCAGAGATCGGGATTCCACGTCAGCGGCCTTCCGATGCGGGAGCCGCATCCTCCGAGGATGCGTCATCGTCGCCCGCGTCCACCTCGTCCGTGTCGGTCTCGGTCTCCGCTTCGGCGGCGATCGCCGCTGCTTCCGCCTCTTCCTCGGTCTCGACCACCGCGTGATCGCGCTCGCGCGTGCCGTCGAACCGCAGGCCGAAGACCACGAGCAGGGCCACCGAGATCATGCCGGTGACGATGAAGATATCCGCGACGTTGAAGATGGCCGGCATCATCCACGGCATCGAGATCATGTCGACGACATGTCCCACCGGGAACCCGGGCTCCCGGAACAGTCGATCGGTGAGGTTGCCGAGCACGCCACCGAGCAGGCAGCCGAGAACCACGGCCCACAGCCGGGACTTGAGCCCGAACGCCTTCCAGATGATGATCGACGCGACGACCGCGAGGGCGATCGTGAAGATCCAGGTGACCTCGGAACCGAGCGAGAACGCCGCGCCGGGGTTGCGGACGTAGTACAGCTGAAGGAACTCACCGAGAACCGGGACCGGTACCTGCAGCGGCAGGTTCTCGATCGTGAGGTACTTCACAAACTGATCGGCGGCCAGCACGAGCGCTGCGAGGATCGCAACGATCGCACCGGCCGCCGACCGACGAAGGGGACGACGTCCTGACAAGAGGGCGCCTTACAGACCGATCGCGGAGACGGGCGTGGAGTCCGTGGACGCCGACTTCTCGTCGAGCTCGCGGAGCTGGCCTTCGATGTATCCGCGCAGCTGCGAGCGGTAGTCGCGCTCGAAGTTGCGGAGTTCGGTGATGCGAGCCTCGAGCGTGTTGCGCTCGCGCTCCAGGCGTGCCGACTCCTCGCGCTGCTTGGCCTCGGCCTCGGTGCGGATCCGGGCGACCTCGGTCTCGGCCTCGGCGATGAGCGCGTTGCGCTTCGCCTCACCCTCGGCGACGTGCTCGTCGTGCAGACGCTGTGCGAGCTCGATGATGCCGGCGGTCGCGGTCGCGGAACCGGTCGGAGCAGGCTCTGCGGGAACCTCGGCGACGGGAGCCGGAGTCTCGGACGCCGCGGGTGCCGCGGCCGGAGCGGCGGCCTCGGGGGCTTCGCCGGACTCGTAGGCGGCCAGCTTGGCCTTCAGCTCGACGTTCTCTTCGAGAGCCTTGCGCCACTCGATGACGATCTCGTCGAGGAAGTCGTCGACCTCGTCCGGGTCGAAGCCGTCCTTGAAGCGGACGTGCTGGAACTGCTTGGTGACGACGTCATCCGGGGTAAGTGCCATGAGTGGCTCCTCTTTCGATGAGTACGAATGCCAGTATCGATGTATGGCGTGGTCGTGATGTGGCGCGAACCCGGGGCGCGCACCTGGGTGCCAGCATAGCCCCCGCGCCTCAGCGCCGCGATGTCACGACACCCAGAGACCACGAAGTCCGCGTGGCGGATCCTGGCGGATCGCCAGGAGGTCAGCGGATGAACAGCCGCACGATGTTCATCAGGACCAGCACGATCAACAGGGTGAGCGTGAACCCGAAATCGAGCGACAGGGAACCGATCCGCAGTGGCGGGATGAGCCGCCGGAAGAACCGGATGGGCGGATCTGTGACCGTGTAGACAGCCTCAGCGGCGACCAGACCGAACCCCTTGGGACGCCACTCCCGATTGAAGAGGGGGATGTAGTCCAGGATGAGGCGCGCGAAGAGCACGAAGATGTAGAGCAGCAGCACCAGATGAACGATGCTCGCTGCGACGGAGACCAACTCCACGAGCTACGACTGGTCGAAGCCCGCAGACTCAGCGTCTGCGTGCGCGATGCCCCCGTGGCCCGAAACGGCGATGTTCTCCGGCGAGAGCAGGAACACCTTCGAGGTGACCCGCTCGATGCGGCCGTACAGTCCGAGGGAGAGTCCGCTCGCGAAGTCGATGAGACGGCGCGCGTCGGCATCGCTCATCTGGGAGAGGTTGATGATGACCGGGACGCCCTCGCGGAAGCTCTCCGCGATCAGCTGAGCGTCGCGGTACTGCTTGGGGTGGACGGTGAGGATCTCGTTCACGGCTCCTGCAGAGGGCTGGCGGACGGCGACGGGACGACGGAGGGGCGTGACGGGAGCCGGAGCCGGCTCTTCGCGCTCGCGGTGAGCGCGCGCAGGAGCCTGCGTCTCCTCCTCGTAGACCTCTTCCTCGTCGGCGAGGCCGAGATACACCATGGTCTTCTTCAGCGGGTTACCCATCGTGTCCTCCGGTTCGAACGTTTGGGGCTGGTCTTTTCACAGGTTAACCCCGGTCGGGCCGGGGGCCGGTGATTGCGGAGCCGATCCGCAGGTGTGTCGCGCCGGCGTCGATCGCCTCCACGAAGTCGCCGGTCATCCCGGCGGAGATCCACGATGCGGAGGGCTGAACGGCGCGGACGCCCTCAGCGACGGCACGCAAGCGCGCGAATGCAGCGCCGGGTTCTTCGTCCAGTGGCGCGACCGCCATGACGCCCCGCAGACGGAGCGATGGCAGCGCCAGCACGTGCTCGGCGAGTGCGACGGCATCAGCGGGTGCCACTCCCCCGCGGCCAGGATCGTCGGTGAGGTTGACCTGTACGAGCACGTCGAGGAGACCATCGTCCTGGGCCGCGCGGTCCAGCGCGTCGGCGAATCGGCCCCGGTCGACGGAATGCACGACGTCGGCGCTGCGCCGGATGGCCGCGGCCTTGTTCGTCTGCCCCTGGCCGATGAAGTGCCAGGTCAGGTCGAGGGCTGCGAGTTCCGCCTGCTTCGCCGACAGTTCCTGTTGCCGGTTCTCTCCCACGTCGTGCACGCCGAGCGCGTGCAGTTCACGGACCAGAGATGCCGGATGGAACTTCGTCACGACGATGCGGGTGAGCTCCGCCGGATCCCGCCCCGCGGCGCGCGCGGCGACGGCGATGCGTTCGTCGATCGCCGTCAGCCGCGCCGCCAGGTCCGACCGCCCCTGCCCGTCGGCCGCAGTGGTCACTTCAGGAATTCGGGGATGTCGATGTCGTCGTCTGCGAAAGCCGGCTCGATGCTGGTGGTCGGCACTCGCTGCTGCACCGGCTCTGCCGGTGCCGCGTCGCTCTTCGCCTCCGGCTCCTCCTCGAGGGAGACCTCGGGGAGAGTCGCCGCCGAGGGCCGGGAGACGACCATCGGGTCCAGTCGGAGCGAAGGCTCGCCACCGTCGAATCCGGCCGCGATGACGGTCACGCGCACCTCGTCGCCGAGAGTGTCGTCGATGACGGTACCGAAGATGATGTTCGCCTCGGGGTGTGCCGCTTCCTTGACGAGGTCGGCCGCGTCGTGGATCTCGAAGATGCCGAGGTTCGATCCTCCCTGGATCGAGAGCAGCACGCCGTGCGCACCCTCGATGGAGGCCTCGAGCAGAGGCGATTCGACCGCGAGCTCGGCCGCCTTGATCGCGCGATCGGCACCGCGGGCGGAGCCGATGCCCATGAGGGCGGAACCTGCGCCCTGCATGACCGACTTGACGTCGGCGAAGTCGAGGTTGATTAGACCCGGGGTCGTGATCAGGTCGGTGATGCCCTGGACACCGGCGAGGAGCACCTGGTCCGCGGTGGCGAAGGCCTCGATCATGGAGATCCCACGGTCACTGATCTCGAGGAGACGGTCGTTCGGCACCACGATGAGGGTGTCGACCTCTTCCTTGAGCTTCGCGACGCCCGCCTCGGCTTGGCTCTGGCGACGGCGACCTTCGAACGAGAACGGCTTGGTGACGACACCGATGGTGAGCGCACCGATGGACTTCGCGATGCGGGCCACCACGGGAGCACCACCGGTTCCGGTGCCGCCTCCCTCGCCGGCGGTCACGAAGACCATGTCCGCACCGGTCAGGGCCTGCTCGATCTCCTCGGCGTGGTCCTCCGCGGCACGGCGCCCCACCTCGGGGTCTGCTCCGGCGCCGAGACCACGCGTGAGTTCCCGACCGACGTCGAGCTTGACGTCGGCATCGCTCATGAGCAGCGCCTGGGCGTCGGTGTTGACGGCGATGAACTCGACTCCGCGGAGACCGAGATCGATCATGCGGTTGACGGCGTTGACGCCGCCACCGCCGACGCCGACGACCTTGATCACGGCGAGGTAGTTCTGGTTCTGGCTCATGGCCGGCCTCCGATTATTCGAGCCTGAAAAGGATGAACCTTAAACCTCAACTAGAGGTGTAAAGTATTTCCCGGTATTGCGTTCTCTTGATCGAAGGTAAGCGCCGCCTGGCCGCGCGCACGCAACCACTTGGGCGTGTCGCGCCATTCCCCACGAAAGAGGTCAGCCGACGACGGCGACTTCGGGTGACGTGACGTCGATCGACCGTGCCCCGGGATGGGCGCCCATCGCCGCTGAGAGGGTCAGTGCCTTGAGACCCGAGTCCTCCGCGCTCCCCCAGACCACCGTCAGCCCACTGCTCAGCGTCAGGGTCACGTCGTCCTGGGTGGTCGCCGCGACCCCCGCCAACTGCGATCGGACATCGGCGGGCAAGGACCTCACGACGAGCCCCGCGCTGCGGAACGCGGCGGAATCGACCCCGCTGTCGATCTCGATCAGAGGCTGTCCTGCGGGCTGATCGGGCGTGGTCGAAAGCGCCACCCCCGCCGCGTCCACGAGCGTGAATCCAGCGCTCGAGCGGATCACGCCGACCGGCGTGCGTTCGACGATGCGCACCGTCAGGTCATGCGGAGGCCGCGCCTCCAGCGCATACGTCTCGATGAGAGGGAACGCCAGCAGCGCGGCCTTCACCTCACTGGAATCGACCAGAGCCAGCGGCGTGCCGAGCTGATCGCTGAGCGCCGCCTCGACCGCGGAGGGATCGAGGCTGGTTGCCCCGACGACCGTGATCTTCTCGACGGCGAACAGCGGGCTGTACGCGGCCGCGATGCTCCCTCCGATCACGACGACCACGGCGGCGAGGCTGCTCCACCAGATGATCCGTCGTCGCCGAGAGCGTTGGGTGAACCGGCGGATCTCTGCGCGGAGAGCCTTGCGCCGGGCGCGCGCCGCGCGCCAGACATCCCTCGTCGAGGTCGGTTGCGGCGCATCGACCGTCGCTTCCTCCGCCGGTGCGCGCTCCTCGGCGACAGCGGGCCTCTCCTCCGCCGCGGCAGCGGACTTCTCCTCCGCCGCGGCGCCGGGCCGACTCGGACGCCGGGTCGCCTGCGTCGCGGCGCCCTTCTCCCCCGAACTCTCCGGGGTGGACGGAAGCGGTGCGGGCCGACGCATCGGCTATGCCTCGTCGGTCCGGCGGAGGGACTCCAAGACCTGCGGGATGATCTGATACACGTTGCCGCAGCCGAGGGTCACGACGAAGTCTCCGTCGCGCGCCACGGTAGCCGTGTAGTCGGCGGCCTGTTGCCAATCCGCCACGAAGTGCACGTGCGACGGGTCGCGGAACGCGTTGCTCACCAGCTCGCCGGTGACTCCGGGGACTGGATCCTCACGCGCCCCGTAGACGTCCAGCATCACCGTGTGGTCGGCGAGTTCCTCGAGGACGTCGGCGAACTCCTGGTACATGTGCTGCGTGCGGGAGTAGGTGTGCGGTTGCTGGATCGCGATGACCCGCCCCGTGCCCGCGATGCCGCGCATCGCCTCGAGAGCAGCCCTGACCTCGGTCGGATGGTGCGAGTAGTCGTCGTACACGGTCACGCCGCGCGCGACCCCGTGCTGTTCGAGGCGGCGAACCGTTCCCGCGAAACCCTCGACGGCGCGGACCGCGTCGACGAGGGGATACCCGAGGGCGCGCAGCACCGTGACGACGCCGGCCGCGTTGATGGCGTTGTGCACACCGGGGACGGCGAGCTGCATCCGCACCTGCTCGCCACCGTGGGTGATGGTCGCTGCGACGCCTCCGACGGTCACGAAGTCGGTGACGCGCACATCCGCATCCGCCGCTTGACCGAACGTGAGCACGTTCGGATGGGTGATCCCGGCGCCGACTCGGAGCGCCCCGGCATCGTCGCTCGAGATCACGACGGCCTCCGAGGCGGCATTCGCGAACCGGACGAACGCGTCGTGGAAGGCCTCGTCCGAACCGTAGTGGTCCAGGTGATCGGGATCCACATTCGTGATGAGAGCGACCGCGGTGTCGTAGAGCAGGAAGGTGCCGTCCGATTCGTCTGCTTCGACGACGAACAGGTCGCCCGATCCGGTGGCGCTCGACGTTCCGAGCTGCTCGATCACACCGCCGTTGACGAAATGGGGGTCGGCCCCGAGCTCCCGCAGTGCGGTGACGATCATGCCCGTCGAGGTCGTCTTGCCGTGCGCGCCGGCGACCGACACCAGGCGACGGGACCCGATCAGCCAGTGCAGCGCCTGGGAACGGTGGATCACGTGCAGTCCACGCGCCTTCGCGGTGACGAACTCGGGGTTCTCGGGCCAGATCGCGCCGGTGTGCACGACCGTGTCGGCGTCGCCCAGGTACGCGGCATCGTGACCGACATGGACCGTTGCTCCCGCCGCGGCCAACGCCCGCAGGTTGTCGCTGTCGGCGCGGTCACTTCCGGAGACGCGGATGCCCGCGTCGAGGAACATCTTCGCGAGCCCGCTCATGCCGGAACCGCCGATGCCGATGAAGTGCGCGGAGGTGATCGTCTCGGGAAGTGGGAGGGAGAGGTCGGGTCTGATCATGTCCGGTTCAGTCTACTTTTCGTTCGGTGGTGTCGACCGCGTCAGGCCGCATGCAGCGCGCGGTCGATCAGGGTGATCACGTTCTCCGTGCCGTTGCGGGTTCCTGCCGTCGCGGCGGCGGCCGCCATCCGGTCGATCCGTGCCTGATCCCCCAAGAGGGGCACGACGATCCGGCGTACCGCGTCGCCGTCGAAGGTGGCGTCGTCCAGGAGCTCGGCAGCACCGGCCGCCACTGCAGAGGCCGCGTTCAGTCGCTGCTCACCGTTGCCCACCGAATAGGGCACGTAGAGCGCGGGGATCCCCAGCGCGCTGATCTCGCTCACCGTCGCCGAGCCGGACCGCGACACGATCAGGTCTGCGAGCGCGAAGGCCAGATCCATGCGATCCACGTACCGACGCAACGCGTAGCCGTCGACTCCGGGGTCCGCCAGATCGCTGCGTTCACCGGTCACATGCAGCAGCTGCCAGCCCGCTGCGAGGATGTCCTGCCAGGAATCCGCCAGAGCCTCGTTGAGGCGCTGTGCACCGAGCGAACCACCGAAGACGAGCAGCACGGGACGCTTGGCGTCGAGCCCGAAGTGCTCCGCGGCCTCCGCGCGAGCGGCCGAACGATCGAGCGCGATCACCTCGCGGCGCAGGGGCATCCCGACCACTTCGCTGCCACGGAGAGGCGTGCCCTCGAACGCGACGCCCACGGCCGCCGCGCGGCGGGCACCGAGCACGTTGGCCAGTCCGGGCTTGGCATTGGCCTCGTGCACCACGAACGGAACACCCTCGCGACGAGCGGCGACGTACGCCGGCGCCGACGCATACCCGCCGAACCCGACGACGACGTCGATGCCGTGCCGACGGATGTGCTCGCGCACTTGGGCGATCGCCCGACGGAACCTCCCGGGGAAGGCGGCCGCCTGGCGGTTCGGTCGGCGCGGGAACGGAACCTTGTCCACGATCAGCAGGTCATAACCTCGCTCGGGCACGAGTCGCGATTCGAGCCCCTCCGCCGTGCCGAGCACGAGGACCGAGTCGTCGGGGACGCGCTCACGGAGCGCATCGGCGACGGCGAGCAGGGGATTCACATGGCCGGCGGTGCCACCGCCGGCGAGGAGATACGAGGTCACCTGGCGACCCTACCCCGCTCCGCTGACTGCTTCTCGGTCACGGGGATCGTGCGTGCGAACGCGAGCAGCACGCCGCAGGCGATCAGCACGGCGAGCAGTGCTGTGCCTCCCTGCGACATGAACGGGAGAGGGACGCCCATCACGGGGAAGATACCGATGACGACGCCGATGTTCAGGACGGCCTGACCGACGATCCACACCGTGATTCCCCCGGCCGCGACGCGGATGAAGGCATCCGGCGTCTTCCGGATGATGTGGAACGCACCGACCGTGAAGAACGTGAACAGGGCCAGGACGACGATGCAGCCGATCAGCCCGAGCTCTTCTCCGACGATGGCGAAGATGAAGTCGTTGCCCGCTGCAGGCAGCCATCCGTACTTCTCCTGGGAGTTGCCGAGCCCGAGTCCGAAGATCCCCCCGGATGCCATGCCCCAGATGCCGTGGATCGACTGATAGCAGTCGCCCTCGTACAGCGCCATGTCGTCGCACGTGGCGACGATGCGGCGCATGCGGTCCTGGCTGGACAGCGCGTAGGCGAGCACCGCGATGACGCCGAGAATCACGGGCAGGATGAACAACCGGAGCTTGACCCCGGAGAAGAACAGGCACCCCAGGAGGATGAGGACCAGCACCATCGCGGTGCCGAGGTCCTTTCCGGCGAGCACGGTACCGATCGCGAGCGCACCGACCGGGATCACGGGAATGAAGACGTGATGCCAGGTGCCGAGCATCGCCTGTTTGCGCAGCAGCACCGCCGCGATCCAGAGGGCCAGGGCGAGCTTGAGGAACTCGGAGGGCTGCAGCGTGAACCCGGCGATCTGGATCCAGTTCCGGTTTCCGCCGTCCTCGATACCCAGCGGCGTGAACACCAGCAGCTGCAGAGCGACCGCGCCGAACAGTGCGGGCCACGCCATCTTCTTCAGGAACGCGACCGGCATCCGACTGACGAGGAACATCAGCGGCACACCCAGGAGGGCGAACACCCCCTGACGCAGCACACCGCCCATCGGGTCCTTGCCGCTCGCGACCGCGGAGGCACTCGTGGCGGACAGCACCATGACCAGACCGAACAGAGTCAGCAGCAGCGCGGTCGATGCGATGAGGAGGAACTCCGTCGACACCGGAGTGAACCGACGCCCGAGGGAGACTCGGGCTGCGAGCCCGCCGGACTCAGAGCGCGGAGGGCGGGACACCTGTGTCATCGGCGCTCCCCCGGTCGATCCAGTCCTGCACCGCCTCGGCGAAGCGATGCCCGCGATCCGCATAGCCGGAGAACTGGTCGAAAGACGCCGCAGCCGGGGCCAGCAGGACTGTGCCCTCGCCGTCGACGATCCCCGACGCGATCTCCACGACACGGTTCATGACCTCACCAGTCTCGCCAGCATCCACCTCGAACACCGGCACCGTCGGCGCGTGTCGCCGGAATGCCGCGACGACGGACGCACGTTCGACGCCGATCACGACGGCCGCACGAGCCGTGGTGCCGACCTCGGCGACGAGCTCGGCGATGTCCACGCCCTTGAGGTCACCCCCGACGATCCACACGGCCCCCGGGTAGGCACGCAGCGACGACGCTGCCGCGTGCGGATTCGTCGCCTTGGAATCGTCGACCCAGGTGATCCCCCGGTGTCGCGCGACCACCTGAATGCGGTGGGCGTCGAGGCGGAAGGACTGGAGCGCTGCGTGGATCGCCTCCGGCTCCACACCGAGGGAGCGCGCCAACGCACTCGCTGCGAGGATGTTCTGCACGATGTGCGGAGCCGCGAGGCCCGCCTCATCGAGAGCGGCGACGGTCGTGAGCTCGAGGCCGCTGCGTGCACGGTCGTCCAGGAAGGCCCTGTCGACCAGGAGCCCCTCCACGATGCCGAGGTCGCTCGGGCCCGGGATCCCGAGATCGAAGCCGATGGCGCGGGCCCCCTCGACGACCTCCGCCTCCTCCACCATGTGGCGGGTGGCCTCATCCGCCTTGTTGTAGACGCAGGCGACACGGGTGTTCCGATAGACCACGGCCTTCGCATCGCGGTACGCCTGTGCACTGCCGTGCCAGACCAGGTGATCGTCGGCGAGGTTGAGGCAGACGGCGGAGTACGGGAACAGCTCACCCTCGGGGCGGGACTGTCCGAGGTACCAGAGCTGATGGCTCGAGAGCTCGACCACCAGCACGTCGAAGCCCGCCGGGTCGCGCACGGCATCGAGCACCGGCACGCCGATGTTGCCGCACGGTGCCGCGCGCAGGCCCCCCGCCACGAGGAGTGATGCGGTCAGCTGAGTCGTGGTCGTCTTGCCGTTCGTCCCGGTGATCAGCACCCAGTCGGCCGGCGAACCGTCGGCACGGACGACCTTGTCGCGGACGCGCCACGCGAGCTCCACGTCGCCCCAGATCGTCACGTCCGACTCCTGTGCCCACCGGATGAGCGGGTGCGAGGGCGGGAACCCCGGCGAAGCGATGACGACCTCCGGCGCGAAATCCACCAGCACGGCGGGGACTTCGGCGAGTGATCCGAGCTCGAGGCGTGCACCGATCACCGGAAGCAGCCGCTCGTATTCCTCCTCCGCCGATTCGCTGAGCACCAGCACGTCCGCGCCGAGTTCGGTGAGTGTATCGGCCACGGAGAAGCCGGTCATGGACAGCCCGAGAACCGCGACCCGAAGACCCCGCCAGTCGGCGTTCCAACTGGTGAGTCCGGCGAGGCGCTCAGTCGACACGGGTGAGCCATTCGACATAGAACAGGCCGACGGCCGACACGGCGAGCAGACCGGCGATGATCCACATGCGGACGACGATCGTGACCTCGGACCAGCCGCGCATCTCGAGGTGGTGATGGAACGGGCTCATCAGGAAGAGGCGCTTGCCTCGGGTGAGTTTGAAGTAGCCCCGCTGCAGGATGACCGAACCGGAAGACAGCACGAACACCCCGGCGATCACGAGGAGGAGGAGTTCGGTGCGGGTGAGGATCGCCATGGCCGTGATCACGCCACCGATGGCCATCGAGCCGACGTCACCCATGAAGACCTTCGCCTTGGGGGCGTTCCACCAGAGGAAACCGATGAGGCTCGCCGCGACCGAGGCCGCGATGATGGCGAGGTTGAAGGGATCGCGAACCTCGTAGCATCCGCCGAGCGCATCGGGGTCTCCGCCGATGCAGGGTTGCTTGAACTGCCAGAACGCGATCACGCTGTACGCACCGACGACGATGACGCCGGCACCGGCGGCGAGGCCGTCCAGCCCGTCCGTCAGGTTGACGCTGTTCGACGTGGCGACGCCGATGACCGAGATCCACACCAGATAGAGGATCCAGCCGAGCACGACACCGAAGGCGAACAGGTTGAGCCAGGTGATGTCGCGGAAGAGGGAGATCGCGGAGCTCGCAGGCGTCTGCCCCCACTTGTTGGGGAAGTTGAGGGCGACGATGCCGAAGGGCACGATCACGATGAGCTGGCCGATGACCTTGCGCCAGCCCGACAGCCCGAGGCTCCGCTGGCTGCGCACCTTCATGTAGTCGTCGATGAAGCCCACGGCACCGAAGCCGACCATCAGCCAGATCACCAGAAGCGCCGAGAGGGCGGGAACCTCGCCGCTGACGAGGACGCCCGTGAAGTAGCCCACGATCGAGCCGAGGATGAAGATGACGCCGCCCATCGTGGGGGTCCCCCGCTTCGCCTCATGGCTCGGGTTGTGGACCGACTCCGGGGTACGGATGACCTGTCCCCAGCCCCACTTCCGGAAGAGCCGGAGGAAGACGGGGGTCAGGAACAGGGTGAAGGCGAGCGAGATCGCCGCCGACATGATGAGAGACCTCACGAGAACAATTCTCCCAGACGATCGCCGAGATGCCGGAGGCCCACGGAATTGGATGACTTCACGAGCACGCGGTCGCCGTCGCGGAGCTCGGTGCGGAGGTACTCGTACGCCGCGTCCTGGTCGGGAAGGTGCACGGCCTCACTGTCCCAGGAGCCTTCGCCGACGGCGGCGAGATAGAGCCGCCTGGCCTCCGGTCCGACGACGACGATTCGCTGGATGTTCAGACGCACGGCGAGCAGACCGATCCGATCGTGCTCCTCCCCCGCGCTCTCGCCGAGTTCACTCATGGCCCCGAGCACGGCGACCGTCCGCTCATCGGGACCGGTGATCTGGGCGAGGGTGCGCAGCGCCGCAGCCATCGAGTCCGGGCTGGCGTTGTAGGCGTCGTTGATGATGCGGACGCGGTCGCTTCCGAGCGGTTGCATACGCCATCGTTCGGCGATCTCCACCGTCTCCAGACGCGCGACGGCGTCTGCCGGGGCGATGCCGAGGACGAGGGCGGAGGCGATCGCCGCCAGGGCATTGGTGATGTGATGCGCGCCGAGCACGCGGAGTCGCAGCGGCAGCCGCTCCCCGCCGACCTCGATGACGCAGGACGTGCCCGAGGCCGATACCTCGATGTCGACTGCGCGCACGTCGGCGGCGTCACTCTGCCCGAAGCCGATGACGTCCAGGCCGCGCGAGAGCGCGAGATCCTTCATCGCGGCCACTCGGGGATCGTCGATGTTGAGCACGGCTGTGCCGGGCACCCGGGCCGCCGAGACGAGCTCCGACTTCGCCTTGGCCGTCGCCTCGATCCCGCCGAACCCTCCGGCATGAGCCATGCCGACCATGAGGACCACTGCGAGATCCGGCTCCACCAGGCCCGCGAGGTGCGCGATGCTCCCCGGCGCGGCCGCACCGAACTCGCTCACGAGGAAACGGGTGCTCTTCGTCACGCGGAGCATGGTGACGGGAGCACCGACCTCATTGTTGAACGACTTGACGGGAGCGACGGTCTCGCCTTCGTCCTCCAGGATGCGCGCGAGGAAGTTCTTGGTCGTCGTCTTGCCGTTCGACCCGGTGATGCCGACGATGCGGAGCCGCCCCTCGGCACGGACGCGAGCGACCACCTCGCGTGCGAGGGCGCCGAGGGCCACGACGGCGTCCGACACGACGACCTGGCTGACGGGGACGTCGACGGTGTGCTCGACGATCGCCACGGCGGCCCCTGCTGCGACAGCCGCACCCACGAACCGGTGGCCGTCGGTCTCCGCGCCGGGCTTCGCGACGAAGACCGAGCCGGGAGTCATCGTGCGGGAGTCGGTGTCGACGATCCCGTCGACGACGGTCTCGGTCGTGTCCTCTCCGGCCACGCGCAGTTCACCGCCGACTGCGGCGGCGATCTCAGCGAGCGTCAGGGCGATCATTTCATCTCCATGCGCGGCTCTCGCCGACTATCCGAACTTGGGAAGGAGCTCGTCCATCGGGACAGTGGACGGCATCACGCGATAGGTCTTCATCACCTGCGTCATCGCCTTCTGGAAGGCGGATGCGGTGGCCGCGGACGATACAACCTTAGTCGGCTCGTCCAGGGTGACCACGACGACGTACTGCGGATCGTCCACCGGGGCGAACCCCACCATGCTGGTGTAGTAGACGCCGGCCTTGTAGCCGCCGTTGCCGTCGGACACCTGCGCGGTACCGGTCTTGCTGGTCACACGGTAGCCCGGCACCTGGATGCGGTCCGCGTTGCCGCCCTGCACCGCCACGTTCTCCAGCATGCGCGTCAGCTCGGCCGCGGTCTGCTTCTTGATGATCTGCTCATGCTTCGGCGCCTCGGACTTCACGACGGTGCCGTCCTCGGCCGTGCACGATTCGACGAGGGAGAGATCGATCTTCTCCCCGCCGTTGGCGATCGCCTGGTAGGCACCGGCAAGTTGCGGTGCCGTCACCGTGAAGTACTGGCCGAACGTCGTCGTGTAGAGGGACTGGCTGTCCCAGTCGCTGACCGGGTGGAGGATGCCGCCGACCTCCGAGGGGAAGTTGAGGGTCTTCTGGCCGACTCCGAACCTCTCGAGGTAGTCGTAGCGCACGTCCGGGGAGACCATGGTGCCGAACTTCGACAGCGCCACGTTCGACGAATCGATGAGCCCACCGGCGAGCGTGTAGTTGTAGGCGGGGTGACTGAATGCGTCGTTCACGACGGCTCCGTTGGGGAACGTCTCCCGCGACGACGCGGTGACCGTGCTCAGCGGTGTGAGGCCCGCGCCCTCGATGACGGCGGCGGCCGTGATCGCCTTGAACGTGGATCCCGGCTCGAAGTCCTTGTGGAAGATCTGGCTGTACCGGGTCTCCGGCGTCGAGGAGTCCAGATCGTTGGGGTCCATCGAGGGCCACTCGGCTGCCGCGCGGATCTTGCCGGTCTTGACCTCGACGACCGTCACGGTGCCGCCCTTGGCGCCCTGCTTCTGCGCCTCCTCACCGATCATCTGCTGCAGATACCACTGGAGGTCGCTGTTGATGGTGAGCTCCACGGAACCGCCGTCGACGGCCTCCACCGTGCGTTCGCTGCCGGGGATCACCACGCCGTTCGATCCCCTGCGGTACGACTCCTCGCCGTCGATGGGTGCGAGGCACTTCTCGCTCAGCTGCTCGATCCCGGCCTGTGCCGTCCCCGATCCGTCCAGGAAGCCGAGGATGTTCCCGGCGACCGCACCGTTCGGATAGACGCGGGTCTCCCTTCCCTCCATGTGGAGGTAGGCGAGCTTCAGATCGCGGAGTTCGATGTACTGCTCCGTGGTGAGCGAATTCTTGAGCGGTGCGTACTGACTCTGCGGGTCGTTCGCGAGCGCATCCGACACGAGGGCGCGCACGTCGTCACCGCTCTGCCCGGTGATCGCGGCGATCTTGTCGGACGCCTCGGCCCACGGCACCTGGGGATCCTTCTCCTCCAGCTGCATGATGACCTTCGGATTCAGCTGCGCATCGTAGACCAGCACGCTCGATGCGAGCACGGTGCCCCCCGCGTCGACGATCGATCCGCGTCGACCGGGGATCGTGTTCCCCGCGCCGATCTTGGTGAGGGATTGCGCGACGTGCTCGTCGGCGCTCACGACCTGGATGTCGATCAGGCGCACGACGAAGGCCGCCAACACGGAGAGGATGACGGCGAGGGCGACGACGGTACGTCGCCGAGGACCGCGGGTTGCTCGTGTCGTCATGCGATCTCTCCATCGATCATTTCGTGCTGGTCAGTGCGTGGTGGGACTCGGGAGCCCGTCGGTGATGGCCGGCGGAAGGTCCGGCGTCGTCTGGGCCGTGTCGCCGTCGTCGGTCACGGTCTCCGCCGGCGGCGGTTCCACGATCAGGGAGTTGGCCACAGCCGCCGCACCGTCCGGGTTGACGGTCGAGATCCCCTCCGCGCCGGCTCCGGTGCCGAAGAGCGCTCCGTCGCTGAGCCGCAGGTACGAGGGAGAACCGGCGACGACCATGCCGAGATCGGCAGCGCTGCTGGCGAGCACCTGCGGCGAGCTGAGGCCGGTGAGCTCTTCCTGCAACGCGTGGGACCGGAGATCCAGTTCACGCTGCTGCGAGGAGAGCGCGGCCAAGGTGAACGAATCCTGGGTGATCGCGAGCGAGAACCCCACCTGTGCCGCACCGATCGCCAGGGCCCCACCCAGGGCGACGAGCGCGTACGCGAGCTTCGGCTTGCGACGGACCGCCGGCCGTGTGACGGGCTGCAGCCGCCTCTGCGGCTCGCGGGTCGGTGTGAGGGGCGTCGCGGGCTTGCGGACCACCGCGTTCAGACTCATGCGCTCTCCCGCAGTTTCTCGGCGGCGCGCAGCCGCACCGGGATCGCCCGGGGGTTGCGCGCGCGTTCGTCGTCGCCGGCGAGTTCCGCACCCTTGGTGAGGATGCGGAACCGCGGTGCATGTTCGGGCAGTTCCACCGGAAGCCCGGCCGGCGCCGTCGAGGCAGACGCCGCGGCGAACGCCTGCTTGACGAGCCGGTCCTCGAGCGACTGGTACGACATCACCACGATGCGTCCGCCGACATCGAGCGCATCCATCGCTGACGGGATCGCGTCGGCCAGCACGTTGAGCTCGGTGTTCACCTCGATGCGCAGGGCTTGGAACACGCGCTTGGCCGGATGCCCGGCACGCTGTGCGGCAGCGGGAGTCGCTGCGATCAGGATCTCGACGAGCTCGCCGGAGCGGGTGATCGGCTGCTTCTGACGCGCCTCGATGATGAAGCGCGCGTAGCGACCGGCGAGCTTCTCCTCCCCGTACCGCTCGAAGATGCGGCGCAGGTTGCCTTCGCTGTACGTCGCGATGACATCGGCAGCGGTGACGCCCTTGGTCTGGTCCATGCGCATGTCGAGAGGAGCATCCTTCGAGTACGCGAATCCGCGCTCGGCCTCGTCGAGTTGGAGGGAGGAGACCCCGAGGTCGAAGAGGATCCCTGCCGCGCCCTGCGCATGCAGTCCGATCTCGTCGTACACCGTGTGCACCAGCGTGACGCGGTCCCCGAATCGGGCGAGCCGCTCCCCCGCGATGCGCAACGCGTCGGTGTCGCGGTCGAGCCCGATCAGTCGGATGTTCGGAAAACGCTCGAGCAGAGCTTCGGAGTGGCCGCCCATACCGAGCGTGGCGTCCACGAGCACCGCTCCGTCCGCTTGAAGGGCGGGAGCGAGCAACTCGACGCAGCGGTCGAGCAGGACGGGGGTGTGGATATCTCGGAGGTTCATGATCTTTCTCGGGGTGACCATCGGCTCTGATCCCCCTCCGCTTCTCGACCCGGCACCGGGGAAGTGTGTCGGGGCGGGAGCGGCGGGGCATCACAGCCGTGGTCAGAAGAGTCCCGGAATCACCTCCTGCTCGAGGTCGGAGTAGGTCTCCTCACCAGCGGCGAGGTAGGCGTTCCAGCTCTCCGCGTCCCAGATCTCGGCGTGAGCGCCGACACCGGTGACGATGAGCTCCTTCTGCAGCCCTGCGTACTGACGCAGGTGCGCGGGGATGGTGATGCGGTTCTGACTGTCGGGCATCTCCGCACTCGCACCGGAGAGGAACAGACGCATGAAGTCACGCGCCTGCTTGTTGGCGAGCGGAGCCTGGCGGATCCGCTCGTGCATCGCCTCGAACTCGGCCGTGCTGAACACGTAGAGGCACCGTTCCTGGCCGCGGGTGACGACGATGCCGCCACCGAGGTCCTCGCGGAACTTCGCAGGAAGGATGACCCGTCCTTTGTCGTCCAGCTTCGGAGAGTGCGTACCCAGCAACATCGGCCATCACCCCCTCTGCGTCCGGCCAACTCGAGGTGCGCCCCACTTTACTCCACTTTCCTCCACTTACCTACGACCAATCCGGGAAATCACGGGTCGTGAGCAAAAGGGCATGCTGAAATACCGCGGAATTCCGCGGTGGAGCGAAGTGGAGGCTCAGTGGAGGAGCGTGGCGGCCCGCGCGTTAACGACAAAAGCCCGGATGCTCAGCATCCGGGCTTCTGTCGTGAGAAGTGTGTGGGGGTCAGTGACCGTCCTGCCGACGATCCCAGCGGTCGTTCATACGGTCCATGAACGAGGCGGAATCCTGCCGCTTCGCCGCAGAGCGTTCCCGAGGCTGCGCAGGAGCCGTGCGCCGCACGGGCGTGACGGCCACGATGACACCGGCGAGCATCGCCACGAATCCGATCACGCCGACCACGATGCCCCATACGCCGCCGAGGATGACGCCGGCCACGAGGCCGCCGACACCGGCGAGGAGAAGGAGAGCACCGTAGACCAGATTTCGGTAGCTCAGTGCGCGGTCGCCAGACGGCGCGCTCACGACGTCGGCATCATTGTGAAGGAGATGGCGTTCCATCTCGTCGAGCAGACGCTGCTCCTGTTCGGAGAGTGGCATTTCGTCCCCCTCGGGTATCGTGCCTCCCATTCTACGCGCGCGGAGGCGTCCGGGGCTAGCAGTTCGACGTCCCCTTGCTTTACGTATGCTGGGAGTCGTGTCGTCCTCCTCCCCCGTCCCCGGCGCGGTCGCCGCTCGCCTCGACCGCTTCCTCGCACGGATGCGCGACGAATCCGCCGACTACGGCCCGGACGCCGTCTCCTTTCTCGATGCCGCGGCCGGCACCCTCGAAGGAGGGAAGAGACTGCGCGCCCGGTTCTGCCACGCCGGCTGGCGCGCCGTCGCACGCTTCCACGAGCGTGATGCGGCAGAGACCGAGGCGCTCTGGGACGTGTGCACCGCGTTAGAGATCTTCCAATCCGCGGCTCTCGTGCACGACGATCTGATCGACAACTCCGACACCCGTCGCGGGAGGCCGGCGGCCCATCGCGCGCTCCAGGCGTCGCACGACGAAGCCGGGTGGTCGGGAGATGCCGAGTCGTTCGGCCGCGCCTCCGCGATTCTTCTCGGCGACCTTCTCGTCGCCTGGAGCGACGATCTGCTCGAGGCCGCGCTGGACGACCAGCCGCACGCGCGCGCCGTGCGCTCCGAGTATGCCCGGATGCGCCGGGACGTGACCACGGGGCAGTTCCTCGACATCGCCGAGGAGTCGGCCTGGAGCGTCAACGACGGAGCCCTCCACGCCGATCGGGCGCTGCGGGTGGCATCTCTCAAGTCGGCCAGATACAGCATCGAGCAGCCGCTGATCCTCGGCGGCGCACTTGCCGGCGCCGACGCCGATCAACTGGACGCGCTTCGCCGTTTCGGTCACCCGATCGGGATGGCCTTCCAGCTGCGCGACGACGTGCTCGGAGTGTTCGGCGACGCCTCCGTCACCGGGAAACCGGCCGGTGACGACCTTCGGGAAGGCAAGCGCACGGTTCTGATCGCCCTCACGCGGCAGGCGCTCGACACGTCAGCGAGGAACCTGCTCGACGAGATGCTCGGAGACGTCGAGCTGACACCGCAGCAGGTGACCTCCTTGCAGGCGACGATCACCGACTCGGGTGCGCTCGCTCAGGTCGAGACCATGATCGCGGACTACGCCCGGGACGCCGACCGCGCCCTCTCGGGCGCCCGGCTCGACAACGCCGCGGTCGCCGAACTGCGTGAACTCGCACGCGCAGCGACGGTCCGTTCCGCCTGACGCGACGGACCCCTCAAGCGAGAGTGCGTGCGAGTCGACGCACGGCGCTCTTGTGCCCCGCCAGCAGTGCGTCGATCGGCGAACGCCCCAGGCTCTCCTCGTCCGCGAGCAGCCAGTCGATCAGCTCGTCGTCGGTGAAGCCCGCATCCTGGAGCACGATGATCGTTCCCCGCAAGGAGCTCAGAGGACGCCCGTCGACGATGAACACCGCCGGCACGGCGAAGGTGCCGGTGCGACGGGACCCGACCAGGTAGTGCTCGTCGATCAGACGGCGCACGCGACCGAGCGGCTCGTCGAGCACCTCGACGAGGTCGGGCATCGTCAGCCACTCGACGGCAGCGGCGGCAGGGGTTCCAGCAACGTTCTCAGACACGTTGCCCACTATCTCATCTCCGCCGGGATGCCGCATATCGACCCATCAGCCCCATACGTCACTTCCGTCACTTCTGTTGACTTCCGTTTACATCCGTGTCAGCGTGAAGTGCTCGAAAAGGGGGCTCGCCTTGGGAATCAAGACCGCCACGCGTCGAACGCGCAACCTGCAGCTCGGACTGCCTGCGGCCGTCCTGGGGGCTCTGGCCGCCACGCTCACCACCGCTCCCGCCGACGCCGCCTCGACGACGACGACGGACTTCTCGCCGATCGAGCGCCCGCGCAGCGTCCCCGTGCGCACGGTACCCGCCCAGTCCGCACCGTCGAGCTATGTCGTCCAGCCCGGTGACACCGTCTCGGCGATCGCCTCACGCTTCGGGCTCCGCACGGTCGACGTGCTGTCCTGGAACGGGCTCTCGTGGCGTTCGGTCATCTACCCGGGCCAGACCCTGACCCTGCAGGCGTCGGCCGCACCAGCCGTCGCGCCGGCGCCGGCTCCGACGGCGACCTCGACATCGCATCAGGTCGTCGCCGGCGACACCGTGTACGCGATCGCCCGGAAGTACAGCACCACCGTGGATGCCGTGCTCGCTGCGAACGGGCTGACACGCGCTTCGGTGATCTATCCGGGACAGCGCCTCGTCGTCTCCGGCTCCGCTGCGCCGCAGGCGGCCGCCGCGCCGGCTGCCACGCCCGCCACTCCCCCTGCATCCGCGGCGGCCCACACCGTCGTCGCGGGTGACACCCTGTTCGGCATCGCGCAGAAGTACGGGACCACCACCCACGCGCTGTTCACCCTGAATGGACTCGGCCCGTCATCGATCATCTACCCCGGTCAGCGACTCGCCGTGCAGGCCGCCCCCGCCCCTGCGGCGTCGAGCACCGCCGCGACCGGCGGGCAGCGCTACGCGAGCCTCACCGCCGAGCAGGCGTCGAACGCCGCCCTCATCATCCGCATCGGCCGCGAGCTCGGTGTGAGCGATCGCGCCATCGCTTTGGCACTCGCGACCGGCATGGTCGAGTCGGGACTCCGCAACCTCGATTGGGGCGACCGCGATTCACTCGGGATCTTCCAGCAACGCCCGAGCACCGGATGGGGAACGCCCGCGCAGATCATGGACGCGGAGCGCAGCACGCGAGTGTTCTACGGTGGTCAGCACGATCCGAACGGGCAGGCGACGCGAGGGCTCCTCGACATCCCCGGCTGGGAGAGCATGCCGTTCACCTCGGCCGCTCAGGCCGTGCAGATCTCGGCCTATCCCGACCGATACGGCCAATGGGAGACGCAAGCTTATGCCTGGCTCGCGCTCTACGGGTGACGACATCCGGAAAACCGACACCGCCGAGAGGTGAGCCGCTCCCCTGACTTTCAGGCAGTCCTCCATAGAATTCTGACGTGACGACCAATCAGCAGGCCGACCCCCTCATCGGGCGGCTTGTCGACGGCCGCTACCGTGTGCGTGCTCGCATCGCCCGTGGCGGGATGGCGACGGTGTACGTCGCCACCGACCTTCGGCTGGAGCGGCGCATCGCCCTCAAGGTGATGCATGCGCACCTCAGCGATGACTCCGCGTTCCAGAGCCGCTTCATCCAAGAAGCCCGCGCGGCCGCCCGCCTGGCGGATCCGCACGTGGTCAACGTCTTCGACCAGGGGCAGGACGGCGAGCTCGCCTACCTCGTGATGGAGTACCTCCCCGGGATCACGCTGCGCGAGCTGCTGCGCGAGCAGAAGCGCCTCACCATCCCGCAGACCATCACGATCATGGATGCGATCCTGGCCGGGCTCTCCGCCGCGCACCGAGCCGGCATCGTGCACCGTGACGTCAAGCCGGAGAACGTGCTCCTCGCGGAGGACGGACGCATCAAGATCGGCGACTTCGGCCTCGCCAGAGCGACGACGGCGAACACGGCGACCGGGCAGCAGCTGCTCGGGACCATCGCGTACCTCGCGCCTGAACTGGTCACCCGAGGCACGGCCGACGCGCGCAGCGACATCTACGCGCTCGGCATCATGCTCTACGAGATGCTCGTGGGTGAGCAGCCGTACAAGGGCGAGCAGCCGATGCAGATCGCCTTCCAGCACGCCACGGAATCCGTCCCGCGTCCGAGCGTCCGCAACCCCGCGGTGCCGGAGCAGCTCGACGAACTCGTGCTCTGGGCGACCGAGAAGTCGCCGGACGAGCGCCCGGACGACGCCCAGCAGATGCTCGAGCGTCTGCGTGAGATCGAACGCGAACTCGGCATCACCCCGATGGCCGCCCGCGCGACCGCTCCGCAGCACAGCCCCGGCGACTCCGGCGACCTCACCAAGGTGATGCCGAGCACGATGGTCATCGCGGATCCTGCCGCCCCCGTGGCCGCCCCGATCGACAACGCGACGCTCCTTCGACGGCGCGCGTCGAAGCGGCGCGCGCGCGGCGCCTTCCTCCTCACGCTCGTGCTGCTGCTGGCCGTGCTCGCGGGTGGCGTCGGCTGGTGGTTCGGCTCCGGCCCCGGGTCGCTCATCGCCGTGCCCGGCGTCGCCGGCAAGACCTACGACGACGCCGCGGCCGTGCTGGTGGATGCCGGCTTCGTCCCCACACAGAAAGACGAGTTCTCCGTCGACGTCGACGCCGGAACCGTGATCGAGACCGACCCCGGCGAAGGCACTCGGCTCGACAAGGGTGACGCCGTCACGGTGATCGTGTCCGCAGGCCCCGCCTCGCACGACCTCGAAAAGCTCAACGGACGAACGGAACAGGACGCGCGCGACTATCTCGCCGGGGTCAACGTCAACGTCGACGACGAGACCCTCATCCTCTTCTCGAATGCCGACGCGGGCATCGTGATCAACGCCTACGTCACCCCGCGCGCAGGCGGTGACGCCTATGCCTGCGGTGACGGATGCACCGTCTTCGAAGACGACTCCGTGGAACTGTACGTCTCAGCGGGTGCTTTCCCCGACGTGTCCGGCATGTCGGTCGACGAGGCGACCTCGACCTTGACCGGAAAGGACCTGGTCGTCAACGAGGAGTCCCAGTACGCCTTCAGCAACGATGTCGCCAAGGACATCGTCATCGGCGTGGCGGACCGGGCTTCCGAGGGCAATTGGCGCCCCGGAGACACGGTGCAGCTGATCGTCTCGAAGGGACCCGAACTCTTCCCGGTCCCCGATGTCACCAACAGGACCCTGAACGAAGCGAAACAGATCCTCGCCGACAACGGCTTCACGGCCAGCTACGCGGCCTGGGGCGACCTGCCGGGGTTCGCGGAGATGGCCACGGTGACCGGCCAGGACCCGGGAGCGGACAAGTCACTGCCGCGAGGGGGCACCGTGAACCTCTCCATCCAGCTCACCGGCTGATCCCACAGCCCACACGAGAGAGCCGCCCTCCCGAGGTTCGGGGAGGGCGGCTCTCTTCGTGACGCGAGGAGCTGATCAGCGCTTCTCGAGCTCCTCAGCCACCAGGAACGCGAGCTCCAGGGACTGCATGTGGTTCAGACGCGGGTCGCACAGGCTCTCGTAACGCGTCGCGAGAGCCGCCTCGTCGATCTGCTCGGATCCACCCAGGCATTCCGTGACGTCGTCGCCGGTGAGCTCGACGTGGATGCCACCCGGGAACGTCCCGACTGCGCGGTGCGCCTCGAAGAAGCCGCGCACCTCGTCGACCACGTCGTCGAAGCGACGCGTCTTGTAGCCCGTCGGGGTGGTGATGCCGTTGCCGTGCATCGGGTCGGTGACCCACAGCGGCTGCGCACCGGAATCGCGGACCGCCTCCAGCAGGGGCGGCAGGGCGTCACGGATCTTGCCCGAGCCCATCCGCGTGATGAACGTGAGTCGGCCGGGCTCGCGGTCCGGGTCGAGCTTGTCGATCAGCTGGAGCGCCGTCTCGGGCGACGTCGTCGGTCCGAGCTTCACGCCGATGGGGTTGCGGATCTTGGAGAAGTAGTCGACGTGCGCGCCATCGAGCTCGCGGGTGCGCTCGCCGATCCAGAGGAAGTGAGCCGACGTGTTGTACGGAGTGTCCGTGCGCGAGTCGATACGCGTCATCGGTCGTTCGTAGTCCATCAGCAGGCCTTCGTGACCGGTGAAGAACTCGACGCGCTTCAGCTCGTCGAAGTCGGCGCCGGCCGCCTCCATGAACTTGATCGCGCGATCGATCTCGGCCGCCATGCGCTCGTAGCGCTGATTGGCGGGGTTCTGCGCGAAGCCCTTGTTCCACGAGTGCACTTCGCGGAGGTCGGCGAATCCACCCTGGGTGAACGCGCGGATCAGGTTCAGCGTCGACGCGGCGGTGTGGTAGCCCTGGAGCAACCGACCCGGGTCGGCCGTACGAGAGCCCTCGGTGAAGTCGTAGCCGTTGACGATGTCGCCGCGGTACGCCGGCAACGTGACGTCGCCGCGCGTCTCGGAGTCGCTCGAGCGCGGCTTCGCGAACTGACCGGCCATGCGGCCCATCTTGACGACTGGCATCGATGCGCCATAGGTGAGCACCACGGCCATCTGCAGCACCGTCTTGATGCGGTTGCGGATCTGCTCGGCCGTCGCGCCGGCGAAGGTCTCGGCGCAGTCGCCGCCCTGGAGCAGGAACGCCTGTCCCGAAGCCGCGCGGGCGAGCCGGTCGCGGAGGTTGTCGACCTCACCCGCGAAGACCAGCGGCGGGAGGGTTGCAATCTGGCGCGAGACGTCGGCGACGCGGTCCGCGTCGGGCCACTGCGGCTGCTGCTTGATGGGAAGCGAACGCCATGCATCAAGTGCTTCGATGTGGTGCGGGAGCATGCCTTCCAGCCTAGTGGTCGCGGGGACCACGCAGATGCGCGCGGGAGGCTATGTGACGCGGGTGGGGAGCCGGTCCTTGACCGTCGACGCGTAGACGTCTTCGTACTTCTGCTCACCGAGGCGCTGCAGGGCCACCATGATCTCGTCGGTGACGGAGCGGAGGATGTAGCGGTCGTTTTCCATCCCGGCGTAGCGGGAGAAGTCGAGAGGTTCCCCGATGACGATCCCGACCCGGACGATGCGCGGCAACCGCCGTCCGATCGGCATCGCCGTATCGGTGTCGACCATGATCACGGGGATCACCGGGACCTTGGCTTCGAGAGCCATGCGGGCGATCCCCGTGCGGCCGCGATACAGCGTGCCGTCGGGACTCCGTGTCCCCTCCGGGTAGATGCCCAGGAGGTCGCCTCCGCCGAGGACCTGGAGGCCCGTGTTCAGGGACGCCTCCGAAGCCTTGCCGCCGGAACGGTCGATCGGGATCTGTCCGGTGGCTTTCATGAAGAACTTCGTGGACCACCCCTTCAGACCCCGGCCCGTGAAGTAGTCGCTCTTGGCCAGGAACGACATCGACCGGTCGATCATGAGCGGAAGGAAGATGGAATCGGCGAAGGACAGATGGTTGCTGGCGAGGATCGCCGCACCGCTTGCGGGCACGTTCTTCCGCCCCACGATCCACGGTCGGAAGACCGCCTTGACCACGGGGCCGATCACCACGTACTTCATCAGCCAATAAAACATCGAGTGGAAGTCTAGCGCCGAGGGTCGCATCCACCCGGGTCTTCTCCGCGGCGCTTCCGCGCGAGCGACCCAGTTTCACCCCGGACGCAACTCGGTTCCATGCCCTAGACTCGAAGCCACGCCCTGCCCGACCGGTACCGAAGGAGCTGCCGTGGTCCAGTTTGAAGTCCCTGCGATCGTCCCCGCCGACCCCGATGCGAACGTCGCCGACCTCCTGGTCAAGCGCGTCGAAGCCACTCCGGATCGCGCCCTCTTCTCCGTGCCGGAGGGCGACGGCTGGCGCGACATCTCCGCCGCCGACTTCCAGACGGCGGTCGTCGCCCTGGCGAAGGGCTTCGCCGCCGCCGGGATCCAGCCCGGTGAGAAGGTCGGCTTCCTGGCGCGCACCACGTACGAGTGGACGCTCATCGACTTCGCCCTCTTCTACGCCGGCGCCGTGATGGTGCCGATCTACGAGACGAGCTCGCCCTCGCAGATCCAGTGGATCCTCGAAGACTCGGGTGCGATCGCGCTGATCGTGGAGTCCCCCGAGCACTTCGCCCGCTTCGATGAGGTCCGCGGCGACCTGCCGCTGATCCGGGAGGTCTGGCAGCTGCACCTCGGAGCGATCGACACCCTCACCGCGCAGGGTGCGTCGGTGACGGACGGAGAGATCGAGCGCCGCCGCAGCCTCGCCGTCGGATCCGACATCGCGACGCTCATCTACACCTCCGGTTCGACCGGCCGCCCGAAGGGGTGCGTGCTCACGCACAGCAACTTCGTCGAGCTCTCCCGGAACTCGGCCAAGGCCCTGGACGAGGTCGTGCAGACGCCCGGCGCGTCCACGTTGCTGTTCATCACGACCGCACACGTGTTCGCCCGCTTCATCTCCATCCTCGACGTCCACGCCGGCGTCCGCACCGGACACCAGCCCGACACCCGTCAGCTGCTGCCGGCGCTCGGTTCCTTCAAGCCGACCTTCCTCCTCGCGGTCCCGCGCGTCTTCGAGAAGGTCTACAACTCCGCGGAGCAGAAGGCGGAGGCGGGCGGCAAGGGCAAGATCTTCCGCTCGGCCGCCGACGTCGCCATCGAGCATTCGAAGCTGCTCGAGCAGGGCAAGAAGATCCCGTTCGGCATGAAGCTCAAGTTCGCGCTGTTCAACAAGCTCGTCTACAGCAAGCTCCGCGAGGCGATGGGCGGCAACGTCGTGTATGCCGTCTCGGGCTCCGCTCCCCTGGGCTCGCGCCTCGGCCACTTCTTCCACAGCCTGGGCGTCGTCATCCTCGAGGGCTACGGCCTCACCGAGACGACTGCCCCGGCGACGGTCAACCTGGCCGACAAGTCGAAGATCGGCACGGTCGGACCTGCTCTCCCGGGTGTCGGACTGCGCCTCGCCGAGGACGGCGAGATCGAGGTCCGCGGCATCAACGTCTTCAAGGAGTACTGGAACAACCCCGAGGCGACGGCCGAGGCCTTCAGTGACGGCGGCTGGTTCCACACCGGCGACATCGGCAGCTTCGACTCCGAAGGCTTTCTCACGATCACCGGGCGCAAGAAGGAGATCATCGTCACCGCCGGAGGGAAGAACGTCGCTCCCGCCGCGCTCGAGGATCCGATCCGTGCGAACCCGATCATCGGGCAGGTCGTCGTGGTCGGTGACCAGCGTCCGTTCATCTCCGCTCTGATCACGCTCGACCCGGAGATGCTTCCGACCTGGCTCGCGAACAATGGCCTCGATGCCAAGATGTCGCTGGCGGATGCGTCCACGAACGCCGCCGTCCGCGCCGAGGTGCAGCGGGCGGTCGACGCCGCGAACGACCGGGTGTCGCGCGCGGAGTCGATCCGGAAGTTCACGATCCTCGACTCCGAGTGGACGGAGGCCTCCGGCCACCTCACACCGAAGCTCTCGATCAAGCGCAACGTCATCATGAACGACTTCGCCGACGAGATCGCCGCGATCTACGACGAGCCGGTCGCCACCACCAACGTCGCCATCGGCGGCTGACACCCCGGACAGCAAGAAGGGCCCCGCTCGCGCGGGGCCCTTCTTCGTGCGGTCGGAGTTCAGGCCGTCAGAACCAGGCGCTCTCCCGCACTTCGCGCATGGCGGCCTTGCGCGTCTCGGCATCGAGCCTGGTCAGGAAGAGCTTGCCGTCGAGATGGTCGGTCTCGTGCTGCAGAGCCTGCGCGAGGAGTCCCTCCCCCTCGAGCACGACGGCATTGCCGTCGAGATCGATGCCCTCCACGCGCGCCCACGGATACCGCAGTGCGTCGTGCCACAGTCCGGGTACCGAGAGGCAGCCCTCGCCCGTCGGCTCCGGCTCCCCCCGCACTTCGGTGAGGACGGGATTGAGCACGTAGCCGATGTCGCCGTCGATGTTGTAGCTGAACGCACGCAGCGCGACGCCGATCTGCGGTGCGGCGACGCCGGCGCGACCCGGCAGCTCCACCGTGTCGACCAGGTCGGCCACGAGTGCGCGCACCCCCTCGTCGATCTCCTCGATCGGGGCACACACCGTGCGCAGGACGGGGTCGCCGAAGATGCGGATCTCTCGGACCGACATCAGGCGGCCCTGGCCCGCAGGCCCTCGACCAGGAGCGCCGCCAGCTCACGCGCGGCGATGCGGGTCTCCGGCGACAGGGTCGCGAACACGATCGTCCCCCCTCCCGCGATCTGCGGGTCGTAGGGGACGCGGACGACGCTCCGCGCACGGGTGGCGAAGTGGGATTCCAGCTCGTTCAGCCGCACCAACGGGGTCCCGGGCGTGGACTGGTTGAGGACGACGATCGCCTCACGCGCCTGCTCCGCGAAGCCGTTCGTCTCGAGCCAGGTGAGCGTCTCGGATGCCAGACGGGCCTCATCGACGCTCAATCCCGAGACGATGACGATCTGGTCCGCGAGGTCGAGCGTCGCCGACATCACGGAGTGGACGATCCCGGTGCCGGTGTCGGTCAGGACCAGCGAGTAGTAGTGAGCGGCCACGCCGGCCACGTCGCGGTAGTCGCTGTCACTGAACGCCTCGGCGACGCGCGGATCGGAATCGGAGGCGAGGACATCGAGACGTGTCGCGTCGCGCGCGACGATGGCGGAGATGTCGTGGTAGCCCTTGACGTCATCGTGGATCCGGACCAGATCGCGCACCGACTTGCTGTGATGCGGCCGCACGATGCGCTCCGCGAGGGTTCCCCGATCGGGGTTGGCATCGACGGCGATCACCCGGTCCTCGCGGGCGTCGGCGAGTGCCATCCCCAGCAGCGCGGTGATCGTCGTCTTGCCGACACCTCCCTTGCGGGAGAGCACCGGGACGAAGCGTGCACCGCCCGCGAGCGGAGCCGCGATCCTCGCCGAGAGCGCCTTGCGTTCCCGCGCGCGTCTGCCGTCGCCGATGTTGATGCGTCGGCCAGAGATCGTGTACAGGAAGTGGCTCCACGCTCCCTCCGGCTCCGGCTTGGCCACCCGATGCGGATCGAGCAGTCTGTCGGCGGTGAGGAGATCCGCGGACTCGCGCGAGGACTCTCCCAGGTCGTCCAGACGCTTGGACGTCAGCGTCACGTCGGTGCGCGGTGCCGTGCGGGGGGACTGCGAGATGACGGTCTTCTTCTCCTCCGGAGCGGACACGGATCTGTTCTCCTTCTCGACGGATGTTCGTACGGGAGCAGATGTCGACGGAGACGGCGGCGCTTCCGCGCTCGCTCGTGCGAGGAATCGTGCCGCGGCGGCTGCCTCTTCGGCCTGGTGCCGCGCGTCGTCGGTGACTTCGACGACCGCAGGCGTCTCGGGGGTCTCGGGCTCGTCGACCACGACGGCATCGATGACCTTCTCCGAAGACGGCCGCACGATTCGAGGCGCCGCGACGGCGGGGGTCTCGACCGGACGGGCGTCGGTCGCCTGCTCCTCGACGCGAGGCGGATCGATCACGAGCTCGCCGACGACCTCGCCGTCCACGACCCCGTCGTCGGCAAGGTCATCGTCCTCGTCCTTCGGCAGCGTCACACTGACCTGCGCGGTCGCCCCGAGGATGCCGATGCCTGCTGTGTCGAGTGACGCGGCTTCGTCGAGCACCCCCAGCGGGTTATCCTCGGGGTCCGTGGTGTTCTTCGGTGTCACGATGTCGCTCCCAGCCTGTGCGGGCCCCGGGTACGCACATCGTGCGCTGGCCTCGCCCGCACAAGATTAGTGCGCCGGACGGATCACGACCAAAAGATCTCCGGCATCCACCTGCTGCGTCTCAGCGATCGCGTGACGTTCGATGACGCCGTCCACGGGGGCCGTGATGGCCGCCTCCATCTTCATCGCCTCGATGGATGCGACGGGTTCGCCGGCGCGGACGGCTGCACCCACCTCGGCCTTCAGCGTGACCACCCCGGAGAAGGGCGCCGCGACCTGGCCGGGCACGGAGGTGTCCGCCTTCTCGACCTCGTGCACGTCCACGACGATCGACCGATCCCTCACGAAGACGGGCCGGAGCTGTCCGTTGAGGGTCGTCATCACGGTGCGCATCCCCTTGTCGTCCGCATCGCCGATGGCTTCGAGACCCACGTAGAGCTGGACGCCGCGATCGATCTCGATCAGGTGCTCCTGCCCGGCCACGAGCCCGTACAGGTAGTCGGCCGTGTCGAGCACGGAGAGGTCTCCGAACAGTTCCCGCCGCTCCGCGAACTCAGCGCTCGGACCGGGGAACAGCAGGGTGTTCAGCCGTGCGCGGCGTTCGGCACTGGTCCCGGCGAGTGCGGCCTCATCGTCTGCACTGATCTCGGTGAGGCCGACGCGCACCGTGCGTCCGGCGAGCACCTTGCTGCGGAACGGCTCGGGCCATCCGCCCGGAAGATCGCCGAGTTCGCCCGCCATGAAACCGACGACCGAGTCCGGCACGTCGTACTTCTCGGGGTTGGCCTCGAAGTCGGCCGGATCCGCCTTCACCGCGGCCAGGTGCAGGGCCAGGTCACCGACGACTTTGGAGGACGGAGTGACCTTGGGAACGCGACCGAGCATGCGGTCGGCCGCGGCGTACATGTCCTCGATGAGCTCGAAATCGTCGGCGAGCCCCAGCGCCTTGGCCTGCTGACGCAGGTTCGACAGCTGGCCACCGGGAATCTCGTGGTGGTAGACACGTCCCGTGGGTCCCGGAAGCCCGGATTCGAACGGCGCGTACTGCCGCCGCACCGCCTCCCAGTAGGGCTCGAGATCGGAGACGCCGTCGAGCGGGATGCCGCTGTCCCGGTCGGTGTGGGCGAGGGCGGCGACGAGGGACGACAGCGACGGCTGGCTCGTGGTGCCGGAGAGGGGCGCGGACGCGGCATCCACCGCATCCACCCCGACGGCGCTCGCGGCGAGCAGGGTCGCCAGCTGCCCACCGGGGGTGTCATGCGTGTGCAGATGCACCGGCAGGTCGAACCGCTCCCGCAGCGCTGCGACGAGCTTCGCCGCGGCGGCCGGGCGCAGCAGCCCCGCCATGTCCTTGATCGCGAGGATGTGCGCCCCCGCGTCGACGATCTGGTCTGCGAGGTGCAGGTAGTAGTCGAGGGTGTAGAGGTCTTCGGCCGGATCGAGCAGGTCGCCGGTGTAGCAGAGCGCCACCTCGGCGACCGCCGTTCCGGTCTTGCGCACGGCCTCGATCGCCGGCCGCATCTGTTCCACGTCGTTGAGCGCGTCGAAGATGCGGAAGATGTCGACACCGCTGGCCGCAGCCTCGGCGACGAACGCCTCGGTGACCGCCGTCGGGTAGGGCGTGTAGCCGACCGTGTTGCGTCCGCGCAGGAGCATCTGGATCGCGACATTCGGCAGTGCGGCGCGCAGCTTGTCGAGGCGCTCCCACGGGTCCTCACCGAGGAAGCGGAGGGCGACGTCGTAGGTCGCCCCGCCCCAGGCCTCGACGGACAGGAGTCCGGGGGTCGACCGGGCGAGGTAGGGCGCCGCGGCCACGAGATCCTTCGTGCGCACCCGCGTCGCCAGGAGGGACTGATGCGCGTCGCGGAAAGTCGTGTCGGTGATCGCGAGCGCCGTCTGTTCCCGGAGGCTGCGGGCGAATCCCTCGGGCCCGAGCTCGAGGAGGCGCTGGCGTGAGCCGGGAGCCGGTTCCGCGCTCAGATCGATCGCCGGCAGCTTGGATGCGGGATCGATCACACCGGGGTGGGCACCGTTCGGCTTGTTGACCGTGACGTCGACCAGCCAGTTCAGGAGCTTCGTCCCGCGGTCCTTCGAGACACGACCGCGAAGCAGTCCGGGGCGCTCGTCGATGAAGGAGGTGCTCACGTCTCCGGCGATGAAGGCGTCATCCTCGAGGAGAGCCTGCAGGAAGGGGATGTTGGTCGCGACGCCGCGGATGCGGAACTCGGCGAGTGCCCGGCGCGCCCGAGCGACCGCGGCCGGGAAGTCCCGCCCGCGACAGGTGAGCTTCGCCAACATCGAATCGAAATGCGGGCTGATCTGTGCGCCCTGGTGCACGGTGCCACCGTCGAGACGGATCCCGGCCCCACCGGGAGAGCGGTACGTGGTGATCTTCCCCGTGTCGGGACGGAAGCCCTGCGTCGGGTCCTCGGTCGTGATCCGGCACTGCAGCGCGGCGCCGCGCAGGTGCAGATTCTCCTGCTGCAGACCGAGCTCGGCCAGCGTCTGCCCCGAGGCGATCCGCATCTGGCTCTGCACGAGGTCGACGTCGGTGACCTCCTCGGTCACGGTGTGCTCGACCTGGATGCGGGGGTTCATCTCGATGAAGACGACTTCGCCTGCCCGCTCCCCCGCTGTCTCGAGGAGGAACTCGACCGTGCCCGCGTTCTCGTACCCGATGGAGCGGGCGAACGCGACGGCGTATCCGTGCAGTGCCGTGCGGATGTCGTCGTCGAGGTTCGGCGCCGGAGCGATCTCCACGACCTTCTGGTGACGACGCTGCACGGAGCAGTCGCGCTCGAACAGGTGCACGGTCTCGCCGGTCTTGTCGGCGAGGATCTGCACCTCGATGTGCCGGGGGCGGACGACGGCCTGCTCCAGGAACATCCGCGCATCACCGAACGCGCTGGCGGCCTCGCGCATGGCTTCGGCCAACGCCGGAGCGAGGTCACCGGACGTCTCGACGCGGCGCATCCCCCGGCCACCGCCACCCGCGACCGCCTTCGCGAAGAGCGGGAACCCGATGTCCTCTGCCTGGGCGACGAGTGCGTCGACGTCGTCGGAGGCCTCCGTGGACCGCAGGACCGGGACTCCCGCGTCGATCGCGTGCCGCTTGGCCTCGACCTTGTTGCCCGCCATCTCCAGCACGTTCGAGGGAGGACCGATGAAGACGATGCCGTTCGCCGCAGCCTTCTCCGCGAGCTCGGGATTCTCCGACAGGAAGCCGTATCCCGGATAGATGGCATCCGCTCCCGATTCCAGCGCAACGCGGATGATCTCGTCGACATCGAGGTACGCCCGCACCGGGTGCCCGCGCTCGCCTATCTCGTAGGCCTCGTCGGCCTTGAGACGATGCACTGAACCCCGGTCTTCATGGGGGAAGACCGCGACGGTGCGCGCCCCCACCTCGACAGCCGCACGGAAGGCGCGGATCGCGATCTCGCCGCGGTTCGCCACAAGGATCTTCTGGAACATGCACACCTCTGGGAGCTCGATGCACAGCGTTTTCGATGCACATGGGGCGGGGCTGAGTGTTCCCCCAGCCTAGGGGAAGGTAACGTGGTGTCCGTGCACGTACTCAGCGTCAGCTCTCTCAAGGGGGGCGTCGGCAAGACGACCGTGACACTCGGGCTGGCCTCCGCGGCTTTCGCTCGGGGCGTCCGGACTCTCGTCGTCGACCTCGACCCTCAGTCCGATGTCTCCACCGGGATGGACATCCAGGTGGCAGGTCGGCTCAACATCGCCGACGTCCTGGCGAACCCGAAGGAGAAGGTGGTCCGGCAGGCGATCACGTCAAGCGGATGGGCGAAGGTCCACCCCGGCACCATCGACGTGCTGATCGGGAGCCCCTCCGCGATCAACTTCGACGGGCCGCACCCGAGCGTGCGTGACGTGTGGAAGCTCGAGGAGGCGCTCGCCTCGGTCGAGGCCGACTACGACCTCGTCCTCGTCGACTGCGCTCCCTCCCTGAACGCGCTCACCCGGACCGCCTGGGCCGCCAGCGACCGCGTCATGGTGGTCACGGAACCCGGACTGTTCTCCGTCGCCGCCGCCGACCGTGCCCTCCGCGCCATCGAGGAGATCCGTCGGGGGCTCTCGCCCCGGCTCCAGCCCCTCGGCATCGTCGTGAACCGCGTGCGCCCGCAGTCCATCGAGCACCAGTTCCGCATCAAGGAGCTGCGTGACATGTTCGGACCTCTCGTGCTCTCCCCTCAGCTGCCCGAGCGCACCTCGCTGCAGCAGGCCCAGGGTGCCGCGAAGCCGCTGCACATCTGGCCCGGCGATTCCGCGCAGGAACTCGCCGCCGACTTCGACCAGCTTCTGGACAGGATCATCCGCACCGGTCGGATCGCCGTTCCGGAGAACGGCCCGCAGAGCTGATCCGCACGACGCACACGACGAAACGGCCGCCCTCATCGAGGGCGGCCGTTTTCCGTCTGAAGCGGAAAGTCGTGGTCAGGCGGAACGCTTCGCGCGACGAGCGGTGAGTTCGTCGACGGGGTCCGGAGCGGTCGGGTCGAATGCCACGAGGGTCGATTCCACCTCGCGGAGGACCTTGCCGACGGCGATGCCGAAGACACCCTGGCCGCGGCTCACGAGGTCGATGACCTCGTCGTTCGACGTGCAGAGGTAGACGGATGCACCGTCGCTCATCAGCGTGGTGCCCGCGAGATCGCGGATGCCTGCGCGGCGCAGCTCCTCGACGGCGGTGCGGATCTGCTGGAGGGAGATGCCAGTGTCGAGAAGGCTCTTCACCAGCTTCAGGACGAGGATGTCGCGGAAGCCGTAGAGGCGCTGCGAACCGGAGCCGCTGGCGCCGCGCACGGTGGGCTCCACCAACTCGGTGCGCGCCCAGTAGTCGAGCTGGCGGTACGTGATGCCGGCCGCACGAGCGGCGACCGCGCCGCGGTATCCGACCTCGTCGTCCATGGCCGGGAGGCCGTCGGTGAAGAGGAGTTCGGGTACGAACCGCGGGTCGCCTGCGAGCTCATCCGCATTCATCTGAAATCCTCCCTGGAACGGTTTCTTCCACGGTAGAGCAGTGCCTGGGCACCGGCAATGACATCCGTGCGACAACGAAGGTGTGTCGCAATCAGTTCGTTACGAAAGCACTCGCGACAGCGCATCCTTGACGAAGAGCGAGCGCACTTCGTCGATCCGCGTCGCCAGTTCCGGCGCCAATTCGCTGGCCTTCGCCCGGGATGCGGCGTCGGTCCGCCGCAGGAGTGCGGACATCGCCGACTCGATGAGCGCGACTTCCCGCTCAGCCCCTTGGCGCAACGACCGCAGGTGCCGGGGTTCGATGCCGTGGCGGTCGAGGGCGACGAGACCACGCAGCAGCGTGACGGTGGCTTCCGGGTAGCTCTCCTGCGCCGTGATGACGCCGGTGCTGATCGCATCGTTGAGCAGCTGCGGTCCCGCACCGGCGGCGGCGAGCAACTCGTCTCGGCGGTAGCGACGCGGCGCCGGCGTGATCGAGGGCGGCGGAGCGAGGGCGGACGCCTCCCCGCCGGCGGCGGCGTCATCGAGCTGCTCCCGGATGACGCTCAGCGGAAGATAGTGATCGCGCTGCAGCGTGAGACCGAGACGCAACCGCTCGATGTCCGAGGCGGAGAACTTGCGGTAGCCCGACTCCGTGCGGGAGGGGCTGACGATGCCCTGCACTTCGAGGAAACGCAGCTTGCTGGACGTGAGGTCGGGGAACTCCGGTGTGAGCCGAGCAAGGACCTGGCCGATACTCAGCAAGCCCGCGGACGCGGAACGTTCGCGGGCGGGAGTGGCCGCCATCAGTCGTTCGCCGCCGCGCGATCGTGAGGGGAGACGAAGAAGTTCAGACGGAACTTGCCGACGCGCACTTCGGAGCCGTCGACCAGCGCGCTGCGGTCGACGCGCTCCCCGTTGACATACGTCCCGTTGAGGGAGCGCTGGTCGATGATCTCGAAGGCGGATCCGCTGCGGGTGATCTCGGCGTGCCGGCGCGAGACGGTCACATCGTCGAAGAAGATGTCGGCCTCGGGGTGCCGCCCGACCGTGGTCACATCGGTGTCGAGCAGATAGCGCGCACCGGCGAGAGCGCCCGAGCGCACCAGCAGCAACGCGGATCCCGCAGGCAGTGCGGCGATGGCCGTCTGCTCCACGTCGGTCAATTCCACCCCGAACGGCACGAAAGACAGGTCGGAATCGTGTCCGAACGTCTGCGTCACGTCGTGTTTCTGCTCGCCGGAACGGTGGATCGCGTCCTCACCGGCCGGTCGGCTGTCGCTGTCTGTCACTGTGCCCTCCTGATCATCCAGACTAACGGATGCCGAGGCGCTCGCGGGAGGCCGCATTCACACTCAGCCGTCACATACTGCTTATCCATAAGGTGGAGTGGTGAAGACCAAAGCTCTGCGCCCGTCGGCCGCCCCGATCGCCCTCGCCGCGACCCTGCTCGCCGCGTTCCTCGTGCTCTTCTCCCCGCTCTCGGCGTCCGCGCACGACGCGCTCGTGTCGTCGTCTCCCGCTGCCGATGAATCGGTCGACACCGTCCCCGAAGAGCTCACGCTGACCTTCAGCGCCAAGCTCATCGACGGTGAGGGTGCGACGGAGGTCGTCGTGACCGCCCCCGATGGCACGTCGGTCACCGAGGGCGCGGCGACGGTCGAAGGCGCGATCGTCACCCAGCCCTTGCAGGGGTCCGGTCCGGCCGGCGAATACCACGTGATCTGGAAGGTCGTCTCCAGCGACGGACACCCCACTTCCGGCGAGTACTCCTTCATGGTGACCGTCGGCGACGACGGGTCTGCGACCGCGGAGCCCACGGCGGCCCCGACCAGCGCAGCGCCGACGGCGGAGCAGACCACGGAGCCCGAGGCGACCTCGACGCCCACACCGGTCCCCGACGATGCCGACACGGGTTCCGCATGGGTCTGGGTGCTCGCGATCATCGCTGTCCTGGTCGTCGCCGGAGTGGTCATCTGGATCGTCGCGAGCCGCCGCCGGGGTGGGGCTCCGACCGATTCCGACACCCCGTCGGAGCGATAGGCTTAAGGCATGCCACACTACGACGTCGTCATCCTTGGTGCAGGTCCTGGCGGATACGTCGCTGCGGTTCGCAGCGCGCAGCTCGGTCTGTCCACCGCCATCATCGAGGAGAAGTACTGGGGCGGTGTCTGCCTCAACGTCGGCTGCATCCCCTCCAAGGCGCTCCTGAAGAACGCGGAGCTCGCGCACACCCTGAACCACAAGGCGGACTTCTTCGGGATCTCCGGCGAGTTCACGATCGACTTCGGCAAGGCGTTCGATCGCAGCCGCGAGGTCGCCGAGGGTCGCGTCAAGGGCATCCACTTCCTGATGAAGAAGAACAAGGTGACCGAGTACAACGGTCGCGGCACCTTCACCGGCCCGAAGGCGATCTCGGTCGCCAAGGCCGACGGCACGTCCGAAGAGGTCACCTTCGACAACGCCATCATCGCCACCGGCTCCAAGGTCCGTCTGCTGCCGGGCGTGACGCTCAGCGAGAACGTCGTCACCTACGAAGAGCAGATCATGACCCGTGAGCTGCCGAAGTCGATCGTCATCGTCGGCGCGGGCGCGATCGGCATGGAGTTCGCCTATGTGATGACGAACTACGGGGTCAAGGTCACGATCATCGAGTTCCTCGACCGCGCGCTCCCCAACGAGGACGCCGACGTGTCGAAGGAGATCACGAAGCAGTACAAGAACTACGGCGTCGACATCCTGACCTCCACCAAGGTGGAGACGGTCGTCGACAACGGCTCCTCCGTCACCGTCACCTACACGGGCAAGGACGGTCAGCAGTCGTCGATCGAGGCCGACAAGGTGCTGATGTCGGTCGGCTTCGCGCCGAACATCGAGGGCTTCGGCCTCGACAAGACCGGTGTGAAGCTCACCGAACGCGGCGCGATCGACATCGACGATCACATGCGCACGAACGTCGAGGGCATCTACGCGATCGGTGATGTGACGGCCAAGCTGCAGCTCGCCCACGTGGCGGAGGCACAGGGCGTCGTCGCCGCCGAGACGATCGGTGGCGCGGAGACGCAGACCCTCGGCGACTACCGGATGATGCCGCGTGCGACGTTCTGCTCGCCGCAGGTCGCATCGTTCGGGCTCACCGAGCAGCAGGCCAAGGACGAGGGGCGCGAGATCAAGGTCGCGAACTTCCCGTTCATGGCCAACGGCAAGGCGCACGGCCTCGGCGAGCCGGTCGGCTTCGTCAAGCTGATCGCCGACGCGGAGCACCTCGAGCTCATCGGCGCGCACATGATCGGCCCCGACGTCTCCGAGCTCCTCCCCGAACTGACGCTGGCCCAGAAGTGGGACCTGACCGCACTCGAGCTCGCCCGCAACGTGCACACCCACCCGACGCTGTCGGAGGCACTGCAGGAAGGCTTCCACGGCCTCGCAGGACACATGATCAACTTCTGATCCTCACATCACGAAGGCCCGGTTCGCAGAGTGCGGACCGGGCCTTCGTGCGTCACAGGCCGCGCATCGTGAGGAGCCCTGCCGTCCAGCCGCGCAACGGAGCGGACCCGAGGGTACGCATCAGCAGCTCCCTGCCGCGCACCACCGGCGCCGGGGCGGGCGCCCCCATCGCCATGTAGAACGCGGAGCGGCGCTGCGCCCGGGATGCCGATCGGCGCACCCGTCGGTCGTACGGACCCAGGTCCGGCACCGCGCCGGGCCGCGTGGCGGAGAGTCGTTCCGCGAGACGAACGGCATCGACCCACCCGAGGTTCATGCCCTGTCCGCCGATCGGACTGATCTCGTGTGCGGCATCGCCCAGAAGCACCACCCGGCCCTGATGGAGGCGCGTCGCCGCATGCTGGGCGGCGAGAAAGGGAGTGGGGGCGTCCGTGGCGGCCGGTTCGATGCCGATCCCGGTACGCCGCTCGATCGTCGCACGGAAGTCATCGGCGGTGCGAAGGGCGTCTGCACTGCCCCGCACCACCCATCGACGGCGACCACCGGGGAGGGGGAAGGACTCGACCAGACCCTCCGGCTCGCAGTGCAGGACGGCCCGGTTCTCCGACGTCGGCTCCTCGACATCGAGCATCGAATACGCGGCGCGTCCGGCCCGACGACGCCATCCGGTATCGAGCCCCTCACGCAGACGGCTCCGCACGCCGTCGGCCACCACGACCACGGCCGCCGAGATCATGCGGGTTCCCTCCGCGGAGTCCGCCGTGACGCGCACGGCATCCGCGTCCTGCCGGACGAGGCGCACGGCGCATCCGGTGATCAGGGCCTCCTCCGAGAGCGAGTGCATCCGGCCCCGCAGCAGCGCGCCGCTTCGCGGCTGCGGGAGGATCAGGACCGGACGATCCGATGCGAAGTCGACGGACGCCAGGGTGCGCCGACGGCTGCGCACCTCCCCACCTTCGAGCCGAAGCGCCTCCGCGCGCACCTCGTCTCCGACCCCCGCGGCGTCCAACGCGTCCAACCCGGGGCGGTGGATGCCGATGGCCCTGGTCCGCTGATCCGCGTCTGCTCGACGTTCGCACGCCACCACCCGCAGGCCGCGCTGCAGCAGCAGGCAGCCCAGCAGCAGACCCACCGGCCCCGCGCCGACGATCAGCACGTCATGGTCGGGCATGGGCCCCGTCCCATCGCAGCTCCACGCGGAAGGGCGCACCGCCGCGTACGGCCCACCCGTCCGGGGCGACCGCCGCGAGTTCGGCGACCGTGTAGGAGCGACGGATGCTGATGAGTCCGTCCTCCCGGATGAAGGAGTCGGCGAGGAGGCTTCCGGAGATCGGCCAGGTGGCCGCGTCGAACAGGGCGTACGCGGTGCGGCTGCGGGCGATGTCGTGGTGCGCCACCATCCCGTCGGCAGCCGCGAGCCGCACGGAATCGCTGAGCACCCCTTGGAGCTCGGCCGCGTCGAGGTGGTGCAGCACGTGGTTGGACAGCACGACGTCGTAAGTCTCCCCCGCGGCGACGAGCTCCGTGGTCAGCGCGCAGCGGTAGCGCACGCCCGCACCGCCATCATGCGCCGCTGCCCAGCGGATCGCACGGTCGTCGGCGTCGAGCGCGGTGACCTCCGCCGAGAGACCGTCTCGACGCAGACGCCACGCGAGCAAGCGGCAGAGGTCTCCCCCACCGGCCCCCACATCGAGGATCCGCAGTCGCCCGGTACGCGCCGCGCGAGGACGGATGTCGCGCCGATACATCGCCCCGGGCCGGGAGACGAGCGCGTTGACGAGACCGAACCGTCCGTACGTCCGCGCCAGCTTCCGAGCGTCCGCATACGGATCGTCCATCCGCTCGCGGGCCTCCACATCTCGCAGCGTGAGATCGGGGCTCATGACCCGGTCGGCGCGACGACGGTCATCAGCGCGCTCTCGGCCGTGAGCCCTGGCCCGAAAGCCATCGCCGCCACGCGCTCTCCGCCGCTGGCCCCCTCATCCTCCAGGATCCGTTTGAGGACGAAGAGCACCGTCGCGCTCGACATGTTGCCGTTCTCCCGCAGGACCTCCCGCGCCGGGAGGAGCTGCGCGTCGCTGAGCTGCATCCGCTCCTGCACCCGGTCGAGGATGCTGCGGCCGCCGGGGTGGATGGCCCAGTGCTGCACCTGGTCTCCCACCGTCCCGGCCTCGAAGGCTTCGGCCAGGCCATTCTCGGCCGAGTACAGCGGTCGAAGGGCACCGATGATCGTCTCCCCGATGATCTGCGGAACGGACGTCGAGAGGATCATCTCGAAGCCGGTGTCACCGATCGTCCAGGCCATATCCTTCTCGCCCTCCGGCGCGATGGCCGTATGGAAACGGTCCAGCTGCAGCGAGGAGGACGGCGACGGAAGATCACGGGACGTCACGATGCCGGCTGCCGCACCGTCGGCGAACAACGAGGACGCGACGATCGTGTCCGGGTCCTCGGAGGAACGCAGATGGAGGGTGCACAGCTCGACGCTGACGACCAGGACCACGGCGTTCTCATCGGCGGCGCAGAACTGGCTCGCCGCACGCAACGCCGGCATCGACGCGTAGCAGCCCATGAAGCCGAGATGGAAACGCTGCACTGCATCGGACAGTCCGAGTCCGCGGACGATCTCGTACTCCGGACCCGGGGCGTGGAACCCGGTGCAGGAGACCGTGATGACGTGGGTGACGTCTTCGGGGCCGATTTCAGGATCGGCGTCGAGGGCCTGCCGCGCGACCTCGACGAAGAGCTTCGCCGCCTCCCGGGTGTACAGGTCGTTGCGTGCTCTCGTGCCGGGCGCGAGGAGCATCCCGGTACGACGGTCGAAGAAGACGGGGTCGGCCGGTTCCGACTCCAGCGACAGCTCATCGATCACGGTGTGCCGGGTGTCGATGCCCGAGACGTTGAACGACGTCGTCACGATCCGCTGCGCGAGCCGTCCGAGATCGGGCTGCTGCGCGAAGACGTCGCGCACCTGCTCCTGCACGAGAACGGTTTCGGGGACGATCGTCTGCAGCGATCGAAGCACAGGCGGTCGGCTCATGCTGTCACTCAAGCATGCGCCGCGCCCCTGGGGGAAGGGGTTGCGTTCGCGAGCGGCCTCTGCCTAGAAACCGAGCGCGCGAGCGAGCTTGGAGCCGGATGCCGATTCGCGGCCGCCCGCGGCGAGGACGGCGTGCTCCACGGCGTCGAAGAACGCCGTGCGCCGCAGCTCATCGTCAGGAGCGGCGGGCCCCAGCTCCATCTCCCACTCGCGCCATTCGCGCTGCACGCCGCCGCGGAGGTCGGTGGCCCGCACCCGGTCGTCGACGAACTCGGCCACGACCCCGTCCGGACCGGTGAGCAGATAGGCGGTGCGATCGTTCTCGATGCGCGCCAGCGGGGTGAGCGGTGCGGTCGTCCAGGTCGCGACGGTCTCCGCGACGGCCGGAGGAAGGTCGTCACCGTCGCCGAGCGGCCAGCCGAGTTCGAGCCGGCCGTCGCCCTGGCGAGGACCCTTCACGTGCCAGCCCGCGTCCGGCCCGCCGGTACGACGACGCAGCGCCACGCCGGCACGGGCGAGCGCACCGTCGGCGGTGTCGAAGTATCGGGCGTCCAATGCGCGACCCTCGCCGGCGGTGACGGCGTCGACGCCGGGGATCGCGTCCCAGCGCGGCAACGGGGTCTCGATGTCGACGTCATACTTGCGTTCCACCTCGACGGTGCGAGACGGTTCAGTCATCGTCGAGCGTGAGATCCTCGAGAGACTCCTCGAACCAGTAGTCGACCTCCGTGGGCCCATCGTCCGGACCGGTGTTCTGAGGCCCACCGCGGCGGTTGTACACCACCTGCGTCTCGCTGTAGGGGACGATCAGCTTGTCGTCCGCATCGCCGAGAGGGATGATCTGCCCGTCCAGCGGGCCGCCGTGAAGTCGTGCGAGTGCCATGTGCTCAGGGTAGCCCGTCCTCGCGGTGTCGGCACGAGGACGGGCGGATTCAGCCGAGGACGATGCCGAGAAGGGCTCCGGCGATCATCCAGGGCCCGAAGGCGATGCGGGTCGCACCCGTCGCGCGACGCAGGAGGATGAGCACCAGTGCGTAGAACGCGCCCAGCACGAATGCTGCCGCGGCACCGATCACGAGCGAATCCCACCCGTGCCACCCCAGCACGAGGCCGATCACGGCAGCGAGCTTCACGTCGCCGCCGCCCATCCCTGCGCGGCTGATCGCTCGCAGCACGGCATAGAACCCGCCGAGGATCACCAGGCCGAGGAGGGCGCGGAGGAGCGCGTCGCCGCGCCCGGTGAGGAGGGCGTCGACCGCGGTGAGGGCCGCGAGTGATGCGAGCGTCGGCAGCACGATCAGGTCGGGCAGTCGGTGCGTGCGGGCGTCGATCACGATCAGCGCGCCGCCGACGACGACCAGGGTGACGTGCACGAGGGCGATGAGCGCGAACCGGATGTCCATCCCCGCAGGTTAGGAGATGGGCGGATCGCCCGCGTGGGCCCTGTGGAGAACTCAACACGATGTCCGATGTACGAACTATCGTCATCCGTACGACTTGTTTTATTCGTACATATCTTCGAGAATGGACACATGGTGATCGGGCTCGATGCGGTGACCTCGCTCTCTCCGGCGAGCGACTCCCGCGCGGGTGAAGTACTGCGACTGCGCCGCGAGATCAGCAGGATGCAACGACGTCGCAGCGAGCATACGCTGCTCCCCCTCGATCCCGCCTTCGCGGCGCTCCTGCCGGAAGAGGGCCTGCAGACCGGCACGTCCTATACCGTCTCCCCCTCGCCGAGCCTGGTGCTCGCGCTGCTCAGCGCCGCATCCCGGAAAGGGCACTGGTGCGCGGTGGTGGGCATGCCCACGCTCGGCGTCGAAGCAGCGGCCGCGTTCGGCATCGACCTCGCCCGCCTGATCCTCGTGCCCACCCCCGGCGAGCGCTGGCTCGCGGCGACCTCCGCGCTGGCCGAGGTCGTGCCTCTGATCGTCGTCGCCCCCGGCACCCGGGCCGGAGACGCCGATGTCTCCCGACTGAGCGCTCGCCTGCGTGATCGCGGCTGCACGCTTCTGGTCACCGAGTCCCCCGGCACCGGACGATGGCCGCAGAGCGAGGGCACGATACGCCTTCATGACCCGCACTGGCACGGTCTCGGCGCCGGCTGGGGGTTGCTCTCCGACTGCACCGTGACGGTGACGGCGCAGACACGACACAGCCCTCGCCCCTCGAGTGTGCGCTTGCAGCTGCCGGGAGGGCACGGCGCTCTCGAGGCCGTCGGGGCAGAGCTCACCGCACTCCCTGCGCTCTCGCCGGAGAGGTCCTCCCTCGGTGAATCCGCTCCCCCGGAGCTGTTGCGATGGGCGGAAGCAGGATGAACGCCCCTCTCCGTGTCCTCGTGCTGTGGTTCCCCGACTGGCCGATGCGAGCCGCGCTCGGCGGCGCATCTCCACATCCGCCCACCGCCCTGGTGCAAGCCAACACGATCGTCGCCTGCACCGCCTCCGCCAGGGAGCACGGTGTCCGCACCGGTCAGCGCCGCCGAGTCGCGCAGGGCCACCTCTCCTCCCTCCAGGTCCTCCCGCACGACCCGGCCCGTGACGAACGCGCCTTCCTTCCCGTGCTCCAGCTCATCGAGAAGCACGCCCCGGGAGTCACCCTGCTGCGCCCCGGACTCGCGATCCTCCGCGCCAGAGGCATCTCCCGCTACCACGGTGGGGAAGCGGAGGCCGCCGCGTCACTCGCCACCATCCTCGGAGAGGCCGGTTTCCCCGAGGTACGCATCGGCATCGCAGACGGCCCCTTCACCGCCGAGATCGCCGCGCGAGGCCCGACACCCTGGACGGTCGTACCGTCCGGCACCGCCCGGGAGTTCCTGGCCCCCTACCCCGTGCAGGTGCTGCGCGACGAACAGATCACCGGACTCCTCCTCCGGCTCGGCATACGCACCCTCGGCGAGTTCACCGCCCTCGCCGCGCCTGACGTGCGCGACCGCTTCGGTGAACACGGTGCGCGTCTGCACGCCCTCGCCGCGGGTGCCGACTCCCGCCCCCTGACCCCGCGCCCACCCGACCCCGAGCTCGTGCGCAGCGTCGAGTTCGACTCGCCGCTGGGCGGAGCAGATCAGATCGCCTTCGCGGTGCGTCAGACAGCCGACGCGGTGATGCTCGCTCTCGGTGAGGCCTCGGTCGTCTGCACGGAGGTGCGGATCGATCTGACCGACGACAACGGGGCGGTCTTCTCGAGATCCTGGCTGCACCCCACCTGTTTCGACGCCTCCGACCTCGTCGATCGGGTGCGCTGGCAGTTGGAGGCCTTGGCCACGCAGTCCGCGAAGGAACCGATCGACGAGGCACGAGCGTTCGGCGGCATCACCGCCGTACGGATCACCCCCGCCGCTGTGGATGATGCCGCCCATCACCAACCGGGGCTCTTCGGCTCCGGCACCGATGAGCGCCTGCACCACGCGGTCTCGCGCGTGCAGACCATGTTGGGCCATCAGGGCGTGGTCACCGCGGCGATCTCCGGTGGTCGCTGGCTCGCCGACCGTCAGGTGCTCACCCCGTGGGGGGAGCGCGCCGTCCCTCCACGGGATCCGGGGTCGCCGTGGCCCGGCAGCCTCCCCGACCCTCTGCCCGCCGAGGTGTTCCACCCTCCGCGCCCCATCGGAGTCCTCGCCGCGGATGAGACCACGGTCAGCGTCGATGAACGCGGAACCCTCTCGCAAGACCCCGCCCGCATCGAGGGTGTCTCCGTGCAGGCCTGGGCCGGTCCCTGGCCCGTACACGAACGCCGCTGGGCCGCAGGGGGCGGAAAACGCGGGCATCGGCTCCAGATCGTCGATGACCAGGATCGCGCCTGGCTGGTCTTCCACACCGGCGAGCGCTGGTGGGCCGAGGGGAGGTATCGCTGATGGGCTGGCACAATCCGCCCCTGTCGTGGAACGAGTTGGAGCGCACCCTCAGCGGCGAGGAGTCCCCCTCGCCCCCTCCGGGCGCCGAGCCGAAGAACACACGGAGCGATCCCGGACCGGTCAGCCGTCGCCGCAAGCGCACTCCCCCCATCGGCATCCCCCGTCCGCACGATGCCGTGCCCTACGCCGAGTTGCACGCCCATTCGTCCTACTCGTTCCTCGACGGGGCCTCTTCCCCCGAAGATCTGCTCGCCGAAGCCGACCGCCTCGGACTGACCGCACTCGCGCTCACGGACCACGACGGCTTCTACGGTGCCGCACGCTTCGCCGAAGTCGCCGATCTCATGGAGAGTCCGCTGCAGACCGTGTTCGGGGCCGAGCTGTCCCTCGATCTGCCCGCGCCGCAACGAGGTTCCGCCGACCCCGCGGGAGAACATCTGCTGGTCCTCGCCAGGGGGAAGGAGGGGTACCACCGCCTTTCGGGGGCGATCACCGCGGCGCAGTTGCGCGGGGGCGAGAAAGGACGACCGGTATACGACCTCGACGATCTGGCCGAACGTGCAGGAGGCCACTGGACGATCCTGACCGGTTGCCGCAAAGGTGCCGTGCGCCGCGGGCTCGAAGCAGGCGACGGCCTCACCCCGCTGCGAACCCTGGTCGACCTGTTCGGAAACGATCACGTCGCCGTCGAACTCTTCGACCACGGGGACCCGTTGGACACCCGCCGCAACGACGCTCTCGCCGGGCTCGCACGACGGATGCGGTTGCCGGTGGTGGCGACCAACAACGTGCACTACGCCACTCCCGCACAGGCGCCACTCGCCGAGGCCGTGGCTGCGGTCCGCGCGGTGCGGAGCATGGATGAGCTCGACGGCTGGCTGCCCGCGCACGGGGGCGCCCATCTCCGCAGCGGCGCAGAGATGTCGGCGCGCTTCCGCCGGCATCCCGGAGCGATCTCCTACGGGCTCGAATTGGCGATGGCTTCCGCCTTCCCCCTGCGCCTGGCACGACCCGCGCTCCCGCAGCAGAAGGTGCCGGAGGGGCATACACCGATGAGCTGGCTGCGTCACCTGGTCTGGGCGGCCGTGCCGTCGAAGTATCCCCGCCTGGACGAGGAGGGCAAACACCGGATCGCCCGTGAGCTGGATGTGATCGAGGAGAAGGACTTCCCCGGATACTTCCTGATCGTGCACGGCATCGTCACCGAGGCACGCAGACGCGGCATCCTCTGCCAGGGGCGAGGTTCGGCTGCGGCGAGCGCGGTCTGCTACCTGCTCGGGATCACGGCGGTCGACCCGATCCTCTACCGTCTCCCCTTCGAGAGGTTCCTCGCGACCACGCGGACGGAGGAGCCCGACATCGACGTCGACTTCGACTCCGACCGTCGCGAGGAGATCATCCAGTGGGTCTATCAGGAGTACGGCCGGGAGCGAGCGGCCCAGGTGGCGAATGTCATCCAGTACCGGCCGAAGAACGCGGTGCGCGACATGGCCAGAGCGCTCGGTCACTCCCCCGGTCAGCAGGATGCCTGGTCCCGCCAGGTCGACGGCTGGGGTGCGGGGCTGGAGCCGGCCGAGGACCACGACATCCCCGAGAACGTGCTCGCCTATGCCGGCGAACTGCTCAAAGCCCCCCGCCACCTCGGCATCCACTCCGGCGGCATGGTGCTCACCGCGCGTCCGGTCGGCGAGGTCGTACCGGTGGAGCATGCGCGCATGGAGAACCGCACCGTCATCCAGTGGGACAAAGACGACTCCGCCTTCATGGGGCTCGTGAAGTTCGACCTCCTGGGCCTCGGGATGCTCGCCGCCCTCCAGCACTGCTTCGATCTGATCCGACAGGCCACGGGTGAGGAGTGGCGGCTCGAGACCATTCCCAAGGAGGAGCCCGCCGTCTATGACATGCTCTGTCGCGCGGACTCCATCGGTGTCTTCCAGGTGGAGTCCCGCGCACAGATCGGGCTGCTCCCCCGTCTGCAGCCGCGGAGCTTCTACGACCTCGCCATCCAGATCGCCCTCATCCGTCCCGGCCCCATCCAGGGCGGTGCGGTGCATCCGTTCGTGCGGCGGAAGATCGCCAAGGACCGGGTCGACGAGGAGAACCGGGAGCGTGCACGGCGTGGTGAAGACCCCGTGGAGTTCACGATCCCCTATCCGCACAGCGATCTGGAAGACATCCTGAAACGCACGCTGGGCATTCCGATCTTCCAGGAGCAGCTCATCCAGATGGCGACGGCGATCGGTGATTGCACCGCGGATGAGGCCGACCTGCTGCGGCGCGCCATGGGCTCCAAGCGCGGCCTGGAGAAGATCGAGAAGGTCAAGGACAAGCTCTACGCGGGCATGAGCAGACGAGGGCTCGATGCCGACGCCGCCGACCGGATCTACGCGCAGATCCAGGCGTTCTCGAACTTCGGGTTCGCCGAGTCGCACTCGCTGTCGTTCGCCCTGCTGGTCTACGCCAGCTCCTGGGTGAAGCTGCACTATCCCGCCGCGTTCCTCGCCGGGCTGTTGCGCGCGCAGCCGATGGGCTTCTACTCCGCCGCGACCCTCACTGCGGATGCACGGCGGCATGGAGTGGAGGTCCGTCGGCCCGATCTGCACCTGTCCGGAGCGACGGATTCGTTGGAGCCGCTCGCCGATGACTCCGAAGGCGGACCCACCGGCCGGACGCAGTGCCTCGCCGCTCCTCAACCTGCTGTCCTCCGCTTCGATCGGGAGGCTCCCGACGAGTCCGCTGCCCACCGCAGGGACGGCGGATTCGCGGTGCGACTGGGCCTCAGCGGCATCCGGGGGATCGGTGTGCCGTTGGCGGAGAGGATCGTCGCGGAACGTGACGCACACGGCCCCTACCGGGATCTGCACGATCTGGTGCGGCGCACGGATGCCACCGCCGCACAGCTGGAGGCCCTCGCCACGGCAGGGGCCTTCGACTGTCTGGGGATGGAGCGCCGAGAGGCGATCTGGCTGGCCGGAGCCGCGGCGGACGACCGCTCACGCTTCCTCCCGGGGACCACGGTCGCCGTGCAGCCTCCCCTGTTCGCCGACCAGACCAGCTACGAGCGTCTCTCCGCCGATCTCTGGGCGACCGGTGTGTCCACCGATGACCATCCGATGGCGCATTTCCGGGAGGCACTGCGCACCCGCGGGGTGCTCACCGCCGTCGATCTGCAGAGCCACGAGGTCGGTCGGCGCATCGAGGTCGCGGGACTCGTCACTCACAGGCAACGACCGGCGACGGCCGCCGGGATCACCTTCGTGAACCTCGAGGATGAGAGCGGTCTGGTGAACGTCGTCTGCTCGGCAGGGGTCTGGAACCGCTACCGTCGCGTCGCCCGGGATTCACCGGCTCTCATCATCCGCGGCATCCTGGAGCGGTCGAGCGAGGGGGTGGTCAATGTGCTCGCCGACGGGTTCGAGGATCTCCGCACCGGCCTCACACACCGGTCCAGGGACTTCCGATGAGCGACGGGAGCCCTGTATCCGGCTTCGGCGTCACCAGAAGCGTTCGTGTTCCTCGGGAGGTGGACGGTCGGCGCCGCCCCATCTGTCGGCCTCGGCCTTCGCTGCATCCGCGGCGGCGTCCGCGCCACGCAGAGCGCGCTTCGCTCCGGTCGCCCCCGGACCGATGGGATCGACGAGCAAAGAGGTGCGGGAGTCGGCTCCCCCGATGGTCACCGTGCACTCCAGCACACGTCCGATCCACCGAGAGAGGTCGCCACTCGGATCCTCTGCACGTCGGTAGCGGATCCCGGTGTCGAGGTCGACGATGGACAGGACCACAGGCTCCCCGGCGAGCGGGTCGATCTGCTCCGTCACCTCGACCCGGTGCCCATGAGCGATGGCGACCTGCGCGGCGATGACGAGCAACCTGTCCATGTGTCCACCCTAGGCAACGCCGCCCGGAAGGCAACAGAACGTCTCTGCGAGAAAGTTCCGAAATATCTTTGTCCCCCAAATGGCGGACAAGACGATTAAGCGATACTCTGCTCACGTAGCGGGGGCTACGAGGCTGATGGACTGGGGATTCAGCCGTGAGCGCAGCGAACTTCGCCGCCTCCCCCACCGTCCGGGAAGGACGGAGAGCCCTCTCGGCGATACGTCTGGGGCGGATCGTTCGGGAGGGCCCACTCCCGCGGCACACCCGACGCCTCGGAACCGCACTCAGTCGATCGGGATGACCTCGAGGGTGTTCGACCGCACCGGCTCCTGTCCCATCTCCGGCGCGTAGGGGCTCGGCGTGTACTTGTCGAGGTACTCGGCATCGATCGCCACATTGGTCGCCTCGTCGGTGACGGGCTCGAAGCGGACGTCCTTCGTGATGCCGCCCGCCGACACACGCCCTCGCAGGCTCGCGAGAGCCGGGGCGTACCACTTGCCGGCAAGGCCCGTGTAGGAGCGAACGAACAGGCGGCCATCCACGGCGACCGCCCAGATGCCGACCGTCTTCGGCGTCGTGCCGTCTGCGAGCTGCGCGGACAGGTCGAACATCTCCGGCGCGGCGATGCGGGCCAGCTCCTCGGGGTTCCAGGTCGTCATGAGTCCTCCTCGAGATCGGTGGGTGAGGCAGAGTGCATGCTACGTCAGATCGAGGAGGATCTCACGATCGCTCACCGGGTGAGCCGCGCACGCAGGGAGTCGATGAGAAGACCGACGCCGAGCTCGAACGTGCGATCCGATCGCGCACTCCCCTGTTCGGCTCCGTCGATGAGCCGACCGAGGGTGCGCGTCTCGCCTTCGGGCTGCCAGATCTCGTCGGGTGAGGCGAGGTCGAGACCGAAGCCGATCGCGAAGGCGTCGAGCACGGCGATGACCGAGAGCACCTCATCTTCGGGAAATCCCCCGTCGACGAGCACCGATGCCAGGTCGTCGTACACGGCGATCACCGCGGGGCTCGTGATCGTCTTGCCGACCAGCAGGGGCACGAGCTGCGGGTGATCCGCGTACATCCGGCGTTGCGTGCTGAGCATCACGTGCAGGAACTCGGGCCAGGGCTCGCCCCGCCACTCGACGCGGTATTCCTCCACGAGCCTGCCGCGCATGAGCTCGAGGATCTCTTCCATGCCGTCCGCGTGGTTGTACAACGAGGACGGCCGCACGCCCAACTCGCGCGCGATCGCGTTGACCCCGAACGGCTTCCCCGCCTTCGCGAGCGCCAGCCCGGCGGATCCGATGATCTCCGGAGAGAGCAGCGGGGACGAAGGCCTGGGCATGGTGGGCTCGCTTTCTCCGGAAGACCGGACATGAAGATCGGGGTTCCGCACAAACCCTCTCCTGTGCATAATAGTGAACACCATTCGTTGACGAACACCATTCGTTTATGAAGTCGTGCCCACCGACGCACGCCCACTGCCCTCCCTCGCGCACAATGCCGTGCCCTCCCCTTGGAGCCTCATGACCACTCTCGACCTCCGCACCCGGATCCCCCTCCGTCTCCCCACCGCCACCGCCACCTTCGCCATCGGGATCGCGGGATACCTCGGGGTCAACCTGTCGCCGTACATGATCTCCGCCGCCCAGAGCGGCCTCGGGATCGACGTCCTCTCCGCGAGCTGGCTGGTCACCGCGACCCTCCTGCTCACGGCGGTCACCGGATTGGCCATCGCTCCGCTGTGCGCCGGGATCCACCGTCGGACCGTGGCACGCGCCGGCCTCAGCCTCGCCGTGGTCGGCTTCGCGACCGCGGCGCTCGCCCCCGCGGCCATACTCCCGGGCCTACTCCTGGGCGGCGCCGGAGCCGGCGGTGCCGTCGCCGCCTCCGGCGCCGCCCTCGCCGCCTTCCGGAACCCGGACCGGGTCGCCGGCTTCAACGGACTCGCCAATCGCGGTGTCATCACCGTGGTGCTCGCTGTGATCCCCCTCATCGGGCTCGCACCGATCGACGTCTTCGGCGCGCTGGCCCTGTTCAACCTGATCGGCCTGGTCGCTTCGGTGTGGCTCCCCGCCGCACCGGTCGTCGCTCCACAGGCGGGAGCAGCCGTCGCCGAGGCGATGCCGATCGAGATCCCGCCGACCGGGACGGTTCGCGTCTCCCCGGCCCGCTCGCGGAAAGTCACGATCGCGGGCTTCGGGCTCCTCATCACCTTCGCGCTGTGGGCGGTGAGTGAGGACTCGCTCTGGGCGATGGCCGGGGTGATGGGCGCGGAACAAGCAGCCCTGACACCGGAAGGCCTCGGGATCGCACTCAGCGGTGCGACCGCCGGCGGACTCCTCGGTTCGGTCCTGCTCATGATCGTCGGTGCCCGTTTCGGGCGCGCCGTCCCTCTCGTGATCCTGCTGATCGCCGGTGGAGTCCTGAAGATCTGCGAAGGCTTCGTGACCGAACCGACCACCTTCATCGTCGTCTTCATCGCCTGGAACTCCGTGTATGCCATCGCGTTCATGTACTTCGTCTCGACCTCTGCCGCACTGGATGCCGACGGCCGTTGGTCGGGCCCGCTGCTGGCCGTGTACCTCGTCGGATCGGCGCTCACGCCGGTGATCGGCGCAGCGCTCGTCGGAGCCCTCGGCTACCAGGGCTTCGCCGTCGCACTCGGGATCACGAGTTTCGTCCTGGCCATCCCCACCGGAGCCATAGCCCTGGTCTCGACCCGCTTGGAACGCCTCACCGCACAGGAGAACGACGCATGACCCGCACCCTCTACCGCAACGGCCGGATCTTCACCGGAGACGAATCACGATGGGCCGACGCGGTCGTCGTCGGCGACGACGTGTTCGTCCACGTCGGATCCGACACCGACGCGCCCGCCGCGGACACGGTGGTGGACCTGGAAGGTCGCACCGTGCTCCCCGGATTCACGGACGCGCACACCCACTTGCTGATGATGGGCGAAGCCCTGGGGCAGGTGGGGCTCACGGATGCCACCTCGCTCGAGGAGATACAGCGCCGACTTCGCGGGGCTCGCGAGGCGGCATCCGGCGTGCTTCGCGGGCGCGGCTGGCTCTTCGATGCGATCCCGGACGGAGAGCCGACCGCCGCGATGATCGACGCGGCCGTCGCCGACATCCCGGTCTACCTCGACGCGAACGACTACCACTCATGCTGGGTGAACACGGCGGCTCTCGCGGAGTTGGGGATCACGCGGGACACGCCCGATCCCCTCGGCGGACGCATCGCCCGCGACGCCTCCGGTGAGCCGACCGGAATGCTCTACGAGACCGCCGCACAGTTGCACGCCTGGGCGCACCGCGACGCGAACACGACCGACGCGCAGCGCGATGCGGCGGTCCGGCGAGTCGTGTCCGCCTACATCGCCGCCGGCGTGACAGGGGCGGTGGACATGGCCTTCGATGAGCTCGGGCTCGCCGCACTCGCACGCGCCGCCGAGCGCGGCGAACTGCCTCTGCGTGTCGCCGCGCACTGGTTCGTCGCGAACACCGGCGACGATGCCGCGAACCTCGCGCAGGTCGAGCAGGCCGCCGTGCACGCCTCGACACCGACGGCGGGGGCACGCATGCTCGGCATCAAGCTCGTCCTCGACGGCACCATCGATGCCTGTACGGCAGCCATGGGCGCGCCGTACGCGGACGGCACCAACGCGGGGCCGATCTGGCCCGCCGAGCGCCTGTTCCCGGTCGTCGCGGCGGCGGATGCGGCCGGGTTGCAGATCGCCATGCACGCGATCGGGGACGCCGCGAGCACGCTCGCCCTCGACGCGATCGAGCACGCGATCGCGACCAACGGTGAACGACCGCGCCGACACCGCATCGAACACCTCGAGTACGCCGCGCCGGGAACGGCGGAACGGATGGCGCGCCTCGGCGTCACCGCCTCCATGCAGCCTGTGCACGCCGACCCGGCGATCTTCGGGAACTGGGCGGCACAGCTCGGAGACGAACGCGTCGACCGCGCGTTCGCCTGGTCGGAGTACGAGCAGGCAGGTGCGCTCCTCGCCTTCTCCACCGATGCGCCGACTGCGCCGCATCAGGCGCTCCCGAACATGTTCGTCGCGTCGACCCGGGCGTCCGCGCTGGTGCCCGGTGTGGCAGGCGTGCACCCGGAGCAGGCGCTCCCGCTCGAACGGGCGATCGCGCATGCCACGCGAGATGCGGCGACGTCGATGGGCGACGGAAGCTGGCGCGGACGTATCGCCCCCGGATCCGCGGCCGATTTCGTGGTCCTGGACGCCGATCCGTTCAGCGGAGATCTCGAGACGCTGCTGAGCGCCCGGGTCGTGCAGACCGTGATCGCGGGACGCACGGTCTTCGCCGCGTCGTCTCCGCCCGCGCGACGCGAGAACTCGTGATCCACATCTGACGGGGCGCGCCGCCTATCCCGGGTCGCCGACGTGACCCGGAGCGGTGAGCGAAAGCACCCGTTCGACGAACGCGGCGTACTCCTCGATGTAGTGCTGAAGGAACGTCCGCGTGCCCTCATCCTCTACCGCGCCGTCGCTGCCGAACATCTCCGGCCGATAGGTGAGATACGCCTCCGGCGCATTGAGCTGCGGTGCGTTGAGGAAGCTGAGGACGCTGCGCATCGACGACTGCATGACAGCGGTTCCGATCGCGCCGGTGGAAGCGCCGATGATGCCGGTGGGCTTGCGGGCGAAGGAGTTGTGCCCCCACGGTCGCGAGCCCCAATCAATGGCGTTCTTCAGCGCTCCGGGGATCGATCGGTTGTACTCGGGCGAGACGATCAGGAGTCCCTCCGCATGTTCGACCGCAGCCTTGAACTCGGTGACGGCCGGAACCGGATCGAGTTCGTCGTCGCGGTTGTACAGCGGCAGATCGCGGATGGGTATCTCGACCATCTCGAGACTCGGCGGTGCGAGCTTCACGAGCGCGGTTGCCACGACCCGGTTGATCGAGTCGTGGGCGAGGCTCCCGATGAGGTAGCCGATCCGATGAGTCATGAGTTCTCCCGTCTTCTCGTGCCTCCAGCGTATCCACGCGGCATCGTGCGGCCACCCCCTTGACCGTACGAACCGTCAGTGCACGAGAGCCTTCAGAACGACGAAGACGAGCCCGAAGGATGCGGTTCCGAGGGCGCCGAGGACGCGGACGAAGAGGGGACTCCCCCGGCGGAGGAAGGCGACGTAGCCGAGGAAGGCGAGGATCACGACTCCCGACCAGAGCGCGAGGTCGTTCGCGAGCCCGTCGGGGATCACCCGCGTCGTTCCCGCGAGCAGGATGACGGCCGGCACGGTCGCGGAACTGAGCATGCCGAGGGAGTGCTTCACGGACGCGGCGAACGCTGCTCGCACGCCGACCGCTTCCCCCTGCTCACGTTCCGCACGGTCGCTGACCCTCGCCACCGTTCCGGCGTAGACGTGGGCTCCCCAGAACACGAGGACGGTGACCGCGACGGTGAGGAGCACCGCGATCGACGTCTCGCCGTGCGCGGACGACACCGCGACGAGGCCACTGACCAGAATCGTGCCGTACACGGCCGCTTCGGTCCCGAACCCCGACCTCAACGCACGATGGACCCGGAGAATCCCGTCGTCGGCAGCCGATCGCCGCGTCTTCCTCTCGTCTGTCACACCGAACACCCTCTCAACGCTCGGCACGCAGCGGTACCTTCACGTCTCCTCCGGCTTCCTCCGTGATCCGCGCTCCCATCTGCACGAATGTCGGCGCCGAGATGAACCCGCCCGCGAAGAGGGCCTGCCCCTGCACGAACTCCGCGGAGCGCCGGATGGCGTCCTCCGAGGCGAACCCGAACACGTCGGCCAGCTCCGCGAGGTCACGGGGCGCGTTGACGCGCATGAGCGCCAGGTTGTCGCACTGCGAAAGCACGTTGGGGTGGATCTTCGTCGGCCGTTGCGTGGAGAGCAGCAGCCACAGCCCGAACTTCCGTCCCTCGGCGGCGATCTGCACGAGCTGTTCGGTGAGGGCCCGCTCGACCGCGGTCTCGGGGTTGGGCGAACAGAGGTTGTGCGCCTCGTCGATCACGATCAGCACAGGGCGCCGCTCTTCCCGTCGCGCCCAGAGATGTTCGAGCACCGCGAGGGCGGCGACCTTGGGTTCCGCCGGGTGCTCGAAGCCGCCGAGGTCGAGGACCGTAACACGCGGCCGCTCATCGACGACGTCGACGACGGAATTCGCACCGCGAGACCACAGGTTCCATTCGAGTACCTGCAGATTCTCGATACGTTTCGCGAGCCTCACTTTGGCAGGGTCGGGCGACGCGAGCAGGTCCGGCACCATGCCGCGCCCGTCCAAGCTCTCGGCGTCCTGCTCCAGATGGATCAGGGCGTTGTACTCGTCCGCGTCCGCGATCGGGTCCATCTGCAGCACTGCCGCTTTCGAGGCCGCCGAGAGATCGACGAACCGCGCGTGCAGTCGTTCCCCCTCCCCTGCCCCGGAACGGAACACACGGATGTCCGATGCCGCGACTCTGGCCGCATCCACCTCGTTCGCCGTGAGGCGCGTCTCCTGCAACCGGGTGAAGTCCCCATTCGGGTCGAAGACGACCATCGGCAGCTCGGTCTCCAGAAGGAGCTGCTCGAGCACCACGCCGAGCGCGTAGGTCTTGCCGCTTCCGCTCTGACCGACCCAGAACGTGTGGCGGTTGAAACGCCTCGCGTCCAGCGCGACTTTGGCGTCGGGATCGCCGAGAGCAGTTCCGATCGTGAGGGTGGTCATCGTTCCGGTGGGCCTTTCGTTCGAGATGCTGTGGCGATCCGATCGGATGTGATCGCTTCACCGAGGCGGTGATCGACATCTTCCTTGATCGAGCGCCCGTTCACCAGTGCAGAGGTGCTCTCACGCCATCGCGAAGCCCGGCGCCCAGGCCACCACCGCGTATGACACGAACGGCGCGGACGCGAGGAGGACCACTCCGACGACGAGCACACCCCGCGCGCGACGGAGCAGCGCCGGGACGAGGGCGAGGAGGTAGACGGCGATGACGATCACGGTCATCACCAGCGCGCTCCCCTGACGGTGAGACAGGAAGCAATTGCTCGTCGGCGGATCCACCGCGGCGCAGACGAGGGGCCCCACGGGCACGGCCACGAGCCAGATGAACGCGACGGTTCCGAGGGTGAGCACCGTGGCGAGAAGCATCAGCACCCACGGAAGCCGCCGGCGCACCGGGCGCTGCACAACAGAGGCGGACGTCGTCATGAGCCCAGCGTACGGAAATCGCCGCGGTGCGTCGCGATCAGGGTCAGCCAGTCGCGGTGTCAGGCGCCCACAAGCACCGCGGCCGGCCCCCACCGAACGAGGGCCGGCCGCGGCCCGATCAGGCGCCGCGTGCGGTCTGCACGTCGATCACCCAGGTCACGCCGAAACGGTCGGTGAGCATTCCGAAGCCCGGGCTCCACGGCGACGCGGCGAGTGGCTCGACGACGTCCGCGCCGGCTGCGAGCGCGTTCCAGATCGCGGTGACCTCGTCGAGCGTCTCGCCGCGCACAGACTGGAAGAACGTGCGATCGGTCACCGTGACGCCGTTCTCACGACGTGTGCTCCCGGCGATGCGTGACGTGTCGGTGGTGTCCTGCCCAGGGATGTCGTAGGCCATGACGCGGAACCCGTGGTCGTTCTCGACCTGGCCGAAGACGATCTTGTCCGCACCGGGAGCATCCGCCGGCATGCCGAGGTCACCGTAGGTCGCCGCGACGACAGTGCCTCCGAACACAGACTGATAGAAGTCGAGCGCCTGCCGCGCCGTACCGGGGAAGTTGAGGTGGGTGGTCGTGGTGATGCTCATCTGCGTGTCCTTCTTCTGCGTTGGTCACGGCGGGATGCCGTGACCCCACACTGCAAGACGTAGAGGACAGGGTGAGTCCTCTACTTCGCGGATACTGGAATCATGTCCGGAACGTCTTCACGCATGCTCGCGCTGCTCTCGTTGCTGCAGTCGCGCCGGGACTGGCCGGGACACGTGCTCGCGGAACGGCTGGAGGTGACGACACGCACCGTCCGCCGAGACGTCGACCGGCTACGGGAGCTCGGATATTCGATCACCGCGATCAAGGGACCTGACGGTGGGTACCGGCTTGCGGCCGGAGCACAACTTCCACCGCTGCTGTTCGACGATGAGCAAGCCGTGGCGATCGCCGTGGCTCTGCAGAGTTCCCCGTCCACCGGAGTCGATCTTGACGAGGCCGCGGCGCGGGCCCTGGCGACCGTGCGGCAGGTGATGCCGTCGAGGTTGCGCCACCGGATCGACGGCATCCGCTTCACCGACACCGCTGCCGAGTCGCGGGTCGACCCGCAGGTGCTCGAAGCGGTCAGCGCTGCCGTCCAGGAGCAGAGGACTCTCCGCTTCGACTACAGTGACTCGACCGATCGCCCGCCTCGTCGTGTGGAGCCTCACTCGGTCCTGGCGCGGAACGGCCGCTGGTACCTCATCGCCTGGGACCTCGACGCGTCCGACTGGCGCATCTTCCGGCTCGACAGGATGGTCCCGAAGTTCGCCGGAGGAACACCCTTCACACCACGCGCTCTGCCGACCGGGGACGCACGCACCTTCCTGGCAGCGCGCTCCAAAGGCTCGGTCAGCGAGGACGTCTGGCCCTGCCAGGGAGAGTTCCTCCTGCACCTCCCCGCCGCCGACGTCGCACCCTGGCTCGGCGACGCCGAGATGGAACAGGTCTCCCCCTCTGAGTGCCGCATCCGGGTCGGATCCTGGTCCTGGGCAGGACTGCTGTCGTGGATCCTGCGATTCGACGCCCCTTTCACCATCCTCGGACCCGAAGAGTTCCTCGATGCCGCCGACGGACTCGCCGCCCGCATCACCGACTCGATACTGCCAGTGCCGCGCTGACCCTCAGTCGATGCGGAGGATCCCCGCGACCCGCGGGACTCCGCCCTCGAGGCGCACGGCCGAGCGCAAGCGCTACGAAGCCACGGCCTTCAGACTCATCGACACATAGGCGGAGAACCCGGCACGTCCGGCGAACCGCACTCGACGGCTGCTCGACTCCGTGAAGCCGAACTTTCGATAGAGCCCGAGCGCGGGCGCATTGGTGTCTTTGATGTCGCGGAGCACGAACTCGTCGTAGGGCAGCTGCAGCAGGTGACTCATCAGGGCCGTGGCGACTCCCTTGCCCTGGTGCTGCGGCGCGGTGGTCACGAAGCCGATCTCCGCGAGGCCGGGGCGTGCGCCCTCGTACGCGCCGAGGAACTGGCTCCGGACGATGAAGGAGCACACGAGGCCGCGCAGTCCACCGAGCGTGCGCTGGATCTCTCGACGGTCAGGGTCGAAGCACTCCTGCTGCCCCTCGGTGACCGAGGCGATCGCGGCGGGCTCTCCGTCGACCAGCGCCACGAAGAAGCGGTCGAGCAGGATCATGTGCGCGAACGCATCCGCGAGGACCCGTGGATCCTTCGAGAAGAACTCGAAGTCCTCGGCGAATCCCTGGACGAGGACCTCGGTGATGCGCCGGCGATACGCCTCCCCCAGCGTGTCACCGCGTTCGACTGTGATCGTCATGAAGCGTCCTTTCTCATCAACAGACGGAGCACCAGGTCGATGCCCGCCTCGGTCGTCGCAGTCGGGATGACCGTTCGCATGCCGGCGATGCCCGACAGCATCGCGAAGTAGTAGGCGGTCAGCTGCGCCGGATCGCCGTCATCGAACTGTCCAGCCGCCTGCCCCCGACGTACGACGGCTTCGAAGGCATCCCAGAGCGGCCGCTGGGTGCGTGCCAGTCGTTCCGCAGTACCGGCCGGGGTGTCGGAGATGAATCCCTGGTTGATGACCAGGAAGAACTCGGCCTCGCCGTTCCCGTTCATCAGATCGGTCACGAACACGCGGGTGAACTCACGCACCAGGACAACGGGGTCGGCATCGGCGGAGAGCATCGCGGACGCTGCGACCAGACCGGATGACGCCTCCTCGAGCAAGGCGTCGAACAGCGCCTCTTTGCTGGCGTAGTGGCGATAGATCGAACCGGCGCTGAGGCCGGCCTCGTCGGCGATGTCTTTGATGCTCGATGCGGCGAACCCGCGCCTCGCGAAGACGCGCACGGCCGCGGTCTCGATCCGCTCGCGTGTGGCCACGCGCAGCGCGGCGTTCTGCTCCGGTGATCTCACCATGGTCACCCCTTTGAAATGAATCTATCTTCATTATAAAGGATGCGGTGAGAAGATCACGCTCGATCCGGTATCGAGCGTGCCGCGACTGGCTCGGCGACGGAGATCTATCCTGGCCAGCGCCAGTCGGCGATCGCCGGCTCGTCCTCGCCGTGTTCGCGGGTGTAGGCGCGCGCCTCGATCCGCCGGTCGTGCAGCTCCTGGCGGAGAGTCGCGTGGCGCTCGGCCGCGCCCGGCACCCGGTCGAGTACGTCGATCACCAGCTGGAAGCGATCGAGATCGTTGAGCAGCACCATGTCGAAGGGTGTCGTCGTGGTGCCCTTCTCCTTGTAGCCGCGCACGTGAAGGTTCGCATGGTTGTTCCGCTTGTAGGTCAGCCTGTGGATGAGCCACGGATAGCCGTGGAAGGCGAAGATGATCGGCCGGTCAGTCGTGAACAGCCCGTCGAAGTCGGCATCCGAGAGCCCGTGCGGGTGAGCGTCCTCGGACTGCAGCCGCATCAGATCGACGACGTTGATGACGCGGGTCGCGATCTCGGGCGCCCGCTCGCGCAGGATCGCCGTGGCGGCGAGCATCTCCTCGGTCGGCACGTCCCCCGCCGCCGCGAGGACGACGTCGGGCTCCTCACCGTCCGATTCGGTGCCTGCCCACGGGAGCGTGCCGAGTCCGCGGGAACAGTGCAGGATCGCTTCGTCCATCGTCATCCACTGCGGGCTGTCCTGCTTGCCTGCCACGACGACATTGACGTAGTCGACGCTGCGCAGGCAGTGGTCGTAAGTGCTCAACAGCGTGTTCGCGTCGAAGGGAAGGTATACCCGGACGATGTCGGAGCTCTTGTTGACGACGAGGTCCAGGAATCCGGGGTCCTGGTGCGTGAAGCCATTGTGGTCCTGTCGCCACACGTGGCTCGACAGCAGATAGTTGAGCGAGGCGATCGACGCGCGCCACGGCACCTGCGCCGACGCCTCGAGCCACTTCGCGTGTTGATTGAACATCGAGTCGACGATGTGGATGAACGCCTCATAGCTGTTGAACAGGCCGTGCCTTCCCGTGAGCAGGTAGCCCTCCAGCCAGCCCTGGCACTGATGCTCGCTGAGCACCTCCATCACCCGGCCCGCACGCGCAAGGTGCTCGTCGAGGTCGAGGATCTGTGCGTTCCACTGCTTGTCGGTCGCTTCGTAGACCGCGGGTGCCAGCCGATTGGACGCGGTCTCGTCCGGACCGAACAGCCGGAACGTCAGCGGGTTGCGCCGGATCACCTCGGCCAGGTAGCGGCCGAGAACCGCGGTGGCCTGCGCGTCCGCTGCGCCGGGCGACTCGACCTCGACCGCGAACCCGCGGAAGTCCGGGAGGTCGAGGTCCTGCCGCAGCAGACCACCGTTCGTGTGAGGGGTCGCTGACATGCGGCGATCCCCGTCCGGAGCGAGTGCAATGGTGTCGGGCAGCGGTGCACCCGAGTCGTCGAACAGCTCGTCGGGCCGATACGACCGCAGCCAATCCTCGAGTTGCCGCAGGTGCTCCTCGGTGTCCCGCGCGGAGGGTAGCGGAACCTGGTGCGCACGCCACGTGCCCTCGACGGGCAGCCCGTCGACCTCCACCGGACCGGTCCACCCCTTGGGGGATCGCAGGACGAGCATCGGCCAGACGGGGCGGTCGGCCGTAGCCCCTTCGCGAGCTGTCCGTTGAATCGCGGCGATGCGATCCAACGCGGTCTCGAGTGCGTCGCCGAACCGACGGTGCACATCCTCTGCCGCATCCGTCGCCTCGAAGGACACGATGATCGGGTCATGGCCGTATCCGCGCATCAGATTGACGAGTTCCTCTTCGGGGATGCGCGCCAGCAGCGTGGGATTGGCGATCTTCCAGCCGTTCAGGTGCAGGATCGGTAGCACCGCACCATCCGAAACAGGGTTGAGGAACTTGTTCCCGTGCCACCCGGTGGCCAACGGACCCGTCTCGGCTTCACCGTCGCCGACGACGCAGAAGACCGTCAGGTCGGGGTTGTCGAAGGCGGCGCCGTACGCGTGGCTGAGCGAGTAGCCGAGCTCGCCGCCCTCATGGATCGACCCGGGCGTCTCGGGTGCCGCGTGGCTCGGGATGCCTCCGGGCGCGGAGAACTGGCGGAAGAGTCGGGTCATCCCGGTCACGTCACGGGTCACGGAGGGATAGCGCTCGGTGTATGTCCCGTCGAGCCAGGCGTTGGCGACCATCCCCGGGCCTCCGTGGCCCGGTCCTGCGATGTACAGGGCGGAGAGATCGCGTTCGCGGATCAGCCGATTCGCGTGGGCATAGATCAGATTGAGCCCGGGAACGGTCCCGAAATGGCCGAGCAGGCGCGGCTTGACATCGTCGACCGCGAGCTCGCGGCGGAGAAGCGGATTGTCACGAAGATAGATCTGTCCCACGCTGAGATAGTTGGCGGCACGCCACCACGCGTCGAGCTGCCGGATCTGTTGTTCTCGCATACGGGCATCTTCCCTTCCTCGGGACTCGCGTCTGATCGGGTGCGGACGGGGACCTCCACCAGCAGTTTGTCGTCGACGAGCTCGAGAAGCGAGATCGGCACGAACTCACGGGCGTGTGCAGAGCAGATTGTTCGGTTCGATCGCCGAAACGCCACGGTACGAGGCGTTCCCTCGCGCCACGAAGGGGGTTGACAGTGATCCCGCGGCGATGTCGAGACCCGTGTCGGCCCGCCCGACCAATGCATACGGTCTGACGAGTCCCGAGAGTGAGCACAGAGAATCAGCTAGGGCGTGTCTGACATTGCCTTTGTCCAGGCGATGACGGCGTTGAGGACCACGGCAGCGCGGTAGATGACGGCGTGTTTGTCGAAGCGGGTGGCGAGGCCGCGCCATTGCTTGGTGTGGCAATAGCGGCGCTCGATCACATTGCGGTTCTTGTAGTCGGCGGCGTCAAGCCCGACCGGCCTGCCGCCGCGTGACCCGCGACGCTTGCGATGCCCCTTCTGATCGTCGGGTTCGGGGATCACCGCCTTGATCCCGCGAGAGCGGAGGTGCCCGCGGATCGCGCGTGATGAGTACGCCTTGTCACCGCGGACCACGTCCGGACGAGTTCGCGGCCGGCCAACGTCCCGGTCAACGCGCAGCTGCGCCATGAGCGGCAGGAACATCGGGGAGTCGCCGGCCTGCCCCGGCGTGATCAGCGTGACCAGTGGCAGCCCGTTGCCGTCGACGAGTTGATGGATCTTCGTCGACAGCCCGCCGCGGGAGCGGCCGATGCCATGATCAGGCGGCTCGATCAGCAGATTCGTGTAGTTCGACCCAGCCCCCTGTGGTGCGAGTCGTGTTCGTCGCGTGCTGATGCGCGCGGGCGACGGTCGAGTCCACCGACAGCGACCAATCGATCAACCCCGCCGCGTCGGCCGCGGCGGTCAGCTTCGCCTGCACCTTGTCCCAGGTACCGGCGGCGGCCATCCGGTGATGCCACGTCCACACCGTCTGCCACGGCCCGAACACCTCGGGTAAGTCCCGCCACGCGATCCCGCACCGGTACCGGTAGATGATCGCCTCGACCATCAGCCTCGCGTCAGAGAACTTCCGCCCCGGCCGCCCGGTCGGACGCGGCAACATGTCCTCGATCAACGACCACTGAGCATCCGAGAGCAACCGAAACCTAGACACGCGTCGAGACTCTCAGCCTGAGCCGTCAACCTTTGTCAGACACGCCCTAGGCGGTACCCGATCGCTCGCGCTCCGCGAGATACGCGGCGGTGAGGTCATCGAGCACGCCAGCGGCACCGTCGGCGCGCGGGAGCCCCAGGTGAAGTTCACGGAGCTCATCCATGAACGTGTCCCAGAGCGCGGGACCCCCGTTCTCGAGCAGTTCTGCTCGGATGGCGAGCTCGGGAGAGGCAGGAAGGTGTCGTCGACCCCACGCACCGAGGTGGGCGAACACCGGCACGAGCTGGATCGACGGTTCGGTCAGGCTGTAGAGGACCTTCTGTTTGTGGGACGGATCCGCGGCACGCGAGAGCATCCCCAGGTCGACGAGTCGAGCGAGCCGGTTCGCGAGGATGTTACTGGCGATGCGCTCTTCCGAGTTCGCCAGCAGTTCGCCGTAGTGGCGGCGATTGCCGAACATGATGTCGCGCAGCACGAGAAGCGACCACTTGTCGCCGAAGACCTCGAGCGAGAGGTTGATCGGGCATCCGGATCGGTGCGTGTCCACTTTGCGTCCCCTCACGAAACCACTTGCAATCTACCAGTGGTCATGCCTACGCTCAAACCAATTGCGATACACAAGTGGTTTGGAGCTCACATGACTTTCGTGCTCAGTGACATGGCGAATGCCGGCGACGGGTTCGCACCGAAGCATCTCGACGACCGGAACGGATGAAGCCATGGGCAAAGTCGCGTGGGGGTTCACCAGCTCGATCGACGGCTTCATCGCCGGTCCGGGGCACGACATGAGCTGGATGTCAGCCGCAGAGCCGACCCCCGAGGGGATGACAGCGGGCATGGCCGGCGACGTCGGAGTGATCATCTCGGGGAGAGCCGGCTATGACGCCGCGAAGGCTCAGCGAGACGAGCGCGACGAGATGACCGCCGAAGCGTACGGTGGCGCATGGTCAGGAACAGAATTCATCCTCACGCACCGACCCGACGAGATCGCCGACGATCCGACGATCATCCCGCTCAACGTCGACATCGTCGAGGCCGTCCGCCGTGCCAAAGTCATCGCCGATGGCAAGGACGTGCAGATCATCAGCGCGGACATCGCCCGCCAAGCGCTCGAGCACGACCTCATCGATGAGCTGCAGGTCTTCGTCGCCCCGGTGTTCCTCGGCGACGGCATCCGGATCTTCGACGTCCCCGGCGGCCGACGCTACGACTGGGAACTCGTCGAGACATACGAGGGTGCAGAGCGGAGCTTCGGACGGAGGTATCGACCCCGGCGCAACTAGGACGTTTCTCGACGGGCAGGAGAACGCCGACCGTGAGATGCGCGCGACACTCCGGCGGAAACGACGAAGCCCTGGTGGAAGTTCCTCCCACCAGGGCTTTTCGGTCGGGCTGACAGGATTTGAACCTGCGACCCCTTGGAGGATCCGGTCGATTTCCGGTCTCCGCCGATCGTCTCGAGAACTCGCGTATTCCCTTGTGTTCACAGGGAACCGGGCGGTTCGCTTAGTCCGAGTGTAGCCGGTTGGTTGCGGGCCGTGGCGGGTGATTGAGATGGGTTTCTGATAGGCCATCAGAGCAAGGCGTTGCATGAGCTTGGACACCCGCCGCAACTCGGACACCTCACGCTTGAGGCTCTTGATCTCCTCCTGCGCCTCGCTCGTCACGCCTGGCCAAGCACCGGTGTCGACCTACTGCCGACGGATCCACTGGCGCACCGTCTCCGGCGAACCGACGCCGAGGAGCTTCGCGACGGGAGCAATAGCCTAATACTCACTGTCATGCTCCGACCGCACCTCGGCGACCGTCCAGACGGCACGCTCGCGCCGCTCGGCCGGGTACTTACTGGGATGTCCCATGAGACCGATCCTTCCAAGGAATCCAGCCTCCGGACATCCTGGGGCGCCTCAAACGATCGATAGGCGGAACAGCGTGTGTTGGCAACCAACACGATACGCTCCACCTACGGCGACACCAACGCGTGGGCAGTGAACAGATGGAGAAGGCATTGAGTGACTACCTCGCAGCAATGGCAGTGATGAAGGTCAATTACGACCGGCGAGGTCATGATGTCCTGCAAATGCTCGTACCCTTCGTGGCTGACTCCGCACGACGGTCCCGGCAAGCACTTTCGGACGATTCAATTCAGCAGGATCTCCAAACCACATTCGGGCTCCCGGTCCCGCGCACAGTGATCAAGACCTTGCTCAGACGGCTCACGCGAGCCGGTGCTCTCATGCGAGAGCATGGCGTCATCGTTGCGGTACGCCCAGAGATTGACAAGCCCGAGTACAACCTGTCAGCAGATGTTTCCCGGGTCAAGTCTGCGCAGGCCACGCTCCTGCGAGAGGGGGCCGCCTTCGCGAGCAGGGTGTTCAACATCGAGGTCTCTGAACCAGACTTCTCGGCTGCACTTTTGTCTCTGGTCCGCGACGAGGTCGCGCCTCTCGCAGTCTGGGCTGTCAATCGCGTTCAACCGAGCTTCCACGTCAGGGTCGATGAGGGACTTGCCCACGTGGCGGCTCAATTTGTCCTGCACGTAGTTTCGGAGGGAAGCGCGGATAGCCAGACAGCTCTCGAACAGATCGCGAAGGGCAGTCTCCTCTCAGGCGTGTTGTGGAGCACAGACCTCGAAGCGCCCGACCGTCGGATCAGCGGGTTAGAGATCTTCCTAGACACAACACTGCTTCTCAGGCTGCTCGGTCTCTGCGGTCCAATTCGGCAAGCATTCTCCGCAGAACTGGCACAGCTCGCTATCGAGAGCGGAATCGGCTTGGTGTGCTTCCAGCACAACTTCGATGAGATTCTTGGAGTACTTGCCGCGGCGTCGGCGGTGCTTCGATCGGGTCGGAGCAAGTACTACGGCGAAGCCGTCGAGTTCATGGTCTCGGAAGGTTGGACAGCGAGCGACGTCGAAGAGGTCATTTCGACCTTGGAGTCTAGGCTCGACGAGCGGGGGGTCAGCGTCCGACGGAAACCCGACAGAGTCGCCAAATACAACATGGATGAGGCGAGCCTGCGTCGCCTCCTCGACGAGAACGTGCGGTATACAAACGTGGCCGCGCTCGACGCCGACGTAGACTCACTGGCTTCCATCTTCACGCTGCGTCAAGCGCGCCACCCTCGCCGTATCGAGGAGGCCAAGGCCGTGTTCGTGACTACGAACACCAACCTCGCTACAGGAGCCCGCCAGTTGTACAAGATTGGCGAGGATCTGCGCGGGGTCCCGCTGTCACTCATCGAATCGCAGATTGCGAGCTACCTCTGGGCACGCCACTCTGCCTCAGCGACCGCGCTGCCGCTGAATCTCCTCACCATCGGGGCTTTATCTATTGCAGAGTCAGAACCAAAGATTTGGTTCAAGTACGTTGAGCGGCTAGATGATCTAAGAGCGCGGGATCGTGTGTCTAAGCAGGACTACGTAATGCTTAGACAATCTTTACTCGCGCGTTCAATCATCCTCGCCACGACAGAGAATGACATCGACGCGTTCACCGAGGACACTGCTGACTTCGTCCTCAGGCATGCGCTAGCGGAGCATGCGCGGGCTCTTCAAGCCGAGGTAAGCGAGCGCCAGCAAGAGCTGATCGATTCAGAGGCGCGCGCGAGCAAGGCAGAAGCGGAACGCGACCACCAGGCGCGGTCTCAGCGGGCGGCGTACCGCGCCGTGGCGGAGAAGGCCGCGCGTGTAGTAGTCATCTTGCTCGGCAGTGTGCTCGCACTGATCGTACTTGCGAGTGCAATCCTCAGTTTCCCTTGGCCTGTAGACCCTCCACTCAGTGCGTCGCTGCCCGCCGGCGCGTCCATAGCGCTGGGGGTGGTCGCCGTTGCGATAGGCACGGCTTCGATCGTGGTGGGCCTCACCATACGAGGCATCGGTCAGAGAGCAATTAACGGTCTTGCGGGTTGGCTGGAGGTACGGTTCCGGCGGTGGTTTGCTCCCACGATTGCAGAGTAGACGTCATCCAAGACTTCCCGGCACCACACACGATAATTTCAGTTGTCAGAAACTGCTGCATGAGCAAGTCAAACTGTCACCTATCTCTGCAGCAGTCCCACTCTAGAATACGCGGTCCGCGAGTAGGGGCCTGCTAGCTACCCACGCTACGCACCCCGACGTAACGTTGTGTCATGGAAGATCAGTCGTGGGCCACGAATCCTCGCGTGGCCAAGGTCATGCGGGGCAATCGATCGCGGGACACAAAGCCTGAGGTCGAAGTACGGCGCCTGTTGCACCGACGTGGATTCCGATACCGCGTTCAAGTGCGCCCGATAGCAAGCCTGCGACGTACGGCCGATATCGCTTTTGTTCGGAGGCGTATCGCGATATTCATCGACGGCTGCTTCTGGCACGGTTGTCCAGATCATTACGTCGAATCCAAATCGAACACCAAGTATTGGGGCGCGAAGATTTCCGCCAACGTATCTCGCGACTCAGACACAAATAGTGTCCTGGAGGCGGCAGGATGGACCGTACTCCGATTCTGGACCCATCTATCCCCAGAGGAGATCGCGGACTCGATCGCAAACGTTATTCGCCCGCGCGATCTCCAAGAAGCTGAACAGCGCTGAGGTTGAAGCTATTATCCCACCGCCTCCTGAGACATTTCGGGATCTGACGTATCGGCGACAGTCGGCTTTCTCGTTCTCTGAGCTGGAAGCTGCTCCGTGAGGGCATCCACAACCGTGAGCGCCTTAGTACGCGACAGCGACAGAAGCGAAACATCTCCGAGCGCAACAGTCGCACGCAGAGCTACAGGTGAAGACGCAATAGAACCAAGCAAAGCCCGGGCAGCTGCGCGGGCCAGCGGCGGCGGAACGCTGTTTCCGACTTGCCTATGCCCATGCCAGTTCGTGGTGTGGAAACGGAACCAATCAGGGTAGCCGTGAAGGCGTGCAGCCTCTCGAACAGTGATCACACGATCTTCACGCGGGTGGATCGGCCTCGGCGAGGTATGAGACCCACGTTCGGAACCGGTGCCGGCCCGAAGCGTGCGTGACGGCCCGCTAAGCGGAAGCCGGTACAACCTGCTCTTGGGTTCCACGGCACCCAGTTCCGTTGTCGCGAATCGTTCGACAGTCGCGTCGGTGTGGATCGTGCGGCGCGACCCCGTTAGCAGCCCAGGCTCCCAAAGACGCGGCCGAGACTTGTCCCCCGCCAACGGTTGAAGGCCTGCCAATGTTCTCGCGTAGGAACCTACAATCGACTGGCGCCGCTGGATATCTTCGTCGTTCAGGAGGACTTCATCCGAGGTGAGTAGGGCGTCGTAGTCGCCCGGAGACGGAAGCCCCTCGAAAGCCTCCTCCACAGAAACATTGGGCGCGTTCGATGGCGCCGGGCGCAAGGGGGCTTTGTTGCCCCGAGCTCCAAGAACGATTACACGACGACGTGACTGCGGTACACCGAATTCAAGGCTGTTGACAGTCTTCTCTGTACCCGAGATTGCGTAGCCCGCTTTCCGAAGTCTTTCGAACGCTTCCTGTCGAACCGGGTCGAATTTCTTTTCCAGCAAACCAGCAACATTCTCAAGGCAGAACGTTCTCGGCTTGAGCTCTTCCACCAAGCGAACGTAGTGCAGCAGCAGATCGTTGCGCTCGTCTTCCTGGTCGCGCTTGCCACCCGTGGAAAAGCCTTGACACGGCGGGCCGCCAATGAGCGCATCCAGCCGTCCTGGCCATACTCCTCTAGGGTGGAGCTTCTTGAACCCGCGCTCGGCTACCGCAAGCACATCGGCGGCACCCAGCGTGGAGATATCACGACAGAGCACCTCGCACTCAGGGAAGTTGAAAGCATGTGTGGCTGCGTGAACGGGATCATACTCGACCGCGGCGACGACGTCGAAGCCTGCCTGCTCGAACCCCAAGCTCATACCCCCTGCTCCGGAGAACAGGTCGACAGCGATCGGCCTGGTCGGCTGCACACGAAGAGGGGAAACAACCATAGTAAAACGATCGCACATCGGGTCTCCCATCCCAGGCATCGGTGAGAGTGTGTCGTCGTTTGAGAGATCGAAGAACCCCGTTGGAGCTACCTCACCAGACGACATCGTCGCATTGACCTCCGACACTGCACTCACGCGTTCGCCGCTGAGGGCCGACCCCAGCGATGCACGGCCAGAAACCGCTCGACGTGCGAGCGTTCGATGAACTTGTGGGGTGGTTGGATCGTGTCGATCGACGCCGGCAACTGATGGGTGAGTGCATCCCACTCCGGGGCAGTCAGGCTCGGCCATGCAAGCTCAAGGGATTGATCCGCACGTGCCGTCGCAGTGAAGTCGAGCTCGCCGAGCCTGCAATCCGCGGCGATGTCCGAACCTTGCGGGCCAAAGATCCATCCGAGAAGTTGCATCTTGCCGCTGTCGGCGTATCGAACGTCGAGAACCCGTTCAATGGCCGGCGGACTTTCGCGCGTTGCGATGTGCTTACGTATGATCCGGTCGGCGACAATGCGCTGCTGATCCGCAAGACCGGGGCCAACGTACGAAACTTTGCGCAGATTCTCGTCGAAATAGTCGCCAAACTCCTGACGAATCTCTTCGAACTCTTTCTCCGGCGCGTTTCTATTCACGCAAACGAACAGCGCAGAACCTGGCGCGAGTACGCTTGCGAGATACGCCAGATCACGATGTTCGGATTGCCGGAGACGGCTCGTGTAGTCGAGCCAAACTACGCATCGGGAAGATTTCAGTTCCTCGATCTCAGGCAGTCGAATGTTGGTCGTGCCTTGAAGGATCCGAATGCTGTCGTATGGGCGATTGAATTCGAGCCGACCGAGCGGATGTGATCCTTCGATCGAGACCAGATTTTCGATCCCGAGCCGCTCGTAGACTAGCCGGAAATCAACGAACTCTAACGCACCCAGGCCGACGTACGTCATATCGCGTAGCGGACCGTAGCGAACGAGTCGACGCGTTACCTCCACTAGCATCTCGCGAGTGATCGCCTTGAGCGGAGCGGTTGCGTAGTTCGGTCCCGCCATCAGTCGTCGATCTCTAGACGCCAGTAGTAGTCGAAGAGCGCGCGCCCCAACTGCTGCGGATTGTCCAGACCGAGGGCCTCAGCGACTGTGTCAAAGCGTTCGGTATCGACCGAGAAGCGTATGGTCTTAAGCTTTCGCGTCTGCACTTCTTGCTTCGGGTAGTTGAGCGTGGACTCCTGTTTGGGGGAGATCTCCTCGATGGGTCGCTCGCGTGCCTTCTCATACGCCTGGATCAAGGAGGATTTGACTTCCGTCTCGAGGAAGGCTCGACGGTCTTCCTTGAGACGCGAAGCCAGCGCCTGTACCTCGGCGAGCGCAGTGCGCATGGCTCCGTAGATGAGCTTCCACACACGTGAGCTCTCGTCCACCCCGGTCTTTGATGTGTTCCATGGGAGGTTGCGCGCGTCATTTGACCTGATGTCGACGTATCCGCGGAAGTTTCGAAACTGAGGGTGGTATCGAGCCGTATCGTCGCCCCAGCCAGTAAGCCGAGTCTTATCTGCGGCAAGGAGGACTCGACCATTTGCCAGGACGTACCAACCGGCGTCGTCGTGACCCATGAACTTGTCGGCGTCGCCCTCGTCGTCGGGCGTGATCTGCGACTCCTTAGCTCCCCCGACTAGGCCGGCATGGATCTCGACGCGCACGTCTTCGGGAGTCCGGAAGCGTCGCACCAAAGGTCGGAAGTCTGAGCTACTCTTCAGCTGGGCGCGCCTCGGAGTGAGCTTTGTACCGTTCAGGCGCGTCACGATCCCGAGATCGAATGCTTCGGGACGTCGTATTTCGAGTTCGTGCTTGAGGCGGGCGATAAAGCCATCCTCAGCAAACTGAGCCGCGACCGTTGGCTGGGGGTTCCAAACCTTGATCGAGGTCGATGCCTGCTTAGGATCCGTAACGATGGCAGCTGCGTCGGCGCTCTCGAACGGGAACACCCAAACGTCTTCGTCTAGCGCGGCCCACTTTGGGACATCCACTTCGAGCGCGAACGCGCCTTCAATGGACTCAGACTCGACCCTAAAGTTGTCGCCCATCTTGAAAAGCGTGCGCTTCATTCCCACGCCAAAACTACCGACAGCACCGTCCACTGTCGGGGCATCCTTGTTCCGACCAAGCCGGAAGGCATAGTCGCGCGCCGTCATTAGAGGAATACCACCGCAATTGTCGACGATGCTGAAAGAGTCCGGATTGACAGTGATGTCGATGTGGAATCCGTCTAGACTCTTATCGATGAATCGGTCGTCGCCGTCTAGCGTCACGAATCGGAGCGCGCCGTCTACGGAGTTGTCCCATAGGTCAAGAATCGCGGGGATGAGCTCGACGTCGCGGGTGAGCATCTGAATAAACAGATTCTTATCCGGTTCGACTAGCGCGGACTCGAACACGTCTTCCGACGACAACCGAACCTCCTAAGTGCGGGCCTCAGCGCCACGGTAGCCGCCTTCATAGCGGGCGACGCTTGCCCATACCCTACCGTGAAGCTGAGCGGCTACTCGCCGCGCTCGGTGAGTGGGTCAGCCACGACCGCTGCACGCGCGACGACGCGTCCGCCGGGGCTGACGAGATGGAGATCTCCGCGAGGGTGCCGATGGTCAAACGCTGCCGGCTCATCGGGTCACCTCCCCTCTAGAGAGGCAGGCGACTCGGGGTCGCGTTGCTGCTCGACCCAGATCCGCACGTCCGAGAGCCCGAACTTCAGATGCTTCCCGAAACGATACGCGCGCGGGCCGAGGCCGCGGGTGCGCCAGTCGTAAACCGTTGAGACAGGTACGCCCAGATAGGAGGCGAGCTCGCCGACGTCGAGCAGGGGCTCCAGACTCCACGGGTTGCCGATCGGGATGTGTTCGGTGTCCATACCGAACAGGTGTGTCCGGCTCCCACCCACGAATCGGGAGCAACCGGCACGGTCGCTCGGCTACCGGAGCACGACGGCCCGAGATGGCCGTGCGGGCGTCAAAGTGATGGGTTCTCGATGACCGGATCACGTCTCACCAACTAGAAAGTCCCGGAAACCCTTGAGTTTCCGGGACCTCTCGGTCGGGCTGACAGGATTTGAACCTGCGACCCCTTGACCCCCAGTCAAGTGCGCTACCAAGCTGCGCCACAGCCCGTTGTTCTGCACTCTCGCGCAGGCAACTCCCCTATCTTAGCCGCATCTCGACCGCCTCCGCGAACCGAGGCGTTGCGGGTGTCGGAGGTCGCGCGTACCGTCACGTGCATGGCGACTATCACGACCGAGCTGGCGACCGCTCCCCGCTGGGACGATGTCCAGCACGCGCTCACGGGCGGCGGCGACGGGGCGAGCTGCCAGTGCATCTGGCCGGTGCTGACCAACAAGAAGTGGAACGCGACGACGACGCCGCAGCGCACCGAGATGTTCCGCGCCGAGATCGACGAGGGACCACCGCCGGGGATCGTCGCGTACGTCGACGGCGAGGCTGCCGGATGGATCCGGATCGGCCCCCGCACCCGCCAGGCACGGATCCCCCGCACCCGCATCATCGCCGCCGCGACGACCGAGCCCTTCGACGACGAGTCGGTCTGGGCGGTGACGTGCTTCGTCGTCCGGCGAGAGCATCGCGGAGCCGGACTCAACCGCATTCTGCTGGACGCCGCCGTCGAGTATGCACGCGGATCCGGCGCTCGCGTGATCGAGGGCTACCCGGTCGACACCGGGGGCGAGAAGCAGCGCGCCAACGAACTGTTCCACGGCACGCTCGGCACATTCCTGGCCGCCGGCTTCACCGAGAGGTCGAAACTCAAGCCGGGGCGCACTCTCGTCGCGCTCGACCTCGCCGCATGAGCGTGCAGCGGGCTCGCCAGCCACTAGCGTGAAAGCATGACCGATGCGCACCCGACCATCGACGACCCCGAGCTCGGCGCCTTCACCCGGGCAACGTCCGAACTCACCGATGGCTCCGTACTCACCCATGACTGGTTCGTCGGCACGGTCTCAGTCGCAGGCACGGAGCTCGACCTCATGCTCGAAGGAACGACTGTCGATGAGGTGACGCCGCTCCTCCCCCGTCTGCGCGAGGTCGTCGCGCGGCTCGACGTGTTGCGACGGCTCGCGACCGACGCCGTGGTCACGAACTTCAGCACCGGTGAGCCCGAGCCACACGAACTCGATGATGCCTTCGCCGACCTCGCACTCGAGACGATCGAGGCTTCCTCCGATGGAACCGTGGTCCTGCACCTGACGGACACCTGCGGCGAGCACTTCCCCGAGGGCTACTGGCCCGCTGCACACCTGGGCGTCGACGACACCGTCGATCAGGTCACCGTCGAATCCTGAGTGTCCGCGTGAAAAGCACGACGCCTGCGGCCGCAACGCAGCGACCCTACGATGGGGAGATGCAGCGGCGGACGCCTTCCTCATCGATCGTGTGGGCGTTCGTCCCGTACGCCGCGGTCTCGCTGTTGCATGTCGTGCTCCTCGCGGTGGACAGTCCGCTCGCCAGCCCGACCAAACTGCTCCTGATGCCGCTGCTGGCGGTTCCGGTGGTGCTGTCCGCGCGCTGGCTGAAGCCTCCGGCGACACTGATCCTGCTCCTCGCAGCGGTCCTGTTCTCCTGGCTCGGCGACGGTGCGGGCGCCCTCTTCCCCGGCGCGCCGGAGCTGCCGCTGATGCTGCTCTTCTTCGGTATCGCGCACCTGGCATACATCCTGTTGTTCGCTCGCCACCTCGCACGGCGGCGGATGCCGTGGTGGGCGTTGGTCTACGTCGGCTGGTGGATCGCGATGATCGCGGTCGTGGGCCCGCACACGGGCGGGCTGCTGATCGCGGTCGCCGTCTACGGACTCGTGCTCGGCGGCACGGCGGCATTCTCAGCCCGCTGCCACCCGCTCATCGTGGTCGGTGGGGCGTTCTTCCTCGCCAGCGACACGCTCCTCGCATTCCGACTGTTCCTCCCGTCGGGGCTCCCGGCTTGGAGCAGCCCGGCGGTGATGCTCACCTACGCCCTCAGCCAAGGCCTCATCGTCGCCGGCGCCCTGATCGCGTTGCGGAAGCGGACCAGGTGATGGACGCCGCACGCGTCGACAGCTGGCTCTGGGCGATCCGCGTCTACAAGACGCGGTCGGCGGCGACGACCGCATGCCGCGCGGGGCATGTACGAGTGAACGGCGACAAGGTGAAGGCGGCGCATCAGATCAGGGTGGGCGACGAACTGCGCATCCGCATCGCCGGATTCGACCGGATCCTCATCGTCCGCCAGCTCCTGCTCAAACGCGTCGGAGCTCCTCTCGCGGCGCTCGCCTACGAGGACAAGACACCCGAACGCGAGCCACAGGCCGCCCTCGGCCTTCGGGACCGAGGCGCGGGGCGCCCGACCAAACGCGAACGCCGCGACATCGACAAGCTGCGCGGTCGCCACGACGACCGCCTTAGCTGATATCCCGGCATGCGTCGCCTCCGACACCTCGACAGTTTCGAACATACGTTCTAAACTGGAGGCATGGCGAACACGACCGATCTCGACCTCGACGAGAGGCGTCGCATCGTGGATGCGTGGGTCGCGACGAGGCGTCGGATCGCGGCGCTCGAAGCCGAAGCAGCAGAGTTGCTCGTCGAGCAGATCGCCCTCCACGACGCCGATGTCGCCGCAAGTCCGTTCCATCGCGAGGCGATCTACCGCTCGATGGTCGCGGAGTTCTCCGCGGCCGGCCATCTCTCGAAGGGCTCCGTGGAGTTCGCCTTTGCCGATGCGCAGGCGTTGCAGGCCCATCTCCCCGCCGTCCGAGCCTCGTTCGCGAGTGGCGCCGTCAGCGTCCAACACGTGCGCGAGATCGCGAGGGCGGGTGCCGTCGTCGCCGAAGCCATCCGCAACCGCAAGGTCGATGCCACCGTCATGGAGCTCTTCGAGGCCGCGGTTCTCGTTGTCGCCGAACAAGACACAGCTGCGCGCACGAAAGCGCATGCACGTCAGGTCGCTGCCGCCCTCGTCGGCGAGACGCTGGTCGAGAGACACCGACGTGCCGCCGAAGAACGATGCGTGACGGTGAAGTCGCTCGACGACGGGTTGGCGCTGCTCACCGCCGTACTCCCCGAGTGGATCGCCACCGCGATCGCCGACAGGCTGAACCGCATGACCCGCGCGGTCGTACGCGCCCGAGACAACCGCGAAGTCACGCCTCTCGCCTGGTGGTTCGACGACGACGGCCAAGGTATCGATCCCGGAGATCTCTCGCTCGACGACCCAGCGTTCGACCCGTACGACAGCAGGGTGATCCAGGGCGCCGACAGTGACACGTTCGCGACCGACCCCACGGTCGAGCATCTCCCTGTCGACACGCGGACGTGGGCGCAGACGGAAGCCGATCTCTTCACCGATCTTCTCCTGACCGCAGACCCCAGCGCCGCGAACGGAGACGGCCTCGACGGCATTCACGCTCGGGTGCAGGTCACGGTCTCGGCGACCACGCTCACCGGTGCGGATGACAACCCCGCTGAACTCGACGGCCACGGACCGCTGCATCCCGACATCGCCCGCGACCTCGCGGGTCGTAACACCGGCTGGACCCGGCTCTTCCTCGACCCGTCCGGCATGGTGGTCGAGACCGACACCTACACGCCCACCGAAGGGATGCGCCGGTTCCTCCGCGCGCGGGACCGTCATTGCCGGTTCCCGGGGTGCCGCATGCCAGCCCACCGGTGCGAGATCGACCACAACCATGATCACGCCAAGGGCGGAAAGACCAGCCTCGACAACCTCGGCCACTTCTGCCGCAGCCATCACACCCTCAAGCATCCGGACATCCCCGACACGCATCGCTGGAACGCACAGCAGGAGAAGGACGGCAGCGTCACCTGGCACAGTCCGCTGGGGCGTGACTACGCCGACCCGCCACCCCGACGCGTGATGTTCGTCTGAATGACGGTGTCGGAGAAGCTGGGGCAGAAGTCAGTCGTGCGCCGCGAGGAGTTGGAGCAGCCACCCGGCAGATCGGACCTTCACGGCACCGGCGCGCTCAGCTCGTTCGCTGAGCTCCCGGTCGCTGGTGACCACGACGACTGTGCGCACATCAGCGACGCGGCGCTCGACTTCGGCGACGATCACGTCGTCACCCCCAGCCTCGGCTCGAACGACGGCGACCGTGCTCGCTTCGTCATCGATGTCCCGTGCCTGACCCTCGACCACCATCGAGACCTCGGGGAACCACTCGTCTCCGCCGAGATCCAGATCCTCCGCGGGGACCACCAGCGCCTCCAGCCGGAGACGAAGGCGCGCCGCCGCTCCCGCACGATCCTTCCACCAGCCATCGGGCACGGACCCCACGACATTCGCGGCGTCGACCACGACCACCGGCCGCACCTCGAGCAGCGCCCGCAGCATCGGCCATGCCGCGGCGAACCCGGGGTGCAACGGTCGCTCGTCGACCTCATCGATGGGCACCCACTCGAGGGCCACGCTCTCCGGGTCGCTGATCACCGGGTCAAAGGGCACCTGCACATCGGCAATGACCGTCGTGTACGACCAGATGCCCAGATCGAGCACGCTGGTGAACCGAGGACGGACCGCCCCATCAGGCACGCCCGCTTCCTCCTGCGCCTCACGGATCGCCCCGACGATCGCGCTCTCGCCCTCGTGCAGAGCCCCACCGGGCAGCCCCCAGGTGCCACCGAAGTGGCTCCAAGAGACGCGATGCTGCAGCAGGATGCCCCGGGCCGGGTCAAAGGCGAGAAGACCGGCAGCGCCGAAACGCCCCCAGTACTTCTCACCCGACTCCGCGATCACCCAGGCATCACCCGGGTTCCGCGGCCCGTCCGGGCGACGCGGCTCACCAGAGGCAGGAGGTACGACCGTCACCCCTTCAGCCTTTCACAGCATCGGGGTCGTGGCGCCACGGCGCGACACGCGTCGGAACAGATCAGCGCTGACGCTTCTCGCGCACCCGCATGTTGATCACGATGGGCGTGCCCTCGAAGGAGTACAGCTCACGCAGGCGGCGCTGGATGAACCGGCGGTACCCCGGGTCGAGGAACCCGGTGGTGAACAGCACGAACGTCGGCGGGCGGGTCGATGCCTGCGTCCCGAACAGGATGCGCGGCTGCTTGCCACCGCGCAGCGGGTGCGGGTGCTCGGCGACGAGCTCGGCGAGGAACGCGTTGAACTTGCCGGTCGGGATGCGCCGGTCCCAGTTCTCCAGCGAGGTCTCCAGCGCGGGGACGAGCTTGTCGAGGTGACGCCCCGTCTTCGCCGAGATGTTCACGCGCGGCGCCCAGGCGACGTGTGCGAGGTCCTGCTCGATCTCGCGCTCCAGGTAACGGCGACGATCGGCGTTCTCGAGATCATCGTCGTTCAGGCGATCCCACTTGTTGAACGCGAGGACGAGCGCACGGCCCGACTCGAGCACGAGGTCGATGATGCGCACGTCCTGCTCGCTGATCGTCTCCGAGACGTCGAGCACGACGACGGCGACCTCGGCCTTCTCCAGCGCGGCCGAGGTGCGCAGCGAGGCGTAGAAGTCCGCGCCCTGAGCCATGTGCACGCGACGGCGGATCCCCGCGGTGTCGACCAGGCGCCACATCTTCCCGCCGAGTTCCACGACCTCATCCACCGGGTCGCGGGTGGTGCCGGCCAGGTCGTTCACGACGACGCGCTCTTCACCGGCGGCCTTGTTCAGCAGCGACGACTTCCCCACATTCGGGCGACCGAGGATCGCCACTCGACGCGGGCCGCCGATCTCCTGCTTCGCGACGGCCGAGACCTCGGGAAGCTTCTTCAGCACGGCATCCAGCAGGTCGGCGACACCACGCCCGTGGATGGCCGAGACGGGATACGGCTCGCCGAGCCCGAGGCTCCACAGCGGTGCCGTCTCCGGCTCCTGCCGGGCGTCATCGATCTTGTTGGCGACGAGGAACACCGGCTTACCGCTCTTGCGCAGCAGCTTCACGACGTGCTCGTCGGTCGAGGTGGCTCCGACCATCGCGTCGACGACGAACAACACCATGTCGGCCAGGTCGATCGCGACCTCCGCCTGCATCGCGACCGAGCGGTCGATGCCACGCGCATCGGGCTCCCACCCGCCGGTGTCGACGAGCGAGAAGCGACGGTCGCCCCACTCGGCCTTGTAGGTCACGCGGTCGCGGGTCACGCCAGGTGTGTCCTCCACAACGGCCTCACGGCGTCCGAGGATGCGGTTCACAAGCGCGGACTTGCCGACGTTCGGGCGTCCGACGATCGCCACCACGGGCAGAGCCGGGCTGTAGTGGATGCCGTCCTCGCCGAGCGTGACACCGGCGAGGAGCGCGGCGTCCTCGTCGTCCAGCTCGTAGTCGGAGAGGCCGGCGCGCAGGGTCTCCGCGCGCTGCTCGGCGAGATTCTCGTCGAGCTGGTCCATCTTCTCGGCGAGCTGGTCGGGGCCGCCTTCGTATTCGTCGTCAGCCACGGTGTGCTCCTTGGATTCGCTCGATCACCGTGAGCACGGCGTCGATGGTCTGGGGGAAATCGAGTTCCGTCGAGTCGACGACCTCGACGCCGTCCGCGGCGTTGAGGAAGTCGACGACGGCACTGTCTGAGGCATCGCGCTTGTGGAGCGCCGCGGCGACAGCAGCCGCGTTCTCGCCGGCGAGTTCGCCGGCGCGTCGAGCGGCACGCACTTCGGGTGCCGCGGTGAGCAGGATCCGCACGGGCGCATCCGGAGCGACGACGGTCGTGATGTCACGGCCTTCGACCACCACGGCGGGGTAGGCGGATTCAGCGACCAGTGCGCGGAACAGCTCGTTCACCTGCGCGCGCACCTCGGGCACACGGGCCACGCCGCTCACCGCGGCGGACACCCGAGAATCACGGATCGCCTCTGTGATGTCAGTGTCGCCGACGCGAACCGTGCGGTCGTCAGGGTCAAGTCCCAGACGCACGGGGAAGTCGGATGCAGCCGCGCGAACCGCCTCGGGGTCCGAGGTGTCGGCGCCGCGATCGAGCATGTGCCAGGCGAGTGCGCGGTAGGCGGAGCCGGTGTCGAGGTATCCGAAGCCGAGCATGCGCGCGACGGCCTTCGACACGCTGGACTTGCCCGAACCGGCTGGTCCGTCGATCGCGATGAACTTCGTCGCATCGGCCACGTGTGCGGGCGCCGTGGACGCGTTCGAGGTGTCAGTCATTGGTGTTCCCTGCAATCCGCCAGCCGCGTTCCTGGAGTCCGGTGATCGCCCCGTGCAGCGCGGCCGGGTCGACGCTGATCTCGGCGAGGCCGAACTGGGCCCCTGGCGAGTGCTCGAGTCGGAGGTCTTCGACGTTGACGCCCAGTTCGCCGAGCTCGCCGAACAGGCGACCCAGCTGACCGGCGGTGTCGTCGACCATGACGACGAGCGACTCGAAGCGCTGGTTCTGTCCGTGCTTTCCGGGGAGGCGGTCGACGCCGTCGTTGCCCTGGCGGATCGTCTCGGCGACCACGCGTCGGGCTCCGGGCGCGCTCGGCTCCCGCAATGCGTCCGCCACTTCTCCGAGGTCGGCGGCGAGAGCATCGAGGATCTCGACGACGGGGCCGGCGTTGGCGCCGAGGATCTGCACCCACAGCTCGGGAGCCGAGGCCGCGATGCGCGTCGTGTCACGAACGCCCTGGCCTGCAAGACGGAGCGCACCCTCCTCCGCCTCCGCGAGGCGGGCGGCGAGCAGGCTCGCGACGACCTGAGGCACGTGCGACGTGAGCGCGACCGAACGGTCATGCTCCTCCGGCGTCATCTCGAGCGGCATCGCCCCGACGTCGAGCGCGAGCGCTTCGACCAGGGCGAGGTCCGTCGCCTTCGTGTCCTCGTCGCGGCACACGACCCACGGTCGCCCGACGAACAGATCGGCGCGGGCGGAGATGGCCCCGCCGCGCTCACGGCCGGCGAGCGGATGCGATCCGATGTATCGAGTGAGGTCGACGCCCCGCGACTGCAGGGTGCGGAACGGCTCGAGCTTCACACTCGCCACGTCGGTCACCACGGCGTCCGGGAAGCGCTGGAGTTCGGCTTGGATGACGTCCGCGGTCACGTCCGGCGGCACGGCGACGACGATGAGTGAGGGGGTGTCGTCGTCGGTGGCGAGGCGGCCGGCCCCGTAGTCGACGGCGAGGCGCAGCTGTGCGGGCGATGCATCCGTCAGAACGACGTCGATGCCCTTCGACCGGAGTGCGTGGCCGACGCTCGCCCCGAGCAGACCGGCGCCGACGACGCGGACGGTCCCGGAGAGACGAGGCGCGACAGCGCTTGCCCTCCGCGCCGTGGGCGCACTCGTCGTATCGGTCATTCGTTCTCCTGCTCGCCTGGCGCCTCGGCGACACCGGAATCACGGCGCGACAAGGTCAAAAGCGCGCCGAGTTCGATTTTAGTCAGTTCCCGCGTCTTCCCGGCCGGGAGGGTTCCCAGGTGGAGCGGCCCGAACTGCCGGCGCACGAGTTCCGTGACCGGATGACCGACCGCGGCGAGCATCCGACGGACGATCCGGTTGCGTCCGGAGTGCAGGGTCAGCTCGACCAGGCTCGACCCGCGCGAGGTGTCCAGCAGCCGCGCCTTGTCCGCAGCGATGGGGCCGTCTTCGAGCTCGATGCCCTTGGTGAGCTTCGAGATCGTCTGGGGCAGCACCGTCCCCTCGACCTTCGCGATGTACACCTTCGTCACGCCGAACGAGGGGTGAGCGAGCACGTGGGCGAGAGCGCCGTCATTCGTGAGGATCAAGAGACCACTCGTCTCGGCGTCGAGGCGTCCGACGTTGTACAGGCGCTCCTCGAACTGCTCCGTGAAGCGGCGCAGATCGGGCCTGCCATTCTCGTCCTTCATGCTGCTGACGACGCCGGTCGGCTTGTTCAGCATGACGTACCGCTTGGAGACGTCGAGCTGCACCGCGGTGCCGTCGACGTCCACGAGGTCGTGCTCGGGGTCGATCCGGCGTCCGAGCTCCGTGACGACGACACCGTTGACGCGGATGCGCCCTTCCGTGATGTACTGCTCCACCACTCGGCGCGACGCCACGCCCGCGCCGGCGAGGACCTTCTGGAGGCGCACACCCTCGGGCGCGCCCTCGAATCCTGCGGATGCCTCGAAACCGGTCATCGGATGGTCCCTTCGTCGAAACCGTCTGCGCCGTCATCGAGCAGAGGGGAGATCGGGGGCAGCTCGTCGAGCGAGTTGATGCCCAGGTGCTGCAGGAGCGCGTCGGTCGTGCCGTAGTTGATCGCGCCGGTCTCGGAGTCGGCGAAGAGTTCGGTGATCAGGCCGCGGGCGAGCAGCGTGCGCACGACGGAATCGACGTTCACTGCACGGATGGAGGCGACCTGGCTGCGGGTGACGGGCTGCTTGTAGGCGATCACGGCCAGCGTCTCGAGCGCGGCCTGCGAAAGCCGCGCGGGCGCCTGTCCGCCGACGAACGCCGCCACGAGCGGGTCGAGCTCCTCGCGGACGTACAGTCGCCAACCGCCGCCGACCTCGCGCAGCTCGAATCCGCGCCGCGGGCCCGTGCCGTTGCCGTCGTAGTCGTCGACGAGTGTCTCGAGCGTCTGCCGCACCGCCGGCACCGGCGAACCGACGGCGGCGGCGAGAGCCACCAGCCCCAGCGGCTCGTCGACGATCAACAGGATGGCCTCGATGCGCTCGGAGAGCGGGATCTCGGTGGACACGCCGACCCCGTCGTCCGCCGTCTCGGTCTCGGTCTCGGTATCGGTCTCCGCGTCGATCGACGCCTCGGTCTCGGTCAGATCATCGGTCATAGTCGGCCCCCAGGCTCGCGAGTGTCTCGTCCGACCAGGAGTCGGCTGCCCAGCGCAGCGTGAGCTCGCCGAGCGGTTCCAGTTGTTCGAAGGTCAGCGCCGCGTGCCTGTACAGCTCCAACACCGAGATGAAACGCGCCACGACGATGCCCGGCTCGCTCACGCCCGCGACGAGTTCGCGGAAGCTCAGCGACTCGGTGCCGCGCAGGAGGGTGACGACGATAGCCGCCTGCTCGCGGATGCTGACCAGCGGTGCGTGCAGATGGTCGAGTCCGACATGCGGGATCTCTTTGGGCGCGAAGGCCAGCAGCGCCAGCGCCGCGAAGTCGTCCACGGTGAGCGACCACACGAGCTCGGGTGTCTGCGAGCGGTGCTTCTCATCGAGGCGTGCCGCGCGGACGTGCCGCTTGTCTTCGCGTTGCAGGCAACGGGAGAACCACGCTGACACCTCTTTGAAGGCCCTGTATTGCAGCAGCCGGGCGAACAGCAGGTCGCGTGCCTCCAAGAGCGCGACGGCCTCAGCATCCACGAGCTCGCCCTGCGGGAGGAGTCCGGCGACCTTCATGTCGAGCAGGGTCGCCGCGACCACGAGGAACTCGGAGGCCTGATCGAGTTCCTCATCGTTCTCGAGCTCGCCCAGGTAGGCGATGAACTCGTTCGTGACCGCGCTCAACGAGACCTCGGTGATGTCCATCTCATGCTTCGAGATGAGGGTCAGGAGCAGGTCGAACGGTCCGTCAAAATTCGACAGGGAGACCCTGAAGCCCGGTTCGATCGCCGCGGGTCCGACGGGCTCGTCCGATCCGCTGCTCACGTCTTCGGCGCGCTCGATGGCCGAAGGGTCGACGGACTCTCCGCTAGGCGACAGCGCCACGGGCGACCAGCTCCCGCGCCAGCCGCAGGTATGCCTGAGCGGCCGCGTGCTCGGGGGCGAACTCGGTGATGGGCACCCCCGACACCGAGGCGTCGGGGAACTTCACGGTGCGGCCGATCACGGTCTCGAGCACGTCGTCTCCGAATGCTTCGACGACACGCTCGAGCACCTCGCGCGAGTGCAGGGTGCGCGGGTCGTACATCGTGGCGAGCAGGCCGTCCATCGTGATGGACGGATTCAACCTGTCGCGGACCTTGTCGATCGTCTCGATGAGCAGTGCCACGCCGCGCAGCGCGAAGAACTCGCATTCGAGCGGGATGATCACACCGTGCGCCGCCGTCAGCGCGTTGACAGTGAGGATCCCGAGGGAGGGCTGGCAGTCGACGAGGATGACGTCGTACTCCCCCGCCACCTGGCGCAGCACCCGGGCGAGGATCGTCTCCCGTGCGACCTCGTTGACCAGGTGCACCTCGGCGGCCGACAGATCGATGTTCGCCGGCATGACGTCGAGACCCTCGACGCTCGACTTCACGATCGCATCGTGGGCGTCGCGCTTGGTGTCGAGCAGGAGGTCGTAGATCGTCGGCACATCGTGGGTCGGGATGCCGAGCCCCGCGGACAGGGCGCCCTGCGGGTCGAAATCGACCGCGAGCACCTTGCGGCCGTACTCGGCGAGTGCCGCGGCCAGGTTGATGGACGTGGTCGTCTTGCCGACGCCGCCCTTCTGGTTGCACAGCGCGATGATGCGCGCGGGCCCGTGGGACTTCAACGGTTCGGGGGTCGGGAACCCGTGATACGGACGGCCCGTGGGTCCCATGGGGGTCTCGTCGGCCTTCTGCGCCTTCGCCCTGGACTTCGCCACTTTCTCAGCCACCGATTCTCCTGCTCCGTTCGTGCTTGGTCGATTGTACCGGGCGGCCCGTTCCGCAGCCGCCTCGGCACGCGGCAGGGGGCTCTCCCGGATGGGCGGTGTCAGCGGGCGCGGGGATGCGAGGTCGCGTAGATGTCACGCAACGTATCGACAGAGACGTGGGTGTAGATCTGGGTCGTCGCGACCGAGGAATGTCCGAGCAGCTCCTGCACGACACGGACGTCGGCTCCCCCCTGCAGCAGGTGTGTGGCGAACGAGTGACGCAGGGTGTGCGGCGAGACCTCCGACGTGATCTGCGCCTTCTCCGCCGCCGCGCGGATCACCAGCCAGGCGCTCTGTCTCGACAGGGGCGCTCCACGGGCACCGAGGAACAGCCGCGCCGATGCCCGTCCTTTCGCTGCGAGCGCCGGCCGCACCCTCGTGAGATAGGCGTCGACCGCCTCTCGCGCATAGGAGCCGATCGGCACGATGCGCTCCTTCGAGCCCTTCCCGCGCAGCCGCAGCACATCGCCATGGGCGAGGTCGTCGACGTCGAGCCCTGTCGCCTCCGAGACGCGGGCGCCGGTGGCATAGAGGAGCTCCAGGAGAGCGCGATCCCGCACCCCGATCGGGTCCTCGGGCGACGGTGCGGCGAGCAGCCTCTCGACCTGGTCGATCGTCAGCGCCTTGGGGAGCCGACGAGGGGCCTTGGGCGGACGCAGTCTCCCGCTCGGATCGTCGACCTCGATGCCCTCACGGGCCAGGAACCGGTGCCAGCCCCGCACGGACGACTGCAGGCGCGCCAGCGAGGTGGAGGCCGGGGCGGGGTCTGCCGACGCACGCTCCGTGATGAAGCGGTCGATCACGGCCGGCGTCACCTCCGACGTGTCGGCTATCCCCTCCCCGGCCAGCCACTCGCAGTACCCACCGAGGTCACGCCGGTAGGCCGCGATCGTGTGCTCGCTCAGACCGCGCTCGATCGTGACGTGACGCAGGTAGGCGTCGAGAGCGCGCTCCAGCAGCATGCGTCAGCCCCGGTCGCGCAGCCTCTGCGCCGCAGCCAGCACACCGATCGTGAGGATGCCGTTGTGCATCCGTCCGCCGAGGACGGCGTCCACCGCATCCGCCAACGGCACCCACTCGACGCGGATGTCCGCCTCTTCGTCCTCCCGATCGTGTGCCGAAGGCGCCGCGGCGACTCCGGTGGCCAAGAAGATGTGGATCATCTCGTCGTTGCCACCCGGGGTGGTCCACGACGAGACCAGCGGCTCCCAGTGCGCGGCGACGAGGTCAGCCTCCTCGGCGAGCTCGCGACGGGCGGCGTCCAGCGGCGCCTCTCCGTCCACGTCGAGCAGACCGGCGGGCAGCTCCCAGTCGCGGTGACGGATCGGGTGGCGGTACTGCTGGATCAGCAGCACGCGGTCCTCGTCGTCGAGCGCGAGGATCGCCACGGCGCCGGTGTGCGCGACATACTCGCGCACGATCTCCCCGTCGCCGTAGCGCACCCGGTCGGAGCGCACGTCCCAGACCCAGCCCTTGTAGACGCGGTCGCTCTGGAGGACCTCCGGCTCGAAAGGCTCGTCGCGGAGGTACTCCGCCGACTCAGTCATCGGCACTGACGTCGAACAGCTCGCTCGCGCGGTGACGCTCGATCGCGGCACCGACCAGCCCGCGGAACAGCGGGTGCGGGGCGGTCGGACGCGAACGCAGCTCCGGGTGCGCCTGCGTGGCGATGTAGTACGGGTGCACGTCACGCGGCAGCTCGACGTACTCGACCAGGTCGAGTTCCGGGTTGAGCCCGGAGAACACCAGGCCGGCGTCGGTGAGACGATCGCGGTAGGAGTTGTTGACCTCGTAGCGATGACGGTGCCGTTCCGCGGCCTCCGGCGCCCCGTACAGCTCGCGCGCGAGGGATCCCTCGGCGAGTGCCGCCTGGTACAGGCCGAGACGCATGGTGCCGCCGAGGTCGCCGCCGTCGAGGATGTCCACCTGCTCCGCCATCGTCGCGATCACGGGCTCGGCGGTCTCCGGGTCGAACTCACTGGAAGACGCGCCCGCGATGCCGGCGACGTCCCGCGCGTACTCGATGACCATGCACTGCAGGCCCAAGCACAGCCCGAGGGTCGGGATGCCCTGCTCTCGTGCGAATTTGAGCGCACCGAGCTTGCCCTCGATGCCGCGGATGCCGAAGCCGCCGGGCACGCAGATGCCATCGAGCTCGGCCAGCTGCTCCTGGGCGCCTTCCGGCGTCTCGCACAGATCCGAGGGGATCCAGCGGATGTTCACCTTGGTCTCCTGTGCGAAGCCACCCGCCTTGAGCGCTTCGGTCACCGAGAGGTAGGCGTCGGGAAGATCGATGTACTTGCCGACCAGGCCGATCGTCACCTCGTGCTTGGGGTTGTGCACGGCGTGGAGCACCTTGTTCCAGCGCGTCCAGTCGACGTCGGCCGCCTTCTGGTCGAGACCGAGCCGACGCACGATGTACGAATCGAGGCCCTGCTCGTTCAGCGTGGAGGGGATGTCGTAGATGCTCGGCAAGTCGACCGTGTTGATGACGCCTTCCACGTCGACATCGCACATGAGGGCGATCTTGTTCCGGTTGCTCGCGCTCACCGGACGGTCGCTGCGGAGCACGAGCGCGTCGGGCTGGATGCCCACTTGACGGAGAGCTGCGACGGAGTGCTGGGTGGGCTTGGTCTTCTGCTCCCCCGAGGCGCCCATGAACGGCACCAGCGAGACGTGGACGAAGAACACGCTGTCCCGTCCGAGCTCGTGACGGAGCTGGCGCGCGGACTCGAGGAACGGCTGCGACTCGATGTCTCCGACCGTGCCACCGACCTCGGTGATGATCACATCGGGGCGCGGGTCCTCGCTCGCCTGCAGACGCATGCGACGCTTGATCTCGTCGGTGATGTGCGGGATGACCTGCACGGTGTCGCCGAGGTACTCGCCGCGACGCTCGCGCGCGATCACCTGCGAGTAGATCTGGCCGGTCGTCACGTTGGCCGCCTCGGACAGATTGATGTCGAGGAAGCGCTCGTAGTGACCGATGTCGAGATCGGTCTCCGCGCCGTCGTCCGTGACGAAGACCTCACCGTGCTGGAACGGGTTCATCGTGCCGGGATCGACGTTCAGGTACGGGTCGAGCTTCTGCATCACGACGCGCAGACCGCGGGCGGTGAGGAGGTTGCCGAGACTGGCCGCCGTCAGTCCCTTGCCCAAAGACGAAACGACACCACCAGTCACGAAGATGTGCTTGGTCGTGTCGTTCTTGGGTCCCGCGGAAGAAGAGTTCATCACGGGCTTCGATCCTATCAGGCGGCGGGGGCGCGGAGGCTGAGAAGTTCGCGCGCGTGGGTGAGAGCAGCGTCGGAATCGGCGAGTCCCGAGAGCAGTCGGGCCATCTCCGCTTCGCGCTCACCGCCTTCCAGACGCCGGACGCTGGAGGCGGTGACCGCGCCGTCATTGGCTTTGACGACGGAGAGGTGGTTGTTCGCGAAGGCCGCGACCTGCGCGAGGTGGGTGACGGCGATGACCTGCGACTTCTCGGCGAGTCGGGCGAGTCGCCGTCCGACCTCGATCGCGGCGGCGCCTCCGATGCCCGCATCGACCTCGTCGAAGACGAAGGTCGGCACGGGGTCGGTCGCGGCGATGACGACCTCGATGGCCAGCATGACCCGGGACAACTCGCCACCCGAGGCCCCCTTCGAGACCGATCGGGGCTCGGCGCCCGGATGCGGAGCGAGGAGGATCGCGACGTCATCGCGACCATGGGTGCTCTCCGCCCCTTCGGAGACCGCGACCTCGAGTCGCGCATCGGGCATCGCGAGGGCGCGGAGCTCTGCAGTCACCGCCTCGCCGAGACGGACGGCGGCATCGGTACGTGTCGCCGTCAGCGTCGCCGCGTCGGCGTCCAGCTCGGCTCGTGCCGCATCGCGCTCGGCGATGAGCCGTTCGAGGCGGTCGCCGTCGTCATCGAGTTCCGCGAGCCGCGTGGATCCCGTCTGCCAGAGCGCCAACGCCTCGTCGAGGGAGCCGTGAGCGCGCACGAGGGTACCCAGCGCCGCGCGACGTTCCTCCACGGCGGCGAGTTCATGAGGGCCGGACTCGTCGAGATCCGCGAGGTAGGCGGACAGGAGTCCCGCAGCGTCCGCGATCCGGTAGCCGATGTCCGCGAGGCTCTCCCCGATCTCGGTCAGCTTGGCGTCGGACGCACGCTCGATCACGCGACGGGCCTCCGCGACGAGGGCGGAGGCGTCAGGTTCGCCGTCCTCGTTGGAGAGCGCTCCGTGCGCGAGAGATGCCGCGACACGAAGATCTTCGGCATTCGCGAGACGCTCGGCCCGATCTGCGAGTTCCTGGTCCTCGCCCGGCTCCGGTGCGGTCGCCTCGATCAGTGCCAGGTCTTCACGGAGGCGGGAGGCCTCCTCGGCACGACGGTCCCGGTTCTCGGTGATCTCGGAGATCTCGGAGTCCAGTGCCCGCCAGCGGGTGAAGGAGTCCGTGTACTTCGCGAGCGCGTCCGCGATCGGCGTCCCACCGAAGCGGTCGAGCGCGTCGCGCTGTGCCGCGGCGGAGCGCAGACGCAGCTGCTCGGACTGTCCGTGCACCACGACAAGCTCTTCCGCCAGCGACGACAGCACCCCTGCGGGCGCCGCCCGCCCTCCGACGCTCGCCCTGCTGCGTCCTTCGGCGCTGAGCGTGCGCGAGACGTACAACTCCGCGGTTCCCGCTCCTGCGGGCTCCAACTCGCCGCCGGCCTCCTCGACGATCTCGGCGACGTCTCCGCCCTCCGGAACGATCCAGACACCCGCCACCGACGCCTGTGCGGCACCGGCCCTGACGGCCCCCGAGTCGGCGCGCTGGCCCAGCAGCAGCCCCAGTCCGGTGACGACCATGGTCTTCCCCGCGCCGGTCTCTCCCGTGATCGCGGTGAACCCCGGGCCCAGAGGCAGCACCGCATCGGCGATGACGCCGAGCCCCTGCATGCGCATCTCCTCGATCATGACGGCGTCCCCAGGGTTTGGCCGCGCCATCCTTCGACGGGCAGCTGGAACTTGCGCACGAGCCTGTCGGTGAAGGCCGTGGGGTGCAGACGCGCGAGCCGCACGGGGCGCGACGACCGGCGGACGACGACCCGAGCGCCGGGCGGGAGATCGTGGGAGCGACGCCCGTCGCACCAGAGGATCCCCGACCCGTCGGTGCGCTCGAGCATCTCGATCGCGACCGCGGCACCGGGGCTGACGACGAGCGGTTTGGCGAACAGCGCGTGCGCCGACAGTGGCACCACGGCGATCGCCTCGACGCTGGGCCAGATGACCGGTCCCCCGGCCGAGAAGTTGTATGCGGTCGAGCCGGTGGGAGTGGAGATGACCATGCCGTCGCATCCGAAGCTCGACAACGGCCTGCCGTCGATCTCCAGGACGACCTCGATCATCCGCTCCCGGCTGGCCTTCTCCACGGTGGCCTCGTTCAGCGCCCAGGTCTCGTACACGACCGCGCCGGCGGCGTCCTTCACGCGTACCGACAGGGCGAGTCGCTCCTCGACCTCGTAGTCGCGGTCGATCACCCGGCGCACGGCTTTGTCCATGTCGTCTCGATCGATCTCGGCGAGGAACCCGACATGGCCCATGTTGATGCCGAGCACGGGCGCTCCCGTATCGCGGACCAGCTCGGCCGCGCGCAGGATCGTGCCGTCTCCGCCCAGCACGATCGCGAGCTCGAGGTCCGCCGGATCGACGGAGCGGCCCAGAACATCGGTGCCGGCGAAGAAGGCGTCCACCGCCGTGAGGGCCTCGTGGTCGTCGGCGGCCAGGACCGGCCGTGCTCCTGCTTCCCGCAGGGCATCGATCACGCGTCGCGCCGCGTCGACGGTGTCGACCCGGCCGGCATGGGCGACGACCAGGATGTTGCGCTCGTTCATCGTCCTCCTGCCAGTAGATTGATGGTGTCCAACCATTCTGTCGGATTGCTGCCGCGCCCCGGCGCGAGGTGCACGAGATATTCCGCGTTGCCGTGCGTTCCCAGAAGTGGTGAGGGAAGGATGCCGAGCATCCCCAAGCCGACGTCCCAGGCGCTCCACACCGTGCGCGCGACTGCATCGGCACGGGTGGCGGGATCGGTGACCAGTCCCCCGCGCACCGCCGTCCGTCCGACCTCGAACTGCGGTTTTACGAGCAGCAGAACGTCGGACTCCGCGGTCGCGACCGCCGCGACGGCCGGAAGAACGAGTTCGAGGGAGATGAAGGAGAGGTCGCCGACCACGAGGTCGGGGGACTCCGTGACGCCGGTGGCCTCGGCGAGATTCTCGTGCGTCATGTGTCGGACGTTGAAGCCCTCCACGGTGATCACCCCGGGGTCGGCGGCGATAGACGGAGCCATCTGGCCGTGCCCGACGTCGACAGCGAGCACGGTTCGGGCGCCCCGCTCGCGCAGCACCTGCGTGAAACCTCCCGTGGACGCCCCCATGTCGAGCGCGAGTCTTCCCGCCACCGGGATGCCGAATCCGTCGAGTCCGGCGATGAGCTTGTGGGCCGCACGGCCGACGTAGTGGTCGGAGCCCGCGACCGTGATCTCGGCCTCATCGTCCACGGCGGTCGAGGCCTTCACGACCTGGCGGCCGGCGACACTCACGAGGCCTTCGGCGATGAGAGTCGCCGCATGGCTGCGCGAACGGGCGAGTCCTCGGGCGGCGAGGGCAGCGTCGAGTCGCGTCATCGGGATCCCGAGGTCTCCCGAGGATCGAGCTTCGCGCCGCTCTCGAGGCGGCGGGAGAGCTCATCGTGCACGGCCGCGTAGGCGGCGGCGCGCACGGGAAGCGGCTGCCCCTCGATCAGGCGCAGACGGCTCCACAGGCCGTCGGTCGGCTCGCTCGTCGTCTCTTCACTCACGGTTCCACTGTACGCGGCCCCTCCGACGCGCGAAGGAGCCACGCGAGATCGCTCAGGGGCGGTGGAAGGGATCGTCGTAGAGGCGCTCGGGAACACGAAGGACGAACACCGGGGTACCGGACGCCCAGATGGCGGCGGCGCCGGCGCGCAGCAGATCGATCTGCGACCCGGACTCCGACACGATCTCGACGTCAGCCCCGGAGACCCGTACGGCGGCACCGTTCACGGCAAAGACACCGTCTCGCTCCGTCACCTCGGGATAAGGCTCGTGCAGTTCGCGGAGGTCGCCGAGGATGTACGTCGGACGCGAGCCTTCCGGTGCCGCGAGGACGTGCTTGGGGCGGTCGATCCCTGTCAGCACCAGCGCCGAGTCGATGCCGACACGGCTCGCCCCCATGATGTCGGTGTCCAGGCGGTCGCCGATGAACAGCGCCTTCTCGGCACCGAAACGGGCGAGCGCCTCTTCGAAGATGGGCACCTCCGGCTTGCCTGCGACGGTCGCCAGCCGACCGATGGCTGTGTGGACGGCCGAGACCAGGGTCCCGTTGCCCGGAGCGACTCCCCGCTCACGAGGAATCGTCCAGTCCGTGTTCGTCGCGATCCAGGGGATGCCGCCCTCTTCTTCGGGAAGCTTGAGCGCGAACGCCGCCTCGGCGAGATCGGTCCAGGCGACCTCGGGAGCGAATCCCTGCACCACTGCACTCGGCGCGTCGTCCGCGCTGCGCGTCACCGTGTACCCGGCCTTCTGCACCTCATCGACGAGACCGGCACCACCCACGACCAGGATCGTCGCCGGTGCCGGCACGATCGTCGCCATCAAACGCATCGCGGCCTGCGGGCTCGTCACGACCTCCGAGGCCTCGACCTGGAGCCCGAGACTGCTCAGATGCTCCGCGACGGAGACATCAGTCCGCGCCGCGTTGTTCGTGATGTAGCCGAGCCGTGCGGACTTCGCCGCCTCGTTAAGGCTGTCCACCGCGAACGGCAGCGCACCGGGTCCGGCGTAGACCACGCCGTCCAGGTCAGCCAGCACGGTGTCGACCCCGTCGAGAGGCGTGCGGAGCGGGCGCCGGCGAGAGAACAGCGCCACTACGCCTCCGGGTCCGTGTCGTCGGCCTCGTCTTCGCCCAGGAGCTCGCGCACCTCGTCCTCGACCGTGGGCTCCACAGCCTCGGGTTCGGCCGGCGCGGGCTCGGCCGACACAGGCTCAGCCGGCGCGGCCTCGGCCTGAACAGGCTCAGCCGGCACAGGCTCGGCCGGCGCATCGGTGTCGTCCACGTCGAGGTCGATCTCGATCATGCTGTCTTCGATGAAGATCTCTTCGTCACCGGCCTCATCGACTCCCAGAGCTTCAGCGGCGACCTCGGCCCGGTGCGACCAGAACTCGGCCTCCTCGGTGCGGCCGAGGTCTTCGAGCACAGCAGCGCGCGCTGCGAACAGTGCGGGGCTCCACTCGAACGCACGATCCGGATCCAGCTCCGGGATCTCCAGCTCGCCGAGGGCGAGTTCAAGGTCGCCCTGATCCAGGCGCGCACCCGACATCGCGATCGCCAACGCGACGCGGACGGGCGTGTCCAGCGTCGAACGATCGACCGCCCTACCAGTCTCGAGCGCACGATCGGACCGGCCGATGCCACGCTCGCTGTCCACCATCAGAGCGATCTGGTCGTCCTTGCCCGAGATCCGTCGGTAGGTCCGCAGCTCACGCAGTGCGAGGGCGAAGTCCTCAGTGGCATAGGCGGTGATGCCGAGAGTCTCACGGACGATCGCGATACGGCCGGCACGGCGCGATGCGGCCAGCGCGTGCTGGTGGGCGAGCGCAGGGTCCTCGTCGATGAGGCGGGAGGCCATCGCGAGGTGACGCGCGACGTGCTCGGCATTCTCCTTGCTCAGCGTCTTCAGCTCATTGCGAGCCGCGCCGTTGAGATCACGAGCGGTGACGTCGTCCGGGATCTGCGGCTCATCGAACCGCGGACGCTCGTTCGCCGCCTGCGCGGGACGTTCACGTCCGGCTCCCCCACGTTGCGGGTAGGAGCGCGAACGATCCCGGTCGCCACCCTCGCGACGCGGGGCGGCGCCATCACGCTTGTAACCACCGCCCTCACGACGAGGAGCAGCGCCGTCTCGGCTGTACCCGCCACCTTCGCGGCGAGGAGCAGCGCCATCACGGTTGTACCCGCCACCTTCGCGACGAGGAGCGCCGCCGTCGCGGTTGTACCCGCCACCTTCACGACGAGGAGCGCCGCCGTCGCGGTTGTACCCGCCACCTTCACGACGAGGAGCGCCACCATCGCGGTTGTACCCGCCACCTTCACGACGAGGAGCAGCACCATCGCGGTTGTACCCGCCACCTTCACGACGAGGAGCAGCACCATGACGGTTGTACCCGCCACCTTCACGACGAGGAGCAGCACCATCACGGTTGTACCCGCCACCTTCACGACGAGGAGCAGCACCATCACGGTTGTACCCGCCCTCACGACGGGGAGCAGCACCATCGCGCTTGTACCCGCCGCCCTCGCGGCGAGGAGCAGCACCATCACGGTTGTACCCGCTGTCACGACGCGGAGCAGCACCATCACGCTTGTACCCGCCGCCCTCACGACGAGGGGCGCCGCCATCACGACTGCGATCGGGACCCTTGCCGGAAGGGCGATTGCTTCGTGATCCCTTGTCGTCGTTGCGACGCGGACGGCGCTCTTCCTCTTCCGGCATGATGATCCCTGTTCTCTTCGTATAAACGCAAAATGGCCACCCAGCGTTGGGTGGCCATTTTGTTTAAAAGGAGTCCGGCGGTGTCCTACTCTCCCACAGGGTCCCCCCTGCAGTACCAT